>NZ_JACVMN010000002.1:0-1169186 GCF_014698935.1 Flagellimonas sp. S3867
ACGCTGTCTATACAATATGTCAATGAACTTCTTAAATCCATAAACGAGAAAAAAATCGGGCCTAACAGAGCCCTCCCATTTTGTCGTTTACCACCCAGCCTTATCAGCTAAGCGGGTGCAAATATAGTTAGCTTATTTTTTCTCCGCAAATAGTTTTGAACTATTTTTTTTCAAAAGATTATCTTCTTTCGTAAAACCCTGTTTTTCAACCACAAATTATTTCAACTAAATAAAATTTTAAGAAAAGAAATTCCAAACTAGTCCAAAGCGGATCACAAAATCACGATAGGGATAGTTTGGTGCTGAATAATAATTGGGTTTTGAAAAGATTGAATTCAGGTGTTCTGCTTTAAAATATATTCTTGTTTGCCTCACCTTGGCATTTATGAATACATCCAACAGTGGGTATGCTCCAAATTCCTCTCTGTTTTGAATATAGAACTCGCCCAATAAAGGATTATAGGCATTCATATTATAGGAAGTAAAGTATTTAAAGGTAACCCCCGTTTGCAGAAACATGGCCTTTTTGAAGACATCTTTTGAAAAAAACAGGGAATTCCTTGCAATCAATTGAGGTAGGTTCAAGACTTGGTCGTCTTGTGTTACCTCTTGATAAAGTACGGTATTGGTCAACGTCCATCTTCTCCATTTAAAGTCTTTCATGTATTTCACCCTTAAATGGTTTATGGTCTCTGTCTGTTGGAAGGGTTTCACAAAAGCTGTTTCTTGCGCATTGTCTATTTGCTCTTGGGTAGCTATGGATTCAAAATAGGTGTAATTGTCCAAAGCACTGTATTCTGCTTGCAGATGCCCCAATTTTTTTGAGTTAAATCCGAAACGTACACTTTGTATCTGTTGCATGTTAAATGTATCCGTGTTCTGCCAATTATAGTTACGGTAATCACTTTGGTACAACAAGTAATTAAAATTTGGCATTCGAGATGAGGCATGTATACCACCCGAGATCAAATTGTTATCGTTGATCTTATAATCCACTGAGGCATTAAAATAGCTTCCTCCCAATTCTCCAGAAACATTGTAATTGATATCTCCTTTCAATAGTAACTTGCCAAAATTCTTTTTATAGCTTCCTCCCACAGCAATTTCTTCCCCTTTCAACTGGTTCTGAATTGTGCCTTCGTCGGTTATAAGAATGCTATTGAAAAAATAATTGTAGCTATAAAGGCTTGCCCATCCTTTTATGTCTCCCAAGGTTTTATTCGAGAATTTTAATGACCCTCTATTGAACATGGTCTTTAATCGTGCTCGATCTTCAATAGGAGTCACAAAAGGGTCCAGACCAAAGGCATCATTTTGGGCAGATTGTGTAAAATCGTAGAATTTTGTTTCGTAGTTAAACTCATGTCCAATAGCCAGAGATGTTGGTCGGGTTTTGGTGGAGTCTTTTCCTTTAAACAGTTTTAACTCATGATCCAAAAAATATCGTTTACCCAAAATCCTGTTGTTTGCATTGGTATAGCGCACATCAATCCGTGCTCTATCGGTAAAGTCATCCGTTTCGGTATCTTCAAACTGGTCTCTGTTCAGCAACCCACCATTTTCTTCTCCTTCAATATCCTGAGCTGCAATATGCCCCCTTATATTATAGTTGCCCTTTTCGTTTGCATAATTAAACGATGTTCTAAAGTTTCCGGATTGCGCTTGATCAAACCTATACTTTCCGAGCGACCTAAAACCTTTAAACGCAATTGCGACATTAAATCTCTTATTGAAATTAAAAGCCAGGAGTGCATCCAACAGCTGCCCTTGCTCCAATGTAGTTTTGAACATTAGTTCGGTCATGGGTGTAGGCACGTTGTAATAGTTGATGTCTTCGATTTCAAAATAATTGGAGTGCTTCGCAACAGCACCAATTTGAGGGTACAATGTATTATTGGAAAAGGTTCTCCCCAAAACATTATAGGGTTGGCCAATGTTTGAAAAAGGCATCAGCTCAAAATCATCCTGTCGTATATAATTGTATTTGTATTCTTTTCTAATGGTCAGGGTAGTATCAACAATGGTAGTATCCCTATGGTAAGAAATGATCTTATAATCTGTGATTGGGACCGTATCTTTTTCCTTTGCAGCCCTTTCGGGAATTCGGAAATTTGGTTTTTTGGTTTTTATTGAGTCTTTTGTTCGAACCTTATTTATGGAGTCCACTTCCTTTACAGGGGGTAGGGAATCTTGTTGGGCTGATAAGGTTGGGCTCACCAAAAGGAGAAGGGCAAATACTAAAAATCTCATTCCATATTATTGGTCAGGCAAAGGTATATGTTTTGTTTCTAAAGAAATGTGAAAGTTTATACCTTAAAAATCAATAATATTGGACAACTTTAACAATACCTTGTTTTAGGTGGATCAAACCTGTCTATACACACATGCTTGAACCTTTTTTTAAATTTACCAACGAGGCCGGAACGGATGAGGCCGGAAGGGGTTGCTTGGCAGGGCCGGTCACCGCTGGGGCCATCATCTTACCCAAAGGGTTTAGCAATTCAATATTGAACGACTCCAAACAATTGTCAGAATTAAAAAGGGAACTATTGCGACCAACTTTGGAGAGGGAGGCCCTAACATTTTCGGTTTGTCATGTTTTTGAAGCAGAAATTGACAAAATCAACATTCTTAACGCATCCATTATGGCTATGCATCGTGCTTTGGACCAACTAAAGAAATCCCCTAGCTTTATTCTGGTCGATGGGAACCGCTTTAAACCTTATCCGTCGATTTCTCATCAATGCATCATTAAAGGTGATGGAAAATATATGAGCATTGCGGCGGCATCAGTGTTGGCCAAAACCCATAGAGATGCATATATGGCCAAGATTCATGAAGAATTTCCCATGTATAATTGGAAAAAGAACAAAGGATATCCCACAAAAGAACATCGAGAGGCCATTAGAAAATATGGATTGACCAAATACCATAGAAAAAGTTTCAGACAACTTCCAGAACAGTTGACACTGGATATCTAAAACCCTAAATTTGTTCGAAACTTCAACAATGAAATTCAAGGCACTCCTAGTACTGCTTGCGCTTTTTCTTATCAATTGCAAAACTGAAGTAAAAAACACGGATTCATTATTGGAATATTTTCCTTCCAATGCCGCTCTGATCATTAAAATAAACAATCTCACCAATTTTAAAAGTGAGCTAAAAAACAGCTCCGTCCTTGAAGCTTCCAAGGACTTTTCCCTATACAAAGAAATACAGGGCAAAACAGGAGTGCTGGACCACATAAAGACAGAATCAAAAAGCCTACTTGGACTCTACTCCATTGGAAAGGACAATTATGAATTTGTTTTGATTTTGGAGTCGTCTCCCAATTTTTTTAATGTTGATGATCTATCCGACAAAACTGTAGAAACGCTTACCTATCAAAATAAAAACATCACCAAATACACTTTGGAAGACCAAGAGGTGTTTAGCATGTTGTTAGACAAAAACATAGTGGTAGGCAGCTCGCTAATGCTCCTAGAGAACATGGTGCGAACAAAAAAAGGTAATCCTGTAAACCCTACCTTGAAACGATTGTATGACACCTCCAGTCAAATCAAGTCGGCTACATTTTTCGTTAATTTAGATGAACCTTCATCTCTATTTTCAGGTCAATTGAAAGAGGATGACAATCGTGTAAACACATTCGCTGATTGGATTTCCATGGATTTTTCTTCCAATTCTGATAATATTGGTCTAACCGGAGTGGCCGTTGCATCAGATTCGACCAAAAACTTCATCAATTTATTTCGAGGCACCAATCCCCTTGCTCACAAAACACCTCAATTTGCTCCAATGAGTGCCCAGGCAATTAGTTCATACACTTTTGATGACTATCAAACATTCGCCAAAAACCAAAATACCTATTTGGACCGGGTTAAACCTGTAGATTCCCTATTCAACACCATTGAGGAAGTCGGAATCATATATTCTAATAATCAAAAAGTAGTTCTCTTAAGCTCCTTTGGAACCGAAAGTCTTACTGAAGCTTTGAATGCTGATAAAGTGTCTTCCACAGTTTATCAAGGCAGCGAAATAATGAACTTGAAAAAAAGTGATTTTTTAGTTGCTAGTTTTAACCCTCTGATCAAAAATTTCAAATCCAACTTCTGCACTATTTTAGAGAATACATTTCTTTTTGCTGAGCGTAGGGAGTCTTTGCAAGCCATTATTAGCAACCATAGAAATACCTCTTCATTTAATAATTCCCCCGTCTATAAAACGGCCATGGGGCAACTTGCAAATGAATCCAGCATGTTGTTCATTTCCAATGATTCAGGAATTAATTTCCTTTCGGAACAACATTTTGTCCCACAATTTTTTAATTCGGTTAAAAAAGCCAGTTTTTCAGACCACACCTTTGCTGCGCAAATAGTTGCAGACCAAAAATTTGTTCATGCCAATTTCTTGGTGTCCAAAGTGGGGAAAACCGTAGCCGTTAATTCAGTGACTCCTCTATTCACCTTAGAATTGGATACTGACCTTACCATAGATCCTCAATTTGTAAAGAACCATCGCACCAATAAACAAGAAATCGTAGTCCAGGATCAAAGCAATATTCTGTATTTGATTTCCGCCAAAGGAAAAATACTTTGGAGCAAACAGCTTAGTGGGAGAATACAGGGGCCTATTCAACAAGTTGATATCTATAAAAATGGTCGGCTGCAATTGGCCTTTTGTACCAGCAATCAATTTATGATAATCGATCGTAACGGTAAAGATGTACTGCCATTTAAGAAAACCTTTGAAGGCGGCAACCTGAATCCCTTGGCAGTGTTCGATTATGAGGGCAACAAGAATTATAGGTTTGTGATCACACAAGGAAACAAGGTATTTATGTATAACAGCCAAATGCAAACTGTTGGTGGCTTTAGGTTCACAGAGGCCCAAAGCCCGATAATATCCACCCCAAAGCATTTTAGGGTATCCAATAAGGACTATTTGATTTTCCAACTAGAAGATAAAAGCCTTAAAATTTTGCATAGAACCGGTCATGAACGTTTGAAAGTCAAAGACAAGATCGATTTTTCAGATAATGAAATCTTTCTATACAAGAATAAATTTTCAGTAACCAACAAAAAAGGGGTGTTACACCAAATTGACACCAAAGGAAAGTTGACAGCCACCAATTTTAACTTGAGTGCAGACCATGGAATGTTCACTACAAGTAAAACTCTTGTTTTTATGGATGATAATGTGCTAAGCATAAAAGGAAAAAAAGTAGCGCTGGACCTTGGCGTATATTCAAAACCCAAGATTTTTTACATCTACGATAAAATCTATGTAAGTGTTACAGACTTTCAGAATCAAAAAATATACCTCTTTGATAGTCAGGCAAAGCCTATTTCCAATTTCCCAGTTTTTGGAAACTCTTTGATAGACATGGTTGACATGGATAATGATAAAAAACTGGAGTTGGTTGCCAAGGATCAAGAAAACTCCATTATTGTGTATAAAATGAACTAGCAACCTCATTACTGCAACTTATACAACGGTAAGGGCAAAACACACATCCTTTCTTGGTAAAAGCCCTGTAAATTTTTAATTTACAGATGATTACACTATCTAAACACTTTAAAAATGAAAACCTCTTTTTTGGGCAAAGCTGTATTTTGCTTGCTTTTTGCTTTTGCCTACAGTCTCAATAGTGACGCGCAATTACTGAAAAAATTAGGAAAAAAAGCTGAAAGAGCCGCAGAACGGACTATAGAACGCCGTGTGGAAAAGGAAACCACAAAAAAAACCGATCAGGCCCTGGATAGTATCCTTGAACCTGGCTCAAAGGATAAAAAAAATCCTAAAGCACCTGATAATACTGGTGGTCAAAATACCCCAGGGAATACCACTAATGGACCATCCGATACTGGGTCTCCCGAAGCAGGGGGTCCGAAAACTATTCAGGTTTATAGCAAATTTGACTATGTCCCTGGTGACAAACAGTTATTCTACGATGATTTCGGTAACGATTTCATTGGAGATTTTCCATCTAAATGGAACACCAATGCTGGTGGTGAATTGGTCACCTTAGGTGATTCACCCCAAAAATGGTTGGAATTAAAATCTGGTTTTAATATTTATTACATACCTGATGTTCCTCAACTGCCAGAAGAATATACCATTGAATTTGATCTGGCTGCCGTAGGTGTGGATAATCAAACCTCCTCGCAGGCAAAGGTGGCGATTACCTTAAGTAATGATGATAAATTTAAACCGGGCAGTAACAATGCGTATGCTGAGATACCATTTTGTCAATATGCCGCTATAGGAATTACTGTTCAAAACAACATCAACAATAAAAGAGAAATAAGAAGCACTGTCAAGGCAGATTTAAGGGATGTTGCATTGAACAACCCACACATTTCGATTGCCGTGAACAAACTGCGTTTTAGGTTATGGGTTAACGAGGTAAAATATATTGATGTGCCCAGATTGGTGGCCCCTGGCGCAGTTATACATACAGTAAAATTCCTTGCCAATGGTTTTAAGGATGGAAAAGAAAAAGTTTTTATCACCAACCTTAAAGTTGCTGAGGGTGGTGTTGACCTACGCCGAAAACTCATCTCCGAGGGGAAGATTTCCACGAATGGGATTTTGTTCGATTCGGGTTCGGCCAACATTCAACCCCAATCCATGGGAATCATACGGCAAATATCGCAGGTGCTCATGCAAGAAAAAGGAATGAAGTTAAAAATTGTCGGACATACGGATGCCGATGGATCAGATGAGGGCAACATGAAACTTTCACAAGATCGAGCCGAAGCGGTAAAAAATGCGCTGGTCTCGGTATATGGAATTTCGTCAGACCGATTACTTTCCGAAGGAAAAGGGGAATTGGAACCCGTTGGAGACAACAATACTCCAGATGGGAAATCACAAAATAGAAGGGTAGAATTTATAAAACAATAAAAATGAAAAAAATTGTCCTTACAATTTCGCTGATTGCCTTAATTGGAGGAAGTCAGTTATGGGCTCAAGGAAAGTGTAGCAAATTTTATCCACTGAAAGAAGGAGCGCATTTTACTTTGACCATCTTTGACCAGGACAGCATATCGCAAGGAACCGTTACCTATAAAGTAGACGAGGTGACCGGAGATTCTGGTCGTTATACCTACTCAATGGCCATGGGAAACACCGTTCTGAACAGTGCACAATACACCATTTCCTGTACGGATGATGGAGTTGATATTGATTTCAGTTCCATGGGTGGTGGAATGCTTTCCAGATATTCCAATATGGATGTAGATATAGCTGGAACGAACATCTATATCCCGAATGACCTTAGCGTAGGGCGTACCCTACCCGATGCAACTATGGATCTAAGAGTGAGTGGTGCTCCTGGAGGAGTGAACATTTCCATGAAAATGACCAATAGAAAAGTAGAGGGAACTGAAACCATTATAGATCCAAATGGAGAGCCTCGTGAATGTTTTATTTTGAGCTACGACTTGATCATGAACATGGGAACAACCATTCGTTCACATGCAAAGCAATGGTTAGCGGAAGATGTTGGGTTGCTAAAAACAAAAGATTTTGACGTAGACGGGGGAACGTTAAGGGGTTTAATGGTATTGACCTCTTATGAACTTTAAATTCTAAACCAAGGCTTAAGCTTCAGTTTTTTCTTTAATAAGTTCCGCTTCAAAAAGTGCTGCAAAATGATGCTGTAATTTCTGTTTCACCTCTTCCATATCAACCTCCTTCTGACCCAATTCCACATTCAATGAGGTAACAGATTTCCCTCTGATGCCACAGGGAATCATCATATCAAAATAACCTAAGTCGGCATTTACATTCAAGGCAAAACCATGCATGGTCACCCAACGACTTGCCCGAACACCCATGGCGCAAATTTTTCGAGCAAAAGGAGTGCCAACATCTAACCAAACGCCTGTTTCTCCTTCGGAGCGGACAGCTTTTAATCCATATTCGGCTAACGTCAAAATCACCATCTCCTCCAACAAACGGAGATACTTATGGATGTCAGTAAAGAAATTGTCCAGATCTAAAATGGGATAACCCACAATTTGGCCAGGACCATGATAGGTAATGTCCCCTCCCCTGTTGATTTTGTAAAAAGTGGCGCCTTTTTCCTGTAGTTTCTTTTCATCCACCAGAAGATTGTCGATGTCTCCACTTTTTCCCAAAGTATACACATGGGGATGCTCCACAAAAAGAAAATGGTTAGGGGTTTCAAGATTCGCTTCTTCCCTTCTATTCTTGATTTTTAAATCAACAATTTCCTTAAAAAGGGTTTCTTGGAAATCCCAAGTTTCCTTGTAATCCTTAAAACCCAAATCTTGCAGTTGGACTTTCTTGTTCATCTGGCAAAGATACAAAGAGCTTTAAATGGAAACTAGTCTTCCAACTCCACTTCAAGATCTAAAAGCGAAGGATCCTTCATCAACTCCAAAAACTTGACCTCATAAATCAAGGTCTTGCCATCTGCGCTAAAAGTAGCCTCTTCCGCGGTGGTGGATTTCACCTTTTTCGGGAAATGATATTTAAGGGTATAAGTAGAACCTGAAAGGAACATTTCGGCTCCTTGGAGGCTATCAATTTGCTGTTGAAACAGTTCTTGATCTAAAATATTGGCTTTTCTCGAAAAACTATTGTTTGAAAAGGCATAACTCACCTCTGAAGCGGAGCTTTCCATTGGTGGCGGAGCTGCGCCCTCTTTTTGGGAACCCAGCACGTTTGCTCCTTGAAAAGCGTTAAATGCATCATTTACCTCGCTTACATTTTTGAATTCACTGAACAAATCAAACTTCATTACTTTTTCATCCGGGTTCATGACCATATGCATGTTGAAAGGCTCCAATTTTTTCAATTTAGCCTGTTCTTCAGGAGAAAGTTGGGCAATACTGTCCTTTTTCTCTTCTAATAAGTCTTTAAATGAAATTAGAGAGTCCACCGGTTTTTCAGTGCTCTTTTTCATTTCATCACCAGCCATTTCCATCAGTTCCGACCCATCAAAATTGATAGATAGCTTTCCAGAGCCGTCTTCTTGTAAAGTAATTTCTTCGGTAAAGTTGCATGAGGAAGTAAGGGCAACAATTATGGCCCATACTAAGATTTGGATATTTCTCATTGTGGTTATATTAGTTCGTATTATTTAAAATGACAAGTG
The DNA here is from genome assembly GCF_014698935.1 of Flagellimonas sp. S3867. Lineage (GTDB taxonomy): Bacteria > Bacteroidota > Bacteroidia > Flavobacteriales > Flavobacteriaceae > Flagellimonas. The sequence continues at coordinate 9,131 of NZ_JACVMN010000002.1, forward strand.
CACCGATAACTCCAGGCACCCATCCACAAAGTGTTAAAAGTAATACAATAACAAAAGAACCACAACCTTTCCCGATGACTGACAAGGGTGGGAAAAGAACGGCCAATAAAACTCTCCAGAAACTCATTAATTTGATTTTGATTGATGTAACCTATTAGTATTAAATCCTAACCAATTGTTACACAAAACCTTTATTTTTAACGCAGATAGAAAATTTATGAAGGTCATTTCCTTTATTATAATCTTATTTGGTAGCCTGTCCGTCATGGGGCAGTACAATTTCTCGGGTCATGTTTCCGAAGAAAACCGAGGGAATACCATATATCTATCCCTTGTTGAGGATTACCGAAAGACATCTCGGGTCTATCTGGAACAAATCATAAGTAAGACCACAGTTGACTCATTGGGTACTTTTCAATTTATTGGCGACAATCTTTTAATAGATAACCGTTTATATCGAATTCATTTGGATGGTTGTTCCGGTAATTCCGATGCCAGTCATTTTTTGGGAACTTGCAACAGTAGTAAAAGTGTGCTGTTTATTGCCAATAACAATGACTCTTTGGAATTTCCCACTTCTTTCGAAGACCAAGAACTCTGTACCATTAGCTCGTCAAATCCTAAATCCTCACTTCCTTTGGAAATTGACGCACTTAAAGAAGAAATGATCTTTGATTTTGCCGACTACCGAAGTGAGGCCAACAGAAAATTAAATTCAGAAAAGTGGTTTGCCTCCCTTCAAAAGTTTGGCAAAGACTCCGGAGAACCTTTGGCCGAATTACTCATTTACGATTTTCTCTCAGACAAACGAAATGAGACCTATGATCATTATCTAGGGGACATTGCTTCCAATAACTACTACGAGCAACTTCTTGACCGTTTGAACGCCATCTATCCAAACACTGAATTTACAAAGCAATTTGAAGCCGAAATCACAACAGATAGCCAATTGGCCAATTTTCAAGATTCTGCCATTTGGAATTGGAAATGGGGCGTGTTGATGCTACTTGGCGTTTCCCTTGGATTGAATTTATTTTTACTTGTAACTAGAAAATCCAAAGCAAGGACCAAAGTGAACGATCTACTTCAGAAACTGACCCCACAAGAGCAAAAAATAGTACAACAAATTCTATTGGACAAAAGCAATAAGGAAATTGCTTCAGCACTTTTTGTGAGCCACAGCACCATTAAAACCCACATCAACAATCTGTACAAAAAACTAGCAGTTTCTTCCCGCCAGGAAATTGTCTCCATCTTCAAAAAATAAAATTCCACCTGGGGTCTAGTCCCTATTTCCAACCATCAAAAAACCATTCCACCCCTGATTTTATAGAATTTTCGGTTCCAAATTTTAAACTGAAAAATCATGAAATCAATTTTAGCAACATTCTTAATGATCAGTACAAGCTTGTTTGCCCAAGAATTCAACAAAGAAATTGAATTGGAAAATGGTAAAACATTTATGGTCGGAAAAATAAATTTAGAAGGTCTGCAATCCGAACCCTACGCAAACTGGTTTAGTACCAATTATGAGAACTATGTGGTAGATAAATCCATGGTGAAGATGTTCAAAAAACAACTCAAAAAACATCACATCAAACTTTTTCTGGGCACCTGGTGTGGCGACAGTAAGCGAGAGGTCCCTCGAATGCTAAAAATTTTACATGAGGCCAAATTCCCCATGAACCAAATAGAAATTGTCGCTCTGGACCGACGTAAGGAACATTATAAAAAAAGTCCCACCGGAGAAGAAAAAGGTCTTGACATCATCAAAGTTCCAACAATGGTATTCTTTAAAAAGGAAAAAGAGGTCAACCGGATCGTAGAAAGTCCACTGGAATCCTGGGAGGAAGACATGGCTCAAATCATGACCGGGAAACCATATACTCCGAATTATGCCACATTAAGCAAGGCCAAGTAAGGAATTAAAGCGCAAAAGTGTAATTTTGCGCTTTAATTTTTTATCGACTATGCAACTATCGGAACAGGAAATCGTTCGAAGGGAAAAATTATCAAAGCTTAGGGAACTGGGAATCAACCCCTATCCTGCTGCACTTTATCCAGTAGATGCCACCTCAAAAAGCATCAAAAACGATTTTAAGGAAGGAAAAAAAGTGGTGATTTCCGGTAGATTGATGTCGAGAAGAATCCAAGGCAAAGCATCTTTTGCAGAATTACAAGACAGTGAAGGTCGCATACAAGTGTATTTTAACCGTGATGAAATCTGCGCTGGTGAGGACAAAACGCTTTACAACGATGTGTACAAAAAATTGCTGGATATTGGTGACATTATCGGTGTAGAAGGTGAACTGTTTACAACTCAGGTTGGGGAAAAGACCGTCATGGTCAAAAACTTTAGTTTGTTGAGCAAAGCTTTACGTCCATTACCGCTACCAAAGGTAGACGCGGATGGAAAAGTATACGACGAATTCAACGATCCGGAGCTTCGCTACCGTCAACGTTACGTGGACTTGGTAGTTAATCCTTCGGTAAAGGAAACTTTCATCAAGCGTACCAAAATTACCAACAGTATACGCGAGTTTTATAATGAAAGAGGGTATTTGGAAGTTGAAACTCCAATTCTACAACCCATTCCGGGTGGAGCTGCTGCACGTCCATTTTTAACCCATCATAACGCACTGAACATTCCGTTGTATTTGCGAATTGCCAACGAATTGTACCTAAAAAGGCTGATTGTAGGTGGTTTTGATGGTGTCTATGAATTTTCCAAGGACTTTAGAAATGAAGGAATGGATCGTACCCACAATCCGGAGTTTACCGTAATGGAACTCTATGTGGCGTATAAAGATTACAATTGGATGATGGATACAACGGAGCAGTTGTTGGAAAAAATCGCCTTGGATGCCACTGGCAGCACAAAAGTGCCCGTTGGAGATAACGAAATTGAGTTTAAAGCGCCATATGCCCGAGTACCGATTTTAGAAGCCATAAAAATCCACACTGGCCATGATGTAGCTGGAATGGATGAAACCCAATTACGTGAGGTGGCCCAAAAACTCGACATTGAAGTTGATGAGACCATGGGAGTCGGTAAATTGATTGATGAGATTTTTGGTGAAAAATGTGAACACCACTACGTGCAACCCACCTTCATTACCGATTATCCAAAAGAAATGAGTCCATTAACCAAAGAGCATCGCAGCAATCCTGCTTTGACCGAGCGCTTTGAGTTAATGGTCAACGGAAAAGAATTGGCAAACGCATATTCAGAGTTGAATGATCCCATCGATCAACGTGAGCGTTTTGAAGAACAGCTCAAACTTTCCGAAAAAGGAGATGACGAAGCCATGTTCATTGATCAAGATTTTCTGCGCGCCTTGGAATATGGAATGCCCCCAACATCTGGAATTGGAATCGGGATTGACCGTTTGGTGATGCTCATGACCAATAACTCTTCTATCCAAGAAGTACTTTTCTTCCCACAAATGCGACCCGAAAAAAAACAGGTAGAGCTTACCGAGGAAGAGAAAACAATCATGGATATTCTAAAACCTTTGGATGAAATGCCATTAGCTGAATTAAAGCAAAAAGCTGGACTCAGTGGCAAAAAATGGGACAAGAGCACTAAGAACCTATCCAAATTGGGTCTTTTTCAAGTAGAAAAAAGAGAGGACGGGCTTTTTGCCTCCCAAAAATAAGGTGCATTTCTTAACGAAGCCATTGTTTGGCTTCGTTCAAAAGTCGTTCAGCGAAGTTTAGCAAAACCACTTTCAAAATTTCCTATATTTATGATTCACAGCGTTTAGCGCTTTCCGAGCATAAATATGAACAAGAAAATAGTATCCGTTATTGGGGTGATTTTGGGTTTATTTTCTTTGGTATTCCTATGGAATTTACTCAAACCTTCAAAAGAAGTGGATTTCAGTGCGGAAATCAAACCCATCCTCAACAAACATTGTATCACGTGTCATGGTGGGGTCAAAAAAAATGGAGGATTCAGCCTTTTGTTTGAAGAAGAGGCCTTCGCAAATACTGAATCGGGCAAACCTGCCATTATTCCAGGCAACGCATCCGGAAGTGAGTTCATAAAACGCTTGAAGGAAGAAGATCCTGAACTTCGAATGCCCTATGAAAAACCAAAGCTCTCTGATGAGGAAATCGACTTGTTGACCAAATGGGTAAACCAAGGCGCAAATTGGGGTGAACATTGGGCATATAGCCTGCCCCAAGAAGTTGAAATTCCAAAACTGACCGAAGAAGCCGGCTTTTCGAGTGAAAATACAGCTGTCGTTAACAATGGTATAGACCAATTCATACTTCACCGCTTAAAAAAAGAAGGTGTAGAACCAAGTCCGTCCGCAGAAGATAATATACTGGCCCGAAGAGTGGCCTTAGATATTACTGGACTCCCACCAAATACTGTACTATTTCAAAATTATAAAACAGGAAAGCTTGATTATGAAGGCATGATAGACAGCCTCTTGGCTCAACCTTCATTCGGTGAAAAATGGGCCAGCTGGTGGTTGGATATGGCCCGCTATGCGGATACAAAAGGCTATGAAAAAGATTTAGGGCGAAGCATGTGGCAATATCGTGACTGGGTTATCAAGGCTCTAAATAATGATCTACCCTATGATCAATTCACTATAGAACAATTGGCTGGAGATTTATTACCAAATCCTTCCATTGATCAGTTGATCGCCACAGCATTCCATCGAAATACCATGAATAACGATGAAGGAGGAACTGATGATGAAGAATTTCGGGTTGCGGCAATAATCGATAGGGTGAACACCACTTTCGATGTTTGGCAAAGCACCACAATGGGTTGCGTGCAATGTCATGGACATCCATATGATCCTTTCAAACAAAAGGATTATTACAATGTAATGGCATTTTTTAACAATACGCGAGATGAAGACACCCCAGATGAAGCTCCAGCATTGCGATTTTATACTCCTGAACAACAAGAATCAATTGATGAAATCAATACGTGGTTATCAAATCATGGTGATGAAAATACCGCCAAGGTTTATACAGATTTTTTGAGGTTCCAGGAACCTGTATACAAATCCCATTCGTTACAAGATTTTATCAATGGATCCTATGATGACCATGCTTCTGCAGTACTTTGGAACAATGGTTCATGCAGATTGGAAAACGTATTTACCCATGGTTCAGAATACCTCTATTTTAAGCACTACTCCTATTATAGTGGGGTTTCATTCACCATTCGAAAAGATAACGCCGAAGGCGAAATTCTGACTCAATTTACGTTGAATAAGACCGAAGAACCCGTAACCAAACGAATCCCCATCAAAAGAGTGCATGGGCCGATCAACATTCATATTGAAATAAATAACCCCAAGATTCCCAAAACCACGAATGCTCTGCATATTTATTGGCTAGGATTTTTACCAGATATTCCTGGAAGTGACCAAGCTGGTTTTTCCAGAATTCAGAGAGCGTTTGACAAAGCAATCGACTTTAAAGCTCCAATTCTGCCTGTCATGGCCGAAAATCCGGAATATATATCGCGCAGCACTCAAGTTTTTGAACGTGGAAATTGGTTGCTACAAACCGATACGGTGCAGCCAGCCACACCTTCGGTGTTGAATTCTTGGGAAGCATCTTGGTCCAAGGACCGTTTGGGATTTTCCAAATGGTTGGTCGACAAAAAAAATCCTTTAACCGCTCGAACTTTGGTGAACAGAGTTTGGCACCAAATCTTTGGTAGAGGTCTTTTGTCAACTGTTGAGGATATAGGTTCTCAATCCGATTTTCCTTCCCATCCAGGTCTACTGGATTGGTTGGCATTGCGATTTATGAATGAACACCAATGGAGCATAAAAGCGCTTATTAAGGAAATTGTAGTATCTGGCACCTATCGCCAAAACTCAGAATTGACCCCTGAAACCTATCAACAAGATCCAGAAAATGAACTTTATGCAAGGGGTCCCAGACTACGATTAAGCGCCGAACAGATTCGTGATCAAGCCTTGGCTGTTTCAGGTTTGCTCAGCCCCAAAATGTACGGCCCAGGAGTAATGCCTCCACAGCCCGAAGGAGTTTGGCAAACGGTATATAGTGGCGAACAATGGTTAGAAAGTAAAAATGAAGATCGTTATAGAAGAGCGGTGTACACCTATTTAAAGAGAACAAGCCCTTACCCTTCTTTCCTCACTTTTGATGCAGGTAGTAGAGAAGTATGCACCATCAGAAGAACGGTTACCAACACACCCTTACAAGCATTGGTAACATTGAACGACCCTGTATATCTAGAAGCGTCATACCATCTGGCAAAAGCAATGCAATCCTCTGATACTATTGAAGAACAATTGATTCATGGTTATGAAAAAGCAACCCTATCAACAATATCCCCCGAAAAATTAAATGCGCTAAAAGCGTTGTATGATACTTCATTGAACGAATTCAAAAAGGATAATGATGGGTTAATTCAGTTTTTACATTTTGATGCAAACCCAACAGCAGAACTCGGAGCGTTGACCGTGGTAGCCAATGCGATAATGAATCTAGATGAATTTTTAACCAAGGCCTGAAATGGATCAGATAGAACGACTTATCAGAGAGAAATTGATGCGGGATGCGCAAGCCAAGACCCGAAGGCATTTTATTAAAGATTGTGCAACTGGTCTGGGTGGATTGGCCTTAGGCTCCATTTTTTTAGGTTGTGATCCATTGGAACCAAAAGGGAAAAAAGAAAAAATAGTCTTCTCGGACAGAGATCTAAACCCGCTGGCTACTTTACCCCCTCCTTATACTCCAAAAGTAAAATCAGTCATTTACCTTCATATGGCAGGTTCACCTTCACAGTTGGAAATGTTCGACCACAAGCCCGTTCTCCATAAATTGAACAATCAAGATTGCCCGGAATCTTTATTACAAGGCAAAAAATTCGCTTTCATAAAAGGCACCCCAAAACTATTGGGCCCTCAGGCCGAATTTTCACAAGAAGGTGAATCTGGCAATTGGGTATCCAACTATTTACCCCATTTCAAGAAAGTAATCGATGAGGTAGCTTTTTTAAAAGCTGTGCATACCGACCAATTCAATCATGGGCCGGCCCAGTTGTTCATGCATACAGGGAGTCCCAGGTTGGGAAGGCCTAGCATTGGAGCATGGGCAACTTATGGTTTGGGGTCAGAAAATCAAAATTTGCCCGGGTTTGTGGTGTTGACTTCCGGCGGAAAAACCCCAGATGCCGGAAAGAGTGTATGGGGAAGTGGTTTTTTACCCTCAGTCTACCAAGGTGTGCAATGTCGGTCCGAAGGAGATCCTGTTCTTTATATAGAGGACCCGAAAGGTATTTCGCGAAACCTCAAAAGAAGTACCATAGATGCCATCAACAAAATCAACAAAGAAGAATATGCCAAGTATGCAGATCCAGAAATCCTGGCGCGCATCAACCAATATGAAATGGCCTATCGCATGCAAATTGCCGTTCCTGAAATCATGAACATTGAAAGTGAGCCGGAAAACATTAAAGAAATGTATGGGGTGGAGCCTGGAAAAGAGTCTTTTGCCAACAATTGTCTATTAGCCCGTAAATTAGTGGAAGATGGTGTTCGGTTTGTGCAATTGTTCGATTGGGGCTGGGATAGTCATGGCACCGATCATAGCACCGCAGTTGACCTTGGGTTACGCAATAAATGTCGTGAAATTGACAGGCCCATCACAGCTTTGCTGTTAGATCTAAAACAACGTGGACTACTTGATGAAACATTGGTTGTTTGGGGCGGTGAATTCGGCCGTACCCCAATGCAGGAAAACAGGGGCAACAAAGAAATGGGTTTCAAGGGTAGAGATCATCATGGCGATGCATTTACCATGTGGATGGCCGGCGGAGGTGTAAAAAAAGGAGCCTGCCATGGCAAAACGGACGATATCGGATTTTTAGGTATCGAAGGCAGAGTATCCGTTCACGATGTTCATGCCACCATTTTGCATTTACTTGGCTTTGACCATGAGGAGTTCACCTTTGAATTTCAAGGAAGAAACTATAGACTGACCGATGTTGAAGGAGAAATAATTAAAGAAATACTTGCATAAAACCAACCATAACCAACTTTGAACATTTATGAAAAAAGTTCTTATTGTCCTCTTCATGCTTCTCTGGGTTCAATCACCTGCTCAAGAGCAAAAAATCCTATTTTTCCAAACCAACTGGGGAAATACCCTCTCATGGGATGCATTTTGCGAAAGGGCAAAAACTTCCGGATTCGATGGAATCGATATTTGGTTACCTTCTAAATCTGAAAGCCAAGATGCACTTAAAATCGCTTTAAAAAAACATGGGCTATTGCTCAATTTAATGCACGGAACCAATAAAAGCATCCCTTTCAAACAAAGTTTGGTTCAATTTGAAGAAAAACTCAAGGCTTTGATACAATGGAATCCAGTCTTGATCAATTGCCATACAGGAAGTGACTTTTTTACTCAAGAACAGAATCAAGCCTTTATCGATATCGGCAACAAAATTTCCAGTGAGAGTGGCATTCCGGTTTATCATGAAACGCACAGGGGAAGATTTAGTTACAACCTTCCGGATACTAAAAAGTATGTCAGTGATATTCCAAATCTAAAATTGACGTTGGACATTAGCCATTGGATGGTGGTCCATGAATCCTTGCTGGAAGGTCAAAACAAGGATTTGGAAGCAATTATAGATCGTTCATACCATATTCATGCAAGAGTTGGACATGCCGAAGGCCCACAAGTTAATAACCCCGAAGCCCCTGAATGGAAAAAGGCTTTGGATAGGCATATGGAGATCTGGGAGCAGATTATTCGCAAACGTTGGGCAGAAGGTCAACATACAGTAACTATTACTTCGGAGTTTGGCCCGCCAACCTATTTACCAGCACTTCCATATACTCAAATTCCCGTTGCCGACCAATGGAAAGCCAATGTGTTCATCATGAATGCCTTGAAAAAAAGGATGAAAATTGAATAAGCCCTTCTCACTATGGATATTCTGAAGCAGTTTTTAGGCCGTTTGCACCCTATTTTGGTCCATTTACCCATTGGCTTTATCATTTTGGGACTTTTGCTGCAGTGGTACGACAGAAAAATCCGTGCACATTCCAAAATTATAGCCTTGATTTTCCTTTGGGCTGGCATCCTTTCCGCCTTTGCATGTGTGACGGGATATCTGCAATATTTGGGCGAAGGCTATGCTTTTGACACCGTAAAATGGCATTTGTGGTTAGGAATCACTACTACTATTTTTTGTTTTTTGATGTATTCTAAGATTTCTGAAAAGCCGATCTTGGTATTTCTCAAAAAGTTTCCAATCTTATTGTTTTCTTCGCTTTTGTTTGTTCTGATTTCATTCACAGGGCATTTAGGAGGTGATATTACCCATGGCAAGGGATACCTGCTTGAACCCTTTCCGAACTCAGTGAAATCCTTTTTTGGCCATGAAATCTTCGAAGAAAAACCCATTGTCCTCAACGAGGAAAATTGGGAGAACTCGCTATTTTATGAAGATGTGATTCACCCTTTGATCAATAACAAATGTGTTAGCTGCCATAACCCTAAAAAGTCAAAGGGAGAGTTAAAACTTCATTCTTTGGAAGACATGCTGGTCGGTGGAGAAAATGGAGAAATCATTGTGGAAAACAATCCAAGTGAAAGTCCATTGTATAGCAGACTTATATTGTCCAAGGATGATGAAGACCATATGCCTCCGAAGGAAAAAACCCAACTCACGAAGGAAGAAATTACATTGATAAAAACGTGGATATTGCACGGCAATCCGTCCAATAAAACAATAGGGCACTTAGGATTACAAAAAGAGCTTTTTCTATCATTCTTTCCTCAAAAAGAAAATAAAATCTATCCGGATACCACCATTGCAGCAGCTCCTTCAGATTCAATAGCACACATTAAAATGTTCGGGCTACACGTGCAGCAAATCAGCAATGTTTCAACCTTTTTAAGTGTTTCCAGTATCAATAAACCCTCTTTTAGCAACAGCGACTTTGAAATATTGAATCCGATACTCAAGCATATAGTGGTTTTGGACCTTGGTGGAACGCAGGTAACTGATGACATTTTTGATAAACTCACCTCCCTACCTCATTTAACTACTCTAAAACTGGACGATACCTCCATAACCGGTGATGGAATTGAGCTTTTATCCCAATTGAAATATTTAAAATCAATAAATCTGACCCATACAGATTTTGGAGACTCCTTTATCCCATTGCTCAAAGAATTTAAAGCATTGGAAAAGGTCTATTTATACAATACCAAAGCGAATCCAAAGGACTGGCAACGTTTAAAAGAAAATCAGACTGTTTTGGATTATGGGAATTACGAATTGCCAAAAATAGCAGCTGATTCCATTATTTATTGAAGATTTGAAATTGAAGATGGGTCACAGCATTAAAACCGATGCATTTTCTCGAATTATCCGAAGAGCTTTGGACATTTGGTTTTCCACGGTCTTAATCGAAATACCCATATCTTGGGCTATTTCGCGATATTTTCTTCGCTCTAGCTTGTTCATGATAAAGATTTCCTTGCATTTTGGAGGCAACTTATCAATAAGCTCTTCCAACTTGAGCAAGGTTGTTTTGAAATAGGTATCGTCCTCCTTCTGTTCAAAATAGCTCTCGTAAATGGTATCCCATCGAATTTTATCCAATAAGTCTGGTTGCTTCTTCTTTTTACGAAGTTGCTGCAAAAACTGGTTATGGCACGACTTGAACAAATATCCCTTCAAAGAACCTTTAATAGTAATCTGTTTCTTTTTCTCCCAAAGCCTTACCATCACCTCCTGAACAATATCCTTGGATAAATTCCTGTCCCCACTCAATTGAAAAATGTAGTTACATAACCAATCATAGTGATGGTTAAATAAATATTCATAAGCCTGAATCTCTCCTTGCTTAAGCTTTTCAATAAGTTCTTGCTCATCCATAGTACAGCGTAAACTGGTTAAAAGTAAAAAAATAAAATAAATAGGGGTTTTTTGAACATCCTGCATCTTTATAACACAACCCTATGTAAAAATGCAAAATAAAGAAGCATTGATTGAAAAGTTTTTAGCCAGGACCATTTCGCCTTTGGAGCGAAGAATACTAAAAAAATGGGTGCTGACAAGGAGAGAAAATCTTGAATTTTTTAAGAAAGAAATTAGAAAACGTTCAAAAAATACGCTCTACCACCATTTTGATGAAAGCGAAGCTTTTAAAAGATTTATGGCCACTGTTGAGAAGAAGCAAGCCAACAAAAGAGTTCCTAAGAACTTCTTGAAATATGCAGCCGTTTTCGTAGGATTGTTATCTATTGGGTTTATAGCCTATCGCTCATTGAACTATGTTGAGCAACCGGAAATTCTGGTTCAAATTGAAGAACCAGGTCAAAAGAAACAAAGTAATGTTGTTATTTCACTTGCAGATGGCACGGAACGAGTCATCACTTTGGATGGAGCAACAGAACTTGTTGACAAAGACGGAAAGACCATCGCCAAAAAACAAGCACAAGGATTGGATTTTAGTCAACTTGACAATAGCCTGGACCAGAATCTTGTTTTTAATGAAATTTATGTGCCGTTTGGACAAACCTTTAATCTCACACTTTCTGACGGAACCAAAGTTTGGTTGAATGCAGGAACTCGATTAAAATTCCCTCAAAACCTAAACTCAGCTACTCAAAACCGTATCGTTTATCTGGAAGGTGAAGCCTATTTCGATGTTACCAAAGATAAAAACAGACCTTTTATAGTCAATGCAGAAAATCTGGATATCAAAGTCTTGGGAACACAGTTCAACGTATCCGCATACAAATCGGACGGCAAAATAGCCACCACACTTGTTGAAGGTTCGGTAAACGTCTATGAAAACTCCAATCCTGATGCAAAGGTTTTATTGACACCGAGTTATCAAGCGGCTTTTATCAAGGAAAATGGCACCATCGCCAAAAAGAAAGTGGACACTCGAATATTCACAAGCTGGATGGAAAACAGATTGATCATAGACAACCTAACATTTCAAGAGATTTTGGCCAAACTGGAAAGAACACACAATGTTTCCATTCAAAATCAAGTTGAAAACCTAAAAGGTGAGGTATATAAAGGGGAGTTTGAAAATGAGGATATCAAAACAATCTTAACCACAATTGCCGCGAGCACACCATTTACGTTTAAAATTGAGAACAATGTAATTACAATTACAGAATGAAAAAGGGAAGGTGTTGCACCACCTTCCCCAATACTAGATCGCTAACATGGATTATTAACAATCAAACACTCAAAATTATGAAAAAAAGCATGGTTTTCAAGTCACCTTTATTCTTGGTGGCCAATGCAAAAATGTCATTTAAAATGAAGATTAGTTTTTTATTTACTTTCTTTATTATATGCCAGCTCTCTGCCAGTGACATCTACTCGCAGAAAAGGGTTCATTTCGAATTTGAAAATGTTCCCTTGAAAGAAGTACTCAACGAGATAAAAAAACAGTCAGGTTATAAGTTTTTTTATAACGTAAAAGAAATTGATGATACCAAAAAGACGTCATTATCCGCTTCTGATGAAAAGATATTTGCCGTTTTGGACAGGCTTTCGGCCCAAGAAAGTTTGGAGTATTCCATAAACGGAAATCAAATAGTTCTTAAAAGAAAATCCCTGGATAACCTGAACTCTTCCTCTAAGGCCCAACAGGAAATTAGAGGTTCTGTAAAGGATGCCGATGGCAATCCCCTTCCTGGCGCCAATATTTTGGTAAAAGGAACCACTAATGGTACACAAGCCGATTTTGATGGTAATTTCACTCTTGAACTTGATGACGAAAATGCCACTCTTGTAGTTTCGTATCTGGGATTCAAGACCACAGAAGTAGGTTTAAATGGTCAATCCAACATTGCTATTATACTTAAGGAAGATGCTGCCCAGCTGGATGATGTTGTAGTTGTGGGATCCAGAAACCCCAATAGAACAGCCACTGAAACAACCGTTCCGGTTGATGTTATTGACATAGCTGCGATTGCCAATCAAGGCCCCCAAGTAAGCGTAAACCAGATATTGAACTATGTAGCACCTTCTTTCACTTCCCAATCACAAACAGTTTCAGATGGTACTGATCATATTGATCCTGCCTCGCTTCGTGGTTTAGGTCCTGACCAAGTTTTGGTTTTGATCAATGGCAAAAGAAGACACAATACTGCACTTATCAATGTAAATGGTACCGTTGGTGCCGGTAGCGTAGGTACGGACATGAATGCCATTCCCGCTGCAGCCATTCAACGTATTGAAGTGCTTCGAGATGGAGCCGCCGCACAATATGGTTCAGATGCCATTGCCGGGGTTATCAATATTGTGTTGAAAAAAGCAACAGGAAAATTAGACCTTTCATTGACCTCTGGAGCTAACTTCAGTGAAAACAGCAATCAGTTTGAAGGTGGAAGTGACGGAGAAAAATTCCAGTTGGATGCCAATTTCGGACTTCCCATCGGAGATAGAGGCTATATCAATTTTACAGGATCTCTATCCACAAGAGAACCCGCATTGAGAAATAAAGATTACGCTGGTGATATTTTTCAAGGTTTTCATGGAGCCGAACGTATTTTTGCGGCTGGCGGAGGTACTGTAGCCGATATGACCCTTCAAGATTATGCCAATGCTTCGCAAAGCATCGGTTATCTGGATCAAACTGTAAAGGATCAAATTGCAGGATTAAACCTAAATGATGACACCGATATTGGCACATTTCGTGATTTGTTAGGTTTTGATGCAGATGAAGATGAATTGGCCGCCCGTGGCCTTACTCGTGAAGATTTCAGATTCAAAGTCGGTACTTCCAGACTTAGAGAAGGGAAGTTTTTTGCCAATATGTCCATTCCAGTTTCAGAAACAACCGAGATTTATGGTTTTGGCGGCATCAGCTACCGTCAAGGTTTGGCCTCTGGATTCTACAGAAGACCTGCACAAGGTGATGGCCGTGCCAATACCCCTGCATTTCCTAATGGATTTTTACCCAATATTGGAACAGATATTCTAGATCAATCCCTTGCCGTTGGTATTCGAGGAAAAGTTAACGAATGGGATGTCGATTTCTCCAACACTTATGGAAGAAACACTTTTGATATTACAGTAGGTAATTCCAGTAATGGAACTCTTGGGGTCGCCACACCGCGTTCCTTTGATGCCGGTGGATTAGGCTTTACCCAAAACACCACCAATTTGGATTTCAGTCGATTCCATGAAGATGTTTTTGAAGGTTTCAACGTAGCGTTTGGCGCTGAGTACAAAGTTGAAAAGTATGAAATTGTGGCCGGAGAAGAATCATCGTTTACAAGCTATGATATTAATGGTAACCCTGTTAATAGCATCACGCCTGATGACCAATTGGTACGCAACAATTTCACTGGTTCGCCATTGGGAGGTGGAGCTCAAGTTTTTAGAGGATATGATCCTGGAAACGCGACTGAAAAATTCAGAAACAATATTTCACTGTATGCCGATTTTGAAGCTGATTTTACCGAAAATTGGTTGGTAAGCTTGGCTGGTAGGTACGAGAATTATTCTGATTTTGGTAGTACTTTCAACTATAAGCTCGCAACAAGATTAAAGCTTACGGAAAATCTTGCATTTAGAGCTGCAAACAGCTCGGGTTTTAGAGCACCCTCTTTGCATCAACAGTTCTTTAGCAGAACAAGTACGGTTTTTGTAGATAATGTCCCTTTTGAACAAGGCACCTTTACCAACGATAGTAGAGCCGCTTCCCTAATCGGGATTGATAAATTAAGAGAAGAAACCTCCAATAGTTTTAGCGCTGGATTAACCGGAAATTTTGGTGAATTCACGATAACTATTGACGGATACTTGATCAATATCGATGATCGAATTGTTTATAGTGGAAGCTTTGGCAATGGCGGCGATCCAGAACTAACAGGAATCTTCGATTCAGCTGGAGCTACAAGTGCCCGTTTCTTTGTAAATGCCATTGATACAAAATCCTCTGGTTTGGATGTTGTTATTTCCCATAAAACAGTGGTGGGAGATGCCACCTTAAAAAATGATTTGGCGGCAACTTTCAACAAGACGGAAGTGGAAGACATTTTTGTTCCAACACTGATAGCCAATGCCGGCCTGAGCGGTTCATTCTTTGACGGACAGGAGGAAGCCTTTTTAACTTTGGCACAGCCTCGAACTAAATTGAACCTTACCAATCTGGTTTCCCTTAATTCATGGGATTTTATGTTGCGTAATGTATTCTTTGGTGAAGTTACTGATCCCGATGATTTTAATGGAGATGCAAGGGTCGAGGGAACCACGGTAAGTGATGATGCGGTTTATGGTGGAAAATTGGTGACTGATCTTACGGTGACCAAATCATTTTCGGAAAATCTAACACTAACAGTTGGTGCCAACAATCTCTTGGATGTTTATCCTGATGAAAACAGGGCCGGAGGTACTTCCGGAGATCAATTTGTGTACTCAAGAAGAACATCACAATTTGGATATAGCGGACGTTATCTGTTCGCGAGATTACGTTTAAGTCTGTAATGTTTCATACTGCTTAAATTATTTGAGTTTGGTTTATTGATAAAACCCTCCTTTAAAGGAGGGTTTTTTTTATGCCATCTAGACTGCTATCTTTAGAGCTTTGAATTCTACTTCTGAAATGGAAAAATCCAAAATCCTCGGACTCCTTTTAGGTCCAATCGCATTCTTTATCTTGATTAATCTACCAACAGAACTGGTCTCCGAAAAAGGAGATTCCGTGATTGCAGTTGCTGTCTGGATGCTTATTTGGTGGATTACTGAAGCTGTTTCCATCTCTGTTACGGCACTGTTGCCTTTATTGTTGCTGCCCATACTTAAAATATTACCTATAGCAGAAGTAGGAGCGAACTATGGCAGCCCCATTGTTTTTCTCTTCTTTGGTGGATTTGTGATGGCTTTGGCTTTGGAAAAAGTCAATTTACATAAACGCATAGCTTTAAACATTATTCGCTTGACGGGTACAACACCCAATAAGGTAATTTTGGGTTTTATGATCGCCACCGCCTCATTGAGCATGTGGATCAGTAATACGGCCAGTACTGTGGTAATGCTACCAATTGCCCTTTCCGTTATCAATCTTTTGATCGATGATGAAGATGGATTTACAAAAAATGACAAGAATTTTGCCCTTAGTGTAATGCTCGGCATCGCTTTTTCGGCCAATGCAGGTGGAATTGCCACTGTAATAGGCACTCCACCCAATTCAGTATTGATAGGGCTTCTGGAAAACGAATACAATACAGAAATATCATTCTTAAAATGGATGACGTTGGGACTCCCCTTTTCAATAATCATGGTCACTATTTGCTATGTAGTGTTGGTAAAATGGATGTTTCCCAATCGGGATTTGAAGTTTAATGCATCCAAGGAAGTGATCGATACCGAGCTTGAAAAGTTAGGCCCGACTTCTGGAAAGGAGAAATTGGTCCTTGCCATTTTTGGTGTTACTGTTTTTCTCTGGATTTTCAGAACCCTGATCAACGCTATTTTTCCGCAACTCGGACTAACAGATACCATGATAAGTATTTTTGCCGCCATTGCTCTTTTCTCCATTCCCTATAATCTGAAAAAGGGAGATTTCATAATCCGCTGGAAAGATACTTCAAGACTTGCCTGGGGAATTTTAATTCTGTTTGGGGGAGGACTTGCTTTGGCCAAAGGCATGTCTTCCAGTGGCATTGTAGATATGGTGGCCGCAGCAATTGCGACCAGTGATATAAGCATTTTGTTAACCGCTTCCCTACTGATTCTATTAATGCTCTTTATGACCGAATTGATGAGCAATGTTGCCCTGGTAGCGGTACTGGCTCCCGTAGTGGCAGGTATTGCCATAGGATTGAACATTCCCATCCTCTATTTACTGATTCCGGTGACCATTGCCAGTAGTTGTGCCTTTATGCTGCCCATGGCCACACCGCCCAATGCCATTGTTTTTGCTAGCGGTTACGTAAAAATTGCACAGATGGCTCGGGTTGGGATACTCCTGAACCTTATTGCAGTTGGACTTTTGATCTTGGTTTTTCAGTTTGTGGTACCGATGCTATTCTAAAACAACAGCCCCTCCAAATTGGAGGGGCCATAATCAAACTAACTAACTCAAAAAAGTATGAAACTAACTTTACTGTATATACGGATCAAAACCTTCTGGAAGGTATCCTGAAGTGTTAAATCCAAGTTCTACATGGTCGCATTCGTCCATATAGTTTATTGCCTTCAATGAAAATGAACCACTATAAGGATCAAAATTTTCTGGCAGATATGGTGCCGTATCAAAGCCCAGCTCCCAATCTTGATCTTGTTCGATAAATACTACTTTATTTATATCGAATTCCTCTTTCGGAACTTCTGGCTTCATTGCACTTGCAGCCGCTACGAAAGCTATTCCTGCAAGCATACCAAGTTTAAAATTTCTATAATTCATTACCGTCGTTTTTAATTGTTGTACAAAGGTAAAACCACATTATGTGAAGTTTATTACAATTAGTTTTTTGTTAACGTAGTGTAGGAAATGGGTAAAAACCGAGTCCATAATTCTAGGTTTGGATTATTGACAACCTAGCGGTTTTGGAAAGTTTAATTTGTAGGATTGTTAGTATTAAAACCGATTTATTGCCATTTACACTTAGTCGAATTTTGTGTTATTTTTTTGTTAACTCCCCTAGAAAGCAATCCGGTGCAAATAAATTAACCTTAAAACAACAAAAAGCCCTCTAACGAGGGCCTTTCTAACTAACTCAAAAATTTGTAAAATGAAAACTAAAACATCCTACTTAGTTTGCCCTTGCATATGGGTCAAAACCTTCTGGGAGATACACTGAAGCATCAAAACCCAAATCTATATCTTCTTCCTCCATATAATTAATAGAAGTCACTTCAGCTGAACCTTCATAAGGATCAAATCCTTCCGGCAACATGTACTCACTGTTAAGGCCCAGGTTAAGCTCAACTTCCTCTTCTATATAAGGGATGGAATTCAAATCAATATACGTTTCGTAAGGCGAAAAACCTTCTGGCAAATAATCCTTGGTGTTGAAGCCTAGATCATTGTCTTCATACTCCATATAGTTTATGGAATGGACATCAACGATGTCGGTATAAGGGTTAAATCCTTCAGGCAAATGCTCGGAAGCATTAAAATCAAGGTTCAACTCAGTTTCGTCTTCGATGTATATAATGGAATTCAAATCAAAATAAGTTTCATAGGGGTTAAAGCCCTCGGGAAGGTAATCAGAGGTGTCAAACCCCAAATCGTCCACCGATTCTTCTTCTACGAATTCTATTTCGTTTAAATTCAGTTCAAAGGACAACTCATTATACATAGCGCATAATTTAGAAGTTGCTCCTTCTACCTCAGCATTGATCTGCAATACTGTAAAATTGTTCTCAAACGTACCGGTGGATTCCAATTTGGTTTCTACAACAGGGACCGCCGTACTTTGTTGGTCGTTTGCTACAGCGGTACTACCTAAGAGTACGCAACCGTAAATCATTAATAATTTGTTCATTTTTGATTGAATTTTTTGATTGATGATGTATGCTTATAAGACTACCCATATTCTAAAATGTTACAGCTTTTTAGTTTTTTTAAGGAAAAACAAATTTCCCCTGAGCTCAGCTATAGGTGGCGTTTCAACGGGAAGCACCAGTAAAATTAGATACTCCCAAAGGTTACTATATTCCAGAAAAAAGTTGAGAGTTAATATTTATTTAACAGTCTGTTTTTATGTTTTTTAGGTTCTTTGGTGGCTATTCATTACATCAAACCGACATCAAATGATCAAAAACGTTCTTACCAAAGTTTTCTTCGCCCTTTTTCTTATTGGTGCAGTTCAGTCTTCAGACGCTCAACTTTTTAAAAAGAAAAAGAAGAAAACCGAACAAAATGCGGACAGTAAACCAAAAAAAGGTGAAATCAAACCTTACGAAAAGGTAATCACCAAAGAGGCAAAAACAGATAAAGGACTTTTTCAAGTTCATCAAGTAGAGGACAAACATTACTACGAGATTCCCGATTCTCTTTTTAATAGGGAGATGTTGATGGTAAGCCGAATTTCCAAAACCGCTACGGGAATTGGTTTTGGAGGAGGAAAAATCAACACCCAAGTGTTGCGATGGGAAAAAAAGCCCAAAAAAGTATTGCTTAGGGTGGTTTCCTACGGAAATGTAGCTGCTGATTCATTGCCAGTACATGAAGCCGTGGTCAATTCAAACTTTGAACCTGTGCTCTTTGCGTTTGACATAAAAGCGTTCAACAAAAAAGATTCCTTAAACCTGGCTACGGTCATTGAGGTGGACCCATTGTTCAGTAAGGATGTAAAGCCATTGGGCATGCCTGATGGAAGAAGAAAACAATACAAAGTAAGTCGATTGGATGGGGACCGCAGCTATATCGAGTCAATTAAAAGTTATCCATTGAACATTGAGGCGAGACATGTAAAAACTTATGCCGCAGGCGCCCCACCAAGCAATCAAAGTTTAGGTTCCATTTCCATAGAAATCAACAATTCCATGATTCTTTTGCCAAAGAACCCGATGAAGCGTCGCTATTTTGATGAACGTGTGGGTTGGTTTGCAAGAGGCCAGGTTGATTATGGTTTAGATGCACAAGAAAGTAAAACCGTTCGTTATTTAGATCGCTGGAGACTTGAGGTTAAAGATGAGGATATTGAAAAATACAAGGCAGGAGAATTGGTAGAACCCAAGAAACCTATTATATATTATGTAGACCGTGCAACACCAAAAACATGGGTTCCTTATATTAAACAGGGAATCGAAGATTGGCAAGTTGCCTTTGAGGCCGCCGGATTTAAAAATGCCATCCTTGCGAAGGACCCTCCTACCAAGGAGGAAGATCCCGAATGGTCTCCCGAAGACGTTCGGTATTCCGTAGTGCGTTATCTAGCATCACCCATTCCAAATGCCAACGGACCTCATGTAAGTGATCCTCGAAGTGGTGAAATTTTGGAATCTGATATTAATTGGTACCATAATGTAATGACCTTACTTCGGAACTGGTTCTTTGTGCAAACAGCAGCCATAAATCCTGAAGCGCAAACTGTTGCTTTCAAAGATGAGATTATGGGTCGATTAATCCGTTTTGTATCGGCGCACGAAGTAGGACACACTCTAGGGCTTCCACATAATATGGGAAGTAGTGTTGCCTACCCAGTGGATTCCCTTCGTTCCGCAAGCTTTACCCAAAAATTTGGTACTGCTCCCTCCATAATGGATTATGCCAGATTCAACTATGTTGCCCAACCCGAAGATAAAGGTGTGGCGCTCATGCCCAATATTGGCATCTATGACAAACATGCAATCAAATGGGGGTATAAACCTATTTTAGACACTGCTGCAGAAGATGAAAAGCCCATTTTAAATGGTTGGATCAGAGCTCACGATAATGACCCCAGATATAGATTTGGGCATCAACAAGTTGGCGATATACATGATCCAAGTTCACAAACTGAAGATTTAGGAGATGACGCCATAAAAGCAAGTTTATATGGTATAGCAAACCTAAAACGTATCATGCCTAACCTTGCAAACTGGACAACCGAAGAAGGGAAGGATTATGATGACCTTGGAACATTGTATGGACAAGTTGTTTCTCAGTTCAGAAGATATATGGGACATGTTTCCAATAACATAGGAGGTGTTTACGAATATTATAAAACCGCTGATCAGGAAGGAGCAGTATATACCCATGTAGACAAAGAACATCAAAAAAATTGCATGACTTTTATGCAAGAGGAATTATTCAAAACGCCCAATTGGCTGATTGATCAGGAAATTTTCAATAAAATTGAATATTCAGGTTCCGTAGAGCGTATCCGTTCCATGCAGGTTCGCTATTTGGACAATATTCTTCATTTGGGAAAACTAGCCCGGATTATTGAGAATGAAACCATCAATGGAACAGAAGCATACGGACTATTGGAAATGATGCGTGACCTCAGAAGAGGAATTTGGTCCGAAACCCGTAGCGGTAAATCGATAGACACCTACCGAAGAAATCTTCAAAAAGCACATATCGACCGTTTAGAATATTTGATGACGGCCAAAAATCAAGGTAAATTGTCAGATTTTGGAGGATATCGTAAATCCACAATCGTGAATACTAGTCAGTCCGATATCCGTTCGGTAGCAAGAGCAGAGCTCAACAATTTGAAACGAGACATTAGAAATGGACTTAATAGAACCTCAGATACAATGAGCAGATACCATCTTCAAGATGCCTTGGAACGTATCGACCTGATTTTGGACCCAAAATAAATTCTATTTTTGTAGGAATTTACATGAAGAAATGGCCTTTTTTGGTTAAACTGTGCGTTTTGTCGATTATACCATGCTTTTCGTCCAGTTCACATCTAAAAAAGACCATTTCACAACATATGATGGATAAGTGCTCTTGCTTTCCCTATTTTAGTAATCCCAAATCTCAAAATCATGACCTACAAAATCAAGAGCTTCCTTTATTTTTTATGCTTTGCCATCGCGGCCTATATATACAATAACATTGAGCAAGAAGATGAAAGGTTTCAAAACCAAGTAAACTCCACATCTGTGGTTGAAACCGATTTCGAGGATGTCGATAATCTTGATGAGACCCAAGAAGATTCTGTAAAGAAATTGGAGTAGGGTCCAAAAATTCCACGTGTTAAATGCTTCATAAATGATGATATGGTGATTAAACCATAGTACATAAGTACTGTCCTAAAACCAAATCATTAAAATTTAAACATATGAAACAGTTAGCAGTATTGTTGGTCTTGATGACCACGATGGGTGTTGTGGCCCAAAAACACACAAAAGGAAGAAAAGGACCAAAGATGGACATGACGGTTGAGCAATTGGCCACCTTAAAAACCAAAAAATTGACCTTGGCCCTTGATCTCACCAAAGCACAACAAGCAAAGGTGATGGACATAAGTTTGGAACTGGCAGAGTATCGCAAAGCAAAGTATGCAGAAATCCAAGCTAAAAGAGAAAGTGGGGAATGGAAAAGACCTACATCTGATGAACGATTTGAATTTGAAAATTCCCGATTAGACCGTCAAATCGCACATCAGCAAAAAATGAAGGAGGTATTGAGCAAAGAGCAGTATCAAACCTGGAAGAAATTGAAACTGAAAAAGGGAATGAACGGCAAAAAGAAAATGCAGGAGAAGGGAAGAAGAGGATAGTGTTTTTTGTTGATTTTAGAAGCCGCGCCGGCCATGGACGCGGCTTCTTTTTTTGCCCCATCCTAATCAGACTGTGAAATCAAAATCGTAATTTGGAATATCCATTAACAATTTGGTTTTATGAATCTCAATCAGGTTACAGTTCCTTCCCTTAACGTTGAAAAAAGTATTGCCTTCTACAACACATTAGGATTACAATTAATTGTAAAGGCCCTTCCTCATTACGCTCGTTTTGTTTGTCCAGATGGGAACAGTACATTTTCTATCCATATGGTAGATCAATTACCTATAGGTGAAGGCATCTATCTCTATTTTGAATGTGTAGATTTGGATGAAAAAGTTGAGCAGCTCCAAGAAAACGGTATTCAAATTGACGAACCGCCTTCTGATCGGCCGTGGTTATGGAGAGAGGCCCGACTTCATGATCCAGATAATAACCGATTGATCCTATTTTTTGCCGGCGAAAACAGATTGAATCCACCTTGGCGAATTAATTGATTCACTTCTTTCACAAAATTTAAAAATGCCCTTCGAACCATTTTAACATTTTAAGGCGTATATATTATAACACCCATAAGGGCTGTCTTAATCTTAAAATGATATAAAATGAAAGTAACTTTGATTTCGGCCCTAACCACTCTATTAACTATATTCTTTTGCTCAGCCCAAGATGAAAACAATAATTCTTGGAATGGGAGTGTTTTTGAACCTGGAGAACAGGTCTATGTCTTTGGTAACAATGTAAAATTGCGTAGTGCCCCAAAAATGGAATCCGAGGTATTGGAATTCTTGAAAATAGGGGAATGGGTCCAGATTATTGAGAAAACAGAATTCTCATGGCCCTATAATGGATACGACTCCCCTTTTTACAAAGTAAAGTATGATGATGCCACTGGTTATATTCTTGGTGGGTTATTGTCCATTGAAAAGAAAAACTTGAATGCAATGGATTACTTTTTCGCTTTCTCCAAGGAAGGGAACCGTGACTTTTTGAATATTAGAAATGTGGTCAGAGGGGAATACCTTGAACAAAAAATTCCGCTTTCCCATACCAATATCGCTATTCATGTAATTGGTGATAGAGGACTTCCCAATTTGGATGGTATTTTATATGTCGATTACATTGCAGAGGCATGTGGTGTAGAAACTGGCGGCATCTATTTTTTTGCACATGCCAGCGGACTCACCAAAGTGGCCGAGCTTTCTGAAATTTCTGATGCAGGGGTATCCTATCGTTCTGAACAGTTTATTTTTCCAGATGACCAAGGCGGCATTCCTGGTAAAATATTTTTCAAAAAAGAGCAAGGAGAAAACCTTGATGAAGCTTCGCTTTGGACCAAAACTTTTGTCGAAACCAGACAATTGAGTTGGGTTGATGGCAAGTTGGTTCCAAATTATCAGCAAAAAGCACCTCATTAATAGATAGATCCTTCCATAAATTTATTGGAGGAATCTCTTCTTTTTTAGAATTTCAAATAGTTATCGGTTATTTTACAGATATTATCAATTATCGGCTATTTTACAGATATTTGCAATTATCGGTTATTTTACCGATATTTGTATTTATGATTGCAGCAATAGCCATAATAACCGGAGATATCATTAATTCTAGGAAGGATATTCCTGAAGCTTGGTTGCCCAACCTAAAAAAGGTATTGAACAAGTACGGAAAAGAGCCCAAGCAGTGGGAAATATACCGTGGTGACAGTTTTCAGATGGAAATATCACCAGAAAAAGCATTGGAAGCGGCCATTCACATAAAAGCTTGTCTAAAACAAAAAAAAGGTATTGATGTACGTATGGGTATCGGTATAGGTGAAAAAGATTATAGCTCTGAAAAAATAACCGAATCCAATGGTTCGGCCTTTGTATTTTCAGGGGAATGTTTCGAGAATTTGAAAAAACAGACCTTGGCCATAAAATCCAATTCCGAGATATTCGACACCCAAATCAATCTTATGATACAACTTGCCTCATTAAGTATGGACCATTGGTTGCCGGCCACTTCAAGAATTGTAAAGACAGCTTTGGAACACCCCGAAGCCAATCAAAAAGAATTAGCCGCACTATTGGGTAAATCACAAAGTAGTATAAGCGAAGCTTTACTTCGTGCTGGATTTGATGAAGTGAAAAAAATGATCCAATTTTATATATCCCAACTCACAGAACTATGATTTTATTCGCCTTAAAATTGATTCTAGCCCATTTTCTGGGCGATTTTGTATTTCAACCTGCCCATTGGGTCGAAGATAAGCTTGAGAAAAAGTGGAAATCCAAATACCTCTATTGGCATATCGGTGTACACTTGTTGGCATTACTCCTTTTGCTTCAATTTAACCAGTTGGGCGTTATTGCGGTAATCATTGTTTCCCATTATCTAATCGATTTGGCCAAGCTTGCCTTCACCAATGAGAAAAATTACAGATGGCTCTTTGCCATAGATCAGCTGCTGCATATTGGGGTTATCATTGTAGTGGTTTATTGGACAACCCCATTTGAAATTGATTTCCAAACACTATTCGGAGAGGAAAACCTACTATTTCTAACATTCTTGGCATTTGTGACCTATGTATCTGGTATTATCATGAGAATGTTATTGGCACCTTATTATGCTGAAGTAATTAAAGATGACCATACTGAAGGTGGTTCACTTAAAAATGCGGGTAAATATATCGGAATGTTGGAACGGTTGTTCGTATTTGGTTTTATTCTGTTAAATCAATGGGCAGCTATCGGGTTGTTGATAACAGCTAAATCGGTTTTTCGATTTGGTGACCTAAACAAAGGTAAGAACAGAAAACTCACTGAGTATGTATTAATCGGTACATTATTAAGCTTTGGCTTGGCCATTTTAGCCGGAATGCTGTACAATTATTTGGTGGAGACCCTATAAAAAAAGTCGTTTTAACTTCACTATGTGGTTTTAGTTTTCAATCTCCTTCTATTCCAATAAAATTTGAAACTGGAAAGGGTAAAAGCTACCCCAACCGTCGCTCCTCCTCTTTTATCGGCACATCATTAATACTCGCAAAGCGTTTTTTCATTAAACCTTTAGCATCAAACTCCCAATTTTCATTACCATAGGCACGAAACCAATCACCATCTTTGGTTTGGTATTCGTATTCGAAACGAACAGCAATGCGATCATCTCCATGAGCCCAATATTCCTTTTTCAATTTATAGTTGCGCTCGTTTTGCCATTTGTCCGTTAAGAATTGTTGAATCTCCTCACGCCCATGCACAAATTGGGAACGATTTCGCCATTCACTGTCCACCGTATAGGCTTTGGATACCTTAACCGGGTCCTGGCTATTCCAGGCACCTTCGGCTAGTTGAATCTTCTGTTTTGCTGTGTCCAAAGTAAAGGGAGGAACTGGTAATTTTATCTCGTCTTCTTTCATCATGTTTTATACTAATTTGTAATTACAACTAAGTCGTAAAAACATAAAAAACACTACCCGCAGCATCATGAAAAAAATGTGCTACGGGCAGCGAACCTAATTACTGAATCTTGTTCTTTTTTAAGAAATTGTCAATGTAGTTGGCAATTTCATCTCCTTTTTCTTCCAAGGCAAAGTGGCCCGTGTTCAATAAATGGATTTCTACATTTTTTAAATCCCTTTTATATGGATGTGCCCCAGCTGGTGGAAAAATATAGTCGTTCTTACCCCATACGATCAAGGTTGGTACTTGGTACTCACGAAACAGTTTTTGCCATCCAGGATATCGGTCCACATTCGTACGGTAATCATAGAACATGGCCAATTGGATGTCATTGTTTTCAGGACGGGTCAAATGTTGCAAATCTACGTTCCAGTTGTCAGGGCTAATTTTAGTACTGTCCTGCACACCATGTAAGTACTGCCATTTTAGACCATCTATTTGATGGAATCCTTCCAGAGCCTTCCCGTTTTCAACGGTGTATTCGTTCCAATACTTTTTAAGGGGAATCCAGAAATCCACCAAACCTTCGTCATAGGCATTCCCATTTTGAACGATAAATGCATCTACACGTTCTGGGTGCTTTTCAAAGATTCTATACCCCACCGGTGCACCATAATCCATTAAATACAAACTATAGCGGTCTACCTTAAGTTGCACCAAAAGCTCATCAATAATCTCCGCAAAATTGTCAAATGAATATTCAAATTCCGACATTGGAGGTTGTGAGCTACGCCCATAACCGGGGTAATCGGGTGCAATTAAATGGTACTTGGATGATAGGTCTTCCATCAAATTGCGGAACATGTGCGAAGAAGTCGGATAACCATGCAATAAAAGCAAGGTGGGAGCATCTTTGGGACCCGCTTCCCGGTAAAAAATATCCAATCCGGACACCTTTGCGGTGTGGTAGGTGGTTGGATAATCTTGTTTTGTTACGGACCTTCTTTTGTTTTGTCCGTTAAGGTTCGAGGCGACCAATACCGCCAATGTAAAAAGTGCTACAATTGTTTTTCTAGTTTTCATTGTTTTTAATTTAATTGTTGTTATCATTGATTTACCGAACGTTCGGTAATTTTAATATTCAAATTTTTTTAGGTTTTATATCGGTTTTCTATTTGCTGGATTGCATTTTGAAAAGGTTCTGTTGACCCCATAGCTTTGGATAATACCAAACTGCCCTGTACCTCAATAAAGCTTTGCTTGGCCATTTGCGTGGCAGTATCCTTGTCCTTCCCAACGGCTTTTCCAAGAATACTGAACGACTCCAACCATTGGTTGATCCCCTTTTCTATCTTCTCTCCAAAAAGGGCCATTCCCGTGTCCATAGAAAGCGAACGATATAGACAAACCTCCCGTCCTTCATTATAAACAGCATTGATATTAGCCAAAGCCTCTCTCAAACGTTCAGTTGGTGCTATCTTAGCATCGGACAGTACATTGTAAACCTTATTAATTACCCACGATTCCATAAAATCAAGCACGGCAGCGGTCATTTCTTTCTTCCCTCCTGGAAAACGATGGTACAGACTAGCTTTTTTTAGACCTGTAGCTTCCGCCAATTCATTTAAACTTGCCCCATCATATCCCTTTGCTCGGAACACCGACATTAAGCCGTTTAAAATTTCTAGATCTGATACTTTTGCCATTCTCATAGGACAAATGTAATTAAATTTTCAATTTTACCAAACGTTCGGTAAAGTTTTAACATTTATTTAAATGCTGTAAGACAAAAATCGAACAATTAGCTAGTTGGATTACAATCAAGAGCGCTAAATA
This sequence comes from Flagellimonas sp. S3867, assembly GCF_014698935.1. Classification (GTDB taxonomy): domain Bacteria; phylum Bacteroidota; class Bacteroidia; order Flavobacteriales; family Flavobacteriaceae; genus Flagellimonas. Next base: position 36,527 of record NZ_JACVMN010000002.1, read on the forward strand.
ATTTTAACTATCTTGTAATCAACAAACTCCCCCTATTTTTTTATAAAGTGCTAGTTGCATATCCCCATGCACTAATTAGCTACGCAATTTTCTAACCACCAAAAAATAGCGCAATGGATCGTTACAAAAGCCTGTACAAATGGATGATCATTCCCATGGTCTTTATGCAATTTGGAATTTTCAGGGACTATTGGGGAGATTTTACCGAAAACGGCTGGGCCGTACATGTGCATTACTGGACTGGAACCATCTGGTATCTGTACTTGATCATACAACCGTATTACGCCACCCACGGTAAATTGGAAAAACATCGAACAAATGGCATTATAGGTATGTTTTTGGCTGGCGGCGTTTGTATTACAGCCTTTAGCATGTTGTTTAGAGACATTACCAATGCCAATGATTCAGCTCAATATAGAGACAACTTTGGCCCTTTTGAACCTTGGTTCTTTATTGGAGTAGCTGCGGTGGAAATTGTTATGATATTGGCCTTTGGTTATGCGGTGATCATGAGTATTATAAAACGAAAAAGCCTGGAAGATCATGCTTGGTGGTTAATCACTACGGTATTCTTAATAATGATGCCCGCTTTAGGGCGAGGAATCCAAAACATTTATGTTTTAATACACTTAGAAGAATGGCCAGCTATTGATATTATGACCCCGGTCTATTTTACACAAGCTCTTATTATTGGTATGATTCTCTTGGCAGCATGGAAGTATAAAAAACTAAAACACCCAGCTACTTATTTGGCCATATTCGTGAATATTTATACCTGTTTTTTAGAACCTTTAGGCCGTTCTCCAGCGGTGGAAGCTTTTTTACGGGCTGTTATTAAGGATTAGATTCAAAAATTAGGGAAAAACCATAGTTTTTTTAGGATTTTATTGTAACCATATATTAAGTAGAAATATTACTTTAACATTTATATGTTCCTCCACAACATGTATTAGTTTAAACTGAGTTTTTAATATTACCTCAGGTATAAAAATAGACGTTATGACCACGATAAAGGGAGCAATACGTTCTTACGGAGCAGCTGTGCGAAGAATGGAAAGGGAACAACAAAGACAAGCCCGTGAAGCAGCGAAAAAAATTAAGCAACAGCAAAAATTAAAAGAAATTCAAAATTCAACCCAAGCTGTTGCAGATTGGGAAAACTATGTTGACACAATTCAATCTGTCCATAAGAATTGTACCGAACCAATAGATTGGAAACAAATCGAAAATACTACCAAACCGATTGAGCCTCCTTTTGAAGGTAATTTCGAACTTGCCGCTAAATACAAATTGGACAACTTTAAGCCATCATTTTTTGACAAAATATTTGGTTCTACTCAAAGGAAGGTAAATGAATTAAATGAAAATATGAATGAAGCTAAATCAAAGGACAAAAAGAAATATGATTCAAATTACCAGAAATATTTGGAAGAGCTTCAAAATTGGGAAGAGCTTCAAAATATAAGCAAAGGAGTTAAAAATAGGGACCCTGAGTATTATAAAAATGCTCTTGAATATTTTGAGCCTTTTTCTGATATTGGTGAGTTAGGGAGCAAAATAAATTTTGCCTTTGACCAAAATTTTATTGATATTGATTTGTATGTAAATAGTTTGGATGTTATTCCTGATTATGAGCTAAAACAAACTTCAACTGGTAAACTTTCAAAAAAAAGTATGTCAAAGTCGAGGTTTAATGAATTGTACCAAGATCATATTTGCAGTGCTTCAATAAGGGTTGCGCGCGAAGCTTTCGCATACTTACCAATTAGCTATGCTCGAATTAATGCTTTATCCAAAATTGTAAATTCAACAACTGGACATCTTGAAGAGCAACCTATATTGTCTGTAATTTTTCTGCCTGAAACAATTAACTCATTAAATTTAGAAACTATTGACCCCTCCGACAGCATGAAGAACTTTGTTCATCAAATGAGTTTTAGCAAAACAAAAGGTTTCTCAATCGTTCAAAAGGCAGAACTGAAAAAATAATATTTATACAAAGACAATTTTCAGCAATAAATCGTAAACAACTCATAATGAGTGTCATAAAAGAAATGACTTTTACGAAAAAGGACAAAAACTACAGATATAATATGATTAAGGGAAGAATTGCAGAAACCCTTATTCAAGAACTTTTTTTAAGCTTAGGTTATAATGTTTTTCGTTATGGTATGGAAAACACTATCCCAGGCATTATGGATTTACTTAAAGGTGTTCGGTCCGATGTTTCTGACCAGATAAAAAGAATGCCAGATTTTGTTATCCAGAATCAAAATACCAAAGCTGTTTATTTCATTGAAGTAAAGTTCAGAGCTAACGGTGAGTTTACACACAAAGATTTGCCAAAAGATTATCCTTATGACAATGCTTATATTGTTTTAGTTTCTAAAAAACATATTAAATGTATTACTGTTCTGGAACTAAAGGATAAAAAAGAAATCACTCCAAACACCAAAAACTATTTAGGAAATAGAAAAGAATTTGATTTAGACAAAAATGTAATTCGAGACTTTTGTGCCTTTGCGGTCAAGTTTTTTGAAAATGTTTAAAAAAATAAACTTTAGTATATCCTCTCTGCTCCGTCCAAAACATTTGTAGTGGTTAAAAAGTAGCTTTTAATGCATCAACAGTCTTGTCCAAATCGGTATAGCTTAAAGCGTCATTCAAAAAGTAGCTTTCAAATGCCGAAGGCGGTAAATAAACCCCCTGCTCCAACATCCCATGAAAGTACTTTTTAAAGGTATCGTTATTGCCTTTGGTAGAGGAAGCAAAATCTACCACAGGTTCTTCACAAAAGTGCACAGAGATCATGCTGCCATAGCGGTTAATCTGATGGGTAATCCCTTTTTCGGTCAATACTTCAGCGATACCTTTATGCAAGTATGTTGTTTTCTCAGCCAAACTCGTAAACACTTCTGATCTGTTGTTAAGTTCGGTAAGCATAGCAAGCCCTGCACTCATCGCCAAAGGGTTTCCACTTAAGGTTCCAGCTTGGTATACCGGTCCTTCTGGTGCCAAATGGGCCATAATTTCCGCCCGGGCCGCAAAAGCCCCTACGGGAAGTCCGCCACCGATTACTTTTCCGAACATTACAATATCGGCATCAATACCCAAAGCTTCCTGAGCACCTCCTTTTCCCAATCGGAATCCGGTCATCACCTCATCAAACAACAACAAAATGCCTTCTTGAGTACAGATATCTCGTAAACCCTGAATAAATTCATCCGTTGGAATGATGCATCCCATATTTCCGGCAACAGGTTCCAGAATCAAGGCTGCAATCTCACCTTTATTGGCTTCAACCAAAGCTTTTACACTTTCCAAATCGTTATAATTGGCCAAAAGGGTATCTTTTGCAGTTCCTTGGGTCACTCCAGGACTGTTGGGACTTCCAAAGGTCACTGCCCCACTCCCAGCCTGAATCAAAAACGAATCGGAATGGCCATGGTAGCAACCAGCAAACTTGATGATCTTATCTTTTCCAGTATAACCACGCGCCAAACGCACTGCACTCATACAGGCCTCGGTTCCGCTATTTACAAAACGAATCTTATCGATATTAGGCACCATTGAAACTGCTAGTTGGGCCAACTCGGTCTCAATTTCGGTGGGCATTCCGAAGGAAGTTCCTTTTTTGGCTTTTTCTATTACCGCATTGATTACAGGTTCATGGGCATGACCCAGAATCAGTGGCCCCCATGAGGCAATGAAATCGATAAGCTGGTTGCCGTCCTCATCATATAAATAAGCTCCTTTGGCTTCTTTTACAAAAATGGGGTCACCCCCCACAGCTTTGAATGCCCTTACCGGGGAATTTACCCCTCCGGGAATGTATTTTTTGGCCTCTGCGAACAGGGCACTGCTTCGTTGGTATAGCATTTAGTGTTCTATTCTATAATGTCAGTTCGAGTGCAGTTGAGAAAGATTTTTTTAACAGTCACGTCTCGACTGTACTCGATATGACAGCTTATTTTGATATTTCTTTCCGGATATTGAGCACCTGCCCAATGGAAATAGTATTGTTGTTCAGGTTATTGATTTGTTTGAGTTCATCCACCGAAATGGCATATTTACGGGAGATGGCGTAAAGCGTTTCCCCTTGCTCCACCACATGGGTAAATACTTCATATTTTTTGGGTGCTCGAACGGTTTCCAATCCTCCGCGTACAACTTCTTCATCATACTCGTCCAAATTGTATCTTTCAATTAGGGCAATCAACTTTTGCGGATATTTACGGTCTGTAGCATACCCAGCCTGACGTAAACCATAGGCCCATTTTTTATAATCGTTGCGTCTGTAGTTAAACAGGAATTTGTACCGTGATCTTGAAGAAAGGAAAATACTATGGTCCCGGAACGAATACATGGGGTGGTTGTACTTTCGGAAGCACTCCCCCTTAGCATCATCGTCGTGAAAATCGAATTCTCCGTCCCATCCGGTATGGCATTTTATCCCAAAATGGTTGTTGGTCTTTCGGGTAAGCGCACCTCTTCCTGAACCACTTTCTAAAATACCCTGTGCTAAGGTAATACTGGCCGGAATGCCAAAAGCTCTCATTTCGTATTTGGCCATTTCGGCAAAAGTCTCAATGTATTCTTGGGTGTCAGCGATGGGAAATTTTACAAATCGACCCGGGTTGACAGGTAAGGGATATAATTCAGAATCTTTGGGTCCATCTTTTGGAAGTCCTGCGTTGGGATTTCGGTCTTTTTTAACCTCTACAACGGGTTTGGGTTGACGGGTTACTGTCCTTTTTTTGGATTTACAACTTGTAAACAACACAACAAGTACCAAAACATATCCTATTCTCCTGATCATATGTCCAACAACGGTAAATTTCTTTTCTTTAGTGCAAGATTCATGCCTTGTATGCCTTGCAGCCCCCCGGTATGGATGGCCAAAATTTGGGTTCCTTTTTTAAAAGTATCCTTTTTTATCAGATCAAAAATACCAAAAAGCATTTTTCCGGTATAAATGGGGTCCAAAGGAATGCCTGTTTCTTTTTTAAAGGTGTTGATGAAATCAATTAAGCTAGCATCCACTTTGGCATATCCTCCAAAATGATAATCAGAAATTAGATTCCAATTTTCATTTCGGGCAAATTTACGGATATCTTCTTTTAGAAAATCGCCTTTGAGCGCCGGGAAACCCCAAACCGTTTGATGGCCTTGTGCAGAGTTGATGAGTCCAGCTATGGTTCCGCCAGTCCCAACACAGCTGCAGATGAAATCGAATACAGCATCGGCTTCGGTCAAAATTTCCTCGCAGCCTTTTACAGCCTGTGCATTCGTTCCACCTTCAGGTAAACAATAAAACCTTCCGAAAAGAGATTCCAGTTCTTCCGTAAACTCTTTTTCATTCTTTTTTCGATAATCACTTCGGGAAACAAAATGAAATTCCATTCCATGCTCGTGCGCCAATTTCAAGGTCGGGTTTCCCTGCCAATTGTCTTTTAACTCTTCCCCACGAATTACTCCAATCGTTTTGAAACCAGTTTCCTTACCTGCACAGGCCGTAGCAGCTATATGGTTGGAAAAAGCCCCGCCAAAGGTGAGCAAGGTGGTATGGTTTTGTTGTTTTGCTTCGAGCAGGTTGTATTTGAGCTTTCGGTATTTGTTTCCGGAAATATGTGGGTGGATGGTATCCTCCCTTTTAATATAAAGGGTCACTCCTTTTTCCTCAAGAAAGGGTAAATCTATTTTTTGATTGGGAACAAACAAGTTGTGTGATTAACGCGTCAAATAGTCTAAAAAACCAAAAGATTTTCTACGCGCAAGATACTCTTTATCCTCTTCATTGGCATAGGCCTCGCGTTCAAAACTAATGTTTTGGTAAGCTCTGTAACTATCCAAATAAAGTATGGTTCTAAGTAACCATTCCGCAACATAAAAGATGTAAAATGGGAGTATCAATAACTCTTGCTGTTGTTTTAGGTGTATGCGCTCATGATTGATGAGTACTTCATCTTTTTTGAGGTTATCCTCTTTTAAAAAGATAAATGGCCAAAGGGATAGGCCTACATAATTTCGATAAAAGAAATGTTTAAAAACTAATATCACTCTAAAACTATAATAGGTTTCCTACAAAGATAGCCTCCAAGATATTAGAAAATTGGATTGATCCGATGATAGCATTAACAATTTCGGTGAACTACTTAACAATTGCACAATTGGTGCTTTTCATCGGAATACTGTAATTTTATGTTGGTTTCGATTTTTATGAAGGAATATATTCCCTTAGAGGAGGGCGATTTTTACATTTCGGAGGAAGGTTATAGGGTATTTACCAAGCAATATCACCTTAAAAGAGGGTATTGCTGTGAGAGTGGTTGCCGGCATTGCCCTTACGGTTACGATAAAAAAACCAACACAAGGCGTTAGAGCTATCTTCGGCATAATATTTGTGACTTATTTTAGTGATTTCGTTGAACTCAAAAAAGATTACTATGAAAAATTTAAAACTGTTTTCCCTGGCTGCCCTTGCAGTTATTTTTTTGGCATCCTGCACTTCGGTAAGGGTGGTTTCCGATTATGATAAAAAAGCTGATTTTCAAACTTTCAAATCCTATGCCTTTTATAAAACTGGTATAGACAAAGCTCAAATTTCAGATTTGGACAAGAAACGTATCCTCCGAGCAATAGAAAACGAAATGAGCTCTAGAGGTTTTGTTAAATCCCAGCAGCCCGACGTTCTGGTAAGTATTTTTACCAAAGAACGTGAACGCGTCGATGTCTACAACAACAACTTTGGTTGGGGTTATGGTGGTTTTTACAATCCTTGGGTCTGGGGCCCTGGATGGGGCTGGGGCTGGAACAACAGGCCCAACGTAAGCACCCGTACTGAAGGGTCGCTATATATAGATGTAATAGACGCCAAAAAGAAAGAATTGGTGTGGCAAGGTCGTGGTGTTGGCACCTTGAACAATACCAAGAACATTGAAAAGAAAGAGGAGCGCATTCGTGAGTTTGTATCTCATATTCTTAAGGAATATCCTCCATCTACAACCGCGGTTGCCGCTAACTAGAAAATACTTAACAGAGCGAAGAATCCAAAGTAGCTGAATTGAAGGTGTTCATCGAAGTTGGAAAGGTGATGTGGATTCTTCGTTCTTTTTTAATTTTATCCGCTACAATAGCGGAAAGGTATTTTCGTTCTTGACCTCGTTTAAAACAAATGCACTTTTTACAGCCCCTATATTGGGCAACGTTGCAATTTTGGTCTTCGCAAACTTGTAATAAGCGTCCAAGTTCTTCACGATAACTTTTAACAGAAAATCAAACTCACCTCCCACCACAAAACATTCTGTAACTTCGGAAAATTGTTTCATCTGATTTAAAAAATCATCCATCAAATGACCTTTTTGGGCTTCCAGTGAAACAAAACTGAATACGGTAATACTACTCTCTACTTTTTCCTTATCAATGATGGCCGCGTAGTTTTTGATAAAACCTTCATTTTCCAATCTTTTGATGCGCTCATAAACCGGCGTTTTGGTCAAACCAAGTTGTTCCGCTATGTGTTTTGCCACCGTTTTAGCATCTTTTTCCAAGATTTTTAAAATCTCCCTATCAATGACATCTAACTGGGCTTGCATACTTTTTCCTGTTTTGTCGTTATCAATACAACAAAAATATCATTTATTCCTGAAATATATCCTAATTCTAGTCTTTATTCCTATTCAATTTCATTTAACATGTTAATTTTTCTATTCATTGTATATTTATAGGAAGTTATCAATTTTTAAATTTTAATGATTGAATAACTTGAAAATCGAATTCCTATGAAAAAAAGCGCATACGAAAGCAATCCCATTCTAGATAAGCTTCCTGAGCATTTAAAGCAGTTTATAAAGCCTCAGGATTATGAGGACTACTCCGCCATTGATCAAGCCGTTTGGCGTTATGTGATGCGCAAAAATGTGGATTACTTGAGCAAAGTCGCTCATCAGACATATGTGGAAGGATTGGAACAGACCGGAATTTCCATAGACCATATCCCTAACATGTATGGCATGAACCGCATTTTAAAGGAAATTGGTTGGGCGGCTGTTGCCGTTGATGGTTTTATCCCTCCCTCTGCTTTTATGGAGTTCCAGGCCTATAATGTATTGGTAATTGCTTCAGATATCAGACAATTGGAAAATATCGAATACACCCCTGCACCGGATATTATTCATGAAGGGGCGGGCCATGCCCCAATCATCGCCAATCCGGAATATGCCGAATACCTTCGACGATTTGGGGAAATAGGAAGCAAGGCGATTTCCAGTGCCAAGGATTATGAACTCTATGAGGCCGTAAGGCACCTCTCCATAATCAAAGAAGCCCAAGGTACCTCCCAAGAAGAAATTAATAAAGCTGAAAAACATATTGAACACCTACAGGAAAACATGGGCGAACCCAGCGAGATGGCCCTAATTCGGAATTTACATTGGTGGACCGTGGAATATGGATTGATAGGAACCATTGACAATCCGAAAATTTATGGGGCAGGGCTACTCTCATCTATTGGGGAAAGTAAATGGTGCATGCAAGACGAGGTGGTTAAATTACCCTATACCATTGAAGCCGCACATCAAGCTTTTGACATCACTAAACCCCAACCCCAGTTATTTGTAACGCCTGATTTTGCATTCCTAAGTCAAGTATTGGAAGATTTCGCCAATACCATGGCCTTGCGTACCGGTGGACACTCTGGATTGCAAAAATTGGTTAACTCCAGAGCCTTGGGTACCATCGAACTTAGTACGGGATTGCAAATATCAGGGCAATTCAATTCTATTATCGAACATGAAGGCAAACCCATTTATCTAAGAACCGTTGGGCTAACAGCCTTGGCGTACAGGGAAAAGGAATTGGTTGGACACAGTACCGAATATCATCAAGAAGGATTTGGCTCACCTTTAGGAAAGTTGAAAGGCATTAATTTGGCCATTGAAGATATGGGGCCAAGAGATTTGAAGGCCTATAAAATTTATGAGGGCGAACAAGTTTCCCTTGAATTTGAAGGCGGGGTTAAAGTGGAGGGTACCATTATCACTGGAACCCGAAATCTGCAAGGTAAAATCCTGTTGATCACCTTTAAGGATTGCAAGGTAACCCATGATGGTACTATATTATTTCTTCCAGAGTGGGGACTCTACCATATGGCCGTAGGCCAGGAGGTTGTTTCGGCATACAACGGTCCCGCGGACTTGAACAGTTTTAACCTGATTACCCACGAACTAACCGAAACCACAATAAAACCAAAGAAAAGCGCTTCAAGAACACAATTAGAACTGTACTATCAGCAAATAAGGGATTTCAGGGAAGGTACAAACACTACCATCTCCCGAAACAAGGTTTTCAAGGAGCTTCAGGAAAAATATCCTGAGGATTGGTTATTATCCGTTGAACTTTTTGAACTGGCTAAAAAAGGCAATGATTCTGGGTTTCAAAATGAAATCAAAGCACATCTCGAAACCGTAAAACAAAGCAACCCCAAAGTTGGGCATTTGATTGATGGTGGTATTGAACTAGTCGAGCTTAGTTTTACCAAGGTTGAGTAATTGGTCGTAAGAAGCTATGTTTTTTTGATTGTACTCCAAAGTCCATCCCATTGAATTGGAAAGCACGTAGATTCGGGAAAGTTCGCTTACCAACCTATTCTCGGCATTGGATTTTAACGAGGATGCTTCAATTTTTCGCATTAGTGAAGCATTTACATTTTCCTTAATGGCGTTGTAATCCTCAGCTTTAAATGGGTTAAAGTAATCCGCCGTTACATCATAATACTCAAAATCAGGATTGACTTTTATCTCTGGTTCGGGAATTGATGAAATCTTAATAATTTTTTGGGTCTCATCCAACTCATAAGCTATCTTGCCCAAATCATAAGAAATAGTCGCTTCAGCATTTACAACCACCAATGCTTTTTTATCCGCCGTTACCAAAGACCCAAATAATTCCTTGGAATCTGCATAATTGTACACCTCCACAAAATGACCTTCGGTCACAATAAGTTTGGATACGTTTTTTAATTCTTGCTGAATCAACAAAGAACTTTCTTTGAGCAGGGTAGCCCGTTCATTATAATCTGTACAGGATTTGTAGATCAACACAGAAGCAAGAGCTATGATTGCACCAACAAGAACTTTTTTCATTGCTTAAAATTTCATAAAAGGATACCTCTCTTGAAGATACGTAATTTTACCTCCCAGCGACTTTTTAAACTTCTGATGTGCTTCTGAATCTGGGTTAAAAGGTTTGTGTTGCAATCCCTTTTGAACAGTTTCCACTTCATCCATAATTGTGTGGATTTCTGGAGAAATCAATGTGGATTTGAACTTTTCCCAGATGTAACCCACGGCCAAGTCATTGGGATGCACCATATCCTTTCCATAAAAACGATAATCGCGTAGTTCGTCCATCATTATTTCATACGAAGGAAAATATGACATATCGTGTCCTTCTAGCATTTCATGAACTGCTCCTATTAGGTTGGCTTTACTTCGCTGGTTCTCCACAAACCCATCTTTCAAATGGCGTACGGGAGAAATGGTAAAAATGATCTGTACTTTTTTGTTTATCGATTGAACCAATTCCACCACTTTTTTAAGGCTTGATTGAATCATTTCTGTGGATAATAACTCTTTGGAAAATTCCCTTTGGGGCACTTTATGACAATTGGCCACAAGTTTTTGGGTTAAATTGTGCCTATATGCCCACGCGGTACCCAAGGTTAAAATTATATGAGTGGCGTCCTTTAATGCTTTTGAAGTTTCCTGCAATCCATTGTTCAAATTATCCAGCAATTCCTGTTCCGATGTGGTATTTAAATCGGAATGCGCATCAAAACAATGCCAAATTCCCCCATGCTCAAAAACTTCTTCTTTTTGATACGTTTGATTTGTTAGAGCCCTTTCTATCAAATTTTCAATGGCAATTGGGTGAAAAAGAATCCCGAAGGGATTTTGGGCCGTTCGAAACTTATAGTACTCCAATTTATCCCCAATGTTCTCCACAAAGCAGGAACCCATCATCAATAGCTTTGATTGATAATCGATAAGATTCTCAGCTGTAATAAGCGGAACTGTTGTCTGAAGTTTCATGCGACCGAACTACTTACAATTGTCAATATTTTGAATCATATCCCTGTATTGATTTTCCAATTGTGCCTCCAGTTGCTTCAGAATTTGCAATATCCGAATCAGTTCTCGCATAGACCCATCCCTCAGGGCATCTGTGGCTTTGTTTAATTCATCCTTGACCAAATCCTGAGTATTGTACAACCCTTGTAGGTCATACAGACAATCATATCCAAACTCATGGAATATTCCGGTCGATTTTGCAATTTCCCAAGCTATACTACTTAAATCGGTAATTTCAAGGTTCACAAAAGCAGCAACCTGATACTCGTAATCGCCATTACCTACCGCTACCGAATCAACGTTTGAAAAATACCCAGGATATCTATGCATAAAATTCTGCATGGCCGTTGGTGTCAGAATTAACTTTCCATCATCGCCATTTAAACTATCCATTTCGGCATAAAAAGATGGGATTTGTTGGTTAATTGCTCCATTCTCGACCAGTTCCTCCAAATTCGCTTCGATTTCACCCTTTATTTTGACCAGAGCTACCTCTTTATTCTGCTGAACCGTTTTGGAAGCATTCCAATCGTTAAACCAAATGGCAAGATTTATGCCGACAAAAAGTAGCACTATCTCACCTACAATGTATTTCCAATTAACGTGTTTATTCTTGAAGAATCGCATATCCTAGTTTGTCGCGGCAACAAACTCCTTGGCATTTTTCAATGCATCTGCTATTCCAGCAGGATTTTTACCCCCAGCTGTTGCAAAGAAAGGTTGTCCTCCCCCTCCTCCTTGGATGTATTTGCCCAACTCTCGGACAATGTTGCCGGCATTTAATCCCTTGTTTGACACCATTTCCTTGGAAATGTAACAGGACAGTATGGCTTTTCCATCCTTTTCTGCTCCAAGAAGTAGAAATAGGTTCGATACTTGTCCTCCAATTTCAAAAGCCAAATCTTTGATGCCAGCGGCATCCAAATCGACTTTTTTAGCTAAAAATTGAACTCCGTTGACCTCTTCCAGTTCCGTGATCAAATCGCTTTTTAATCCTTTGGCCTTGTCCTTCAATAACTGCTCGACCTGCTTTTTTAAAGCTACGTTTTCGTCTTGTAGATTTTCAACTGCTTTTACAGGGTCTTGGGCCTTGTTCAATAGGTCCTTTATCTCAAACAACATTCGGTTGTTCTTAAAATAGAATTCCTTTACCGCATCTGAGGTAATGGCCTCAATCCTTCGGATTCCGGCAGCAACCGCACCTTCCGAAACAATTTTGAAATGCCAAATGTCCGCCGTATTTTTTACATGGGTTCCCCCACATAATTCTATGGACTGCCCAAAACGGACGGTACGAACAGTGTCTCCATATTTTTCTCCAAATAGCGCCATGGCTCCTTGCTCCATGGCCTCCTTGATGGGAATATTTCGGTTTTCTTCAAAAGGAAGCTGCCCTTCTATCCGAGCATTCACAAAGTTTTCTACATCTCGAAGTTCTCCGGTGGTCAGTTTTGAAAAATGGGAAAAGTCGAATCGAAGATGTTTTGAATGTACCGCCGATCCTTTTTGCTCTACATGAGATCCCAAAACTTCTCTTAAAGCTTGATGCAACAAATGCGTAGCTGTATGATTGCTTGCTGTACGTTGCCTTTGTTTTTTGTCGACTACCGCTTTTAGTGTGCCAGAAATGTTCTTTGGTAGGTTACTGGAAAAATGGACAACTTCGTTGTTTTCCCTTTTGGTATCCAAAATGTAAACCACATCGCCATTGGGAACTTCCAGATAGCCTTTATCACCTACTTGTCCACCACCTTCGGGATAAAATGGGGTTAAATTGAAGACCATTTGATATTGATCCCCTTCTTTTTTGCTGCTGACTTTTCGGTATTTCACCAATTTCACTTCCGCCTCCAAACTGTCGTAACCAATGAATTCTTGTTCTGAATCTTCTAAAAGTATTGTCCAGTCGTCTTTGGAAACTTCTGAAGCAGCCCTGGAACGGTCCTTTTGAGCCTTCAATGCTTTTTCGAAACCTTCACTGTCGAGTTCATACCCTTTCTCTTCCAGAATGAGTGATGTAAGGTCAATCGGAAAGCCGAAAGTATCATACAACTCAAATGCTTTTTGTCCATCAATTACATTTCCATCTGTGAAGTCCATAATAGCATCTAACAGGGACAAACCTTGTTCTATCGTTTTTAAGAAAGATGCTTCCTCCTCCTTGACTACATTTTCAATCAATTGGTATTGCTCGTGTAGCTCTGGGAAGGCTTTGCCCATGGTTTCACCCAACACTTTTACCAATCGGTAGATGAATGGCTTGTTGGTGCCCAAAAAGGTAAATCCGTAGCGAATAGCCCGTCTTAAAATTCTTCGGATTACATATCCCGCGCCATTATTGCTTGGCAATTGTCCATCTGCTATGGAAAAAGCAACCGCTCGTATATGGTCCGCCACCACACGAATGGCGATATCGGTCTGTTCGTCCTTTCCGTATTTATGACCGGTAATAATTTCTATTTCACGAATAAGGGGTGCAAATACATCGGTGTCATAGTTGGATTGTACTCCTTGCAACACCATACAAAGGCGCTCAAAGCCCATTCCGGTATCCACATGCTTTTCTGGGAGGTTTTCAAGTTTGCCATTGGCCTTCCGATTGTATTGCATAAAGACCAAATTCCAAATTTCAACAACTTGTGGATGGTCTTGGTTCACCAATGAAGCACCCGAAACCTTAGCTTTTTCTGCTGCAGACCGAATATCCACATGGATTTCGGAGCATGGACCACAGGGACCTTGGTCACCCATTTCCCAGAAATTGTCTTTTTTATTCCCTAGGATGATTCTATCCTCAGGCACAATTGCTTTCCATAATTCAAAAGCCTCTTTATCCATTTCCAGATTATCCGCATCCTCACTCCCTTCAAAAACGGAAACATAAAGGCTGTCTTTATCAATTTTGTAGACTTTGGTCAACAATTCCCACGCCCATTGAATGGCTTCTTTTTTAAAATAATCCCCAAAACTCCAATTCCCCAACATCTCAAACATGGTGTGGTGGTAGGTATCCTTGCCCACCTCATCCAAATCATTGTGTTTTCCACTTACACGGAGACATTTTTGGGTATCAGAAACTCTTTTTGACCTTGAAACAGAATTTCCCAAGAAAAATTCTTTGAACTGGTTCATGCCCGCATTGGTAAACATCAAAGTGGGGTCGTCTTTCATCACCATAGGTGCCGACGGAACAATCTTATGCTCTTTCCCTTTGAAAAAACTTAAAAATTGGGTTCTAACTTCTTGGGATGTCATTGAATTTGCTAGGGTTTTATTAAATTTAACACTTTAAGGAAAACAATTTTTATATTTGTTTGTTTTCTTAAAAAAGAATGCGCAAAAATAGGATAAAATCCCTTCATGTCTAAAGTTAAGTACTATTACGATCCAGATACGCTTTCCTATCGGAAGATAGAGCCCAAAAAATCCAAAAAGTATAGGAATCTTTTCTTTTTTATCGTTGGTGCTGCTTTGTTTGGCCTTATTGGCCTTATTGTGCTATTGAACACCAATCTTTTGAACACTCCTAAAGAACTTTCCCTCGATCGTGAGGTGCGCAATTATGAGCTCCAATTTGAGATATTGACAAAAAAAATGGAGCAAATGGAGCAGGTTTTAGCCAATATTGAAGATCGGGACAATAATATTTATCGATTATATTTTGAAGCCAATCCGATTCCTGAGGAACAACGTAAAGCCGGTTTTGGAGGGGTAAACCGATACAAGTCACTTGAAGGTTTCAACAACTCCCAAATTATAACCAACGCTACCCAACGCTTGGATATCATTCAAAAACAAATGGTCATTCAGTCCAAATCGTTGGACGAGATTGCTAAACTAGCTGAAGAAAAAGAAAAGTTGCTGGCTTCCATTCCTGCAATTCAACCTGTCAGAAATGAGGACTTGACCCGAATGGCATCGGGTTATGGATGGCGATCAGATCCTTTTACCAAAGCACGAAAAATGCACTGGGGAATGGACTTTACGGCTCCAAGAGGAGTGCCCATCTACGCAACAGGCGATGGAACAGTAAAACGTGCCGATAACCGTTCTTCCGGTTATGGCAAACATATACGAGTTGATCATGGGTATGGCTATATGTCCTTGTATGCGCATTTAAGCAAATACAATGTGACCAAAGGTCAAAAAGTAAAACGTGGGGATTTGATAGGTTTTGTAGGCAATACAGGACGGTCAGAGGCTCCCCATTTGCACTACGAGGTGTTCAAAGATGAGGAACGCATCAACCCTATTAACTTCTATTACGGAAGTTTGACAGCGGAAGAGTTTGAGAATATGCTCAAATTCGCCAATCAAGAGAACCAATCCTTGGATTAATGCATATAGACCTTCCCGAAAAACGATATTATGGTATTGGCGAAGTAGCCAAGGCTTTTGGAGTGAACACTTCATTGATTCGGTTTTGGGAAAAGGAATTCGATGTGCTCCAGCCTAAAAAAAATGCCAAGGGCAACCGAAAGTTCACGCCTAAGGATATCCAAAACCTTCAACTTATTTATCACTTGGTAAAAGAAAGAGGCTTTACCTTGGAAGGGGCCAAAATCCATTTGAAAGAGGAAAAGCAAAAAACACTTTCCAAATTTGAGGTCATTCAAAAACTACAAAAAGTAAAGGCCGAGCTTTTAAAGATCAAAGAACAACTATAATTATAAACACAAAACCGAGAACATGAAAAAAGGTATACTTGCCGTAATTGTACTTATAGTACTGGTAGTTATTCTGGGTGGTTGGTATGTGAGGACCAACAACACCTTAGTAGATATGAAAGGACAAGCCACCAAGCAATGGGCCAACGTCGAGAGCTCATATCAACGCCGAAGTGATTTGATTGGCAATCTGGTAAAAACCGTGCAGGGAGCAGCCGATTTTGAAAGAAACACCTTAAAAGAGGTGATTGAGGCACGTGCGAAGGCAACTTCGACCACCATCGATGCGAATAATATAACCCCACAACAGTTGGCGGAGTTCCAACAAGCACAAACTGGTCTTTCCTCTGCACTTTCCAGGCTTTTGGTAACAGTGGAACGCTATCCAGAACTTAAGGCGAATCAAAACTTTTTGGAATTGCAATCACAATTAGAGGGCACTGAAAATAGAATCAATGTAGAACGTAATCGGTTCAATAATCTCGCTGGAGAATACAATATAAAAATTGAGAAAATTCCAACGAATATCATTGCCAGTATTGCAAATTTTGATCCATTGGCGTTATTCAGTTCCAATCCAGGTGCTGAAAATGCCCCAGATGTAAATTTCGAATTCGATTAAACATGTCGCACGTAGAAGAATTTTTGACTGCTGAAGAGGAGCAGGAGATTGTCAATGCCATTCTTGAAGCTGAAAAAAACACTTCAGGAGAGATCAGGGTGCATATTGAGGCTACCACTAAAATGGATCATTTTAGTAGGGCGCAGCAGATTTTCCACTTTCTAAAAATGGACAATACCAAAGATGAAAATGGGGTCCTACTTTATGTTGCCGTCGATGATAAAAAATTCGTTATTTATGGCGATACGGGTATTGACAGAGCCGTTCCCAAAGGTTTTTGGGACAATACCAAAAATATAATTGCTACGCACTTTAAAAAAGGTGATTTTAAGAAAGGTATAGTAGAAGGCGTTTTAATGGCTGGTACGGAACTCAACACCCACTTTCCGTGGGACCAAACGGACACCAATGAGCTTAGCGATGCCATATCCAAAGGTTAGTCTATTTGTTACTTTTTTATGCGTCTCCATGGCCTGGGGGCAATTCACCATACCCGAAAAACCACAAAAACAGACCAGTGTTTATGATTATATAAACCTATTGCCTGCTTCCCAAAGCAAAACTTTGGAGCAAAAACTCATTAGATATTCCGATAGTACCTCAACGCAAATAGTTATTGCGATAATTGGCTCCACGGAAGGAGAAAACATCAATTATCTTGGAGCGCAATGGGGACAAAAATGGGGGATCGGCCAAGCCAACAAAGACAACGGAGTACTAGTACTTTTGGCCAGAGATGACCGTAGAATAGCCATTAATACCGGGTATGGCGTTGAAGGTTCCTTGACCGATATTATGTCGAAGCGTATTATTGAGTCTGTAATAATCCCCGAATTCAAAAGAGGGGACTATTATGGAGGGCTGGACAAAGGTGCCGACGCCATTTTTCAGGTTTTGACAGGAGAGTTTGAAGAGGAACGCACTTTTGGGAACGACCCAGGTTTTTCTTTAAAATCGTTATTGCCCCTTATCATATTCATCGTTATTCTGATCATTCTTTCACGAGGTCGAAAAAACAACCGTAATAATAGAGGTGGCAAAGGTGGTCGCAAATCGGGCATGGACATTTGGGACATGATCATACTCAGCAATATGGGACGTAGTTCCCGTTCCTCAGGAGGTGGTTTTGGAGGCGGAGGTTTTGGCTCCGGTGGCTTTGGAGGTGGATTTGGAGGTGGATTTGGTGGAGGCGGATTCGGTGGCGGAGGTGCTTCCGGGGGATGGTGATATTAATTTTAAGTTCAACTAACCCGCAGACAAATCAATCCATTCGCTTGTAAAATATCTTATTTACTATTTTCCACTCCCCATCTATCTTTAACAAATTCATAAAATCCACAAAGGTGAAATCTTTATATTCCAGTTCCAATCTGGCATTCGCTGCATGACCCGAAATGGTAATCTCGGCTATGCGATTGACCCTATCCACTCTTGAACCCGATTTCATTCCACTGAAAAATTCAAGAGCATTTACCTCTTTATATCCTTCCTCAGTAATGTACTTCATGGTAGCGGTATCATGAAAGGCCTTTTTGAGGGTGTCAAAATCTCGATTGGAACCTCCCTCCATATAATAATTTAGGGTTTTCTCAATCAATTGATAATCCGATTCTTGAGCATTAACTGAGTAAAAAACGCTTACAGAAAAAAATAATAAGAGAAGATTGCGTATCATGGCGGTTGCAGTTTTTTTTGTTGATGGTTTCAATTTATTAATTTTCCATGCTAGCCCCTACCTATAAATCATAAATATTTCATAAGGTTAAGTCCAGTATGTCAAAACCATCCGTAAATCTTTACGAGCCATTCATAAACTCGATGTGCCCCAACATCCATTTTTAAGCTATCTTGTCTGTGGTTAAATCACAGTATAATTAATTCCCATTTGGTATGTCGCGTTTTCTTCGAATTCTCTTTTTAACTCTTGTTATCCTTTCAGTTTCTTGTAAAAAGAAAGCACCTGAATCCGAAACCGACAATCTTTTCAAGTTTAAGGATTATATCAGCTATCATACCCATGGCAATCAGAGCATCTCTACACCCATTACCATTGTTCTTGCCCAACAATTAAACCAATTTGAACTTACACAAGAACTACCATCGGAATACCTCAAAATATCACCAAAAATTGAAGGCAAACTAGCCATTGAAAATGGAAGGGAGCTTACTTTTCAGCCATCGGAATACCTAAACCCAGATACCGAATATGTTGTGAGCTTAGCCCTTAACAAGCTTTTTGAGGATATTGACCGCGACTTTAAAGAATACACTTTTAGTTTTAAAACCATTGCCCCAAATTTTAAAATTACTTTGGGGAATCTGCAATCGTATAGCAAAAACTGGCAATACCTTTCTGGCACGTTAAATGCTTCCGACATTTTAAACGCATCCAAAATGAATGGTGTCCTTTTGGTAAAACAGGGTGATAAAGAAATTCCAGTAAAATGGGACAATAATGAAGAAAACGCCCAATATTTCAGTTTTAAAATTGATAGTATTTCCCGTAAAACTGAAGATAGCGAACTCACAATCAATTGGAATGGCAATAATTTTGGTATTGACAATGAAGGTGAAGAAAAATACACCATCCCTGGGTTGAACAAATTTGTGGTGGTTGATGCGAAAACAACTTCTGCCCCCAATGCCGCACTTACCTTGAATTTTTCAGAACCTCTGAAACAAAATCAGAATCTCAACGGTCTTGTCACCATCGAAAATGCCCAAAATCTGCGCTACGAAATTGATGGAAATCTATTGAAAGTTTATCCTTCCAACCGAATTTTGGGAGAAGTACGGGTCAATGTTTTTGAGGGCATCAAAAGTGAATATGGTTTTACCTTGAAAAATCAATTTTCTGAATTGGTGTCTTTTGAGCAATTAAAACCAGCTGTGCGCCTCATTTCCAAAGGAACCATTCTTCCAGATGCGGCCTCCACACCTATTTATTTTGAAACCGTAAATCTTTCCGCTGTTGAAGTACGGGTTATCCAAGTATTTGAGAACAATATGTTACAGTTTCTCCAAAACAATAACCTAACCCAAGAATACAATTCTGATCTCAGAACGGTGGGTAGAAGAGTAGCTTACAAAGTGATTCCGCTTTCAGAAAAAGGTGGTGAAAACACTAGCTACTGGAAAGCCCATGCGCTGAACCTTTCCGAATTGATAAAAATAAATCCAGGGTCTTTGTATCGGGTTGAGTTTAGCTTTAAAAAGGAGCACACCACCTACGATTGTGGAGATGTTGAGGATTCCGAAGGAATTTCAGAGGACATTGCCCTATCTAACCATGATGAAACCCAAGAAGAACGCTATTGGGACAATGAAATTTATAATTGGAGAAATTATAATTGGAATTGGGAAGAACGGGACAACCCATGTCACTCTGCCTATTACAACGATACCCGATTGGTAACCACGAATCTTCTCGGAAGTGATTTGGGATTGATCGTGAAAAAAGGCAACAATCGCTCCTACCATTTTGCAGCAACCAATTTACTCACCACCAAGCCGGAGGCCAACGCTACTTTAAAACTGTATAACTATCAACAACAGCCATTGGGTGAAATTACCACAGATGCTTCTGGATTCGGAATATTTGATAGTGAGAAAAAAGTGGCCTTCGCCATTGCAGAAAAGAACAACAATTTCGCCTACGCAAAGCTGGCCGATGGCAACGCACTTTCGCTAAGCAAGTTTGACGTATCTGGCGAAACTTTGCAAAATGGGTTACAGGGTTTCATGTATACCGAACGTGGTGTGCACCGTCCTGGCGACACTGTGCATTTAACCTTTGTTTTGAACGATAAGAGCAACCCCATTCCAAATAATCATCCCGTTACTTTGGAAGTGAGTGATGCCCGAGGAAAGCTTGTCCAAAGAAATGTGCTCAAAGAAAGTTCATTGCATATTGAAGATGGTCTTTATGCCAAAAAAGAAGGGGATTTTTATTACTTCCCCATTCCCACAAAACCTGAAGCCTCAACCGGTACCTGGAATACCAAAATCATTGTGGGTGGTGCTGAATACAACAAGAGTTTAAAAATTGCCACCATAAAACCCAATCGACTTAAGGTTGATTTCTCTTTTGAAGATGAAATCCTAAAAGCAAATAAAAACAATATTGGCCAAGCAAAAGTACAATGGTTGCACGGTGCCCCTGCACGTAATCTTAAGATTGACATCAATGCCAATATACAAAATGCGCCTTCGGCCTTTCCAAAGTTTAATGATTATACCTTCCAAGATCCCGTGCGCACTTTCAATGCAATTGAAAATCAATTTATCCAATCCAAATTGGATGATAATGGGATTCTAAATATCAATGAAAAAATCAATGTAAATGGAAATGCTCCGGGAATGCTCCAGACCACATTTACTACCAAGGTTTTTGAAGGCGGGGGTGATTTCTCCATCGATGTTTTTTCCAAAAAACTAGCTCCCTTTAGTCATTTTGTGGGGCTTCGTTCCCCAAAAGCGCGTAGATATGGTTCATTTTTAACCGATGAGAATACCGAATTCGATGTAGCAAGTGTAAATGCTGATGGGAAGGCAGCTGGAAATCGCAAACTAAAAGTGCAAATCTTTAAGATTGAATGGCGTTGGTGGTGGAACCGAGGCCGAGATAATCTTTCCCGCTATGAAAATGCTACGGTTCACAGACCTTATAAAGAAATGTCCGTCACTACAGCAAACAACGGAAAAGGAAGCTTTAAAGTGAACATTCCAGATGATGACGGCGGCCGTTTTCTAATTCGGGTAATTGATGAAGTTTCAGGTCATGCCACTGGACGCACTGCATATTTTTATAGAAATTGGTGGAGAAGACCTGCTTCAGGGGATTCCGAAAGTTCAAAAATCTTGGTTTTCTCGGCTGACAAAGAAAAATATTCTTTGGGTGAAGAGGCCGTGGTCACTTTTCCTTCAGACAGAGGTGGCAGAGCCTTGTTGAGCATTGAAAATGGTTCTGAAGTCTTATCCCAACAATGGATTGAAACTTCGGCTAAAGAAACCAAAGCAACAATTCCTATTTCAGCAGAGATGGCACCGAATGCCTACATCAACATTTCTTTATTGCAACCCCATGGTCAGGTCGCCAACGACCTTCCTATCCGCTTATATGGCGTGGTGCCCTTATTAGTTGAAAATCCAGCTACACATCTAAACCCAGAACTTCAAATGCCGGATGTGTTGCAGCCGGAAACCTCATTTAAAGTAAGCGTATCTGAAACCAGTAACAAACCCATGACCTACTCCCTAGCGGTAGTTGATGAAGGTTTATTGGACCTTACTCGATTCAAAACCCCGGATATTCATGGTGCATTTTATGCAAGACAAGCTTTAGGCGTAAAAACCTTTGACATTTTTGATGATGTTATGGGAGCCTATTCCATTAGTGTCGATAATATTTATGAAATCGGAGGCGGAGGCATTGGAGAAGGCGCCAAAAATAGAAAAGCACAACGTTTCAAACCTGTTGTCAGCTATCTTGGGCCATTTCATTTGAAGGCCGGCGAAAAAGTATCACACACCATAAACATGCCCAATTATGTCGGCTCGGTTCGCACCATGTTGATTGCCGGAAACCAAAACAATGCCTATGGCAATACAGAAAAAACTACCCCTGTTCGGAAACCATTAATGGTTTTGACCTCTTTGCCCAGAAAATTGTCTCCTGGGGAAAAGGTGACAATTCCAGTTACCGTATTTGCCATGGAAAAAAAGGTGAAAAACGTAAAGGTTTCTATTGATGCGGGCAAAGCGTTGGAACCATTGGGTGCAATCTCCAAAAACATCACTTTTGATGCTGTGGGTGAGCAAATCGTGAATTTTGATTTCAAGGTTAATCCAACCAAGTCCTTTCAAACCATAAAAGTTACTGCTTCGGGTGCAGGGGAAAATGCCAGCAATGCAATTGAAATAGATGTAGAAAATCCAAATCCGGTTACCACCAAAAGTACTTTATACACTTTAGATGCCAATCAATCCGAATCCGTGTTGTTGGAACCTTTTGGAACTTCTGGCACCAACTCAGCAACAATTGAGTTTTCAACGCTCCCTCCTATGGATTTCTCCAAACGGATGGAGTATCTCTTGAGATATCCGCATGGTTGTGTTGAGCAAACTACCTCAGCGGCATTTCCACAATTGTTTTTGGATGATGTGCTCGATATTACTTTCGATAAGAAAAAAGAGGTGGAGAAAAACATCAAAGCTGCGATTAAAAGGCTCAACAATTTCCAAACTTCCAGTGGAGGATTAAGTTACTGGCCAGGTAATAGTGGGGCAGATGATTGGGGCACCTCCTACGCCGGTCATTTTATGTTGGAAGCCAAACAAAAAGGATATCAACTGCCTTTGACTTTTTTAAGCAATTGGTTACGCTATCAGAAAAACACAGCCCGGCAATGGAGCAATCAACAAAGCCGGTATAATGACGATATGGCTCAAGCGTACCGTTTGTATACCTTGGCCTTGGCCCAACAACCAGAGCTGGCGGCCATGAACCGCCTCCGAGAGGCAAAAAACCTTAGCAATGAAGCTAAATGGCGATTGGCAGCAGCCTATGCATTGGTCGGCAAAAAAGAAGTGGCAAAAGAGCTGGTTCAAATTGCCAACATTGACTTTGAACCCAATTCCTATAATTATAGAACCTATGGTTCTGTGTTCAGAAATCGGGCTATGGCTTTGGAGACCATGGTCATTCTTGGTGATTCCCAACAACGTGATTTGGCTGTTTCATTGGCGAAGAACCTTTCTTCCCAACGATGGTACAGCACCCAGGAAACATCATATGCCCTATTGGCAATGGCCAAAATGGTGGGGAAAAATGGAGGCAAATCCCTTGACCTTACTTTTACCAATAATGGAAAAGAAGTTGTTGTAAAAACAGATAGGGCCATCGCACAGCGCAATCTTGTTATTTCAGAAGCAAGAGAGGAGATTCAGGTCAAGAACAATCAAAACAATACCATTTATGCCACTCTGGTGCAAAGCGGCAAGCTTCCTGTGGGTCAAGAATTGGCCCAAGCTCAAAATCTAAGGCTTTCCGTAGACTATCTTGATGCCCTTGGAAACCATATCGATGTTGCACAATTACGTCAGGGAACAGAGTTACAGGCAAAATTGACCGTTTTCAATAGTTCCAACGATTATATTGATAACTTGGCACTGACACAGATTGTGCCCAGCGGGTGGGAAATTGTGAATACATCTTATGCAGGAACATCGGACTCCAATTCCAGCAAAGCTGAATACATTGATGTGCGTGACGAACGAACCCATTTCTATTTTGATCTAGCGGGCAAAAAGTCCAAAACCTTCATTGTAAAGCTGAATGCTTCTTTCTTGGGTGAGTATTATCTACCGGGGTCACAGGTTGAAGCCATGTACGATAATAATTACCACGCTCGAAACAAAGGAAAATGGATTTCCATAGTGCAATAAAATGTCACACTGAGCCTGTCGAAGTGTTGTTGTTGGGCCAATCGGGATACAAAACCAATTGGGTCTCACCCTTCGACAAGCTCAGGATGACACAGACCCCAACACAAAGTCATGTGGAAGAAGCATAAATTTAAATTAAGCCTGCTCTTACTTTTCTTCTTGATTTGGCTCTTCTGTTTGCCCAAGGTTTTGTTTGAGGAACCCACCTCAACCGTGGTCACCAGTTCAGATGGAATATTGATTGGCGCCCGAATTGCTGATGACGGGCAATGGCGTTTTCCGAAGATGGATTCTATACCAGAGCGTTTCAAACAAAGTGTGCTGTTGTTTGAAGATGAATATTTTTATAAACATCCTGGATTTAATCCCATTTCTATTTTCAATGCTATAAAACACAACTTGACCAAGGACACCCGAAGGGGAGGAAGCACCATAACCCAACAGGTAATCAGGTTGAGCAGAAAAAACAAGTCTCGCACCTATTTTGAAAAGTGCATTGAGCTTTTTTTGGCTACCCGTTTGGAATTTAGACATTCCAAGGATGACATTCTCAAACTATACGCTACGCATACCCCTTACGGTGGTAATGTGGTGGGGTTGGAAACGGCTTCTTGGCGTTATTTTGGCATTCCTGCGCAAGAATTGAGCTGGGGGCAATCCGCAACCTTGGCGGTATTGCCCAATGCCCCCTCATTGATTTTTCCAGGTAGGAATGAACAAATCTTACTTGCAAAGCGTAATCGATTGCTGAAAAAATTATTGGATAAAAAACATATTGATCAAACCACCTACGAACTTGCCATTTTAGAGCCATTGCCACAAAAACCACGTTCCTTGCCCAATATTGCTCCTCATCTCACGGAGCGAATAAAAAAAGAACATCCTGGGGAGCGCATAAAGACTTCCATTGATAGGCATTTACAAAATCAGGTAAATATTCTGGCGGAACGTCATTACAATCAACTGAAAACCAATGAAATCTATAACCTTTCCATTTTGGTTTTGGATGTCGAAACCAGAAAAGTGCTGAGTTATGTTGGCAATTCCCCTACTACCAAAGCGCATGGAAATTATGTGGACATCATCACCAAAAAAAGAAGTACCGGAAGCACTTTAAAACCTTTTTTGTTTGCCTCCCTGTTGCACGAAGGTCAGTTGCTGCCCAATAGTTTGGTAAAGGATATTCCAACCGTAATCAATGGCTACAATCCTAAAAACTTCAACAAAAAATACGCTGGAGCAGTACCTGCGAGCAGGGCACTTTCACGTTCATTAAATGTACCCGCAGTTCGACTGCTTAGACAATATGGGCTGCAAAAATTCTACAACAAGCTACATAAAATGAATCTGCGGTCTTTGGATAGGCCCGCCAGTCACTATGGCCTTCCTCTTATTTTAGGTGGTGCAGAAGGTTCTTTGTGGGATATTACCAAAACTTATGCTTCGGCAGCTTCTACCTTAAATTTTTTCTTATCCAATTCGAGCACTTATCGTACCGACGAATTTGCAGAGCCAACTTATTTTCAACAGGGAGAATCCGATTTTGGCACTGAACAGTTCGAACCTCCAATTTTGAATGCAGGGTCATTGTACCACACCTTTAAATCGTTGCAAGAAGTGAATCGTCCCGAAGGAGATGAAAACTGGCAGTTTTTTGACTCGTCACAAGCCATTGCATGGAAAACGGGAACCAGTTTTGGGTTTAAGGATGCCTGGGCGGTTGGGGTTACACCAAAATATGCCATTGGAATCTGGGTTGGTAATGCAGATGGTGAAGGCAGACCTGGACTCACTGGAATTACAGCCGCGGCACCACTGCTTTTTGATGTTTTGGACGCATTGCCACGAAGTGGATGGTTTCAGGAACCTTTTGATGACCTAATTGAACTGGAAGTTTGTAAGGAAAGTGGATTTATAGCCTCAACATTTTGTGATATCATTCAGAAAGAGCTGTTACCAATAAAAGGAACTAGAAGTAAACAATGCCCCTATCATCATCAAATGTTTTTGGACAAAGAGGGGGAATTCAGAGTAAATTCGGATTGTTATCCTCTGGAAAATATGGTACAGAAAAATTGGTTCAGCTTACCTACGGTGGTTGAATATTATTATGCCAATTCCCACCCCAATTATAAGAGTCTGCCCTCTTTTTTGGAAGGGTGCCATGCCGAAGAAAAGCAATTGATGGAGTTTATCTATCCCAAAAAGAATGAAGAAATTCTTTTGCCACGGGACTTGGGCAAAACTTCTAAAGAAATCATATTTAAACTGGCTCACCAACAACCGGAAAGCACAGTACATTGGTATTTGGACGAAACTTATATTGGGTCAACCTCCAACTTTCACGAATTGATTATTGAAACACAACTTCGCAACTACAAATTAACCGCGGTTGATGATGAAGGCAATAG
This sequence comes from Flagellimonas sp. S3867, assembly GCF_014698935.1. Classification (GTDB taxonomy): domain Bacteria; phylum Bacteroidota; class Bacteroidia; order Flavobacteriales; family Flavobacteriaceae; genus Flagellimonas. The sequence continues at coordinate 62,802 of NZ_JACVMN010000002.1, forward strand.
AATTCAACAGAATCTGAATATACAAATGGCTACCGAAAATTAAATCTTTACTTTTTTCGCATAAAAATGGTGATTGGCACACCGGTAAAATCGAAGTTTTCTCTAAGCTTGTTCTCCAAAAAACGTTTGTATGGCTCTCTCACATATTGCGGCAGATTACAGAAAAAGGCAAATTGCGGATAGTGAGATGGTAATTGTGTACAGAACTTGATCTTTACATATTTTCCTTTGTAAGCAGGGGGAGGTGTATGCTCAATAATGGGCAGCATAATATCGTTCAGTTTGCGGGTGACAATCTTTTTCGAACGGTTTTTATAAACATCAACAGCGGTTTCGATAGCCTTAAAAATTCGCTGCTTATTCAATACGGAAATAAAAAGGATGGGGACATCATCAAAAGGCTCGATGATTTTTTTAATTTTTTGGGTAAATTCTTTTACGGAGTTGGTCTCTTTTTCAACCAAATCCCACTTATTTACCAAAATAACGATTCCCTTATTGTTTCGCTGTGCCAACCAGAAAATATTCTGCACCTGTCCATCAAATCCACGAGTGGCATCTAAAAGTAAAATACAAACATCACAATGTTCAATGGCCCTAACGGAACGCATCACCGAATAAAACTCCAGGTCTTCCTTTACCTTAGCTTTTCTCCGTATTCCTGCCGTATCCACCAAATTAAACTCGAATCCAAATCTGTTGTATTTGGTATCAATACTATCTCTAGTAGTCCCTGCAATATCGGTTACAATATAACGGTCTTCACCAATAAGCGCATTAATAAATGATGATTTTCCGGCATTGGGCCTTCCTACCACAGCAAATCGAGGTAATTCACTTTCCTCCTCCTCAATATCGGGAAGTACCTCAACCAAAGCATCCAAAAGCTCTCCGGTTCCACTGCCATTAATGCTCGATAGGGTATAATACTCTCCCAGCCCCAAAGCATAAAATTCCACGGCATCCGCATCACGTTGTGCATTATCAACCTTGTTTACAGCCAAAAACACGGGTTTGTCAACTTTACGAAGCAATCTGGAAACGTCTTCATCCATTCCGGTGACACCAGATTCTACATCGACCATAAAAATGATGGCATCCGCCTCATCTATGGCCAGTTCTACTTGTTTATCGATTTCCTGTTCAAAGATGTCGTCACTACCAACAACATATCCACCGGTATCGATCAATGAGAATTCCTTTCCATTCCAATCACTCTTGCCGTAATGGCGGTCGCGTGTAACTCCGCTCACGGCATCTACAATAGCTTCGCGGCGTTGTATCAATCGGTTAAAAAAAGTGGATTTCCCAACATTAGGCCTCCCCACAATGGCAACAATAGCGCCCATCTGCATCAAATTTTGGCAAAAGTACCATTATTTATGTAGAAAAAATGATACCTTTTTCAATCAATGTCAACTACTTATGAGTGACCTAACCAATGAAATTGTATTACGGCCTCGTTTTGAGCTGTCCCTTAACACAGAACTGGAACAATTAAAACTGGTTTTTGACGAATGTTCCAAGGAGCCTTTTTTGGTAAAACGCTTGGATGAGCATATATATATCAAGTTTAAAAAGAAAGATACTACGTTCTGGACGCCCCAATTACATTTGGAGCTTACATCATTTGAAAAGGGAGTAAGTAAGATTCATGGCGTGTTTGGACCCAACCCCACACTGTGGACGTTTTTTATGTTTCTACATTTCGGAGTTGGTACGCTTTTCTTAATTCTTGGAGCTTTCGCGTATTCCAATTATTTGTTGGGTAAGGATATTAAATTATGGATTGCGGGAATGGTTTTTCTGGTCGTGATTTGGTTTGTGTTATATGCTTTTGGAAGGATGGGAAAGTCCAAAGGGCAACCGCAGATGAATCAACTTAAAGATTATATAAGAGAGTTGATTTTGGATTTGAACAAGGAGTAAAATTAAACCCTTAACCATTTACCCTTCACCCTTCAACACTTACCCTCAAAAGACCCGCGAAATTTAATTATTGTACCCAAACCGTCTTAGTTGTCGGGAATTACTGCGCCAATTTTTATTCACCTTTACATAGAGCTCGATATGCACCTGTTTGTCAAAGAATTTTTCCAAATCCTTGCGAGATTCCACGCCAACCCTTTTTAGCGCACTACCCTTATGACCGATTATGATTCCTTTTTGGGTATCACGTTCTACCATAATTACGGAACGAATGCGGATGATATCCTCATCTTCGATAAACTCTTCAGTTTCCACTTCTACCGCATATGGAATCTCCTTTTTGTAGTGCATCAATATTTTCTCACGGATAGTCTCGTTCACAAAAAATCGCTCCGGCTTGTCCGTAAGTTGGTCTTTTGGGTAATAGGGCGGTGCTTCTGGTAGGAGTTCAATAATCCGCTCAAAGACTTCTTTTACATTAAAGTTTTCCAATGCTGAAATGGGATGGATTTCGGCTTTGGGAAGTAAGCTTTGCCAATGTTGTATTTGCTCTTCCAACACTTGCTGTTCGGAAGTATCTATTTTGTTGATGAGCAACAACACTGGAATATTGCTGCTTTGAATCTTTTGGAAGAAGGCTTCATCTTTTAACGCTTTTTCTCCAATCTCCACCATATAAAGTAACACATCGGCATCCTCAAAGGCCGATTTTACAAAATCCATCATCGAAGATTGCAACTCGTACGCAGGCTTAATAATTCCCGGAGTGTCGGAAAGAATCGCCTGAAAATCATCCCCGTTCACAATTCCCAAGATTCGATGGCGTGTAGTCTGTGCTTTTGAGGTAATAATGGAAAGTTTCTCACCCACAAAAGCATTCATCAAGGTAGATTTACCCACGTTGGGGTTGCCGATTATATTTACAAAACCTGCTTTATGCTTTTTCATGCTTAATTTTTGAAAAATATTTTTTTGCTGCCAAATTCACTTTGGGAGACAGATATAGCACCGCTATCATATTTGGAATAACCATTAACGCGTAGGCCAAATCTATCAGGTTAATAACCAAATCCACAGAAGCTACCGCTGCAAAAACAATGGTCGCCACAAAATACCAATTGTAGTATTTCCCAATTTTGGCATTGGTCAAAAACGAGAGGCATTTTACCCCGTAGTATGAATAGGTGAACAGAGTTGACAAAGCAAAGGCAGAAACAATGATCATGAGCAGCACATCCCCATACCCAAACAAGGATTTTTTAAAGGCAATCAAAGTCATCAATATCCCATTACTTTCAGCTTCCAAATACGCCCCGCTTAAAATAATCACTATTGCAGTCAATGTACATACAATAATAGTATCTATAAAAGGGCCTAACATGGCCACCAAACCTTCTTGTACAGGCTCATCGGTTTTGGATTGACCATGGTACATGGGCGCGCTACCCAATCCTGCTTCATTGGAAAACATAGCACGACGTACGCCTAATATCACCAATCCCCAAAAACCTCCCTTGACCATGGTATCAAAATTGAAAGCTTCCATCACAATAAGTTTTAAGGAGGGAAGAACCTCAGTAGCATTGTTCACCATGACTACCAAAACGGCAACAAAGTATACCAATACCATAAACGGCACTATTGCAGAAGCTACTTTTGCAATTTTTTTGAGTCCCCCAAAAATGACAAACGAGGTAATAATGGCAAGAGATATCCCAACAATCAATTTCCAATTAAAATCTCCTAACATGGCCAAACTTTCGTCTGGTTTTACCACATTCATGAAGGTCTGCGTAAACTGGTTGGCTGTAAATACCCCGAGAAAACCAAAAAGCCCTGCGATACAGAAAAAAGTGGCCAGTGGCTTCGCTTTTCTGCCAATACCCTGGGTAATGTAGAACATGGGACCACCTTGCAATTTTCCTTCAGAATCAGTTCCCCGGAACATTATGGAAAGGCTACAAGAATAGAATTTGATGCACATTCCAATCAGTGCGGTGACCCAAATCCAGAAAACAACACCTGGACCACCCATATATATAGCAATAGCTACTCCCGAAATGTTTCCAAGACCTACAGTTGCAGCTACTGCTGCCGATAGTGCCTGTAAATGACTTACGTCTCCTTTCGCGTCTTCTTTATCATACTTTCCAGCTGTAATAGCGATGGCATGACCAAAGTAACGATATGGTAAAAATTTGGATTGAAAAACAAGGAACAAACCGCCGCCAATTAAAAAAATGAGCATTGCCCATTCGGTATAGGGTAACATTCCGGATAAAAAGTCATTGATTATTTCCATGGTTTCGAAGGTAGTTATTTCGATTAAAATTTTACTAAAGGATATGCATTTCAATTCATTTTCAAATAAAAGCGGGGAAATCCAAACAAAACTTAAAAAAGATACTTCGTCAGGCTCAGTATTAGTTCAGCTATTTGATTTGAATTCTTTCCGTTTTTCAAATCAAAGTCTCACTAAATTTGGAAATAAACCAAAAACGGTTGTATATTTGCCGTCCACATCGCGGGATAGAGCAGTAGGTAGCTCGTCGGGCTCATAACCCGAAGGTCACAGGTTCGAGTCCTGTTCCCGCTACTAGAAAAGACAAGGGTTTCAAGAGATTGAAGCCCTTTTTTAATGTCTAAAATTGACTCAGGTACAACATAGGTACAACAATTGACATTTTTTTAATTATCCATTTCAAATGAGCCTATTCAAATTGTTTTGATACTAAACACCCTTGTTAATCTATGAATTCTTGGCTTAAGCCTATGGGGTTTTAGAACTTTAAACTTTTCTTTTGACTTAAAAAATTATATGAGTTGTTAGAAAAAAAGCACCACTTGAAGCGGTGCTTTCGATACAGAATAAAGATGTGTTGTTAACTACTGATTGATCAAGTCCGCTGTTTCCTTGATGTTGTCCTTTAAATCTTTAGCGATTTCTTGATTGCCATCTTGATCGTTTGGGAATATTTCTATGGTGCCATTTTCATTACCATCTAAGGCAAGGCTCAAGTCGATTTGTTTTAGGGAGTTTAAAAATTGATCCATGTTGAAATCAACGGTAAAATTGATGACTCCCCCAGACACTTGAACTCCCGTGCTTCTTCCTACATCCAGATTTTCGCTGGTATCGTGCCAGAAAATAAAAGGAATGTCATTGATTGTACCTTCAATATAAATAGACCTATCGTAAAGATTATCGGTAGTTGGAAGGCCTTCATCTTTATGGAATTTAAAGCGAAGTTCCTTGTATGTTCCATCGGGTACAATAACATCGCCAATAGTTTGTGTAATTGCATCACTACCGTTCAAAAGGTCTATTTGGTAGGGACCCCTAAACTGAATTTCGTCGGTATCTAAGCTACTGTTTGAGTCGTCATCATTTTTAAAAACCACATCCCTGATTGAAATACGGAAATCGGTAAAAATGACATTTTCGTTGTTCTTTCCCGTAAAAGAGACTGATTTTGACGTGGTGCCCCCTGCATTGGATACCGCAACTTTAAGGCGAATTCGACTATCGTCAATTTCATCACTGGAACAACTTCCCATAAACAAGGTCATTGTACTAAAAAATAAAATGGAATACTTCATAACAATTGAATTTGGTTAATACGTAAGATTTGAAACTTTTATTATAAAACAATCTAAGCCCTATTTTTCCTGAAAAAAATAGAAGTAATTTTCAACTACTTTATAACCAATAAATTGGAAACTAAAAAAGAGCGGCGCTAACCGCTCTTAGCTTAGTGTTTAGATAGCTGTTTTACTCTTTTTTTGTTGGACAGGTACTTATACCAAAGGGGGCGTAGAGCGGGCAGAAGCTAATAAAGCTGGTAAGCACAAAGACTCCGCCCAAAACCAGCAGTACAATTCCCAAAGTACCACTGATGGTTCCTGTAAAATACAGTATGGCAATTATAGCTGCAACAACAAAACGGATGATTCGGTCCGCAGATCCCATATTTTTTTTCATTTCATAAAAATTTAGTTAGACAAATATTCAACGAGCAATATGATAGCTGTGATGACCGATATGCAAATAATGCAGATCAACAAAAGTTTTAGCAGTTTTTTGCCCATTTTTACTTTTATCAAAGCTAATGAAGCATGTGGATCTGTGCAGTGACTTTGGTCACAACCGAAGTACCTGTATTTTATTTCCAATTTGCTCAATCATGCCCTCTCCCTCCAGTTTTTTCAGTACACGGCTTACTACTTCCCTAACAGTGCCGACTTCATTTGCGAGTTGTTGATGGGATATTTGCAAAGGATTTTCCTTTTTGAGCAGGACCTTGTCCCTTAAATGGCTATATACCCGTTTGTCCATCCTGTCAAACAATACATGGTGGATAGTGTCCAACAGTTCTGCATATCGACCTTTATATTGCTGAAAGAAAAAGCTGTTGATCTTAGGGTTTTCCTTGGTCATAGCATCCAATTTATCCACGGGCACAAGGATGGCCTCGGTATCTTCTTCGGTTATGGCATATACTTGGCTGGGCTCATTATTGATACTTGCCGAAAAAGACATAATGCAACTTTGGTTGGGCTGTATATAATAGAGCAACAGTTCCCTGTCCTCATAGCGCGTAAAAACCTTAATCAATCCTTTTTTCACAAAGGGAACGACCTTTACAAATTGCCCTTCCCTTAGAACTTCGGTTCCCTTGGTTATATTTTGAACTATGCCCACCTGGGCCATTTTTTCAAAGAGGGATTCAAATTTGGATAAATCTTCCATGCGGAGGTGCATTTGACCTTAAATATAAAAAAACCGCCCCAAGTAATAGTTTGGGGCGGCAACCAACCTTCTTCTCCATAGCAGGGGAAACCTCATTCCATTTTTTAACGGCTGGATTTGCCAATTAAGAATTGGGGCACTTATTTTTCAAAAGTCAATAGGTCCGTATCGCCATCACCACCACTTTCATGGATCAGCTCAATCTTATTCGCCGAAAAGGAAACAATGTTCCAGTCTTCGGAAAGCTCGGCAAAATCGGCCGGGGAGGCGAAGAAAATATTAAAATCAATCTCACCTGTGGTCTGTCCCTCATTGAAATTACCAAGGGTACAGCCATTTCTAAAACGTAACCGGTCTTCACCATTGATTCTTAGGTCTACATTCGATTCACCATTGTACAGTTCAATTTCATGGAGGGTCCATGTATCGGGTATGTCGGTCAGGTCGGCTATGCTCAAGACCACTTGAATGTTGTTTCCGCTGCCCGAAGCTTCCCAAGTACCTGAATAGCTATCCGAGCCCGTTGTGACAGTTACGGCACCATCCGACGAAAAGTTGAAATCATAGCCTACAAAATTGTCTTCTAGGTCATTGTTGCTTCCTCTTTCGAGTTTTTCAACAAACCAATCGGAACATCCCGATAAAACTCCTACAAGTTGTTCCACCGTACAACCATTACAATCGTCTTCAATATTATTATTTGAGCTATCGTCATCGGAATCGTCGCTGGAGTCATCATCAATGGTCACGGACCAAGTTCCCGTTACCGTGGTATTTCCATTTTCGGCCACCAGACTTCCATCGATATTAAAGCTAAAACCATATCCATCAAAGTTTGCGGTCTCATTTTTTCCTGAATCAACAAAGTTTGTCACCGACCAAGTGTCGGAAGTTGCCGTATTGGTAATTTCCTCCACATCAGCCTGTAATTGCGCCAGATTGGCCGCTTCATCGTTTTCGCCATCTGTTGTGCAGGAGGTTGCCCATAGGGCAAGCATTAAAATTCCAAGATTTAAAATGTACTTTTTCATAGTATTCTATTTTGGGTTTATTGTTTTGAAAAAATCAAGGTGTCCGTAGCACCACTGCCACCACTCACATCACGTAGTTCCAATTGGGTATCGGTAACTGAGATTACGTCCCAATCATCGTTGAACTCATCCAAAGGAGATACGACACCAAAGTCCAACACAAATTTGTTCTCGCCATTTTCAGCGGACCAAGTACCGTTGGTCGCACTACCGTTATCTGCGGTTACTGAACCATCGGTACTAAAATTAAAAGTGTAAGCATTGAAGTTGTTGGTCTCATCAACACCATCATCAAGATAGGTTGAGACGATCCAGATGCCGTCCACAATCACGGCCGCCAAATCCACTCCACCATTGCCATTGCTTGATGCGTTTCGCTCAAAAGTGAGAAAGTCCGTAGTACCATCTCCTCCACTGATATCTTTTAATCGAATGATGTCATCCGTAGCTTCCAAAACATCCCAATCTTCCAACAGTTCATCGAACGGAGCATCCGTACCGAAGTTCAGGTTGAGTTCAAGTTCCGTCTCGTCACCCGAACCCGTAGACCAGGTTCCATTGGTTATAGCTCCAGAATCATCAGCAGTCGCCGACCCATCGGAAGAAAAATTGAAGACCATCCCATCAAAAAGTGCAGTTTCATCCACATCGTCAAAATAGTTGGTCACATACCAGTCGCCATTGGTCAGTGCCTGAACAAGTGCCGTATCATCAATACCTCCGGTGCCCCCACCATTGGAAGTACAATCACTCCTGAACCTCAAACGATCATCTCCCAATCTAAAATCAACATCACCTTGTTTTATTTCGTGCAAGTTCCAAGTGGCATTGAAATCGGATAGGTTGGGAATATTTATGATCACCGCAATGGTATTCCCCGACCCGCTGGCCTCCCATGTTCCCGCAAACGAATCGGTATTGGATACGGCACTCAATGTTCCATCTGTCATAAAGTTGAAGACATATGCCGTGTATTGGTCCTCCAAATCCTGGTCGTTGCGCTCCAACTTGTCAACGTTCCAATCAGAACAGCCTGTCAAAGCATCTGAAAGTTGGTTTGTGGTACAATTATCACAGTCATCATCGTTAAAATCATTGTCATCATCCTCATCGCAATCATCCCTGGCATCTTCCAAGATATTTTCAAGTGCATCCAAATCTAAAGCTTGTACCTCTGTCCCGTCAAACAAAATAACGGTAATGGGGAAATTGACACTTACAACGTCATCCTCATCCAAGTCATCTATAAATTTATAAAGGGTTTCATCGTTGGAAATGGTAATGGTATCGATGATTTCGTTACTGGAATTAAAAACAGAGGCCGTAACCGGATATTTAATGTCGGCACACTCGATATCGTCATCAAATTCGTTCTCTCCGACACAATCGTCCACAAAGCTTTCAAATTCATCTGCATTTGCGATGACAACCTCAGAAAAATCGGCCAGGGTTATGGTGATGGGGAAAGCGATTTCCAAGATATCGTCGTCATCATCAAATTCATCAAAAACATCCTCTATATCATCAAGATCCGCATCGGAATCAACAATAATCTCAATGCCATTGGCCGTTACGGTTACCGGGAATTGGACACTGATACAGCTGGCATTGTCTATTATGTTGTCATGAGAGCCATCTTTTGTGGCCGTATTTTGCAAAAGGCCTGCAACAGTTGAATTCGATTTAAGGGTATCTTCCTGGGGTCCTTCGATCAAAACCGATTCTTCTTCCCGACATGAAGCGACCAATAGGAACAGGGCCAATAGGCCAAGGAGCATCAATCTTTTCCAAATTTCATTCATAGCGTTTAAGTTTTTGATGACAAGTATTTATGTATAGAACAACCTTGATTTAAAAATTCCCGAAAAAAAATGAAAAAAATAGATTTTATACATTTGGAATAAACCAAACCTACCCATTTGAAAAAGGAACTACATAAAGATATTTGTGAAGAAACCGTGTTTTCCAGTCTTTATGAAAGGCTATCGGGCAACCTTCACGATTACCTCTATTATAAATATGGTGAACAGCTCAATCCCAACGATAAGACCCAGGAAGCTTTCATAAAACTTTGGGAAAACTGCAAAAAGGTGACAGTGGACAAAGCCAAATCCTTTTTGTTCACCGTTGCGAACAATTTGATGCTCAACGACATCAAACATCAAAAAGTTGTTTTAAGATATCAGTCCACAAAACCCAAACAGCATACCAATGAATCTCCCGATTTTATTTTGGAGCAGGAAGAGTACTTTAAAAAGTATCAGGAAGTGCTATCAAAATTGACCGAGGAGCAGCGGACTGCATTTTTGTTGAACAAGGTGGAAGGAAAACGACATGAGGAAATCGCACAAATGTTGGGCGTGACCAGAAAGGTGGTAGAGTACAGAATTTATGCCGCTTTCAATACTTTAAAAAAAGAATTGGAAGGATTTAGAATAAAATAATCAGGAAAAATAGGATTTTGGTTGTTATATAATAAAATGCATGTTTTATGGACAAGGACTACTTGATCGAAAAATGGTTGGCTGATGAGCTTTCTACGGAAGAGTCCAAAGCTTTTGAAGCCATGGACGACGCCCCTTATTTAAAGGGTATCGTGGAGAATGCTTCTGCCTTTAAGGCATCGAGGTTTTCCAAGATGGACGGCTACCAACAGTTCAAAAAACATTTGGAGTTGGCTAAACCACAAGATGCCAAAATCCGCTGGATAAGGCCGTTAATGAGGATAGCCAGCATTTTTGTGGTGGGATTCTCAATGTATTACCTTTTCATTTATGAAAACCTGACAACCGTTGAAACCCACATTGGCGAAAAAGTAACAGTTACACTCCCTGATGCTTCCACGATACATGTAAATGCTTTATCAGAAATTGCCTATAACGAGAAGAAATGGAATCAAAAAAGGGAAATAACTTTGGAAGGAGAGGCATTTTTTGATGTGGCCAAAGGCTCCAAGTTTAATGTAGTGACCACATCGGGAACCGTAACTGTTTTGGGAACCGAGTTCAATGTAAAGCAAAGGAAAAACTTGTTTGAGGTAAGATGCTTTGAAGGCAAGGTACAGGTTGTTGCTGGAGCACATGAGGCCACCTTGCTCGAGGGGGATAACCTTAGATTTTTTAATGGAAGTATCTCCAAAGGAAAAAACACCTTTTCTGTTGCCCAATGGACCAAAAATATCAGTAATTTTCAAAGAGTTGAAGTTTCTGAGGTTTTCGCCGAACTGGAAAGGCAGTACAAAGTGGGAGTGGCTCTGGAAAATGTAAACACCAAACAACTTTTCTCTGGTGGATTTGTACATGATAATTTGGAAAATGCCCTAAAATCGATAACTGAACCCTTAAACTTGGACTATGAATTTATAGCAACCGATAAAGTTAGGGTAAAGCCTCGTGAAAAATAGACTAATTCTTCTTTTCCATATATCGACAATACTTTTCAGTATCCCTTTCTTTGGTCAGCAGACCGAAACAGAGGAGCCCTTGTTGAATGTCCTAGCAGAACTCCAAAAGCGCTATCAAGTCCGGTTCAACTATGCTTCAGAACTTATCGAGAACATAAAAATAGCCAAACCAGATACTGAACTTGGCCTTCAGGGTGTAATCGAATTTTTAAAAAACCGAACAGGTCTTGATTTCGATTTTATTTCCAATCAGGTAATCACCATAAAAGCAAAACCATTACGGCTTTGCGGGTTTATCCGTGACAAAGATAGCGGGGAACCTTTGCCCTATGTCACTTTACAGTCCTCTAAAGGTGGCACGGTGTCCGACGAAAATGGCTATTTTGAACTTCCTGTGGCGAACGCATCGGATTTGATCTTGATCAGACATTTTGGGCATAAGACCGTTAGACGGGAATATCGGTTTTTTAAAACTGGGGATTGTGGGACCATTCACTTGGTTCCCGAGCAACAGTTGTTACCGGAAATTGTATTGTCCGATTATTTAATTAGAGGATTGGATAAACTGGATAACGGAGCCTTTCTTTTGGATTTTGACCGTTTTTCGATACTCCCAGGGCTGGTGGAAGAAGATGTTTTACAATCGGTACAGGCCCTTCCTGGTATTCAGAGCATTGATGAGACCGTTTCCAACATCAATATACGTGGTGGAAGCAATGACCAGAACCTTATACTCTGGGACGGCATTAAAATGTACCAATCCGGCCATTTTTTTGGGTTGATTTCCATGTACAATCCGCAGATAACCCAAAAAGTGACCTTGCAAAAAAATGGTACTTCAACGGCATTTACGGATGGGGTTTCGGGCACCATTGCCATGTCCACCGACAAAAATATCAACCCTAACTTTAATAGCAGCATTGGTATCAACCTTATAGACATAAATGGATTTGTGGATGCACCTTTGGGGAAAAATGCATCCATTCAAGTTGCGGCCAGAAAGGCAATAAGCGACTTTTTTGAAACTCCGACATATTCGGAATATTTCAATAGGATAACACGTAACACTGAGATTGACAGCAATGTGGAATCCGTTACAAATTCCAATGTTGGTTTCGATTTTTATGATACTTCGCTTAGACTGCTCTATCGGCCCAGTGACAAGGATTTTGTACGGCTGAATTTTATTTACACGGCCAATGAGGTCGCCTTTGACGAGAATGCCATCTTTGATGGGAGCGAAGAAATAAAGGAAAGTCGCCTGGACCAAAGCAGTATCGCAGGTGGTTTTTATTACTCCAGACAGTGGAAACCCAATTTTACCACCGAACTTTCTGTTTACGAAACCGACTATAAGCTTAGGGCCATCAATGCCAATATACTGCAGGACCAACGCTTTTTGCAAGAAAACAAAGTGTCAGAAACCGGGGTTCGCGCCATGGCCAAATCTACTTTTTCCGAAAATTTGGGCTGGAACAACGGCTACCATTTTACCGAGACCAAGGTCACCAATCTGGACGATGTGGATAATCCCATTTTTAGAAGGTTGGATGGTGAAGTATTGCGGACCCATGGTTTGTTCACAGAAGTAAACTGGTCGACGACCAACAAGGAGACCATTATCAATGCCGGGGTTCGTTTTAATTACCTCGACAAATACCAAAAGCAGCTTTGGGAGCCAAGGTTGAGCCTTAACCAAAAAATTCTCGATGTATTCAATTTGGAATTGTTGGGGGAATTCAAGCATCAGAACACATCTCAGGTCATCAATTTTCAAAATGACTTTTTGGGGATTGAAAAAAGACGTTGGCAACTTTCCAATGATGCCAATATTCCCATCATAAAGAGCAAACAAGGTTCTTTGGGCCTAAGCTATAAAGAGGATGGTTGGCTGGTCAATGCTGTCGGGTTTATCAAGGAGGTGGAAGGAATCACAACACAAAGCCAAGGATTTTTGGACCGCTACGAGTTTGTCCGCACCTCAGGGAAATATGATGCAAATGGAATTGAACTATTATTGAGAAAACAATTGCAAAATTGGAATATGTGGTTGAGCTATGGCTATTTGTATAGCCAATACACTTTTGCGGAACTTGAAGAAACTCATTTCCGAAGTAATTTTGATATTACCCATTCCGTTTCATCGGGAATCACCTTTTCGACGCAAAAATTACATATGGCAGCAGGAGTCAATTGGAGAACCGGAAAGCCATTTACCTCATCGATTACAGGAAATGAAGTTGTGAATGACCAAATTAATTATGCTGAAGCCAATGGAAGTCAATTGGAAGATTATGTACGACTCGATGTTTCGGCAATCTATAAAATGGAGCTTGGAAAGAAAATGAGACTACAAGCAGGTTTATCCATTTGGAATGTGCTGGACAGGGAAAATCCTATCAATACATTTTACCGATTGAGTGCCCAGCAAAACGCACAGAAAGTGCTGCAAGGCTCCTTGGGCATAACTCCCAATGCCATGATAAAAATTGCATTTCGATAAAATTCAGCGAGCAAAACAGAGTTTTGCGCTGCAAGCGTCCCAAACCTTGCCAAACTAATACTACTGAGCGAGGCAAAACTTCCATTTCAAAACGAAAATGGGTCAACTTTTACTTCTGTTTATGGGACACTCGAGAGGATTTGACCCAATTTCATCAAAAAATCACCTAGCCATCTACAGCAGCTTTCAAAAAAATTGAGCGGACCAAAGATTACCATCCAAAAACATCCTATTTTGCGTTTTTGCAACAAAATTTTTCAATGTTTTCAGGGGTTTTCAGAGTTTTTACAACAAAAAACAGAATGCTTTGTTTGTAATTAAAAATTAGTAAAAGTACTGATTTTACTGGCCTTTGGGGCAGAAATTGGACAACGTAGCATCGCTTTAGCGTGCTACCCTCTCGCTGTTCAAAATTGGTCTACTTCGTATCCCGAATCTTGAACACTACCAAACCAACTTCTTTTGGTCAGATGGATAGGTTGTGTGCCCTATTCCAATTTTTCTTTACGCGTATCTTTCCGAATGCTATAAAATCGGAACAGGATCCATGCACAAAGTTTTGAGGTAAGAATTTGGGACCTATTAAGTGTTCTAAAAATTCACAACCCTGTCCAAAGCATCGTCCGTATCTTTTTTCATGAAACTGGCTTGGTAAGCAACCGTCGTAGTAATGGAAGAATGTCGATATAACTTCTGTAGCATCTGAATAGGTATTTTATCTCCAGATATGTTTCCAAAAGTATGCCTGGCTATGTGCATACTCAACTTTTTGTTAATCTTCAGGTGATTTGAAACTAGCTGCAACCTTCTATTCAAAGTTCTTGTGACAGTTCTGACCCTAACAAGTGTCTCCTTTACATTGTTAAAGTCCGTTCCTTTTAGGTAAGGAAAAATCAGATTATCCTTATTTGAAGATAAATCTGCATATTGATCTATTAGCAATTGTGCTTTTTTAGGAACTTTGAGAGACACCAGCTTTTGGTTTTTATTCATCCTGTATTGCAACCGACCATCTTTAAAATCAGACCATTTAAGTTGCAAAACATCACTCACCCTAATTCCGGCAAAATAAAAACTTGTTAACCAAACATTCACGGCATGTTGTTGTGCCTCGGTCAACCCCCGAGCATTTTCCATTTTTTTCACTTCTTCTATGGACAATCCTATTTTCTCTGATTCAGGAATACGTATTTGAATTTTTCCTTTTCCAAATGGATAGGAAGTCCGTTCTGTTATGCCTTCTGATATAGCTAGGTTGAAAATCTTCCGAATCAAAATCATATAATTCACCGCGGTGCGTGGTTTTCTTTTCTCCTGATTGAGGATATAACTTTCAAAGTTCTTAAGCAGAAAAACTGTAATCTCTTTAAAATGTAAGATATTTTGCCCCGTAAACTTCTTGAACTTTTCGATTCGTCCTTTTTGGGTTTGATATTGGCGGTATTTTTCCGCATTTTGAAGATTTTCAAGGTGTAGTTCAGCTACTCCAAAAAAATCCAATTTGTTAGTCCCTTTAACATTTTCTCTAATGTGGGATGCTGAAATAACGTCCTCATTTATTTCAGCTTCAAGTAATTTATCATTTGCTTGGGTAAGTTTTGTTAAAATCAAATGATTTATCCTAGATGAATTTGGATGTGATTTTCTGACCCTCCTATTTTTTTCATCCCAATATTTTTGGTCTATATATTGGCCAATAGAAATAAAAGAGGCCCTTCGGTCTTTGATAATTCGAATGGCAATTGGAAACAAATTTTGCGCATTCCTTTTTTTCCTTAAAACTGCCTGAACCGTCGCCATATTCTGTTCCTTTTTTTAAAGGTACAAAATCCTGGGTACAACATAGGTACAACATTTTACGCTTTTAATTGATATTTTTTGATATTATTATTAATTAAAAATTGATTAACTAATTGATTTTCAGTTATTTTGTATTAATTCGAAATTTTAACGTAAATTCTCATAACCCGAAGGTCACAGGTTCGAGTCCTGTTCCCGCTACTAAACAGAAAGTCATGACCATCCAAGGTTGTGACTTTTTTTTATGGCACATATCAACAGTACGAGAAGTTAATCCTGAGCGAAGCCGAAGGAATTCCTGTTCCCTCTACTAAGTCTTAATTAAAAAAGGATCATATAACAACGATCCTTTTTTATGCTTTACTTTTCTTGAAAACCCATTCAGGGCTTGTCATTCAATAAGTTATTGGCAATTGATATTAATTACAACTCATTAGGACTGGGGAACTTTACCTTAAAATTAAAAGCTCTTTCCGATGGTCCGTTTATTTGTAAATGCTCCAATCTATCTATTGATTCTTCAATAGTTGGAAAATCTACTTCCCTAGTCCACCATAAGGCAAAGTGCGTTTTTCCATATTTGTTGAACCATTCCTTTCTTCGCTTCAGGAATTCGGTATGGAATGTTTGGTAGATGAAGTTTTCAAGTGAAGTAATATTTTTCCAAACCGAAATATTTATGATGACTTGCTCGTCATTGAATGGGTTAAAACTTGCAGCATTGTTGGACTCATCTTTTAATCTCCAAACGAATCCCTCGCTATTTTCAGCTAGTTGGTTGACCTTATCCAGATTATCCACGAACTCTTTCATAACGGGGTCTTCAATGTTCACCCCAATCATTCTTGCAACATTAATTTGTGCAATGTTATAATTCATTCTTTTTCTAAGTTTTTTCAAATTTATACTGTACATCATATTATACACCTTTGAATCTATCGTATTTTCATATTTTTGCCTTAAATTAAATTGATAATTGGCAAATGGACTCTATAAACAAAAGAATACTGAAAGCTTTAACAGAGAATGGAAGAAGTTCATTTGTTGAGATTGGGCGAAAAGTGGGTTTATCAGCGCCATCTGTGGCTGAAAGAATTCAAAAAATGGAAGAATTGGGATTGATTACGGGGTACTCCGTTAAATTAAACCTTGCGAAGCTCGATTATCATATTCAAGCCAATATCGCTTTAAAGATCGATTCCAATCGTTTTAAAGCATTTGCTTCCAAGCTTGAAGATTTTCCAGAAATATTTGAGTGCATAAAAGTAACTGGAGAATACTGTGTTTATTTAAAAGCGGCTTTACGAAATAATGATGCATTGGAAAATTTAATTGACAGATTAACAACTTATGGTCAGCCAAATACGTCAATAATTCTTTCGGATTATTCAAAGAAATCCGTCTTTATCCCCTAATTTATTATTTCTTTTTATTTGCGTTCAACAGAACTATCCCTAACTGCTTTCACCTCTGAAATGCTAATTTTTTCAGCCTTATTGCCAAAATTCTGTCGGATATAGCTAAGTATGTTCGCAATTTCCTCATCGCTCAAAAAGGAGCTGGGGGGCATGACCCCATTGTAAACTTCTCCATTTACATCAATTTCACCTTGCAATCCATTTAAGACAAGATCTATTAACCTTTCTTTGTCTCCAAGTACCCAATCGGTATGCTTAAGCGGGGGAAATCTACCAACGGCTCCTTTGCCATCTTGCTGGTGACAGTTACCACAGAAAGTGTTGTATTTTTTTTGTCCCAAAGTCAAGTTTTTTTGAAGATCATCATCAATTTGGTGAGGCATACGGATGTGGGATTGGGATTTCCGTTGTTCCATTTTAGCTAGTTGGGATACCCCGAATTTCTTTTTGTCTCCTTTATACATTACCCGCCATATCTTCCCTTTTTTAGATTCTGCGATGTATAGGGAACCGTCTGGGCCTTCTGCAAGTCCCACAGGCCGGTATTGGGCATCGCTCGTATTCACAATTTGGTCTACCCCAGGGAAGCCATCCGCAAAAACCTCCCAATCCCCTTTAGGTATTCCATTTTCAAAGGGCACAAAACACACAAAATATCCAGACTGTGGGTAGGGTGCTCTGTTAGTGGACCCATGAAAAGCAATAAAAGCACCATTTTTGTAGTGCTCCGGAAATTGATCTCCGTTATAAAACAATAGGTCGTTCGGAGCCCAGTGGCCCGGAAATCCCATCACCGGCACATTCATTTCTTCGCAGCGGCCAATTATTTCTCCATCTCCACCATATTCAGGTGCCAATACCTTCTTTTCTTTAATCTGATCATAATAACAATAAGGCCATCCATAATCCGCTCCTTCTTTAATCTGAAGAAACTCTTCTGACGGAAGTAATGCGCTCTCCCATGGTGTAAAGGTGTTTGGAAATAGGCTATAAAGGTTATCGCGACCGTGCATTACAACGTACAAATGTTTATCAGCTGGATTCCAATCCATGGCTACAACACTTCGTATACCTGTGGCAAATCGGTAACCGTCTTCTTGATGCAATCCAGTTTTATTGGCATCAAATCGCCAAATTCCTCCATGTAACTCAAGTTCAGGACAGGGATCAAGCCCTATCCCGCCAGTAGCGCCATTTGGTGTCTCAGCAAGGTCCTGGCACGCGTTGGATGGAGTTCCAAATGGCACATACATAAAACCTTTGTCATCGAAGGACACGGGTTTGGTTATATGCCAATGTATGCCATGCTCGTGATCATCGCTCAAGACTACCTCTGGTTCACCTTCAGGAATCAAGCTTCCCGGAACAAGTTTATATCGATAAAGCGCCAATGCAGTGCTAAAATATAAGTAGTCTTTGTGAAGGGTCATGCTTGTTCCGTAGTAACTTCTTTTTGCTTCAACTGCTCCGAATTTTTTAATAATATCGGCCTTACCATTGTACGTTGTATCCCGTAGGGCAACATTCCCACCATAAAGACTGTCCGAGGAGCTCAACTTAACATAGATATCACCATTATAGTTGACTGCCATATGTCTGGCACGACCGATGCTGTCAGCTACAACGAGAGCCTCAAACTGATCAGGTAAAAACAGCCCTCCATTATCCGGGTCTCCAGGAGGGAGTTTTTTATCTGAACTACATTGACTCAGACCTAAGGCCAGCAATAGTGTAAGGAGCCTTTTTGAAAAAACTAAAAATACTATGAGAGGTCTTAAACTGATGTTCATTGAATGTTGAGTATTATCTGTTCATCCTTTTGTGTTGTTCAAGTTGTATTGCGTTTTTCTACTTACTTTTTAAAATCCTTTGCTGCCAGTCCATTAAGATCCCACACCACTTTGCCAGCGCGAAGGGTAAGTTCGGCTTCAAATTTTCGATTTCCTGCAATCCGGTTTCCTGCTGCATCAATAAAACCAAATTTGCCGTTTTTGAGGCTTAGCAAAACAATATCGGCTTCTGCTCCAACGCTCAAATGTCCCAAGTCTTCCCTTTTAATAGCCTGGGCCGGATTCCAGCTTCCTCTTAAGAGCACTTCATTTAATGGCATCCCCATATTCAAGTATTTCGACATTACATTCAACATATCTTTCATTCCTGCATTCATGCTAAAACGGTGCAAATCCGTACCAAAGGTATTAGGCCAAAGCCCTTGTTCCAAAGCTGGAATGGCTTGATCGAACCAGAAACCAGCCCCTCCGTGACCCACATCGAACAGAATACCTTTCTCTTTGGCTTCGAGTACAAAGGGATGTACTTTACCTTCATCATCAACAACTGGCATACGTTCCGAAATATTTTCATAGGAATGGGTAATGATGTCTCCAGGTCGCATACGATCAAGCTGTGCTTTTAAGGAATATTGTGGTAGATGGCATTCTACAAAGAGTGGAGTATCTGTTTTCAATCCCACTTTCAAAGCCTTATCAAAGGGTGTCCAACTTTTTCCTTCAAAGTGACCAATTTTGGTGCCTACAATCAGATTGGAATACTCCCGACTTACTTCTGACGTCTTATGGACATCCATGTCATCTATGTTCTGCTGGGAAGAATTTCCGCTCATACCATCGCCTGCGATATTTAAAAAGGCTAAAACCCGGGTTTTTGATTGATCTATTACCTGACTTTTAAACTGCGGAAAATTTCGCCAGCCAGAAGTTCCAGCATCAACAACGGTTGTAATCCCTGCTCTAAAGGTAAAATCGTCGGGAGACAAGCTATTGATACCGTCAGCAAATACGCCTGGCTTACTACCTACAAAAACATGTGTGTGGATGTCTATTAATCCGGGACATACATAGAGATCAGTTGCATCAACAACTTTTTTGACCCCATTAACCGAGATGTCGGGAGCTACCTTTACTATTTTGCCATCTGTGATAGCAATATCCAATACGGTGTCAAGATTGTTTTTCGCATCAAAAACATGTCCGTTTTTGATTAGGAGGTCAATTTCCTGTGCTTGCCCTACAAGCAATGTGGAAAGTATGAGTATTCTGACCGTATTTTTAATCACGTTGTTTAAAATCATACAACAAGCTTTGATACCGGATAAAAACAACCCGAAGTGAAAGTAAGCTACTTTCTAAAATCTTTGGCAGCCAAACCATTTAAGTCCCAAACAATCTTACCGGCACGAATGGTAAGTTCGGTTTCTAATTTTTTGCTTCCTTTTATCTTCATACCACGAACATCGATAAAGCCAAAATTGCCTTCTCTTAAATTGAACACGGCTACGTCGGCTTCAGCTCCTATACTTAGGTGTCCCAAATCGGGTCTTCCAATGACCTGTGCCGGTGACCAAGTGGCTCGATAAATAACATCTGTCAAAGGAACATCCATTGCCATAAATTTTGATAAAACATTACTTAGATCCTTCATGCCAGAATTCATACTTTGTGTATGGAGATCAGAACTGATGACATTTGCTTTAAATCCTTGTTCGGTTGCTGGCACAGCCTGCCTCCATGAAAAAGCACCTCCACCATGGCCTAAATCGAAAACAATCCCTTTCTGTTGTGCTTCAAAGACAAAAGACTTTACTTTTCCTTTTTCATCTACAATGGTTTCACGTTGCGACGGTCCGTATGAATAGGTATGCGTAAAAATATCACCGGGTCGAAGGTGTTCCATAAAAAGTGATTCGATTGAATTTGGTGGATCGTGTTCTCCAAAATCGACCATTACCGGGACACCTGCTTTTTCACCTGCTTCAACGGCAAGGTCAACTTGTGTGAAATCTCCCCAATAATGAGCGGCTTTGATGCCAACCAGAATATCCGGATATAATTTCTTAATACTGTGAGCCGTCATCACCGGATTCATATCCGATACATCTTGCTCTTCAAAACGACTCCGCATTCCAGTGCCAACGATATTCAAGAGCGCCAACACCCTGGTTTTAGCTTTATCTATGGTCTGTTCTTTAAAAAGAGGAAAGTTTCTCCATCCCGAAGAACCTGCATCCACAACGGTTGTAACCCCGGCTTTAAAGGTAAATCCATCGGGCATTACGCTGGTCGCACCGTTAGCGATATAGACCCCAGGTTCGTTACCCATAAAGACATGTACGTGCATATCCAAGAGTCCCGGGGTAATGTATAAACCGGCAATATTGATAAGTTTTACTGCTCTTTTCTCGGAAATATTTGGTGCTATTTCTGCAATTTTACCATCAGCAATACCCACATCCATAACGGTGTTAATATTGTTTTTTGGGTCAATAAGATGTCCCCCTTTTAAAAGGATATCAAGTTCTTGAGCCTGTAGGCTCAGGGAAGGGAGTAAAAAAAGGAATAGGATGATAAAATGTTTTTGCTGAAATCCTTTTAGGTGAATCATATTGTAAATGTTAAATCCGGTTTTATGATTGTTAGGTTGCCAAGGGTGGTCCGCCGGGAATAACAATTTTCTTATGTTCTTCATTATAGGCAGAACGTTTGGCAGTGAATTTTGCCGTAAGATATTCTCCCAGATAAATAGAACCCGACAGCGTATCATCGGAAGCTTTCGCAGAAAACCAATAACTGATGGAATTCCCCGGTATACGATAGTCGCTTCGAAGCTTCAAGTCATCTCCTTCAATCATTCCAGCAACTTCCTGAATGGAAAAATCGCTCTTATGTGTACCCTTGATCCAGTTACCGTCTTGTTCAAGGAACAGCATATGGGTACTCTTGCTATTAAAAAATTCCACTTCTACCTCCCAATGACCTGTAACATTGACTTTAGCCGCTTCCATCTTATCTGAGCGAGGGCTACGCTGCTTCGATAGGATGTCATAGAGACGGTTTGCTACTACTTTGGCGTTTCCAGGGCGCATCTGATTTGGTGTAATATTTATAGATGTGATTTCGTCTTTTGTGCGACTACCAATGGCAATCCTAGGTTTATTTCGGGCTACTTCCTCTGCTATTTCCTCGCCTGTGATATGCAATTTATCAGGGTTCCATTTTATATGCAATACAGGAGCAAGATTGGAGCGTCCTTGTGGTTGTTGCACCTCCGTTGTTACACCTTTTATTTTCAACATCTTCTTCGAGATTTCATCAAGCCATGAAAGCCATGTAGCCCATTCAGCATCATGATCTCTGGTTGTCCAAGCTTCAACGGCGGCGAGCATGCCCAACATTTCTTCCTTGCCTACTTTGTTGTCACGACCTGGTCCATGGTGAGGTGAACTTGCCTGCCAGGCCGAAAGAAGCAACTCCTTATCTCCAAGAAGCAAGCCAGCACATTGCGGGCCACAAATTGCCTTTCCTCCACTGTATGCCACTACGGTAGCCCCACGTTCAAGGTGTACACATGGAATTGTTAGGTTCTCCGCGGCAGCATCGAGAAGGACCGGTATTTTTTTTGCTTTAGCAATCTCACTGATTACCTCTAAAGAAAGGGGCTCTCCGGTTTCTGATTGTCTGCCGGAATTGACATATATCATTGCCGTTTTGGGATTTATAGCCCGTTCAAGTTCCTCCGCGGTTTCCACCATAATAACAGTGACACCAATATTACGGACTGCATGATCATATACATTTCTGGAGTAGCGGGGAATGATGACTTCTGTTTTATCCAATCCGTTGAGATTAGGAATCTGAATTAGTTTTTCAGGATTTCCGCCAGCTACGCAAGCAGCAGTAACATGCTTTAGCCCAGCTGCGCAACCCGCCGAAACCATACCCCATGGGGCTTTTGTAATAGCTGCAAGCCGTTGACCTATTCCATTGGCCAGTTCATCGTACTGCACAAAATATCCAGAAGCCGCCTCCATGGCCTTCAGTACTTGAGGACGTTCTGTTGATCCTCCCAGGATTGTAAATGTACCTCTGCAATTAATAATGGTTTCTACCCCAATGGATTCGTAAATGTTCTTATCCGGCGAAAGCGGATCAAGGATATATGGTGGGGATTCTGAGAGGGGATTGCCAAATAAAGATTCACTGGCAAGAAAACTGCCAGCCACGGGGACAATTCCCAGTTGTTTAATAATTTCTCTACGATTCATGGTTATAGATTATGTATGGTGTTGAAGGTGAACTAGTTGATTTTACTAAATGTACTGAATTCTTTTGAGGGTCCAAAAGATTCCAATGCCACAAAGTTGTGGCCCAGTGGCCTATCTACTGTTATGATCAAGTGACCTGGAATTCCTTTGTTCAATTTCTCAAAGGAAATGGTTAACCTGCGAAAGAGTTTAGTTGTAAAAAATTGACTGAATAAAAGAGATTAGCAAACCACAGATCAGTCTTTGGTCTTTCTATTTTCATCACCCTTCACTTTCTCAATTCACTAGGGCGAAAACCATATCTTTTAAAAAAAGCATTGGAAAAATTACCTACACTGGAGTAACCTGTTTCATAGGCAATTGCAGTAATTTTTTTGTCAGAATGCTGTATATCATCAAAAGCACGTTTTAACCGCAGCTCAATAAAAAAATCGATAACGCTCTGTCCAAATTGTTCTTTGAACTCGGTTTTTAAGGTGTACTCGTTCAATCCGGCGTGTTTAGCAATGATCTTTAAGGAAAGTTTTTCGTCCAGATTGGAAACCATAAAATCTCTGGCCTTTTCAATATTTTCTCTTTTAACAGGTTTTTCAGGTGACAATTTTTCGGCATTCTCCCGCAATACAGGAATGGAATAAAAAATAAGCTCCACAAGCTTATGTTTTACATACACTTCATACAAACTACCTTGATAAGGGTTCTCCAAAATTTCGTTAATAATTTCCCTGGTTTTTGTGTCCAACGAAGCATATTTCTTATCCAAATAAAACAAGCTGTTGTTTTCAATGGCTTTTTTTATAGGCGTCAGTTCCTTAAAATCCTTTAAAAAGGAATGCACAAAGTACTTTGGGTCCACCCTAAACCCAAAACTTTGATAGACACAATTCTTAGGAAACTTGATCTTACAGCATCCTCTTTTTTGGTATAAAATGGCAAACGAATTGGAATCAATACCAATTGTCCTGTTTTCTTCTACAATCAGCGTATTGGTTTTCCCCGATAATTGATAATGAAACTGCAGCCAATCATCAGCGCCATCAACGGTAAACTCCACCGCTTCGGATGTTCGAAGCCCAGAACTATAAAGTAAGAAGTTTTCCAGCGCTATCTCCACCCTTTTTCCATGATAGTCTTCTCCTTTAAGGTTTTTAATGACTCTGGAACTTCTCTTATTCATATTTCTCCAAATTATATCTGAAATAATAACAACTTCTCCCGATGCCATATGTATTTCAGGACAAAGCTATATAGTTTCAAAAACAAATTCTAATCAATGAAACAACACGTTATAATTCTAGCTTCCGCAGTATTGTTTTCCTACAGCTTTTGCCAAGCACAAGAAGCACTAAATATAAAAAAAGCTTCAGGTAAAATAGCTGTTGATGCCATAATGGACGAAGCAGATTGGAAAATTGCAGATGTTGCCCAAAACTTTTGGCAGTACTTCCCAAGTGATTCAGTACATGCACAAGCAGATACCGAAGTAAGATTGATCTATGACCAAAATTACCTGTATGTTCTGGCCAAAATGTACAATTTAGGTGAAAGATCATACGTAACGCCTTCTTTGCGTAGAGATTTTAGGGGAGAAGCCAATGATGTCTTCTCTATTGTATTGGATACATATGCCGACAAAAACAATGCTTTTTTGTTCGGAGTGAACCCATTTGGCGTACAACGAGAGGGTTTGATTGCCAACGGTGGTAGTTTGGCCAGCCCCAGTACTTTTTCGACTGGATGGGACAATGTCTGGTATTCCGAAGCAAAAATTTATGATGGTTTTTGGATGGTGGAAATGGCCATTCCCTTAAAGACGCTCCGATACAAAAAGGGATCCCCCGCTTGGAACATTAATTTCTATCGTTTTGATAGCGAATATGCCGAACAATCTACCTGGACCCGCATTCCAAGAAATCAGTTTATCATCAACCTTGCATTTACCAAGGAACTAATCTGGGACCAACCTCTAAATCAAAGCAAAAAGAACATTTCATTGATTCCATACGGGATTTATCGCAATTCCAAGGACTTTGAACAAGACACACCAACATCTAATGAATTTGATTTTGGCTTGGACACCAAAATCGGGCTTGGTCCTGCTATGACCTTGGATTTGACCGTAAATCCTGATTTTTCGCAGGTGGAAGTGGATCAACAGGTAACAAATTTAGACAGGTTTGAAATATTCTTTCCTGAAAGACGGCAGTTCTTTCTTGAAAATGCAGATCTATTTGCCAATTTTGGGATAGATGGAACGCGTCCTTTCTTCTCTAGGCGTATAGGGGTAAGCGTGGATACTTCCACAGGGCAAAATCTTCAAAACAGAATTTATGGTGGTTTTAGACTTAACGGGAAATTGAATAAAAATCTGAGAATTGGGCTATTGGATACACAATTGGAAGAAAATAAGACCATTCAACTGCCTTCTACCAATTATTTTGTGGCCGCAATGCAGCAGCGTTTTTTGTCTCGTTCCAATGTGGGTGTATTTTTCATTAATAAGCAGGCCTTTACAGATTCTGTTGGGGGAGATTTTGATCTTTCCCCCTCACAATATAACAGGGCATTGGGTCTGGATGTTAATTTGGCATCCAACGACAACACATGGAACTCCAAATTCTTTTACCATCAATCTTTTGACCCAAACAACAGCACATCGGAATTTGCAACCGGAGGATTCATCAATTATAATTCTTATCGATGGGAAAGTAATTTTACCTTACAAAGTATTGGTTCTGGGTACAATCCTGAAGTCGGATTTGTTAGAAGAAGAAACATTTTTCAGGCCAATCCAGAAGTATGGCTCAACATATACCCCAAAAAAGGATCTATTCAACGCCATGGCCCAGGAATCTCGGCAGATTGGGTGGGAAACAATCGGAATTTTAATGATCTAGACTGGAACTATGGTTTTAATTATAGGACGAATTTTAAAAACACCGCCATTTTAAACTTTTCAGCACTTAGGCAGTACACTTATCTTCTTAATCCGTTTGATCCAAGTGGATTGAACACCCTGCCCTTGGCAGCAAATTCTGAGTATGCATTCTCATATTTAACAGCTGATTTTCGGTCAGATGCCCGTAAAAAACTTTCTTATAACCTATCAACTCGATTGGGCGAATACTTTAATGGGAACCTTTACAATATTGGCGGCACCTTCACGTATCGATATCAACCCTTGGGATTCGCTTCGTTGAATTTTATGTATAATCGTATTCGTCTTCCCGATGGGTTCAATGATTCGGATTTACTCTTGATAGGAACCCGATTTGATTTTACGTTTACCAAAAATTTCTTTTTAACCACTTTTGTACAATTGAACAGTCAAATAGAAAATCTGAACATAAACACCCGACTTCAATGGCGTTTTAAACCAGTTTCAGACCTCTTTTTGGTGTATACCGACAATTATTTTGCCGAAAGCCTTTCTCCCAGAGGTGGTTTGTTATTTCCCGATATTAGGATTCCCAGGCAACGGGCCATTGTTCTTAAACTTAATTATTGGTTAAATCTTTAATTGAATAATAGTTTAGCAGTAATGGAGAAGCTTATTGCCCCAATTCGTTTGCTTCAAAATGAAACAATTCATTATTTTCAAAAGCAGTGGTTACCTCGATTGGATTGCAGCATACTTCGCAATCCTCAACATAAGTCTGTTTTGCAATTGAGTTGTCCAAAAGAAATGAAATTTCTTCCCAACAAAATGGGCATTGAAAAAAGTGCTCGTACATGGGTTAAAACTCCACGTTCAACAATTGACCGCTAACTTGCAACATTTGCAGCTCAGCCAATTTAGCACTGTATTTTGCTTGACTTCTGGCCAGCTCGGCATTAAGTAAATTTAATTGCGCCTGTCTAAATTCTATGGAAGTTGCCTGTCCCAATTTATATCGTTCATCCGTACGGCTAAAATTGTCTTGGTTGGTCTGGAGGTTTTTTTCCTGCACCTCAAAAACATAAAGGGCGTTGGTATAACTATCCCACGCATTTCTAATGTCGCGTTCCACCTCCAATACAATCTGCTTTTTGAGCAATTCTTG
Organism: Flagellimonas sp. S3867; assembly: GCF_014698935.1. Classification (GTDB taxonomy): domain Bacteria; phylum Bacteroidota; class Bacteroidia; order Flavobacteriales; family Flavobacteriaceae; genus Flagellimonas. The sequence continues at coordinate 89,740 of NZ_JACVMN010000002.1, forward strand.
ATTTTCGTAGCCAATTTTAACGTTCTTTATTCCGGTAACACCTCGTCCACCATCAAAAAGGTTCCATGATAGGTTTACTGCTCCTGTTAATCCTGTTGATGTATTTTGAATTAGAAAAGCCAAAGGACTATTGTTGCTAGATTCGTTCCAACCGTATGTCCCGGTCAAACCAATAGTGGGTAAAAAAACACTTTTGGCCGCTTTTACATTGTAACTCAAAATGTTCATGTCCTTTTCTACAATTTGCAATCTGATATTATTCGATTTTGCTTCCTTGTGCATATTTTCCATTTCCAACCCAGGAACAAAACTGACTGTTGTATCGGCTACAAATTGTGCTTCTAGTTCTTGGTTGAGTACGAGATTTAAATCCCGCATGGTATTTCGCAATTGCTGTCTGGAATTTAATAGGTTTATGCTATCTGTATTAATGTCCACTTCAGCATTCAATACGTCAAGCCCTGTGTTTTGTCCGTATTCAAATTGATACCGAGCCCTTGTTAGCCTATCCTTGGAAATATCCAATGCCTGTTCAAGGTTTTTTGTGTTTTCGGTAAGACGAGCCGCTTCATAGTACACCGTAAACAATTGTAAAATGGTATTTTCAATGGTCTGCCTTACCTCTAATTCGGATTGCTGGGAACGTTCTTGGAAACTTTTATAGCTGTAATACCGGTTCAACCCATCAAAAAGGGTGTAGTTGACATTTACTGAAGCATTGTACCGCCTTGTTTCCGCTCCATCCGCCGTACGTGAATCGCCACTTGCTAGTTGACCTTCGGTATTTTGACGGTCGATACTTCCTCCGGCATTGGCCGTAACTGTTGGCAAGTAACCAGAATTTAAAATACTGGCGTTGTTTTCATCAATTTTTCGGGTGTTTTTGGCCACTTGAATACCCAAGTTGTATTCCAAGGCCATGGCCACCGCTTCTTCTTTGGATAACATTTTATCCTGGGCTTGTGCAGCAATGGGAATCAGGAATAAACAAAGGGGTAGGAAATATAAAATTCTTCTCATTCTGTTGCTTCTTCTAAAACTTTTGAAGATTCATCCGTTAGTTCTGGATTATTGGTGCTTCCATTGAGTTGATGTGCACCTTCCTCCAGCATATATTGTTCTTCGTTTTGCTCTTTTATAGCTCGTTCCACTTCTTCTCTAGTTGTTTTTTCACCAGTCCAAGCTCTTTTTGCCAATACTTTGACATTATTTCCGAAAGAAAGAAACAAAGGCAGCATCAACAGCGTAAGCACGGTAGCAAACCCAATTCCGTACGCTATGGAAATGGCCATGGGCTTTAAAAATTGCGCTTGTCTACTCTTTTCCAAAAGCAATGGCGCCAAACCAGCAATTGTTGTAATCGAAGTCAAAAATATAGCTCTAAAACGGGAGCGTCCGGCCTCATACAATGCCTCATTAAAATCAAGACCATTCCTAAGGTTGATGTTGAACTTGCCAATAAGCACCAAGCCATCATTCACCATAATTCCGATAAGGGCGATAATGCCCAACATAGACAAAATATTAATAGGAAAACCATGGAACCAATGTCCCCATGCCACTGCCGTAAGGCTAAAGGGCACCAACAATATCAATAGTAATGGTTGACTGAAACTGCGGAAGGTAAAGGCTATGGTCACATAAATCAAGAACAAAACCGAAAGACCAACAAAGGTCAACGAATCCAAAAGTTTGTTCGCTTCTCTATTTTGACCTTCAAAAGATGGGGTTATTGATGGGTATTTTGATTGAATATCGGGCATCACCTCATCCTTGATCCATGCCATGGCATCTGTGCCGCTCGTGGTGTTGGGATCGGTTAGATCGGATGATACTTGAATCTCGCGTTGACTATCTAAATGATTTACAGCCACATCGCCGCGTTCAATGGTATAACTGGCAATCTCTTTCAGCGGAATACGTTCACCGCTAGGAGCCAAAATTCGCATTTCGTCCAAATCTGCGATGGAAGATCTATTTTCACGGTCATAGCGCACCCAAACACGAATTTCATCTTGTCCTCTTTGGAATCGTTGTGCTTGTGCACCAAAAAACCCGGCCCTTACCTGATTCATTACAGTTCTAAGGTCAAGACCTAATAGGTATGCATTTTCTTTTAACTCTAATCGAATTTCTTTGATTCCCGCAGGATCATTGTCCGCAACATCCTTTAACAAGGCATTGTTCAGCAATGCGGTTTTCAGCTCCGCTTTGGCCGCTTTAAGCTCGGCAATATTATTGCCCAATAGTGAAACTGAAACTGGATCGCCACCAAAGTTTCCTCCTGATCCATAAATCAAGCTTTCAACGCCGATTACAGGACCTACCAGTTCGCGCAATCGCCCGGTAACCAAATCAGCCCTAACCTCATCTGGGCGTTCTTCTCCGGGCAATAAATTAATCACCAAGGTTGCGGCGGATGACCCGGGACCTACATTTTTGAGCATGTTTTCAAAAAGGACCTTGTTTGTTCCCCCCAAGTATTCTTCCGTAAGTTCTTGATTGACTATTTGGGCCTTATCTTGAATCATACTAATGATGGAATCCGTAACTTTTTCATTGGTGCCATTGGGCATTTGCAATTCCACTGCAATTCGATCACTTGCAATTCTTGGAAAAAAGGAAGTTCGTATGATACCTCCACCAATAGATCCGAATGTCAACGCCAAGGCCATAAAAAATAATGCGAAGGTCAAAAGTTTATATTCTAGCGCGAATCTAAGTGTGGGGCTGTAAATTTTATCGCGCATCCAGGCCATGGATTGATCTCCCATCTTATTGATGACCCTAAGTTTTGCAAACGCCTGTCCGATACTCGATTTTGGACCTTCTTTTTGGGGTTGCAAAGCTTTGGAATGCGCCAAATGCGCTGGTAAAATTATAAGGGCCTCAACTAGAGATACCAACAAGGTCAACATCACAATTACGGATACTTCTCCGAAAAAATCGCCGATTCGTCCATCCAAAAACAGGAAAATTGAAAATGCCAGTATGGTTGTTATTATAGCTGAAAGAATAGGCGGAATCACCTCCATTGTTCCATCTATAGCTGCCTGTACCGGTGTTTTTCCTTTTTCGTAATGCTGATAGATGTTTTCAGCTATAACAATTCCGTCGTCGACTAGGATCCCAATTACAATAATCATCCCAAACAACGATAATACATTGATTGTCACACCTAACATGGGCGCAAAAATGAACATCCCCAAAAATGCAATGGGCAACCCAAATGCTACCCAAAATGCCAATCTGGTATTCAAGAACAGGGAGAGGAAAATGAGCACCAATATCATCCCTACAATGGCATTTTCAGTAAGTAAATCGGTACGCTGGGTAAGGGTTTTTGACAGATCACGAACCACATCCAAATGGACATTGGTGTATTTCTGATTAAACTCTTCCATATACTCCTTAACCTTTTCAGCTGAACCTATAAGATCTTCGGTATTGGTGCTGGTTACGGTAACATTTACCGATAAACCCCCATTATAATAGGATGCATTCGGTGTTTCTGAAAACCGGTCACGGATCGTGGCCACATCTTTTAACCGAATTGTTCTTCCACTGGCATCGGCACGAACAATAACATTGGACAATTCGTCTCCGTAATAGGCACGATTGTTTGCTCGAATCAAATACTCTTCGGAATTGGTTTTAATGTTTCCCCCAGTGACCAGAATATTGACATTGGAAACGGCTTGGGCTACTTCATTAAAGGAAATATTATAGGCCAAAAGGCTGTTCTCGTCCACAGCAATCTCAATTTCTTCTGCCGGATAACCAGAAATATCTATTTGTGAAATGCCATCAATGGCCCTGAGGTCATTTTCAATTTGTCGCCCAATTTGTTTTAAGGTTGCCAAGGGAATGTTTTCGCCACTGACCGCAAAACTGATGGTCGGGCGAACAGGTTCTAATTTTGAAACTACCAAAGGTTCCATACCTGTTGGGAAAGTTGGAACACGATCCACTGCATTTTTGACCTCCAACAACATAAAATCGATATCTCTTCCCTTTTCAATCTCAACATTGATCGATCCACTGTTTTCCCTTGAAGTAGAAGTAACCCGTTCTACACCCTGTAAACCTTTGAGATTATCTTCGATTTTTAGTACAATGCCTTCTTCAACTTCTTGGGGTGAAGCTCCAGGATAGGTAATATTGATCAATACATTTCTTGATTCCACTAATGGAAAAAAGGAAGATTTTAAAGAAAAGGCCCCAACCAATCCAAAGATGAAAAATGCGATAATGATCACATTAACGGCAACATGGTATTTGATAAAATATGAGATGAGCTTCTTCACGACTTGGCTCTTTTGGGTGTTGTGCCGTCAAAAACCTTGACCAGCATTCCTTCGTAAGCACCCGTCATTATTCTGGTGACAATTACCTCGTTATCCGGAACATCCTTTAAGACCACTTTTTTGTCGGTAAAGTATATGGGTTTTACATCAATAAGGTCAAGAATAGAATCCCTAACCACAAAAATCTGGTTGTTTTCCAACAGCAGGGAACGATCAATTTCTATGGCATTGGGTTCTTCCCGGGCCTCCAAATTGGCTTCCAAATACTGCCCTTCTTTTAAGCTATGGTCACTTACTTCGATAAAAACGGTGATCGTCTGCGAACTTTGGTCAACCCTTCCATTGACGCGGGCAACTTTACCGATATAGTTTTGGCTTTTGCCCAAATTGGCTAGTTCTACCTGTTTTCCAACTTTTAAAAAGTCACCGAAAGTCTTGCTCACTGAAACTTCCAACTCGTAGACACCTGTATTGATATATTCTCCCAATTTTTGACCGGACCGTATCAAAGTTCCTTCTGTAACCAGCGCATCCGTCAAAACCCCATTGAACGGAGCTGTTATGGTGTATTTTGATAGGCGCTGCTCTAAGTTTTTTACGTTGTAGTAACTACTGATGATCCCTCTTCCCGAAATAAAGAATTTTTCTTTTTCGGTGTCCATTTCCGGTAGACCCGGGGTTGTTTTGTTAAGGTCAAAACTATTTAAATAAGCCTGCCATTTCGGATAGACCTTCTGATAATCCAAACGTAAGTCGGGCATTATGGAGGTCAATAAATTATACAAATTGCTTTTCGCAGATTGCACACTTGCATAGTATTCATTCGCATCAATACGAATCAATGTCTGACCCAAACTGTACTCTTGGCCTGTACGGAACAATTTGCTCCCCGACCTAAAGACACCTTGTACTTCAGAAAACAGTTCAACCCTTCTTTTTGCCTTCAAATTGCCGTTTGCAGGAATTATGATCGGAACCGTTCCATTTTTAATGGTATCGACAAAGACAGTTTTTATCACTTTTTGAGGTTTGGGCCTTCTATTTTTCTTGCTTCCTGCAATTTGCCCAGCCAAAAAAATAGACCCAAAAATAATGAGGCCGCCCACAACGACGGAAATAATCAACTTACGCATGTGTTGGTGTGAATTAGCTTTGCAAAGCTATTAGCTGCGATAAGTCATTTAGGTTAAATATTTCATAAATTGTTTGATAGAAATGCTGTTTGAGGGCACAAAAAAAAAGGGGATACACGCCTGTATCCCCAAACCAAACAAACTAAAGTATAACTAACTACTCATTATCGTCATCATCTTCAAATTTTGTATCCGCCATGCGGGTACGTTGAAGCTGTATATCGTTGAACCGTGGATTCAAGGTTTTTTCGTCCGTATCAAAGACCAAAAATTGTTTTGTATCCATTTGTTTGAGTCCGGTATAGGAATCAAATCGGTTATTCTGTATCTGAAGTATTTTAAGGCTTGCCAGTTGACTAAATTCCACTGGAATCTCACCACCTAATTGATTATTGGCCAGCACCAATTCTTTTAATCGTCCCAATTGTCCCATTTCTTCGGGTATTGACCCCTCCAAATTGTTTTCAAAAAGTCCCAAGGCCTCCAATTTGGTCAGGTTTCCTATGGAATTAGGAATTATTCCCTTTAGGTTATTGCTTGAAAGGTTGAGTTCCCTAAGGTTTTTTAACTCTCCGAAAGTGGATGGTATGGAGCCGTTCAGAAAATTATTGAACATCGAAAACACTTCCAGTTCTTGAAGTTGACCAATACCTAGCGGCAAAGAGCCCTTAATGCGGTTCATCTCCAATCTTAACACCTTCAAACTTTTGAGTTTTACAATGTCCTTTGGCAGAACACCGGTAATGCTATTGAATGCCAAGTTTAAATGGGTAAGATGCCTAAGTCTCCCTATACTTTCTGGCAGTGTGCCATCCAAATTATTCCTAAAAAGGTTTATGGCAACAACATGTCCCTCTTTTAGCGTAACGCCTTTCCATGAATTTACTGGGGCATCCAAGTTCCAAGGTGTACTCCAGTCAGCTCCATTGGTACTATTATATAGGTCCAAAAGAGCAGTCTTTTCCTTTTGTGAAACTTCAAAATTTGAAAACACCAAGGTTGGAACAAAAAGCAACAATATATAAATACTCGTTAATCGCATAGAGGTTGATAAACTCAATTTATAAGAATTTACCTACAAATTAACGGCAGAACATGAGTTGCTACAAATTAAATAGGTGTAACAAGGAAATTATGTTGTAAACCGGCCCAATTATGTGGTAAGGGTAGTTTTTTTGGCCTAATCCAGTGTTTCAAGCTCGTGTGACAGCTTTTCCCATTCTTCCATCAAGGATTCCAATTGCTCTTTTTTGCCCTGATATCCATCAAAAAAGCCAGGTTTGGCAATGGTGGCGTCATAATCCATGAGCATTTCATGGTCGATATTGGCAATATCCTTTTCCAATTGTGAAATTTTCTTTTCGACATTGCTCAATTTGTTCTTGAGCGATTTGACTTTCTTCTGGGCCCGATAATCGTTTTGCTTTGGTGCTACTTCTGCTTTGGGCTGGGTCTTCTTCTCTCCCTTTTCAATTTTTCTGAAATCTTCTGCCTTTCGCTGTTCCAAATAAAAGTCGATATCACCTAAATACTCTTTGATGTTTCCATCTTTGAACTCATAAACCCTATCAGTCAATCCTTGGAGGAAATCACGATCATGTGAAACCAAGATCAGGGTGCCTTCAAACTTTTGTAAGGCCTGTTTCAATACATTTTTGGATTTGATGTCGAGGTGATTGGTAGGTTCATCCATTACCAACACATTGAAGGGCTGCAACAACATTTTGGCCAATGCCAAACGGTTCCGTTCGCCCCCGGAGAGTACCTTTACATATTTGTCCACCTCATCTCCCCGAAATAAAAAGGATCCGAGAATGTCTCGCACCTTGCTTCTATTCTTTTCGTTGGCCACATCGATCATGGTATCCAAAACCGTTTTGTTGCCTTCTAAATACTCAGCTTGGTTTTGGGCAAAATATCCAATTTGGACATTGTGGCCGATCTTCAGTTTTCCGGTATGGTCCAATTCTCCGACCATAATTTTTGCCAAGGTGGTCTTTCCTTGTCCATTTTGACCCACAAAAGCGGTTTTGCTGCCACGTTCCACCAATAAATCGATGCCCGTTAAGACTTTATTGTCTCCATAATTTTTAGAAAGATCTTCCAGTTCTGCAATCACTTTTCCCGGTGTAATGGAGACCGGAAACCGCACATTCATCACACTATTGTCCTCTTCATCAACTTCTATGCGTTCAATTTTATCGAGTTTTTTAATTAGCGATTGTGCCATGGAGGCCTTGGAAGCCTTCGCACGAAACTTCTCGATAAGTTTTTCTGTCTGCTGTATTTGCTTTTCCTGATTTTTTTGGGCATTTAATTGCTGATCCATGATTTCCTTGCGGTGCACCAAAAACTTGGAATAGGGTTTATTGTAATCGTAAATTCGACCCAACGAAATTTCTATCGTCCTGTTGGTCACATTGTCCAAGAACATTTTATCGTGAGAGACAATAACCACCGCCCCCGAATAATTCTTCAGGAATTGCTCCAACCAAATAATGGATTCAATATCCAAATGGTTGGTCGGCTCATCCAAAAGCAACACATCATTGTTTTGCAATAAAAGTTTGGCCAATTCAATACGCATTCGCCATCCCCCGGAAAAGGTATCTGTAAGCTTGTTGAAATCGTCTCGTTTAAAACCCAATCCCATCAGGACTTTCTCGGTATCGCCTTGATAGTTGTAACCACCCAAAATCTCATAACGATGGGTAACATCCGTCAAATCTATCATTAACTGATTGTACAACCCACTTTCGTAGTCCGTACGCTCTGCAAGCTGTTGATTTATTTCCTCCAGCCTCTGCTCCAAAGACTTGATTTCATGAAAGGCTTGATAGGATTCTTCTAAAACAGTTCTTCCGTGCTCAAAATCGATATCTTGTTTTAAAAATCCAATCTTGATATCCTTTTCCATGGCAATAGTGCCAGAATCTAGAGCCATTTCCTTGGAAAGCAGTTTCAATAAAGTTGATTTTCCTGCACCGTTCTTTCCAATAAGCCCAACCCGGTCGCCCCCGTTCAACCGGAACGCGATTTCCTCAAAAAGATATTCGCCCCCAAAAGAGACTGAAAGGTTATGGATATTAAGCATATTGGTTATAAAAATTCATTATGTTAAAATCGACTTTTGGTATTGTCATGGAACCGCAAAAATAACTACAAATCTTACCTTTGTTAAAAGCCATGCAAATGTTAAAAAAAGGAAGCAAACTCTACAGTATTTTAACAGGAAGTTGTCCTAAATGTCATCAGGAGAGCATGTACCAGAACACCAATCCGTACGCCATTTCGCAATTATTCAAAATGCATGAGCGCTGTTCCAATTGCAATACAAAATACAAAATCGAACCTTCGTTCTTCTATGGTTCAATGTATGTAAGCTATGGTGTGGGAATTGCTTTTGCGGCTGCAGCTTTTGTAATAGCCTTTTTGATTTTGGATGCATCATTGGTAAATACCTTTATTGCCATTGTAGCCACTCTAATCGTATTTTTGCCCATAATTGTACGTTTATCGCGAAACATCTGGATTAATTTCTTCATAAAGTACGAGCCTGGGATAGCAAGTCAGGTTGGGCAATAATAAATTGACTTAAATAGCGCCTTCCCTTGCCATGGGAAGGTGGATTGACACAAAGTGTCAAGACGGAAGGGATTGATTTCCGCAAACAAGCTCCTCACCCTTTTTAGAGGGAGGTGACCACCTTCCGTGGACGGAGTGGGTGTTCTGAAGACTCTACCCTTTCCGTCCCTTCGGGACACCTTTCCCTACAAAGGGAAAGGAACAAGTGAGATTAAACAAAAAAAACTCCTCACCCTTTTTAGGGGGAGGTGTCCCGCTTTGTGGGACGGAGGGGGTATTTTTTGATAAATCGGTTAATATCAATTTCCGAATCAAGACCGCTTCCCTTTTCAATAGCATTGAACAGCTGCTGCGAAGCATAGGGAGCAATAAGTACACCCCTAGATCCTAACCCGTTCAGCACAAACAGGTTTTTATGTTCCGGGTGTTGGCCCACCAAAGGTCTCCTATCTACAACCGTTGGCCGAATTCCGGCTACATGGTCAACCACCTCGAAATCACATTTCAGAAAGGTCTTTAGTTTTTCCAATAATTCTGTTTTCGCTTCTTGGGTAGGTTCGTTGGTCTTGTCCTTCCATTTATAAGTGGCCCCCACAAGGTATAGATCTTCCCTTAAGGGAATGGTGAAAACGGACGACTTTACCACATTCGTCTCTTGGTATGCCGGAGCTTTAATGATCAACAGTTCACCTTTGGTACCATTTAAGGGCAGATAGCCAAAAAACGGGTTGGTTTTAAGCCCGTAGCCCTCGCAAAAAACAATTTGCCTGGCATTTATCGATTTATAGGAAATATGGTCCAAGGAAGCGGTAAAACAATCAAAGTCAAAGGGTTCTGAAGTCAAAAGCGCTTTTTGGCTCAAATATTCCGCATACGAAGTGAGCAACGTTCTGGTATTTATCCGTCCGGTATATTTTACCTCACCAAACCCGAAGGGGGCATCGATGTTTGGATTTTGGTTTTTGAGAATCTTTGTCGACAAAAAATAATCGAGACCCGGACGGTCCGCAGCTTCAAACCAGGCATTCTGCTCCTCAATGGAAGCAAACTTTCGCAACACCGGAATTTTATGGTCCAGTGTAATGCCCAATTTCTTTTCCATATGTTGGTAAAACGGCATTGCCATCTCCAATTGTTCCTTGGCTTTCCAGGCTAGGGTAAACCGTTTTAAAATAACGGGATTGTAAAGCCCGCCAGCCACCAACGAAGCTTGCTGTGAGTCATCGGAAATTACCTTAAATGATCTGCCTTCTTTTTCAAGAGTTTCACAAAACGATATTCCGGCCAATCCTAGGCCAACAATCAGATAATCGAGCATGTTGCAAAAGTAAGGAAGGATGTTGGATATTGGTTAAGGGTTAAGGGCGAGAAAGGGTTTAGGGTTTAGGGTTTAGGGTTTAGGGTTTAGGGTTTAGGGTTTAGGGTTTAGGGTTTAGGGTTTAGGGAAAATAATTGTTTATTGATTAATGACAACTGTACACTGATTGTTGAAAACCTTTTCACCTTCCACCTTCCACCTTTCACCCTTTACCCATTTACCCCTTTACCCACGCTGAGCAAAGCCCAAGCGTCAACCCAAAAAGCCCATCCGTCAATTCGCACCCAGATCGCCCTACCAACTCCCCTAACTTGGATTCAATTTGATAACCTTTAAATTTTTAAACCTATGGAAAAGAAACACTTACTCCATTTGGCCCTTGCCCTAGGGCTTGTTGTTTTGGTCATATCGGCCTGTAGCAAAGACGATGATTGTGAAAAAGAAACCTATTACCTTGATTTTGACAAAGACGGCTACGGTGATAGCTCCAAATCAGAGACCGCCTGTAAAAAACCCGAAGGCAACTATGTGCTGGTGGGTGGCGATACCAATGATGAGGACGCCAATGTAAACCCAGACTGTACCAAGGAATTCTATGAAGACAAAGATGATGACGGCTTTGGTACCGGAAATCCCATTTTGTTCTGTGAAAACCCCGATGACACCAAATTTGCCACAGTAGACGGAGATACCAACGATTTGGACGCCAACATAAACCCCGATTGTAAAAACGAATTCTTTGTGGACGGCGACGGCGACGGCTTTGGTGCCGGAGATGCCATATTGGCCTGCAACAACCCCGATGACACCAAGTACGCCCCAAAAGGCGGCGACCCCGACGATACCAACGATGCCATTACCCCCGAAACCGGAGAATGCGAAACACCTACAAAATATTATGTAGATGAAGATGACGATGGTTATGGTCTGGAAAGCGAATTTGTACTTTCTTGCGTGGTGCCCGAAGGCAACTACACCGATAACGACGCTGCCTTTGACTGTAATGATAATGATGATAAAATTAACCCCGAAGTGGATGTCACGTATTATTTAGACGAAGACGGAGACCTTTATGGCGACCCCAACGCTGCAACCATGATTGTAAAAGCCTGCGATGAAGCACCGGCCAATCATGTACTCGACAATACCGATTGTAATGATGGGGACGAAAACGTAAACCCCGGGGTTGAGATTACCTATTATTTAGATGCGGACGACGATGGTTATGGCAATAGCAACGAGTCTGATATTAGGAGTGCATGCGAAGAGGCACCACTTTTCGATTACGCCTTGGAAGGTGGTGACTGTAACGACCAAAACCCGGAAGTAAATATAAATGCCTCTGGCCAGATCACCTATTACCAAGATTTGGATGATGACGATTTTGGTAACTCCAGCATATCCGAGACCTTGGATGTTTGCGATCCGCTACCAAATTACAATTACGCCCTGCAAGGCGGTGACTGTGACGACAACAATGGGGATGCTTACCCTGGATCACAATCTACCGCAGGGTTTATTATAAACGATTGCAACGCCCGTAGCGGCGATATTTGGACGGGGGCAAATTTTGAATTTGATAAAGGTCCCAATCAACCACATGGATTAAACGCAAATCAAGACCATATTACCGAAAATGTATGGTTTACAAGACCAGTACATCTTGATTCTGACGGCTTCGGAATCGGCGCTCACCCTCCTATCTATAATTACAAATGGTGGCTGGATACTTTTGGAACAGGACCAACCATACATGTTCCATCTGACGATGATTGTGATTTAGAAGCTGAATTTTTTGACAGTATGTCAAACGCTGTAAAAGATTTTAACACCATTGCTCCTCAAGGGGGTACCAAAAGAGCGCGTTGGGCCATTGTGGAGCAAAGTGGCAACACCCAAGCTTGGCAAGGTTTTGACATCTATGGTAAATTGGGAGATTCCGAGAATTTTTATTCCCTGAACAATGTTTTGACAATGTTAGAAATGCTTGCGACTAATGACAATCCTGAGGCCGTCTCAGATGACTTTGGGATTACTTATGACAACAATTACATTCAGATTAAACCATCTACTTCTCAAGAGTGGAGTGATTATGTTGAAGGCGTATTGCTTGGCGTTTACCTACCCGATGAGGATATTTACTTTACGCTCACCTTTGGTGCCATTGGCGATGCGGGTGCTATAAGCTATACCCGTTCCACGCCCAACAATTAATTAAGCACCCATATTGCGCTAACCTAAATTTTTAGGTTGCAGTTTCGAAGGCCCCGGGAAATTTCCCGGGGTTTTTGTTTGGCATAAAAATAAAAAACAGCTCCCCACCCGTACCCTGAGCAAAGTCGAAGGAAGGGAAAAGAACAAGTTGGCACAAATAAAAGAACTCCTTCCCTTAGCCAAGGGAAGGTGGATTGACATAAAATGTCAAGACGGAAGGGATTGAAACACGGCATCAAGACGGAAGGGATTGTTTTACACACACAACCTAATTCCTCACCTTGGACAAGGGGAGGTGGTTCCAATTTTTATTGGAACCGGAGGGGATTGACCTTCAAACTGTTTTATTATTATTAAAAACTACCCTTTCCGTCCCTTCGGGACACCTTTCCCTACAGAGGGAAAGGAGCAAGTTGGCACAAACAAAAGAACTCCTTCCCTTGGCCAAGGAAGGTGGATTGACATAAAATGTCAAGACGGAAGGGATTGAAAACATTACTGTTCTACCCTTTCCGTCCCTTCGGGACACCTTTCCCTACAGAGGAAAGGAGCAAGTTGGCACAAACAAAAGAACTCCTTCCCTTGGCCAAGGGAAGGTGGATTGACATAAAATGTCAAGACGGAAGGGATTGAAAACATTACTGTTCTACCCTTTCCGTCCCTTCGGGACACCTTTCCCTACAGAGGGAAAGGAGCTTTAGTTTGTTTATTTAAAATGGGATCGAATCTCCTGAAGTACGGAACGTAGATTTTCGAACACCATTTTATTCTCAAAACGGATTACGGTAAACCCCAAACCTTCAAGATTTTTTGTTCTTTTCAAATCCTTTTCCTCAGCGGTTGGATTCATATGCACTTCCCCATCCAGTTCAATAATGAGCCTCTCCGAAGCACAATAAAAATCCACAATATAGCGGTCTATACTATGCTGCCTCCTGAACTTTCGGCCTTCCAATTTTTTGTTTTGCAACTGTTTCCAAAGATACGCTTCGGCCGGGGTCAGGTTTTGGCGTAATTCTTTTCGGTATGGCCTAAGATTTGGGTCGTCGTGCCTTTTCATTTTATCATACCAAAATAATGAAAAAGATGATGTGGTTTACACCCTTTCCGTCCCTTCGGGACACCTTTCCCAGCAGAGGGAAAGGAGCTATTAGAAATGACATTTATAAAATAAAAAACGCCGCTCAATTGAGCGGCGTCTGTATGATTTGAATTGGAAATATAATTGTTTGTGGTATCCCGATCTACGTCGGGATTAATTCGAATTACCAAATTAAAATTTGGATTCTCATTAATAAGCCCACATATCTTGTTCCCTGTCTCGGATAACCTCTTTGATACGTTTGGCTTCCAATAGTTGGAACAAGGCATTGTCAAAAACGTAGTCGTCAATCTCACGATCACCGTGAACATTGTCTTCTTTATAGATCACTGCGTTAAAACGACGTGCGTTCAACAGCATGTCATAGGAGATTGGTCGGGCCGAGTTGCGCTGGTTATACACCTTTGCTTCGTGTAGAATTTGTCTTGCAGCTGGATACCAGACCCAAAACAATTCTACTTTGTTCTCTCCCGGATCTACAGATTCGTCATCGACAAAGTTTACATCAGGTGCTACTGGTGCTATACCCAACAGCCTATATTTTAATTCTCCCTGACGCTTATCGAAATACCAGATTCCTTTGGTACGATATTCTTCAATATCAGCTGCATTTAAATCTCTTTGGTTTATAAATTCCGCAGAAATCTGTTCTCCAGCGTTCAATTGCTCATATCCAAGGTCGGTGGTATCGACTTTACTCAATGTAGCGCTTAAATCCTCAAACTTTCGCTTTTCAGTGAAGTATGAATCCGTATATACCTCGGTCAAATTTCCATTTTTGATGTTCTTCATCAAAACGTGGTAGAGTGACCTTCTATCCGCTCCAATACCTATGGTATCGGTTGGGTAGTATAATGGAAAATTAACACGCTCATCCAAGTCAATCACTTCCCAAATGGTTTTGGACCAAAGGATATCCCTATCATCCACATAACCATATTTTAGGGGAGCATCATTGTCTTGCTCTATTTGAGCTTCGGTCTTTTTCCCGACATCATCTGGCAACTTGGCGTTCAAAATGTTCGCCTGGGCCATCATTGATACTGGCAATAAGCTTAAAGCTCCAATTAAAAATGCATTTTTCCAATTCATGATTTACTAACTTCTATACTTTATTAGTTTGTAAGTTCTACAACAACAGGAGAAATTTTCTTAAGCTTGTAGCTTCTGTTGTTTGTAATGTATGCCTTGATATCGAATACCTGAACGGTTTCACCTCTTTTAGCTCTTTTTAAAGCAGATTTGGCTCTTCCATCCAATTTATTACCGTTTACAATAATCGTTGGTTGACCTGGCACTTTGAACTTAAATCCGCTAACGGCAAGGTTCAAATCAAAATCGAAGTCTTCCAACATTGCACCTACAGTAGAAATCTCAAGGTTTCTTCTTGGCATTTTAACACTACCTGCTTCACCACGCACGGTACCTCCTGGTCTAGGAATATCCTTGATACGGAAGGTTGCAGGGGTATTGATTCTTTGACCGTCAGGCAAAATACCAGATGCACTGATCGTAACTTCTCTACCTTTTCCAGGATTCATAACATACTTGCTACCACTTCTTTTAGAAAGTCCGGGAGCAGATGCAGAAACCTTGTTATCTGGAATACCAGGAATGGAAATGGTCATAGGGTTAGCAACCCCACGGTATACCACATTCATCTTATCGGCAGCGATTACAGCAGCATTAGGTTTAGAAATTGTAGCAAAAGAATTTTTAACTTCTACAGGAATTTCCTCTCCATCTTGCATAAAGTACATTGTACCTACGATCTCATGATCGCCAGGGTTACCGGCACCAATCAACATTTGAATACCACCAGCTTCTAACTTATAGTCTTTTCCTTCAGTCAGTTTTCTGCCGTCTAAAGTCAATTCAGCTTTTACTGGTGTAGATGTTTTATCTGTTTTGCTGATGATAATTTTACCATCGTACTTGTCTCCGTTATAGAAAGCAGACTTAGATGCGAGCAATGAAGTAGCAAAGTTTGTCAATGAAACTTGATCTGTAAGCTCACCTTCCAACATTGATTTCAAAGCACTTTCTTCAGTGATTTTAACATCAGCTTGAAGCGATGTTAATTTGGCTAAAGAAGCTACTAAGGGATAACCTTCATAATGATAGTTGATCCAATCTTGTCTGGTACCATCTCTTTTCTCCACTTTGCCTTTTTCATCTCCAGTTTGAAAACGTGTCTCTACAGACTCTTTCAATTTTTCTGGAACGATAGCAGCAACTTGGGTTCTATAGTCATTTATTCTTTTCATGAATTCCTGACCATCTTTAGATAGATTATCTCCTTGAAAAAGTTTCTGATCTAAATAATCAGAGTTGTCCATTCTTGCATAATCCTTAGGATCCTCAAGCTTTTCGGTCATACCTTTTTTAAGAGATTCCAAGTAATCAAAGTACTCTTGGGATAAACTTTTTATCTTTTGAGCATTTTGAAACAACTCTCCATATTTTACGGAATCTTCTTCCGATTTAGTTTCAAGACTGGCCAAAAAGTTATCGTTACTTTCTGTAGTCTTGGTATTGGAAGTCTCAAGCTTTTCGTTCATGATACCGAACGCTGCAAGAACTTCCTTACTCATATTTAAGGCCAACATCGCGATGAAGATCAAGTACATAAGGTTGATCATCTTCTGACGTGGGGTTTGTTTTCCTGATGCCATGTTTTTCTCTAATTAGAATTAATAATTAATTTGATCTGGGTTTGGTATATTAATCAAATCCCTAATTAGTTTTTTGCCATAGCAGACAACATACCACCGTATACTCCATTTAATGAAGAAAGGTTGGTTGCCAATGATTCCATTTGCTCTTTAAGAGCACCTGCGTTCTGTACAACTTCTTCGTTGATAGAAGCTTGGCGACTAGCGCTTTCCAATTGTACTTTGTACAAGCTGTTCAAAGATTCCATCTGAGCGGCAGCATGTGACAACTCTTCAGAATATTTCTTAGTATGTTGGATAGCATCTGTAGTTGGAGCAATACCTTTGGCAGCACCTTCAAAATTCTTGATGCTATCTCCCAAACTTGTGAAAAGTTCAGAATCGATATTCGCTTCTTTTAAAAGGTCATCCAATTTTCTGGAAAGAAGACCTTCAGCTTCTTTAGCTTGCTTAGCGTCATTTTTACCTCCGCTAACTTGACCATTGTTCAATTCTGGATAAACCAAAGACCAATCGTATTCGTCGTCTACTGGTTCAAATGCAGAGATTGCAAAGATCAATGCTTCAGTAATAAGTCCGACAGCAAGAAGCAATCCACCGGTCAGTGGTCCGAATTCCCAGTGAAGGATCTTAAATAGTGCACCAATAATTACTACTGATGCCCCAAGCCCGTAGGCCATGTTAAACAGCTTTTTTGTTGATTTTGACTGTGCCATAATTCTAAATTTAATTAAGTTATATAAATAAGTATTTGGTTACTGGTTTATATAATGTTCTCTTCTCTTTTACAATAATAACAATTAGTTGGGAAGTCCTTGTCCCTTTGTTGAATCCTCTTCGCCCATATAATCCTGAACGGTTCGGAATCCAATATAACTTCGGGCGGAATCTTGGTATTCGTAATCTCTGGTACTTACTTGTAAGAAGTAAGCAACATCTTTCCAAGATCCTCCACGGATCACTTTTCTTTGGTTCTGACCTGAACCTATATTTGGGTTCATGGTCGACAGGTATTCGTATGCACCCTGGTCAAAGCTGGAGCTTGTCCATTCCGATACGTTACCGGCCATATTATAAAGGTTGTACTCATTGGGCTCATACGACTTTGCTTCCACGGTGTACAGGGCAGCATCTGCTGCGTAATCTCCACGTTGTGGTTTAAAGTTGGCCATAAAACAACCTGTATCACTAATTACATAAGGTCCACCCCATGGGTACGTTCCTCCATCAATACCACCTCTGGCCGCATATTCCCATTCGGCCTCGGTAGGCAACCTAAACTGGTTTACAAATTGTCTACCACGGCTTTTTTGATCGTCATTTTTAAACTTGGTCCTCCAATTACAGAATGCCTTGGCCTGCATCCAGTTTATCCCAACAACAGGGTATTCGCTGTAAGCATCGTGCCAAAAATAATCGTTGTGCATGGGCTCATTATAGGAGTACTCAAAATCTTTGATCCACACTGTAGTGTCTGGGTAAATCGCAGCCACTTCTTGTCTTATAAAGTCTTTTCTACGTCCTGTTTTAGCTCTGGCAGCAGCTTCGATATCCATCCAATTATACTTGTATTTCAATTGGGTGACATCTAAAGTCCTTAATCCATTATAACTTTCTTCTTCTGGAAGATATATTGAATCCATAACCTCGGCATAGTACTCATCTGGATATTCAGAGGTATCCCATACCAAATCAACATCTGTATTCAATGCCCTACCCTCGTATCCTGTTTCACCAAGACCTGCGTAGTTATCGAGCATGTATTTTTCGTAAACGGATATTTTGGTGGTATCGGTATCCTTAAACCCATACTCTCCAATGCCTTCGTCTTCAGGTCCAAATCCCAACTCATCGGCCAAAATGGCCAATTTGGTTCTTGTGATGGAATCTTTTACCCACTCCACAAATTGTCGATACTCACTATTTGTGATTTCCGTATCATCCATATAAAATGAACGAACGGTAACAGTTCTTGTGGGTGCGTTCAAAACTTTCGCCTGATCCTCTTCAGCTTTACCCATAACATAGGAACCTCTCGGAATCAATTCCATCCCGTAAGGTTTTTCTGGATACCATTTTTTTCCTTTGGCACCAACCAGTTCACCTTTTGACTTTGAATTTGAACCGCAACTTGCGAGTAAAAAAACAAATGCTATAGATGAAAAGAATAGCTTTCTCATACTTTAGGTTAAATTTTCGATTTAAGATTACAAACTGTACAACACAAATTCATTACTCATCAAAACTGATTTTTGAACAATTTATTGTGTAAAAACAATTAATGCTTAAAATTTAATTTGTTTAGTTAAAGCCCTTTCTGTAGGCTTTGAACCACCTTTCTGGAATGTTCTGGTTGCAAGCATCCAAATAGTCCCCTTCGGTGCAAGGTAATAACGCCACCGAATTGGTTTTAGTATGTTCTGGCAAAATTGATGGCACCTCTACCCACCAACGCTCTGTAACATGGCTCTTGTAGAATATGAGTTCCTCGGTATCGGTAGGAACGGTGAACTTGGTAAAGTCCTCGCTTTTGGAACTTGGAAATTCCTTTATCCTAAAACTTATCCCCTCAATAAAATACCAAATGATCTGGGCAATCATCTGAAAGGCTTGTGGCGAATTCTCCGCCTCATAAATACCGAACAAGGAAACTTTATCACTTATGCCAGCATATCGTGCTATGGCACAAATCTCCCTTCCGGTAAACCCATTGGGGGAAAAATTGGGATGCAATCCCATCTCACCGGCCCTAATGGCCCGAAGGTCCATGCTTACAATATGTGAGTTTCGTAGAACGGGTTCTGCAAGTTCTATATTGGCAGCAACCTCACCCAAGCGATAGGCATCAAAAAACAAACGCTCCATCAAATCCATTTCCTCTTGGGCGTTAAAATAACTTTGATACCCAATATTGGAAAAGTTAAAAAGGTTGTTGGGCTTGTCGGTTATGATCTTGCTCATGTAAGAGTGGGACGAAATCAACTCTTCATCTTCCCCAAAGTCAAAGCGACTGTCTATGGAAACTAGGTTAACCATATCCCGAATATTATCGAAAGCTCTGTATGCTGGAAAGGTGATGTCTTGGGTGGCACCTATTATAATAGGTATAATATTTTCTTCCAAAAGTCCGGCAACGATTTCCTTGACCACAAAATAGGTGTCCTCTACGGTATCGCCTTCTTCAACATCTCCAATATCCAGGATGGTGGAATTCCAATTTCCGGCCATAAGTCGGTACAACTGGATTCGGATGCCATCAAGATCTAACTTTTCCGGTTTTTTTTCGAAGGCGTTTCTGGATTCCAATACGCCAAATATGGCAACAGTTGCATTGGCGAATACGGGCAAACCTTTTTTTTCGGTATGCTTATGGATGTTTTTACCCAAGGCCTGGGGAGGTAATAATTCTGAAAATGCCAGGACTTTGTCTGTGACGGGAACCAAAAAATCGAATGCCATACTATTTCTTAGCCTTTGCTTTGGCCTTGGTTTTTTTCTTTGGAGTTTTCTTTTCTATCAGTGCCTGGGCCTCTTCCAATGAAATTTTGGAAGCATCGACATCTTTGGACAATTCTACTTTAATTCTTCCCTTGATGATATTGTGCCTTCCCCATCGCGCTTTTTCAATACGTATTTTTTCTTCTGGCCATTCTTGCACCAACTTCTCAGCTTCCTTTATTTTCTTTGCCTCGATAAGCTCAACAATATCATCTTTGGTCAGATTATCAAAATCGTACTTTTTATTCACGTTGATAAACATTCCATTCCATTTGATGAACGGCCCAAACCGACCTACTCCCTTGGTAACTTCTAAATCCTCATAATGAGCAATAGGTGCGTCAGCAATTTGTTTGGCCTTGATCATTTCTATGGCACGATCCATATCCACATCAAAAGCGCTTTCTCCTTTAGCCAGTGAAATGAATTTTTTGCCAAATCTTACATAAGGCCCAAATCGACCAACATTGGCTTCTACTTCTTCGCCTTCGTATGTTCCCAATTTTCGAGGTAGCTCGAACAGTTCCATGGCCTCATCAAAAGTGATGGTAGTGATGGACTGTTCTGGCAAAAGGCTTGCGAACAATGGTTTTTCTTCTTCATCAACAGTTCCAATTTGAACCATCGGCCCAAAACGACCTAATCTGGCGGCGACTTGCCTACCTGATTTCGGATCTGTTCCGAGTACACGTTCACCACTTGCACGATCTGCATTTTCCTCTACATCTTGTACGTTAGGATGGAAATCTTTGTAGAAGTCCTTCATCATCTTCTTCCAATCCTCATCTCCTGTGGCTATTTCATCAAAGTTTTCTTCTACTTTGGCCGTGAAATTATAATCTAAAATGGTCTTGAAATGGCTGACCAGGAAATCGTTCACAATCATGCCGATATCCGTGGGAACCAATTTCCCTTTATCGGAACCTATCATTTCGGAAAGTTTTTTTTCCGCAAGGTTACCAGCTTCGAGCACCAACTGCGCATAGTTGCGCTCTGTACCTTCCACGGTTCCTTTTTCTACATAACCCCTGTTTTGGATGGTAGAAATGGTTGGGGCATATGTTGATGGTCTTCCGATCCCAAGCTCCTCCAACTTCTTAACCAAAGATGCTTCGGTATAGCGATATGGTGGTCTTGAAAAGCGTTCGGTAGCGGTAATGAAGTTGTTCTGCAATGATTCTCCAACACTTAATGCTGGCAACATACCTTCTTGTTCTTCGGCTTTATCCTCTTCATCAATTCCTTCCAAATATACTTTTAGAAATCCATCGAATTTTACAACTTCACCTGTGGCAACAAACTCTTCATTGTGATTGCTTGTCTTCACTTTTACATTGGTTCTTTCCAATTGGGCATCGCTCATTTGCGAAGCTAAGGTCCGTTTCCAGATAAGTTCGTACAGCTTTGCCTGATCTCGTTCCAGGGATGGGGATGACAAATTCATATCGGTAGGCCTAACAGCTTCATGAGCTTCTTGGGCTCCTTTCGACTTTCCGGTATAGTTTCTCACCTTGCTATAAGGTTCTCCGTAATTTTTTACAATAGCATCCTTGGCAGCATTCAATGCTTCTTTGGATAGGTTTACGCTATCGGTTCTCATGTAAGTAATCAAACCAGCTTCATACAATCGTTGTGCAACCTGCATGGTCCGACTTACCGAGAAATACAATTTTCGCGATGCTTCTTGCTGTAAGGTCGATGTTGTAAATGGCGGAGCCGGAGATTTTTTAGCTGGTTTTTTATCCAAATTTGCCACTGAAAAATCAGCACCAATATTCTGTTTTAGAAAAGATTCCGCTTCTCCTTTTGTGGTGAAAGTCTTGTTCAGCTTTGCTGAAAAAACATTTCCATTATTTGTTTTGAATTCAGCACGTATCCTAAAAGATGCTTCAGGCTTAAAAGCTTCAATCTCTCTTTCGCGCTCAACGATCAAACGTACAGCAACCGACTGCACACGTCCAGCAGACAATCCTGGTTTTATTTTTTTCCAAAGCACTGGAGAAAGTTCATAACCAACCAAACGGTCCAAAACCCTTCTTGCTTGTTGGGCATTTACCAAATTGTAATTGATCTCACGTGGATTCTCTATTGCCTTTTGGATAGCTGATTTGGTAATGGAGTTAAAAACAATACGTTTGGTCTTGCTGTAATCCAATTTTAAGATTTCTGCCAGATGCCAAGAAATTGCCTCTCCTTCACGATCCTCATCACTGGCCAACCAAATGGTTTCAGACTTTTGAGCTAGATCTTTAAGCTTTTTCACCAAGGCTTTCTTCTCCTTATCAACGATATATTTTGGCTTAAAATCGTTTTCCACATCAACTCCCAGTTCTTTGGAAGGAAGGTCTGCAATGTGTCCGAAGCTGGATTCGACCTGATAGTCCTTTCCCAAAAAACGTTCAATGGTTTTTGCTTTTGCTGGTGACTCAACAATAACTAAATTCTTAGGCATGCAATGGATTTTAAGGTAACAAAAGTATATGAATTTTTCGATTTTAAATTTTTTTCAAAATCTCGCACAAAAAAATATCCCGCTAAAAACGGGATATTTGATAATGTTATTGTGTGAATTTAATTGAGTCCTATCTGACTCATCAGCTTAATCTCATCATCCAAATATTCATATTGGTACAATACATCGTCGCCAACCATTATCAAATGACTCTCTAATGGAATCACATCAAACGTGATAATATCTTTAAAGTGATTTAAGGATTTCAAATCTTCAATGTCGGTCTTGTCATAGACCTTGAGTCCGGATTCTCCATCGCAGACAAATAATTTTTCATCCTTTATTCCCAAACCGTATGGCTCATCCATAGGGTAGGTTTTGGCCAATTCTGGGTTCTGTATATCCGAAATGTCAACAATAAAAAGACCGCTTTCGGTTGCTCCACAAAAATTCCCGCCTCGCAGAGTAACGTAAGCGTAATCACCATCTACAACTACAGGGTCACAAGCAGTGCCATGCTGAAATTCGGAAACAAATATTGGTTTATCGGGTGAAGTGATATCATAAATGTACATTCCGCGCATGCTACCCAAGAACAAATGGTTGCCTCGGTTAAAAATGGTCTCAATATCAAAGCCTGCATAAACATCTTCTAAATCTTGTGGATTATCTAAATCTGAAATATTAAAAATATTGATGTTATGGCTGTCCACCGCATATAAATAATCATCCACAATCTTAAAACGGGCCAAAGATCCTCCTTGTCCAGTTGTACCTCCCTCGGCAGAATTGGCCAAGGCATCTTCTAAAAAGATTCCGACACCTCTGTTCTCTTCAACCTCAGAAATCAATCTTCTTTCCGTAGTGGTTTCCCAGCCAACTAAAATTTCAGTTTCATAGTCGTAGCCTTCATTTTCAATGATATCGGCTTCAAATGGCCAGAACACATTGTTGTGCAATACATTTTCCAACCTATTAACTTGTTTGATTTCGGTAATATTCGAAATATCCAATACGATCAAGTCCATTAGACTATCCGCATATAGGAAATCGTCTTTCACAGAAATATCAACGTTTCCAGGAATTCTGATAAAACCAATCTTTCGTGGTTGCAAAGGGTTACTGTTGTTGATTACATGGATTCCCTTGTATTTGTCATTGACAAAAATGTAATCTTTGTAGGTGTATACTTTGCCAGACTCATCGATAGGCCGCGGGGCAATAATATCCACACTATTTACAAAATCAGCTTTGCTGATTACTAAGGGCTTCGCTACCAGATATTCAGCGTAACCGTCATTGTCATCGTTTTTGTCACATGAGACAAAGGCCAAAGTGGCCAAGGATAAAATAAACAGGATTTTCTTTTTCATAGTTGTTTAAGTTTTTTGGATAGATAACACCCCATAGATAGAAATGGCTAAACAAAGTTGCGTGTTTATTTGTGCAAAATTTAACTGCCAAATTGTCACTAAAGTGGATTATGCACTATCTTTGCAGACCATTTAAATGAAATGACGAAGAACGAAGCGACTGAGAAAACCATAGATGAAAGCCAGCAAGGAACAACCTTGACACTGGAAAAAAACGAAGACAACAACAGAAAGCTATATATTGAAAGTTATGGCTGCCAAATGAATTTTTCCGACAGTGAAATTGTAGCCTCCATCTTGGCCAAGGAAGGATTTAATACTACCCAAAAGCTCGAAGAGGCCGATTTGGTCTTGGTAAATACCTGCTCCATTCGTGAAAAGGCCGAAACCACGGTTCGTAAACGCTTGGAAAAATTCAATGCCGTAAAAAAAACAAATCCCGGAATGAAAGTCGGTGTGCTTGGATGCATGGCCGAACGCCTAAAGAGCAAATTCTTAGAAGAGGAAAAAATAGTGGATATGGTCGTAGGGCCTGATGCTTATAAAGACCTTCCCAACCTCATTCAAGAAATAGATGAAGGTAGAAATGCAGTAAATGTCATTCTCTCCAAAGATGAAACTTATGCTGATGTTGCCCCAGTTCGGTTAAACTCCAATGGAGTTACCGCCTTTGTATCCATAACCCGGGGTTGTGACAATATGTGCACCTTCTGCGTAGTACCATTTACTCGTGGCCGTGAGCGGAGTCGTGACCCACAATCCATTTTGGAAGAAGTGAACGATCTATGGGAAAAAGGCTTCAGAGAAATAACACTATTAGGGCAGAATGTCGATAGCTATCTCTGGTACGGAGGGGGACTGAAAAAAGATTTTGAAAAAGCTACCGACATACAAAAAGCGACTTCGGTGAATTTTGCGAAACTGTTGGAACTTACGGCGCAGGCCCAGCCTAAAATGCGGATTCGTTTTTCCACCTCCAACCCTCAAGATATGACCTTGGATGTCATTGAGGTCATGGCAAAGTTCGGCAACATCTGTAAATACATCCATTTACCCGTACAAAGTGGAAGCAATCGAATTCTAAAAGCAATGAACCGCCTTCACACACGGGAAGAATATTTTGAATTAATAGACAATATTCGAAAAATAATCCCTGATTGTGCTATAAGTCAGGATATGATTACCGGTTTTCCCACCGAAACGGAAGAGGATCATCAAGATACTTTGAGTTTAATGGAATATGTGAAATACGATTTTGGTTTTATGTTCGCTTATTCCGAGCGCCCTGGAACGCTGGCAGAAAGAAAAATGGATGACGATATTCCAGAAGAAACCAAAAAAAGAAGATTAACAGAAATCATAGACGTACAGCAAAAGCATAGCCTATACCGCACCCAACAACATGTTGGTAAGGTAGAAGAGGTTTTGATAGAAGGTCCCTCCAAAAAGTCCAATGCACATTGGATGGGGAGAAATTCCCAAAACACGGTTGTGGTTTTTCCAAAGGAAAATTATGAAATAGGCGATTTTGTTAATGTAAAAATCAACGAATGTACCTCGGCAACTTTAATTGGTGAGGCTGTTGAATATTCTAAGAATAACTAATATGGAAGGTGTTCAATCCATAAAACAACGATTTGAACTCATTGGAAACGATGTAAAGTTGAATCGTGCTTTAGAAAAAGCAATTCAAGTTGCCCCGACCGATATTTCGGTTTTGGTTACTGGCGAAAGTGGTGTAGGTAAGGAAGCCATTCCAAAAATCATACATTCCCTTTCGCATCGCAAGCACGCCAAATATATTGCGGTAAACTGCGGAGCTATTCCAGAAGGTACCATCGACAGTGAACTTTTTGGACACGAAAAGGGTGCCTTTACCGGCGCTACCCAAACACGAAGTGGCTATTTTGAAGTAGCCGACGGAGGAACTATTTTTTTGGATGAGGTCGGCGAACTTCCATTGACCACGCAGGTACGTTTACTAAGGGTTTTGGAGAATGGCGAATTCTTGAAAGTAGGTTCGTCACAAGTGCAAAAAACCGATGTACGTATTGTGGCTGCAACAAATATTAATATGTTTGAGGCCATCAAAAAAGAAAAGTTCCGTGAAGATCTTTATTATCGATTAAGCACGGTAGAAATCCACATTCCACCATTACGGGAGCGTCGAGAAGATATTCATTTGTTGTTTCGAAAATTTGCTTCGGATTTTGGACAGAAATATAAAATGCCCACCATTCGTTTGGACGAGCCGGCCATTCAGATACTTCAAAAATACAGATGGCCCGGAAACATCAGACAACTGCGAAACATTGCTGAACAGATTTCCGTTTTGGAAGAAAACAGGATTGTAACAGCAGCAACATTACATGGGTATCTGCCCAATGCAGGCAACACAAATTTGCCTGCTGTAGTAGAACAAAGCAAGAAAGAAGGTGATTTCAGCAACGAAAGGGAAATTCTTTACAAGGTACTTTTTGACATGAAGGGTGATCTTCATGATTTGAAAAAACTCACTTTGGAATTACTGAAAAACAATGATTCGGAAAAAGTCCAAGAAGAGAATCAAACCTTGATCCAGAAAATCTATGGTGACAAGGAAGAAGAAGTTGCACAACAAGAAGATAACGTAGCAGAAATTTTACACCTTCCAGAGCCGGTTGCAGAACCGACTACCACGGTTGTGCAAACCCAAGAAGATAGGTATCATTTCGCGGAGGAAATTGAAGAAGAAGAAACTTTATCTTTACAGGAAAAAGAAATAGAACTGATAAAAAAGTCGCTGGAACGCAATCGGGGAAAACGAAAAGCAGCAGCTTCCGAACTAGGGATTTCAGAACGCACGCTCTATAGAAAAATAAAACAATACGACCTTTGAAATACATGAAGCATCATAGTATAAAAATCATGTTGTTAAGCTTTGTCTTAACTTTCTATAATTGCGGTATTTACAATTTTTCCGGAGCCGATATTGGAACTGCGGAGAGCTTTCAAGTAAATTTCTTTCAAAACTATGCCGATCAAAACCCCGGGTCCACAATGCAACCAGGACTGGATCGAGATTTTACTTTAGCACTACAGGATTTAATCAATAATTTGACAAGTCTTTCCCTTACCGGAAGTAACGGTGATTTGCTTTATGAAGGTGAAATTGTGGAGTACAAGGTCACACCGATGACTGCCACCGCCGACCAACGTACAGCTCAAAACCGGTTGACTATGAGCGTAAATGTTCGGTTTTTCAACAAAACCAAAGAAGAAGTAGATTTTGAACGTAGGTTCTCCTTCTTTTTCGATTTTGATGCCGCTGCATCATTGACATCAGTTCAGGCGCAAGCTCATGAAGTAATATTTGAACGATTGACACAAGATATTTTTAACGCCTCTTTGGGCAATTGGTAAACATGAACGTATCCGATTTTATACAAATTCTTCAAAAATCAAATACCATCCTCTCCCCTAAACAAACAAGGGAACTGGAAGGTATTATTGAGGAATATCCCTATTTTCAAGCTGCACGTGCGCTGCACCTAAAGGGATTGAAAAATCTGGATAGTTACAAATACAACAATGCCCTAAAAGTTACAGCGGCCCACACATCGGACCGGGACGTACTATTCGATTTTATTACTTCACAAGAATTCGTTCAGAACAATATTGCAGATACTATTGCCGGCAGGGTTCCAAAACTTCAGGACAAAAAAGCTGTTTCCGAAGAGATAATTCCCAATCCAGAAACGGAAACCATTTTGGGTGAATCTGAAGAAGCACTTCCCCAAAATGTTCAAGATGCAGAACAGATATTGAATCCTGAATTGTTCGAATCCAAAAAGTCAAGTGAAGAAGTTCCGGTAGAGGAAGAACAAACTCCCTCCGAAATTGATTTGGAAATGGGCAAACCCATTCCATTTACAAAAAGTGAAAAACACTCCTTTACTGAATGGCTGAAACTTGCATCCAACAATCCAGAAGAAAATGAAGGTTTAGCTTCAAAAAAAGAATTGGAAAAAAAGCAAAAATTCGATTTGCTTGACAAGTTTATCGAGAGCAGACCCAAGATTGTGCCCAAGGAAGATTCCAAATCAAAAGTCAACATAAAGGAGTCTGTGAAAATGGACAAAAATGAGTTGATGACCGAGACTTTGGCCAAGGTTTATTTGGAACAAAAAAAGTTCAAAAAAGCCGTCCAGGCTTTTAAAATATTGAGTTTGAAATATCCGGAAAAAAGTGGTTTCTTTGCAGATCAAATTCGAGCGGTTAAGAAGCTGCAGAAAGAAAAAGAATAAGATAGAAAAATGAGCACGTTTACAATTTTTTTGATATTGATCATCATAGTGTGCCTTTTGTTGGTTTTGGTAATCATGGTCCAAAATCCAAAAGGAGGTGGATTGTCTTCTTCATTTGGTGGAAGTGGAAACCAAGTTGTGGGAGGTGTGAAAAAAACCGGAGACTTTTTAGATAAAAGTACTTGGACCCTTGCTGCTTTATTAATTGTTCTGATCTTGCTTTCCAATGTTTCCCTAAAAGGAAGTTATAGTCAGGCAGATTCTAAGCTATTGCAAGGAGATGATATTGAAACTACGGTACCAGAAACCGTTCCGGAAGAAGTTCCCGAGCAGGTGCCCACCGCAAATCCGACTGACACCATTAATTAAAAATTAATGACAGAATAAATACATAATGCCAGCTTGAATGACAAGCTGGCATTTTTGTTTTAAAATCCTGTCAGTTTTCAAGTAATGGCATAATTTCTGCCCAAAGTTTCGAGAATTTTTAAAACAAATACCTAAAGATTAATAATATGGCTAAAGTTAACATCAAACCATTGGCAGACAGAGTTCTTGTAGAACCTGTTGAAGCTGAAACCAAAACGGCTTCTGGTATCATTATTCCAGATACCGCAAAAGAAAAACCACAAAAAGGAAAAGTAGTAGCTGTTGGCCCAGGAACCAAAGATGAATCCATCACTGTTAAGGTTGGTGACACGGTTCTTTATGGCAAATATGCTGGTACCGAACTAAAATTGGATGGTGCTGATTATTTGATCATGCGTGAAAGTGACATATTAGCAATCGTTTAATTGCAAAATCAAACATAAAAAATTTAAACATGGCAAAAGATATAAAGTTCGATATAGAAGCACGTGATGGCCTTAAAAAAGGTGTTGATGCCTTGGCCAATGCGGTAAAGGTCACTTTAGGGCCTAAAGGTAGAAACGTAATCATTAGCAAATCTTTCGGAGCACCACAAGTGACCAAAGATGGAGTTACCGTAGCAAAAGAAATCGAATTGGAAGATGCCCTTGAGAACATGGGCGCACAAATGGTAAAGGAAGTTGCTTCCAAAACCAACGATCTTGCAGGTGACGGAACAACAACTGCAACGGTTCTTGCCCAAGCTATCGTAAAAGAAGGGCTGAAAAACGTTGCCGCCGGCGCAAACCCAATGGATCTTAAAAGAGGTATTGACAAAGCAGTTGAGGCTATCGTTGAGAACCTATCCAAGCAATCCAAGAAAGTTGGAGATTCTTCTGAAAAAATCAAACAGGTAGCTGCCATTTCAGCAAATAACGATGGAACCATCGGAGATTTGATTGCCCAAGCTTTTGAAAAAGTAGGCAAAGAAGGTGTAATTACTGTTGAAGAAGCCAAAGGAACAGATACTTATGTTGATGTGGTTGAAGGAATGCAGTTCGACAGAGGTTACCTATCTCCTTACTTTGTTACCGATTCAGAAAAAATGGTTGCTGATCTTGATAACCCATACATCTTGTTATTCGACAAGAAAATCTCTTCCATGAAAGATTTGCTTCCTGTTTTGGAACCAGTTGCGCAATCAGGAAAGCCTTTGTTGATTATTGCCGAAGATGTTGATGGTGAGGCATTGGCCACTTTGGTAGTGAACAAGTTGAGAGGTTCTTTGAAAATTGCAGCAGTAAAAGCTCCAGGTTTTGGCGATAGAAGAAAGGCCATGTTGGAAGACATTGCAATTTTGACCAATGGTACAGTAATTTCTGAAGAAAGAGGATTCTCTTTAGAAACTGCCACGATTGACATGTTAGGGACTACTGAAAGAGTAACTATAGATAAAGACAACACTACCATTGTAAATGGTGCTGGAGTAGCCAAAAACATCAAGGCCCGTGTTAACCAAATCAAATCGCAGATAGAAACTACAACTTCTGACTACGATAAGGAAAAACTGCAAGAACGTTTGGCCAAGTTAGCAGGTGGAGTTGCCGTACTTTATGTTGGTGCTGCCTCTGAAGTTGAAATGAAAGAGAAAAAAGACCGTGTAGATGATGCGCTTCACGCTACAAGAGCAGCTGTAGAAGAAGGTATTGTTGCTGGTGGTGGAGTTGCTTTGGTAAGAGCTATATCTGTTCTTTCAAAAGTGGATACTGTAAATGCCGATGAAGCTACAGGATTACAAATTGTTGCTAAAGCCATTGAGTCTCCTTTACGCACCATAGTTGAAAATGCTGGTGGTGAAGGTTCTGTAGTTGTAGCCAAAATTTTGGATGGAAAAGCCGATTTTGGTTTTGATGCAAAATCGGACAAGTATGTTCAAATGATGAAAGCAGGAATTATAGACCCAACAAAAGTAACCCGTGTTGCTTTGGAAAATGCCGCTTCTGTTTCAGGTATGATCTTGACCACAGAATGTGCGTTGACCGATATTAAAGAAGATGCTCCCGCAATGCCTCCGATGGGAGGTGGTGGCGGAATGCCAGGAATGATGTAATTCCGATAACATAATATTTAGAAAAGGCCCGTGAAGTTTCACGGGCCTTTTTTGTTACCCTTCCTCCAATATTCTTGTTCTCTCCAAATTCGTTGTTTGTACTTTCCCAAATGTCCTCTGTCTAATAGTTTCTGAAGAGCCATTTTTATTGATTAATTTTTATGGTCGATAATTTCTTTCCTATGAAGTACACAAAGTTCTATACCCTGCTTTTCGTTCTGGTTTTGTTCGCCTCATTTAGCAACAATTCAGAAGAACAAAAACCACCTGAATTTACCGTAATGGCCTATTATGTTCCCGAAAGCGATTATAAACCCGAACAATTGCCACTGGAACAGTTGACCCACATAATTTTTTCCTTCACCAAGGTAATAGATGGTGAGATGAAGTTTAAAAACGAAAAAACAGGTGAAAAGCTACGTCAACTAGTTGCCCAGAGAAAAAACCATCCTCATTTAAAAGTGATGATTGCCTGTGGTGGATGGGGAGCCGACGGTTTCTCCGATATGTCGCATACCGAAGAGAATCGAAAGAAATTTGTGCAAAGCGTGATAGAATTCAACAAAAAATATGAATTGGACGGAATTGATATCGATTGGGAATACCCAGCCATTCCGGCGGCCGATACGGGTGCAAGACCTGAGGACAAACAAAATTTTACACTATTGATGAAGGAATTGCGAGAAGCATTGGACGCCCTAGATCGCAAACAAACGTTGACTTTCGCCTCGGCAGGATGGGAACCTTACTATAAAAACATTGAGATTGAAGAGGTCATGAAATATGCCGATTACATGAACGTGATGACCTATGATCAAATCGGTTCCACAGCACCATTTACAGGGCACCATACCGCTCTTGGATTGATTCAGGAAAAAGACGTTCAAGACACCCCTGCATGGAAATATGTAGAAGAAAGAAGAAAAGCTTCGAAAGAAGACCGAGGTGCATATGAACCCCAATCTGCTGAAAAAATTGTGGCCTACTGCATAGAAAAAGGGGTGAAAAAAGAACAGATTATAATAGGTGCTGCCTTTTACGGAAGAGCCTGGAAAGGTGTCCCACCAGAAAATAACGGACTATATCAAATGAATTCAGGAGCACATATTGGCTGGAGCACCTATAAACAGATTCGAGCAGAATTTGAATCGGATAATAACTATAAAAGATATTGGGATCCCGTTGCAAAAGCTCCTTATATCTACAATGCCAAAGACAGTATTTTCATAAGTTATGACGATTCTGTTTCGGTACGCCTTAAAACAGAGTTTGCTATGAAAAAGAAGTTAGGTGGAATAATGTTTTGGCAACTGGGCAACGACACCAAAGAAAAGAACAGCCTCTTAAAATCTATTTACGACGCTTCAACTAAAAAATAGCCAACCAAACTACCATTATGAAAAAGCAAATCCCATTGATTGTATTCCTTTTTGGACTTTGCATGGTTTCCTGTTCGGATAACGGATTGACCCTTGCCCAAAATGGAAAATCGAATTACGAAATTGTTATTCCAGCCAATGCAAGTGAGCAGGGCAACAAATCAGCACAAAATCTGCAGCACTACCTTCAAAAAATGAGCGGTGCTGAATTGGATGTCGTTGGTGAGGACAAGCAAAATATAAAAAAGGGGAAGATATATGTTGGCAATCTTGGAACAGAAAACCTTTTACCCCATGAAATAAGGATAAAAACGGAAAATAATGATCTATTCATTTATGGAGGTTCAGATGCTGCGACCCAAAATGCCGTATATGAGTTTCTTGAAACTTATTTGGACTGTAAGTGGTACGCTCCAGGCGCAGAATCCATTCCATTTTTAAAAACGGTCGCAATAGATGATATAGATCACAGCTACATTCCTGAAATCACTACAAGAACTGTCCATTCTCGACTTTTCTATGAAAACCATGAGTTTGCAGACCAGCAAAAGGTTACCTACGAGGCTTTTCCATATTATGTGCCTGGTGCAAGGGTACATACATTCCATAGATTTATGCCGGAAGAGACTTTTTACAAGGCAAATCCCGAATATTATGCTCTCCGGGATGGCAAAAGATTGCCTACACAGCTGTGCCTGACCAATGAAACAGTTCTTGAGATAGTCAAAGATTCCGTGGCAGCCCATTTTAAGAGAAATCCAAATACTTCTGTAATTTCTGTTAGTCAAGACGATAACCAACAACATTGTCAGTGCGATAATTGCAGTAAAATTGACACAGAAGAGGACAGTCCAGCCGGCACAATGATTCATTTTGTCAACAATGTGGCCAACGCGTTTCCAGAGAAAACCATTTCTACTTTGGCTTATCAGTATACCCGTAAACCGCCAAAAGTACGTCCAGCTTCAAATGTTCTGATTACCCTTTGCTCAATAGAATGCGATAGAAGTGCTCCAATCGCGGAAAAATGCAAAGACTTTGCTGATGATTTAGTTGGATGGGGAAAACTTACGGACAATATTCGAATTTGGGACTACACCACACAGTTCACCAACTTCCTATCTCCATTTCCAAATATCCAAACGTTACAACCAAATATTCATTTATTTAGGGACAACAACGCCAAATGGATTTTTGAACAGCATAGCAATAATCCGAGCGAACTTTTTGAGCTTCGGTCGTACATTACTGCCAAATTGCTTTGGAATCCGGATTTGGATTTTGATGCTTTACTAACCGAATTTACAACAGGCTATTATCATGAAGCCGGTCCTTTCATTAAACAATATGTCGATTTAATTCATTCCAAAATCAAGGAAGATCCAGATTTCTTTCTCTTTTTATATGGAGATCCCTCAGAAGCATTTTCATCTTATTTGAATCCAGATTTGTTGGAAGAATATTCAAAATTGTTCAATCAAGCTGAGAAAGCCGTTGCAAATAAGCCTGATGTTTTGGAAAGGGTAGGAATGGCGCGTTTGGGTGTCGATTATGCCGTTTTGGAAGCCTGCAGAAAGAACCTTACCGAGAACTTTAGCCTAATGACCGTGGATGCTAATTCCAAACAATCCATTAATCCGATGGTGGCTTCGCTACTGGATAATTTCATTAATACAGCACGAAAAAACAATATCACCCTTATGAACGAAATGGGCTTTACCATAAATGAATATGCTTCAAACTATATGTCTGCCTTAAAAATCGCCCAAAAACCAAACAAGGCCAAGGGGAAGAAAGTTGTCAGTTTGACAAAACCGAAAAAATATGCCAATGAAGACCCAATGGTCCTAACTGATAGTGCGCTAGGTGGAAGTAGTTTTTATGCAAACTGGTTGGGATATGAAGGCAATGATATGGAGGTTGTTATTGATCTTGGTGAAACACAAAATATTAGCAGCATTTCAATGGCATTCTTGCAGGTGACCAATCATGTGGTATTTTTTCCTTCCTCCGTTGCCTATTATGGCTCAACGGATAATGTCAATTTCACCAAATTGGGGAATCTAAAAAATCCATCCCCCTTGAACAAAAAGAGCAAAGTAAATGACATACATTACTTTGATCTAAAATTTGAACCAACCGATGTCAACTACATTAAAGTGATGGCCAAAAATACGGAAACTCCTTATTGGCATCATGCCGCAGGGTTACCGTCGTGGGTTTTTGCCGATGAAATCATAATCAATTAAAATAAGAATGAAAATACGCGTACCATTTGTTGCGGCACTATTGATCTGTACAATATTTACGGCCAAAAGTGGATTGTCGCAAGCAGTTTACGAAGATGAACGTTATGTTCCTGAAACTGACCCCTTGGTCTTGAAGAAGTTAGATGAATGGCAAAATCTCAAATTTGGGTTATTAATGCACTGGGGAGCTTATAGCCAGTGGGGTATTGTTGAGTCATGGTCCATATGTCCCGAAGAATATGGTTGGTGCGAACGAAAAAAGGGTTCAAACCCCGATAATTATTTTGCCTATAAGAAAGAATATGAAAATCTTAGAAAAACCTTCAATCCGGTTAAGTTTGACCCAAATAAATGGGCCAAGGCAGCCAAAAATGCTGGTATGAAATATGTGGTTTTCACTACCAAGCACCATGATGGTTTTTCAATGTTCGATTCTAAGTACACAGATTACAAAATTACAGATTCGAAAACTCCTTTTTCTACCCATCCAAAGGCAAATATCACCAAAGAAATTTTTGCCTCGTTCAGGGAGCAAGGTTTATGGGCCGGCGCTTATTTTTCAAAACCTGATTGGCATATGCCCTCCTATTGGGACCCATACTATCCACCACGTGATAGGAATGTAAACTATGAACCTGAGGCAAATCCAGAAAAGTGGCAGGAATATGTAGATTTCACACACAATCAAATATTGGAATTGCTTACGGATTATGGCAATGTAGATATCCTTTGGTTAGATGGTGGATGGGTAGCCAAAAAGCCCAACTCGGCCATTAGTAGTTGGTATGACCGCCAACTTAAAAATAATGAATCTGGTTATTTGAAATATCGAAATATCAATCAAGATATAAAAATGGACGAGTTGGTCAAGAAAGCAAGGGTAAAACAACCTGGTTTGATTGTGGTTGACCGTGCTGTTCACGGGAAAAATCAAAATTATTTGACTCCTGAAAACAGAGTTCCCGAAAAACCTCTACCCTATCCTTGGGAATCCTGTATTATTGCCGGCGGAGGTTGGTCTTATACCTTTAATGCAGAATACATGTCAGGGCGGGAAGCCATACACACTCTTGTTGACATTGTAGCCAAAGGTGGGAATCTATTGTTAAATATTGCTCCAAGTCCTGAGGGCGAATGGGATGAAGGAGCCTACAAATTGCTCGAAGAAATTGGCAAATGGATGGACATAAATAGCGAAGCTATTTACGGTACCCGTGCCATGGCTCCCTACAAATTTGACAATATTTGTGTTACTTCCAAACCGGATGGAACCGTTTATCTTATCTATTTGGTCGATAAAGGGCAAAATTCACTGCCTTCTGAAATCAACTTTTCTGGATTTAAAAGTTCCCGAAATGTAAGGGCAAAATTACTAGAGTCAAATACTCGATTAAAATGTAGTACAACCAAAGATGGGTTAACCATCAAAATACCTGATAACTTAAAATCCAAGCTTTTAAAAACGAATGCTTTCACCATACAATTGAAATAGTGTTCTCCCTATTTCAATAGTTGTTTGTATCAATTGGCAAAAATATCAGTTTCATAAAATGCCGGAACGGAAAACCAATAAGCCATAAAAGAAGCTGGTGTTTTTAAACGTTCTCCCAAACGGGGGCCGGAAACTGCATTTCCGAAGATATCCCATTCGTTGCCCTCATCATCTTGCAACAAAATATCGGAATTCCCATCATGGATATATGTGAACTGCAAAGTGCTGTGGTCCCCAATAGGTTCAAAGGCAACCATAAAGTCCCCATTTCCTACTACCAGATAATTTCTTCCTTTGAATGCATCTGTAATAACATTCTCGGTAGTAAAATCCCCAAAGCGATATACCTTGGCACTCCCATCATTGATTATGGCCAGCACACGCTCTTTGAGCGGTAATCGGTTATCCTTGCTTACAGGGAACAAAAAGAAATCATTGTCCGTACTGTAGTTACCATATGGAGAGGTCCCGTAAGTACGTTGAAAACCTGTGCTTAAGTTCAACACCTGCGAGTTGGGATACATTTGCTTCCATGTTCTCCAGTCCATTTCGACCAACATGGATAAGTTGGCCTTTCTTCCCAACAGATCTCCATTGACCGATTCATTTAAAATTTGGGACCAATTACTTCTTGTCTCCCTGTCGAAGGGAATAAGGTTGGTATTGTACAACAACCCTGATACCCCAAATGTGGTTTCTTTATCATCAATGATTCTACCCCAACCTATTCCAGTTCCAGTTAAAGGACAGTAGGTAATGGCTACAGATTCGTCTCCAATATTGTCATTGACAATTTCATGCCAATCCAAAATAATATGGGGATATCCCCTTACATCATCTCCATTTTTAATTCCAATAATCAAATCATTATTGTCTAAAAAGTCTACACTCGAAGCTTCAGTAAAACTTAGGTTTTGCAAAGAAGGAATCCCGTCTCTGCCTGGACCCCCATCCAATACTTGAACCACTGGGATGCTCCAAAAGTTGTTCATTATAGGATTGACGGTTCTTTGCTCCCCATCGGTGGTCTCATCAACACTGGATGAACTGCAAGAAGCCAAAATCCCAATAGATGTCAGCACTAAAATCCAATTCTTCATTTTTTCTAATTTAAAACTCCAATTTTCTTTTTCTGTAATTTCCATAACAATCCAATCGTAAACCTATTGGTTGGTGTGAGTTGAGTGCCATCGACATAGCTATACAAGGGCAGTTCGAACCGTGATACCAAAACCAAGTTTTGGGAAATATTGGCCGATAACTCGGGTCTTATAAATATCCATTCACCACCTGTGTTGGGAAGGTCGGATTCATCAATTATATCTACTTGTGCTTTGCGGTATTTGATTATCAAACCAGGATTGAAAATGGTATTGAACAACCCAAATTGGTCAGTATACCCCAAATTTACTTGCATTTCATTTCCAAACTCGTATGTGGCAGTATTATTCAAATACTCTTCATTTATGCCGGTTTCCCGATAAGTGAAACTCCCGGATAATGTAGCTGAGGGTCTAAAATTTAACCCCTTGGATATGGAAACCAAGCCAATAAAGTCCCAAGCACCGCTGCCCGGTTGTAAGTCCGCAGTTAATTGTATGCCTTGTGAGGTGGTAAGGTTAGATTTTCCTAAAGGAGCTTTTGCTCCTGCTCCAAAGCTGACGGTGGAGCGCTGTCCCAATAGGTTAGGAAATGCGTATTTCACCAAAAAAACAGCATCTCCAATCCCATTGGTTTCGGTATCGGTTTCATTACCAAACTGAGTTATGGTCCGTAATTGGTTGACCCAGGTAATAAGCGATTCAATAGAAAGGCGGTCAGAGAATGAATATCCAATACTCAATAAAACAGAGTTAGTCACACGCAATCGCGAATCGTCATCCAATTCACTAGAACCCGCATTTAAAGTATTAAGGTTGTTGTAATCATAGCTCAACCCTAAAAGCAACGTTCCCTTGCCATCATTGGGTAAGCCCAAATTATTGGACAAGGGAACTCCGCCAGAACAACAGGTTTGTGAGAAACCCAATTGCCCTAGAAAAAGTGTGGTTAGGACCAAAAACCTCGCAAAGTTTTTCATAGTCGCCCTAGTTCAGTAGGACTTAATATGAATACCTTACAGTTAAATGGAACTTACAACTGTTAAATTTTCAGGCTTTTACATTAAAAGCATCCAAAATGCCATAACCAACATAATTGTATTTTCGATAAAGGTAGCCTCGGTCATAGGAAGATTCAAAGCGGTCCCCAAGCACGCACAGCGAATACTTCGTTTATCCAATAAGGTTTTGGTCACACCAATTGTTGTAATGCCCAAAATAACTACGGTTATAATCAAGGCCATGGTCACTTGAAAGCGCATTAAGAATAGAAGGCCTAGGCCCAATTCCAGAAAGGGGTACACCCAACCATAAGCTGGCAATACTTTTGCCAAGGGGTCGTACATTCTGAAACTTTCGGGAAAACCTTTTAGATCTAAAAATTTGAAAAAACTAAAAACTATATAGAAAAGTCCCATGAAGTCCAACATGGCCTCTCCTAAATTCCAATCTTTATAATTTAATAAGATTGAAGCAGCGAACAGATAGGTAAAAATCAAAAATAATGGGCGCAATTGCGCCCATTTGGATTTTTCTCCCATCATTTCTCCCACAGTAGATACAATCTCTCTTTCTTTTTCATGAATCCCGTATTTGTCGGACAACACAGCGTTAAAATCTTCAATTGGAATATGGCGTTCCATCAAAATTTGCGCAGTAGAAGTTTCTAAATTCACACTCACATCTGAAACACCATCTACTCTTGAGAGTTTTTCTTTTACGGACGCTACGCATCCTTCACAGGTCATTCCTGTGATTGTATACAAATGTTTCATGGTTTTTAATGCTTTTCGCTATCGTCTGTGTTGTCTTCGCGGTATTTGCAACACGGATGAATATCATCATAGGCTTCTTGTGTCGCTTTTAACTCCTTGGTATCATGCCCAGCAGCAACCAAAGCTGTCTTAATTTTCATTGGGTCTGTCTTTCTTTCATCAACAACCAACGATAATTGATGCGAAGGAATATCCCAAAGGGCATATTTAACTCCGGGCACACCCAAGGCAGCTTTTTCAATTCGCATTTTGCACATTTCGCATTTGCCATCAACCTCAAATGCAACTTTTTTGTTTTTGTCTTGTGCAAAACCTATGGTCGATACCAATAGGCACATTAAAATCAAAATTTTATTTTTCATCTTATTTATATTTAAGTTGTTAGGATTTAAATCTAAAACCTGCATACACCATCCGTCCAAAAATTGGGGCATATACAATGGTAGTGTCAAAGTTTGTTCCAAAAGGGTCATTTGACCCCAAAACTGGATTATCTTGTCTAAAATTAGTCAAATTCTCTCCACCCACATAGACTTCAAACTTCTTTGAAAAGACCTTAGTTACTTGGGCGTTCATCAAACTGTATCCTTCGGAAAAATCCCCCAATTGAAAATTAACCGGGTTCGAAGCAGTACTGGGCAATCGCTGTTCCCCAAGAGCATGCAAGGTATAATCGAAGCGCCATTGCGACCCATTTTCTGTAGGAATTGTGTTATAACCAATGTTTGCGAAATACCGGTGTCTGGCCTGTAAAGGTTTTTGTAAAAGTCCAGTTTGATAATCCGTTTTTACATCATAAAATTTATAGGCCGTGCGCAATTCAACATTGGGCAATACTTCGTGGTTTAATTCCACCTGCAGACTATTGGCATAACTTTTTCCATCCAAATTGGAGAAAACAACTTCATCTGGATTTTCCCAGTCCACGACTATTTGATTATCAAAATCGGTGCGGTAAAAATCCAAAGAAAAATTTCCCGGTCTTTCAAACAATGAGAATCCTTGAATAAAGCTTACTCCGTAATTTACCGCTTTCTCAGGGTCAAAACCGTAAACCTCCCCACCATTAGTCTGTAGTTGAATTGTCCTTGAGGAAGCAAAAAGTCGTTGGTTCTCCGCAAAAATATTGGCAGCCCTACGACCAATACCAAAAGACCCCCGTAAACTTCCTTTTTCCCATGGCGTGTAACGGATATGAAATCTCGGCGTAAAGAATGTTCCCAATCGATTGTGGGTATCCAACCGAAGACCTGCTGTAAAGCTCAACTTTTCTAAATTGGAATAGCTGTATTCGAAAAAAGCTCCGGCAGATGTATCGGTACGACTGAATTCTTGACTATTGACCAATTCGTTGTATCCATCATATGCGAAGGTCAAACCAGTTTTGAACTTGCTTTTGGTATTTCCAATAATGGAATTGAACAATAGATTGGTATAGATGCTCTCATGGTCAATATTATAAATGTTGAATCCGTAATAAGAGTCTTGTTTGTGGCTACTATATGACGTCTGAAAACCAAAACTTTGATAGGGCAACTCAGGAAAAACGTATCCTAATTTTACCGAACCATCCAATCGCTCCGTATCAATTTCACTTCCCCATGCATTGGTAGTAAACTTATCAGTATCTGGATTAAAATCGACCTGACCAATCTGCTTTTCATCATTCAAATAGCGAACATTGAAAAAGCTTACCCATCCTTTTTCTGGATCTTGGTATTGCCATCTGTTCATAATGTTGATTTGATTGGCCAGAGGATTGTCCAAAAACCCATCATCATTATTGTCCACCTCAACATCCCTTCGGTTGCCATGGAGGTACAATCCCGTGCTCCATTTATCCGACAGTTTGGTATTTAAGTGGGTGTTCAGTTCCAATCGCCCGTTTAAA
Organism: Flagellimonas sp. S3867; assembly: GCF_014698935.1. Classification (GTDB taxonomy): domain Bacteria; phylum Bacteroidota; class Bacteroidia; order Flavobacteriales; family Flavobacteriaceae; genus Flagellimonas. The sequence continues at coordinate 130,027 of NZ_JACVMN010000002.1, forward strand.
TTGGCATAACCATTTACGAAAACGGGGACATCTGTAAGCGGTTTTTGTAATTCTGTGTTGATTTGGCCAGAAATACTCTCGTACCCATTTACAACACTACCAGCTCCTTTTGTAATCTGGATGCTTTCTACCCATGTTCCAGGTGTAAAGGTTAAACCATAGGTTTGCGAAGCTCCACGAACCATGGGGATGTTCTCTTGGGTAATCAATAAATAAGGACTGGTAAGACCCAACATCTGTATTTGTTTGGTGCCCGTAAGTGCATCATTGAAATTGACGTCGATAGCTGGATTGGTCTCAAAACTTTCCGACAGGTTACAGCAAGCCGCTTTTAAGAGTTCAGCACTATTCACCGTTATTACATTTTGAGTGGAGAAAAAGGTCTTCTGCACAGCATCGCGTTCTTTTTCCACCACCACCTCATCCAGCTGGTTGGAGGGCACTAACCAATGATGTACCATCTTAGGTTCATTAATGGTCAAGGTATCTGTTTTAAAACCTACAAAACTTATGACCAACTGGTTGTAATCTGTAGAATAGGGAATGCTAAAGGTTCCATTTTCTTTGGTAATCGTCCCTATTTGGGAATTTAACCAGTACACATTGGCTCCGGCAAGACCTATATGCTCGTTTTCTGCATTGGCCTCCATGACCATACCCTCAATTTTATCCTGGGCAGTCAGTAGCATGGGAAGCCAAAAAAGTAGTATTAAAATATGTTTCATTGTATGTATTGAATAATTATTGAAATAAAAATCAGTTCCCGAATCATATGAAACGGGTAAATAACAAATATTCAATACATCAAATCAAGAAGACTTGGTCCAGCACCTGAATGTCCTTGACCAAAATGGGAGGTGGGTATTTTTCATGGGGAACAGGCAGTTTCTCAACTGGGATGAACAAATCAAGATAAGAATGGGCAAAGGCCACCAAAAAAGTTTGGTGCTCCAATTCCAAATCATACCAAGAAAGCTTTAGATCGTCCTGTCCTTTCACTGTGAAAGTTTCATCATCGCAACAATGGTTTTCACCAGCATCCGTTCCCATAGCTGCCATGGCTTCTTCCATACCACAATCATCGGCATGGGCAAAGAACGAGACGTCCATCACTCTTCCCATACACAAATGCTTGTCAACCGTCCACGAAACCGTAGATAGTAACACCATAAGTGCCAAGAAGATAGAACTGATATTGCGAAAAATGTCTTTCACACTGCAAAATTACAATTTATTTGGCTTTGTCTTTATTTCCAGATGATTCCTTAACTAAATTTTAGGCTATCAGAATCGTAATTTTTATCATTTCACACGAACTAAAAAGTCCATTTCAAATACATTTGCAAAAAATAATTCAATGCTCGCATCACTAAAACCTAAGGTGACCACCATCTTATCCAATAACGCTGAAAGTGTGGAAAATCGTCTAGCAGCACTCTGTAATTTACTTAGAGACACTATCGATTACTATGATTGGGTCGGATTTTATTTTAAAAATGGGGATAAGAAAGAGCTGAAGCTGGGTCCGTATGCCGGTGAACCGACTGACCATACCATCATTCCCTTCGGGAAAGGTATTTGTGGACAGGTTGCGGTAAGCAATGAAAACTTTGTAGTACCTGATGTGGCAGCCCAAGACAACTATATCGCATGCAGCATTACTGTAAAAGCTGAAATTGTGGTTCCTCTGTTTAAAAATGGCGAGAACATAGGCCAAATTGATATCGATTCCAACACACCTGACCCCTTTACGGAAGAAGATGAACGTTTTTTGGAATTTGTAAACCAAGAAGTATCACAAATTCTTTAAAACTAGTGTCATTTTGTTGATAACACACTTCAATTTTTAGAGGCAAAAAAATTACTTTTGTGTGCTTAATAATTTGATTTTTAAGACACAAAATGAGCACCACCAAAAAAGCTTCCGCAGCACTTATTTCCGTTTTCCATAAAGACGGATTGGAACCCATCGTTAAAAAATTGGATGAACTTGGCGTAACCTTGTACTCCACAGGTGGAACCGAGAAATTTATCCGTGATTTGGGAATCAATGTTGTTCCAGTTGAAGATGTTACCAGTTATCCTTCCATTTTGGGTGGACGCGTAAAAACCCTTCATCCGAAAGTCTTTGGGGGAATCCTTAATCGTCAAGACAACGAAAGTGATGTAGCCCAAATGGAAGAATTTGAAATCCCACAATTGGACATTGTAATTGTTGATCTCTATCCCTTTGAAAAAACAGTGGCAAGTGGTGCCTCTGAGCAAGATATAATTGAAAAAATAGATATTGGTGGCATTTCTTTGATTCGAGCAGCCGCTAAAAACTACAAAGACGTGCTTTGTGTTTCATCAATGGAAGACTACGAAGACTTTCTAAATGCGATTTCCGAAGGAAATGGCACCACAACTCTTGAAGACCGCAAACGCTTTGCTTCAAAGGCCTTCAACATTTCTTCCCATTATGACACTGCTATCTTTAACTATTTCAATCAAAATCATGATGAGGCAGTATTGAAGATAAGCGAACAAAATGGACAAGTGCTTCGCTATGGAGAAAACCCACATCAAAAAGGGTTTTTCTTTGGAGATTTTGAAGCCATGTTCAACAAGTTGCACGGCAAGGAGCTTTCATACAACAACCTTTTGGACGTTGATGCTGCCGTAAACCTGATGGGCGAATTTAAAAATGATGCCCCAACTTTTGCCATCCTAAAACACAACAACGCTTGCGGATTGGCAACAAGAAGCACCATCAAACAGGCTTATGTAGATGCCCTGGCCGGCGATCCTGTTTCAGCTTTTGGAGGAATATTGATCTCCAATGTTGGAATTGATGCCCCAACGGCTGAGGAAATCCACAAATTGTTTTGCGAAGTGGTCATTGCCCCATCCTATTCCGATGAAGCTTTGGAAATATTAAAAGGCAAAAAGAACCGAATCATTCTGATTCAAAATGAGGTTGCATTACCAGAGACTTTGGTGAGAACATGTTTGAATGGTGTTTTGGTTCAGGATAAAGATTTTAAAACGGATACTGCTGAAGCATTGCAATCGGTAACAGATAAAAAACCCTCTTCAGAAGAAATTGAAGATTTGATTTTTGCTTCCAAATTGTGCAAACACACCAAGAGTAACACCATTGTTTTGGCCAAGAACAAACAACTTTGTGCTAGTGGAACAGGGCAAACTTCAAGAGTAGATGCTTTGAATCAAGCAATTCATAAAGCAAATTCCTTCAATTTTGAGTTGGAAGGTGCCGTTATGGCCAGTGATGCCTTCTTCCCATTCCCTGATTGTGTAGAGATTGCAGACAATGCAGGAATCAAAAGTGTAATCCAACCAGGAGGCTCTATCAAGGATCAATTGAGCATTGATTATTGCAACGAAAATGGATTGGCCATGGTAATGACCGGGACTCGGCATTTTAAGCATTAATTTTAGTACATTAGCCGATAAAATTTACCGTTAATCCGAAAAACCGAAGCTTTTTATGGGATTTTTTGATTTCATGACCGAGGAGATTGCCATTGACCTTGGTACTGCGAACACCCTGATCATTCATTTAGACAAAGTTGTAGTTGACAGCCCATCCATTGTGGCCCGAGATAGAATCTCTGGGAAAATTATTGCAGTGGGAAGGGAAGCCAACATGATGCAGGGAAAGACCCATGAGAACATCAAGACTATCCGACCTTTGAAGGATGGGGTAATTGCCGACTTTGATGCCTCTGAAAAGATGATCAATATGTTCATCAAGAATATTCCTGCATTAAAGAAAAAATGGTTTCCTCCAGCTTTGCGAATGGTCATTTGTATACCTTCAGGAATTACCGAAGTGGAAATGCGAGCCGTTCGCGAATCTGCGGAAAGGGTAAACGGGAAAGAAGTGTATTTGATTCATGAGCCAATGGCCGCGGCAATTGGTATTGGACTGGATATTATGCAGCCCAAAGGAAACATGATTGTTGATATAGGAGGTGGAACAACAGAGATTGCGGTAATTGCCTTGGGTGGAATTGTATGTGACAAATCAGTGAAGATTGCAGGTGATGTATTTACAAACGACATCATTTATTACATGCGTACACAGCACAACCTTTATGTTGGAGAAAGTACAGCAGAGGCCATAAAGATTGAAATAGGTTCTGCTACAGAGGATTTGAAATCCCCTCCAGATGATAAATCAATCCAAGGACGAGATCTTTTAACAGGAAAACCAAAACAGGTTCAAGTTTCGTATCGTGAGATTGCCAAGGCATTGGATAAAAGTATTTTGAGGGTTGAGGATGCCGTTATGGAGACCTTATCACAAACTCCACCAGAGCTGGCGGCTGATATTTACAATACCGGAATTTATCTTGCCGGTGGTGGATCTATGTTGCGGGGATTGGACAGAAGACTCTCCCAAAAAACAGATTTACCGGTCTATATTGCCGAAGATCCTTTGAGGGCAGTTGTTCGTGGTACGGGTATCGCGCTTAAGAATTTGGAGCGATATAAAAGTATATTGATAAAGTAATTCGGTTACCGAAACCGTTTTGGGGGCCATTTGAAAGTTTGCGGACTTTCCTAATGATACGATTGCATGCAGCGCATCATCAATTTTATTCTAAGTTATAGAAATGCTTTTCTCTATGGCTTTCTTATGGTTATTTCTTTGAGTTTGACCGTTCGCTCCCACTCCTACCATCAATCCAAGTTTTTTAACTCTTCCAAATGGTTGACGGGTAATGTTTATGGTATTGCTGCTAATATCTCATCGTATTTTGGATTAAGGGAGGAAAACGAACGACTGGTTCAGGAAAATGAACGATTACGCAAGCTGTTGTTTAATCCGGAACAGGAAATCGCCCAGCCAGTCGACACAACTTCAATCAATTTTGATGTGATCAATGCCAATCTGATAAAAAACAGCTTCGCCTCTCCAAGAAATTACCTTACCATTGACAAGGGCAGAAATCAAGGAGTCACACAAGACATGGGTGTGATCACCACACGAGGGATTCTGGGTATAGTGGAAAATGTTTCCTCAAACTTTGCCACAGTCCAAAGTGTTTTAAATACCAAATCAAGCATAAACGCCAAAATCAAAAACTCTGAACATTTTGGTTCTCTCGAATGGGATGCTGAAGATTACTCGGTAGCACAACTCAAAGACATTCCCAGATTGGTGCCGCTTGTTGTTGGAGACACTATTATCACAGGAGGCATGTCCAGTATTTTCCCTGAGGGAATTCCAATTGGCGTAATTAAAAAATATGACCTCAACACCTCTAAAAGCTTGTACAATATTGATGTGGCACTGTTCAACGATATGGCCAACATCAAGAATGTCTATTTGATCAAGGATAAAAACAGGGAAGAAATTCAAGAACTTGAAGCACTGACCGAGGATGAATAACACAATTTTCTTAAATACGCTTCGCTTTACCTTGCTTGTGCTCACCCAAGTGCTTATTTTCAATACTTTGAATTTTATGGGTTTTATCAATCCATTGGTCTATGTAATTTTCTTTTATTGGTATCCACTAAAAAGCAATAGGGCATTTTTTATGGTAACCTCCTTTTTTTTGGGATTTATAATCGACCTTTTTTCCGATACCCTTGCACTACATTCCATTGCCGCGTTAACAGTTGCATATGCAAGACCGGTAATCATGCGGTTTTGTTTTGGAGTTAATTATGAATTTCAAAATTTCAGTTTTAAGAATACGACCAAAGTACAACGGATTACCTTTTTGGCGCTTTTGATCTTAGTTCATCAAATCGTTTTCTTTTCATTGGAAATTTTAAGTATCTCACACATCCTGTTAATTTTGAAAAAGGTTTTTGCTACGGGAATAGTAACTTTGATACTATGCACGCTTTTTAGTTCACTTTTTAGTCCAAAGAGCGAATAAAAAAGCTGTTGTTTCGTTGAAATACATATGACTCGAATGCGCAAAATATAATTGTCCATGAAAAAACTGCTGTTATCCTCCATTGTTGTCATCATCGGATTCACTTTTATAGGGAGACTTTCCTATTTGCAGCTTTTTCGATTTTCGCCCGATCAGGTGTTGGATGATCCGGCCATTAAAAAGATTTACGACTATCCTGAACGCGGTTATATCTATGACAGAAATGGAGAGCTTATGGTGGGTAATCAGCCGGCTTATGATGTCATGGTCATTCCACGAGAAGTAAAGCCTCTGGATACCATAGAATTCTGCAACCTTTTAAAGATTGACAAGGAACACTTCATCAACAAAATGAGAAAAGCACGGGTGTACTCCCCCAGATTACCTTCGGTTTTGGTGCCACAGTTATCTAAAGAGGACTATGCCAGACTTCAAGAAAAAATGAGACATTTTGAGGGCTTTTATATCCAAAAAAGGTCATTACGATATTACACCACCAACAGTTCAGCCAACGTGTTAGGTTACATTAGCGAGGTGAACGAACGGGATTTGAAAAACAACCCTTATTACGTTGCAGGTGAACTAAAAGGTCGCACAGGAATTGAAAAACAATATGAAGATATCTTGCGCGGTAGGAAAGGAGTGAAGCATATTCAAAAAGATAGGTTTAATAGAGATATTGGGCCCTATAAAGAAGGGAAATTGGATACCCTTCCAGAGCAAGGAAGGGAAATCCATATTACATTGGATAAAGCCCTACAAGAATATGGCGAAAGGTTAATGCATGGTAAAAGAGGTGGTATTGTTGCCATTGAACCCAAATCGGGGGAGATACTCACTATGATATCGGGCCCTACCTATGACCCAGCACTTTTGGTTGGCAGGGAACGTTCCAAAAACTATAGCAAACTGCATTACGATACAATTTCGAAGCCTACTTGGGACCGTTCCATATTGGCAGAACCTTCCCCGGGATCACCTTTTAAAACCTTGAATGCCCTAGTCGCTCTTCAAGAAGGGGTAATTGACCAAAAAACAAAGTTTAGATGTTATAATGGCTTCTATGTGGGCAATCAGAAAAAAGGATGCCATTGTGGAGGTGGGGTACGCGATATGAATTCGGGAATATTTCAATCCTGTAACGCCTATTTCGCTGGAACCTTTAGAAAAATATTTGAAAAATACCCCACAACCGATGAAGGTATGGATATGTGGGAAAGGCATATGAAAAGTTTTGGCCTTGGACGGTATTTAGGAACAGATATCCCTACGGGAAGACCTGGAAGAATTCCTGGAAAAGCTTTTTACGATAAATGGTATGGTGACGGAAGTTGGGCTTCTTCAACCATTATTTCAAACGCCATTGGTCAGGGTGAAGTTGCCGCAACGCCATTACAATTGGCCAATATGGCCACTGCCATAGGTAATCGAGGCTACTATTATACACCTCATATCCTTAAGACTGTTGGTAATATGGGTGCCATTGACCCAAAATATACCGAACCCCATTACACAACCATAGATCGTGAGTATTTTGAGCCTGTAATCCAAGGGATGGCCAATGTATATAAATACGGAACGGCCCGTTGGGTGCAAATTCCCGGGATTGAAATTGCCGGAAAAACCGGTACTGTAGAAAATTTCATCCGAGTAAAAGGAGAGCGTATGCAATTAACAGACCATTCCGTTTTTGTGGCATTCGCGCCTGTGGATAATCCTAAAATTGCCTTGGCAGTTTATATTGAAAACGGGTATTACGGCTCACGCTACGCAGGTCACATTGCCTCGCTATTGATTGAAAAATATATAAAAGGAGAAATCACCAGAAAAGATTTGGAAAAGCGCATGCTCGAAAAGACCTTGGAACATGAATATGCCAAACCATACAGTGGTGAACCTTTCAAGATAAACGAGTATGTCTGGTAGAGGGCTTTTTGGCAGAATTGACTGGTTTACTGTTTTTATCTATGTCTTTTTGGTTTTAATAGGGTGGGTAAACATCTACTCCACTACAATGACCGATACAAGCGCCTCTATTTTTGATTTCTCTACCCTTTATGGCAAACAACTTTTTTTTATTGGATTGGCACTGGTCGGGATTGTATTGGTTCTTTTTATCGAAACCAATTTTTTTGAACGTTTTGCCTCCATTTTTTATATCATAGCCATGCTTTTGTTGGTCGGGTTATTTGCTTTTGGAAAGACCATAGCCGGCGCAACCTCGTGGTACGATTTGGGCTTTTTTAACCTACAGCCATCGGAATTGGCCAAAGTTGCAACAGCGCTCGCATTGGCCAAATATCTGAGTGATATTCAAACAGATATTAAAACCCGTAAACATCAATTTTATGCATTGGTAATCATATTATTGCCGGCCTTGTTGATTTTGCCACAACCAGACCCGGGGAGTTCCTTAATCTATTTTTCTCTGTTTTTTGTATTGTTTAGAGAGGGTTTTCCACTCTATTATCTTGGTGTTCTAATAATTGCAGTAGTACTTTTTGCCACAACATTGATGTTCGGCACTGTTTGGGTGGGGATTGGTCTAGGAATTTTAACGGTTTTGATTTTTACTTTCAAAAGAGCCACAACAAAGATTCCGATTTTTCCATTTAGCTTGGTTCTCATTGTTTCAATATTGTTTTCCCTTTCCGTTAGGTTTGTTTTTGATAACGTTTTTGAGCAACGCCATCGAGACCGTTTTGCGCTTTGGTTGAGTTTGGAAAAAGACGAGGGCAAACTGGAGGAAATCAGAAAAACCATCGGATATAACACCTATCAATCTGAAAAAGCTATTGAGTCGGGTGGATTTTTTGGAAAAGGTTTTTTGGAGGGCACCCGTACCAAAGGTGACTTTGTACCCGAACAACATACGGATTACATTTTTAGTTCAGTAGGAGAGGAATGGGGGTTCGCTGGGACAACGGCCGTTATCCTATTATTTTCGTTTCTTTTTTTACGGCTGATTTACATCGCGGAACGACAAAAAAGTGATTTTAGTAGAATGTATGGCTATGGGGTTATCTCCATTTTGTTTATACATTACTTTGTAAACATTGGAATGGTAATTGGACTACTGCCTACAATTGGAATTCCACTACCCTTTTTCAGTTATGGGGGTTCAGGGCTTATTTTCTTTACGATGCTCCTTTTTATATTCTTGAAATTGGATTCAAACCGACTTAAAGACGGTATTTAAAACTTCCACCCGGAAGCATTGACCCTAGCCTCAACCTTTTCTTGCCAAGAATCGGACTGATTCTCAAAAAAATCAATGGAGGTAGTTTTTTCCAATGCGTCAATGGAAACCAAAAAACTCTTGAGAGCAGCTGGACTTTCGTTATTCGGAATCAAAAAACATAGTGCTTTAATCGACTTCCCTTCCTGTCTAAACACAATTTTGTAAAACGCATTTGGAACATCTACATCTTCCTCGCCAATTTCTTTCAATCCGTTTTCTAAAACCCCTCCTGTGATAACAGTGAGGTCTCCATATTTTTTGCACCAAGAGCGAACTTGTTGTTCCAATCTGTTCCAAACTCCGGCATTAAACTCCCTGTCTTGTGGACTTATATTACTGGTGTAAAAAGTTTCGTTATAGGCTTGTTCAGAGAAACGTCTATCACCGGCCGGGCAGAGATGCCCCCTATCATAACCTGAACCTTTGTAATTTCTCCAGTCGGCTGATTTAGTCCTTACTTTGGGGTCTTCGATAAAATAGGGGCGTCTTCTATCATCATAGGTCAAATGTGTTCTTCTTAACTGATATGCTACCCACTCTGCTTGCTCGTGAGGTTCGCTGTATGACAACGTGTAGTGTTGATGCGTAATCACATCACCTGCTGTGGAACTTGGCAAAAAATCTATGTTCAAAGGTGTCGGAACTTCACCAATCTCAGGTTTGGAATAAGTATCTGGTGTATAAAAGTTCTCAAATACCCAAAAACCTATCACGCAAATAATAAAGAGCAAGGTGTAGATGGTTTTATTTTTCATTCAGTTGACTACAGCATGTTTTTTCAAGTTTAGGAAATAAAACCCAAATAGAAAATATATCGTATTGAATCATATATTCCTATTAGGCTTAAAAGCTAAATATCGTTGACAGCCTTTGATGTTTAAATACCATGCAAAAACAGGTTTATACGAGATATATGTCAACGGACGGAAAGAAGTTCATAAAATTTACTGCCGTTTAAAATTAACATTGTCAAGAATAATCTAGAGTAAAACTAATACAAACACCCCGCATGATTAACTGCCAACACATTTCTTAAATGAAAACCCTTGTATTCAACTACCTTTGGCTCATATTAAAAACAGCGTAGTTTTTCAATTCCATTTACCCACGAACCGCTGTAATCCATTGAAAGCAATATGACATTCCAAGATTTAAAATTGATTCCTTCAATACTCAAAGCTTTGAGGGATGAAAACTATACAGAGCCCACATCCATTCAGGCAAAATCGATTCCATTGGTTTTAAATAGAGAAGATGTATTGGGCAGCGCGCAGACGGGTACGGGAAAAACTGCAGCTTTTGCCATTCCCATCATTCAACATTTAGCGAAAGATCAGCAAAATCAAAATGGTAAACGAAGGATTTCAACCCTGGTGATTACCCCAACACGCGAACTTGCCATACAAATTGGGGAAAGCTTTACTGCCTATGGCAAATACACTACAATCACAAATACCGTGATTTTTGGAGGTGTAAATCAAAGGTCTCAAACAAATGTATTGAGACAAGGCGTAGATGTTTTAATTGCCACTCCTGGACGCTTATTGGATTTAATGAACCAAGGGTATATCTCTTTAAAAGATGTCAAATATTTTGTATTGGATGAAGCGGACCGTATGCTAGATATGGGGTTTATCCATGATATTAAGAAGATTTTAGCCAAATTACCCAAACAAAGACAGTCCTTATTTTTCTCGGCAACCATGCCCAAAAAGATTTTGGCCCTGTCACAACAAATATTGATCAACCCAAAGAAGGTAGCTGTCAATCCGGTTTCTTCTACCGCAGAAACAATTCAGCAATTTTTATATACCACCAATAAACAGGACAAAGGCAAATTGCTTTTGCATATTCTAGAGAATCCAGAACTTGAGCAGGTATTGCTTTTTTCCAGGACCAAGCATGGGGCTGATCGTATTGTACGCAATCTCCGAAAGAAAAAAATCGACTGTGCGGCCATACATGGTGACAAGTCTCAAAACCAAAGACAAAGAGCGTTAAAAGAATTTAAAGCCGATAACATAAGAGTATTGGTGGCTACAGATATTGCAGCGCGTGGTATAGACATCGACAAGCTTCGTTATGTAATTAATTATGACATCCCCAATGAACCTGAAACTTATGTGCATAGAATTGGGCGTTGTGGCCGTGCCGGTGAAGATGGCACTTCTATTTCAATCTGCGAACCAGAGGAGAACGTGTACATAAGGGATATTGAAAAGCTCATTAAGCAAAAAATTCAAATAGTAAATGACAACCCATTTCCTCAGACCGACAAACCTATGAACACTGCCGAAAAGAAGGCTATGGAAAAGGAAAAACAAAGGCAAAAGCAGGAATTTTTTGCCAATCGCAATAAAAAAAGAGGTTCGCAAAACCCAGGTTTCCGGAGAAAGAAAAGATAATCACTATAAAAAAACCGACTCAATTGAGTCGGTTTTTTAATTCTCTATAAGAAATATATTCTAGCCCTTTACACTGGCCAACTTTCTTTCGTTGTTCTTTATATTGTTTAGCTGCAAGTCTCGTAATACATTTATAGCTTCTTCTACATAAAGGTCCTTTGCCAGATTTTTGTGCCAACGATCTCTCTTTTCCCTAAGCACCTGGTCTTGCGTAAACAACTCGGTTTCATACTTTAACGATTCGAAGGTCAGCTTTGAATCATATTCTCTAAGGCTTTTAAACTGTTCGGAGCGGTTTTTAGCCTTACCCTCTCGTATTTTATAATCGTCATAGTTCAAGGATACCACAGTCTCATCTTGTTGTTCCTTCAACCATTTCGCATTTTCTTCTATAAGTTTTATGTACTCATTGCCTGCCATTCTAGCTTTGCTATTGGCAACGGTGGTCTCAAAATCGATATAACCGTCCCATATTTTATAATCCGCAGGAGTAATTTTATCCCAACCAAGTGGATTTTCTTGATCTCTTTCTCCCAAATCGATATAACTGTATCTATCTGGAACCACAATATCACTCTTAACACCTTCCAATTGGGTAGAACCTCCATTGATCCTATAGAATTTTTGGGTTGTAAGCTTGATAGCTCCTAAATCACCATGTTCATTGCTACGAACAATATTATCTAAAGGAATCACATTTTGAACGGTACCTTTTCCGAAGGTTTGCTTGCTTCCAATAACAACAGCTCTTTTATAATCTTGCATGGCGGCGGCTAAAATCTCCGAAGCCGAGGCTGATAATTCATTTACCAAAATTACCAATGGGCCATCCCATTGAATGCGTTCATCTTTATCTTCATGCACTTCTTTTCTCTGTCCTGAAGACCGTACTTGCACAATTGGGCCATCCTTGATAAACAAACCGGCCATTTCAACCACCGTTTTTAAGGATCCACCTCCATTATCGCGAAGATCAAGTACAATACCTTCTACACCTGCTTTCTTTAAACGATCTACTTCTTTGGCCACATCGGTAGCGGCATTACGTTCTGTATAATCTTCAAAGTCGACATAAAACTTTGGTAAGTTGATCAATCCATATTTGTGATCTTCTCTTTTTACGGTTGCCGATTTCGCATAGGCTTCTTCCAACAAAACCACATCACGGGTTATGGAAACCACCTCAATGGTACCATCAACTTTTCGAATGGTAAGGTCAACAATGGTTCCTTTGGGTCCTTTTATCAATTTTATGGCATCATCCAAGCGCATGCCCACTATATCAATAGGTTCTTCACCTTCTTGACCAACTTTTAATATCTCATCACCCACTTCCAAATTTTGATCTCTCCATACAGGTCCTCCGGAAATAATTTCCATGATTCTTGCTCCTTCCGGCTTTTTCTGCAATCGGGCCCCAATTCCTTCAAACTTACCCGACATCCCAATATCGAACTTCTCTTTATCATCTGGGGCAAAGTAGAAGGTGTGAGGGTCAAACTCATCTACAATGGTATTGATGTACTGCACAAACCAATCTTTACGCTCAAGATCGTCTATAAAGTCAAAAAACTCATCCAATGTGTTCAAGGTATTCTCTCGAGCTTCTTGTTCTGTCAAGTTTCTATCTATCTTTTCTGAAATACCTTTAAATGTTACCACCTCGGCAACCGCATCGGTTTCGGAAGTGCCACTCATCTCAATTATTCGGTTTTCAACCTTATTGTCAAAAACACCAAGGGTATTATATTTCAGTTGTTTTCTCCACCGTTCTTTGAGTTGTTTTTTATTGGCGGCAAACTCTTGGTCTTTGTAGTCTATATTAATGTTTTCCTGTAGGGTATAATCAAAGGGCTGTGATAGCACTTCTTTATAAATTTCTTTTGCATCACCCATTCGCTTCATTAATCTTTGGTAAACGATATTGAAAAAAGTAATGTCTGTATTCTTTATTTCATCATCAATCATAAACCTGTACTTCTCAAACTCTCTGACATCGCTGGCTAAAAAGTATCTTTTGGTAGGATCCAAAATATCGATGAAATCGTCAAAAACATTGGAAGAAAAATTATCGTTCAAATCCTTGGGCTCATAATGGCCACGTTCCAACACATAAGTGATCAAATCCAAAAGTAATTTGTCCTTATCGTCGTTTTCAAAAGATTTATTAGTAAAACTGCAGGAGGCTACTGCAACAAGAATTACCAAAAGTGCCAAGGCGAAATTCTTTTTCATAATATGGTATTTGTTGGGAGCAAATTTATTTAGCCTTTATAGGCCCTTTCATCATTAAATCCATCTCCGTTTCTGTTCATATGAATTCCCTAAGATACTGAAAAAACCGTGCCATTCCAGTGCGCCATATTTAATTTTTTGTTAAACGGCAAGGGTATCATATCCTTATGAAAAACGTATTTTTACGTCATTAATTATTCAAAATGAAAAAACCACTCATCCTGGTCACTAATGATGATGGAATTACCGCACCCGGACTCCGGGTACTTATCCAGGTAATGAAGGAAATTGGAGAAGTGGTAGTGGTTGCCCCAGATAGTCCACAATCAGGCATGGGACATGCCATTACCATTGACAGTACGCTTTATTCCAAAAAGGTGGTTATAGACCATGAAAAGGGTGCGCCCAGTGAATATAGTTGTAGTGGAACGCCTGCAGATTGTGTTAAACTTGGTTTGCAGGAAATTTTGGATAGAAAACCAGATATCTGCATAAGTGGCATCAATCACGGCTCAAATGCGTCTATAAATGTGATTTATTCCGGAACCATGAGCGCTGCCATTGAAGCCGGGATAGAGGGTATTCCAGCTATCGGATTTTCACTTTGCGACTATTCATGGGATGCCGATTTCAGCCATGCCAGAGATTCCATAAAAAAGATTGTCCAAGAAGCGTTGGCACAGGGTATTCCGAAAGGCACCGTGCTCAATGTCAACATTCCAAAAACGGATACAGCACCAAAAGGCATTAAAGTTTGCAGACAGGCACGAGCCAACTGGAAAGAACAATTTGATAAGCGAACTAGCCCTACAGGAAAGGATTATTACTGGCTTTCTGGTGAATTTGAACTTTTGGACAAAGGTGAGGACACCGATGAGTGGGCCTTGGCGCAGGGCTACATTTCTGTAGTGCCAACACAATTTGACCTTACCGCCCACCATGCCATTTCACGTATTAACAATTGGAATTTAAATGAAGCATAGAAAAGAAGTATTAATTGGTTTTGCTGTCGGGGTCATAGCAAACACCTTTGGCACCTTGGTATATATCATACTTTTTTCCGATCTATCCATTTCCGAAACCTTCAATGCGGCTGTTAGACAGGGCCATGTTGGCAGTTTGTTGGCGTTGGGAGCAATTTTAAATTTGGTGGCTTTTTTTGGTTTTCTGAGGATAAAAAGAGATTATCGCGCCAGAGGAGTAATGATAGCAACCCTTATAACGGCTTTGGTAATATTGTACTATAAAATTTTTGCCTAAAGTCTTAGTTCTTGAACTTGAATTTTAAATGAAATACTATATAATCGCCGGTGAAGCTTCGGGAGACCTGCATGGCTCCAACTTGATCAAGGCTTTGAAACTTCAAGATTCAGAGACCCAGATTAGGTGTTGGGGCGGTAATCTAATGCACAATGCAGGCGGTGAATTGGCCAAACATTATAAAGAAATGGCCTTTATGGGCTTTTTGGAAGTCATCAAGAACATTCCAACCATATTCAAGAATATTTCATTTTGTAAAGAGGATATTCAAAATTTTGACCCTGACCTTATCATTTTTATTGATTTTTCCGGTTTCAACCTCCGCATAGCGAAATGGGCCAAGAAAAATGGCTTTAAAACCAATTACTATATCTCGCCTCAAATTTGGGCTTCCAGAGAAGGCAGAATTGAAAAAATTAAACGGGATATCGACAATATGTACGTTATCCTTCCTTTTGAAAAGGAATTTTACGAAAAGAAGCACAACTTCCCGGTTCATTTTGTGGGCCACCCCCTCATCGATGCTATAGAAAACACCCAAATTGTTGATGAAACCACTTTTAGAAAAGAGAACAATCTTCATCCGCAAAAACCAATTATTGCGCTTTTACCCGGTAGTAGAAAACAAGAGGTACAAAAAATGTTGACGGTCATGCTGTCCGTGAGTGGAGATTTTCCAGAATACCAATTTGTAATTGCTGGGGCTCCAAGTTTGCCTGATGGGTTTTATGAGCCATTTTTGACACAAGAAGTGGGGTATGTATCCAATCAGACCTACTCCTTGCTCAAGCATTCGCATGCAGCTTTGGTCACAAGTGGAACGGCTACTTTAGAAACAGCACTTTTTCAAATCCCTCAAGTGGTTTGCTACAAAGGCAATTGGATTTCGTATCAGATTGCGAAACAAATTATTACTTTGGATTATATTTCGTTGGTCAATTTGATTATGGACAAAGAAGTGGTAAAGGAATTGATTCAGAATGAATTAACCACAAAAAAATTAAAACAAGAACTTTCAAAAATAGTTGAAGGTGAAGAACGGGACCGTATTTTATCCGACTACAAATCCTTAAAAGAAAAATTGGGTGGAAAAGGCGCCAGTCAATTGGCAGCCCGATTAATCATCGAAAATGCTTAATTTATGCGTCAAGAATAAAAAAACTGTTCTTGAATGCTGAAAAAGGCCCTTTGTTTTCTTATCCTTTCGCTGCTTGTTGGTTGTGGTTCCAAAAAAAGAACCTATAACAAACCTAGAACCGTTTCTGTAGAAGGCTCTGTTGAAGAAACCCCTCCGCCCAAAAAATCCAAAAAAGAAGAACGAAAAAACACCAAGGCCAAAGCTGTCATTTCAACTGCTTTAACCTTTAGCGGAACCCGATATAAGTTTGGGGGAACCACTAAAAAAGGTATGGACTGCTCCGGGCTGGTTTTTGTTTCCTTAAAGGAAAACGAAATCCTTTTTCCCCGGGTGTCATATCAAATGGCCGAAGAGGGAAAGCGAATAAAACTAACCCAAGTGCAAAAAGGTGATCTCCTTTTTTTCAAAACCAGTAAGCGTGGCAAACGCATTAACCATGTTGGATTGGTCGTTGATGTAAAAGGAACAGATATAAAATTTATACACTCCACAACCTCAAGGGGTGTAATTGTCTCTTCCCTTCGGGAAGGGTATTGGAACCATGCGTTTGTAAAAGCAACGCGAATCTTATAGCATAGTGCGATTTTTTGATTTTGTTTCCATAAGGCTAACCTTATGTCTTGTTGTGGGCATTATTTGGGGGTTTTACCTTGAAATTGGACCGCAGATACCCTTTTATTCAATTCTTGGGCTGCTTCCTCTTTTGTATTGGGTCAATAAAAAACAAGCTAGAAAAGGGTTTCCGATTTTTGAGCTCACCTCAATCTTGCTGACAGTTTTGTTGGGTGTTCATGTTATTAATCTATCCCAATCCAAACATCTAGCACATCATTACACCCAAACCGATTTGAAAAACTCCAAAATATGGGAAATTAAAATCAGGGAAGTCCTTAAATCCAATCCTTTCAACCAACGTTATGTTGCGCAGGCCCTATCGTTGGAAAACAAAGAATCCAGCGGAAAATTGCTGTTGAGCATTCCCAATGATTCAACTTCAAAAAAATTAAAGGTGGATGATGAACTTTTTGTATTTGCCAAAGCCGGAGCAATTAAACCTCCATTAAATCCAAACCAATTTGATTATAAAGATTTTTTGCGGAAACAGAGCATTTATCATCAAATACGAGTTCAATCTAAACAACTCCTGTTAAAGAAAAACCCTTCTAAAACCATTGTAGGCATCGCATCAAACTTTAGGGAAGGCATTATTCTAAAATTGAAGGAACAAAATTTTGAAAAGAATGAATTGAGCGTAATCCAAGCTTTGCTTTTGGGCAAACGTGATGACATTTCGGAAACAACCTATAACAGCTATAAAGATGCAGGGGCCATACATATTTTGGCAGTTTCCGGGCTTCATATTGGAATTTTATTGTTGTTTTTCCAATTCCTGCTCACACCTTTGAACCGGTTACCTAAAGGTAAAATCCTAAAATTAATCTGTGTGGTGCTCTTACTTTGGGGCTATGCATTTATTGCCGGACTTTCACCATCTATAGTGCGGGCTGTAACCATGTTCACTTTTGTGGCCTATGCCATGCATTTAAACCGCCCCACCAATTCGTTTAACATTGTCACCTTGTCCATGTTCTTTATTTTATTGGCAAAACCGCTTTTTCTTTTTCAGGTTGGTTTTCAAATGAGTTATGCCGCCGTACTTTCCATTGTTTGGATTTATCCCAAACTCCAGCGATTCTGGTTTCCAGATAATGTTATCATTCGTAAAATATGGCAATTGCTCTCCGTTAGTGTGGCTGCTCAATTGGGCGTATTGCCAATCAGTTTATATTACTTTCATCAATTTCCTGCACTTTTCTTTATTTCCAACCTTTTGGTAATTCCGTTTTTGGGAATCATTCTCGGTATGGGTATTGCGGTCATATTTCTTTCACTGGTGGATTTTCTACCCAAATTTCTGGCTGAAAGCTACAACGCCATTATCAAACTGATGAATTCCGTTATTTCGTGGGTGGCCAAACAAGAAGGTTTTGTTATCAGAGACATTCCATTTGACGCCATTCAATTGGTATTCGTGTACGTTCTGATTATTTCAATGGTCGTATTTCTCTCCAAACCGAAAAGGAAAAACATTTTTGTGCTTTTAGGGTCCATAATTGTATTACAAGCCTGGGCCATTTGGAAAGAAGCTCGTTTGCATCAAACAGAAACCTTGATTCTAGCACATCAAAACAGAAATACTGTATTACTCCATCAGAAAGGGAGCACTTTGAATAATTACAAAACAGACTGTACACAAAACAACCGGATTACAAAAGATTATGCTGTTGCCGAAGGAATCGCATCCGTTTCAGACAATCCATTGCAACACAGTCTTCATGTTAATGGAAAAAACTTATATATAATGGACAGTTTAGGCATTTATCCTCGCACACAAGAGGTTAATTTTTTAGTATTGACCCAATCTCCAAAAATCAACTTAGACCGATTGCTTGACTCCCTTCATCCTAAAATTATTCTTGCCGATGGCAGTAACTTCAAAAGTTATGTGGCCCGATGGAAAAAAACTTGTCTTAAAAAAGAAATCCCTTTCCACCATACCGGCGAAAAGGGATTCTATGTTTTTAATTTAGATTGATCAATGCACGTTGCCCATCAACTTTTTCATGAGCGGACCAAACACCAATACCACAATTCCTGCCACCAAAGAATATTTAGCAATCAGGCTAAAGCCATCCAAGTAAACATGTAAGGTATCTAAACCGCCTACATTGACATCGGTACTTTCTATAGCCAACTGTTTGGAAATAAATCCAACTATTTGAAAGGCATAGGCCGATGATAAAAACCAAACTCCCATCATAAAGGCCACAATACGTTTAGGCGATAAATCGGTTATTTTGGAAAGTCCTACTGGTGACATAAATAGTTCTCCAACAGAAATCAAGAAATATAACGCCAATAAATATGAAAAAGGAACCATCCCGTTTTCGTCTGCACTTCCACCACTAAGCGATACTACATAAAAAGCCAAACCGGCCAATACGAGTCCCATGCCAAATTTGTATGGTGTTCTTGGGTTGAGTTTATTTCGTGCCAATTTCGTCCACATCACAGAAATTGGAATTGAAAGAATAACTATAAAAATGGAATTCAATGCATTGGTCTGACTTGCATTGATTAATGACAGATTCACATTTCTCGCCGCAAAAAGAGTAATTACACTACCATGCAACTCATGGAATCCCCAGAAAATAGTCATGAAAAAAGTAATCAATACGGCCATGAAAAGTTTCTTTCGCTCATCTGGCGAGGATTTTATCATAATGGTCGCCATATATACCACAACTGCTATTCCTATGAGATAAAATAATAAGTTGACAATATTGGTATTTTCAAAAGCAGTTCCTTCTTCTCCCAAAGATTTATAGGAATACAACAAAAATGCAATCAAAGGAGCAGATAGAAATGCAAGAATTGGAATTAACTGTTTTTGTGGAATACCCCACACCTTTCTCTCATACACCTCAATACTTGGCGGTTTTCCACCTTCTCCAAAAACATTCTTCTTAATACCGCTCCAAAAGAAAAGCAGTCCGGTTAACATTCCAATACCTGCCAATCCAAAGCCGTAATGCCAACCGTAGGTTGCACCAAGCCATCCGCAAAGTAAAGGAGCCACCGCTCCACCAATGTTAATACCCATATAAAAAATGGTGAATCCAGAATCCTTTCTAGTATCACCATCTTTATAAAGCGTTCCTACAAATGTTGAAATGTTAGGTTTAAAAAATCCATTCCCAACAATAATAAATGCCAAGGCCAAAAAGAAGGCAGTATTATGTTCAATGGCCAACACAAAATGACCGAGTGCCATTAAAACACCTCCTAAAAAAATGGAAGAACGCATTCCCAAAATAGAATCTGAGATTTTCCCCCCAATGACCGTAGAAGCGTACACTAAAGACCCGTAAGATGCATATACAGCAGCTGCCGCATAATCTCTTGTTGCCAATGCCTCGAATATAACATTGACCATGTACAAGGTGAGCAAGGCCCGCATTCCATAGAAACTGAAACGCTCCCATAATTCGGCAAAGAACAAATAGAAAAGACCTTGTGGGTGCCCAAAAAGCTGTTTCTCACTGGCTGGTTTTACATTATCTGACATATATTAATGAGTTTGGTTACAAATTTTTCTTAACGAAGTCGGTCATTTTAGTAAACAAATGGAGCCTGGTGTTTCCACCATAAATTCCATGGTTTTTATCGGGGTAAATTGCCCAATCAAATGACTTGTTCGCCTGAACGAGAGCTTCTATCATTCGCATGGAGTTCTGCACATGTACATTATCATCCCCGGAACCGTGGACCAACAAATATTTTCCTTTCAACAGTTCAGGATAATTAAATGGCGATTCGTTATCATACCCTTCTGGGTTTTCTTGCGGTGTACGCATAAAGCGCTCCGTGTAAATCGTATCATAAAAACGCCATGAGGTTACTGGTGCAACCGCAATGGCCATTTCAAAGATATCATTCCCTTTTAAAAGGCAGTTTGTGCTCATATGACCTCCGTAGCTCCATCCCCAGATTCCTGTTCTGTCTTCGTCAATAAATGGAAGCTCACTCAGTTTCTTAGCTGCAGCGATCTGATCTTCGGTCTCATATTTGACCAAATTTAGGTAGGTCACTTTTTTAAAATCACGTCCTTTGTATCCCGTTCCACGACCATCTACACATGCAATTATGTATCCTTCGGAGGCTAGCATTTGATGCCAATAATCATTGGCTCCAAACCATCTGTTTGCCACCTGCTGTGAACCTGGTCCACTGTATTGAAACATTAAAAGCGGGTATTTTTTGTTTTCATCGAAATCCGCCGGTTTTACCATATACATATTCAAATCGTTGCCATTGATGGAAATCGTGGAAAACTCTTTGGGACTCAATTCATATTCCTCCAATTTATTATCTAAAACAGCATTGTCCTTAATGCTTTTAAGCGTTTCCCCGTTTGAAGCCTTGTTCAAAGTAAACATATAAGGAGTTGTTGCACTGGAAAAAGTATTGATGAAATAAGAGTAATCCGTACTAAAGGCAGCGGAATTTGAACCTGTTTTTGAAGTCAACCTATTCTTTTTCTTTCCATTGGTTCCGATGCTGTACACATCACGGTTTATAGATCCATTCTCTGTTGATTGATAAAAAATCTTTTTTGATTTTGAATCATATCCGTAGTAATCGGTTACCTCCCATTCACCCTGGGTAATCTGATTCTTTAACTTTCCATCCTTTCCATAAAGGTAAATATGATTGTACCCATCCATCTCACTGACCCAAATAAAGCTATCATCTGCTAAAAAAGTCAGGTAATCGGTTACATCCACATAAGCAGCATCCTTTTCTTCCATAAGTAAAGAAACTGAGTTGTTGGTGGCATTAACCGAAAGTAACTTTAAATGATTTTGATGTCTGTTTAGGGTCTGTACACTCAAATGATCTGGATTGTTCCTCCATTTGATTCTTGGAATGTAATAGGCATCTCCGAGACTTACATCCGACGTGCTTCCCGAAGCCATATCATACATATGCAAGGATACCTCTGCATTGACCTCCCCCGCCTTTGGATATTTAAATTCGTATTGGAATGGGTATAAGTTTTGCCCGAAAACGTCCATGGAAAAGTGGGGTACATCGGTCTCATCAAACCGCAGGAAGGCAATTTTGGTACCGTTACTGTTCCAATCAAACGCACGGACAAAGGCAAATTCTTCTTCGTACACCCAATCGGTCACTCCATTAATAATGGTTCCTTTACTACCATCTGTTGTGATTTGTTTGGTGTTTCCTGAGTCGATATCGAAAATGTAGATGTTATTTTCCTTTACATAGGCCACTTGAGAACCGTCTGGAGACAACAAAGGTTCCTGAATTTTATCGTCAGAAACCTGGGTTACTTTTTTACTGGATACATCGTAGACATAATAGACACCCAGTCTTGAATGCCTAAAAATGGGTTCAATTTCGGTAGCCAACAATATTTTGGATTCGTCCTTACTAAAAGTATATGAACTGAATAAAGGCACCTCATCGGAAGAAGACACAACAGTCTCCACTTTTTCCAATGTTGCGTAGTCATATTTATCCAAACTACTTGATCGTGGTGAACCATCAAAGTTTAGTACGGTATACTGCTTTCCATTTTTCATGGACCGCAGAACATCCATATATTCGGTTCTAAAAGTGCCGCCCCAAATATCTTCAAGGGTAATTTTTTTCTTTTGTGCTAAGGATAGGGTTAAAAATCCGAGGGTGAATAGGAACAGTAAGGCCTGTTTTCGCATTGAAATTAAGAATTTATTAAAAACCGTCAAGTTTACTAATATTTATTCAAAAAATAAACTTTGTTTTTGCATTTGTGGCAAGAACCACGCCAAAATAGGACTCCCAAAAAAGCAAAATTCTATTATCCTTATATTTGAATCCTTTAACCAAGCGACATGAACACTCCTGTTGAAGGATTTTCCAGACTTTCCAAAGCAGAAAAAATTGATTGGATAGCTTCCAACTTTACGAAGGATGCTGAACGGACAAAGCAATTGCTTCAACAATATTGGAATCCTGATAAAAAAGTCCAAAAAGTACATGATGAGTTTATAGAAAATACGGTTTCCAATTATTATCTGCCATTTGCCCTTGCCCCCAATTTTTTGATCAATGATAAGCTCTATGCCATTCCCATGGTCATTGAAGAAAGTTCGGTGGTGGCAGCGGCAAGCAAAGCAGCTAAGTTCTGGCTAAACCGTGGTGGTTTTAAGACAGCGGTAATTGGAACTGAAAAGGTAGGGCAGGTCCATTTTATTTTTAAGGGTGATTCGAACAAGCTACAAGGGTTTTTTGATGAAATCAAACCAGATTTTTTCAAAAACACCAAGTCCATTACGCAAAGTATGGAGAAAAGAGGTGGTGGAATCAAGGAAATCCTTTTAAGGAATATGTCCGACAAAGTTGAAGGGTATCATCAACTGCACTGCACTTTTGAGACCAAAGACGCCATGGGCGCAAACTTTATCAACTCTTGTTTGGAACAATTTGCTAGTACATTGAAGGTAAGGGCAAGTGCTTATGAATCTTTTACCACGGAGGAGCAGGATATTGAAGTGGTAATGAGCATCCTTTCCAATTATGTGCCCAATTGTTTGGTCAGGGCCGAAGTTAGTTGCGCTGTCGATGCTTTAACCGAGGATGGCATTTCCGCCAAGGAGTTTGCCGAAAAAATTATTCAGGCCATAGCTATTGCCAAGGCCGAACCTTATCGTGCCGTGACCCATAACAAAGGTATTATGAACGGTGTTGATGCAGTTATTTTAGCTACAGGAAACGATTTTAGGGCCATTGAAGCAGGAATTCATGCCTATGCTTCCAAAGATGGTCCCTATTCCAGTTTGACCCATGCTACGGTCGAAGGCGATGTTTTTAAATTTTGGATTGAGATTCCCTTGGCCTTGGGTACCGTAGGTGGACTAACTTCACTGCATCCCCTGGTAAAATTGGCTCTGGAAATTCTTCAAAATCCCTCAGCCGAAGAATTGATGCAAATTGTCGCTGTTGCCGGGTTGGCCCAAAATTTTGCAGCCGTACGCTCATTGGTCACCACGGGAATCCAAAAGGGACATATGAAAATGCATTTGTTGAACCTGCTGAATCAAATGGGTGCCACTGAAAATGAAAAACAACAATTGGTACAATATTTTAAAACCAATACTGTGACCAATGCATCGGTCAAAGAGGCTTTGGAAAAGATTCAATCGGAATAATGCAGAAAACATTCTACAGCAACGGTAAATTGTTGCTCTCTGGGGAGTATGCCATTTTAGATGGGGCTGTTGGACTTGCGGTTCCTACCAAGTATGGTCAAACTCTTCAAGTAACCGAAACATCTTCAGGAGTTTTGGAATGGGAAAGCTTCGATGAAAATGGTTCAGTTTGGTTTGAATGCACTTTAGGATTGGAAAATTTGGAAGAGATTTCCACTTCCGATAAATCCATATCAATAACCTTAATTCAGTTACTTAACGAAGCTAAGGCACAAAATTCATCTTTTCTGGACAACGGTTCCGGAATCAAAGTAGAAACTAAACTCAGTTTTCCACGAGTTTGGGGACTCGGCACTTCATCAACCTTAATAAACAATATTGCGCAATGGGCGCAAGTTGACGCTTACCGACTTTTACAGAAGGCTTTCGGTGGCAGTGGCTATGATATTGCCTGCGCAAAACACAATGTTCCTGTTCTTTATCAATTGATTGATGGTATACCAAAAGTGGATGAAATTCCTTTTGACCCTCCATATAAAGACTCCTTATACTTTGTATACCTAAACCAAAAGCAGAGCAGTAAGGAAGCTATTTCAAACTACCGTAATCAAAGTTTTGATAAAGATTTGTTACTGTCGAATATTTCAACGCTCACAAAAAGCATGGTGGAAGCTGAATCTTTACATGTGCTTGAATCTTTAATGATTGAACATGAGGCAACCTTATCCAAAGTGTTGGGATTGGTCCCAATAAAAGTCCAGCTTTTTTCCGATTACCCAGGAGCAATAAAAAGTCTTGGCGCCTGGGGCGGGGATTTTATATTGGCTACTGGCGATGAAAAAGAAATGGATTATTTCAAATCCAAAGGATACCATACCATTATTTCATATACCGAAATGGTGATTGCCCAATAAAACACGCCTATTTAATGCGTATCTTTTTTCTTCACTAAAAGGAAAATATGCACATAAACTTTCTTTCTTTAATCCTTTTTATGCCTTGCCTGTTAATTGGTCAAGCTGATAGTTGGAAAGAGCAATGTCTTACCAATAATTCTGCTGATGATCGCTATGCCTCCTACTCGCCTGATGGAAATTCGATTGTTTTTGAATCGGACCGAGATGGGAATTGGGAGATTTATCTAATTGATGGTGAAGGGGAAAATATAAGACGATTGACAAACAACCCAGCAGATGATAGACGACCGACTTGGCATCCAAACGGCAAAAAATTGTTGTTCGAGTCAAACCGAAGCGGAACCAATCAGCTTTACACACTTAAGTTGGGTTCTGGAACAGCACAAAAACTCAAAAATCTGGGCACAGCCGGCGAACCTATCTTTGCCGAATTTTCACCAAATGGAAAAAATATAGCAGTTAGCATTCAAGAAGCTGAACAGCAAGGTAGTTTGGCTTTATTGAACAAAAAAGGCAAGCTGCGCAGAAAGTTGGTTCACAATGATTATCGAAATTTCTATCCCAAATGGTCCAAGGATGGGGTCGAAATCCTGTTTTTTTCAAGAAAAGACACCGAAAATAACGATGACGAAATTTACCGTCTAAACATTAGAACTGGAACCGAAAAAAGATTGACCCAATGGCCCAAGCATAATTTTTGCCCCTCCTGGTCTGGAGATGGCACTCGAATAGCTTATGTGACATCCATGGAAGGCTCCCGACCTGAAATCTATATCATGGATGCCGATGGAACCAATAAGCAGCGGATTACCCATAATAAAAATGGTGAAACGCTTCCCAATTGGCATCCTGCCGAAAACAAAATTTTGATTACCGCGTACCGAAATGGAAATTATGAAATTTGTGTTTTGACGCAATAGGATTCAATGTATACATTGGACCATTGAATTGAATTCCCGAAAACAAAAAAAGCCACTCTTAAGAGTGGCTTTTTTTTACTGTTCTTTTGCTTCTTAATAAAAAGTAGCTCTTTTATCTTCAATCTCAGCACCTTCTTTTAGCGCATTGTAAACTGCATTGTTTACACGGCTGGCTGCATTTGTTTTTAACGTATTGGCGTAAGTGCTAAAATTGTCCACGCTAGGAGCATCTTCCTTTTTGGTGACCTTCAGGATAAATACTCCCGTTTCACCTTCAACAAGTGTAGACGTTGCATCTGGAGCCAAGGTAAATGCGGTCCCAACCACCAAAGGTTCACGACCTGCTCCAGGAATGGTCGGAGATTTTAAGGTCAATGCTGAAGCGTTGGAAAGGTTAACGTTATTGTCCTTAGCAACGGCATCCAAAGTTTTTCCTTGGTTTGCATTTATTATCTGCTCTGCTTTACGTTCTTTTCTGATTCTTGGTAACGCAGTAGCCGAGGCATCTTCTGTAGACATCAATCCTTCTTTATATTTTTTGGTAAGCTGCACTACGGCATATCCATTGTTGATGTTGAATCTTTTGATGTCACCCACCTTAGTATCGTCATTAAAGGCCCATTGTACAACTCCTCTTTGTGCTGACAAGCCTGGAAGGTTCTCGTCCATCTCTTTGATTTTGTTCACAGGTCTAACCGTATAGGTGCTTTCTCTGGCAATATCACCAAAAGCTTCAGGTGCTGCATCTATGGATGCCATTTCAAACTTGGTGGCATCGGTAAACAAGGTATTGATGGTCTCTTCTGAGGGTTCTATCTCTCTTGAAAGTGTTGCTACCTGCACTAAGTCTTGCTTATCATCTATTTTGATGATATGGAAGCCGAAAGGGGTCTCCACCATACCAATCTCGTCCAAATCATGAGAAAATAGATAATTTCTGTATGCTTCGGCCAACCCTAGATTGGATTCTTGAAAGTATCCGATATCTCCGGAGCGTTGCGCAGCAGTTGGGTCGTCTGAATTTTCTCTTGCCAAGGTCGCAAAATTGGCATCGGCCTTTCTTGCTTCAATTAGCATCTTTTTCGCCTCTTCTTCTGCTTCTTCTTTTGTTCTTGTGATGTTCGCTGCAGCTCTTTCGGAACCGGCATATGCAAAAAGAATATGGCTTGACTTGACGGAACCTTCGGGTTTTACATCCATTATTTTGGAAACCTTAAAGAATCCACCATCGCGGTATGGTCCGTGGATTTCTCCAGCGTCCAATGTCATTAAGGTGTCCGCAACAACAATTGGCAGTTCGTTTTTGGATTTGTAAATAGTGTCGAACTTGCTATCGGAGTTTCTATCCAAAAAGGCAGCCATGTCTTGTGTATTCCTGAAACCGGGAATAGTGTCATTGGCATCTCTTTCTTCAGAATACTCAATAGAATCTTCTAGCAATGCGGTAATGGCATCTTCAACAGCTGTCTCATCATCACCTGAGGCTTTCTCTTCAAAAAACACAAAACGAATATCACGCGCCTTGTCTTGTTTAAAATCGTCTTTGTGCTGACTAATATAAGCTTGTATATCATCTTTGGAAACCTGAATTGTACTATCGGCAATAGTGGTATAAGGTACACGCACGTATTGGATATCTACTTTTTCGTTGGCCATATTGTAATCGAACTCCCCTTCTGAGAGTGTTGCTCCGACACCACCTTTGATCAGGTTAAAATACATACGTTCTTTTGCTAATTGAATGATGCGTTGTTCATCTTGCAACCAAGCATCATATCGTAATGGGTCATTGGCCTTCCAATCTGCAATGGCACTTCTAAAAACTTCTTCGTTGAAGATTCCGTTTTCATCCAAAAAATCAGGAATTTGTGCATATCCTGAAGTTTTAACATACTCTATAATTTGGTCGCTTTCCACATCAATCCCCAAATCTTCGAATTGTTGCTCCAAAATGGCTTTTCTCAATTCTTGATCGTATACGGTATTCACCAATTGGGTAGAGGAAATGCTGGGGCCAAATCTTCTTGAGGCATTTTCTACTTCTCTTCTAAAATCGTCAATGGAAACACTTTCCCCATTTACTTCAACTACAGATGAGCCTACTTTTGCACCACCAAGGTCGTTGCTGGTGAAGACTCCAGATATTACAAATGCGAACAATGCCATACCAATGATCAAAATCAGTACAGTTGTTCGTTTTCTAATATTCTCTAATATTGCCATTTTACTGCTTGTTTTCTTTATTTTCAGTGGGCGAAAATACCATTTTCTTTTCAAATAGGAAAGTACTACGAAGTACGGAAACTGTTAATCTTCAGGATGAACGTGCACATTGACCAGGTCGATTTTGGTGTTGGACACTTCAAGAATGCGGAATGTAAAATTTTCAGTCTTTATTTCTGAATCCAATTCTGGAATCTCTTCGGTTTCACTCATGATCAATCCCCCCAAGGTTTCGTATTCTTCACTTTCCGGAAGTTCCAACTTGTAATGCTCATTAATGTAATCGACTTCCAATCGGGCCGAGAATTTGTAAACGTTCTCACTCAACTGTTCTTCATGAAGGTCTGTAGAGTCGTGCTCGTCCTCTATTTCGCCAAACAATTCTTCTACTATATCTTCCACGGTCAAAATACCAGATGTTCCTCCATATTCATCCAGTACCACCGCCATACTCTTCCTTTTTTTGGTCAGTACATTTAGGATATCTTGCACCAACATGGTCTCTGGGACAAATTCCACCGGAAGAAGTATGCTTTTTATGGTCTTTGGCTTTTTGAACAGCTCGTAGGAGTGTACATACCCAATAATCTCATCAATACTTTCTTTATATACCAATATTTTGGAGTAACCGGTCTCTGAAAATAGTTTGGCCAGGTTCTTAGGGGTCTCATCGATTTCCACAGCCATGATCTCGGTACGCGGCACCATAACCTCCCGGGCTTTCACAGTTGAAAACTCCAGTGCATTTTGGAAAATTTGAATCTCGGAATCCACCTCATCTTCCTCTTCAACAGCTTCCATTTGTTCTGTGATATAATCGCCCAATTCCAGTTTTGTAAAGGCCAGTTGTACTTGATCGCCCTCGGTTTTAAAAAATACCCGGAGAATGAAGTCAGAAACCTTGATTACAATCCATGAGAAAAACCAAAATAGTAAATAAAAAAAATAGGCAGGAATGGCAAATACCTTAAGCAGGGTGTTGGAGTAAATTTGAAACAGAACTTTAGGCAAAAACTCTGCTGTAACCAAAATGATCAAGGTTGAGATCATGGTTTGGGAAAGCATGCTGAAATCTGTCAACATTGAGTTTAAAAACTCAGATGTAGTAGGGAGCAATTGTTGAAACCACTCCATAAGCATATCGCCCATGAACAGTCCGTAAATCACCAAGGCAATATTGTTACCAATAAGCATGGTGGCGATAAACTTTGAGGGTTTTTGCGTGAGCCAAGTCAGTACCTTGGCAAAAAAACCTTCCTGTTTTTTCTCGATTTCAAT
The DNA here is from genome assembly GCF_014698935.1 of Flagellimonas sp. S3867. Lineage (GTDB taxonomy): Bacteria > Bacteroidota > Bacteroidia > Flavobacteriales > Flavobacteriaceae > Flagellimonas. The sequence continues at coordinate 159,322 of NZ_JACVMN010000002.1, forward strand.
ATGAATACGGTTGGCCGATACAAAAGCTATTTCCATTCCTGAAAAGAATGCTGAAAATACGAGAGACAGTATTATAATGATTACCGATGTGCTCAACGGTTGGTCTATTGGTTATCTTTTTTTCGTTGTTCGAATCGTTTCCGATATTTTCTCCTGAAAAGGAACATGGCTATGGAAACCACAGCAAAAAATATGAAAATATAGGTTTCTTTGGGTTCTACACTCCAAAGTTCGGCAACTTTATATATAGAAATGGCAGCTACGGCCAGATACAAGTATTCGGTATATTTTAAAATCTTAATCATCCAGTTCTTTTTCTTTTATTGTCATTAAACCGTAAGTCTTGTGAGCCTTAAAATAGGTACGGTCCCTATTGAAATCCATTCCTTCCCCATCCATAACGGAACCATCTTCTGGGTTGGTAAATGTGAAGGCCTCCTCGGTAAAAATCCAATTGTTGGTTCGATCAAAGAACAACTGTGGAGTTTCCAATTTCGTCCCATCATGACTTTCTATGACCACATTGCCCTGCAAATCTATTAAATTGGTCTGTGAATAGACTATTCCGTAATCCGCGGTGATAACACTTTTTTGATTCTTGTCATCGAAAAAATCGACTTTCAACCCATCTGGAAATGTACGGTATTTGAAACTCTGGTTATCGTAATCTTCGGTAATGGGACTGGTAAGAATGGCTATGACCTTGGTGCTATCTGCATCCTCAGAACTCAATTCTTTGGGAGTCTCGGTGTAGGTAAGGGTAAAATTTTGTGCCACACCTTGCGGAAAAATGGGTTTGACTGCCTCTTCTCCGACCCGCTGATAGTTGTCCGTACAGGACATAAAAAGGATTGCCACGGCGATGACCGTGGCAAAACTCATTAAATTATTTTTTGATGTCTGTTTCACGCTACAAACTCGGCACCTTTACACTGCCTCCTACCCAACAGCTGAAAGTAACACGCTTTCCGGCCATGCCAGAGCTGAAGATCATTTCTTTTGAAGGAGCTCTCTCTGTATAACTTGCTGCAGATCTACTAGCACGTCCACTTAACGATGGATCTACACGACCTGCTTTTCTGGCCATTTCAGCTGCCTTCCAATAGATAGCTCTTTTCTCGAAAGGAGTTTTTCCACATGCATTGGCACTTCCTGCGTATAGGTTAGCAATCAACAAATAGGCTTTCCCATTTGCTGGGTTTGCATCAATAGCTTTAAGCGCGTAGCTTCTAGCTTTTGATTTACTACTTCTTCTAACCGTAGTAGCAATCTTATATAGGATATTGGATTTTCTGTACGAGTCAGTCTCCAACTCGACTGCCTTGTTAAAATCAGCAATAGCTCCCTTGCTATCTCCTGATTTTTGTTTCAATACGCCACCATACATATAGGCATCTGCAGAAGGGTCTAATGCCAATTGCGCTTCGAACAGTTTTCTAAACATTGGATCATCTGTACATTCTTTGGAGAACATTCTTCCCACAGCACGCTTCACCCAGTTCACGTCGTTCTTTTTGGCTTCGTAGCTTTTTTCGTAAAGGGGAATAAGGTTCTCGCATTCCGCAAGTGCGCCTAATTTAGAATCGATACTGCCAGCAATCTTACCGTAAGATTTTGAGTTTACCGTAGCGGCCTTAAGTTGCCTTTTTTCTTTTGTAGTTATGTTTCCAATTGAATCCTTTGGAAGTAATTTAGTAACTACGCTGGTCAATTTTTTGTTTTCTTCTTCTACTTTTTCGGTTACATCATCATAGGTATCAAAAACCTCTTGCAAATCTTTTTTACCTCCTTCGTGCAAATCTACCAAACTTGAGAAATATAGGTAGAGTGCCTTTGGGTTTTTGAAGTTTTTCCTATCCTCCTTAAAGGCTTTGTTCAACATTTCGTAAACCTTGTCATCTGAAGTCATTTTGTTGTCATACTGCAACAAAACTTTATCGATTACAACGTCTGCCACTTTAAATTTGGTCGGGAAATATTTCATGCTGTTGTCATACATTGACAAAAGCTCTTGAATGTATCCATCCTTATCGGCACCGGAAGAGTTTTTGATCTTGTGTTTTAGAATACGCTCACCATAGGTGAAATTTGCCTTATTGATATCTGGGCAACTTTCGTAGACCATTTTCCATGGTTCATAAGCAGCATCGTAATTTTTAACTTTTGCGTGTTCTGCATAAATGGAAAGATTGGTCATGCACTCAGGATTTTGAGCTTGGGCCATACTTAATCCCATCGACATAAGAATCGCTATCATCGTTAAGTAGTGTTTCGTCTTCATCTTACTAATTTTAAAGCGGTTAATGTACAAATTTTCATGAAAAAATCATCTTAATGCAACATATATTGGTGGTTATTTATGGATAATTCAAAAAAAAGACTTGTTCTTAATTTATTTTCCTTTTGATGAACCATCTATCATTCAAAGATAAACCGATGTTGACCTTAAAGTAATTTTCCTCTATCAGGTTGGCATCTGTTGTTCCACGTTTACCTAGTTCGAAACCTACGTTGACATTGGAAAAGTTGTTGCTCAACGGTAACCCAAATCCAAAAGTTATGCCAAAATCATTTATCTCCTTGTTATTTACCTCTAATCCGCTTACATCATAGCGGACTCCAGCCCTGTAGGTTATTCTTTTAAAGTAGCTAGATAGTGAGCGATAGTCGGGTATATAATACCCTCCGAAAGCAAAGGTGCTCGCGTCATTGTAGGTTACATTGCTCAATCCTAAAAAGTCGTTCTTGAATTCACTGAATTTTTGAAAACTATATTCTCCGCCCAAAAACCATTTTTTGTTTTCCCCAAAACCAAGGCCTACAGTTGTTCTGGTTGGGATTTTCAACTCGGTATTTCTTAAATTACTTGCATCAAGGTTTACATCGATTACCTCTACATCATCTCCGGTCACCAATGAAAATGAGCCCAACCGTGCTGAATTCTGGGAAGTAAGGTTAATCTGAGTGTCTATCAACAGCGAAGTATATAAAGTGTATTTATCCTTTATAGTTGGGGTATAATTAAGGGCATAAGTAAAATCGTAACCGTTTATTCGCGATTCCCTATCATCCAAAGTGCCTAACTGTACGCCTTCAACACTTTGCAATCTTCGGTAATCGAGGGTTCCGAAGTTAAAATTAGCGGTAGCACCTAAGCTCAGGTTCTTTATCGGTTCAAATCCAAATGAAAGAAAAGCTCTGTTCAATCCTCCTTCTCCTGTAAAAACATTGGTCACCGTTTGCTGGTCTGTATTTGTAGTCTCATCGGTAAGGTTATACCCCACGGATGAAAAAGGCTTGAGACCAAAACCTATTCCGGCATTTTTAGCGACTGGAAATCCAATGGCCAAATAATCCAAATTGGTGATGGAAGCGCTTTGCGTTTCTGTAAAATCCTCCAGCTTAAATTCTGTTCTGGATATACCTCCCGTATAAACCGTCAGTTTTAATTTGGAATATGCTGCAGGATTGGTAAGGTTCAAGTGGATACTATCGCCATACATGCTTATACCTCCCATCATTTGGTTTTCTACTGCACCACCGTTTTTAAGGTCTCCTATTCCAAAATACGAATAGGGTGATATGGTACCGTTTTGCGCAAAAATGCCGTGTGCGGCTACGCAAAAAAAAGCAATCAAAAATTTCTTTACCATCTAGCGTTTGTTGTATTCCAGCAAGTAATTAAGCCCCTCCAAGAGAAATTTAGAATTCGCAAATATGGTATTTTTTAGTCGTTTAGCAAAAAAATGGGAGTCTCCGCCTGTTAAAATAACTGTTAAATCTTTGAAGCGGGTTCTATACTGACTTATTACGCCATCCAATTCTTGTGAAACTCCGTTAACAACACCACTGTGCATGCTGGTTTGGGTAGAATTTCCAATGAAATCCAAAATCTCTTCGGGCTGCAGTAATGGAAGCTTTGCAGTTTGGTTGTGCATAGCCTTATAACGCATCTGAATGCCCGGTGAAATAGCACCGCCAACATATTCTCCTGAATCATTGATCATATCGTAAGTAATACAAGTGCCGGCGTCTATCACCAAGGTGTTCCGTCTTGGGTATTTATAAAATGCCGCGGTGGCCAAAGCCACACGATCCATACCTAAGGTATGGGGCGTGGCATAACTGTTTTTGAACGGTATTCTTGATGCATTGGATAGGACATGCACTTTACAGAATAATGAAACAATATCCCTCTCCTTGCGCTCAAGAGGTCCTACAGAGGAAATCAATGCATGGTCAATTTTAGGGTATTTTTCAAACAGTTCTTTTACCTTAGATAAAAACAGGTTAGACTCAGAGCCTTGATCGAACAAGATTGTACCATTTTCAAAAATGGCATACTTTATCAAGGTGTTTCCAATGTCTATTACCAAGTTCATAATACAAAGATGGAGAATTGAAAAAAAACCCTTGCCTTTTTTCAAGTTTTTGTTTGTATATCCTAATTTTGAAATTATATTTGCACCCGCTTTATGAGCATGGTACCTTAGCTCAGTTGGTAGAGCAACGGACTGAAAATCCGTGTGTCCCTGGTTCGATTCCTGGAGGTACCACAAGAAAAAATCGCAATTATCTTGTATTAAGATGTTGCGATTTTCTTGTTTCATGGGTTATGGAAGTTCTTATTCCACCTCAACGATCATTTCAATTTCTACTGCGATATTGGTCGGAAGTGATCCCATTCCAACAGCGGCACGGGCATGTTTGCCCTTTTCTCCAAAAACCTGCACCATTAAATCTGAATATCCGTTGACAACCTTGGGATGGTCTGTAAAATCGGAAGCGGCGTTTACCATTCCCAATACTTTTACAATCCGTTTCACCTTACTTAAATCGCCAAGCTCAGCTTTAAGAACGGACAATTGGTTAATACCGGTAACTCTGGCCGCATAGTATCCTTCCTCAATGGACAAGTCCTCTCCCACCTTTCCGGTAATATACTCACCATTGGATTGTAAAGGTCCTTTCCCTGCCAAAAAAATCAGATTTCCAGTGCGGACCGCATTGACGTAATTAGCCACCGGTGCGGAGGGTGTGCTTAATTCAATCCCCAATTCCTCCAGTTTGGCTTCCGGGTCGTAATCAGGAGCTTTTGTTTCAGCAACTTCATCGGTTGTAGTTATTTCTTCCTTTTTTTCGTTGGATATTACGCAGGAAACCAACAACAATAAAAGTAGTATTCCTGAAAAATAATTCTTCATGGTCAAAAGTTTATTGGATTTTCATAAAATTAAACGTTTTCCAGCACTTCCTTCACTCTTTGTGCAACGATTCGTTCTTGACCAGGAACCATCATCCACGTGGTTATGCCAATGGTGTCTTTGTTTCCAACGGTGGCAATGGAAGGATGTCCATCTTTCAGTTTCTTTCGAGCTTCTTCAGCGGTAATCTTAACCACATTTTCATCCCATGTAATCTTTAAGGATGGCACGTGGTTGGCATGGGGTGGAACATGAATCTCAGTTTCCACTCCTTTTACCGATGATGCACTATCGCTAATCAATTTAATCTGACTTTCCCACAGTTTCCATTCCGCGTCATGGTCTTTTTGTAAATAGGTTTCAATAGCTGCCAACATTCCGAGTACTTCTTCTTTGTTTACTTTCATCCCTCTAGCAATGGTAGTTCCTCTAGGTGGGGTATGTAATCTAGCAGCTTCGATATGCTTACGCTTTCCCAATAAAAGTCCAGCACTTTGTGGCCCTCTGATTCCTTTTCCCCCTGAAAAAGCAACTAAATCAAATCCCATTTTTGTGAATTTGAATAGGTTTTCTACCGGAGGCACATCGGCAGCACAATCAATAAAGGTTGGTATTCCGTGTTTTTTGCCCAAAGCAACAAACTCTTCTCTTTTAATTTCCCCTTCCTCTGTGTTCGCATTTAAAAACCATAGCATTGCTGTGTTCTTGTTGATGGCTTTTTCCAGTTCTTTTGTGGTTTTCACGCGAACCAACTTTCCACCTACATTGGTCAAAGCTTGAGAATACCCAATGTTATGTGCATCTTGAAGGATAACCTCATTTTTAAGTCCAGTTGTATCTGGTAATTGTGATACTTTGCTGGTATCCATTCCACATAATACTCCTGCCATTCCAATCGACATAGCTCCAAAAGCTCCTGAGGTCACCGTAGCATACTCGCACTCCAACAATTCTGCTATTCGCTCGCCTACTTTATCTTGAAGTTCATCCAAATCTACATACTCCGTAGCTCCAAAAGTGATAGCTGAAAGTACATTATCTGACATAAGCGAGCCTGTCATAGAAGTATATGTGCCCGCTGCATTAATGAAAGTTCTTATTCCCAATTCTTTAAAAAAGTTCCGAGAAGCTGGGGTTTCAACTGCGGCATGCATCATTTGTGGGGTAAGCAAGCCTGTCCCGACCAATCCTCCCACAACAGGAAGGCTTGAAAGGGTCTTTATTAGTTTTCTTCTAGTAAGTTTATCTTGTGATTTTTTCATTTCTCTAATTTTTAGTCTACTGCAGCAATACAATCAATCTCTACCAAAGAGTCACCTGGCACTCCACCATAAACGGCAACCGTGGTTCGTACAGGTGGGTTCTCACCAAAACGACCTCTGTAAACAGAATTCATTCCATGATAATCTTCTAAATCATGTAGATACACATTTACTTTGAGCACCTTATCCATGGATGAACCGTGTTTTACCAGTTCTTTTTCAATCTCCTTTAGCACATGATCGGTATGGGATTTTATATCTCCTTCAAAATGTGCTCCTTTTCCAGCTACATAAAGGGTGTTCCCATGTTTTACCGCTCCAGAGAACAATGGAATCTTTTTATCCTGTACAATATCTCCCACTACTTCTTTTTTGGGTTTTGATTCTTTTCCCATCGCCTTTATTGTGCCTACACCCAATAAGGCCGCTACGCCCATTCCTAATTTTTTAAATGCGGATCTTCTATCTGTTCTTTCCATTTTATAATGCTTTAGTTAATGATTTGTTTTTAATCTTTTGAGTTTGGTTGTTACCACATGCGTTTTTTTAATAGTTCCCGAACTTGTTCCTTCGGAACAGGAAGTTCGTCGATGTGGCTTCTTAACCATTGTGAGAAATCTTTTTCTATTTCCTCGGTCCATTTATTATCAATTTGCCCGGGCGTATATTTCCCTTCTTTTAATCTTGAGATTCCGAACAGGTCGCGAAGACGAACCACTTCGGAAGTGACCACTACTTTTTCAGCTAAATGGGCAGGGATAAACATAACTCCCTCCTTTTTGGCCAAAACTATATCGCCAGGAAGTACGGTAGCTGCTCCCATACGTATGGGAGTATTGATACTGAGCAGCATTACTTCGGTAAGAAAAGATGGGTCCCATCCTCTCACAAAAGCATTGAAGCCTTCAATTTCTGAGAGTCCTTCCATATCCCTACTGGAAGCATTGAAAACAACCCCATTTTTTGATTTGGCATAGATAGAATTACCTAAATTGTCCCCAATCAAAGTTCCATCCACAATTTTTCCAAAAGCATCTGCTACATAAACATCGCCTTCAACCAACATATCAATGGGCCATGAATTGGTGTTGCCAATTCGACCATCTGCTTTCCCTTTTTTCTTAATCTGGTCCGATACATCGGGCCTATTGGGCATATATTGAACGGTCAAGGCACGGCCTACAACCGGTACATCATCGTGCAAAGGCTGCCAACCACTTTCAAACTGATTGTGGTAGCCTTCGTTGCGTAACACGCCCCATGCTTCTTCTATGGTGACATTTTTCATCCGTTTCAGAACGTCATCAGCCACTTTGGGCCTTCCGTCCTCAAATCTTTCCCCGGTCCATTGGGGGGTAAGGAACACCATTTGTTCCCTGGTCAATGTCTGCGCGTTTACATTTCCAAAGGCAAAAAATAAAAGGCCCATGGAAAGGCTTAATCTATAGATTAATTTCATTTTCAAAAATTTGGTTGTGTTCATTTTGATTTTCATGTTTCTTCAGATTCATCACTTTTCTTATCTGGGTCTTTGTCGCGCCACCAGGTCGCCAAAGAAGAACCAGAAATATTCATCCATGGACCAAAAACGGCCGGTGCCAATCCAATCGTGGCCACTTTTCCCATTTCCAAGGCAATGCCAGAGGCCAATCCACCATTTTGCATACCCACTTCAAGGGCAATTGTTCGGCAATCTTGTTCTTTCATTTTCAATGCTCGACACGACCAGTACCCCAAGAAATAACCTGCGATATTATGTATGATGGCCGCTACAATCAAGAAAAGTCCAATAGTGAGCAAACTGTCCCTTCCCGCTGCGGTGATTATAGCAATGATCAATGCGATACCTGCCATGGATACAACGGGCATAGCTTTATCCAACCATTTTGCTTTTCCATGGAAAAAATAATTGAAAAGCAATCCTGCTATAATAGGTAGAATCACAATTTTGACAATACTTAACATCATTCCTAAAAAATCAATGGGAACAAACTGTCCGGCAAAGGTTTCCATCAACAGCGGTGTCATAAGTGGGGCCAATACCGTGGAAACTGCCGTAAGGGTAACAGACAATGCAAGATTTGCTTTGGCCAAATAGGCCATTACATTGGAAGCTAATCCGCTCGGAGATGACCCAATTAACACCACTCCGGCGGCAATCTCGGCTGGAAAACCAAACATACTTGCAATTGCAAAGCCCAACACCGGCATAATTGTAAACTGGCAAATCAATCCAACCAAAACACCCTTGGGCATTTTAACCACTCCAGCAAAATCCTTTATGCTCATTGCCGTTCCCATTCCGAACATGATCAGCTGTAGGAGGGGAACTATTAATGATTTCAATTGAAAGTCACCTATGCTGGTAAAAAAAGATGGATAAAACATTGAAACACTGACCGCAGCAAACACTAAAACGGTAAATGAAAATCCTTTAAATTTCTTATGTCCCCTGATGGCCAAAGCCAGCAAAAGGAAAAAGAACACAATAAAAGGTCCTGTCTGTTCTCCATTTCCCAAAATAAGCATAACAATAGTGGTCAATAAGCAGACCAGCGAAGCAATTAGAAGAATTTGGTATTGTTTTTTCATTTGGTCGGTGTTATATTTTAGGTGGTTATTCGTTCCATGGAGCGCTAGCCATTCCGTTCAGGTCCCATACTATTTTTCCTTCTCGGACGGTCAATTCACATTCCAACTTTTTGTCGCCCTGCATTTTCTTTCTTTGGGTATCGATGAACCCAAAGTTTCCTTTTCTTAGATTCAAAATTGCGACGTCTGCAACGGCACCTTCGGATAAATGACCCAAATCTTCTCTTTGAATAATTTTAGCGGGTTGCCAAGTGGATGCTGCAATTACCTCTTTCAAGGGCATATCCATATTAAGGAATTTGGACATTACGTTGATTTGGCTCTTCATTCCCCCGTTCATACTCCCAGTATGTAAATCTGTGCTTATGGAATTGGGTTTAAAACCTTGTTTCATTGCAGGTACAGCTTGTTCGAACAAAAAACTCCCTCCTCCATGACCAACATCGAAAATTATCCCCCTTTTTTGGGCAGCAAAGACGTAATCCCTGACTTTCCCACTTTCATCCACAATAGGGGTTCTTCCGTTTACATGGGCATAAGTATGGGTAAAAATATCCCCCGGCCTCAACTTTTCCATAAACAGTGTTTCTATCGATAATTCGGGATCACTTCCTCCAAAGTCAATCATTACCGGAATATTGGCCAGTTTGCCTGCTTCAACAACTCGTTCGGTCGGAACCCAATCGAATCCATGATAATGGGCCAACTTTACACCAACAACCACTCCTTGGTATTGTTTTGCAACCATGGCCGTTAATTTGGGATCCATGTCTGCAATATTTTGCTCGATGGCCCCTCCCTTCATTCCTGATCCTATAATATTTAAAAAGGAAAGTACTCTTGTTTTGGAACGGTCAATGGTCTGTTTTTTAAATTGCTTGAAATTTCTCCAGCCTGCTCCACCAACATCTACAATTGTGGTTACCCCGCTACGGAATGAAAATCCATCAGGAGGTAATGCTGTATCACTATTGCTTAGGTATGCATCGGGTTCTGTGCCATGGAAGTTATGACTATGGATATCCAATAAACCTGGTACCACATAATACCCTTTGGCATTGATTACTTTTTTAGCGTTTCGTTCGGGGATTCTGGCATTTACTTTGGCAATTTTTCCGTCGAGAATTGCCACATCCATAACCTCGTCAATTCCATTTTTGGCATCTATTACATGCCCATCGTTAATGAGCATATCATACTCTTGGGCCTCAACTTGACCTGCGATAAACATGGTCAAAATGGCAAGGAGGATGTTTTTGGTGTGTTTTTTCATTTTCAAGTGTTTTTAGCTAGCAATGGTATTGCCGCTTAGGTAATATTGTTGGTTGTCAATTTTTTATATTCGCTAAAGCCCAGTTTCAGAGCTGTTTCGAATTTCTTTTACTTCTTCAGGTTCAATCGCACTTGCCTGATTCTCAAAATTTGAGCGTATATAGGTCAGCACATCGGCTATTTCCTCGTCCGACAGGAAGCTATGTTGGGGCATAACCCCATTGTAGGTTTCCCCGTGCACTTGCATGCTGCCTTCCATTCCTTCTAAAATAATTTTTATCAGTCTTTCCTTATCCCCAGTGACCCAATCAGTATTACTTATAGGTGGAAATCTTCCCGTAGCTCCGCCTCCATCTTTTTGATGACAGGCACTACAATAGGTATAATAGGTTTTTGCTCCGCCAGAAACTGCATCCTGCATCAAGTGGTCTTTTGTTGCATCAGGAGTCCGTATATGGGAAAGTTCTTTTCTTTTTTCCATTTGAGCCAACTGCTCTTTGCCGAATGAATCCCTATCTTCTGTATAATTAACCTTCCATATTTTGCCTTTCACAGAATCTGAAATGTACATCCCACCATCTGGTCCGAAGGCAATTCCCATGGGCCTGTAGATGGCATCGTTTACACTTTCCAGAGGATCCACTCCTGCAAAACCATCTACAAATACCTCCCAATTACCTGATGGCTTGCCATCTTTGAAAGGGACAAAACCAACAAAGTACCCAGATTGTGGATACGGAGCTCTATTTGTTGATCCATGAAATGCGATAAACGCTCCATTTTTATAATGTTCAGGAAAGGCATCTCCTTCATAAAACACCAAGTCGTTGGGAGCCCAATGCCCAGGGAAACCTACTATGGGATCATCATATTGATCACATCTCCCCACAATTTCGCCATCACCACCGTATTCCGGCGCCAATACTTTTTTCTCTTTAAGCTGATCGTAATAGCAGTATGGCCACCCGAAATCCGAACCTTCTGTTACTTTGATGAATTCTTCGGATGGAAGAAGAGCACTTTGCCAAGGATCATATTTGCCCGGGAACAATCGTAAAAGATCATCACGACCATGTACCACAACATAGAGATTTTTATCAGCTGGATTCCAATCCATGGCCACAACACTTCGTATACCTGAAGCGTATTTATAACCATCTTTTTGGGTCTGGCCCAGTTTGTTGGCATCGAATCGCCATATACCTCCGTGGTTTTCCAACTGTGGGCAAGGATCTAGACCGGGTGCCCCAGGTGTTCTTTTTGGGCTTTGGCAAGCATTGGAGGGTGCCCCAAATGGGATATACATATGCCCTTCGTCATCAAAAGCCAAAGGTTTTCCAATATGTTCGTGTTTGCCATGGAGGTGATCGTCCGTAAACACAATTTCCATTTCTCCTTCAGGAATTAACGTTCCAGGTTTAAGTTTGTATCGATACACCACCAATTCTGAACTGAAATATAGGTATCCGCTGTAGATTCGCATTGCGGTGGCATAGCTCCACTTTTGACTTGTTCTATAAGAGCCAAAGCTTTCAATATTATCTGCACCACCATCTCCATCCGTGTCTTGAAGAACCGTAATGGATCCTTTTTCGCTTGAGTTTCTGAGCTTTGCATACAGATATCCATCTTCGGAAACTGCCATATGTCTTACTTTCCCCTCTGTACTATCAACTACAACCGTAGCTTCAAATCCTTCTGGTAAAAAAAGACCCCCGTTCATAGGGCCCACTTCTTTTGCGCATTGGGTAAAAAAAGTAGCCATAACAAGATAACATAGAACAGCTTTTAAACGAAAGACAAAGGTTACGGATGCTAATACTTTATTCATAGAGTGGTCTGGTTGGTCTTCCATGGTTTTGTCAAAATAACGTGTTCATTTTCCAATCTCGAAGTCGGGTGGAAAATTATTCCCTTTATAGTGGTGTCAATCAATACGTTGTACCATACTATTTATATGACTTCAAAATTTGGTAAATGACATCAAAAAATCGAAACTGACTTTTACTTTTGTCTGTGCTTCGGGTTGCTTGGGCTTATCGCATAGGATGGCCCGACTAAATCTATACTTTTAACTTCCTTAAAACAAAAGATTTAGACCAAGGGCGTCGCAGAAGTATCTGTTCAACGGGATTTTACCCACCATTGTGATTAATTTGGTTTGAAGGAGTTCAAAATCTTTTCCATTTCCTTCAGCCCTAACGCCATTTAACTACTCAAATATTAACTCGCCAAAATACTCTGGTCGATGAAAATCTGGCTTTTTTGTATCTATCGGATTCCAACTCAAATAATGCCGTTTAGAAGTGTTATCTGCGCATTTGTAAAAATTACCTCGAGATCGGAGACCTTTTAATTGAATTCCTGGGTCGTTGGTAAAAATTTCAGCGGGAAGAATTACTGTCATTTCCCAGGTATGTCCTCCAGTCCTTTCAGTAAAAGATTCGGATCCTAAAGAAGATTCTGTTTTTATCACATTTTTAATAGTATCCCCGGATATAAATTTTCGAGGTTTTCTTTGAGGACCATGCGCCAAAAGGGTTGTTCCAATACAATTGATCTCAAAGTTGTAATACTCACCGTTTGCCAAGGGGTCGAAGAAAAATTCAACACAACTGTCCTTGAATACATAACTGTTGGGCTCGGTTTTCTCTGCTAAAATATTCTCTTCTTCTACTTCATATTTTAACCAAATCTGATTATTGCTGTGCGCGATCTTAAACCCTACCTTAGGTTTATAGGGAAAGTCGTCCCAGTTTATCTCGTCAACATAATGGGTTTCTGCATGTTCATCTAACAATCGGGATACATTTTGAAAATTCACAACACCATCAAATTCAATTTCCTTAACATTCAATGTTTTGTCCACAGAAGGTTTTTTAGTGTCGCATGCAATAATTAAGATGGTTAACAAAAAGTAGTAAATCCCTTTTTTGTGCATGCTGAGGTTTGATTTTATGTTCTAAAAGTACAAAATGTACTTATTTTTAAATTTCGAATTATTTCCGTTAAGCTATTGCGGGATTCATAATTATTTCATAAATATGAAAATCGAATAGCAGTATAGTTAGAAAATATGAAACTAAGGCTTATATTTAGCCGATCTAGATTAATTTTAAATAAAAATGTCCGAGGATTTATTAGAAAAGGCAAAAGAATTTCAAGGCAGGACTTTGAGTCATATGTCTACAAGTGATAGAGTAGCTGCTTCTCGCGAGGCAAAAAGCTTGATACTTTCCATAAATGAGATTTATAAAGAGACCAAAGACTCCAATCTTATGGATGTCATGAAAAGTCTGACCGAGAAAAAACGTAAAATTGAAAAGCGTTTAAAAGGAACCCCGTTGGTATAACACGCAAGTTTTTATATCTGTTTGGTTAATGATGGAATATCGTTATCATGTAGACAGGTGTATCACTTATTCATGTACTTACATACTTTTAACAAACTTCACCTAAATGCAATTTACAGCATAATTGGTACCAATTATATTGTTTTCAGTGCCACAAATGAAATTGTAGATTTTTGAGGCTTTCATTTCAATAATTTAGAGGTATAAATAAAACCTCAACCAAGAATAAACACTATTGAAATGAACACTGTAGATGAAAGAATGGGCTATATCTTCTGGTATTTTGTAATAGCATGCTCTTTAGGTTCACTCCTAAACAGCCTGTACCACTATTTTTATTAGGTCTATCATAACAAGCTTGTAAGAATCAATACCCAATGTCTCAAAAGAAAAAGGGCTGCATTTAAATGCAGCCCTTTTTTAATAATTGGTCTTAACCTCTTATTTCGAGAATCTGACGAACCATTTGGTTTGTAAAACCCCACTCGTTGTCATACCAAGTCATCACCTTTAGCAAATCGCCATCTACAACCTTGGTCATTGCCAGGTCTACCGTTGAGGCATACGGGCTTTGTATAATGTCAGATGATACAATGGGCTCATCCGTTGTGTCCAAGACATTTTTGTAACGTTCCGTATTGGCTTCTTCCATTAGAATTTGATTAACCTCTTCTACTGTCACGGGTTTTTCCGTAACGAAGGTCATATCAGAAATGGATCCAACCGGAACAGGTACGCGGATAGCCACACCATCAAATTTTCCAGCATATTCTGGTAGTGCTTTGGTGGTAGCAATGGCTGCTCCGGTAGTGGTAGGAATCAAATTTTGAGCACCCGCTCGTCCCATTCTAAAATTCTTCTTTGACGGTGCATCTACAATCCCTTGGGAAGCTGTGTACGCATGAACCGTAGTCATGATGGCCTTTTTTATTCCTATTCTCCTTCCCAAAATCTCCACAATCGGACTTATATTATTTGTGGTACAGCTAGCACAAGAAAAAACACTTGTTGCACCGTCTTGACCGTTAACTCCATGCACTACAGTGGGTGTGTCCTCACTCTTGGTCGGAGCAGAGATGACTACAGTTTTTGCTCCAGCTTTTAAATGTCTTTCGGCATCTTCCCCACTGGTAAAAACACCAGTACTTTCAATAACCAAATCCACTTGAAATTCTTTCCATGGCAATTCCTCTGGCGTTCTTATTGAAGAGTAATTGATTTTATTTCCATCTACGATCAAGGTATTTGCCTCATTGGAAACCTCTTTTTCGTATACTCCATACACGGTGTCATACTTCAACAAGTACGCTGTGTTTTCAATGGAAACGATATCGTTGACCGCCACAACCTCCAAACCTGGAGTATCGTTGATTACCTTTAAAGCTGCGCGCCCAATTCGGCCCATTCCGTTTATTCCTATTCTCATTTTAAATGTTCTTATAGTTATTAATTGTTTGAGCTGTATTAGTCTGATAATGACTGCTCAAATTACAACATGGAACTTTGCTAAAAAGGTATGATTGCAAGCACTATTTTAATGAACCAAAATAAGCTACCAAATAGATTTCATTCGATGCACATTGATGTTGTTGATAATAGATTCTTCATCCATATTCTGAACAATCAATTGATTATATGGTTCTGTTGGGAAAATCTGCGATGTCATCACATAGAGTCCATTATCGATAAAAACTTCTATTGACGACCAATCCATTAAGATTGTTACCTTATAGGGTCCATCACCCAATTTTCCAATTGGCATGTGGTGTTTTTTATTACCGAATTCAGATTGAAAATTCACTTGGCCCGACTTCATCCTATCAAATAATAGGTGATTGTTTTTCGAATCCATTATGAGTTCCAATTGTTCATCCAGTTCATTTTTCCAAGTCAATTTGAAATCTTTTGATGTAGATTGAAATTGAATCTGGGACTGATTTAAATTCTCAATTTCCAAAAGCTTTGTACTCTTTCCTTTAATACTTACGTCCTTGGCCAAAGTCTCGCCTACTAGAGAATTTGTCTCCTCTAATGGGTAATTTGCCAGCAAATAATCTTCTCCAACCTTTCTTAGGGAAAGTTTACGGGGAACCGTCATAGCGCTTCTCCATTTTTCAGTGGGAGTGTCTCGGGCATAATCCCAGTTGCTCATCCAGCCGATAAAAACACGACGGGCTTCAGGTGTATTGTTGTACGTTACTCCTGCATAATTATCTGTGCCAAGATCCAACCATTTGGGTTCCTTCTGATCTGACTTAAATCTTTTGCCATCAAACTCTCCAACAAAATATTGAGTTCCACTACCTCCATTGGGAGCTCCGGGGTTTATACTTATTATAAGTATCCATTTTTCCTCATCGGACCCTTCAACTTTTAAAGGAAACAGGTCCGGACATTCCCAAACTCCGCCATGTGCTCCCTGGGTCTTTCCAAAATCACTTATGTGACTCCATTCCTTTAGATTTTTGGAGGAATAGAACTTTGCATGGTCTCCAGCCACCAAGGCCATAATCCAGCGTTCCGTTTCGTTATGCCAAAATACCTTTGGATCTCTAAAATCCTTTATTCCCTTATTGCCTATAACCGGATTACCTTCATATTTGGCCCAAGTTTCTCCATTATCAAGACTATACGCAATACCTTGAGTTTGATAATCGGTCCTTCCGGCCTTTTCACCTTCCATGAGATGGTAGGTAAACACCGCTACCAAGGGTGTTTCTCCATTGTTGGCAAATCCAGATGTGTTTTTATGGTCGACCACTGCACTACCCGAAAAAATAAGTCCATGCTCATCCGGATAAAGAGCGATTGGCTTATGTTCCCAATGCACCATGTCTTTGCTAATCGCATGACCCCAATGCATAGGGCCCCAAACTATATCTTCAGGATAGTATTGATAGAATAAATGATAAACCCCATTATGAAAGACAAGACCATTAGGGTCATTCATCCATTTCTCCTGAGGGGAAAAATGAAATTGTGGACGATATTGTTCGGTATAATTCAAAGCTACTTGTTTTGAGGGAACAAGGTCTTTGTTAGTCTTTTTCTTACAAGAACATAACAATGCAATTATACAGAAAGTAAAGATCGTGCGGAACATATGGCGTCAATAATATTGAAAAATTAAGATAGAATAAATATTTGACAATTTGGTAAAGTGTTATTTTTGACCTGTTTCAATTGCCTTTCTGTTTGCTTGTTTATTTCTTTAGTAAGTATTGATTTGAATTTTGACTAACACAAGGCAATTATCACCCTACAAAACATAGCTTTTGAACAAAAAAAAGGATTTGCTTCTAATTTTCACCCGAAACCCTGAACTTGGAAAATGCAAAACTAGACTTGCGGCCAAAATCGGTGATGTAACCGCTTTAGAGATATATGAGTTCTTGCTTGCACATACCGCTGGGATAACCAAAAGTCTGAAGGCTGAAAAATGCGTTTATTATTCCGAAAATATTTGGACCAACGATGTCTGGGACGATCAAACCTTTAAAAAAGAGGTGCAAAAGGGTGCAGATCTAGGCCAACGCATGCTGCGAGCATTCGAACATGGATTTGACATAGGTTTTGAAAAAATCATTATTATTGGAAGCGATATGTACGATCTTTCCCAAACTGATTTGGAGGAAGCTTTTGAAAAGCTCGAAACACATAGTTTTGTTGTTGGACCGGCAGAAGATGGTGGCTATTATCTGTTGGGGATGACATCTCTTAAAAAGAAGGTGTTTCATAACAAATCTTGGGGCACCGAAACCGTACTGTCCAACACCATGAAAGATTTAAAAGATGAAAAGGTTTTTATCCTCCCTACAAAAAACGATGTTGATCATTATGAGGACATTAAAGATGTTGAAGCTTTCAGACCGTATTTAAAACATATAAAAGAATGACCAAAAAACAACTTGACGAGTCGGTTGAGTATTTAAATAAGAAAGGGTTCGACTCCCCGGAAATTGGCATAGTACTCGGCACAGGATTAGGGCAATTGGTAAATGAAATAGAGCAACCTATAGAGGCACACTACAACCATATTCCCTATTTTCCGTTGGCCACTGTGGAATTTCATACCGGGAAACTTATTTTTGGAACCATTGCCAATAAAAAGGTGGTAGTAATGCAGGGAAGGTTTCATTTATATGAAGGTTATGATTTTCTTGACATTACCTATCCCATTCGGGTGATGCAACAACTGGGCATCAAAAAACTGTTCGTTTCCAATGCCGCTGGTGCAATAAACCTTGATTTCAAAAAAGGAGACTTGATGCTCATTGAAGATCATATCAATTTACAAGGAGGTTCTCCATTGGCTTTCAAAAATGTGGCCGAGTTTGGAGATCGCTTTGTAGATATGGCCGAGCCATATGATCTGGATATGCGCAATAAAATTGAGGGTATTGCCCTAAAAGAAGGAATATCACTCAAAAAAGGAGTTTATGCCTCAGTAGTCGGACCACAATTGGAAACCAAAGCAGAATATCGCATGTTGAAAATTTTGGGAGCCGATGCCGTAGGAATGAGTACTGTTCCTGAAGTAATTGTTGCCAATCATTTACGACTACCAATAGTAGCAGTCTCTGTTTTAACGGACGAATGCGACCCTGATAATCTACAACCAGTTAACATACAAGAGATTATTGAAATTGCGGGTGACACCGAACCAAAAATGATCCAATTATTCAAAGAACTAATAAAGACGATATGAGTTATTTAGATGCAACGCAAGATCTGTACAAAGAAGCTGCCCTAACCCCCGATGTTGGGCTTTGCTGCACCACCAATCCCGTTTGGCAGTTTCCCGGACTCTCCATTCCCAAAATCATGCAAGAAATGAATTATGGTTGCGGAAGTACCGTTTCTGCGCAGGATTTGGTCAATAATCCCAAAGTGCTGTATGTAGGTGTAGGTGGCGGAATGGAACTGCTTCAATTTGCCTATTTCTCTCGTCAAAAAGGAGGAATCACGGGAGTAGACTCTGTAGATGAAATGCTGGAGGCCTCCCACAAAAACTTTAAGGTAGCCGAAGAAGAAAACGACTGGTTCAAAAGTGAATTTGTGGATTTGGTCAAGGGTGATGCACTGAATCTTCCGGTGGCAGATGAGAGTATTGATGTAGCGGCACAAAATTGTCTTTTCAACATTTTTAAAATGGAAGATTTAAAAAAGGCAGTGTCAGAAATGTATCGTGTGCTCAAACCTCATGGTAGATTGGTGATGAGTGACCCCACTTGTGAACAGCCTATGAATGATGAACTCCGAAACGATGATAGGCTCAGAGCATTGTGCCTAAGCGGAAGTATCCCAATAAAAGATTATGTAAAAGTGCTTACCGATGCTGGTTTTGGCACAATTGAAATAAGGGCTCGAAAATCTTATAGGGTGCTTTCACCAAATCACTACCCCACAGATGAGCTTGTACATATTGAATCTATTGAAATAGCGGCCATTAAAGACCCCATGCCAGCAGATGGGCCATGTATGTTTACAGGAAAAACGGCCATTTATTATGGTGATCAAGAGTATTTTGATGATGGATTGGGTCATGTATTGCTTCAAAATCAACCTTTGGCGGTATGCGATAAAACAGCAGCAGCATTAGATCAGGCTTCCGATGAAATTCACATTAGTGAAAGCACTTGGCATTACAACGGAGGTGGTTGCTGCTAGGGATTTTTTCAAAGTAAAATGAAAGGTTCGGACAGTTTTTAAGACTGTTCTAACAATAATACTTGAATCTTAATAAAGGCCTGTGAACTTTATCCTCAATGTATTGCTTGGAATATTCTTGTTTTCATGCGATGGCAATGTCAAAAAACAAGCCCATGATGTTCAGGAAGAGACTTCCGTAGCTACGATTGCCATTGAAGAAACACCATCGGCAAAAAAGGATAGTCTTGTTAAACCTCCTGTAAAATTGGTGTCGGTACAACAGAAAGTACAAACAAAACCTGAGGCTCAAAAGCCAACCAGTCAACCCAAAATTGTATCACCTGATCAAACCATATGGGCCAGTTTATTGGAAGAATATGTCGATGATATGGGCAATGTCAACTACTCTGGCATCAAAGATGACATAGCCAAATTGGATGCATATTTGGCCAAAATGGCTCAAAATTCACCAGCCAACAATTGGACGAAAAACGAAAAACTCGCTTATTATATCAACCTTTATAATGCGGCAACGGTAAAATTGATTGTAGATCATTACCCCGTTAAAAGCATAAAGGATATTCCAAACCGCTGGAAGAAAAAATGGATAAAGGTGGGTAGTGAAACCACCTCATTAAACGATATTGAGCATGAGGTTTTGCGCAAAATGAACGAACCACGTATTCATTTCGCCATTAATTGCGCTTCCTATTCATGTCCAAAACTGCTTAATGTTCCTTTTACTCCTCAAAGTATGGAACGGTTACTTACTAAAACAGCTGTGGATTTTGTAAATGACAAGACCAGAAACCGATTTGGGGATGGTTTTGCACAGCTTTCCAGAATATTTAAATGGTACAAGGGTGATTTTACTGAAAATGGCAAACTGTTGGACTACATCAACCAATATTTAGACAATCCTATTGGTAAAAATTCCAAAATTGAATACTTAGATTATGATTGGAGTTTGAATGAGGCAAAATAAAGATTCATCCATAAGTATTATCATCCCTGTATTGAACGAAGAGGGATTCATAGGAGATGTTCTTCAGCACCTCGGGCAAACTAGCAGCTCATTCAATATTAAAGAAATTATCTGCGTCGACGGAGGAAGTACCGACAAAACCGTAGAAGTGGTCAAAGCTCATGGTGGCACGGTACTTCAGTCAAAAAAAGGAAGGGCCAGGCAAATGAACTTTGGCGCTAAGCATGCGCAAGGAGAGATTCTTTACTTTTTGCATGCGGATACGCTTACTCCCAAGCACTTTGACACAACCATTTTGAACGCAATTGATGAGGGCCACGAGTCTGGTTGCTTTCGAATGCAGTTCGATACCAAAAACCCCATTTTACGATTTTTTGCATGGCTATCGCACATAAACCATACGCTCTGCAGGGGTGGTGATCAATCGTTATTCATTAAGCGAGAGCTTTTTGAACTTAATGAAGGGTTTAATGAAGACTATCTGATTTATGAGGACACCGAGTTTATTACACGGCTTTACCGACAAACAAAATTCAAAGTGCTATCGGAAGCAGTGATTACCTCAGCCCGAAAATATCGTGAAAAGGGATGGGTTAGAATCCAATTTCATTTTGGAATGATCCACTTGAAAAATTATCTGGGAGCTGGTCCCAAAGAGCTTTTCCAATATTACTCCAAGCATATTCTGAATGCGTGAGGTTAATCCTCTATTTCCAAATCAGCATAATCTTTTAAGATTCCACTGGTTATCAAACTTGTAAAGTTGTTTTTATCAGAACGTACCGGTATTCCATTTGGGCTATTGGTTTTGGAATTGCCATCGATGGTCAACAAACTGACTGCAGGAAGGGTATTTGTAGCTAAATAAAGACTATTTCTATCCTCAAAAATTCGTTCTACATCTTTGTAAGAACGATTTGACACACTATTGTCCTTAAAGACTTTTTGTATATTCTCAGCAAAACGTTGGCTATTCTCACTCTTTTGATGATGGTAGACAGCGACATCCATTTTGCCATTTTCAATTAAACCATTAGCCCGAATAACAAGTAATCGCTGATACTTTCCTGAATTTTGAAGATAACGCTTGTTTATAGCTTCAATGTACTGTCCCATTTTTTCTTTTGCGGCTGTCTCTGGATTGCTTTGCGACAAATTCTCTTCCCCACTCCCAAAAACATAAACCTTGGCTCCATGCACCATAAGTGAAGCGGCAAGATTGTTGGCGATATCAGCAATGAATTTATTTTTGCTCGCCGGACTCTCAAGAATCAAATAATATATGGCATTACCTAGTGTTCGACTTTTCAGCGACATATTGGCAAGTTCATCATCAAAAATG
The DNA here is from genome assembly GCF_014698935.1 of Flagellimonas sp. S3867. GTDB lineage: Bacteria > Bacteroidota > Bacteroidia > Flavobacteriales > Flavobacteriaceae > Flagellimonas. The sequence continues at coordinate 180,984 of NZ_JACVMN010000002.1, forward strand.
GGCGTTTCCTTTTTATCTATCAATTGAACCTTGACCCCCGTTTTTTTAAAGGAATCATCTACAACCGGTATTTTGTAGGTGCGCCCCTCATGCAATTGGCTTCCATTTTTAATGTTTTCCAAATTTGCATTTAAAAATGTCTCGTAATAGGTCACGGGGTCTAATCCTTGCTTTCGAAGAATGGAATAGATACCATCACCTGGTTCGGCAACAACATCATAGTAGTCAGTTTGTCCAACTAAAGTCAAAGACATGCCTGCCCATAGCAAAAGCGCTGGTAGTAATTTCATAGTTATGTTTTGAAGCTGGGGTGCTAAGCAAATATGCTAAAAATCGATGAAATGCACAAATCATCGATGAAATACGTCAAAATTAAAAATATTGGCCGATTCCAAATACAATTCCTTTGGTAGCATCTTGAGTAATGCCATGCCCATAATCTATTCTGAAAATTGCATTGAATATTCTTTTATGTATAAATCGAATTCCGATTCCTGGGTATACCCTAAGGTTTTGGTTATCACCAAAATCACTAAAATCTCCTCCGGGATTCCGCCAAGTTCCTCCATCAATAAAAACATTGCTCTGCAACACAAACCAATCCTTGTCAATAAGAGTATGCCTGTACTCCGTATTCAATACAATGGCTGCTGTACCTCTGTCGATACTATTCCCTACTCCGCGGATATTCAGATTATTGTCTACAGCAAAGGGCGCAAAGGGAGTGTCCATATTACTGGAAAGTCCCAAACGTAATCTATTGGCCCAATTACCCTTTTGCCCTATCCTTGCGAAATAGCTAAAATCGTTGAAACCAATTACAAAATCTGGTAGTTGTTGACTGGTACTGTGGACGTATTGAAAATTAAGGCTACTCTTGAATCCAGATAAATATTGATAATAGTATTCAATGGCATCGTGATTGTAAATGAACTTGTACAAATATTTGTTCACGTTCAGAGCTTGCGGAACAGAGGGGTCTGTACTGCCAAAAAGATATGTATAGTCTTCTGTGAAAAAGTTTAACCCAAGCTCAAGTCGGTTTCTGAAGTTCAATTCATACAATCCAAGAACTTCGAAAGATTCATTATTGTATCGATAATCCGCCGTTCCATTCTCCAAAAAAACGGGTTCTTGTGTTGTTAGATCTTGATAATTAAAAGCCAATCCCAATTTATTGCTAAACAGATACGGTGCACGTATGTGCGCACCGAAAGAATCAAAAATGTCCTTTTGGTAAAATCCACCTAAGGTGATGTTGTTTCCCAGAACATTAAATTCCTGTAATCCTATTCGGAAGGCAAACTCATCATTGTTGGAAGTATAGACACTGGCAAAGGGAATCAAAGTGAAGTTTTCCTCAATGCCATAAAACACATTATAGCTGCCCTCTTCATTGGCAGGGAATACCTGAAAATAGGCATGGGAAACAGATGGCAATCGCTTTAGTCGATATATGTCCTCGGCTATTAGGGAAGAGTCCAATTCCATACCAGCTTTAAGTCTGGCGATCTTTTTTATAAAGGCCGTCTTGGTTCTTTTATTTCCTTGGACCTTTATATCAGCAATAATATCTTGACCTAGAACCGAACCGGTAGACAATGCAAAAAGAAATACAATAATTATCCGATTCATGTGTCCTTGGACGTATTAAAATCCAGATTCTTGCAAACTTGAATAGTAATTTTGTATTACGGATTCTGCTGGTTTGTTTTGTGGTGTAAATCTATTGTCTGCATTTCCTCCGGAAACTTCGTGATGGATGAACCATTTCCATACAAATCCGCCGGCAAACCAGTCTTCTTTCCAAAATTCCTCGAAAACCGCTCGCGTAGCATCGGCCTGTCCAGTCAAATTCACTTCCGTTTGGTTTCTATCTACCAACCAAGGTTTTTTTGCGGTATAGTCCATGCTTCGATATCCAAATTCGGTAAAAAGGATAGGCTTATCATGTTTTTGGGACAGGTCTTTTAGTTTGGATTTCCAAGGTTGCCATCCGGATTTCAAATCTTCCAATTTGGGATGTCGTTTATCTGAAAGCGGAAAATAGCCATCCACCCCTATAAAATCCAATTTATCCCAAAAAGGAGATCTTGTGTATTCATCCCAATTGGCAGCATAGGTTAACTTCCCAGAATAGATATTCTTTATTTTATCAATTAAACTCAACCAGAATTCCGGTCGATTTTTAACAAACTCCTCCAATTCGGTTCCTATGCAATAAATTTCTGATTTTGTTTCTTCGGCCAGCTTCGCATAGGTGAGCGCAAACTTGCTGTACGAATCTTCCAATATCTTCCAATCTTTTTCCGACTTCATGCTCATATCACCCGTAAATTCACCTCTCCAAATCCAAATCTGGGGTTTCAACATTACTTTAATCCCATTTCGCTGTAGCAATTCAATGTATTGTTTGGCTCCGCGTTTGGTTTCGCCGTACCATTGCCTCTCTGTATCAAAAATAATATTTGGTGAGTTTAGGTCCCTAGCGAATCCAAATGGCATTACCGCCGCATAGTTGGCCTGAATTTTCACAACAGGGTCTATGTGCTTTTGCACCACCTTTTCTCTTGAACCTACAAAGCTAACTCCATTTATTTTTTCCTCATGTTGACTATTGCAGGAAAACTGGAGCAAGCACAAAAAAAAGAGCCCTAATCTTTTCATAGATAAAAAATTAAGACTCCTAAAATACTGTTTTATATGATTGAAGCTACAACACTGCCCGTAATCCTATGTTAAATGTTTGACCTAAACCGGTGTTATTTCCTCTTACAAAGTTGGTATAAAGCAACTCCAAATTTAGTGGTTGTGACAGTTGGAATTTGACTCCACCACCCACTGCGGTAAAGTTTTGCGTGAAATTGTTTCCTAGATCGAGAAGTTGCGAATGCTGCACCAATCCCAATATGGTAAAGTCGGAGCTCGGAAAATAACTCAAGAATACCCCTGGGGTCAATCGCAAACTGTTATTGGCGAAACTGTCTACTTCGTCTCCTAAATTTAGCTCACTGTTGAGTTCGCTGAACAACTGCCATTTATTCCCTGGGAAGGTGTAATCATAGAAAAATCGATTTTGCCATGTATACCCTTTTTGGTCTAAAAACACCCCATTTTCGGTCTCATTATCCACAAGTGGGATAAAAAATGCACTTTGGATGGAGAAATTATTCACGTTCGGAAATGGAGTAAATTTAATCGCCGGGGCTATAGATGTCAATCCCGATCTTGCAGAGCCTTCCTCACCATCGAAAGATAAAAAATCAAACAAATCTCTTCCGCCAACGGTATTGGATCTAAACTCTAAAAGCAATCCTAAATTTACACGTCGATTTTGACCTACACCCGTGAAAATGTCCAATGTCGAGGTAAAAAATACGTTTCTGGGAATGTCTCCATTAAAGGTGTCTTCGGTCTCCGTGTACAGATTGTTAAACCATTTGATATCCCATTGCCCTTGGCCAATCAGTTTGGATGGAGTCAAATTCTGTATGTTACTTCCTGTTTGGTCATCTTGGGCAAATCCTGCCAAAGAAGACATTAAAAGTGCTGCCGCAATAATGTGGCTTTTCAATTCTCTCATGTTAGTTGTATTACTCTTTTATTTGATTTCGTTTAAGGCCCAATCATAAGGGTAGTATCCTACCTTGGAATTGGTGTCCAATTTTTCTTTCCGGTACAAATTCACGTAATCCACAAGACTTCTACCTCCTTGGATAAAGTCGCCTTTATACCATTCAAATATTTGGGAAAGATTTACTCTTTTTCCTTTGATCCTGACAAAATTTGGGTCATTCAATGCCAATTTTGTTTGCTGCTGCAATTGAGCGTCCAAAGTATTAGGCAAATACGCTTTATTAATTATTGGTGGACAGCCCAGACCTGCGCAGACCAAAACAAAATGGAACCTTGTTTCTTGGGTAAAGTTTGCCCGTAGCAGTTTATTTTCAATATCATTAAGGGTGATGTCTTTTCCTCCAATACTGTGTTTGGTTTTATCAAAAAATCCAGGCACGTCCAGGGGGGATTTAAGCGGATAATTATCAACTATGCCTTTTATTACGGACAAGTTATATCCGTTTATCCAAAATGCTTGATATGTTTTGGCATCACTTTTTGATATTTTGATGGTCCTTGCCAGTTCAACCAATTCGTTTAGACCATCAGGATTGGCTTTTATTTTATTGTAAGCCACCCTTCCATTTTTCACATATGTATTGAAAAAAGCATCAGTTTTGGTAAAAAAACTAGAAGTGTCTTGGGCCCAACCCGGGCCAATGAAAATTACCAGTGCAAATGCGGTCAGTGTTTTTTTAATAGTCATGGTTTAAACTTTTAGCCGATTAAAACTGAGGCATATGTCGATCATATTTCTAAGTCCATACATCAGCACAATTTTTTTGTGATTTATTTAAGATTTTATAAATCAGTAAGTTACCGTTCGCACAAAGATCTATTACCTTACATAACCGAAAGAATTTAAATTCTTTCTAAATTAACGGATTAAGTTAAGTTCATATATTTAAGGACGACACATTAGCAACAACCAATTCAATCCCATGGATAATATTGTAATAATCGGAAATGGAGTTGCAGGAATTTCTGCGGCGCGACATATTCGGAAACTTTCAGATAAAAGAATTATCGTAATCTCGGCAGAGACGGATTTCTTCTTTTCAAGAACAGCCTTAATGTACGTATACATGGGGCATATGAAGTTTGAGCACATCCAACCTTACGAAAATTGGTTTTGGGAAAAAAATCGCATCGAATTGGTTCGTGGCTATGTCACACAGGTTGATACTGAAACAAAACAACTTCAAATGGATGGCTCCCGAGCAATCCAATATGACAAATTGATTATTGCTACAGGATCCAAACCCAACAAGTTTGGTTGGCCTGGACAAGACCTTCACGGTGTTCAGGGCCTCTATTCCAAGCAGGACTTGGATTTATTGGAAGTGAATGCCCCAAACAAAGAAGTTTGTAAAAGAGCTGTAATTGTTGGCGGTGGATTGATTGGTATTGAGATGGCAGAGATGCTAAGAAGCCGCGATATCCCAGTCACTTTTTTGGTTCGGGAGGAAAGCTTTTGGAACGGCGTTTTGCCTGATGGTGAATCTGCCATGATCAATGAACATATACTGGAACATCATATAGATCTTCGATTGGGCAACAACCTCAAAGAAATTGTGGCAGATGAAAATGGCAAAGTAAAATCTGTTATCATAACAGAAACTGGGGAAGAACTACCCTGCGATGTGGTTGGATTAACGGCAGGAGTTACTCCAAATGTCAATTTTCTAAAAGATTCGGGAATTGAACTAGGTCGAGGAGTCAAAGTCAACAGATACCTCGAAACCAATGTCAATGACGTTTATGCCATCGGCGATTGTGCAGAACAGCACGAAGCCATAGGAAATAGACGGCCCATTGAAGCCGTTTGGTACACCGGTCGGATGATGGGAGAAACGGTTGCCCAGACCATATGCGGTAATCGCATTGAGTACAAACCAGGGCACTGGTTCAACTCGGCAAAATTCTTGGATATCGAGTACCAAACCTATGGTTGGGTATTTTCAAATAAAGGAAAAAAGGAATATGAAGCTCATTTCCATTGGCGACATTCCGAAGAAAAAATATGCATAACTGTGGCTTTTCATAAAGACACTAATCAGTTTCTCGGTCTGAATACTTTTGGTATTCGTATGCGACATGAAGTTTTTGACCGATGGCTTACGGAAGAAAGGGATGTGGACTATGTAATGGAACATTTGGCCGATGCCAATTTTGACCCAGAATTCTTCAAAAAATATGAAACTGAAATTGTATCTAAGTTCAATTCAGATTTGGGAAAATCCATAAACCCCAAAAAGAAAAGCCTTAAACGAATATTTCAAACTGCTTAATTAACTACTATCCAATGAGCACTTACGATAAAAGTATGGCCCTTACCGGGCAACCTCCCAAAATATTGAGTCGAAACCAAAAGATGGCTACCCTCTTGGGCATGTTCGGATTGGCAATCGTCCTTTTGGCCGCTTTCAATGTCAGTTTTCCGAACAAAGGATTATGGCTGACCATTTCATTGTTGTCCATTACCCTGGGAACTATTTGGTTTTCATGGGATGCCTATTCCCAAAAATTACCAGGGATAAAAAATGATGGTGTTTGGTTCAAATCCATATCCAGTAAAGGATTTTGGGGATGGATAGCCGGAATTGCATTGACCGGGTTTTACATCATATTATATTTCTATCCTGAATACCTTGGTTTGGTCAAGGGCGGAGAAAACAAGGGCGTTATTGCTTTGTTCGACCCTCTGAGTAAAATATTAAGTGGTAACGCAGCAAGCCAATGGTTTGTATATGGAACACTTTATACGGTGGCCATTTTCGCTTTCGGTATAAAATTCATCTGGAAATACCGTCACAATCGTTATGAACGCCTTCGAACCATAAGCGTGATGTTTTTCCAAACTGCTTTTGCATTTATTATCCCAGAATTGATGGCGCGTTTAAATGGCGATAAAATTCTGAATGGCGGAAGTCTTCCCTATTACGATCTTAAAAATGTATGGCCCTTGAATTACTATAACTTTGAAGGTTATCGCATAAAAGCATTCTTAAGTTCGGGGGATATTGGCCTTGCACTATTAATTTTTGGAATCTTATCCGTATTTGTTATCACTCCCATCTTAACCTATAAATATGGAAAAAGATGGTACTGCTCTTGGGTATGTGGTTGTGGTGGATTGGCCGAAACTGCCGGAGATTCATTTAGACACCTAAGTGACAAAACGGTTAAGGCTTGGAATGTTGAGCGCTGGGTAGTGCATAGCGTGGTAGTTTTTGTAACCTTGATGACCACGGCTGTTATCTACTCTTATTTAGGAACCGACACTAGCAAATATTGGTTGACCAAAAGTTCCTTTTTAATCGGAGTTACCGTTCTATTGACCTTGGTTTTTGGTTGGGTAATGTTGTTCAAGCGCCAGCAACTGCAAAAAGATGCGCAGTATGGTGCAATCGGTTACTTCGTAATCATCATGGCACTTATAGGTATGCATTTTTTCAGCGGCGATGGTAACGTCTTTTTATTCAAATCTGAAACGCTACGTAAATCCTATTCATTTTTAATTGGAAGTATCTTTTCAGGTGTTATCGGAACCGGATTCTATCCTATTTTTGGAAACAGGGTCTGGTGTCGTTTTGGTTGTCCGATGGCAGCTATAATGGGCTTTCAGCAACGCTTGTTCTCGCGGTTCAGGATTACAACCAACGGAGGACAGTGTATCTCATGCGGTAACTGTTCCACCTATTGTGAAATGGGAATCGATGTCCGTGCATATGCACAAAAAGGTGAAAACATTGTACGTTCCAGTTGCGTGGGATGTGGTATTTGTTCGGCGGTATGCCCAAGAGGTGTCCTTAAATTGGAAAACGGTCCTTTAGAAAACAGGATAGACAGTAATCAAGTATTGTTGGGCAATGATGTTGATTTGATGCAATTGGTGAACCAAAAATAAGATGCTTCGACTGTTTCTGGTGGGTATGTTTTTACTGGCCGCCTTTGTTTTAACGAAAAGGGAATACTCCCGTGAATACCATTCCAATGGTAAAATCAAATCTGAAGGTTGGAAAAATGGCGAATCCAAAGAGGATTTCTGGAAATTCTATCATTCCACTGGAAAAATAAAAGAAAAAGGTCATTTTAAACATGACCTAAGGGTTGGATATTGGTATTTTTACGACCGAAATGGAAGGCCCGCAATGGAAGGACATTATAAAGGAGGGAAAATGGGTATGTGGTGGTTGTTCTATGATAATAATGGTAAAATCAACCATAAATGTCAACTGCAAAAAGGAGTGAAAAACGGATACTGTTTAAAATACAAGAATGAAAAATTGACTTCTGCTGAAAAATACAATCATGGCAAAAAAGTAAAGGAGTGGTATGACTTTAGAAGCTTTAAACAAGAAAACAAACTGTCCGATCTTAAATAAATGGCAGAAATCAAAGTCATAATCCCAGCAGTAAATGAGGGAGATTCCATTGGAAAAGTTGTTTCAGGAATTCCAAAATCGGTATCGGAAATCATAGTTGTAAACAACGGATCTACGGACCAAACTGTAGAAAACGCAAAAAAAGCCGGAGCAACTGTACTTACTGAAAATCAGCGTGGGTACGGTTTCGCATGCCTAAAGGGGATGGATTACATTTCGAAACAATCCAAACGACCCGACATTATCGTATTTATTGACGGAGATTACTCCGACTATCCAGAAGAACTGGACAAGGTGGTAGCTCCAATTTTGGAAAAGGACATCGATTTTGTGGTCGGCGCACGGAAAAAAGCACTTCGTGAACCGGGTTCCATGACCCCTCAACAGGTTTTTGGAAATCAATTGGCCACCTTTTTAATGCGATTGTTGTTTAGGGCAAAATTTACCGATTTGGGGCCCTTCAGAGCTATAAAATATGATAAGCTCATCGCATTGGAAATGCAGGACCAAACCTACGGTTGGACCGTGGAAATGCAGCTAAAAGTCTTGCGAAAAAAAATGTCATATACCGAAGTACCAGTGCGTTATAAACGCAGAATTGGTGTCTCAAAAGTTTCAGGTACGGTAAAAGGTACTATATTTGCAGGCATAAAAATTCTAGGTTGGATTTTTAAATACAGTATAAAGTAATATGGGACTAACTATCGCTATTTTTATTATCGCTATTTATAGTACGGCCTTAATTTTGATTTTCTTCTATAGCCTTGCGCAATTGAACCTTTTGGTGAATTATTTGGGCAACAAAAAGCAAAACGAAGAAGCTCCAAAATACAACCTTTTAGATCCCAAAGAAATCCCTTTCGTTACCATTCAACTTCCCATTTACAATGAGGAATATGTAATGCAGCGACTTTTGGAAAATATCTCCAAAATAGAATACCCAAAAAGTAAATTGGAAATTCAGGTTTTGGACGATTCCACGGATGATACTGTCATTGACACTGCAGAAAAAATAAAATTACTAAAGGAAAACGGCCTTGACATTACCCATATACGAAGAGAAAACCGACAAGGTTTTAAAGCCGGGGCCCTAAAAGAAGGATTGGAAATAGCGAAAGGAGATTTCATCGCCATTTTTGATGCTGATTTTCTTCCGGAGAGCGATTGGCTAAAAAAGACCGTTCCTTACTTTAAGGATGAAGAAATCGGTGTTGTCCAAACAAGATGGGGACACATCAATAGGGATTATTCTACGCTTACCAAGATTCAAGCTTTTGCTCTTGATGCACATTTTACTTTAGAACAAGTAGGAAGAAATTCAAAAGGGCATTTTATCAACTTTAACGGTACTGCTGGTATCTGGAGAAAAGATTGCATCCTTGATGCCGGTAACTGGGAGGGTGACACCCTTACAGAAGATTTGGATTTAAGTTACAGAGCCCAATTAAAAAATTGGAAGTTTAAGTATTTGGAAGATGTGGAAACTCCTGCAGAGCTTCCTGTTGTTATAAGTGCTGCTCGTTCCCAACAATTCAGATGGAACAAAGGCGGAGCCGAAAACTTCAAAAAATCGGTTTGGAGTGTTGTTACGGCCAAAAATATTCCATTCAAAACCAAATTCCATGGCGTAATGCACTTGTTGAACAGTTCCATGTTCTTGTGCGTTTTTATAGTTGCAGTTTTAAGCATTCCCATGTTGTACATCAAAAACACCTATGGTCATTTAGGTTGGATTTTTGAAGTAACCAGTTTCTTTATCATCAGTACCATTATTCTATTTATTTGTTATTGGTTCACCTATAAAAGTATTCAGGGCAGTAGTTTTGACAAATTTGTGGACTATATCAAATTGTTTTTTACCTTTTTCTCGGTAGCCCTTGGATTTTCATTACATAATTCCATTGCCGTATTGGAAGGCCATATGGGTAAACGAAGTGAATTTGTGAGAACACCAAAATTCAACATCAACAATCTAAAAGATAGTTGGAAAGGAAATAAATATTTAGCCAAAAAAATGTCTCCGAACATGGTTATAGAATTTGCTTTGATGATCTATTTCTTATTTGGCATGTACAGCGCAATTCCTTTAAATGACTTCGGACTTTTCCCCTTTCATTTAATGTTGTTCTTGGGCTTTGGCTTCGTGTTCTTTAAGTCCTTGACAGCGAAAGCGTAAATCCTTTTCAATTTTAAAATTACGGTTCATTTCCTTGCTGGATGGCTATGAGTGTATTCACTTTCAAAAAATCAAAATAGCTACATTTATACGGTTCGTCACTCAAGAATTCGACTAAATGGAAGAAAAACCTAGACTTTCACGACTTACTGCAATTTTAACTCAACTGCAATCCTCAAGGATTGTCACCGCAAAAACGCTTGCCGAAAAGCACAATGTAAGTGTCAGGACCATTTATCGGGATATCCGGACTTTGGAAAAATCCGGGGTTCCCATTATTACGGAAGAAGGCAAGGGATATTCCATGATGGAAGGGTATCAATTACCTCCTGTAATGTTCACCGAAGATGAAGCCAATGCGCTCATAACTGCCGAGCAATTGATTCTGAAAAACAAGGATGCCTCTTTTGTGCAACATTATTCCGAAGCCATTCTAAAAATAAAGGCGTTGCTAAAAGGCCCTCAAAAAGACAAGGCCAGCTTACTTACAGAGCGTATCTATTTTATGGATAACTATTTAAATCAAAGAACCAGTAATTATCTCATGCGCATTCAATCGGCCTTGACCAATTTTCAGGTTTTGAGCATTGATTATTTATCCCTAGATCAAAAATTCACCAATAGGAACATAGAACCTTTTGCACTTTATAGTTCCCAAGAGAAATGGTTGCTTATCGCTTATTGTAGACTCCGCAAAGCTTTTAGGGTGTTTAGAATAGATCATATTCAAAAAATAACCAACACCTACGAGCATTTCGAATCGCACAACATGACCTTGGAAGAATATTATAAATCGTATGATGCCTATTATCAGGATAATCCTGAGCTAAATGGGAAATGATTGAGCAAAAAAGCGCACTTTTTCCAATTACACTTATCGTTTTCGTGTAAGATTCTATTTCACTAAAATCAGCATGAGTTTCGGAGTAGGAATCATTGTAGAATGTAGGCAGGAAATATTCCTTCTGTTAACCAACTAAAGCAATAGATTTTACACGTTATTGTCCGCTGTTTACATCAATTAGTTTGCGATTTTTTCAATTGCCTCGATTTCCTCTTTCGAGTATTTTCTATTTCGGTGACATCTGCTAGTCCAATAAGTCTGTGGTTCAGAGTAATCATATTCACCGTAATGAGACCAAAGATTATTCTTGAATCCGTATAAAATGTAATTTGAATCAATTTCAAAGTTGGCTCGGCAAGCACCCACATGTGCAATGGTTAAAATCGTTATGATTCTGTCATCAAATGTCCCTTTATATGCTTTGTATGCCTTTATTTCATATTTGTGAAATGAATACATTTTGTTATCGTGTTCAATTTCAATAATTTCTTTCGAAACTACCTTCCCAACAAATACAATATCCGAACGTTCAAATTCGGTTTTTACATCTTTCATTTTTTTGCAACTGCATGCAAAGGAAGAACTCGTTTGAAATAAGAATAAAACAAGTAGTATTCTCGAAACTAATTTCATGCGTAAATTACTTACAACTAATAAGTTAAGTTCGAGAATTTTAGCTTAAAAAACAGCTCCAATTGACATATACAGGTTATGAATTGACCTATTCCAACCACCCCTGACATACCCTTGTCATAAACCGTAAATATTTTTGGTCAAATCTTAAAAACGTATTATATCATGACAAGCACAAAAAGAGACGCATTAACCATTGTAGGTTTAGCTACAAGAACATCCAATGACCGTGGAAAAGCTGACAAGGACATTCCACAACTATGGGAAAAGTTTATGGCGGAAAATGCGCTTAACCGAATCCCAAATAAAGTGGATGATACCCTTTATGCCATCTACACGGACTATGAGGGAGATCATACCAAACCCTACACCATAGTTATCGGTTGCAATGTGGCCCATCTTGACAATATTCCGGAAGATATGACCGTCAAAATGATTCCCGAATCTAACTATACCAAATTCACTGCTAAGGGCGACCTTACAAAAGATGCCGTAATCAACACTTGGATGGACATCTGGAATACAGATTTGAAGAGAACATATACTACCGATATAGAAATCTATGGTGAAAAAGCGCTGAACCCCACCAACGGGGAAGCGGAAATTTTGATTGCCATAGAATAATACTAGGCATATCCTGTCGTGGCTGTTACGTAAATTTACGCTCAATACATGGCAGGATATGATTCTCAATCCAATATATTTTTATATTTTTTGCTGACCTTAGAAATGCTGATCAGCAATGCCTCATCAAATCATAAAATTTTGGAAGCTTCACAAAATCCCAATGCTACTTGTTTTGGGAAGCATTTTGTTTTACACAAGCTTTGCTTATGATTTAAATCGGGAAGATTTTCCAAAGCTCATCAGTCTGGTCGCCGCGGTTTTTTTTCTCCATTACAAACTTATCCAACTCCAAAAATGGAACTTTAAGTTCCTACTGATCTCCGGCATTCTGTTTCGATTAGTGTTTTTGTTGGCCGAACCGAATCTTTCCCAAGATTTTTATCGTTTTATCTGGGATGGAGAATTGATAAAAAATGGTGTCAATCCCTATTTGGATGTTCCAAATAATTTAATACTCCAACCCCATTTACCCATCTCCAATGCCCAACAATTATTTGATGGCATGGGAAGTTTGAGTGCGAAACATTTTAGTAACTACCCTCCACTCAACCAAATTATATTCACCATCGCCGCATTTTTGGGAGGCGGAAGTATCCTCGGCTCAGTTATTGTAATGCGCCTAACCATAGTACTGGCTGATCTAGGCATCCTTTATTTCGGAAGAAAATTGCTCCAAAAATTGAACAAGTCTAACCATATGGCCTTCTGGTATTTCCTAAACCCTTTGGTAATCATTGAATTGACAGGAAATCTCCACTTTGAAGGTGTAATGTTATTCTTCTTTGTGTGGTCCCTGTATTTAATCGCAGATAAAAAATGGTTAGCGGCGGCACCCATCTATGCAATGTCAATTATGATCAAGTTGGTGCCTATTTTGTTCTTGCCCTTATTTGTTAAGTACTTTGGGTTCAAAAAAAGTGTCCTCTTCTATATTATGGTCGGCGCTTCCTGTGTCCTTCTTTTACTCCCTTTTTACTCCTCCTCATTTATTGATAATTATTCAGAAACCGTAGGTCTTTGGTTTTCTAATTTTGAGTTTAATTCGAGCATATATAATCTGGTAAAGCACATTGGGATAACCTTCTTTGATGCCAAACCGTGGATTTTAATCAAAGATTACGGAAAATGGATGGCAATCATAGTAGTCATCACTGCGGTTTTGATCGCATTCCTACGAAAAAACCAAAAAATGGGTACCCTGATTACATCCATGCTTATGGTTTTAACAACCTATTATTTCTTATCGAGTACGGTGCACCCTTGGTATATTATTTTTCTTTTGGTATTGGCCATTTTTACAGAATATCGTTATGCAATAGTCTGGTCATTGTTGGTTATTCTGAGCTATTGGGCCTATTCCAACTCCGATTTTACTGAGAGTTTTTGGTTATTGGCCATTGAGTATATCGCGGTTATGGGCTTCTTGATTTATGAAATCGTGGTTAAAGGAGGGAAAAAGTTACATTTCTTCAAAAAATAGACGCCAATCTAGGTCGGTTGAAATTAATTTGTACTTTTAATCCCATAATGAAAGGACAAGAATACATATTAACCTCATTGAGCATCCTTGCTCCAGTACGTCCATTCGCTCGCCGCCGTCGCCCGTAAGGGTGCATATCAGTCTATGGAAATAGGTGAGTCCATTTCCGCAAAATCACAAAATCAATTTCAGTTTTAGTCAATAATTAAATAGCAATGGAAATTTTAGTTGCTAACGAGTCACATTTTAAATACGCCCAGGTAATCAGCGATACCATAACCGAATCTGCCAAGGTTCGGGGAACTGGCATTGCCCAGCGAACTCCAGAATATATCATAAAACGATTGCAAAATGGCAATGCCGTAATTGCATTGGATGGGGATACCTTTGCCGGGTTCTGTTATATTGAAGTTTGGGGAAACAAAAACTTTGTGGCCAACTCGGGCCTGATAGTCCACCCAGATTATAGAAATCAGGGGCTTGCCAAAAAAATAAAGAAATCCATTTTTGAACTATCAAGAAAGAAGTTTCCAGATGCCAAAATTTTTGGAATTACCACGGGCTTGGCAGTGATGAAAATGAATTACGAGCTCGGTTACAAACCGGTTACTTTTTCGGAGTTGACAGATGACCCTGAATTTTGGAAAGGTTGCCAAACTTGCAAGAATTTTGACATCCTGACCAGAACAGAACGGAACATGTGCCTTTGCACGGGAATGCTGTACAATCCCACGAATAAAAAACCAGAATCGAAAAAATTAAACGGAAAAGCCTTTAAACGATTAAAGAGCATTAAGGAAACCCTTTTCCTAAAAAAGAAAACAAAATGAAAAAACTAATACTGGCCTATAGTGGCGGATTAGATACTTCGTATTGCGCAAAATCCCTATCAAAAGAAGAAGGCTTTGAAGTACATGCGGTTAGCGTGAACACTGGTGGGTTTTCTCCATCCGAAATCAAGGAAATCGAGCAAAAAGCGCTTGAACTTGGCGCCACTTCCTATACATCATTGGATGCTGTTTCCAACTTTTATGAAAAAGTGGTTAAATACCTCATCTTCGGAAATGTGCTAAGAAACAACACCTATCCCCTTTCGGTAAGTGCGGAACGTATAGTTCAGGCCGTTGAAATTGTAAATCATGCCAAGAAAGTAGGTGCTAAATACATCGCGCATGGTAGTACTGGCGCAGGTAATGATCAAGTCCGATTTGATATGATCTTTCAAACCATTGCTCCAGAAATAGAGATTATCACTCCAATCAGGGATAATAAACTGTCCAGAGAAGCTGAAATAGAATATCTCAAACAAAATGGCGTGGATTACCCATGGGAAAAAGCAAAATATTCTATCAACCGAGGACTATGGGGTACATCGGTAGGTGGAGATGAAACCTTGACCTCACATTTACCCCTTCCTGAAACGGCTTATCCAAGTCAGTTGGAAAAGCAAAGTTCCAAGCAGCTCAAATTGACTTTTAATAAAGGAGAATTGGTCTCAATTGACGGAGAAGTGGCCAGTCCTATAGAAAACATCGAAAAACTTTCAGAAATCGCATCCAAATATGCTATCGGAAGGGATATTCATGTTGGGGATACTATTATCGGTATCAAAGGAAGGGTCGGTTTTGAAGCTGCCGCTCCACTCATCATTATAAAAGCACACCATCTGCTGGAAAAGCACACCTTGAGCAAGTGGCAACAATATCAAAAAGAGCAATTGGGCAATTTTTACGGAATGCTCTTGCACGAAGGCAATTATTTGGACGAGGTTATGCGAAACATCGAAGCTTTCTTGGCCGATACCCAAAGGAATGTTTCCGGTGATGTTTTTGTGACCCTCCACCCTTATCGATTTAATTTAGATGGAGTTGCTTCTTCCCATGATCTAATGAATGCTTCCTTTGGAAGTTATGGTGAAATCAACAAAGGTTGGACCGCGGACGATGCTAAAGGATTCATTAAAATTCTTTCCAACCCTGGAAAAATTGCAAACCATGTAAACCAACACCATGATTAAAGCAGGTATTATCGGAGGATCTGGTTATACGGGAGGCGAACTAATTCGATTGCTCCTCAACCACCCTGATGTAGAAATCGATTTTGTTTTCAGCACAACTAGAGCTGGAAAACCAATTACTTCGGCTCATCCAGATTTATTGGGGGTTACCAACTTGGAATTTACGGGCGAAGTGAACCCAAATGTAGATGTTGTTTTCCTTTGCTTGGGTCATGGAAACTCATCAAAATTTCTTAATGAAAACTCCTTTAGTGAGACAACTAAGATCATCGATTTAAGTAATGATTTTAGGTTGAAAGCTGATGCCACTTTTCAAGGGAAAACATTTGTTTATGGCCTCACAGAATTGAACAATGAAAAGATTAAAAAGGCGGATTATATTGCAAATCCCGGGTGTTTTGCCACAACCATTCAATTAGGCTTGCTGCCATTGGCAAAGGCTGGATTGTTGCAAAATCAAGTACATATCAATGCAATTACAGGAAGTACTGGCGCTGGAGTTGGACTTTCATCCACCTCACATTTTAGTTGGCGAAATAATAATGTTTCTTGGTATAAACCCTTTACCCATCAACATTTGGGCGAAATAGGCGAAAGTTTGGATTCGTTCGGAAACAAAACCGGTCAACTGTTCTTCCTGCCCAATAGAGGGAATTTCACTCGGGGAATTCTCGCAACCAGTTATACGCAATTTGATGGTAGTTTGGAAGAAGCTCAACAATTGTATCAAGAGTATTACAAAGATGATGTCTTTACGCATGTTTCAGCGGAACCCATCCATCTAAAACAAGTGGTAAATACCAACCAATGCCATGTACATTTACATAAACATGAGGGTACTTTACTAGTTACCTCGGCAATCGACAATTTACTAAAAGGAGCTTCCGGACAAGCCGTTCAAAATATGAATTTGATCTTCGGCTTGGAAGAAGCAAAAGGACTGCAGTTAAAAGCAGGAGTATTTTAAAAAAGAAATTATGAAAGTAGCAATCATAGGAGCGGGAAATTTGGGGCTGTCCATTGCAAAAGGAGTTTTACACAGTAATGGAGCCACCACCATGTACCTTACCAAAAGAAATACATCAGAAATCAAAGATTTTGAGAAGTATGGCAATGTAACGGTCACTTCAGATAATAAAGAGGCTATTCAAAATTCGGACACGTTGATTTTTGCCGTTCAGCCCGGTCATTTCAGTTCCATTTTGGAAGAAGTCAAAGACCTTTTGACCGAAAATCATGTGATTATTAGCACCATAACGGGTTTTAGTATTTCAAAAATTGAAGAAATCATTGGCTCCGACAAATACATTATCCGAAGCATGCCCAATACGGCCATCTCCGTTGGAAACTCCATGACCTGTATTTGCAGCAATGAATTAGGCAAAAAACGAATTGATTTAGCCAAGGCCATTTTCAATAGAATGGGACATACCTTGGAAATTCCAGAAGAGCAGATGCAAGCTGCAACCGTAATATGTGCCAGCGGCATTGCTTTTTGGATGCGTTTGATTCGTGCTACGACCCAAGGAGCCATTCAATTAGGCTTCGATGCCAAAGAAGCTCAAGAGCTGGCGATGCATACCTGTAACGGCGCTGCAAGCTTGTTAATCGAATCCGGCAATCATCCAGAGGAAGAGATTGACCGCGTAACCACACCCAGAGGGTGTACCATTGAAGGATTGAATGAAATGGAACACCAAGGACTAAGTTCATCGCTTATCCGAGGGATTGTAACATCGTTCGAAAAAATTAGTAAAATCAGAAAAGGGTAAATAAATGTCAGGTCGAGCAGTTATCCTGAGCCAGTCAAAGGATTGGTCAAAAAAGCAGGTTAGACATAAATAACGAGATTCCCGCTTGTGCGAGAAAGACAACAAAGAAAAGATGAAACTATTTGACGTATATCCACTTTACGATGTAACACCGGTCTCTGCCAAAGGCATTGAGGTCACCGATGACAAAGGGTCGACATATCTTGATTTTTATGGAGGACATGCGGTGATTTCCATTGGACATTCCCATCCCCATTATGTAAATCGAATTAAGGACCAATTGGATAAAATTGGGTTCTATAGCAACTCAATTCAAAATCCATTGCAGCAGCAATTGGCTGAAAAGTTGGAAGAATTGTCTCAATGCAATGACTACAATCTTTTTATGTGTAATTCGGGTGCCGAGGCCAACGAAAATGCATTGAAATTGGCATCATTTCATACCGGAAAATCTAAAGTTATTGCCTTTAAAAATGGTTTCCATGGACGGACGTCGGCAGCGGTGGCAGCTACTGACAACCACACCATAAATGCTCCTATCAACCAGCAACAAAAAGTGACATTTTTAGAACTGAACGATTTTAAAGCGTTTGAAAACACCATTCAATCAGACGACTATTGTGCAGTAATTATTGAAACCATTCAAGGTATTGGTGGTTTGGATGAACCAACGACAGAGTTTATTCAATTTATTTCAGAAAAATCAAAAGAAAAAGGGATTGTGTTCATTGCTGATGAGATTCAATGTGGATTTGGAAGAAGCGGTAAATTTTTTGCTTTTCAGCATCACAATATTCAACCGGACATTATTTCCATGGCCAAAGGCATGGGCAATGGTTTTCCTGTCGGCGGTATTTTGATTCATGAATCTTTCAAGGCATCTTATGGCCTTTTAGGCACAACGTTTGGTGGCAATCATTTAGCATGTGTGGCAACGTTGGCGGTTTTGGAGGTTTTGGAAAAGGAAAATCTAATCTCCAATGCGGATGAACTTGGAAATTATTTCAAAGAAAAAGCCAAGGAAATTCCCCAGGTAAAGAAAATTAAAGGGAGAGGATTGATGCTAGGTCTCGAATTTGATTTTGAAGTGGCCGAACTACGTAAAAAACTGATTTTCAACCAAAAATTGTTCACTGGGGGCGCAAAGGATAAGTATGTACTTCGAATTTTACCAGCATTGAACATCACAAAACATCACATCGACCTATTTTTTGAAGCATTAAAAGCAGAATTGAGATGAGCTTGATATTATCGATAGAAAAACGAAACGCCGTTTTGACCACTATGAGTGAGTTGGTCAAACTAGAACAATCCAAGATTCTAACTGCGAATAAAAACGACCTTGATGGTTATACTGGGGACGATTTGGCCATGCGAGATAGACTGAAAGTAGATGTGTCTAAAATCGATGGAATGGTATTATCACTCCAACAACTGGCATCCCAACAAGACCCTTTAGGTGTGGAGCGTTTTCAGTTTAACCACGAAAATGGCATCCACATTAGCAACAAAACAGCGCCTTTTGGCACTATTTTAATCATCTACGAATCTAGGCCCGACGTGACCATAGAAGCCGCTGGAATCGCATTCAAATCAGGGAATAGAATTTTGCTCAAGGGAGGAAAGGAATCATTCAATAGCAATCAGGTTTTGGTTCAATTGTGGCACAGGGCGCTTGAAGAACATGGATGCTCAAAAGATTGGATCACCTACTTGGAGTTTGATAGGGCACAAACGCAAGGCTTTCTGGAAAACCCTTCCCAGAAAATTGATTTAATAGTTCCAAGAGGAGGTGAAAAATTAATCGCGTTTGTAAAACAGCATGCCACCTGTCCCGTAATTGTAAGTGGACGTGGAAACAACTTTTTGTATGTGGATTCGGAGGCTGATTTGGAAATCGCATTGGATGTAATTCTAAATGCAAAAACAACAAAAATATCAGCCTGCAATGCTCTAGATAAAGTACTTGTTGCCGCTGATTTACCAAGAAAACAGGAATTCTTGATGCAATTGGCCCAAAAACTTAAAAAAAGTAAGGTTCAAATTTTAACGGATAAACCATTGTCCAGTCTATCGGAAACCAACGAAATTGATGATGAATCTATTTGGTATGAGGAATTCTTGGACTACAAAATTGTGCTTGGACAAGTAACGGATTTGACCGAGGCCATCATGAAAATAAACACCTATAGCGGCGGACATTCGGCTGCTATTATTACGGCCAACAACAAGAAAGCTGAAACGTTTATGCAATCTGTGGATTCAGCTGCGGTGTACCATAACGCCTCTACCCGATTTACCGATGGAGGTCAGTTTGGATTGGGTGGAGAACTCGCTATAAGCACAGATAAATTGCATCAAAGAGGACCTATCGGGCTCCAACATTTGGTAAGTAACAAATGGTACGTTACCGGCAATGGTCAAACCAGATAAGATGAAGAAGAAGAAACGAATATTACTTAAAATAGGCTCAAATACACTGACCAAGGAGACCAATCAAATTTCCCGAGGAAAAGTCGAGGATATTGGCCGACAAATTGCCCAACTTTCCTCGGAGTATGAATTCATCATTGTCAGTTCAGGTGCCATTGCCGCAGCAAAACAATTTGTAAAATTGGAGCATTCCGGTCCCGAAATCAATGTAAAACAAGCACTGGCCGCAATTGGTCAACCGCATTTGATGCGAATCTTTCAGGAAAGTTTCAGAGAATTGGGATTGCTCACATCGCAATGCCTACTGTCCTATTCAGATTTTGAAAATTCAGATTCAAAAGTGAACATTAAAAATACCATCAATGTTTTGGTGGCCAATAATTTCATCCCGATTATCAATGAAAATGATACCGTTGCAACGGATGAAATCAAATTTGGTGATAACGATAAGTTGGCAGCCTTAACCGCAGCTTTGTTGGAGGCCGATTTACTATTGATAGCAACCAACACCAATGGGATTTATACAAAAGAATCCCTTGAAAACAACCAACCTAAAACAATCGAAGCAGTCAGCGACCTTCAAAATCTAGTCAAGGAAATAGACAATGGAAAATCAACCCATGGAACGGGAGGAATGCAATCCAAGATTGAGGCAGCTACTATTGCAAGAAATGCTGGTATAGAAACCTGGATTGTAAATGGTTTGAATGAAAATTTCATACAGGATGCACTTCAGGATTCCATTAATTATACAAAAATCAAATCATGAAACACTATCGTTCTATAAACGACATCGATAATCTTTCTGAATGGGTTAAAGAGGCTAGAGCTTTGAAGGCAGCCCCTAAAAAATTTGATGCTCTTGGTGAAGGCAAAACCATTTGCCTTTTGTTTTTCAACAATTCGTTGCGAACACGATTAAGCACTCAAAAAGCAGCCATGAATTTGGGAATGGATGTGATGGTCATGAATTTTGGCAATGAAGGTTGGACTTTGGAGTATGGCGATGGTACCGTCATGAATCAAGGAACGTCGGAACATATTAAAGAAGCGGCCCAAGTAGTTTCGCAGTTTTGTGATGTTGTAGCAATTAGAGCTTTTGCCAAATTGGAGGATAAAACGAGAGACGAGGCCGAAGAGGTTTTAACTGGATTTACCAAATACACTTCAATTCCCATTATAAATATGGAAAGTTCTGTTGCACATCCTTTGCAAGCTTTGGCGGATGCCATTACTTTAGCAGAAAACAAGACCACCTCCAAACCCAAAGTGGTTTTATCTTGGGCACCGCATCCGAAGGCATTACCTCATGCCGTGGCCAATTCATTTGTAACAATGATGCAGTTGCAAGAAGCTGATTTCGTTATTACACACCCCAAAGGTTATGAATTGAATCCTGAAATAACCAAAGAATGTACAATTGAATATGATCAGGAAAAGGCGCTGGAAAATGCAGACTTTGTTTATGTGAAAAACTGGACTAGTTATTCAGATTATGGAAAGGTTTTGCAGCAAGATTCGAATTGGATGATGACTGCGAAAAAGTTGGGCAAGGCCAAGTTTATGCACTGTTTACCTGTTCGAAGAAATGTAGTGGTTGAAGATGCCGTTTTAGATGGCGGCCAATCTTTAGTGATTGAACAAGCAAATAATCGAACGTACTCAGCTCAAATTGTATTAAAGAAAATTTTGGAATCCATAAAGTAAGAGAAATGGCAAAGTTAGTGGACAAAGTGTGTATTGTAACAGGCGCTACCAGTGGTATGGGAAAGGGCATTGCAGAAACGTTATATGCTGAAGGAGCTAAGCTGATATTATCTGGACGCAATACAAAAAGAGGTAACAAATTATCTGAAAAACTAAAAGGTTCCGTATTTGTTCCTGGAGATGTTTCTCAACCCGAGTACAATGAAAAATTGGTCAAAACCGCTATTGATCAATTCGGGAAGTTGGATGTACTATCCTTAAATGCCGGGGTTTTGGGATTGGGAAATGTGGTTGACCTTTCCGTTTCCGATTGGCGAAACACTTTGGATGTCAACCTAAGTTCCATTTTCTACATTTCAAAATATGCCATTCCGCACCTTCAAAAAAGTGGGCAAGGTAACATTCTTATCAATGCATCAATAGCTGCTTTTAAGAGCTTTCCGAATCATCCTGCATATTGTGCCTCAAAAGCTGCAAGCATAGCTTTGATGAAACAAATGGCAGTTGAATACGCTCCTCAAATAAGAGTTAATGCCATCTGTCCAGGACCTGTGGACACCCCGTTGATTTGGGATTCGGCCAAAGCCTTTGATAATCCTGAGGAAGCGGTACAAAACGCTGCAAATGCTACCCTTCTAAATAGATTGGGAACTCCGGAAGACATTGCAAAGTTGGCTCTTTTCTTAATTTCAGATGATTCTTCATGGATTACCGGAACAGCCATGACCATTGATGGTGGAATACTAAACGCATAACATGAAACACAAACTGTCCATAGTAAAAATAGGAGGGAACATTATCGAAGACCCAAAGGGTCTTACCCACCTATTGGGATTGTTCTCTAAACTCGACGGATACAAAATATTAGTGCACGGGGGAGGTAAAAAAGCTACTGAAATTGGAAATAAATTGGGAATTGAAGCCAAGATGATCAACGGTCGAAGAATTACTGATGCCCAAAGTTTGGATGTGGCAATCATGGTTTATGGTGGATTGGTAAGTAAGAAAATTACGGCCCAATTGCAGGCATTGGAATGCAACGCACTAGGTTTGAGCGGAGCGGATGCCAATGCCATACATGCCCACAAAAGACCTGTGAAAGAAGTTGATTTTGGTTGGGTCGGAGATGTTGACGAGGTAAATTCCAGAGGAATCACCAAACTATTACTGGCAGGTTTTACACCTGTGTTTTGTGCATTGACCCATGACGGCAAGGGTCAATTGCTCAACACCAATGCCGATACTATTGCATCTGAATTGTCAATTGGTTTATCTGCAGAATTTGAGACTACTCTCTATTATTGTTTTGAAAAAAAAGGTGTCCTTCGAGATGTTGAAGATGAAAATTCAGTAATCCAGCATATTAATTCCAAAACATATGAAACACTTTTAGCTGATGGAATCATTGCCGATGGAATGCTTCCAAAAATGCACAATTGCTTTCATGCACTTCAAAATAATGTAAAGCAAGTTTGCATTGGTGACAGTGATATGTTGCTACAAACAACATCAAATTTTACGACTTTAACGCTATGAAAATCGACCAAGGACACTTGACTCAAAAAGCTATTGAATTGCTGCAACAGCTAATATCCATTCCTTCCTTTTCTGGTGAAGAAGACAAAACCGGCGACGCCATTGAAAACTGGTTAAGGGGTTTTGGGGTTGAAACGCAACGACAGTTCAACAATATATATGCTTTCAACAAACATTTTGACGAAAGTAAGCCCACGCTACTTCTAAATTCGCATCACGATACTGTAAAACCCAATTCCGCGTATACCAAAGACCCTTTTCTTCCGCATGTGGAAGATGGAAAACTATATGGTCTGGGCAGTAATGATGCAGGCGGATGTTTGGTTTCGCTTTTGGCCACTTTCGTCCATTTTTATAAACAGGAGAATTTAAGTCATAATATCATTATGGCAGCAACGGCGGAGGAAGAGAACGCTGGCAAAAAAAGTTTAAGGGCACTTTTACCCATTCTTCCAAGCATTGAAGTTGCGGTTGTTGGCGAACCTACATTGATGAATTTGGCCATCGCCGAAAAAGGATTGATCGTATTTGATGCTGTTGTAGAAGGAACACCCTCCCATGCCGCACATCCGAACGGAAATAATTCCATCTACAATACCATAGAAGTACTTGATTGGTTTAAAAATTGCTCATTTGAGAAAGAATCAGAAGCTCTTGGAAAAGTAAAATTGACGGTAACCCAGATCAATGCCGGAAATCAACATAATGTTGTACCGGCTAAAGTTGATTTGGTGGTGGATGTTCGGGTTAACGATCGCTATTCCAACAAAGAAATTACGGATATATTGGAAAAGGAAGCTCCGTGTAAAATGACACCACGCTCACTTCGATTAAATTCGTCGGCCATTGACCCTAACCATGATTTGGTCAAAAGTGGAATCGGTCTTGGCAGAAACACTTACGGCTCTCCTACCTTGTCAGATCAGGCAGCCTTAAGCTGCCAATCAGTAAAGTTAGGTCCAGGTGATAGCACTCGCTCCCATTCAGCAGATGAATTTATATATGTAAATGAAATTGAAGAAGGAATAGATTTGTATATCAAAATTCTTTCAGGATTTTTGATAGGAACATAACAATTACAACTATGTCAGGAGAAACCGATTTATCGACCATATTGTCTAAAATGCAACCCGTTCTTAATGAAGGTGATTATGTTTTTGTGAGCGTGGACCACTCGTATCCTTTGGATATCTCCTTTGTTCATGGCACTTTTAAAGAAAAAGAAGGTACAACTCTCATACTAAAAAGGGAAAAGGCAGATGATTTGGGCCTGAAATACGCCTATGTAGCTTCATGTATTACATTAAACATACACTCGGCGCTAGAAGCTGTTGGTTTTACAGCAGCTATTTCCAATACCCTTGCCAATAATGGAATAAGTTGCAATGTGGTCGCCGCATTTTACCACGACCATATTTTTGTAGACAAACAAGACGCCAATGACGCCATGGAAGTTTTGCTGGGATTAATGAACCTTTACAATCAAAAAAAATGAAACTCTGGGACAAAGGATTTAGTACCGATAAAAAAATAGATCATTTCACCGTAGGTAACGATCGTGAGCTGGATTTGCTTTTGGCCAAATACGATGTGATCGCATCTAAAGCACATGCCAAAATGTTGGGCAAGGTTGGATTGATTTCCGAAGAAGAAACCGAAGAATTGATCAAGGAATTGGACAAAATTGCCCATTGTATCGAGGATGGCGTATTTACAATTGAGGATGATTTTGAGGATATGCACTCCAAAATTGAATTTGTTCTCACCCAAAGACTTGGCGATACCGGCAAAAAAATCCATACTGCAAGGTCTAGAAACGACCAGGTTTTGGTGGCCATGCAACTCTATCTGAAAAATGAGTTGACAGAAATAAAAAATGAGGTCAAATCCCTTTTTGATCTATTACTTGACCTGGCCGAACAACACCAATCCGTTTTGCTGCCTGGCTATACCCATTTACAAATTGCGATGCCTTCTTCTTTTGGACTCTGGTTTTCTGCCTATGCCGAAAGTTTGGTAGATGATCTGTACTTTGTACAGGCAGCCTATAAAATTGCGGATCAAAATCCTTTGGGGAGTGCGGCCGGTTATGGTAGTTCGTTTCCTATTGACAGAAGCTTCACAACGGCCGAAATGGGCTTTGATACTCTAAAATACAATGTTGTCGCGGCCCAGATGGGCCGGGGAAAAGCGGAAAAAGCAACAGCTCTGGGCATATCGAGTATAGCAGCTACCCTATCCAAATTGGCCATGGATATTTGTTTGTATATGAGTCAAAATTTTGACTTTATTTCTTTTCCTGATGAACTAACCACGGGCAGTAGCATTATGCCACACAAGAAAAATCCAGATGTTTTTGAGTTGATTCGGGGAAAATGCAATAAAATTCAGTCCATTCCCAATCAATTGACCCTAATAACCAATAACCTGCCCAGTGGATACCATAGAGATTTGCAATTGGTGAAAGAGGTTATTGTACCCGCAATCCAAGATACCAAAGCCTGTTTAGAAATGATGGTTTTCGGTTTGAAGGAAATCCAAGTGAACACCAAAATTCTAGATGACCCAAAGTATGACTATTTATTTAGTGTGGATACGTTGAACGAATTGGTGAAAAATGGTATGCCGTTCCGGGATGCGTACAAATCTATGGGCAAGGATATTGAGGAGGGTACCTTTACACCTAAAAAAGATATTGACCATTCCCATGAGGGCAGTTTGGGGAATTTATGTTTGGATGAAATCCGAAAAAAAATGGAATGATGAATTTCATCAAAACTGATATTACAGATACAATCCAAAGTTTTAGAGCTAGGTTGTACCGCAGCCTTAAATCTCCAATTGATGCAATGTGGGAGTTACTGTACATTGCATCATCCCAACATTATTTGATATCAAATAATGGAGTAACTATCGGGTATTGCTGCATCGATAGCGAAGAATCATTACTGCAAATATACCTCAAGGATGAATTCCGGTCTAACATGAACAATGTGATACAAGAACTGATTACATCTAAGATGATTGGCTCTGCAAGTCTTAGCACAAATGAGCCCATGGCCTTCAACTCATGTTTGCTGAACGCAAAGTCACAACAAGCAAATACCTTTTGTTTCGAACACAATAACAAGGCTATGGAAATTAATTCCAATCGTAACGTTGAAGCGGTTACATCCAATGATATCCCTACTATTAAATTGTTTTTGAAAGAACAAATAGGCATGGATGATACTTTTGGTTACACGGAAAACCTTGTTTCCAGAAAAGAAATATATCTGGTAAAAGAAGAAGATATAATAGTCGCAACCAGCGAATGTCGAATTAGTGACACTCAACCTGACATAGCCGATTTAGGCATTATTGTAAACCGCTCATTTCAAGGAAAAGGGATTGCCACACAGGTATTGCAACAACAGGTAAACAGAGTTTTAAAATTAGGAAGAAAACCTATTTGCTCTACCACTTTTGATAATAAGGCATCTCAAAGAGCAATTGAAAAAGCAGGGTTTTATTGCTCGAATATCATCTTCGATTTTTCTTTCACCGCTTAAAAAAAAAGATGACTTTAGAAGATTTAGGATACAATACCGATTTCGAAGAATCCCGAAAGAAACAAAATCTAGATTCCTTTGGTGTTGGCAGAGTTATCTTATTACATAGAGATCGGTATACCGTAAAAACCGAATCAAACGAATTTGATTGTGAACTCGTTGGAAATTTAAGATTCACTGTCACTGACAAGAGCGAATTACCTGCTGTTGGAGATTGGGTTTCGATTTCAGAATATGATGATGGCAAAGCCTTGATTCATGCAGTACTTCCGAGGAATTCAATTTTAGAAAGAAAAGCGGTTGGCAAGTCAGGACAAACTCAAGTTATTGCAACAAATATTGATTTTGGACTTATCGTTCAATCCGTCAATAGGGATTTTAATATCAATCGACTCGAGCGATACTTAACTATTTGCAATACCGCTAAAATTGAACCTATTATTCTTCTGAGTAAAATCGATTTAATTAAGAAGCAGAGATTAGAAGAATTGTTAGTTCAAGTACGGGAGAGAATTAAAAATGTCCCCGTAATAGCAATTAGCAATCAATCCAAAATGGGGATTGATGAAATTAACTCCAAGTTGATTAGGGGCAAAACTTATTGCTTATTGGGGTCTTCAGGCGTTGGAAAATCTACACTAATCAACACTATAATTGGAGAAAAGTTGATGGAAACGGGTGTAATTAGTGAGGGTATAGACCGAGGAAAGCATGTAACTACACATAGGGAATTGATTGTTTTTGAAAACGGTGTTCTAATCGACAATCCAGGAATGAGAGAAGTTGGCATAACTGACGCTTCTGATGGATTTGAAATGACATTTGAGGATATATTGAATCTCGCACAAGATTGCAAATACAATGACTGCACTCACAGCAATGAAGATGGGTGTGCAGTATTGACTGCTTTAGAAAATGATACATTAAATTCTGAATTGTACGAGAACTTCCTGAAGATGGAAAAAGAACGAATGCATTTTGAATCGAATGCTCAGGAAAGAAAAAAGAAGGGTAAAGACCTAGGGAAATTGATAAAAAGGATTAAGAAACAAAGAAGAAATAATAAATTCTAAGTTCAACAACGATATGTGCTGGGCATTGCATCCTTAGGGATGCTCTAACAGCGCTCACAAACCAATAAGAGTAACCAAAACCACACTTAATTTTATTGGTTCCTCTGAATGATATACTCCGATACTTTAGGTTACCGTGTAGGCCAAAAAGTACTTCTTTGTGATAATCCTCTTTTTATTAGTAGTTTTCAGTAATGAACGATACGGATTACTTTGCCCATCTCTATGAAATAGCGAGTCACCTTAACAAGGAATTTTCCCTGCATTCTGCGCTTCGTATTTCGTTGGAGAAAATGGTGGAAATTCTTGATATGCGCACGGGTTGGATCTGGCTTACGGAGCCCGATAACAAATCGGTATATTTAGCGGCCACCCATAATCTACCCCCAGCATTAAGTAATCATCCCGAGCGTTTGTCTGGTGGGTGTTATTGCATAAATCAATATCTGTCTGACGATATAGACCAGGCCACAAACATCAGCGAGATTGCTTGTACGAGATTGAAGGATATTAGCTCGGGTACCGAAGGGCTTAAATTTCATGCAACAATTCCTATCATCATTAATAACCAAAAGGTAGGACTCATTAATTTACTTAGTGGAGAAACCCGAAAACTAACCGAAAAGGAGCTAACCATTCTTAACACTGTTAGCGAATTGGTGGGAACCGCAATTCAGCGTACTCGATTGCAACAATCCTTTGGGAACAAAAGTGCAGAATCAAGCTCCAACATGCCTCAAATACTACATCGGGTTTTCGCTCCTAAAATCGAGGCCATTATCTCCTATCTTGAAAGTGCCAAGAGCGATACGGCCAAGGTGACGGAGGCCCACAAAAGAACTGTATCTCTTCAAAAACAATTAAAAATACTGCTCAAGGAAACTGCGCAGTATGAAGAACGTACCTCACAAAATGAGTTAAATTATCCTGAGCTACCTCTTACAAAACGCGAATTGGAAGTACTAACACTCATAAAAAAGGGGCTTACCAATGAACAAATAGGCAATCAACTGTACATCACGGAACGAACCGTGAAATTTCATGTTACCGCAATCCTTTCCAAACTTCATGCGGACAATAGAACAGAAGCGGTGGATATTGCCTTAAAACGTGGGCTTTTTGGTGTCTAAACCGTCATTAAATTTATACCTGTACTTAAGTACAGCTCACTTTCTGTACTTAGGTTCGTTTTACACGTCATTTTCTCTTCTGACCTTTGTAATTCACTAAAACACAAAATATTATGAAAACACGGAATATATATTTAGAACATGCGAACATCACCGTGAATAACCTACAGGAGTCCATAAATTTCTTTCAAACTGCTTTCCCCCATTTTAGGATAAGAGGAGGTGGCAATGAAACAAGGGAATGGGTCCATCTTGGCGATGAAGACACCTACATCGCCATTAATCAAGCCAAGTACAGCGATTTAAAAATTGACAAAAACTATGATAAAATTGGAATAAACCACATCGGTTTTGTAGTCCAGGATGTAGAGGAAATAGCCAATAATTTGCTAAACGCAGGGTACAAACGGGATTTTCCGAAAGAGGTTGAGCAATTTAGAATCCGAGATTACTTTGCCGATACCGATGGAAACCAATTTGAGTTTGTACAATACCTAAGTGAGGTTCCTGAAGAGCGGAACAGCTACCAAAAACAAGTTACAGTATAATCAAAAAGCGAATTACTTGATCATTTTCAAATTCACCACCTCCTGCTCGGTCAAATTGCGCCAATGACCGCGGGGGAGGTCTTTTTTGGTGAGTCCTGCAAAGATTACGCGATCCAATTTGATAACATTGTAGCCCAGATGTTCAAATATGCGTCGCACAATACGGTTTCGTCCGCTGTGTATCTCAATCCCAATCTCTTTTTTGGGAGCGCCCTGTATGTAGCTAACATCATCCACGGTAACATCACCATCGTCCAATTTTATCCCTTCTTGAATTTGTCGTAAATCGGAAAGAACAAGATTTTTATCCAAATGCACATGGTAGATCTTGCGAACGCCGTGTTTGGGATGCGTTAATTTTTTGGTCAAATCACCATCGTTGGTAAAAACCAATAACCCTGTGGTATTACGATCCAAACGACCAACAGGCAGCAATCTGGCATTTGAGGCATTGGATATCAATTCCATCACGGTTCTTCTACCCTTTTCATCACTGGTTGTGGTAATGAAGTTCTTGGGTTTGTTCAGCAAGATGTATTCCTTTTTCTCTGGATTGAGTTTTCTACCATCAAAACGGACATCGTCGTTCAATTTTACCTTGTAACCCATTTCGGTGATCACTTTTCCGTTTACCGAAACACTGCCCGCAGCAATATAGGTGTCTGCTTCCCTTCGGGAACAGATTCCCGCATTGGCCACATAGCGGTTCAATCGAATTTCATCGGGATTTGATTTCCTTACCGGGTTTTGAGGTTTTTTTCGAAATCCTTCTTTTTTAGGGAATGGTTTCTTTGGATTTCTTTTTTGAGAGTTTCCAGAGGGCTTTCTGCCTCTGTTATAGTCTGATTTCGCCATCAGTCATAAATTTTTTGCAAAAGTAGTGGTTTTTAGTTCCCCCAAACATCTTATGAACAATCATTTGCATAGCATTTTTAGTTTAAAATTTCCGAACTTCATTTTCTAATAGCCATACCAACAGAAACCATGTCCATTTTTAGCAGAACAACGCTTCTCTTGCTCACTTTAACCCTTGTTTTTGCCTGCACAAATAGAAAAGAATTGTTTGTCGATTATTCAAATCCTCAAATTGTATATTCAGGTAGAATAGATTCATCACAGGTTAAAGGAGTGGAACTATATTGGTCTGGTAGCTCGATTAAACTCAATTTTGAGGGTGAATCCATTGCTGCATTGATTGAAGATGAAAAAGGGGATAATTATTACAACATCATCATTGATGCCAATGACCCTTTTATTTTTCGTCCTGATACCATTAAACACTACCATCAACTGGCCTCAGGATTGTCAAAAGGAAAGCATACTATCCAAATTTTTAAACGGAATGAATGGGGTAGCGGTAAAACCACCTTCTATGGTTTTCAAATTAAAGAAAATGCTAAAGTATTGCCCAAACCTATTCGCCTTAAAAAGAAGATAGAGTTTTATGGGAACTCGATAACCGCAGGATATGCTGTTGAAGATTTATCCGGAAAAGATTCCCCCGATAGCACATATACCAATAACTACTTAAGTTATGCGGCTATTACTTCCAGACACTTTGATGCGGAATATCAATGTATCTGTACAAGTGGTACCGGCATATTGGTGAGTTGGCATCCTCTAACAATGCCCGAATTGTATGATAGATTGGTTCCCACAGATTCAAACAGTAAATGGGATTTTTCTTTGTACAACCCTGATATTGTAGTGGTCAATTTATTCCAAAATGACTCTTGGCTCGTTAATATGCCAGAATATGAAGAGTTTAAAGTAAGATTTGGCACGGAAACTCCAGATGATGATAAAATTATTGCTGCTTACCAGCAATTTATTACGAACTTAAGACAAAAATATCCCAATGCTAAAATCATATGTTCCTTGGGATGCATGGATGCCACAAAAGAAGGTTCAAAATGGCCAGGTTATATTGAAAAAGCTGTTGCCAACTTAAATGACAAAGCCATTTACACCCATTTTATGCCTTATATAGAAGCTACGGCCCACCCTTCTATTGAAGATCAAGAAGTAATGGCAAATGGCTTGATTAGCTTTATTGAAGAAAACATAGATTGGTAGTTATTTGAAGACGTATTAAAAGAATAATTGGTGCTTATTATTCTCTAAAACAACAGAAATGAATTATTTAAGATTATTTGTAGTACTATCCTTTATCACAGTCATTGGATGTGGTGAACAACAAAAACCTTCCACAGAACACTGGTTTAAAGGAAATTTGCACACACATTCTTATTGGAGTGATGGAGATGAATTTCCTGAAGTAATCATGGACTGGTACAAATCCCATGATTATCAGTTTGTCGCATTGACGGATCATAACACCTTGGCAGAGGGAGATAAATGGAAAGTGGTCTCGCAAGATTCACTTTACCAAAATGGATTCAAAAACTATCTCGACCACTATGGTTCTAATTGGGTTAATTATAAAATTGATTCGTTAAATCAAACACATGTTAAGCTTAAGACTTATGAAGAATACAAAAGTCTATTTGAAGAGCGAGAAAAGTTTTTGATTATCCAATCTGAAGAAATTACAGATCACTTCCAAGGTAAACCCTTGCATATGAATGCCACCAATATTAAAAAGAAAATAGATCCCCAAGGAGGAAATAGCGTGGTGGAAGTTCTTCAAAATAATATAGACGAAGTAATCAAACAACGCGATGAATTGGAAATACCGATGATCGCGCATATAAACCACCCCAATTTTGGCTATGCAATCGGCTTACAGGACATGATAGCATTAAAAAATGAAAAGTATTTTGAGGTGTACAATGGCCATCACATGGTAAATAACTCAGGCGACTCTACTCACATGTCTACCGAAAAAATGTGGGACCTTATCAATATTGCATATGTTGAAAAAAACAAACCGTTAATGTACGGGCTTGCTACTGATGATTCCCATAATTATCATGTTAAAGGTGGTAAATGGAGCAATGCTGGTAGGGGCTGGATTGTAGTAAGGGCAGATTCTCTCAGTTCAAAATCGCTAATAAATGCTATGGAAACGGGAGATTTTTATGCTAGTACCGGAGTTGAACTTAGTAGTTTGATAGTAGATGAAAAAAAGATTTCTATTGAAGTAAACCAAAAAGCAGGTGTAACATACCAAATAACTTTCATCGGATGTAAAAAGGGGAAGGATATCCCAGAAGAATTAACGTCAACTGAAGGATTTAAGGCAAGTTTTGAATTAACCGACGATCTTCTTTTTGTCAGATGTAAAATAACTTCGTCAAAATTACATGAAAACCCTGTTGAGGATTTATTGTACGAAACTGCATGGACACAACCTGTACTTGTAACTATGAGCAAATAGTTAGAAAATTACTCGGGCGTACTATCAATCTTCAAATTCTATTGTAGATTGCCGCTCCCGATTCACATGTAGTTTGGTCACATCAGGTCGGGAATAATGCCCAACCGGGTCAAAGTTTTGACGCTCTTCGTACACACGGTTAAAATCCAAGGTTTCATAGATCAATCCCTCTTTATCCACAACCGGTTCTACAATCCATTCCCCATCCGGGCCTGCAATAGCGGAACCACCATTAGCCAAAACTGGCTGTACTTTCTCTAGGATTTTATCCAAATGTGGAGTTTCTATTGGAAAATCGGATTTGCGCATTAACGAGGAAACTGAAACAACAAAGCTTCGCGATTCCCGGGCAATAAAACGGGTAATATCTTTAGTGTTGTGCAGTCCCCCCGGCCATACGGCCACATGTAAATTTTCACCTTGTCCGTATAAAGCCGTTCTAGGCAACGGCATCCAGTTTTCCCAGCAATTGAGTCCACCAACGGTAAATTGTTTTAACGGATGCACTTGAAGTCCATTTCCATCGCCAGGAGCCCAAGTCAGGCGTTCATCATAAGTTGGTTGCAACTTTCGATGCACCGATTTTATATTCCCACTCGCATCGATATATACCAAAGAACAATACAAACTATGACCTCCACGGTCTTTGGCGCGTTCCATCATTCCCAAATAAATGGCAATCTTATGGGTTTTGGCCAGCTCACATATGGAATCCAATTCTCCGGCTTCAATTTGAATGGAGTTTCGGGCATAGTGTGCATGCAATTCCTTGTTTACTTTCAAGTCCCAGGCGGCTCCTTCGGTATGTGCCAACCAAAATGGATATCCTGGTAAAAATGCTTCGCCAAAAACCACAAGCTCTGCTCCATTGGATGCCGCTTCTTGAATGGTAGATTTAATTTTATCAAGTGTGCCCTGTTTATTCAACCAAACCGGAGCAATTTGCGCCATGGCCACCTTTAAAAGATTTTCCATTATAGAATTCTGTTTAAGACCAAATCAACGTCTATCAATAATATGCTGAAAACACCGGCAACGATGACGAATTTGAGGATATTATGAAGCCAAACATAGTGCTTTTTGCCTTTTGATTTTCCCAACAAAACAATAAAAAGACCCAAAAGAAAAATACACCCATAAAAGTAGATGTACATATATCCGATATCGAAAAAATTGATGAGCAAAAGTGACGGAACCAAGGTTAAAAGAACCAACAGTCCAATTAAAATTTTGGAAAAACGGGGACCATATAAAATCGGAATGGTCTTGTAGTTCTGTGCCAAATCTCCAGCCATATTTTCTAAATCCTTGATCATTTCCCTGGCTAAAATCAATAGGGTCAAAAACATCCCATGGACAAATATGACTTGTTCAAAATTCTGATAGTATACAAAGACCACAAAAAATGGAGCAATGGCCAAGGAAGCGGAAATCAAATTTCCAATAAACGGAATTCGCTTCAACTTGTGGGAGTACAACCAAATTCCGAAAATGTAGGCCGAAAAGAAAAAAACCGCCCTAAAAGAAATATAACTGGCCGCAAAAACCGCTAAAAGGTTGAGTATAAAATAAGTGGTTAATTTAAATCGCTGACTAACCAATCTATCGAGCATACTTTTAGTAGGCTTGTTGATCAAATCCTTTTCGGCATCATAAAAATTATTGATGATATATCCGCTTGCAATGACAAGCGCAGAGGAGGTAACTATGAGAAATAGGTTAAAATCCAAAACCACCTCTCGCAAAGGTAATTTGGGTGACAAAATATATATGGAAGCCAAATACTGGGCAATGGTAATCACCAAAATATTATACCCTCGAACTACGGAAAATAAACTCAACAGCTTAAACAGCAGGAGCCTATTTTTTCTACTAAGCATAATACAGATTTAGAAGTGATAAACCACTTCCAGTTTGTGCCCGTCAAGTGCTTTTTTAGCACGATCAAAGTCTTGGGTGAAGCCCAAGATATAACCTCCGCCACCTGATCCGCAGAGTTTTAGGTAGTAGTCATTGGTTTCGATTCCTTGTCGCCAAAGCTTATGGAATTTTGAAGGAATCATAGGTTTAAAATGATCGAACGCCACATGGGAAAGCTGTTTTAGGTTTCCAAATAGCGATTTAACGTTTCCGTTCAAAAAGTCCTCTACGCAGGCATCGGTATGCTTTACAAATTGGGTCTTGATCATATTTCGGAAACCTTCCTGCTTCATTTTTTCCATAAAAATCTGGACCATTGGTGCTGTTTCACCGGTCATCCCACTATCCAATAAAAAGACAGCTCCCTTGCCCTCTTTATTTTGGGAAGGTATACTTGTTGATTCTATATTGTCTTTGGAATTGATAAGGATTGGTAAGCTCAAATAACTGTTCAAAGGGTCCAATCCCGAGGATTTACCATGGAAGAAGGATTCCATTTTTCCAAAAATCTCCTTGAGTTTCAACAACTTCTCACGGGTCAAATTTTCCAGGACCGTAATTTTATCGGTAGCATACTTGTCGTAAATAGCCGCAACCAGTGCCCCACTACTTCCTATGCCATACCCTTGTGGAATAGAACTGTCAAAATACATTCCCTTGGCAACATCCTTTTCCAAAGCTTCCAAATCGAAAGCAACCAAACCTTGCTCTTCTTTTTCAAGATTGCGTAGGTATTTGGCAAAATCATTTAGACTCTTGTTGGATTCACTAGCTTGATCAGAAAGATTATCATTCGATTTAAGGGCACCTTTAAAAAAGTTGTAGGGAATGGAAAGACCTTTGGAGTCTTTGATGATACCATACTCGCCAAACAGAAGAATTTTGGAATAAAATAAAGGTCCTTTCATGTGTGTTTACTAAAATACGAATAATTTGTGCTGTAATGCCAAACTAACGGCAAACCGTACTGATAATTAGTTGAGCCACTATAATTTTTTGGCTCCACTGCCTATTCGATCGCAAATATAGTGTCCATTCTCGCAATGCGCAACCAATTCATTCTGAATAAATTGAATCGCTTTTTCTTTTACTGACTCTGGATACAACACATGTACATTTGCCCCGGCATCCAAAGTAAAACAAATAGGGACTTTTGTCTCCTTTCTAAAACTCCATATTTTATTGATTATTTCCAAGGTTT
Organism: Flagellimonas sp. S3867; assembly: GCF_014698935.1. Lineage (GTDB taxonomy): Bacteria > Bacteroidota > Bacteroidia > Flavobacteriales > Flavobacteriaceae > Flagellimonas. The sequence goes on from NZ_JACVMN010000002.1 coordinate 216,978, forward strand.
CTGGCTTCATCAAAATAAAATATGGCATGCTTGTCATCATCATAGCGTGAAGTGTGAGCGCCTCGCTTTCTACAATCTCAATAAAACCCTCCAGATTTCCTTCGGAAAAAACAGTTTTTAGCTTATCGAGGTTGGCATACGCTTGCTTAAATCGATTTTCCGCATACGGATGATTGTGCATTAAATCATGCCCAACCGTGCTGCTAACTTGTTTTTCACCTTTATGCACTAACAAAATGGTATCGTGAAAATTTTTAAAAACAGCATTCACCTCATATGGATACTGGATTCCAAACAAATCTGAGCTTCCGGAAACACCTGAATGCCCTCCCCATTGAATTATACCTCCTTCAATACTTCTGCAAGCGCTACCTGACCCCAACCGAGCTAAAAAAGAGGCCTTTCTATTGAACAAGTCTTGATCCATTCCAGCATCAAGCTGCCTTTCAATATCCATCAAACATAAAGACAGTGCTGCCATTCCACTGGCGGAAGATGCAATTCCACTGCTATGCGGAAAGGAATTGGATGTTTCTATTTTAAAGTGATAGGATTTTAAGAAAGGTAGATAATCCAAAATACGTTCGAAAAAGACCTCGATTTTTGGCTTAAAGTCCTCCTTGGGTTTTCCATCCAAAAGTAGGTCAAAAGAAAATTGTGAAACGTCCTTTTTTTTCGAATATATCACCTTGGTGGTGGTTGCACAGGCATCCAATGTAAAACTGATAGATGGATTGGCCGGTATTTGATTTTTCCTTTTGCCCCAATATTTGACCAACGCAATGTTGCTCGGCGCTTTCCATGTGACTTTACCTTCTTCCGGCAAGTCGGTATATTGATTTGGAAGAAAGTCTTTTTGAATCATGGGCTAATTCTTTGGGGCAAATATAAATGAAGCCATTGGCATCACATGTAGTGGATACAAATAAATTCTTATTTTAGACGGAGTTGCACCGACCATGAAAAAAAAGAAAGTTGTCAATATTGGAATCGCTGTTGCCGTCTGCCTTTTGATCGGTTTCCTTTCCAGCTTTGCCACCCAAAGTTCGGTCAACGACTGGTACACTACGCTGAACAAACCAAGTTTTAACCCTCCTAATTCCATTTTTGCTCCTATTTGGACCATTTTATATGTTTTGATGGGTGTTTCGGCTGGCATTGTTTGGTCCAAAGGTTTCCATCATGTTTGGGTAAAAACTGCATTGTATCATTTTGGTTTCCAATTACTATTGAATGCGTTATGGAGTATTGTGTTTTTTGGGTTAAAAAGCCCGACTTGGGCACTTTTTGTTATTCTTGCCTTGCTCACTTTGATTATTTTGACCATGAAATGGTTCAAGGTAGTAAGTAAACTGGCTGCATATTTATTGATTCCTTATCTGCTCTGGGTGTGCTTTGCTACGGTATTGAATTACAATATTTGGATGCTGAACTGAAAAGCTCAGCTATTTTTTGCCATTTCAATCATTTTTTGCATAGTTCTTAGGTTACGCGCGGTTGCAACCACCTTTAACTTCCTTTCAATGAGATTGTTGCTTAGTTTGGCTTTTCCGTATCCTGCCTTGCAACATAGGTAAACACAATGGTCAGTGATGACAAAATCCTCATTTTCAAACTTCACTTGAGCAAATTCATTCACCAAATCAGGATTTGGACTGTTTTTAAGCAGTACGAAGTAGAGACTCTTCTTGTCGGGTTCATCAGCAAAAGGGTTTGCGTTTAAAATTTGCTTTAACCCATCAAGTGTCAATACCAACACAGGCACATCGAATCCAAATGCGGATAAAATCGTTTTGTTCATTACTTCTTGAAGTTTCTCTGGACTAAATTCATCACTTTGAAATGCGACATTCCCACTCTGTATATAAGTTTGAACATCATGAAATCCATTTTTTTCCAAGACTTGTCTCAAGTCGGCCATCTTAATTTTCTTTTGTCCTCCAACATTTATTCCTCTTAGAAATGCGATAAAAGATTTCATGTTTTGTTAATTTATCAAATTAGTTTACACGATTTATTTTATTAAATTCAGGCACGCTAAAATAACCACAATGAGTGAATATATCCTAGCCTTAGATCAAGGCACTACCAGTTCAAGAGCTGTGGTTTTTGACAAAAAAGGAACCATAATATCCGTTGCCCAACAAGAATTTACGCAGATTTTCCCTAAACCCGGATGGGTAGAACACGACCCTATTGAGATTTGGGACACCCAAGCGGGAATGGTCTCTGAAGCATTAAGCAAACAAAATTTAACAAGTAAGGAAATTGCGGCCATTGGCATTACCAATCAACGTGAAACCGTGGTGGTATGGGATAAAAACACAGGCGAACCCATTCATAATGCCATTGTTTGGCAAGATAAGAGAACGGCCGACTATTGTGATCAATTGAAAAGTCAGGGTAAATCCCAAATGATCCGTGAGAAGACGGGTTTGGTCATAGATGCTTATTTTTCAGGAACCAAGGTGAAATGGATTCTCGATAATGTCGAAGGGGCCCGAAACAAGGCCGAAGCGGGAGACCTTATCTTGGGAACTATCGATACCTGGCTTATTTGGAAAATGACCAACGGAGCCCTTCATGTTACCGACGTTACCAACGCCTCTCGTTCCTTGATTTTCAATATCAACTCCATGTCGTGGGACAAGGACCTTTTAGAGTTATTTGATATTCCTGAAAGCATGCTTCCCTCCCTACGGCAATCCAGTGAAATTTATGGAAATACTAGTGCAGATTTTGCGGTTTCCGATATTCCAATATCTGGGATTGCTGGGGATCAACAGGCTGCTTTGTTCGGACAAATGTGCACAAAGCAGGGAATGGTCAAAAACACCTATGGAACTGGTTGTTTTATGCTGATGAACATTGGAGAAAAGCCAATTGTTTCCAAAAACAATCTGCTTACCACGGTAGCATGGAAAATAAATGGAAAGACCACATATGCTTTGGAAGGAAGTATTTTTATTGCAGGAGCTGTGGTGCAATGGCTCAGAGATAGTTTAAAAGTAATTGAATCTTCTTCTGATGTTGAAAAATTGGCTACTTCGGTAGAAAGTTCTGATGGTGTTTATTTTGTTCCCGCCTTTGCTGGTTTGGGAGCCCCGCATTGGAATCAACATGCACAAGGAACCATTTTTGGGTTGACGAGGGGAAGTACTGATGCCCATATTGCAAGGGCAGCTTTAGAATCCATTGCCTATCAAACCATGGATGTTTTAAAAGCCATGGAAGCTGATTCCGGTATTTCGGTAAAAGAACTCAGAGTTGACGGTGGCGCTACCGTAAACAATATGCTCATGCAGTTTCAAGCCGATGTTTTAAATACCACAACCGTTCGTCCCAAAATTGTGGAGACAACGGTTATGGGTGCGGCATATTTGGCAGGTTTGGCTGTTGGTTTTTGGAAAAACCCAGAAGAAATTCAGGATATTTGGCAAACCGATACCCGTTTTAACCCTACTCAAGAAAGAGCAACTATTGAAACAGATATCAAAGGATGGTACAGAGCCATTGATGCTTTGGAACATTGGACCAAGAATAACTAAACCAAATTTATATGACTCCTTTTATTGCCGAGATTGTCGGCACTTTTTTGTTGATTTTATTGGGCTGTGGTGTCAACGCCAATGTCTCCTTAAAGAATACATATGGAAATAACTCTGGTTGGATAGTAATTACCACAGGGTGGGCCTTTGCTGTGTATACCGGTGTAGTTGTGGCTGGCCCGTATAGTGGAGCACATATGAACCCTGCTGTTACTATTGGTCTCGCAGTCGCAGGTGAGTTTTCCCTGTTTGACGTTCCCAGTTATATTTTAGCACAATTTATTGGAGCTATGCTTGGTGCATTCTGTGTATGGCTTATGAACAAACCTCAATTTGATTCCACTGAGGATGGGGCTACCAAAAGGGGGGTGTTTTGTACCGCACCTTCCATTTCAAACACCTTTGCCAACATTTTAACAGAGGTTTTAGGAACCTTTGTTTTGGTTTTTGCAGTGCTGTATTTTACCGATGCAGTCTCAACTAAGGACAATACAATTATAGGCCTTGGTTCTTTAGGGGCATTACCAGTAGCCATTATTGTTTGGAGTATTGGTTTATCGTTAGGAGGCACAACAGGATATGCTATTAATCCGGCACGGGATTTAGGACCTCGAATTGTCCACGCTCTGTTACCCATTAAAAATAAAGGCTCAAACGGTTGGGGATATTCTTGGATTCCAATTGTTGGTCCGATATTGGGAGCGTCACTAGCTGCTGTAATTGCTATGGCCCTAAATTGAGTTTACTTGGAGGCAATTGCTTGGGCAGCAATATATGCTCCTGTCCATGCATTTTGAAAATTGAATCCACCTGTAATTGCATCAATATTGATGATTTCACCAGCGAAATAGAGGTTTGGAAATTTTTTACTTTCAAAGGTTTTAAAATTGACTTCCTTTAGGTCAATCCCTCCGGCAGTAACAAATTCTTCTTTAAAAGTACTTTTTCCATCTACATTAAATGTGCATTTGGTCAATTGCCCTGCAAGATTTTGAAGTTGTTGCTTGGTAAGGTCGGCCCATTTCAGGTTTTTTCCAATTCCTGCTGCCTCTACCAAATTGCTCCATAGTCTGCGGGGAATCTCAACTGCTTTGGTCCTTAGAACCGTCTTTTTTGATTCAATGCCCTTTATCTTCTTTAAATAGTTTTCCATAGACCCTGTAGTATAGTCAGGCGTCCAATTAATGTTGATCTTAAATCTATAGTTGTATTTATTCAAAATGGTTGCACCCCATGCAGAAAGTTTCAGAATTGCAGGTCCGCTTAAGCCCCAGTGGGTAATTAATACTGGTCCTTCAGATTTCAGTCCTGGCCCTTCACCTCTTGCGCTTTTGAGCTTGATTTTTATATCTGGGGAGAACATTTTCTTTGATGGAATTTCCACTTCTGCTTGAACACTAATCCCCGGTATGCCCTTTATTCTTTCATCATCAATATTAAAAGTAAATAAAGATGGAACTGGTGGGACGATGATATGTCCCATTTCCTGTAAAATTTTCCAGATTTTAGTGCTGCTCCCAGTCGTTAAAAGCAAGTTAGGGGCAAAATAACGTTTGTTCATGGTAGTGACATGCCACCCTATCCCATTTTCGGCTTTATTTATTTGTTTTACCGAACTGTTCCTAAGCACTTTTATGCCCAAGCGTTCGGTTTCTGCCAAAAAACAGTCAATAATTGATTGTGATGAATCACTTTGTGGAAAAACGCGTCCATCCTCTTCAATTTTTAAAGGAACTCCCCGTTGTTCAAAGAAATCCATAACATCGCCGGGAGCGTGTTTATGGAAAGGACCTAAAAGTTCTTTTTGTCCTCTTGGATAATTGGTTACAAGTTCATTCGCCAAAAACTCGCCATGCGTCACATTACAACGCCCACCTCCAGAAACCTTGACTTTTGAAAGTACGGTTTTCCCTCTTTCAAAAATGGCTATTCTAAGATTGGGTGCTTTTTCTGCCATATGAACCGCCGCGTAAAACCCAGCCGCTCCGCCTCCAACAATTATAACATCATACATTAATGCACACGCTCTGGGTAATTGGTAATTATACCATCCACGCCAAGATCTTTCATCCTTTGGATGTCTTCAGTTTCGTTGACCGTCCATGTGTATATCTTCAAGTTCTCTTCTTGAATTTTGGCCACATTTTCTTCATTCAAGGTTTTAAAATTAGGGTTTATTGCCACAGCTTTCAACTCTTTTGCTACTGCAATGGCCCCAAGCGGGTCTTCTTCTGTTAAAACAGCGATCTTGATGCTATTATTCAACTGACGCATTGCTCGTAATTCGTCCCATTTGAAGCTTGAAATGATGAAATTACCTGCATCCCAACCTCTCTTCTCACTATAATAATTAGTAATGAAGTTCACCCTGTCAGCAGTATTTGCCCCCTTGAGTTCAATGTTCAACGCTGATTGATTGTCTATCAGTTTTAAAACATCTTGTAACAACGGTATTTTATGGTTTCCTTCCAAGGTAAGTTGTTTCATATCCACAACATTGTAGTCTTCAATACTTCCTCCTCCATTGGTTAATCGCTCAACTCTTTCGTCATGAAACACAACAATTTCTCCACTATGAATCTTAAACACGTCAATCTCAATTATGTCTACGCCCAAATCCAAAGCTTTTTGAATGGACGCTAAACTGTTCTCCGTTTCGTGTCCCATTGCACCGCGATGCCCAATGACTAATGTAGTATCCTTCATAGTACAACTAGTTAATAAAAAAGTGGCTATTGCAGCTCCTAGTAGGTTTATTCTTATTTTCATTTTTTTGGTTTGTAATAGTTTCTAAAAATACAATTTGCAAATGAAATTCTCATCTCATAAAAAATGCAACAACATCAATTTTTTAACTTCATTATGTGATTTTGATAATTTTATATATGCAATATTATCAATACGTTAAAATTTATTTAATACTTTTGCCAAATTAATAACCAATAAAATAACTAACATGTTTTCAAAATCTAATTTATTGGCCACATTGGCCGGCGGTGCTACCATGTTTCTTTTGGGATATTTGATTTGGGGTGTTGCCACTGTTGATTTTTTCGCTGAACATTCTCTTGTAAATGCGATGAAAGAGGTTCCTAATATGGGGCTTATCGTGGTAGGTAATCTTGTGCAGGCTTTTGCATTGAGTACTTTATATAGTAAATGGGCAAGAGGGCATCATTCCATGGGCCAAGGATTTCAATTTGGCGCATGGGTTGGAGTTTTTGTAGGTGTTGGAATGGGGCTCATATGGTATGCCACTTCCAACTGGATGGATTTTACCGGACATACCGTTGAAGCCATTATTGACATCATTTATTATGGTATTGCTGGTGCTGTTATTGCACTTGTTTACCAAAAAACAGCAACTAAAGAGGGGTAAAGTAAACTAACCGACCCTAAACCATAGGTGGACTGCTACGCGGTCCACCTTTTTTATTCTACAACTTTAAATATGTACGACTCCAAAGGTTGCAGGGTTATATCAATACTTCCTTGGCCATTCTTTATGGATAGGGTTTCATTTGCCTTCATATAAAGTTCTTCCTCCAGTGTATAACTTCCTTCCTTAAGTTTCCATTTCTCAACGACATTTTTTGGAACTTTTAAATCAAAAGCATACGAATTGGCATCATCAAAGTTTGACACAATGATCAACTTTTCATTTTCAGACCAACGAACATAGGACAGTACTTTATGATTGTAATTTTCAGTATGGTCTTTGTTGAAAAAATGAATTTCTTGGTATTCGCCCATAAGGGCATCACTGGAAATTGTGAAGTTCAAAAGTCGTTTATAAAAATCCCTTAAGCTTTTCTCACCTTCGGACAATTGACCCCCATCAAAGTTTTTATTGTTCATCCAACGTTGATGGTGTGGTACTCCAATATAATCGAAAATGGAAGTTCGGGTCGGTTTTCCAAATCCAGCATCTTCAGCTCCAGGTTCGCCAACTTCCTGTCCAAAATATATCATGGTCGGTGATGTGCTAATGGTTGCCGACACCACCATGGCCGGCTTGCCAAGTTCCGCTTTTCCGGCAAAATCAAGACTTGCAATTCGTTGTTCATCATGGTTTTCGAGAAAGTGCAGCATGTGGTGCTCAATATCGGCCATTCCTTTTTGCACTACAGGAATATGATCAGTCCATCCGTAGCCTTTCATAATATGTTTAATACTGTCGTACAGCTCCACCTTGTCGTAGAGATAGTCCATTTTCCCTTTTTGGATATATTCTCGATATAACTTTGGATTGTACACCTCTGCCAACAAAAAAGCTTCCGGGTTTTTCATTTTTATATTGGAATTGAGATAGCTCCAAAACTCAACCGGAACCATTTCTGCCATATCAAACCTAAAACCATCCACCCCAAAATCGAGCCAATAGAGAGCAATGTCCCTAAACTTAATCCAAGAGTCCGGCACAGTCTTTCCTTCCCAAAAAGTAAAATGTGCATTGTAATCTTCCTTGTCAAAACCTTCTGGTAGCTGATCAAAATCTTCAGTTCCATCCGGCCTTACTCCGTAATTAACTTTTACGGTTTCATACCAATCGTTGAAATGGGGTTGTGCCAGCCTAGAACCATTTCCTGTCCATTTAGCAGGCACTTCATCAAATTTTCCATCAGAAACACGGTGTGCTTCCCCTCCCAAAGGCATATATCCGTTTTGCCATTTGGGCACTCTGAATTGCGAATTGGGGATATAGTAAAAATTATTGTTCACATCATATTCCACCAAGGTGTTATCATTGGCACCAAAATCGGATACCCCTTCGGGGTTGGTCAACCCTTTATAGCTTCGAGCAACATGATTGGGAACTATATCAATCAGAGCTTTCATTCCCGCATTATGTGTTCGGTCTATAAGTTCTTTGAATTCTTCCAATCTTTTGGCAGGATCAAGTGCCAAATCTGGGTTTACGTTATAATAATCCTTGACAGCATACGGTGATCCGGCACGACCTTTGACCACATCGGGGTCGTCATTGGAAATACCATATGCCGAATAATCATTGATCAATGCATGGTGCGGAACTCCAGTATACCAAATATGAGTTACGCCCAGGTTCTTGATTTCCTGTAAAGCTTTTTCATTGAAATCGGCAAACTTACCCACGCCATTTTCCTGAATGGTACCCCAGGGTTTATTGGTTATGTTTGTATTTCCAAAAAGTCTTGTAAAAACCTGATAAACAACGGCTTTCTTTTTCATTGTAGGTTGAACTGGGTTTTTATCGGTTTTTTGTTGGCATGAAAGTGCAACTCCAAGTGCTAAAAAGCTAATGCTGTAGAGCATTTTTTTCATGCTTTAACTATTTTTCCTGGAATTAATGTAACTGGCTTGTTGTTCACTTGAATTGTAAGCTCTTTATCTCCAGATATCTCAAAATTCACTTCTTGACCAGAAACTGTAATGGTCACAATTTGATTTCTGAAATTGATTTTAAAGGAATAGGATTCCCACTGTTTTGGTATTTGGGGTGTAAAGCAAAGCTGGTCATTTTTCACCCGCATTCCACCAAACCCTTCCACAATACTCATCCAGGTTCCGGCCATTGAGGTAATGTGCAACCCTTCTTCCACCTCCTTGTTATAGTCGTCCAAATCTAAACGGGATGTTCTCAAATAAAAGGTATAGGCCTGTTCCATTCTGCCCAACATTGCGGCCTGAATACTATGCACGCATGGAGATAGTGATGATTCATGTACTGTGAAAGGCTCATAAAAGTCGAAATGTTTCTCCAGTTCTTCAATCGTAAAATCATTTTCGAAGAAATAAAACCCTTGCAGCACATCGGCCTGTTTTATATATGGGGAACGTAATATTCTGTCCCAACTCCATTTTTGATTTATAGGGCGCTCTGATTTATCAAGATCATTGACTTTAATCAGCACTTTGTCCAAAAAGCCATCTTGTTGTAGATATACGCCTTGTTTTTCAGCATAAGGAAAATACATATTGCCCATAATTTTTGACCACTCGTCCGTCTCCGACTCTGTCAATTTTGTTTTGGACCATATGCGTTTATAATCTTCAGGGTATTTTTCTTTGACCACATTTAGCTGCTCTGAGGTATACTCCAGGCACCACTTGGTCATATAGTTGGTGTACCAGTTGTTATTGACATTGTTTTCATACTCATTTGGGCCTGTTACTCCCAGCATGACATATTTGTTTTTGTCTTCCGAATAATTTACTCTTTGGTTCCAAAATCTGGCAATCCCAATAAGGACCTCCAACCCCATTTTAGGGATATAACTATAATCTCCGGTGAACCTATAATAGTTGTAGATAGCAAATGCAATGGCCCCGTTGCGATGGATTTCTTCAAAGGTGATTTCCCATTCGTTATGACACTCTTCTCCATTCATGGTGACCATGGGGTACAGCGCCGCTCCATTGGAAAAACCAAGTTTTTCGGCATTTTCAATAGCCTTTTCCAAATGATTATAGCGATATTCCAATAAGTTCCAAGCCACTTCTTGATTTTTTGTGGCCATATAAAAGGGCAAACAGTACGCCTCGGTGTCCCAGTAGGTGCTACCTCCATATTTTTCTCCTGTAAACCCTTTTGGTCCAATATTAAGGCGGGAATCTTTACCCAAATAGGTTTGATTAAGTTGAAAAATGTTGAACCTGATACCTTGCTGGGCTTTTACGTCGCCTGCGATCGCAATATCACTCATCTCCCATATTTTGGCCCAGGTATCTTTTTGTTTTTGAAGCAAGTGGTCAAATCCGATCTCGGTGGTTTGTTTTAAAACGTTTTTTGCCGCATTCACCAATTCGGATTCTTGGTGGTTTCTTGAAACGGTATATCCTCCGAATTTGACCAATGAAATTTTAGAGCCTTTTGCGAGCTGTGTTTCAAACTCAAGCGAAACATAGGTTTCTGTTTGCTTTCCGGATTTGGGTTTCAATGCGTTGCCCAAATATTCCACATCTGCATGCATATAAGTGCAAGTGGCAAAATTGGTCTTCATGGTATGCGCCTCTATAAAAGCACTATTTCCTTCTTGCTGTACCGCAGTGGTATTCCAGAATTTGTCATCCCAATTGGTATCCTCATTGGTGATTCCGCTATCTAGGTATGGCACCAGTCGTATCTTGACATCGGAGTTTAGTAGCTCAATTTCCATTTTAATGGCACCAACTTCATCGAGGTCCAAGCTTAAAAATCTGGTGATAGTTGCTGATAGTTCAATTCCGTTAGGTAGTGTAGCAACGAAACTCCTTTGGTACCAGCCTTCTTTCATATTAAGCTCGCGCTTAAAATTTGAAACCTTGGTGCAGGTATTCAAATCCAATGGCTCGTTGTCAACAAAAACATCGATCCCTATCCAGTTAGGGGCGTTCAACACCTTAGCAAAGTATTCGGGATAGCCGTTTTTCCACCAGCCAACTCTTGTCTTGTCGGGGTAATATACTCCTGCAATGTAGCTTCCTTGAAATGTTCCTCCGGAATATTGCTCTTCAAAATTGGCACGTTGCCCCATGGCTCCGTTACCAATACTGAATAGACTTTCTGAGGATTTGACCTTCTCTGGGTCAAAATTATCTTCGATAATGGACCAAGGGTCCACCTTTATATAATCCTGGTTCATTAGTTAGTTATAGTGAGAGTTAGTAAACAATCGTATTCACCTTTGAAAGGCCATCAGCTTAATTGATTGTGGAATTCCTTATTACCAATGTAGGTTCCAAAATTTTTGTTTGGAAAGATTCCTCTTCTTCTTCGCTTTCAACTTTATCTATGAGCATTTGGGCAGAAATCTCTCCCATTTTCTCGCCATGTTGGGCAACCACAGTTAAACTAGGGTTGGCATATCTGGACAACTTGCCGTCGGTAAATCCGATGAACGATATATCATTTGGTATGTCGAGTCCCTTTTCCTGTACCAACCGCATGCTGTAAACCGTAAAAATTTCATTTACACAGAGCACAGCGTCAACTTCATTGGTGTCAAAAAACTGTTGGATTCGTTCTTCGTCCATTTCCATGGTCGATAATTTGAGTATCCTAGATTCATTGATATCAACATCGCTCTCTTGCAGGGCTTTACGGTATCCTTGGGTGCGAGCTTTGCTAACACTAAGATAATCGTCGGTTGTAATCAAAGCTATTTTTCTTCTTCCTTGATCTATCAGTTTTTTGGTGGCCATATAAGCACCCAATTGGTCATCGATGACCACCTTATCGCAATCAATCTCATTGGTGATGCGGTCAAACAAAACAACCGGAATTCCTTGTTCGGTGACCTCCTTTAAATGGTTGTAGTCTCCTTTTTGTTGTGTTTCGGAAGAAAGCGACATAATGAATCCATCTATACTTCCATTAGCCAACATTTCCATGTTGATGACTTCTTTATCAAAAGACTCTTCTGAAAGACATACGATAACATTATATCCATGTGCATTTGCATATTTTTCTATACCTCGAATCACAGTAGTGAAAAAGTGATGCACAATTGCCGGAATTACAACCCCAATATTCTTTGTCCTCTTGTTCTTAAGGCTAATGGCAATATTGTTCGGCTTGTAGTTGTACAATTTGGCAAAAGCCTGCACTTTTTCCTTTGTATCCCTGCTTATTTCCTCACTATTCTTAAGTGCTTTGGAAACCGTGGAAATCGAAACTTCCAATTCTCTTGCAATATCTTTTAAAGTGATTTTAGCTTTCAATAATGTTCTAGGTTTTGACTGTACAATTTAGCGCTAAATTTTGAAATAATTTGTTTCGTTATGCAACAATACATTTTTGACTTCATGTTTTAACAAAAGGTTAAAAAAATGAAACGAAATCCGTTCCAATAGTTATATCACCACAAAAAATAAAAATAGTATATTAGCTCAAAAATTTACATTTTTCTTTATTTTCCCATGCCACCGTTGTGATTTGAACAAAATAATTCCTTAAATTTTGTCAAACTTTCACAGAGACTAAAGTTATTAACACGAAACCGTTTTCGTTTGATGCTATTATACTGTTGGATTTCTAATAATACTTTTTTTGCATATGTTTAACACTTGAATTAAAATTAACTAAACTTAAAATTAATTATTTATGAAGATTACGCTACTTAAAAGCCTGATGTTGCTTGGGGCATTTATATGCTTCAGTGCGGCCAAGGCACAGACGGTATCAGGTACTGTTTCTGATGCTAATGGTCCATTGCCGGGAGCTAGTGTCTTGGTAAAGGGCACAACAAATGGTACCCAATCGGATTTTGATGGTAATTACTCACTGAACGATGTTGACAATGGTTCAGTTTTGGTCTTCAGTTATATTGGTTTCAGTACTCAGGAAATCTCTTATAACGGACAGGCGACCATCAATGTAACGCTACAGGAAGATGCCCAAGCGTTGGATGAAGTTGTTATCATTGGTTATGGTTCAACAACGGTCAAAGATGCTACAGGATCTGTAACAGCAGTTACAGCAAAAGACTTCAACGGAGGTGTTATTGCTTCTCCAGAACAGTTGATCCAAGGTAAAACTGCTGGTGTTAACATTTCTCAAACCAGTGGTGAGCCAGGTGCCGGAATCTCCGTAAATATTAGAGGTTCCAATTCTGTACGTGCGAACAACAATCCATTATTTGTAGTAGATGGTATTCCATTATCTGGAGCGCCAACTTCTCCTTCTGGAGATTCAGGTAATGGCGCTACTACGGTTAGAAACCCATTAAACTTCTTGAATCCAGCCGATATTGAAAGTATCAGTATCCTTAAAGATGCTTCTGCAACGGCTATTTACGGTTCTCGTGGTGCCAACGGTGTTGTTATCATTACTACTAAAAGTGGTAAAGGAAGTGTCGGAAGCACTATTGAATTCTCTTCCAGTTTAAGTATTTCAACCCCAGCAAACGATTATGATCTATTAGATCGTGACGAGTTTTTGGCAGGTGTTACCCAATTTGGAGGTAATGCAGCCGCTGTGGATTTCGGAGGAGTCACTGATTGGCAAAAAGTAGTTACACGTACTGTAGCTTCTCACAATCAAAACCTTTCATATTCCAATAATTACGGACAAGGAAACTTAAGAGCAACTTTTGGATACACTAAAACGCTCGGTATTGTTGAAAACACGGATCTGGAAAGAATAACAGGTAGAATCAATGCAGTGCATAGATTCCTTGATGATGATTTAACACTTAATCTTCAGGTATCTATTTCCAGGGTTAATGATGGTACAGCTCCTTTGAGTGGTGGTTCCGGTTTCCGTGGTGACCTTTTAGGTGCTTCGTATTCTGCAAATCCAACATGGCCAAATGATCCAACCTTTACCGATGGTGGAACACAATTGTTGCCAGCAAACTTTTTAGAAAACTCTTTGCTAGAGACCAAAACAAACAGATTATTGGTTAACGGTTCGGCAGAATACAAGTTTACCGACGAACTTAAAGGTAAAGTTAACATTGGTTATGACAAATCAAACGGTCAAAACTTTTCAGCGGTTTCTGGCAATATTTTAAACCTTGCTGGGATAGAAGGACAAGGTTTTGGTGTATTTAACACCTTGGTAAATGAAAACAGGCTTTTGGAAGCGACTCTAAACTATAAGAAAGAGTTTGAAAATTCTAATCTAGATGTTTTATTAGGTTACTCTTATCAAGATTTTGGTACTTCAGGTATAAATTCTGCGGGTAGAGGTTTTGATACTACGAACCTTGAGACAATGAGTAATGACCTGGTTTCAACAGTTAAAGATGCAGGTGGTTCAATTAATGGTTCGTTCCAACAGTTCTATTATGGAACCAACACCACTGACCTTATTGTAAACAGACTTTTCCCTACAGTTACACCTGGTGATGCTATACCATTTGCTTTTACAAAAAGAGTTCAAGCTTTGGTTGCCGATACATTCGACAATACTGATGAACTTCAGTCATTCTTCGCTAGAGTAAATTATTCCATAGCTGGAAAATATCTTTTCACTGGTACAGTTAGAGCAGATGGTTCTTCAAGGTTTGGTCCTGAAAATCAGTACGGATATTTCCCTTCAGGAGCTTTCGCTTGGCAAATTGGTGAAGAAGATTTCATCGGAGATGCAGTTTCAACACTTAAGCTTCGTTTAAGTGCTGGTATCACTGGTAACCAAGATGGTCTTGGTTTTGGTGCATTCGTAGCAAGACAACGATTTGATGGTTTAGGTCTTAACAATGACCTTACGGTTAACCAAAATGGTTTGGCAATTGTTGCCACCGATGTTCCTGATTTGAAATGGGAGCCAACCTTGAACATAAACTTTGGTCTTGACTTTGGTTTCAATGATGACCGCTTTAGTGGTAGCTTGGATGTTTATCGCAGTGAAACTACAGATGTTTTACTTCAAACTCCTCCAGCAGCACCTGCTGTTGACCCATTCCAGTTTGGTAATCAGGATGCAGCTATTATCAACAGAGGTATAGAATTGGCATTTTCGTATGATTTCATACAATCAGAAAACGTTAATTTCTCTTCTTCTTTTAATATTGCTTATAACGAAAATGAGATACAAGATTTTGCAAGTGCTGTAAACACCGGTGCAATTAACGGTCAAGGTCTTTCTGGAGCTTTCTCTCAGCGATTTGAAGCTGGTCAGTCCCTTTTCGCATATTATATGGCAATTTTTGAAGGATTCGATGGAGATGGTTTCCCAATCTATGCTGATTTGGACGGAAATGGCGTAGGTGATCCTATTGCAGACAGAACTTTCGTAGGAGAAGATGCCCTTCCCGACGTTACAACTGGTTTATCCTTAAACCTTAATATAAACAACTGGGATTTCTCTACTTATTTTGCAGGTCAGTTTGGTTTCTCTGTGTATAACAATACGCAAAACGGTTTCTTCACGGCAGGTTCTATTAACAACGCAAGAAACGTTACTCCAGATGTACTTACAAGTGGTGAGTCTGGTGGTGCTTCTGCTGATCCATCCACAAGATTCTTGGAAAAAGGTGATTTTGTGAGATTACAGAACGCAACCATAGGTTATAATGTTCCTCTTAGTGGTGACGGAACTTTTAAATCCCTAAGGCTTTCCCTTACAGGACAAAATTTGTTCCTTATTACAGATTATAGCGGTTTAGATCCAGAAATTACCGTAAACACTGGTGATTTAGGTTCAGGTATTCCTTCCAGAGGTATTGACTGGTCTGGATTCCCTAACCCAAGAACGGTTACTTTCGGAATTAACGCCTCATTCTAAACAAAAAAATTGAAAATCATGAAAAGAAGAATTGTAAAACTTTATATACTTTCAGCCATAACCTTGGCCGGGGTATATTCTTGTACCAATCTGGAAATTGAAGAATCTGATTCCATAATCAGTGACGGTTTCCAGGGTATTGCCGATCCCAGTTCAGCTGTGGAAGGCTTATTCAACACTGTTGCTGGTCAATATAGCGATCAAGCCAATAGATTTGCTTTGAACGAAGTTACTACAGATGCCTTTTTAGTACCAACTAGAGGTACTGACTGGGGTGATAACGGACGTTGGAGAAATCTGCACACACACGATTGGACCACTGAAGCAGCAGATATCATTGGCCCATTCAATAACTGGAACGCCAATCAGCTTGTTGCTTCACAGATTTTAGATTCAAGAAGTAATGCAAGTGGACAAAACATCGGGGATGCTAGCTTTTTGAGAGCCTACTCTATGTGGAACATCCTTGATTTGTTCGGACAAATTCCGTTTAGAGATACTGCGCTTTCATCCACAGCATTACCTGAGGTTTTAACAGGTCAAGCAGCTGTAGATTTTATTATAGCAGATCTTGATCAGGCGATTTCCAATCTTCCTGATGTTACAGCGGGCAACGTTGAAAACAATGCGGCCAGTAAAGCAGCGGCAAGATTTTTAAAAGCAAAAGTGCTTTTGAACAAGCACATCTACCTAGGTGGTTCGGCAGACTCTGCAGATATGAACGAGGTAATTTCCTTGGTCGATGCAATAGCAGCTCAAGGTTATGGATTGGAAGCTGGATACTTTGACATTTTCCGAGATAGTGCGGACAACGAGACTATTTGGGCATTGGCATCTGGTGTTGGTAACCGAATTTTTAATGGTTTACATTACAACTCTACCTCTTTAGGTGGTGGTGGTTGGAACGGTTTCAGTACGCTAGCCGAATACTATGATTTGTTTGAAGGAGACCCTAACAATAACAGGTTGGATGCCAGTGGAGCTCCACTTGATGGACAAGAAGAGCGAAGAGGTGGTGTGCCTCCAGGTGGAACTACTTTCTCAAGTGCTGACCAAACAACCGATGATGGAGGTTTTGAAGCCGGTTCCAATGTTGGAAATGGTTTCCTTATAGGACAGCAGTATGCACTCGATGGTACCGCATTAGAAGATAGAGCTGGTGGTCCTTTGGCATTTTCCCGTGAATTCGTTGATGGAAATGGAGGTAATAGTCTTATCAACAACAGCGAAGTCACAGGTATCCGTGTTATTAAATATGCTCCTAGATTTGGTGAATTCCGTTCACATCAACCAGTATTCAGATATTCTGATGCCCACTTGATGAAGGCCGAAGCTCAAATGAGAAGTGGTGGAGACGCTACTGCTCTAGTAAATGAGTTAAGAGCCATTCGTGGTGTAGCTCCTTTTGGATCTGTTAGCGAACAACAATTATTGAATGAAAGAGGACGTGAGCTATTTGGTGAAACATGGAGAAGAAATGATATGATTCGTTTCGGACAATATACCAGAGATTGGGAGTTTAAATCTGCTGATAAAGTTGGAGATGCAACTCGTCAGTTGTTCCCAATTCCAGCTGCTCAACTTTTGGCTAATCCAAATTTGGTACAGAACCCAGGTTACTAAAAATTTCTCTGAGCATGCTCAGAAGAGAATAGCGATAATTGAAAAAGGCTGCCGTTTGGCAGCCTTTTTTATTTGTTTTCTCAAAACTTATAACTTCTTTTTCTGTCCAGTTGACAGTTAGTGTTTATCGTCTATAAACCTTGTCCAAACCACAACCTTCAAAATAACTACAACAAATAATACCACTGGGAGAACAAAACAAGTCCACAGTCAAATTCAGCATACTTGAATCCCAACTGTATAACAAAATGTCAAATATCTCTTTTCAATAAGGCACAAGAAAAAGGCATCCCAAAAAAGAAAGGAATGCCTTAATGAAAATGTTTTTTTATTACTTATCTAATTGGCAAAATAGATATATATACCGATCACTATTACACAAATAAGAAGCCCGACCTGCTTTACATGTTTGTAGGGCTCAATATCTACCTGTTTGGTATAGGTTTGTTCGTATGCCTCTGGCCTTGGCTTTATTTTACCAATAATTAGCATAATCACCGCATTCAAAATGAACAAAATGGCCATTACATGCAAAAAATGAGGGTAATTATCCTCGCCAAAAACAAATGGTTTTAATATGAACTGACTCAATATATACAATGCCGATCCACCTATTATACCAATCTTGGCTGCCAATGCGGGCACACGCTTGGTTAAATACCCTACAATGATAATGGTCAAAATAGGAATGCTATAGATTCCATTTACCTCCTGTAAGTAAGCAAAAAGGCTTCCCGCATTTGCAATTAAGGGTGCAATGAACATCGCCGCAAACGCCAAAACAATTCCAAAAGCTTTTCCATATTTTACCACCGTCTTTTCATCAGCCTCTTTGTTAATATGTTCCTTGTAGATATCAATACCAAACAAGGTAACAGAACTGTTCAACACACTATTGAAAGAACTCAGAATTGCACCAAACAATACGGCTGCAAAAAATCCTATCAAGTAATCAGGTAATACTTTATTGACCAAAGCCGGATAAGCCTGATCAGGGACTTCCAAGCTCCCTTGGAACATATGATAGGCTATAATACCAGGTAACACTACAATCAATGGCCCCAAAATTTTAATAAATGACCCCAACAATAATCCCTTTTGACCTTCCTTTAGATTTTTAGCTCCTAATGCACGTTGTATGATCTGTTGATTGGTACCCCAATAAAAAAGCTGCACCAACATCATTCCGGTAAAAATGGTTGAGAAGGGTACAGAGGCATCAGACCCACCAATCGAGTTGAATTTTTCAGGATTCTCTTCAAAAAGCACATCTATTCCCGAAAACAAACTTCCATCGCCAATGGCAATTAATCCAAAAACAGGAATTAGAATACCTCCAAGCAAAAGTCCAATCGCGTTAATACTATCAGACACGGCAACAGCCTTCAAACCGCCAAAAACAGCATATATGGACCCAATAATACCAATCCCCCAAATACACAGAATCAAAGCCGTTTTTTCTGAAACCCCAAGCATACCCGAGATATCAAACATGGTGCTGATCGCCAAAGATCCCGAATAAAGAATGATTGGTAAAAGCACTATAACATAACCTGTTAAAAACAATATAGAAGTAATGGTTTTGGTCGATGTATCATACCGATCCTGTAAAAACTGGGGGACCGTGGTCAAACCACTTTTTAAATATCTGGGCAGTAAAAATACCGCCGTGACCACCATGGCAATAGCTGCCAATGTTTCCCAGGCCATTACCAATATTCCTTCGGAATAGGCTTGACCATTTAATCCCACTATTTGTTCTGTTGACAAGTTGGTCAAAAGCAAAGAACCGGCAATGACCCCGGCCGTTAAACTTCTTCCTCCCAAAAAATAACCGTCCGATGATTTTTCATTTGTGCTTCGTGTTGCCAAATACGCGATGACCCCAACTAATATGGTAAAGCCCAAAAAAGAAAGTACTCCTATCATAATTAATTTGTGTTTGGTTGTGACCTTTAAATATAGTTCGATTATTTTGTAAATATGCCAGATTCCTTCAAAAATAGCATCCATTTCATCATAATCACAACTCACTATTTTTTACACGTTAAACATCACAAATAACCTTTATACTTCTCCTAAGTTTACTTATATTGTACGCCTATTTATGAGAAGTATGAAAAGGAAGGTGATTGCGGTTTTTGTACTCCTTTTTTCCACTATTTCATGTCAAAACAAAGTGGAAAAACAGTTCAAAAAACTGGCCTTCGAACATACCGCAATCGATTTCGTCAATCAACTTTCTGAAACTCCCGAATTAAATATTCTCACCTATTTGTACTATTACAACGGAGCAGGTGTTGTTGCCGGTGATTTTAACAACGATAGTCTTGTAGATTTATATTTCACAGGGAATCAAGTATCCGATGAACTCTATTTGAACAAAGGGGGATTCACTTTTCAAAAAGTTACCAAAGAAGCTCAAATTGAAAATGGAGACGGGTGGACAACTGGCGCTACGCATGTGGACATAAATAATGATGGCCTTCTTGATTTATATGTATGTAAAGTGGGTAATTACAAACATTTGGATGACGCAAATCGCTTGTACATTAATCAAGGTGTGAATGACGAAGGTGTTCCAACTTTTAAAGAAGATGCCAAATCTTATGGGTTGGATTTTTCAGGATTTTCTACTCACTCAGCATTTTTTGATTTTGATTTAGACGGAGACCTTGACATGTACCTTATGAATCATTCCGTTTATCCCAACAGAACCTATGGAAAAGGTAATCAGCGTAAGAAATTGGACAGGCTATCCGGTGACATTTTGTTTCGAAACGATGATGGAAAATTTGTTGATATAAGTGCAGAGGCTGGAATATATCAAGGCAAAAGCGGGTACGGATTAGGGCTCTCGGTTAGTGATGTAAACAACGACGGATTTCCAGATATTTATGTAGGCAACGACTTCTTCGAAAACGATTACCTCTATATAAATAGGCAAGATGGAACTTTTCAAGAGATGATTTCGAATCCTGAAAACAAATTGGGCCATACCACCCACTATTCCATGGGAAATGATATTGCCGATGTGAACAATGATGGATTAATGGATATTATTTCTTTGGACATGCTCCCAGAAAATTTAGAAACCTACAAAACCTCTGGGCTCGAATATGGCTTTCCTATTTACCAGCAATATTTAAAAAATGGGTTCGCTCCGCAATACATGCAAAACACTTTACACCTAAATCTCGATGGAGAAAATTTCGCTGAAATAGGAAATTTAAGTGGTCTATCGGCAACTGAATGGTCTTGGGGTGCCCTATTGGCCGATTTTGATAATGATGGCAAAAAAGATGTTTTTGTATCCAACGGAATCAAAGGTGCCACAAACGATATGGATTTTATCAGTTTTATTTCCAACGACAATATCCAAAGAAGGATAGAACAAGGAATGTCAGTTTCTGATATGCCCTTGATTGAAGAAATTCCTGAAAAAAAGATTGCCAACTACATCTTTAAAAATAATGGCGACCTAACATTTTCAGATGTGACCGATAAATGGCTCGATAAGGAAACATCGTTCAGTAATGGTAGTATTTATGCCGACCTGGACAACGATGGTGATTTGGATATTGTGGTAAACAATGTAGATCAGATGGCCTATGTAATGGAAAATACCGGCACTGAAAACAATAGCCTTGCTATTGAATTCAAGGGTAACCCACAAAACAATTTCGGAATCGGGGCGAAAGTGCTTTCTTTTTCAAAATCGCAAAGCCTGTCTCAGGAGAATTTTAATTCAAAAGGTTATTTGTCTGCCGTTTCGCCAATTATGCACTTGGGCTTAGGGAAAGATTCAATTCTAGATTCCCTTAAAATTATTTGGCCGGGAGGAGCATTTGAAACCCTTCATAATGTTGCAACGTCCGGTAGGATCAAAGTCAACCAAAATAATGCCTCATCCAATTACTATCATAACAAAAAAGAAAATGGGCAGTCAAAGTTTTCAAAACTGGATTCGTTGGTCAACTTTGTTCATGACGAACGAGCATCATTGGATTTTGACCGCGAACCGTTGGTCCCCTTTGCCAATTCCAATGAAGGACCCGACATTTCGGTTGCCGACGTGAATAATGATGGTCTGGATGATTTTTTGATCAGCGGAGCCAAAACCCAAAGCTCTGAGTTGTATGTTCAAGAAGAAGACGGTCAATTTCATTTGCAACAAGTAGAACTTTTTCAAGAAAGTGCAGCGAATGAGGACACATCCCATCTATTTTTTAATGCAAATGGGGATCCTTTCCAAGATCTAATTGTGGTTAGTGGAGGCAATGAATTTAAAAGCGGAAAACCATTACAACCGCGATTATACCTGAACCACAACGGTGTTTTTAAACTTGCTGAAAACCAGTTCGATGGAATTGAGGTCAATGCTTCCAAGGTATTGCCAATAGATTTTGATCAAGATGGTGATCAAGATGTAATAATTGTGTCCGATCAGGTCCCCGGTCAATATGGAAAAACACCAGCGCAATATTTGTTCAGCAACGACGGCAAAGGAAATTTTGCAGAACGCACCCAAGAAATTATCCCCGAATTGTCACTTTTCGGAAATATAAAAGATGCGGTGTCCATCGATATCGATGCCAATGGATATGAAGATCTGATTGTTGTGGGTCACTGGATGTCGGTGTCTATATTCTTAAATGATGGTAACCAGTTTAAGCTTCAAAAAAATAATGGCCTGCAAAACACCGAAGGGTGGTGGAATACCGTAGAATTAGCCGACATGGACAAAGACGGAGATTTGGACCTAGTTTGTGGTAATTGGGGCCACAACAGTAAATTTAAGGCTTCCCAAGAACACCCGATTACACTCTATTTAGCTGATTTTGATGACAATGGTTCCGAAGAGCCTGTGATCACTCATTATCACAAAAACACAGAAACTCCTTTTGCATCTAAAGATGAACTTGCAAAACAAATGCCTTTCTTAAACAAAAACTATCTATCCTACAAAGATTTTGCCGCCGCATCCGTTCAAGATTTGTTCGGTAAGGTGAAGTTGGACATGGCAGCAAAGAAATCCGTAGTAGAACTGGGAAGCGTATTTTTTGAGAACAATGGACATGGAAACTTTACCAAAAGAGAGTTGCCTAAAATGGCCCAAGCGTCGCCCATTTACGACTTTGAAACGGATGATTTGAATGAAGACGGTTATCTGGATTTGTTAATTGTAGGGAATAATTATGAAATAAGCACCCAGTTGGGTAGATTGGACGCTTTTCATGGACTAATTTTACAAAACGACACAACCGGGGGTTTTAACCTGGTGAAAAATGATGGTTTCCACGTTTTTGGAGCCATTAGAACTTTGAAAAAAATTACTATAGCCGGCAAGCCGTCTTACGTTGCCGGACGCAATAACGATTCACCTATTTTTTTGGTCAAAAATCAATGAAGAAATGAGAACACCTATTTTGAAGATATTTTGTTTGTTGTTACTACTAGGCTCGTGCAACTCAAAAGAAAAGGAAACAGATTCCAATGAAAAATCAGAGACCCTGTTTACCCTTATGCCATCGGCACAAACAGGGGTTGATTTTGTGAACAAGGTCGAAAATCAGAAGAATTTCAACATTTTCAAGTATAGAAATTTTTATAATGGCGGCGGTGTTGCCATTGGCGACATTAATAACGATGGGTTGCCAGATATTTATCTAACGGGCAATATGGAACCCAATAAACTGTATGTGAACAAGGGCAATCTTCAATTCGACGATATTTCTGAAAAAGCAGGAGTTACGGGAAATAAGCCCTGGTCCACCGGAGTGGTTATGGTAGATGTAAATGCAGACGGTCTTTTGGATATTTATGTAAGCAATGCAGGGAATTTAGAAGGCAACAATCATGACAATGATCTCTATATCAATAATGGAGATTTGACCTTTACAGAAAAAGCCAGTGAATATAATCTGGCTGAAACTGGTTTTTCTACCCATGCCTCTTTTTTCGATTATGATAAAGATGGAGATTTAGATGCCTATATTCTCAATAACAGCAACATTCCCGTCAGCAGCTTGGGCTATGCAGAGCAGCGTGAAGTAAGGGCTCAAGATTGGGAGGGTGTACCTCATATTTTCAGAGGTGTTGGCGATATGCTCTTGAGAAACGACAATGGCAAATATGTAGATGTAAGCGAAGAAGCCGGAATTTATGGAAGCCTGATTGGATTCGGTTTAGGGGTTTTGGTCACCGACATCAACAAAGATTTATATCCTGATATTTACGTATCCAACGATTTCTATGAAAGAGACTACCTCTACATCAACAATCAAGATGGTACATTTAGAGAAGAAATAAAGGATTATACCCAACATTTGAGCCTTTCCGCAATGGGAATCGATATTGCAGATATCAATAACGATGGTCATAACGACATTTTTATCACTGATATGCTTCCCGAGCCCGATCAAAGGGTAAAATCGGTTATGGAATTTGAAGGATATAACATCTATGAGTTAAAACGAAGCAAAGATTTCTACCAACAGTACATTCAAAATACCCTACAACTTAACAATGGGAATGGTTCATTCTCAGAAGTAGCTTATTACAGCGGTGTTGATGCAACCGATTGGAGTTGGGCAGGTCTACTTTTTGATATGGACAACGACGGACTCCGTGATATTTTTATCACCAATGGAATCAACCATGATCTAACCGATTTGGACTTTGTTGACTTTTTTGCCAATGAAATTATCCAAAAAATGGCACTTACAGGTCGTAAAGAATCCATTGACTCCATCATCAATAAAATGCCCATAAAACCACAGCCCAATTATGCATATAGGAACAAAGGAGATATCACCTTTGACAAGGCAAATAAAGATTGGGGTTTTGACCTTCCTACAAGATCTAATGGGGCAGCATATGGTGATCTTGACAACGATGGAGATTTAGATTTGGTAATCAACAACGTAAATACCGAAACCTTTATCTACCGAAATAATACCAACGAGCAGAAAAATCACAACTATATTCAACTAAAGTTGGAAGGTGAGGGTTCCAATCCATTTGCAGTGGGCACCACGGCATTCCTATATTATGATGATCATATCGTAAACCAAGAGTTGATTCCATCCAGAGGGTTCCAATCTTCCATGGATTACACCATGACCATTGGATTAGGTGAAGCCAAAAAGATTGACTCCGTAAGAATCCTTTGGCCCAATGACAAAACCCAAAAACTTACGAATGTTGAAGCCAATCAGGTATTGACTTTCAAGCAATCAGATGCGACAGAAGGCTATGTTTTGGCAAATGAAGAAACAAAAAAGACCTTAATCCGAGAGTTGCAAAATAATGCACTGACCTCACATAAGGAAAATACGTATAGTGACTTCGATTATGAAGGCCTCATTTACAAGAAAACCTCTCAAGAAGGTCCTTCCTTGGCCATAGGCGACATCAATGGAGATGGAAACGAAGATATTTTTGTCGGTGGAGCCTCAGGTCAGTCCGCAGTAATTTATACACATCAGGGACTGGGGAAATTATCCAAAACAACACAAAGAGCACTGCAAGAAGACAGTACATATGAAGATACGGCGGCAGCTTTCTTTGATGCGGATGGCGACGGGGATTTGGACCTTATTGTTGGCTCAGGTGGCAACGAAGTTGGTAAGGAACGTACATACCGACCAAGATTATATTTGAACAATGGGTCTGGTAACTTTCAAAAATCCGATCAAACACTACCTTCTGCTTTCAAGAACATTTCCACCATATCCACCAGCGACTTTGATGCTGATGGAGATATCGATGTTTTTATCGGCTCAAGAAGCATTGTTGGGGTATATGGGCTGGATCCGAATCACCTGTTTTTGGAAAATCAAGGTAATGGTGAATTTACCAATGTAACGGAAAGATTAGGTTACGACCTAAAAGATGCCGGTATGGTCACTAACTCCCTTTGGATTGATATTGATGGAGACAAAAAAGAGGATCTCATAACAGTTTCAGAATGGGGCACACCCAAAATATACAAGAATTCTGGTCGGCGAATTTCCAAAGTAAAATCATCCCTTGACAGCCTTCACGGTTGGTGGAATACTGTCGAGGCTGCAGATTTGGATAATGATGGAGACTATGATCTAGTATTGGGCAACCAAGGAGAAAATCTTCATTACACTCCAAAAAAAGAGAACCCAATGAAAATGTGGATCAACGATTTCGATGATAACGGAACCATTGAACAGATTGTCACCCAAAACTATGATGGAGGTGATTATCCAATCCACCAGAAAAAAGAATTGACCGAGCAATTGGTATCTCTGAAAAAACAAAACCTAAAAGCTTCGGATTATGCCAAAAGGACCATTCACGAACTTTTTTCAAAAGAAATAATCGACCGCTCCATTGTTAAAGAGGTCTCTTACTCAGGATCTCTAATTGCTATAAATGAAGGAGAGGGCAAATTTAAAATCAAAAGACTTCCAAGTCGTGTTCAGCTTTCTTGTATTTGCGGAATTACCTGTACCGATATTAATAATGATGGGAACTTGGACTTGATAATGGCCGGTAATAATTTTGAATTCAAACCTCAGTTTTCCCGATTGGACGCAGGCTATGGTAATGTGCTTCTGGGCGATGGCAAATTGGGCTTTGATTGGCAGAGTTTTGATGAAAGTGGATTCTTGATTCGAGATGAAGTAAAACATCTTAAACAGTTCAAGGATCAAAACGGCAAAAGATATTTGGTAGCAGCGATTAATGATGAAAAACCTAAGATTTTTGCGTTGGATGAATAAATTTGCAGGTCTTTTAATTGCTTTTATTTTGGTGTTGGGTTGCAAACAGGGCGGTTCCCTGTTCGAAAATCCATCGCCAAATAAAACCGGCATCACATTCGAAAACACGATTATAGAGTCCGATGAGCTCAATATTTTGGACTATCTCTACTTTTATAACGGTGGAGGGGTTGCCGTAGGTGACGTTAATGGAGATGAGCTCCCCGATATTTTCTTCTCGGGCAATCAAGTAAAGAATAAATTGTACCTCAACAAGGGAGACCTCAAATTTGAAGATATATCAACATCCGCAGGAGTTGAAGGCAATAGTACTTGGAACACCGGGGCTGTAATGGCCGATGTTAACGGCGATGGATTACTTGATATTTATGTCTGTGCCGTAGTGGGCATTAATGGGTTCAATGGGCACAACGAGCTTTATATTAATAATGGTCCTTCAAGTGATAACTCAGAGGTCACCTTTACCGAAAGTTCTGTTGATTATGGACTGGATTTTGATTCTTACAGTTCTTCCGCAGCTTTTTTGGACTATGACCTTGATGGTGATTTGGATCTATACCTTCTCAACCATGCCGTGCATACCCAAGATTCTTATGGAAAGGCTGACCTTCGCCATAAAAGAAGCTATGAGACCGGAGACAAGCTATTGCGAAATGACAACGGAAAATTTATCGAAGTAAGTGAAGAAGCTGGCATTTTTGGCGGCATAAATGGTTATGGTCTTGGGGTTGCGGTTTCTGATTTCAATCAAGATGGCTATCCTGATATTTATGTTGGGAATGATTTTCATGAAGATGATTATTACTATCTGAACAATGGTGATGGCACTTTTAGTGAAAGGCTAAAACAGCATTTTGGCCACAGTAGTAGATTTTCCATGGGCAATGATGTGGCAGACATCAACCATGATGGACTTCCGGACATGATTTCTTTGGACATGCTTCCAGAAGATGAAATTCCATTGAAATCCTCTGAAGGTGATGACAATGTCCAAACCCAAAAGCTCCGAATTGAGCAATATGGTTACCATTATCAATTCACGCGTAATATGCTCTATGTGAATCAAGAAGATGGAAATTATATGGAGACCGCTCTAATGAGTGGTGTTGCCGCTACAGATTGGAGTTGGAGTGCCCTTTTTGCTGATTATGATCAGGATGGCGAACAAGATATCTTCGTCTCCAACGGAATCCCTAAACGTCCAAACGATCTGGATTTCATCAACTTTTTATCCAGCGATCAAATACAAAGTAAGGTCAACAACACTAAATTGGTAGACCAAGATGCACTGAATATGATGCCTACGGGAGCAACACACAATTATGTGTTCAAGGGCCAACCAAATTTGGCATTTGAGGACATGTCATCAAAATGGATTTCTAAAGACACCTTAATATCTGGGGCCACAGCACTTGGAGATTTTGATAATG
Organism: Flagellimonas sp. S3867; assembly: GCF_014698935.1. Taxonomy (GTDB): domain Bacteria; phylum Bacteroidota; class Bacteroidia; order Flavobacteriales; family Flavobacteriaceae; genus Flagellimonas. Next base: position 244,528 of record NZ_JACVMN010000002.1, read on the forward strand.
ATGGGGATATCGATGTTGTCACATCCAATTTAAATAGCACCGCATCCCTTTACATTAACAAGACCAATGGAAAATCCAACTACCTCAAAATTAGATTTGACTATGTCAACCCCAACAAAATTGGAATAGGCTCAAAAGTATACGCCTACGCAAACGGGAAATTACAATTCAAAGAATTGTATATGAGCAGAGGTTTTCAGGCCTCCAGCGAACCTATCATCCACTTTGGTTTTGGATCTGCTGAAAAGCTGGATTCTTTAAAAGTGATTTGGCCAAACAGCACCTATCAGGTCATCAAGGATATCACTACCAATCAAACCTTGACAATTTCACCGGAAAACACCAAACCTTTCGATTATGGCTCTTTAAAGGCCAAAAATCCAACAATTTTCAATAAAGTGGATAATGCATTAGGAATTGATTTTGTGCACAAGGAAGACAACTATATCGATTTTAACCGAGAGAAATTGATCCCATACAAAGCCTCTGATCGTGGTCCTGCTCTGGCCATTGGAGATTTAAATAACGATGGGAAAGAAGATGTTTTTCTTGGGGGGTCCAAATTTGTTCCATCACGGGTTTTTGTTCAACAAGATTCCACCTTCGTTTTGGCGAATATACCGGAGATTGTTCAAGACTCAATTAAAGAAACCGTGAGTGCCGCAATTTTTGATTTTAACGGAGATCAAAAAAATGATTTAATTACTGGAAACGGAGGGGCCGATTTCTTTGGACAATCCAGGCCTTTGCTTGACAATTATTATATCCAAAACGACACAACATACGTTAAGAGCAAGCTCCCCGAATATTTTCAAAATGCCAGCGTGATCAAACCTTGCGATTATGATCAAGATGGTGATATGGACATTTTTATTGGAAACCATATGGTCACCACCAAGTTCGGAGAATCACCGACCTCTTATTTGCTGAATAATGAACAAGGAACATTTTCAATTGTCGATGAATTTGCAGCGAGTCTTGCCGGAATGGTTACCGATGCCATTTGGCATGATTTTGATTCGGATGGCATCAAAGACCTTATAGTGATCGGGGAATGGATGTCGCCAAAATTTTATAAAAATACCAACGGAAGTTTTACCGAAGCCATATCGATGGATTTAAACGGATTATGGCAAACCATAGAACCCTTCGATATAGATCAAGATGGTGACGATGATTATTTGCTGGGCAATTGGGGACAGAATTCAAAATTTACAGCCTCAAAACAGGATCCTTTAAAAATGTACTTTTCCGATTTTGACGATAATGGGAGCACGGAAACTATTATAGTAGTAAACAAGAATGGAAAAGAATATCCCATTCACGATTTGGACGATCTGGCCTCCCAAATGGTATCCTTGAGAAAAAAATTCAATAGTTATACATCATTTGCCGGTAAGGAAATCAAGGAAATTTTGGATGCTGAAACCATCAAAAATGCAGAAGTATTGTCAGTAACTGAACTTCGTTCAGGTTATTTAAAAAATGAAGGTGGTACCTTTGAATTTATACCCTTTTCTTTTGAACTGCAGGTTTCGCCCATAATGGATTTTCTGGCATACGACTTTGACAATGATGGTAGCGTAGAAGTATTGGCAGGCGGCAACTATTTTGGAGTAAAGCCATATCACGGAAGATTTGACAGCTTCCCTGGAGCATTGATTAAAAATGAAAATAATGTAATTTTGGGCAATCGCCTAGGACTAGATTTCAGTCAGAAGTCAATACGTCATCTGGCCATTCTTCCTTTTAAGGATAATAGGTACCTACTTGCCATATTTAATAATGAAAAAGCCCAACTATATCAAATCAACAAATAAAATAAATTGGTTATGAAAAAAAGTTTAGGAACACTGCTGATTATCGCTCTTACCTGTTTCTCTTGTTCAAAAACAACGGGACCTATTGTGATAACTCCGGAGGATTACCACAGTTCTGTGGACAAAGTGACCCAGGTTATGATCCATGATATTTTTTCACCTCCTGTGGCAAGTCGTATCTATGCGTATCCTAATGTTGCTGCCTACGAAATATTGGCATTAAAAGATGGCAATTATAACTCATTACAAGGTCAGGTCTCAGATCTGTCCCCAATCCCCCAACCTGATAGCGAAGAAAATATCAATTGGGATTTGGCTGCATTGATAGCTCATATCGATATGAACAAAAGGCTGATTTTTTCAGAAGATAGGATTGAAACCTACCGAGATAGCCTTTACCATAAATGGGAGGAGCAAAATCCTGTTGAATTTGAAGCTTCCAAGGCCTATGGATTGAAAGTAGCGGACCATATTGCTGCATGGATGGACAAGGACAATTACAAACAAACCCGAACCATGCCCAAGTTCACGGTAGATTCTGAAGATGCATCAAGATGGCAACCTACCCCACCATCCTATATGGATGGTATTGAGCCTCACTGGAACAAAATAAGACCTTTTGTCATCGACTCTTCCAATCAGTTTAAACCATCGCCCCCGCCACCATTTTCAATGGAGGAAGATTCCGATTTTTACAAAGAGGTAGTTGAGGTATACAACATAAGCAATGAGATTACGGCCAAGGGTGATGAATCTGAAGAAATAGAAATTGCCAAATTCTGGGATTGCAACCCCTATGTTTCTGTAACCCGGGGCCACTTAATGTTCGCCACTAAAAAAATTACGCCAGGAGCACATTGGATTGGTATTGCAAAAATAGCTGCCAAAAAAACAAATGCTGATTTAGGCAAAACCGTATATGCCTATACCAAAACCTCTATTGCCATTGCCGATGCCTTTATTAGCTGTTGGGATGAAAAATATCGAAGTAACCTTATCCGTCCTGAAACTTTGATCAACGAACATATTGACGATAGTTGGGAACCGGTGCTTCAAACGCCTCCGTTTCCGGAGTATACAAGTGGGCATAGCGTTGCATCGGGAGCTGCCGCAATGGCTTTGACCAGTGTTTTCGGTGACAATTTTGCCTTTGATGATGATACCGAAGTACCCTATGGCTTACCGGTTAGATCATTCAAATCGTTCAAGGCAGCGGCAGATGAAGCCGCCATAAGTAGAATGTATGGAGGCATACACTATAGGGCCGCAGTAGAAATTGGTGTAAATCAGGGAAGATCTTTGGGAAAATTTGTCGTGGACAATCTTGATATGAATTAAAATTCTCAATCCTATAAATCAAGCTTAATAGTATGAAAAAAGTTCTTTTGAGCATATTGGTAATTTTGATGATTGCCCTGTTATGGTATCTGTTCCTTAAACCATCGGATTACACCATACGATTTGAGGCGAAGACCTTCCCCGGAGCTATAAACCAAACCATTAAACTTTGGGATCAAACCTTGGATACTATAAATCCCGTATCACAAGAAGGAAATAATATTTACCATCTAACCCAAAGGGTTAAATTCGGCGATTCCATACACATTTATGATTGGGAAATAGAAGCGACTACAGATTCTACATCCAATGTCAAGGTTAACATTAGTGATGAAAACCACAGCCTATCCAACAAGATAAAAGTACCATTTTCTGATACTGATTTTGAAAAGCGCTCTAGAAAGACGGTGCTTGATTTTATGGAGAACCTAAACGATCACACAAACAAGTTTAAAGTTACCATTGTGGGAGAGGAAGATCTACCAACCAAGTATTTGGCATACATTCCATTAAAGGTCACCCAATTTCAAAAAGCGGGTGGAATGATGAAAAATTTAAACTTTATTACCCATATTTTACTGCAAAACGAGGTACAACTCGATGGACCGCCAATGGTTCAGGTCACCAAATGGAATATGGAAAAAGACAGTATCGATTATAATTTTGGTCAACCTATCATCCGTTCCGAAAGTTTACCGATGAACACCGAAATTAAATACCGGCGTGTTTTCTCCAAAAAGGCATTAAAAGCCGAATACAATGGCAATTACATTACATCGGACAGGGCTTGGTATGCTCTTTTAGATTATGCCAAGGCCAATAATATTGAAGTGGAACCGACCCCAGTTGAAATCTTTTATAACAATCCTAACTTTGGCGGCAACGCACTTCAATGGAAGGCTGAAATTTACATGCCAATAAAGGAAAGCAATGAATAGACTAGTACCCATAGTGCTTCTTTTATTTGTACAGGCATGTGCGCAAAAACCATGGTACGGCGATTTGAAATTCGAAGGCAAGATTCCCGCTCATTTAAGCGAGATTTCTGGTTTGATTTCTACTGATGCATCTACCATTTGGGCAATAGAAGACAATGGGAACAAGGATCATATATATTCTCTTAACCTACAAGGGCAACAAACTAAAGAATTTAAGGTAAAAAATGCCAAGAACAATGATTGGGAAGACTTGGCCAAAGATGAAAAGGGCAACATTTATATTGGAAATTTCGGCAATAATAATAATGACAGAGAGAATCTTTCTGTTTACAAAATTCCAAATCCTGATAATGAACCTGGTAATAAAATCGAGGCTGAAAAAATAGCTTTTCATTATCCGGAACAAAAGAAATTCCCGCCTAAGAAATCTAAGTTGCTATTTGATTGCGAAGCCTTTTTTTACAATAATGATTTTCTATACCTCATCACCAAAAACAGAACAAGGCCGTATACTGGAAAGGCTTTGATCTATAAAATTCCTGCAGCAAAGGGTTCTCATAAGGCAGAATTCGTAGGTGAATTTACTACATGCACCAATCAAAAATTCTGTTCTGTTACTTCTGCCGATATTTCACCTGACGGTAAAAAAATCGCATTACTAGGCTCAGGATATATTTGGTTGTTTTCTGATTTTATTGGAGACGATTTTACAAAAGGGACCCAGCAAATCATAGATGTTAAGCATAGAACACAGCAAGAATCTATTTGTTTTTTGGATGACACTACCCTTTTGATTGCAGACGAACAATCACAGACTAAGGGAAGGAATTTATATTCCTATAATCTTGATAAATAGGTTTAAACCGCTCCTTACGTTAAGACATTTATCAACCCTATTTGGAACAATCACAAGGGAGTAATTGGTGATGAAAAGAAGATATGCTATTTAGGCACACTTATCGGTTTGCGTATGAGTAGTAAGGGAATAAATATATGACAATTTTCGGATTAGCACTTAGCCAAATACGTAATAACTTTGGGTTTGGCACTTAACCCTTATTACTTATACACTTTGTTGGCAACAGTTTTTTATATTCGTTCAATTTCTTGATGAATTTTTCTTTTTGAGTTCTCAAATATTTCTCCTCCAAATTCTTCATTGTCTAGTGAAATTGTAGTAACATCTTTTATTCCCATTATTCCGAACACAAATTTAAGGTAAGTTGTTTGAAAGTTCATATGTTCATTTTTTTCATTTTCTCCATAACCTGTGTCTCCTCGACTTGATAGAATGAACATTTTTTTATTTTTTAAAAGACCTACATAATCTCCATCTGGCTTTCCTGAACGAAATTTCCACGTTTCATTTATTCGCATAAGTTGGTCAATATATGATTTTAAACCACTAGGAATTGACCAATTGTACATTGGTGTTGCGAGAACATATATATTATGCTCTTTAAACTCTTTAATTAGTATGTCGCTAAATTCAACGCCAGATTGATTTTCTTTTGTTCTGTCTTTGGGGTTAACAAACGCACTTGAAATCCATTTTTCATTTATGGCAGGAATTTCTTCTAGTCCGACTTCTCGAAAGGAAAATGTGTCTTTTGGATTTTTATTTTTCCAGTTTTTTAGAAACAGTTTTGTTAATTCTCGACTGTGCGATTTTTCATTTCGTACACTTGAGTTAATGATAAGTACTTTGTTCATTTTTTTTAATTTTGAATGATGACACAAAGTTCGTTATCGTAATGCAGATAAATATTGACCTAGTTTAAGATGACTTATATTTTTTACGAATTCTACTTAAAAACTCAGCAGTAATACCTAAATATGAAGCGATTAAGTATTGTGGTACTTTATCAGTTATTTTTGGGTAATTTTCTATAAAATTCGCATATCGTTGTTCTGCATCTAGTACATTATCTTCTATTATTCTTTTTTGTAAACTTCCTAAATACTTTTCAAGTATGATTCTGAAAAAGCGTTCAAGCTTGGGGATTTGTTTTAACATTTCTTGAAAAGAATCGTAACGAATTTGTAATAATTCAGTTTGCTCAATTGCTTGAATGTTATAAATTGAAGGTTTTTGTTTCTGAAAGCTATCAATATCTGTTGCCCACCAATTTTCAATTGCAAAATAGAGTATTTCTTCTTTGCCTGTTTTAGAATTTATGTAAAAAGCTTTTAAAGTTCCACTAACTACAAAATTGTCAGTTCTGCAAATTTCTCCATTTCTTAACAAGTATTCTCCTTTTTTAAGCGTTTTTTCTGTCCAAAAACTTTCAATTAGATTTTGCTCTTCCGAATTCAATTCAATGTGCTCTGAAATCGACTTTATTAGAGGTTTTTTCATAATTGTTGCCAACTAAGAGGATATGAATTCGTTTTAATGATTTATATCCTACGATAAGTGAAGTTCGGGAAATTTAGCCTAAGATTCAATAGTAAATTTATAGATCCAACATATAAATTCACAAACATGAAATGATTTCTTCTTGTTTCCTTCGACAGGCTCAGGATGACATTATTTTCAGCCTAAAACCCAAATCCAACCCCAAAGGCAAAACGCATTCCGTCAGCGCTGCTGAACAGCCCAAAGTTTGCGGAAAGGACATCGGCTCCATTTAAAAAGAAACCTCCTCCTACGGAGTTGTGCCATTTATCAGAATCATCTCCTGGAAACCATACCCGCCCATAATCAAAACCTCCATAAATTCCAGGAGTTACCGGCAGTAATCCAGTTTGTCTGTTTCTAAAACTTAAGCGAAGATCCGTATTTTGGTAGAAAGCGGATTTCCCTGTAAAACGTTCAAATCTAAACCCACGTAGTCCATTGTTTGCCCCAATATTCGCACCTTGGTAAAACTCAAAATCATCACCAATATTTATATGACCTTTTAGTTTGGTCGCTAAAACCAGTTTTCCATTGGAACATAATTTATGATCTATGGACAGACTGGGAATAACATACCCAAATGCCCTATCGGAATCATTTAAATTCATCTTGTAACCCCCATGCAATGAAAAACTCATTCCCATGGTTGGGAACGCTTCATTGTCCGAATTGGAATAAGTGTATTCGGCATCCAAACCAAAGAAACTCTGCTCGCTCTCTTCGCCATTTTGAACATAAAACTGGTTGATGAAGCGATCTTCTGTCTCTTCAACCTCAATATCTTCATAGGAAACACCCAATCTTACTTTAGAACCTAAATATCCTCGCCAAACCAAGGAGGGTGCTATTTTTATTGTTCTTAACCTAACCCTATTGAAATCGAGCCCTAGAGGCTCATCATCATCATTGTTTTCGGTTTCGTTGCCAAAACCAAAGAAATTGACAGCAAAATTTGGACTTGTAAACCTAGCATCCAGCTCCAAGTTTACGCCTTCGAAGACATTTGCAAATTCCCCATTATACCCCACATCAAAACCGTTGGTGGCAAAATAGTAGGCTGCATTGATAACGTGCTGTTGCGTAAACGGATTTTGTCTAAAACCATTGAACGTATACGTGTTTGTAAATCCTATCTTAAAACCATCGTCTGGATTGGACCCTATAATAGGTAGAAATTGGTTGTTGCTGGCCTTTATCTTAAGAAACTCATAGGTATTGGTGTCATAATCGTTTATCTGATGTAGGGTTCCACCAAAAGCTTCATCGTAAGTATTCTTTTTGGCCTTAAAGTCATAGGTATGCACTTTTCTTGACTTTTCATCGATTTTATAAATGTCATTGTTTTGCCCTCCAACAATCCGCACCTTAATTTTCGATGTTTTGGTGTTTACCTCAAAAACGTCCTCATCATCTAAGCCATATACCCAAACCTCTTTTGTGTATTCCGGCTTGTAAATCTTCTTGAAAAAGAGATCTTCCTTTTCTCCGTTTTTGATGCGATAGCCCCTAACTTCCAAATCTCCATTTGGAGCTGAGACTATACTGAAGTAATCGTCCTTATCTGTTCCGGTGACCACACTATATTTATTGATGACCCCGAAATACTCCTGGGCAGTGCCTACAAGGTTTCTTTTTCTGGCCAAAAGGGTCTTCTTTATTTTGTCGATGGTCTCATCCCGAACTTCCTCAGGAAAGTTCAACAATGCCTCATCAATTACGGCTTCTGTAATATGTTGTTGAAGAAATTTGGCTTGTTCCACCCATGTTTCCATATCCGTTTCGGACAGAAGGGCCATATCCAAGGCAAAAGTTCGTGGTGAAGAGGTAAACCCTTTTACACTTTTGATATCTTCGTGGAATCCTTCAAAAATTCGAAGTGCGGGTACTGCCCGTGAACCAAATCCCATTATAAAACCATCTCCCCAAAGTGAATAGGCTTGATCTCTGTCCCGGGGGATGGGTTTGTAGATTTTTTTTCCATCCTTGCCATCAAATTCAGCCCATCGCCATTGATCTACGTGTCTATCCCAATCTCCTATCAACATATCAAACAGGCGCGCCCTGGCATAAGTCTCACCATCCAACCTGTATTTTTCGTCCTTGCGCAACTTCTGAATAAAATCATAAGTGCTTTCAATCTTTTCGGTCTTTCCAAAGCTTTCCAAATCAGAATGTCCATCAGAAACATGTTCTTCGATCATGTACAATCCACCACCAAAATCAGCATTGAAACCACCTAACACCGATTGTTTGGGTACGTAAAACAGTTTTGGGTTGGTGTGGTAAAGTTTCGCTGCATTAGAAAGTTCTGCCACTGTAAAAGGAGCATACGGATGGGCCCCAGTGTACAAATCCAATAATAGTTTTTCGATAGAAGTATCATCGAATTGGCCAATAACATATCGTTCTTGAAAAGCAATGGCCTGTAAATAGCGTTCTGCACTCTTGCGTAAATCTCGCATTACATACTGCTTTCCCTCTTTATCTTTTAATCGCAAGGAATTGGATTGGTTTCCACCTCCTTTTCGCACTACGGAGAGTCCACCATAAAGGGTATCGAGCAACACAGTAGGTGCTTTCACTTTGGTGGCATAGTATTTTCTATATCGCTCTCCCCAAAGCCATTTGTGAAATCCACTTTTGTCGATTTCTTCATCGGTATAGATGGATGCTGCTTTAAATGCGGGAAAATCATTGGTGTAGGATACGCTTTCGGTAGAAGTGTCTGGCGGAATCACTTGCGATTGGTACAACAGTTCTTCCGGATTTTCACCAGCGCCATAGAAATCCACCTCAGATGACCCATCGGTAAAAACATTCAACACCGCGTAACCTGTTTTTCCTGTTGAAAATTTACTGCCATTTAATAAGCGGGTTGCCCCTGTATTGGCACCTGAACCACTCACTATCTGCGGAATACCTTTTTCTTCAATATATTGTAATGAATGCTCATGCCCAGAAACAAAAACTACCTTATCTGAATATTGAGATAATGTGATTATCCTATTCTTTAAGTAGTTGTACATTTTATTCTGAAGATCGGTAATTGAGGCTCCAGATGTCTTCCGCAACAAATTTGCCAATGAGCTAATACCAGGCAACGGAAACCCTTTTCCGCTCGGATTCATATGCTCTTTAAACGAAAAATACCCGCCATGTGACCCATATGTGAACATGGGATGGTGCATGGCTATGATCGTGGTCTTATCCACATTTTTTTTAATCAAACTTTCCAGTTCTTCAAAAAGTCTGCCCCGATCTTTGATTTCGCAATCATCATTCATCGTTGGATGCCTATCCCAATTGGTCAAATACCACTCTGTATCAATGGCTATTACCAGGATGTTATCGCTCACTTCAATCTTTTCCAAAGGACAACCATTGTCTGGCAAAAACACATCTTTGCTATTCAATGCTTTTTGAACATACTTTTCCTGCCGCTCCAACCCTTTAAGCCCATTGCTGTACCAATCATGGTTTCCTGGAATAAAAACCGTTTTTCCTTTGTATTCTTTTACGGTACTTAATTGGGCATCCAAATGGTTCTTGGCCAATGCATGACCTGAGGGGTCATCATTTTTACTCGGGAATCCAGCCGGATAAATATTATCGCCCAAAAATAGCACGGTGCTATTCTTGTTTGCTTTTTGCAATCGATCCTTAAATTGCTTTAGTGTAGAATTCAGATCGCCTACTGGGGATTTCCCCGCATCACCAATCAAATAGAAGGTATGTTCAATTTCTTTATTGTTGGAAACATCTGTTTTATTGAATGGGGTTGCATACTTTGCTTCATAAGTTGCGCACCCAGTTGCCAAGGCCAATAGAAGGATAACCAAGTAATGTTTTTTCATATCTCGGAGGTTGATTCCAAAATTTTGTATTTTGGAGAATTCAAAGTACTGTTATGTCGGAAATTTTAGAAAAAGCTGAACATTTTGTCTCCGAAATTTTAGAAAATAAATTGGATCCAAAGTTCTTATACCACAATTTGCGACATACCCAGCGCGTAGTTAAAAGTACTAAAGAATTACTCAATTTTTATAATTTAAGTGATGATGAGCAGGAAAGGCTTTTACTGGCTGCATGGTTCCATGATACCGGTTACACGAAAGGCACCCAAAACCATGAGGAGACCAGTTGCGAAATAGCGAGCAATTTTCTTGAAGAAAATAACTACGACCCAAAAGGTATTGCTGAAATAAGTGCCAATATAATGGCCACTGAACGATATCATGAACCAGAAAATTTGCATCAGGAAATTATTAGGGATGCCGATGCTTCGCATTTTGCCCAAAAAAGCTATTGGGAGACCACCGATTTTTTGAAGGAAGAATTGGAACTGCTCAATATTGCCAAATATTCGAACAAAGAGTGGAGGGACGCAAATATTAAAATGTTCCGAAATGAACATCAGTTTTATACAGCGTATGCCAAGGAAAACTGGCTAGAGGGCAAAGAGCGTAATCTGAAACAATTAGTGAAAGAGAAAAAAACGGAAAAGGAAATTGCCAAAAAAGAAGCGCTTAAAGCAAAATACAAAAGTGAAAGTCCGGATAGGGGTATCCAAACCTTGTTTAGAGTTACCTTAAAAAACCATTTGACCCTTAGTGATATCGCAGACACCAAGGCCAACATACTGCTTTCGGTAAATGCCATTATTATTTCGGTCGCTTTATCCAACCTTATTCCCAAGCTCGATAATCCATCCAATGAATATTTAATTTGGCCAACGGGAATTTTCATCACTTTTAGTGTAATTTCAATGGTTTTGGCGGTATTGGCCACAAGGCCTAATGTAACAAGCGGGCAGTTTACCAAACAAGATGTGGAAAACAAGAAGGTAAATCTCCTGTTCTTTGGAAATTTTCATAAAATGAGCCTTGGTGATTACGAATGGGCCATAAAAGAATTGGTAAAGGACAATCAATACATTTATTCTTCCCTAACAAAGGATTTGTACTTCTTAGGATTAGTGCTGAACAGAAAATATAAGATTCTTAGGCTTACCTATACCATTTTTATTATCGGAATAGTAATATCCGTAATCGCCTTCGCGATCGCGTTCAACTTTTTTGGTGGTACAGGTAGATTATAGAACTAAGATTTAAGCTCTTCCATCAAATCTTCATACGTATAAGTACGCTCAGATTTGGTGTCCTTATCCTTGGTATAGAGAATTTCGGCTCGAATAGCCTTTAATCCAGTTACGCCTTGCAATCCTTCCAGCTCAACAATCTCGATATTGTTGGTAAAATAACCTTTAGCCTTTAGGAATTTGATATAGCGCATATATTCCTTCTCATCTTTACGCTGACTGTACACAATGGCCAATTTTCCTTTTTGGGTCAATCTTTCATTGGTGCCCTTAATGTAGGACTTGTCGATACGTTTTTTGATAATCTCATATCTTGCATTGTAAGTACCGTCTACATCAAATCGCTTTTCATCCATTCTAAACCGAATGGACAACGAAGTACTGTATACCAAAATCAGCGATGCAACATCTAACTTTACAGGTAGTTTAGGTTTTAGGGCGTAGTATTTGTTTTCCATATCGCACATCACCTGCAATTGCCACAACCGGAGGTTGCTTAAATAAAGCTCATTGAAGTTCCTATCGTTAGCTATAGAACTACCAATGTACATATTATGCTCTACCCCATCCGTTTTGTAACGTTCAAAATAATGCGGAAACATCTCTTGGGCCTCAACCTGTTTTTTGTCCAACAAAGCTGCTAGCTCCATGTTGGCTTCCATTACACTGTTATCGTAATTTCTACGATGATCATAATAAGATTCTGTTCCTTCGTCTATCCGCTCTTCATAGGTGTCAACCAACGTCGCCAACTTCTTGTTTTCGCTTTTTAGGTGCTTAAATACCGGAGCTATTTCTTCTTTTACAAAATCAAAAATGGCCTGTTCTGTATGTGTGTACAATGCCTCTTTTACTTCGTCAAGATAGGTGTTCACCCTAAACATAAGCTCCTCATAAATAGGTAGCTTGAATTTTTTGAACGCCTCAATCAAAACTCCGTTGATTTCGGAGAGTTGAATCATTAAATCACGCTGAATGGACAGATTTCTTTGTTTTGAGGATTCCTTGATATCAATTTGACCGTAAAGCGGATATACATCCTTGAAAACAATCTCTTTAAAAACCGGCTGATTTCCTACAAGCTCATCGCCCATAAAACGTTTGGCTTCTTCCTGAAACTTCCAATAGACAGAGGAGTGTACGGTAGTGCACTCATGCTGAATAATGGCATCAACCAAATTTTCCTCTTCTTCTATAGATCGAATCACGGCAGAAATAATGAATGGCATTACATCTTCCAGCTTGTTGGCATTGACACTATTGAGTTCATTCTCCGTGGTCGAAACCAGTTCTAAAACACCTAACAGATTACCATCACTGGCTATTGGGGCCAATATGGCACTTTTTATGCCTTGCTCATGTAAATTTTTATAAGGTTGCTCCCCATTTGATTTCTTATAGTACTTTTCTACATTGGAAATGGCAAAATAGTTGTTTTCCTTTAAGAGTTTATCAGAAGAATAACTACAGAGCATCCTGTCGCAAGATTCCATTTCCTTGCCTTTGAGAATATAACTTTCTATTCCTTTACCGTAGATTTTAAGAAATCTATTGGTTCCAGAATCATATCCAGCAAAGCCTACATTTATTTTTCTTAGGTTGAAGAGTGATCTAAAGGTTTCCTGAAAACTATCCATGAAGTTTTCATTTGCCCTTTTGTTGCTGCCAATCAATGTGGATTTAATTTCAGAAATGGAATGTTCGGCTGTTACATCGAACATGTTCGAAATCACAAATCCTTTAGAGATGAAGCTGTTTGGTGGGATTTTTTCTTTCCACAGATCAACATTGTCAAAATTTTCCAATAGTTCATCAACATCGGCCTGTGAAAGTTCCTTTGCCTTTTTGGTAGGTACAATCTCCATAAAATCTGCATTATACAGAATACGGTAATGGCGCATTACCCCATTGGCATCAGGTATATCATAAAACAAAGGTCTTCTAAAGTCCATCTTAAACCCGTAGTAAAAAGCCAATACCACGGTACATCTCATAATGTAATCCACATTCTGCGGAAGATTCCGAATCTGGAGCTCAAATCCTTCACCTGCATCTTTTAAAATATTCTGAAATCGCTCAGAGGAATTAAACACCAAGCTTTCAAAAGGTGTTGATGCTGTTTTAATCTCATTTTTGGTAAGTACTGGGGAAAACGTATCCGCCAGGATAACACTTATTACGTCCTTGTGCTTCTTTAAAAGCTCAAAATCGTCAAAACCTTCTCTTAACTCCGGATACGGCGCTTGTGTATCAAGAATATATTTGGCCCTTTCTGCCAAATACTTGTCCTTGCTTTTAAGTTGCTCGTCGTAGTGTTGCAACAGTTTGTTGAAACTAACCAGATGCAACATGGGACTCTCTGCCTGGTAATTCTGCTCCATACAATATAAGTCGAGGTTTAGCCTGTAAAGTTACAAAAAGAAAAAATGCCAGTTGTTAAAGTAATCCTTATGGAATTGTTCACTTTTTTTGGATATTTAAAGAAATTTGTTGCATGTCCTCCAATTTTAGGTTAGACCGAGCTTACGAGAAGGCGAAAACCATCTATTTTGATGATGATTCGAGATTTATTTTCTTCAGTGACTGCCATCGAGGTGATAACAGTTTTGCCGATGATTTTGCCAATAATCGGAATATTTATTTTCATGCATTGAACCATTACTATCGCGAAGGATTTCAGTACTGCGAACTCGGTGATGGTGATGAACTTTGGGAGAATCTGCATTTCGAGTCGATTTTTGAAGCTCATAAAAATGTGTACCAACTGCTGCGACAATTCCATTTGGAAAATCGACTCCATATGGTCTGGGGCAACCACGATATGGTCTACAGTCAAAAATCGTATGTGGACAAGCACTTATCTAGCTATTTTGAGCCTATTGAGGATAAGGACAAAGAGCTTTTTGAAGGAATAAACTATCATGAATCCCTAATTTTAAAGCATACCCAAACCCAACAAGAAATATTCTGTACCCATGGGCACCAAGCGGATTGGTGGAATTATGTTTGCTGGCGAATAGGTCGTTTTTTGGTGCGAATTCTTTGGAAACCTCTTCAAGTTGTCGGTATTGCCGATCCAACCAGCCCTGCCAAAAATTATAAAGAGCTTATTCGAATTGAAAAACGTATCAAACGCTGGATTCTAAAAAACAACTTAAGAATTACCATTGCAGGGCACACCCATAGACCTCGATTCCCTGAGCCAGGTCAAATTCCATTTTTTAATGATGGAAGTTGTGTACATCCACGAAGTATTACTGGAATTGAGATTGAAAAGGGTGAAATTTCCTTGATCAAATGGCAAATTGCCACTAAAGTGGACGGTACACTTCAAATTGTAAGGGTTTTACTGGAGGGTCCAGAAAAACTATCTGATTACACCTCCTAATCTTCGATTATTTTCGCGTGGCCAAAGTTTTCATAGCTTCTACAAAAACATCCAGCTCTTTTGTGGTGGTATAAATATTGGGCGTAATGCGGCATCCGTGTACATTGAATCCATCAATGGCCACTGTCCAAATGCCAAATTCATCCAATAATGTTTCTGCCAGTAATTTAGGTGGCATATGTGCAATTCCAACATTGGCTATACCGCATGATCTTTCTGGCTGAATTGGTGTGTTAACCACAATATTTGGTACATCCCTTAGTTTATCACTCCAATATTTTTGCAAAAAACGCAGGCGTTTTTCCTTTTTTTGTATTCCAATGTTTTCCAAATAATCTATTGCCGCTTCAATGGCCAAATAAATTTGCACTGGATTGGTGCCGGTATGATTGAGTCTTAAAATATCTCTTGGCATTCTGCCATATTCTGCAAGCAAAGGCCATATGTTGGGAATATTCTTTGGAGATACATACAATAACCCAACTCCAAGCGGTGCATTCAACCACTTATGCAAACTGGACCCATAATAATCACAGTCCAGTTCTGATATATTAACGTCAATATGGCCTATGGCATGTGCACCATCAACCATTACCTCTACCCCATGCTTGTGTGCCATGTCACAAATTTTTCTAATAGGGAGAATATGACCGGTTATATTAATCATATGGCATACCATTAATAATTTGGTTCTTTGGGTAATTTTTGATTCATAAAGGGCCACGATTTCTTCATCTGATCTAGGGTGGTTAGGAATGGAAACTTCCTTGCATACAACGCCATAACGATCACGTACCATGTAAAAATGGTCTTTCATGGCTCCATAATCCTGATTTGCAAATATGGCCTCATCTCCTTCCCTCCATGGAAAACCACCGATAATAAGGTCCAAAGATTCCGTAGTATTCCTTGTAATGGCAAGTGAATTTGGATTGCAACCAACAAACTTTGCCAATCTAGCCGTAACTTTTTCCTTGTTTTCCCATTGGGATGTCCTCATATAATAAGACCCCTCGTAGTTCACCATTTGGGTTAATGCGTACAGCTTTTCCATAACTGGTTTAGGAGAAATACAATAGTAACCGTTTTCCAGATTGATATAATCCGGTTTTAAATCGAAATCTTGTCGGATACGAGTCCAGAAATCTTTGCCTTCTCCTTTAGGATATGGTTGATTAGTATGGGTTATTTTCTGACTTCTGCTTGCTATGGGCACAATCGTTGTTGCCATCGCAGCCTGCCCCAGACGCTTTAAAAATTGTCTTTTTTTCATAATTCATCCGTTGAAAATACTGGTAATGTACCGTTACTGATTCAAGTTACAATTTTACCGCCTAGTTTGCGATTTAACGTCTCTTTATCAGGTTGATGGCAAGGTATTTGTTAACTTTAAATAAACTTATCGACCAAATTGCTATGAAAAGTCTTGTTCTGTTGTTAATTGGTTTGGTCTTTGGGCTTGCAACTTTGCATGCTCAAGGGGATATTCCTACCACTCGCCCGCTGAAAATCGGGGAACGGAACGATTTGGATATTAAATCCAGTAATCAAGGCACTTCACTTCGCATACCTTCCGTTATTGATGAAAATCTGACCTCCAACAGTAACAAACCCGGTGTTAAAATGTTACCGGACAAACAATTACTTCAGGCTGGACACGATTTGGTGATTGACCCCAAAGTTGGAGAAAAAGAGAAAAAAGGTTCTAAGGAACACCACGGTGATCAATACTTGGGAGATATAAAAACCACCGCGAAATTTATCGGGATCGTTTGTCGAGACCATGAATATGTTGATGGTGATCGTGTAAAAATCTATCTCAATGGTATGGTGATTGAACCCAACATTCTACTTTCGGGTACTTTTAAAGGAATCAATATTGATTTGGTAGAAGGCTTTAACCGGCTTGATTTCGAAGCTCTGAACCAAGGTTCATCGGGTCCGAATACCGCCCAAGTTGTGGTGGCTGATGATAAAGGTCAAGTAATTCACAACAACCGATGGAATCTTTCAACCGGCGCCAAGGCCAGCTTAATTGTGGTTAAAGAAAAAGAATAGCTATTCTCCTGGCTTGTACATTTTTACAGCTCTCTTTAGCACATCTTCCTTATAAAATGCAGCATCTTTCCATTGCACATCGGCATACTTTTGAATTTGGTCATCAAAATGCGGCGAATTGGGGTCTCCACTTTGACCACCCGCTAAAATAGTTTTGGCCTTGACCTTATCGCCAAATTCCACCGCAGCCACAAAACTGTTGCCCCGTGTACCATAGATTTTTTTGGTTCCATTGTTATAACGTGCACCGTATGCAGCCAATGCCCCCCATCTTCCACTAGCAAAACCGATTGGAATGCTGGGCTTGGAATCGTCAAAAGCTTGGCGAATATCTCCATTTAAGCGTTGGTATCGATTTACCTCCCCCCATGGCATCTGCCAAGTGCCAAAATCTGCTTCAAGTTTTTCAATGGCATGCCTAAAATGCATTAATTTTTCTTTATCGGGAGATTCTTTTCCGTAAAAGACAATCTTTTCCATCGGACTTTTGAAACTTCTATCTTCTTTACTTTCATATATTAAACACAAAGTACCATAATAATGAGATAAAGTCATCGCCACAGATTCTTTGGAAGTTTTAAAATCCCAATTTCGCAGCACCTCGATTGGTGCTTGAAGTTTAGATATTGGTGCTTGATCATAAGCTTTAATCAATCCCGGAATCAGTACTTTAAAGGCTGGTAAATAGGGATCATGGGCCAAGGCAATTAAATTATCCAAACTATATCCTTTTTCTCTTTTAGCACTCAATAGCTCAATCGCATGTACTCCCCTAAAATTTTCTTCATCACGGGACATATATTTGGGATAATCACCTCGTTTAGGACTATTTTCCGAAGCGGAGGTATAAGGCGTTGAATTGCAGTTTTGAATCCAGCCATTTTCGGGGTTCAATACCAAAATATTTTCATCCACCGTGTGCAATCCTTTCCAATCCGTCAGGGGATTATTCCCATCGACTGGTTGGGTAAAATCAAAATTTGTATCCCTTTTTGGGATGAAATTTCCATGGAAATAGGCAATATTGCCCTCGGCATCGGCATAAACCGTATTGTTTGAGGAATTGGTTCGAATGTCCATCATTTTTCGGAAGCCGTCATATCCACTTTGTTTGGTTCGAATGAAAGATTGTTCCAACGCTTTAACTGGTTCCCACATCATGGCCGAAGCGGTCCATTGACCATCAACTGAATGGGTAATGGGTCCATGATGGGTGCGGTACATTGGGAAAGTTTTTTCTTTCACACCATCTCCATTTTTATACTTTAAGGCCACCTCCTTAGAACCAACCAATCTTAGTTCTTCTCCATAGTGATAAAAAAGATTATCACCATTTTTTACGATAGTTTCCTTGAACTCATCCATAACATCTGTGTACGTAGATGTATGCATCCAACCGGTTTTTTCATTGAAACCCTGGTACACAAAAAATTGCCCCCAGGTTACAGCTCCATAAGCATTTAACCCTTCTTCGCTGACCACATGCACCTCTCCTCTAAAATAAAAAGAGGTATGCGGATTTATCAACAGCATGGTGTTTCCCGATTCGGTTAACTTTCCAGCAATAGCGATTCCGTTTGAGCCTTGAGGCTCTGCCATTTCCTTTTCTTTTTCCTGTTTGAGTGCTTCCATTTCTGGAAGTTCCCTTCCGCCTTCATAAAATGCCTTGATTTTGGCAACTGATATGCGCTCAATATCCCCACCAATACTCCCTTCACTAAAATACATGGGCATCCAGGGTTCAAATCGGGTCAACAGTTTAGGTTTTACCTCTGGATGTGTATATAAATAGTAATTGATACCATCGGCAAAGGCATCACAAAGTTTTTTCAGCCATTCAGGGCTTTTCTCATAATTGGCAATTGCTTCTTTCTCGGTCATAAAAAGTTGAGCCCGAAGATCACTGTAAAGTGCAGCTTCGCCTTCTACTTCTGCCAATCTTCCAGTGGCCCAAATGTAGTTTTGTTCAACCCGGTTAAAATCATCTTCACATTGCGCATATAACAAGCCAAAAACAGCATCGGCATCAGTTTCTCCATAAATATGTGGGACTCCAAAGTCGTCCCGTATGATGGTAACGTTTTCCGCTTGGGTTTGCCATTCTTCAACTTCAGTTTGTGGTTTTGGGGTGCAGTTCACTAAAATGAACAACGCAATCAACAGTAAACTTCTCATTGTTTTATGCTTTTTTCAGAAACTGGGTCTTCAATACAATTTGGGATTTTCCGATTCTACACTCAACTTCTTGCGGACTCCCTGTTAAGCGAATATTTTTTATCACATTCCCTCTTTTTAGGGTCTTGGACATTCCCTTGATTTTTAAATCTTTGACAACATGCACATTGTCTCCATCCTCAAGAATGTTTCCATTACAGTCCTTGGTATCCATTTGTATGTTTTAGACGATTAAAATACATCAAATGCCATTGAATTACTAATTGGAAGGGAACATTACCAACTACCGCTGGCACCACCTCCGCCAGAACTGCCGCCACCACCAGAAAAGCTACTTGAGCTCCCACCAGAAGAACTTGACCCAAAGGAATGACTTCCCCCGGAAGAAAAGGTTTTGCTCATATATGTGCTATCACTTTTGAGCAACGAAAGCTTGAATCCCTCTTTGCCTTTGATCAGAATTTTCACCGCGGCCAACACCAAGGTAAAAACCAAAAAACCAGCAACTAGGTAATAAGTCCAAGAAACGTCGTCCAGCAAATATGTGTAATCTTCTAGATTGATGCCTAAACCGAATATTTCGACTGCAAAGAACAAAGGCATTACAATGAAAACTATTGAAAAAAGAATGGGAATCAGTTGAAAAAGTATCATAAAAATGCCCTGTAAGACACCTAGCTTTCCAATCATCATTCCGCGAAATGCTTCAATTACGCCAGAGTATGTTCTGTAAAAAATAAAACCTCCGGCAGCCACAAAAATCAAAAGGAAAAGGATAATAAAGATTCTGATACCCCATCCCATTTCACCCTCGGCCTCCAATTCATTTTTAAATTCTTCCAACGCTTCTGGATTGTTTAGAAATTCAATGAGTTGATCAGTGGCCAAGTTCAATCCATCAAAATAATTATCCTCCTTGAATGCTGGAATCATGGTGTTTCTTATGATACCAGAAGCAACCGCATCCGTGATATAGGGTTCTAAACCGTAACCCACCTCAATACGTACCTCCCTGTCGTTTTTGGAAAACAGAATAAGAATGCCATTATCTTTATCCTTCTGACCCAATTGATTTTGATTGAACGTGCCGTTTGCATATTCTTCAATCGTCTCATTGCCCAAAGCATCAATGGTCAAAATCACCAATTGGTTTGTGGTTTCTGTTTCAAACTGGGTAAGCTTTGCTTTGAGTCCTTCCAATTCTTGTGTCGAAAAAATATGGGCACTATCCGTAACGATTTCCTCCAACAGCAGATAACGTTGTTGCCCAAAGCTTACGGAAGAAATTACAATCAGAAGAACAGCAAGAAGTGTCTTTTTCATTATAAATATTGAACAGAAAAAATTAAATATACAATATGTTGCCCTGTTCTTCGGCTACCAATGTACAAACAGTATCAATGGTTTTATGTCCGTATAATTTCAACTAACTTGTACCTCCTTTTAAAATTTTCATGTCCGATAAAAAAGTAAGCGTCTTAACTGCATTTAAAACTATAATATGGCCCAAAAGAAAATTGGTCTTTATCGGTTTGTTTTTGATTGCCATAAGCAAGGCGGCTAGTTTTGTTGCCCCAATTGCCTCAAAATACCTTATTGATGATGTTATTGTTAACAAGGATATCAGTATGCTCAAATTTCTAGTGGCTGGGGTTATGCTGGCTATTTTTATCCAAGCGGTGACCTCTTTTTTGTTGACACGAATTTTAAGTGTCCAGGCACAGTATCTAATTTCTGAGCTACGGGCACAAGTACAAAAAAAAGTGCTTTCACTGCCTATTCGGTTTTTTGATAATACAAAATCTGGAGCGCTTGTATCGCGAATTATGTCCGATGTGGAGGGGGTTCGAAACCTTGTCGGAACCGGCTTGGTTCAACTGGTAGGCGGAATCATCACCGCAGTGGTTTCAGTTATTCTTTTGTTGGATATCAGCGTTTTCATGACCTTGTTCACTTTTATTCCCTTGATTATTTTTTCAATTATTGCCCTCAAGGCTTTTAAAATTATCCGTCCAATTTTTAGAGATCGCGGAAAAATTAATGCTGAAGTGAAGGGTAGATTGACTGAAACTTTAGGTGGTATTAGAGTCATTAAAGGATTCAATGCCGAGCAACAAGAGCATGCAGTTTTTGAAACTGGGGTTGAACGTTTATATCAAAATGTAAAAAAGAGTTTGACCACCACCGCTTTTATGACCAGTTCATCCACATTTTTATTGGGAGTTGCCACCACAAGTGTTATGGGTTTTGGCGGCTATAAAATCATAGAAGGAAATCTAACAATTGGAGAATTTGTGGAGTTTACCGTGTTGTTGGGCCTAATGATAGCTCCAATTGTTCAAATGAGCAACATTGGAAGTCAATTGACCGAAGCCTTGGCCGGTTTGGACCGAACGGAAGAGCTCATGAATATAACCCCTGAGGCAAATGAAGCCGAGCGAACCAATGTGCTTAAATCCATTCATGGGGATATGAATTTCACCAATGTCTCATTTGCGTATGAAGAGGATAAGGAAGTTTTGCACAATATCAGTTTTAAGGTGAAGTCTGGGCAGGTAATCGCTTTGGTGGGAAGTTCAGGTTCAGGAAAATCCACCATAGCCGGTCTCGCAGCAAGTTTTTTAAATCCTGATTCAGGCATCATCACCATAGATGGGAAGGATATGTCCAAAGTTGACCTCAACAGCTTTCGGCAACATTTGGGCGTGGTTCTACAAGATGATTTTCTGTTTGAGGGAACCATAAAAGAAAATATCCAGTTTCCTAGACCCAATGCCTCTGAAGACCAGTTACTAAAAGCTGTAAAAGCTGCTTACGTAGATGAGTTTACCAACCGATTTGATGAAGGATTGGACACTTTAATTGGCGAAAGAGGGGTAAAATTATCTGGTGGACAACGTCAACGAATTGCAATAGCAAGGGCGGTTTTGGCGGATCCAAGAATATTGATTTTGGATGAGGCCACTTCAAGTTTGGACACGGAGTCCGAAGCATTGATCCAGAAAAGTTTAGCTGAACTTACTAAGGGAAGAACAACTTTTGTGATTGCCCACCGATTGAGTACTATTAGAAAAGCAGACCAGATTTTAGTAATCGAGAATGGCAGGATAGCCGAGCAAGGCACCCATGAAGAGTTAATCGCTTCCGAAGGAAGGTATTATAATCTGTTTACGTATCAGGCGAGAATCTAAGCTTCTTCAGGAGCCAACTCAACCTCTAAGCCTTCAAGCTCAGGTGTAATGTGCAATTGACATCCCAATCGGCTGTTATCCTCTACATAAAAGGCCTCGGCCAACATGGCTTCCTCATCATCTGACTTTTCGGGAAGCTCGTGTCCAGATTTTACATAACATTGGCAGGAAGCGCACATGGCCATTCCACCACAAATGCCAATTGTTCCCTCAGGTGCCAATTCATAAGAACGGACCACTTCCATAAGGTTCATATTCATATCCGTTGGTGCGTCCACTTCGTGGAGTACGCCATCGCGGTCAACTATTTTTAGTTTGATGTCACTCATAATTCACATTTGCCGTGTACTTCAACAGGCTCAGCATAACGCCGATTAATATTTATTCAATTGTTTTTACCACAGCTTTTGGTGCTTCTTTTTTACTGCCATCAAAACCAATAACTCCACCAACCGTGGTATACTTCATTACATATTTTTTATCTGGATAGATTCGTTGATAGGCACTTTGACACATCAAAGTAGCTTCATGGAAACCACATAAAATCAATTTTAGCTTGCCCGGATAGGTATTCACATCACCTATGGCATAAATACCCGGAATATTGGTTTGATAATCCAAAGTGTTATCCACTTTGATGGCATTTTTTTCAATTTCCAATCCCCATTCTGAAATCGGGCCCAATTTAGGGGAAAGTCCAAAAAGAGGAATAAAATTGTCTGCCTCTAGATCAATTTCTTCTGAATTATCTGTTTTCCTAACAATTATCTTTTCAAGCTTATCCTCACCCTGCAAGTCAATTACCTCAGCAGGGGTTATCAAATTAATCTTTCCTTGATTTTTTAACTGCTGCACTTTTTCCACGGAGTCCAAAGCTCCTCTGAACTCGTTACGACGGTGTACCAAGGTTACCTCTGAAGCTATCTCCGCTAAAAATATGGACCAGTCCAAAGCTGAATCGCCACCACCTGCAATCAACACCTTTTTATCTCGATAAACTTCAGGTTCTTTGATCATGTAGGCTACTCCTTTGTCCTCAAACTTGGAAAGGTTGTCCAACAAAGGTTTTCTTGGTTCAAAACTACCAAGTCCGCCTGCAATAGCAATAATTGGAGCATTATGCTTTGTTCCTTTGTTTGTGGTAACCACAAAAGTGCCATCTTCCAACTTCTCAATTTTTTCTGCGCGCTCCCCTAAAGTAAAACCAGGCTGGAACGGTTTAATTTGTTCCATTAAGTTGTCTACCAGTTCACCTGCCAGCACTTCTGGAAAACCTGGAATATCGTATATGGGTTTCTTGGGATATATTTCGGAACACTGTCCTCCGGGTTGCGGTAAAGCATCTATTAAATGACACTTTAATTGTAGCAGACCTGCCTCAAAAACGGCAAAAAGACCCGTAGGTCCCGCTCCAATAATCAAAATATCGGTTTTAATCATTCAGAATCGTTTTTGGATATCCGCGCAACTTAAGATTTGTAGTGGGAAGGATTTATGATTTTTATCAGCCTAACTTACATTAATGACTTCTTCAATCTGAGGCACGTACTTTTTAATGGTCATCTCAACACCACTTTTTAAAGTCATCTGGTTTACACTGCATCCAATGCAGTTTCCTTCGAGTTTTACTTTTACGGAACTACCATTATCTATCGAAATCAACGAAATATCTCCGCCATCACTTTGCAGAAATGGTCTTATTTCATCCAAAGCTTTTTCAACATTGTTTTTAATCTCTTCTGATGTCATGCTCATTTCTTTTTAACGGCAGCACAACCTGCCATTGTTGTAATTTTTATTGCTTCGGTAGGTGGTAGATCTGTATTTCTTTTTACCAATTCTTGAACTATGTTCTTGGTCAATTCTTCAAATGCCTCTTCAATCGGAGTGGCGGTTTGCAGTGCTGCTGGTCTACCTATATCTCCTGCTTCGCGAATGCTCTGCACTAATGGGATTTCTCCCAAAAATGGTATGTCCAAGTCGTCTGCCAAGTTTTTAGCTCCATGCTTTCCAAAGATATGGTATTTGTTGTTAGGCAGCTCTGCTGGTGTAAAGTAGGCCATGTTTTCCACAATTCCCAACACGGGAACGCTAATAGCTTCTTGTTGGAACATGGCAACTCCTTTTCTTGCATCTGCCAATGCAATTTCTTGGGGAGTGCTTACCACAACAGCCCCTGTAACCGGCAGGGATTGCATTATGCTCAAGTGAATATCTCCTGTCCCTGGAGGTAAATCCAATAAAAGAAAGTCCAATTCTCCCCAATGGGCATCAAAAATCATCTGGTTCAACGCTTTGGAAGCCATAGGTCCTCTCCAGATTACCGCTTGGTTGGGCTGAGTGAAAAATCCAATGGACAATAGCTTTACACCATAATTTTCCACTGGTTTCATTTTGGATTTGCCATTAACATTGACCGACAATGGTTTTTCCAATGCAACATCGAACATAATGGGCATGGAGGGCCCGTAAATATCCGTATCCAACAAGCCTACTTTAAAGCCCATTTTTGCCAAGGTAACCGCCAAATTAGCAGTTACAGTGGATTTTCCCACACCTCCTTTACCAGAGGCTACGGCAATAATATTTTGGATTCCCGGTATTGGGTTCCCTTTTATTTGATTGACCTTCGGCTTTGCGGGAGCATCAACCTTTAGATTGATCTTTATCTTGGCCTTTTCATAAACTTCTCTATGGATAATTTTTAAAATCTCAACCTCTGTTTTCTTTCTAGCTTGAAGACTTGGGTTTTTAATGGTCACATCTACCTCAACTTCATCTCCGAACACCTGTACGTTGGTAACCGCACCACTCTCTACCAAATTCTGGCCTTCTCCGGGAGCGGAAATGTTTTCCAATGCTTTAAGAATATCTGCCTTGTTCAGCTTCATCAATCCTGTTTTGTTTGCAGTCGTTTAAACTTATTCTAAATTACAAAGATACGGCTTGACCCTTATATTAAGAAGTTTGGTGATTGAAAATGAAGATGGTGGGATTGGGTAAGGCTATTGTTGAAAGGTGAGGGGTCTTAGGTAAAAGGGTGATGAGAGGTTGGGTAAAAGGTTAAAGGTTTTGGACGAAGGGCTGCCCATTGTAAATTGTTCATTGAACATTGTTTATTGTTCCCTTCAGAGTAGTTCTTTCCCAGGGTCCCAAAAATACTTTTGCAAATCGACAATTTGATTATCTTGAATCTCTACACCTTCGTTTTCAAGTAATTGTTGCATTAAACTGGTGCCATCAAAATGGTGTTTACCTGTCAATATTCCTTTTCTATTCACAACTCGATGGGCTGGGACATCCTTGGCGGAAGAATTATTCATGGCCCAGCCTACCATTCTTGCGCTACGCGCAGCTCCCAAGTATTTGGCAATGGCCCCATAGGAGGTCACTTTTCCATATGGAATCAGTCTGGCCACTTCGTAGACCTTATCAAAAAAGTTTTTCTCTTCCATATTATTTGTAGAAAATACGAATCAATGTAATGACAAGCAGCACCAACATCAAAGCACTTAAAATGTAATTGGAATTTTTCGAAAATCGATTGGTCTTGGTCTCGAGCTTATTAAAATAGAAGGTGTAAAGGTATAGTACGGAAAAGGTTCCCGCACCTGCTGCCAACACGAAGGTGGTGATGTCCCAAGCTTCAAATTTAATCCACCCCGCTTCGTTCCACATTGCATTCAGTCCACTATAATAGGGTATGGTAAGCAGGTTGACCGCGGCCAACAACATTCCTTTAAAAAAGCTGTTCTTTTTACTGACCTTAACTTCTTTTATGGTTTGTTTCTTATTCCGTTTTGCGTTGACAAAGAAATAGATGGCAAAAAAAGCAAAAACTCCCAAAGCTATTTTTAGAAGGATATCGATCACCTCAGGGTTTCTATATAAAAACTTGGAAATAAGCACAGAAATATACGCTTGAACCATAATCATGGACGAAACCCCCAAGCTGAAAATAATGCCGTTCAGTTTTCCTTTTTCCACACTTGTTTTAGCTGCATTCATATTTAGCAAACCGGGAGGTACGGTTGCCATAAAAGCAGCCGAAAAGGTGGCGAAGAAAAGTATAAGTATATGCGTCATTGGTTAGTTTATCCTAAACTGGATATAGGTAATTGGTTTTCCTTGTTCAAGATACTGATTTTCATAAAATGTCTGGATTTCCAAAACTTCGGATGGACTTCCCGCATTTTTATATACATCGTGATTGGAATACAATATTTCATCCCCTTGCCCTTGTAAAAGCCCAAGGGTGTACCCGTGCATGAACTCACTATCTGTTTTAAGGTGAACTACTCCCTCTGGTTTTAGGATGTGTTTGTATTTCTTTAGAAATACAGGATTGGTTAATCGATGTTTGGTTCGTTTGTATTTGATCTGTGGGTCGGGGAAAGTTATCCAAATCTCATCTATCTCACTTTCATCAAAAAGATTATCAATCAATTCAATTTGAGTACGCAAAAAGGCAACATTTTCTAGTTTTTCTTCTTGAGCCGACTTGGCACCTCGCCAAAACCGTGCTCCTTTGATGTCAATACCAATAAAGTTTTTCTCTGGATTTCGTTGCGCGAGTCCAATGGTATATTCTCCTTTACCACAACCCAATTCCAAAACAATGGGGCAATCGTTTTTGAAAAACTCGTTCCATTTTCCTTTAAGTTCAAATCCTTCAAAAATTTCCTCTCTTTTTGGTTGAACTACATTGGAAAATGTTTCGTTTTCCTTAAATCTCTTCAGTTTGTTCTTGCTTCCCACTACTGTTTTTTATTCTGAGCTAAAACTTAATGTTTTGGCAAAACTAATGAAATCCGGAAGCAATTTTGACATTGTTTTTATGAAGAACTATTTACGCCCTTTTCCAGAGTAAATGAGAATTCGGAGCCTACGCCCTCTTCACTTTCCACATAAATCTTTTCATCATGGGCCTCAATAATATGTTTTACAATTGAAAGTCCCAATCCAGAGCCTCCCTCACTACGACTTCCACTTTGATCAACCCTAAAAAATCGTTCAAAAAGTCTAGGAATATGTTGTTTGGGTATTCCATACCCATTATCAGTGATTCTGATAATAACCTTGTTCTTGATCAAATTTTCAACGCTTACCTCAGTTGTTCCATTTGGATGCCCATATTTTATGGAATTCACCAATAGATTACTTAGTAGCTGCTGAATTTTTTCCCTATCGGCGTTGACATAGATAGGTTCATATTCCATATCGAAAGTGAGCATTATATCTTTTTGGGTGGCCTTCATTTCCAACAGCTCAAATACATTTTGAATCAATTCGATAATATCAAAATCCTCCCGCTCTAATTTGAGCTCCCCTACTTCGAGCTTAGTAATCAAATCAAGGTCTTTTACAATGTAGATCAATCGTTCTACGCCCTTGTTGGCCCTATTTAGGTATTTTTCCCTAATTTTCTTATCGTTCATCGCCCCATCAAGCAAGGTTAGAATATAACCCTGAACGGTAAACAAGGGTGTTTTAAGTTCGTGGGAAACATTGCCAAGGAAATCTTTTCGATACTCTTCCCTAATTTTTAAGGTGTCGATTTCTACTTTCTTGCCTTCTGCAAATCTTTCGATTTCTTGAATCAAGGTTTTCATATCAGTAGTGACATGTTGTGAAGAGAATGTTGAGGATTCAAGAAGGGAGACATCGTCATATATTTTTTTTACTCTTCTATATATGAACCGCTCTACCCTGATTTGGATAATGATAAAGCAAACTGCAAAAGTGATGAGCGCATCTAGACCAAGAACCAACCAATCCAATTGATCTTTGGAATTGAGAAAAAGCGCAAGCAATGTGGTAAGGGCAATGGTGATCAGCAAGGATGACCTTAGGGCAAACTTATAAGATTTCCTTAACCGTACAGCCATTACAAAACAAACTTGTACCCTACACCTTTTACAGTTTTAAAGTGATGATCGCCAATTTTTTCCCTGAGTTTTCTAATATGGACATCGATTGTACGACCTCCTACAACAACTTCGTTACCCCACACCTTGTCCATTATGACCTCTCTTTTAAAAACCTTGTTCGGTTTGGAAGTAAGCAACGATAACAGTTCAAATTCTTTTCTGGGAAGCAGTACCTCTTCGCCATCGTTAATAATCTTATATTCTTCTCTATTGATCACAATATTGCCCACCTTCACTATTTCTTCAGCATCTTTCTTATCTTCTTTCAACCTTCTGAGCAAGGCTTTTACTTTGCTCACCAATACCTTTGGTTTGATTGGTTTGGTAATGTAATCATCAGCTCCGGCATCGAAACCGGCAACTTGGGAATAATCCTCGCCTCGTGCGGTAAGAAAAGTGATTATGGTACTTTCCAATCCAGGTGTATTTCTTATTATTTCGCATGCCTCTATGCCATCCATCTCCGGCATCATCACATCCAAAATAATCAGATGTGGGTTTTTCTTTTTGGCTTTGGCCACACCCTCAACACCATTTTTGGCGGTGTATACTTGATATCCTTCGGATGAAAGATTGTAGCTCACAATCTCCAAAATATCGGGCTCGTCATCAACAAGTAGAATCTTAATATCCTTAGTATCCATAGCTGATTTTTAACTATTGGTCGCCCAAATGTAAAGATAATACTATAACCATGTTAATGCTTAACATTGATTTAATGTGCTAACATTATTGTAACAGTTTTCAAATAAACACTTAACCTGTCCGTAACATCGCTTTTACAACCTGTATCGTTCTTTGCCTCAAATTAAATAGAACTGCATAGCGAATGAAAACATATCTGAAATTTGTCTTTTTCTTTTTCACCTTGATAGGTTTCTCCCAAGAAAACGGTAGTGTAATTGGTAAGTTGACCGATAAGGAACTTAGCAATGAGCCTCTTGCATTTGCCAATATTTTACTAAAGGGGACCACAATAGGGACCACATCAGATTTTGATGGTTTATTCGAAATTTCGCAAGTAGAACCTGGGTCATATACCCTTGTCATCAGTTTTTTGGGATATGAGACTTTGGAAATTCCCAGGGTACTGGTCGAGGCCGGAAAAGTAACCGAAATAAATGCAGGATTGGGGGCTAGCAGTTTTGGGCTGGAAGAGGTTGTTGTGACCACATCTGCTCGCAAGGATTCGGAAATTGCACTTTTGCTTCAGCAAAAAAAGGCTTTGGTCATTCAAGAGGCCATTAGTGCCGAAGTTTTAACCTTAAAGGGTATTGATGACGCTGCTTCCGCTGTTGCGCAAATATCAGGAATCTCCAAGCAGCAAGGTTCTAGCAATGTTTATGTTCGGGGACTGGGTGATCGTTATCAAAATACAACTATGAACGGTCTTTCGCTTCCATCCAATGATGTGAGCAAGAAAAATATCAATCTTGATCTTTTCTCTTCCAGTATTATAGAAAATGTATCGGTAAGCAAAGCCTACAGTCCTTCATTTTATGGGGATTTTGCCGCTGGCAATGTCAATATCGACTCCAAAGAATATACAGGAGATGGGTATTGGGAAATTTCATTGGGAAGCGGTGTCAACAGCAATGCTTCGGGAGAGAATTTTGTTCGAAGTGAAGGACCCAGCAATTTTGGCTTTTATAATAGGTATGGTAATGATCCTTTTGCCATAGTCCTTTCACATGGAGTGGATCCACAAGAGGCATTGAACCCAATTAATATTTCTGGCGCCATCGAGGGAGGGTTTTCATTCAACTTTAATAACGATGAGTCTAGGTTGAGCTTTTTTGGAGCTGCGAGCTTTAGCAACGGATACGAACTTTTGGAAGGCCCAGCTAGGGATTTTACCAATGTTTTAAAAGTGGATTTTCCCAATGTCAGGGAATTTGCCTATAAAACCACAACCACCGCCTTGGGTAATGTCACCTATAAAATAAACAACGAACATAAACTGAAGTACAGTTCACTTTTCATAAATAGTTCTTCCGATGCTGTCGGATTTTATGGTGTAAACGGACAGGGAACAAACAGGGACGCCATCATTACCACAGACGAAGGGTTTTATGTGATGAACGCGCAATTCAATCAGGATATGATCTTTGTTCATCAATTAACAGGCCAACACATATTTAATGAAAAGCTTTCTTTGGATTGGGGAACAGGTTTCAACAAGGTGTTTTCTGATGAACCAGACAGAAAAAGGGTCACTTTGGAAAACTATCAGTTGGTCTTGGATAATGACACTGCCACAAATCCAGTTTTCTACACCAACATTCCTTTTGACAACCAGCGTTTTTTCCAAAGCATTGAAGATGACGAACTAAACAGTTTTCTCAATCTAGGTTATCAAGCTTCTGAAAAGGTCAAATTCAATTTTGGATATAACGGTAGAAGAAAAGAAAGAAGGTTCAACAGTATTCGTTATGGATATGAAATCCAAGATAGGGACAATACTCCAATCACAGATGTAAACAATTTCAACTCCATTTTCAATGTAACCAATATTAACATTCCAGCGGACCAAGGGTTATGGGATTTGTTAGTGCTGAATCCTATCAACAATGAAATTGGCAACCGTAACAGACCAGGTCTTCCCGAAAACACATATAAGGGCAATCTGAATATTCATGCTGTTTATGCAGCCGCAGAAATTACCCTAGGCGAAAAATTAGGAATCGTTCCTGGTGTTCGACTGGAGTCTTACAGCCAAAAAGTGGGTTACGACGTAATCAACATAAGAGTGGACGACCCCGGTTTCAGAAATGTATATGAAAACATTTTCTTGCCTAGTTTAAATGTGCGCTATGCATTGAACGATAATTCAAACCTAAGGTTTGGGTTCAGTAAAACAGCATCTTTTCCAGAATTTAAGGAAGTTGCGCCATTTGTTTACGAATCGGTTACCCAAAGGATAGGCGGCAATCCTGATCTTTTGGGTGGACTAGACGGAAATGGACCTTCTTATTCTGACATTTTCAACTATGATATAAAATATGAGTGGTTTTTGGAACGTGGCGAAATAATTTCCATTGCTGCCTTTGCCAAGACTATTAAAAATCCGGTGAACAGGGTTGTTGCGGCCGACGCAACCGGCACTCAGCGTTACTTTAGAACAGGTAATCAAGCCAATATTTATGGTGCGGAATTGGAAATACGAAAAAATCTTTACACAGATGCTGAGGACAATGCAATAGTATCCATCGGGTTAAATGCAGCGTATACACATACCGAGCAAGACCTTAAAGATATCCCAGGAGGTGCCGAAAACACCTTTGGAACCACTTTTGACCGAACTTCCGATGAGTTGGAAGGTGCATCGCCATTTATTATCAATACCGATATCAACTATAGTCCCGTATTTGGCAATTATATGCCAAAAGCAACTGTGGCGTTTTCCTATTTCTCCGATCGGGTTTTCTCTTTGGGATCAGGAAGTCTTGGGAATATCGTAGAAAAGGCAGTTCCCACCTTGAATTTTGTTTTTAAGAACTCCTTCGGAGAGCACTTTGAAGCCAACCTTTTTGCAAAGAACATTTTGGATCCAGATGTTACCCTTGTTAGAGAAGGAACCGGTATTGGTGACATTACAATAAGAGCATATAATCTTGGGGTTAACCTTGGGCTGACCCTTACATATAAATTTTAACTTTTTTAAACTAAACGAAATGAAAAACAAGTTTTTACTTTTTGGTATAGCCGCTACATTATTCATGGCTTGTGAAAGCGACGATACCTCGGAAATTATCATAAATGACAACAGTGTTACCACCACGACCAGCACATCTGGAGGAGGTGGAACACCGACCGAAACAAGAGTTAACCTAAATGGGTTATATACTGAGGATCTCACCTTGGACTCAGATATAGAATACATTATCACAGGACCAGTTTTAATGGCCGATGGAACTACATTGACTATTCCTGGGGGCATGACAATCAAGGCAGAGCCAATTGGTGTGAATGCCTACATTGCAATTCAGCAAGGTGCTCGAATTAATGCGATAGGTTCTTCAAGTGAGCCTATTATCTTAACTTCCAATGCTACAACTCCGTCATCGGGTGATTGGGGAGGGTTGATTTTGTGTGGAAGAGCTCCTATCAATTCAACTCCTGAAGGCTCTGATGACATTGCTACTTCCGAAGTGGGTGCATTGGCCTTCGGCGGTAACGCTCCAACCGATAACTCAGGGAATTTAGAATATGTAAGAATCGAATATGCCGGTGGTGCCATCGATGGAAATGCTGAATTGAACGGTCTTTCTGTTTACGGTGTTGGAAATGGCACAACCATAGATTTTGTTCAGGTTTATGAAGGGTCTGATGACGGATTTGAATTTTTCGGGGGAACCGTTAATGCAAGTCACTTGGTCGTAGTAAACGCAGAAGATGATTCCATTGATTGGACCGAAGGTTATACAGGGTCTTTAACCGATATTTACGTGCAACACGGCACTTCACATGACAAAGCTTTTGAATGTGATGGCTACAACACAGATTTTAGCAATGAAGGAGGTTATTTTTCAACTCCAACCGTTACCAACGTAACCATTGCTGGAGCAAATGACGGCGGTGAAGCTATAAGACTACGTGCTGGCACCCAGGGTACTTTCACGAACATTGTAATCAATGATTTTGATGAGGCATTTGATTTGGACGGAGACACTGGCGATAACCCTACTGGTCAAGGTGTTATAGATGACTTTTTGAACATCGTGGACATCACCTTTACTAATGTAACAACCACCCTGAAAAACGATACCGGATTCACTTTCAACGAATCAGATGTTATCTCCGGTGTTGGAAATGGAACTGGAACCGATATAGCCTCCTGGGGTGCCGGTTGGGCTAGAGGTATAAATTAAAGAACAATGTATTTCAACGAAAAAGCTCTGCAATGCAGAGCTTTTCTTTTACCATTCGTCGAAAAATGTAGCTTTTTTCAACCTCTAAAGTCCTATCAGTCTGCAAATTAATTATATTTGTGGCATAACCTTTGCAACCAAATCTTTGTATGAAGCAACTTTACTTCGTCTTTTTCTTTTGTATCTGTTCTCTGGCTTTTTCCCAAAATGCCCAGAAGAATGCAGATATCGGCGGATTTAAGTTGTATCCTAATCCAGTTACTTACGGCAAGGTCTATATTGAGACCAATCTGAATGCTCCCAAGAAAATTTTGATTTTTGATGTGCTTGGAACCCAAGTGCTTCAAACAACAATATTGGGCAAGGAACTTAACTTGTCAAATCTGGATAAAGGAGTTTACATTCTTCGTGTTTTCGAGAACAACAAAGTTGCCACTAGAAAGCTTATTGTCAAATAGTTACTGTTTCTTCGCTTTTTGCTGTAAAACACCTCTTTTTACACCTTTACATACATAATTCTTTGTTTCACAACATTTTGTAGCCATAAAAGAGAGGTTTATCTATTTTTATATTGCTATACCCCAAATCAGCATTTATGAAAATAATCTACTTTCTATTCATTATGGCGTTACCTATATTCACTTTCGGTCAAGAGTTGGTCAGTGTCAATACTGAGCAAAAGCAAGAACTAAAGGGATTTAAAATGTATCCCAACCCAGCATATGGTGATGAAGTATATGTGACCACAGCTTCAAACGGAGCCAAGGAAATTAAAATATATGATGTTTTTGGCGAAGTAGTGTTAACAGACAAAATTTCTACCAATACCTTAAATATTTCAAGACTCGTTCCTGGTGTTTATGTACTTCAGGTAACGGAACAAGAAAAGACCATGACCAGAAAACTGGTCGTCAAATAAAAATTGCTGTAAAAAAGGCCTTTCCGCGGAAAGGCCTTTTTATTTTTGGGTACTTTTATCCATCCATGAACAGCAAGAATATTCAACAAATTTTCTCGATATCCAGTCAAGCCGAATTTGAGGAGTTGGCGATAAAGGTCTTTACCTTTCAATTTCAAAACAATCCCACTTACAAAACATATTGCACCTATTTGAACAAATCACCCGAGAATGTTCAACGGGTCGCGGACATTCCATTTCTTCCTATCGAATTTTTCAAAAGTCACAAGATAATTTCCTCCGACAAAACTCCAGAGGTAGTCTTCAAAAGTAGTGGCACTACTTCTGGCAATACGAGCAAGCATTTTGTCATAGATATGGCCCTCTACCAACAGAGTTTCCTCAAAGGATTTACTAAATTTTATGGTCCGGTGGAAGATTACTGCATTTTAGCATTGTTGCCTTCTTATTTGGAGCGAGAAGGTTCCTCTTTGATCTATATGGTCAATGACTTAATTCAACAATCCAAACATTCAGGCAGCGGCTTTTATCTCGATAACTTGAATGACTTGTGCAAAAAGCTAATTCAACTGCAACACAAAGGAACCAAAACCTTACTCATTGGTGTTTCTTTTGCACTATTGAATTTAGCAGAACAACAACCTATGGCCATCCCCAATACAATTATTATGGAGACGGGGGGAATGAAAGGTAGAAGAAAGGAATTGATTCGTGAAGAGCTTCACAACATTCTTCAAACGGCATTTCATGTTCCGAAAATTCATTCAGAATATGGAATGACCGAGCTACTTTCGCAAGCCTATTCCCAAGGCAATGGTCTTTTTCAATGTCCTCCATGGATGAAAATCATAACTCGAGATACCGAAGACCCACTAGGCATGCAACCTCATGGAAAAACTGGAGGTATTAATGTAATAGATTTGGCCAATGTGTATTCCTGTTCGTTCATTGCCACCCAAGATTTGGGTAAAGTTTACCCCGATGGTACTTTTGAAGTTCTAGGACGATTTGACCACTCCGATATCAGAGGATGTAATTTAATGGCGCTTTAACCTTTTGTGTAAAAATAGGAGACTTCGTCATCCGCAATCAATGGCTCATCCACAAAATGTAAATTCAATGAATTTGCCTTGATTTCGTAGGTATATTGCCTTCCATCTATTTCTATAATCTCACCATTATCTGTGTACGGATAAGTTCCAGAAGGGGCTATAAAAGAACTATCTCCTGAATTTTCAATGGTTACTGTTTTCTTTGAACTATGGAAGGTTAATTTATGTGTGGTAAAATCGAAATCATCACCAAAAAAACAAAAACAGGTTACGTTGTTCAGCACCCATGTTTGGTCAAGTTCTGGGTTGATGATGTTATCATCCGATGAACAACTTGCAAACACATAAAGAATAACTAAAAAGAAGATGGATTTCCTCATTTTTTTAAAGAGATTGATTCAACCTGTAGACGAGAAATACCGTTCAGCGTTGCGTAATTAATCGACCACCAACACAAAATAGTTCTTCTTCCCTCTTTGAAGTAGAACAAACTTATCATTGATAAGGTCGTTTTCCGTTATGCTGTAATCTTCTTTTACTTTCTGCTTGTTTACGGATATGGAATTCTGTTTCAATTCCCTTCTTGCCTCTCCATTGGAACCCAAAAAGCCTGTTTTCGCAGCCAAAGCACCGATCATATCCAAACCATTGTTAATATCATCTTTGGAAACAATGGCCTGTGGAACTCCTTCAAAAACATCCAGAAAAGTTTTCTCGTCCAGCTGTTTTAAATCATCAGCAGTGGACTTTCCAAACAAAATGTTGGTCGCTTTAAGAGCATTGTCCAAATCCGATTTGGAATGTACCATGGTGGTTATTTCCTCAGCTAGTCGTTTCTGAAGTATCCTTAAGTGTGGCGCTTCTTTATGCTCCATGACCAAACCTTCAATTTCTTGTTGGGTCAAAAAAGTAAAGATTTTGATATATTTTTCTGCATCCTCATCGGAAGTATTCAGCCAATACTGGTAAAATTTGTATGGTGATGTGCGGTCCGCATCCAACCAGACATTTCCTCCCTCCGTTTTTCCGAATTTTGTTCCATCGGCTTTGGTAATCAACGGACAGGTTAGGGCAAAACCTTTTCCTCCTCCTATTCTTCGAATAAGTTCGGTTCCTGTGGTAATGTTGCCCCATTGATCGCTACCCCCCATTTGCAATGTACAATTGTGGTGCTGATACAGGTGTAAAAAGTCATATCCCTGAACCAACTGATAGGTGAATTCTGTAAAGGACATCCCTTCTTTGGCATCTGAGGAAAGTCGTTTTTTCACCGAATCCTTGGCCATCATATAGTTGACCGTGATGTGCTTCCCAACATCCCTTATAAAATCAAGAAAGGAGAAATTCTTCATCCAATCATAATTGTTCACCAATATCGCTGCATTCGGCTCATCGCCTTCAAAGTCCAAAAATCGGCTCAGCTGCTCTTTGATGGCTTCTTGATTATGGCGAAGTGTTTTTTCGTCCAAAAGGTTTCTTTCCGCAGATTTTCCGGATGGATCTCCAATCATCCCTGTTGCTCCACCTACCAGCGCAAAGGGTTTGTGCCCTGCCAACTGGAAATGCCTGAGCATCATTACACTGACCAAATGACCAATATGCAATGAATCTGCCGTGGGATCAATTCCAACATAAGCTGCCTGCATTCCCTCCATAAGATGTTCCTCTGCACCGGGCATAACATCATGAATCATTCCTCTCCACTGTAGCTCTTGAACAAAATTCTTCACCATTAATATCTTTATGAATAGCTGCAAATATAAAATGAAGTTCTTACATCGCTGAATAAATCCATTACAATTGGGTACTTTTATCCAATGATTTTGGTTACGGGAGGTACAGGTCTAATAGGTTCACATTTATTGTTCCATCTAGTAAAAAATGGAAAAAATGTAAAGGCCAGCTATCGTAACAAAAATTCCATCGATAAAGTCTTGGAAATTTTCGGTTACTACTCCGACCAAGCTGCTACTTTATTTCAGAAAATATCTTGGGTCAAGGCAGATATTTCAGATATCAGTTCATTAATGCCATTGTTTGAGGGGGTTGACTATGTATATCATTGTGCAGCACTGATTTCTTTTAGTCCAAAAGATTATCAAGTATTGGTAAAAACCAATATAGAAGGTACTGCAAACATGGTGAATCTCTGTTTGGAACACAGCATAAAAAAGCTCTGTTATGTGAGCTCCATTGCCGCCATCGGCCCAAGCACCAAAGGACAAATAACTAACGAAGAAAATGAATGGAATGACACCAACGTTTCTGTTTACGGACTGACCAAACATGAAGCGGAACTAGAAGTTTGGCGCGGCTCGCAGGAAGGGCTTCCTGTGGTTATGGTCAATCCGGGAGTTGTTCTTGGTCCAGGCTTTTGGCATTCAGGAAGTGGCACCTTTTTTAAATATGTATCCAAGGAGAAAAAAAGTTATTTTCCCGGAGGTACAGGTTTTGTTTCCATTAATGATGTGACCAATGCCATGATTTCTTTAATGCAATCCGATGTTGAAAAGGAGCAATTCATCTTGGTCAGTGAAAATCTTTCCTACCGGGAGTTTTTTCAAAAAATAGCTGCTAAGCTAAATGTGAAAGCACCAATTAAACCCATTCCGTTTTGGTTGTTGGAAATTTTATGGAGAATGGATTGGTTACGAAGTAATTTGCGTGGAAAAAGAAGAAAGCTTACCAAAAATGTGATGAAAGGACTGTACCACCAAGAGACCTATAGCAGTACTAAAATTAAAAATACAATTGATTTTAAGTTTGAAAATTTAGATGACATGATTGAATTTTGCTGCGAAAAATTTAAGGCTCAGTAGTTTTATTTCCCGCTGTCTCTGTAATAGAATCTTTTTTCTTTTCTTGAGATTTTCGAACGCTATCGTTTCGTTTTTGGGTAACCTGCTCTAAATCGGCCGATTTTTTCTCTAATAGCGCCTCTACTTTTTCATAAATGGACTGATATTCCAATGGTAATGACGCATAGTATAGGTCGCTCTGTGCAAATTGGACACTATCAATGCCATGTTTTTCATATAGAAAATCCATAATCTTTATTTCATGTAGCTCCAGAGCTGCCCTATAGGACGATTTAGTGGCATTGAGAAGGGCCAAATCATGTAAAATAGTGATCATTTTTTCTTTTGGAATAAGATTTTCCGGTTCTTCTACAACTTTTTCATTGCAAGAGAACAACAGTATTGCCAAAAAAAATAAAATACTCCTCTTCATATATTATCTATCAAATGTGAGTCGTTTGGCATGTTTTTCCTCAGAAAAGTTCCCTAGTTCATAGGCCAAATGACCGTTCACAAAAGTACGCACCACTTCAGAACCAAAGGTAACGCCTTCAAAGGGTGACCAACCGCATTTATACAAAATATTGGCTTTTTTAACTTCATTTTGGGTGTTTCGATTCACCTGCACCAAATCGGCATAGTATCCTTCCTTAATATAACCCCGTCTATCCAAGTCGAACAGTTTTGCAGGATTATGGCACATTTTCTCAACTATTTTCTCCAAGGAAATCTTCCCTTCTTGTTCTTTTTGCAACATGGCCAACAAAGCATGTTGCACCAACGGGCCACCTGAAGGGGCATTGGCATACGGATTGTTCTTTTCCTCTAGCGTATGCGGTGCATGATCGGTGGCAACCACATCAATTCTATCATCCAAAAGTGCCTCCCAAAGTGTTTCACGGTCCTTTTTCGTTTTCACCGCGGGGTTCCATTTGATCAATGTTCCCTTTTTTGCATAATCCTCATCTGAAAACCACAGATGGTGTATACATACCTCAGAGGTAATCTTTTTTTCTTCCAAAGGAATCTCGTTTGTGAACAAATCCGTCTCAATGCCGGTTGAAACATGAAAAACATGCAGCCTTGCCCCGGTTTTTTTGGCCAAAGCAATTGCTCTTGATGAAGAAAGGTAACAAGCTTGCTCACTTCGTATTATGGGATGCAACGCTATAGGAATATCCTCTCCGTACATTTCCTGATACTTGGCCAAATTGGTCCTGATGGTTGTTTCATCCTCACAATGGGCGGAAATGACCATTTCGGTATTGCTGAAGATTTTTTCAAGTACTTCCTCATTATCAACCAACATATTGCCCGTTGAGGAGCCAAGAAACAATTTTACCCCGGAACATGCTTTCTTATCCAGCTTTTTGAGTTCTTCCAGATTATCGTTTGTTCCCCCGAACAAAAAAGAATAGTTGGCATAGGAATCCCTTGAGGCTATGGAAAACTTTTCTTCTAACTTTTCAATGGTAGTTGTTTGGGGATTGGTATTGGGTTGTTCCATAAAGGTGGTAATTCCACCCGCAATAGCTGCCCGGCTCTCAGAGGCAATATTACCCTTGTGGGTAAGTCCGGGTTCTCTAAAATGAACTTGATCGTCTATTATGCCCGGTAACAAAAGGTTCCCTTCCAAATCAATGGTTTTGGCATCGGAATCAGATATATCCCTGTCAAGTCTCGCTATAAAGTCACCATCAAGCAGCACATCAGTTTCAGAAATTTGATTTTCATTGACAACCGTGGCATTTTTTAAGAGGATCTTCGGCATTATTAAAAATTCTTTTTAAAAAATATACTTCTAAATTTCATGGCAATTACACCAAATATGGCTTCTCGAATAATGGCAGAATTCATCTTTGATTTTCCGTTGATTCTATCCGTAAATATTATGGAAACCTCATCAATCCTAAATCCTTTGAGGTGGGCTCGATATTTCATTTCAATTTGAAAGGCATAGCCAATAAAGCGTACTGCATCTAAATTTATGCCCTCCAAAACTTTTCTATGGTAGCACACAAAACCGGCGGTGGGGTCATGCACCCGCATTCCGGTAATAATCTTCACATAAAATGACGCACCGTAAGACAACAATATTCTGAATAAGGGCCAGTTGACCACATTGACCCCTTTTTTATATCTAGATCCAACAGCTACATCGGCTCCATTTAAACATGCACGGTGCAACCTTGACAAATCCGCGGGTCGATGCGAAAAGTCGGCATCCATTTCAAAAATGTACTCATAATCTCGCTCCAAAGCCCATTTAAAACCATGGATGTAGGCTGTTCCCAATCCTGATTTTTCTTTTCGGACTTCCAAAAAAAGTCGATCGGCAAATTGATCTTGCAGCTTTCTTACATTTGCTGCCGTGCCATCAGGCGAGTTATCATCAACCACCAGCACATGAAAGTCTTTTTTTAGGTCAAAAACTGTTTTGATAATGGCTTCAATGTTCTCAATTTCATTGAAAGTGGGTATGATCACCAGGCCGTCTGCCATTCGCTAAAGATTAGAAGCGCTAAAATACGGTTTTCTCATTTGTCTGTCGATGTTACTCTGTGCCTAAATCGTTTTGCTGTAATTCAATATTCGTAACTTTGCGTCATCTAAAATCCCATTTGATGACCCAAAAGTTTCCCAGACTTTTTCTTGTTCTTCTGGCCGTTCTTTTTGTTCTCAACCTTGTGCAGAGCCATTTTACCGAGCTGATATATGACGAAGCTTACTATTGGTATTACGCGCAGCAGTTGGATTGGGGCTATTTTGACCACCCTCCGATGGTCGCTTTTTTAATAAAGCTAAGCAGTCTTTTTTTTGAAGGGGAATTGGGAGTGCGTTTTATGAGTTGTGTCCTTTCCGTAGGGACCTACGCTTTTTTATGGCTTCTTATTGATAGCCAGAAAAAGAAGGATTATGTAATCCATTTTTTCCTGTTGTTGTTTTCAATGACCTTGCTGAATGCCTACGGATTTTTCACCCTACCGGATACTCCGCTATTGTTCTTTACAGCACTCTTTCTTTGGTTGTACAAGCTTTTTTTAAGAAAACCCACTATTCTAGTTTCGGTTTTTTTGGGGATTGTGATGGCTGCTTTGATGTACAGTAAGTATCATGCCGT
Source organism: Flagellimonas sp. S3867 (assembly GCF_014698935.1). Lineage (GTDB taxonomy): Bacteria > Bacteroidota > Bacteroidia > Flavobacteriales > Flavobacteriaceae > Flagellimonas. Next base: position 285,626 of record NZ_JACVMN010000002.1, read on the forward strand.
ATTGGTCATACTTTTCGTCTTTGTTTCCAATTTTAAGTTAATTGGAAATTGGAAAGCTTGGTTAGCGGTGATTGTAGCTTTGATATGTTATACCCCACATTTTCTATGGTTATATGAACATGATTTTGTTTCCATTAAATACCACCTATTCGAAAGGCCAAATCAAGCATATTCCTTTGAGAAATTTACGCTCGGCTATTTTATAAATTTGGTTGCAATTTTTGGGCTCCTCTTTTACTGGGTTTATTTGTCCTTGATCAAGACCAGATATTCGGATAAGTTTATCAAAGCCTTAAAATATCTCGCCTACGGGGTACTTATTTTCTTTTTTATATCCAGTTTTAACCGACGGGTGCAAACGCAATGGATCATTGTAATTTCAATTCCCATGGCTGTACTGGCCTTCAACCATCTTTTGGAAAATGTAAAAAGTAGAAAGTGGATGTACCGTATGGGTCTCATCAGCTTGGTAGTCTTGTTATATGCCCGGGCATGGTTAGTGCATCAACCCTTGGTTCCCTTATTGTTTGAAACCCACGGGAATAAGGAATGGGTCAAGTCATTACAATCCAAAGCAGAAGGTGCCCCAATTGTTTTTGAAAATTCGTATCGTGCATCTCCTATGTATGAATTCTATACTGGAGAACCCACTTTTTCCTTGAACAATCATATGTATCGAAAAAACCAGTATTCCATCGATGATGCTGAAGAACGAGTGAGGAATAAACGCATTCTTTATGTTACGAAATATCGAAAAAGTGGGGACATCTCATACTCCTATCCAGATGGCACACTATTTTATGGCGTTTTTATAGATGATTTTCAGTCCTACCGTAAATTGCAATGTCTGGTAGAATTATCTAAAGACTCAACTTTCCATGTATTGAAAGTCTACAACCCTTATTCTTTTGACATTCCGTTAGATAAATTGGACTATAAAGTGGCATATTCCAATAAATATAAACAGGTCAAACAGCTATTACCGATTAAAGCAAAACCCCTTGATGATAACCAATTTTTATTGAAACCGAAGGATACTGCATATTACAGCGTAAAACTACCCGAACCAACAATGGAGCATCCCGGGTATTTTCGAATCGGCATCTCCGAAAATGGCTTGCTTCCCGGACTTAATGGTAAACCAATTAAACTAAACAAATGAACCCAATAGAAAAGGTGGTAGATTCTTTGGATTGGATGACGATGGTCCTTTTCTTTAGTATGGTTGTACTTGCCTTGGGAAAGTATCTTTTCCAGAATAGGTTTTTAAACTTTATCATCCTTCCTTTTAATAACAAATATGTGGTGCTCCATAGCAAAAAGGGGCGATTGCTGAATTGGTTCCATATTCTATTGACATTGTTCCAGTTGGTCAACTTTTCATTGTTTCTTTTTTTGGTCATTAAAACCTTTTTTAATCTGGTCGAAGACGATCTGGTTTCATTTTTAACGGTTCTAGTGGCGGTAGTACTATTTCAATTGGTAAAATTGGGACTTCAATGGGTAAAAGGTTATGTATTCAACACACAAAACCTGATAGCCGAACTGCTTTTTAACAAAACTTCTTACCTAAATTATAGTAGTCTCATCATGTTTATGGCCAATGTGATTCTTATTTACATTGCCCCTAGCTATAAAATTGTGTTTTATGTTGCTTTTATCTTAATTGTTTCCATAAATGCCATAGGTTTTATCAAGCTGTTGAAGAACTATCAAAAAGCAATTGTCCCCAATTTATTCTATTTTATTTTGTACCTTTGCACACTCGAAATTGCACCCTTAGTGATAGTTGGAACCTATCTAAACGACTGAAAGCTTATGAAAGTAAAGACAATTTTGGTTTCCCAACCTGAACCTAAAATCGAAAATTCCCCTTATTCACGATTGATTGAAAAAGAGAAGGTAAAAGTAGATTTTAGACCTTTTATACATGTTGAAGGAGTTCAAGCCAAAAGTGTAAGGCAGCAAAAAATTGATCTTAACAATTTTACCGCCATAATTCTTACCAGCAGAAATTCCGTTGATCATTTTTTTAGGATTGCAGAGGAAATGCGTTTCAAGGTTCCGGACAGCATGAAGTACTTCTGTCAATCTGAAGCAGTAGCCTACTATCTTCAAAAATATGTGGTATACCGCAAGCGTAAAATATATGTTGGTAAGCGAACCTTTAACGAATTGGTTCCCTTGATTAAAAAATACAAGGACGAAAAATTTCTTTTACCATCATCGGACACCCTAAAGGCCACTGTTCCTCAGGAATTGAATGAACTACAGGTTGATTGGAAACGAGGTATTTTCTATAAAACCGTAATCAGTGATTTATCTGATCTAAGAGAAGTCACCTATGACGTTTTGGTTTTCTTTAGCCCTTCGGGCATTGAATCTCTATTGAAGAACTTTCCCGATTTTGAACAGAACAATACACGAATCGCTGTTTTTGGAAACAGCACGGTAAAAGCAGCTACGGATGCTGGGCTACGAATAGATATTCAGGCACCAACTCCTGAAACGCCATCAATGACCATGGCTTTACAGAAGTATATTACCAGTGTGAACAAATAGTATTCTAACGATATAAAAAAAAGGCCCGATTCAATGAATCGGGCCTTTTTTTTAGAAAGCATATCGTTGCGGACCACCTCGCCTTATTTCCTCACTGGCATAGGCTTCATATTTTTTGAAGTTTTCACGAAACGCATTTGTTAATTTAAATGCTGTGCTGTAATAGGCTTCATCGTCATTCCAAGTAGCTCTTGGGCTAAGCACACTGGTAGGTACACCAGGACACTTTCTTGGCTGGGCCACCCCAAATACGGAATGAATGTGATAATTATCGTAATTGTATAACCCCAATTCTCCACTTAGGGCAGCACTGATCATTGCGCGGGTATATTCTAATTCCATTCGTTTACCAACACCATAAGAGCCACCTGTCCAGCCAGTATTGATCAACCAAACATCCACCCCGGACTCGAGCATCTTATTGCTCAACATCTCAGCATAGGCCGCCGGATGTAAAGGCATAAAAGGAGCACCAAAACAAGCCGAAAACGAAGGTTGTGGCTCAACGACTCCAGCTTCAGTACCTGCAACTTTTGCAGTATATCCCGAAATAAAATGGTAAGCAGCCTGTGCCGGCGTCAATTTTGAGATTGGAGGCAATACTCCAAAAGCATCTGCTGTAAGGAAAAAGATATTTTTTACGTTTTTCCCTATGGAAGGAACCTGAATATTTTCAATATGGTGGATAGGATAGCTAACTCTTGTGTTTTGAGTGATGGAAGTATCTGCAAAATCGACCTCTCCCTTTTCATCCATAATCACATTCTCTAGGATAGCGCCCTTTTTAATGGCTCCATAAATTTCCGGTTCTTTTTCTTTCGAAAGATCAATCACCTTAGCATAGCAACCACCTTCAAAGTTAAATACTGAATTATCCGCAGTCCAACCATGTTCATCATCACCAATCAATTTACGGTTAGGATCCGTAGAAAGTGTGGTTTTACCTGTTCCAGAAAGGCCAAAGAAAATTGCAGTGTCGCCTTCCTCACCAATATTGGCCGAACAGTGCATAGGTAATGTATTCTTGTACACTGGAAGAATAAAATTAAGTGCCGAGAAAATCCCCTTTTTTATTTCTCCTGTATATCCGGTGCCCCCAATCAATGCAATTTTTCTTGAAAAATTTAAGATTGCAAAGTTGTGTTGACGTGTCCCATCAACCTCAGCATCGGCCATAAATCCTGGTGCGTTTAACACTGTCCACTCAGGTTCAAAGCCGGTTAGCTCTTCCTCGGTTGGCCTAATGAACATGTTCTGCGCAAACATATTGGACCAAGGATATTCATTGACTACCCTAATACTCAATTTGTAATCCGCATCCGCACAGGCGTAACAATCACGAACGAACAACTCTTTTTCATTAAGGTAGGCAATAACCTTGTCGTATAGTTTGTCAAATTTTTGACTCTCAAAAGGAATGTTGATATTCCCCCACCACACTTTATCTTTGGTTATCTCATCCTCAACAATAAAGCGGTCCATTGGAGATCTACCGGTAAACTCTCCCGTATTTACTGCCAAAGCACCTGATGAGGCTTCTTTTCCCATATCTTTTTCAATGGTGACCCGATGCAAATTGTCTGATGACAGCTGATAATGTATACGATTGTGGTCGATTCCATATGATTTTAACGAAATCGATTTCGTAGTTGAGATAGGCGTACTCATTTAGTTAATTTTAAGTTGGTGCAAAGCTAGAAAATCTAGTCAGTTCCACCTTAAAATATTGCTTATTTATCTAGTTTTCTGGTCAAAATGTAATAGCTGAGCAGGGCCCAACCAACAATTAAGATGCTGCCTCCAATGGGTGTAACAAATCCAATCTTTCTAAAATCAAACGAGGTAAGTTCATTTAAGGCCAATAGGTAAATGGAAAAGGAAAACAAGACGGTTCCAATCCAAACCAATCTAAAAACCAATTTTCGTGGTTTCGAATCCAATCCATCCCATATACCCAAAAAGAGCAGGAACAGCGCATGGTACATTTGATAGCGAACACCAGTTTCAAAAGATTGGATGGAGTCTCTATCAATTACCTTTTCGAGCCCATGTGCGCCAAAAGCCCCAAGCATTATGGCCAATAAACCGAAAATTGTGGCTGTCATCAAAATTGTTTTGTTCATAACTTTGTAATCTTATTTTTTTAAAAATATAACAATTTGATACTTTAGTGTCCGTTTTAATCAAAAGTAAATAAAACGCATGGTTCGTACTATTTTGGTTCTTGGCGCAGGAAAATCTACCTCATATTTGCTAGACTATATCCTAAAAAATGCTGAAAAAGAAAATCTTCAGTTGATTATTGGTGATCTTCATCCAGAAAATATTTCCGCCGATATTTCCTCCCATCCCAATTGTAGGGTTGTAGCCTTGGATATTTTTAATGATGATGACAGAAGGAGGTTGATCGAATCATCTTCGATTGTAGTGTCCATGTTACCCCCAAGATTGCACATTAAAATTGCTGAGGATTGTATCCACTATAAAAAACATCTTGTAACGGCTTCTTATGTAAGTAAGGAAATCGAAGCACTGAACGATGAAGCCAAGAAAAATGGCCTCGTTTTTATGAACGAAGTTGGGCTTGACCCTGGAATTGATCACATGAGCGCTATGGAAATCATTGACCGCATTCATGGAAATGGTGGAAAAATGCTTCTTTTTGAATCGTTTACAGGTGGTCTGGTCGCCCCGGCCAATGACTCCAATCTTTGGAATTATAAGTTTACCTGGAATCCCAGAAATGTGGTTTTGGCCGGACAAGGGGGTGCGGCCAAATTTATTCAAGAAGGTACCTACAAATATATTCCCTATCAGAAACTTTTCCGACGAACTGAGCTTGTTGAAATTGAAGGATATGGCTCCTTCGAAGTGTATCCCAATAGGGATTCTTTAAAGTATACTGATGCCTATGGACTACAGGATGCATTGACCTTGTATCGAGGCACTATGAGAAGAGTGGGTTTTTCCAAAGCTTGGCATGTGTTCGTAATGTTGGGGATGACAGATGATAGTTATACCATTGAAAATTCCGAAGGAATGTCATACCGTGATTTTGTAAACCTATTTCTTCCCTATTCACCTACAGATTCGGTTGAATTGAAATTGAGGCACTATCTTAAGATAGACCAGGACGATATTAGGTGGGGCAAACTTATAGAACTAGACCTATTCAATCATTCCAAAAAGATTCCTATTAAGAATGCCACACCAGCTAAAATGTTGCAATACATCCTAGAGGATAGCTGGACCTTGAAAAAGGATGAAAAGGACATGATCGTTATGTACCACAAGTTTGGTTATGAAATGGATGGGCAAAAAAAACAGATTGATGCCAATATGGTTGTGCTGGGTGAAAACCAAACGTATACTGCCATGGCCAAGACTGTTGGTTTACCGGTCGCCATTGCCACACTTCAGATTTTAAACAATAAAATTACCACTCCCGGAGTCCAGATACCTATTAGCAAGGAGGTCTATGAACCTATTCTTTCAGAGTTAAAATCTTACGGAATTACTTTTAAAGAACACGAGGTTCCTTATCTGGGTTACAACCCTGACACTATCGGAAGTTAATTATTTTCGGTTTTTCGGTATCTTTAGCTTCAATTTTGAAGTATTGACATGAAAAACACTAACACTTCGGTTAAAATTGACGGTATAGACAAAAAAATACTTAGGTATTTGATGGAGGATGCCCGGCGGCCAATTCTTGAGATTGCCAGAAATATTGGAATCTCTGGTGCAGCCATTCACCAGCGTTTGCGCAAGTTGGAAAATTCTAAACTGCTGTCCGGCTCAAAGTTTGTCATTAACCCCAAGGTATTAGGGTATACCACTATGGCCTATATCGGTATTTTTTTAGACAAGGCGATGTCCAATCCCCAGGCTGTAAAGGAACTTGAAAAAATTCCGGAAGTGCTTGAATGTCATTACACGACGGGAAACTGGTCTATTTTGATTAAGGTGCTTTGCAAAGACAACGAGCATTTGATGCATGTGCTGAACAAACGCATACAACAAATTGAAGGGGTTTCACGAACTGAAACTTTTATTTCATTGCATCAGCAAATAGATCGGCAGATTTCAATCTAAAAAAACCCGCTTGAATTGCTCCAAACAGGTTTTCCAGTATTATTCCTTCTAAAGAAGGAAGTCTATTTTTTAATCTCTCCCTCCAAAAACTTGGAAAGCCCAATAGACCAATGAGGCCAAAGCTCCCAATGCCGCCACCAAATAGGTTCTAGCAGCCCACTTTAAGGCATCTTCTGCTCCAGCATATTCTTCTTGGCTTACGACGTGTTTTTGCTTTAGCCATGCTAGTGCACGATTACTGGCATCATACTCCACGGGCAATGTGATAAAGCTAAAAACAGTTGCCAATCCCATCATGACCAATCCAGCGACTGCAATATAAAAGCCAAATCCAACTCCTGCCGCAGCACCCAGCATCAATCCTCCAAAAACAATCCATGTGGACATTCCTGAGGTAACACTCACAACAGGCACTAATTTGGAACGCATGGTCAACCATTCATAGGCCTGCGCATGTTGTACAGCATGACCTACTTCGTGGGCAGCGACCGCAGCCGCTGATGCATTGCGTTGGCTATACACCCCTTCGCTAAGGTTAACGGTTTTATTTTTTGGATTGTAATGATCGGTAAGCATTCCTGGTGTAGATATCACCTTTACATCTCTAATCCCGTGGTCATCCAACATCTTTTGGGCAATTTCGGCACCACTCATGCCATTGCGAAGATGTACTTTGGAGTAGTGCTTGAACTTGCTTTTTAATCTGCTGCTTACCAACCAGCTGATCAGCGCGATTCCACCGATCAATATATAATATGTCATCATAACTACTTCGTTTTAGTCTTATAAATATACCAACTATACCGCAAAAATCCGGCCATTGCTTACATACTGACAATTTGTACATAAAAGAAGTGAAGAACCCTTATAAATCGAATCAACCTATTTGTACCTGAATTTTAGAACAAGCATAAACAGGACCAGCAACCCGGTTATCACATTGGCTAAAATTATGGCCAAACTCTCATATTGGATTCCATAATACAGCCAAAGGAATGTTCCCAACAAGAATACCAAATACATGGTTAAGGAGATGTCCTTTGTTGATTTATCCTTCCATGTTTTATACACTTGGGGCACAAACGAACTTGTGGTTAACGTAGCGGCAATAAGTCCAATAATCTCAAGGGTTTCCATGGTATTAAATTTAAGTGGTATTACTGAACTTGTCAAAATATTCCTATTTGCCGCAAAAAACGCTTGGACAGGCTCATCGTGACATAAAAATTACATTACCCCACTATATTAACAATCTTGCCGGGCACCACAATTACTTTTTTGGGTGTGCGTCCCTTCAATTGTGCCTGTGTTTTTTCATGGGCCATTACTGCGGCTTCAATGTCATTCTTGTCCATATCCAACGGAAGTTCAAGTTTGAATCTCATTTTTCCATTAAAGGAAATGGGATATTCCTTGCTGCTTTCCACCAAATATTTTTCTTCAAATTTTGGAAAAGATGCTTCTGAAATAGATTCGGAATGACCCAACTTTTCCCATAATTCCTCCGCAATATGTGGAGCGTATGGCGATATCACAATGGCCAAAGGTTCTAAAATAGCGTTGCTACTGCACTTTTGGGCGGTTAACTCATTCACACAGATCATAAAAGTGGACACTGAAGTGTTGAAGGAGAAATTCTCAATGTCTTCTTCCACTTTTTTGATGGTTTTGTGCAAGGCCTTCAAATTGTCAGCTGTTGGCTCACTATCATCTATGGACGTGTAGAGTTTCCATAGTTTTTTAAGGAAGGAATACACCCCTGATATCCCAGCAGTGTTCCAAGGTTTGGACTGCTCCAACGGCCCTAGGAACATTTCATACAAACGCAATGAATCGGCTCCATACTCCTCACAAATGGCATCGGGATTGACGACATTGAACCATCTTTTGGACATTTTCTCTATTTCACGTCCAACAATGTATTTTCCATCTTCCAAAAGAAAATCCGCCTTTTCATACTCCGGCTGCCATTTTCTTAATCCCTCTATGTCAAGTTCATTTGATGGATTTACTAATGACACATCCACATGCAATTCTTGAAATGCCAATGTTCCTTGTTCTAATTGCACAAAGTTTCTGATCTTTCTGACAACTTCTTCATCCATCTCATGAACAAATTTATTCCGAAAGGTTTTGGAAACAAACTTGTCTTTAAAACCAAGTACTCTATATATTAATGCGCTCGTCCCAGTAATCATCCCTTGATTAATTAATTTTTTGGCAAACTCTTTTTTGGGAGCAATGCCCATGTCGAACAAAAACTTCTGCCAAAAACGGGAGTAGAGCAAATGGCCTGTGGCATGTTCACTTCCTCCAATATAAAGATCCACATCTTGCCAATAGTCAATCGCTTCTTGTGAGTAAATGGCTTCGCTATTCTGGGAATCCATATAGCGGTTAAAGTATTGGGAACTACCAGCCCAACCCGGCATGGTGTTCAATTCCAAAGGAAACACACTTGTGTGATCTATTTTTTCATTTTCCACCACAGCATTCGTTTCAGTATTCCAAGCCCAAACTGTAGCATTTCCTAATGGCGGTTCTCCTGTTTCTGTGGGAAGGTACTTTTCCACCTCGGGCAATTCCAACGGTAAATGTTCGTCAGCTATCATTTGCGGCATTCCATCTACATAATAGACAGGAAATGGTTCGCCCCAATAGCGTTGACGGCTAAAAACGGCATCGCGAAGACGGTAATTGATTTTCCCTTCTCCTTGTCCAATTTTCTCTAACTCCTCAATAATCTTTTTTGTTGCCTCTTTATAAGAAAGGCCATTTAAAAAATCAGAATTGCCAATAATGGTTGTCGCCTTATCGGCAAATGCTTCCTCAGAAATATCCACTCCATCAAAAATGTTTGGAATTGGAATATTGAAGTGTTTCGCAAAATCATAATCACGTTGGTCTCCACAGGGAACAGCCATCACGGCTCCGGTTCCATAGCTTGCCAAAACGTAGTCGCCAATCCAAATAGGAATAGGCTCTTTGGTAAATGGATGCTCTGCAAAACCGCCGGTAAACACTCCAGAAATAGTCTTTACATCCGCCATTCGGTCACGCTCGGAACGTTTGGCTGTCGCCTCCACATAGGCATCCACTACCTCTTTTTGCCCAGGAGTGGTAATTTTTGCCACAAGTTCATGCTCTGGGGCCAAAGTCATAAAGCTTACCCCAAAAATGGTATCGGGTCTAGTGGTGAAAACAGGAATGGTATCATTTGAATTCTGAACTTTGAATTCCACATGCGCTCCTTCGGAGCGACCAATCCAATTAGTTTGGGAGTCCTTTAAAGGTTGTGGCCAATCAATAGTGTCAAGTCCATCCAATAAGCGTTGTGCATAGGCAGTGATCCGCATCATCCATTGCGTCATTTTTTTTCGAATCACTGGATGTCCTCCTCGTTCCGAAACACCATTGACCACCTCATCATTGGCCAAAACAGTGCCCAATGCAGGACACCAGTTCACTTCGGCATCTGCCAAATAGGTTAGCCTATATTTTAAAAGGACCTCTTGTTTGGTTTTATCGGAAAAGCTTGCCCATTTTTCTGCGGTAAATGCAGGTGTATCATCATCACAGAGGGCTTCTACATTTGTATTTCCTTCTTTTTCAAAAATGGAAATCAAATCGGTTATGTCCTCAGCTTTATCCGTTTTTTTATCATACCACGAATTGAACAACTGGATAAAGACCCATTGCGTCCATTTATAGTATTTCGGATCAGAGGTTCGAACTTCACGGCTCCAATCGAATGAAAATCCGAGCTGATCCATCTGCTCACGATATCTTTTAATATTTACCTCGGTGGTGATAGCTGGATGCTGCCCTGTTTGGATAGCATATTGCTCCGCTGGCAATCCAAAGGAGTCATATCCCATGGGATGCAACACATTGAACCCCTTATGTCTTTTGTATCGGGCATAAATATCACTGGCGATATAACCCAAGGGATGTCCAACATGCAATCCAGCTCCTGAAGGGTAAGGAAACATATCCAATACATAATATTTTGGCTTGTCCGATTCATTATGAGCTTTAAATGTTTGGTTATCTGCCCAATACTTCTGCCATTTGGCCTCTATTTCCCTGAAATTGTAATTCATTTTATATCTTACTCCTTTGATTTGGCAAAAATAGGTTTAATCACGCAAAGCGAAAAAGATAAAATGCGTTGTCCTATAAAGCCATAAAGAAGCCATCCATTGCGAAAAATAACCCCGATACTCTCAATATTATTTTTTTGCTTCATCGTGTTTAACATCGATGCGCAATTGGGGTTTTGCAGCGGTAATTCAGGCGACCCCATTTTTATGGAAACTTTTGGGGCCGGCACAACTAACGGACCTGCACTTCCTTCAGGAGCAACCTCATATACTTATGTAAATGGGCAGCCTATTGATGGAAGCTATACCATTTCGAGTACGACAACCTATTTTGATTGGTTTGACACCAATGATCATACCCCAGGAGACACGGAAGGGAAAGTATTTATTGTAAATGCCAGTTTTACCGCTGGTGAATTTTTCCGCAGAACGATCAGTGGACTTTGTGAAAATACCTCTTATGAATTTTCATCGTGGTTGATGAACCTACATCCCAAATCAGGCTGTAACGGCAATGGTATTCCTGTGAATGTCAAATTCCAGATTTGGGACAATACGGATACCAATTTATTGGCAACTGGTGATACGGGAAGTATTTTTGACAAGACCTCACCGGTTTGGGAACAATATGCATTGGTTTTCCAGACCTTGCCAGGTCAGACGTCTGTTATTTTAAAAATGATTAACAATGGAGCCGGCGGTTGTGGCAATGATCTCGCAATTGATGATATTGTTTTCAAAGCTTGCGGTGATCGAATTACTTTAACGGATGCCGCAAATAACACCAACATCCTCGGTGTATGTCAAGAAAATGCCCCGACCACCGTTGAGCTGACTGCAAATCCGGATTTTTCTGTTTATAGCACCCATGCCTATCAATGGCAAGAAAGCACTGATGGGGTCAACTGGAATGATCTCGTTGGAGAAACCAGCCAAACTTATACCTCTCCATTAATTTTTGGCACCACAAGATATCGGGTTAAGGTTGCGGAGGACCCGGTCAATCTTTCCAACTCAAAATGCAATACCGTATCCGATGTTTTTCAGGTTATTATTGAAGGTAAGCCGGTCGCCCCGATTTCTTTGGGCGATGTTTCCCGTTGTGTCGATACTATGGGAGGGGTATCTGTTTCCACTCCAGATGGTATAACTGCGGATTGGTATGATGCACCAACAGGCGGAAACCTATTGGAGGCTGGCACTCGGTTCTATTCCACAGCCATAAGCGGAACCTATTATGCAGAAGCAGTGACAGAAATTGCCGGTTGCTTTTCTGATTCAAGAACCGCCGTATCAATTGTTTTCAATGACCTGCCCGTTTTGAAAGATGAAAATCTGATTCTATGTCAAGGCGAAACCTTGGTTTTGTCTGCCGATTTCCTCAATGCCACTTATTTTTGGAGTACCGCAGCGAATACACGCGAAATAACCGTGGACAAGCCTGGAACTTATACGGTACGTGTAACCGATTTGAATGGATGCAGTGCCACAAAAACAATAGAAGTAATCCAGATAGACAAGCCTATAGTGGATAGTGTGGTTTCCAATCATAGAGATTTAACCATAGTAACCCAGAATATGGGTGATTTTGTGTATTCGCTCAATGGGTTTAATTATCAGGACAGTCCGAATTTTGAAAACCTTGAAGGTGGTACATATACCGCATTTGTCAAGGAAAAGAATTATTGTGGTGCGGTCCAATTTCCTTTTGTCCATTTAGTTCTGCCTCGATTTTTCACCCCTAACGGTGATGGGTTCAATGACAGTTTTAAACTTGAAGGCATCCAGGCATTTGAGGATTTTGAAATCAGTATTTTTGATAGAACTTCAAGACTCATTGCCCAATCTACAAGTAAAGATTACTCATGGGATGGTACTTACAACAATAAACCTTTACCGGCATCTGACTATTGGTACACGGTAAAGATTGGCAACAATTTGTTTAAAGGCCATTTTGCTTTAAAAAGGTAATCCTTATCTATTGTATCATCAATAATTTAGCACTATACAATACCCATATCATTGTCAGAATGGCTGATGCATTAATGGCATATCCAAAAAAGACCATCTGTTCGTTAGTATAGGGTCTGTCTTTGAAAATAAAAAAGATATCTAATATCAACCAAACGGAGAAAAGCATTAAAAAGGAAGCCAAAACCCAATCACCAAACCAGTATAGGAGTAAATATGATTCGACCACCAATAACAAAAGCATTAAGATTTTACTCTTTTTTCTTCCCAAAAGGACAGCAGTAGTTGTTTTTCCAGCTTGCTCATCAGGCTCGATGTCCATAATCTCACCAGCGATGTGAGCTTGAAAAGCAAATAAGCCTAAATAAATTACTGTTTGCCATGGAAGCTTAGGTAAGCCGTTCAACTGAATGCAAAAAAAGACGGTAAGTACATATCCCGATTGAATCAAAATTTCAAATGGAGGTCTTTCCTTTAACCGAAACGGTTCAAAATTATAGATAATATTAACGAATACCATTAGAACTAACAGTAACAACATTTTAATGCCGGAAAGCAAAGTGAAAACAATAAAAAAAGGCAAAATCACCAAAGCAATACGTCTCAGTATAGGTTTCAATTGTTCCTTCCTTGCTTTCGCTCCAAAAAGATAATTTCCCTTTCTACTATTAATTGCATCAGCTTCAAAATCATTATAATCATTCAATCCGTAAACAAGATAATTCAAAGGAAAGGTGACAAAAAATAATCCTAACCAAAATGGAAATGTGTTCAGAAAGCCTTCTTCGTTTCCAAATGGAACGAGATAAATCCAAATGGTTGGAAACCATAAGCCCGGCCTCGAAATTTTCAAATCAAATAAAAGTCTCTTCATACTGTTAAACCACAAAAATAAGTTTATCACAATGATTAGGATTTACTTTTCTATTTTTACATACTGAATTTTACGTATGGCCCAATATATTGAACGATACCAACGCAGAAGGCTGATCTCCTCATATTTTTCGGTAGTGCTAAGTATTGCCCTTGTACTTTTTTTATTGGGAGTTTTGGGACTTTTGGTATTGAACACCAAAAAATTGGCGGATCATTTTAAGGAACAAATCACCGTTTCGGTCTTTTTAAAGGACAATGCCAAGCCTGTTGAGATAGAACAATTGCAAAAAAGTTTGGCCATGGCCGATTATACCAAATCAGCCAATTTTGTTTCAAAAGAAGATGCCGCAGAACAGTATAGTGAGGACATTGGTGAGAATTTCATTGAATTTTTGGGATATAACCCCCTTAAAAATTCGATCGATGTCAACTTGAAGGCCGATTATGTCTCCACAACACAGATTGCGGAGATTGCAGATGAGCTTGCTTCCAAAACATATGTGGATGAGGTGAGTTACGACAAGCCCTTAATTTCTTTGCTCAATGATAATGTCAAGAAAATTAGTCTCTGGATTTTAATCGCAAGTGCAATTTTCACATTTATAGCCGTGTTGCTGATCAATAGCTCCATAAGACTTTCCATTTACTCCAAACGATTCATTATCAAGACTATGCAAATGGTTGGGGCCACCAAAACATTTATTAGAAAACCTTTTGTGTGGACCAATATTAAACTGGGAATACTCGGGTCATTAATCGCATTGGTCGCATTGGCAATTGTACTTTACTATGTAAATACCAATTTTCCGGAGCTGGCTATATTTCAAGATGTAGTTGTTCTTATTACGTTATTTGCCGGGATTTTTGGACTCGGAGTGCTAATTTCATGGTTGAGCACCCATATTGCCACCCAACGTTTTTTGAATTTAAGGACAGACGATCTTTATTATTAACTTTACAATATGAGCAAGAAAAATAAGAATGTTCAAAAGCCAACCAAAGAGTTTGTTTTTCAAAAGAAAAACTACATCTTTCTTTTTATTGGCCTTGGATTGATTGCCCTAGGGTTTATTTTGATGAGCGGTGGCGGAAGTGATGACCCCAACGTCTTTAATCCGGATATATACAATTTTAGAAGAATCCGCTTGGCACCTACTTTAGTGCTGATCGGACTTGGCATTCAGGTATATGCCATATTGTTGAACCCTAACAAAAACAAAAAATAATTTTGGACATTATTGACGCCATCATCCTTGGTATTATCCAAGGACTTACTGAATTTTTACCGGTATCATCAAGTGGACATTTAGAATTGGGGAAAGCCATTTTGGGTGCAGATTCCCTTCCAGAAGAGAGTCTTTTGTTCACTGTTGTTTTGCATTTTGCTACAGCTTTAAGCACTATTGTTGTTTTCCGAAAAGATGTTTGGGATATTTTCAAAGGGTTATTCCAATTCAAATGGAATGAGCAGACCCAATTTTCGCTCAAAATTATCATTTCCATGATTCCCGCAGCGCTGGTAGGTTTCTTTTTAGAGGATTTTTTGGAAGTGTTTTTTGATGGAGCCATTATCATTGTGGGCATAATGCTTCTTATTACCGGATTCCTTTTATACTTGGCCGATTTGGCCAAAACCACCGACAAAGGAGTGTCATACCGAAGTGCATTTGTTATTGGTATGGCGCAAGCTGTGGCCATATTACCTGGTATATCACGAAGTGGAGCCACCATATCCGCTGCCGTATTATTGGGGGTGGACAAATCCAAATCCGCTAGATTTTCTTTTTTAATGGTAGTTCCCTTGATTATCGGCAAAGTGGCCAAAGATCTTTTGGGAGGTGATATTAATTTTGTCGGTGACCAAGCCGTTGCCATGGGAGTCGGTTTTGCTGCTGCTTTTATTGCTGGACTTGCCGCTTGTACCTGGATGATCAAATTAGTACGCCAAAGCAAACTCACCTATTTTGCCATTTATTGCGTAATTGTAGGTCTTATTGCCATTGCTTGGAGCATTTGGGGGTAATCTTAACTTAGTACCTTTACCTCAAAACCTACTGAATTTTTGAAAACCAAAGACGATTTTTTAAACGGACAGATCTTGTTGATCGATAAGCCTTTGGAGTGGTCCTCTTTTCAGGCTGTAAACGCACTAAAATGGGCTATCCGAAGAAAGTTTAACATCAAAAAAATAAAAATTGGTCATGCGGGTACGTTAGATCCGTTGGCTACTGGTCTTTTGATTATCTGCACAGGAAAATTCACCAAGAAAATTCCAGAACTTCAAGGACAGGTCAAAGAATATACCGGAACTTTTACATTGGGAGCTACAACTCCTTCCTATGATCTTGAAACGGAAGTGGACCATTCATTTCCTGTAAAACACATAACCGAGGAACTTATCAAAGCCACAACCGAACAGTTTTTGGGAGAAATTGAACAGGTCCCTCCCATTTTCTCAGCCCTAAAAAAAGATGGTAAACGCATGTACGAATTGGCACGCGAGGGAAAAAAAATTGAGATAAAATCCAGAATTGTTCAAATATTTGAGTTTGAAATTACCCAAATAAACATGCCAAAAATCGATTTTAGGGTCGTCTGTAGCAAAGGCACCTATATTCGTTCATTGGCCCATGATTTTGGCCAAGCCCTACAATCCGGAGCACATTTATCGGCCCTCAGAAGAACCAAAATAGGCGATTTCAACGTAATTAATGCTGTAAGTCCACTTGCTTTCAAGGAAAATTTGTAGTCTAGGTAAGACCAATTATCCTTTAGATGGTGATTTGGACATCTGAATTGAGTAAAATATTTTTATAAAAAATCGGTTATAATAGGACCATGAACCTAAACAGAAACCAGTTATCGTTATTAATAACTTTTTTCTCCATGTCCATAATTGTATTGTTGTTGTTCAATATTCATTTAGGAGGCGTTAAGGAGGAAGAGTATGTTATTGAAATGAGTCTGGCCGATGAAGACATCGAAGCGCTGTTGGAAGAAGAGGTGAAAAGATTAGAAGAATTCGTCAACAATGACCCTATTAAAAGCCATTTGGCCTTTAACGAGACCGCTAAACCTTCAGTAAAAAGTCCAGAACCCTTAAAAACCTTGGAAGAAATAATGGAAGAGCGTGCTCTGAACAGTGACGCCAGTGAATCTTCTGACGCGAATGGAGAATTTGCTTCCCAACTCAAGGAATTGGCCGCTAAAAGGGAAGAAAAAAAACAACAGCTAAGTGAACGTGAGTCTCAAAAAGAAGAATTCACCAACAATTTGAAAGATAAACGTACCTCAATAAGCTATTCCTTGGTCGATAGAAATGCCTACTCACTCCCCCCTCCTATATATACCTGTATCGAGGGAGGCAAGGTTGTTATTAATATAAAGGTAGATTCAAGTGGCTATGTATCCGAAGCCACCTTTAACGATAAAAGTTCTGGTACTTCCAACGGTTGTTTGGTAGACAACGCCATTGCCTATGCATATAAGGCACGGTTTAGCTCGGATTCCAAAGACACTCAGATAGGAACCATTACGTATTTGTTCCAAAGTAAGTAAGCTACTTATTTCTTTTTATCCCAACGACACTGTTCTACAACTCAAACTATGTAGACTTATTTAGCAAGGCTTATTAAGTTAAAAATCCACAACTTCACTTATCTGGTCTAGCGCTTTAAAAACGAGCAACATCATAAGCGTTACAGTTAATTCCCTGTAAACCGTTAGCTTTTCAATAAGGATTTTGAATAGTCAAAAATGAATTATATATTTGCATAGGAAACTATCACCTATACAATGAAAAACAAAAAGGACTTATATCAAAGTGTTGCGGTAGAACTGCTAACAACCCAAAGTTGGTATATGCATCAATTGAAGGCAGTTTTGAAACCTTATGATATTTCACCAGCCCAATATAATATCCTAAGAATTTTAAATGGTGCTAAAAATAGACCAGTATCGGCTTCATATTTGAAAGACCAGGTAATCGATAAAGGTAGCAATATCACACGTTTAATTGATAAAATGGAAATCAAAAAATGGGTTACACGTAGTCTGTGTGAAACTAATCGCAGACAGATGGATATAGATATTACTGACAAAGGAATAAAAGTGCTATTAGAAGCAACTAAAGAAATTAACGAACTTATTAAAGTCCTCTACTCTATTACCGAAGATGAAGCTAAAATTGTTTCAAAAATTTTAATCAAAATTAGGGGGTAAAAAAATTTAATTTTACATTCTCCTATACAAATATTACCTATACAATTATAAATTTAAATTAGTATTATGAACACAAACAACAGATTTACCGAGTTTTTAACAAAAGAAAACGCAGTGCTAACATTAATAGACCACCAAACTGGTTTGCTAGCAAGCGTTAGAGACATTGACCCTCTCTTACTGCAAAATAATTTAAAAGCATTGGCTACCATGGCCAAAGTAGCTGGGATTCCAGTTATCATAACTACAAGTATGGCTGATGGACCAAACGGTCCTTTTTGGCAAGAGATATTAAATATCGTTCCAGATGCAACTATTGTTGACAGACCAGGAGAGATAAACGCTTGGGATAATCCAGATTTTAAAGCTGCAATAGACAAAGCTGGAAGAAAGAAAGTTATTATGGCTGGAATTGTGACAGACGTTTGCTTATTATTTCCAGCAATTTCAGCTGTTCGTGATGGATATGATCCTTATGCAGTTGTTGATGCTTCTGGAACTTGGAACAAAATGGTACAAGATGCTACTATGCATCGTTTATCTCAAGCTGGCGCGAAAGTGGCAACTTGGGCTTCAGTTAATGCAGAATTAATGCGTGATTGGAGAGATGAAAAATCTATGGAATTAGGTGGTGTTCTAGGGCAATTTACTTCTTATGGTTGGATTTACGAAAGCTATCTATCTTCAGTAAAGCAGAGAAAATAAATCTAAAATGAAGCGAAGATATTTTCTGGAATTAAGTTCAACCCTTGGAGTTCTATTAGGAACTTCAGGTTGGGCTTTTGGAAATATATTTAATTCAAATAAAACATATAAAATGAAATTACATATAAAGTCAAAAAAAGAGCAACAAAGTGTTTCCCTTTTTGGAGGTAGCCTTCATGAAAACAAACCTTTGTCTGGAGAACCTTTATATTCCAACCTTTTATATTGGGCTAATGTTGAAGCCATTGAAGAAGGTGCTTTTCCTATGCATCCACACCAAGGAATAGAAATACTTACTTTCATTTTTGAAGGCGGTCTGGAACATTACGATACAGCTACCAACAAATGGACACCTTTACCTGCTGATGGTGTACAACATATTCAAGCAGGAAGTGGTTTACAACACTCGGAAAAATACTGGAAAGGTTCAAGAGCTTTTCAAATTTGGTTTGATCCAGATTTTAGTAAAGCACTGCGCAAAGCACCATACTACAAAGATTATCAAGCAAACGCTTTTAATTGGGAACTTGAAAATGGTTATGAGGTGAAATTATACGCAGGAGAAAATGCTCCAATACAAACTGATGCACCTGGCATCTCCGCAAAGCGATATAAATTTCCAAAGGGGAATCATACTATCAATTTGGATAAGAATAGCTTTCATTCTTTCTATTTAATGGAGGGTAGTATTGAAATTGACGGAAATGAAATGCGAAAAAATAGCTTTACAAAAACAAGCGCTACTGAAAAAATAAGTATAAATGTTATGGAAAATAGCGAGCTGTTTGTTCTAAAATCTCCAACTACAGTAAATTATAAAAGAATTACAGATAGATAAAATGACTAAACATAAAGAACCGAAAAAATGGAAAATGGCAATCATAGTTTGGATTGCCATTGTACCTTTAATTTTTACAATTATGCCATTCTTTATGCCTAAGTTAATAGCATTAGGAGTAAGTGAAGTTATGGCAGAGCTGCTTTTAACAACAGTTTTAGTAATACTAATGGTTTATATAGCTCAACCTTTGCTAATGAATTTATTTCGGAACTGGCTAAACAAATAAACTAGCAATAATAAGGAGCATAGTTAATACCATATTCTATGTGTGCTCGCAAATCTTAGTTAAAAAGCAACTCCAACAAATCCTCTAAAGTATTCTGACCTTTATCCTTGTTGTACCACAATTGAAGATCTTGTTTAAACTGTGCATCTAATTTCCCGTGCTCTTTTTTATAATCTTCCACCATTTGGGTAGCTATACTTGGTCTTGGACCCCATTCTCCTGCAACTTCTTCGGATGTTTCATCAAAGACGATCAATTTAGGAATGGAACGGGACCCATTGGTTAAGAATTCATCCATCAACTCCAAATTTTCATCCCGTAAAATGATTTTAAAATCAATATTGGGGTTCAGCTCCACAATTTTGTTCATCACCGGTAAGCTTGGTGCCGCATCGCCACACCAGCTTTCGCTAAGGACCAAAAAGGTCATTTTGGAATCTATCTTGGCAATTTTTTCTTGAACATCGGCTGGAATCTTTAAGGTTTTGTCCCATCGTTTCATACGACGATCGTTCAATTCGGTATAATTGATCAATGATTCCAACTGCTCCTCACCCGTGGTTTGTCTATTCTTGGCCAAATCACTCACCAAATCACGATATTCCTGATAACTTATCCCTTTCGCGATGCCTTTTTGGATATACTCCAATTGTTTTTTCGATATGTTTCTTTCTGCTACTTCCATGTCAAATTTTCTCCAAAGTTAAACTGCATAAATCCGCTAAAATGTGACTTCCGTCATTGGTTGTTAGAAATGGATAAAACTTACAGGGTAATCTTATAGGAAAAGGTTGATTGTTCGTAATTTACCATAATCATGGTTTGTCAACCTGAACTTGTTTCAGGTTCTCATTATAAGCTAGCTAATATCAGCATTCTGAGATTCCGAAATAAATTCGGAATGACGAAAAAAACACATTTATGATACGAAACGGGTATTTAAAAAGAAAAAATAGAATCTAAGATTCAAGTTTTTAAAAATCTTTTCTTGACCATACCGCCTTTTGTATCATTGATGCTGTTCATTACCACAAAAGCTTTGGGGTCGATCTTGCTGATCTCGATGTTCAGTTTTCGGATTTCCAATCGAGTAATCACCGTGTATATTACATCATACTCATTTCGTATACCTTCCTTGCCATAGCCACCTGTAGCTTTGTACACGGTAAGGCCCCTTCCCAGTTTTTCGGTGACAACCTGTCTGATCTCCTCACTTTTTTTTGAAATGATGGTCACCCCGGTATACTCTTCGATTCCATCTACCACAAAATCCAATGTCTTTGATGCAGCCAAGTAGGTCAGCATGGAATACAGGGCCGTTTCAATCGAGAGTAGATAGGCGGCAGCCAAAAATATCAGAATGTTGATAAGGATGATGACATCCCCGATCTTAACCGACAATTTTCTGCTTAAAAATATGGCCAGAACCTCGGTGCCATCCAAAACACTCCCTCCCCGAATGGAGAGTCCTATGCCGGCACCCAGAAAAAATCCGCCAAAAACCGCTACTAATAACTTGTCCTGGGTCACTTCTGGAAACTGTACCAAAGCAAGTACCAATGCCAACCCCAAAATTGCAGCAATGGCCTTTATGGTAAAAGTTTTGCCAATGACCCGATAACCCAATACCAAAAAGGGAAGGTTCACCAAAACAATGAGCATCCATAATGGAATGGTGGTAACTTCAGTTATCAACAGGGAAATTCCCGTGGCACCACCATCGATAAATGTATTGGGCAACAAAAAGCTTTCTAAACCAAAAGCTGCGCAGAAAATACCAACAATTATAAAAAACATATCCCTAAAAAAAGACTTTAGGGTAATCTGTGTTCTTGGTGCCTTGAGCAATCGCCTGTAAATTTTCCATGTTCTGATCTCTGCCTTCATATTTTACAGTATTTGTGGATTAATGGCCAGACTTTTAAAAAGCATGGCTTTAGTATAAAAGAACTTGTTTTGAACCTCATTCTGCTTTAGGTTGGCATCGATAAGCTTACTTTCTCTGGAATTGATCAAAAACAGGGAACTTTCACCAAAGGTGAACTTGCGCTCTTCGGCTGCAAGTAAAGTACCATAATCAGTAACAATGCTTTCAATTAATTTGTTTTGGACAGTATACGAATTTAATTCACGGTAGATTGCTGTTATCTTATTTTGAATTTCGACCTGAGCATTATCTCTTTCAAATTCCACATCCCTAAGCTTGAACTTCGCTAATTTTAAATCACCTCTTTCTTTTCGTAAAAACAAGGGGAACCTAAATGTAACACCACCTTTGAACTCATCCGGTACAAATGAACTTATATTATCTGGGGATTCAGTCAAAAAATTATATTCCACATCCAGCTTGGGCAATAGTTTATTTGCTTTTAACCGCTTGTCTACAGCTAGGCCGTCAATTTTGTAATCCAAAGATTTTAACTTCGGGTGGTTTTCCAAAGTGAAGCTATCCAACGGGCGTCCTAAAATCTCTAAGGTACTATCAATATCTCTCTCGATCTCCATATCCGGGATCACTTGTTCTTGCAATTCTACGGGCACGTTATTTATCCAAAGATAATTGGATAGTTCCAAGGACTTTTTCATCAATTTTACCTTGGCCTGCTCCATGCCTAATATCCTATTTTGCAAGGTAATTTTTGCTTCAACAGTATCAATCGCAGCGATATCACCAGCTTTTGCCCGTTGTTTTACTCCATCAAAACGAACTTTCGCATTGCGCAAAAAGTCTTTAAAGACTTTGGCATCTTGATGTGCCCTTAACCAATCAAAATAAGCCAGTGAGGCTTTATAAAGCACTTCATTCACCAATACATCTTGATCAGCCTTGGACTGTTCTCTAAAGAACTTGGCCTTTCGTAAGGTTGCCATACGTTCATTGACCCAAAAACCCTGCCCAAGCGACATGGAAACTCCAGCGCTGTACAATCCGTCTGAGGGAAGGGTTTCGTCTGGATTTATGAATGCTCCCTGATTCTGCTCAAAATTTCCCTTAAGTTCCACCCCAAACCATGTTGGAATTTTAAATGTGGTGTTGAGCCTATCCCAATATTCGGTGCCCTTAAATTCCTTTCGGTCATAATCTACCTCAATTTTAGGGTCAAATCCACCCCTGGCCTTCATTAAATTGGCTTGACCCATGGCTATAGTCAGTTGGGCCTGTTTGGCAATAGGATGATATTTCTTCACATAACCCAAGTACTCTCTGAAATTGAGCACTAGGGTATCCTGCTGACCATAAACTTTGTTTATGGCTGACAAGCATAACATAAAAAACAGAATACTAAGGCTATTTTTTCTTGACATCCGCCACTTTGTTTTCCGGTTGGTAATAATTGGGAGGGAATCCATTCAACTGGCGCCATAACTCGAACCAGATTGGAACATCTTCCAAGAGTGCAATGGTATTTGCACCGGATCCAACTCGTATGGCCTCTGGCCATGGAACGTCGTCTTTGTCTGGTGCCAAAAGAATCCTGTACTTTCCGTTATCACTGATAAAAGTCTCAATGGCTACCACTTTTCCTCCAAAGGTTCCAAACGAAACATTGGGCCATCCGTTGAATACAATTGCTGGCCAACCATCGAATTGAATTCTTACTTTCTCCCCTACATGAATCAAGGGAAGGTCTATAGGTTCGACATAGGTTTCAACAGCCATATCGTAATTGTCCGGCATTATTCCCACTAAACGATCCCCTGCCTTAAAGGTTTCACCAATACCGGATTGCAAAGCCCGGTTTATAAAGCCACTTTGAGGTGCGCGGATGTACAGCATACTGTTTCGAACCTCATAATTGGTGTATGCATTTTCCAACTTGGTCACTTGGGCCTCGGAATCAAACCGGTTTGATCGAGCCGTGAGCATATTGCTTCTTGCCTTTGAAATTTTGTCCGTGTATTCGGCCTGCACCCTGCTGATTTCAACTTGGGCGTTTATTACTTCATTTTTACTGGTTAGGAGTTTATTTTCTTGCGAAATCAATTTGGCCTGGGTTTCTTGCAGCTTGAGCTTTTTTCCTTCTACATCAGTAATTGCCTTGAGTCCTTCTTCTTGTAACTGGGAAGTTCTAGTATGCTGGCGTTCTGCTATTGAAATATTGGTTTTGGCTGCTTCCAAATCAATACTGTCACTCTGCACTTTCAATTTTGACTGAATTAATTTGTTTTTGGCTTGTTCCAATTTAAGCTGACGTTCATTGGAAAGTGCCCCAATTTGAACGTTCAATGCCTTTACTTTTTCTTGGTAAGAATTAACGGCCATGGATTTGGCCTCTATTTGCTTGCCAGTACGAGCAATCAAATTAGGATCGAAATATTCGCTCTTAATTTCTGAAATATGCAGAATTGTGTCTCCTTTTTGAACAAAATCTCCTTCTTTCACGAACCATTTTTCAATCCGCCCTGGTATTGGGGATTGAATGGTCTGCGGACGCTGGTCTGGCTTTAGCGTAGTTAAATATCCTTTACCAGAAATGTTTTGCGTCCAAGGAAGGAACATAACAATAATTACAATTACCGAGAATACGGTCAGCAATCTATTGAAGTGTTTATTGTGCCTTTTTACAAAGACTTTTTGGGCTGCTTTATAACCGCCAAGATCTACCTTTTCATTCAACTTATTGGGTGATATATTGAGCATGGCAATTCTATCTTTCGTTAATCAATTTTCCGTTTTCCATGGTAATAATACGTCCACAGCGCTCAACCCACTTAGGGTTCTCACTGACAATGACCAAAGCCCAGCCATTTTCAGGGTTGGTTAAAAAGTCCATAATTCTTTCAGCTTCGATTTCGCCAAACTGATCAAGGGGATCCTTAAGAATCAGCAGTTTTGGTCTGCTCACAATACTTCTGGCCAACACTATTTTCTTGGAAATAGTATAAGGAATTTGTCGCCCTTCCGGATATAGCACGGTATTTAAACCTTGGGGTAGCTCTTTGACAAATTGGGTTAACCCTGTTTTCTCTAGGGCCCAATAAACATTGTCCATAGCAATTGCTTTATCACCAAAGGTGATATTGTTCAGCAGCGTACCTTCGAACGGAGTTTCCTCACTAAGTGATTGCCCCAAATGTGAGCGATAGTAATTGAGGCTCATTCCTTGAATGGCGACGTTATTGACAAAAATCTTTCCACTGTCTGGCTCCAAGATTCCAGCCATCAGTCTTAAGAGGGTAGATTTTCCGGAACCGCTTGACCCTTGCAAAAGAATCGTGCATGATGGGGTAATTGTCAACGAAACATTGTCTATAATTTTTTTGTCCCTTTCGGGCACATTATAGGACACATCTTTCAATTCCACGACAAATCCTTCATTTTTTCCAAAAGGTTTCTCGCCATCTTGGGGTTCCAACTCTTTATCCACAACTTGTCCCAGTTTTTCCAAGGAGGTTAAAAGATCGTAGAAGGTCTCAAGACCCAAAATCATTTTTTCCACAGAACTTATGACAAGAATTATGATAATTTCTGCGGCCACAAACTGTCCAATATTCATTTCTTGGTTCAACACTAATAATCCACCGATCAATAGAAGTCCGGCCGTAACCAAAACTTTGAACCCAATCATCTGTATAAACTGAAGGACCAATACTTTAAAATGCCCCTCTCTTGCATCCAAATAATCGGTTACAAGAGTGTCATTCTTGTCCATGGCATGTGTTGTTTTGCCCGACAATTTGAAACTGACCAGGGATCTTGCAATTTCTTGAATCCAATGGGCCACTTTGTATTTGTTTTTGGATTCATCAAGACTTGTTTCCAATCCCTTTTGTACTGTGAACTTGAAAACCCCATAAATTAAAAGGACAAGAAGCAGACCATAAAGAATAAAGAATGGGTGATAAAACGACAGCAACAAAAGTCCAAAAACCACCTGAAGGAATGAGGCAGGAAAGTCAATTAGAATCTTGGATAGTCCTTTTTGAATGGTCAATGTGTCGAAAAATCGATTTGCCAATTCCGGGGGGTAATAATTGCGGAGCTCGTGCATTCTTATTTTAGGAAAACGATACGCGAATTCAAACGAAGAACGGGTGAATATCTTCTGCTGTATGTTTTCAATAATACGCATCTGCATCAATTGCAAGGTGCCCGAAAAGGCAACTCCGAGTGTTACAAGTACCACCAAAACAATCCATGAGGTGCTTACTTGAGCGCCTTGAATCAGATTGATAATTGCTTGAATACCAAGTGGAAGAGAAAGATTTACCAAGCCAGCAAAGATGGCGTAGTAAAAAATTTGAAGTATGTCCTTTCTATCCAATGCTAGCAGTCCAAGAAGCCGCTGCCAAGCGGTTAGAATCATTTCAGCCATAGTTGTTGGGGTTTAAAGCTCTAAAAACCAAGTCGGTAAAATAGTGTGTCGGGGTTGTTGTTTCATTACAATCGGTAAGTTTTGGGAAATGTTCCTTTAAAAAGTACTGATGCAATGCGCCCTCCAAAATTGTACTGGCAAGGCTGGAAGGAAAGGGAAATTTTGCGTCTACCTCAATGATCATTTCACTTAGCCTGTTCACCAATCTTTTATAGATAACAAAATAACCTTCCTTATTTTCTTGATCTACCTCCTTGGTTAGGTATGATTTGGAATATTCGTTTATGACAATTTTATTGAGCAGCACCTCATTAATATGGGAAAAGGATACATCTTGTTGGATTGTCTGTGTTAAGATCTCAATAGTTTTTTGCAATTTTTCTGCTGTATCAGCAATCCCGCTAGTAGCAAAGACCGTCTTGTATTCAAGCCAGCCCCAATACCACGAGGTAAGATAGACCAGCAACTTGTGCTTATTTTCAAAATAGCGATATATGGAACTCTCATTGGACTTGATACGCTCACCCAATTTTCTGAACGTAAAGCTTTCAAATCCCATTTCGTCAATCATCAGAATGCTCTGTTGGATAATTCTTCTTCCTAAATCTGACGATTCTGGATCCTTTAGATAGATTTTGTCATTGATTTCGATCCGAATGGACTGCATAAGTCTTTCCATGTTATCAGTTATTTAAATTCATTCAAATTTAATAGTATTACTATTAATATATAATAGTTTAACTACTATTTAACAAAAGCATTGCTATTTGTAAAAATTAATGTAATTTTAGTTAGGAGAAAAAAATCCCATGAAACACTGTTACATCTTATCAATGTTGCTTCTTGTAATGTTCGGTTCATTACAAGCGCAAGAAAAACAGACAGATTTAGTTGAGATAGGCGACAAGCTTGTGCTTGGAGCACCTTCGACCACAAACTACTCGTATATTAATATCCCTCGTAAAAACTTTATAATAAAACGTGGTGGTCTCCCCAATACATCTTCCTTGATAAATGCATCTATAGTGGTAACAGCTATTAGTTATGGAGAAAAAACCTTGATTACTTTTAAGAGAACCGATGGCAGAAAGTTCTTTAGGGTATACAAAACACTCACTGCTGACCTTGCCGGTGGTATAAGCACAGGAGAACTTATTTTCCCTGAAAAAGTCCAAGAGGATACAAAAGAATCCCGATAAAGATTTTGTCCTTAAAAATAGCATTCGCAAAAAATCTGATTTCCATTATATTTAACAAAAACTTGATATGAACAAACATCGATGTGGTTGGTGCGAAGGTGATTCACTTTATGAGGCTTATCATGACAAGGAATGGGGAGTCCCGGTAAAAGATGATGCTACCCTTTTCGAATTTTTGATATTGGAAACCTTTCAGGCAGGTCTAAGCTGGATAACCGTGCTGAAAAAAAGAGAAAATTTTCGCAAGGCCTTTGACAATTTTGATTACCGGAAAATTGCAGATTATAATCAAGATAAAATTGATGAACTACTGGATAATCCCGGGATTATCAGAAACAAATTAAAGATCCATTCAACAATTTCAAATGCCAAAGCTTTTATGGAAATCCAAAAGGAATATGGAAGCTTCAGTAAATACATCTGGGATTTTGTCGATGGCAAGCCCATTAAAAATTCACTTAAAAATTACAAAGAAGGACCTGCAACGACCCCATTTTCAGATACCATCAGCAAGGACCTAAAAAAAAGAGGATTCAAATTTGTGGGAAGCACTGTTATTTATGCACAGATGCAAGCCACAGGAATGGTCAATGACCACGAGGTAAGTTGTTTTAGATACAATGAAGTTTAAGTCTTCGGCTTTAGGGCTTTCAAAAATGTCTCCCTTCGGATTTCCTTGGCTCCCAGGCTTTCCAAATGATCCGTATGGACCTGGCAATCTATAAGTTTATAGTTTTTCTCATGCAACTGTTCAACCATTTTGATAAATGCATATTTTGAAGCGTTGGCAACCGTACTGAACATACTTTCTCCGCAAAACACATGTCCCAAATCCACTCCATAAAGCCCACCGACCAATTCTTTGTCCTGCCAAACTTCATATGATTTTGCAAAGCCTTTATTGAACAATTCCATGTAAGCGGATTTCATTTTTGGTGTGATCCAAGTCCCTTCTTGCTCTTTACGCTCGACCTGTGCGCAATTGTCCAACACTTGTTCAAAGCAGGTGTTTTGAGTGAGGGTAAACTGGCTACTGCGTAAAATCTTTCGCATGCTTTTCGAAATCTTTAGGTCTCTTGGGTAAAGCACCATTCTGGGGTCTGGACTCCACCATAGAATCAATGCATCTTCATTGAACCATGGAAAAATTCCGTTTTTATAGGCTAGCAATAAGCGTTCCGGGGATAAATCTCCTCCTACTGCCAACAGTCCATCATCATTTGCCATTTCAACTGGCGGGAATTCCAATCGATCTCCCAAAAAGAACAATGGCAATTTTTTCTGGTCCTTTTCCAAAATACAGTTTTACATAAAGTTACATAAAACGAGCTAGAAGACTAAAAGTCCACCAATATAGATGATACTTCCCACCAGCATAAAAAGTAAGGTATAGGGAAGTATTTCTTTGGCCTTAAGCTTGGTGATTCCCAAAAGTGGTAAGGCCCAAAAAGGTTGCAACATATTCGTGATTTGGTCTCCGTAGGCCAACGCCATCACTGCTTTGGGCAATGGAACTCCCAATTGCAATGAAGATTCCAGCACGAGAGGTCCTTGAATAGCCCATTGCCCTCCTCCACTGGGCACAAAAATATTGACAAGCCCGGCGCTCAAAAAGGTAAATATCGGAAGGGTTGTAGTATTGCTAATGGAAACAAAAAAATCAGAAATTCCAGTTATCATCCCGCTACTGGCCATAATTCCCATGATACCGAAATACAATGGAAACTGAATCAAAATTCCGGCTGTATCTCCAATGGCTTCTTCAACAGCGACCAGAAAGCTTTTGAAACTCCCATGTAGTACGATTGCCAATCCCAACATAAAAAAATTAAGCATGTTTGGTGTAATGTTCAACTTTTTCAGGGCTGGCAAATATTGTAACAAAAAAGCCAATAAAATCAATCCGCCAAAGAGCGAAGCAGCCAATCTGGAATAATCCAATTTTTCGGCACCCTTTAAATTTTTCTTGTCGATTGACTGAAACTTGTATTCTTTTAGTTTGAAATTATGGGGAGAAGCTTTTTTTCCCAAGAAATAAACCAGCATGCTTATTGCTATTGCAACCAAAAGGAAAAGGATAATGTTCCAACTACTAAATACGGTAAGGGAAGTGGAGAGTGTTTCTGGTAATTGAGCAGCCAATTCCAAATTGGAAATTCCAGCGACCAATTCTTTCAAATGTCCTTCCTCTGCAACTTTTATTGGCGCAGACCCGCTGATTCCTCCATGCCACACCATAAGTCCACCATAACCGCAAGCTCCTATCAATGGATAATTTAGGGGGATGTTATTGGCATGGGCATACTCTCCTACTTTACGAGCTAAAATGGCTCCAAAAATGAGTCCCAATCCCCAATTGAAGAAAGCAACCAACATCGTAGGTAAAACGACCAAAACAGCTGCAGTGGATGTGTTTTTTACAAATTTGGTAATGCCAAGGATCAATCGCTCCATGGGTTTGCTCAATACCAATACATGTCCCAACACCAAAATGAGCATCATTTGATAGGCAAATACCAATAGTCCGCTGTTCCAAATCCCATTTTCCCAATAGGAAAGAATGGTAACCAAATGGTTTTTCTCCGAAGTGTTTTCGGTAAAAAAAAGAGCCAAAACAATTGTCAGTAACGTTAACAGCACCGCAATTGTGAAAGGAGAAGGCAAATACCTTCTGAAAACTCTTTCTATACCCTTAGTTAGGCCCAAAATGCATTAGAATGGAAGATCGTCGTGATCTTCTTCATTGAGATCATCCGCCGGCTCAAAAGCTTCCACTGGAGGGACTGGTGGCATATTTTCAGTTCCTTGTGCTGCTTCCAGATTTTCAATGCGCCAACCTTGAATAGAATTAAAATATTTGGTCTCTCCTTGTGGATTGACCCATTCTCTTCCTCTTAAATTGATACTCACTTTCGCCATTTGGCCAACTGAATACGAATTCAACAAGTCACATTTATCCTGCACAAATTCTACTAAAATATGTTGAGGATACTGCTCTTCTGTTGTGATTACCAATTCTCTTTTTCTGAAACCATTGTTACCATAGGTTTTGGTCTCATCAATCATTTTAATTCTTCCCTGAACTTCCATGTAAATTACTTTTCAATAAGCACCAAATGTACATAAAATGACCACCCATAGAAAAATATCAAATAAAGAACTATCAACAAATTTTTACTTTTTCCGTTATCTTTAAAATCAATTCACCCAAAAATGAATTTCAACCCCAAAAAGAAGGCTTCCAATATTATATTGCTGATTTCCGCTTTTATCATTGTAAGCCTTATACTTTGGAACACCAACAGCTTTTTTAAAAAGTTTAAGGAGGAGGAGCGCTTGAAAATGGAGATATGGGCAACAGCGCAACTGGAACTCATCCAGTCTTCCGTAGATCAGGAATTGGGTAATTTGACCTTAAAGGTCATGGGGAACAACACCTCTACACCGATGATTTTGGTAAATGAGGAGGGAACCATAAAAACCCATAACATTCCGATTGAACAAGCTTCTGACAGTATTTACATCCAGAAAAAAATAAGACAATTTGAAAGTGAAAATGATCCCATTCATATTATTCAAGAAGGTGAACTGTTGGAAACACTCTACTACGGGAATTCGGAAGTTCTCAATAAACTAAAATTTTATCCATTGGCTCTGCTGCTCATAATCTGTCTTTTTGGAGCTGTAATCTTCTTTTTCTTTCGAATCAATAAAGCCTCTGAGCAAAACAAACTTTGGGCAGGTATGGCTAAGGAAACAGCTCATCAAATAGGCACTCCTTTGACCTCTCTTTTAGGGTGGAACGAGTTGTTGCGGTCCGAAAATATTAATCAGGACATTACCAAAGAGATTGAAAAAGACATTAACCGATTACAGACTATTACAGATAGATTTTCAAAAATTGGTTCTATTCCAAATCTTGAGGAATATGATATTGTAGCAGAGACTGAAAAAGCATATCAATATTTAAAACGAAGAAGTTCCAAGTTGGTTCATTTTTCGTTCAGTTCGGATATAGATCAACTTCCTGTACTTCTAAATCCCCCGCTTTACAACTGGAGCATTGAGAATTTGGTCAAAAATGGCATCGATGCAATGAAAGGTAAGGGCAACATTGCAATACAAATTGAGGGCAAAGGGCAAAACGTCAATATTTTGGTATCTGACACAGGACGCGGCATCCCAAAAAGTAGTTTTCAAAGCATTTTCAACCCAGGGGTAACCACCAAAAAAAGGGGCTGGGGATTGGGATTGTCACTTGTTAAAAGAATAGTTGAAGAGTATCATAAAGGAAAAATTAAAGTACTTTCGTCAAGTAAAGAAGGAACAATCATGCAAATTTCTTTGAAAGCAAACGGATGAAGTTATGGCTAAAGAAAAAAGAATTGCAATAAAAGAAGCCGAGATTACGAACAATTGCCCTGAATGTTTCAATCAGGACCTGAAGCTCTCTTTTTATCAAAAACATACCTACAACCCCTTTTTTCATAGAACCACAGGTGAGGTAGTCCATGAGATAAAGTGTCGAAAGTGCTATTCTGTCATTTATCCGGTCAATTGGACGCCAGATATTGAAAGGGTTTTTGATTATTACAACAAATTAGTAACCCCTGATAAGCCTTCGGTCAAATTTACCGCCTTGTTTTTTGTACTGTTGATTCTGGTTATCGGTGCAGCGGGAACCCTTGTATATTTATATACCGAAGGACTTATTTAAGTTGACTTCGGATTTGTTCAGCAATTTTTTCAAACTCAGCAGGGTCGAGTTTTTCCTTGTGCTGAAAAGTAGCATTTTTCATGCTGTGCAAAGGAATAAGGTGCACGTGTACATGCGGAACTTCAAGGCCAATAACCGACATTCCCACCCTTTTGCATGGAACCGCAGATTCGATGGCTTTCCCAACTTTTCTTGAAAATGCCATTAATTTCAAATAAGAAGCTTCATCCAAATCCATTATTTTGTTCACTTCCTTTTTAGGAACGCATAAGGTATGTCCTTTGGCATTGGGGTTAATGTCCAAAAAAGCGAAATTATGCTCGTCCTCGGTAATTTTATAACATGGAATGTCTCCATTAATGATTTTGGTGAATATACTTGGCATGTCGGTGTTAGTTGGCTTGATTATAATTAAAAAATCCCGTCGAGTGACGGGATTAAATATAGCGATTTTGTCAATGCTATTCTCTGGTAATTTCTAAAATATCAAACTTTAACGTTCCGTTCGGCACTTGAATTTCGGCTACATCTCCAACAGATTTCCCCAATAATCCTTTCCCTATTGGTGAGGTAACTGAAATTTTACCCGTTTTAAGGTTTGCCTCACTCTCAGCCACCAAAGTGTACTTCATTTCCATACCGTTGGATTGGTTTTTAAGTTTAACGGTGGACAACACCAATACTTTTGTAGTATCGAGTTGTGATTCATCTATCAATCTAGCATTGGCCAAGGTTTCTTCCATCTTGGATATTTTAAGTTCCAAAAGTCCTTGTGCCTCTTTGGCCGCATCATATTCGGCGTTTTCGGACAAATCTCCCTTATCCCTCGCCTCGCCTATAGCTTGCGACGCCTTAGGGCGTTCAACATCCTTTAAATGGTTCAATTCTTCCCTCAGGTTTTTTAATCCTTCTTCCGTATAGTAAGATACCTTGCTCATATCGTCATATTTAAATACAAAAAAGAACATTTAAGAAAAACAACGGGCTTTTCCAATGTACTTTTTTCAAATAGAAAAAATCCTCAACTACCACTATGCCTGGCACAGTTTTTTTGCGAGGATTTAACGCAAATATAGACAATTTTTGCTCAAATTTGCTGTTGTAAAGCTTTCAAATTCAATCTATGAGACACCTTGGAGGGATTATTTTGTTATTATTTTTAATGGCTTGTTCTTCAGATAGTACTAATCGCAATCCTTTTCTGCAAGAGGTAAATTTCAGGTTTGAGATCAATCTTAACCTTCCACTTTATAACAATTTGAATAACATAGGAAATCCGGTTTATATTAGAAATACTGGCGTGGGTACTAGAGGAATATTTGTAATGAAATCTAGTTTGGATTCTTTTTTTGCTTTTGAGGCCAGTTGCCCAAACCATGCGCCAAACAATTGTTCCACGATGACCATTGATGGGCAAAATGTGGTTTGTTCGTGTGAAGACTTCACTTATAGTCTTTTCACCGGCCAACATCTTAATAGGCCCGACGATGGTAATCGGTATTACGATTTGCTCTTTTACCGTGCTACCCAAAGTGGCAATATTATTGCCATTTTCAATTAATTTGCTCCAAGAATGCAGTCCATTACCCAACTTGTATGTAGCCCTGATATTCCTTGGGAAGGATGTGGTTCTTTTCCCAACAGATGTTTTTGAATGTTTTCAACATGAAATTGCTGTACGTGTTTTGGGTGAGGTATATCCAATAGTTGATGTCCCCTATCATTTTCCAACGCAATGGGCGCTTCGTCCAGTACAGAAAATGTAATTTTCCCTTCTGAACCCAATATTTCAACCTTGTCGACACGATGAAAGGTTCCAAAATTCCAATTGCCCTCCCCCGTTACGCCATTTTCATGAATCCATGATGCCGTGACCGCATCGTATGCCGAATACAACCTTTGTTGGTTTATGGCCATTCCCTTGGCCCGTTTTATGTCTCCCAATAGATAGGTAAAAAGGTCCAAGCCGTGACTTGCCAAATCGTCAAAATAACCTCCTGGAGCAACCTTTTTATCCGTTCTCCAGTTGTATTCTTGGTTCAAATCCAATTCAGTTGGTGGTTTGGTCTTTTGCCAATGAATATGTCTAATTGTTCCTATTTGTCCATCGTCCAACCATTCCTTGATCTTAACAAATCTTGGTAATGACCTTCTATAATAAGCTATAAATAAGGGTAGTTCTTTTGCTTTGAATGTTTCGTAGACCATTAAACTGTCCTGAAAATTTGGGGTCATCGGTTTTTCTATACAGCAAGGTTTTCCTGCCTCGGCAACTTGAATTGCATACATTTTGTGGGAATCGGGTGGGGTAGCAATGTAAATCGCATCAATTTCTGGATTTTCAATCACATCCTTTGCATTGCTCGTCCAATGGGGTATCATATGTCTTTGGGCGTAATCTTTGGCTTTCTCCGCATCTCTTCGCATTACTATGCTAACCTCGAACCCTGGCACCATTTGATACGCAGGAACGCTTTTTTTCTCGGTAACACTTCCGCAGCCTATTACACCCCATCGAATTAGGGTCTTGTCAAAAAATTTGAGGGACTCTGTCATGGTTTATAAATGTACAGAATCCCTCAAAAAGGTAATGTCTCCCACTAGAAATTAATTGAAGCTCCTAGCAGAAAGTTGATTCCAGCTTGGGGGTAAAACCCTGCTCCTTCAACCGTTGTTATAGTTCCTGGGTTTGAAAAGTCGTCATCGAAGGTGAAGAAATATCCATTGGAGACAATATCCTTATCAAAGACGTTATTCACTAAACCAGATAAGACGATACTCTTTATAAAAGAGTTGGTTTCAATAGCATATTGAAGGTTTACATCGGTTTGGGAGTAGCTTTCAAGCACGGAATTTTCTGAATCAATGTTTCCCATGTACTGTTTTCCAACAAATTTGGAAAGTAGCGAAACTTGAAAATTCTCGGAGGGCAAAAATGAAAGAATGTTTGCAGCCACCAAGTCTGGCGAATAGGCAATGTTGGTATTACCTAAATTTTGAAGTGTTCCATCACGTTGAAAGAAGAAATCTTGATTACGGTTCTCACTCAATGCAATATTGGGTCGAATTGTAAATTTATCCCCCAGTTGAATATTTGCATCCAATTCCAATCCCAGGCGATAGCTATCTCCCACATTAGCTCTTAAAGGTGCCCCAACATCATTCAATTCGCCAGTTAGGACCAATTGATCTTTGTAACTCATGTAATAAGCGTTTGCATTCAATTGAAAAGATGGGGAAACATAGCGCCAACCAAGTTCAAAATCATTTAAGCGTTCTGGTTTTGGGTTTCCATTTTCGTAATCGTTTCGATTGGGCTCCCTATTGGCCACTGCATACGAAAAATAGAAGTTATTGTTAGGATTCAAATTAAACGTGATTCCTGCCTTTGGGTTAAAAAAATCAAAGGTATCATCTACCAAACCAGTGTCCTCTCCATTGGCTTCATACCCCACTCCTCGGTATTGCAAATCACCAAAAACGGACCATTTGTCATCCAATTTATAATTGGCCTTTGCATATATGTTGAAATCGGTTTTTGTTGAATTGTCATCGTAATAACGGTCGCGAATATTGCTGTCAGTGGCAAACCGGGCCCAAATTACCTCTCCAAAATGATCGCCTTTGTAAATGTTGTACCCTCCACCAAAAATCAAATCAAGATTTTCTTTTTTATGGCTAAGCGAAAGAACGGTTCCGTAAAAATCATTGTCCAACCATCTTCGTCTTATTAAGTCCGTGGTATTTACGGCTTCTCCATCTACCGTGATTGGTTCAAAACTATAGGTTGCAAAGTCATCATCTTCTCTGAACTGTTCAAAATAGCCTCTTCCTCGGGTATAATGCAAGGCTATATTCCCATTCCAAGCGGGACTGATGGTCTCATTCCAATGCAATTGGAAGTGATCTTGCTTATAATTGTCTTCTTCCCTGTCATAGAACTGGGTATTCCCATTTTCATCAGTATAGATTCCAGCCGGATTGAACTTTCTATTGGTTCTTAAGGTTTCTGCATCAATTCCAAACCAAGATTGGTATGTGATTTCGTGTCCTCCAAAAAACAAGGCTTTTATAAGGGTATTATCATCTTTGTAAGCTCCCTGCAAAAAATAGCTTTCCAGTTCGGAACTTGCCCTATCGATATAACCATCAGAGGTTATACGAGAGAGTCGCCCAGAGATTTCCAGATTATTATTGAGAAGGCCTGTGCTAAATTTAATATTGTTTCTTAATGTATTAAAGCTTCCCACTGATGAGGAAATCTTGGCATAACCGTCTTCCGAGAAAGCATCTGTCAGAAGGTTCAAACTGGCACCAAAAGCACTTGCTCCGTTGGTTGATGTCCCTACGCCGCGTTGCAATTGCAGACTTTCGGTCGAAGAAGCAAAATCGGGCATATTTACCCAAAAAGTGCCTTGCGATTCGGCATCGTTGTACGGTACTCCGTTGATGGTCACATTGACTCTGGTCGCATCACTTCCCCTAACTCGTATGCTTGTGTAGCCGATACCTGCTCCCGCATCGGATGTAGTAACCACTGCGGGCAAGAAATTCATTAAAACAGGGATGTCCTGTCCTAAATTTCTGGGTGCGATTTCCTCCTTGTTCAAATTGGAAAAGGTAATAGGGAATTCCTTGGTTACCCGAATAGCTTGCACCAGTACCTCGTCTAGCACAATTTTTTTTCCTTCGAGCGAATCTGTTGGTAATTGTTGCGCACTGCCTGTCAGTGCCAGGCCAAAAAAAGCCGTTATTGTGAATAATACTGTTTTCATGCGAAACTTCCCTTTGATTTTTGGTAGTCGCATTGAACCGCTTTTCGAATTTGCGGTTTTGATAAAAATTGAATAGAGCGGTTTCATCCGTAAAAAAATTTACGAATAAAAGGGGCTATTATTCTGGTTAATTAAAGTGATTTTGTTTCAATTGAAACGTTGAATTTCCAACATGCGCTTTGCGCAGTCCCTTGGCAGCATTACCCGCCCAGGTTCATTGGGTATAATCTCAGCCTTTATAAAAAGCACCCCTTTGAGATAGCGCAAATGTAATACCGGAAAATTTGTTTTCATAGTAAAACCAAAAGAAATGCAAAAGGCTGCCGAAGCAGCCTTTCTATATTGCCAATTCTTATGGCCTGTTATGGAGCAAACAGGACCGTACTAATTATTGGCGGTCGCGGATAACGCAAAGGTTAGTGTTTGCATAGCTATCCTACTTTTTTTCTTTTTTCCTTTTTGTACTCTCGGCTTAAATGGGGCACTACCAAAAAAATTGCCAACACAAATGATAATAAACCAAGAACCAATACTATTTCAAAAAACATATATAGTGTTTCAATTAGTTGGACACATCTTTTATGAATTGGTCACAAAAGAGGAGGACTATGCAAGCACAGCCCTCCTGCCAACCAAAAAATCTAGACACCGACGTCTAGAAATGCTTTAATTATTTTTTGAACCAGCTTCAATCTTTTCATCTTCTAATTTGTAAGACACTAGTTTTTATTTAAAGTCACAATAAAGTAAAAGGTCGCACATAGTGCGACCTTTTAAACCAAATCAACCAACCAAAAATCCTAGGCCCTCGCCTAGCAAAATCTTTATCTTATTATTTAACAACCTTAATTTAAATGCAATTTCTTCATCCTTTTCACTTATTAGACACCATTTCTTAAAAAAGGTCACAAAAAAGACCGCTCCAGTATGTTTTAGAGCGGTCATATTCAAACACGTTTATAGCTATTATACCTGGTGAGAGGGTTTTAAAAGGTCGTTTACGGTTTTAACCGGATTAAACGTGACCAGAGGCACCTCTACAAAAATGGTGTTCCAAAAAGCCATTGCGCCGTTCCATAATCCAGGCAGTTCCAATGCCTTCAGTTCTTTGCCTTCTTTTGTTTTATTGGTGATGAAACCTTGCTTTACGTCAACAAAATTCAACAAATTGTATTTCTCACCCTTATGGTTTCGAATTCCACATATCAAATCCACAGGGTTGAAATGGGTTGAATTCTTAAGAATTGAAGCTTGATCTTCATTGGACAAATCAACCTGGGCCGATTCGATGATTTGAAGTGAAACATTTCCATTTTCATCGGTTATCCAAAATGGGCCGCCGCCAGGTTCACCTTCATTTTTAACCATTCCGCACACTCTGATCGGACGGTTCAATTTATCAGCAAGCATTGAAATTTGCCCATCCAACCCAAGGCTTGAAAAGTTATTGGGCAATCGAACATTAAGCTCTTGTTCCAAGAAGTTTTTTATATCCTGAACATCTTCTTCCGAAACGGTTCTATTTTCGATTGCTTTGGCGTACTCAAATGCCCTAGTTTGTGCTTTTCGTAAAACTCCGGCCAGCATTTTTTTGCTATTGGCAACTTCATTCAAATTTTCATCAACAACCACATTGTCTATGTTCTTAATGAAAATGATATCTGCATCTTGGTCGTTCAGGTTTTCAATCAATGCTCCGTGCCCTCCTGGTCGGAACAGCAATGAACCATCGCTATTTTTGAACGGTTTGTTCTCCATGTCCACAGCAATGGTGTCTGTGGATGGTTTTTGATTGGAATAGGTAACATCAAATTGGGTATTTGTCGCATCCGATACTCTTGGTGCGGCAATTTTATGCTCCGTTTTGAACATGGTGTCGTGCTGTTCGGAAATCGTAAAATGAAGATTGGCCTTCCCCATGGTTTTTGCATAGAGCGAAGCTTCTTTTAAATGTTCTTCAAAAGGGGTAGCCGTTCCGGCATCATACTTATGAAAAGGGAGCAGTCCCTTCGGATAAAAACCATAGTTCAATCCTTCGGCCACCAGCATTTCCTTTACAAAAAGATAGATTTCTTCATCCTTATTTTCTGCTTTACCAGCAATCCTTTCCATAATCAAATCATAAAAAGGAAGGTTCTCCAAATTATCTGAAAACTGTTTAACTGTAGTCTCACCAGTTCGTGTAATATATTCGGATAGTTTCTCTTTGGAAGCGTCATAAGCGTCCAAAAAATTAAACATAGCCTTGAACATACGAGAAGCTGCTCCAGAGGCCGGTACAAATTTCAACAGATCCATTCCTCCTCTTTCATCTTCAAAATATTGGATAAGCTTGTTTTGTTCTTCTTGTGAAAATCTTAAAATACCATCTGATACTATAGCCGCTTTTTCAAGGTTAACAAATGGGATTCCTGCCTTAAATGTTGCTATTTGATTTTCAACTTTTTCTGTGGAAATGCCCTTTTTTTCCATTTGGGCCAAGTCTTGTTGACTTAAATTGTTCATGTTTTGAGGAGTTTATCGATATGGTTGATTGCAGTTTGTAACCTTGCTTTTTTATCTCCTTTCAAGATAACGAAATTCCTGTCATACTTTTCCAAAGTTTCTTGGAAACACTTGAACATTTTCTCTCTTTCATTGGGTTTATCTCTTAAGTCATCCGCTTCCCAAGGTGTATCTATGTAGGTCAAAAAGTATAGGTCATACTGGTTTTGTAATGCATATTTTTCCAGAATTGGATCGCAATGACCAATATAATAAGCTTCGGAATAGACCTTGGTCTCCAACAAATCGGTATCACAAATAAGCAATTCGGTGGTTTTTTTGGAAAGTTCATTTTCTAAACGAATCTGGCCTTCTGCGATTGGCAGCAAATCTTGAGGTTCACATGTTTTACGCTCGTTGTTCCATTTGTTCTGCAAATACTCGCGGGCATATTCTGGAACCCAGACGGTATTGTAATGCCTGGCCAACTGCTTTGAAAGTGTAGTTTTCCCAGTGGATTCTGGCCCAAAAAGGACTATTTTAACAAGGTCTGAGGGCTCTTGCCCAAGTTTTTCTTCCATGCTTTATAACCGTAAATAGCAATAATGGTGAACAAAAAATATTGAAATGATGAAAACACTAATCCTTTATATAAATACAATGGTACGGAAATGACATCACCAATAATCCAGAATATCCAATTTTCAAGCCTCTTTTTTGCCATCAACCACATTCCCACAAAAAAGATTGCTGTGGTCACCGTATCTATATAGGCTGTCCATGTATTAAATTTATCCGCAACAAAATAGACTACGCTAACAAATACAATGGTTCCCACAAACAGAAAAATAGACCATTTTTTCTCATTTTCCGTAGCTTTTGTAATAGGCACAAAATGGGT
The DNA here is from genome assembly GCF_014698935.1 of Flagellimonas sp. S3867. Classification (GTDB taxonomy): domain Bacteria; phylum Bacteroidota; class Bacteroidia; order Flavobacteriales; family Flavobacteriaceae; genus Flagellimonas. The sequence goes on from NZ_JACVMN010000002.1 coordinate 325,619, forward strand.
TTCATCCACTTTACGTGTCCAAAGGTACCACCCGATAACACTCATTATAAAATAATATGCATTGATGAGCATATCGCCCAACAAACCATACACCAATAAAATATAGACAAAGATTCCCGTGCTTATTATTCCTGTAGGGAACACCAAGATGTTTTCTCTTTTGGAGTACCAGACACTTAGGAAACCGAATACTACACCAACCATTTCCAAAATAACTAAATGGACGGGGACATCTTGATACTGCGAAAAAATCCAATCAAAAATGTGGCTCATACGCGCTTCGGTCCGATTTAACCATTTTCATTGTCAACACCACATGTTCCAAATTGGAGAAAGTATCTTTTATCTCAGTGCTCAACAGCTTCATTACGTCATCATACGACCCATATACCTGTGTGCTTAACGGATTCTCTAAAACAGTAAGTCCGGAAGCTCTTATTTTTTTAATGAAATTGATGATTGGTGGTTCAAAATTATCTTGAAGCGGAGTCAACGTAAGCTCAACGGAAATGTTCATGGGCCATGGAAAATTTTCAGAACAAAGCTACTAAAAAGAAGCATCAACCGCCCATCATTCGAAGCGCATAAACACAAGTAAAACCTTCAAACTCTAAAAATTCGACGTCATAATGTGATTTTTTGCCCTTATATAAAATTTGCGCTATGGTTCTTTTATCATCAAAGGCAAAATCCATCACATCAATATGTTTTAAAAAGCTAAGCCCTTGTTGTGCATAAATTTTATAAAGCGATTCTTTGGCTCCCCAAACTATGGTCAATTTTCTTATTATAGCCTCAGTATTGGCAAGCGTTCTATATTCTTGCAGAGGTGTGAACTTATTGGCAATTCTCAAAATTTTATCGCGCTGCATTTCAATATCAATGCCCACCTCATCAGTTTTACTAATGATAATACCCGTAAAATTATGGGAATGTGTGATGGAAATATGGTTTCCATCTTTTAGATGGGGCTTGCCAAAATCGTCATAGTACAAATCATAATCCTTGTATCCCGCAAGACCCATGAGATGGCGAATACTCAAAAATGCCCTGCGATGGGTTTCGGATTTCATGCCATCCATGCGAGCTTGGCAATGGGGGGTAAGTTGAATCCCTTTAGATAAATTCTTCTCTAGTTCGGTCACCTTCCAAATATATGCCGAAGTGGTCGGGGAAATTGTTATGGTTTTGTAAATAGGCACCCTACAGCGTTAAGTGTTTTCGTATATTTGCATCCGATAAGAGCTAAGCTACAAAAAGAAAACGAAGTTAGATATGAGCACAAAGACAATTCCATATGTTCCTTTTAAAGTAAAGGATATTTCCCTTGCAGATTGGGGCCGAAAAGAGATTGAACTAGCGGAGGCAGAGATGCCCGGTCTAATGGCATTGCGCAAAGAATATAAAAATGAACAGCCTTTGAAAGGGTCAAGAATCGCTGGATGCTTGCATATGACCATTCAGACGGCAGTATTAATAGAAACATTGGTTGAGCTAGGTGCAGATGTCACCTGGAGCTCCTGTAATATCTTCTCTACACAAGATCATGCTGCCGCTGCGATAGCTGCCGCTGGAGTTCCAGTTTATGCCTGGAAAGGAATGACTGAAGAGGAATTTGAATGGTGTATTGAGCAAACCTTGTTCTTTGGTGAAGACAGACAGCCATTGAACATGATTTTGGACGACGGCGGAGATCTTACCAATATGGTATTGGATCAATACCCTGAGCTGGCGTCAGCAATCAAAGGGCTTTCCGAAGAAACCACGACTGGGGTTCACCGTTTGTATGACCGAGTAAAAAACGGAACACTTCCTATGCCGGCCATTAATGTGAATGATTCGGTTACCAAATCTAAATTCGACAATAAATACGGTTGTCGAGAAAGTGCAGTTGATGCCATACGTAGAGCCACTGATACTATGTTGGCTGGAAAACAGGTAGTAGTTGCGGGTTACGGGGATGTAGGGAAAGGAACTGCCGCTTCATTTAGAGGTGCAGGTGCCATTGTCACAGTTACCGAAATAGATCCGATTTGCGCATTACAAGCTTGTATGGACGGCTATGAGGTTAAAAAACTGGAAACCGTTATAGGCAAAGCCGATGTTGTCATTACCACAACAGGAAATAAAGATATTATCCGTGAAGAGCATTTCCGAGGACTAAAGGATAAAGCCATTGTTTGTAATATTGGTCATTTTGACAATGAGATTGATATGGCGTGGTTGAATGGTGCCTATGGTCATACTAAAGATGAAATCAAACCACAGGTGGATAAATACACTGTTGAGGGCAAAGACATTATTATTCTAGCTGAAGGTCGATTGGTCAACTTAGGATGCGCTACTGGACACCCAAGTTTTGTGATGAGCAATTCATTTACCAACCAAACCTTGGCCCAGATTGAGCTTTGGAACAACAGCGACAAGTACCAAAATGATGTTTATATGCTTCCAAAGCATTTGGATGAAAAAGTGGCCAAACTTCACTTGTCACGTCTAGGGGCTGAGCTCACAGAACTTAAAAAAGACCAGGCGGATTACATTGGCGTAAAAGTGGAAGGACCATATAAGCCAGAGTATTATAGATACTAAAAGATTAAACTTATGAATTAAAAAACCCATGGCGTGCCATGGGTTTTTTTAATATTCCTAATTGGCCTCTGCCAACATTCCTTCAGAGTAATAACAGAGTTTGTTCTCCTTTAAAATGGCCAATCCTTCTTCATGCGGACTCAAAGGATTGATTTTTACTTCTGTTCCATTGGGCATGTACACAATGTAAAAGCCTTCTTCAAACGAAGATAGCTTGATTATTTCTCCATTTGGTCTTACTGCGTTCCATGATTTTTCATCAGGTTTGTATACCAAATCGATTTTTTTTCCTTTTTTAGGCCCTTCCACAACCGTGACTTGTACCCTGTTCTTCGTTGCTACCATTTTAAAGGTATTGCCGTCATGCTCCACCATTTGGGTTTCAGAATCTCCCTCTTTCATAGCTATGGGATTAGAACCTGACCAAAATTCGATAACATTGAAGATGAGGGCATCGCCTATGAAAAATAACCCATAAACAGGAACTATGTTCAATCCCCAGAAAATTAGGTTATCCAAAAATTTACTGTCCGTTGCACCTTGATTCCAATCCTTCAAATTATTGAACGCCCTAAAAGACCCTAAACAACTTGAAAACAAAATCGTGGAGGACAACAACAAACAACTAATTACTTTTTTCATGATAATAAATTTTATAGTTAATGTTCTTAAAACTACAAAAGTTTTTGTTCAAGAAATCTCTTTTTATAAAGCTCGAAGGAATTTCCTAGTTTTAGATAATCATTTTAAATTATCCTTTTTGACTAACGATACTTCACCTTCATATTCCTTTTTGGATGCAGAGTTCGACCGCATAAAAGATTATATTTCGGAGAGGGACGCATCCAATCATAGGGTATCCAAAGCAGACGTTGCTTGGCATTTGGATCATATACTCAAGACCATCAATGTGATATGCAAATCTTTGGAAGCTTCCAACCCCTGTGAGTACAAATCCAACTTTAATCTTACCAGAGCTGTGATCTATGCATGGGGCGATTTTCCAAGGGGAATTGCCAAAGCTCCTAGAATAGTGCGTCCGCCTGATGAAATCCTGACTGAGGATCTCCATCGACAAATGGAACGGGCAAAGGAAAACTTAAAAACTTTTCAAAATTTGGATTCCAAAGCTCATTTTGAGCACCCTTATTTCGACATCCTAGATAAAAACCGAAGTATCCAGTTTTTAAAAATACATACACGGCATCATCTAAAAATTGTAAGGGACATTGTTAAGAAACAGTAATAGATAGCACAGGAATATGAAAGATAATTGGTTCAATATTGAAAATGTGGATACTGTGGATTCACCTTCGGTAGCATTGTATAGAGAACATTTGTTGTTCAATATCAAACAAATGGTGAGTTTGGTCGACGGCAAAGCAGATAGGCTGATGCCCCACCTTAAAACCAATAAAATGCCCGAGGTATTAAAGCTATTATTAGCTTCAGGCATTACCAATTTTAAAGCTTCAACCATTGCCGAAGCAGAAATTGCGGCAGAAGCTGGAGCAAATTCAGTTTTGATCGCGCATCAGTTGGTTGGGCCAAAAGTGGATCGTTTTCTTAAACTATCAGGACATTTTTCAGCAACCCTTTTTTCCACAATCATTGATGATACTGAAAGTGCTATTCTTTTAAACAAAAAAGCTGATGAAAATGGACTCAAAATCAATATTTATATTGATATCAACAATGGGATGAACCGTTCGGGGATAAAAATTGGATCGGCCCTTGATTCTCTCCTTTCAGTGGTAAGGGATTGTAAAAATCTTCAATTTAAAGGTCTTCACGTTTACGATGGACATTTAAGGGATCCTGAATTTTCCGTACGCAATGAAAAGATTGAGTCGGGGTTTGAAGATGTCACCACATATTTTGAAGCCTTGCAGCACATATATCCCAATATTGAATTGATATGCGGTGGGACACCTTCATTCACTTCCCACCTTTTACAGAAAGACCGAATAACCAGTCCTGGAACCTGCGTTTTATGGGATTGGGGCTATAGTGAAAAACTGACGGAGCAAAATTTCAAACATGCTGCGTTGTTGGTCACACGGATAATTTCAAAGCCCATAGAAGGATTTGTCACCTTGGATTTGGGACACAAATCAGTTGCTGCGGAAAACCCCATCGATAAAAGAATGAAGTTTTTAAATATTGACAACTACGAGCTGTTGTCACAAAGCGAAGAACATGGTGTTCTCAAAGTATCCAATTGGGATGAGCTCAAGATTGGGGATGTTTTCTATGGAGTCCCTTATCACATTTGCCCAACCATAAACCTACATGATGAAGTTTCTGTAATCGAAAATGGGCTGAAAGTGGATTCTTGGCAAATCACGGCGCGAAAACGAAAGCTTCGGTTTTGATAAAAGAAAAACCCCCACTTTGCAGTGAGGGTCCGTATAGTAAAGAAATATTTTCTTTTTTATGCTTCAAAAGGGTCAATGGAAACGAAAGATTTTCCACCGGCTTTCTTTTGGAACTTTACAATACCATCAACTTTGGCGTGCAATGTATGGTCTTTTCCTGCATAAACGTTTTCTCCAGGATTGTGCTTTGTGCCTCGCTGTCTAACAATAATGTTTCCAGCTACAGCGGCCTGTCCACCAAAAATCTTAACACCTAGTCGTTTCGATTCTGATTCTCTACCGTTTTTTGAACTACCTACACCTTTCTTATGTGCCATGATATATAAATTTTAGTTCGTTTTATTTTTTTAGAGCTTCAATAAGGTCAGCTTTCTTCATTGAAGAAATACCAGAGATACCTTTTGCCTTTGCCATTTCTTTCAACTCAGCCACGGTCTTTCCACTCAAATCTTCAACTGCCGCCTTTTTAGGAGCTGCTTTCTTTGGAGCTTCTTTTTTTGCAGGGGCCGCTTTTTTTGCTTCCGCTGCTGGTTTCTCGGCCTTCGCTTTTGGTTTAGCCGGAGCTGCTTTTTTAGCGCCCTTGGCAACAATGCCTTCAACAACAATCTCTGTTAAAGATTGTCTATGTCCATTTTTTACCCTGTAACCTTTACGTCTTTTCTTTTTAAAGACGATTACCTTATCACCTTTCAGGTGTTTTACAACTTTGGCTTCAACAGCCGCACCTTCTATGACTGGGGCGCCAATGGTAACGTTACCTTCGTCATCCAAAAGAAGAACTTTGTCAAAAGTGACTTTTTTACCTTCTTCTGTCTGCAAACGATGAACGTACACCTTCTGGTCTTTTGCAACTTTAAATTGCTGCCCTGCCATCTCTACAATTGCGTACATAATGCGTTAATTAGATTTATTATTTGTCGCTTTATCAAAATTAGCGGGTGCAAATATACTGCTAATTCCTTAATGTACAAGCACAATCAACGCATTTCAGGCTATTATTTTTTAGGATTGTTTGAGGTTTTAAAGAGCTGCATAAAAGACAATGTCAAAACCAAGGTCGTGGCAAACCCCATAATTGCCACCGTAAAGAAAACTATTCCTTGAAAATTACTGTAATCTTTGGCCCATACCTGTGAAAGTTCATCCAAGAAACCTGAATCGAGCTCTGTGGAATACAAGGCAAAGAATATAGTAAACAGCAAAGTGGCCACAAATCCTGTGGTGATGCCCGCCATGAATCCCTTTCCATAATCAAATTCCTTGCCCATCCTTAGTTTGGTATATTTTATGGTCTCGTAAATTCCCAGACCTGTGATCACCCCATTGAACAAACTATAAAAAACATTGGTATGCTTTCCCATAAGGGCCAAAATCAAAAAATATGCTATGAGAACAGCGCTGGTTACAATGCCAAAACGAATGGGAAGGGATAGATTTTTCATTGCGCTAAAATTTTGGATGGATGTTTAATTTACTGAATGTTGACGAATTATGCTACAAATTCTTGTTAAAGACCCACCTTGTAATCTCTAGATCTTTTATTTTTTCCCGTATATTTCGTGTAACATCAATCTAAAATTGATACTAATCCTATTTATTAAATCATTACAAAACATATGATCATGAAAAGATTTCTACTATCTGTACTTTTCATTTTTCCAATGGGCTATACTATTAATGCTCAAGAGGTTGCTTTTGAAGAGTATAATTTGGACAATGGGCTCCATGTTATTTTGCATCAAGACAATGCTGCCCCCGTTGTCACTACAGCCGTTATGTACCACGTCGGCTCTAAAGATGAAGACCCCGAAAAAACCGGTTTCGCCCATTTTTTTGAACATCTCTTGTTCGAGGGCACCAAAAACATTGAAAGAGGCGAATGGGATAAAATTGTTGCATCCAATGGCGGCAGCGGGAACGCAAATACATTTTTGGATAGAACCTATTATTATGAAACTTTCCCATCAAATAGTTTAGAAATAGGGTTATGGTTGGAATCTGAACGTTTGCTCCATCCCATAATTGGTCAAGTTGGTGTCGATACCCAAAAAGAAGTGGTCCAAGAAGAAAGAAGGCTTCGCGTAGACAATTCTCCATACGGTGCTTTCTTTGAAGTACTTTTGAAAAATCTTTACAAAGATCATCCATATAGATGGGGTGTAATAGGATCTTTGGATCATTTGGCCAGTGCTACGCTAGAAGATTTTAAACATTTCAATAAAACCTATTATGTTCCAAACAATGGTGTTTTGGTCGTGGCCGGTGACATTGATGTACCCAAAACAAAGAAGATGATCTCAGATTATTTTGGGCCCATTCCCAGAGGAGCAGAAATCAAAAGAAATCAGGTTGTCGAAGATCCTATCGTAAATACGGTACAGACCAAATACTATGATCCCAACATTCAAATCCCTGCCATTTTGTTGGCATACAGAACTCCCGGGCAAGCAGAAAGGGATGCCTATGTAATTGACATGATCTCTACCTACCTCAGTGATGGAGAAAGTTCCAAATTATACAAAAAGCTGGTGGATGAAAAGAAAATCGCCCTTCAGATATTTTCAGTACCCATTAGTGCCGAGGATTACAGTTCGTATGTTGTTGGAGGACTTCCTGTTGGTGAAAATTCGATTCAAGACATTAAAAATGAAATCGATGCCGAAATTTTGAAAATACAGACCGACCTTATCTCCGAGAAAGACTATCAAAAGCTTCAAAACAAGTTTGAGAACAATTTTGTGAACGCGAACAGCAGTATTTCAGGAATTGCCAATTCGCTTGCAGAAAATTATATGCTACGGGACAACACCAACCTGATCAATACCGAAATTGATATATATCGTTCCATCACACGAGAGGAAATTAGGGAAGTTGCCAAAAAGTATTTGAAGGTGAACCAAAGGGTGGAGCTAGAATATTTACCAGAACAAAAAGAAGCCAATTAAAATGAAAAAGTATATCGTTTTTTCTGTGCTGTCACTTTTTATGGCAGTCTCACAAGCACAAATAGATAGAAGCAAACAGCCTAAACCAGGTCCTGCTCCTGAAATTAATTTGCAAGAACCAGCACGTTTTGAGCTCAATAATGGACTAAAGGTAATGGTGGTAGAAAATCACAAGTTACCAAGGGTTTCCATGACGTTGACCATTGATAATCCTCCTATTTTACAAGGCAACAAAGCAGGGGTGTCTGATTTGACATCAACCTTGTTGGGAAAAGGGTCAAAATCCATTTCCAAAGACGATTTTAATGAAGAAGTAGACTTTTTAGGTGCCAATATCAGTTTCAGCGACCAAAGCGCTTCCGCTAGTTGTCTTTCAAAATATTTTCCTAGAATTCTGGAATTAATGGCCGATGCTGCCTTAAATCCAAACTTTACCCAAGAAGAATTTGATAAGGAAAAGGATAGAATAATTACCGGAATCAAATCACAAGAAAAAGATGTTTCGGCAATAGCAGATCGCGTTCAATTGGCCCTGGCCTATGGAAAAGGCCATCCCTTTGGCGAAATTACTTCTGAAGAGACTGTGAACAATGTGACTTTAGCGGATGTTGAGAAACATTACAGGGATTACTTTGTTCCGGCCAATGCCTATTTGGTGATTATTGGTGATGTTGAGTTCGAAAATGCCAAAGAATTGGTAACAACTCACTTCACACCCTGGTCCAAAGCAGTACCCCCTTCTTTCAGTTATTCCCAGCCAACAGATGCGCAATACACGCAAATCAATTTTGTTGATGTTCCCAATGCCGTGCAATCTGAAGTTGTGGTGCAGAACATCACCAATCTTAAAATGAAGGACGAGGATTATTTAGATGCCCTTTTGGCCAATCGGATTTTAGGAGGTGGTTCACAAGCAAGGTTGTTTAAAAATCTGCGAGAGGACAAGGGATATACCTATGGATCATATTCCGGAATTCGGGCCAATAAATACAGTCCTATGCGATTTAGTGCCTCAGCCCAAGTCAGGAATATGGTTACCGATAGTTCGGTGGTCGAAATTTTAAAGGAGATAGATAAAATTGTTTCCGAACCGGTAACTCCCGAGGAGTTGACCAATGCAAAGGCCAAATACGCCGGAAGCTTTGTTATGGCCCTTGAAAACCCATCCACTATTGCCAATTATGCGCTTAATATAGAAACCGAAGGGCTATCCAAAGATTTCTACAAAACATATTTGGAGCGCATTGAAGCGGTAAGCGCGGAAGACGTACAAAAAGCCGCTCAAAAGTACTTTTCCACCAAGAACGCCAGAGTTGTGGTTACAGGAAAAGGAAGTGAGGTTTTGAAAAATCTGGAAAAAGTTGATTTTAATGGCAAAAAGGTTCCCGTTTTGTTTTATGACAAGCAGGCCGGTAAAACTGAAAAACCAGATTACGATGCCGCTGTTCCAGATGGGGTAACCGTGGAATCCATTCTCCAGAAATACATCGCTGCCATTGGCGGACAAGCAAAATTGGAAGGGGTGGAATCTTATTCGATGTCGGCCGAAGCCGAAATGCAAGGGATGAAACTTGAGTTGGAGTTGAAAAAAACCTCCAAGGATCAATTTATGCAAGATCTAAAAGTGATGGGGAATTCCATGCAAAAACAAGTTTTGGATGGAGATAAAGGATATATGGTTGCTCAAGGACAACGAAACGATCTATCTCCCGAAGAGATTGAGCGCATCAAGGAAGAATCCGCAGCCTTTCCAGAACTTAACTATTTAGCTGCCGGAAACATTGCATTGGAAGGCGTTGAAACTGTTGGCGATAAAAAAGCCTATAAGCTGAAAATTACCGATAAGAAATCAGCATTTTATGACACTGAAACCGGGCTCAAACTTCAGGAAGTAAGTGTTGAGGAGGTACAGGGTCAACAAATGAACAATACGGTTACGCTGGATGACTACCAAGAAGTGTCGGGAATTAAATTTCCGTTCAGTCTCACCCAAACCATGGGTCCACAAAGTTTTGAATTTGTAGTAAAGGAAATCAAGGTCAACGAAGGTGTGAGCCCTTCCGATTTTGAATAGAGGATTATTATGAAGAACAAAAAGGGCACCATTTAAATGGTGCCCTTTTTGTTTACGCCTGTTAATTATCACATATTTTATGGGTTATGAAGACCGGAACAACTAAAAACTATATTGTACAAAAGCTGAAAAATTCCGGCCTGGGTCGTTTATCGGGACCCTTCCAAAATCTGCTTGGTTGACAAAGGAAAAGTTCAAGTGGTTGTTATAGGTTTTGTCCAGAATGTTCAGTGCTGCCAAGCCTAATGTCATGTGTTTAAAAGGTTTAGTTCCAAAACGAAAATCAAGAATGCCATAACCATCAGTGACCTGTTCTCCGAAGGAGGAGGCTATTTCAGATTGTTCGGAAGTGAGGGTGTAGGTTGTCCTCGCCCAAATTTTCTCCCTTTCATACCCTAAATTAAAACGGGTCACCAAAGGTGGAGTCAAGGGAAGTGCTTCATCTAAATCTTCATTTTTGGTGTATACATAGGAAATTTCAGTCTTTAAATTGAAATCTTCTAAAAAATGTAGCTCTCCAAAGACCTCAAAACCTGTTTTATAAGCTTCGTCCACGTTCACAAACCTCTTCACTTCTTGAGGTTGGGCCATGGGCATGTATTTCTTCTGCAATGATTCATCGATCAAAGGGGCGATATAGTTGTCGTAAAAAGAATAATAGGCGGATGCCCCATAATCAACCCTATCCAAAAATGAATTATCAAATGTTTTTTTGGCTTTAATCCCCAATTCAAATTGGTTGTTGACCTCTGCGTCCAAAAACGGATTTCCGACATGTTCATAAGGGTCTTGCCCCACATTGAAATGATTAATGAACCTTTCAACCATATTGGCAGATCGCACTCCCCGGCCATATGCAACTTCAAACAAGATATCTGGCGTTGCCATGTATTTCATGGATGCTGTGGCGCTGAAGTTATTTTCGGTACGGCTGTCCAGATCTGGATAAAGTGCATTAAAATCATCATCAGCGGCATTGATTTCCGATCTTACCAAATCATAACGAAAACCTACATTGAGCAACAGTTTTTCCGCCAACGGATATTTTCCTTCCACAAAAACTCCATAATCATCTATCCTGGAATCTTGCCATACATTATCAACAAATTCCATTGGACTTGGCAGTGGATCTCCGTTCATATTGAGTTTTACCAAACGTACCCGTTCACCTTCTCTACCCACTGAAAAAGCATCCACTCCGGTAAACAGTTTAAAATCTGTGCTTGGCTCCCACTCAAGCTCAATCCTTCCACCAATTGTGGTTGCATCCACAGTGGAAACTGCATCTATGCGATTAAAACTTGGTCTTAAGGTATTGGACATAATATGATCTACCTTTGAATAGTATGTTTTAACACTCATCTGTTTGAGCGCTCCTTCCGATGTTTCCAATTTATAGTCCAAAGAGGTCACTGTACTATTGTCCTCATCTGTATCCATGGGTAAACCAGCGTGCATCACATCCCTACCATAAGATTGCCTGAACTCTACCTGGAAACGTTGTTTCTCATTTGGATTATATCCAACTTCAACTCCGTAGTCCGTACTCTTGAAAGAGGAAGGTATTTCGTTTCCATCTCCGTCCTCATAGTTCCCAAAATCTCGATAACCAAGGTTCAGGTTTACATCGAAATCCTCGTGTACATATTTCACATTAGCAAGGGTGGTAATAGAGTTCCCATTGCTTTCATCTCCAAAATTTACCTTTCCATGGTATCCTTTTTCTCCTTTTTCGGTTTCATGGGTAACAAGGTTTACAACCCCGCCAAAAGTTGCGCCAAATCTAAAAGTGTATGGGCCTTTGACCACCTCAATACGTTCAATCTCTTCAGGTATAACATGCGTTGTAATGGGATCCATTCGGTTTGGACACGCATGCATCACCTTGGTTCCCCCGTTAAATTGAATGTTCAATTGTTCGTATTGCGAGGCTCTAAAAGATGGATCTATGGCATAATTTCCACGTTTGATCAAAGAGAACCCGTTTATGTCCTTAAAAAGGTCCGCCACGTTCTTTGGTTGGACAATTTTTTTGGAATGTTCACTTTCCACCATTGAAAAAACTGGATCTGATTTATTTTCTCCCTCTACTACGACTTCATTTAATTTAACCGTTTTTTGGATGAGGGAATCTTGCGCGTTTTCAACTTGCGCGTAGGACACACTGGTCCCAAAAAACAAAACCAAAAGTTTTATTATTGTAAAATTTTTCATTTTTGATTTAATATTTAAGGTTATACCGATGCGGTCAATAATTTGACAACCGCTTTTTATGTAAAACCTTAAACAGTAGGAGGTTTGTAAGAGGATGAAGTGAAGTTATAGGAATAGTTATTGGTATAGTGAAAGTATGTCCGTTCAACTTCTTTTACACTTGATATAATATAGTTTTGGGGTTCTTCAAAAAAGACCAAAACTTGTTCCCATCCTATTGCCGGCATTGGAAGCTCATTGTCCTCATTTTGGGTCGACAACATTTTTGACAGCATACATTTACCATCACAATTAAGCTCAGGCTTGTCTTTGTTCTCACAAAGCCTTTCGATAAACCCATCCCGGTCAATGCTGTAATACACGTACATTGAAGAAAACCGGAGGTTGCTCATCAAAATCAAGACTATTAGAAATAGTGAAAAAACAAGCGATTTGGAGTCGTTTTTGGTCAATGGCCTATTTTTGAATCACAAAATTAATGATTCCTCATCTACAAAAGCTGACAAGAGTCAGCTTTGAAAATAAAATGAAGGTATTACATTGGAACACGACAAAGATTCGATTGCAATATCTAAATTTGTGTCCAATTTCTATATCATGAAAAAAATTATCTCTTTCTCGTTTTTGGTACTTTCCTTAGCACTTTTCTCTTGCAAACAGGAAAAAAAGAATGATAAATCCCCAACACAAATGGAACAAGTAATGGCAATTCACGACGAGGTCATGCCCAAAATGGGAAAACTTGGAAAACTTGTAGGTGAGCTAAAAAGCAAGGTGGATACCACGGCCACTAGTTTGCAACATGAAGCAGCCATGAAAGATCTTCAGGCCGCCAACGAATCCATGATGGATTGGATGATGAATTTTGGGGAACGCTTTGATTCGGAAGAGATATTGGATGGAAAAGCACTTTCCGAACAAAAGCAGCAATGGCTAAATGAAGAAGAGGCAAAAGTAAAAGCGCTTCGTGAACAGATCAACTCCAGTATTGAAAAAGCGGAAGCACTTTTGGCCATAGAATAACCAAATTTTTCATCGGAAAGTTTTCCGACAACATTGGTCTTGCGCGACATAGGTCAATCCAAATGCGTGATAGGTCAATTGAAGTCCCTTGGCATATAGGTTGCTTTTTAATTTCAACAGAAGTAATCTTAAAGTCTGACTATGTCACCCTACAAAAAAACAAGAGGGATTCTAGATCAATTTCTGAAAACTCATAAGTTGGAAGAACATGCAAAAAAACTTCACGAAAAACTGCACAACTATCTGGCTTATTCCAAAACAGCTATAAAAGATGAGTCTAACGTCCCATTGGGCACATGTAAAATTTATGGCTTACCGCACCTACCAGATTCCATTGCATTTCCAGAAGGCTGTCTGTTTATAGCCCAACTGAATTGTTGCCAATTAAAACCTTTTGAAGAAAGATATTCGGTAATTCCGGAAAAGGGTATCATCTATCTCTTTACCGATGATTTTTGCCAAGCCAAATGTTTTTATTATGATGGCCCTTTAGAAGCTTTAAAGGTAACTCCATATCCAGAACAAGAAGAAATGCCTTATGGTTTTGAGTTGGCATTAAAAGATGCCGTTACCATACATTTTGATAAAGATGACCAATTCACGGTATTGAGAGAAGGCATTTATGAGGAGCTTTTAGGTGATAAATGTCATGAGCTATTCAAAGAACTGGAAAGCGCTTTGGGTGTTAAAATCAAAATGTGTCCTGATTTTAACAACCATTACCTAATTAACAATTTTATTTTTGGCGAACCCCGTTTTTGGCAAGATGAATACGGCGGTGGTGGATATGAAGAAGACTTTGAAGACGAGGATGGTGAAGGCAGCTATCAAGTCTATGACCCATTCTACGATACGCTTTTTTGCATGGATTACGGAGAAGGTAACCTCAACTTTTTTGCCACGCAAAGTCCATTGGACATGACCAAGGATTTAAACGGGCAAATTGTTTGTATGTATTCAGGCACATAACTTTTTCGATTAATACAAACTATTATTTCTTCCAACGCAAGGTTTCCATAATCCTTTGGATATCATTTTGGAGGTAGGCCGCTGCCGGCAATATGGAATCGAAATTCGGTTTGGCATAAAAATACAGGGAACCGGTCACAAAATGGTTGGTACTATCAGTGACATAAAATTGCGACTGTGAAGCAGCATTTCCGCTGACTTCATAGAACATTCCATAAACCTGTGCCTCTTTGTTGATGAACTCCTTGGGAGAAATCCCATCTGCTTTCACCACATGCTCATAGGTAAGATTTTGCGCATCTATAAGCAACTCCCTGATATTGCCATCAACTTTTTTATAGGTAAGAAAAACGGAACCCTTCATCATTGGATAATCCAACACCAAAGAACAATCCTTATTTTCTTTTACGTTCGATAGGGTATTCATTTGGAACGAATAATCACAATTCTCATTGATTTCCCTGTACTGTGCTTCGGGATAATCGAGCCTTAGCATAGCGTTGGGTTTGGGCAATACCTCTTCTTTACATCCAACAACAAGCATTGGCAAAATCACATATATGGCAAATTTATGCTTCATGGGGCAGGGTTACTTTTATGCGTTTAAGTCTTTTTTTATCAAGACTTTCCACAACAAATTGATAGTTTTTGAACAAGATTTTTTCTCCTTGTTTGGGAAAACTCCCTGAAATTTCGAGCACAAAGCCTGCTATGGTTTCCGATTCTCCTTTTTGGTCTTCAAACTCTTGCTCATCTTCAATTTTTACCACTCTATAAAAATCTTTCAAGGTGGTTTTTCCATCAAAAACATAGTTGTAATCGTCCAATTTGGAAAAAATGAGGTCCTCATCATCAAATTCGTCGCTGATGTCCCCAACAATTTCTTCGATAATATCTTCTAAGGTCACAATGCCGGATGTTCCTCCATATTCATCGACTACCACAGCCAAATGGTTCTTTTTATCCTGGAACTCCAACAATAAGTCATCCAGTTTTTTGTTCTCAGGAACAAAATAGGGTTCACGTATCAGCGGCATCCAATTGAAATTTTTTCGGTCAATATAAGGCAGTAGATCTTTTACATACAGCACCCCAAGAACATTGTCCATGTTCTCCGAAAAAACTGGAATTCGGGAATAGCCATTTTTTTTGATCTCTTCCAATACTTCAGAAAACTTCATTTCCTCATTCAATGCGAAGATGTCTATACGCGGGCGCATCACCTGCTTGGTATCGGTGTTACCGAAGGTAACGATCCCTTCTAAAATTTTCTGTTCTTCTTTTGTTGTATCTCCTTCGGAAGCCAATTCTAAGGCTTGGGATAAATGATCTACACTCAAATTGGATTTTTGCCTTCCCAATTTTTCTTGAAGAAATCCAGTTGCCGAGCTCATTGGAGAGCTTAAAGGAGTGAATACATTATTCAACAGTTTAAGCGGAATGGACATGAAAAGTGAAAACTGGATCTTGTTTCGGCTGGCATATATCTTTGGTAGTATTTCCCCAAACATTAAGATCAAGAAGGTTGCCACGATAACTTCCAACAGGAATCTCACCGAAACAACACCAAAAAGTGTTTGATCAACCTTTGAAAAAATAGTATTGCCTATAGCGCTGAACAATAAGACTATTCCAATATTTATGGCATTATTGGCAATAAGAATGGTGGCCAATAGTTTTTTGGGTTTAGCAAGTAATTGGACAATCCGTCTTCCGCTAGGTGAATCTTTTTCTTCAAGTTCGTTCAAATCGGTTTGGGAAAGGCCGAACAATGCCACCTCTGCTCCAGAAATCAATGCTGAACATACCAAAAGAAGTAAAAGTACAATCACTTTTATGGCGAATATACCGCTGAAGGGTGTCAAGAAAAATGCCAAACAATAGGGTTCGGGATCCAAATTCGTATTGTTTAAACTTACTTTTTAGAACGGTAGATCATCATCTTGTTCTGCTTCTTCAACCGATTCGGGACCGGAAGGTTTTGCTGGTTCTTGCTGAGGGCTTGCTGCTGGAACTTGTTGGGCATGGGCCATGCTTTCCTTTTTAGTGGATAGAAAAGTGAAATCCTGTACATGTACCTCCGTGGTGTAGCGGGTATTACCATCTTCACCTTGCCATTGTCTGTTTTTTAATCTGCCTTCCACATATACTTTATCGCCTTTACTAAGGTACTTTTCACAAATTTCCGCGGCTTTGTTTCTTACTACAACATTGTGCCAATCCGTATTGGTGACTTTCTCACCGGTTTGTTTATTGGTATACGTTTCATTCGTTGCCAATGGGAACCTTGCAATGCAATTTCCTCCTTCAAAATAGTGTATTTTGACCTCGTCTCCCAAATGCCCGATCAGCATTACTTTGTTTAATGTTCCGCTCATAATTTTTTAGTTAATCAAAAGTACTAAATTTTAAACGTCCTAATAAAGTCTGCAATCAAAACAGGCACAGGAAATGAGCCTATATTTTCCCATAAAATTCCTTCTGGCATTGGTTGTGCGGTATCCAAAATCCAGAATCTGGTATGCAAATGCTGATGTGACAGTTTATGCACAATAGTTTCTTGGTTGTACAATTTGATTGTTTTAAAAATTGGGAAACCATTTTTATGCGCCAATTCCTCTTTCAAGAGTTTCCCATCCAGTATTTTTTTAGATTCCAGCAACGGAAATTGATACAGGTTTTGCCAAATGCCCTTCCCTGTTCTCTGCTCCAATAAAGTTTTTCCTTCATCATCCAAGAAAACCAAATAATTAAAATACCTATCCTTGATTTTGGTCTTGTTGATCTTTATAGGAAGGTTAGCGACCATATTTTCTTTAAGAGCAACACAACTTCCGTTTAGCGGGCAATGTAAGCAGTACGGTTTTTTAGGGGCGCATTGAATGGCTCCAAACTCCATGATGCCCTGGTTGTAATCACGAATATTAACAGAATGCATTACCTCCCTGGCCAATTTTTTGAAATACTTGATGCCCGCGGTGCTGTTTATGGGTGTCTCAACCCCAAAATATCTGGACAACACCCGATACACGTTTCCATCTACCACCGGCTCCGGTTCATCAAAACAAATGGATGCTATGGCACTTGCCGTATAATCTCCAACACCTTTTAACTTTTTTAGCTCTT
This sequence comes from Flagellimonas sp. S3867, assembly GCF_014698935.1. Taxonomy (GTDB): domain Bacteria; phylum Bacteroidota; class Bacteroidia; order Flavobacteriales; family Flavobacteriaceae; genus Flagellimonas. Next base: position 342,940 of record NZ_JACVMN010000002.1, read on the forward strand.
TATAGGTATTGGGAAACTGACCTCCATAGGTTTTCACAACTATTTTGGCAGTTGCATGAAGATTTCTGGCCCTAGAATAGTACCCAAGGCCTTGCCATAACTTCAAAACTTTTTCCTCGCTGGCATTTGCAAGTTCAAAAACGGTTGGAAAAGCATGTAAAAACTTATGGTAATATGGCATTCCCTGTGCCACCCGAGTCTGTTGCAGCATAATTTCGGAAAGCCAGATTTTGTAGGGATCTTTTGTCGCTCTCCACGGGAGATCGCGCTTGTGTTGGCCATACCATTTAAGAATATGCTCGGAAAAAGTCATTCAATAAAATACTAAGGACCAAATGTATCAGTTTATATACTTAAAATTAAAGGGTTTAAACAAAAGATTAATTTTAATTTTTATATTTGCAAGCCTAAAAAAATAAGAAAATAATAATACGAAATGACGAAAGCAGATATTGTAACTAGAATCTCAGAAAAACTAGGTATAGAAAAAGGAGACGTACAAGCGACTGTAGAATCTTTTATGGAGGAGGTAAAATCGTCCTTGGAGAATGGAGATAATGTTTATTTAAGAGGTTTTGGAAGCTTTATCATTAAGACGAGGGCGGAAAAAACAGGTAGAAACATCTCAAAAAACACTACCATTAAAATTCCAGCACACAATATACCTGCCTTTAAACCTGCCAAGGTTTTTGTTGAAGGCGTAAAGAGCAACGTTCAAGTAAAATAAAATATAACTAACACTAAAGGAAGAGCCCTATGCCGAGTGGTAAAAAAAGAAAAAGACATAAGGTAGCTACCCACAAGCGTAAAAAGCGCAGAAGAGCTAACCGACACAAGAAAAAGTAGTTGTTGCAACTACTTTTTCATTTTACACACCTACGTTCTTTGACATAGAGATTCAAGTAAAGAATTTCAATCGGTTTCTAATAAAACCGATTCTATATATTGTTTAATCATTTATTCCAGTAACGTATTAGTGGAATAAATTAAAATCGATTCAGGTGAATAGAGAATTAATAGTAAGATCTAGTCCTGATGCAGTCGATTTTGCCTTACTAAAGGATGGAAAACTAATTGAATTACACAAAGACGAGGATGACAACAACTTTTCCGTTGGGGATATCTTCTTAGCCAAGATAAGAAAACCCGTCACTGGCCTAAATGCGGCATTCGTAAATGTGGGTTATGAAAAAGATGCATTCCTGCACTATCATGACCTTGGTCCGCAATTGTCCTCCATGTTGCAATTCATAAAAAAAGTTAGAACGGGAAAATTAAAAGATTATTCCCTAAAAGATTTTCCATTTGAAAAAGATATAGACAAGAATGGCAGTATTAACGAAGTTATTAAGGCCAATCAGTCATTATTGGTACAGATTGTAAAAGAACCCATTTCCACCAAAGGACCACGAATAAGTTCCGAGCTTTCCTTAGCCGGACGTTATTTGGTCATGGTTCCATTTTCTGACCGTGTTTCCGTTTCACAAAAAATAGGAAGCAAGGAAGAAAAAGATAGGCTAATACGACTTGTAAAAAGTATTAAGCCCAAAGGATTTGGCGTAATTATACGTACCGTTGCAGAAGGTAAAAAAGTTGCAGAACTAGACAAAGATCTCCAGAATTTATCATCCAAATGGATGAAAATGTGCAGGAGACTGCAAAAGGCACCTCATCCATCCAAGGTATTGATAGAGCTCAACAGAGCGTCATCAATATTAAGAGATGTTTTCAACGATTCCTTTACAGGAATTCATGTTGATGATGAGACCCTTTTTAATCAAATCAAAGATTATTTGCATGAGATCGCACCACAAAAAGAATCCATCGTAAAACATTATTCCGGTTCAGCTCCAATTTTTGAAAAGTTCGGTATCGAACGTCAAATAAAAACCTCTTTTGGTCAAACGGCCTCTATGAGTAAGGGAGCTTACCTTGTAATTGAACATACCGAAGCACTTCACGTAATAGATGTGAACAGTGGTAACCGTTCCAACAAGGCTAAGAACCAAGAAGACACCGCTTTAGAGGTAAATTTACTAGCTGCCTCTGAAATTGCACGTCAACTTAGACTTCGTGATATGGGTGGAATCATTGTTGTGGATTTTATCGATATGACCAAAGGTGATCATAGAAGAAAGCTTTTTGATCATTTAAGGGATGAAATGAAGGACGATCGGGCCAAACACAAAATTTTACCTCCAAGTAAGTTTGGATTGGTACAAATTACAAGGCAAAGAGTTCGTCCCGAGATGAACATCAAAACAAGTGAGGAAAATCCCAACGGCACAGGTACCGAAGTGGAAGCTCCAATTGTTTTGATCGATAAAATCAATGTGGATTTAGAGCGAATCATGAAAGGTAACCAAAAGGATAATGGCATTATTTTGAACATTCATCCTTTTATTGCGGCATATTTAAACCAAGGATTTCCATCACCGCGCTTCAAATGGTTTTTGGAGTACAAAAAATGGATAAAAATTCAACCAAGGGATGCCTATACTTACCTTGAATACCGTTTCAAAAACAAAGACGGTAAAACAATTAGATAATACAAAGCGACTTCAGCAATGGGGTCGCTTTTTTTGTTTTATATATTTGAAAAATGTACTCTTCCAAATCCTATAGCGTCACCGAAGCGCAGCGAAAAATAGAAGGCTATTGTGCTTATCAAGACCGGTGCCATAAAGAGGTACTGCAAAAGTTAAGAGAAATGCGAATGATTCCAGAAGCCATTGACCAAATAATGGCCCATTTGATCCAAGAAAACTATTTGAATGAGGAACGCTTTGCCAGAAGTTTTGCTAGAGGAAAATTTTCCATTAAAAAATGGGGCAAAATTCGAATAATAAATGAACTGAAGCAACGTCAAATTTCAGCATTTAACATTAAAAGTGCACTAAAAGAAATTAATGAGGAGGACTATCACAACACTTTAAACGAACTAGCCAAAAAAAGATTAATACAGATCAAAGAAACCAACATTCAAAAGAGAAAGAAAAAACTGGCTGACTATTTACTCTATCGCGGTTGGGAAAGCAATCTGGTCTATGAAAAGCTGAAAGAGTTAATCTAAAAAGTCTTTGTTATCTGCCATAGAGAAAATCATGGGTCCGAGAAACAGCTCTTTCATTTTTCCAGTCAATCCATTTTTGTCCTTTTAATCTTCGCATTAGGTTATCAAAATGACGCATTAAAAAGATGTTATAGATTGCTCTACCCAGGTTTTTGGGTTTGCGTGGTATCGCCCTCAAGCTCATAGAAAATCCGGGTGATATATATTTCATGTGATGCCAATACCCTTCAGGTATATAGAGCACATTTCCATGTTCCAATTGCGCAATATGACCTTTGGCATGCTTTAAAGCTGGCCATTTTTCCAAATCTGGATTGGCAAAATCTATATCTTCCCTAGTGATCAACGAATGTGGAATTTTATACAGAAACTTCGTTTCGGCTTGCGAAAAAAGAATGCATTGCTTCTTCCCTTCAAAATGAAAATGAAAGATATTGGCCAAGTCAATATCATAATGCATAAAGGTGTGCGAATTGCTCCCGCCAAAAAAGAGCATTGGCAACCCTTTCATTAACCGAAGTCCAAAATCGGGATACTTAAAATCCTTTTGAAGTCCTGGAACTTCTTTTAAGATGTTCCATAGAAATATGCGATACTTCGTGGGTTCCTTTTTTAAAAGGTCAATATAGTTTCGCATTTTCATTTTGGCATGGGGTTCATTGAAACCCTCATCATGCTTTACTGGCCTATCGTCATATAATGGAACTGTGATGTCTCCGGCAATCTCGCGCATATAATCCAGGTTCCATTTAGAATATGCAGGCCAATCCTCAATACAGTGTTCAATGACAACTGGTTTTTGAGGTTTAAAATACTTTCGGATAAACGCTTTCTTGGAAAGTGTTTTTTCTCGAGGAATTTGGTCAAGGTTGAGCTCCAAAATTTCAATGATTTTGAAAGAGCTAAATTAATAAAAGGTTTTTAAACAGCTTTTGTACTACTATTCTTTGGAAACCAATTTTGATTTTTGCTTGGCCGCCTCATTACGATCAATACTATGTTCTGGTCTAGACCATTTTGGTTTTTCTCCCAATGGTTGTAGTTCCGAATCCTCCGCTTCCACAGTTTTGGGCTGGGAAATTTTGGTAAATGGTTTTTGTGGATTCAAGCCAAGAAGCTTGAACATTTCCATATCTTCATTCACATCCGGATTGGGTGTAGTCAATAATTTATCCCCGGCAAAAATGGAATTGGCTCCTGCAAAAAAACACATAGCCTGTCCTTCGCGGCTCATATCGGTACGTCCTGCAGATAGTCTTACCTGGGTTTCTGGCATTACAATTCGCGTTGTTGCCACCATTCTGATCATTTCCCAAATGGAAATAGGTTCCATGTCCTCCATGGGCGTTCCTTCCACAGCCACAAGGGCATTTATCGGAACCGATTCTGGTTGTGGATTTAACGACGCCAAGGCCACAAGCATCCCTGCACGATCTTCCAAGGCCTCGCCCATTCCAATAATTCCGCCACTACAAACAGTCACATTGCTCTTGCGAACGTTGTCTATCGTTTCCAATCGGTCTTCAAAAGCACGGGTAGAAATGACATCCTTGTAATAATCTTCAGAAGTGTCCAAGTTATGGTTATAGGCGTAAAGGCCAGCTTCAGCTAGTCTTTTAGCCTGATTTTCCGTTAACATTCCCAAGGTACAGCATACCTCCATATCCAATTTATTGATGGTGCGGACCATTTCCAACACTTGATCAAACTCTGGCCCATCCTTTACATTTCTCCATGCAGCGCCCATACAAACTCTTGAACTTCCCGAAGCTTTGGCACGAAGTGCTTGGGCTTTTACATGCGAAACCGTCATTAAATCATTGCCTTCGATATCCGTATGATATCGTGCTGCTTGTGGACAATAGCCACAATCCTCAGGACATCCTCCAGTTTTAATGGAAAGTAATGTAGAAACTTGAACTGTATTTGGGTCGTGATGTTGCCTATGGATCGTTGCCGCATCATATAACAATTCCATTAACGGCTTGTTATAAATTTCCAAAATCTCTTCTTTGGTCCAGTTATGTCTTGCTGTAATCATTGTACACGTATATCAAAATCAAAAATAGCCCTTATTCGTAAAATGCTGTAATAATATCACCTTAAAAAGAAAAAGGCCATGATAATTGTCACGAGCTCGGGTAATTTATTTGCCTTTGGAATTTCTTAAAAGTATGCTTACCGCATTCCCACCGAAGCCCACGGCATTTACCATTATTTCATTAATTTCTTTGGGTTCCGAAGTATTTTCGACAAATGGCGTTGGAACACATTTTTGGTGCTTAAGCATCAGTGCTCCCATCTCAACACTCAGCACTCCAGAAGCGCCAAAAGTGTGGCCTACTTTCCATTTATTGGTGGTTAAAAAAGGTGTGTTGTTTCCAAATAAACTTTTGATGGCATTAAATTCAGATAGATCACCTTTTATTGTCCCGGGTGAATGCATCACTATAACATCTATCTCCTCAGGACTTCTATTTCCAAGTGCCATTCTCATGGAATTTTGAAAGCACTGTGCATCTGCGGATATGGAAATATTATGTTCTAAGGGTTCGGTGGCATACCCAATTCCCTCAATCAAGGCCAAAGCACTAGTATTTTCACCTTTTTCCAAACAAGCCATTCCGGCTCCTTCTCCAAGAACCATAGTATTTTGTTTTTTTTCAAAATCCAAAGCTCTGCACGGATATCCTTCTACAGGATCGGGATGACCTTTTGCCTTGAATTTAGAATAAATCTTTAGGGCTTGCATTTGTGCTATGGTAAAAGGTGTCAAAGGTGCCTCACTTCCACCAACCAAAAACTTATTGGTCATTCCACTTTGGATCCACGCAATTCCGTTTAACATGGCATGCAATGCAGTGGAACAAGTAATGGAATGCGAGATTTCAGGTCCTTTGGTTTTTAAATCATGGGCCACCCAAGAAGAAATGTTTCCTAAAGTAGTGGTTGGGGACGATAAGGTCGAGGATTTTCCACCTTCCAAATATTCTTTGTGATACTTTTCAAATAGCGAGGTTGCTCCTCTTGATGACCCTATATTGACCCCAAAATTATCAGAACCGTTCCAACCGGCTTTTTCAACTGCTTTCCTCGCCGAATACATCGCATAAAGAACGGTGTCATCCAAATCTCGGTACTTGGAATCAGAATTTCTGAGCTCCTGCAGTGAAGATTTTATCTCATTTTGCAGTTTGGAGCCCCAAACTTTATCATTGCCAATGTTGATGTCTGACAAAAAATGATTTTCGTCCAAATAAGATTTCCAAACTTCTTCAGAAGTACTTCCCAGTGCTGAAATTGAGGACAAAGCTGTTATAGAAATGGGCTCTTTTAGCATATAACACTACACAATTTCCAATGCGGATTGGATGGTTAAATAAATCTTTTCCATTTGCTCTTTGGAAATAATAAAAGGCGCCAAAATATAAATCGTGTTCCCTAATGGACGGAGAAAAACTCCATTATCCATAAAATGTTTGAACAATTTGTCCCTTAAATTCCCATAGCGTTCCATTTGGATATCTAAATCCAAAGCATAAATTACCCCTAATTGGCGTGTTGTGCCAACTTTGGGATGATCCTTGATTTTTGCATCAAACTCTTGATGCCATTGCATTATGTTCTGGATGTTATCTTGAATTTCTTTGGTTTGCAGCAACTCAACAGCTGCCAGAGCGGCTGCGCAAGCCAATGGGTTTGCGGTATAGGTATGTCCATGGAACAATCCCTTGGCAATCTCATCACTATAAAAAGCCTTGTACACTTTTTCTGTGCAAGTGGTAAGCCCCATGGGCACCAATCCTGCGGTCAACGCTTTGGAAAGGCAGATAATGTCTGGTTTGGTCGTTATATGATCGGACGCAAAATATTTTCCTGTTTTGCCGAATCCGGTCATGACCTCATCGGCAATAGTGAGCACGTTATGTTCTTTTAACAATGCCAAAATTTGGTCAAGACCATTGGCTTCGTGCACTTTCATGGCTGCTGCACCCTGAACCAAAGGTTCGTATATAAAGCCAGCTACATCATTTTGTTCCAACCGGTTCTTTAGCTGAGTTAAAATGTCCACTATGTTTTCTTCAGTCGGAACAGGAATTCGTTCAACTGAAATAAAGAAATCCTCAAAAGGGCCATTATATACGGAAAGTCCGGAAACTGACATCGCACCGAAGGTGTCACCATGGAATCCTTCTTCAAAAGCTAATAATACATTTCGCTTTTCTCCCGTATTAAAATGATATTGCAAAGCCATTTTTATCCCGATTTCGGTGGCTGTGGAACCATTGTCCGAAAAGAACAATTTTTGCTGGTTTTCAGGAAGGATTTTAATCAATGCTTCGGATAGCTTAACCGCAGGTTCATGAGTAAACCCACTAAATACTACTTGATCCAATTGCTGCATCTGTTCACCTACTTTTTTCAAAATATGTGGATTACAATGCCCATACATACAGGTATACCACGATGCGATACCATCGATGTATTCTTTGCCATCCTCGTCAAAAAGTACTGCGCCTTTAGCCTTGGCTATCGCCAACATCTCTGGGTGGGTTTTATGTTGGGTCAATGGGTGCCAAAGGTGTTTTTTGTCCCTCTCCGAAATTTTTTCCGATGCAACTGGATCAGTCAAACGCTTCAATTTATCTATCTTGCAAAGATGCTAATAAAACACATAAAACCTCATTACAACAGTGCTTAAAAAAGCAACCTCATATTTAACCCCCAATTATCAAACCTTAGATTGGAAAACGGTTTTCCTAATTGTGTTTTTGATTGCCTTTTTTATCCGTTTCCCATTTTTTTTCCGGGATTATGTGGATCGTGATGAAAGCACCTTTATAATTATGGCGCAATCCTGGGTTGAGGGGCATTTACCATATACCCAACTTTGGGACCTTAAACCTCCTATTACCTTTTTGTTTTTTGCCGTGATCATTAAAGTATTTGGCAAGAGTTTTATAGCTGTCCGTTTTTTTGGGGTTGTTTTGGTTGCTCTTACAGCCCTGTTCACCTATGGTATTGGAAGAAAAGTCACAACCAGAAAAGTAAGTTTTTGGTGTGCGGTGTTCTGTGTTTTCTTGCTGAGTTCGTTTGGAAGTTTACAGGGAGTTATGTCCGAACACATCTGCACCTTGTTTTTTGTTTTGGGAGTATATCTTTTACTTTCTAAAGAAAGTAAAGGTTGGTATTTGGTAATCGGGCTTCTTTTTGGATTGTCTGTGATGTCAAAATTGAACATGGCCTATCCCTTACTTTCTTTGGTAGTTTATTTAATTTGGGACGCTTGGGCAAAAAGACAGTTTTGGCATAGTTTTCACCGGCTTGTTTTTATGGGAATTGGTTTTATCGCCCTTGTGGTAATGACCGCTGTCCCATATTACTTGCAGGGAGAAATCCAAATATGGTGGGTATCTATTTTTGAAGCTCCTCTTGCATATGCAGGGTCTAAACAGCATTCATTTTTAAAAACACTCCCTTTTGTATTTATTATAGTGGGTTTGTTGTTCGGAGGTTACAAATCAAAAATTGTTGATTTCAAGTCAAAACCAGTTCAACTACTTACGGCTATTACTATAGGTGTTTTGATTTCGTTTATGCAGACCGGCAAGGTTAATGGTCATTATTTGATTCAGTTGTACCCGTTCATCTTGATTCCATTAGGAATTGCATTAAGTAAACTACCCTCCATACCTAAAAAATATACTTTCGTTGTTGTCTTTCTTTTTGTTTTGCTTCCTATGGAAGCCTATTTGGAATATGCCAACGTAATTTCCAATAAGGTAGAAAAGGGTTCCTTTTTTAACGGTGAAGGCATTGATGTCCCCAATTACATTATTGAAAATAATATTGACACGGAAAATATCTTTTTTACTGAATATCATATTGGGTATTGGGTTTTGGGTGAACACCCACTCACTAAAGCTGCTACGCACCCAAGCAGTATAACCCGAGAGGAACTTTTTCCTTATATGAATAACCCGAGAAAGACAGGAATGCAAGAACTAAGATATATTTTGGAAGTAGTAAAACCCGAAACTGTTGTAGCTCGAAAAGGCAAGCACATTTTTGATAAAAAACTTACCGAATTCAATTTTTACATTGATTCTTATCTAGAAGAAAACTATACTTTAATCAAGACCATTGACAGAGGGCTCGTCTATCAACGACTAAAATGATTCCAGTGCATCTTTAAACTGAGCTGCATATTTTTTAACCACTTGCCTGTTAAAACTTACTTCTTCATTGATTCTGCCTAAAAAAGTCACCCCCGTTTTTTTAAGGATAATGCTCTCCGTGGTCGGGTGTTCATCTCCACTAAAAATGATTCCAACCTTAAGACTTCTTTCCTGAAGTTTTTCAATGGTTAAAAGGGAATGATTTATACTTCCCAAATAATGCCGAGACACAACAATGACCTTGTCATCGGGTTGAATTATATCAAAAATAGTGTCCGTATCATTCAATGGAACCAATAGTCCGCCAGCACCTTCAATTATCAAGTGGTTTTCAGTTTCAGGAGGAATAATCTTGTCCAATTCGATGGTGATTCCATCAATCTCTGCAGCTGCATGAGGGCTCATAGGAGTATTGAGCGCATAGCTGTTCTCATGGATTTTTGTTCTACCATTCGAAATCAAATCTTGAATCTTATGGCTATCCGAATTGTCCAAATCCCCCGCCTGAACAGGTTTCCAATAGTCAGCCTCAAGTGCCTCAACAACAATGGCCGAAGCTATGGTTTTGCCAACCTCTGTGGATATTCCTGTAACAAAAAATTTCATTACTGTGGTTTGGTGATAAAATTACAATGGGTACATCTGTACTTTTTTGGTTCGAAAAAGGGAAACAGTTTATAGAAAATGGTGTTTCTTAAATAATGTGTTTCAGATTTGCTCTGGCCACAGTTGGGGCATTTTATCAGAGTGCCGTTCTCATCGACAGCATAATTTCTAACCTCATTAAAAATAGTTTGTGCTTTTTCTTTATCGCCAGCATAGACCTGCAATTTAATGCCTCCCAAAGCATTGCTGGCAAAAGGTTCAACACTTACGGTATTTGCATCTTTTAAAACAACTTCAATGCCTTCCGCCTCCAATCTGCCTTTTATGATCTGAACATCTGCCAAGAATTCAAAACTTCCCAAGGTCACTAAATCTCTGCTCATATATACGTTCTAATTATTTGAAGTAAGTTTTTTATTTCCTCTTTTGTGTTATACGAATGTAAACAAAATCGAAGTCGTTCCTCACCCATCTTTACCGTTGGGGAAAGAATGGGTTTCACATCAAAACCTTCTTCCTTAAGTTGTTTGGACAATTGTTTTGCTTTTTGGTTTCCTGGCGCCAATAAACAATGGATCGAGGAATTACTTTGGATAAAACTTTCTTCTAGTTCCAAATGATGAATCTGTTCTTTAAAATATAAGATATTGGCTCGAAGTCCAGTAATTTCCTCTTTCCCGTATTGCTCCAAATATTGATATGCAACTAAAACGGAAGCAATGGCATGTGGCGAAAGTGCAGTAGTATAAATTAAGCTGCGGGCAAAATTAACGAGATACGTTTTCAATTCATTACCACATAATATTGCCGCTCCATGGCAACCCATGGCCTTGCCAAAGGTAACGACACGGGCAAATACATCTTTTTCAATTCCCAATTCGGAAATCAATCCTTTCCCACCTCCAAAAATTCCAACGGCATGAGCTTCATCCACAATCAAATGATAGTTGTTTTTCGCGCATAAATTGGCAAGAGCTTTTAAGTCGGGGGAATCTCCATCCATGGAAAAGACAGCTTCTGTGACGATGTAAACTTCTGTATTGCCGTCTATATTTTGACTTCGCTCAATCTGACGGCGCAAATCATTCAAATCGTTGTGAGCGAACTTATAACTTTTGGCATTGCCCATTTTTATACCATCACGGATACTGGCATGAACCAATTCGTCATAAAAAACAATATCTCCTCGCTGCGGAACAGAAGAAAAAAAGCCGATGTTAGCATCGTATCCTGAGTTGAACACCAAGGCGGAGTCCGACACATGGTAAACTGCCAAAAAATCCTCCAGCTCTTTGTACAAAATATGATTTCCAGTAAGCAATCTGGATCCTGTGGACCCTATAGAAGTCAATTTTTCCTCGTTTAGCAATTTTGAGGTATCGTTGACCATCTCCTCCTTTCGAGTAAAGCCCAAATAGTCATTTGAAGAAAAGTCAATAAGGGATGGTGTCTCAGGAAGTGCCCTTAACGCATTGTCCAATCGTCTTTTTTCTAATTTTTGCTCAAGCTTCTCGGGAAGTTTTGCCATACGGCAAATTTAGTATTTACTATCCTTAAACATTATATTCGTCATCAATAAACCATTGGAATATGAAAATCCCATTTACTTTATTAATCCTCTTTTATTCTTGCCTGGCATTAGGTCAAACAAACACCTACAAAATATCATTTGAGAATGCTGTGCATCACGAAGCTATGATCGAAGCCTCTTTTCCAAATTTAAGTATGGATACCATTTCATTACGAATGAGCAGAACGTCCCCTGGAAGGTATGCTCTACACGAATTTGCCAAAAATGTATACGGATTCAAAGCCACAGATGGTAAAGGAAATCCGTTGACGACATCTAGACCAAACCCCTACGAATGGGAAGTGACAGGGCATGATGGCACAGTAAAAATAAATTACATTCTTTTTGCCAATCGAGGAGACGGGACATATTCACAAATTGATGAAACCCACGCCCATTTGAATATTCCTGCAACATTTATGTATGCTCCCGCATTAAGTGACCGAAAAATTGAAGTGGATTTTGACGTTCGGGAAGATTTAAATTGGAAAGTGGCCACACAACTGCCCTTAATTTCTGGGACAACTTATATGGCTCCAAATCTGTATTATTTTATGGATAGCCCGACCGAAATCAGCAATTTCACACTCAAATCCTTTGAATTGGATTCACAAAAAATACAATTGGCTCTTCATCATAATGGTACTGAAGAGGAAGCTGATGATTACTTTGAAAGCGTCAAAAAAACTGTTTTGGCGGAAAAAAAGGTGTTTGGCGAACTTCCCGACTTTGATTATGATACCTATACTTTTTTGGCATGTTACATTCCAAATGCATCAGGTGATGGGATGGAACATAGAAATTCCACCATTTTAACCAGCACCAGAAGTTTGGCAGGAGGAGGTATGAAGGGAAACCTAGGAACTGTTTCCCATGAGTTTTTTCATGCATGGAATGTTGAACGTATCCGTCCCAAAAGCTTGGAGCCTTTCGATTTTGAAGCTGCTGATATGAGCGGAGCGCTTTGGTTTGCTGAAGGTTTTACAAGTTATTATACCAACTTAATTCTGTGCAGAGCTGGTCTTATTTCCCCAAAAGAATATGTGGAAGGGCTTGCCGGGAATTTCAACTATGTTTGGACTTCTCCTGCGCGACAGTTTTTTAACCCCATTGAAATGAGCTACCAAGCTCCCTTTGTGGACGCTGCTACCTCGGTGGATCCTGTAAACCGAGAAAACACCTTTATCTCCTATTATTCCTATGGCAGTGTTTTGGGGTTGGCACTTGATTTATCTTTAAGAGAAAAGGGATTGAACCTAGATGATTATATGAAATTGGTTTGGCGGCGACATGGAAAAAGGGAAATTCCATATGCCATCGAAAATTTACATAAGCTATTAAATGAGTATGCAGGGAAAGCCTTTGGGGATGATTTTTTCAACAAGTATATCTATCAAAGTGGGATGCCTAATTATGCTACGCTCTTTGAATCGATGGGGGTAGTTTTAAAACAAAAGAAAGAAAATCCCTATTTCGGAGCTTTTGTATCTGTAAATAACGAAGCTACGGAGGGAACCATTGCCGGAAATCCAAAGAAGGGAAGTTCAGCATATAATGCCAGTTTGACCAAAGGGGATGTAATCCAAAATATCAATAATATTCCATTTACTCCAGGACAAAAGTTTTCGGATTATCTAAAGCAATTTACATTAGGTGATTCTTTGGAGGTCAACTATTCACGCTTTGGCAATGCTAAAAAAACAAGGTTGATTCTGACACCGAGCCCCAATTATTCCATAAACCTCATGGAGGACACCAAAAAACAGCCCACTGAAGATATGTTGAAAAAGCGAAAGGAATGGCTTAAAAGTGATTAGATGATACGCTATGCCCAAGCCTCAACTATTGACCATCTTGTGCAGATTCTTTTGTTGCAACAAGAAAATCTTCCCAAGAATCTTGCGGATGAAGAAAAGAAACTTGAAGGGTTTTTGACTGTGGAGCACTCTTTGCCCCTGCTAAAAGAAATGAATGATGAATGTGGGCACATTATCGCTTTGGAAAATGAGAAAGTGGTCGCTTATGCGCTCTGCATGCATCCCAAATATGCAGAAAGTATTGAAGTGCTTAAACCCATGTTCCATGAAATCAACAAAGTTGTAAAGGAGAAAGACAATTATATGGTGATGGGGCAGATTTGTGTAGCCAAATCATATCGAGGTAAAGGCATATTCAGACGGCTCTACGAAACCATGAAGGAAAAATTGCCAATTGGGTTTGACACTATCATCACCGAGGTAGATGCCGAAAATCAGCGATCTATCAACGCACATAAGACTATTGGTTTTACCGAGCTTAAAAAGTATTGCTCAGATGGAAAAGATTGGCTGCTCATTACTTTATCATAAAAAAAGCCACTCAAATGAGTGGCTTTTTTATCTATCTATATGTTTGAATTGGTCTAATCGGCCAACACAATAACTTTGTTATCCTTCATTTCAATGGTGCCGCTAGAAATGGACAATACCGTTTCTCCGTTTGGTCCCTTTGAAAATTTGTTTTGAAAATCTTCTTCAATAGTGATGTCTCCTTGTACCTTCACATGACCCTCTTGTAACAAAGAAACAATAGGTGCGTGATTCTGCAACATTTGAAATTCGCCATTGATTCCGGGAACGGTAACCGAGGTTACTTCTCCGGCAAACAAAGTGGCTTCTGGTGATACAATTTCTAAATACATTTTTTCAAGTATTGCGTATTGAGAATAAAGTACTGAGTCTTTCTAACTACTCAATACTGATAACTCTTTACTAATTATGCTTCGGCCAACATTTTCTCTCCAGCTTCAATTGCATCTTGGATGCTCCCTTTAAGGTTGAAGGCGGACTCTGGAAGGTGATCTAGTTCTCCATCCATAATCATGTTAAATCCTTTGATGGTGTCCTTAATGTCTACCAATACCCCAGGGATTCCGGTAAACTGTTCAGCGACATGGAAAGGTTGTGACAAGAAGCGTTGTACTCTTCTTGCTCTACCTACCGCCAATTTATCCTCTTCTGAAAGTTCTTCCATACCAAGGATGGCAATAATATCTTGAAGTTCTTTATAGCGTTGCAACAACTCTTTTACGCGCTGTGCACATGCGTAATGATCTTTTCCTAAAATCTCAGCAGTAAGAATCCTTGAAGTTGAATCCAAAGGATCAACCGCAGGATAAATACCCAGCTCAGCAATTTTACGTGAAAGTACTGTTGTAGCATCCAAGTGAGCAAATGTTGTAGCAGGTGCAGGATCCGTTAAATCATCCGCAGGAACGTAAACCGCCTGTACTGATGTAATGGAACCTCTTTTTGTAGAAGTAATTCTTTCCTGCATCGCACCCATCTCTGTTGCCAAGGTTGGTTGGTAACCCACCGCTGAAGGCATACGACCCAAAAGTGCAGATACCTCGGAACCAGCTTGCGTAAAACGGAAAATGTTATCTACGAAGAAAAGAACATCTTTTCCTTGTCCATCTCCAGCTCCATCACGGAAATATTCGGCGATTGTCAATCCTGAAAGGGCAACACGGGCACGAGCACCAGGAGGTTCGTTCATCTGTCCGAAAACGAAAGTCGCTTTGGACTCCTTCATTGCTTTTTTATCTACTTTGGATAAATCCCATCCACCTTCTTCCATGGAATGCAAGAAATCGTCTCCGTATTTGATAATCCCTGATTCCAACATCTCACGTAGTAAATCGTTCCCTTCACGTGTTCTTTCACCAACACCGGCAAATACAGAAAGACCACCGTGTCCTTTGGCAATGTTGTTGATCAATTCCTGAATCAATACGGTTTTACCCACACCAGCACCACCAAACAATCCAATTTTACCACCTTTTGCATAAGGCTCAATCAAATCGATAACCTTGATTCCAGTAAAAAGTACTTCAGTAGATGTAGAAAGGTCTTCAAATTTTGGCGCTTCCCTGTGAATTGGCAATCCGTTGTCGCCAGTTTTTGGCAGGTTTTCCATTCCATCGATAGCATCTCCAATTACATTGAAAAGTCGTCCGTAAACATCCTCTCCAATTGGCATTTGTATTGCATTTCCAGTGGCATGGGCCTCAACTCCTCTGCTCAAACCATCTGTAGAATCCATGGAAATGGTTCTTACTGTGTTTTCACCAACATGGGATTGAACTTCCAATACTAATTTGGAGCCATCTTCTTTATTGATTTCAAGGGAATCGTAAATTTTCGGGATTTCAGTTCCCGATTCAAACTCAACATCAATGACCGGGCCAATAATCTGTGCAACCTTACCTGTAACTTTAGACATTACTGTGTTTATTTTTAATTGAATACGAAGGAAAAAACTGCTTTTTTTCCGGCTGCAAAGATATACTATTCCATTTTTTAAATGAAACTTATAAACTGTTTTTTTAGCAACAAAAAAGGCGCTGATTTTCTCAGCGCCTTAGGTAGTATTTTTTCTTTCTTTTCTATGGATTTACTGTCCAAGACACGTAGTAGATTGAACCTATGTTACCTGTACCCACAGCCGTAAAGTATTCATCTCCCAAAAGATTGGACCCACCTGCCTTGAAAACAGATTTTATACTTGGTACGGAATAGTTGATCTGGGCATCAAGAACTGTATACGCTGGTACATCTCCATCAGCAAAAGATGCTTCCCAGAAATAGCTATCGCTCCATCTGTAGTTTACATTGAAACCGAAGTTTTTGAAAAGTTCTGTATTTCCAAAGGAAGCTTTTACTTTATGTTTAGGTGTATTGAAGTTAGTTCTAAAGTCCGGGAACCTTGCTTCATCAAAATCCAATTCAGCATACGTATAGTTAACACCCAAATCAAAGTTTCCAAGCTTGGTGTCCACTCCAATTGTTCCTCCGTAAGAATTAATATCGGTTGTTGAATTGGTGTATGTTTGATAGGCCTGTCTATCACCATTTTGAAGTGCAAGCAATGAAAGTCCGCCATCTCCTGCGGTACCATAAAACGGAACCAAAACGGTTACATTAGCTATGAAATCTTTGTAGCTATTGTAATATCCACTTAAATCAATGGTGAATTTCCCAACCTGACCTCTGTATCCCGCTTCCAAAGCTGTAATTTCTTCAGGTTTGATTATTGATGTGTTAACAGCTTCTGGAGCTCCACTAAGAACTGAGCTTAATGAGTAAGCATTTTCATATGCAGCCCTACCTACAATATCTACAGTAGATTGACCAATAACACCTTGTCCGCTTTGGCTTACTGGAAAAGTTCTAACATCTCTATCCAGGTTTGACGGTGCTGATCCGACTAAAATAGCCGAACCTGCATTCAACCCAATAAACAAATCCTGGGTTGTTGGGTTTCTAAAACCTTGCTGGGCTGAAACCCTTATGTTGTGATTTCTTCTTTCACCGGCCGTATAACCCAATGAAATTCTTGGAGAAACGAATCCATCAAAAAATTCATTTTTATCATAACGAGCGGAACCAGTAAACTTCAATCGATCATCCAATAGCTTTTTTTGAAGCTGGACATAGGCACCATATTCATTATACTCTATTGGTCCATCGAAATCCGTAAAAATCGTTCCTCCAGAATTCAACTCGTATTGTCTATATGAACCACCTACTTGTAAATCAGCCCAATTGTCAATCAAATGTGCCAAATTATAGTTTCCGTTAATGTGACGGAATTTGGTATTGTCTATAAATTTTGCTCCAGTTGTTAGGTCACCATCATTGGTAACTCTATTAAATGCACTTTGGAACCCAGGAGTTCCCGGGATAAGCCTTCCAGTATCTGCTGCTTGTCTTGCCGCTGCATGGGCAGCCACAGATGCTTGCTCCCTGGTAAGTCCTCCCTGCTGAATTCCACCTAAGAATGCAGGAATGTAGGCCGTAGCATAATCAGTAAACCATGGCACATCATCTTTCCATGCCCTATTCACGTTAATGGCCGTAAACCGGGTATCGTAAGAATCACCTGCATTCTCCGTTGTGATATATCCTCTTAGGAAGAAGTTTTTATTTCTGAATTCAATTTTATGCTGCTGAAGAATAAAGTTTTTAACCGAATATCGATTGGCTCCTTGATAAATAGTATTACCACGCCCAACTCTTCCGTTATAAATAATTTCAAAATCATCAGCAAATGGTCTGTAGAAAAGTGAAAAATCAGTCTTCACACTTTCCGCATCATAATCTAACAGATCGCTTTCTGCATATCCGGTTCGTGAAACCTGAGCACTTCCAACTGTGCCCGTTGGAAAGCCTGCTGCTTCATCAAAGTTCAATAAAGTAGAAACTTCATCACCATATATATTTAAACCATTATAATTAGGATCTGTTCTATCCGCACCAAGATTGTTTAGATCTAAAGTATTGACTGCATGCCAATCTTCTCCTTTTAAAAAAGATAGATTTGCTTTGACCGCAAATTTGTCGCTAAATGCATGTGCAACCCTTATTCCAAAATCATAGTAGTTGTTGTCTCCTGCGGCATCTTGCGAGGTTATACCCGTTTTGCCATAGGCACTTATTCCTTGGAAGTCAAACGGACTTTTACTGTTCATAAACAAAATACCGTTGAAGGCGCCGGCACCATATAGTGCGGAGGATGCTCCTGGCAGGATCTCTATACTTTGAACTTCCAATTCTGACATACCCACCAAGTTTCCAAGAACGAAGTTCAGTCCTGGTGCTGAGTTGTCCATTCCATCAACCAATTGCAAAAACCTGTTGTTTGCAAAAGTGGCAAAACCTCTAGTGTTAATGGATTGGAAGGTTAAACTGTTCGTGTTGATATCAACACCTTTTAGATTTTGCAATCCGCCATAGAAGGATTCAGCTGTTGTATTCTTGATTTCCTTCAACCCGAATCGCTCAACGGAGACCGGGGACTCAAAAATACGTTCGGGCGTTCTTGAGGCCGATATTACAATTTCATCCAAAAGTGTCGACGCTTCGGACAAGGTTATGGAAAGTGTTTGATTATTCGAAGTTACGCTGGCAAGGAAATCGGAAAATCCTATGCTGGTAAATCGTAGTTGAAAGGGAGGTTGTTCAGAAGTATTGAAGGTAAAATTTCCATCGAAATCGGTCGTTGTACCTTCTGCCTTTCCTACCAAGATCACATTGGTTCCTGGTATTGGTTCGTTATTTTCGTCAACTACTTTTCCCTGAACTGTGGTTTGTGCATAAGCGATAACACCAAACAGCATGAGGGAAATAATCATTAATCTTCTCATCAGTTTTATATTAGAGTTAATTAGTTTAAAGATCTGCTAAGTATTGGAGTCGGAAGATACATTTTTTTTCATTTGCTCACCACAAAATTGAAAAAAATTATGCATGCATAGTAATTTTTTGCTAAGAAAACCGTGGTTTATCTGTGGTTTTAACAAAAAAGGCGTTGAAATCGACGCCTTTTCTAAATTTTATTTATTAAACCAAGTCACTCCACGGTAACCGATTTGGCTAGATTTCGAGGCTGATCTACATTGCAATCTCTCATCACGGCAATGTGATACGAAAGCAATTGTAAGGGAATTGTTGTCAACAGTGGAGATAAACTTTCAGAAGTTTCTGGAACCTCAATTACATGGTCTGCCAGTTCTTTTACCGACACATCTCCTTCAGTAACTATTGCAATGATCTTACCGCTCCTCGATTTGATTTCCTGGATATTGCTTACCACTTTTTCATAATGTCCTTTTTTAGTGGCAATGACCACAACAGGCATTTGTTCATCAATCAATGCAATGGGACCATGCTTCATTTCTGCTGCTGGATATCCCTCTGCATGTATATAACTGATTTCTTTCAGTTTAAGTGCGCCTTCCAAGGCAACAGGGAAATTATACCCCCGACCTAAATAAAGACAATTGGTGGAGTCTTTATATATCTCTGCTATATCTTCGACAACCTGATTGGATTCCAACATCTTTTCCACTTTAGCGGGAACGCTTTCCAATTCAGCTAGATATTCATGGTATTTGGATTCTGAAAAAATTCCTTTTTCATGGGCCAATTTCAGGGCGATTAGGGTAAGAACCGTAATCTGTGTTGTAAATGCTTTTGTAGAAGCCACTCCTATTTCAGGACCAGCATGTGTGTAAGCGCCTGCATGTGTTTCCCGGGCAATGGAAGATCCAACTACATTGCAAACTCCAAATACGAAGGCTCCTTTTTCTTTGGCCATTTTAATAGCTGCCAAGGTATCTGCGGTCTCACCAGATTGTGAAATGGCGATTAGGACATCATTCTCGGTAATGACCGGATTTCTATATCGGAACTCGGAGGCGTATTCTACCTCAACGGGAATTCTTGCCAAGTCCTCAAAAATATACTCGGCTACAAGGCCTGCATGCCATGAAGTACCGCAAGCCACAATGATGATTCTATTTGCGTTCAGGAACTTTTCCAAATTCTGGTCAATTCCCGCCATCCTAATTATGCCCTGATCGGCCAATAAGCGGCCTCGATAAGTATCCAAAATTGCTCTAGGCTGCTCGTATATTTCTTTGAGCATGAAATGATCGTAACCTCCTTTTTCAATTTCCTCAAGGTTCAATTGAAGTTCAAGAATATTCGGATATGCGATCGCATCGTCCTTTATCTTACGTAACTTGATTTCTTTACCAATACGCACAATGGCCATTTCTTCATCTTCCAAATACACGGCATTATTGGTGAATTCAATAAACGGTGAAGCATCAGAAGCAATAAAATATTCATTTTCACCAATACCGATAGCAAGAGGGCTTCCCAGTTTTGCCACTACAATCTCATCGGGTTTATTCCTATCAAAAACGGCAATGGCATAGGCCCCCACAACCTGGTTCAGCGCAATTTGAACAGCTTGCCCCAATTTAACGCCTTCTTTTTTCTTTACCTCTTCGATAAGGTTAATCAATACTTCGGTATCCGTATCCGACTGAAAGGTGTATCCTCTTTCTATGAGCGCTTTTTTTATGGCTTCATAGTTTTCGATAATCCCATTATGGATGATAACCAAGTCTCCAGAATTGGAATAATGTGGATGCGAGTTCGCATCATTTGGCACCCCGTGGGTTGCCCATCGAGTGTGTCCAAGTCCTAATTTTCCTTTGGTGTCAATAGTTGCTTCAGACTTTTTCTTTAAGTCTTCGACCTTGCCCTTGGTTTTGGAAAGGTGGGTTTCCTCTCCATCAAATAGCACAATACCGGCGCTATCATACCCCCTATATTCGAGACGTTGCAACCCTTTTATAATGACGGGATAAGCATCCCTGTGACCAATATATCCAACAATTCCACACATAAGGATAGTTTTAAGTAGTTATAATAGTTTGAGTTACCTGCAAATTTAGTATTACAATTGGGATAATTTGTATCACAAGGGTTCTAACGCAGAAAAAATCTATAAATGGTAGTAAATTGTGTATGATTAGTTGGCCTGGGTGTAGTAAATCTCCAGTTTCAACTTTTTATCCTCATCGGCCGGGTCAACATTACTGCCAAAAAGAACAGTTCCCAAAGGGTTTATGTTAGCCATAATCGGAACATCCAGAACGGGTTCTTGGGTTCCAACAGCTTCTGATACCACACCTACACCTATGTTAGAAGTTAAAGTAAGTGCCAATTTAGCATTTGTTGAATCTCTTACAATGATATTGTTGATATGATCAGTAATTCGAACAGTGTATTTCCCTTGATTATTTTCCTTTTCCAGTATACCATCGTATTCCAGAAAAAGCCCCAAAGGTTCATTGGTAACATTATTTTCAGTAGCTGGATTAAATATAATCTGATTGGTTTCCCCGTTGTATAAATATAGTCGTGGTGGTTCTTCTCCAACTCCAGCTGATTGATCTACATAAAATACAAGATTGGCTTCGTTGATTATCCAGTTGTTTGATCGTATTTGGTTTATTAGATCTCCACCACCATTTTCAGCCTCGTCGAACAATCTGATCTCTGTAAATGTACCAGCTCCTTTCACATATATTCTAGAAGCGTTTTCACCATTATCCAATTCATTGGCAATAGGTAAAGGATCATTTGTAAAGGTATTTACTGCATTACCAGAAACAATTCCATTTGTATTTATCAAAAGATTGAGCACGAAATCTCTTTCGGCCGTCTCTATAACATCATCGGTTGCATTGTAATCTTGATAATTATAGGTTATTGTAATATTTGCTTGGGTTAAATCAAACAAGAACATTAGTTTTTCAGTATCTGTGACTCCAGAAATCCGGATTCCTCTTAAGAAATCCCGGAAGTTAGCTTGACTCAGCAACTCTGACTGCCCTTCCTTGTCCAAAATATTGGTTTGAAAAAAGTCGTTGTTCAAGGCTACACGAATTCCCGGGTTAAGTCGAGTTCTAACCGTTGTAGATTCATCAATATCATCGGTCTCTGGGTCATCTTCATTAAAAAATAACATTTCCTCATCACTTATGGTCACGGGGCCTTCAAACAGTACCTCTCCTTCAAAAGAGGTAAAATCTTGGTTGGAAAAATACTCCTGGGCTTCTTCAAAGTTGGCATTTGGATCAAGATCTCTTAAGAAAAAAGTATTCCTTGCCACCCTTAAATTAAAAGCTTCTTGCCTATCTCCATAAATGCTGTCAAGATCAAACTTTTTAGGAAATGTATTCGCAACAAAATCCTCGCCGGTACCATCTTCATTTGGATCAAAAGGATTGGAGCCAATAATACGTTCTTCATTATCACTAACTCCATCTCCGTCCTCATCAGTATTAGGATCATTGGAATCGTCATCGAACATATTCTCCACTCCATCACCATCGTTGTCTCGCAACGAAGCAGGAGGTAATTGAAAAGGTATATACAGATAAACTTCCTTTACGGTTTCGTTTTCAGGAATGGTAGTATCCAAGTCATCGTTATCAGCATTATCTTCAGTTTCTTGTGTAGAATCACCAAATGTTGGATTTCCCTGTCCGCCATTGGGCAAAATTAGCTGCGACACTATACTCGCATTTCGTCGGCCATAAACTGGGTCGTCGAACATGCCCAATTGGTATAGTGGCAATTGATTGGTTTGCACGGCCTCAATGCCTTTATTAAATGCAAAAACATCAAATGACTGCTTCCCTGTTGTAAAAGGTTCACCACCAACAACTCCTTCTCCAATTGTTCCCAATTCTTCTTCACAAGAAGTAATGATTAGAAATAAAGCTCCAACGAAAGCTGAAACTTTTATAATCCTAGAAAATTTCATGCAACTTATTTTAAAACCTCTGTTTGATAGAAATTTGTGTATGCTTCCTCTGCCTCCTGAAGCGAGACATAGGGCAATACCGGTTTGGAAAGATTTGCAATATGATTTTTCAAGTCCTCCGACACCTCTTCCGAGGCTAAAATAATCGCATCGGAATAATCGGCGGCAACTTTTAACAAATTATTATAGTCAGGTGTTGAAAGAGAAGAAATACTTTCCTTGTCAATACCATCAAAAGCAATTTTATCCATCATACCTCCATCGAGCTCTCCATCATACCCCTTATTATATATTGATGTGACAATTTTACTGTCTGCAAACAAGGGTTCATCAGCATAATACTTGCGCAAGTACAAAGGAAGCAATGAAGCCATCCAACCATGCACATGAATAATATCTGGCGACCAGTTGAGCTTTTTTACCGTTTCAACAACGCCTTTTGCAAAAAAGATTGCCCGTTCATCATTATCTGGAAACAAATTCCCATCGGCATCTTCAAACGTGGCCTTTCTCTTAAAATATTCTTCGTTATCAATAAAATAAACCTGGATACGTTCCCTTGGAATGGAAGCTACTTTAATGATAAGTGGCATATCCATGTCATTGATCACCAAATTCATCCCAGATAAACGAATTACCTCATGCAACTGATGTCTTCTTTCGTTTATGTTTCCATACCTTGGCATAAAAATGCGGATTTGGCCCCCATTGCTGTTGACCATTCTCGGCGCTTCGTATGACATTAAGGAAACTGGGTTCTCTGGTAGATAGGGTACTAATTCAGAAGATACAAACAATATCTTTTTACCATTCATAAACACTTTCTTTTGCTTATCTGAAAAACGTAGCTGCAAAAGTACAAAAATTATGCCGATTAGCAGTATTTATAGTATTTTTGCACGCTTTTGAACCTTACAATGCAAGTATTTGACCAAAAAAAGGATTTAATTCCGTTCCTATCGTCCCATAAAGATGAAAATCGAAGTGTTGGACTGGTCCCCACTATGGGCGCATTGCATCAAGGACATTTGTCGCTCGTAAGGGCAGCGCTTGATCAAAATGATGTTGTGGTAGTAAGCATTTTTGTAAATCCTACCCAATTTGACAAGAAAGATGATCTGAAAAAATACCCTCGTAATCTGGATGAGGATCTTGCACTCTTAAATGATATTGATAAGGACATTGTGGTTTTCGCACCATCTGTCAACGAAATTTATAATGGTAAGGTGCAATCTGAATCTTATCAGTTTGATGGTTTGGACCAGGTGATGGAAGGCAAATTCAGGGAAGGACATTTTGACGGTGTTGGAACAATTGTGGGACTTTTGCTTGCAGCAGTTTCTCCAGATAAGGCTTATTTTGGGGAGAAAGATTTTCAACAGCTCCAGATTATTAAAAAGATGGTGCAATTGAAGGGCTTGCCTTATGAGATTGTACCCTGCCCAATAGAACGTGAGCCACATGGTTTGGCTATGAGTTCACGCAACGAACGCCTATCACAAACCACCAGAAATGAAGCAGGTTTTATTTATAAAACCTTGCAAGCTGCCAAATCAAAATTTGGCACGGAAAGTGCTAATCATATAGTGGATTGGGTAAATGACCAATTTGTTAAAAACGAAGTGTTGGAGTTGGAGTATTTCGAAATTTCAGATGAAGAAACCTTGACTCCAGTCTCAGAAAAGCAGACCTATAAAAAATATAGAGCTTTTATTGCCGTTTATGCCGAAGGCGTAAGGCTGATAGACAATCTAAGACTGAATTAACTAATTTTGCACCATGCAAGTAGAAGTTGTAAAATCTAAAGTTCACAGAGTAAAGGTCACAGGGGCCGACCTCAATTATATTGGCAGCATAACCATTGATGAAGATTTGATGGATGCCGCAAACATAATTCGAGGAGAAAAAGTACAGATTGTGAACAACAACAACGGAGAGCGTTTGGAAACCTACGCAATACCGGGACCAAGAGGCTCTGGCGAACTCACCCTAAACGGAGCAGCGGCCCGCAAAGTTGCGGTTGGCGATGTGCTTATTCTAATTACCTATGCTTGGATGGAAATTGAAGAAGCCAAATCATTCAATCCAGCATTGGTATTTCCAAACGAGGAAACCAACCTTTTGAATTAGTTTTGAGCAGTTCTTTAAAAAAGACATTAAAAATTTTGGTTCCGATCCTAATTGGGTTAGGCCTTGTTTTTTATTCTTATTCTTCCACAACTCCAGATGATCGGGCTAGAATTGTTGAAGCAATTAAAAACGCAAACCCGATCTGGGTTTTCTTATCCATATTTATTGGTGTATTAAGTCATATTTCCAGGGCAATCCGCTGGAATTATCTTTTGGAACCAATGGGTTACAAACCAAAGTTGGTCAATAACGTACTTATTATCCTTACCAGCTATTTTGCAAATACCCTTGTTTTACGTTCTGGTGAATTTCTTAGGGCAACTGCATTGAACACCTACGAGGACGTACCCTTTGAAAAAGGCTTCGGCACCATTGTAACGGAAAGGATTATTGATGTAATCATGCTTTTGTTGATTATAACCGCTGCTCTTGTTGTCCAAACCGATGTAATATTGGGCATTTTAGAAGAAAATGGTGTTGGTTTGGTAGGGTCTCTAGTATTGCTTTTGGTTGGAGTGCTTGGACTTTTCATATCGATACATCTTATTAAAAAGTCAACTTCCAAATTTGCGGTGAGAATAAAAACTTTCTTGAAAGGTCTTTTAGATGGAGTGCTCAGCATCTTCAAAATGAAACGAAGAGGTGCTTTTATCTTTCACACCTTCTTTATATGGGCATGCTACATAGCCATGTTCTGGGTAATAAAATTTACTGTGCCCGAAACAACCGAACTTCCCTTAGGGGCCTTTTTGGTAGCATTTGTTGCAGGAGCTTTTGCAATGGCAACAACCAATGGCGGCTTGGGACTCTTCCCAATAGTTGTTACCGCAGCTTTGTCCGTTTATGGTGTCAGCAAAACCTCAGGTGACGCCTATGGTTGGATCATGTGGACCGCTCAGACCTTGATGGTCGTTGTTTTCGGGACAATATCCTTTATCATCTTGCCGTTATTGAATAGAAATCGGTAGATCCCGACCACGTAAAATTTTACCAAATGAAAAGATGTCTATTTATTTTAATAGGCCTACTGTGCTTCAACTTAGGTGCGCAGGTAAAAAAAGAGATTTTTGAATCCTTTAAACTTCAAGAAAGAAGGGATGTTTCCTATTACTTCCCAGAAGATTATTCCGAAGAAAAAAAATACCCACTTTTGGTGGTACTTGATGCTGAATATCTTTTTGATATTGTGGTAGCCAATGCTAAGTTTTATAGTAGGCATCATCGGATGCCTGAAGTTATAATTGTAGGTATCGATCAAGCTGAAAATGATTTGCGTTGGGAAGATTGTGACTTTGATCAGACTTCTGGACTTCCAACAGAGAAAGGCGCCAAGTTTTATGAATTTTTAGGCACTGAGCTTATTCCATATTTAGAGACACAATACAATGTTGCCCCTTTCAAAATGTTCATAGGGTACGACATCACAGCAAATTTTGGCAACTACTTTTTGTTCAAGGACAAATCGTTGTTCAATTCATACCTATCTATATCACCAGTGCTTGCTACAGAAATGGAGAGTAGGGTGCCCGCAAGATTGTCTGATTTAAATCAACAAATTTTTTATAATGTAGTACTGGAAAAAGAACCCACAGAAGATAGGCAGCGAATTTTGCAAATGAACAATGCGATCAAGTCCATAGATAAAGAATCATTGCATTACTTTTTTGATGAGTACAACAATGCTGACCATGTTTCCATCGCCGCATATGGCATAAGCAAAGCTTTTGATAATGTTTTCAAAATCTTCCGTCCCATTACTCCAAAAGAATACAAAACGGAAATTCTGGCTTCGGACGAACCGGTATTTAAATATCTACAAGACCGATACGATATGATAGAGAGTTTGCTTGGGTTCAGAAAACCTGTCGAACTCAATGATATCATGGCCATTTATGCTGCCTCTTTGAAAAAAGAGGATTTTGAATCCTTGAAACCATTGGCAGAGGTCTGCAAAAAGCAGTTTCCTGATACCATGATGGGTTTTTATTTTGAAGGCGAATATTACGAGCAACTTGGTGAACCCAAAAAAGCCTTTAAAACATTCGAAAAGGCATTTCAAATGGAAGAAATCGATTTTTTGACCAAGGACATGGCTCTCGAAAAAATTGATGCACTCAAAGCAGACTTCGGATACTAAGTAGTCGGATAATCCATATCTTTAGGCTCTTCTTTTAAAACGAATGGCCAAAACCAAAACAGCTTTTTTTTGTCAAAACTGCGGTTCCCAATATCCAAAATGGATTGGGCAATGCTCATCCTGTAAACAATGGAACACTATTGTGGAAGAAGTCGTTCAAAAAGAAGAAAAACAAAATTGGAAAAACAGCTCCAATATCACAAAAAAGGCAACTACGCCATTAAGAATCTCCGAAATAACCAATGAAAAAGAGCTTCGGTTAGATACAAAAGATCAAGAGTTCAATCGAGTTTTAGGTGGTGGTTTGGTGCCTGGTTCCTTGACGCTATTAGGTGGAGAACCTGGGATAGGAAAAAGCACACTACTTTTACAGATAGCTCTAAAACTGTCTTACAAAACATTATATGTTTCCGGGGAGGAAAGTCAAAAGCAGATTAAAATGCGAGCAGATCGCATTCACCCCAATAGTGAAAATTGCTATATCCTTACCGAAACCAAGACCCAAAATATCTTTCAACAAATTGCCGCTCTTGAGCCAGATATTCTTGTAATAGATTCTATTCAAACCTTGCATACCGATTATATTGAGTCGGCAGCCGGTAGCATTTCGCAAATTAGGGGATGCACTGCGGAGCTTATCAAATTTGCAAAAGAGAGCCATACTCCGGTCATTTTAGTAGGTCATATTACGAAGGATGGCGCTATTGCCGGACCAAAGATTTTGGAACACATGGTCGATACGGTTTTGCAATTTGAAGGTGACCGCAATTATGTGTATAGAATTCTTCGCTCTTTAAAAAATCGATTTGGTTCCACTGCCGAACTTGGTATTTATGAAATGCAGGGAAGTGGACTTCGAGAGGTAAACAATCCATCTGAAGTTTTGATTTCCAAAAATGAGGAAGACCTAAGCGGAACAGCTATAGCAGCTACCGTTGAAGGCATGCGCCCATTATTGATTGAAATACAAGCCTTGGTGAGCACAGCCGTTTATGGAACCCCTCAACGTTCGGCAACAGGATTTAATGCAAAACGTTTGAACATGCTTTTGGCCGTACTTGAAAAAAGAGCTGGATTTAAACTTGGAGCCAAAGATGTCTTTTTAAACATTACTGGCGGAATTTCTGTAGATGACCCAGCTATAGATTTAGCTGTTGTAGCCGCAATCCTTTCCAGCAATGCTGATATTCCGATTGAAAAAGGAGTCTGTTTTGCGGCCGAAATAGGACTTGCGGGAGAGGTCAGGCCCGTTCAGCGTATAGACCAACGCATTTTGGAAGCCGAAAAATTAGGTTTCACTGTAATTTATGTTGCCAAAAACAATAAAATCGGTCTAAAGAACACAACTATCCAAGTGCATTTGGTCTCCAAAATTGAGGATGTTGTTAGCGCCTTGTTTTAGAAGGTCTTTACCTATCTTGATTCTCTAGAGTTATCTTGCTATATTTAGAAAAACAGCCACATGAAAAACTTCAAACTTTCCGTTTTTCTGATTTTTCTTCTTTTTTCCTGCAACGAATCCTCGATTAAAGAACATCATACCACATGGCAGCACTATCTTGGCGATCCAGGTAGATCCCATTTTTCAACATTGACTCAAATCGATACTTCAAACGTAACCAAACTCAAGTTGGCTTGGTCGTACAAAAGTGGTGGAATTGAGGAAGGCAGAACAACCCAAATTCAAACAAATCCTTTGATTATTAATGATGTTTTATATGGGGTAAACGCCGCTATTGAACTATTTGCCCTAAACGCCAGTTCAGGCAAGGAGATTTGGAAATTCAAAACTCCATTGGCAGATGTTTCAGGACTTGGGGTGAATCGTGGTTTAAGTTTTTGGGAATCCAATTCAACTGAAAAAAGTAGATTGTTCTTTTCTTCAGGCCCCAAGATGTATGCTGTGGACATTAAAACAGGTGAGGTTGTTAATTCCTTTGGCTCAAATGGAAGTATTGATCTGCGAGATGGTCTGGGAAGAGATTCCAAAAAATTATCGGTGGTTGCCAATACCCCCGGGGTCATTTATAAAGACTTGCTCATTATGGGAACCCGTGTAGGTGAAGGACCAGGATCTTCCCCGGGGCACATTAGAGCTTATAACGTAATTACCGGTGCCATCGAATGGATTTTCCATACCATTCCCCAGCCCGGTGAGTTCGGATACGACACTTGGCCCAAAGAAGCCTACAAAACAGTAGGTGGGTCAAACAGCTGGGCGGGCATTGCTTTGGACGAAAAAAATGGCATTGCCTATGTTCCAACAGGGTCAGCCGCATTTGATTGGTATGGCGGTGATCGTGAGGGAGAAAATTTATTTGCCAATACCTTATTGGCTTTGAATGCAGGAACCGGCGACCGCATTTGGCATTTTCAAATGGTTCATCATGATATGTGGGATAGGGATTTGCCAGCGCCTCCAAATCTTTTTGAAGCAGAGCGAGACGGTGAAAAGATTCCAGCAGTTGCCCAGGTGACCAAAAGTGGACATGTTTTTATCTTTGATCGTTTAACAGGTGAACCGCTTTTTCCAATTGAAGAAAAGGAATATCCCGCCTCCAAACTTGAAGGTGAAATAGCCCATACAACACAGCCATTACCCTTAAAACCAGAACCTTTTGCACGTCAAATTTTACGGAAAGAGGATTTATATGATCCTGACAGACCTGCCTTTGTGGATGATTTTGTTGACAAAGATCAAAATATTGACCCCCCGACCGTATTGGAAAAGTTTGAACAAATCACTTCCGAAGGGCAATTTATTCCCATCGACACCACCGGAGTCGTTCTATATCCAGGAGCCGATGGAGGAGCTGAATGGGGAGGGGCGGCATTGGACCCCAACAATGGCGTAATGTATGTGAATTCCAATGAAATGGCTTGGATCGTTCGTATGTCCAAAGTTGGAGGAAAGGCTGGGGGTGCATCCCATAGAGGCAACACGCTTGCCCAAATTCATTGTGCCCGATGCCACGGAGGTGAGCTTCAAGGGCTGGATGACATTCCCAATCTTCAGGATTTAAAAGAAAAGTTTACGCCAGATTCCATATCGAGCATTATAAAAAATGGCAAAGGTGCCATGCCTGGAATGCCCAATCTATCAGATGATGAAATTTCGGGAATCACCAATTTTCTTTTAGGCATTGAAGAAGAAACCGATCATCGAGCAGAAAAAACCGATACAGAAGTTCCCTATGCAGTAGCCGGATTTGGCCGTTTTAAAGATGATCGAGGCTTCCCAGTTGTAAAACCGCCTTGGGGTACCCTAAACGCCATCAATTTAAATACCGGAGAGTACCTTTGGAAGGTTCCTCTTGGGCATGAAAATCAATTGAATGACCCTGAAATTCAAGTTTCGGGCACAGAAAACTATGGTGGTCCCGTAATTACCGCAGGTGGAATCTTATTCATTGCCGCCACGAAAGATGAAAAAATCCGTGCTTTTCATATGAAAACGGGGAAAATGTTATGGGAAGATAAACTTCCCGCTGGTGGTTACGCTACCCCCGCCACCTATGAAGTTAATGGTAAGCAGTATGTGGTCATTTCCTGCGGAGGTGGAAAAATGGGAACTCCATCTGGTGATGAATATCGGGCGTATGCTCTAGAGTAAGATTATGGAGCCGGATTGGGAATGGAATTATGGATATCCTCAATCCCCTTTATCACTTCATCGGAAAGCTCAATATCGATGCTCTCGATATTCTCCTTCAATTGTTCCATACTCGTGGCCCCGATAATATTGCTCGTCAAAAATGGTCTTGTATTAATAAAAGCCAATGCCATTTGAGCCAAACTCATACCATGTTCCTTTGCCAATTGATCATACTTTTGGGTAGCGGCAGTCGCAGTTTCACCACTGTAACGATCATAATGCGGAAACAAGGTCAATCTTCCTTTTCTAGGACCTATATCATCCAGATATTTACCGCTCAACACACCAAATGCCAATGGCGAATAGGCCAAAAGACCAATATCTTCGCGTATTGAAATTTCTGAAAGTCCCACTTCGTATAATCTGTTCAACAGGTTGTATGGGTTTTGTATCGTCAGCATCCGTGGAAGATCCTGGTGTACCTTGCTTTCTTCCAAATAACGCATTGTTCCCCATGGGGTTTCATTGGATAATCCAACCTGCCGAATCTTTCCTTCAGCAATTAAGTCCCGTAGGGTTTCCAAAATTTGATGGATATTATCTTCCCATGGATCTAAAGAGTGCGCATTGAATCCGCGTTGACCAAAAAAGTTGGTGTTACGTTCCGGCCAGTGCAATTGGTACAAATCGATATAATCGGTCTGTAAACGCTTTAAACTTCCTTCGACGGCGCTGATTATAGAATCTTTGCTAAACCCAGTCGTTCGGATATATTTTGCGAAATCGGCCCTTCCAACAATTTTAGTGGCAAGCACAACTTTATCACGATTTCCCGTTTTTTTGAACCAGCTTCCGATAAATTCCTCCGTTACCGCATACAGCTCCTTTTTCGGTGGAATTGGATACATTTCGGCCGTATCAAAGAAATTAATTCCTTGATCGAGCGCATAGTCCATCTGTTCATGACCCTCCTCTTCCGTATTCTGTCGCCCCCATGTCATGGTTCCCAAACAGATTTTGCTGACTTTGATATCGGTATGTGGTAGTCTGGTATATTTCATTTAGCAATGTTTTTTGAACAGGCAAAAATACTTAATCCATAATTTCACCTTTAAATGGAATTGTTATTTTTCTATCTCTAGAAGAACGGGGCAGTGATCACTGTGTTTGGCATCCGAAAGAATTACGGAACGCTTAAGCCTATCCTTTAATGATTCATTGACCATACCATAATCCAATCGCCAACCTTTATTATTGGCCCTAGAATTTGCTCGGTAGCTCCACCATGTATAGTTATGGGGCTCTTGGTTGAAATGCCTGAAACTGTCTATAAATCCACTTTTGATGAAATTACTGATCCATTCCCGCTCAACAGGTAAAAATCCCGATACATTTTTGTTTCGGACAGGATCATGGATGTCAATAGCTTCATGACAAATATTATAATCACCACAAACAATAAGATTCGGTCTTTCTTTTCGAAGATTATCAGCATATTTCTGAAAATCTGCCATGTACGTGAGCTTATGCTCCAAACGATCCAAATTGGTTCCAGAAGGTAAATACATGCTCATTACCGATATATCTCCGTAGTCAGCTCTAATATTTCGACCTTCAAAATCCATATAATCTATACCCGTGCCATATTCAATATGGTCCGGCTTTTCCTTACATAACAAAGCAACACCACTGTACCCTTTTTTTTGGGCACTGAACCAATAATGATGGTTATAGCCAGCAGCTTCAAACAAAGCGACATCGACCTGCTCCTTCATCGCCTTGGTTTCTTGAAGACAAACTACATCTGGATCAACAGCTTGCAGCCAATCAATAAAACCCTTGTTCAATGCGGCCCTGATTCCGTTTACGTTGTAAGTAACAATTTTCATTTCAAAATTTTCACTAAATGTAGCCATAGTATTTGGCTCTTTAAAATTGATTTTTGTAATAACCGTATCAACATAAAAGATTGTTAATGTCTGGCGAACCAATAAGAATTATAGGTTTAAACGTTAAATTTAAGCTTAAGTTTTCCTGAATGAACGCCTTAGTATTGATAGATATCCAACTTGGTCTCCAAGAAACCCATTTTTATGGGAGTGAACGAAACAATCCGAATGCCGAAATCAATGCAGGTAAAATCTTGAGCAGTTGTCGAAATAGAAATCTATCGGTCTTTCACGTTCAGCATAACTCATCCAATCCGCAGTCTCCATTATTTCCCGCCAAAAAAGGAAATGGGTTCCATCCCGTGGTAACTCCTATAAATGGGGAACCTATTATTCAAAAAAGTGTGAACAGCGCTTTTATCGGAACTGATTTAGAGCAACAACTCAAAAACCAAAATATCAC
This sequence comes from Flagellimonas sp. S3867, assembly GCF_014698935.1. GTDB lineage: Bacteria > Bacteroidota > Bacteroidia > Flavobacteriales > Flavobacteriaceae > Flagellimonas. Next base: position 375,751 of record NZ_JACVMN010000002.1, read on the forward strand.
TGACATTATCATAGCTGGGCTTACCACGGAACATTGTGTATCAACATCGGTACGAATGGCCGCCAATTTGGGGTTCAATGTAACTTTGGTTTCCGATGCCACGGCAGCTTTTGATAAAGTCGGGGTTGACGGCCAAAAACTTAGCGCACATCTTATTCATAATGCTGCTTTGGCCAATCTAAAAGACGAATTTGCAGCTATAAAGAATACCAAAACCATACTAAACCAACTTGCCCATTGAATCATGAATCCGATAATGCATTTTAAAAAGACCCTTTTACATCCATATCTCATTTTTTGCATCTTTTGTTTAACTATCGTTGGTTTTGCCCAAGCTCAAGAAAAACCCTTAAGAATTGGTGTGGCCGGACTTACCCATACCCACGTGCATTGGATTTTGGGAAGAGAAGATTTGGGTGACATTGAAATTGTAGGCATTACCGAGCCCAATCGCGAACTGGCACAACGCTACGCTGATCAGTACGGATATTCCATGGATTTGGTCTTCAATACCCTAGAAGAAATGATCTACGCAACTAAACCCGAGGCTGTTACCGCCTTCGGAACTATTTATGATCATTTGGAGGTTGTACAGACTTGTGCTCCTTTGGGCATTCATGTAATGGTAGAAAAACCTTTGGCCGTGAGTTTGGATCATGCCAAGCAAATGGCCGCCCTTGCGGAAAAACACGATATCCATTTATTGACCAATTATGAGACCACTTGGTATCCAACAAACCATATGGCCAAGCAGTTTTTAAACCACGGTAAAATTGGAAGACTTAGAAAGGTGATTATTCGGGATGGACATAAAGGACCGGTTAAAATAGGTGTCAACAAAGAGTTTTTGGACTGGCTGCAAGACCCAAAGGAAAATGGTGGGGGAGCGATTACTGATTTTGGTTGCTACGGTGCCAATTTGACCACATGGCTCATGAATGGAATGCGACCCAATACCGTAACCGCTATTACCCAACAACTACAGCCCGAAAACAACCCAAAAGTAGATGACGAAGCCACCATTCTACTTACCTACGATAACACCCAAGCCATCATCCAAGCTTCGTGGAATTGGCCCATTGGTCGCAAGGATATGGAATTATATGGATTGATAGGTGCCCTCTTTGCCGATAACAGAAATGAACTTCGTCTTCGGATCGCAGAGGGTTATGATGGTTATCATGAGGAAAAATTCACTTTACAAGAAAGGCCCTCTCCTTATAACGACCCTTTTGCCATGTTGGCTGCAGTTGTGCAGCATAAAATTCGGTTACGACCATATAGTCTCTCCTCTTTGGAAAACAATTTGGTGGTTATGGAAATTTTGGACGCCGCACGAGAAAGTGCCAAATATGGAAAAACAATCAACTTGAACAACTAAATTCATCAATCTCAACCACAATTCAACCCATGCCATATATAAAAGCCCCCTTCATTATTCTATTGTTTTTTACAACTTCTTTCTTTGCTCAGGAAGTCCAAAAAGATTCTGTAAACCAATTGGATGAAATCATTCTTATCGAGGATATTACCATCAGAAATGCCACCGGAATCACCCCGTATTCCATCATAAATGAGCAGACCTTTGCAAAATTTAATCCGATAGACATTTCTTCGGCTGTAAATCAAATTCCCGGGGTTTATGTGCTCTCCGGAGCGCTCAACACTAACCGAATCACTATCCGCGGAGTGGGCGCGCGTACTCCTTTTGGAACGGATAAGCTACGTATGTATTTTAACGGAATCCCGGTGACCAACGGAACAGGGTCTTCTACTATTGAAGCCTTCGATTTGGAGAATTTGGGCAAAATTGAAGTTATCAAAGGTCCAAAGGGCACCGCTATCGGAACCAATTTGGGTGGGGCAATTCTGCTGGATACCAAAGATCATGCGGAGAACAAAACTGAATTAAGGAGTTCCTTCACCTTGGGTTCGTATCAAATGTTAAAAGAGAATCTATCTTTCACACATTCCGAAGATAATTTCAACTTGACCTTTAATTACAATCATTTTGAAACAGATGGTTATCGACAAAATAACCGCTTTGATCGCGATGGCTTTTTGCTGAGTACCAATGTTGACCTCAGTGAAAAAAGCAAATTGGGTCTATTGGTCAATTATATTGACTACACCGCACAGATTCCGAGTTCGTTGAACCAGACCGATTTTGACGAAGACCCAACCCGTGCTGCGGGAAATTGGCTCGCAGCACAAGGTTTTGAGGCCAATAAATATGTGCTTGCCGGACTATACCATACTTACGAATTTGATCAGACCTTTAAAAACACCACCAGTATTTTTTACACCTATTTAGACCATTATGAGCCTCGACCTTTCAATATTTTAGATGAGTTCACCAACGGATTTGGTGTTCGAAGCCAGTTTAAGGGCATGGCCGGAAGTATTGAGTACACTTTTGGGGGGGAGTTGTACAAAGACGAATACCATTGGGGCACTTTTCAGAACCTTTTTAGGGATAATAATGGCAATGGAAGCTTACAGGGAGATCGCTTAAGCGATAACAGTGAATTTCGGAGGCAGTTTAACCTGTTTGGTACGCTCACCCATAACTTTACCACTCGGTTTTCGGCCCAATTGGGACTCAACCTGAATAAGACCAATTACAATTTTCAAGACCTTTTCAATCAGGGAGATGCAAATACCTCCGCCAACCGAAATTTTGATGCCATACTCTTGCCCAGTTTTGGATTGCAATATCTGTTTGCTGGTGGAAAGTTATATGCCAATGTAAGTCGTGGATTCTCCAACCCCAGTTTGGAGGAAACTTTGACACCTGACGGGGTGATCAATCCGGATATTGCCCAAGAGACCGGAACCAATTATGAACTTGGAGGAATTGCTACCCTTTTCAATGAACGTCTATTTTTAGATTGGTCCCTCTACCGAATGGATATCAACAATCTGTTGGTGGCCCAACGTGTGGGTGAAGATCAATTTATTGGCCGAAATGCAGGTGAGACCCGCCACCAAGGTCTGGAACTCAGTGCAAGATCAGCATTCACACTTTGCAAAGACCTAAAGGTCTATCCCTACCTAAACTACACTTATAGTGACCATAGTTTTGTGGATTTTGTGGACGAAGACGATGATTTCTCTGGCAATCCTTTGACCGGGGTACCCAAACACCGAATTAGTTCTGGGATTGATCTAAAGCACACCGGTGGATTGCAATTGAATCTGATCCATCAATTTGTGGACGAGATTCCGTTAACCGATGCCAATTCTCTAAATAGTGATTCCTTCAATGTGTTCAATGCCAAAATGGGATACGAAACCCAGCTCTCCAACCATTTTTCTTTAGGACTGAATCTTGGCGTGAACAATCTGTTCGATACCAGTTATGCCCAAAGTGTATTGATCAATGCCGTTGGTTTTGGTGGCGCTCTGCCTCGCTATTTTTATCCCGGAAATGACAGAAACTTTTACGGAGGGGTGAAATTGGGGTATCTTTTTTAACTACCACTCCTCTATGTTTTTCAATTTATTTACCCGATCCATTATATTTAATCCTGGGAAAATTGGTTTACCCGCCTAATGGACAAAAATGACCTCTCGTTTTACGACACCAAAAAATATAAGCTCAGCCTGAGCATGGCCATAGCTGTGTTTTTCTATTGTTTTATTGTTTTTTTTCTGCCATTTGGAGTGGATAATTACAATCCAAACCATGAATATACCCTCAGCTTCCTACTGGAATTCATTTACTTTTTAATTCCCTTGTCCTTGTTTTTGCTGTTGAATGAATTTCTACTTCGTCCCCTGTTCTTCAAAAAAGCTACGCTAAAAAAAGTGATTTTATGGAGTGTTTGGACACTAGTTCTTTTATCGACCATCATTTTCTTTACCTATAACTACTTGGGCAATTGGCATGACTTTTTCCTAACAAGTTATTTTGGGTTTTTACGTGATGTTTCGGCGGTATTGCTTTTTCCCATGGTCGGCACATTTTTCTTTTTTAAGTTTCGGTCTTTGCAAAATCAAATGGAGCATATCCTTACCACCAAAGAGGAATACGTAGATTCCGGACAGTTGATTCTATTCAAAGGCATGGGAAGCAAAGATCAGATCACCCTTTCAGCTTCCAGTTTTCTGTATGGAAAGGCACAGGATAATTATGTGGAACTCGTTTACCTGGAGCAACAACAATTGAAGAAATTTTTAATGCGTTCCCCTTTGGGGAATTTGGTTTCCTCAATCAACAACATGGCCATTGTTAGGTGTCACCGATCCTATATGGTAAACTTGTTGCACGTTAAATCCATAAAAGGCGGAAACCAAGATTTGACCCTCCATCTTGACCCCTCAAATGCTACCGTACCCATTTCAAAATCCTTCAAAAGTGCTGTGCTAAAAAATCTGCGTAGCCTTAAGAATTTTGGCTGATATGCGATTTCACCACAAATAGGGAAATTTCACCACAATACCTTACCACCGCAGTAACAAAGGGCCTTTTCCAACACTCTTCTGTATGAACAATACAAATTATTAACCTAAAAAATCAATCAAAATGAAAACAAGATTTCGATTAAACAGAAGAACTATTGGGCTATTAAGCCTTTGTATGCTATGTAGTCTTTCAGCCATACAAGCCCAGACAGAAACCACAGAGAAAATGCTCCAAAGTTTTGTGGACAGTTACAAAAAGGATCATATGGCCCATACCGTGACCTTTGGCATAAAAGTGGGTGAAGATTGGTGGCATGTGCGCTCCCAAAGAAAGCAAGAAGGCTATGCCGTCGGGAAAAAGAAACAGTACACCTTCCATAATTTTGGTCCACATACAGTGAGCTTGCACAAAGGAAAGCCCAACAAGCCAACTTGGTACTTTCATTTTGCGAACAAAGAGGTGCTGAACAACATTTACTCCAAAAAGTGGACGGCATCGACAGCTTCGGCAAAATCTTTTGGGTCGGATGTGGTAGGACTGAACATCCGCGATATGAAAGGGTACAAGAGTGGTATTCAAGAAGATGCGCTTGCCTATGAGGTCATGGAACATTTTTGGAAAAAAGACGCTGTGGAGATTACTTATTTTACCCGCGATGCCTCGCTTCCAACCCATGGCGTTGATCATGTGGGTCTCTACACCATGAAGGACAAGCGCATAGGTTGGTTCAGTATTGGACCTGAGCAGGCAGCAAACACAGAACGAGGTCTGGACAAAGGCCAGGTGCCCAATCTCTTTATTATTACCAAAGGTAAAGGCCGTGCCGAGCTGGGCGAAGGCGTGGTGGAATTAGAACCAGGGATGAGCATTTTTATCGGGCCTTACGTAAAGCATGTGATCTATAACCCGTATGACGAACCTCTAGAAGGTATTTTGGTGCTGTTTGGAGATAATAGCGATTATGTTTTCGGTAAATCCTATATGGATTTGTTGGAGGACCAACATAAATTTTATGGGGATTATGACAAAAGTTTGGAACGTTAGTGTTCCGATGATTGATGTTTAGCAAAGCCCCGAATCGGGGCTTTGTTGATTAAAGCACCTTAACATTGATTGGGTTTATAAGCTATATTTGAATACCCAACCAACATCCGATTATGATACCACGATTAAAAAGCACTTCGGCCTTATGTATTTTGATCTTGGTATTGGCATGCCAGACCAAATCCAAAGACAAGGAAGTTGAATCCACTTCAGCATTTGAGCAGCCCAATATCTTATGGTTGGTGGTCGAGGATATGGGGCCGTACATTCCCTCCTTTGGAGATTCAACCGTATTCACGCCCAACCTGAGCAAATTGGCATCCGAAGGCATCCGGTATACCCATGTTTTTTCTCCTTCCGGGGTTTGTGCTCCGAGTAGGGCCGCCATTGCTACGGGCATGTACCCAACCAGTATTGGGGCCAGCCATATGCGTACCCATTCCTATACCGAGGTTACCGGATTGCCCCCATACGAAGCCATTCCTCCGCCACAGGTAAAAATGTTCAGTGAACTACTGCGAAGCGAAGGCTACTTTTGCACCAACAATGCCAAAAACGATTATCAATTTAAGGCTCCCGTAACCGCTTGGGACCAAAATGCCAAAAACGGCCATTGGAGAAACCGAAACCCTGAGCAACCCTTCTTTTCCATTTTTAATATTGGGGTAACACATGAATCGGGGCTTTTTGAACCTTATGAAAGGGAAGAAGTCATCCCCAAGGATACGCCATTTCCCATTCCGCCTTATTTGCCAGATACCGAAGTGGTGCGTCATGACCTTTGGAAAATGTACAACAATATCGCTCTAATGGACCGGCAGGTTGGGGAAATCTTGGAGCAATTGGAGGCCGACGGACTTTTGGAAAGCACCATCATCTTTTTCTATGCCGATCATGGTGGGCCATTGCCGCGCCAAAAAAGATTGGTGTATGATTCTGGACTGAATGTGCCCATGATCATACGTTTTCCAGATAAATCACATGCCGGAACTAGCAACGATCAGCTCATCAGTTTTATAGATTTTGCCCCTACCATGCTCACTTTGACAGGACAGACCCCTCCCGAGCACCTTCAAGGCCAAACCTTTATGGGTGACCAACAACCCAGACAGTACATCCATGGGGCGGCGGACCGGTTTGATGGTGTTACCGATGCCATCCGGGCGGTGCGAGATCAACGTTTTAAATATGTTAGAAACTATAGGCCGGAGCAGGGCAACTATTTGGCCAATACGTACCGGGAGCGCATACCCACCATGCAAGAACTCTTGCGCATGCGCGATAATGGGCAGCTGAACGAAACACAAATGCTTTGGTTTAGCGAAAGCAAGCCCAAAGAAGAACTGTACGATTGTGTAAACGACCCCCACGAAATCAACAACCTTGTCCAAAACCCGGAATACGCCCAAAAACTCCAAGAGTTAAGCTCCGAAATGGACCGTTGGCTGGCTGAAATTGGCGACCAACCCAACTTGCCTGAACGCGAACTTATAGACCAACTATGGCAAGGAGCCAATGAACAACCCGTGACCGCTAAACCTGTGCTGATCCAAGTGGATAACGAGATTACGATGGAATGTAAGACTGAAGGCGCCTCCATTGGCTACCGGATTATGGGTGATGACCCAGCCACACCATGGAAAATTTATACAGCACCTTTTAAAGTGCAGAATGGCACCCAACTGGAAATTGAAGCCCATAGAATTGGGTTTAAACCTAGTGAAGTTATACAGTTTCAAGTATCTTTTTAGCCAAAGAAACCAACTTATCTTATTTAAAACATTACAGATACCCCTTACAGTTTATGGCGTTTATACGCTATATTTGGAGATATGTCGATGTATTTTACATCTATATAGACAAGTTGGGCTTAATTATAAAAATGAACAAAGAAATGTCGACTGGAATTATTTTAATATGCATAGGAGTCATACTTATGGCCCTATTTGGGGCATTGGGTAATTATTATATTCAAAAAGGTAGAAGTAAATCCGCTGTGGAAAATCAGAAAATAATTCTTGAAAAGATTAGTGACTCAAAAAAAGAGATCCTAAAAAGTTCTGCATCAATTCATAAAGAACCAACATTAAGTATAAATAGCAAGAATGGAATTGAAATCAAGGACACAACCTCTGGACCTTATTTTTGGCTTTGTTTAGAAAGTCTAAATGCTGGGTCGACAAATTTCGAATTGGACTGCTTTATTCTCGCCGAATATAAAAATGGTTCGACGAAGTTACACCCAACGGAATTGATACCTAAAAATTCGGAAATATTAACTAAAGCCTACAGAGGTTTAATCCCATTTGACGAAAATATAATTAGCCTCTATCTCTATATCAATGGGACTTACTCAAATTTAAGTCAATCAGCAAATTACAAAATTGACAAGCTTTATAATTATAGGCATGAAGAAGGCATTACTTACCAACGAGTCGGTACTGATCAGGAAAAGGTGCTTGGAGTTATTGAAAATTTGAGTAAAAAATAAAAATAACTAAGCCCAACATTGGCTATAATTCATTGTGGTTTTGTTCCACACCGAAATAAAAGTATTAATCAATGGCTGATTTCGTTGTGGATAATGCTGAATAACTACATCGCATGACAAAAGAGGATTTTAAAAATTACTTTGAACTTTTACCAAGACAAGCTTGGCTAGCTGAGAAAGAAGAGCAAATGATTAGCTTAATTTCAAGCTGTAAATACAAAAGTCAAAAAAAGTTACTCTTTGAATTGCTGGAAGATTTCAGGTATGTTGACTATAAGCTTTTTATGAGATATTTAGAGGATATCGCAGATTATATCATTAACGAATCTGGATTTGATATAGATAACACGCAAATTGTTGGAATGGTTATGGATTCAAACCCCGATAGTAGTCAATGGATTTTGCAATTTCTAAAACCTATTCTAACTAAGAAAGGTTGGAATAATGTTAAAATTACAACCGAATTTCATCGAGCAGTTAGAAAATTAAATAAAGAAGGATTAACAAATTTAATTTTAATCGATGAATTTATAGGAACTGGTCAATCTGTTGATGGGCGATTAGACTATTTAGAGAAAAAAGCCAATGAGGAATATGTTATAAATGCAATATTTCTTTCAGGAATGGAAGATGGAATAAATAATGTTAAAACTAGATTTAATGATTTTAGGTGTTTAATCCCTTTGAAAAAAGGGATAAGCGATAAATATGATAGCCCTGAGAAAGAAGAAGCAATTAAACAAATGCTTGAACTAGAAAATCAATTATTACCCGTAATAAACAAAAAGAAATTAACTGACTATTCATTTGGTTTTGGTAAGGCTGAAGCATTGTATTCATCATATGGAAATGCACCAAATTCGTTATTTCCTTTTTTTTGGTGGCCATATGATGTAAAAGAAACTCTTAGAAATTCTCTATTAATAAGAAATGAGGAAGGATTAGGTTTATGAAGGTGACTAAAACAGATATCAAAATACTAGTGGACCTATATAAGTCAGCTGATGGTTTGGGGCCTTATATTTTTTATCAAAGGTATAAATATACACCTCCAACGGTGTTCAAGTCCTCAACTAGATTTCAAAAAATGGAATTCATTGTCAATAAAGATGACAAACTATTTATTACAGAAAAGGGAAAAGCATTTGTAGAAGAGAATAGGTTTATTTATGACAATCACAAATATGATAGAATACCAAAAGAATTTTTAGGGAATAAAATAGGTGTAAATGCACCTTACATTCCAAATTTAAGTAAAATATCAAAAGAAATTTTAAATTTAAAAATCAAAGGTGATGGCTAAAAGAACTTGCATTTAGAAGGTGTAGTCGCCTTCGTGAACTAAGGCTAGATTTAGCCATTGGGAATAAAATTAAAATCAGAGATTGTTTATTTTATTCCGGTTCACTCATCAAAGATGAGATTCACGCACTTAATTAATATTTAAGTGTAGCGTCTCCACTTAAATATTAATATAAGTGGAATGCTAAAGATGAAGAAAGAAGTTTGCCATCACCTTTTTTAAAATATGACCAATCATAAAATTATATATAATAAATGGGAAGATTATTTTTCGAATCGAGGTCTTGAAAAAAACCTTCTAGATTCTTATTTGGTATATATAGATGGGTTATTGACAAATAATTTACCTATAATTTTTGAATCTGAGCACCTTTCACTTTTATTAGGAAGAAATGAGGTTTATTTGAATTCTGTTGTTTTTAGTACAGAATTGCATTATCGCGATTTTAAATTAAGAAAACGGAAAGGTGGTTTCAGGATAATATCAGTTCCATATCCAGCACTTCTTGAATGTCAGAAATGGATTCATAAAAACATATTGTCAAAGGTAAAAATTAGCCCCTATGCTCACGGATTCGCAAAAAAAAAGTCAATAGTAACTAATGCTAGGAAGCACACAAATCAGGAGCATTTGCTCAAAATAGATTTGAAAGACTTTTTTCCTTCAATAAAAAAAGGTCGAGTTATAGCGATGTTCTGTAAATTAGGTTACTCAACAGAAGTGTCATTTTATCTTGCTTCTATTTGCTGCAAAATGGATTGCTTACCTCAAGGAGCCCCAACAAGTCCATCTATTAGCAACATTATAGCAAAAAGTCTAGATAATAGACTATTCGCTTTATCTCAAAAATTTGAAATTAGATATACAAGATATGCAGATGATCTAGCATTCTCCGGAGGCAACATTCCTGCTCGTTTCATTGATTATGTTACAGAAATTGTCACAACAGAGAGTTTTGAGATAAATAACTCAAAAACACAATTACATAAAAGCAAAGGAAAAAGAATTATTACTGGTGTAGCAGTAAATGGAGAAATAGTTAAGGCGCCAAAAAGCTACAAGAGAAAATTATTCCAAACTCTATACTATATAGAAATATTTGGTTTAAATTCCCATAGAACTAAACTGAAAATCCGAAACCCAAATTATTTGGAATCTTTAATCGGAAAGTTGAATTATGTATTAACAATTGAGCCAGATAATAGTAAAGCCAAAAACTATTTAACCATGCTAATTGAAATTGATAAATCACGTACCCATAACAGTGTATATAAGTAATTGTGGGTAAGGTAACAAAATGGAAAAATGAAAGATATATACAGAAATCTTTTATCCCAAAACCTCTCCCAATCCCTTTAACAATTCTACAGCACTTTGAACCTCCCTTCGGGTAAAAACTTCTTCTTCCAAAAAGTGGAGCATAAAAACTATGTTGTCCAATTGTTTAATTAATTCTTCAGGAGAGCCATAGGCCTCCTTGATCCATTCGTTTAGGTTTTCAATTTGGGAAGGTGTCAACATGGGTGCAAGGTAAACCGCAAAACAGAACTATGTAACCACTAATTAGTAGTATTTTTAAAATAGAAAAACGGAAGAATGACCATCAAACTCCTAACCCCAGAAGACTTAACTACTGATATGGAAAACCAAATGGTTAGCCTTTTTAAGCAACTTAACCCTGATCTACAACTCAACCCCTTTGCCAAGATCATGGAAAAACAAGACCAGTTGAGCTTGGTATATTGCCATGAGGGCAGCCAAATCATAGGGATGGCCTCCATGGTTGCTTACAGTGTACTTTCGGGCAGTAAAGGTTTGGTAGAAGATGTGGTGGTAGATGTCAACTCCCGGGGCAAGGGCCTTGGCCGCAAACTTATGGAGCAACTGCTTACCATAGCTGAACAAAAAGGCCTAACCGAGGTATTGCTCTTTACAGGCAACCATAGGCAAAGTGCCATCCGTTTATACACAAAACTGGGGTTTGTAAAAGCGGAGAGTGGTATGTACCGTTTAAGATTCAATGAAAGCTAACTCATGGGAACATTACAACTACAATCAAACCCAGCAGTTGCTACGGTTTTTAAAAACTACCCCGATACGGTCCGTAAAAAAATGGAAACCCTACGACAATTGGTCCTCGAGGTTGCCCAAGAAACTCCCGAAATCACTAAACTCGAGGAAACCCTAAAATGGAGCGAACCTAGTTACCTGACTAACAAAGGGAGCACCCTTCGTATGGACTGGAAAGCCAAATCGCCCCACCAATATGCGCTCTATTTTCAATGTTCCAGTATGTTGGTATCCACCTTTAAAATGGTCTACGGTAATACATTCAGCTATGAGGGCAATCGGGCCATCGTGTTTCAGTTGGAGGATAAACTCCCTGTGGAGGAACTCAAAAACTGCATTCGTACCACTTTGCAATACCATAAGGTAAAACATTTGCCTAGTTTGGGGTTATAACCGTTCATAAGCCTTCGTTAAAAGGGTTTGATTTTCTATTCTGCTTCTTATCTTAGTCCAATGCGGAAGTGCCATCCCATATTTGTTTTGTTTTTTTTGATGTGCCAAATGTTGTGGTCTCAAATCACCGTTACTTCTTCGGAATTGGTGGATGCGGCTCTTGAGCTCACCCAACAACAAGTGACCTACGACGGCAGTTATTTTTCCATTCCCTATCCCAACGGAGATGTGCCGAAAGGCAAAGGTGTTTGTACCGATGTGGTCATCCGTGCCTACCGAAAAATGGGGGTGGACCTTCAAAAAGAGGTGCATGAAGATATGAAGGCCAACTTTAGAGCCTATCCAAACATTTGGGGTCTTTCCCGAACCGATACCAATATAGACCATCGCCGTGTTCCCAATTTGATGACCTATTTTAAACGTCAAGGCGCTGAAAAGCCCATTACCGATAATGCGAAAGATTACCTTCCTGGAGATGTGGTCTGCTGGAACTTGGGCGGAGCTATCACCCATATCGGGATTGTGGTGGATAAAAAATCACGTGATGGAAAACGACATCTGATTGTCCATAATATTGGCCGTGGGCAGGTGATGGAAGACATCCTTTTTGATTTTAAGATTATTGGGCATTATGCCTTTTTGCCAGAACCCTCAAATTAACAGACCATGTACCAAACCTTAATGGATTTCGGCACCAAGTTCTTAAACAAGAATGTCCTTCTAAAATATGGCTTCAATCTGTCTCCCATGTATCGACGTAGCACGGGTAGGATCACTTTTATTTCAGAGGACTTGTTGACGATGAAAATGAAACTTCCCATTACCTACAAAAACCGAAACTATGTGAACACCATTTTTGGAGGTAGTATGTTTTCGGCCACTGATCCCATACCCATGGTGCAACTCATCAATCTATTGGGTCCTGATTATGTGGTTTGGGATAAATCCGCAGAGATTTTCTTTAAGCGTCCCGCAAAGGAAACTCTCTATGCCGAATTCCAATATACTTTGAATGAGCTTGAGGAAATTAAAGCTCAAGTGATCCGACAAAACGAATTGGAGATCATAAAAACCACTGACCTCACCAACAAAGACAAAAGCAAAGTCTTCTGCCAAGTCAAGAAGACCATTTACATTGCGGACAAGGGGTATTTCAAACAAAAAAGGGCCAGAAAATGACCTTGAAAACTGTTCCGATTGTAGTATATTGTACAAGCTAACACGGAACCATTTTGTTCCATTCCGACTAATTCAAAACAACAACCTATGACCGATTTGGAAATTGCCAAAGGCGTTACCCTACAACCTATTTCTAACATTGCAGAAAAATTTGGAATTGATCCAGATTCCATAGAAATGTATGGCAAGCATAAAGCTAAATTACCTTTGAACGCCATTGATAAGTCCAAAGCAGAACAAAGTAACCTTATTTTGGTGTCGGCCATTTCCCCGACCCCTGCAGGGGAGGGCAAGACTACCATGTCCATTGGGTTGACCGAAGGATTGAACCGCTTGGGCAAAAAAACAACGGTAGTGCTGCGAGAACCTTCTTTGGGACCTGTTTTTGGCATCAAAGGCGGGGCCACAGGAGGTGGATATTCACAGGTACTTCCGATGGAGGATATCAACCTTCATTTTACCGGGGATTTTGCCGCCATAGAAAAAGCGCATAATCTACTTTCAGCAGTTATTGACAATAATATACAAAGCAAAACAAGGTCTTTACGGTTGGACCCCAGGACCATTGGCTGGAAAAGGGTGATGGATATGAACGACCGTTCACTTCGCCATGTTATTGTAGGTTTGGGCGGAACCACATCAGGTATACCCAGAGAAACGGGTTTTGATATTACGGCCGCATCCGAAATAATGGCCATTTTATGTTTGGCCGAAAACCTGAGCGACCTCAAAAAACGCTTAGGGAACATTTTTATCGGTTATACTTTTGACAAAGAGCCGATTTATGCGCGAGACTTAAATGCCGAAGGCGCCATGACGGCTTTGCTGAAAGATGCTATCAAACCTAACCTAGTGCAGACGATGGAAGGGAATCCGGCAATTATTCACGGTGGTCCATTTGCGAATATCGCCCAAGGAACGAACTCTGTGATTGCAACGCGAATTGGGATGACATATTCGGATTACACTGTTACGGAAGCAGGTTTCGGATTTGATCTAGGGGCCGAAAAGTTCTTCGATATCAAATGTCAGAGTGCAGGATTAAAGCCAAAGGCTGTTGTGCTCACCGCAACTATTCGAGCATTAAAATATCATGGAGGAGCCGATTTGAAATCGTTGACCGAACCTAATGTAGAGGCACTTAAAAAAGGATTGCCCAATCTAGAGAAGCATCTGGAGAATATAGCCAAGTTCAATGTTGTTCCTGTTATTTCCATCAATAGATTTGTAACCGATACGGATGAGGAAATTGCCGCCATAAAAGAATTGGCAGCATCCAAAGGTGTTCGTGTGGCCTTGGCAGAAGTTTGGGCCAAAGGCGGAGAAGGTGCAGAGGAGTTGGCGCAACATGTCATTGATATTGTGGAATCTGACGCTTCAGATTTTACACCCTTGTACAAATGGGAATCGAGTGTCATGGATAAAATTGCAACCATTGCTACCGAAATTTATGGAGCTGAATATGTGGACTATACTTCCAAGGCTAAAGCGCATCTTAGAAAAATAACGAATTTAGGCTTGGACCATCTACCCGTTTGTATTGCTAAAACTCAAAAGTCCCTTTCGGACAATCCTAAACTGTTAGGACGGCCTAAGGATTTTATCATCACCGTTCGGGAAATCGAAATTGCGGTTGGAGCGGGATTTTTAGTTCCCATTACCGGAGATATAATGCGTATGCCCGGCTTGCCAGCCCAACCTTCATCCGAAGGGATAGATGTAAATGATGATGGTGAGATTACGGGTCTGTTCTAAACTCTATGATTTAGATACGCTGTAACCAATAGCGCATATCCACCTCTTTGGAGATGATTTCTTTGACCTCATCCAGTTTTACACGTTGCTGTTCCATCGTATCACGATGACGAATGGTAACGGTATCATCTTCCAAAGTTTGATGGTCAACAGTAATACAGAAAGGTGTGCCGGCAGCATCTTGACGTCGGTAACGGCGACCCACGGCATCCTTCTCATCATATATTACGTTAAAATCCCATTTCAAATCATCAATAAGCTTGTGGGCCACTTCAGGCAGTCCATCTCGTTTTAGCAATGGTAAAACTGCCGCTTTGGTCGGTGCCAGTACCGCCGGCAATTTCAACACTGTCCGTGTAGTACCATTTTCCAATTCCTCTTCTTTCAAGGAGTTTGAAAAAACAGCCAAAAACATACGATCCAACCCAATGGAAGTTTCAAGTACATAAGGTACGTAGCTCTTATTTTCCTCGGGGTCGAAATATTGTAATTTTTTACCTGAAAATTCTTCGTGTTGACTTAAATCGAAATCGGTACGGGAATGGATTCCTTCCAGTTCCTTAAACCCAAATGGAAACTTGAATTCGATATCCGCAGCGGCATCGGCGTAATGAGCCAATTTTTCATGATCATGAAAACGATAATTATCTTCTCCCATTCCCAAAGAAAGATGCCATTTCATTCTTTTTTCTTTCCATTTCTCATACCATTCTTGCTGGGTGCCGGGCTTGATGAAATATTGCATTTCCATCTGTTCAAATTCACGCATCCGGAAGATGAACTGACGAGCAACGATCTCGTTACGGAAGGCTTTTCCAGTTTGGGCAATTCCAAACGGGATTTTCATACGTCCTGTTTTCTGAACATTTAAAAAGTTGACGAATATTCCCTGTGCTGTCTCTGGACGAAGGTAGAGGTCCATAGCAGAATCTGCGGAAGCTCCCAACTTGGTTCCGAACATCAGATTGAACTGCTTCACATCGGTCCAGTTTTTGGATCCCGAAAGTGGACATGCAATTTCCAATTCTTCAATCAATGCCTTTACATCTGCCAAATCTTCGTTTTCCAATGATTTGCCCAAACGTTTTAGGATTCCATCGCCTTTGGCTTGGTAATCCAATACACGTTGGTTGGTGGCCAAGAATTGTTCCTTGTCAAAACTATCGCCAAAGCGTTTAGCGGCTTTCTTGACTTCCTTCTCTATTTTGGCCTCAATTTTCGCAACATGGTCCTCAACCAAAACATCAGCACGATATCTTTTTTTGGAATCTTTGTTATCAATCAATGGGTCATTGAAGGCATCTACGTGACCGGACGCTTTCCAAGTGGTGGGGTGCATAAAAATAGCAGCGTCAATCCCAACAATATTATCATTGAGCTGCACCATGGCTTGCCACCAATATTCCCGAATATTTTTCTTTAGCTCAGCTCCATTCTGCGCATAATCATATACCGCACTGAGTCCGTCATAAATCTCACTGGATTGGAATACGTATCCATACTCCTTTGCATGGGAGATAACCTTCTTAAAAATGTCTTCTTGATTTGCCATTGGGCAAAAATAGAATTTTGCCCTAAAAGAAAAGTGCTATTTCAACTGAAATTCGGTGGAAGCCAATAATCTCTCGTCCTCAAATACATTCAGCGTGTAAATTCCTTCCGCCAAGGAGCCTTCGGGCACTGTGATAGCATCACATACACTAATCTCTTTACCGGTGTAAATAATCTCTACTTTTTTGCTATAGGTATTCCCACTAACGGAAATAGTACTGGCATTATCCTCAATAACCGCCATATTGGGGTCCAAAAATTGAAGGTATAAGACTTTAACATCTCCTTCTTCACCGGGATTTGCCAAAATAGTTACGCAGCCCCTCAGTTTTTCTATGGTAGATGCTTTATTGGTTTTCAGGGGCCTACCTGCCCGTAGTCTAAAACCACTGCCCTCGGCATCTTGAAGTTTTAGGTAACTTTTGATGCGCAATTCTCTTGCCAATTCTTTATTGGTTTCTCGCAGTAAAGATTCAGCTTGTTCCATTGAACTTGCCCTGCCTCTCGCATCTTCCAATTGTTTTCGGGTTTCCTCATATCGATTGGCCAACAAACTATTGTTATAGCGGAGAAAGTTGTTCTTGAGTTTTAGACTATCGAACCCGATTTCCAACATACGGAGCTCTTTTCGAGTCTCTTTCAGTTTGGTTAAACTGAAATTCAACCTGCCTACAGAATCCAACAATTCTTGAACTCTGAAACGGGATGTCTGTAACTCAATTTCATTGACTTCATTTAAACCGGACAAACGATCTACTTCGGCCTTCATCAATGTCAAATCCTTAACCAAAAGTGATTTTTCTTGTTCCAAAAAGGTCATTTGGTTTTGGGACTGCGCATAACTGTAGTAAAAAGCTATTAGAATGCCTACGATTACCGCGACAAGCGCTGCGAAGATAATCTTGTAGTTGAAATTGTTATCTTGGGCATCCATGGGGTCAATTAGGCTTCTGTAACGCGTATAAGACTTGATCGATAAGTTGGCTAAGATACTAAACGAGATTAACAACATCCTATTGCCAAGGGTATGTTTTGGATGTAATGCGCAATTATCCAGAGGAGAAAACGTATTGTGTGCCGTTTGTCGACATGAAATGCCACTCACCGATTATAACTTCTCCGATGAAAACCCCGTAGACCGCATATTTTATGGGAGGATTCCTATAAAAAAGGCGGTTTCTTTCCTGTTTTTTTCAAAACAAGGTGCTGTAAAACAGCTATTACATTACCTAAAATACAAAAACCAAGAGACGGTCGGAAGCTTTTTAGGGGAATGGTGTGGTGCTTATTTGGAGGACGAGGAAAACCTTAAATCAGTCGATATTGTAGTTCCGGTTCCACTTCATCCCAAGAAACAAAAGAAGCGAGGTTATAACCAAGTGACCTTGTTTGCAAAAAGTATTTCGAATGCCATACAGGCGCAGTACAGAGATGATATTTTAATAAAAGTCAATAACACTAAGACACAAACCAAAAAAGGCAGGCTTTTGCGATGGGAAAATGCCCAAGAGGTCTTTGAGGTAAACCCTATCGCCAAAAAAAGCTTTCAACATATTTTACTGGTAGATGATGTTATTACGACAGGAGCAACCATTGAGGCCTGTGCAAAAAAACTACATACACTTGGTAATGTGTCCGTTTCAGTACTGAGTATGGCGGTAGTACCCAAGGGTTAAAATTCTATAAATCCTTGGTTTCAATTTTTAAATTAGTTGTTTCTTTGCCCAACACTTGTTTTTCAATGCGGTACTTAAAAAAACTGTTGAGTCTGTCCTTCCTTTTTCTAATGGGTTTGGCGCTTTGGCAATGTGCCAAAAGAGGTACACCCACGGGTGGACCAAAAGACGTAACTCCACCTGTACTTCTTAGAACGGAGCCCGATAATTTTTCCATTAATTTTAAGGCGAAAGAAATTCGATTGTATTTTGATGAATTCATTAAACTCAAAGACGTTCAAAATCAACTGATTGTTTCCCCTCCATTGAAATATCCCCCCGAAGTCACCCCGCAAGGTGGAGCCAGTAAGTACATTCAGGTAGTAATAAAGGATACTTTAAAAGAGAACACCACGTACACTTTTAATTTTGGGCAGAGCATCACCGACAACAATGAGGGAAATCCAAATAGTTTTTTAAGTTATGTTTTCTCCACTGGAGATTATATTGATTCTTTGACTTTATCGGGTGCTGTCAAGGATGCGTTTAATCGAAAGGCGGATCAATTTATAAGTGTAATGCTCTATGAATTGGACACGGCCTATACCGACTCTACCATTTATAAAAATCCCCCCAATTATATCACCAATACATTGGATAGTGTTCCCTTTTTTGAACTAAAAAATTTAAAGGCCGGAGAATATGCCTTGGCCGCCGTAAAGGACATCAACAAAAACAACATGTTTGATCAACGGCAAGATAAGATTGGTTTTTTGCAGGACACGATTACCATTCCCACAGATTCCATTTACCTCTTAACTCTTTTTCAGGAGTTGCCTGACTACAGTGTTTCTGTACCAAGTTATGTTTCCAAAAATCGGATAATCTTTGGGTATCAGGGAAATCATAAGGATATTGAAATATCGGCTTTAACCCCACTTCCCGATTCTGTAAAAACTATGATTTTAAAGGATAGGGAAAAGGACACCTTGGATTATTGGTTGACGCCCACAGATATCGATTCCATAATTTTTACGGTGGCAAACAAAAAGCTTGAAGCCATAGATACTTTCACCGTAAAAACCAGAAAGCTTCCGCTAGACTCTTTGAAATTAAGAACAAATGTGGGAAGAGCTTTGGGTTTTGAGGATACTTTCAGCATTTTGGCAAATACTCCAATCGCTGAAATGGATTCTTCTAAAATTGCCCTGTTTATTAGTGATTCCATAAGTTCTCCTTTTTCTATTGAATTGGATACTTTGGAGAATAAAATCGATTTTGATTTTGCCGTTGAACCCAACCAGAGCTACTCCTTTGAGCTATTGCCAGGTGCAGTTACTGACTTTTTTGGAATTCAAAATGACTCACTCAATTACCGGTTTTCTACTCAAGGTTATGCAGATTTTGGCAACCTAAGATTGAATATTGGTGGCGCTGTCCGATACCCCCTTATTGTACAACTGACCGATAAGGCCGGTGATACTAAACGTGAACTTTTTGCCGACCAACCCAGACAGTTTGAATTTAACAATCTTGAGCCAAGTGATTATATAATTCGGGTAATCTTTGACGAGAATGGAAACGGCAAGTGGGATACGGGAAGTTACTTGACAAAGGTTCAACCCGAAAAGGTGAGTTATTATCCCGATGTCATTGATGTGCGCGCCAACTGGGAACTGGAACAGACTTTTGTCATTTCAGAGTAAAGTGATCTCGATCTTCTAAAAACCTTAATTTTTCTCTATTTGATGCAATGTGTTCCTTATTCAAGGTAACATAGAGTATTTCTTCGTCCTCAGAATAGGCCAATTGATCTCCTAAAACATCATATGCAGCAGAATGCCCTGAGTATTCATATCCCATTCCATCAGAGCCTATTCGGTTAACCCCTACACAGTATGCCATATTTTCAATAGCCCGGGCTTTTAAAAGTGTATCCCAAGCTTGAATACGGGCTTTTGGCCAATTGGCCACATAGATCAAGGCATCATAATTTTCTATGTTTCGTGCCCAAACAGGAAAACGAAGATCATAACAGATCAATGGAAAAAGTTTAAACTCCTTGTACTCCAAAATCAGCTTTGATTTCCCAGCTTTAAAAACCTTATCCTCCCCAGCTAAGGTGAAGGAGTGTTTCTTGTCGTAATGCTCAACCTTTCCATCAGGGTCAACAAAAAACAATCGGTTGTGGTTTTTACCATCTTCATAAAAAATGATACTGCCGATCAATGCCGTATGCTTTTGTTGTGCCAAATTTCGCATCCAGGTCAGAGTCTTTCTTCCTTCGTCAGCATTTATATGTTCAGGATTCATAGTAAATCCTGTAGAAAACATTTCTGGGAGTACTATTATATCCACATCTTCAGAAATTGCCCCGATCTTCCCATCAAACAGTTTTCTATTGGCTTCGGGATCTTCCCAAATTAGATGGGATTGTATTAAGGCTAGTTTTAATTTTTGGTTCATCGCTTGTAGTAAAAACATGCTTCGACAGGCTCAGCATGACAATTTTATCTATTGCTAATCAAAATACACTTCTGGCGCGGAGGATTTTGCCAATTGAAACAAATGCTTCAACTGACTTTCCAAAATACGTTCTTCGGAAAGCTCGGGTAGACTATCCAAAGCAAAAAACTCAGCTCCCAACATATCAAATCCTGGTTTCAGTTCACCTCCAACAATCTTACAGAAAAAATTCAGCTTGTAAATGTAATAGGGCTCTGGCGGATGCGGATGTACTTGTTTGTCATAAACGGCAAGTAGTTTTACCACCTCAACTTTTAACCCTGTTTCCTCTTCTATTTCTTTAATGGCTATTTCTGAAGGGGTACTTCCGATATCCGCCCAACCGCCTGGAATTGTCCATTTGCCGTCTATACTTTCCTTCGCCATTAGAATTTCATCTTTTTCGTTCAATACAAATCCCCGTACGTCCACTTTTGGTGTTGGGTAATCATCTTGCGGCATAAAAAATTCTTGCAACACTTCAATGGCAGTATCGCCAATATTGGACATGAGGTTTAGACTTATCTGCTGAAGTTCTTCGTACCGCTCTCGATCATAAGGGTCCTGGGCGTATACCAATCCTATTTCGGAAATTGCTTTTATGCGTTTGATCAGGTTGAGCTGTTCTTTAGAGTCCATTAAAGTTTTTGGTTTTCCTGCAATAGTTGTATCAAAGGTTTTGTTCCCTGTATTTTGGCATGGTCTAAGGCCGTACTGCCTCGAGCATCCTTAATTGAAACATCTGCTTTATGTTCCAGTAATAATCGTGCTATTTCTATTCTATTAAAAGTAGCGGCATAAATTAGGCAGGTAGCACCCATGGCGTTTATGTGGTTAACATTGGCTCCGGCTTTGATTAAAAGTTCTGCTATCCCTAAAAATCCTTTGAAGCATACACCCATCAATGCAGTATTTCCGGACCCATCCTTGGCATCAATATTCGCACCTTTTTCCAGCAACAGTGCTGTTATGTTTTCATGATTGTAATAGGTGGCCAAAATCAGAGGTGTTGAACCTCGTTCGTCCTTGGTTTCCAATAAAGTGGTGTCCGATTCCAGTAATTTAGAGGTGGTATCAAGATTGCCATTTCTGATTGCATTGAAGAAGTCTTCTGTATTGCTCATAATCTTACGGAAAGTTATAAAAAAACTGCCACAACTTTTGAAGGAAGTGACAGTTCTTTAAATTAATTTTCTTTTTCTCTTTTATACCAAATCAAAACGATCTAGGTTCATCACTTTGGTCCATGCAGCAACAAAATCGTTCAGAAAACGATCATTGGAATCAGCACTTCCATAAACTTCTGCAATTGCCCTAAGTTCGGTGTTTGATCCAAATATTAAATCGACACGACTACCGGCCCACTTAACCTCGCCTGAAGCCCGATCACGACCAGCAAACACATTTTCTTCATCAGATGTTGCTTCCCACTTGGTGCTTAGGTTTAATAGATTTACAAAGAAATCGTTGGTCAGTGATCCAGCTCGTTCCGTGAAAACACCATGCTGTGATTGGTCATGGTTGATATCCAGTACACGAAGTCCACCTAAAAGGACGGTCATTTCTGGAGCCGACAAGGTCAATAACTGAGCTCTGTCAATCAACATTTCCTCAGCGGATACCGTATATTTTGACTTCATATAATTTCTAAATCCATCAGCTTTGGGTTCTAATACCGCCATGGACCCTACATCTGTTTGCTCTTGTGAAGCATCTCCTCTTCCCGGTGCGAAAGGAACTGTAACATTTTGACCAGCATTTGTGGCAGCCTGTTCAATTCCCACATTTCCTCCAAGCACAATTAAATCTGCTATGGAAACCTTCTTTTTGCCGGATTGGTTACTGTTGAACTCATTTTGGATTCTTTCCAAGGTGTCCAATACTTTTGAAAGTTGCTCCGGATTGTTCACTTCCCAATCTTTTTGTGGCGCAAGCCTGATGCGTGCACCATTGGCACCGCCTCTTTTATCCGAACCTCTAAATGTAGAAGCTGAAGCCCAGGCAGTACCTACCAACTCTGAAACAGAAAGTCCAGAAGCCAAAATATTCTGTTTTAAAGCAGTTATATCCTCCTCGCTGATCAACTCATGGTCAACGGCTGGAATTGGGTCTTGCCAAATCAATTCCTCCGAGGGTACTTCGGAACCTAAATATCTTGAAATTGGACCCATATCACGATGGGTGAGTTTAAACCAAGCCCTTGCAAAGGCATCTGCAAAATCATCCGGGTTTTCATGAAAACGTCTTGAGATTTTTTCATAAGCTGGATCCTCCCGAAGGGAAAGGTCCGTTGTCAACATTATAGGTGTATGTCTTTTAGAAGAATCATGGGCATCGGGCACACTATTGGCTCCAGCACCATGTGTTGGAATCCATTGTTGGGCTCCTGCAGGACTTTTGGTCAATTCCCATTCGTACCCGAACAAATTCCAGAAAAAGTTGTTGCTCCATTTGGTGGGTGTAGTGGTCCAAGCACCTTCTAGGCCACTGGTAATCGTATCACCAGCATTTCCCGTTCCATAGTTATTCTTCCATCCTTGGCTTTGTTCTTCGATTCCGGCTGCTGCAGGTTCTCGCTCTACATATTTATCAGGATCTGCTGCACCATGGGTCTTTCCAAAAGTATGTCCGCCTGCGATCAACGCAACGGTTTCCTCATCGTCCATAGCCATTCTGCCAAAAGTCTCACGAATATCATGAGCAGCAGCTATAGGGTCAGGGTTTCCATTAGGTCCTTCGGGATTCACATAAATCAATCCCATTTGTACAGCTCCCAATGGATTTTCCAACTCGCGATCACCTTCATAACGCTTGTCACCAAGCCATTCTGTTTCAGCTCCCCAATACACATCTTCCTCTGGTTCCCAAACATCTTCGCGTCCTCCTGCAAAACCGAAGGTTTTAAAGCCCATGGATTCCAATGCGCAGTTACCTGCAAGAATCATCAAATCTGCCCATGAAATTTTCTTTCCGTATTTCTGCTTGATAGGCCATAGCAACAAACGAGCCTTATCAAGATTGGCATTATCTGGCCAGCTATTCAATGGCGCAAATCTTTGCGTTCCCGAACCAGCTCCCCCTCTTCCATCTGCAATACGATACGTACCGGCGCTGTGCCATGCCATACGAATGAAAAATGGTCCGTAATGTCCATAATCGGCAGGCCACCAATCTTGGGAATCCGTCATTAAATTATAGAGATCTTTTTTAATTGCGTCCAAATCAAGGGTTTTGAATTCTTTCGCGTAATCAAAATCGGCATCCATAGGATTGGACAGTGAAGAATGTTGACGAAGAATATTCAGTCTTAATTGGTTTGGCCACCAATCGCGGTTAGATGTGCCACCTCCGGCACCATGCTTAAGTGCTCCTGCCATAAATGGGCACTTGCTTTCGCCATTTGAATTTTTTCCTTCGGCTCCTGCCGAAGTTGTAGATTTTTTACTCATGATCGTATAGTGTTTTATAATTTTTTCTGCCTCTATAAAATTAGACAAACTTCACCCTAAATAATAGATAATTCATATGAAAACATTATAAAAACATAACTATAATCTATGTTTGTTTGACTAAAACCTTCCTTTTTGCTCAAATCAACATTCATTTTGGCATATTTGCCCCCTTTTATGGTGCATATTTACATTAACTTTGAAATCACTGCTTGTCCAATTTCGTACTTGGTAAACGTCTATGAATAAAGTCTATACATTTTAAAATTAACTTTAAACTATAACAAAAATGAAAAAACTGATTTTACCACTGGTTGCTATATTACTTTTAAGTTTCAGTGCAGATACTTTCAAACTATCGGATGATGACCGCAAAATGGCTGTTGATCATTTGAAGAAAACTCGTAACGAAATGTCCAATGTTCTCCATGGACTTTCGGAAGAACAACTAAACTTTAAAGCAGAAGAGGATGCATGGTCCATTGCAGAATGTGTTGAGCACCTTGCAATTTCTGAAAATGCTTTTGGTGGAATGATCCAAAAAACGGTGGCCGCAGGTCCAAATCCTGCCCTTAAAGATTCTGTGAAATTTAAGGATGATCAACTTTTGGGCATCATCTCAGACAGATCTAAAAGAGTTAAGACCAGAGAACCTTTTGAACCAACGGGTAAGTTTGGTTCGCACGATGCTACTGTGAAAGCCTTTATGGACAAAAGAGATGAACACATCAACTACATTAAAACAACAGATGACGATCTAAGAAATCGCTACAATTCCAATCTTCCTTTTGGAACGGTTGATGGTCTTCAAGTAGTTCTTTTTATGTCGGGACATACAGAACGACATGTAAATCAGATGAAAGAAATAATGGCACACAAACTTTTCCCGAAGGGAAAGTAAACTAGTGTTAACACTTATTGGCAAACCCTTTCCATATTGGAAGGGGTTTATTTTTTACCTTTAACCTTCATTTTTAAACACAATACTATATGAAATTAGTTAGACCTCTTGTGTTAATTTGCTTGATGTTGGCCACATCTGCAACATTTGCCCAAAATAAGAAGGATAGAAAAATAATGAACGATGCCAAAAAGGCAAAAAAAACACTTTTAAAGGCGGATTCGGGACTTGAACGATTCTTTGATAACTCTGCCGGCTATGTGATTTTCCCCAATGTTGGCAAGGGTGGGTTTATCATTGGCGGCGCCTCAGGCAATGGAGTGGTGTATGAAGGAGGTGCTAGTGTTGGAATGGCAGGCCTTAAAAAATTGAATATTGGATTGCAAGCTGGCGGACAGGCCATTATCGAAGTTATTTTCTTTGAAACCTCGGTGGACCTGCAACGTTTTAAGGAAGGAAAATTCGCTTTTGCCGCGGAAACTTCGGCGGTGGCTTTAAAGTCCGGAATAGCATTTAATGCAAAATATAAGGATGGGGTCGCGGTTTTTGCGCTTCCTAAGGCTGGTTTAATGGCTGATGCCTCCGTGGGTGGCCAAAAATTCAGTTATAAGCCGTTTTAACTTTATTAAAAGGTCATAAAAAATCCCAAGAGGCTGATTAAAAACTTCTTGGGATTTTCTATTTTATGTGTAATTGAATTAGAATTGGTATCTGATTCCAAGTCCTAGATCAAAGTCAAAATCACTGCCGTAGCCTTCATCACCAAAACCAATTTCTGGTCTAATATCCAAGGATAAAAGTAATGGAATCTTAAAGTTATACTCAATTCCGATATCCCCGGCCAACAAGGCAAAGGTGCTCGATCCAACTCCATCAACATCTACATTTCCAAGTCCAGCACCAGCTCCTACGTACCAATGGAAAGATTGATCCAATGGGAAAACCCATTGATAAAGACCTACGGCCTTAAAGGCATCATAAGCGTCACCGCTTCTAATCCCGAGAGCAAATTCCAATCTGTTATTCTCGGTAAGACCCAATTGATAGCTAATTTCAGCTCCCAAAGAATCAAAGCCGTCGTCGTCGCCGGCACGGATTCCAAGTGCATGTTTTGAAATTTCTTGGGCTTGGCCCTGAAAAACTAGTGCAAGACCCAAAACAAGGGTAAATAAAACGTGTTTCATAGTTATGGTTATTATGTTATGCTATGATTTACGTGAATATGTGAAGGATTGGACGTTTTGCAACCCAAACGAAGCCCTCAAGGGGGCATCTATTGCCTAACTCCTGGAGTAAAATCCTCAGGTGCATTTTGGGGCAATTTTGTTGTCCCCGAATCACCCGTATCGTTAAAAATTGTCCACTCTTCAAAAGTGTATATGTGATTACCTTCGGTAATGTTAGCATTTCTTAAGGCCCTGCCATCTTCAAATTCGTGATTGGTGCCAGAACCATCTTCGCCAACTACTCCAAACCTATCAATAACGACCCCGAAGGGGTCTACCAATTCTAAATTGTCATCTCCATTGGAATCCGCCGGACTATTGGTCGACACTCCCATGTCCGGCGAAAAACCATACACTAACTCAAATTCGACAGCATTAGGAGAAATAACAAGAGTGTTTTTGGGCTCGACGACAAAACCGGATAAATCAATTGTAGAGCTCACCTCTGTCTTGTCATTGGTATAGCGTCTCAATGACCATTTATTCAAATCCAAAGGCTCTTCGGCAGCATTGTACAATTCAACAAATCTTGCTTTTGAATTATTATCAGGGTCCGCCAATTCAGAAATAAAAAACTGGGCTGAGGTAAATTCGGTAATAATTTCTGGGCAACGTTCATTTGAAAAGTCCAAGTCGTTACTACCTCTGATTATCAACTGGAACTCATCTTTGTCTTTTTGTAGAATTCCAATTATAGTTCCATTACCCTGGGGTAAAGGTTCATCTTGAAAATCTGAAAATCCGCTGTTGAACAAAACAATGGTATTCTCTTCACAATCTTTAAGTGTACGTTTGGTTTCCTGTCCAGAAGTGGCAAAAGTATTTCCAATTTCCCCATCAACCACTTCCATTCCGTCAACTCGAATTAAGGTATTTAGTCCTATGCTGTCCAGTTCTAAAAGTGTGGTCGATGTAGGTTCCACCGGCTCCAAATCTTCACATGATGGATATAGATGGTCCTTGATTTTAAGCGTGGGCAATCTACCAACAGAAATGTTTCCGAAAGAAGAAAATGTCCCGCCAAGTTCTATTATTGAGCCCGTCTTTTTAAGATATAATCCTTTAAGTTTTACAAAGAGCTTGCTCCCCAGCTTAAAAGATAAATGGGATTCCCTTAATTCTATCTCCAATTGAATCCCAGCTGATGGGTTGTTGGGTTTATCCTGAATCAACAGGGCATTGTAAAAATTTCCGCTTTTGTCTGAGGAAATCACATACCCTTCAATGATTACATCTTCATGTATTTGTATTGCTTCTTCTTGGCACATAGCTTCCAACTCGGCAAAGCTGATATTGGGTTCCAATTTCAAATTGCAGGCTTGTTTTGGCACATCGAATTCCGTACCCTCTACACATGACAACATTGTTCCCAAAATCAAAAAACCTCCTATTTTATTCTTAATTCTCATACGTTCTATTTAAAAACTCACGGCTAGATTTAAAAAATAGGTGCGCCCAAAACCAAACCAATATTTGGGTCCAAATGAGGGGGTCCCACCTAGGTTATCATTATACATTTGAGCATAATTTCCATTTCTGCCTTGCTGGTAACCCCCTGTTTTAAAAATCTCATCAAAAAGATTGTTTATACTCAAAAAGGCGCTGACATATTTTTTGTCCAACAACCAAGATTTTCCTCCAACCAAATTGAGCAAATAGAAATCATTTAATTTTTGCTGTTTCAGTATTTCCCCAACATTTTCGTCAGTTGCATCTAAAAAACGTTCCCCCGTATCCGGGTCTAAAAGGAAACTATCGGTGTATCTGATTGTTGAGATATCGACATGATTACCTGCTAGATAATTTGTGGTTGCCCCTGCCCACCAATATTTGGGACTACGATATTCCACTCCTAATGCAAATGCTGTTTGAGGTCCTTGAGCTAGTTTTATGCCTTTAAGTTTAGCAATGCCCAAATCGATGTTTCCATCCAGATTAATAAGGTCTTCTTCCTCTCCGGAAGTGTCAAAATTTATCTGTACTCTAGGATCGCTGGCATAAACATATTGCCCAAGATTACCAGCTGCTGATAGTTTCACACTGGAAGAAACCTCGTATTGCATGCCAAATTCGATACCCCTGTGAAGTTTGTCCAATGCTGTAACCGCTTCTTGTACAAAATCTGACCCCAAGCCTGATTCAACATAAAAGAAATTGATATCGGTAGTGTTTTGAAACCTAGTATAGTAAGCACTAATTCGGCCGCTGACATCTGGCAAGCGAATATGGTACCCCATATCAATTGAGTTAATGGTCTCACTCAAAATTTCTGGAACAACTTCGTTGTTTTCCCTCGGGTTGATGAATATATTCTGCATGGTTGGAGACCGTTCCATCAAGGCCCCATTTACTGTAAACCAATGTCGCGCAGAAAGGAAAAAAGAAGTTCCTCCTTTTAGTTTTATGTTGGAAAAGGAAACTTTTTCGCTCTTGCCCAATGAGTTTTCCAAAAACCGTTCATTTTGGAATAATCCTTCTCTTTGTGTGCCAAAATTGTTGAGCGCTATAGATGCAAAACCACTTACTTTGTTGAAATCTACCTGCAGCTGGCCAAATGCTTCCGTCTCGGAGGTATTTAGGTAATAATTATAGCTGAACTTCTCTTTTTCGACCTTGCCAAGATTTCCATTTAGGTCATTTCTAGTGTTTGAAAATGTGTCCAAATCCTCATGAATTTGGGCTCCCAACAAATCTTGTACTTCAGCATAATTTTCGGAGTTCATGGTTTTGTGATTAAGGCCAAAGCCCATTTTTATGTGTTCGTTTATGCTGTAATTGAAAGCGCTTGATAGGGTCAGTTGATGGCTCTTGGATATATCATCATAGAACACATAGGCCGCTTTTCCATCATTATTGGCATTGGACCTATATAAAGATGCCCAGTCTAATGCGGAGTTCTCAAGGAATCCACTTTTGGCCAAACCAGCATTAGTAAAATCGGCACCTATGGGACTGTTCAAATAAAAGCTCGGAAGATATCTGTAATATGTGGGGTCTGGACTTGGTGCATTAAAATACCCCAGTCTACTTCTGGCATTTGAGCCAAATTGATAGGCAACGCCTGAGTTCCAGTTCCACTTCTTGAATTTCCCAAAATAGTTGAGCAAAAACAAGGGTTCAAAAATTTGTCGTTCCCGTGAATTTCTCATTTTATCATTATGATTCCCCCAATATGGATTGTATTTGTTGCCAATGAGTTCATATACCTCATCTGTAATTGCGGCAGACCGGCCTCTTCGGTTTTTGGCCAGGATTGAGGAAAGAGAAATGCTATGTTTTGAGTCGATTTTATACTCGGCGGCTCCAAAAAAGGAATATGCATCATATAGCGTTCCTTCAACATATCCTGAACTGGCCCACCTTCGGGAAGAAGAAAAAGTATAGGCCAATCCATTTTGATTCTGTCCGGAATTATAGGTCGCCATAATTCTTCCCCTATAAGTTCGATTGGAAATGGAACTTGACAACCTAGTCCCTGGCCTTTGCTGGGACGGCCTTAAATCTATGTTGGTACTCCCCAATAATCCGCCAAATGTATACCGATTTAGAGACAGGGTATTGGTGAATTCCTGATTTCGAGTTACATCATTAAGTCCTCCCCAATTGTTCCACTGCGGACGGCCATTAAAAAGTTTATTCATAGGAATTCCATTAAGCATTACAATTCCATTTCTAGAATCGTATCCCCTTACCCTAAAAAATGCCTGTCCAAAATCAAATGCAGCACGACTCAAAAAAACATCTCTAGTGGATTGAAGCAATCCTGAAGATCCTGAAATAATTTCTCCATCATTGGATAAATCTCCTTCGGTAAGAGCAATTAAGTTGTCTTCTTTTTCAGTCTGGAGGTCTTTCTCCAAAAAAATAATCCCCAAATCAAGGTGCTGATTTTCTAAAAACAGGGGAAGACGTTTCAATACAAAGTCCGGACTACTAATGTTGAGTACATGTTCTCCTGTTAAAGAAGTTTCAATTTGAAATCGACCCTGAGTGTCGGTAAAAAATTCTTTGGAAAACTCCTGTATATAAATTACAGTATTGTGTATAGGTTTTTCTGTGACCTTGTCTTTTACAAATCCTGTAATGGTTATGTTTTGCTGGCCATAGAAGAATCCAGCATAACAAAACACAGACAAGAACAAAGCAGTTCTCATAGGCTCGCTATAGTAGGTTAATTAAATAAGTTTCGGGGCTATTATCTTTCGATATATGTACGAAAAACAAACAATCTTACTTATTTTCGAGCAAAAAACAAAACCCAAATGAAATTTTTTACCTACGTATTTGTGTTGACTTCCGTTTTTCATTCGGCACAATCCCAGAAAACTTACAGGGTTCGTTCTGTGGTTTTCTACAATGTTGAAAACCTTTTCGATACCAAAAATGATTCTCTAATCTTCGATGATGACCGTACGCCAGAAGGTCGTTATAAATGGACAGAGCTACGGTACAACAACAAAATTGAACATGTTTCGGAAGTGCTTTCCAAAATCACTGAAAATGTTACTGAAACATCGCCAGATATCATTGGACTTTGTGAAGTTGAAAACAAAACTGTTATTGAAGATTTAATTCAACATGACAATCTTATCAAGAAAAATTATGGCATCATACATTTTGATTCACCTGATGAACGTGGTATCGATGTGGCTCTCCTTTTTAAGAAATCGGCATTTTTACCATCATCTTTTAAGAGTCATCGGCTGCTTTTGTTTGATGATTTAGGGGAAAGGAATTACACCCGCGATCAACTTGTTGTTGGAGGAATGCTAGATGATGATGAGTTTTATTTTATTGTTAACCATTGGCCCTCAAGAAGGGGTGGAGCATCCAAAAGTAAACCCAATCGAATACGAGCCGCATTGCTAAACAAACGGATTATTGATTCTATTCAACGATTAAATCCTGATGCGAAAATCATCAGCATGGGTGATTTAAATGATGACCCACGTGACGACAGCCTTAAAAAGATTTTAAAAACTCAAGGAAAAATTAAAAGGCTAGATAGTATTTCACTTTTTAATCCCATGGAGAAATTGTACAAAAAAGGAATTGGTTCATTGGCGTATCGAGACAAGTGGAATCTTTTTGATCAATTTTTTATGACTACAAACTTAGCACAAAAAAACAGCGAGCGTTTTCGCTTTTGGAAAGCTGGAGTATACTCCCCTCCCTATTTAAAAGTGCAAAATGGAAAATATAAAGGTTATCCTTTAAGAACCTATGTAGGAGGCACGTACACCGGCGGTTATAGCGACCATTTTCCCGTGTATTTGTTTTTGATCAAGGAAACAGAATAAGATTCCCGCTTTGCACCTCCGCTAAAGTTTTAGGCACACGCGGTCGTGGGAATGATATTTAAGATTTTAACTAAACCACTGATTCCAAGGAATACGCGTTAAAATCAATAGCAGTCCAAAACCGTACAACATGGCAATGCTCTTGAATTTTGCCACACTCTCATTTTTCTTTTTATGGCGAGACCATCCTATAGTAATCAAAGCAACAGCCAAAATGTTGATAAAGGGATGTTCCACAGCCAATAAACGAGCCGCCGAATTTAAACCGCCCATTCCCAAAGTTTGGATGGCCTTAAGACCATTTGCAGAAACAAAGAACAAAATCAACCCAATGACCAATTGCATATGGGTTAAAATCAGGGCAAAAAGACTAATCCTTAAATCTTTATGCATGGTAAACTCCTTTTTTCCCAGCCAGCCCATTAGGGCGTTGAAAACTGCAAAAATTAAAAGTGCCAATACTATATAGGCAAAGTAAGAGTGAAGTGAACGTAAAATTTCCATGGGTAAAGTTTGAATTCTAAAAGTAAGGATTTTAGCCATAAAAAAACCCGCCGATCGGCGGGTTTTTCAAAATGTTGGATAAGAACTCCTAGAAGTTATATCTCATGCTTATGTTCCATGTTCTTCCAAAACCAAAGAACACTTTGTTTCTTGTATTCAATCCTCTAAAGGTTGCGTCATTACCGCTTGCAAAAGTGTTTGTCAATGATTCGGCAATGTACTCTGTATCAAAAAGGTTGTAGACATTGGCCGCAATGCTAATTGCATCGTTGCCCCCACCAATATTGAACTTGTAATATGCTCCAAAATCAACCAAACTATAACTTGGCAGTCTTAAAGAACCTTGATGGTCTGGGTCTGCGAAATCCTCAGCATTGATCTGTGCAAACAATCTGGAAGCTGAGTAAAGATTAGTGCTCAACTTCAAATTATCACACGGTCTGATGATCATTTCCAAATTGGTGGTGAACTGAGCGGCATCTCCAACTTTAACGTCATCTAAATACAAAGTTACATCTGGATCAATAACGTTTCTATCGTCATCCAGAGCTGTTCCATTTGCATCTCCTCCATATTCCCAGTTACCCATAGAAAGCATTCCTTTAAACTGCACAACTTCGGAAGCTCTGTAACTAGTTTCAAGTTCAAATCCAGAGTGAATCTGTTCAACGCCATTAATATTGGCCGTTCCCTCGTCTCCCTGTGGAGTTTCTATATCCAAATCTTCAAACCTATCTTTCCAAGAGGTTCTGTAGATGTTGATTTTTGCTCTAAAATCTCCTAGATTGATTCCATAACCTGCTTCCAGACCCAAGATTTTTTCATTAGTCAACTCTGGGTTAAGGTCATTTCTAAAGTTCAAGTAAACAGCATCAAACAATGGTTGTTTTGAATAATATCCTGCATTTACAAAAACGTTATGAGCTTCATTAATGTTATAGTTAACACCACCTTTGATGTTTCCGCCCAATCTGTTCTCAAAATCTGTTTCTTGTTCTGGGTCAGAATTCAAATAACCAAAATAGTCTATCCTTTTGAATCCTTGTTGAGAGAAACCTCCTTGTACAAATGCAGATACAATTCCATTGCTGTACTCCAATTGTCCGAAGGTACCCAACCATCTTACTATACCATCGTTATAGTAATCGATTTTTTCTTCTTCATCAATATTTTTAAAGATGTTGATGATTGAACCAAAATCAGAGGCTATAGCACCATCCTGTCTTACGGTATGGTTTGGGTTGTTCATGTCATCATCATCAAAATATCCGTCCGCTCCTAAAAGGTTATCTACTCTTCTATAGTGGATTCCCTTATAACTCCTGGCATCTAGACCAACATCCCAACTCCATTCATCGTTGATTTCAGTATGTAAGTTTGCAATAAGTCCAAACCAATTATGGGAGTTCATGGAAGCTCTTCGAATAATTCCATCTCCAAAGCTTGTTACAATTTGCTCACCATTGGTAGGGGCTATTTGCCGTGGATTTCCGCCGTTATCCCCATTATAGAAAGTAACTGCCTCACCACTATTGAATCTTGAAATTAAATCATAATCTACTTGTCCAGTCTCTGGTATACGATATCTACTGGAACTAGCGAAGCCAAAACCTGGACCAACACCTATGTCCCCTGTTCCACCACCTCTTCCCACTGAAGCATAAAGAGAGGTAGAAAGTGTTGTTTTATCGTTGAATTTGTGATCCCAATTCAAAGAAGCAATCGGTTTATGGTAAAAGTTTCTTCTCCATCCAAATTGCTCTCCGTTTAGGGTACCACCGTTAAAGTTGTATTTAGCCCCGTATTGTACATGGTCTGCTAGTGTTGCTACGTTAAAGAAGCTCGATGTTCTTTGGTTGTGAACTTGAGGTGCTCCGGTAAGTACAAACTGAAAGCTGTTCTTGTCATTTGGCTCATACCCCAATCCGATGAAGTAATTATAGCCTTCAAAATTTGTCCCTTGAACATATCCGTCTCCGTCTGTTCTTCCCAACAATATTGAGGCTGCGAATCCATTCTCACTTTTGCCCGTATTATAAGAGGCCGTCATTTTCATGTACCCATCGTTACCACCTCCAAAGCGAACGGAACCGCCCTCTTCTTTATCAGTTGATTTGGTAAGAATGTTAATGGTCCCGCCAACTGAACTAATCGCCAGTTTGGAAGATCCAAGACCTCTTTGAACTTGCATCGCAGTGGTAACATCACCAAGGCCAGCCCAGTTACTCCAGAATACACGGCCGTTTTCCATATCGTTCACTGGAATTCCATTGATCATGATCGCAGTGTTCTGAGAATCGAATCCACGTACGTTGATCCTACCATCTCCAAATCCACCGCCTGTTTTAGTAGCATAGATGGATGGAGTTGATTTCAATACTTCAGGTAGTTCTTGTGAACCAAGTTTTTCTTGAATTTCTAAAGCTGTGATAGTTGACACAGCAACAGGTGTTTCCCTATCCTTGGCAATATCCAAGATTCCAGTTACAACAACACCTTCAAGTTCTTCGGCATCAGGATTCAAAGTGATTGATCCCAAATCTCCGTAAGAACTGAAAGAAATTCTTTTGGTAATAAATCCGATGTAAGAAACTACAAGTGTTCCCGAACTTTCGGAAACCTCAAGTGCAAATTTACCATCGAAGTCAGTTGATGCTCCATTGTCTGTTCCTTGAAGCACAACACTGGCACCAGGAAGTGGACTTCCAAGATCACCGTCCATTACGGTACCAGAAACTGTTCCTTGCGAGAACATAATCATGGTGCTAAAGAGCGCCACAATTAATACATACAGTTTTTTCATTTCAGTAGTGTTTAAGTTATTTGAATAGCATTACAAAAGTCCCGTTTTTTAACATTCAAAATGTTAAGTTAACGTTAAGAAAACCAAATATAATAAATATCAATGATTATTTAAACTACTGAAAAACAGGTGATTACGAGTATTTTGAATTTTAAGAAACTTTAAATCATTTCTTAAAAAACTGCAAAAGGTTCAGGGTTGAACTATCATGTTTGCCAATTTCGGAACTTTCAATATCATCTAGTATATTTTTTGCAAGCTGTTTGCCCAATTCCACACCCCATTGATCATAACTGAAAATATTCCAGATAATACCCTGAACAAAGATTTTATGCTCATAGAGTGCAATTAAAGACCCCAAGTTTTTTGGATCCAACTTTTCTATCAAAATAGTATTTGTGGGTTTGTTCCCTTCAAAAACCTTAAACGGGAGCAAGGAAGATATTTCGTTTTGAGTTAGACCTTGTGCTTGCAATTCGGATTGTACCTCATCTGCAGTTTTCCCATTCATTAATGCTTCGGTCTGGGCAAAGAAGTTTGCCATGAGCTTGTTGTGGTGGTCTTTATCTCCATGGAGTGATTCTTTGAATCCTATAAAATCGGCTGGAATCAACTTGGTTCCTTGGTGAATCAATTGAAAGAATGCATGCTGGGAGTTTGTGCCGGGCTCTCCCCAAATAATAGTGCCGGTTTCGTAGTTGCATCTATTTCCTGCCCTATCTACGCTTTTACCATTACTTTCCATGATGCCCTGCTGCAAATAGGCCGAAAATCGATGTAAATATTGGGTGTAGGGAATTATCGCTTCTGTTTCGGCCCCAAAGAAGTTATTGTACCAAACGCTCAACAAAGCCAAAACTACTGGAATATTTTCTGAAAATGGGGTTTCTTTAAAATGAGTGTCCATTTCATTGGCTCCATCCAACAAGGCTTCGAAGTTTTTGTGTCCTACAGACAAAGCTATGGACAATCCCACCGCACTCCAAAGGGAGAAACGTCCGCCGACCCAATCCCACATCGGAAACACATTTTCATCAGCTATGCCAAATTCTTTTATTTTTTGAATGTTTGTGGAAACTGCAACAAAGTGTTTTGCAATGTCCGCCTCGGAGGCATGATTCAAAAACCATTTTTTAATGGTCAATGCATTGCTCAATGTCTCTTGGGTTGTAAAGGTTTTGGATACCACAACAAATAAAGTGGTTTCGGGATCAAGTGCTTTTAGGACTTCATTTACGTGATCACCATCTACATTGCTGACAAAGTGCATTTTTAGATGATTTTTGTAGAATTTAAGTGCCTCAGCGACCATAGCCGGCCCTAAATCAGATCCCCCGATTCCAATATTCACAACATCGGTAAAAGATTTATCGGTGAAGCCCTTCTTACTTCCAGAAATTATCGATTCAGTGAAAGTCTTTATCTTCTCACGCACCTGATATACCTCTGGAACAATGTTTTCACCATCAACGAAAACTTCATCCCCTTTTTTGGCCCTTAGTGCGGTATGAAGCACTGCCCGACCTTCAGTCTGGTTAATGGCCTCGCCACCAAAATAACTTGAAATAGATTCTTTTAGCCCAACTTCATCAGCTAAATCCAATAAGAGAGAAAAAGTTTCTTCTGAAATCCGGTTTTTTGAGAAATCCACGAAGAAATCATTCCAAAGCAATGAAAATTTTTGCCCACGATCCTTGTCGGTAGCAAATAGCTCTCTTAAGTGAGTATCCTTTGTTTCTTTATGGTGTTCTAAAAGTTTTTTCCAGGTCTGAGTAGTCGTAGGGTTGGTGGTGGGCAACGTCATTTTATGGGTTCAGTGTTATTTGATCTTCCTGTTCTATGGGAATGGGAGCCATCTCCAAGAACTCTATGCAATCCAACTGGGTTTTTAATGGGTCAATATGAGCTAGGTATCCAACTCGCAAAGAATCGACAATAGGTTCAGCTGATGGTAATTTTTCTCTTAATGGATCTACTTGTCTTCCGTTTTTCCAAAATCTATAGCAAACATGAGGTCCTCCAGTATTTCCGGTCATGCCTACCCAGCCGATAACGTCTCCTTGTCTAACAAATTCTCCCCGCTTTGCTTTTTGCTTTCTCATGTGAAGGTATTGAGTACTATAGGTTCCGTTATGCCTGATCTTAACATATCGGCCATTTCCACCTCTTCGGGTCGATTCGGTTACTGTACCATCTGCGGTTGCGATTATGGGAGTGCCAACCGGAGCGGCATAATCTGTTCCTTTATGGGGTCTTACTCTGTATCCGTAATAGGCAATCTTTCTTCTTAAATTATATCTTGAAGAAAGTCGATATCCAAATTTTATGGGAGCTCTTAAAAATGTGCTTCGCAAATTGTTGGCGTCTTGATCGTAATAATCCAAGATGTTCTTTAGGGAGTCGGTTACATAGGGAAATGCATAGATGGGTGTGCCCTTATGTTCAAAAAGCGCTGCTTTTATAGCTCCGCGTCCAGCATAAACCGAATCGTTTATAAAATGTTCATCGTAAATGACCTTGAACTTGTCACCTTTTTCCAATCTGAAGAAATCAATGGTCCATGCATAGATTTCCGAAAGGTCTATGGTCACATTATAATCCACTCCTAAGTTATCTAGTGTTTCGGAAAGATTGTTCTCGATAATTCCGGCCACCTCTCGCTCTACCGATTTTACCTTTCTCCTTCCTTTATAAGCATTGGCCGTACTGTCTCTAAAATCAAAAACAGTGTAATTGATCTTATCGTTTTGATAAATAAAAACCTGGGCGGATTCGGAAGTGTCTTTTGATCTTAAAAGCACATATGGTTTTCTGTCTATCCGTCGAATATCAAAAGTGTCTTTGTATTCTTCTGCAATGTGAATGATCTTGGGGTAGTCTACTTTATTTTTGAGCATGAGCTCTCCGAAAGTTTCCCCTTTTTTTATGGTATCGTAAACGACACTGAAATCATCCAGATTAAACCCAAATCGTTTTACAATAGGTTTTTGAACTGGGTCTTTAGGTTCCAGTTGCTGTACCAATTCTTTCTTCTCTTTGCAAGACACTAATACCAATAGTGCCAAGATTGCCCCAAAAAATCTTTGCATCTCTATTACTTGTTAGCTGGATTAAAAATATGGTCAACCCATTGTTTTCCCCACATATCCAGCTCTTCTTCAGAGTACAAAGTTGGGAAAAATATTATTTTCTGAAAACTTGGAGGCAAAAAGTCTTTCCAATTTGTGCCTCCGGTAGCATCAACCTCCTTATTTTCCTTGGCCAAATACCTATATGCCGACCCCATATGCATCAGGGGCCAGTTCACATTCGCATTTAGATCCAAATCTTTTAATGATTTGATCAAAGTTTCATCATTTCTTGCATCCTCCGGTAATTGAAGGTATTTATGGTAAATGTTGCTATGCTTGACCTGGTTTGCTATTCGCAACAATCTTGGTGTATACCTAAACTCAAATTGTTTAAGGGTCAATGTCTTTTCTCCGCTGGTTAGATCTGTTGCTCCTTTTTTCCAATAAATATGTTCAAAAAGTTCTTCTATACCGTCTTTTTTTGAATAATTTTCACGTTCTGTATAATGAACCAGATTTTCTAAAGGAGTGGCATAAATTTCTATCATTCGGTATTGTACTGACTGAAATCCACTAGCAGGTAACAATGCCATTCGATATCTTAAAAACTGCTCCCTCTCCATTCCTCTGATCATAATGCCAAAAGAAGAAGTCAATGCTTTAAAGTAGTTGTTGATCCTATTCACTTTTTCGATAAAAAAGGCTAGGTCCTGGGATTTGTCCTCGACTATCTGTTTTTGCTCATGCAGAATCAGCTTAAAGTAAAGCTCAGTAATTTGATGATACATGATGAAGATTTCTTCATCGGGAAAGTGTGTGCGCGGCACCTGAATGCTCAACAAGGTATCTAAATGGATATAATCCCAGTAGGTAAGGTATCGTTGATAAAGGAGTCCGTCAAGGTAAGAGCTTAAGTCTTGTCCAGAGTTTTTGTACTTTTCTTCAAGCTTATTGATTTGGGACTCAATTCGCTCATCATTCTTCATTCAAGCTATTTCATTATGATTTTAAACTGGTTTCTTAGCCCGTTATAGGCATCTAAATCTGCTTTTAATGATCCAACGGCCAAATCTGCTTTGATTCGAACTGGAATTTTGTTCAAATCGTTGGAAACCCACAGGGTAAGACTCTCTTGTTCTTTAAAAACACGGCCTGATTGAACCACGGGCCTAAATTTAAGACATTCTACTTTGCCGAACTTGGTTCGAATGATTTCTTTTCCTAAAAACTTCAGTTTAAACTTGTAAACTCCATCGTCATCAAACAGCATATCCATATCTATGGATTCGCCAACTTCAAAATCAGCCAAAGCATATTTGTTTCTCAAATGGTAGGAAGCCGATAACAAATCTTGAATGTCATCGTGCACGGGAATATCCATTTGTTTCCCATTTTTATTGTCTTTTAAAATGGCCTTGTCTTGGTCATAATAAAAATCTATCTCGATGTCCTTGGTATAACCTCCTTCGTTTATTTTTCTAATGAAACGGTGCGGCTTTCCATCTTTTTTTCCAAAATAACTTTCATAAGTGTCGTCTACTTTAAAAAAGATGCTGGCAAAACCTGTTGTCTTGCCTCTTCCCACAACATGGTAGACCGGAATGCTATCGATTGAATCATTACTGAGTT
Organism: Flagellimonas sp. S3867; assembly: GCF_014698935.1. GTDB lineage: Bacteria > Bacteroidota > Bacteroidia > Flavobacteriales > Flavobacteriaceae > Flagellimonas. Next base: position 414,988 of record NZ_JACVMN010000002.1, read on the forward strand.
GAAGGGTTGCATAGCTCGCATTCAAAAAACCGTAGTGTATGCGAAATTTTAACCACTCTCCGGCCTTAAACGCTGGACGGGTTTTTTGGGCCATAAGTGGCATGATAAGTAGGAGGGCGAATATGGTAACAATTTTTTTCATAATTCTTTTGTCGGTATAAAATTACTAAAATCACATCTCGCTTTCAGTACTTTATATATACTTAACAAAACTTGTTCCAAAATATTATATACAAAAAAAGCCCAGTTTGTGAACTGGGCTTTTCCTAAATAACCAACCAAACTTTAAATTATGAAAAACCAATACTTAAAGTTATAAGGGAACCACCCCTTATGTGACACAAAGATACATTAAGACCTTTCAGTAATGTAAGTTTTAACGTACTTTAACTATCTTTTTATCAAATAGCGAACATTTGGCAATTTATTAAGAAAAATTAGGGGTTTTGTACCCACACCATTCCATATTTCCCCTACAAAAATCAAGGTTTTTAGATTGTTTTTTGTCTGGATCAGAACCAGTATCCTACACTAAAGAATACATTGCTATTATCGCTTTCGGGAGACCATGAATAATAGATTTGTATCGGCCCCAAAAAAGATTCCAGTCCGTAGCCAACTCCATATCCTGAAAAGCTGGGTTCTGAAAACCATTCTCCGGTTCTGAACAGATCATCATCGACGTTTGCAAAATTTGCAGAAAATAAAAAATGATTCTTGGCGGCAAATTCGTAGTCCAATCTACCATATGCTTTTACATAGCTGTTACCAGGAAGGGTCAAAAAATCGTATCCGATAAAAGGTGTGAAATTATTTATGAAATCGTTGCCAAACCCACCTAAAACAAAATCGAAAGATGTTACACCAGAGGTGCCCAATTTAAACCCACCTTCAGTCTCCAAATTCAAGGTTAAATTATCCACCAATGGGAAGGCTGTTCCCAATTTTGCTTTTCCAATTGAAAATTCCTTGAAATTATCATTGAAGTCTGATGAAAAGAGATACAAATGGAAATCACTATCAAAAAGCACTCCTTTCGTCGGAAAATATTTATCGTCGTAGGTGTCCAAAGTAATTTTTCCATAAGCACTGAAAAAGTTAGAATTGTCAAAGAAGGTCCGATCTGAAGATGACAATTGCAGCGCTGCTTCGTTTTCTTCAAACTGATTCAATGTTCTGGTGCTATATCTTAAAAGCTTGTGCTCGGCTCCCAAGGTAAAGGCAAATTCCTCCCTGAGCACCGTTTGCAGATAGATCTGGTTGGTTAAATCGGTAACATCAAGATTGATTTCACGAATGTTGGGATCAATGGGTGCATCAAAATTGGATTGAATGAGTCCAAAATCAATTTCCTCATCAAAATCTGTAAATCTTGAATTGATCCCTAAGCTCCAATAAAAACCTTTGTCCAAGTAATATTGCATATTATATCGAATATGGTCGCCGAGAATAAAATCGAAGGAAGCCACATCATCTTTCATTAAAAAGTTCTTTTTTGTTAGGTTGATCAATGCGGAACTTTTATAAAGGTCATCGTAGTGAGCCGCCATCTTTATAAACATTTTGGTGGGGTTTTCCTTTAATTTTAGAATAAGGTCCGTACCCAGTCCGTTTGAAACCAATTTATACCTAATTGCCTTGAAATTCCCTGTTGCCGATAGGTTATTCATGCCCTGTTTTAATTTGTCAAACGGGATTTTCTCCGCTAGACTAAACCTTAGCTTACCTTTTATGTACCCTCTTGTATATTGGTCATTTCCCCTTATGATCAATCGATTAATAGTTAGGCTATCCATCGATTCAATTCTTTTACTGCTTCTGATAACGATCTTTTGCTTTTGAGCAAGTTCTTTTAGCTTTTCAATAGTAGCTGAAGCTGCTTTCTCACCACTATCCATAATTTCGGTGCCGCGATCAAAATCGATAACCGAAAAATCATCAATATCTGGCCTAATATAGATGTCCGTGTTTTCCGCCTTCAATTTCATATCGTTTACCGTGCGATAATTGTTGATTTGAAGTAAAATCTCTGTTGCGGACGAAAGTGATTCCCTGGTGGCCAGTCCATGCTGAACATCCACACCTATAATAAGGTTGGCGCCAAGCGCTCTTACTTCATCTATCGGATAATTGTTGACCACCCCTCCATCAATCAAAATTTCTCCTTCTATTTCCGCGGGTTCAAAAAGCGAAGGAAATGTACCGCTGGCCATAATCGCTTCCGGTAAGTACCCAGAATCCAACAAAACCTCCTCACCAGTCTCCACGTTGGTTGCGATACACAAAAAGGGTATTGGCAATTTTTTAAAATCCTGAACATCTTTTACATGAAAAAGAAGACGCACCAATTCGTTATAAATATTTTGGCCTCCAGAAATTGCTTGCGGAAAGGAAACATTAAAGTTGGTAAAGGGAAGACTAAGTGCATAACGCTCAGAATCCTCCTTTTCGTAAAAAGTCTTGGCCCCCCTGGGCACATTGTCCTGGATGAGCCGTGAAAAATTGGTTACCCTAAAAATGGAGTCCAATTCATTTGCCGAATACCCAGAGGCATATAGGGCCCCTACAATGGCTCCCATACTTGTGCCACCAATATAATCCACCTTTATTCCGGCCTCATCAATAATTTTCAGTGCTCCAATATGTGCCAAGCCTTTGGCTCCTCCACCACTCAGAACCAACCCCACCTTTAGATCGTCATTGTTATTCGAGGTCTGCGACCAACCCAAAACTCCAAACAAAATGAAGACACTACTTATTACAATGTTTTTAAAGTTCATGTGCTAGTGGAACGATTTATAGATTTTTTTTGCCTTGGCCATACCTATAGATTCCGCAAGGCTCTCAATGGTTGCTTCTCTTATTCGTTTTACCGATCTAAATTGTTGTAAAAGCTGTTCTGCTGTCTTTTTTCCAATCCCTTCAATATTTTCGAGTTCAGAATCTATGGCGGCTTTGCTTCTTTTGTTGCGATGATGTGTTATCCCAAATCTATGCGCCTCGTTTCTCAATTGCTGGATAATTTTCAAACTTTCCGATTTTTTATCCAAATACAAAGGAATGGGATCCTCAGGAAAGTAAATTTCTTCCAATCGTTTGGCAATCCCTATAATCGCTATTTTCCCCCGAAGGCCCAAAATATCTAAACTTTTCAATGCACTTGAAAGCTGACCTTTGCCTCCATCAATAACTATAAGGTGGGGCAATGGTTCATCTTCATTGAGCAATCTTTTATATCTTCTAAAAACTACTTCCTCCATACTCGCAAAGTCGTCAGGGCCTTCAACTGTTTTGATATTGTAGTGGCGATACTCTTTTTTAGAGGGCTTTCCATTTTTAAAAACCACGCAGGCCGCTACAGGATTGCTTCCTTGTATGTTGGAGTTGTCAAAACATTCAATGTGCGTTGGCTCCTCCGAAAGTCTTAAATCAGCTTTCATTTGAGCCATTATTCGCTTGGTATGTCTATCCGGATCAGTAATTTTTATCTGTTTGAACCTATCCTGTCTAAAAAATCTGGCATTGCGTTCGGAAAGCTCCAAAATCCTTCTTTTATCTCCCAGTTTTGGCAAGGTGACCTTAAGGTCTTCCTCAACCATTACCGGAAATTGAAGGTAAATTTCTTTAGATTGGGATTTGAACCGTTGTCTGAGTTCTGTTATAGCAAGCTGAAGTAATTCTTCATTGGTCTCTTCCAGTTTCTTTTTAATTTCCATTGTATGCGACCTGATAATAGCGCCATGGGAAAGCTGCACGAAATTAACATAAGCGTGGGTCTCATCCGAAATTATGGTGAACACATCAACGTTGTTGATCTTTGGATTAACAACGGTGGATTTAGCCTGATAATTTTCCAAAATATCAATTTTGTCCTTTATCCTTTGCGCTTTTTCAAACTCCATGGCTGTGGCCAAGTCTTTCATTTGTGTCTTAAAAGATTGCAGTGAACTTTTAAAATTCCCCTTGATGATCTGTCTAATGTCCTCAATTTGTTTCTGATAATCTTCTTCTTTTTGTAAACCTTCACAGGGACCCAAACAATTTCCCAAATGATATTCTAAACAAACCTTGTACTTGCCAGCTTCAATTTTATCCTTGGATAAATCATAATTGCAAGTTCGCAATGGGTATAGACTTCTTACAAGATCTAATAATGTTCTTACAGTTTTCATGCTTGTGTAAGGGCCATAATACTCCGACCCATCCTTGATCAGCTTCCGGGTTGAAAAAACCCTTGGAAAACGCTCCTTCTTAATACAGATCCAGGGATAGGATTTGTCGTCTTTAAGTAAGACATTATAGCGGGGCATGAGTTTCTTGATCAAGTTGTTCTCCAACAAGAGTGCATCGGACTCTGTAGCTACCACTATATGTTTTATGCTATTGATTTTCTTTACAAGAACCCTTGTCTTTCCATATTCTTGTTTTTTATTGAAATAGGAAGAAACACGTTTTTTCAGGTTCTTGGCCTTTCCCACATAAAGGATTTTGCCTTCGGCATCATAAAATTGATATACTCCAGGGTTATTCGGCAGGGCGCTTATTTGAACACTAATGGAAGGAGGTTCGGGCATATAATTTCCAAAAATTGACGCTTTTACAAAGGTATGCCTTAATAATAGTGTTTTTTTGTTAAAATTGACCGGTATTACCAGCGCTTTGATCAATGTGTATTTTCACTTTACAAAGGATTACCAGTCTAAAAAAGTGTGATTTTTTGTTAAACTGCTGCTAAAAAAGTGTATTTCATCGATTAAAAATGCATTTCATAGTAAAATTCCCAATTCTTTTACTTATTTTTAACCGTATAAATACAATTCTAAATTCTATGGAGGTGAACTATATTATCGTTTTGGGAATGTATTTGATCTTGATGCTTTTCTTCAAGATTTTTTTCTCCGTTTCTCAACAAGAGAGTAAGTAGTTTCCCAAAACACCCCAAAAAAATTCAACATTTAAATGTTGAAACATGAACTAAGAAAAAAATACAAAAGTCTGAGAGCGGAGCTCGAAAGTTCGCATATTTCAGATTTGAGTATCAATTTAGCGAATCATGCACTTCAAATCCCTATTTGGGATTTTTTTTATTTCCATACGTTCCTAAGTATCGAAAAGAACAAGGAAATTGACACCTTGCCCTTGATTACACTTTTACAAGGAAAAGACAAGAATGTGGTCATCCCCAAAGTAAGTGATGGGAACACTATGGAACATTATTTGCTTACTGATAATACCTTCCTCAAAAAAAACAAATGGCACATCCCAGAGCCTGTCGAAGGAGTTCAAATTCCTGAGGGGAAAATTGATGTCGTTTTTCTACCCCTTCTAGCTTTTGACAAACACGGAAATCGTGTTGGATATGGCAAGGGTTATTATGATACTTTTTTGGCCAAGTGTAAAAAAGAAACTGTAAAAATAGGTTTGTCTCTGTTCGAGGCAGAGGAAACAATTATTGAAACACATGCTAACGATGTATGCTTGGATTACTGTATATCGCCAAACAGAGTTTATAAGTTTTAGCTCTTGGTTTCTTCTTTTTCGGGTTTCGGAAAGGCCTTTTTATTGAATACGATCAATATACCGACCCCAGTACTTATTGCAGTATCCGCTATATTAAAAACAGGCTCAAAAAAACGGAATTGGTTTCCGCCAACAAAAGGCACCCAATCAGGCCATGAAGTATTTACTAATGGAAAGTACAGCATATCCACCACTTTTCCATAAAACAATCCCTCATACGGTTCTGGAGAAAATAATGTGGCTACCTTACCATTGCTGTGGTCAAATATTAACCCGTAAAAAACAGAGTCGATAATATTTCCCAATGCGCCGGCAAAAATGAGTGATACTGCCAAAATCAGAGTTTTGGGAGATTGTTTTTTGATAATGTCCCAAAGCCAATATCCAATACCCGCAATGGCAAAAAGTCGGAAAATGGTCAATATCAATTTTCCAGCCGACTCCGATACCGGAAGCAAGTCACTCAGTTTGGTTCCCCAAGCTGCTCCTTCGTTTTCAATGAAAAGAATCTTGAACCAACTAAAAACTTCATGGTATTCTCCAAGAAAAAAATGGGTCTTGACATAAATTTTGCTGATTTGATCTATCAACAAGACCAATACAATGATTAAGAGGGACTTCTGTAGTTTCATACCTTTAAAAAGATTGGGCAAAAATATGGATATTATTTCGTTTTCTTCAGATGGATTTTACCTTCTATTGTATTCAATGTAAATTGATTATCCCCAAAGGGGATATCCTCTTTAAATACTTTGCCGTAAGTGCTCCGCGCTACAATATTACCTGCAGGAACAGTTAGGGTTATATCTCCCTTTTGAGTGGTCACCTCAACGGTTTCCCTTACATTGTTAAGCTGGCACCTGCCATCGGAAAGCTTTACCTTAAGCTTTTTGTATTTTCCGTTTGCACTAACATTACTGCTGGTTCCATATATATACACATCTTTATATTCTGGGAGTTTGACATCCAAAGCAATGGAAATGACTTTATGCGCACTTAATTTATCGTTAGGATTTGTAAAATTGGGTTGAAATCGCGCACTAATTAGCAAAGTGGCCCCTTGTTCTTCAATGGCAATTATCAAATCTTTTGAATATTCCCCTTCCATACTTGCTTCAATGGTAACCTCATCGGTAGCTGAGGTGTCTAGATTTACCTTGTAGCAAAACTGGGAGTCAATTTGAATATAGTGGGTTTGCGCATTGACTAATGCTTTTTTTACCAGCTTTTGACCTTGCAAGTGCGCAAAAGCCAAAAATCCTAGAAAAAAGCAAAGGGTTTTCATGAACAAAAAACGCCAGAGGCGTTTTGTCTATTTCTGCATATTCTTCGCTTCAATGCTCAAAGTGGCGTGTGGAACTAACTTCAGGCGATCTTTATTGATCAGCTTACCGGTTACTCGGCAAATACCATAGGTTTTGTTTTCTATACGCAGTAGAGCATTCTTCAAATCCCTAATGAATTTTTCTTGACGGATGGCCAATTGAGTATTAGCTTCTTTGCTCATGGTCTCGGAACCTTCTTCAAAAGCTTTGAACGTCGGAGAAGTGTCGTCAGTTCCGTTATTCCCATCGTTCATATAAGAACTTTTTAAAAGCTCTAAATGGCTATTGGCTTTATCTATTTTTTCCTCTATCAGTCCTCTGAATTCCTCTAGGTCTTTATCTGAATATCTTACTTTTAAATCTTGTGCCATTTTTTAATGTTTTTGGATAAACAATTTTGTGTTCACTTCATCGAAGGCAATCGCTATACCTTCATCTAATTTTTCTTCGAAATTAAGCTTAGCGGTCAAGGTTTCTGTTTTAATGTATTCCTCGTTGCTGGTCACAGCACTTTCCACAAAGCCGTCTTTTAATATTTTGATGTCAATTTTATCGGTCACTTCAAATCCAGATTCTTTTCTAAGGTTCTGAATTCTATTGACCAATTCTCTGGCAATTCCTTCTTTTCTTAAGTTGTCATCGATAGTAACATCCAATGCCACGGTCAATGCACCTGAACTTGCCACTAACCAGCCCTCAATATCTTGGGAACTGATTTCTACATCAGTTAACTGTAAAATAATACTTTTATTTTTCAATTGCAGCATTAATTCTTCATCCCGCTCAATTTTTTGTATATCCTCCTGCCCCAATTGACCTACGGCCCCTGCTATCTCCTTCATATCCTTGCCAAATCGAGGGCCCAAAACCTTAAAATTGGGTTTTATTTGTTTTACCAAAATCCCGGAGGCATCATCCAACAGTTCAATTTCCTTTACATTAACCTCTGACTTGATCAAGTCTGAAACTGCTTCAATATCTTCTTTTTGTGCATTATCCAAAATTGGAATCATGATTTTCTGTAAGGGTTGACGCACTTTTATTCTTTCTTTTTGACGAATGGACAATACCAATGATGAAATTTTTTGTGCCAATTGCATTTTTCGTTCCAATTTTTCATCTACCATCTCCGTATCAAAAGTTGGGAATTTGGCCAAATGCACACTTTCAAAACCTTCTTTTTGGGTGATGGCATCCAAATCTTTGTACAGTCGTTCCATATAAAAAGGAGCTATAGGTGCCGACAGTTTTGCAACGGTGACCAAACAGGTATACAAAGTTTGATAGGCCGAAATTTTATCTGGTTGATAATCTCCTTTCCAAAACCTTCTTCTGCTCAAACGCACATACCAGTTGCTAAGATTTTCTTGAACATAGTCAGAAATTATTCTTGCTGCCTTGGTCGCTTCGTAATCAGCATAGGCTTCATCCACCTTTTTAATCAATGAATGCAATTCGGATAGAATCCACTGATCAATCTCGGGTCTTTCCTTTAAAGGAATATCGGCCTCGGCATAGGTGAATTCATCAATATTGGCATATAGGGTCAAAAAGGAATAGGTGTTGTACAGGGTGCCAAAGAACTTACGTTTTACCTCTACAATGCCTTCAATATCAAACTTAAGGTTGTCCCATGGGTTGGCATTGGAAATCATGTACCATCGTGTAGCATCTGCTCCATGTTTTGGAAGCACCTCAAATGGATCTACGGCGTTACCCAAACGTTTGGACATTTTCTTTCCTTCTTTGTCCAAAACAAGTCCGTTGGAAACCACATTTTTATAGGAAACGGTATCAAAAACCATAGTTGCGATTGCATGCAGGGTGTAGAACCATCCTCTGGTCTGGTCGACGCCTTCGGCGATAAAATTGGCTGGGAAAGCCGCTCCATCGTCGATCATTTCTTTATTCTCAAAAGGATAGTGCCATTGCGCATAGGGCATGGAACCACTATCGAACCAAACATCAATAAGGTCGGATTCACGTTTCATAGGTTGACCAGAAGATGAAACCAAGGTGATTTGATCTACAATGTTCTTATGCAGATCAATTTTGTCATAGTTGGACTCACTCATGTCTCCTACCACAAAATCCTCAAAAACAGCTTTGTCTAAAACTTCGGCATCAACGGCTTTGGCCATTTCTGACTTCAATTCTTCAACGGAACCAATAATCATTTCTTCTTTACCATCATCCGTGCGCCAAATTGGTAATGGAATACCCCAATATCGAGAACGTGACAAGTTCCAATCGTTTGCGTTGGCCAGCCAATTTCCAAAACGTCCTTCACCTGTTGCTTTAGGTTTCCAGTTGATACTCTGGTTGAGTTCGAACATACGGTCCTTGACATCGGTCACTTTAATGAACCAGGAATCTAAGGGGTAATATAAAATGGGTTTGTCGGTGCGCCAACAGTTAGGGTAACTGTGCACATACTTTTCAACCTTAAATGCTTTGTTCTCTATTTTTAGTTTGATGGCAATCTCAACGTCAACAGACTTTTCCGGAACCTCATCATCGGCATAATATTCATTCTTCACGTATTTACCTCCCAACTCTTTCATCTCAGGTCTAAATCTACCTTGAAGGTCAACTAAAGGAACGGGATTATTATTGTCATCCAACACCAACATGGGTGGCACCTCAGGTTTTGCCTGTTTAGCCACAAGGGCATCATCTGCACCAAAAGTGGGCGCTGTGTGCACAATACCAGTACCATCTTCAGTGGTAACAAAGTCACCCGCAATAACCCGAAAGGCATTTTCTGGGTTTTGGTACGGTTGCACATAATTGATCAACTGCTCATATTTAATTCCGAGCAAATCTGCACCTTTACATTCTGTTGCAATCAAGAACGGTATCTTCTTGTTTTCTTTGGAATACGATGATAGCACTGAAACATCATCGGTTTCTTCATACTTACCTCCAAATTGTTTGCCTACTAAATTTTTGGCAAGGATTACATGGAGGGGTTCAAAAGTATATTGGTTATACGTGGCAACAACAACATAATCAATTTTAGCTCCTACTGTTAACGCTGTATTACTCGGAAGTGTCCACGGGGTAGTTGTCCAAGCTAGCAAATGTAGATGGTCAAACCCTTTTAAGAATTCGGGTAATGTGCGTTCTACAGCCTTAAACTGAGCAGTGACCGTGGTATCTGTAACATCTTGATAGGTTCCAGGTTGATTAAGCTCATGCGAACTCAATCCTGTACCTGCTTTCGGAGAATATGGCTGAATGGTATATCCTTTATATAGAAGCCCTTTATCGTAAATCTGCTTGAGTAACCACCAAACCGATTCCATGTACTTGGATTTGTAGGTAATATATGGGTCATCCATATCTACCCAATACCCAACTTTCTCGGTCATCTCATTCCAGACATCTGTATAGCGCATTACCGCTTTTTTACAAGCCGCGTTATACTCCTCAACTGAAATCTTTTTGCCAATATCTTCCTTGGTAATGCCCAATTCTTTTTCAACACCGATCTCAATAGGTAATCCATGGGTATCCCATCCAGCTTTACGCTTTACCTGATATCCCTTCATGGTCTTATACCTTGGGAAAATATCCTTTATGGTACGGGCCATTACATGATGAATCCCAGGCATACCATTAGCTGAAGGTGGGCCTTCATAAAATACATAGCTTTCCCCTCCTTCTCGTGTAGAGACGCTTTTCTCAAAAATCTGGTTGTTTTTCCAGAAGTCAAGAACCTCTTCCGATACTTTGGGTAAATCCAATCCTTTGTATTCCGCAAACTTCATATGTACTGCTACTTCTTCAAGATTTCCAAGTTTGCAAAATTATAAATTTAGATGGAATAATCCCCCTGTAAACAAGGTATTTGCGACTCCCTATGACAGTTAATCGAAATATGAAATCACAAAAGCGACGCTTCCCGTTAAAATCCATACCTTAACGGCTTTAACACTAAACCATTTTATAATGAAAAGAGTATTGATTGTAGCCGTAGCATTGTGTTTTTCAATGTCGGCAACTATTTCTTGTAAAGAGTCGGCCAACAAGGCCAAAGAGGCCACCGAAGAAGCGGAAAAGTCGCTTGAGGAGGCCGGAGAGGGCCTAAAAGATGCGGCCAATGATGCCGTGGATGCTGTAAAAGAAGCTGGTGAGGATGCCAAAGAAGCTGGAGAACAAGCCTTGGACAGCATCAAAAAAGCTGGTGAGGACGCCTTGGACAAGGCCAAAGAAATGGGTGAAGATGCTAAAGATGCGGTACAAGAAACCGCAGACGATCTTAAAAAAGCGGCAGATGAACTAGACCATTAAACTCTGCTAACCAAATAAAAAAGGCTTGGATTTTTCCAGGCCTTTTTTTGTTAAAAGCTGTACCCCAATCCTAAAATTAGGTTAGTGCCTGGAGCTGCTATGCCCGACGAATAGGTTCGAAATCGTTGGTTAGTGATGTTTTCCAAGTTTATGGTAGCTTTTAATGCGTTCGATATTTGATATTGCGACCTAAAATTTAATGTATACCACGAAGGGGAAAATGCATTTCCATTCGCATCAATATCGTAGATATAATCCTTGCTTCGTTCGGAAAGTGCCAAATTATTGTAACTGATTTCTCCATTATAGTTTAGGAACAAATCTGTTTTTAGTTTTTGATTTTGCCATATCACATGAAAATCACCAAAGGTGGGTGCAGCATGCCTTGCCGGGGAATCCTCTCCATTATCATCTTCTTCAGTGCCTTCGGTAATGGTAAGGTTTGATGTTAATGACCAGTTTTCATCTAAAAAAGCTTCTAAACCCAACTCAAAACCGTACACGTAAGCTTTTGCAGCATTTTGAATCGCCTGAACATTGCTTAATTCTCCGTTGTACAAAATCTCCCTTTCCCCATTAAAAGTGAAATTTCTTCGCACTAATGCATCTACCAAATACGTATAGAAAGCCGCTCCCTTTAAAACTACTTTGTCATTGAAGTTTTTTCGAACCCCAATCTCCGCATTATATGCATATTCGGGTTCCAATTCTGGATTTGGCACAACCACGGAGCCAGGTTCGGAATCGAATATTTTTCCAATGTCATCTATGTTCGGCGCCCTAAATCCGGTTGATCCATTTAGTGTTATCTGAAGGTCCGCTTTTGGGAACCAGCTAAATCCAAGACTTCCGGTGAACGCACCTGTAATAAGATCCGCTTCATCAAAAGGGAAAGGGAAAAATGTTTTATCGAACTGGGCATCTACCCAAACCTGACTGTATCTTGCACCTGAGAGTAATGTGAAGTTGGGCTTCAGTTTATACTCGCCATTAATGTAACCCGCAAAGGTTTGCCAGGTGGCTCCATCGGGATAGCGCGAAGCGGCATCGGCCACAGTGTTGGTTTCAATATTGGTTTGGGTTCCTTCGGAATTTACCTTATTGAAAATATATTCTGCCCCATAATAAAGTCGCAAATCGCCTATTTTTTTGTTCTCAAAATCAAGATTTATCGATATGGCGTCTACCTTTTCCACTGTTGTAAATCGATTGGGGTCTTGAAACAATCTTTCACTTCTGCTCTCTTCAAAATGTTGATATGCGGTAGTCAGTTTTACACCGTCATAAAATTTATTCTTCCCCTGCTTGGTCACCTGAAAATTTCCCATCATCCACTTTTGTGGACCGTAAAACCATTCAGCTGAGCGAAGTCCATCCCCCGAACTATTTGGTCGTATCAATCTATCATACCTGGAATATTCCGAGGTTTCGGAATAGTACAGTCCTAAATCATAATTCCAAGTGTTGTTAGGTCGATAGGTGAATTTCTGAAGGAAATTTATTTGATCATACCCCGATGAAACTTGTTTTCTTGGATCATTATTGGTCATCAATACATCTGTTCCATTTTCGCGAATTGCGTAATTGTTGCGTAGATATGTGTCAGGCCCATTTTTACCCATGGTCAAATCATCAAAATCGTTATAGCTGAAACTAGTGTATGAAGCCCATTTTTGTTGTCCAAAATTAAAATCGACATGTGCGGTGTTTTCATTATTGGCCGAAGCGAATCTATAATTTACATTTCCAGAGAATGTGAGGCTGTCGGTAAATGAAAACCGAGGTTTTTGAGTGAAAAAATTCATTACACCCCCTATGGCATCACTACCGTAGATTACCGATCCAGGGCCAAAAATTACTTCGGTGTTTTTTACGGTGAATGGATCTATGGAAATAACATTTTGGATATTCCCCCCTCTAAATATGGCATTGTTCATTCGTACTCCATCAACAGAGAGCAACAATCTATTTGTCGCAAAACCTCTAATCATGGGACTTCCTCCTCCCAATTGACTCTTTTGCACAAAGACTTTCCCACTGTTCTGCAAAAGATCGGCTGAAGTCTGTGGATTTGTAAAGGCTATGGAACGAGCATCAATGGATTCGATTTTCAATGGGACATCCTTTTTTTGTTGTTCCCATTTGGAAACGGACATAACCACTTCTTGTAGTTCTTCCGGTTTAAGGTCAAGGTAAACGCGATTGCCCTTTCGGCCTATCTGTGCTTTTGTTGTACTGTATACTTCGTAGCTAATATGTCTGAAAGTAATCCGTTCGTTTCTGGAAAAAATATCCAGTTCGCTGATCCCTTCAACGTCTGTAACAACTGTTTTTGATTTGTCTTTATTGTAGATGGCCATATTGGCAATAGGCGTGCCGGTATCGGCATCCAACACCGTTATTTCCTGAGCGGATACCGTTGTGTGAGCCAGCAAAAAAAAGAGGATAAAACCTATGGTTCGCATACTACTCAAAAACTGCATTTAAAACAGCCAAGGACTTGGGTTTTCTGAATCCGTGCAAATGTAGTTCAAAATACAGAATAACATTCTTTAGGAGTTGTTGTCTTTGTGGCTTGTTCATTCGTACTGTTGGAAGTGCATCAAAATTTATGCCCAAAAGCCTCTTGAAGTGGTCTAAATCATCTCCCTGAATCAATGGGTTCAATGAAGGTTTCTTATAAAAACTTCCTTCTAAAAGGTCAAAATAGGGTTGATTTTGAAATGAAGTATCTGGATAGAAGCCCAAATACTTGGTCAGATTGAGTAAAAACAGGGTGTGGAAATTGGGATTGGGAGCATGTACATCGAGCCAATAAAGTGCATATTCCAAATAGTTGAACAATCCCTCGTTCTGCTCTTCTTCTTGGATGCTGTTGCCCAACATCTCCGCTAAAAAGAGTACCATACTGTTCTTGGCAATATTGGTATGTAGCGATTTATAGGGTACCGCAACCTTGGCTTCGCGAATACTTTCTAGAGTTCCCTTGTTTTTATGTATCGCTATAATTTCCAATTGCATCAAGGGAAGAAAATAAGCGGCCTTTAATTTTCCTTTTTTGGAGGTCAAAACTCCTTTGAGCAGATAGGATTTTAGTCCGTCAGATTCTGTAAATGCTTTTACAATAAGGCTGGTGTCCCCGTATTTAAGAGATGAAAATATGATGGCTTTGGTTGTGATCTGCATTAAGACTATATAAACCCTTGGAAAAACACCCCTAATGTTCCCTTAAGGGAACATTTTACTTCTGTATGAAGATAAAAAAAGTGGGCGATTGTAAATGAACCGCCCACTTTATCATTTTGAATATTTGGACAAGGTTTAAATCACCCCTTGTGCCAGCATAGCATCCGCAACTTTTACGAAACCTGCAATATTGGCCCCTTTTACATAATTACAATAGCCATCTTCTTCTTTTCCATATTCGATACAGGAGTCATGGATATCGCCCATGATACCTTTTAATCGATCATCAACTTCTTCACGCGTCCAACTGATGCGAAGTGAATTTTGTGACATTTCCAATCCAGAGGTGGCTACCCCTCCGGCATTAGACGCCTTTCCTGGCGCAAAAAGTATTCTGGACTCATGGAACGCATGTATAGCTTCTGGGGTTGAAGGCATGTTTGCACCTTCAGCAACTGCCGTACAACCATTCTTGATCAAAGCGGCCGCATCGTCACCGTCAAGTTCGTTCTGCGTGGCACATGGTAATGCGACATCACATGCAACCTCCCATGGTGTTTTTCCTTTATGATATTCCGCAGAAGCATATTTATCGGCGTATTCAGAAATTCTTCCTCTTCTGTTATTTTTCAAATCTATGACAAAGGCCAACTTTTCTTCATTAATGCCGTCCTTGTCATAAACATATCCGCCAGAATCGGAAAGTGTCAACACCTTTCCTCCTAAATGCATTACTTTTTCAGCAGCATATTGGGCCACGTTTCCAGAACCTGAAATCACAACATTTTTGCCTTCGAAGGATTTACCCTGGGTTTTAAGCATGCTATCTGCAAAATAAACCGTGCCGTATCCGGTTGCTTCTGGACGAATCAACGATCCACCCCAAGAACGACCTTTACCTGTTAATACCCCGGTAAATTCATTTCTGATTCTTTTGTACATTCCGAATAGGAATCCTATTTCTCTGGCACCAACACCTATATCTCCGGCAGGGACATCCGTGTTAGGACCAATGTGCCTGTTCAGCTCCAACATAAAAGCATGGCAAAAACGCATTACTTCATCATCGGACTTTCCTTTAGGGTCAAAATCGGAACCTCCTTTACCCCCGCCCATAGGCAAGGTTGTCAAGCTGTTTTTAAAGACTTGCTCAAATGCCAAGAATTTTAGTACACTGGCATTCACCGTTGGGTGAAAACGAAGCCCGCCTTTATACGGACCAATTGCGGAGTTCATTTGTATACGATATCCACGATTTACGTGAATCTCTCCTTGATCATCGACCCAAGCCACTCTAAACGAAATCAATCGCTCTGGCTCTACCATTCTTAAAAGGATATTTTTCCCGTGGTAGATATCGTTTTTTACAATGTAAGGGATAACGGTTTCAGCTACCTCCTGTACCGCTTGGATGAACTCAGGTTCATGGCCATTTCTGGCAATGACCTCATCCATAAATGCTTTGATTTTTGCTTCCATAAAACGGATTACTGATTTAATGCCCCCAGTTTCTCAATTGGGGTCAATTTTATTGAATTAGGAATTAGACGGCAAAATTATGGTATTTACATAATTTAAAGCCCTGTTTTTTAAAAATTTTTCAAAAAACAATTATGCGATGGCTTGATCCAAATCAGCTATTAAATCATCCACATCTTCGATTCCCACACTCAGGCGAATAAGGGAATCAACCACTCCGCTTTTTTCCCGTTCTTCCTTGGGAATACTGGCATGGGTCATGCTTGCAGGGTGACCGGCCAAACTTTCTACACCTCCTAGAGATTCGGCAAGGGTGAACACTTCCAATTTTTCTACAATTTTAATCGCATCTTCGTAGTTACTTCCTTTTGGCACAAAAGATATCATTCCACCGAAATCGTCCATTTGACTTTTGGCAACATGGTGATTGGGGTGCTCTTCAAATCCAGGCCAGTATACTTTTTCAATTTTTGGATGTTTGGCTAAATACTCGGCAATGGCTCTCCCATTATCGCAATGCCGTTGCATACGAACGTGCAAAGTCTTGATTCCGCGAAGCGTTAAAAAACTATCCATGGGACCACAAACAGCTCCACTTGCATTTTGGATGAAATACAGTTGGTCTGCCAAATCTTTATCCTTTACAACCAAAGCTCCAACAACAACATCACTGTGTCCACCCAAATATTTAGTGGCCGAATGCATCACAATATCAGCTCCCAAATCCAATGGTCGCTGCAAATACGGTGTTGCAAACGTATTATCGACGGCCAAAAGCAGGTTGTTTTTCTTGGCTAGATCGGATACTGCCTTGACATCAATAACATTCATCATGGGATTCGTTGGCGTTTCCACCCAAATTAGCTTGGTCTTGTCATTTATCTGTTCTTCAATGGCATCAATGCTCTGCATCCCAACAAAATGAAATGTAATCCCATATTTTTCGAAAACCTGTTTGAACAATCGATAGCTACCCCCGTATAAATCATTGGTAGAAACTACTTCATCGCCGGGATTCAACAATTTAATTACTGCATCCATGGCGGAAAGTCCACTTGCAAATGCAAGGCCATAGGTGCCATTTTCAATGCTGGCCAAGGAATTTTCCAAGGCTGTACGAGTTGGGTTGGCGCTACGCGAATATTCAAAACCTTTATGGCCTCCCGGTGTGGTCTGCGCATAGGTCGATGTTTGATAAATGGGAGGCATAACTGCTCCATAAGCTTTGTCTGGATGCTGCCCTCCGTGAATGGTCTTACTGTTGAATTTCAAATCTTTTTTGCTCATTTCGTCTTAATCTGGCTACAAATGTATTGTTATCTTTTGGAGTAATCAATCATGTCTTATTTTTGAAGACCCTAAAACCTCAACTTATGAGAAAAGTGATTTACCTACTCCTACTTTTTCTGCCCATTCTTGGTTGCGAAAATGGCGACAAACTTACTTTTGAACCTATACACCTAACCAATGAAGTTTGTGAAGGCTGTCCGAAAATTGAGATAGCTATTCCAAAGGCATTGGACGAAACTATTATATCCAATAAAATAAATACAGCACTGGAAGAGGAAATTATCCTACTTCTATCTTTTGATGAAGAACAAGAAATTACTTCGATCAACGATGCTATTATTTCATTTACAAAAAGTTTTAAGGAGTTGAAATCCAAATTTCCGGATGAAACTGTAGGATGGGAAGCCAGTGTGGAAAGTGACATCTCTTATGAGGACAATGATATGCTAACATTAGAGTTCAACGCCTATACCTTTACAGGTGGAGCGCATGGTTATGGCTCCACATCTTTTTTAAATTTTGACAAGCGAAAAGCTGTTGAACTTGAAAATTGGGAGCTTTTTGATGATTTGGAAGGGTTTTTAAAGTTTGCCGAGATCAAATTTCGGATTCAAGAAGACATTCCGCAAGATGTAAACATTAATGCAACCGGATTTATGTTTGAGCGAGATGCCTTTCACCTGTCGGAAAACATAGGATACACTGCTAAGGGTATTGCCCTCATCTACAATCAATATGAGGTAGCTTCTTATGCCGATGGCCCAATCAACTTGACCTTGCCTTATGCCGAAGTAAACAAATACCTCAAACGGAAAATTAAACTATAGAGCATTCTTTTGGGTGAGAATGCAAAACTTAAGTTAAAACATATCTATATATTTAGATATATAAATATTTACATACATTTGTACTATGGATATTGTTGAAATAAGTAAAGTGTTGTCAAACAAGACCCGGGTCAATATATTGAAGTGGCTGAAGAATCCCGAAGCGAATTTTCCATCCCACCAAGATATAGATCATTTTGATGATGGAGTCTGTGTCGGATACATCCAAGACAAAACAGGACTCTCACAATCTACTATTTCAACATATCTGAATTCCATGCAAAATGCCGATTTGGTCATTCCGACCCGGCATGGAAAATGGACCTATTACAAAAGAAATGAACAAGTGATCAAAGCTTATGTGGAAAGCTTAAAACACGATTTATAATTTTTTTATTCCACATATCGATATTTAGCGAAATATGAATTTGAAGCTTATGGAAAATTGTATCAATGGTAACTGCGTCGACGAAATGGTGATTCCTCAAAGGGTTCATAACAATTTAATTGAACGAATAACAAACTTTGTGAAGACCTTCACCATAGAAGGTGCAGAGCATATGTCAAAAACTAAATAAAAAGCTATGAAAACCATTGGATTAATAGGTGGTATGAGTTGGGAATCCTCAAAAATATACTATCAACATATCAATGAAATGATTCGTGAAAGATTGGGTGGTTCCCACTCGGCCAAGAGCATTCTTTCCTCTGTGGATTTTGAAGAAATTGAACGTCATTCATTTTCCAATGACTGGGACAAAATTGGAAATATTATGGCTTCCTATTCCAAAAATTTAGAAAAAGCTGGTGCCGAAATGGTGGTTCTATGCACAAATACAATCCATTTGGTCAGTGATTCCATAACCAATGCCGTAAATGTTCCTTTTTTGCACATCGCCAATGCTACGGGAGAGGCAATCCAAGCAAAAGGATTGAAAAAAGTAGCGCTCTTGGGCACCAAATTCACTATGCAGAAAGATTTCTATACCAAAATATTGGAAGATCAGTATGGTTTGGAAATCTTGGTTCCCAACAATGAGGATATGGACATATTACAGGATATGATCTATAACCAACTGGTTAAAGGAATCTTTACCGAAGAGGCCAAGAACACATGCATAAAAATCATTAAAAAATTGAAAGAGCAAGGGGCCGAAGGAGCCATTTTGGGCTGCACGGAATTGCCGATTTTGATTCCGGCCGATGAGGTCGATATCCCAACTTTTGACACGGCAAAAATACATGCGCAAAAAGCTGTGGATTTTGCGCTTTCATAATATTAAATCAAGCTAAATCTAAATCCCTTTCTTGCTAAAAATAGATTTATTTTGCATTGCGAAATGCAATCCATAAAAGTTTTATAAATGCAGCTCTTTAACCTGAACAACAAGACCTTCTCCCTTCTTGAAAACTCTGAAAACGGAAAGGTTGATTCAAATACCATTTTCAGATACCAACAAGAAGATGATCTTGTAACGGCAGAGTACGACGGAGGAACAATTCGATATGGGAAAATAATTGCCCAACTCGATGGAGACAAATTGACAATGCTATATCAATGCATAACTGTGGATGGGGAGCTGAAGGCCGGAAAAGCAAAAGCACAAATACGAGTTGATGTAAACAATAAAATCCATTTACATTTGAATTGGCAATGGCTGGGAGATTCAGCAAAAACAGGAGTTTCCGAATACATAGAAAACTAATTAAAACCACTGAAATTAATTCAACACCCAATGAAAAAAATCTATCATTTAGGAAGCTGTTCTACCTGTCAACGTATACTGAAAGAATTGGAACCCTTGGACGGGATTGAATTGCAAGAAATAAAGTCAGCATCCATTACCCCAGAGCAATTGGAAGAAATGAAAAACCTTATTGGAAGCTACGAGGCCTTGTTCAGTAGAAGAGCCATGCTTTTTCGTCAAAGAGGATTACATGAGCAACAATTGTCTGAAGATGATTTTAAAAATCTCATCTTGGAGCACTACACCTTTTTAAAAAGGCCAGTGACCATTTTTGAAGATCAGATTTTCATCGGAAATTCAAAAAAAGTGGTTGAAGCCACTAAAGAGGCACTACATTCATGAGCAAAAGAACACTCGCCCTGTTGGCTGCACTTGGCGCCACCACCATTTATGGAATCAACCATACCCTTGCAAAGGGTGTAATGCCCCATTATGTGGGTGCGTTTGGTTTTATTATGTTGCGCCTAGGCGGTGCTACAATACTCTTTTGGGCTATTTCTATTTTCGGTCCAAAAGAAAAAATTGAAAAAAAAGACTGGGGAAGAATTTTCTTCTGCTCACTTCTGGGAATGGCCATTAATATGCTTGCCTTTTTTAAAGGCCTTGAGCTGTCCACTCCCATCAATAGCTCTGTTCTAGTTACCATTACCCCCATAATTGTTGTGGTTCTTTCGGCACTGTTCATAAAAGAACGCATTACCTGGAACAAGGGCTTGGGAATTTTTATGGGATTTATTGGTGCATTAGGACTGATCTTATTCGGGGCCGAAATACGACAGGATGCTCCCAATATCCCTTTGGGAAACATGCTTTTTGTTCTCAATGCCACAGTTTATGGTTCCTATCTTATTCTGATAAAAAAGTTGATTGAAAAATATCACCCTTTCACTTTAATGAAATGGCTGTTTGCCATTGGATTGGTGCTTGCTTTTCCGATTACCTTTCCTGAATTTTCAGAAATAGACTGGCTAAACATGCCATTATGGGTTTATGGTGTAATTGCATTTGTAGTCATTGGCACTACTTTCTTGACCTATCTATTCAATGTTTTTGCCCTTACAGAGCTCAAAGCGTCCACCGTGGGTGCATTTATTTATTTACAACCATTGTTAGGAATTTTGTTTGCCCTTTCTTCGGGCAAGGACCACCTTACATTGGTAAAGATTTTGGCGACCGTATTGGTGTTATTGGGAGTTTATCTGGCCAGTAGAAAGCCGAAACCGAGTCCATAAAATCAACTTCATTATAAGTTCTTCGGAATTTGAACATGCTTTCGGGTATCTGCTTTGGTTAAAAGCTTAAAATCCATCGCCCTTTCCATTTTATGAAAAGCATCCAAAAATATTTGAGGTAAGGCGGTCAACTTTCGTTCGTTAAGGTCCATCCAGGCACCCATCATTTGGCAACGGGCAAAGTTTTTGCCTTCACTATCATAAAAATCATGTTGAAATTCAAAGAACATCCCATCTTCACTCAATCCCTTTAAATTCAATGAGACTTTTACCGGTTTTCCTGGAAATACTTCTTTAAAGTAATACATGTGCTCATAAAATACCGCAGGACCAATATTGTGTTCCGCCATGGACTTTTGATTAAACCCCAACTGACCTAAATAGGCCATTCGGGTATGACTCATAAAATTTATATAGGCCGAGTTGGCCAAATGGCGATTGGCATCCAAATCGCTCCATCTAATATCAAATTCTTTAAAAAACATGGACTGTTCATTTGTTATGCATGCATAATAATTGTAAAATTACCATAGTTTTGAAAACAGACCGCATCCGAGTGCAATAATTAATCTATTTTTAAAGACACTTTAACAGAAAAACCATGAGCGAAAAAGCCGAATTCATCAAAGACCTTTCTTTACCTGCAGTAGCTGCACCCATGTTTCTTATTTCAGGTCCAAAATTGGTGGTGGAATGCTGTAAAAATGGCATTGTGGGAACCTTTCCAGCGCTTAACCAACGGACTAGCGAAGGTTTTGAGGAATGGCTTGTTCAAATAAAAGCGGAACTGGAACAGTTTGAGAAGGAAACTGGCAAAAAACCCGCACCTTTTGGAGTAAACCTTATTGTGCACCCGACCAATCCAAGACTTGAAGCAGACGTCAAACTCTGCATGAAACACAAGGTTCCACTGATAATAACTTCCCTGGGAGCCGTTAGTATGGTCGTAGATGCCATACACAGCTATGGCGGATTGGTTTTTCATGATATCATTAAAAAGAGACACGCGGAGAAAGCTTCGGAAGCAGGAGTAGATGGCCTTATTTTGGTTTCCGCTGGTGCAGGAGGTCATGGAGGTAACCTTAACCCGATGAGTTTGATTGCCGAAGTGAAAAAAATATTCAAAAAGACGATTCTGCTTTCAGGTTGTATCAGCACAGGAAGAGACATTGCTTCTGCCATGCAAATGGGGGCCGATCTCGCCTATATGGGAACCCGGTTTATTAATGTTGAAGAAAGCAAAGCGCCAGAAGAATATCGAAAAATGATTATTGAAGCTGGCGCTAACGATATCGTATATACTGCGGCAATTTCTGGAGTGCATGCCAATTTCTTGTCGGCAAGCCTCCAAGCAGCCGGAATTACGGAAGAAGATCTGAAAAAAGAACATAAAGTTGATTTTGGAAAGGAATTGGACACCGAAGTCAAAGCGTGGAAAACCATTTGGTCCGCCGGACAAGGGGTAACCACTATTGAAAACGTGATGCCCGTTTCGGAATTGGTGGACACTTTAAAATCTGAATTTAAAACCGCAATTGAAGAGCAGGCCAACTTGTTGGAAACTTTCCCTAAAAACTAGAATGGTATAATCCTTCAATAAAACACCTTACAGCAATGCCTTTGGTGCCATCAAATTACTCCCCTCCCTTATTTTTTAGAAGCGGACATTTGGCTACCATATATTGTGGGCTTTTCAGAAGAGTTAACGGACTGGTCCAAACCAGGGAGCGAGTAATTCTTTCAGATGAAGATTTTTTGGACTTGGACTGGAGCCAAGCCATAGGTAAAACCAACAAACTGGTACTACTTCTACATGGGTTGGAAGGTGACGCACAGCGTCCCTATATTACCGGAAGTGCAAAATTGTTCAATAAAAATGGTTTTGATGCCTGTGCAATAAACTACAGGGGGTGTAGTGGAGAAACCAATAAACATTACCGCTCTTATCACTCTGGCGCCACCGAAGATTTAAAGGAGATTATCCATCATATTCTGGCAACCAAAGATTATACAGAAGTCTACTTAAAGGGTTTCAGCTTGGGGGGCAACCTAGCACTTAAATATTTGGGCGAAGACAATGAAATTCCTAAGGAAATTAAAGCGGCCGTAGCCGTTTCAGTTCCATGCAGTCTAAAGGACACCTGCGATCAGTTACTGTCAAACAACAATGTGCTGTATGAGAAAAGATTCAGAAAACATTTGATTGCCAAACTAAAACTAAAACAGCCAAAATTTCCCCACCTCATTTCCGATGCTGATATTAAAGCCATAAAGACTTTGAGAGATTTTGATGATGTATATACCAGCAAGGCTCACAATTTTAAAGATGCGTTCGATTATTACGATAAGTGCAGTTCACTTCAATTCTTACCAAATATTACTGTCCCAAGCTTGATTATAAATGCAAAAAACGATTCTTTTTTAGGAATGGACTGTTATCCTATTGCTGAAACAGAAAAAAACAAAAAGCTTTTTTTGCAAACCCCAACTTATGGTGGGCATGTAGGTTTCTGGGGCAAAAACAATATTACCTACACAGAGAGAAGAGCACTGGATTTTTTCATCGATAACTAAATTTGAATCATTTGTTTTGAATTGTTAAACGAAAAGGTTTTCGCTTGATAAATCATTCCGAAACGCCCTGTATCGTCCATTTTACTAGTAATATTTCGTTATATTAGTTGCTTCTGTTAGCTACAACTAAATCATCACCAATGAAAAAACTGGTATTGCTTATCGCTCTAGGGGCATTCATCGCAAGCTGCGGTGGAAAAAAGGAAGAAAAAAAAGAAGGTTTCGAAGTAAGTAGAGCCAAAAAAGAAGATAAAAAGGCGCAAGTCAAAGAGGGTGTTCCTGTAGACTTGGACAACAATGGTGTGGGGCCTATAAAAGATTTGGATTTCCCGTCCGATATCGACTCTGAGATGGCAGCGCGTGGCGAGACTGCGTTCAACTCCATTTGTGTGGCATGTCACATGGTGGATCAGCGAATGATCGGCCCGGCCATGAAGGGTGTTTACGAAAGACGTAGTCCTGCATGGGTCATGAATATGATTCTGAATCCGGATGGGATGCTTAAGGAAGATCCTATCGCAAAAGCATTGCTCAAAGAATATAACAATGCCATTATGCTCAACCAAAATCTAACCGAAGAAGAAGCTCGAGACGTCGCTGAGTACTTGCGTACTTTGTAAGAGCGAAAAATGTTTCATGTAGTGCTGTCGTCTTTTCGGATGACAGCATTTTTTGTTTGTTCCATGTCCAACTAAATTTGGGAAATGTTAAAAATTTACTTCAGATACGAAAAGGTTAGCTTACAACTACTATTTTTATCTTTTAACAACCAAAATCTATCCAACATTGATTATTTAACAATTGGCTCTAGATTTGATACGATGATAATGCATTCTTAAGTGTGGTTTCTAATTTCAAAAAAATGAAACTTTTTCTTTTACTGCTTTTACTTCCATTTTTTGTGCTTTCGCAGGACAACGCAAACCAAAAATCAACTTTCATTGCCTTATACACAATTGGAGAGCTTTGGGATACAGAAAAAAAACCTCACGAGCAAGAGTATTTTAATGAGCATTCCAAATTTTTGTCCAACATGCGGAAAGAGAAAAAAATTACGATGGGAGCTCGATATTCCGATACAGGAATGATTATAATATTAGCAGACAATCTTGAAGCTGCAAAAAAGATGCTGTATCAAGATGTTGCGCTGCAACAAAAACTTTTTACTGTTGAAATCCATGCCTTTAATGCCTTTTACAAAGGTTGTTTAGAATAACCACGTATATGAAAAAAAAGCTGTTTTTTGGTCTTATATTCATTTTGACATTTAGTATGCAAGCACAAAACGAAGAACTTCCCTATTATCAAATTCCAGAATACCCAGAAGATTATGGCCCTGGCAACGTGGTCGCAAGAATGATTGACGGCCTAGGTTTTCGTTATTATTGGGCAACAGAAGGACTATCCCAGAAGGATTTGGAATACAAACCTTCAGAAGACGGAAGAACCATAATGGAAACGATGTTTCACATTTATGGCATGTCAGAAATGATAAAAAATGCTCCAACGGCAACTCCCAATGTTCGTCCTATGGATATCTCTTCACTTACCTATGAGGATTTACGTAAGGGAACCTTAAAAAACCTTCAAGCAGCAAGCCAAGCAATGGCAGGTAAAAATGCCGCGGATTTTGAAGACTTCAAGGTCATTTTTCAGCGTGGAGAAAAACAAACACCTTTTCCTTATTGGAATATGATCAATGGTATGCTCTCCGATTGTATTTACCATGCGGGACAAATCACTTTGATGCGAAGGGCATCTGGCAATCCCATCAATTCTAAGGTAAGTGTATTTAATGGCAGATTAAGGGAATAATTCAATCCTGTAGGTCAAACTAAATTTTATCAGCAACAACCTTATAAGTTGGGTCTTCAAGCACATTGACCTCAATAATATCTTGGGCGTTTTTCAACAAAAGAATACAGTCTTTGCTCAAGTGCCTTAAATGTACCTTTTTACCCGCCTTGGCGTAACGCTCTGTAATCTTGTTCAAAGCCTCTATACCAGACATATCGGCAACGCGGCTTTCTTGAAAATCAATGATTACTTCACTTGGGTCATTTTGAATATCAAATTTTTCAGCAAATAACGTGGTTGATCCAAAAAATAAAGGACCATATATTTCATAGTGCTTTACTCCATCTTCATCAATGTATTTTCTTGCCCGTATGCGTTTTGCATTTTCCCAAGAATAGGCTAGGGCAGAAATAATTACACCTAACAAAACTGCGACAGCAAGGTTATGCGTTATGGCGGTTATTAATGTCACTAAGACCATTACAATGACATCAGAATTAGGCATTTTTCTGAATGTTTTGAAACTGGCCCACTCAAAAGTTCCAATGGCGACCATAAACATCAACCCAACTAAAGCTGCCATTGGCAATTGTTCAATTAAGCTACTACCGAACATAATAAATACCAAAAGCATAACGGCGGCCGTAATTCCAGAGAGTCTTGCCCTAGCTCCTGATGAAGTGTTAATCAAACTTTGTCCAATCATTGCACAGCCTCCCATACCAGATAGAAATCCTGATAAAATATTGGCGGTTCCTTGAGCTACGCATTCTTTATTTCCACTACCACGGGTTTCTGTTATTTCATCAATAATATTAAGCGTCAATAAACTTTCAATCAACCCTACTCCAGCAACAATACCAGCGTATGGAACAATAATCAAGAACGAATCCCATGTAAAAGGAATAGTAGGGATTGATATGGGTGGGAATCCACCTTTTATGCTCTCCCCTTCACGCATAGTGTCCGCAACGGTCAATGTATCAACGCCAAAACCAATAACAATGGCCGATACAATAACAATTGCCAATAAAGAAGATGGTATCGCTTTTGTCAGTTTTGGAAATCCCCAGATAATGACCATGGTTAAAAGTGTTAGACCCAACATAATATATAATGAACTTCCTGACAACAGTTCGTCTGTTCCCTTTTCGTAAAAATTGGGAAACTGCGCCATGAAAATGATAATGGCCAGACCGTTAACAAATCCAAACATTACCGGATGTGGGACAAGACGAATAAACTTTCCTAGGCGAAGTACGCCTGCCAAAATTTGAAGTACCCCTGCAATAATGACGGTTGCAAAAACATAGTTTAGAATCGTGGAGGGTTCTATTCCTGGAAAGGTTCTTTTGAGCTCCAAGATTAATCCAACAAAAATTACCGCCACTGCTCCGGTTGCACCTGAAATCATACCAGGACGACCTCCTAAAATGGAAGTCACCAAAGCCAATATAAAAGCAGCATATAAACCTGTTAAGGGAGAAAATCCCGGAATCAAGGCAAAAGCTATTGCTTCTGGCACCAATGCCAATGCTACGGTTAAACCAGATAAGACTTCTGTTCTATAATTTACTTTTTGAGAAAAGTCAAAAAGATTGAGATACTTTTTCATTTGCGCTACTTGAAGCCGGCAAAAATACCATTATTCCCTTAGCAGACCATAACTCTACTAATTTTTAGGGATTTGGCAATATTACCAGCGCTTTAAACCCAATAACTTCTCTCCTAGCGGATTTAATCTTGCAGTTTCGTATTTATCTCGTTCCCAGTTTCTTGGGTCACCCGGGAAAGCGTAGCCTTCCGGGGCTATTCTATGCTTCCAAGAGTTTGTTCGCCATGTTTTAAGTTCTTCATTATCTTCTTCAGCGGGCATCATGGAAATATACTGTGCAATTCTAACTTTATCTTTGGATTTATTTGGTCGGATTCCATGGGGTTCGGTACTGTTAAAGATCAACAAATCACCCGCATTCATTTTGACTTTCACAATTTTGTCTTCTATGCCATCTGTATTGGGTTGAAATCTATCACGATCTTCAGGTTGTGTCAATTTCCAGGTATCATAATTTCGATAAAGCCAAGGAATGCACTGAAATCCACCCATATTTTCATCTGTTTGATCGGCGAGTGCCAATACACCTTGTACATTTTGCGGACGAGTCTCTGGGTCGTAATCCCAATGAATGAATCCTTTTTGTTCAAAGCCTGGTCGATTTGGAAAATTGAGATTTGCACGATCTATGGTCACCCATAATTTCTCTGTTCCCCAGATATCCGCAAAAGCATCGTACACTCTTTGTTGTTGTCTGTTGTTCCATAAATGTTGATGGTTGTACACTTCTACCATTCCTGTTCCGGTTAGCTCTTTCATTTTCATTTCAGCTCGCGGAGGGGCGTACCATGTTTCTGGGTCTATGGGACTTTTTTCCTCAAACTCCCATAGAAAATCTGCCGTGGCTTTAGCCTGTTCAACGGGGACTGCATTTTTTATAATGATGTATCCATTGTGTATCCAAAATTCCCAATCTTCTTCGGACAATACACGTAGTGGTTTGCCATTGGATCTATCATTCAATCGTAACTTACTACTGGTTGCTGTGGATGGATTACCTGGGATTTCTTGATGTGCCTTGTTGGCCATTTCAAGTTTTTCTTCTTTCTTCATAACCAAAAAGTTACAAAGAAAAAAGCGATTTAATTTCAAAAGGGAGGTGAGAATGTAATTGTACCAAGTTCTCTTTTGACTTCAAAAGGTCAAAAAAAAGAACCGCCCCAAGTTGAGGTACCTGAAGCGATTCTTAACTAAATAACCAACCAAAAAACTTGTATACGTAGTCGAGGACTCTATTTTATCCTTACATTTTTCTTTGTCTAGACACGTTCATTATGGAATTTTTAACTTTTGAACGTTTTTTCCCCGCTGTTTTTCCTGTTTTCAAATATTGAATGTATCCTCTTCCCTTAAACTCATATATGGTCTCGCTCGCCACATGGTACAATTCAATGGTACTATCATTAATAACGTAAAGCTCAAAATAATCATTGCCCAAAAAGTCGTAATCCAATGTTAAAGTTTTGAGTGATGCATCATTGGCCACATCAAAGACTTCAAAACCACCTTCATGATCCCAAACTAAATTGGCTAGCGAGGTTCCTGTTGCATCCACTGATGACCTAAAGTTCTCATCGGAGAAAAACTGAAGATGGTTTTCCTCGTCGAAGTCATTTACAGCACCAACTTCGCTGGTATAGGTTTTTTCCCAAGCCTCATATTCTTGCAAGAAGTAATGGATGTTATCATAAAAGACCATGTCATAATCGAAAATGTTTTTTTGGTATCCACGCAGCACATAGGAAGTATTGGAGCGGGAATCAAACAATTCCAAGGTGTTATTGTTAATGGCATAAACGTCCAACAACCAAAGCCCATCCACATCATGATCAATTTCAACAACACCGTTCAATGTGGCATAGGATCCCACATCAATTCCCAGTCCGTTACCAGTTTTCCCAATTCCGACCATATTATTGTTGGCGTACATAATTCCACGGTCAAATGAAATGGTAAATGCACGCTGCAAATAAGGTACTTCGCCATTTCCTTTGGTGGCGTTAATGTCGATATACCATAAATCGTATGATTCCAATACCAAAGCGGTATTTATAGGTGATTCTTCAATAAAGTCATCCTCAAATACAACTTCTGTGTAGCATGAGCTGACCAATAATCCTGTAAATAATATTCCCAAAAGTAGTTTTCCAAATCTCATAATCCAAGTTTTTTGATTCAACTAGTTAAGTTCAAGCATTATGCCAAAATTTATAACTTACTGTAAACCATCTGTTTACATATTAAAAATTAGATTGTTTAGCTTTATGCCATAAATTTTATTAATGATTCAAAAACCTCGGTTTGGTGTATTGGGAGGCGGTAGCTGGGCAACAGCCATTGTTAAAATGCTATCTGAAAACTTGGACAATGTTGCCTGGTATATGCGAAGTGTCTACGTTATTGAACACTTAAAAAGTGAGGGGCACAACCCCAACTATATCAGCTCAGCTGAGTTTGACGTCTCCAAACTTCAATTGAGCAACAACATTAATGAGGTTGTTGAACAGTCTGATATTCTAATTTTTGCCATTCCCTCTGCCTTTTTGGAAGGAGAGCTTGAAAAGCTCACCTCTTCACTAAATGGCAAAATAATTTTTTCGGCTATTAAAGGAATTGTGCCTGAGAGTGGACTAATTGTGGGGGAACATTTTCATGACGTTTATCAAATCCCATTTGAAAACATTGGTGTGATTACAGGTCCTTGCCATGCGGAAGAGGTTGCATTGGAGCGTTTGTCATACCTCACCATTGCTTGTGCCGATGCCGCCAAAGCGGAAATAGTTGCAAGTAAACTGCGAAGCCATTACATCCGAACTAAAATTTCCGATGATATTATAGGAACTGAATATGCAGCAATGCTCAAAAACATCTATGCCATTGCCGCGGGAATTGCACACGGTCTAAGATATGGTGATAATTTTCAAAGTGTTTTAATGAGCAATGCCATTCGTGAGATGAAGCGTTTTATAGGCAAAGTGTATAAAATGAAACGAAATATCAACAATTCGGCCTATTTGGGTGATTTGCTAGTAACCGGATATTCTACTTTTAGTCGCAACCGTATGTTCGGAAATATGATCGGCAGAGGTTATACGGTAAAAAGCGCGATGATGGAAATGAATATGGTAGCCGAAGGTTATTATGCCACCAAAAGTGCTTACCTAATAAATGAAAAAAACAAAAAGAAGTCGAAGCTTCCTATCATCAATGCGGTTTACCAAATCCTTTATCAAGATAAAAATCCTAAAAAAGTCTTTAAAAAGCTTACGGAAAAATTGGACTAGATCATACAATGTATAGTTCCCTTGTCAGGTTGAGACCTAGTTGAAATATCCGCCTAACACATCTCGACTGCGCCCGATATGACAGAATCAATTCAACAATACCTCATCACTTATACTTTTCCCTCTTGGAATGGAATTGTCCTGAATATCTATGGTCATAGCGTCATATGATTTTATATGCGCCTTGTTCACAATATAAGATTTGTGCACCCTTCGAAAATTATCAGGTAAAGCCTCTAAAGCCGCCTTTACACTGCCATAACTGGTAATCTTCGATTTATCGGCTAAATGATAGGTCACATAATTTCCAAGACCTTCAACAAAAAGAATGTTTTCTATAGGTACACGATGGGTTTTTCTGTTGGAGCGAATTTCCAAGATTTCAGATTCGAGACCCTTGTTTTTTTCATGTTCAATCGCCCACAATTGGAACAATTTTGCCCCCAGCACCAATAAAACTGTGGTATTTATCAAAATAATGGCCCTCACCAACATCATTATACTGAACAATCCTGAGCTAGAATCATTCAATAACAATTCTTCATAAAAAAGGTGGATGAAAATGCGTTGAAGAATGCCTCCCAAAATTAAGGCAATGGCATAACCTGTAAAAAACTCCTTAAACTTTCGCTTCAACAAAAACCGAGGTAATAGAAAATAAATGGTAAAATAAACTGCCAATATTCGAATGGGCAGCAAAATAAATTCCAAATAAAAAGAGGCTAAATAGCCTTCCTCTCCTACCCAAATCAATCCAAAAAGCACATAATAGAGCACCCAAAAAATGGCATGTGTCGCCACTCTTGAATTAAATAGGTTAAAATTATTGGCTGATTTCACGTGCTATAAATTTCAAATCATTGCCTAAGCTTCATTGGCATAAAAAACAGTTCCCTTCGTATAAATTGTCCCTTATCTAAAAATAGGCAATCTAATTTTAAAGAAAACTTAAATCATCAGCATGAAATCAAAAAACGGATTATTTGTAATATGTGTTCTTGCCTTATTTTCAACTTTGACGGTTAGTTCTCAAATTTTAGGAAGAAGAAGCTCGTGGGAAGCCAAAATAAAAGGACCAGAAGGAGGTCTTCCGGGCTCCAAAATCATGGAAGTAAAAACCAATTCTCCACTTGGAAAAGCAAATTTCTTAGCCAATGATGTTATTATCGAAGTTGATGCAATCCCAATTTCTGATGAAGAGGTTTGGAGCGAGGTTTCCTACGGGCTGAGGGCAAACAAGCGCACCAAAATAAAAGCAATCCGAAATGGTGAAGTGGTAGAGGCCATGGTTCAATTTAATCCTTTGGAAAAGGAAAATCATCCAGGATTGGACACCTATTATGAAGAAATAACAAGTACTTACGGGATTACACAGCGCATCATTATTACCAAACCTAAAAAATCTGGAAAACAACCAGCCATAGTTTTAATTGGAGGGTTAAGTTGTTCAAGCATTGAAACGTATCCGGGAAGAAAAGGAAATTGGGTACAGACCATTAAGGATTTGGTCGAAAAATCGGGAATGGTGGTTATGCGCATTGAAAAAGCAGGTGTTGGCGATAGTGAGGGTGATTGTAGTCAATCTGATTTTAAAACGGATATCGAAGGCTTCCGAGCCGCCATTAAAAAACTAAAGACTAAACCTTATGTGGATACTTCCAAAATCATTGTTTACGGATCAAGTATGGGCAGCGCCCTTGCCCCGCTATTTGCGAATGAATTTGATTTGGCCGGTGTAATTTCCGATGGGACGTTTTTTAAGACATGGTATGAACACATGCTTGAAATTGAACGTCGCTTGCTACAATTCAGGGGTAATAGCGAATCCGAGATAGTACAAAAAATGAATAAATATTACATCCCCTTATATTATGGGATGCTCATTGAAAAAAAGACGTATCAAGAAGTGGTTGATGCATATCCTGCCCTTGCAGATTATAATTATCACTCCGCAGCACATATGTACGGTCGTCCGGTAGCCTATTATCAGCAACTACAAAATTTTGATTTGGCCGGCCAATGGGAAAAACTAAAAGTTCCGGTTCGTATTTTGCGTGGCACCAATGATTGGATCATGTCTTCCTTCGATAACAAAATGATTATTGATGTTTTGGAACGAAGTGGACATAAAGACCATCTTTTACACGAGTATCCGGGATTGGATCATTGGAATACCATTCATGACAGTCCGAAAAATTCCTTTGAGGGAAAACCAGGTAAATGGGATGAGGGCACCATCAACCTAATTGTTGAATGGGCCCAGGAAATGGTCGGCTTAAAATCTTAAGCCCGTTCCAATGA
The DNA here is from genome assembly GCF_014698935.1 of Flagellimonas sp. S3867. Lineage (GTDB taxonomy): Bacteria > Bacteroidota > Bacteroidia > Flavobacteriales > Flavobacteriaceae > Flagellimonas. The sequence continues at coordinate 447,462 of NZ_JACVMN010000002.1, forward strand.
AAAATTGGAATGGGAATCCAATGCTGTCAAAAGGTCTTCTTTGAAAGATTGAATTTGTGCCTCATCATACTCATACGCTTTCTTGAATTCTTCCAGAACGGGTTCCATATAATTTCGAACACTATCAATGTCAAAGTATAATCGTCCTGTTCGCCTAATAAAAAAGTCCATTGGGTTGATTACCATCTCATGGTCAATAGCAAACTGCGTCTCGGCACATAGCATCCGAACATGGATATTTTCGTGTTCTAAAGTATTGTAATATTCCAAAATGGTGTCAGTCTGTTTACCGTAGGTGGTCACCAAATACCAAGCATCGTATTCTGTAAATCCATATTCCTTGATTTGCCCAAACACCTGTGCAATGTATTTTTTTACTTGTTTGTATTTTTTAAAATCGCTTCCGCAGAGTGGAATTTTATCGGTAACACAAGGTTCAACTTCAATTTCATGGTCCTCCTCCATTTTCTTGGCGATACGGTTCACCACCCGTTCGGCCATTTTTCGATAGCCGGTCAATTTTCCTCCTGCAATGCTCACTAATCCAGAATCAGAAGTAAAAATCTCATCTTTGCGCGATAATTCGGAGGCTGATTTCCCTTCTTCATGAATCAGCGGACGTAGTCCGGCCCAAGAAGAAATAATATCGTCCATTTCCAGGTTAATGGAAGGGAACATATTGTTCACTGCAGAAATCAGATAAATGGCATCGGCTAAATCCACATCGATTTTATCCTTATCGGAATCATAATTGGTATCAGTTGTGCCCACATAGGTAACTTTGCCTCTTGGGATGGCAAACATCATTCTCCCATCAGGAATGTCAAAATAGACAGATTGTTTCACAGGAAGCTTGTCCTTTGGGAATACCAAATGTGCTCCTTTTGTCAAATGCAGACGTTTTCCCTTTTTGGACTTGTTTACACCTCGGAGTTCGTCTACCCACGGACCGGCCGCGCTAATTACATACTTTGATTTTATTTGAAATTCATCGCCTGAAACTTCATCTTTCACCTTAACCCCAACAACTTTTTCTTCTTCATATATAAAATCGACGACCTTGGCGTAGTTCAGCGCCGAAGCGCCAAACTGAAGGCTAGTTTTGATATTTTCGATGGTAAGTCGGGCATCATCGGTTCGGTATTCAGCATAATAACCCGCTCCATTCAAAATCTTCCTCGGCAATAGTGGTTCAAGTTTCAGTGCCTCTTTTTTCTCTAACATTTGACGTTTGTCATCACCAGTTACTTGGGCCAGAATATCGTACACTTTTAAGCCAATTGAAGTCAACCATTTGCCATAGGAGCCTCCTTCGATCAATGGGAGCAACATTTTTTCGGGTAACACTAAATGGGGAGCCAATTTGTGAACAATCGCCCTTTCGGAACCTACTTCCTTCACCAACCAAAAGTCGAATTGTTTGAGGTAACGCAGTCCTCCGTGAATCAATTTGGTTGATTTACTGCTGGTTCCGGATGCAAAATCCCCTTTTTCCAACAAGGCCACTTTCATTCCTCTTGAAGCAGCATCCAAAGCAATTCCTCCCCCAGTAATACCACCTCCGATAACCACCAAATCGAAATCTTCTTCCGAAAGTTTTTTAATGGCATCATTTCTATCTAGGTTGGAAAATCTAATATTATTTTTCATAGCTGTTTAATTCTGCTGGAGCAAAAGGAAAAGGTAATTTGAATATTTCATGGAACAAGCTAGATTAAGTTTGTCTCAATTCTGCTTGTTGAACTCATATTCCCTTTCCACCAGACAAATTCGAACCTTGTACCACGAATACCAGTCTTTGATTCCCTTTCTTTGGGCAACTTTATGGTCCATATTTGCTTTCCAATTGGCAATCGCCTCTAAATTCTCCCAATAACTTATAGTAATTCCCAGTTCGTCACGAGCACTTTCGTAGTGCAAAAAACCCGGCTGCTCTTTGGCCAATTTTTCCATATCATCCGCCATTTGGGAATATCCGTTATCGCCTTCGGTTCGGGTATTTGTAAAAATTACGGCGTAATAGGGCTTCTGTAACTCCATTTATTTAATGTATTCCTTTTCCACAAAATAGTGAACCAATGCTTCTTTCATTAGAACGGCCTGCTCACCTGCCTTTAGTGGTGGTAATTGCTCTTTTATTTTATAATGTGGCCAACCATCATCGTCAAAAAAATCAAAATCATAATAGCCATATGGTTCCAGCAACCTGCAAATGGCGATATGCATCAAATTGACCTTCTCATCTTTTTTAAAACTTCTATGCAGTTTTCCCAATTCTTGAACGCCCACTAAATAAATCATGCCATCCAAATCCAAAGGGTCGCCATCAGAAAATTGCATGGACAATTTTTCAACCAAAAATTCCCATCGTTCCTTAAGTTTATCGTCTCTGGACATACATGCATTTAGGAGTTCCAAAGGTACAAATCAATATCCTATATTTGTTTAAAACCGAGGTATGGAGTTTTTGGATATTGTTATAGGAATTCTTTTGGTGTGGGGGTTATACAAGGGACTAAAAAATGGTCTTTTTGTTGAAATTGCTTCGCTGGTCGCGCTTATAGGAGGAATTTATGGGGCTATCCATTTTTCATACATTATTGGGAACTCCCTGGCAAAACGTTTTGATTGGAGCGAAACATACATCAATATCACTGCTTTTTTGATTACTTTTTTTGCTATTGTCCTCTTGGTCCATTTTGCTGGAAAATTTTTGACAAAAATTGCAGATTTTGCCATGCTCGGATTTTTAAACAAACTGGCAGGTGGGGTATTTGGCACTTTAAAAGTTGCCATCATTATCGGAGCTTTGCTCATCTTTTTCGAACGACTTACCGATTCTTTCAACTTTGTAAATGAGGAAACCAAGAAAGAATCCATCTTCTACGAGCCGGTAAAGGAAATTGGTGCTTTCGTTTTTGATCTTGTCCTGAAAGAAGAGAATAATAAACCTATTTCAGACGAAGAGTAACTTTTCATAATCGGTCTTTGGACATCATCTAAAACACGACCATAAGCGTCACATAAACGGTATGTTTTTCCCGATGAATGGGATTCACTATATCGAACTTTTTGGTATTTAATAGGGGTTTAATGCAGCTCGACGGATTAATTGCACCTCCTGCGGATGATTTATGGTCAAAGCATATTCCTCTTCTAGCTTAGGCCCTAGAACACATGGGATTAGAGAACAAATCCCAATGATTGCCCTCGAAAATGAAAAAATTATATTACGCTTTTTTAGCTGCGGCATCCGTGGTGGTGCTCAGCACATGCAGCAAATCTTCCTCAGTTGAAGAGCAGACCGATCTCTCAGGCTCGTTTCCTGGTAACGAAAAGGTAGTAATCGATGCTTCCAAAATGGAAGAAGCGGTTTTGGATATGGTCAACGAACATCGTTCCTCCATAGGAGTTTCTGCTTTAATTTCTAGTCCTTCGTCTTATAAGTATGCACAAGAGCATAACACCTACATGATTTCCAAAAACAAATTGAGCCATGATAATTTTGATGCCCGGGCATCTGACATAGCTACAGAAATCAATGCGGTAGAGGTAGGCGAAAATGTGGCTAGATTTTATTCCTCGGCAGCACTGGTCGTTGAAGGATGGCTCAACAGTACATCGCATAAAGAAACCCTTGAAAAAGCCTTTACACATACTACCTTAAGCGTGCAATTGGATAAAGATGGGAGACCATATTTTACCCAAATATTCATGAAGATAGAATCCAACAACCCTTAAGGCAGTAGTTATATTAGTGCTAAAAAGATATGCAAATAGCGGGTCTTTTTTATTAAAGCCTATGTTTCAAAAAAGGATTTTTATACCTTTCACAAAATCATTGCAAAATGGCAATTCAACCACCATTTAATCTGAACAAGTGGATAGAAGAAAACCGGGATACCTTAAAGCCTCCGGTCGGCAACAGGAATCTTTACAAAGAAGCCGGTGACTATATTGTGATGATCGTAGCCGGTCCCAATGCCCGAAAAGATTACCATTACAATGAAACTGAAGAGCTCTTTTACCAGTTGGAAGGTAATATTGAGGTACATATTCAAGAGGATGGACAAAAAAAGACGATGACCTTAGGGCCTGGTGATATGTATTTACATCCGGCCAAGGTTCCCCATTCGCCAGTGCGACATAAAGGGTCCATTGGTTTGGTAGTGGAAAGAAAACGGGCAGAGATGAACGTGGATGACGGTTTGTTGTGGTTTTGTGATAACTGTAATCATAAATTGTATGAGGCCTATTTTACCTTGCACGATATTGAAAAAGATTTTTTGGGCCATTTCGAATATTTTTATGGTTCCGAAGAACTTCGAACCTGTGACAATTGTGGTACTGTTATGCCTGTTGATGAACGATTTATAGCAAAAGATTAAATATGCTTATAGCCGGAAAATTCTTTATCGTATTAGTTGCCATCTTGCATCTGTATTTTTTATGGTTGGAAATGTTTGCTTGGACCACCAAAGCCAAAAAAGTTTTTCGCTCATTACCAGAACATCTCTTTGAGCCTACCAAAACATTAGCAGCCAACCAAGGTTTGTACAATGGCTTTTTGGCTGCTGGATTAATTTGGTCCTTGTTGATTGAAAATCAAGAGTGGCAACTCTACGTTGCCCTATTCTTTTTAGGATGTGTAGCTGTGGCCGGGGTATTTGGTGCCGTGACCGCTTCCAAAAAAATATTTACTGTACAAGCACTTCCCGCGCTTATCGGAATTGTGCTTTTGCTATTGTCCCATTTCCTTTAAAAATCTTAGTTTCGCTCTCTGGTATTATTCGTAGTTTTGAAAAATATAACAATTCATACTTAAAAAGTTATAAATGTCAAAAATTGCAACGGCTTTTGGAATAGCCGAAGCCCTAAAACAACTTGGGCTAACAGAAGTAAACAACGGAACCTCTACAGGTTCCGAAAACTTTGGTTCAGGTGAGATTATTGAATCGTATTCTCCTGTAGATGGTGCCCTTATCGGCAAAGTAAAAACCACTTCCAAAGAAGATTATGAAAAAGTTATGGATGCTGCGTCTTCAGCTTTTGCAGAATGGCGTTTAATGCCTGCTCCCCAACGGGGAGAAATCGTACGACAGTTTGGGGACAAGCTTCGTGAGCTAAAAGAACCTTTAGGAAAATTGGTTTCCTATGAAATGGGAAAATCCTACCAAGAAGGATTAGGTGAAGTTCAAGAAATGATTGATATCTGTGACTTCGCTGTTGGCCTTTCACGACAATTGCACGGTTTGACCATGCACTCCGAAAGACCAGGCCACAGAATGTACGAACAATACCATCCGCTAGGTATTGTGGGCATAATATCTGCCTTCAACTTCCCGGTTGCGGTTTGGGCCTGGAATACGGCATTAGCATGGATATGTGGTGATGTTTGCGTTTGGAAACCTTCAGAAAAGGCTCCGATATGCGGTGTTGCTTGCCAAAACATTATTGCTGATATTTTAAAACAAAACAACCTTCCGGAAGGAATTTCTTGCCTTATCAATGGAGATTATAAAGTTGGGGAGTATATGACCAACGATAAAAGAATTCCTTTAGTTTCGGCTACAGGTTCAATAAGAATGGGAAAAATTGTTGCCCAAGCAGTCGCAGCTAGACTCGGGAAATCCCTTTTGGAACTTGGCGGTAACAATGCCATTATAGTTACGCCGGAAGCCGACATCAAAATGACGGTAATTGGTGCTGTATTTGGTGCTGTTGGTACTGCCGGTCAGCGTTGTACCTCAACACGTAGACTTATTATACATGAATCTATTTATGATCAGGTAAAAACAGCAATTACCGACGCCTATAAACAATTACGTATTGGCAACCCTCTCGATGAGAACAATCATGTTGGTCCACTTATCGATACCGATGCCGTGGATATGTATTCCAAAGCGCTTGAAAAAGCCAAGAATGAAGGTGGAAACATTTTGGTTGAAGGAGGAGTGCTTTCCGGCGAAGGCTATGAAAGTGGTTGTTATGTAAAGCCAGCCATTGTTGAAGCAGCAAACTCTTTTGAAATTGTTCAGGAGGAAACTTTTGCCCCCATTTTGTACCTATTGAAATATTCCGGTGATGTGGAAAATGCCATTGCTCAACAAAATGGTGTTGTACAAGGTCTTTCTTCAGCGATTATGACCAATAATCTTAGAGAGGCCGAACGTTTTTTATCTGCTTCTGGTAGTGACTGCGGTATCGCCAATGTAAATATTGGTACCTCAGGAGCTGAAATAGGAGGAGCTTTTGGAGGTGAGAAGGAAACTGGTGGTGGCCGCGAAAGTGGTTCAGATGCCTGGAAAGTTTATATGAGGAGACAAACCAATACTATCAATTACACTACAGAACTTCCGTTAGCACAGGGAATAAAGTTTGATCTATAAAAAACAAAGCCGCCTACTTTCGACGAACCTGAAAATAGGCGGTTTTATAAAACCAACTTAACTAACTCAAACTTAAAAATTAAACCCTACTTCAATGCCGGAACTTCGTCGGGAGAAATAGGGTTCCTTACCTAATATATAGTCCAAATTTCTGCATAATTCCCCTATTCTGAACAGGTGTTGGTATCACTGGTCAAAAAAATTGTATGATTGGTTTCTTTTTGTTCATTATTAGTTAATATGCATTGTGTGGTTTCACCAAGTTTCTTCTTAAGAAGCTCACATTCTTGGATGTAATCTCCATTTTTTAGCATTTTTTTAATACTTTGTGGGTAAAGACAGCTAAAAATAACCCCATAACAATGGATTTTGAACACATTAATATTTGGTATTGGGCCCTGGTGGTTTTAGTCGGACTCATGGGCGGAATTATAGGTTCTTATTGGGGAAAAGCAAAAAATTCTTCCAATGAGGAAATAGAGAAGCTCCAAAGCGAGAACGAAAGCCTTCAAGCCAAGTTGGAAGCTTGTCAAAAAGAACAATATGCAGCAGTTGCCTCATCAAAAACCAAAATTGTTTCAACGTCGACAGCAGATGGTTTTGATGCTGTGGCCGCAAAAGCGGCATTCGGAAAAAAAATAAAAGAAGACGACCTTACCCTTGTAGAGGGAATAGGGCCAAAAATCCAGGGTTTATTTCATAATCACGGGATAAAAACTTGGAAAGCGCTGTCCGAGACCTCTACCGTAAAATGCCAAGAAGTTTTAACCTCTGCGGGCAAAAGGTATCGAATACATGACCCCGCTTCATGGCCTATGCAAGCCAAAATGGCCTATAAAGGCCAATGGGAAGAATTGGCCAAATGGCAAATAAAACACAAATCAGGTAAATTTTAGTTCCTCCCGTTTTCCCCAGGATACAATGTGTGAACAGGGTCGCTTTGCCAAAATTCCTTTGATTCAACATCCATCATGGTAAGCTGACCCATAAAGGCAGCTCCCGTATCAATATTCCATACGTTAGCACCTCTTTGGGGAACAGTAATGGTTTTTTTTGAAATAGGTGTATGACCAATAAAAATCTCTTTGTAGTGGGTCAATCTTTTGGGGAAATTAGGATCTTCTGGTTTTAATTTTGGATCCAAAGCCTTGGCCAATTCCCATAAAGTTCTGTCCCAATAAAACAGTTGATCGAAATATTCAAAATCCACTCCCTTTAAATTGGTATAACCCGCATGAAGATATAGCCGATTGTTACTATCTAAAAAATAGTTCTTCAATCCGGCATAAAATTCAAGATGTGCATCCCATTTTTCCCTGTTGGCTTTAAGATAAGAATCACGGGTTGCCTTACCTCCATGGGCAAGCCATTGTGGGTTTTCTTCCTTGGTCAATAACCAATGTCTGCAAAGCTCATCGTGGTTTCCTCTGATAAAGGTGCAGTTATGACTTGATTTCAAATCGATCAAGAAATCCACGGTTTCCACTGCCATACTCCATCCGTCAACATAATCTCCTAAGAAAACTAGGTGATCTTTCTCATTTACATTAGCCTTCTCCAACAGCTGTTCTAATGCTCTTAAGCCTGAATGGACATCTCCCACAACCAATGTTCGCATCTAGAAATTTTTTGCAATAATACTTACAAAGGAAATGTAATATGATAAATAAAGGTAAAGTTTTGGGCAGGCGTTGAGAATTTGAACGCCATAAAACCAATTTAAATTTTTGGTTATGGACTAAATTTCTGTGTACATTGTACTATTCCAATCAAGAAAATGAAAAAAGTATTCTGCGTAGGGGAGTTATTAATAGATTTTGTTGCCGAAAAACAGGGAAGTGATCTTTCCAAGGCAATCACTTTCACAAAAAAAGCCGGCGGTGCACCTGCCAACGTAGCCTGTGCCATTTCCAAACTTGGCGGAAAAAGTTTTTTTATTGGCAGTGTGGGCAATGATCCATTTGGCAATTTTTTGCTTAATGTTCTTAAGGAACAACGCGTAGATGTTTCCATGGCCCAAACCAGTGATACCTTCACCACTTTGGCTTTTGTTTCATTGGCGGAAGACGGCGAACGTGATTTTGTCTTCAGTCGGGGTGCCGACAAGGAATTGACCTATGACCCTGCTCTCCGGAAAAATTTTAAAGGTAATTTGATGCATCTTGGAGCCGCAACTGCGCTTTTGGGTGGTGCCTTGGAGAAAACCTATGGCAAATATTTGTTTGACGCACTTACCAAGGAAATGTTTATCAGTTTTGACCCAAACTTCAGACAGGATCTATGGAAAGGCAGCGAGCAGCAGTTTATTAAAAAATGCATGCCCTTCGTTGAAAAATCGCATTTGTGCAAGTTCAGTCTGGAGGAAGCACAAATTCTGTCAGGGAAAGAAGATGTTCATGAAGCTTGTGAAAAACTTCACGGTGTTGGAGCAAGAATTATTACCGTTACTTTGGGCAAAGAAGGGACATTGCTAAGCATGGGCGGTTCAAAAAAAATGGTGCCAAGTATTGTTGTAAAACCTGTTGATACTACAGGTGCAGGAGATGCATTTATTGGCTGCCTTTTATACCAAATTGCCAATCTGGACAACTTTGACCAAGTTTTTGAAAATTATGATCTGCTCCTAAAAATGGTTGAGCAGGCAAATAAGGCAGGAGCAATTACCACAACAAATTACGGGGCGATCGTGGCGCTTCCCACGAAATCGGAACTGGAAGCCTTATGAATCAAGCCTCTGTTCATAGGTTAACGGCTGCGATGGGCCACAAGAAAAGCTCCAAACAGTTTTTCGACCTTCGTTTAGCGGCAAACTTAGGTCTAGTCCAACGTTTGTTCCACCAACTTTACCCAAAGGAAACTGAGAGCAATCACTTTCAAAAATTGATGGTATTGCTTCCTAAACTTTTCCAGTCCCGACCAGACGAATTGAAAATTCAAGATTTAAATCGACTGGAAAGTGGTAATTGGTATCAATCTGAAAAAATGGTGGGAATGCAGCTCTACGTGGAGCATTTCAACAAAGATTTGAAGGGGCTACAGTCCAAAATACCATACTTGAAAGATTTAGGAATCAACTTATTGCATTTAATGCCCATTACGCCTCGTCCAACCGGGGAAAATGATGGGGGTTATGCCGTGAACAAATACCATGGGGTGGCCAAACAATATGGTTCATCCAAAGATCTTTTAAATCTGACCCAAGAGCTTAGAAAACAAGATATGTTTTTGATGTTGGATTTTGTGGTCAACCATACATCGGATGAGTTTACTTGGGCAAAAAAAGCAAGGGCAGGTGACAAAAAATATCAAGATTATTATTACACCTATGCCGATGATACAGTGCCTAAGGCATTTGAAAAATCGCTGCCTGAAGTGTTTCCTGAAACTTCTCCTGGGAATTTCACCTATGATCCTGAGATGAAAAGATGGGTAATGACCGTTTTCAATAATTATCAGTGGGATTTAAACTATTCCAACCCAGAGGTTTTTTTGGAAATGTTGACCAATCTCATTAAAATGGTCAACCAAGGAGTCGATATCGTACGTTTTGATGCCTTGGCATTTCTTTGGAAAAAAATGGGAACCATTTCACAAAATCTTCCTGAAGCCCATACTTTGATTTCCCTGTTCAGAATGTGCCTACAAATAATAGCTCCGGGTGCGATTTTTTTGGCAGAGGCCATTGTAGCACCAAAAGAGATTGTGAAATATTTCGGACAGGAAAGCACAAAAGGCAACGAATGTGAAATTGCCTATAATGCTTCGTTAATGGCTTTGCTTTGGAACTCCATAGCCACCAAAAAAACGCTTTTATTGTACAAGAGCCTTACCAATGTTCCCCAAAAACCCAACGATTGTACCTGGATCAATTATATCAGATGCCATGATGATATCGGTCTGGGGTATGACGATGGTTTTATTCGAGAAATTGGATGGAACCCGCAATTGCACCGTAAATTTTTACTGGATTATTATTGTCAACGATTGGATTGGTCCCCTGCTACCGGATTACTTTTCATGTACAATCCAAAAACTGGTGATGGCAGAATCACGGGCAGTGCGACCTCTTTGCTTGGTCTGGAAAAAGGCCTCGCCAAAAAAGATAAGGTTTTGATCCAAGAAGCTGTATCAAAAATGATATTGTTATACGGCATTGTTCTCGCATATGGTGGTATTCCGCTTATCTACGGCGGGGATGAAATAGGGACCCTCAACGATTATTCTTTTTTGGAAGAAACCGATAAAAAGGATGATAACAGATGGGTAAATCGTCCCAAACAAAATTGGGATATGGTTGCCAACTTAAATGATAAAAAGCTTCCGCAATCCCAAATATTTAATGCCGTACAAAAATTGATAGCCATTAGAAAAAAACATTCTGTTTTTGCTGACGATAACAATTTAGTCATTCATCATACCGGCAATGATCATATTTTTGCCTTTGAACGAACAAGCGAAAGGGAAGGGCTATTAGTATTATGCAATTTTGATGAAAAAGAACAGGTTGTGCAGTCCCGATGGATTTCCAAACTCGGATATTTTACCAAAGGAGAACCAAAAAACCTGGTTTCCAATAAAAAAGTCCCATTAAAAAGCGGCTTACTGCGATTAGACCCTTATCAACTTATGTGGTTAATGAAGGGCTAGTTGTATCGAACCTTTCTAAGTATTCGCAAAGATTCTTTTAATGAACGATACACCTTTTTATAATCGGCCTTTAATATGGGTCGAGCCCGTTCCATTTGTTCCCTAGCTTCCTCAAATCCGTTTAAATAGCAAATAAGATATGTGGCCGGTAGGTGATTTAAATCCTCCGTCTCAGTTTTGTTCAGGTCGATTCTTTTTTCAAGTTTTTGCATGATCGAGTTGTTCGAATTCAATACATGATGCAAGGTTTTTTTGTCATATTGAGGAGGCTCAAAAACCAACTTGCTATCAATTCTATACTTTCCATTTTCAGAAAAGGTAATCACCATCTCTTCCAAAGGGTAATACTTTTGCTGCGCACCCAACCCCAACTGCACAAATTCCATCATACTAAAAGAATCTTCATTATAGGTTATTGTAATTTCATCTAGGGCAGAATAAAATAGTTTAACCTGTTCGTTGATCAATTCAATATCTACTCTGGAATAATATATTTTATCCTTAATGGTTTTCTTGTTCCCAGCCCAACAGACCACAAATTGCTCTTTGAATACCTTGTAGTCCCGGGTTAAATCGGCATGTCGTGTGTTGATGAAATCGATTACTGCATCCAATGTCAGTTCAATATTGTTTCGAGCATGCTGTTCTATGATAGCTACGGCTTCCGAATTAATATCTTTCAATTCAATATCGAATGCTTTTGGCAAACTGATGCTTCCTTCCCTGAAAAATACAGCTCCGCCGTAATACTTCCATATGTTTTTTCTAAGGGCACATACTTTACCATTTGATTTTATGGTCACCAAGCCCACAACCCTTCCTTCGGGTAAGTGCGGAAATGGAATGTTTTCATAAGAAATTATGGGGGGATTATCCAAATAGGCGTTCACCAAGTTTTGAATTTTGCTGTCATCAAAAAAATCGACCCCTACAATTTCGTTGTCGGCATCTTCAACCCCAACCACAATAAATGAGTTGTTTTTTGGGTTGCTGTTGGCCAAAGCACAAACATGCTTTAAAAACTTGGCCTTACCTTCCTTTTCACCAATGGAAATAAACCGTTTTTTGTCGTAAAAACTGTTCTCATCATTATGCGCCAAAAGATTTTTGACCAATAAGCGTTTGTTGATCATAGCTCTTTTTTCACAATAGTGCTGCTGGCTTGTGCAGTTGGCATTACCACCAAGTCCGCTATGTTAACATGATTGGGTCTGGTGATGGTGAAATGGATGATTTCGGCAATATCTTCTGGTTTCAATGGTTGATATCCCTGATAAACCTTGCCGGCTATATTTGAATCCCCTTTAAATCGAACATCGCTAAATTCTGTCTCTACCAACCCTGGATTTATCGCACCCACTCGTATCCCATGTTCATTCAGGTCTATGCGCATCCCTTGGTTGATGGCGTCCACCGCATGCTTGCTGGCACAATACACATTGCCTTTGGGGTACACCTCTTTCCCTGCAGTAGATCCTATATTGATGATATGACCCGCTTTTCGTTTCACCATTTCTGGCAATATAGCGTTGGACACGTAAAGCAATCCCTTTACATTAATGTCCAACATGGCATCCCAATCATCGGTACTCCCTTGATCTATATAATCCAGACCATGGGCATTTCCAGCATTGTTGATCAAGATGTCTATTTGTGAAAATTCAGCAGGTAAGCTTTCAACTGATCTATGAACGGCTGCTTTGTCGCGAACATCAAAATTTAGGGTGTGGACCTTGGCAGTTTTACCCAATTGTTCTTTTAGAACCGCAAGTCTGTTTTTCCTCCGTCCACAAAGAATCAGATTAAATCCATGTTTGGCCAATAATTCAGCCGTAGCTTTGCCTATACCACTTGTCGCTCCCGTAATAAAGACCGTTCTTTTCTCGCTCATTTTTATATTTTGAATAGAACATCAGAATCAAACCATAATTCTCGAATAGTTATCTGTATGTTGCATAAAGGGTGAAATTATAAAATTAAACCCTTAAATCCTTCACAAAACTGGGGGTTCAGCGTTTTTTTTAACCATTAATTAACAGGTGGATTTTAAATAAATTTTCATTTTGCACTTCTTAGAAAAACACTGACGTTAACACTTTACAATTATAATTTGTATGGAAGAAAACACTACTATTGATATTAGTGCTGTGAATGAAAAAATTGCCAAGGAAAGTGCTTTTATTGACCTCCTTACACACGAGATGAACAAGGCCATTGTTGGTCAAAAACATATGGTAGAACGCTTGCTGATCGGTCTTTTGGGCAAGGGCCATATTTTGCTGGAAGGTGTACCGGGGCTTGCCAAAACCTTGGCCATTAACACACTGGCAAAAGCGGTAAAAGGTGATTTTAGCAGAATTCAGTTTACGCCTGATCTACTACCTGCCGATGTGGTTGGAACTATGATCTATAACATTAAAGAGAACGACTTCTCCATTAAAAAGGGTCCCATTTTTGCAAATTTTGTCTTAGCTGATGAAATTAACAGAGCTCCCGCTAAAGTGCAATCTGCCCTGCTTGAGGCCATGCAGGAAAAGCAAGTTACCATCGGTGATGAAACCTTTAAGTTGGATGCTCCTTTCCTGGTAATGGCAACGCAAAACCCGGTAGAACAAGAGGGAACATATCCTCTGCCAGAAGCTCAAGTAGACCGTTTTATGCTCAAAACTGTGATCGACTACCCAAAACTTAATGAGGAGCAGTTGATTATCAGACAAAATTTGAGTGGATCAAACGAACCCATTAAACCAGTGGTGACTTTGAAACAAATTCTAAGTGGGCAAAAAGCCGTACAGGATGTCTACATGGATGAAAAAATTGAAAAATATATCTTGGATTTGGTATTCGCTACCCGTTATCCAGAAAAATACAATCTAGAAGACCTCAAACCCCTAATCAGTTTTGGTGCCTCTCCAAGGGGAAGCATCAATTTGGCCAATGCCTCCAAATGCTACGCATTCATAAAAAGAAGGGGGTATGTTGTTCCTGAGGACGTTAGAGCAGTTGTTCACGACGTGCTTAGACACCGTATCGGAATAACCTATGAAGCCGAAGCTGAGAATATCACTTCAGAGGAGATTATTAACAAGATTGTAAACGAGGTAGAAGTACCTTAGGGTTCAACATTTCTTGTTCCAACAGCTGACCAGCTTTCAACGTGACAAGAGCAACATATTTCCTTGAGCCAAATGGATACAAAAGAGCTACTTAAGAAGGTACGTAAAATTGAGATAAAGACGAGACGTCTCTCCGACCATATTTTTGGTGGGGAGTACCATTCTACCTTTAAAGGTAGGGGTATGACCTTTAGTGAAGTTAGGCAATATCAATTTGGTGATGATGTCCGGGCCATAGATTGGAATGTTACCGCTCGATATAACGAACCTTATGTAAAGGTCTTCGAAGAAGAACGCGAACTTACCATGATGTTAATGGTTGATGTGAGCGGGTCAGAGCTCTTTGGAACATCAAACCAGTTCAAAAAGGAAGTCATAACAGAAATTTCTGCCACCTTGGCTTTTTCAGCCATGCAGAACAATGATAAAGTGGGTTTGATCCTGTTTTCTGATGAAGTGGAACTCTTTATTCCTCCCAAAAAAGGCAAAAGTCACGTACTACGAATCATTCGGGAACTTCTTGAGTTTTCGCCGAAAAGTAGTGAGACCAATATTGCCGAAGCTCTAAAGTTTCTGACCAATGTGATGAAGAAAAAAGCCATTGTCTTTGTTCTTTCAGATTTTATCGCAGATCATTATGATAATACGCTTCGCATTGTAGGCAACAAACATGATGTTACCGGTATCAGGGTCTTTGATGAGCGTGAAGCGTCAATTCCCAATTTGGGCATGGTGCAGATGCAGGATGCGGAAACAGGGTTGTTACAATTAATAAATACACGTTCCAAAAAAGTGCGAAATGCCTATGGTAAATTTCATCAAGAGAAAGTGGACTATTTTCAAGATTCATTCAAAAAATCAGGTTCTGGGGTGATTAGTTGTAGGGTGGACGAGAGCTACGTGAAAAAATTGTTGGGCTATTTTAAACGAAGAGGATAATGCCAGAAATAGGAAAAACAAAATTTGAGAAGCTGCATGGCCATTTATTATCAGTGGCTTGGGCTCTTTTGTTTTTAATTATTCCTGTTATAGGATTTTCGCAAGATGATTCCGAAGTATCTTCCCAGATTGATACGACCTCCATTAAAATTGGAGAACAGATTCAATATACCATCACGGTTGAAACAGATTCCTTAAACATTGTTCATTTTCCAGAAGGGCAAACATTTTCTCCCTTAGAAACCGTCGAGGCCATCATGAAGGATACGGTAAAGAATAAAAACAAGGTCGTTCTTCAAAAAGTATATGCTCTTACACAATTTGACAGCGGCGCCTACACCATTCCTTCGCAACGTATCGCCATAAACGAACAGCCCTTTTTCACGGATTCGTTCCATATTAAAGTAGCCGATGTGGTGGTCGATACCACCAAACAGAAAATGTTCGACATAAAACCGTTGATCCAGGTCGAAAAAAGCTATGCCAAAATATGGAAGTGGATTCTTGTTATCCTGTTGGGACTTTTAATTGTTGGTGGATTGGTCTATTGGTTCTATTTAAGAAAAAAACCAATGACAGAGGAGGAAAAAGAAGCTTTGCTTCCTCCATATGATCGTGCATTGTTGGAATTAAAAAGGCTAGAGAATTCCAGATACCTCATCCAAGATGAGTACAAAAAATACTATTCAGAACTTACCGACATTGTACGTTCGTATCTAGAAGAGGACGTACATGTTTCCGCATTGGAAAGCACTACAGGGCAATTAATCGCCAAATTGGAAATGCTAAAAGATGCTGGAGAACTCAAATTGGAAAATGACACCATTACCCAATTTCAAAAAATATTGGAAACCGCAGATTTGGTCAAATTTGCCAAATCAAAACCCCCCACTACGGTAGCTGAAGAAGATAGAAAAATGGTTGAGCAGATTGTGGTTAAAACCCATGATGCACTTCCTGAGCCTACAGAAGAAGAATTGATGCTTACAGAAGAATATCTGGAAGAGCTTGCCAAGAAAAAGCAGCGTAAAAAAATCTATTGGGCAGCTGCCATCTTTATCGGAGTTTTATTTTTGGGAGGTGCATTTTCTGTAGCCTACTATGGATTCAAAGAAGTTAAGGATACCGTTATTGGGCATCCCACCAAAGAGCTTTTAGAAAGTGAATGGGTAGCAAGTTCATACGGTTATCCGCCTATTGATTTGGAAACTCCAGATGTTCTGGTTAGACAGGAGGTTGAATTGCCACAACAGGTTTTGGACAGCATTCAAGACATGCAAACTTTTACCTATGGCAGCTATTTTCAACATTTTTCCATAAGTAGTACATCTGTCATGTTTAAAAACAACCAAGGAGACCCAGATTTTGAAGGTGCTATTGGCTCTGCACTTGGGATTTTTGAACAGCTGGGCATAAAAAACATCATAACCAAGCAGGAGGAATTCACGACCAAATCAGGTGTTGCGGGATTTAAAATGTTCGGATCAGGAAATTTTAAAAATCCTGCCACCCAAAAATCGAAAAGATTGAAATACAATATTCTTTTGTTCGGAGGCAAAGGATTTATCCAACAAATAGCCCTAACATGGGAAGATGGAGATGAATATGCTGAAGAAATAGTGACAAGAATATTGAGCTCATTAGATGTAAAAACACAAGTATAAATGTTTGAAAATATAGAATTCGCAAACCCTCAGTTTTTTTGGTTGCTCTTATTGCTTCCAATGGCTTTGCTATGGTATTTTTTCAAACGGAAGGAGGAAATGGCCTCGCTAAAAATTTCGAGCATCAAAGGATTCACAGTGGGCAGTTTGGCCTCCAAACTTAAACCGCTACTGTTTGTGCTTCGCCTTCTGGCTTTGGCGGCAATAATTACCGCTTTGGCCCGACCCCAGACCGAAGACATATCAACCCGAACCAAAACGACAAAGGGAATTGATATTGTTATGGCCATTGATGTTTCATCAAGTATGCTGGCCAGAGATTTGAAGCCCAATAGGCTTTCAGCACTGAAGGACGTAGCAGGAGATTTCATCAAACAAAGGCCCAATGATCGTATCGGATTGGTGGGATATGCTGGCGAAAGCTATACCAAAACCCCTATCACAAGCGATAAGTCAATCGTTTTAAGTGCCCTTCGGGAAATATCTTATGGCGAATTGGAAGATGGCACTGCCATTGGTATGGGATTGGCCACCTCTGTAAATCGATTAAAAGAGAGCAAGGCTATAAGCAAAGTGATTATTCTGTTGACTGATGGCGTAAACAATTCTGGTTTTATTGAACCTTCGACCGCCGCAGATTTGGCAGTGGAATTTGGAATCAAAACTTATACCATCGGATTGGGAACAAATGGAAATGCATTGACCCCGATAGGCTATAAAAGAGATGGTACTTTTAGGTATGGGATGCAACAAGTGAAAATCGATGAAAACCTTCTCAAAGAGATTGCCGATGTTACAGGAGGAAAATATTTTAGAGCAACCGATAATGAGAAATTGGAAGAAATTTATGATGAAATCAACAAACTCGAAAAAACCGAGATTGAAGAATTCAAATATTATAAATACGAAGAAAAGTTTAGGCCACTGATATTATTGGCAGGAGTATTGCTCTTGTTGGAATGGGGGTTGCGAAACTCAATCTTTAAAAGTTTTATATAATCTATGATTCAGCTTGACGAAAAAGCATATTTCTATCTTTTGGCCATCATCCCGGTAATGGCCCTGGCTTTTTTCTTTCTTCAAGTTTGGAAAAAAAAGACACAGCGACAATTTGCCGATGCCAAATTGCTTCGAAGATTAGCTCCAAACAAATCCATATTCAAACCAGCTTTAAAGTTGATTTTTCTTTTGTTGGGGCTCACTTTTTTAATCTTGGGATTGGTCAATCCGAAAATCGGCACAAAACTGGAAACAGTTAAACGCGAAGGGGTCGATATTGTATTCGCTGTCGACGTTTCAAAAAGTATGTTGGCCGAGGACATAGCCCCAAACCGCTTGGAAAAAGCAAAAAGATTGGTTTCAGAGATTATCAACCAATTGACCAGTGACAGAATTGGAATTATTGCCTATGCGGGTCAAGCTTATCCCCAGTTGCCCATTACAACAGATTACGGAGCTGCCAAGATGTTTTTGCAGAGCATGAACACCAATATGCTGTCTTCGCAAGGAACGGCGATCAATGCCGCCATTGATCTTGCCAGTACCTATTATGATGATGATGAGCAGACCAATAGGGTATTATTTATTGTATCCGATGGTGAGGACCATTCAGAAAGTTCGACAATCGATGCCGTTGAGTATGCCACACAAAATGGTATTAGAGTATTTACAATTGGCGTAGGTAAAACCAAGGGCTCACCCATTCCGATAAAAAGAAATGGGGTGGTCGAAAGTTTGAAAAAAGACAATCAGGGGGAAGTGGTGATCACACGTCTCAATGAAACGATATTGTCCGATATTGCCAGTGAAGGCAACGGAGAATATATTGATGGAACCAACACTGAAAAGGCCGTTGAGTACATCAAAGAGCAATTGAACCAGATGGACAAAAAAGAGTTTGAGGCCAAGCAATTTGCTGAATACAAAGACCAATTCCAGTGGTTCTTGGGCATAGGCCTTTTATTTTTATTTTTGGATGTTTTCCTTATGGATAGAAAAACACAATGGTTGAAAAAGCTAAATCTTTTTAATGAATATGACGATGCGTAAGATTAGATTGGTATTTGCCTTGCTAATTTTCTTTGGAATAGTTGTACACGCACAAGATGATACAGCCGCCAAGGAAGCACAGAAGGCGCTAAGGAACTCTACCGACCTTACTTGGGAGGCCAACAAGGAACTTACTACCAACGATTTTCCCACAGCTGAATCTGATTACAGAAGAGCCATATCAAAAAGTAGTGAAAATACCGTTGCTCCCTTCAATCTAGGTACGGCCTATTACAACAGGGAGAGTTATGGTGAGGCCTTTGGCCGGTTTAAGCAAACAGGTGAGAAAAGTGAGAAAAAACCCGAAAAACATAAAGCCTATCATAATTTGGGCAATGTTCTCATGAAAAAGAAGGATTATCAGCAAGCAGTTGATGCTTATAAACAAGCACTGCGGAACAATCCTAATGATGATGAGACCCGATACAATTTGGCATTGGCCAAAAAAATGCTGGAAAAACAGCAGGACGAACAGAAAAACGACCAAAACCAAGATAATAAAGACAATCAGGATCAAAAGGATAAGAACCAGGATCAAAATAACGAGGGCGATAACAAAAAGGAGAACGAAGGAGAGCAAAATGAAGATGAGAACAAGGATAAGGGAGATGAAGGAGACAATGGGGAAAATAAGCCTGAAGAAAATAAAGAAGGTGACGGAGATAAAAAGAAAGAACAAGAAAAAAAGCCCAAAGAAGGCGATCAACCTGAAGATCAAAAGCAACAACCAAGACCTAACCAGCTTTCCAAACAGCAAATTCAAAACTTGTTAGAAGCAATGCAAAACGAGGAAAAGAAAGTGCAGGAGAAAATGGAAGCTAGAAAAGTTCGGGGTAAAAAAGTCAAAAACGAGAAAGATTGGTGATGCAAAAGTCGTGGGGCAAAATATTGGTACTCTTTCAGACCTTCCTTTTGGTGGGGTTCTATTCCCATGCGCAAGATGGAGAAGTTTCCTTTGAAATGAAACTTAGCAAAGAAAAGCTGGGTATCAATGAACGCCTTCGAGTAGAATTTACAATGAACAAGGATGGGGATAATTTTTACCCACCTCCCTTTAAAGGTTTTAAAGTGGTCATGGGGCCATCTCAATCTATTAGTTCATCATGGCTAAATGGAAAGCGAAGCTTTTCAAAGTCGTACTCGTATATACTTGTACCCACAGCCAGGGGGAAGTACAGCATTAAGCAGGCAACCATTGAAATTGATGGTGAAACGTACAAAACCTTGCCAAAAATCGTTGAGGTAACAGCCGCAGTGGATAAACCCAATGATTCCAAAACAGTTGACGATGTTGCAGATGAGAGCCTACATCTAGTTGCAGAAGTTTCCAAGTCCAATCCTTACCTAAACGAAGCGGTAACCGTGATTTACAAACTATATGTAAGTCCAAATATTAGTGTAACCAATTATCGTCCTCTGGACAATCCCAAATACAACAATTTTTGGAGTCAAGATATTCCCGTAACCAAACATACGGCCCAAAATGGCACCTACCAAGGAAAGCCCTATCGCTACGTGGTATTAAAAAGGGTTGTGCTCTATCCTCAAAAATCTGGAAATCTGGAAATTGAACCACTATCTCTGGAAATTTTTGTTGATGTTCCCACAAATCGACGCGACTTTTTTGGAGGACGAATATACAAACAGGCAAGTAAAACGGTTTCCGCCGGAAGAAGAACTCTAAAAGTAAAGGCCTTACCTGAAGCTGGTAAACCGGTCAATTTTGGTGGTGCGGTCGGAAATTTTGAGTTCTCGGTATCTGCAAGTAAAAAACATTTGAACGCCTCCGAATCATTGCAGGCCAAGGTAGAGGTGAAAGGAAAAGGAAACCTTAAACTCTTTCAACTTCCTGAACCCGAATTGCCCAGTGCTCTAGAAGTATATGAACCTGAATACGATGAAAAAGTGCGAACCCTTAGTACAGGAATGGAAGGGAAGGTTGCAAACCATTACACCATTGTCCCTGCATACCGTGGAAAATACCCAATCCCCAGTATTTCTTTTAGCTATTTCAATCCAAAGAGCAAAAAATATGTAACACTAAACTCTGATGAAATAAACATTGAGGTTTTGGAAGGTCCAGTTGGGTCTTCTTCAGACAATAGTGTAGTTTCCAATACCAATAAGCAATTTGTGGTCCCGACCGGAAAACAATTCCATTTTATAAAGATCAGGCCAAACCTTACCAAGATTGGAACCCGTTATTTCTTTAGATCGAACAAGTTTTACCTATTGCTTTTTGCACCATTACTACTGATTCCGATCGCAATCTTCTCTTTTAAGAAAAGGGAGGCCATTGCAAGTGATGTTGTGGGCAATAAAATAAAAAGGGCCAACAAGCTTGCTAAAAAATATCTTTCCACCGCAAAGAAAGAGCTTGGAAATAAAGAAGCCTTTTATGTGGCCTTGGAAAAAGGCCTGCACAATTACCTTAAGGCTAAATTGAAGATCGAAACCTCGGAATTCAGCAAGGAAAAAATTACTGATATCCTCGCTCAAAAGAATGTCGACTCGCAATATGTGGAAGGCTTTATAAGCTTGCTGAAAAGTTGTGAAATGGCACGTTACAGCCCATTTTCAGATGTAAAAATGCAAAATGATTATGAAAAGGCCAGTGAAGTAATCTCCAAAATGGACAAGCAATTATGAATATGAGAAAATTAGTCCTTCTGGTTTGTTTTTTCTCATTCTATATTGGAATGGCACAAAATACAGCGCTCTTTAATCGGGCTACCGAACAATACAACAAAGGTGAATATTCCAAAGCCGTAGAAAGCTATGAACGAATTCTTGAGAATGGAGAGCATTCTGCCGAGTTGTATTTCAATTTGGGAAATTGTCACTACAAGTTAAATGCAATTGGCCCCAGTATTTTCTATTATGAAAAAGCACTGCTTCTTAAACCAAACGATAGCGAAATAATGAATAACTTGAGTTATGCGCAAAATATGCGTTTGGACGCCGTTGAGGAAATGCCCAAGACCGAAATTGCACAAGCTTATGAAAGTTTGGTCAACTTTTTATCGTTTGACCAATGGTCTTATTTGGCCGTTTCATTGACCATTTTGTTCGTATTGGCCTATCTCGCCTATTTCTTTTTACGCTTTGCCACGCATAAACGCATAGCTTTCATAACTGGCATTTTCTCATTGATTTTAGGTGTTGTATGTGTATTATTGGCCTATTTGCAATACCAGGATTTCAAAAATGACAACCCTGCCATTATTTTTAGCAAAGAAGTAAAAGTCACTTCAGAACCCAATACCAATAGTGAAGCTGTGTTTACATTACATGAAGGGACCAAGGTGAATGTTTTGGAACACTTCAACGATTGGAACAAAATTAGAATCGCAGACGGGCAGACCGGATGGATCCTCGATGATAATCTTATGCCATTAAAGGATTTTTAGAAGTTCTTTAACACTAATTCTTTGTTCTGCGCTTATTTTTGTTTTTTTGCTTAAAACAACAACTTGCTAAAAACTATTGCCTTCCCATTTATTGCTTTGTTGCTGATATTTTCAATATTGGCTCCATCACTGGCTCCCTTAATGGATGGAGATTGTAATATTGCCATTCTGGCTGATACAGGTGAAGAAGAAAACAATACCGAGAAAGAGTCTGAAATAAAATTTGATGAAAAGGATTTATTTATGACCTCAATGCCTTTTCCTAATAATCTTGCTCAACAAAAAAATGGTCTGGAAATTACGGGATATCTTCTGTTAAATTCAGATTTTAAGGAAGATATATTGTTGCCTCCTCCAGAGCTATTCTTAATCTGATTATAGTACCAAGTCCATTAAATTCAAAGGACGCTTCTCATATTATTATTTCAAACAATTCAACTAGCGTACTGTACAAGTATGCAAAACTTAAAATATTATGATCACAAAAACATTGGATAAAGCCACACAATCTTCATTAACCCCAGACTCCGTACTTGAAGATTTGATGAGTGGGAATAGCAGATTCACTGCTAGCAATATGGAAACAAGAGGATATCAGGCACAGCGTGAAAGTACTGTAACCGGACAATTCCCTAAAGCCGTAGTTCTATCTTGTATAGACTCTCGTGTGCCGGTTGAAACCGTATTTGATCAAGGAATTGGAGATGTTTTCGTGGCTCGTGTAGCAGGAAACTTTGAAAACACCGATATCTTGGGAAGTTTGGAGTACTCCTGTAAGGCTGCAGGAAGTAAGCTGGTTCTTGTTCTAGGACATGAGGCATGTGGAGCTGTTAAAGCAGCCTGCGATGGTGTAGAACTAGGTAACATTACTTCAATGCTTGGTAATATTTTGCCAGCCGTTAAGCTATCCGCGGAGCAAGTGGAGGGCGAGGCCAATTCCTCAAACGCCAAATTTGTGGCCCAAACGGTCGAGAATAACGTAAGATTGACCATAGATCGTATTCGGGAGAAAAGTCCAATTCTTAAGGAAATGGAAGATAACGGTGAAATAAAAATTGCAGGAGGGGTATACGCTCTTTCAACCGGAGCAGTAACCTTAATTTAATTATTCAAATAAGTTATTATGTTCAAACATTTTAGAGGAGATTTATTTGGAGGAATTACAGCAGGTATCGTTGCATTGCCTTTGGCCCTTGCCTTTGGGGTAAGTTCAGGTTTGGGTCCAAGTGCTGGGCTCTATGGCGCAATTTTCATTAGTTTTTTTGCTGCGCTTTTTGGAGGGACCAACACCCAGATTTCAGGGCCTACCGCACCTATGACAGCCGTAAGTATGGTTATCATAGCCGGTATTTTGGCAGTTCATGATGGAGATATTGCCAAAGCACTTCCGATAATTTTAGCGGTATTTCTCTTGGCCGGATTAATGCAAATCGGTCTTGGTCTCATAGGTCTTGGAAAATACATTAAATATATTCCCTATCCGGTGGTCTCCGGATTTATGACGGCAATCGGGGTCATTATTTTGGTGACGCAAATATTGCCCGCTGTTGGCTATTATCCCAAAGAAGATGCCGAATACGTAAGCCAGTTTAAGGCGGCAGCCGAAGAAGAGATTCTGGAAAACATCCTAAAAGAAGAAGCTGGAGAAGGAATCCTGGTCTTGGAAGACTTTGAGGAAACCATTAGAAGAGCTAATAAAATTACTCTTGAGGACATGCAAAAAGAAGCCAAAACTCTCGCTTCAAGTGATGCCTCCGGGGTTCTTGGAACTATCAAAGTTCTTCCTCGTGCACTACAGAATATCAATTGGCTGGAATTGGCCCTTGCTATTGCAACAATCGTCATTATTTATGGCTTTAAAAGGATAACTACATCTATACCCAGTACCCTTGTAGCTTTAATCGTGGTTTCCGGAGTAGCTGTTGGATTTGATTTGGGCTATCGACCAATCGAAAAAATCCCTGAAGGGCTGCCGATTCCACAACTTGAAATCTTTACAGAGTTTAGTTTCTCAGCAATTACCCCGTATATTTTCACAGCCTTAACATTATCGCTCTTAGGAGCCATAGATTCATTACTGACTTCTGTAGTTGCCGATAATATGACGCAGACCAAACATAAACCAAACAAAGAATTGGTCGGTCAAGGTATAGGTAATAGTATTGCTGCAGTATTTGGAGGAATTCCAGGAGCCGGTGCCACAATTAGAACTGTGGTGAATATCAATTCTGGGGGTAAGACGCGTTTATCCGGTATGGTGGCAGGTATACTTTTACTCGTAATACTCTTAGCGCTCGGACCAATTGCTTCACAGATTCCAGCCGCCGTTTTGGCCGGTATCTTGGTCACTGTGGGTATAGGTGTAATGGATTACAAAGGCCTAAAGGCCATCCCGTTTTTGCCAAAAGACATTAAGTTTGGTCCAATAAAGTTAAGTTCGGAAGTAATCATAATGCTAACGGTTTTGGTACTATCCTCCATTTGGAATCTTGTTTATGCTGTAGGTATTGGTTTGGTAATCGCATCTTTAATGTTCATGAAAAAAATAGGTGACCTTACTGCAACTAGATCCAATGTGAAACCATTAAAAGAGCAGCCCTGGGCCGATGAGAAAAACTTTCCAGCAAAACTTAGGGAGGAAGTGTTCATCAAACACATCAAAGGCCCTCTATTTTTTGGTTCAACAAGTGATTTTCAACAATTGGCAGAACAAATTCCCATTACCGCTTCTACTGTGGTCATTCGAATGGACCGGATGCAGTATATGGATCAATCAGGTCTTTATGCCATGGAAGATGTTTTACAGGATTTGAATAAAAAGAATGTCAAAGTATTGCTAGTAGGTGTTTTAGATCAACCCAAATACATGATGGAAAGAATCGATATCATCCCCGACCTCATTCCAAGGGAAGATATTTTCGAGAAATTTCGACCCTGTATGGATCGAATCACAGCCAATATACAAGATTCGGACTAAAGACTTTTACATTGGATGCCGTGCATTGCAAGTCATGCGATGCACGGCATCTTTATTTTTGGTTGCGATAGGTAAATTCAATCATTGCCCGTATTCAAACACAATTTGCTAAATTTGTCGGCCAATAGCGCAGCCGACCATGATCGAGACCATAAAAGAACACCTGGCAGAAGTTGAAAAGTTTGTTTCAACCTCAAAAGAGGAAATCGAGACTTTCCGAATAAAGTATTTGGGGAAAAAAGGGCTTTTGAATTCCTTTTTTGCCGAGTTCAAAAATGTTCCTAACGAACAGAAGAAAGAATTTGGTCAAGTCATCAACCAACTCAAGGGAGCTGCAACTGAAAAAGTAAATACGCTTAAGGCTTCGCTGGAAAACCAAGCTGATCTGAAAGGGAAGTATGGAGACTTAACACGTCCCGGAGAACCCATTGCACTTGGAGCAAGGCATCCCATTTCCATTGTAAAGAATCAGATTGTCGATATTTTTTCCCGTATTGGGTTTAATGTGTCCGAAGGACCAGAAATAGAGGATGATTGGCACAACTTTACAGCATTGAACTTACCCGAATACCATCCGGCCAGGGATATGCAGGACACCTTTTTTATACAAACCGACCCAGATATTCTTTTACGCACGCATACCTCATCGGTTCAAGTGCGCTATATGGAAGAAAACAAACCTCCTATTCGAACCATCTCTCCGGGAAGGGTGTACCGGAACGAAGCTATTTCTGCCCGATCACATTGTTTTTTCCATCAGGTTGAGGGCCTTTATGTAGATAAGGATGTCTCTTTTGCCGATCTTAAGCAAACACTTCAATATTTCACCTCGCAAATGTTCGGCAGGTCAAAAATCAGGCTGCGTCCATCTTATTTTCCTTTTACTGAACCAAGTGCAGAGGTTGATGTGTATTGGGGATTGGAAACCGAAGCCGATTACCGTATGACCAAAGGTACGGGGTGGTTGGAGATCATGGGCTGCGGAATGGTGGACCCCAATGTTTTGAAAAATTGCGATATCGACCCCGAAGAATATTCCGGATTTGCATTTGGAATGGGTATTGACCGCATTGCATTGTTATTGCACCAAATTTCGGATATCCGATTGTTAAGTGAAAACGATGTACGGTTTTTGGAACAGTTTAAATCCACACTATAAGCATTGCTTTCCTTGTTTATTGACAAATAATTAAAGGATCTCAAGCTCTGCTTGGTTATTTCTTTTCTGGTTATATTTAGGTCAATCACCAAACTTTTTTAAAACTGTTTTTATGACCCATCGCTTAACTATCTGGCTCGTTTGTTTAGGAGCAAGCTTTATCCATTCCCAAAAGCCAATTACCAAAGTCAATCAAGATCGACTTGAAAATCGCATTTTTGAACTCGCAAAATTTGGTCTTCAAACAAATGGCGAAACAGAAAGAGTGGCTTTTAGCGAAGCTGATGTCAAAGCTCGGAAATGGGTTATTGAAACTTTGGAAAAGCAAGGCTTAGAGGTGTCCATTGACTTTGCGGGAAATATTGTCGCCTTCAGAAAGGGAATAAAGTCTGGGCTTAAACCCATTTCTTTTGGTTCTCATATAGATCGGGTTCCCAACGGTGGCAATTATGACGGATGTGTTGGCTCCATGGCGGCATTGGAAGTCATTGAAACCTTAAACGAGAACAAAATAAACACCAAGCATCCTTTGGAGGTTATTATCTTTTCCAACGAAGAAGGCGGGGTAATGGGCAGTCGCGCCATGTCAGGTCACTTAGGAAAAGGTGCATTGGAAGTTGTAAATTCAACAGGATTTTCAATGGGTGAAGGAATTATGCGATTGGGAGGTGACACCACCAGAATAGCAGATGTACATAGAAAAAAAGGGGATATGGCCGCCTTTTTGGAGCTACATATTGAGCAAGGCGGAATCCTTGAAAAGGAAAATCTCAATATTGGCATCGTAGAAGGTATTGTGGGGCTTAAATGGTGGGATGTCGTTTTTACAGGCTTTGCAAATCATGCAGGTACCACCCCAATGAATGTACGACAAGATGCATTATTGGCAGCCGCCAAGTTCATAGTAGCGGTTAATGAGGTTACCAATAGTTTTGAAGGTTCCCAGGTTGGAACCGTTGGTCGGATCAAGGCTGCACCTGGTGCTCCAAATGTTATTCCAGGCAAGGTGGTAACAAGTTTGGAAATTCGCGACCTTTCCTCTGCAGTTATAGAAAATGTGTTTCAAGCCATTAAAACCAAGGGAGAAGAAATAGCCGCACAATCCAACATTACAATTGAGTTCAGACCTTTGGATACTACCGCTGCTCCGGCATTGACGGATATGGCTATTCAAAAAGAAATTGAAACCTCGGCAACTAAACTGAAACTAACTCATAAATATATGCCGAGTGGAGCCGGTCATGATGCCCAAGACATGGCTACCATTGCTCCAACCGGGATGATTTTTGTTCCAAGTAAAGGGGGCATTAGTCATTCACCAAAAGAATTCACCTCTGCCAAAGACATGGCCAATGGTGCCAATGTATTGCTTCAAACACTTTTAGCTCTGGACAAAAAATTGGATTAAACACTTTTTCTTCTATCCAAAATGAAATAGGCAGCATTCGCAATCAAGGAAATGCTCAACCAATAGGTGCTCAAAATCAGTAATCCCGAAAATTTAACAGGGAATTTAAATTTGTTGATGGCAATCATGGTGTCCGAAAACATAAACAATAAAACTGCTGCTCCAATCAACCTGTAGACTTTATTGGGATTGTGGAAGTTTAGACTCATACCTTGCCAAGCCATAAAAATGATAACGATAACGTAGATTCCAACAGGGAGTGCAAAAGAGCCCAGATCAGGCTGAAGCCAAATAAACAATCCCCCTCCTATTCCTGCCAGAATCAAGAACGATATCCAATGAAAATTAAATCCTTCAAGATTTATAAATCCTGTAGCGAACAATACATGGCCAATTAAAAATGCTCCTAGACCAAAAACAAAATACTCTTCTTTTAAAAGGAATACGTCCCCTATCAAACAGAAAACCAATGCGGCAATTATGATGTTCCTAAACTTGGACAATTGTTCATTTTGCACAAAAAACAAAAGGGACAGAATTAAGATCGTGGTCAAGGGTTTGAAGATGGAAAAGAGCAGTGTATTGTCGAAAAAATCGAAAAGCATTGCAGCTACGGCAGAAATCAAGCTCAATATATTTATTGCCTTTCTTGACCTCGCTTTTTCCATTACCACTCTTTAAATGGGTTTTTGCTTAGCTGGGAGTTGTAATACTTAATGTCCCCCGTGACTTCTTTGCCCAACCATTTAGGTTTCCCGAAAATCTCATCTTCATGGTTCAGCTCAATTTCAGCAATAATTAGGCCTTGGTTCTCACCTAAAAACTCATCTACTTCATACATATGATCACCATTTGGCACCTCATATCTGATTTTTTCTAAAATTACTGCCTCGCAAAGATCTATTAGATTCACTGCTTCTGCCGTGGTGATTTCTGTTTCCCATTCAAACCGTGTGGTCCCAGATTTATTGCTCATCCCTTTAATGGTCAAAAATGCTTTGTCTCCTTTAATTCGAACTCTCACCGTTCGTTCAGGATGGGTATTTAAAAACCCTTGAACAATCCGGGTTTGTGAGCGTGCCTCTTCCTTATACGCTTCTGTCCTAACCAAAAACTTTCGTTCAATTTCCAAGTGTTCCATCAAACTAAATATACCCTAAATTTGAATATGGACTTTGATTTTCCTTTACGAAAAATCATTCATGTTGACATGGATGCTTTTTATGCATCTGTTGAGCAGCACGACAATCCTGAGTTGCAAGGGAAACCCCTTGCAGTTGGCGGAGGTTCAAAACGTGGGGTAGTTTCCGCAGCTAGCTATGAAGCACGAAAATTTGGAGTGCGAAGTGCCATGGCGGGTTATATTGCCAAAAAGAATTGCCCTGAACTCATTTTTGTAAAACCCAGATTTGACCGTTACAAAGAGGTGTCACAACAAGTGCGACGCATCTTTTTTGAGTATACAGACCTTGTTGAACCGCTTTCTTTGGACGAGGCGTATTTGGATGTGACAGAAAACAAAAAAGGAAATCCATCCGCCACCCTCATTGCCAAAGAAATTCGTCAAAAAATATTGGATGTAACTGGTTTAACTGCATCCGCAGGTATCTCAATAAATAAATTTATTGCCAAAGTAGCTAGTGATTACAACAAACCCAATGGTCAAAAAACGGTCAACCCTGAAGAAGTTATCGCGTTTTTAGAGAACCTCGATATCCGAAAATTTTACGGGGTCGGAAAGGTAACTGCAGAAAAAATGTACAAGCTGGGCATTTTTACAGGAAACGATTTGAAGCAAAAAACCACAGAATTCCTTGATGGTCACTTTGGTAAAAGTGGAAAATACTACTATGATGTTGTTCGTGGAATCCATAATAGTGAAGTAAAACCGCATCGTACTCCTAAATCTGTTGGTGCTGAACGTACTTTTTTGGAAAACTTGAGCAGTGAGGTCTTTATGCTTGAAAAACTGGAAAACATCGCCAGTGAGCTTGAAAGAAGGTTGAAAAAATCCAAAATTGCAGGGAAAACCATCACCCTAAAAATCAAGTATAGTGACTTTACCTTGCAGACACGGAGCAAAACACTTCCTTATTATATCGCCGACCAAGAATTGATCTTGGAAACAGCCAAAGAGTTGTTGTATCAATCGTCTTTGGAAAATTCGGTCCGTCTTTTGGGCATTTCCTTAGCCAACCTCAACACCGAGAAAAAAGAAGAGAAACAACAGGATGAAACCGTATTGGTTCAGTTACGATTTGATTTTTAAAAAGTACTTGTTCAGTATTTCCACTACATTTTGTTCATCGAAATGGAGACGGTCCATACGAAAACCGATGAGATAAAAATGCCTATGGTATTGGCCCAAAAAGCCTTCTGTTTTTCAATTCCGAATAAGTAAGCAGCGATACTGCCGGCATACACTCCTGTTCCTGGTAAAGGAATCATCACAAAAAACATTAGGCCGAAAAAACCAAATTTTTCAATTTTCTTTCCTGAACCTGTTTTAGCTCGTTTGGCAATAAATATTGCCGATTTTTTATAAAATCGCCATTTTATAAAATGACGGTTAATATATTCAAGAAAAAACATCATCAACGGAAAGACCGCAACATTAGCCAAAAAACAAGCAACAAAAACCACGTAGCTATTAAGGCCTTTCATGATACCATAGGGTATGCCCACCTTGGCCTCGCCAAAAGGGGATAAACTCCAAAGTATAGAAGTCAATAAGTCCAACAGTGCAATTTTTTAGTTTGCAAAACTACATGAAAACAGCATCGCCCACTGTTAAAAAGACCTTTAAGTCTTAGAATTAGAAAAAGAATGCATGTTTTGACCGAAAACAACCTAGACAGACCAGTCTTTTTTATCTTTAACCTATGGAAAAAACTACACTTCGCGAAAAAATTGTCAGTACCGCTGGTAAACTTTTCTATGCAAATGGTTACAATTCAACCGGAATCAATGAAATAATTGCCAAATCCGGGATTGCAAAGGCGACCTTGTACAGTCATTTTAAATCCAAAGAGGATATTTGTATTGCTTATTTAACACAGCGGCATGAAGGTTTTTTGACTTCTTTGAAAAGCTATATTTCGAAACGAAAGAAAGGGAAGAATCAGTTGTTGGCTATTTTCGATTTCTTAAGGGATATGTACCGAGATGAAAATTTTCATGGCTGTTGGGGGCTAAAGACCTTGGGAGAGCTTTCTCCTAAACAAAAAAAACTTCTGGGAGTGATTCAGCGTCAAAAGAAGGAGTTGTTACTGTATTTGGGAGAAGTGGTCAATGAGAATATCAATAATATCTCAAAAGCGGAGACTGAAAAAATCTCAGGAGGGCTTTATCTTTTGTATGACAGTGCCATTACAGAGAGCTATCTTTTTAAAAACGATTGGCCCATCTATATGTCGCGGAGCATTGCACAATCACTTTTTGCAAATTCGGAATTGGTTTAAACAAAAAGAGCCCCCTAAACCAAGGAGCTCTTTTATATAAGTCTATTTGCTTATTTCACAACCAAGGTATTGTCGGTGGATGTTGGGTTCAAAGGACAGAAGTATACGTACTCTCCTTTTTCCAACTTCGTAGGCTTAGAAGTTTGCGATGTGCCAGTTTTTACCGCTTTGGTAACGTAAGCGGTTTTAATATGGTTTTCTGGCTTACTTACATCCAGACCTTTTTTAACCAATACAAAACCAACATCATGTCCGACACCATTATTCGTAACATCGAAAACATAGGTTCCTTCGGAAATAGTGATTTGTTTTTGGGTAAACTCGCCTGAAGTCTGTTCCAATGCTACGGTTTTTACCGACGCATCCTTCATCATTTTGTCCTGTGCGCTTGCTGAAAATACTACTCCAACGGTCAATACTAAAATTGCAATTACTTTTTTCATTTTTATCTTATTTAAATTATTGTGTTAATTATTCTTATTAGGCTTCAACAGCTTGTAGCGGTTGTGCCACAGGAAAATCAACTGGAATTTCCGTAGCGTTGTTTATATAGTTAGAGATAGTCTTGTCACCCACTAAAACTATAGTGTCAATAAAATTTTCCTTGTTCCATCCAGCAGCAAAGAAATTTTCAACGACAGCAGCATCAGCTGTACCTCTATTTTCAGTAATGTTTTTAGACAATCTTGCCAATGCATCCAACTTATTGTCAAAGGAGGCTCTCCCAGATCTAAGTTCCAGGATTTGGTCATCTGAAAAACCATTCATTTTGCTGATTGCAGTGTGTGCAGATAAACAATACAAACACCCGTTTACTTCACTTACCGCAAGATTAACTGCTTCTTTTTCTTTGGTCTTCAATGAAGTTTTGGCATTTGAAAGGTTCAAATAGTTGGCTAATGCATTCTCTGAATGTGCATAGGTGGCAAAAAGGTTGGGAACAAAACCAACTGCTTTTTCCAAGTTATCAAATATGGCTTGGTTAGCTTCACTAACTTCTTCTCTTTTTGGAACATTGAATGTGCTCATAATTCTAAATATTTAATGTGTTGTTATATGGATTAAAAATTCTTTACAAATGGTTTTTCGGCATCACAGTAGAAATCATGGTGATGTTTTTGAGCGCAATGCGCTTCAGACATGATGGGTTGGGGAGCAGCTTTTTTTACTGTCCTGAAAATCTCGATGAGATTAAAAATTGATTTTTCCTTCGCTTTCATCTTTATCTAGTTTTAATTACACTGCAAAGATGTAGCAGAACGGAAGGGGATTGTTAGCAGGAATTTCCCGATGGCTTGCCCAAATTTCCTTTAGGCAATTTCCAAGGTGTTTTCACGGTATTCTGAAGGTGTCATTTGGGTCATTTTCTTAAAGAAACGACTAAAATGGGCCGGGTCGTTAAACCCAAGGTCGAAGGCTATTTCTTGATTCTGCTTATCTGTAAAATGGATAAGCCGCTTAGCTTCCAAGGCCAGTCGTTCTAAAATGACCTGTTGGGGTGGTTTTTGATTGTATATGGAAAAAAGATTGGACAATGTTTTGGGCGATTTGAACAGCATTTCGGCATACTCACTCACTTTTCGTTTTGTTTTGTAATGCATGTCCACCAAATAATTGAACTTTCTGATCACATCTATTTGATCATTCTTTAGGGTTTTTACAATGAGCTGCTCTTTAGCCAAACGGGTACTCATTATAATCAATCGTTTCAACAACATTTGTAACATATCACCTTGGATGTTATCAGGAGTGGAGAATTCTTCCACAAAAACATCGAACCAAAGGTTAAATTTTTTTAATTGGTCTGCCGGAACCGAGATAATGGGCAAATCTTGGGTTCCAAAAAACAAAATTCCGTTACACGAAACTTCGCTATCATGATCTGAAATACAATAGAACTCCCTGTTAAAAAGAATGGCCGAAAGAGGTAAATGAGTTTTGGAAAAGGAAACATGTTGTAAGTAGGTAACCGTGACCAACTGATTTGGACTAAGCTCCAGTTCCAAATCATCTACAATAATAGTCAGTGGTTCCTCATTTCTATTCCAAAGAAATTTAATGGTATTCGCTGTGGAGGTAAACCGCAGATTATCGTTTTTGATATCATCTGTTAGGCCAAGTATCGATCCTAATTTTGGGTCTTTGTATTCATATCTCATTGGGCCAATCCTTCTTATTACTTCTTTAAAAATAACGGTTTTCGCAATATTAGTCCAGTTAATTTGTTGATACTTACATCGGGTTTAAGACCTAATATGGTCCAATCTTTAAACAATATTGTTAATGTTTAGGTCAGATTTTATCAAGCTCGATAGTTTTTATAGTATTGGATATGGAAAAGTTAAAATACTATGATGAGGCCGCCAATAATTTCTATTCAAATTCGGAAATAAAAAGCTTCACTATCAACTCCCTCGATTTTCATGCAAGTCACTTTAATAAGGTCTGTGAAAATTTACATGATCTTAAAAATCTTACTCATCTTGCAGCAAAAAAAAATTGGCATGGAGCGCTTTCCATTCGCGATCAAATTTTGAGAAAAGAGCACGTTGTGGTAGTCACAGACCCAAATCTCAACATTGTATATGCCTCCCAGAATATGTACGGTATGAATGGTTATCGCCCTACAGAAGTGCTTGGAAAAAAGCCTAGCATGTTTCAGGGAGCAGAAACCAACGAAGAAACCAGAAAGTTGGTTTCAATGGCTATTAAAAATCGTGAGCCTTTTGAAGTTGTCTTAGTCAATTACAGAAAAAATGGGGCTCCCTATAAATGTTGGATACAAGGTTCTCCCATTTTTGACAAAAAAGGAAAAGTGGTCAACTTTATTGCATTTGAAAAAGAGGTCGCTTAACAATTTATCCTCTGCTGGTTAGAAATTGCAGGTTTCAATTTCAGTGACCCGTAGCGTGTTTACCATTCCTTTGTCTTTAATGGGCATTGCAGCTAAACTTATTAGCATATCTCCCACATCCAAAAATCCTTTTTTACAGGCAATTTGGTTAACATCATCAATGGTCTCGTCTGTGGAAACGTAGCGATCATAATAAAAAGCCTTAACTCCCCATAACAGATTCAACTGGGTAAGAATTCTCCTGTTTGAAGTAAACACAAGAATATGGGCGCTTGGTCTCCATGCCGAAATTTGAAAAGCGGTATACCCACTATTTGTCAAAGTGGAAATTGCCTTAGCTTGAATTTCATTTGCCATAATGGCGGCATGGTAACAAACGGACTTTGTAATATATCTTTTGGTACGAATATGAGGTGGGGTTTGCGGAACACTGATCAAATTTGAGCCTTCCACACTTTCCAAAATACTTGACATTTTCTCAATCACCTGAACAGGATAATTTCCAACCGAGGTTTCACCAGAGAGCATTACCGCATCGGCTCCGTCCATTACAGAATTGGCAACATCGTTTACCTCTGCCCTGGTCGGAGTTAAACTTGTAATCATGGTCTCCATCATTTGGGTAGCGATGATCACAGGTATCCGGGCTTTTTTGGCTCTTAGCACCAATTGTTTTTGAATCAATGGAACTTCGTGTGCTGCAACTTCCACACCTAAATCTCCCCTTGCGACCATCAACCCATCGCAGTACGCTACAATTTTATCAATGTTATCTACCGCTTCGGGTTTTTCAATTTTTGCAATGATCGGAATCTTATGCTCTGTATGTTTGCTTATCAGATTCTGAAGGTCCATAAGATCTTGGCTGTGACGCACAAAAGAGAGCGCCATCCAGTCTACTTCTTGACTAATGGCAAATATGGCATCTTTGACGTCTTTTTCCGTAAGTGCTGGTAAAGAAATAGCTGTGTTGGGAAGGTTTACTCCTTTTTTTGATTTTAAGGGGCCACCTTGAATCACGGTAGCCTTAACCTCGTCTTTCCCGTTGGTTGACTTAACTTCAAAAATCAATTTTCCGTCATCCAATAAAATACGCTCTCCTGATTTCACATCCCTAGGAAAACTGGAATAGTTCATATATACCCTTTGGGCACTGCCCTCAAAAGGTTCTCCGGTGGCAAAAGTAATCTCATCACCAGGTGCCACCACGGCTTCACCGCCCATAACTCCAACTCTCAATTTTGGACCTTGCAGGTCGGCTAGAATGGATGTATTTACCTCCATTTCTTCATTGAGTTCCCTAATTATTTTGATTCTCTTGGCCACATCATCATGTGATGCGTGAGAGAAATTAATTCGAAAAACATCAACCCCTGCCTCAATCATCTTCCTGAGTACCTCCTTGGTACTTGTTGCTGGTCCTAATGTTGCTAATATTTTGGTCTTTTTCCTACTTGGCATTACTAAAAGATTAAGTTTCTTTTCGATTTTAAAGTTTGTGCATTAAGCCGATAGGCGGTAACTACACTTGGTATTTTGTTTATTGACCTTACATATGGGTCAATGGACAATTCGCAGCCCGCATCCACTTTCAAAAAATAATCTACCTCCCTTTTTTCCTTGATCAAATAATCCGTTCTTACGGAAGTGTTTGTTTCGAATAATCCGGTGGAGGGCATTATTTCCATAATTGCACACTTATTGGCAATGAGTGTCCAATAGTTATCGCTTAGGGCATCTTCCCATTCAAAAATTGAAAACGAAAGGCTTTGGTTTAATTCAAGGTCGTTTTTCAGGCGTTTTAAATGTAATTCGCAAATGGAATTAATCGCATATCCCATGGCGTAGTCTTCCAAACCACAATGAATGGCAATGAGCTGAAAATTATCATCATAAAAGTCAGCAGATATCTTGTGCGTTGTCAACATGAGCAAAAAGCGAACCGTAAATATACTCTTAATACCTTTTCTAGCCTAGTTCAAAGAAAACTATACACCAACAAAAGCCAACGAAAACGTTTGAGTTTACACTTATTTAATGCTATGGATTTTCAATTTTGCTCTGGAGTGCAAAATATGCTCTTTTTGAAGCTTTTTCTTCGGCCTTCTTTTTGGAAGTGGCGCGGGCCTTTGCAGTAATCTTATCTCCTATGGTGAGTTTTACGGCAAAATGTTTAAGCTCATCATTACCTGTATCTTCATAAACATCGTAATGGAATGTTTTCTTCTGTTTCTGACACCACTCTATGACCAGGCTTTTGTAACTAATCACCTTACCCTCCAATTGCTCAATGTCTACATAAGGGGTTATCACTCTAGCATTGATGAATTTTTCGCAATACTGGTACCCTCTGTCCAAATAAATGGCTCCTACCAATGCTTCAAACACATTACCATGGATATTTTCCCCGAAATGGGATTTTGGGATTCTACTTTCCACATAATTTAAAAGTTTCAAATCCTTGCCCAACTCATTCAGGTGCTTTCTGCTTACAATTTTGGAGCGCATTTTGGTAAGATATCCCTCATCTCCTTCGGGCACTTCGTTATATAAGTGTTTGGAAATGATAGTTCCCAGCATGGCGTCTCCCAAAAATTCCAATCTTTCGTAGTTCATGGGGTTTCCACGGGCATCTCTTTTGTTAACAGAACGATGTAAAAAAGCTTTTTTGTAGATATCAATATCCTTTGGCTTAAAGCCAAGGATTTGCTTTATCCCCCAAAAAAAATCCCCATCCGTTTTCGGATGGGAATTAAATATTTTGGAAGTAAATTTCATTTCTTACAATCTACCCTATTTTTCTAAACAACACGCATGCATTGTGCCCGCCAAATCCAAAGGTGTTGCTCATTGCTACGTTTACTTCCCGTTTCTGTGCCTTGTTAAGGGTCAGATTTAAGGAAGGGTCTATATTTTCATCCACAACACTATGGTTAATGGTCGGTGGTACCAAACTGTGTTCCATGGCCAAAATGGAAGCAATGGCTTCAATGGCTCCTGCTGCACCCAATAAGTGCCCAGTCATGGATTTGGTTGAATTGATATTGATATTTGGAGCATGTGTGCCAAACACCTTGGATATTGCCTTTAATTCAGCAACATCGCCAAGAGGGGTTGAGGTTCCATGCGTATTTATCGCATCTACATCTTCTGGATTAAGGCCGGCATTCTGCAAACAGTTTTCCATTACCTTCACTACACCTATCCCTTCGGGATGGGGGGCGGTCATATGGTGGGCATCGCTAGAAAGACCTCCACCCAAAACTTCGGCGTAAATTTTTGCTCCACGTGCTTTAGCATGTTCGTATTCCTCAAGAATTAGGGCTCCTGCCCCTTCTCCCAAAACAAAACCATCTCTGGTTGCATCGAAAGGTCTTGAAGCAGATTCCGGACTTTCATTTCGTGTAGACAATGCGTGCATGGCATTAAATCCACCCATACCAGCTATGGTCACGGCAGCTTCACTACCTCCGGTAACAATAATGTCGCAATGACCCAGTCTAATATAATTGAGGGCATCTATCATTGCATTGGCTGATGATGCACAGGCAGAAACCGTTGTATAGTTCGGGCCCATAAATCCATGCTTAATGGAAATATTACCCGGTGCGATGTCCGCAATCATTTTTGGAATAAAGAAAGGATTGAACCTTGGTGTTCCATCACCTGCGGCATAACCAATCATTTCATTTTGGAAAGTTTCAAGCCCTCCAATACCGGCTCCCCAAACAACACCTACCCTGAACTTGTCAACCTTTTCTAGGTCAAGTCCTGAGTTTTTAATCGCCTCATCCGAAGAAACTAGGGCATACTGAGCAAACCTGTCCAGCTTCCTGGCTTCTTTTCTATCAAAAAAGTCTTGAGGCTCATAGCCTTTGAGTTCACAAGCAAACTTGGTCTTGAACTTTTCGGTATCGAAGTAAGTAATGGGAGCGCAACCGCTCTTGCCATTCTTAAGTCCTTCCCAATAAGCCTCTAAATTGTTACCAATGGGTGTAAGTGCGCCCATTCCGGTAACCACTACTCGCTTTAACTGCATTGAACTGTTTTTTACCCTTTAGTACCTAAATTAAAAAAAAATTATCCATGCGATGATCATCACATGGATAATTTAAAATCTTTAGTAAAATATCATGTATATTACTTCGCTTCTTCTATATAGCTAATGGCTTGACCAACAGTTGCAATGTTTTCTGCTTGATCATCAGGGATTTGAATGTCGAATTCTTTTTCAAACTCCATGATAAGCTCAACAGTATCCAAGGAATCCGCCCCTAAATCGTTGGTAAAGCTAGCCTCAGCTACTACTTCATTTTCATCTACACCTAGTTTATCAACGATGATAGCCTTTACTCTTGATGCAATGTCTGACATAATTATATCGGTTTTAAAAATTTAATCGTTGGCAAAAATATAAAACTTTGGATTAAATACACCATTTGTCGATAAAATGTGCCTTAAATTAAACATCTTATGGTTCAGTACATTACTTTAGCCCTATAAAGTCAGTCCTAAATTGAATCTATTTTCACAGAATGAAACGAGTTGTAATATTAGCTTCGGGCAGTGGTTCAAATGCTGAAAATATCTTCTCTTATTTCAAGAGGGGCAGTACGGCCGAGGTTGTTGCGATACTAACCAACAAGAAAACCGCCAAAGTTTTGGAAAGGTGTGAAAGGCTGGGAATACCTGCTTATTATTTTAACCGGGAGGCATTTTCAGGCTCCGATAATTTTGTTGAGGTAATTAAAGGTTTGAAACCCGATTTGATCGTCTTGGCAGGGTTTTTATGGAAAATTCCCATTCCACTCATCAATGCTTTTTCCAATAAGATCATTAATATACATCCTGCCCTATTACCAAAATATGGAGGAAAAGGAATGTATGGAAACAAAGTGCACCAGGCCGTAAAAGAAAATTCTGATCCAGAAACCGGCATCTCCATACATTATGTAAATGAGAATTATGATGAAGGTGCAATCATATTTCAAGCCAAAACAAGGGTCGAGTCTTCAGATAGTGTAGATGATATTGCAAAAAAAGTGCATCAATTAGAATATGAACATTTTCCAAAAGTCATTGAAAAACTTCTGACGTAATATGGGCGCCAAGAAAAAGTTTTATGTAGTCTGGAAAGGCAAACACCCAGGAATTTACGAGACTTGGGCCGATTGCAAAGCGCAAATTGAAGGCTTCAAAGGCGCACAATACAAATCCTTTCCAGAATTTAAAGAAGCCAAAAAGGCCTTTAACAGTAATTATCTGGAGTATAAGGGCAAGTCCAAAAAGAAGAAAGAGTTATCTCCCGAAGAGCTTTTAAAAATAGGAGAGCCCAATTACAATTCTATTTCGGTGGATGCCGCTTCAAGCGGAAACCCAGGTAAAATGGAATACCAGGGTGTTGATACCAAATCAAAGAAAGTCCTTTTTAAGCAGGGACCTTTTGAACAAGGAACCAACAATATTGGCGAATTTTTGGCCCTTGTGCACGGACTTGCTTTTTTAAAAAGCAAAAACAGCAATCGCATCATTTATTCCGATTCTAGAATAGCAATAGGCTGGGTGAGAAAGAAAAAATGCGGTACCAAACTGAAGAAAAATGCTAAAAATGCCAATGTTTTTGAACTTATTGCAAGAGCTGAGGAATGGCTTAAAAAAAATCGTTTCAACACGCCAATTGTAAAATGGGAAACGGGTGCTTGGGGAGAAATTCCTGCTGACTTCGGCAGAAAATAAGTCTAGAGAATCTGGTTTTCCAACTATTATCTTAAAAACAGTCACAGTTGCTATAAATGGAATAGCTAAAGTGTATATTTGCAGCAAATTTTAGTGGATGGGCAAATTGTTGATTGTTGGAAGTGTGGCCTTTGATGACATTGAAACCCCTTTTGGCAAGAGCGATAAAATACTAGGTGGTGCAGGAACCTTTATTGGTTTGGCCGCTTCGCAGTTTGAAGTAAAATCTGCCGTGGTGTCGGTTGTTGGGGATGATTTTCCTCAAAATTATATCGACCTTTTTACCGAGCGAGACATCGATGTTTCGGGAATTGAAATTGTAAAAGGTGGGAAGACCTTCTACTGGAAAGGGAAGTATCATAATGACCTTAACTCTAGGGACACCTTGATCACCGAACTTAATACCATGGCCAATTTCAATCCGGTAGTTCCTGATGAGTTCACAGATGCCGATGTGGTCATGCTCGGAAACCTTCATCCCGATATTCAGACCGGAGTAATAGATCAACTCAAAAAACGACCAAAATTAATCATAGCAGACACTATGAACTTTTGGATGAACAACACTTGGGATGAATTAATGAAGGTTATTGAGCGCATAGACGTACTTACGATAAATGATGAGGAGGCCCGTCAGTTGACCAATGAGCATTCACTGCTAAAGGCCGCTGCAAAAATTCAGGAAATGGGACCTAAATATGTGGTCATAAAAAAAGGGGAGCACGGTGCACTCTTATTTCATAAGGACCATATTTTCTTTGCTCCTGCATTGCCTTTGGAAGAAGTTTTTGATCCAACCGGAGCCGGGGATACTTTTGCAGGTGGATTTGCCGGTTATTTGGCCGAAACCAAAAATATTTCGTTTGAAAGTATGAAAAATGCCATCATACATGGCTCCAATCTAGCATCGTTCTGTGTGGAAAAATTTGGAACGGAACGAATGTTGACACTGAAAAAGCAAGAAGTGGACAACCGCTTGTTACAATTTAAAGAATTGACACAATTCAATATAGAATTAACGTAAATACCTGCCCTGATATATCGGGGCTTTTTTATTTTGGTTTGTTATGAGTGACGCAATTAAGCACGAATGCGGAATATCAATGATCCGTTTGCTTAAACCTCTTGAATACTACAAGGAAAAGTACGGCACCGCTTTTTATGGTGTAAACAAAATGTACCTGATGATGGAAAAGCAGCACAACCGGGGTCAAGATGGTGCCGGTTTTGCAAGCATTAAGCTCGACATGAATGCTGGGGAGCGATACATGAGTAGGGTACGTTCTGCGCAACAGCAACCCATTCAAGATATCTTTGCCCAAATCAATCATCGTATAAACGCTGCCATAACGGAAAACCCCGAGTACGAGAACGATGTTGCTTTGCAAAAAAAGAACATCCCTTATATCGGAGAGTTACTCATGGGTCATGTAAGGTATGGTACCTTTGGGAAAAATAGCATTGAGAATGTTCATCCTTTTCTACGCCAGAACAATTGGATGCACCGTAATCTTATCGTTTCTGGAAACTTTAACCTGACCAATGTACATGAGCTTTTCAACAATTTAGTGGAGCTAGGACAACATCCAAAGGAATTAGCCGATACCGTTACAGTAATGGAAAAAATTGGCCATTTTCTTGATGATGCGGTGGCCAAACTCTATAAGCAAATCAAGAAGGAGGGTTACAATAAAAGGGAAGCATCACCATTGATCGCAGAACGATTGAATGTTGCCAAAATCCTTAGAAAATCATCCAAGAATTGGGATGGGGGCTACACCATGGGAGGTCTATTAGGCCATGGCGACGGCTTTGTGGTAAGAGATCCAGCGGGTATTCGTCCCGCATACTATTATAAGGATGACGAAATTGTGGTCGTTGCCTCAGAGCGACCTGTTATTCAAACCGTTTTTAATGTTTCTTATGAAGATGTTCATGAGCTGGATCCCGGACATGCTTTGATCATCAAGAAAAATGGTAGCACCCATTTTGAGCAAATCAAAGAACCGGTAGAGCGAAAAGCATGTTCTTTTGAACGGATCTATTTTTCCAGAGGTAGCGATAAAGAAATTTATCAAGAAAGAAAAATGCTGGGAAAGCTTGTATTCCCTCAAATTTTAAAATCTATAGACGGTGATTTGAGCAATACCGTTTTCTCCTATATTCCCAATACGGCCGAAACTTCTTTTTTCGGAATGGTGAAAGAGGCTCAAAATTTTCTTAACAAACTTAAAGAAGAGCAAATTTTGGCCATGGGTCCTAACATTACGGGGGAGGAACTTCACAAGATTTTGGACGTACGCCCTCGAATTGAGAAAGTGGCCATCAAAGATGCGAAGCTCAGAACATTTATTACACAAGATAGTAGTAGGGACGATTTGGTGACCCATGTCTATGACATCTCGTATGGATCGGTTGAAGAAAATGACAACTTGGTCATTATAGACGATAGTATTGTACGAGGGACCACCCTTAAAAAGAGCATCCTTAAGATTCTTGACAGGCTGTCTCCCAAAAAAATAATTGTGGTTTCCTCTGCCCCACAGATACGATATCCTGATTGCTATGGAATTGATATGGCCAAGTTGGAAGACTTTGTTGCATTTAAAGCTGCCCAGGCGCTACATGAAGAACATGGGACTACCCACATTATCAAAGAAATCTACGAAAAATGCCTTACGCAAACTGAAACCGAGGACACGGAAGTGGTCAATTATGTAAAAGAATTTTATAAACCTTTTACGGCCCATCAAATTTCAAAAAAGATTGCGCA
The DNA here is from genome assembly GCF_014698935.1 of Flagellimonas sp. S3867. Lineage (GTDB taxonomy): Bacteria > Bacteroidota > Bacteroidia > Flavobacteriales > Flavobacteriaceae > Flagellimonas. Next base: position 490,044 of record NZ_JACVMN010000002.1, read on the forward strand.
GATATTAAGTCCGAAGGGAATAAAAGCAGAAGTGGATATTATCTACCAGAGCATTGAGAGCCTTCATGAAGCCTGTCCAAAAAATCTTGGCGATTGGTACTTCACAGGAAACTATCCAACCCCTGGCGGTAATAGGGTGGTAAATAGGGCCTTTATTAACTTTTACGAGGGCAAAAATCAAAGAGCTTATTAATTAATTTCTGTTCGGAAAAATCAATAGTGCATTTCATCGATGATATATGCAGGTTATCGGCTTTTTGTACAATAGGCAAATGTCGAGCCTACTTTAGTATTGCCATAGCATAAGTAGGTTAAGTTCATGGTAAGATTTGGGGCAAAAAAGGTGGAAGCTATTCCACCTTTTTTATTTTATAGTAATCCAACAACACATCCTCGTAATCCTTTTCCTTAATAATAGTACTCCCACCCGACAAGGTTGGCAATTCAACCAAATAAAAGGGGTTTCATCTAAAAGCTTTTCTAATAAACCCGGCCTTGGCTTACATTTGGAGGACCATAGCATAAGTAGGTTAAGTTCATGGTAAGATTTGGGGAAAGAAGGCGGAGGCAACTCCGCCTTCTTTATGTTTGAACCCCAACCATTTATCTGATTTCCTTAGTCAAATTCAACTTTACTTTTATTTTTAAAAGCAAAAATTTCCTCAAAAACTTTTGTTATTTCTCACAATACCAGTAATTTAGTTTTGCCATAGCATAAGTAGGTTAAGTTTATGGTAAGATTTGGGACGAAAAGGGTGGGGGCTTCCCCGCCCTTTTCTATTATATTCATTTTATGAAATAAAAAGGCCGGGAACCTAATGGCGCCCGGCCTTTTTTAATGTTTGTTTTGACTTAACTACTTATTGGCCGCATAGTTTTCGGCTACCTTGCCCCAATTGATTACATTGAAGAATGCCGAAACGTATTCAGGTCTTCTATTTTGATAGTTCAAATAATATGCATGTTCCCAAACATCCAATCCTAAAACGGGATGTCCACCACAACCAATTCCAGGCATAATGGGATTGTCTTGATTAGGGGTTGAACAAATCTCTAGCTTACCCCCTTTGTGCACGCACAGCCATGCCCAACCAGATCCGAATCTAGTTCCGGCGGCAGCACTAAATTGCTCCTTGAAACCGTCGAAAGAGCCAAAAGCATCAACAATGGCCGAAGCCAAATCCCCACTTGGAGTTCCTCCTCCATTTGGTGACATCACTTCCCAAAACAAGCAATGGTTATAAAAACCACCACCGTTATTGCGAACCGCTCCGTTGGACATATCCATGTTGGAAAGGATATCCATAATTCCTTTTCCCTCTATATCTGTTCCAGCGATTGCGCCATTAAGTTTTGTGGTATATCCATTATGATGCTTGGTATGGTGTATTTCCATTGTTCTCGCATCTATATGTGGTTCCAAAGCATCGTATGCATAGGGCAATTTTGGTAATTCAAAAGCCATAATTGTTTTGTTTTTAAGTTATTAATCGTTCTGTAAAAATACGGTTTTAAGCTATATATTCCCGCAAATCATTGTTAAGTTCAGCAAGGTAATCCGTAATTTGCCATAAAAACTTTTGGAGGTTTCCAACTTTAAAATATACAACGCTTCGGCAGGCTCTGGCAAGACGTATACCTTGTCCAAAGCCTACCTTAAATTATTGTTGTCCGATGGCTCCCCCTTAAAGTTTAGGCAGATTTTGGCCATTACCTTTACCAATAAGGCGGTTGCGGAAATGAAAAGCCGTATTCTTCAAAATCTATATGATTTTGGTCGGACAGAAGATTTTGAAAACGGGAGTAGCTTGTTCCACAATCTGTGCAAAGAACTTTCACTAGAGCCGATCCAACTTCGGCAACGCGCCCAACTGGTGCTCAAAAGAATTTTGCACAACTATTCCTTTTTTGAGATTTCCACCATTGACAAGTTCAATCATAAAATCATAAAGACTTTTGCCCGGGATCTTCAGTTGGCACAGAATTTTGAAGTGGAACTGGATACCGAACTTCTGTTAGAACAGGCCGTAGGGCAATTACTGGAACGGGCAGGAACTGACGCGGAACTTACCGAAGTTTTAATTGCTTTCTCGCTTGAAAAAATCGATGACAATAAAAGCTGGAACATTGGTCGTGATCTTGTTGAGATAGGAAAGTTGCTCTTTCAGGAAAATCATTCCACACATATTGATAAGTTGCATTCAAAATCAATAAGTGAATTAAAGGATGTACAAAGGGGCATTCTTGCACAGATCAAGGAAATTGAAAAGAATGCCACTGAAAAAGCAATGACCGTTCTGGAAGAAATTCAAGATTTAGGTTTCATCCCAGATGATTTTCCAAGGCAAACGTTGCCCAACCACTTTAAAAAAATCATTGAAGAGGTATTCAATGTTAGAATTCTGTACAACAATAAGCTTGAACAAAACCTGAGTGAGAATAAAATTCTAAAAGCTAGCGATTCCAGGGATTCTTCGCATTTGTCCAGCACCATTCTCAAAAGCTATTCCAGCATTAAAAACAGCTTATACCAACGAGCGTATCTTAAAAACATTTATGGCAATATTGTGCCCTTAACGGTACTTAATGAAATTGCCAAAGAGGTAAAAAACATAGAGGATGAAAAAGACATCATCCCTATTTCAGCCATGAACTCTTTGTTGTCCAATGAAATAAAAAATCAGCCTGTTCCTTTTATTTATGAACGATTGGGAGAAAAATACCGGTACTATTTTATTGATGAATTTCAGGACACTTCCCGGATGCAATGGGAAAATTTGATTCCATTAATCGGGAATGCCCTTGAAAGTGAAAATGAAAAAAAGGAACATGGGACGCTTTTTTTGGTTGGAGATGTAAAACAGGCAATCTACCGTTGGCGAGGAGGAAGGGCAGAGCAATTCTTAAATTTACTGAATCAAAAACATCATCCTTTTGTAATACCTCCAAATGTCCGGACATTGGATACCAATTGGAGGAGTTACAGCGAAATTGTCAAATTCAATAACAGCTTCTTTACCACAATAGCTCCCTTTTTAAAAAATCCTGAATATCAAAATTTGTTTTTAGAGAGTGGGCAACAAAAACCAAATAACAAATTGGGTGGCTTTGTCCAACTATCCTTTTTGGACCATACATCGAAACATAAAAATGAGATGTATTGTTCCCAGGTGATGGAAGCCATAACAGAAGCCAAATCCAAAAACTATACGTACTCGGACATCTGCATTTTGGTCAGAAAAAATGAATATGGAATGCTTTTGGCCAATTTTCTTTCGGAAAACAATATCCCCGTAGTTTCCTCAGAATCATTATTGTTGAAAAACAGTGAGGTCGTTTCTTTTCTCATATCGCTATTGAAATTGATTGAAAATGAAATGGATAAGGAAGCTACTTATGAAGTTCTTTCATTTTTAGGAACGGAGGTCCCTGACAAACATGATTTCATCAAACAGCACATCAATAATATAAAAGGGTTTGTACAGAAAGATTATGGGTTTGATCTTCAATTGGTAAAAAGTCTCCCCACGCTCATCATTCTTGAATCGGCAATCGTTCAATTTGATTTGGCCCGAACGGCCTCCGCCCATGTCAATTTCTTAATGGATGAAGTATTGGAGGTTGAAAAAAAGGCAGGCCCTGGTGTCCATTCTTTTTTGAACCATTGGGATTTAAAAAAGCAAAGTCTTTCCTTGACAGCTCCAGAAGCAATAAATGCGGTAAAAATTATGACAGTTCACAAAGCTAAAGGCCTTGAATTCCCAATTGTCATATTCCCTTTTGCCAATATGTCGATTAACGGAACTGGAATTAAAAAGAAATCCTGGGTGGGCAAGACCAACAAGGAAGAAGATTTGGGCTTAGATGAGTTTTTGATCAATACCACGAAAGACATGCAATATTATAATGCAGATGCATCCGCCCTTTTTGAAGATGAAGCAAGCAAAACGGAATTGGACGCCCTTAATGTATTGTATGTTGCCCTAACGCGTGCTGAAAAGGGAATGTTCATTATCTCCGAGACCACCAAAAATATTTCACCTCTTGCCAAGGCGGTTTCCTATTCAGATCTATTCCAAAGTTATTTACAGGAAAGTAAAACTTCTAAAGATGAGAACGGCTTTTACACTTTTGGGGAACTTATGGGGCAAGATTCAACGTCCAGGGAGTCTTCGCTTAAAAATTTGACCATTCCATATATAACAAGACAGAAGGAAGGGAAACGCTTTGCCATTTCTACCAAATCCAGTCGATTATGGGACAATGAAAAGAGTGATGCCGTCAAAGCGGGGAACTTGATTCATTTTGCGCTAAGTTTGGTCAAAATTGCGGATGATGTTGCGAATGTTGTTGAACAATTAAGATCCCAAGGGCAATTAGAAGAAAAACAAGTGGATGATGTTTCCAAAATACTTAATGCGGTTGTAGAACATCCCAATTTAAAGCAGTACTATTCCCCATCCTTTGAGGCATTGAACGAGCAAGAAATCCTAACAACGGATGGTAAATCCATAAGGCCAGACAGATTGGTGATTTTAGACAATGAAATTACCATTATCGATTATAAAACCGGCAAACCAAGCCCTACCCACAAAGAACAGATTTTAACATATTCCCTAGCCTTACAAGGCATGGATTTTATCATAAAAGACGCCATAATTGTCTACATTGAACCCGAAATAAAACCCCTTTTTCTTTAAACAAATATTATGTACGGAAAAATCAAAGAACACCTCACAAAAGAACTTCAAGCCATACAAGAGGCAGGATTATTTAAAAAAGAGCGGATCATTACATCTCCTCAAGATGCAGTAATAAAAATTTCAACTGGCCAGGAAGTAATTAATTTCTGTGCCAATAACTATTTGGGGCTTTCGTCCCATCCTGATGTTATCCAAGCGGCCAAAGATACTTTGGATTCCCATGGTTTTGGAATGTCATCTGTACGATTCATATGTGGCACCCAGGACATCCATAAGGAGTTGGAACAGAAAATTGCCGATTTCTATGGAACGGAAGACACCATTCTTTATGCCGCTGCATTTGACGCCAACGGAGGTGTGTTTGAACCTTTGTTGACTGCAGAGGACGCGATAATCTCCGATTCTTTGAACCATGCCTCCATTATCGACGGAGTTAGACTTTGCAAGGCAAAAAGATATCGCTATGCAAACAATGACATGGCAGATTTGGAGGAGCAATTGAAACAAAGTCAAGAAGACAGTGCCCGATTTAAAATTATTGTTACCGATGGTGTTTTTTCCATGGATGGTCTTTTGGCTCCGCTTGATAAAATTTGCGATTTAGCGGACAAATATGACGCCCTGGTTATGATAGATGAGTGTCATTCCGCAGGATTCATTGGAGAAACCGGAAGAGGAACCTTGGAAGAAAAGGGGGTTATGGGCCGAATTGATATTATTACCGGCACATTGGGTAAAGCTCTTGGAGGTGCTATGGGAGGATACACAACGGGCAAAAAGGAAATCATTGAAATGCTACGGCAAAGATCACGCCCTTATTTATTTTCCAATTCACTGGCACCTGCAATTGTTGGTGCGTCGATCAAGGTTTTTGAAATGTTGGATACCGACACCTCACTACGTGATAAACTTCAGCAAAACACGGAATACTTTAAAAAAGGGATGAAAGCTGCAGGATTTGACATAATTGATGGGGATTCCGCAATCGTTCCCGTAATGTTATACGATGCCAAACTTTCGCAACAAATGGCAGACTTGTTATTAGAGGAGGGCATATATGTCATCGGTTTCTTCTATCCTGTGGTCCCAAAGGGTAAGGCACGAATTAGGGTACAGTTGTCCGCAGCACATGAAAAGCATCATTTAGATCAAGCGGTAAATGCGTTTATTAAGGTGGGTAAAGCCCTCAAAATCGTTGAACTGCAATAAAAATCCTATATAATGCACCAAAAAAAAAGAAAATTTGATTTTGTTAATAAGTCTTAACAACTTACATTTGCTGCTGATAAACACTTAAACTTAAAATTTTGAGCATGAAACATCTTAGCAAATTATTGATTGTTGCCCTTGTTTTTTTGGGTTTTAACAATATACAAGCGCAAGACGAGAATAATCCATGGCAAGTTAGTTTCGGGGTAAACGCTATTGACTTTTACCCAACAAACGATGCTGACAACCTTGCTTCAAGTACTACGCTATTCGACGAGTACTTTAATGTTTCTGATCACTGGAACATCTTACCATCTGTTTCCTATGTAGCCGTATCCAAGTATATCGGTGATGGCTTTTCTGTTGGTGCAAGAGGTTCTTTGAACAGAATCGAAAACAATGGAGATTTGTCTGTTGACGATCTTTCTCACTACGCTGTAGATGGTACTTTAAAGTACAATTTCCTTAAAAACACTACAATCGATCCTTTTCTTGAGATAGGTGGTGGTTATACTTGGATTGATGAGATCGGTGCTGGTACTGTTAATGGTGGTATCGGTGCAAACATCTGGTTTTCAGAAAACATCGGTCTTACATTGCAAACTCAGTACAAGCATGCTTTCGAAGACTTTTTAATGCAACACTTCCAGCACATGGCAGGTATCACCATCAAATTTGGTGGAACTGATACTGACGGTGATGGTATTTACGATAAAGATGATGCTTGTCCAGAAGTTGCTGGATTGGAAGCTTTCAATGGTTGTCCTGATGCTGACGGAGATGGTATCGAAGACAGCAAAGATAGCTGCCCTAATGAAGCCGGTTCTAAAGAATTGAACGGTTGTCCTGATGCTGATGGCGATGGAATTGCCGATAAAGATGACGCTTGTCCTAGCGAAGCTGGTCTTGCTGCATTGAACGGATGTCCTGATGCTGACGGTGACGGTGTTGCCGATAAAGATGATCAGTGTCCTAACGAAGCTGGTCCTGCTGACAACAATGGATGCCCATGGCCAGATAGCGATGGTGACAGCGTTCTTGACAAAGACGATCAGTGTCCTCAAGTAGCTGGTACAGTTGCTAACAACGGTTGTCCAGAAGTAACAGAAGAAGTTCAGAAGCAATTGAACGATTACGCTAGAACTATCTTGTTTGATACTGGTAGATCTTCTATCAAAGCTGAGTCTACTTCAGTAATGGTTGATATCATCCAAATTTTGAATGAGTATCCTAACGCTAAGTTTACTGTTGAAGGTCACACTGATAGCGTAGGTAGTGCTAAATTGAACCAGTCACTTTCTGAAAAGAGAGCTAACTCAGTAAGAGATTTCTTGATTGACAAAGGAATATCTGCTGGTAGATTGACTGCAATCGGTTACGGTGAAGACAAGCCAATCGCTACCAACAACACAAGAGCTGGTAGAAAGCAAAACAGAAGAGTTGAAATCAACTTGATAAAATAATTAGAGAACAAAACGTTTTCTTTTCAAAAAAAGGCTCTGCAAATGCAGAGCCTTTTTTATTTTTAGTGCATGCATCAAAGCTTTCTAGCATACGTACTGGATAATTTACACCAAAAGGAAGTGTCTATTGAACAATGCACTTTCATCCTTCCCAGCAAACGTTCTGGAACATTCTTGAAAAAACATCTTTCTTCAAGGATTTCCAAAAATATTTTTGCCCCCCAAATTTTATCCATTGAGGACTTCATCGCCAACATTGCAGGTATTTCTACAACTTCCTCGATTGATCTATTATTATTGCTCTTTAAAGCATATAAAAAGACAAGGCTTAAAAGGCATGATGATTTCAATTCTTTTCTGAAATGGGGTCAAACCTTGATCCAGGATTTCAATGAAATTGACCGTTACCTTATTCCCGCCGATGACATACTAAATTATCTTTCGGCAATAAAAGATTTAAGCCATTGGTCCTTAAAAAGTGAAAAGACCGAATTGGTCCAAAACTATCTGCAGTTATGGAATCAACTAGAATTCCTTTATAACACCTTTACCGCTTCCCTTTTAGAAAAAAACAAAGGATACCAAGGCCTTGTCTATAAAACAGCAGTTGCAAATTTGGAAACCTATTCCGAAGACCATCAAACCAATTCCCTAATTTTTGTCGGCTTTAACGCCTTAAATACTGCAGAATCTAGAATAATTCAGCATTTATTGCACCAACCACAAAATCATATTTATTGGGATATCGATGCTCACTTTCTCAATGACAAAATACATGATGCCGGACTGTTTATTAGAGGCTATCAACAGGAATGGCCATATTATGATAAAAATGAAATTCTAGGTGTTCACAATAGTTTTCTTGACCCTAAGAAAATATCTATCACGGGAGTTCCCAAAAGTATTTCCCAAGCCAAATATGTTGGGAATTTGCTAAACACTATTGGAAATGACTCTCAAAACCAGCTGAAAAACACTGCTTTGGTACTTGCGGACGAAACCTTGTTGAATCCCATTCTTAAAGCCATACCCTCCAATATTGAAGAAGCCAACATCACCATGGGACTTTCACTAAATAAGACTGTACTTTATTCTTTTTTTATGTCCTTTCTTGAGCTTAACATATCAAAGACTGAAAGAGGATGGTTTTATACCGATGTTTTGGAATTTCTTTCTAACCCGTATACCTATAGTATTACCCAATCTGAAGAATTCGTCTTCCTAAAAAGTCTTTCGGTCGATATAAAGAAAAACAATTGGATATATCTAAATACCCCGATAATATCAAAATATAGTCCTTCTGGCCATGCTGTCAATACTATATTCCCCGAAAAAATTCCCTCGCCTTCCCAATGGATTGATAATTGCTTAGATCTAATCCAACACTTAAAATCATATTTTCAAACTTCAGACAATGCTTTGGAGCTTGAATATCTATATCGATTCTACGCCCTGTTCAATCAATTGCACGTACATCTTGAGGATGTTGATTTTATTACAAATTTAAAATCTCTAAAAAGTTTTTTTAAACAACTTGCTTCTGCCGAAACTTTGGACTTTATAGGGGAACCATTGTCCGGACTACAGATTATGGGAATGCTGGAAAGTAGAAATCTAGATTTTGAGACAGTGATATTAACATCAGTCAATGAGGGTATTCTTCCATCCGGAAAATCCAATAACTCCTTTATTCCTTTCGATGTAAAACGGGAATACGGCCTCCCCACGTATAAAGAAAAAGATGCTATCTATACATATCATTTTTACCGCCTAATTCAAAGGGCAAAGCATATTCATATCATCTATAATACAGAACCTGATGTATTGGAAGGGGGCGAAAAAAGTAGGTTGATTTCACAATTATTGACCGATGAAGCAATTGCTTCCTATATATCACATAACATTGCTTCTCCAGAGGTTAAAATAGCACCTTACAGTCCAGTAGAAGTTATTAAGACATTACTTCAAAAAGAAATAAAAACTCTGGCACAGACGGGTTTTTCGCCCACATCTTTGACTAATTATATAAGAAACCCTATAGATTTCTATAAGAGAAACATTCTCAAAATAAATGACACTGATGAAGTGGAGGAAAGTATTGCCGCCAATACCTTTGGAACCATCGTTCATGACAGTTTGGAGCAGTTGTACAGTCCTTTTTTAGATCAATTTTTGACTCCTGAAAAACTGTCCGAAGCAATTCTTTTGGTTCCAAACATCGTACAACAAAATTTTAAAAAACTATTACCGGGTGCAGACCTTAAAAAAGGCAGATTTCTTCTAGTTTTTAATGTAGTTATCAAATACCTAAAGAACTTTATTGAACTAGAAAAGAGTTCATTGACCAAACATCAAATTCGCATATTGGAACTGGAAAAAAAATATGAGGTTGAGTTGCATTTTAGTGGGTTGGGTTTTCCTGTCAAGCTCAAGGGTACTTTGGACCGTGTTGATGAAATCGATGGGGTAACCAGAATAGTGGATTATAAAACAGGAAGAGTTGATCCCAAAAATGTAAAGGTTTTAAACTGGGAAGAGTTGATTACCGATTACGACAAAAGCAAAGCTTTTCAATTGCTGTGCTACTCCCTGTTATTCACAAAAGAAAAAAATACCGTAGACCTCCTTGCAGGAATTTATTCTTTCAAAAACTTAGGACAAGGGTTTTTATCTTTTACTTCAGATGGCACTTCAATATCCTCAGAGACACTACGTACCTTTCAAACGTTCTTAGAAAAGCTTGTTCTTGAAATCTGTAATCCAAGCATTCCATTTACGGAAAAGGAAATCTAAATCATTTTAAATCCGGGCGTGTTGGGCGTACTTCTATTTTACTCGGTAATGTACGTGGATGCATATGTAACAAATCGACAACAAGCTTGCCTATATCCTCTGCCTGAATTTTCCATGCATCCTTCTCTGAAGGTTCGTTTCCATTAAACTGGGTTGCCACAGAACCGGGCATTATCGTTGTTACCTTAACATTATATTTTCGTAAATCTAGCATAGCTGCTTGGGTAAACCCAACCACTCCGAACTTTGTGGCGTTATATCCTGCTCCTTGGGCAAAAAAATTAGTCCCTGCCAAACTTGCCAAGGTCATATAATAACCTTCGGATGCCTTTAATGCCTCAACAGAGGCCTTCAAGGTATGGAACACTCCATTCAAGTTGGTATTGATCATTTGATGCCATTGGTCCTCTCCCATTTCATCAATTGGAGCAAAATGGCCTACTCCTGCGTTGGCCAACACCAAATCCAAACGGCCCCATTTGTTCATTATTTGGGTTATAGCATTCTCTTCATCGCTCATTACTGTAACATCTGAACAAATTCCGAGCACATTTTTATCTTCTTCAAGCATTTTTAAGGCTGCATCAACCCCTTTGTTCTTTCTTCCGCTAATGGCTACTTTCATTCCTTGCTGTAATAGGCATTTTGCTACGCCCAATCCAATTCCCTTTGTTCCTCCAGTTATGTAAGCGACTTTGCCTTTTAATTCCATAATTATAGCTTTAATTGTAAAAATCGGGAAATCTTTGGTATAAACTAAAAAACCATCCCTTTGGGATGGTTTTAGTGGAGAATACCGGAGTCGAACTAACAATCTCTTACCTATTCCAAACTTTAACAGCGTTCAACTAGAAGTCAGACAAGAACTGTTTATAAAAGCGTAAAAGTTAGGGGCTTTAAATTAATTCATATATCACCTTAAAGAGCTATTACCTATAGGTCGGTTTCCCATAGAGGAATACAACCTTTTGATAATCTTCAAATTAATTCGCTTTTACACAAATCATTGGGCAGAAAATTGTCCATCGACTGGCGTACATCATCCATTTTTTAACCCTCATTACCGCCTCATCTTTGTGTCATAAAATTAAGTTTAACAATTTTAAGTAATACACAATGAAAAATCTAGTTAGAACATTTGTAGTTTTTGCTACAGGAATTACCGGGGTATTTGCACAGTTACCCGAACCAGGATTTACTATTGATGAAAACACAGCAATAGTGATCACAGACCCACAAAACGATTTCTTAAGCCCTCAAGGTGTTGCCTGGGGAGCGGTTGGAGAAAGCGTAAAAGAAAACAACACCATCGAAAATTTGGAGACAATTTTCAAATTGGGAGAAAAGTACAACATCCCTGTTTTTGTTTCTCCCCATTACTACTACAAGCATGATCATGTTTGGAAGTTTGAAGGCGTGCTTGAGAAATTGATGCATAATATTAGCATGTTTGATCGTGGTGATCAATTGAACGTAGAAGGATTTGAAGGATCCGGAGCGGATTGGCTTCCCCGCTACAAAAAATATATTAATAGGGACAGAGTAGTGGTGACAAGTCCCCATAAGGTTTTTGGATCCGAATCCAATGATCTTGCCCTTCAATTAAGAAAACAGAAAATCGACAAAGTAATCTTAGCAGGAATGTCCGGAAATCTATGTGCCGAATCCCACATGAGAGAATTGGTCGAGAACGGTTTTGAGGTTGCCGTTGTGGGTGACGCCACTGCGTCTGCAAAATTACCTGGATTGGATGGTAATCAAGCTGCACAAACAAATTATAAAATGATTTCCAGCAAGGTATTTACCACAAACGATTTGGTAAAAGAGTTGAAGAAAAATAACATGAAGTAGATTGATGGTGAGGTTTGATGATACAAGGGGCTGAACACATGCTTGGCCCCTTGTTGATTCACCAGTAAAACTATCCAAACAAATCAGGGAAATTGTCCATTTACTTGTGATAATCCTCTATTTTATTTGACATAACAGCGTTGCAATTTTGTAATGTCAATAATGACAAAAAAAATTATATGATACGTTTAAATGCATTAGATCCAAAGGAAGCAACCGGAAGGTCTAAAGAATTATTTGATGGAATACAGGCCAAATTGGGAATGGTTCCTAACATGATGCGCACAATGGGAAATTCATCGGCGGTGCTAGAAGGCTACATTAACCTTAGCGATGCGTTGAGTAAAGGTACTTTGGGCGGAAAATTGGGAGAGCTCATTGCTTTGGCCGTAGCAGAAACTAATGCCTGCAACTATTGCTTATCGGCACATTCATTTATAGGTGAAAAATTGGTGCATATCGATACCAATTCCTTGAATGAGGCTAGAGAAGGAAGAAATAGTGATTCTAAGATTGAAGCTGCGCTGGTATTTGCTAAAACCTTGGTAAACAAAAGAGGTAGAGTTGGTGACTTAGATGTGGCAGTGCTAAAATCGGAGGGGTTCACCGATGGAGAAATTGGAGAAATTGTTGCTCATGTAGCTTTAAATATTCTAACCAATTATTTCAATAATACAGCAGCAACGGAGATTGATTTTCCGGTTGTGGAAACTAAACAAGTTTAATTAAAATCTAAAAACAGTAAACAATGAAAAAAGTAAAATTATTATTTATTCTGGCAGTGACCACAATAGTTGGTCACACCGCACAGGCACAAATAGCACCTGTGGATGCTAATGGAGTTGCAGTTGGAGGATACGATGTGGTATCCTATTTTTCAGGAGAGGCAAAACGTGGATTCGAGAACTTCTCGGCAAAACACGATGGAGTGACCTATTACTTTTACACGAAGGACAATAGAGCAACCTTTCAAAAATCACCAGAGAAGTATTTACCGCAATTTGGAGGGTATTGTGCCTGGGGTGTTGGGGCCAAAACCGCGAAATTTCCAACAGATCCAGAAACTTATGACATTGTAGATGGAAAACTGTACCTGTTTTTCAATGCTCCATTTAATGGAGAGCAATTCAATACGGTGCTGGATTGGAATTCGCGTACAACTGAACTTAAAAAGGCTGCACACAAAAACTGGCCAAAGGTTAGTATGGGCAAATAAATCATTACTTAGGGAAGCACGGTTATTGCTTGCTTCCCTTTCAACAAAAAAACGAACGAAATGGCAATAGAGAAAAAGTTTCCGTTACCACCATTTACCAAAGCTACCGCAAAAGAAAAAGTACAACTGGCAGAAATTGCATGGAACAGTCAAAATCCGGTAAAAGTATCAAAAGCCTATACCGTGGATACCGAATGGAGAAATAGATCAGAATTCATTAATGGGCGGGAAGAAGTTGTTTCTTTTTTAGATGAAAAATGGAAGAAAGAGCGTAACTATAAACTTAAGAAAGAACTTTGGGCATATACCGAAAATAAAATTGCCGTTCGTTTTGAGTATGAGTATCAAACAGAAGAAAATCAATGGTTTCGGGCATATGGAAATGAGAATTGGGAGTTTGATGAAAATGGACTAATGCAGAAACGTTATGCCAGCATCAATGATTTAAAAATAGACGAAGTAGATAGGAAATTATAATTGTAATTTTGGTTTATGAATATTTTTAACACGAACACCCTCATAAACGAACAGACTGGCAATTTGGCCTTTAAGCTTGCAAATTTTGAAGATAATGGGCAGTTTGATCATGTTAGAAGATTAAATTACTATTCTCTAATTTGGATCAAAAAGGGAAGCGGGACCGCTAAAATAGATCTTGCAGAATACGACTTTACCGCGGATACCCTGTTTGCCATAACTCCCTATCAACCGTTTATGTTTCAAGAAAAGGAAAAGCTGGAAGGTGTAGTATTGAATTTTCATCCAGATTTTTTTTGTATTCATAAGCATAATGAACAAGTGGCTTGTAATGGAATTCTTTTCAACAACATTTATAATCCCCCCGTGCTTTGTGTTACCGATGAAACCAGAGACCAATTTGAAATGTTGATCGCTCAAATGACAACAGAAGTACATAAAGCGGATTTGGCACAATATGAGTTGTTGGTTTCTTACTTAAAAATCTTTTTGATTACTGCTTCTAGGTCCAAAGCAAGTCAACAGCCAGAAGAACTGGAGGCACTTCCAGATAATCAGGAGCCTTTTATTCTCCAAAAATTGAAAAACCTTATTGAAACGCACTATAAGTCAAAACATTCCGCGGGAGAATATGCAGAATTATTGAATATTAGCCCAAAAGCATTGGCAAAGATTACTAAAAGCCATTTCAACAAGACGATGACCAATTTAATTTCGGAAAGAATCATCATTGAGGCTAAGCGAGAATTGTACCTTACCGATAAATCCGTTAAAGAAATTGCTTATAACTTAGGGTATGAGGACGAATATTATTTTAGTCGTTTCTTCAAGAACAATGCAGATATTTCTCCCAAAATCTACAGAGATACTGTAGGTTTTGCCCGGGCCAATGCCTAAAGTACTTTTCTGACAAAACGTTTTCATCACTTTTTGCAACCGTCCAATTGTATAATTTAGGACAGAAAGCATCTGCACTCAATTATAAATAATAGTATTATGAAATCAACAGTTGAGCACAAGGGGTTAGGTGTGCTTTTTGTTGAAGTCTATGAAACGCTAAAAGAAAGGATCTTACAAAATGGATTTTTGTTGTTACATGAAATTAATACGCAACAAATTGTATCCAGACATGGGATTACCATTCACCCCTTACGGCAATTCTTTTTTTTGAACCCAGATACATTGCTCAAATAATGACGGATGATTATTTGGCGATCAACGATATTCTTATGAAACTAGTTTTACAAGATATAGGTCACAAAAGAACAAGCATTAGCTTCCAAAATCCCACAAAAAACTTAAGTGACTATGATTTGGAGGAGGAGATGATAAATGAACTATTGAAACGGGTCCATCAGATTGTCAGTTTTCAGCTGTTTGGTCAATGTGGTCGATTTATGTAAAAGTTTAACGTGAATTGAAGAAATTTTCAAAAGTGTGCACAAGCTGTGCATTAACATGGATAAAAAAAGCCCTCACATTTGTGAAGGCTTATATTTATTAAGTGGAGAATACCGGAGTCGAACCGGTGACCTCTTGCCTGCCAGCAAGAGGATTTGCACACCAAACCGAATCAAGATAACATATAACTGACTATTTATCAGCACATTAATTAAAAATATATATTTATGATATTAAATAAAATCATCTATTTGCGTGCAAATTGCGTGCAAATTTTTTTCTACCTTTGACTGAGATGAACACCAATATAAAACTTTCTTTAGACACTCGCAGGAAGAAAAAAGATGCCTCCTATCCGATCATTTTACGATTGACACATTTTCGTAAAACCACCTCGATAAGTTTAGGGCAATCTGTTAGCAAAGAATATTGGGATGTTAAAAACGAAAAAATAAAAAGAGCTTTCAAAGGCACTTCGTCAGTTAGCAAATTGAATAATCTGCTTTTGAAAGAAAAAACCAGGGCTGTAGATATAATAAATGACCTACATGAAAAGGACGAACTCAACTTTTTATCAATTCTACAACTCAAAAATAAAATTGTAAAAACCTCCTCTTTTAAATCGTTTATTGAATATGGTAAATACATTATAGATGATTTAAAAAAGGCGGAACGTTTTGGAAATGCAAATACTTATTATGCAGTAATCAAGGTGTTAGAAAAATTTACCGCTGGAAATGATATCAAGTTCAACGAAGTCAATTATGACTTTCTTAAAAGATTTGAGAATTGGCACTATTCGAGGGGAAACTCCATAAATGCTCTTTCCACTTATATGAGGACGATTAAGGCAATTTTCAATAAGGCCATCAAATCAGATGTCGTTACTAGAGATGCTTATCCTTTTACCCATTACAGAATTAAAACCACTCCAACAGAAAAAAGAGCTCTTGATGCTGATAGTATTAAATCCATAATGCTTTTAAAGCTGAAAGAATCGGATAGCTTGTTTCACTATAGAAACTATTTCCTGGCTTCTTATATGTTATATGGAATCTCATTTATGGATTTGGCATTTCTGAAAGTTCAAAATATTGTTGATAACCGTCTTAAATTCCAGAGAAGAAAAACTTCCAAACCTTATGATATAGGTATTACTCCCCAGCTAAAGGAAATACTTTCATTTTATCTTGGCAACAAGGACAGATCTGACTTTATCTTTCCCATAGTCAAGAGAGGAATTTTTGAACTTCAGTACAAAGATGTTTTATGGGCCAGAAAAAGATATAATAAGGGACTTAAAGAGATTGCGGTTAAATGTAATATCGAGCAACGGTTGACATCTTATGTGTCCCGTCACAGTTTTGCCACCCAAGCCATGTTGCAAGATGTACCACTACAGGCAATTTCCGCAATGCTTGGCCACAATCGACTATCCACCACTCAAGTCTACCTGAAATCCTTGCCCAGCGAAATTTTGGATGATTACAATAAAAAGCTTGTTGAATTATAGATTGTTTTTACTTGTCCCATTTCTTACCTCTAAACTTTGCGCATAGTTCCTGTCGGGTTTTTGTAGCGTTCAGATAGATAAGCGTAAAACAAAAACACGATAGGGTGCAGCCTGCTTTTTGCCAGGCCGAAGGTATACCGAACAACGACCGAAAAGGGAGTTGGGGGTATAGCGAGAGGGTAGCACGGCAAGCCGGTGCTACGTTGTCCAATTTCCGGCCAAAAGGCCAATGAAATTAGGGATTTTGCCAGTTTGTTCTCATGAAATAATTTTTATTTTTTTACTATAAAAAGCCTGGCAACCCCTTAAAACATTGAAAAAATTTACAGTAATAATCTAAAAATTGTGCGCAAAGCAAAGGTATTTTTAAGCTAACCCCCATTGATAGACTGACCACTGTTTTCTAATCTGCATTTTTTGAAAATTGGTTCAAATCCTCTCTAAAGCCGCATAAACAAAGAAAAAAAATGACCCATTTTTGTTTTGAAATTGGACTTTTTCCTCGCTCAGGAGTATTAGTCCCTGGTAAGACCTGGGGCTTGCAGCGTGAAACTTTGTTTCACTCGCTTTTCATTTTGCGCTATTAAGCCATTTACTTATTCATAGTTTTCTTTACAAGTTATAGCCCAAAAGCATGGTGTACTCAAATCAAAAATATCACTGAATTAACTGTAAAAAATCCTATTACATCAAGAGCAAGGCCAAGTTGCTTTTTATTCAGGACACCTGCAATAAAAAAATTATATATTTGGGATTAATTTTGTCAAAGCAATAATAAATATGTTAAATTCTTTAATTATTACAAATTGTCAAAAGATGCTATAGATATCATTTTATGGACAAGGTTTAAAAATGGGGACAAAAATGCATTTGAAACTATTTTTAAAATCCACTATACTTCTTTGTTTTTTTACGGATACAAAATATCGAACTCAAAAACACTGACTGAGGATACCCTTCAAGACTTTTTTACCTATTTATATGAAAAGAGGGAAAGCCTTGACCAAGTGGTCAACATTCATTCCTATTTAATTGTTTCTTACCGAAGAAGGCTTTTTAAGGCATTAAACAAGAGGAACAAGGATATAAAGAAGATGGAAAAAGTAAAAAAACAAAACCAAATTCTGTTTTACGAGCAAGAATTACAGACCGATCAATATACTTTTGGCACAAAGAACTCCCAGTTAGTCATTTTACTCAATCAATTACCTGAAAGACAGAAAGAAGCTATTTTCTTAAAGTATTACAATGGATTAACGGTCAAAGAAATAGCGTCTATAATGGATATTAGCTACCAAAGTGTCTCAAACACCCTTCAAAAGGCATTTTCATGGTTGAGGAAAAAAGTTGACCACCAAAAACTTCTTCACATTTTAAAATAATTCTTTTTTAGAGGGTATATTTTAAATCCATGCGCCTCTAAGTATATAAAAGACCTTTATATGCTTTCAAAAGAGTTTAACACGATCGATGACTTTGTTTCAGATTCGTCTTTCGTAAACTGGGCCAAAAAGCAAAACCAAAATGATGTGGTCTTCTGGGAAGACTGGATTAAAAACAATCCGGGAAAAACAGAATTGGTCATTGATGCAAAAAATATAATCCTGGGCATTGCCTTTAAAAAAGAAAGTCTGCCACAATATGAGATCGATAAGGCTTGGAACAAACTTCCGATAAACCAAATAGACAGGCCCCTAAATAAATTCAACTGGGCAAAATATGTAGCCGTGGCAGCCTCTGTCTGTTTGCTTATTGCTTCTTATTTTTTCCTATCTCAAAACAACACCATCAATTATAAAACGGGATATGGACAATTGATGGCAGTAAATCTTCCCGATGGCACTGAAGTAATGTTAAATGCAAATTCAAGTATAACATTTGATGAGACCAGCTCTAGAAATATCATGTTGGAGGGAGAAGCCTATTTTAAGGTAGAAAAGAAAAAAGCATCAAACGCCAAATTCTATGTCCACACCAATGACCTTAGCGTAGAGGTATATGGCACCGAATTCAATGTAAATGCAAAACATAATAAGACCGATGTCACCTTGGATGAGGGCAACATTCAAATAAAATTGAAAAATGGTCTTATCAAAGCAATGGTTCCTGGTGATCAAATATCCTATTCGCAGGACACTGATCAAGTACTTAAACATAAATCCATAGAAAAACACCGACAGGTTTCATCATGGAAAGATGGAACCCTTGTTTTTGAAAACGCACTTCTTTATGAAGTAGTAAAAAGGATAGAGGACACCTATGGATTGAAGGCAAAATTTCTTGATGGGGAAAGCCCCAACCAAATTATAACCGGAGGTATTCCCACTAAAAACTTAATAATCTGCATACAAGCTATTGAAAAAGCTTCGAACACAATCATTACAATTGATAATGAAGAATTAACTATAAAAATGAAAAAATAACTCAACTAAAAATTTAAGTCATGGGTAAGCGTTTTAACATTAGAATTTTACTGATTATTTGCTTCTGTTTTATTGCCAACAATACATTGTGGGCAAAGAACATAAATGAAGTGGATGACCAAATGATCTCCCTTACCAATTTTTTGGTTCTCATTAGTGAAGAACACCAAATCTTTTTCACGTACAATCCCAATGAGATTTCAGACAAAAAATTGAATCCCAACGAATTTGACATTGCCAAACTAAAGAAAACTCTAGGTAAGCTAGAAAAGAAGGTTGAAGTAAACATCGACCATTTAGGCAATAGCTACTATGTTGTTTATACAGCATCGAAAAAAAACAGAGAATACCTTAAAAAAATCAAGGTGGATTTGATGACGGCAAAGAATACAGTCGATATTCAACACACAATCTCGGGAAAAATCACCGATAACAATGGGAATCCCCTAATAGGTGTAAATGTTATAGAAAAAGGCACCACAAACGGAACCACCACGGATTTTGACGGCAACTATACCATAAATGTATTGGATGAAAATGCGGTTATTGTATTCAGTTCCATCGGTTACAATAGCCAAGAAATCAATGCTTCAGGACAGAGTACCATAAATGTATTGATGGAGGAAGGGATTTTATTGGATGAAGTTGTCATGATCGGTAACAGGTCCAAACCAAGAACGGTATTGAACTCTGCAGTTCCGGTAGATAATATAGGAGTGGCGGAACTGATAAACACGGGACAACCTACCGTGGATAAAATGCTTACATTCAAAGTCCCTTCATTCAACTCAACAAACCAGACTATTTCAGATGCTACGGCACATTTTGATCCAGCAGATCTAAGAGGTTTGGGACCAAGTAGAACCTTGGTACTGATAAATGGAAAAAGAAAAAACCAAAGCGCCTTGGTCTATATTAACGACACACCCGGTAAAGGTGAGGTCGGGGTAGATCTAAAAAGTGTACCCGCCGCCGCTATTGAAAGAATAGAAGTCTTGAGAGATGGAGCATCCGCACAATATGGATCCGATGCAATCGCCGGTGTAATCAATATGGTACTTAAAAAAGATGTGGAGTACACCTCTGTCAATGTAAACTCCGGAGTTACTACCGAAGGAGATGGTTTTAATTTCGGAGCCGATTTGAACACCACATTGAACATTGATGATATCGGATATGCCAACTTAACATTTGCCTATTACCAACAAGATTTAACCAATAGAGCTGGTGAACCTGGAGAAGATGTACTTTTTGGTGTTGCTGCCGATGACCCCATGTGGTCAGGGTGGTTAAAGGATAATCCAGATTTGGGAATGACGGTCGGACAACCTGAGTCGAAAAGCATCAATTTAAGTTACAACGCCGGTATTCCGTTCAAAAATGGAAAAGGTGAGTTTTACTCCTTTGGAGGTTTTACTTATAGAAAAGGAAAGAGTTTTGCCTTGTTCAGAGCTCCTTACTGGGTTCCTGACCCTTTTAATCTTTTACACAGCCCCAATGAGGAATACAACGGTTTTCAACCAACTTTTGAAACCGATATCAGAGACAATAACTTTACGGTCGGGGTGAAAACAAAAGTACTTGGGTTTAATACTGATATCAGTGGTACACACGGAAGAAATGCGGTTGATTATGAAGTCAACAATAGTTTAAATCCTGCTTTGGGAGCAAGTAGCCCAACCTCATTTGACGTGGGGGCCTACACATTCGGAAACCTATTGGGCAACTTGGATTTTTCGCGAAGTTTTGGAGACTTAAGTTTGAGTTTCGGAGCCGAGATAAAAGAAGAACGTTTTACATCCAAAGCTGGCCAATCAGCATCCTATGTAGGCGGAGGCGTTCAGTCTTTTCCTGGTCTTCAGCCAAGCAATGTGGTTAATGAAAGCCGAAATAACTATGGTTTATACGGAGACCTAGAAGTAGATGTCACAGAGGAATTCCTTATCGGAGGCGCCATCAGGTATGAAGATTTTAGTGATTTTGGGGATAATACTTCCTGGAAAATTAGTGGAAGGTATCTTTTTGGCGAAGAAAAAGGCGCCATTCGCGCATCATACAGTACAGGTTTCAGGGCACCATCCTTACATCAAATTTATTTAAGCAATGTACAGACACTGGTTTCCGGTGGAACGGTTTCCAATCAGGGCACCTTTAACAATGTTGACCCAGTCATTAGAGATGGTCTTGGTGTACCTCAGTTGACCGCCGAAACATCAAAAAACATTTCCGCCGGAATCACATTTAGACCTATACAAAATCTTTCTGTTTCGGTTGACTATTATAATGTGAAGGTGGATGATCGTGTATTGTTTACAGGAGAGATTGGTTTTGATGGGGATGACGTCAATACTAATCCTGTTGAACAAATTTTGTTAGATAATGATATAACCAGCCTTAAGTTCTTTGTAAATGCTGTTAACACCGAAACTTCCGGTTTGGATGTTGTTGCCAATTACAGAAATATTCCTTTTGGCAATGGTACTTTAGAACTTAATATATCAGCAAACTTTAATGAGACCAAAATAGTTGATGAAATCAACACACCAACCTTATTGGCCCAAAATGGATATGATATTTTCAATCGCAAGGAACAGTCAAGGATTACTTCCGCCAGACCTAAATCGAAGATTCTCTTAGGGCTGGATTATGAAATTGACAAATGGAATTTCATTGTAAACAACACCTACTTTGGAGAAGTAAGTTGGAAACATGCAAACAATGGTCTTAATGGCGCACCACTGGGCCCAGGAGGCTCAAATCTTCCAACTGATGATGCAGCCTTTGATCAAACTTTTGCCGGTAAAATCCTTACCGATTTGATTATAAATCACGACTTCAGTGATAAGATTTCAGCCAGCCTTTCTGTAAACAACCTTTTAAATGTATTTCCTGATGAAATTGATACAAAAGGAGATTTTGTAACAGATTTAGGCGGAAGGTTTAGGTATCCTTGGGAAGTCAATCAATTTGGATTCAATGGAACTGTTATTAATGGAGGCCTTTCTTTTAAATTTTAACCTGTTTAGCTCGTTCAAAGGAATTGAATCTAAATCTATTAGGGAATTGAGTTTAGGCCCCTTCTTAATATTTTGACAATTTGTTTTAGAACTGTGTTTTATTTCTTTTAAAGCCAATAAAGTAAAGCTTGTTTATACCAGAAATATCTTCAAGAGATATTGAAATGTTCGAAGCTAATCTTTTGAGTTCAGTGATGGTTCTGTGCTTGTTTCTTTTGCAGCGGGAGCATAGGGGTAAGGAAGTTCGGCAGAACTTGAATGGAGATGTGATTTATAATCAAATTTTGAGATATTTGATTTAAAATACGCTCTAGTATGTTTTGACACGCTTTAGGATACGTAACTTGTCCAATGAATTCTCAATTAATTTATTGAGAATCAAAGATATATAGCAATTGTTCGATTCCAGGTGGGGACAAGTTCACTCGCTCCCTTTTAAAAAAATCAAAGTTATCCACATAAGAGGAAGTTATGAGCCCCCCGAATCCTCTCTTTTCAATATAATCATTATGATTTTTATATGGAATCTAAGAGATTTTGTGATATGAAATTGGCTAAATTTTCAACAGGGGGCTGGTAACAAATATCAAATTCATTATACCTCTTATTTGCGTGCAAATTGCGTGCAAATGAAAAAAGCTCCAAAAGTCTAAAACTCTTGAAGCCTTTTATTTACTAGTGGAGAATACCGGAGTCGAACCGGTGACCTCTTGCCTGCCAGGCAAGCGCTCTAGCCAGCTGAGCTAATCCCCCGTTTAAAGCGACGCAAAGGAAAGACATTTTTACAAGGTTTCAAAATAGAACTTTTTGCCTTTATGCTATTTTTTAACGCTTAGCACCAACACCGGAATAGGAACAAAAAATTCCGATTTTGGGACTGTATTTTTCTCCCAAAGCTTCTTGAAAAAACCTCGTTTTCTTCGAAAAACACAAAGCAAATTGGGCTGTTGTTTTTGAAAATGTTCCAAAACTCCCAAATACGTGGTGCCCTGTTCCGTTATGATTAGCTGTTCGCTTATATCCAAAAGTGCTGTGTTAACTTGCAAATCCTCTTCAGAATATCCTGGCCTTTTAACCAATAGCAAGTTTATTTTTGCCCTAAATTTATCTTTAATGGCAACCAAAGGGTTAAGCACCCTGTTCCTTTTTAGAATGCCTGACCCAAATGCAGTCAATATACTTTTGACCGGTTTAAATGCAGTTCCTTTTGGGACAATTAATGTTGGTATATTGGTTTGCTTTACAATCCTCCCGGTCGTATGTCCTAAATAAAGCTCCTCCTTAATGTCATTGCTTCGAGGAGCAATAATTATTAGGTCAATTCCCAACTCATTGTTTATGTCATTTAAACCATCAACAATATCACCATTATATGTGGCTATCTTCAGTTCTACATTTTTGGTATTTACCTCATCAATAACTTCCTTGATCTGTTCTTTGCTGCTTTTAGCAACTTTTTCCTTCACATTGGCCAAACTACCAGCAGCTGAAGAAACAGAAAACACATCCATAACAAAAACCTTTGCTCCAAAGTTGGAGGCAAAGTCAGTTGCATATTGTAGTGTCTCCTTTGAATTTGGAGATGTGCCTATAGGTACCAGTATATTATTCATTGTTTGGTGGTTATGATTATAGCTTAAATTTACAATTTAATTGAAACCAATTCATGATTAGACGTGCAAAGATATCTGAAATAGATGATATCCTGACCATAACCCGCGCCTGTGCGGACAAAATGATACAAATAGGAATTCATCAATGGAATGAACATTACCCTACCAAGAACGCCTTTTTAAACGACTTGAAAAGAGAAGAACTTTATGTAAAAGAGCATAAAGGAAAAGTTATCGGGGCAATAGTAATCTCCACACATATGGATGATGAATATGTACCTATCCAATGGCTTACCCCAAACGGAAACAGCACCTATATACATCGTGTTTGTATCCATCCAAACTACCAAGGAATGGGATTTGCACAAGAATTTATGGATTATGCCGAAGCATATTCCCGTAAAAATGACTTCGCATCCGTTCGGTTGGACACCTTTTCCCAAAACAAACGAAATCAAAGATTTTATGAACAACGGGGTTATAAAAGATTAGGAGATATTTTCTTTCCAAAACAAAGCGAACATCCTTTTCATTGTTATGAATTAGTGCTGTAACTTGCGCTGACTTTGAAAACAGTAGTCAATTTTAAGACCATAAACCAACTCGCGGTTCCTGCAACCATTTCTGGTATTGCAGAGCCTATTCTTTCCATTACCGATACGGCAATTGTGGGCAACATTCCTGTAGATGGACTTGAATCATTGGCCGCAGCAGGAATTGTGGGTTCTTTTTTGTCGATGCTCATCTGGGTTTTGGGGCAAACCCGAAGTTCTATTTCAGCAATAATTTCACAATATCTTGGAGCGGGAAAATTGGAAGAAGTAAAAAATCTCCCGGCCCAGGCTATTTTTTTCAATATCCTTTTAAGCATTGTGCTGTTGTTATCTACCATTTTCATTGTCGAAGAGATTTTCAGTTTGTTCGAAGCAAGTGGAAAAATATTGGAATACTGTATTTCGTATTACTCCATTCGTGTATGGGGCTTTCCGCTTACCCTATTCACCTTTGCCATTTTTGGTATTTTCAGGGGGCTTCAAAACACCTTTTATCCCATGATAATTGCCATAATTGGAGCGGTCCTTAACATTGTTCTGGACTTTATCTTCGTTTATGGTATTGACGGATTCATTCCTGCCATGTATTTGGAAGGGGCCGCCTGGGCAAGTCTTATCTCTCAAGCCGTGATGGCCGTTTTGGTTTTTATCCTGTTACTAAAGAAAACCGATATAAGCCTAAAACTTGTTTTTCCACTGAACAAAGAGCTCAAACGATTGGTTTTTATGAGCCTTAACCTATTTGTACGAGCTTTGGCCCTGAATGCCGCATTGATCATCGCGGTTCGTGAGGCCACCGCATTGGGCGATAGATTTATTGGCGCCCATACCATTGCCATTAACCTTTGGTTGTTTGCGGCTTTTTTTATTGATGGATACGGAGCTGCAGGCAATAGTATTGGCGGTAAATTACTGGGTGCTCACGATTACAAAGGACTATGGAAATTGGCCAAGAAAATAATTACCTACGGAATGGTGATCAGTATTGTATTGATGGCTTTTGGATTCATATTTTACAGACCAATTGGACATATTTTTTCAAATGAAACCGTCGTCTTAAACACGTTTTATGGAATCTTTTTTATTGTTATTCTAGGGTTGCCAATGAACACTTTGGCTTTTGTCTTTGATGGTCTTTTTAAAGGATTGGGCGAAATGAAATATTTAAGAAATGTACTTCTCACGGCCACCTTTTTAGGCTTTATTCCCACTTTATATCTTGGGAAATATCTCGGTTGGGGATTTGATGCCATTTGGATTGCTTTTGTTGTATGGATGATGATTCGGGGCTTGGCTTTGGTATGGAAATTTAGAAGAAAATTCAAACCCTTGGTGCAAAACAGTTAATTTAGTGTTCCATAATGCAGAGTTCAGAGTTCTGACAACCGACAATTGATAATTGATAATTGATAATTGATAATAATGCCCACAGACAGGATCAGCGGAAGTCTCTATACCAAGATTGAAAATCGAATCGCCACAATTGAATTTGGTCATCCGGCCAGCAATTCGTTTGTTTCAGAACTATTGGCGCGTTTGGCCAAGGAATTTGACAAGCTCTCAACAAATCCTGACACTTCTTTAATCGTTTTAAAATCCGAAGGAGACCGTGCCTTTTGCGCTGGAGCTTCTTTTGATGAGCTGGTCGCCATCTCAAATCTTGACGAGGGAAAAGCCTTTTTTAGTGGCTTCGCCAACGTAATCAACGCCATGCGAAAATGCTCTAAGCCCATTATTGGACGAGTTCAAGGAAAGGCTGTTGGCGGAGGCGTGGGTTTGGCATCGGCTTGCGACTTTGTTTATGCGACCGAAGCAGCATCTGTAAAATTATCAGAAATTTCTATTGGTATTGCACCTTTGGTCATCGCACCAGCAGTGGAACGAAAAATTGGAAAAGCAGGTTTAGCTGAACTTTCTTTATCCCCAACCGAATGGAAAAATGCCTATTGGGCCAAAGAGAAAGGTTTATTTTCCAAAGTTTTCAATTCTATTTCCGAAATGGACAAAGAACTGGATTTCCACACCCAAAAATTAGCGTCTTATAACCCTGAAGCTCTTACCATAATGAAGCAGATACTATGGGAAGGCACAGCACATTGGGATAAATTATTGATAGAACGTGCAGAAGAATCAGGAAGACTTTCTTTATCTCCAAATACTAAAAACGCATTGGAGAAGTTTAAGAAGTAATTATGATGGATATTCTTTCTTTGTTAAACAGTGATATCGTTTTTCCTTTAGTGGCTCTATTGGTCATTATTGTTTATATCGTTACCAGAATTCGTAACCGTAGAAAATTTAAGCGATAGCCAAAAGATTCCCTCTGAATGATTATTACCTTTGTATAATAAGGTGTTCTTATGGGGAAAATCAGAATTACCAAACAGTTCAACTTTGAAGCTGGTCACGCTCTCTACGGATACGATGGTAAATGCAGAAATGTTCACGGACATAGCTACAAACTCTCTGTAACCGTTATTGGCACTCCCATTTCAGATGCGAATCATGTGAAAAATGGGATGGTTATCGACTTTGGTGACCTTAAAAAACTTGTAAGTGAAGAAATAGTGGACAAATTTGACCACGCCACTATTTTTAATAAAAATTCCCCGCATATAGAACTTGCCAATGAATTGACAGAAAGAGGGCACAACATCATTTTGGCCGATTACCAACCTACAAGTGAAAATATGGTGCTTGATTTTGCGTCAAAAATAAAGGCAGGGCTTCCTGAGAACATTCAGTTACATTCCATTAAACTTCAAGAAACCGAAACCTCTTTCGCAGAATGGTATGCAACGGATAACTAAACCATTACCATATTCCCAAGAGGTAATTCTTATATTTACAGACCAATGAAAAACATGACCATTCCATCAGGTAAAAAAGTCTATTTTGCCAGTGACAATCATTTGGGTGCACCTACGCTGAAAGAAAGTTTACCGCGGGAGAAAAAGTTTGTAGCCTGGTTGGATTCCATAAAAGACGATGCTGCTGCCATTTTTTTAATGGGTGATCTTTTTGATTTTTGGTTTGAATACACGACCGTGGTCCCCAAAGGTTTCACAAGGACCCTTGGCAAACTTGCAGAGCTTTCCGACATGGGCATCCAAATCTCTTATTTCGTGGGAAACCATGATCTATGGATGAACGGCTATTTTGAAGAAGAACTCAACATTCCCGTTTACCATAAGCCGCAACAATATCGTATCAACAATACCTCTTTTTTCATTGGACATGGTGATGGCTTGGGGCCTGGTGACAAGGGCTTCAAACGAATGAAAAAGGTCTTTACAAATCCATTTGCCAAGTGGTTGTTTAAATGGTTGCATCCTGATTTAGGGATGCGATTGGGGCAACATCTCTCCGTGAACAACAAAATTATATCGGGGGATGCAGATGCTTCTTTTTTGGGAGAGGACAAAGAATGGTTGATTCTCTATGCCAAACGAAAATTAGAAACCCAACATTACGATCATTTTATTTTCGGACATCGCCATCTTCCCATGGAAATTAAATTGAACGAAAAATCAACCTATACCAATTTAGGCGATTGGATTTCCTATTTTACTTACGCTGTTTTTGATGGTGAGAAGTTGTCACTCAAAAAATTGGAAGATTAATCCTTTTCATGCTCCTCAATATCACTCTGAAGGTCCAGTTTTCTAAACTTTGGTGAAACTATAGCGGTTGTTCCGACCGTAAGCAAGGTCATACATCCACCAAATACTACTGCAGGAACGGTACCCAAAAGTTTGGCGGCCACCCCACTTTCAAAAGCGCCAAGTTCATTGGATGATCCTACAAAAATGGAATTTACCGAGGCCACTCGTCCTCTCATATTATCTGGAGTTTTTAATTGTAAGATGGTTTGGCGTATGATCATAGAAACGCCGTCCACTGCCCCACTTAAAAATAATGCTGCCACAGAAACCCAAAATAAGGTGGAAACTCCAAAAACAATGATGCTAATGCCAAAGGCAAATACCGCTAAAAGTAACTTCTTGCCTGCCTTTTTATGTAATGGGAACCTAGTAGACCCCAACATTGTAATGGATGCCCCAACCGCCGGTGCCGCCCGCAAAATTCCAAACCCTTCGGAGCCTACATGCAAAATATCTTGGGCGTAAATAGGTAATAGGGCTACAGCTCCTCCAAATAATACTGCTATCATATCCAAGGTCAAAGCTCCAAGAATGGCATTGCTGCTAAACACAAATTTCAATCCATCTTTTAAACTTTTTAGAACAGGTTCGCCTATGTTTGGATTCAGGATCGGCTTTCTTGAAATTTTTAGAAGAAAGAGCAAGGCTATCAATGAGAAAACCAAAATAACACACATGGACCAATGAACTCCGATCCATCCAATTAAAAAACCAGCTATTGCAGGACCCGCTACTGATGATAACTGCCATGTGGAACTACTCCAAGTTGCAGCATTTGGATAAATCTTCTTGGGTACGATCAATGCAATCAATGAAAATACTGTTGGTCCGATAAATGCCCTTACCAATCCACCAAAAAAAACCAAAAGATAGATGGCATATAAAATTGTTTTTTGGCTTACTGAAGCTTCCAAATCTGGGTCACTGATCAAAAACAGTCCCAGGCTTATTACTGAAAACCCCAAAATACACTTGATCAATAAATTGCGTTTTTCCTTTTGGTCTACAACATGACCAGCGAATAGGGCCATTCCAACAGCCGGGATTATCTCCATCAACCCAATTATTCCCAATGACAAAGGGTCTTTGGTCATGGAGTATACCTGCCATTCTATTACAATAAACTGCATGGACCATGCAAATACCATGGCAAAACGAACAACCAAAAAAATATTGAACTCCTTATATCGAAGTGCTGCGTATGGATCCATTTTTGGTTATCGAATATCTCGTAGTTTTAGTTGAAGGGTAATATTACCGTTCCATTTATTTTCATCTAAAGAAAAAACGGCATCAAAAGAATTTTGCGCTTTTACCTTCTCCAATTTTTGTCCCAAATTAAAACCAATTGCCGATTTTGGGGATGAACCATTTTGAACAACTATAAGTTTTAAATGTTTTTCATCTTCACCAACACCCCGTCCGTATCCAGTGTCACTCAATTTTTCAGCCATAAAAACCGGGGTCATATTTCCAGGTCCGAAAGGAGCAAACTGTTTTAAGATTCGCATCAATTTTGGATTGATCTGGTTTAAATCCATTTTCGCGTCGATAGACAATTCGGGTTCCAACAGCTTAGGGTCTATGGATTCTGCCACCACCTGTTCAAATTGTTTTTTGAAGTTTTCATATTGCTCCTCCAAAAGGGTCAATCCTGCGGCATATTTATGCCCGCCAAATTGCTCTATGCATTCAGAACATTTTTCCAGCGCATTATATACATCAAAACCTTTAACAGATCGGGCTGAGGCGGCCAACTTTTTCCCACTCTTGGTAAATACCAGTGTAGGTCGGTAATAGGTTTCGGTAAGCCGGGATGCCACAATGCCAATAACTCCTTTATGCCAATCTTTGTTATAAACTACAGAGGTGAATCGCTCTTCCTCATCATTATCTTGAATTTGTTGTAACGCTTCTTCAGTTATTTCTTTGTCAAGGTTTTTCCTATCTGTATTAAACTCTTCAATTTCAGCAGCAAACATTTGGGCCGTACTCAAATCCTTTTCTTTTAAAAGATTCACTGCATGTTGTCCATGCTTCATTCTGCCTGCGGCATTGATTCTTGGAGCAATGATAAAAACAACATCGGTTATGGTAAGCTCGCTCTTTTTGAGTTGATTTATGATAGCCTTAAACCCAATTCTTGGATTGGCATTAATCACTTTGAGTCCGTGGTATGCCAATACCCTATTTTCACCGGTTATCGGAACAATATCCGCGCCTATAGCTGTAGCCACCAAATCCAGATAAGGAATAAGGTCTTCTATGGTTTTTTCATTTCTTGAGGCCAATGCCTGAATCAATTTAAACCCCACTCCGCAACCACAAAGTTCTTTATAGGGATATGAGCAATCGACACGTTTTGGGTCCAAAATTGCTATGGCATCCGGCAATGTATCTCCTGGTCTATGGTGATCGCAAATTATAAAATCAACCCCTTTTGCCTTGGCATATCCTACCTGATTAATGGCCTTTACCCCACAATCCAAAGCAACAATCAACGTAAAATCATTGTCCGAAGCAAAATCAATGCCCTGCAACGACACTCCATATCCTTCGGAATAACGGTCCGGAATATAGGTGGCCACATTGGGATAATTTTCTTGTAGAAATGAGGATAAAAGCGCCACTGCAGTGGTGCCGTCCACATCATAGTCGCCATATACCAAAATGTTTTCGTTTTTAGCTATAGCTGATTCAATCCGTGCCACTGCCTTATCCATATCCTTCATCAGAAATGGGTCGTGCAAATGTGATAGTTCGGGACGAAAGAATCTTTTTGCCTCTTCATATGTTGAAATGCCACGCTGCAATAACAGATGGGTTATCAATGCATCAACATTTAACTCTTTGGAAAGGCGGTCAATTTCATTGGGGTCAGATTTGGGTTTTATGGTCCATCTCATAGGCGAAGTTCAAGTTCAGAGAAAAAGTTCAAGTTTAAATTCAGGGGGTTTTGTTTTTGATAATTGATGAGATGATTTTAACTAATTGCTCAGTTTCATCTAAAAGTTTGTTCTGAATTTGTTCTGAACCATAGTTGATCTTATTCAAAATTCTAAGGTTCACTCTTGATTCCTTCAATTCCTTTAAAACCAATGATGCTTTGAAACGGTAGTCTCTATTTGTGTTGGTTCCTTGACCTTCTCCAAAATTCAATGCTGCGCTGCCTCCAGACCTGAGCAGCTGATTTCCATAATATTGTCCTGTAAAATCTGAAGGCAGCCCTTTACAAAACAAAGTGATTTCCGCCGCCAATTGAACAAACCTATCCTCTAAATCAAACTTTTTGTTATCCATAATTGCTATGATTTGATTATCGAGGCTGAAAATGTATTTAAATGTAAGGAAATTCCAGTATTTGTACTTGAACTTCAAAAATTGAGCTTGAACTTGTGCTTACTTATGATGATAAATCAGCTGAACATCCAATTTGGCAAACCTTCTGAACATCTCCATAACACCGCAATATTTTTCAATAGATAAATCGACTGCTTTTTTGAGTTTGGCCTCATTCAAATTTGCGCCATAAAAATGATATTCGATAGTTACGGCATCGTAGTATTTTGGGTGTTCGTCTGTTAAATTAGCAATGGTCTCAATCGAAAAATCATCCACTTCCAATTTCATTTTTTTGATAAGCGAGGCCACATCCAATCCGGAACACCCAGCGAGAGATGAAAGCATTAGGGCTTTAGGTCTAAAACCAGCGCCATCTCCCCCACTTTCAGGGCCTGCATCTATCTTTAAATTAAGTCCTGATGGATTGTTGCTCTCAAAGGCCATTTCGCCCAACCATTTGGTCGTGATATGATTTGTCATGCTATTAAATTTTTGTTTCTTGTAGCCTTCAAAAATACGATTTAAAAACGCACATATGGCATTAGTAAAACCACTTGACCCCAACCACGACCCAGAAACCAAACAACTAGCTGAATTCTTTAATGAGACGCTTGGATTTTGCCCAAATTCTGTATTGACCATGCAGCATAGACCTGTAATTTCCAAGGCATTTATCAATATGAACAAGGCTGTTATGGCAAATGAAGGACGAGTGACTTCGGCTCTAAAACGTATGATTGCGTGGGTGAGCAGCAATGCCACCGGATGCCGTTATTGCCAAGCACACGCCATTAGAGCGGCAGAACGATATGGAGCAGAGCAAGAGCAGTTGGACAATATTTGGGAATACAGAACCCATGCTGCTTTTTCTGACGCCGAACGCGCTGCTTTGGATTTTTCATTAGCGGCCTCGCAGGTTCCAAATGCTGTTGATGCAGATATAAAAACACGTTTGTACGAACATTGGAATGAGGGTGAAATTGTAGAAATGCTTGGGGTGATTTCATTGTTTGGATACCTGAACCGTTGGAACGATTCCATGGGCACTTCAATTGAGGATGGTGCTGTAGAGAGCGCTGAACAATATCTGGAAAAAACGGGTTGGGAAAAAGGGAAGCATGACGGATCTAGATATTAGATTTGAGATATTAGAATGCTTTGCTTTTAGATTTCTTGACACAGACTTATGGCTGAACTTGAAAAAGAAACTGTAACAATTAATAAAAATCAGTATCTTTTTTAAAACTAGGTCATACACTATGATATCACGTTTTGTTCTTATTATTCTAATACTGTTTCAAACCAATCAGGTATTTAGTCAGACCTCTTTACAGCAAATAAATCTTAGCAATGGAAAACACAAAGTAGGGTTTCTCCATTATACCACTTCGGATAGTACCAGGACCTACAGTAGAATCTATGATTATAGCAACACTAAAATAGCAAGACCTATTCCAGTAAGTATATGGTATCCCGCCAATCAAAATACTGATGACATCAAACAGCTAAAGGTTTTAGATTACTTAAAAATTTTAAAGGAAGAAGAGGAATGGGAACACCTCCCTGATGAGCATATATTAAATTGGTTTAGTTATGCCAATACCCCTGCAAACCAAAATCACCTAAAAGAAAAAGCAACAGCTTATCCAAAACTGGAATTTGCCCACGGTAAATTCCCAGTGGTGGTCTATGCCCCAAGTCTCATGGCCTCTTCCATTGAAAATTTTGCCCTGTGCGAATATTTGGCCAGTCACGGTTACATTGTGATGGCAAGCCCAAGCCGAGGAACTGAAAATAGACGGTTTAGTAATAACGGTGCTAAAGAAATGGAAACTCAGGCAAGGGATGTGGAGTTTTTGATAAAGGAGGTTGCCAAACTTCCCAATGCCAATAGCAATAAAATTGCAGTAATGGCATTTAGCCTTGGCGGCCCTGCAAACATCATTGCCCAAACCAGAAACAAGAACATTAAAGCGGTTGTAAGTATAGACGGTTCGGAAAGGTATAGGTATGCACTGCTAAAAAAATCGCCATTCTTTGATGCGAGCGGAGTAGATGTTCCATACATACACATGGCCCAAAAGAGCATTCCAGAAAAAGTACTGAAAGAAGATAACATTGATGCTGAGCTCAATACTAAATTTGAACTGTATGACAGTATCTCCAAAAGCAGGGCGTTCCGATTAAGATTTCATGACCTGACCCATTCCTATTTTAGCACACTGGGGGTTCTTTTCCAGAATAGGGATAAAAGGCAGGACAAAAGCGATGCAGAAATCATGGAATCGTATAAATGGGTTTCCGTTTATGCCTTAAACTTTTTAAACGCCTTTTTAAAAGATGATGATACCACTTTAACGTTCATTGAAAACCAACCTTCAGACAACGGAATTAAAGAGGGTTTAATTTCCTATACTTCCAAGCAACCAAAAGGAGATACATTTTCCTTTCAGGATTTTAATGATCTGGCAGCAAAGCAGGACTACAAAAACCTTATGGAACTATATCTTTCGGTCAAGGAAAAAAACCCTTCTTTTCAGCTTCCAGAAGGCAATTTAAACACTCTTGGATTGCAACTCGTTTTTAATCCTGAGACTTCAGAACAAGGCATAAATGTTTTCTTGTTGGCAGCGAAGCTTTATCCTGATTCCGCCAATCTATTTGATAGTTTGGCCGAAGGCTACCTGTTTATGGGAAACAAAGGAAAAGCCATTGAAAGCTTTAAAAAATCCTTGGAGTTGAATGCTCAAAATCAAAACGCGATCAAGCGATTAAAACAACTTGAAAAATAGTGTTGTGATCAGGCTAACTTTGCCAAGAGTCCTATTTCTTGATTTACATCAATATTTGTTGATTGTTTATAGCTGAACTTTGACCCAATCAAAAAACGAGCAGTTATGGCAAGTTTACTTCTTAGCCCAGAAAATCAAATTCAGCGCCTGAACTACATTATAAATAAGGTAAAAACGCTACAAGAACTGGAGCTTTCGCAATTGACCACTGCTCCAAACCTAAAGTCATGGAATATTGTAGAGGTCCTAGAACATTTGAACATTGCTTACGGTATCTACATGCCCAGACTGGATGAAGCCTATACCAAATTACCAGCTATTGATTCTGGCCCTTCGGAATTTAAGGCCAGATGGTGGCAAAAAATTGTGATTGCCGGTCAGCGACCCAAAAATGGTGTTCGCAAATGGAAAATGAAAACCCTAAAACGTTTTGAGCCTTTGTTGGACAAGCAAACGCTGACCCCAGAAAAAATAGACACCGTTTTTGAGACCTTTTTTACCTGTCATGCCCATTTAAAAGAAGCCATTCTTAAAAGTAGAAATAAGGATGTGACCCAGGTGAAGATTATTTCGGCCATTGGGCCCATTGTCAATTTTTATTTACCGGAGTGTTTTGAGTTTTTGCTCTGCCATATGGAACGGCATATGCTGCAGATTGATGAGATTTTAGGGGAAACGGACTTAAGTTTTTAGAAATTGTTTAATTTTTTGCCACAGTTTGACCTCTCTCTGGTTCACCTCTCTCTGTTAATACATCGTCTTCATAGTAATTGGTAAATTGGGCAGGCAGCCCAATTCCATTAAGATAGCTGGGTGTATTTTGTAAATGATAATGCAAATGTGGGCCAGTAGAGTTTCCACTATTTCCTGCTTTCCCCACTTCCTGTCCTTTAACAACTGTATCCCCAATAGCAACTGTTATAGTGCTTTTTTTAAAATGTGCCAACATAGAGTATTCGCCATTTAAATGGTCTATTATAATATAATTGCCCGCAAGATTACTATCATTAATATCATTATTTACAGTACCTGAAACATAATTATCATCAATGTTATTTTCCAGGGCTATTATTTTCCCATCGGCAGGAGCATATAAGCGCTTTCCAAAACAATGGTGACTTTCATTTTTACTACTATCCCCTGAAAAACTACTTCCATCAATCACTACAGCAATATCATAAGCATACCTTTGACCTGTACCCCGAGTAATAAAATGATGTCCTCCGTTTGAGTGTGTTCTGCCGCCAACAAACACATACCATTCTTCCTCAAAAGGTAGTTCTAAATCTGTTTTTGTTTGGTAATTTAAATAAGTGTCTTCATCCAATTTTCCTTCATCACCAATTAAAGTATCCGAGCAAGATGTTGGTATTGAAATTAATAGAAAGTAAAAAACATAAATTATAGGTAAGTTACATTTCATGATTAAAATTTAAAATTAATGCCCACGTTGACCTGATGTTGCAATTCTCTGAATGCATTTGGTATTTGAAGTCTATTGTATTTAAAATCATAGCTTAGACGTAAGCCAAAATTGTTTGAGATTGAATACCCATATTCCAAATTCCACAGTGCGCTCTGATAGCGATTTAATAAATACGCATCTAAGCCAAAATCTCCCCTAAGTCTTAATATGACTAAAGGAATGGTTAGTTTAGAAGTTAAATATTGTTTTTTGCTCAACTGATATGTAAATCGGGTTGCTATGCCCAATTCTTGATCTACTAAATAATAATTATCTCTGTATAAAGAGGCAGTAGTTTGAGATTGTAATCCTATGTGTGTAGAAAAAAAGCCTTTATTAAAAATTTGTTTTAAATACGAAAGCCCCAACCCAATTTTAGAATAGTCAGTATTTAGTTGTGGAATTGCGGCTGATTTTAATTCTGTGGTTAAATAGTCGACCTGTATTTCAAATAAATTTTCATTTCTACTTTTACGCTCATAGTTTAACCTATAAAACAGGCCATTATAATCATAACGAGATACCGGCGCAAACTCTAAATTCTTTAATGAGCCCGAATTGAAGCCCGTTGAGAATTCTACATTATTGTTTTTAGGATTTGCATCCTTTTGAGAAAATCCCTTGGTGTAAAAAAGAATGAAAATTGGAATTAGATGTAGTAGTTTTATTTTCATAAATGGTGGTTTATAGCCCCCCAAACTATGCGCATTCCATTGCAATCATTCTTAAATTATATATAATTAGGTTTTTATTAACCTATCAAACTGCGTAAGGGAAGATTTTTAATACTCAATAACGAACCCCGCGGTCTCAACTGTGCTCAGTCTGGCAAGTGGTTTTACATCCTAAATCATAATGGCTATTTTTAAAGAAATTTCGCTACTTGTATGAATGATGAAGCTTTTCTTCACTTAAAGGCATTTTTTCCTCAGGTTGCTTTGACCGAACAAGAAGAACATCATTTTAAATCATTATGGTCGGTAAAGACGTTTAACCAATATGACCTTATCACCGAAGCCGGGAATGTGGAGCGGTATTTTTATTTTGTGCTGGAAGGTGTACAGGCCATTTACATTTTGAACGAAAAAGGTGAAAAGGTGGTTCTTGGTTTTTCGTATTCGGGAAGTCCCTCCGGAGCTTTTGATTCTTTTATCAAAAAACAGCCTTCCGACACTTTTCTCGAGGCATTGAAACCTTCAAAAATGGTGGCTATTTCGTTCAAGGATTACCAAAGCTTGTTTGAAAAACACCCGGATTTTTATGCGTGGGGGCATGAATTCTTTCAGCAAATATTATTTGGAAGGTTGCACAGAGAAGTTGAGCTGTTGACCTTATCCGCAGAACAACGCTATAAAACCTTTATGCAGCGTTGCCCCGATGAGCTAAAAGTGATTCCACAAAAATATTTGGCCTCTTACCTTAACATGAAACCGGAAACGTTTAGTCGGTTGCGGGCCAGTGCTTCGTATTAAAGATTCAATTGTTTTGAAATATGCTCCTGAAGTTTCGGAATTACCTCAACTTCAAACCACGGATTTTTGCTCAACCAGAATCGGTTTCTGGGAGAGGGATGTGGCAACACAAAATATTCAGGTGCGTAATTGTTATAATTTCGAACGGTCTCGGTCAAATTTCTTTCCATTTTGCTCCCTAAATAATAACGTTGGGAATATTGGCCGATCAAAATGGTCAGTTTTATGTTAGCCAATTTTTCCAAAAGGGAATTATGCCATTGCGGAGCGCATTCGGAACGTGGTGGTAAATCTCCGGTTTTGCCCCTTCCCGGGTAACAGAACCCCATGGGCATCTGGGCAATTTTGGTTTCATCATAAAAGGTTTCATCGGTAACGCCCATCCATTTTCTGAGTTGTTTTCCACTCTGATCATCCCAAGGAACACCCGTTTGGTGCACTTTTGTTCCTGGTGCATGGCCAATAATCAGAATTTTAGCATCTGGATGCCCCGCCACTATGGGCCTTGGACCTAAAGGAAGGTGATCTATGCACACTTCACACTTACGAATATCGGAAAGTAGTTGTTTCATATTTTTAAATCCATAGGAATTTACCTAAAAACAAGAAATACCCCAACTCAACGTCGAGGTATTTCATCACACAACCTATCATGAAAACTCTAGTTATAGGTATTCTTCAGTTTGCTCCAATTAGTGTTCGCAGTGTTCGCCAATTTTTTGTGATTGTTTTCTGCCAACCATAGTTGCTGTGCATCCAACTCTAAATTGTACAGATATAAAAAGTATTTGCCATCCTTTACTATGAATTTATTGGGGTCTGGTCTAAACTTGGCACCAGCATACATTCCAAAGGCGC
This sequence comes from Flagellimonas sp. S3867, assembly GCF_014698935.1. Lineage (GTDB taxonomy): Bacteria > Bacteroidota > Bacteroidia > Flavobacteriales > Flavobacteriaceae > Flagellimonas. The sequence continues at coordinate 527,871 of NZ_JACVMN010000002.1, forward strand.
AAAAACCACCATACTGAGGTAAATATTTGCTTGGGTTCTTCTCAAACTTCTTCTTTTGTTCGGCGTTAGTGAAGTAATACACCACTTTGTTATGCTCAGATTTATGTTCTTTTAAACCTTTTTGGGCAATTCCCAAATCCAAATAAGATACTGGGCTATAGCCTTGTAAGGCTATGTTACTGTTGTCAATATTATTTGATTTTTTATCCTGCGCAAAGCTGATTGAACTTATTGCTAAAGCAAAAAGGATTACAGTTGTTTTAATTGAATGTTTCATTGTTTTGTTTTTAATAAATGTTTGTATGTTGTTTTATAATTCTTCTTTTGTTGCACTAAGGGAAACCACGGTAAAAACAACCGCTGCATTCACCCAATAATAGTGTGCGTCCAACCCTTGAAAGTCAAGGGCAAAAGGGATTACCATAAAGGCTATTGCTACCGCTAGATCGATTGTTAAATGACCTTGAAAAGGTATGGTTCGTAATGCTCCTAACTTATAATCCGTCAAAGCACTTACTACCAAGACTGCGGTTCCTGCTATCACTGATATCCAAAGGGCCAAATTGTTGGTTCCACCGAGCCCTAGTAAAAAGGGAGCCAAAATCAAACCGATCCCGGCTGAATAATCGGCCACGCCGTGTAGTGTTGGAGAAATACATCTGAACTTCATTTTACTGAGCGTTGAAATATTCTTCCTGGATTACTTCTCCGTTATCGTTCCAGATACGTCGAATGATCTCGTGCCAGTAGATTTTACTGTCATCCTTCATGTTGAAATCGAAAGTGAATTCGGAAGCCGATACATTTCCATCCACAATGGTGTGGTGATGGGTAATACCGTTCACTTGGGCAATCGCTCCTGCGAAGCCTTCCATTTTTTCGACCATTTGTTGTTTGTTTGTGGTCGCTAATCCATTGTAGTCAGACGTTGTTGCGTCTTCTGCAAAAAACTGTTTTACTGCATCTACAATGGCTCCTTTGCCTACAATGCCATCCATTTCGGTGGCTAATGATTTAATATCCATTACTGTTATTTTTAATGATTAAACAAATTTTAGTTTGTAATTACATTGCAAATTTCAGCAAGGGAGGTCGGGAAAGACGTACAAAAAAGACGCTAAGAATTGTACTTTTTGGTTCTGTAATCGGTAGGAGTGCTCCCTGTATAATTTTTAAAGAAGTTCGAGAAGTGGTTTGCCTCTTCAAAACCCAATGCAAAGGCCACTTCTTTTATGGGTGCATCTTGATTCAACAGTTTTTTTGATGTTGAAATCAACTCGTTTCTGATCAACTGCCCCAGTGACGCGTTCATTTTGGTCCTCGTTTTTTTGGAAAGCGCCTTTACAGAAAGATTCATTCTATCGGCATAAAAACCAAGGGAACGCTGCTCAGTATGATAGGTTTTAAGCAATTCGATAAGGTTTTGGGCAAAGGTGTCCCTGTTTTCGTAATCAAAATCGTTTCGAAACTGGAACGGGGTCATTCCTGTGGTGTTCTTAAATACCCTGTTAAAGTATGCAGGGTCATTGTAACCGGTTTCATAGGAAACCTCCTGAATGCTCTTATCCGTAAAAACGATTTTCTTTTTGCCTTCCATCAATCTTTTGTTGGAAATCAATGTTTTGACGGATAAACCAATTTTATCTTTAATTAAAGATTGGGCATCATACCCCTTTTCAGTCATTATTTTGGTAAGGTCGTTGTTGGTGAAATTACCATAGTAGTTTTCGTCAATAATATCTTTAACATCGAAAATAATCTGATATTCTTGCTTGCTTGCCTTAAACGGATTTTGCCAATACCATTGTTTTGAGGAAATATCAATGATTTCTGACGTGTTCTCTGAAAATACCGTGTTGGACAGATATCTTTTACACTCTTCACATTCGTTAAAGTTGATATACCCCAAAGAAATCAAATGCTTAAAAAGTACTCGAACTTCTTTCTTTTCAAAAATGGACTTGTTGGGAAACTCAATTTTTCTGACTACAAAATCATCCGAAAAGAACTTGATATACTGTCCTTTTTCCAAATAAATGGCCTTATCATGCCAATCGTTGTAGTTCTTAAAATCGACCTGAATCGTCCCTGAACCTGAAATAATATGAAACAGTGTGTACTTGTTGATAAAGTACACTTTGTTTATCTCTGGATATAGTTTTTGTACCACTTTGGCTTTTGGTTATTGCCAATGTAAGTCGGAAATGTAGTGGTTAACTAACAGTTTATGCCTTTCCGCCGACCACAATAACGAACTCACCTTTAGGTGGTTTGGCAATAAAGTGATTCAAAACTTCCGTAACGGTTCCTCTAATAGTCTCTTCATACATTTTTGTTAATTCACGTGAAACTGAAACAGCTCTTTCCGCTCCAAAATATTCTACAAATTGGGTCAATGTTTTGATCAGTTTATGTGGGGATTCGTAAAATACCATGGTCCTTGATTCTTCGGCCAGCATTTGCAGTCTTGTCCGCCGGCCTTTTTTAATAGGAAGAAATCCTTCAAAAACAAATCGGTCATTTGGGAGCCCACTGTTTACCAAAGCGGGTACAAAGGCTGTGGCCCCTGGCAAACACTCTACTTCAATATCATTTTGGGCACAGGCTCTAGTCAATAAAAACCCTGGGTCAGAGATGGCCGGGGTTCCGGCATCCGAAATCAAGGCCAGAGTTGCGCCACCTTTTAATTTTTGCACGGTTGCCTCCAATTGTTTGTGCTCATTGTGCATATGGTGGCTTTGCAATGGTGTAGCAATATCAAAATGTTTCAGCAATTTTCCACTGGTGCGGGTGTCTTCCGCCAAGATCAAATCGACCTCTTTCAGCACTTTGATAGCTCTGAGAGTGATATCTTCCAGATTTCCAATAGGTGTTGGAACCAAATACAATTTTCCCATAGGGCCAAAGTTACGGCCTTACCCGCTTTCCTGTAAAATAGGATGTCAAAACAAAAACAAAGCCCAGAGCGGCTCCCATTTGACTGCCATCACCAATCATATAATGTGCAAAAAAAGCAAGAATGGTGTTAAAGAAGAATCCCGCATAGGCCCATTCTTTTAACCATTTGGAAAAATTGCCCCAAATAGCGAGCAATCCCAATAGCTTTGCAATGGCCAATGGGTAAATAATATAGGTAGGGTATCCCATGGCCTCAAAGAAACCTCTAATGGCTTCGTGATTGAAAAAATAGTTGTAGACAGAAAAGCACATTAGTGCCGTTAACAATATTGTCGACAGCCAAAAGGCAATTTTTTTGATTTTCATAATGGTGTTTTTAGGATGCGATTCCTAAAAATATAAAAAGTAAATGGAAAAGGGTCTAAACGAATCTACGCTCAACCAAAGCCACCAACCTTGCTTCGTAATCTTCCTTGCCTTCCCAGTTGTTATACTCCGGTTTTACCATATTGTTAATGAACGATATAGAACGCTCTTCAGTGTCAATGGTGTTAAGCTGTGATAGAACTCTGTTATAATCGTTCATATTGTCATCGAACAGGTGCTTTACAAAAGCTAGTTTGTCGTTGAGTCCAACTTGGAGGTCACGCACCAGGGTGTCATTCAATGATTTTGGTTTTGTATTTTCTGATGGAGAAAGAATTTCTTTTTCATTCTTCATGGTATCCGGTTTGGCCACAAACTCTGTGAAAACCTGTTCCAAAGCAGCTTCGGTGGGCATTTCAGAGACCATGTCTTTTATAGTGTCCATTCCTGGTGTAATGAGATCATCTTCATCTTCATGAGGGTTGCTCTCCGGTACGGCTATATTGCCACTCAATACAGCATTTGCCATTTTTTCGAATCTTGATGCAATAACATTTTTGGATACATCGACCTCAATATCACTTAACTTCTCATCTATAAACTTAAGTACGGCCAGTTTCTCATAAATGCCCTTTGCCTTGTCATACAATTCAACCAACTCTTTATCTTCACGCGCGGTTATAATATCCGTGGATAATTTTACCAACTCTTCCCTTAATTTCCTTATCATCACTATTAATCTTTACTATAAAAATATAATCATTTTAAATATGCCACTACGAACAAAAGGTTAAATTTTAATCTAAAATTGGGGCATATTTTTTTAGTAGTTTTGTGCTTTCCCATAATAGAAACGAAAAAACCACACAATTTCGTTTAAAAGTACATTATGTTTCTCGAAAACACCGTAAACCCTAAAGAACAATTTGGATGGATAGAAGTTATCTGCGGTTCCATGTTCTCTGGAAAGACCGAGGAACTTATACGAAGATTAAAACGTGCCCAATTTGCTAAACAAAAGGTAGAGATTTTTAAGCCTATAGTTGACACGCGCTATAATGAGGACATGGTGGTCTCGCACGATGCCAATGAAATTCGCTCCACACCGGTTCCAGCAGCAGCAAATATTCGGTTATTGGCAGATGATTGTGATGTAGTAGGGATTGATGAGGCCCAATTTTTTGATGATGAGATCGTCACCGTCTGCAATGATCTTGCCAACAGAGGTGTCAGAGTAGTTGTAGCTGGTCTTGATATGGATTTTAAAGGAAATCCTTTTGGCCCTATGCCGGCATTAATGGCCACCGCCGAATATGTAACCAAGGTACATGCCGTTTGCACCCGTACCGGAAACCTGGCCAACTATAGCTTTCGAAAATCCAATGACGAAAAACTTGTACTCCTTGGCGAAACAGGAGAATACGAACCTTTGAGCAGAGCAGCTTTTTATAAGGCCATGCTTAGGGAGAAAGTTAGTCAGATGGATGTTGAGGCTGAAGAAGTCAAAACAAAAAAGAAGACCGCCAATGGATAAAGTTGGTGAAACTACTTTGCATATTGACCTAAATGCTTTGGAACACAACTACATGTTTTTAAAGTCCAAACTTAAGGGCGATACCAAATTTTTGGCCGTGGTAAAGGCTTTCGCCTATGGTAGCGATATGGTTGTCATTGCCCAAAAACTGGAAAGTCTGGAGGTAGATTATTTAGCGGTTGCCTATGTAAAAGAAGGCGTTTTGTTAAGAGAAGCTGGCATAAAACTGCCCATCCTGGTGCTTCATCCCCAACCGACAAATTTTGGTGAGCTAATAGATCACTCTCTAGAACCCAGCCTGTATTCTCCAAAAATTCTAACCCTCTTTTTAGAAGTTGCAGCCGATAAAAAGTTAAAAGAATATCCGGTTCATATAAAATTCAATACGGGGTTGAACAGACTTGGTTTTTGGGAAAACGATGTGGATTACATCTTAAAACATTTGCAGGAGCGAAATGAATTGAAAATACTATCCGTTTTCTCCCATTTGGCAGCTTCAGAAGATTCCAAGGAAAAAGAATTTAGCAATGTCCAGATCAATATCTTCAAAAAAATATGTGAGGACATTAGCCAAAAATTGGGCTCTGTCCCTTTTCGACATATGTTGAATACCTCGGGTATTATCAATTATCCAGAAGCTCAATTCGAAATGGTCCGCAGTGGAATAGGGTTGTATGGCTATGGCAATGATGCCCAGATTGATGCGGAACTTAAACCTGTGGCTACCCTCAAGACCATCATTTCCCAAATGCATAAAATTGAACCTCATGAAAGTGTTGGTTATAACCGTGCCTATAAATCTGACCGATACAGAATTACTGCTACCCTCCCACTAGGCCATGCAGATGGTATTGGCAGACAATACGGAAATGGAAAAGCCCATGTGTACATCAATGGAAAAAAAGCACCCATTATCGGTAACGTATGCATGGATATGATCATGGTCGATGTAACTGAAATCGATTGTAAAGAAGGGGATGAAGTCATTGTTTTTGGTGAAAACTACTCAGCGGAGGATTTTGCTGCTTCGGCCAACACCATCTCATATGAAATTCTTACAGCCATATCCTCTCGGGTAAAGAGAGTTGTAACCCAATGATTTTTAGGCCTTACAGTTGGTGAAAAACCCTTTTTTTAATTACATTGTAAGCATATTAACCAGTTAAACTATACAAAATGCTTAAAGAGTTCAAAGATTTTGCAATGAAGGGAAACCTAGTGGATATTGCCGTAGGTTTCGTTATGGGTGCTGCCTTTAACAAGGTGGTTGCTTCCTTTACGGGTGGAATTGTTTCTCCCTTGATCGGTCTCATTTTCAATGCAGATTTCAAAGATTTGAAATATATTATTAACGAAGGAACTATGAATGATGCAGGAGAAAAAGTAGGAGAAGTCGCTGTTATGTATGGTGATTTCTTAACTAATGTTATAGACTTTATCATTGTGGCATTTGTAATGTTCATGATCGTAAAAGGAGTGAACAAAATGAAGAAGAAAGAAGAGCCAGCTCCAGAAGCTCCAAAGGGTCCGACTACCGAGGAATTGTTGGTTGAAATTAGGGATGCTCTAAAGAAATAAAAACTGTTTGCCCATAAGGGCAATCGCTACATCACAGTAGTAACATTAAAAACCGTCAGTTTGTTTCGCTAACATGCTGACGGTTGTTTTATTTATAACATTTTGTTATTTTATGATTACGGTGCTATAAAATGCTTGTTTAAAAGTTATTCTGCCCTAACTTTGTCCCTTCATTAAAGAAAATAAAATGAAAGTAGCAGTTGTAGGTGCCACAGGAATGGTTGGTGAAGTGATGTTGAAAGTATTGGCAGAGCGTAATTTTCCGATAACAGAGTTGTTGTTGGTTGCCTCTGAACGTTCTGTAGGCAAAAAACTGACCTATATAGGCGAAGAATATACAATAATAGGACTTAACGATGCCATTGCTGCACAACCAGATATCGCTATTTTCTCTGCGGGAGGTGGAACTTCTTTAGAATGGGCGCCAAAATTTGCACAAGTGGGTACAACTGTAATTGATAACTCATCCGCTTGGCGTATGGACCCCACCAAAAAATTGGTGGTGCCGGAGATCAACGCACACGAACTAACAACCGAAGATAAAATTATAGCTAACCCCAACTGCTCCACCATTCAAATGGTGATGGCGCTAGATCCTTTGCACAAAAAATATCAAATGAAACGTGTTGTGGTTTCCACATACCAATCCGTTTCGGGAACCGGAGTTAAAGCTGTACAGCAACTAGAAAACGAAATTGCAGGTGTCAAAGGTGAAATGGCCTACCCATACCCCATTGGTCGTAATGCACTGCCGCATTGCGATGTGTTTATGGAAAATGGTTATACCAAGGAGGAAATGAAATTGGCCCGGGAGCCTCAAAAAATATTGAACGACCGAACTTTTTCCGTTTCAGCAACCGCAGTTCGAATTCCAACAGCTGGTGGTCATTCAGAATCTGTGAATGTGGAATTCCATAACGATTTTGAACTATCAGAAGTAAGAAAATTATTAAGCGAAACTCCAGGAGTTACGGTTCAAGATAATCCAGATACCAATACCTATCCAATGCCCATTTATGCGCATGGAAAAGATGATGTTTTTGTTGGTCGAATTCGGCGTGATGAAACGCAACGCAATACCTTAAATATGTGGGTGGTATCAGACAATCTTAGAAAAGGTGCTGCTACCAATGCAGTTCAAATTGCGGAATATTTGATGGAGAACAGTTTGGTTTCTTCTGCTTCAGAAGCTGTTTCATAATAAACATTAGCTACCCTTAACACGGGCAAATATTTATTTATGGTATTTTTATCAGAATCAATCTGAAAAAAATGCGAAAAATAAGTCTAATAGCTGCTGTAGCAATATTCGCTGCCTGCGAAACAATAACAAAAAGAGAGCCCATTTCTGTGAATTATCCCATTACTCAAAAAGTTGACACGGTCGACACCTATTTTGGAACTGAAGTACAAGATCCTTATCGATGGTTGGAAGATGACCGAAGTCCTGAGACCGAAGGCTGGGTCAAAGAACAAAATGCTGTAACCTTTGGTTACTTAGATCAGATTCCTTTTCGAGAAGATTTAAAGAATCGTTTGGAAAAGCTGTGGAACTATGAGAAATTGGGGTCGCCGTTCAAAGAAGGTGATTACACTTATTTCTATAAAAATGATGGCTTGCAGAACCAATATGTGGTCTACAGAAAAAAAGAAGGCGGTGAGGAAGAAGTGTTCCTTGATCCCAACACTTTCTCTGAGGATGGAACCACGTCTCTAATGTCGTTGAGCTTCACAAAAGATGGTTCCAAAGCCGCTTATCTTATTTCTGAAGGCGGAAGTGATTGGCGCAAAGGCATTGTGATTGATGCGGAATCCCGAGAGGTAGTTGAAGATACCTTGGTGGACATCAAATTCAGTGGAATTTCTTGGAAAGGTAACGATGGCTTCTTCTATTCCAGCTATGACAAACCCAAAGGGAGTGAGCTTTCAGCAAAAACTGACCAACACAAATTGTACTACCATAAACTGGGAACACCGCAATCGGAGGACAAAATCATTTTTGGCAGAATTCCAGAGGAGAAACATCGCTATGTCTGGGGTTCCGTTTCCGAGGATGAAAAGTATTTGTTTATCACTGCTTCGACCTCAACCTCCGGAAACAAGCTGTTTTTGATGGATTTGACCCAACCTGATAGTGGTTTGGTCACTGTTTTGGATCATACCGATTCAGATACTTATGTAATAGAAAATGTAGGCTCCAAATTATATTTGGTCACAAACATGGATGCACCCAACAAGAAAATTGTGATGACGGAGGCTACCGCACCCTCCGCGGAGCATTGGAAAGATTTAATCCCAGAAACTGAGCACGTTCTTACGGCAGGAACTGGAGGGGGTTACTTTTTTGCCGAGTACATGGTCGATGCCATTTCAAAGGTGCTACAATATGATTATGATGGCAAATTAGTGCGTGAAGTCCAACTTCCTGGAGTAGGAAGCGCCAATGGTTTTGGTGGTAAAAAAGAAGAAAAGGAATTCTATTTTTCCTTCACTAATTACAACACTCCAAGCTCTTCCTATAAATACAATGTAGAAACGGGAGCTTATGAACAATACTGGAAACCAGAAATTGATTTTAATCCGGAGGATTACCAATCTGAACAGGTTTTTTATACTTCCAAAGACGGGACTAAGGTTCCGATGATCATAACCTATAAAAAAGGAGTAGAGCTTAATGGTAAAAATCCTACCATTTTATATGGTTATGGAGGCTTCAATATTAGTTTAACACCCTCTTTTAGTATCGTAAATGCGGTTTGGATGGAACAAGGAGGCGTCTATGCCGTTCCAAATCTAAGAGGTGGAGGAGAATATGGTAAAAAATGGCATGTTGCCGGTACCAAACAACAGAAACAAAACGTTTTTGATGATTTTATTGCCGCAGCGGAGTTCTTGATTGAAAACAAGTATACTTCCAAGGAATATTTAGCCATTCGAGGAGGGTCAAATGGAGGGCTTTTAGTTGGCGCCACTATGACCCAACGACCTGATTTAATGCAAGTGGCTCTTCCAGCAGTAGGCGTATTGGATATGCTTCGCTACCATACCTTCACAGCAGGTGCCGGATGGGCCTACGATTATGGTACTTCGGAAGAAAGTGAGGAAATGTTCAACTACTTAAAAGGGTATTCGCCTTTACATAATATTAAATTAGGAACTGCTTATCCCGCAACATTGGTCACTACCGGAGATCATGACGATCGTGTGGTTCCGGCGCATAGTTTTAAGTTCGCCGCCGAACTGCAGGAGAAGCAAGCAGGGGACAATCCCGCATTGATTCGTATTGAAACAAATGCAGGGCATGGGGCAGGTACCCCTGTGAGTAAAACCATTGAGCAATATGCGGATATTTTCGGCTTCACCTTATTTAATATGGGCTATGACAAGCTTCCAAATCAAGCTGTTTTAAAAGAATTCAAAGATTAGAAATACTTCAATTGGATAAAAATCCGTTTCTATAGAAGCGGATTTTTTCTGATCAAAACTCACCATGTTAAAAGTTCATGTAGATTCTTTCTCTTATAACTCCAAAACAATATTGGAACATATCTCCTTTGAAGTATCCAAAGGTGAGCATGTAGCTTTGATGGGGGAAAGCGGCTCGGGGAAAAGTACTTTGCTGAAAATCATCTATGGTCTTTTACATATTGAAAAAGGTTCTGTTTTTTGGGATGAAAAGCAAATTTTAGGACCCAATTTCAATTTGATTCCAGGTGAATCTTATATGAAATACCTTTCACAGGATTTTGATTTGATGCCGTTTACGACTGTTGAAGAGAATATTGGACAACATTTATCCGTCTTTGAAAGCGAAACACACCAACAACGTATTCAGGTGCTATTGGAACTAATTGAGCTTAAGGATTTCGCCAAAACAAAGGTCAAAAACCTGAGTGGTGGACAACAACAGCGTGTTGCCTTGGCCAGAGTGCTGGCCCAGGAGCCCGAACTACTTTTGTTAGATGAGCCCTTCGGGCATATTGATAATTTTAAACGAACATCACTCCGAAGAAACTTGTTTCAATATCTAAAGGAAAAAGGCATAGCTGTTCTTACCGCCAGCCATGACCCTAATGATGTATTGCCATATGCAGACCGAACCGTTATTTTGGAAAATGGCAAAATTATCGCGGATGAAAAAACCAAAAAACTGTATAAAAATCCTCCAAATTACTATACCGCTTCACTATTTGGAGAAGTGAATCAGATTCCCATAAAATTATTGAAAGCATATGCGGCCATAGATAGATCTATATTGGTCTACCCACATGAATTTCAAATATCAAAAGGCTCAGGATTGGAAGTTACCGTAACTAATTCCTTTTTTAAGGGAAGTCACTATCTGAATGAAGCTTCGGTGGAAGAAACCATTTTATACTTTAATACTTCCAAAAAGCTAAAGCCAGAAGATACCGTTTTCCTTAATGTATCTTTGGACACCATCAATGCACGTCTACAAATTGAACAAAGAACAAATCCATAAAGAACTTCAGTTTAAGGCCATTCGGAGTAGCGGAGCAGGTGGGCAACATGTGAACAAGGTCTCCTCAAAGGTAGAATTGACATTTTCTCTTCAATCTTCCCTGGGGTTATCGCCCTCTGAAAAAGAAAGGTTATTGTTGAAATTGGGGAAACGATTAACCAAAGATGAGGTTTTGATTCTTCAATGCGACCAAGCTCGAAGTCAGCATAAAAACAAACAACTTGTAATAAAGCGCTTTTTTGAACTTGTGAAAAAAGCTTTGGAGATTCCAAAAAAGAGAAAAACCACAAAGCCTTCAAAATCTTCTATTGAGAAACGGTTGAAGTCCAAAAAAAAGGATGCCTACAAAAAGGCGAGTCGTAAAAAACCGGATTGGGATTGATTTTGTCACTTCGAGCAAATTCGAAATCCATTTGAACATGATTTTTTCAAAGACTATATGACCTCCTTTTGGAGTTAAATGCTCTAAAGATTCTGTTCTCATAAGTCATTTCATCTAATCGTTAAGGCAACATATCTGTTAATGCTTCTGCCGTATTCACTTTCATTTGTGGCCCATGGACGGAGTGCTCCATAGTCTTGAATATGGATTCTATTTTCTTTTATACCATAATGTGCGAAAATCTTACTTACAGTCTTTCCTCTTTTTAAATTTATTCCAGGATATTTCTCCAATTCGCTTGGATGGGAATTAATCTCCAAAATCAGCTGGGAATTAGGTCGTTGAATAAGAATTCCCAATGTTATTTCTATGTCCTCATGATTAGTGGGAAAATCACACCCGCTTTCAAAATTTAAAACATCAGGGTAATGAAACAACGATACAATTCCCCCTGCTTTGGCATTTATACTATCTCTTTCCTTAAGATGGCCCATTAAAGTCAAAACTATCTTGTCCGTGTCGAAATCTTTTAAATCTGAAAAATTAGGACAATCACTTTTTTCAGTTTGTGATTGCATTAAAGAGTATCCTAAAAGAGAAAGTATCAAACTCAAAATAAGTGCTTTTCTTGTCATACAATTGAAGTTCAAGAATTCAATGCTTAAAATCCTGATAAAATTGACGGATAGTGCTTTTGACTTCATAATTGTTTCTTCCCATTTTATGGGAAGGTGGATTTCAACCAAAGGTGGAAAGACGAAAGGGATGGCATGACCCTTTCCGTCCACTTTAGTGAACACCTTCCCCCTAAAAGAGAAAAGAATACCATCGTAATTGTCACTTCCAGCGCAGTCGAGAAGTCTTCACAACTACATTAAATAGGTCTCGTCCTTCGACAAGCTCAGGATGACATCTCGACCTGACATTGAAATCAAGTTACAATACCTCAAGAATTTCCATCTTTGTGTCATTAAAAGTAATATCGTCTCCCTGCTCTTTTCCTAATAACAATTGGGCAATTGGGGCACTGGCCGAAATGCAAAAAGCGGAAAACCCTTCCTTTTTAAACGGCCCTGCGGAAATGGCAATAAAATAATCCGCAACAGAGGTCTTCACTAGACTTCCCAATACGACTTTCTCGGCATCTTTGGCAATATCAACCTTTTGAAGCGTTGCTTTCGTCTTGTCCAACTCCACTAGTTGCTTTCCTAGTTTTTCCTGCTCTAGTTGTACCATCGCCCTACCGGTTTCATGTTTATCCCCAGCGCTGCTTTTGGTTTCGGAACTTAGTGATTCTTGCAACTCCGCACTTCGTTTTTTTAAACGGGCTGTTTTTTCAATAAGGCCATCCTGGCAGAATTTTAAAAGTTGTTCTTTGATATTGGTCATTTTGTGTTATAACTCTCTTTATAGCGTCATTCTGAATTTATTTCAGAATCTCATTGCAGGAGATATTGAGAACCTGAAACAAGTTCAGGTTGACATATTATTTTTAGTTGAAAGTTAATCTAAAAACGGTTTCCTTATTGGGAATGGAGCGAACTTTTAAGTTTCCTCCATGCATTTGAATTACCCTTTTGGAAAGGCTTAGTCCAATCCCAGTGCCTTCATTTTTCGTGGTGAAAAAAGGAACAAAAATCTCGTCCATTAAATCAGGAGGAATTCCAGGTCCGTTGTCCCTAACCTCAATATACTTTATTCCATCATTATCTATCCCTGCAACCATGTTAACTTGACCATTTTCTGTCTCCTTTACAGATTGAAGGGCATTTTTTCCTAGATTGATCAAGACCTGGGTGAGTTGTTTTTCATCAACAAAAAATTCCAGGTCAATAGGAGAACAACTTACCGAGAATTTTGTTTTGGCATCCAAACGAGCCGACATTAATACATCTATTTTTTCCAATAATCCAACGCCATCAATAATGGCCCTGTTGGGTTCTGGAACATTCAATAAGCTTCGATATGATTGTACAAAATCCATTAGGTCTCCACCCTGTTCTTTAATGACTTCCAGCCCTTTTAAAGTATTTTTAATCTGGCTTTCATCCAACTTTTCCATGGGAACTATCTCGCCATTATTCCGATAATATTTGATAATAGAATCCGAAATTGAGGCAATGGGGGTAATTGTATTCATGATTTCGTGCGTAAGCACACGAATCAACCTTACCCAAGATTCTGTTTCCTTTTCATCCAATTCTTGATGAATATCTTGCACCACAACCAAAAGCAACGATTTTCCATCCAACATCAATGGAGTGGATTTAAGTGCCAATTGTATCTGCTCTCTTTCATTGGTTAATTGAAACAGCTTTCTTTCAAAAGGTTTGAACGATTTAAATACTTGATACAGTTTTTCATCTACTTGGGCCAATTGTTTTATGTGGTTAAGTGGGGTGTAGTTCAATAGTTTTTCCAAGGTGGGATTGGCAAAAAGAATATGTCCTTTCTCATTGAAGGTCAAAATACCTATGCTGGCCTGCTTTAAAATTTCCTGATAATATTGCTCTTTGATCTGCAACTGTAAATGCACTTCCTGAATTAGGTCGTTTACCCTGTTTAAACTCTTATTGAGTTCTTTAAAGGATTCAATGGATACCCGTTCCGGAAATCGAAGTGTAAAATCCTCATTGCGGATGGCATCAAAGAAATAGGCAATTTTTCTATTGGTACTATTGATGAACTTGATTAGAAAATATACTTGTGTTCCAAGAAAAAAGACGGAAAATGCCAGTGTAAAATACCATTCCCTTACAATTGAAAAAGCCAGGGCCAAGGCCGCGAGAGTAATGACAATCACCCTAAAAATAAGCTGAAAATAAAAATTTCTGCTGGCCATTATTTGTTCTTTTTCTTCAATTTGTTGTAAAGGGTCTGACGGGAAATTCCCAACTGATCGGCTGCTGCACTATAGTTGCCATCATGTTGGTCCAGTGCTTTAATGATCATTTGATGCTCCATTTCATCTAAAGTTGCCGGGCCGTGTTCAAAAGATTGCGAAGGCTTGCTGTGCAATAAAAAATCCGAAGGTTTTAAAACGTTTCCTTCGGAAAGGATTACCGCACGCTCCATGGTATGTTGCAATTCACGCACATTACCTGGCCATTGGTAGTCCATAAGTTTTTCTTGGGCCAAGTTGTTCATCCGCAAACCTTGCTTATCATATTTATTGGCAAAACGTTTCAAGAAAAAATCGGCTAAAATAAAAATGTCACCCTCGCGTTCCCGCAAAGGTGGTACTTCTATATTAATGGTATTTATTCGATATAAAAGGTCTTCCCGGAAAAGTCCATCGACAACCATTTGTTCTAAATTACAATTGGTAGCGCATATTAATCGAATATCAACATTAATTTGTTTGTTTGAACCTACCCTGGTCACCGATTTGTTCTGGATGGCGGATAATAACTTGGCCTGCATCTGTAGGGATAAATTGCCCATTTCGTCCAAAAATAAAGATCCTTGGTTGGCCGCCTCAAACTTTCCTGCCCGATCTTCCTTCGCATCTGTAAAGGAGCCTTTTATGTGTCCGAAGAGTTCGCTTTCAAACAAATTCTCGGCAATAGAACCCATATCCACCCCAATGAAAACCTCATCCTTACGAGGTGATAAGCGATGTAATTCCCTTGCGATTAACTCTTTCCCTGTGCCGTTTTCACCAGTGATCAAAACGTTCACATCTGTTTTGGCCACTTTTCTTGCAAGGTTCAGTACCGAGGTCAATGCTTTGGAATTGCCAATGATAAAATTCTTATCATCATTGATTACCTGCTTTAAATGGCTTTCCTTCTTTTTGAGTTTGTGAATCTCCTCCTTGGATTTTCGATATTCATAGGCCGATTTCACCGTGGTCAACAAACGTTCATTGTTCCATGGTTTTAAAATAAAATCGGAAGCTCCTTGTTTCAAGGCAGTAACCGCTAGATCAACAGCCCCGTAGGCCGTCATCATAATTACTGAGGTGTTCGGAGATTTTTTCTTGACTTCATTTAGCCAAAACAACCCTTCATTTCCGGTGTTTACCCCTGCTGAAAAATTCATGTCGAGCAGCACAATGTCAATTTCCTTAAGGTTTGGGAAAGAAGAAATCTGATTTGGATTAAAAAGAGTCTGAACACTTTTGTACTCAAACTGCAATAGAATCTCCAATGCGCTCAGTACACTTTTATTATCATCTACTACCAAAATATTGGCGTCTGTCATACGGCTTCAAAACTTAGATGTTTAAAACTACAAATTGAAATTATAAATTTTTTGCAAGTGTAAAATAATTGGACATTTTTTGTACAAAAATTTTACACTCCTTTATTATGGGGTTTTCTAACAACCTTTTAACTGTTTGATTTGCAATGATTTAATTCTTTGGCATAAGAATGGTAAATAGTTTGGCACAGTATAAAAACCATGACATTTAAAACATACATAACAGCACTAATTTTTCTAATATCCTTTGCGGGGTTATCCCAAAAGGTTTGGACCTTGGATGAGTGCGTTGCCTATGCCATCGAACACAACCTTCAGGTAAAAAATACTTCGTACACCAAAGATTCAGGCAAAGAAACTTATAGACAATCCATAAGAAATTTATTGCCCCGTATAAATGGTTCTACTTCTTACACGGTTCAATTTGGTCGTTCAGAAGATCCCAATACCAACGATTTTGTAAATACGGAGTTCTTTAGAAATAATTATTCCTTAGGTACTAATCTGGAGGTGTTTCAAGGTTTTCAAAAATTGAATTCCATTAAAGCATCAAAGTTCATTTATAAAGCAACTCAAGAAGATGTTCTACAGGAAAAGTTTCTTTTGGCTTTTCGGGTGATGAGTGCTTATTATGACATCAAGTTTTATGAAGGCTTGGTGACCAACTCGTTGGAACAGCAAGAAATTTCACAATCCAACTATGATCTGGTAGAAAGGCAAGTGGATTTAGGAATGATGGCCGGTGCAGATTTGTACGAAGCAGAATCCAATTTATTGGGAGATAAACTTTTGGTGACCCAAAACAAAAACTTACTCGCCATTGCCAAACTTACCTTGCTTCAGGAAATGAACCTGAACGAGGAAAACGATATTACCCTGCAGCCCAGTTTGGACGCTGCCGAGGAAATCAGCAATCAAGAAATTGAGGTCGACTCCTTATATAATGTAGCACGAGGTTTTGTCCCAATTGTAAAATCACAGGAATTTCGAGTCAACGCTGCCAAAAAACAGTTACACTCTATCCGAGGAGGTCTTTACCCTTCCCTTTCCTTAATTGCCGGTATTGGAACCAGCTATTTTGAAACCAATGTGGACGATAATGGAAATATTATTCCCTTTAGAACTCAACTCAAAGACAATACGTCAAAATTTGTGGGCGCAGAACTTAGTATTCCCATCAGCAATGGCTGGTCCAATCGTTCCCGGGTAAAACAACAAAAAATAGCCTATTTACAGGCCAAGAACAATCTGGAAATCCAGGAACAAGAACTCTTTCAACTTCTGCAACAATTAGTGCAGACCAATCGTGCGTTGGAAGATGAATTTGAGCAGAGTAAACAAAAGGTGCAGGCACAAGAATTGGCCTTTGCCATAGCGCAGAAACGGTATGAAAAAGGATTGATCAATGCCTTAGATCTTTTTCAGGCCAAGAACTTGTTCGGCGTTGCACAAAATGAGAACTTACAGGTGGGCCTTAGGCTTAAAGTGAACAAAAGCACAATCGATTTTTATAACGGACTGCCCATTTTTAACATCAACTAAAAAGAACCATGGATATAAAATTAGAAAAAAAGAGAGGACTTAAACCAAAACATTACGGCTACATAGCTTTGGGCTTGCTGGCATTGTTCACTGGATACAAGTTGATCTTTGCAAGTTCTGTTTCTACCTATAGAACCGATAAAGAACGTCTTTCTATTGCACAGGTTACCGAAGGTAAGTTTGATGATTATATTACCATTAATGGTAATGTTGCGCCAATTGCCACAATTTATATGGATGCCTATGAAGGCGGACGGGTTTCTGAAAAACTGATTGAGGAAGGAACCATGGTCAAAAAAGGAGATATCATCCTAAAATTGGAAAACATGGGCCTGTATGAACAGATTTTAGCCAGTGAAAGTAATCTGGCCCTAAAGCAGAATGATCTGCGCTCCACCAGACTTAATTTCGATTCAAGACAAGTTGAAGGACGAAGATCTTTGGCCACTGCCGAATATGACCTGCAACGCTTAAAGCGAAACTACGAACAGAATGAAGCTTTATACAAGGAGGAACTTATATCCAAGGAGGAATATCTTTTGTCCAAGGAAAATTATGAGCTTTCCATAAAACAACATGAGATTGTGAAGCTTCAGACTGAGCAAGACAACGAAATGAGGAAAACCTCATTGGCCGGGCTCGACACGGATCTTTCTCGAATGAAAAAAACATTGTCCATGGTATATGAACGTCTAGACCACTTGAATGTTAGGGCTCCTGCCGATGGTCAATTGGGCTTTTTGGACGCCGAAATTGGACAGAACATTTCACAAGGGGAGCGTATTGGACAAATCAATGTCCTAACCGATTTTAAAATAGAAGCGGAAATAGACGAGCATTATATTGACCGTGTTAAACGAGATCTGTCTGCAACTTTGGAGCGAAACGATAAGGAATATGAACTTCGGTTGCGAAAAGTTTATCCAGAAGTTCGAAGCGGTAGATTTAAGGTGGACCTAGTTTTTACCGGGGAAAAACCCGAAACCATCAGAGCAGGTCAGAGCTACAACATAAGATTGCAATTAGGTGCCTCTAGTGATGCTTTGTTATTGCCAAAAGGTGGGTTTTTCCAAAGTACGGGAGGACAATGGGTTTTTGTAGTTGGAACAGATGGCAATGAAGCCTTAAAACGAAACATCAGAATCGGGAAACAAAACTCTAGATATTTTGAAGTATTGGAGGGATTACAACCTGGTGAAGCCGTAATTACTAGCAACTATGACAGTTTCGGAACCGCAGAAAGAATAGTCTTAAAATAAAATGACTGTCACAGAAGGTACAGTGACGATGTCTTTAAAACATAAATCAAACCGAATAACAATCAGAAAATGATACAGATAAAGCAGCTTAAAAAAAGTTTTAGAACAGAAGAAGTAGAAACACTCGCCCTTAACGGTGTTAACCTCAACGTAGCAGAGGGAGAATTTGTAGCCATTATGGGGCCTTCAGGATGTGGAAAATCAACATTGCTGAATATCATTGGAATGTTGGACAACCCAACCGATGGCAGCTATGAATTTGCTGGTCACGAAGTCAGTGGACTTAAAGAAAGCCAGCGCACACAACTTCGCAAAGGAAACTTAGGATTTGTTTTCCAAAGTTTTAACCTCATCGATGAGTTAACAGTTTACGAAAATGTTGAATTGCCTTTGATCTATTTGAAAATGAGCAAAGCTGAACGAAAAAGTAAGGTGACTGCGGTTTTGGAGCGCATGAAAATTGCGCATCGTGAAAAGCATTTTCCACAACAACTTTCTGGTGGACAGCAACAACGCGTCGCCATTTCAAGAGCGGTGGTCACCAATCCAAAATTGATTCTTGCGGATGAGCCAACCGGTAATTTGGATTCCAAAAATGGTATTGAGGTCATGAATCTACTTACCGAACTCAATCAAGAAGGTACCACTATTGTAATGGTAACACACTCGGATAGAGATTCGCATTATGCACACCGGGTAGTCAACCTATTCGATGGTCAAATTGTAACGGAAAGTAAAAATAGGGAAATAGGCGCCATGGTATAATCGAGTTTATTCATCAATCACAACAATCAAAAAAACGAAACCATGTTTAGGAACTATATCAGAATCGCCTGGAGAAACCTTTTAAAAAGGAAGGTGTTCACGGCCATAAATGTTTTGGGGCTTGCCATTGGGTTTGGCAGCAGTGTTCTCATCTATTTGTTCTTGAGCTACCACCTATCTTTCGATAATTTCCATGCAAATTCTGATAGAATTTATCGTATGGTTACTGAGGAACACCGGGATTTAGTCGAGTACGATCCTAGTGTTCCTCCTGCATTTGCTAAAACTTTTCGGGAAGATTATCAATACGCTGAAAAAGTAGCAAAAATTGTTACGCAACATGGCTTTGTGTTGCATTCTGAAAGAAATGGAGAAGTTGACAAGTTTAAACAAAATGTGGCCTTTGTGGAAGAAGATTTTTTCCAAATCTTCAACTATCCATTACTAAACGGCAGTAACGAAGTCTCCCTCTCCGCTCCTAATACCGCAATTATTACGGAAGCTCTAGCTCAAAAAATGTATGGGAGCGCCGAAGTAGTAGGGAAGAATTTTGTGCTGGAAAATGACAAAACAATACAGATAACGGGGGTTTTAAAGAACATTCCGAAAACTTCCTTTTTAAAAACAGAGGTCTTCATTTCTTTTCAAAATTTAGAAGATTTTTTTGAGTTTGCTGCTACGGAAAATTGGAATGGCATTACCACCAATCTGCAATGTTTTTCGCTATTAAAGCCCAACCAAAACATTGATCATATTGAAACCGCTCTTTTAGAGCTTCCAAAAAAACATAGAGCCAAAACCAAGAACAAGCACGTCTATAGATTACAGCCACTATCCATTATGCACTTTGATCCGCTTTATGGAGGTCTTAATCCGGTTTTATTATGGGTCTTTGGTATTATTGGCCTTTTCTTGATTGTAATCGCGTGTATTAATTTCATCAATATTTCTACGGCGCAAGCATTCTACAGATCTAAAGAAATTGGAGTTCGCAAGGTATTGGGAAGCTTTAAACAGCATTTGTTTTGGCAGTTTCTATCAGAAACATTTGTAATAAGCCTTTTTGCAATTCTTATTGGTGTAGGGCTTGCCGTTCTTTTTCTTCCTTCTTTTAATGACCTCTTTCAGATAGAATTATCAGTATATCACTTACTGAACATCCGATTCTTTGCATTTCTGATTTTGGTTTTGGGCATAGTTTCTTTTCTATCCGGAAGCTATCCCGGAATATTAATGTCGCGAATTGTTCCCGTATTGGCACTAAAAGGAAAACTAAGTCATAATGATACCGGAGGCAATACCACAAGAAAAGTGTTAGTTGTGGCCCAATTTGCAATCTCCATTACACTTATTGCGGCAACTTTGATTATCTCACGGCAGATAGATTATGCTGTAAATACCGATTTAGGATTTAACAAGGAGTCTGTAGTTATGGTTGATATCCCAGAAGACATGGAACCCTTACAGTTACAAGGACTGAAAGACCGCTTCAATCAAATTTCTGGGGTACAGAGTACCTCCGCTTGTTTGAGCAGTCCTGGTGGAGCAGACAGTAGTTGGGGCACCAGTATAAAATTTCATAATAGACCAGAACCTGAAGAATTCAGCATTGAGTTAAAGGCCGGAGACATTGATTTCATAAATACATTTGATATACCTCTTATAGCAGGTAGGAATTTTTTTAAAAATGACTCGCTAAGTGAAGTTCTGGTCAACGAGAGGTTTGCCCAAAAATTGGGGTTGGCATCTTCAGAAGAATTACTTGGAAAAAAAATCGAAGCAAGTGGCGGTAGTGTCAAAGCTACCATTGTTGGGGTGGTCAAAAATTTTCATGATGCTGATTTTACCCAAGAAATAAGTCCAATATTCATTGGTGCCAACAACAATTGGTATAACGAACTGGCCTTTAAAATAAACATGCATAATACCAAATCCACATTAGCTCAAATTGAACAGGTTTGGACCGATACTTTTTCAGACTATGTCTACGAATACCACTTTTTGGATGAAAGGGTAGCTGAACAATATGAATCGGAGCAACGCTATCTATCATTGTCCAAAGTCTTCTCTGGTCTGGCCATTTTAATCGGTTGTTTAGGGCTATATGGCTTAATCCTCTTTTTCGTTGGCCTGCGCACCAAGGAAATTGGTATTCGAAAGGTATTGGGAAGTAACGTTGCCAACATTCTGGCGCTATTCACAGCAGATTTTTTCAAATTGATTTTGATTGCAGGAGTGTTTGCTACTCCAATTGCATGGTACCTAATGGAACAATGGCTTCAGAGCTACACCTATAGAACAGAAATTCATTGGTGGGTATTTGCCTTCGCTATACTATCGATAATGATCATCACATTATTGACGATAAGTTATCAAACCTTAAAAGTGGCGGTGGCCAGTCCAGTGAAAAGTTTACGAACCGAATAGCCAATCAAAAAACGAACAATCATGTTAAAGAATTATTTTAAAACCGCTTGGCGAACATTACTCAAAAACAAGGTGTATTTATTCATAAACACAATTGGGCTATCCATTGCAATTGCGGTTTCCTTTTTAATGCTGCTTTGGGTTTTTGATGAATCTAGCATGGATAAATTCCATGAAAAAGATGACCAGATTTTTTTAGTAAAAAGAACCATTCCGTTGGAAGAGGGTGTTTTGGATGTTTATAGTGGCATATCTTATCCTCTGTTGAAAACTGCTAAAGAGCAACTTCCAGAAATTGAAGAATACATTACTCTTGGGAGGACTTTTGAGGACAACCTCCGCATTAAAAATACAGATTTTAGGGCGCCTGGGGCGTTTGCCAACGCCGCCTTTTTCAACTCCTTCTCTTTTCCTGTACTAGTTGGAGATATTAATGCCTTGGATGAAAAGCCAGAAGCTATTGCAATTTCGGAGCGTTTGGCTCAACGGTTTTGGGGTGATGACTGGCCTCAAAAAGCTTTGGGAAGCCCTATCCATATTTATGACAATGGCGATTTTGCTGTAGAAGCCGTATACAAGAATTTTCCAGCGCAATCTTCCATTCAAAACGATTTTTACTACGGCTTTCAACACCACCTAAGTCAGAATGACTGGATGTTAGAATGGGGAAACAATGGCATGCAGGGTGCATTTTTGTTACGTAAAGATGCGGATGTAGCACAGGTAGCAAAAAAGACCGAGAAACTCTTTCAAGAAAACATCTCGGGTGAGTTCAAGGAAGGTATTCTCATACAGAAGTTTTCTGAAAATTATCTCCATAACCGTTTTGATGAACAAGCAAAAGTAGCTGGTGGACGTATTGAGTATGTGCGGATATTTACTTTGGCAGCTATTTTTCTTCTAATAATTTCCTGTATTAATTTTATCAATCTTTCTACAGCTTACGCCACCAAAAGATCAAGTGAAATAGGCGTACGAAAGGTCGTTGGAGCTAAGAAAAATATGCTTGTTGGGCAATTTTTTATGGAAACTTCCATAATTACCTCCCTTGCCTTTTTTATGGGCTTATTGATTTCGGTACTGCTTTTACCTTCAATAAATACGTTTACAGGGAAACAACTGGCCATTGATATCACTAGTCCGCAACTATGGATTATTATTTTTGGGGTTTTTGCTTTCACAACTTTGCTTTCTGGAGCTTATCCTTCCCTGATTATTTCATCATTTAAGCCCATTGAGGCCCTTAAGGGAGCCGGCAAAGAACAGAAGAACACCATCTCCTTGCGAAAGGGTTTGGTAGTATTACAATTCTCACTGTCCATCTTGTTGATTATTTCCGCCTTGGTTATTCAAAATCAGATAGATTATGTTAACCAGAAGGATTTAGGTATTGCCAAAGATCATATCATATCCATACATCAGGACCAAGTGATTACTGAAAAATATCAGGCCTTAAAGAGTGAATTGACAGCTTCTGCTGGTATTGAAGCTGTTACTTTGGTCGGCCCTTCCCCCCTAGCAACTCCTGCATCGAGTAGTGGTGTTAGCTGGCCTGGAAAAACCCAAGAGCAGGAGAATATTGAATTTACCCTGTTATGGACCGCACATAACTTCCCAAGCGCATTTGACATCCCCTTAAACCAAGGTGACTATTATCGCGAAGGTTCAAAAGACACATTGAACTTAGTTGTTAACCAAACAGCCGTAGATATAATGCAACTGGGTGAAAATCCTATTGGAAAAACTATTCAATTCTGGGGTGCTCAAAGACAAATAATAGGGGTGCTCAAAGACTTTCACAACAGATCACTCTATGAGCCTATACAACCCACAGTCTTTTTATTAGAGCCCGAAAATGCCGGTGAGCTGATGATTAAACTGGATGCCGCACAAACTGAAGAAGGCTTGGCTTCCGTGAAGACCGTTTTTGAAAAAGTATTGCCAGACACCCCCTTGCACTATGACTTTCTTGACGAAGAATACGCCGCAAACTACAGAACAGAAATGCTAACAGCCACTTTGGCTCGCTATTTTGCCATGATCTCCATTCTATTGTCCTGCTTAGGTCTATTTGGTTTAGCCACCTTTATGGCCAAACAGCGCACCAAGGAAATTGGTATCCGCAAAGTATTGGGCGCAAGCATTAACAGTATCACCTTCTTGATTTCAAAAGATTTTTTAAAGTTGATTGCCCTCGCAATATTGATTGCATCGCCCTTGGCCTATTATTTTATGAGCCAATGGCTAGATGATTTTGCGTATCGAATAAATATTCCAGTCTGGGCCTTTGGGCTGGCTGGTGCTTTGACCTTATTAGTAACCTTGATGACCATTGGTTTTCAAGCGATTAAATCTGCAATGGCCAATCCAGTAAATAGCTTAAGAACCGAATAACAATCAAAAACGAGCGTCATGTTTAAAAACCACATTAAAATAGCCTGGAGAAGTCTTAAAAATCAAACTTTTTTTACTTGCCTCAACACTATAGGCCTTGCTATTGGAATTGCAGGAGGATTGCTTATTGCTTTGTTTATCCATGATGAACTGAGCTTTGATACCATGTTTAAAGATGCCGATAGAATACATAGAATCAATGTAGATGTAAAATTTGGTGGTACGGAAAGTGTAATGGCTGAAGTATCCGCGCCTATGGCCAATGCCGTGGTGGCCGATTTTCCACAAGTGGAGCTTGCCACAAGATTCAACACCCTTGGCTCTACCCTAATACGAAAAAGCGACACCCAAAGAAACTCCAAGGAAGATGCCGCTACTTTTGTTGATGCTTCTTTTTTTGAAATGTTCGGGTTAGAGCTTATCGAAGGGAATAAGGCTACCGCACTGACTCAACCCAATACACTTATCATATCAGAGACAACTGCTCGGAAACTCTTTGGTAGTTCAAATGCATTAGGAGAAACATTGGTAGTGAACAATTCAGGCACCTATACCGTAACTGGGATTATAGCCGACATGCCAAAAAATTCTTTTTTAAGGGACTGCTCAGTTTTCATAGCAATGGCAGGGTTGGAGGATGCACAAACCGATGAATGGACAAGCCATAACTATCCAACCTTCATAAAATTGTCTCCCAACGCTCGCATAGAGGACTTTCAAGTACCATTACAATCCATGATGGGAAAATATATAATCCCTTATGCACAAAGGTTTTTCCCTGGAATCACCGAAGAAGCATTTATGGCATCGGGCAACCACTATAAGTTGAGTACCATCCCCCTAACCGATATTCATTTGCATTCCAATTTGGAAGCCGAGATGAGTGCCAATAGTAGTATTCAGAATATTTATATACTCTCCTTTATTGGTTTGTTTTTACTTGTTCTGGCCAGTGTAAATTTTATGAATCTTTCCACTGCATATTCCCTAAAAAGAAGCAAAGAAGTTGGGATACGAAAAACATTGGGTTCTTCAAAAGTTGCTCTTTTAAGACAATTCTTAATGGAATCAGGTCTAATTTCCTTTTTGTCTCTTATACTTGCCTTGGTTTTAGCCGCACTGGTTTTGCCTCTA
The DNA here is from genome assembly GCF_014698935.1 of Flagellimonas sp. S3867. Taxonomy (GTDB): domain Bacteria; phylum Bacteroidota; class Bacteroidia; order Flavobacteriales; family Flavobacteriaceae; genus Flagellimonas. The sequence goes on from NZ_JACVMN010000002.1 coordinate 552,839, forward strand.
TTCAACAGTTTGGCGGGCAAGGCCATCGAAATTCCATTTGCCAATCCATTGTTCTGGATAGTCTTGTTAGTTTCAACAATAGTCTTAGCGTTATTTTCTGGATGGTATCCCGCATTTTTTATGTCGCGATTTATGCCAATATCTGTTTTAAAGGGTTCGGGTGAAAAAACTGTGGGTGGAAGTAAGGTCAGGAATATGCTCGTTGTTTTTCAGTTTTCCATTTCCGTTTTATTGATTATTAGCACTGCTGTAGTCTATCAACAACTCAATTATATTCAAAGTAAAGATTTGGGGTTCACCAAAGATCAGGTTTTAATCATTGATGAGGTTTTTATAGCAGGACCCAAATTACAGTCATTTAAAGAACAGGTGTCGCAATTGGCGCAGGTAAAAAAGGCAACCATTTCTGGTTTTTTGCCCACACCTTCATTTAGAGGCAATACCAGTTTTGCCAAAGAGGGTCAAATGAGCCAGGATAACGCAATTAATATACAAGTTTGGGATGTAGACCATGATTATTTATCAACCCTTGACATTGAAGTTTTGGCGGGCCGTGATTTTAACAAAGAATTTGCCGCTGACTCCACAGCAATGGTCTTAAACGAAGCCGCTGTTGACATACTGGGAATATCATCGGAGGAAGCTCTTGGAATGAGATTATCGCGAGATCTAGGGTCTGATAACCCCCAATACTTAACTGTTGTTGGTGTTATTAAAAACTTCCATTACGAATCCTTAAGACGAGATATTGGTGGGCTTTGTTTAAAAATAGGACGCTCAAATGGCTCTATGGCGGTCAAATTGAATGCAAGTGATTTCTCAACCACAATCGCTGCTATTGAAAACATTTGGACTGATGTTGCCCCTAGTCAACCATTTGATTATCGCTTCATGGACGACGCATTCAACGCCACCTATGAAGCAGATCAAAATCTAGGACAAATTTTTATCACATTCACCATCTTATCAATTTTTATTGCTTGCCTTGGGCTTTTTGGACTAGCAGCCTTCAATGCAGAAAAACGAACCAAGGAAATCGGCGTACGAAAGGTTTTAGGTGCGAGTGTAAGTCAGATAACGGTAAGGCTTACCAAAGATTTTTTAAAGTTGGTTGGAGTGGCCATTCTGATTTCCCTGCCTGTTGGATGGGTTATAATGAACAAATGGTTGGAAGATTTTTCATATCGGATAGAAATCAGTGCATGGGTTTTTATACTCGCGGCTTTTATGGCAACCAGCATTGCAATTATGACAGTAAGTTATCAAAGCATTAGGGCCGCGGTGGTAAATCCCGTTAAAAGCTTGCGGACAGATTAATCAATCTTAAAACAAATAATCATGTTAAAGAACCATTTTAAAATAGCCTGGAGAAGTCTTAAAAAACAGCCCTTCTTCGCATTCTTGAACATTTTTGGGCTCGCCATTGGTATAGCTGGAGGTCTGCTTATCAGCTTATATATTATTGACGAGCTGAGTTACGATACCATGTTTACCGATGCTGATCGCATCCACCGAATAAATGCAGATATCAAATTTGGTGGAGAAGACCGGAAATTTGCGGTTACTCCCGCTCCGATTGCAGAAGCCATAGGCAACGATTTATCAGAAGTGGAACTCACCACAAGATTTCGTACAAGGGGAAGTGTGCTCATGAAGCGTTCTGGCACAGAGGTTAATGTAAAGGAATTGCAATCCACTTTTGTAGACTCTACCTTTTTTAAGATGTTTGGCATAAAACTATTGGCCGGTGATATAAAAACAGCATTGTCTTCACCGAACACGTTAGTTCTGACCAAAACCGCCGCAGAAAAGCATTTTGATATTGGTAATGCCATAGGACAAACCTTGCTATTGAACAATACCCAAACATTTACGGTTACCGGGGTTATTGATGATCTACCAAAAAACTCTTTTTTAAGGGACCATACGATTTTCATGTCTATGGCGGGTTATGAAGATTCGCGGATTGTAAATTGGGGAAGTAACAATTACCAAACCTATATCAAATTAATACCGACAGCCAATGTGGCCGACATTCAAGAGCCACTGCGAAACTTTTTAGGAAAATATGTAATTCCCGGAGTACAACAATTTATGCCCGGTATTACCGAAGAACAGTTTAAGGCCGCGGGCAATCATTTAATTTATAGCACCATTCCTTTAACCGACATTCATCTTAACTCGGACAGGGTCGCAGAAATAAGTCCCAACAACAATATCCAAGGAATCTATATTTTAAGTTTTATAGCAGTCTTTCTTTTGATTTTGGCTTGTGTAAACTTCATGAACCTATCAACCGCCTACTCCTTAAAAAGAGCTAAAGAAGTTGGTGTTAGAAAAACCTTGGGTTCAAACAAGACCGATTTGATCCGACAGTTTTTAGTGGAATCTGGTTTGGTTTCTTTTGGAGCACTCCTGGTTGCAATTCTTGTAGCCATAGTTGCCCTCCCTTTCTTCAACGATTTGGCAAATAAAGATATTTCCATGCCCTATGACAACCCTGTTTTCTGGTTAATACTATTTGTTTCAGGAATAGTTTTAGGTCTTTTTTCAGGAAGTTATCCTGCATTCTTTATGTCAAAATTTATTCCCGTGGAAGTGCTTAAAGGATCGAACAGTAACAGTATGGGGGGTAGTAGGGTGAGAAATGGCTTGGTCATTTTCCAATTTGCCATCTCCGTATTTCTGATTGTGGGTACTTTAGTCGTTTATCAGCAATTACAGTATATCCAAAATAAAGACCTTGGCTTTTCAAAAGACCAAGTTCTAATTATTAATGATGTATACACCCTTGGAAACAAAAGAGCTTCATTCAAAGAAGAAGTAAATAAACTGGGCTATGTCAAAAATGTAACTCTGAGTAGTTTCTTCCCAACACCTTCTTCACGTGGCGATAGTACTTTTGCTCCTGAAGATGGGTTAACCGACCAAGAAAGGGCGGTAAGTATGCAAACTTGGGGTGTTGACCACGATTACGTATCCACTCTTGGATTTGAGATCATTGCAGGTAGAAATTTTGATAAAAGATTTAAAAACGATTCAACCAGTATAATTATCAATGAATCTGCTGTTACAACGATTGGGCTTTCCCCAGAGGAAGTGCTTGGAAAAAGGTATACTCCTGATCTAGGACAGGAAGGAGCACGGTTTTACACCATTATCGGGGTTGTTAAGGATTTTCATTTTTCCCCTTTCAGGGAAAACATCGAAGGACTTAGCCTACACCTTGAAGGTTTTGCAGGCTCTATGGCTATTAAATTGAGTACAGCTGATTTTCAGACCGCAATTGCCGGTGTTGAGGAGGTATGGAACAAACTTGCTCCGGGCCAACCCTTCGATTATTATTTTATGGAAGATTCTTTCAACAGAACCTATAAAGCCGAACAAAGACTAAGTCATATATTTTTCATTTTTACATCACTTTCCATCTTAATTGCATGTCTGGGCCTATTCGGCTTGGCGGCTTTCAATGCGGAAAAGCGAACCAAGGAAATTGGTGTTAGAAAAGTGCTTGGTGCCAGTGTGGGCCAAATCACCTATAAATTGACCCAAGATTTTCTACGCTTGGTCGCTGTTGGCATATTGGTGGCATTGCCCATTGGTTGGTTTGCCATGGATAAATGGCTCCAAGATTTTTCCTATCGCATATCCATAGGATGGGAAGTATTTATAATCGCTCCTTTATTGGCCGTTACCATCGCGATTTTTACTGTTAGTTATCAAAGTATAAAAGCAGCGGTGGTCAATCCTGTCAAAAGTCTAAGAACCGAATAAACTATTTAAAATGAGAGCATCATGTTTAAAAATCACATTAAAATTGCTTTCCGTTTTTTTCTAAAAAACAAGCTTTTTACAGGAATCAATATTCTTGGGTTATCCATAGGGATAACCGCTTTTATGCTCTTGGCCCGTTACATCGCATTTGAAAAAAGCTATGATCAGTTTATACCACATATCGATGATCTATATCGTGTAACCCTTACCTCCAATTTAGGAGATAAGGGTTTTTACACTGTAGCTACCAACCATCCCGCAGTGGGTCCTGCCATGGAACGGGATTTTCCCGAAGTGGAAAGCTATGCTCGCATCGTGGATAAATCTATTGTTACATCCGGAACAATAATTCTATCCTATGAGAATGTAAATGGTGATTTAATAAAATTGGATGCCAATGACGACCACATTTGCTTTGCCGACAATGCTATTTTGGACATGTTTGACCTCCCTCTGCTACATGGTAATCCATCAAATGCGCTTGAAGAGCCCAATACCGTGGTTTTGACCAAGGAGATTGCAAAACGGTTCTTTGGAAATGAGGACCCCTTGGGCAAGATCATTAAAATTAACAATGGTTTTGAACTAAAGATAAATGGTGTATTTGACGACATACCATTAAACACGCATTTACCGCTAGGAATTGTAGTTTCCTACGCCACATTTCCAAGGGAAGGGGATTTTGACAATAGCTGGGTATGGCCCGAATTTTATAGTTATGTAAAGTTAAAGGCTGGTACAGAACCACAGGCAATCCAATCTAAGTTTCCTGCCTTTGTCCAAAACTACCTTAGTGATATCATGAACCAACATGGTTTCGAAGCACGTTTTGATCTTCAACCGGTAAAGGATATTCACTTAACATCCAACATCGACAAAGAGATTTCTGCCAACAACAGTCGAGGAACCTTGAATTTCTTGCTTATCGTTGCCGGTTTCATCATTGCTATAGCACTTATTAATTTCATTAATCTGTCCACAGCCAAATCCATGGAAAGAGCCAAGGAAGTTGGTCTAAAGAAAGTGGTGGGTGCCAATAAAAAGGCATTGGTTCAGCAATTTTTATATGAATCGCTCTTGATCAATTTTTTGGCCCTGCTCTTGGCTTTCCTCTTCATAAGCTTATTGATGTCCCCTTTTAATACCTTGGTAGGAATTGAGGTGTTGGACTTTTCAATGTGGGCCAAACGGGAGGTTTGGCTAACCGTCTTGGGTATATTTTTAGGCGGAGGAATTTTGGCGGGTCTCTATCCTGCTTTTGTCTTGTCCAATTTTATCCCTATCGAGGTGCTAAAGGGAAACTTCCATCATGGAGCTAAGGGCAACACCCTAAGGAAAGCCCTTGTTATTACTCAATTTGTTATTTCAATTGCGCTGATTGCGGGTACGTTTATAGTTTACAATCAGTTTTCTTATATGCAAAACCAGGATTTGGGATTTAAAGCGGACCAAAACTTGGTGATAAGCGCTCCTATCTATTCCGATTCTACCATGCAACATAAGATTACATCTTTCAAAAGGGAGTTGATGCAAAATCCAAAAATTGGAGGTGTAGCGTTATCGAATGAAATCCCAGGTAAACCCGTTTCCTGGAGTAATTTAATTCGGAAACCCCAAGATCTTAAGGAAACAGCATCCGCAGCAAAATATGTGAGCGTTGACCATGACTTTTTTAAAACGTATGGTGTTGCTTTGATTGCAGGAAGAGATTATAACAGGCAAGATGCCAATTTTTACAACGAGGAGGCCAACACCCAAAATTCGAAAACCAGTAGAGTAATCATTAATAGGTCCGCTGCTAAAATTTTAGGCTTTTCGGAACCAGAAGAGGCCATTAACAAGCGTATGATCTTTGAGTTAAGAACAGAGAGAAATGCAGAAATAATTGGCGTGGTCGAAGATTATCACCAACAATCGCTTCAGAATGCATACGAACCAATGGTCTTTCTTTATTTTGACTATTACAACGCCGATTATATCACCATAAATATTCTTGGTGGAAACAATGTAAAGGAGGCTATATCTGACATAGAAGCTTCATACAAAAGTTTCTTTCCCAATGATCTGCTCAAACATTTCTTCGTTGATGAATATTTCAACAAGCAATATCAGGCGGATCTAAAATTTGGAACCATTTGTTTGCTCTTTTCTATTTTGGCCATTTTTATTGCAGCTCTTGGTCTTTTTGGAATGGGATCCCATATGGCAATGCAAAAAATTAAGGAAATCAGTATGCGTAAAGTTTTGGGCGCCTCAGTTGGGCAAGCATTGATCATAATACCTAAAAAATTGTTGAGTCTGGTATTGATCTCAAGTGTTATTGCACTGCCCTTAATTTATTTTATTACCAAAAAATGGTTGGAGAATTATGCCTTTAAAATTGACATGGGGCTTTGGATGTTCCTTGTTCCGTTACTAGTGGTAATGCTCGTGGCTACATTGTCAATTTTGGCACAATCCCTAAAAGCTGCTTTGATCAATCCTGCTGAATCATTACGAACCGAATAATCAATCCTGCGCTGAACTTGTTTCAGCATCAAAAAACGAAGAATCATGCTAAAGAACTATATCAAAATTGCCTGGAGAAACCTCACAAAAAATAAGAGCTATACCATAATCAATATTGGTGGACTTGCATTAGGGATGGCGGTAGCGCTGATCATCGGGCTTTGGATTCAAGATGAACTTTCGCACGACGATTATTTTGAAAAGAAGGATGAGATTGCCCAGGTAATGCAATCCCAAACTTTTAATAATCTTACGGGAACTGGTCCTGCAATTCCACGCCCTTTGGAAATGGCTTTCCGAGAAAGCTATATGGATAATTTCAAACACTTGGCAATGTCTTCTTGGACCAATTCCCAGTACCTAAAATATAAGGATAACAGCATTTCCAGAGATGGCAACTTTATACAGAAAGATGCTCCAGAAATGCTGGACTTAAAAATTCTGAGCGGGGAAAAAGATGGGCTTAGGGAACTAAACTCCATTATGCTTGCGGAAAAAACAGCACAGGCATTATTTGGTAGTGAAGATCCCATTGGTAAGGTCATCAAAGTAAATAGCCAATATGATATGATGGTGACAGCTGTCTATGAGGATATCCCTTTTAATACTTCCTTTTATGACGCCCATTTTCTTATGCCTTGGGAAAAGTATGTAACCACTCAGGAGTGGGTTAATAACGCTGAGGATCAGTGGGGGAACAACTCCTTTCAGATGTTTGTTCAAATTGCCGAAAACACTTCCATGGAAAAAATTACGGCAGCCATAAAAGATGTAAAAAAGAACTTGAACGAAGATACCGAGGAATTTAATCCTCAATTATTCCTTCTTCCAATGAAGGATTGGTATTTACGGTCAAAATTTGAGAACGGGAAACGAGTTGGAGGCAGAATAAAATATGTTTGGCTGTTTGGGATTATTGGTGCATTTGTATTGCTTTTGGCTTGTATTAATTTTATGAACCTTAGTACAGCTAGATCGGAAAAAAGAGCTAAAGAAGTAGGAATTAGGAAATCAATAGGTTCACAAAGAAAGCAATTGATCAATCAGTTTTTGAGTGAATCTTTCCTTGTCGTTTTATTTGCTTTTACCATTGCTGTTTTTGTTGTTTTGTTGTCATTAAATGGCTTTAACGAATTAGCTCGCAAAGAAATCGAGTTTCCCTGGAGCAATCTTTCTTTTTGGCTCATGTCGCTTGTCTTCATATTACTGACCGCATTACTGGCAGGTAGCTATCCGGCCCTATATCTTTCTTCTTTTAGACCTGTTGATGTGTTAAAAGGCACTTTTAAGGCCGGAAAACATGCAGGAACTCCAAGAAAAATTCTAGTAGTTTTTCAATTTACAGTGTCTGTGGCCTTTATCATCGGAACTGTAATTGTAATGCAGCAGATAAATCATGCTAAAAACCGACCTATTGGTTATGACAGAGCAGGCTTAGTTCAAATTCCCACTTTCAGCCAAGATTTTTCAGGTAAATACGATTTGATTCGAAGTGAGTTTTTAGGTTCCGGCGCAGCCATTGAAATGTCAACCTCTAGCAGTCCAACCACTCGAATCTGGTCCAACAGAAGTGGCTTTATTTGGGATGGGAAACCGGAAGGGTTCCAAGAAGATTTGGCTTGGACGGCAGTTTCCACCGAATATGCTAAGTCTTTAAACCTAAAAATAGTGGCCGGAAGGGATTTTTCCAGGGAATTCGCCTCAGATTCCAATGCGGTGTTGTTAAATGAAACAGCGGTGAAATATATGGGCATAATAGACCCGGTCGGAAAATTTATCAAAGATGATTCTGATGAAGATCCTGAGGAGCCGCTCAAAATAATTGGAGTGGTTCAAGATATGATCGCACAATCACCTTATGAACCCGTAAAGCAAGGAATGTATGTTTTTGATAAATACGAAAACGCGAGTTATTACAATCTTCGGTTGAATCCCAAACAAAGTGCCCAGCAGAACATTGCAATTATAGAAAGGGTATTTAAAGAGCACTTTCCGAATATTCCATTTCAGTACGATTTTGTGGATGAACAATACGGCAAAAAATTTGCCGCCGAAGAAAGGATCGGTAGGTTGTCAGGAATTTTCACGGCGCTCGCCATACTGATAAGCTGTCTTGGACTCTTTGGACTTACCTCATTTGTTGCGGAACAACGCACCAAAGAAATTGGCGTTAGAAAAGTATTGGGTGCCTCTGTATTCAATGTTTGGAATATGCTTTCCAAAGATTTTCTGAAGCTCGTTGTTGTCTCTTGTTTTATCGCAGTTCCTATTGCATATTATGTTATGAATGGTTGGCTCCAAGAATACCCATATCGGGTAATTCTTGAATGGTGGATCTTTGCCCTTGCAATGATCGGTGCCATGTTGGTTACCGTAGTTACCGTGAGTTTCCAAGCTATAAGAGCGGCCAAGACCAATCCGGTAAAAAGTCTTCGAACGGAGTAATCTAAACCGAAAGAACAATGCTTAATCTATTTTTAAAAATCGCCACAAGATACTTGCTCAAAAACAAGCTGTATTCCTTTATCAACATTTTTGGTCTGGCCATTGGCATTGCCTCTTTCGTATTGATTATGCTCTATGTAAATTATGAGAAAAGCTATGACAAATTCGATGGTTCCGAAAATGTGTATCGGGTCTTTATGGATTATTTAGAAGGAGGTGAGTATGTTCCTGGGGATGCTAATGCATATATAGTAAGTGGCCCTACGTTAAAGGAGGAATTTCCTGAAATTGAGAGTTTTGTGCGGTTCAGACGAATTCGGAATTTAGTGGTAATGCACAATAATACCCCTTATGACGGTATTGTTGGGTCTTTGGCAGATTCCGAATACTTTGATGTTTTTGATCGCGGTTTGGTCAAAGGTGATCAAAGAACTGCGCTTAATGAGCCCTATTCTGTAGTGTTAAGTACAGCCATAGCACAAAAATTGTTTGGTGATGGAAATCCAATTGGACAGTCCATTAAAATTGCAGGTGATGATTCGGTGACTTTTACAATCACTGGAGTCATGGACAATTCCAATCGAAATACCCACATTAAAAATGATTTGCTTGTTTCCTTTAAAACATTTCACACTTGGAAAATATTTGAGAACGATTGGAAGTTCACTTGGAATCAAAATGAATACTACACTTACATAAAAGTTGCACCAAATACAGATGCAAAGTTGCTTAATCAAAAAGTAATGGCGTTTGTTCCTGAAGGGTTCGAGTTTAAGGAAAAGCACCATATGGAACCAATTGAAGACATTCACCTGCATTCTAATAAGCCTTATGAAGCTGAGGCAAATGGTAGTGCCAGTAGCGTAAAACTCCTAGCGATTATTGCTTTTATCACACTCGTTTTAAGTTGGATAAACTATATGAACCTATCCACCAGTAAATCCTTGGAGCGGGCTAAGGAAATTGGTATTCGTAAAGTAGTCGGAGCTAGAAGGCCTCAATTGATATGGCAATTTTTGTTGGAATCCGCTTTAATCAATTGCATAGCAATAATCTTGGCAATTATGGCTGTCTATATTTTGCTTCCCAGTTTTAATCGATTTATTGGGCAAAACTTAAGTTTTGCCACTGTGCCGCTAAAATCTCTAGCACCCTATTTTTTCATTTTGATAGCTGGAGTTTCCTTGGCTGCTTTTTACCCCGCGTTTGTATTGAGTAAATACAACCCGACCAAAGTTTTGAAAGGAAAGGTACAGACATCAAAAAACAGTCTCGATTTTAGAAAAGGCCTTATCGTTTGCCAATTTATAGCAACCATTGTGCTGCTAGTCGGCACCTTTGTGGCCAACAAGCAGATTAACTATTTAAAAAACCGGCCAATTGGTGCCGACCTCAATCAGGTAATAGCCTTGAATGGTCAGGTGTTAGACCGTGCATACGACTCCATATTCTATCAAGATTTTGACGTTCTGTTGGAGGAGATGAAAAGAAATCCATATATAGCGGATGCTACTAGTGCCCGCACTTATCCTGGCGATAATTTTTCCAACATGAATTCCAACCTCGGACTTACTTTTCCTGATGGACACACCGATGAAACACATATTTGGTATAACTATGGAGCTAGGCCTGATTATTTTAATTTGATGGGAATGAATTTTGTAGCAGGGGATACATTTCTGCAAACCACTGAAAAACGGAGTAACAATGTAGTGGTCAATGAAGAAATGGCTCGTTTTATGGGTATTATAGATATGGATGCCCTTGTTGGCAAAACCATTAAATTTTGGGGACAGGATTGGACCGTAAGTGGCATAGTTAAAGATTACAATCATCTTGGTATGAAGTCTGCTGTGGTTCCCACTATAATCAGGCACGATAGAAACACTCAGAATGTTCTTATAAAATTGGATGAAAAAGCCATTACCATGACTGGAGTGGATAAGGCTCTGGGCAAACTAGAACGTATTTGGCATCAGGTTTTTCCGGTTAGCACTTATAATTACACGTTTCTAGATCAGAAGTTCGAAGCACTGTTCAACGAGGACCGAAAGTTCGCTAAGGCTTTTCAGATATTTACCCTATTGGCCATCCTAATTGCCTCATTGGGGCTATTTGGATTGACCTCATACACCTGCATACAACGAAAAAAAGAAATTGGAGTTAGAAAAGTCAATGGAGCAACCATAACACAAATCTTGCAATTGCTGAATCAAGATTTTATAAAATGGGTAGGGCTGGCGTTTGTTGTTGCCATTCCTATTTCTTGGTTTGCAATGCACACATGGTTGGAGGGCTTTGCCTATAAAACAACTATAAGTTGGTGGGTTTTTGCTTTGGCAGGTTTCACTGCCCTTGCTATAGCACTACTAACAGTAAGTTGGCAGAGTTTTAAAGCCGCTACCACAAACCCTGTTGAATCGCTTAGAGATGAATAAGAGATTAAAAAAGAATCGCTATGCTTAAACACAACATATTGTTATTCTTACGAAACATTAAAAAAAACAAGGGAACATTCGTAATCAACACCTTGGGTTTGGGTATTGGCATTGCTTCTTTTTTAGTCCTATCCTTATATGTATACAAGGATGTCACCTACAACAGTTTCAATGAGAATTTGGCTAATATCTATAGGGTCCAGGAAAGGTATGAAGGTGGTGATGGGATTCAGACCAAAGGTCTGGTACTGCCCAAAATCATGGAGGAAATACCGGAAGTAACCAATGGAACACGAATTTTTGATTGGGATGGTTATAGGTTAAGCCATAACAATATAGCCTTCTACGAAAATATTTTTTATGTAGACAATGGCTTCTTTTCCATATTTAACTTCCCTTTTTTAGAAGGTTCCGCCAAAGGGGTTCTAGATGAAAAATACAGCGTGGTTATAAGCAAGCCATTGGCAGAAAAGTACTTTGGTACTACTTCCGCGGTGGGTAAACAATTTCAAGTAGGTTTTGATGATGTTTTTATGACCGTAAAAGGCGTTGTTGACATTCCCGAAAATTCATCTGTACAATTTGATATTGTTGCTTCCTATAAAACAGGGGAAGAACTCTCACCCTGGATCATCGACGTACATGATTGGTACAACACATTTTCTGAAACTTACGTTGTCCTACAAGAAGGTATTCGACCAAAAAACATCCAAGATAAACTTCAAAAAATTGTAGCAGAAAATTTTCTTCCCGTAGGAAAAAATACGGCAAAGCTTCATCTATTGCCTTTTGCAGACTATCACGCAACTATTGAATCCAATCAAACATTGATTATTATATTAGGGCTGATAGCATTGGGGATTATGGGTATTGCCCTTGTCAACTTCATCAATCTTTCCATTACAAATGCGCTTTCGAGAACAAGGGAAATAGGTGTAAAAAAAGTTCATGGGGCCAATAAAAATTCGCTGTTCAAACAAATCCTGACAGAGTCAATGCTGGTAAGTCTAGTTGCTCTGCTTTTTGGGATAGTACTCATGCATTTCCTACTACTACCATCCTTCAATACAATATTTGAGACCACTCTGATCTTTAAGTCATCAGAATTGACCTTTTTGATAATCGTATTGGTATCCATATGGTTAATCGTTGGTCTGGTTTCGGCTTTTGTTCCTTTCTTAATTTGGGCACGGGGAAAACTTATTGAAAATCTGCAAGGAAAAGTGCTTTCAAAAAACAAACCTTCATTCGCCAAATATTCATCCATAGTTATTCAATTTGTTATTGCCATTGTCTTGATTTCTGGAACTTTTTTGATACAAAAACAAGTCAATTTTATGATTGAAAAGGACCCAAATTTTGACAAAGAAAATGTTATTATCGCCCAAACAGATTATTGGCAGTTCAAGGACCTGGAAGCTGCCTCTAAAAATCTTCATATCCTTTCAAAGGAAATAGAAGCAAGTCCTTATGTAACATCAATTGGTTTTACGGGGAGCATTCCAGGGGATTATGATGAAAACTACAATTCATTTTATCCTGAAGGCAAAAGTGAGCTATCAATAATAAGCTTAAGAAAGTCCTACGTTGGTGAAAATTATCTTAAAACTCTCGGTATCCCAATTTTGAGCGGCCAAGGTTTTGATAAAAATTCTACATCACTGGAAAATACTGTGGTTTTAAACAAAACTGCCATGGACAAACTTGGTTTTAAAAGAGCGGAAGGACAAATTATCCGTGAAGGGTCCGCCAGTGGAAAACAGTATAAAATCATTGGTGTCATAGATGACTTCAGTTACCAAGGCGCACAACACAATAATCAACCATTGGCACATTTTTACTCTACCCAGAATAATCTTACGGATTGGGACTATTTAACAATTAAGACAGAAAAAGGAGCAAGCCTCCAAGTGCTCAATCTACTCCAAGAAAAGTGGAAGACGCTACTACCAGATGCTACCTTGACCTACTTCTTTTCTGATAACAAGCTTAATGCGTATTACAAAGAATACGAACGAGTAAACAAACTGATTACCTGGTTCTCCATTTTGGCAATAATTCTTTCTTGTATTGGCCTTTTTGCACTTTCGGCATACGCTATGGCCAAAAGAACCAAAGAAATAGGTATACGTAAAGTAAATGGTGCAACAATTGGTCAAATTATGACCCTGTTGAATACCGCTTTTATAAAATGGGTGCTTATTGCTTTTTTAATAGCAGTTCCAATTTCATGGTTTTCCATGACCAGATGGTTGGAAGGCTTTGCACACAAAACTTCAATAAGCTGGTGGGTGTTTGGAGTTGGAGGTTTTACAACTATGGTAATTGCATTGGCAACTGTGAGCTGGCAAAGCTTTAAAGCTGCTATGGCAAATCCAGTTGACGTTCTAAGGGACGAGTAATCCCGGCAATGATCGGGACATCAATCAAAAAATCAGAAATCATGTTAAAACACAACATCAAACTTTTTTTTAGGAGCATCAAAAGAAATGTAAGCTCTTTTTTGATCAATATTATTGGGTTGTCAACAGGATTGGCCTGTGCAATGTTCATTGCTCTTTGGGTAAGTGATGAGTTAGGAGTAGATAAATTTCATGAAAATCATGATCGTATTTATCAAGTAGCCGAAAATGTTGAGTTCAGCGATGGCATTCAAACAATGGTTGAATCTTCAGCCCCAATGGCCGAGTTTTTGGTGGCCCAAATGCCCGAAGTGGAATACGCATCGGCGGTGATTCTTCCCGGTTGGTTTGGCAAGCACACCTTATCGGTGGGTGATAATACACTCAAAGCTCAGGGGCAGCTCGTAAGTAAGGACTACTTCAATATATTTTCCTATGAGTTGATTCAAGGTGATAAGAACAAAATAATTGCCGATCCAAATGCTATCGTTATTTCCAAAGATTTGGCAATTAAGCTGTTTGGTACTACCAACAATGTTGTTGGTAAATCCATCCAGTATGAAAAAGACCGTCAATTTCAAGTTTCCGGAATTTTTAAAGGTGCTCCTTCCAATTCAACGGTTCAATTCGATTTTGCATTATCAGATAAGGCATATACTGATGAAGCCCCTTGGAACTCAATCAATACAGATACATGGAATAGTACGGGTCCTCAGGTATATGTGTTGTTGAAAGAGGGAGCCGATATAGAAGCGCTTAACTCCAAGGTAGCAAAAATCAGAAAAGAAAGAAATGAAAATGACCTCAGAACATCTGTCTTGATTCCATTTTCAGAGCATTATCTACATGGTACCTATAAAAACGGAAAACAGGTTGGGGGTCGGATAGAATATGTTGAGTTATTCTCAATGATAGCGATTTTGATTTTGATTATCGCATGCATCAATTTCATGAACTTGTCTACCGCAAGGGCATCAAAAAGATTAAAAGAGATAGGTGTAAAGAAAGCTGTTGGAGCTAAACGAAAAACGTTCCTGTTTCAGTTTCTTGGTGAGTCTGTTTTAATGTCGATTATGTCATTATTTGTTGCCCTTTTTATGGTAGCCTTGCTTCTTCCCCGATTTAATACTATTGTAGGGAAACAATTAGCATTATCGTTTGATTTTAATCTTGTTGTATTAACACTGGGCATCACCATAGTTACAGGCCTTTTGGCAGGTAGTTACCCCGCCATTTATCTTTCAGGATTCAATGCGGTTGCCGTCCTAAAGGGTAAACTTAATAGGTCTGTAGGGGAATTATGGACCAGAAAAGGATTGGTCGTTGTGCAGTTTGCCCTCTCCATCATTTTGATTGTTTCCGTTATTGTAGTCTACAATCAAATCCAATTTGCCCAAAACCAGAACTTAGGGTATAGCAAGGATAACATTGTCTATTTTAAGGCAGAAGGTAAGATTAAGGAACAATTGCCAACATTTTTAGCCGAACTGAAAAAATTACCCGGAATTAAAAATGCATCGGGCACTACCCATAGCATGATTGGACACAACTGGAGTACTTCTTTGGAATGGGAAGGAATGGATCCAGAAAATGAGATAGGCTTTCAGATTGTAGGTGTGGATTACGACTTTATTGAAACAATGGATATGCAAATAGTGGCTGGTCGTGGTTTTAATAGAGCTTATGGGGATAGTGTAGGAGTGATATTTAACGAAACTGCGATAAAAGCCATGGGGCTAGAAGATCCTATTGGTAAAATTGTAGAGCAAAGGATAGAAATAGTCGGAGTTGTTAAGGATTTTCATTTTAAATCGTTGCATGATAAAGTAGAACCTTTGTTCATGGCCATTATGCCACAAATAAACAAAGTAATGGTTCGAATTGAGGCAGGAAAAGAGAGAGATGCTATTGAAGAAATTAATGGGCTTTATCAGGCCTTTAATCCAGGGTTTCAATTCGAATACGAGTTTTTGGACGACAACTATAAAGCTCTTTATGCATCGGAACAGCGTGTCGCAACCCTATCAAAATATTTTGCGGGAATGGCCATCTTGATTTCTTGTTTGGGTCTTTTTGGTTTGGCCATGTTTACTGCCGAACGAAGAAAAAAAGAAATCAGTGTTCGAAAAGTTCTTGGACAAACTGTTGCAGAGGTTACGGTTATGCTTTCAAGTGATTTTGCCAAATTGGTGTTGGTTGCTATTCTAATTGCCCTACCCATTGCCTATCTAGTGGCAAATAATTGGCTTTCAGGTTTTGCCTATCATATTCCCCTAAAAGTTTGGTATTTTCTAGCTGCCGGGGCGACAGCCTTATTGGTGGCAATGTTAACCGTGGGGAGCCAAGCAATACAAGCGGCAAACAGAAACCCAGTAGATGGGTTGCGGGAGGAGTAATCCTATATCCTAAAAAGATAATAAAAATTAATACTTGTTACTAAATACTAAAATAATGCTACTACAATTAAATAATATTTTCAAATGGGTTAACTCGGGTGGCCAACGTATTTTTTTACTGAAAGATATTTCCTTAACCGTTGAGGAAGGAGAATTTATCTCCGTTATGGGACCTTCGGGTTCTGGAAAATCTACGCTGCTAAATGTAATAGGAATGCTGGATGGGTTTGATGAAGGAGAATATCATTTTTTGGATGAATCTGTCCATTCAATTAAGGAGAAACATAGAGCAAATTTGTATAAAGAATATATAGGTTTTGTGTTTCAATCGTATCATTTATTGGATGAACTTACTGTAAAGGAAAATCTGGAAATGCCCTTGCTCTATAAAAAATTTAAGGGGTCTGAAAGAAAAGCTATGGTCGCAGATATGCTCGACAGATTCAATATAGTGGGGAAAAAGGATCTCTTCCCAGCTCAACTAAGTGGAGGACAACAGCAACTTGTTGGTATCGCTAGGGCTTTGATTTCCAACCCCAAGTTAATTTTGGCCGATGAACCTACGGGAAATTTAAATTCGGCTCAGGGTGAAGAAATTATGGGCTTGTTTAAACAGCTTAACGATGAAGGTGTGACCATTATTCAAGTAACACATTCCGAAAAAAATGCTTCGCACGGTTCTAGAATTATCAATCTATTGGATGGAAGAATGATTTAGTCTGCTAGTTCTGCCAGTTCTTTACCTATTAAACTGCCCAAGGCAACACCCATACCCCCCAATCGAACTCCACAATACACATTGTTGGAAACCGGTTTAACAATGGGTGTTTTTTGGTGGCCAACACCCATGATTCCGCTCCATCGATGGTCTATTTCAACCTGTTGGTTTGGTAAAATTACGGTTTCAAGTAGCTGTTCCAGTTTGTTTTGGACAATTGATGTGCGACCAAATTTTGTGGTTTCCTCGGCTTTAAAATCAAGGTTTCGACCGCCACCAAACAAAATACGATCATCAATATTTCGGAAATAGTAGTAACCTTCATCGAGATGGAAAGTGCCTTTTATTTTCAGATTTTTTATGGGTTTGGTCACTAACACTTGAGCTCTTGCGGGAAGAACCGTTTCTTTTTTAAGCAATTTTGAAGCAAATCCGTTGGTGGCCACAAATGCTTTTTTACTCTTAAAGGAAAAAGCATCAGTTTGAATGGATACGCTGCCGTTTGAATCATTAAACTCTATTACCTCAACTGTATTTAAGATACGAACACCCTGTTTTAGTGCTTTCTGAAGCAGAGCATCCATGAGCATACCCGTGTTAAGCTGACCTTCAAGCGTATGGGTTATATAATTGTCAAAGATATTTTCAAAGCCAAAGCTATTCGCTGTTTTTTGAAATGGATTTTCTCCAAAGATTGGAGTCAACATTTGATTAAGCCTATCTATTCCATTAAGACAGCGCTCATACAATTCTCTATTGCTTATAAGAAAAAGTTCATGTCCGCCATACTGTTCAAAACCTATAGATTTATCGCCTAGAAGTTGGCGCGAAAGTTGAATTCCGTTCCACCGTTTTCTCACAAGCTCAAACACCTCTTCCTCCGTATGATCTTCAAGATCTGACAATAACTCTGAAATACTTCCAAAACAAGCAAATCCAGCATTTTTAGTGCTGGCACCTTGGGGTAACACGCCTTTTTCGAGTACCAAAACTTTGCTTTTGGGGTACTTTTCCTTTAGCTGTAAAGCGCAGTTTAGGCCAACAATACCGCTTCCAACAACAGTAAAGTCCACATCGGACAACCAAGTCTTGTATTCCCAATAGCTTAGTTCCATAAAACAAAAACCCCGACTTTCATCGGGGTTAATTTAATCTTGGTATTTTGGATCTATTTCAAAATCTTCCATAAACTTGGTGGTATAATTTCCAGCTAAATAGTCTGGATGTTCCATTAATTGTCTATGAAATGGTATCGTTGTTTTTACCCCTTCTATCACGAATTCGTCCAAGGCTCTTCGCATTTTGTTGATGGCCTCTTCCCTTGTTTGGGCAGTGGTGATCAACTTGGCAATCATAGAATCATAGTTCGGTGGAATTTTGTACCCGCTATAAACGTGCGTATCCAAACGAATTCCATGTCCTCCAGGAGTATGAAGCGTTGTAATGACACCCGGCGAGGGTCTAAAGTCGTTGTAAGGGTCCTCCGCATTGATTCTACACTCAATGGAATGCAGCTTGGGGAAATAATTTTTTCCTGAAATTGGAACTCCAGCCGCTACCAAAATCTGCTCACGAATCAAATCGTAATCAACAACTTGTTCGGTAATGGGGTGCTCAACCTGAATACGGGTGTTCATCTCCATGAAATAGAAATTTCGGTGTTTGTCCACCAAAAATTCCACGGTTCCCGCTCCTTCATACTTAATGAATTCTGCTGCCTTTACTGCTGCTTTTCCCATTTCTTCACGCAACTTGTCGGTCATAAATGGGGAAGGTGTTTCTTCCGTTAGCTTTTGGTGTCTACGCTGAACGGAACAGTCTCTTTCTGATAAGTGGCAAGCCTTTCCATATTGATCTCCAACAATTTGGATTTCAATATGACGGGGCTCCTCAATCAATTTTTCCATGTACATTCCGCCATTTCCAAAAGCAGCGGTCGCTTCTTGTACCGCACTTTCATAATGGCCTTCCATTTCATCTTCTGACCAAACCGCACGCATGCCTTTTCCCCCGCCTCCTGCGGTAGCCTTGATCATAACAGGATAACCCATTTTCTTGGCTATTTTCTTTGCTTCTGCTACATCTTTGAGCAAACCTTCTGATCCAGGGATGGTAGGTACTCCAGCTTTTTTCATGGTTTCCTTGGCCGTGGCCTTATCTCCCATTCTGTCAATCTGCTCACCAGAGGCACCTATAAACTTGATATCGTGTTCTTTACAAATCTTAGAAAACTTGGAGTTTTCTGAAAGAAATCCATATCCGGGGTGAATGCCGTCAGCATTTGTGATTTCTGCCGCGGCAATAATATTTGGTATTTTCAAATAGGATTCATGACTTGGTGCGGGTCCAATGCATACTGCTTCGTCTGCAAAACGGACATGAAGACTTTCTTCATCGGCTTTGGAATACACAGCCACGGTTTTGATACCCATTTCTTTACAGGTCCGAATGATTCGAAGTGCAATCTCTCCCCTATTTGCAATCAATATTTTTTTAAACATGCTTTTAGTTTAAGAGTTTATGGTTTAGTAATTTATCGTTTAAAAAACTTCTTCTAAACTTTAGACATTCTAAACTTCTAAACTTAAAATTAAGATGGGTCTACCAAAAACAAGGGTTGGTCAAATTCTACCGGAGAGGAGTCATCAACCAATACCTTTACGATTTTACCAGCAACCTCGGATTCAATATCATTGAAAAGTTTCATTGCCTCAATTACGCAAAGGACATCTCCAGGATTTATGGTACTTCCCACCTCAACAAATACCGGTTTATCCGGAGAAGGTTTTCTGTAGAAGGTTCCTATTATTGGGGATTTAATGGTAATATATTTTGAGTCGTCTGCTGTACTTGCAGAACTTTCTTCTTTGCCTGGAGCTGCTGATTCAACAGCTGCAGGGGCCTGGGCAACCGGAACTGCTGGTGCTTGCGCCATAGGAATTTGTTGTACAATGGTAGTTTCTGGTGTTGAGGGTGCACTTCCGGTGCGTATCGTTATTTTAATGTCCTCCATTTCCAGCTTTACCTCGCTAGCGCCAGATTTGGCGACAAACTTGATCAAACTTTGAATTTCCTTAATGTCCATGGAATATGATTTAGTCAGTTAGTTGTTAATTTAAGAATTATATGCCCATTTTAAATAAATGGACCCCCAGGTAAAGCCTCCTCCAAAAGCTGCAAAAATAAGATTGTCACCTTTATTCAATTGCTTTTCATAATCGTTGAGCAATAATGGTAAGGTCGCCGAGGTGGTGTTTCCGTATTTGTGAATATTCATCATCACTTTGTCATTGTCCAGACCCATTCTTCTGGCCGTAGCATCGATAATTCGTTTGTTTGCTTGGTGAGGCACCAACCAATGTACATCTTCATGGGTCAAGCCATTGCGTTCCATGATCAAAGCAGAAACATCTGCCATGTTGGATACCGCAAACTTGAACACGGATTTTCCATCTTGAAACACAAAGTGTTGCTTATTTTTTACTGTTTCTTCAGATGCTGGTAAAATGGAACCTCCGGCCTCAATTTTCAAAAACTGGCGGCCAACACCATCTGTTCTTAAGTGCTCATCTTGGAGCCCTAATCCTTCTTCATTCGGTTCAAAAAGAACAGCGCCTGCTCCGTCTCCAAAAATGATGCAGGTAGTCCGATCGGTATAATCAATTATGGAAGACATCTTATCAGCGCCAATCAACAGCACTTTTTTATATCTCCCCGATTCAATATAACTGGAAGCGGTAGACATTCCATATAAAAAACTTGAACATGCTGCTTGCAGATCATATGAAAATGCGTTGACAGCGCCAATCTCCGAAGCAACAAAAGCTGCGGTGGCGGCAACAGGTAGGTCTGGCGTGGCCGTAGCCACCAAAACCAAATCAATTTCGGCTGGATCTACCCCTCTTTTCTGTATTAAATCTTCTGCGGCTTTAATGGCCAAATATGAAGTTCCTTTGTTTTCTCCCTTAAGAATCCTACGCTCTTTTATTCCTGTTCTTGTAGTGATCCATTCGTCATTGGTGTCCACCATAGTCTCCAACACTTTGTTGGATAAAACGAAGTCGGGAACATAACCTCCCACAGCTGTAATGGCTGCTGTTGTTTTTTTCATATTAGTGTCTTTTTTTGTCAAAAACGCCCTTATTTGACGCAAAAGCGGTGAAAATTAGTCATTTTATATGACTTCTGACCAAAAATTGGCTTGTTTTTGAAATTCACCTGATTCCATAAAAAAACTCCCGTTGGTTAAAAAACGGGAGTCAATATATTATTTAAAGTGTATTAAACTAGGCAGCAGTTTCTTCCTCTGTCTTGTCAATCAAAACTTGTCCTCTGTAGTACAGTTTTCCTTCATGCCAATGCGCTCTGTGGAACAGGTGCATTTCTCCTGTTACAGAATCTTTGGCAATGGTGGGTGCTGTTGCCTTGTAGTGGGTTCTTCTTTTGTCCCTTCTGGTTTTAGATATTTTTCTTTTAGGATGTGCCATTATAAACCTATTTGTCCGTTAGTAACTTTTTTAAATCGTCCCATCTGGGATCTGTGCCTTCTGTTTGTTCTTTGCTTTCTTTTGGCTGTAATTCTTCCAGCTTTTCCAAGATTTCTGATTTCAACGTTCCGTCCAACACCCCGGGGTGCACTCTTTTCTGAGGGACGGAAAGTACCAACATTTCATAAATGTACTGTGCAATGTTTATTTGGTACTCGCTATGGGGAATGATTAAAATTTCATCATTCTCATCATTGTACTCTTCCCCAAACTTAACGACAAGATGCAGTTTCGCGCTAACAGGCTGATCAAAAGGTTCACCTGTCAAGTCACAATCTACATTAACCGTTCCGCTAGCTTCAATATCCAACTCCATCATATTGTTTAATTTTTCCAATATGGTGGTGGCATTTATTGAAGTAGCATTAAATTCTTGGTATTCAAAAGATTCAAAGAACGTATTGTCTACTTGATACTCAAACTTGTGCTTCCCCAATTTTAGTCCCGTAAACGGAATAAAAAAATTCTTCAGCTTCATCATTTCTACACTTAAGGTTTGTGTACCAGCCTCTAAAGGCGCGGGCAAAGATACTACTTATTTAGAAAACTCCAATTCAATTTCAATAAATCTAAACTCCACTCTCTAACTTTTAACTTGCTTTTTTATCTTTTGCTTTTGCAATGGATTTTTATTCAGATCAGTATAATCCTCCCTGTTCCTAAAAATCTGTATTGCCGCAAATACCGCTTCCTTGAACGAGCCCATATCTGCTTGGCCTTTTCCTGCAATTTCATATGCAGTTCCATGATCGGGAGAGGTGCGAACCTTATCTAGTCCAGCGGTATAATTCACTCCTTTTCCAAAGGAAAGTGTTTTGAACGGAATAAGGCCTTGGTCATGGTATGCTGCTAGAATGGCATCAAAATTCTGATGGGAATTGGAGCCGAAAAAACTGTCAGCAGAATATGGGCCATAGGCCAAAATACCATTGTTGAACAATTCTTGTATGGCTGGCTTTAGAATTTTATCATCTTCTTCCCCAATAGTGCCATTATCCCCGCTGTGGGGATTTATGCCCAGCAGTGCAATTTTTGGTCGTCGGATGCCGAAATCCATTTTTAAGGAATTTTCCATGGTCTCGACTTTGTCTCGGATTAGTTTTGGGGTTATTGCCTCGGCTACATCTTTAACCGCGATGTGATCTGTAAGCAAGCCGACTCTTAAACTACCGGCAACCATGAACATAAGGCTTTCACCCTTTAACTCTTGGGCAAGAAAATCGGTATGCCCAGGGAAATTAAAGTCCTCTGATTGGATATTATTTTTATTGATGGGGGCTGTTACCAAGATATCAATCTTGTTGTTCTTTAACGCAGTGACTGCTGCACGTAGCGATTCAATGGCATATTTCCCTCCTTCTTCTGTGGCCTGGCCATATTCTATCTTTGGGGCGTCTTTCCAAACATTTATAACATTGATTTTTCCATCAATGGCTTGGGATGCGTCTCGGACACCGTTGAATGAAATGTTTATCCCCAAATCCGATTTTTGTTGCGATATGGTCTTGTTGGATGCAAAAATTACAGGAGTGCAAAAATCCAACATCCTCGTGTCCTCAAAAGTTTTTAATGCCACCTCGCATCCAATTCCATTGAGATCACCAATGGAGATTCCCAGTTTAATTTTTCCTTTTTCCTTCATATAATCAATGCCGATATGGCTACATTTACACTACAAAACTACTTAATTAAAAAGATTCATGTTTACAGGTATCATAGAGACATTAGGAAAGGTGAAGAAGCTTGAAAATGATGGAGGAAATTTGCACTTGACCATAGCTTCTGAAATCACACCCGAATTAAAAATTGACCAAAGTGTTGCCCACAATGGGGTATGCCTAACCGTTGTTTCTATGGATGATGATGCTTACACAGTGACCGCCATAGAAGAGACACTTAACAAAACCAATTTGGGTGATTTAGTTGTTGGGGATTCCTTAAATCTGGAACGCGCCATGAAACTGGGGGCGCGATTGGATGGGCATATTGTTCAAGGACACGTGGATCAAACCGCAAACTGCATTTCAATTGAGGAAAAGGATGGTAGCTGGATCTATGGTTTTGCATATGACTCTACCTTAAACAATGTCACCATAGAAAAAGGGTCCATTACTGTGGATGGGGTTAGCTTAACTGTTGTCAACTCGAAAAAAGATAGTTTCAGTGTGGCCATTATCCCCTATACCCATGAGCATACCCGGTTTCATTCCTACAAAGTAGGAACTAAAGTAAACTTGGAGTTTGATGTAATCGGGAAGTATGTGTCTAGGTTGATAGAAATTAGATAATAGTTAATAATCATCAAAGAAACTTGAAATTGACAATGAGTGTTATTGATAAATTGGCATCTTCCCTTGAACGAAGAGATGAAGCGCCCAATCAGAAGTTGGCCAAGGAAATTGTATTGTCACAAGACCAGGAAGCAATCAACGTATTGATTGAAAATCTTTCCAGTAAAAAAGCCATTCAAAATGATTGTATCAAAGTGCTTTATGAAATAGGTGAACAGGCACCCAACCTTATTTCTAACTATATCAATGAGTTTATTGCTCTATTATCCAGCAAAAACAATAGACTGCAATGGGGAGCCATGACAGCACTTGGAACAATTGCACGGGAACGACCAAAAGAAATTTATACCTCGCTCCCTACCATTCTTTCAGCAGCGGACAAAGGTTCTGTTATCACTAAAGATCATGCTATTAATATTTTAATAGCACTTTGTTCCCTAAAAGATTATGCAGAAAATACTTTTCCTCTGTTGATAGAACAGCTTCTAAAAAGCCCAACAAATCAACTACCAATGTATGCCGAAAGAGCAATACCTATAATTAACGACCAGAATAAAACGCGTTTTGTTAAATCGCTCACATCAAGGTTGGGTGATATTGAGAAAGAGACAAAAAGAAAGCGTGTAGAAAAAATAATAAAGAAATTTAACAGCTAATAAATTTTCTAGCGCAATCCATTGTTATTACCCCTTCTTGTTCTTGTTGTTAAAAACAAAGTTGTCCAATGTCTCCATGCTACATCAGATCAGACCTTAATAAAGATCTTCTTTTTATACAACACATAGGCTATTAAGCAATAAAAAGACACCACGCTCAATCCGTAAAGCAATGACGAAAACTCCATTGAAATAAAATCATGAACATAGATTTTATTGAAAAGCCATCCATGTAGGGAGGTGTCTCCATCCACCTTTATGGAATAAAATAATTTGGTTATAAAACTTGAAAGGAAGTACACAACAATAGCATTGGCCCCAGC
The DNA here is from genome assembly GCF_014698935.1 of Flagellimonas sp. S3867. Taxonomy (GTDB): domain Bacteria; phylum Bacteroidota; class Bacteroidia; order Flavobacteriales; family Flavobacteriaceae; genus Flagellimonas. The sequence goes on from NZ_JACVMN010000002.1 coordinate 577,337, forward strand.
ATAACGGAATATACTTCCGAATTTTATTCCTTTTACATCGGTCAAATAATAAATCAAAGCCAAAACCACATTGGCCCACCCAGCTGTAACCAACACAAAACTACTAGTCCATAACGCTTTGTTGATGGGGAAGATAAAATCCCAAAGGTGACCTATGATCAATAGGGCCCCTCCTAAACCGAATAGGATGGTAGTCTTTTTTTCTTGTTTGGATGTCAATACCAATCCTGTGAAAATCCCCAAAATTGAACTCACAATGGCTGGAATGGTGCTCAACAATCCCTCCGGGTCATAATCTGGCTTGTAATTGTGAGTGCCAAATACTTGCACATCGAGATAGTTGGCCAAATTATTAGGTGCGCGTTCAAACGTAGATGCAATGCCTTCCACGGGAACAAAAGCCATAAGCAGCCAATATCCTATCAACAGAAAAACAGTTGTAACAATTAGTTTTTTCCAATCCAAATTCAAAAAAAGAATCGCTGCAAAAAAGAACACTACGCCTATACGCTGGAGTACGCCTGGAAATCGAATTTGGGCAAACTCTTTTATAAAGGGAAAGCTAATGGTAAATGCTCCAAGAAAAAGTCCTAGACCAATAAGTTTTAATGCCCTAATGGATATCTTTTTATAGGTTGCTTTGTTTGCTTCTTTATTTTGATAGGCAAATACAATGGATGTCCCGACTATAAAAAGGAAAAAAGGAAATACCAAATCCGTTGGTGTATAGCCGTGCCATTTTGCGTGCAGCAAGGGTGCATACACGTTGGACCAAGTTCCTGGGGTGTTCACCAAAATCATTAAAACTATGGTGGCTCCCCTAAAAATATCGACAGATTGTACCCGTTGTTTCATACTGTGTTATAAAATATTGTCCTTCATTTTATTCCAAGCTCTAATAAGTAAAAATCCGGAAATAGCTGCAACACCGGTCAATATCATTGCCAAGTTGGTTTCTCCATAAATCCAATAGCCCGTGGCAAACATTATAGAATATATCAGAACAACACCAAGCAGCATCGCTGAAATTCCAGCAGGAACACTCCATTTCTCATCCCCTTTAACGATTTCAACATTGTCAACTTCGGCTTCTTCAATGATTTTTGCCCAGCCTGGACCTCCAGGTTGGATTTTCTTGTAGAAACTTCTCAAAACATCTTTACTTTCTGGCTGGGTTAAAAAGGTGGCCGCAAGCCAAATTATTGAAGTAACAACCATTATAAATGGTAATTCTCCCCAATCAGGAAATACTCCAGTTTCTGGGTTGAAAAGAATATCTTTTAATGAAGTGGTTTCTAATAAAATTGCCAAGATACCGGAAGAGAACATTGCTGTAATCTCACTCCAAGCATTGATACGCCACCAAAACCAACGTAAAATGAAGATAAGTCCTGTACCCGCTCCAAAAGAAAGCAGCAGATTAAAAACTCCCATTGCATTTTGTAGAGCCAGGGCTAAAAATGCACTTAAAACCATTAATACCGCTGTTGAAATCCTACCCACAGCTACCATCTGTTTTTCTGAAGCATTAGGGTTTATCTGCTGTTTATAAAAATCAAAAACTATATAGGACGACCCCCAGTTCAATTGCGTGGAAATGGTACTCATATAAGCTGCCACCAATGAAGCTAAAACAACCCCTAACAAGCCGCTGGGTAATTTGGTCAACATTGCAGAGTATGCCAAATCATGTCCTAATTTATCCGCTGGCACATTTGGAAATGCAGCTGAAATACTGGCAATATCAGGAAACACTACCAGTGATGCCAATGCCACCACGATCCATGGCCAAGGTCTTAATGCATAGTGCATGATATTGAAAAAGAACGTAGCCCCGATTGCATGGTTTTCATTTTTGGCCGCCAACATTCGTTGTGCGATATATCCACCACCGCCGGGTTCTCCTCCTGGATACCATGAGCTCCACCACTGAACCGCCAAAGGAATTATAAGCATAGTTATCAAGGCCTTTTTGTCACTAAAATCTGGCAAAATGCTCATTTTATCTTTTACGTTTTCATTTTCGATGACGGCTTGAATACCCCCTACTTCTGGAAGGTTTACCAAATAATACGCCGCTCCAATGGCGCCGGCCATAGCCACAAAAAACAATAGGAAGTCACTATAAACAACCCCCTTAAATCCGCCAAGAGCACTAAAAACAACTGTAATTGCTCCAGCTGCTACAACAGTCTGCCATGGCTCAAGCCCCAGCATCACCCCACCTATTTTAATAGCTGCCAAAGTGACGGAAGCCATTGTGATCACATTGAAAAGTACTCCTAAATAGATGGCTCTGAATTTTCTTAAAAAACTTGCTGCTTTGCCACCATATCGAAGTTCATAAAACTCCAGGTCGGTTTTTACGTTGGATTTCCTCCAAAGCTTTGCGTAAACAAATACAGTAAGCATACCAGTAACCAAAAAACACCACCAGCCCCAGTTGCCCGAAACACCGTTCGTACGCACCAAATCGGTAACCAAGTTAGGTGTGTCTGTAGAAAATGTGGTCGCTACCATGGAAAGGCCCAACAACCACCACGGCATTGTTCTGCCTGATAAAAAATATTCCGATGAGCTTTTTCCTGATTTTTTTGAAACGTAGATTCCTATGAAAAGTACAATTGCAAAGAATCCGAAGATTATGAAATAATCTAAAGTTTGAATGTCCATTTGGTTATTAATTGGTAAGTCACTAAAGGTAAAGTTTTTTTGAAATACCTTTGCGTTTTGTTCGCTAAACACCTGCTTTGGTTATATATATAACTTCTGAACCGACGTTTGTTGCATGGATAATGGGCGCAACAGCGGCTTTTTTAATGGGAACATCCAAAGCAGGACTAAAAGGTCTTGCCACATTTAATGTGACTCTTTTGGCATTGGCTTTTGGAGCCAGGGAATCCACCGGTTTGATAATGCCTCTTTTAATGGTGGGTGATGTTGTTGCTGTTCTCTATTATAATCGGCATACCCAATGGAAGTATATTTTTCGGTTTTTGCCATGGATGATTTCTGGAATCTTGATCGGGGTATTTATTGGCAAGGATTTACCGGAAAAAGAGTTTAAGTTGGGTATGGTCGTTGTCATATTTATAAGCCTCGCCACATTGATTTGGTGGGATAGACGAAAATCTACCAGCATTCCCACACATTGGGCATTTGCAGGTCCAATAGGAATTGTAGCGGGCATTTGCACCATGATAGGTAATTTGGCAGGTGCCTTTACCAATATTTTCTTTTTGGCCATGCGTTTGCCCAAGAATGAATTTGTAGGCACCGCCGCCTGGCTTTACCTTATAACCAATGCATTTAAATTACCGTTTCACGTTTTTGTGTGGAAAACCGTTTCAGCAGAAACTTTGCTTATCGATTTGAAGTTATTGCCCGCTCTTGCTTTAGGCCTTCTTTCGGGGATTTTTATTTTAAAGAGAATCAACGAACGGAATTACAAGAGATTCATTCTAATTGTTACAGCAATTGGAGCGGTTGCAATTCTTTTTAAATAGCATCCTATTTTTTCAGGTGGCTTATGGCTTGAAAAGGTGCCAACCTGCATGAAACACCCCTTGGTTACCGAAACTAGCACAAATAATCTCGGATTCCATTTTTTTCTTGTTCATAGTTGTAAATGTCAATTTACGTCGGATAATCTGTAACTACCCATCGGCATAATCAATGCTGCTAGTTTATTTCAATTCTTTTACGACGCAATTGTAAAGGTAGGGCGGTGAGAGGCCTTACTTCTTCTAAAGTAAAGAACAATCAAATTAAGTTTTGTTCTCATTTATAGAGAAGTTATTTGAATTAGCTATCAGAACCTTTTCTTCCGCCCACCTTTCTCAATTGTCTAACTCATTTTACAATTACTAACAAAACTTTAACTCTATGAAAGTAAAGAAACTATTCGGGGCATTGGTTCTGGTGCTATATTGCTTTGCATCCGCCCAATCTCAAGAAAAGACAATTACTGGTACTGTGACCGACCAAACAGGAGTCCCATTGCCAGGTGTTAATATCGTGGTTGAGGGAACTACCAACGGAACTCAATCCGATTTTGACGGCAACTTCACTATTAGCGCAAACATTGGCCAAGTCTTGGTTTTTAGTTATATCGGTCAGCGCGATGAGCGAAGAACGGTAGGCGTTCCAAATACAATAAATGTGCAGATGCAGGAAGACACGCAGGCTCTAGCAGAGGTTGTAGTAACTGCCCTGGGTATCAAAAGGGAGAAACAAGCTCTAGGCTACGCCGTGGCCGAAGTTGGTTCAGAGCAACTGGAGCAGAGGGCCGAAGGTGACATCGGTAGAGCATTGCAAGGTAAGGCGTCGGGTGTTAATATCACCCAACAAAGTGGGCTATCAGGATCAGGAACCAATATCATTATTCGTGGATTCAATTCCTTTAGTCAAAGTAACCAACCGTTGTTCATTGTGGACGGTGTTCCATTTAATGCCGACACCAATAGTGTGGGCAGACAGGGAGACAGACAAGATTTTATTAATGGAAATAATGGGTCCAGCAGATTTTTAGATCTTGACCCGAATGCCATTGAAAATGTCAATGTTCTTAAAGGTTTGGCAGCGGCAACGCTTTATGGTTCATTGGGCCGTAATGGGGTAATCCTTATCACCACCAAAGCCGGAGCTGGAGGGCAAGGAGCAAAGAAGACTGAGATTACTGTAAATTCCTCATTGTTCTTCAACGAGATAGCTTCAACCCCAGATTATCAAAACCAGTTTGGTAACGGTTTTGATCAAGCTTTTGGTTGGTTTTTTAGTAACTGGGGACCAAGTTTTGATAGAGGCGGAATAGCCGGTTGGGGAAACAGCAATGCTTTTGACGCACAAGGAACTCTTCCACATCCTTATACGCTTTCTGTCGCAGGTCAACAAGGTTTTCCTGAATTTGCAGGAGTTAGATATGAGTGGAGGCCATATGATAGTTTTGGAAATTTCTTTAGAACAGGTACAGTAGCTAATACTTCAATCAATGTAAGTGGAGCATCGGATGATGGCAAAGTAACATACAATGCTAACTATGGACATCTTAAAGATCAAGGCTTTACTCCCGGTAATAGTTTAAACAGAAACAATTTAGGTGTTGGGGGGCGCGCAGTTCTCAGTAACAAATTCACGGTTTCTGGGACATTGAATTTTGCCAGGACCAAATTTATTTCACCACCAGTTGCATTGAGCCAAGGTAATGGTGCAACCGGGTCCGGGTCCTCGGTATTCGGTGATTTGTTCTTCACACCTAGAAGTATTGATTTAATCAATCTTCCATTTCAAAGTCCAATTGACGGACGAAGCGTCTATTACCGAAACGGTAATGACATCCAACATCCTTTATGGACTGTCAATAATGCTGGTACAAGGCAAGAAACTAACCGCGTGTTCGGTCAAGCCACCATTCAATATGAAATTAATGATAATCTAAATGTTATTTATAGGGCGGGTATTGACGTTTACAGTGAAAACAATGTGAATTTCCAGAATAAAGGAGGCATTAATGGGAATATTCCACAACCTCGTTTAGCAAGTGGTGTCTATGAAACCTGGAACAATACAAATACCATTTGGGATCATAATGTTGCAATTAACGGAGATTATGATATCACTGAAAAAATTGGAGCAACTTTCAACCTAGGAGTAAACTCAAGAAGAGAGCTTTTTGACCAAAGTGGGGTTGCCAGTGACAACCAGCAAGTTTTCGGAGTTCTAAGACATTTCAATTTTTTGAATCAAAACGAAATACAAAGCTCGGCTGAAAGAAATTTGGTTGGGGCGTATGGTCAGGTCGAAGTTGATTATGACAAGTACATTTATTTAACCTTGGCTGGCCGAAACGATTGGGCTTCAAATTTGGCTAGGGCAAATAGAGCGCTTTTTTATCCCAGTGCAAGTCTTTCTTTCGTGCCTACGACGGCAATTGATGGTTTAAAAAGTGAAAACATACTAAACTATCTTAAAATTAGAGCAGGTTACGGTACTTCAGCAGGTTTTCCTGATGCCAATTCCGACAACTTTCCTGTAGCCAATCGTTTGATTCTTGATGCTCAAGATTTTCAAGACAATACTGGAAGCAATATTGTAACCAATACAAGTCCGCTCACACTTGGTAATCCCGATTTAAAACCTGAAAGAATAGATGAGATTGAGGTGGGTATAGAATCAAGATGGTGGCAAAACCGGATTACGCTTGACCTATCCTTATTTAAAAGAATTACCACAGATTTAATTGTATCTCAACCTTTGGATCCCTCTTCAGGTTTCTTCAGAACCAATACAAATGTCGGTGAAATTCAAGGTGAAGGTGTTGAGGTCGATTTAGGAATCCAATGGTTCAGGCCTAAACAAGAAGGAGGATTTTCCTGGACCTCCAATTTGAATTTTACAGCCAACGAAACTGAAGTTACCGATCTCGGTCAAAACACTGACCAAATTGTATATTCTGGATTTGGAAACCTAGGCAACGCGGCAATAGAAGGAGAGCCGTTAGGTGTAATTTTTGGATCTAGAGTCTTGAGGGATGCTAGCGGTAATTTAGTCGTTGATTCTGTGGGTGATTATGCCACAGACCCTCAAAACGGAGTTATTGGAGACCCCAATCCAGATTGGGTAGCCAACTTAATTAATACGCTTTCATTCAAAAACTTCACTCTTGGCTTTCAATGGAACTATACCCAAGGTGGCGATATCTGGTCCAGTACCATATCAACACTGCTGGGAAGAGGACTTATTGTAGAAACCGTAGATCGTTTAAACACTTTTGTTTTGCCTGGGGTAAGGCCCGATGGTGAGGTAAACGATATTCAAATAAACAACTCGGATTATTTTTTCAGCAACGTTCTGAATGGGCCATCGGAGTTACAAGTGTATGATGCCACCGTAATACGTTTGCAAGAGGCCTCATTGAGCTATGCTCTGCCTAAAAAGTTTTTGGACAACACTCCTTTTGGTGCCCTATCCTTTACAATTTCAGGTCAAAACCTCTGGTATGACGCCATCAATACCCCCAATGGAGCCAATTTTGATCCCAATACCTCCGGGACAGGAGTAGGCAACGGGTTTGGATTTGAATTTCTTAATGGGCCAAGCTCAAGAAGATATGGACTCAGTGTAAAAGCAACATTCTAAGATGAAAAAAGAAAACAAAATGAAGAAAATAAACATACATACAATGCTGGTGCTGTCCTTAATGTTTCTAGGGATGACATCATGTGAGACCACCGAACTGGACCTAACCCAAGACCCTAACTTTTTAACTCCAGAACAGGCTAGCCCAGATTTATTTCTTGTATCAATTCAAGAAGATTTTGTAAGGCAATTGGATGGGGATGCAAGCGGAGATCCCAATGATAATTTTACAACAGGTGGCTTTCAAAATGGTGATGGTTTGTCTCCAATAGGGATGCAACTAACCCGGATAATGCAAATGTCAAGTAGAAACTATGCAAGCACCTATCAAGATAGTGATGTGGATGATGAGTGGGACAACGCTTATAGAGGAATCCTTTTTGATATAAGATTGATGACGCCATTAGCAGAAGAAGCAGGGTTAACCCGACATATTGGAATTGCCCAGTTTATCGAAGCTTATATAATTTCCTCCATGGTAGATTTCTTTGGGGACATTCCCTATAGTGAGGCCGTACAGGCTCCTGATATTGTTAACCCTAAATTAGATAGTGGTGAATCAGTATACCAAGCGGCTTTTTCACTTTTGGATCAAGCTATTGTTAATTTCACAAACGTAACGGCAGGTACGCCTTCAGTAGATTTTTACTACAATAATGATTATACAAAATGGGTAAAGGCTGCCAATACCTTAAAGATGAAACTGTACCTTCAAACACGTTTGGTTGATCCAGGTGCAATTACTGCCTTTAACGCTATTGTTGCTTCAGGGAATTATATTGCCGATTCTGTAGATGATTTTGAATTTAACTGGCCAGCAACCAGTGCGGCCCAACCGGATAACAGACACCCCAGATATGGACTAAACTACGTTTCCAACGGGGCTGGGGATTATACTTCGAATTGGTTGGTTAATCAAATGCAGATCAATAATGATCCACGGATTCGGTATTATTTCTATCGTCAGGTAAGTATTGTTCCGGGACAGGATGGAGCAGCACCAGATGAGCAAACACTTCGATGTTCCCTACAAACACCACCTCAACACTATATTGATGGAGGGTTTACCTTTTGCGCTCTGACAAACGGTTATTGGGGTAGAGATCACGGCGATAATCAAGGCACACCCCCTGATGGTCTTTTAAGAAGCACATGGGGCGTTTATCCTGCCGGTGGACGATTTGATGATGATAGTTTCAGTGCTATTGGCCAGACAAATGCAGCTTCGCAAGGTGCCGGTGGAGTTGGAATTACCCCAATTCTTAACGCATTTATGGTAGATTTTTGGAGAGGAGAACTAGCCCTGATAGCTGGAGACGTAGCTACTGCCCAAGGTTTTTTAGAAGCTGGGGTGAGAAAGCAAATTGCCAAGGTTCGTGCTTCTGTGGCAAACGACGGTGTTTCAGATTTGTCGTTTGAACCCGCCGATGCTGATTTTGAAAGCTTTATCAACGGTGTGATTACTGCCTTTGGAAATGCCACTGGCGATGACCAATGGGACATCTTTGCAGAAAACCACTTCTTAGCACATTACGGCAACGGTATTGAGGCGTACAATTTTTACAGACGTACAGGATTCCCATCTACCTTACAACCCAACAGAGAGCCCGACCCTGGCAGCTTGCCAAGATCCATGTTCTATCCTAACCGAGTGGTTACTTCAAACTCGAATATCACACAAAAGCCAAATGTAAGTGTTCAGGTTTTCTGGGATAACAATCCAGCCGGGCCATCATTTCCAAGAGCAAACTAGTAAAGAAAAATTATAATATGAAAACGATGAAAAACACCTCGAAATATGCTGTTTTGTCAATAGCAATAATACTATTGGCGTCATGCAGCACCGATGATAAATTAATCGATGAGGTAGACGCTACAGTTGGACGGGGTTTGGTGCTCCGGACCCTATCCGTGAATAGTGGCACCTTCGATTTTTTTGATACTTCAAAATCATGGAGCGTTACCCTTGAAGCACAGGATGTAGAAAACGGCAATCTTTTGACCGAGATAGATGTATTCATAACTTTTGTTGATGATGGAAATGCCGGTACCGAAACTTTGGTCAAAACAATATCTGCAGATTCTTTTTCACTAGGCCCTTTTGGTTTTCCAAGAGGTGAGGTTGCTGCCACGTTGGACGAAGTACTCTCTGCTCTAGGCCTCCAAGATGGAGATTACGATAGTGCAGATTCTTTTTCTGTCCGTCTTGTGGCCAAACTATCCGATGGAAGAGAATTTACCAATAGAGGAAAGGGTACTGTATTGAATGGAAGTTTTTTGAACTCTCCTTTTGCCTATTCAGTCCAGTTTTTTTGTGAGCTAACAGATGCTTCTCTCTTTTCGGGAAATTATACCGTTACCGCCGATGCCTGGGCCGATTATCTAGGAGGAGAGGTTGTGCCAGCTGAATTTTTGCCATCGGAAGATGGGGACTTCACCTTTAGGCTACCCAATACGGTACGACCATTTGTTGTTAATACCGCCACCTCTTACCTGCTTGTTACTATAGACCCAGCCACTGGAAAAGTTACGGTGAGTTCAAATGAGCCTTGGGATTACGGAGGAGGTTTTTTTACCACAGTGACTGGTGATGGTACGATAGGCACTTGCACCGGAGACATAAATCTTAGTTTGGATTTTTCAGGTTCTTCCCAAAATCAAGCTTTTACTTTGGTCAAAAACTGATAAGCAGCTAAATTTATGTTTATATAAAAAGCCCTGGAACTGATGTTCCAGGGCTTTTTGGTTTGTTATTTTCAATCTTCCTTCATAAGGAATCTGTCAGTGTATTTATCCGATTTAGATTTACTGATCTATGAATTCCATTTAGTTATTTTATAGTAACCATTTAAATCCGCACTATGAGTAGAATTTTGATTTTGGCAATGGCTTCATTTGTAATGATGAATTTTAATGTTGGTTTCTCCCAAGATTCGATACATAAAATACCTCTTGATCCAACCTTTCCTGAAACTGCTTTTGATTTTTGGGTAGGCAAATGGGAGGTCACGTGGGACGAAGGCGACGGAAAGCAGGGCAAAGGTGTCAACAGAATTGCAAAAATACTGGATGAAATAGTAATTCATGAAGATTTTCGTGTTCTTGCTGGACAAAACAAGGGTTTCAAAGGAACTAGCATTTCGGTTTACCAATCACATTTAAGTAGATGGAAACAAGCTTGGGCAGATAACCAAGGTGGATATTATGATTTTCTTGGTGAAATAGATGGAACCGATAGGATCTTCAAGACCAAACCTACAACAATCAATGGCAAAAATGTCATTTCCAGAATGGTGTTTAAGAATATAAAAAGAGACTCTTTCACTTGGGACTGGGAAAGCACCTATGATGATGGGAAAAGTTGGAAACTTCTTTGGAGGGTCAACTACAAAAGAATATTGCTGTGATTAAAAAGTGCAATAATCCCATTGTGATGTCCAAGAAAAAGTTAACTGAATCATCTAAAGATAATCTTGAAATGGAGTGGTGAAAATTATTTTGCATCCGAAGAAAAAACTATTGGCTCTTATGTTATTATTTATGGTTATTACGTCCGTAAAAGCACAGCTGGCCGAAGTTGCCCAACCAGATTCTTTTCAATTGGATAGTATAATTCAACTGATAGATGAACCCAAAGAACCGCGTTTTATAAATATTGTTGATAAAGAAGAAATCAAAATTTATCTGTACCACCCGGATCGCATCGATATGCAAAAACCGCATACCAAAGATGAATATTATTTTGTTGCAACAGGTAGCGGAAAGTATTTCTATGATGGCCGAACCATAGATTTTAAACAAGGTGACTTATTATTTGCAGAAGCTGGAAAGGATCATAAGTTTGTTGATTTCACATCCGATTTATTTGTATGGGTCATTTTCTATTAAATTCAAAACCCAACAAAATATCTTCTCAAGTCATTTTAATTACATTCTTACGAAGCCAAACTACGGTTTCTATACTCTGAAGGAGTAACACCCGCATATTTTTTAAACGCATTGTAAAAGGACATCCTATTATTGAAACCTGCTTTGAACGCAATATCAGAAATGTTCAAGTCAGAAGCTTTTTCATCACCCAGCATTTTTTCCGCTTCTTCAACCCTATACTTGTTTACGTATTCGTAAAAGCTCATTCCAAAACATTCATTAATGATTTGAGAGGCATGGTGCCTAGACACATTCAACTTATCAGCCAAGTCGGTCAATTTCAACTCGCAATCCAAGTACAACGAATTCGACTCCATAATAAGGAGTAGTTTTTCTTTATACTCATTTAAAACCTTTTTTGATAGTCCTGACTTTTGATATTTTATTAAAGGAAAAACCTTGTTCAGCGGTTTTCCATCAAAAACTTCCGTAAAACTAAACCCAAAATATGAGGTCATGGTTATAAAAGCAATCATCGAAAAGCTGATAAAGTAGTCGGCACTATTGGACAGAACTCCTATCTTATAAATTATAAAATAACCTGCCCAGGCCAGTCCGAAAAGCGAAAAAGTGACTGTTGTTAATTTTAACCAAAGTTTGATTTCTTTGTCTTTGGCATAATACGCTTTAAAAGTCTTATAGCAGAAAAAGGCATACGCCATTAACACAACTGAAAGTATTACATACAAAGCTTCATTATTGATAAAAAGATAATTATTCAACTCTCCTTTATTAAGGATAAGTGTTTTCTTTTCAACGGACAATCCATAAAATCTTATAAAGTTCAACACTACAATGAAGACGGGTATAAAATGAAAAAAGTCCTTAGCCAAATTAACTTTTAACCCAGTGGTCAAATTTCTTATATAGAAATAAAACAACGGACCATAAAGAGAAAAGAGCACAAAATATACATTGCTAAATGCGTTCGTTACAAAAGAATCGGGATAGGCCCAATACCAAGTGTTGTATGAAAGATTGAAAGAAAAAAACATCAAAAAAATACCCCACAGAATATTTCCGTAACGTGGTCTGCTTTTTTTTCCAAAAAAAAAGAATGAAAGCAGCAGCCCTTGAAATGCAAAACTAATGGTTGTGATTTCCCAAATATTCATAGCAAAATATCTTGTACTAAAGATACTATAATGGGAAGTTGGGCCAGTAAATCTACATCGGGACTTGCTTGAATTTATATTTATATTCGGGTATCACAGTACCGAAAATCATCTGCTTTTTAATACACCAATAGATAGTAGACAGCCCGAAACTCCTCTTCCAAAAAAGGAAGAGGAGTTGTGCTAATTTTTTGGTGCAACGCCAACCATGCAAGGGAGGTGCTTCCCCCATTGGCTATTGCCAAAAAGAAAAGGACTTCTACTTAAGATTTAGAGCTAGTGGTCTTTACTCGGTTACCCTTGATCTTTGAGATGGTCTTTAAACTACCATCTTCTTGTCGAACATCCCATTTCCAGTCAAAGGAGTCTTGTTTAATATTGTAAAAACGTATTTCAAAGCTCCTCTTGTCATCAGTCATAACAATGGTACCATCATCCTTGGTGTTGGCTGTCCAAATTTCTGAAATGGTATTGCTTTGATCATTTACCCAAGCATTCATCCAACTTCCTGTTTTAGGATTAAAGGTTCTAATATTAGTGCCCTTTACGGTTGGTGATTCCCAGTAATCTTGAATCGCTTTTCCATCTAGTATAGTCCTCCATTCCCATTTTGCATTGGCCACATTCCAATTTCCATCTTTGTCCAGATTATATACCTCGCAATTCCAATTTCCTATAAAACTTGTAAAATCGGGTTTTTCTGGGGAAAGACCACTTATTTTATCATCCTTGGCTCTTGTGTAAAATATTTGCCAGTTCTGCTTCCATGTTTTGCCCGCATCAACAGATGCTTCCCAGTCCCAAGTGAAGGAATCCTTTTTGATATCATGAAAAACCATTCTTAGAATTACCTCTTTCTCTTTAATTTTGATTGGCTCCGTCTTAAAAATTCTTTTGTTGCCCTCAAATTCTCCAGTAAAGTCGTAATAACTCTGTAGGTTATCATTCCACGATTGTTTCCATTTCTTTAAAAAAGGAACGTACATGGATATACTTGCACCCTTAAATCCTTTTTGTGAACCTTCGGTAATCGCAAAGTTTTCATGAATGGATTTACCATCTAACGTGGAGGTAACAATATTGATTCCCTTTCCGATCTTACCATCCTCTTCATCCCAGGTGGCATCCCATTTGCCTACCCAAAAATTAAAATAATTCTCGTTTTCATTTGGAAGTTCTGTTTGCCCAAAAGCATTCAAACAAATCCCCAATACCAGTAAATAAATTTTGTTTTTCATTTAAATAAGTTTAATACGTTAGCTATCAACCTCAGTTTTCCTTTGATCTGAGTATTATTATATACCAAAGTTTGTATGATTGCAGGCAGATGGTGTTAATATCCGTCGGAATTAACACTCAATTGAATGGAAGTGTGCTAAAAGTTCATGAGGCCATGTTCTGGTTTCTGAACTCCGTGGGGGTTATACCAATGTATTTTTTGAATGCATTATAGAAAGATATACGATTATTAAAGCCCACTTGATAGGCAATGTCTGTAATGTTCATTTCGTGGTCCTTGTCATCTACCAACATCCTTTCCGCCTCCTCAATCCTATACTTGTTCACAAACTCGTAAAAGCTCATTTGAAAACACTCGTTTATAATTTGCGAGGTGTTATGTCGAGAAAGATTCATCATTACAGCCAAATCCGTTAGCTTTAGTTCACTCTCCAGATAAAGCGATTTAGATTCCATTAAGTCAAGAAGCTTTGTTTTGTAATCATTTAAAACGCTTTTTGAAAGACCCGATTTCTTATACTTAATTATAGGGAAAATCTTTTTTAAAGCTTTCCCGTTGAATACACCACTGTGGTAAAACCCAAAATAAGAAGTCAAGCCAATAAACACTCCCATCATAATGGTAATCGAATAATCTTGAGATTGATCTATGAGGCCTGTTTTGAAAAGTGCAAAATACAAGAGCCAAGAGATGGCAAAAAAACCAAAGGTCGCCGAAACCAACTTCAGCCAAAGTTTCATTTCTTTGTCTGCCACATATTTATTCTTATTGGTCAAATAAGAGCCCAAAGCATATGCTATTGTTGATGCAATCAAGAAGTAGAAAACAATGTCTCCAGAAATAAAAATATAATCTCCGGGGTCCAACTCTTGATTATCTATCATAAGCTTTTCATCCGTAGAAAGTACATAGTACCGAATGAAGTTTGTCAGCACCAAAATTGGAACAATACAATGTAAAAGAATTTCCTTTCCGTTTGGTTTCTTGTCAGATACCAAGGTTTTGATATATAGGTAAAAGAGTGGTCCATAAAGTGAAAAAGGTAGATAGTAAACCCAATTCAAGGAAAGTACAATAGAGCTATCCGGATATAACCAAAACGAAACATTATATATAATGTTCAAGCCGAAAAGGAAAAGGAAAATTGCCCAGATCCAATTTGCCTGCCTTACCCCACTTTTTTTAAACCAAAGAAAACCTGAGTAAATAAATGCCTGAAAAGCAAAACATATGAGTATGGTTTCCAATAATCTCATTGCAAAGTTTAATTTACTTAAAGTTACTGCAAAATAGGTCTAAGGGCTGTTAAGTTTCGTCGGGATTAACAAAGGAATCGACCATAGAGCACAGATAAACTACAATGTGCTTTGTATTTGTTATGAATTTAAAAAACTCAAGGTCGGATACCGCCCTAGAATAATAAACAAAAAACTCAAGAGAATAAGAGCCATTCGCCCTCACACCGATCTTTTGTAATCCTTTTATTGAGCATATCTCTTCAAAGCTCCTAAATTGTTGAGTCATATTGCCCTTGCCTTACTATTATTATTTAAATTGGGAATCGGTGCATAAAGCCCATTAAAAATGTGGAGATATTTTCTATTTATCCTGGTTTTGACTGTCTCAACATCGAGTTTTAGCCAAAACCTTTTGCCGCCCATATATAACTACAAACTTTCAGAATACATGGGAGCGAGTAAAAACTGGGGGTTGGCCGTCAACGATGAAGGTGAGCTTTTCGTGGCCAACAATAAAGGTCTGCTTCATTTTAATGGTGAAAAGTGGGTGCTAAATAAATTGCCAAATAATACCATAATTAGGTCGGTAGCGGTGGTAGATGATAAAATTTTCACTGGGTCTTATGAGGAATTTGGTTTTTGGAAGAAAAACAACTTAGCAGAACTTCAATATACTTCATTAACCCATCTCATAAAAGACCATGAGTTTACCAGTGAGGAATTCTGGGAAATACTTTCAGTGGAAGATCAAGTGGTTTTTAGGTCATTTTCAACAATATATAGTTATTCGGGCGACAAAATAACATATATAGATCCCCCTCAGATTATATCGGACATTTTAGTCAGTGAAAATCGTTTAATCGTTGCCGGTGGAACTGAAGGGCTTTTTGAAGTGATCGGAGAACATTTGATTCCACTAAATAACCAAGACATTCTTTTTGGAAAAACTTTGACCGATATGATCACTTTTAACGGTGGCATTCTAATTGGAACCAAACTCAATGGTTGCTATCTGTGGAACGGTCAAGATATTGTGCCTTGGAATGTTGGACTTAACCAAAACCTAAAACAACATCAACTTAACAAAATCTTGAAATTGGCCGAAAACTCATTAGCCTTTGGCACCATTAAAAATGGAGTGTATCTCTATAATACCCTTACTGGTGAATCTAAGATTTTAAACAGAGAGGCTGGACTTCAGAACAATACTGTGTTGTCCATGCAGCGCTTCCAAGATCAATTATGGCTAGGTCTCGACAATGGTTTGGCGCGCACCAATTTAAACAACCCCATAACCTATTTTACGGATTTCTCGGGTACTTTGGGGATGGTCTATGACATGGCTTTTCACCAAAACAAGTTATATCTGGGTAGTAACACCGGCGTGTTTTATTTTGATGGTGACCAAATTAAGTTTGTTAATGGCTCACAAGGCCATGTTTGGGATCTGGAAGTTGTTGAGGGAGATTTATTATGTGGTCACAATACGGGAACATATCGAATTGGCCCCAATACATTTGAAAAAATATCTCCCTTTTCTGGCGGATATGGTTTTGCAAGAGTGCCCGAACAAAACTCCGTTTACATCCAAGGAACCTATAATGGCTTGGTCAAGTATAAAAAAGGCGACAATGGAAATTGGGATTCGTATAGAATTAGCGATATAAAAGAACCTGTTAAGCACCTTTGCTTTGAGACTCCAAATATTCTATGGGTTGCTCATCCATATAAAGGATATTCTAGATTAAAAATTGACGACAAGTATGAAAATATCATTGATAGTAAGGAATACTTTAATCAAAATGCGCCCAGTGAATACAACATTAAGCTTTATAATATCAAAAACCAGATTGTTTTCCGGGGTGAAAACTCATGGTATAAATATGACCCCATAGTAGATCGTATAGTAGTTTTCGATGAATTTCAAAAATTCAATGATCACGAGCTTCTTTTTTATGATCAAAGCCATTTCTCATTTGTGAACCGTGAAGGCAAAAAGGAAATCATTCATACAAACTTAAAGCAAGATAGTTTGACCATTAGTGATTTTTCGCTGAACGAACGATTGGCACCCGATTCCCAAAACATCATTAAAATAAACGATTCTATTTCCTATGTCACTTTAAGTGATGGGTTTGCCATGATCAATAGGGGCGCCATACAAAATTGGCTTAAGGGCACAAGTCTTCCCACTCCAAAACTGAATCTGGTCAAAGATGAAAAAACCACTTATCCCAGTGATGGCAATTCAATTAAGATCCCCTATAAAAATTCTCAGGTTATATCTTTTGAAGTGTCTTCCCCTGAATTGATTCAGCCTAGATATTTTTATGAATTGATAGGTCCCAAAAGTTATGCTGAGTTTACCGAAGAGGGAACCATCGAATTTCAAAACCTGTCACATGGGGAATACCGATTCAAAGTATCTACGGTGGGACAAGGAAGCAAAGTCTCCCAGTCTGTTTCATTCCTTTTTGAAATAGCTCCGCCCTGGTATTTATCCAAAGGAAGCATTTTGTTATACATTCTTATTGGAATTGGCATAGTGCTTATGGTTAGATTTTACAACCGAAGAAAATTCAAAAGAAAACAAAGGGAGCTCGAACTACAGATGAAAAAAGAGCAAAAAGAGCAAATGGCCGCTTTGGAAAAAGATAAGCTGGCACGGGAAATAAAACTTAAACAAAATGAATTGGCCAGTACTACCTTGAACATTGCCAAAAAGAACGAGATGATTCTTGAACTCAAGAATATGCTAGTTGTGAACAAGGACAAATTTTCCAATTCACAACGGTATCGTTCCTTTATCAAAAAGCTCAACAACTCAATTCAAGACACGGACGATTGGAAACGCTTTGAAGTCAATTTCAAGGAACTCCATGAAGATTTCTTTGAAAGACTGCTCAAACAATATCCTAACCTCACCCCAAAAGATCTTAAACTCTGTGCCTATCTTAAAATGAATTTGTCCACAAAAGAGATAGCCCCGCTAATGGCCATTTCTGTTAGAGGTGTTGAAATACATCGGTACAGATTGCGCAAAAAACTGGAAATTGATAGCACAAAAAGTCTATCCAACTTCTTAATAACATTCTAAGTGCTTAGAATGCAGAAGTTTTCTTACACCTTTCGGCTAAAACCAAATACATCATTACTACATCAAAATTTCAAAATTCCTTCTTTTTTAATCATTTAAACTACTGCAAAGCCCCTAAAAAAGGACTTCACAGAGCTAAAGGGATATGATGTATTTTTTATGTACTCCTTTTAGACATGCCAACCACAAGCCATTGTTAATTTAGCAAAAACACAACTCAACTTTTAAATGATTATGAAAATTAGAAACGAATTATTGGTGATTTTGCTTTTATTCTCCCAAATTATTGTGTTTGGGCAAAGTAATATTACCGTTTCAGGAACCGTTGTCGATGAACAAGGAGGACCTTTGCCTGGAGCTTCTGTTGTTTTAAAGGGTACAACAAATGGTGTGCAAACCGATTTTGACGGGAACTACTCGCTAAGTAATGTTGATCCCTCAGGAACTTTGGTGTTTAGCTATCTTGGCTATAGCTCATTAGAGCTTTCGGTAAACGGGCAAACCTCCTTAAACGCCATCCTCCAAATAGACACACAATTTCTTGACGAAGTTGTGGTAGTTGGGTATGGTGAACTTAAGGTAAAAGATTTAACCTCTGCAATCACCACAGTAAATTCGGAGGTGTTGGACCTTGCTCCTGTTGGGCAGCCTATGCAAGCACTTCAAGGAAGGGTAGCTGGGCTGCAAATAGTGAATAATGGAGGGCCTGGACAATCGCCAACTGTTCGTGTAAGGGGTATTGGTTCATACGATACCGGAGCATCCGGTCCCTTATTTGTAGTTGATGGTGCTTTTTTTAATGATATAGCCTTTTTAAACCCAACGGATATAGAATCCATTTCTATACTAAAAGATGCTTCGGCAGCTGCCATTTATGGTGTTAGAGCCGCAAATGGGGTCGTATTGATAGAGACCAAATCGGGCAAATTCAACCAGAAAACACAAATTAATTACGATGGTTATTCCGGATATCAGGTGCCTCAAAATGTACTTAAAATGGCCAACGCGGAGCAGTTTACCAACTTGGCTTTGGAATCGGGGTCCGCACCTGATGCAGAATTTATTTTAAATGCGATGCAGCGGTACGGACGAAGCAGAATAAACCCCAACGTCCCTGATGTAAATACAGATTGGTATGATGAAGTAATGCGTTTGGCCTTGATACAAAATCACAGTATAGGTATCTCGGGAGGTAGCGATAGCGCCACCTATGCCATTGGTGCCAATTATTTCGAACAAAATGGTCTTTTGAAGATGAAGAACGAATACGAGCGTTTTAACCTAAGGGCAAAACTTGATTTTAAGGCCAATGATTGGCTAAAAGTTGGAGGAAGTGTGGTCTTTAGTAATTCAACTCGATTTGATGCAGAAAACTCTGCTTGGCGGAGAGCATATTTTGCTGTACCAATTTTACCAGTATTTGACCCTATTTTAGAAGAAGATCCAAATGTTTTCCCCACAGCATATGCAAATGCCCAGGATTTAGGTTACAGAGGAGGTCAAAACCCATTTCCCATTATGGATTTCAGTGAGAACAGGTCCAAAATAAGGAATATTGTAGCCAATTTCTACGCGGAGGTCTCCCTAGTTCCTGAAAAGTTAAAGTTTAGAACAGCATACAACCATAACTTTGAGAGTATCAACCGAAGAGAGGTAAGATTGCCCTACTTTATTGGGGACAATTTTCAAAGGGTAGATGCAAGCCTTCTAAAAAGAAGTGTGACCACCTCCAACCAAATATGGGACAATACGTTGACCTTTACCGATGCGTTTGAAAAGCACAACCTAACCGTTTTAGCTGGCACCTCTTTCAGGGATGAGGCCTTGGATTTAATTCAAGCCCGAGGACTTAATTTTCCTTTGACTGGTGAAGAAGCTTATTTTATTAACCTGGCCCAAACTATTGTGGAAGAAGACACGTTTGATGGTGGGGCAAGGGAATTTGGCTTTTCCTACTTCGGAAGGATATCCTACAATTTTGATAATCGCTATCTATTATATGGCACCTTCCGAGCCGATGGCACAAATAAGTACCAAGAAAAATGGGGTTACTTTCCAACCGTGGGTGCAGGTTGGGTAGCTTCTGAAGAAGCCTTTTTTCCAGAAAACAATGTGGTCACCTATTTGAAGCTGAGAGGAAGTTGGGGTGAATTGGGCAATGATAGGATTCCTTCCAGTGAAGGATCTATAACCTCCGAAGTGGTGACAACAGCTTTGGGCGATATCCTTTTTAGCGGTCTGAATACCAGTAGTGATTTTACAGCCTTAAAATGGGAAGTTACCGAAGAAATCAATGCCGGCCTTTCAGCTAGAATGTTCAATAATAACCTTTCAGTAGAGGCCGATTATTATGTCCGTGATACCAAAGATGCGGTAATTCCAGTGCTTCGACCACTAATTCCAGGTGCAACACGACAGAATGTTGGTGAAATACGAAACACCGGTTTGGAAATATCTTTGAATTGGGATAAAAAAGTATCGAATGACTTCAGCTATTCCGTTGGGGCCAATTTTGCCACTTTGGACAATGAAGTTCTCGGTTTGGGCGGGGCCGAATTTTTGGACGCCGGAACAGCAGAGTTTCGTCAACGCTCCATAGTAGGAGAATCCATATTCGCGTTTTTTGGAAGAGAGGTCATAGGCGTCTATCAAAACGATGCTCAAATACAGGCCGATCCTGTAGCGGTGGCCAATGATTTGGTGCCAGGCGACTTCATTTATAGGGATATCAATGGTGATGGAGATATTAATGACGACGATCGCACCGTTCTTGGCTCTTTCTTGCCTTCTTATTCCTTTGGATTTAACTTTGGGTTCAATTATAAGAATTGGGATTTTTCCACAAGCGCCATTGGACAAGGCGGCAATTCCATTCTAAATAGGAAAAGAGGAGAGGTGATTTTCACCAACGATACCAACTGGGATCGCGATTTTGCAGTGAATAGATGGCATGGTGAGGGCACCACAAATAGCTACCCTTCATCAGCAGGAATCAGAAAGGGGTGGAACCAGCGCCTCAACAACTTCTTCATAGAAGACGGTGACTTTTTTAGAATTCAAAACATAACACTTGGGTATACCATAAACAAGGACGGAGCCCAAAAAGGAATTCCCCAAGTGAGAATCTATGCGACCGCCGAAAAACCACTGACTTTGTTCAACTACAATGGATTTAATCCTGAAGTGCCAAACGGAGTGGACAACGAAACCTACCCCGTGCCGGCAGTCTACACTATTGGAGTCAATGTAAAAATTTAAAAAAAAGAAAATGAAGCTAATCGAGAAAATAAAAACAATTACCCTGTCGGCCTTATTCCTATTGGCTGCGATAGGATGTTCAGATAAATTGGATGAACCAGAGCTAAACAACAATTTTGCTGGAGGCACGGATTTTACGAAAACCGAGGATATGATATTATCCATTATTGGAGTTTATGAAGCATTTCAATCCAGGGGTTGGGAACAGCCTCTTTTAATTGCAGTTCGCGGCGACGACGTAAATGCCGGTGGCCTAGGTGATCAACAAGATTTCGCAGAAACCGACCTTTTTAATTATAACAAGGACTATTGGATGTACAATTCCGTATGGCAAAATATCTATGCCGATATAATAACCGCCCATACAGGAATGGATCAAATAGCCCGGTATCAAGAGTTGGCCGATGCAGATGGTCAGGCACTTGGCGACCAATATATTGCAGAAGCAAAGGTGTTAAGGGCCATTATGTTGTTTCACATTGCACAGGTTTGGGGCGAAGTTTTTATTCCTACCTCTTCCGAAACTTCAGAATTACTTGATGTGGAAACCCTTCCAACCCAGGACCAGGTAATGCAGCACATCTCGGACCAAATGGATGAGGCGCTGCCTTTTCTGGTGGATATGCGTCCCAATGAAAGAACAGACCTTCCCGGTGGTGCTACGCGATATACAGCTTTGGCCATTAAAGCTTTGGCCAATCAAGAGCTGGGAAACTATCAGGTTGTAGCTGATGCATGTTCCCAAATTATAAGCTCGAACAAATTTAGCCTGTATCCTGATTTTTACGAACTCTTTAAAATTCCAGGAAAGTTAAGCGATGAAATCATTTTGGACATGCAATATTCTGACTTTGGACAAGGTGAGGGTGACCGTGAAGGCCATTTATATGCTCCGTACGGACCACAAGGATGGACTCCGTCAGTTGATGGCGCATCTAGCGGGTGGGGCTTCTTTGAGCCTAGTATGAAATTCATAAAATTTATGCTCGACAGAGGTGAAACGGTCCGTTTGGAAACCAGTGTTCTTTTTACGGACAGGGGAATAGCAGAATTGCAAACAGACCCAAATTATGCTTCGTTGCCTTCCTTTATATCAAACACAACAAGGGATGGTGATGTGATCAATGACTATGCTCGGGCACTCTTTGCTAGTGGTAAACATTATCTACCCTCCAACCAATTGATTCCCGGAAGGACTGCGTACGGAAGTAATAAAAATTTCAATATCATTCGCTATGCGGAAATCCTGTTGATGTATGCAGAAGCATTGGCCCAGGGAGCCTCTGGGTCTGGAATTTCTGCAGATCAAGCCGTGAATTTGGTCCGTGCAAGATCTGGGATGTCTCCCGTATCGGGAGTGACCTTAGATCAAGTCTTGGATGAAAAATTTGCCGAACTATCCATGGAATGGGGCAAACGCTATTACGACATGATAAGGTTGGAAAGGACCAGTGATTTGAGCTATGATGGCAGGACCTTTACACAAAGTCAGGCCTTTCTGCCCTACCCACAAGAGCAAGTAGACCAGTTTCCAATTTTGGAGGACTAAACCATAAACCTAAAAGACTAGAATTATGAAAAATTTGTTTAAAATCTTTGTTTTATCCTTTTCTCTCATTGGGTTTATGGCCTGTGATCAGGGCATTGATGCCCTCACCTTGGTAGACCCGGGTGCTGATGCTACGGCACCACAAGTCACCATAAATTTCCCGGTAGAAGGAACAACAATAAAAGTATTGGAAGCTATCACTTCCATAACCGTTGACTTTGAGGTAACCGACGATATTGAAGTAGCCAAAGTGGATGCTCTGTTGGATGGAAAAAATATAGGAAGTCTTAATAATTTTAAGGACTACCGCAGGGTTTTGGTAGATGATATAACCTACGATAAGTTGGATGATGGCGACCATCAATTCACCGTTAGCGCAACAGATATCGATGGCAAAACAACCTCGGTCACTGTAAATTTTGTGAAAGAACCAGCCTATGTTCCATTATATGCAGGCGAGGTGCTTTATATGCCCTTTGATAGTGATTATTTTGATTTGATAGGTCTAAGACCCGCTACCCAAGTAGGTTCGTCAGAATTCGCCGGGGAAGGCTTTGTAGGTCTTAATGCGTATAAAGGAGCTGCTGACGCTCACCTCGAATTGTCAACCGATGGAATGCTCTCCGATGAGTTTAGTGCTGTATTCTGGTATAAGGTAAATGCTGACCCTGACAGAGCTGGAATTTTGGTCATTGGGCCTCCAGACACCGAAGGGGCCGGTTTTCCTGATAGTCAAAATTTAAGGACTAGCGGTTTCCGTTTCTTTAGGGAAAATGCAGGAGGTGAACAACGGTTCAAGCTCAATGTGGGCAGTGGCGATGGAGATTCTTGGTTTGATGGTGGCGATGCTGCAGATTTGCCGGCGGAAGCTGGATGGACCCATATGGCATTTACCATCACCCAAAGTACCGCAACCGTTTACATCAATGGCGAAATTGTGAGCCAAGGAGATTTTAGTGGTGTGGATTGGACCAATTGTGATCTACTTTCCATAATGTCTGGAGCTCCCAGATTTACACAATGGAATCATAGATCAGATTTAAGTAATATGGACGAATTGCGCATGTTCAACCGTGAACTTCCGCAAGGAGAAATCCAAAATATAATGACTGCTGAGGCTGGTGGGTTTGTTGGTAATTTTGATGGGGAAATGCTCTACTTGCCTTTTGATGGCGATTATACCGAAAAATTCAAGGATACAGAGGCCGCTTCGATAGGGTCTCCATCCTTTGCTGGTGAAAGTGTGGCGGGCAGTGACGCATATGGTGGTGCAACAGATTCCTATTTGACATTTCCTTCCAATGGATTGACAACAGAGGAATTCAGTGCTACAATGTGGTACAAGCTCAATGCAGACCCGGATAGAGCTGGAATTCTGGTAATGGGACCACCGGATACCGAAAGACCTGAATTTCCAGATATTCAAAACCTAAGAACCAATGGTTTCCGATTCTTTAGGGAAGCTGGCGGCGACGGGCAAATCTTCAAGCTGAATGTGGGCCGAGGTGATGGTGATTCATGGTTTGATGGAGGGGCAACAGCCTCAATACCATCGGACACAACAGATTGGGTTCATCTTGCCTTTACCATCTCAAATTCGGAGTGCGTGGTATATATTGATGGAGAAGTAGTGGCACAAGGAGATTTCACAGGAGTGGATTGGACAGGATGCGACCTCCTTTCCATAGGTTCTGGAGCGCCAAGATTCAATCAATGGAATCACTTGTCGGATTTAAGTAGTATAGATGAGCTAAGACTTTTCAACAAGGCTTTGTCTCAATCTGAAGTACAGTCCGTAATGAGTTTTGATCAATAAAAATCGAACAGAATAAATAATTGAGTTAGTTAATTTCAATGAGGTTAGTTTTAATTTCAGTTTTTTTGGTCGTTGCATCCATAGTAGCTGGGTGCAATGGCCAAAAATCTTCAAAAAAGGAACATTTAGCGCAGAATATTTCAAATGAAATCTATTCCGATGATCAACTTTTGGATTTGGTTCAGCAACAGACCTTCAACTATTTTTGGGAAGGGGCCGAACCTGTTTCCGGTCTTGCTCGGGAACGAATCCACATAGATAATATCTATCCCAACCATGACAAGGATATTGTAACCACCGGAGGTTCCGGTTTTGGATTAATGGCCATTCTTGTGGGTGTTGAGCGGGGTTTTATAAATCGATCACAGGCTTTGGGTCGATTTGAAAAAATTGTGGCATTTCTTGAAAAAGCAGATCGGTTTCATGGGGCATGGCCACATTGGTTGATGCCAGATGGAAAAACCGCACCATTTAGCCTCAAGGATAACGGAGGAGATCTCGTGGAGACCGCTTTTTTGATTCAAGGTTTATTAACCGTCAAAGAATATTTCAAGAATGGGAATGAAAGGGAGCTAAAATTGTGTGAAAAGATTCAAAATCTATGGGAAGGAGTGGAATGGAATTGGTACACCAAAGGGGGGCAAGATGTGCTTTACTGGCACTGGAGCCCTGATTATCAATGGGATATGGATTTTCCTGTGGGTGGTTATAACGAAGCCTTGATAATGTACATTTTAGCGGCCAGTTCACCCACACATGCCATCAACGCTGAGGTTTACAAAAAAGGATGGGCCAAAAATGGTCGAATCACCAAGGATACGGTGTACTATGGCCTGGAAACCGAACTCAACCACTATGAACATGATAACTCCCCTGTGGGACCCCTGTTTTGGGCACATTATTCTTATTTGGGATTAAACCCCAAAGGTCTTTCCGATTCTTATGCAGATTATTGGAAGTTAAACGTTAACCATGCCCTTATTCACTATAAACACAGCATGGAGAACCCCAAAAATTTTAAAGGGTATGGAGAGAAATGCTGGGGATTGACCTCAAGTTATTCCCCTAAAGGTTATGCCGGCCACAGGCCGGATATGGACATCGGTGTTATTTCACCAACTGCTGCCCTTTCCTCAATGCCCTATACGCCAAAGGAAAGTATCCGCTTTTTAAGGTTTTTGTATACTGAGCACGACAGTCTCATAGGCAAATATGGCCCTTTTGATGCTTTCAGCTTAGAAAAAAATTGGTTTTTGCCCAGATACCTTGCAATAGATCAAGGCCCTATTCCTGTGATGATTGAAAACTACAGAAGTGGTTTGCTATGGGAGCTTTTTATGGCCAACGAAGATGTTCAAAAAGGTTTGGACAAGTTGGATTTTCAATATGCTGATATTAAAGACAATGGGTAAAATCTCTATTCTTTTTCTTCTAATAACATTTGTTTTCTATTCTTGTGCTGAGGATGAGTATGTATATAATCCAACTCCGTTTCCTGATGATGATTCGATAACCCCTCCTGAGCCTACTATCAGTGATGTGGAGCTTATGAATCTCACCCAACGTGAAACTTTTAAATATTTTTGGGATTTTGCCGAACCTAACTCAGGTGGTGCTCGAGAAAGATATCACCCTAACGACCCAGGCAGAGATGCCCATGTGGTCACCCTGGGAGGTACCGGTTTTGGTCTAATGGCGATAATCGTCGGTATTGAAAGGGGCTATATAACACGAGAACAAGGATTGCAACACCTGAGTAAATTGTTGGATTTTTTGGAAAATGCCGACAGGTTTCATGGTGCTTGGTCCCATTGGATCAATGGAAACAATGGCTCCGTTATCCCTTTTAGCCCAAAAGACAACGGTGGTGATTTGGTAGAAACTGCTTTTTTGGCACAAGGGCTTATATGCATAAAAGAGTATTTCAAAAACGGTTCCGATGCCGAAAAAACCTTAGCACAGCAAGCGGACGGTCTGTGGAAAGGTGTAGAATGGAGCTGGTATACCCAAAATAAAAACGCTCTCTATTGGCATTGGAGTCCAAATTTTGATTTTGATATCAATTTTGAGCTTAAAGGATACAATGAGGTCCTGATTACCTACATTCTAGCCGCGGCCTCACCGGACTATGGCATTCCCAAAGAGGTTTATACCACCGGTTGGGCTTCCAACGGAAGCATTAAGTCCTCCAATATTCAATATGGCTTTCCACTTTTGGTGAAGCATTCGGGTGCGCAACAATTTGGTGGACCATTGTTTTGGTCGCATTATTCCTATTTGGGACTAAATCCCAAAGGATTATCAGATGATTATGTAAACTATTGGAACGTAAATCAAAACCATACTAATATCAACTACGCATTTTGCATTGAAAATCCCAACAACTATGAGGATTACGGTGCTGATTGTTGGGGTTTAACAGCTAGTTATTCCAGGAACAGTGATGGAAACATTGGTTACAACGCACATCATCCTACCAATGACACAGGGGTGATTTCACCTACAGCAGCCATTTCATCCATTCCTTACACACCTGATAAATCCCTCAGGGCCATGCACTATTTCTATCGACACAAGGATAAATTATGGGGACCTGCCGGGTTTTATGACGCCTTTAGCCCAGAACATAATTTTTGGGTTGCCGAAGCTTATTTGGCCATAGATCAAGGACCCCAGATTGTTATGATAGAGAATTACAGAACCGGATTGTTATGGAATCTTTTTATGCAAAATGAAAATGTGCAAAACGGCCTAGACCTGCTTGGGTTTCAATACACTAAATAAAATCCTCACACTAAAAGATAAATCCAATTTAATGATTCAATGAGAACAACTCTAGTATACCCACTTCACACCTTCTTTCTTTTTTTAATAATGGGAAGCCTTTTTGGACAATCCAAGAAGACGATACCCCAAGTGGAGCAGCTACTGGATAAAATGACCCTTGAAGAAAAAATTGGGCAGCTAAACCTACTTACTCCTGGTGGGGGCATTGCAACCGGTGCGGTCGTCAGCAAAAACGTAGAATCTAAGATAAAAGCAGGTCAGGTGGGAGGTCTTTTTGGAGTTGCTGGCCCAGAAAAAGTTCGTTTGGCACAGGAAATCGCCGTTAACCATACACGTCTAAAAATACCCCTGTTGATAGGTTCCGATGTTATACATGGCTATAAAACTACATATCCCATCCCACTAGGTCTTTCATCAAGCTGGGATATGGACTTGATTGAAGAAGCTGCGCGAATGGCTGCTACTGAGGCCACAGCTGACGGTATTATGTGGAATTTTTCTCCCATGGTGGACGTTACACGTGATCCCCGATGGGGCCGAATCGCCGAGGGTGCTGGGGAAGACCCCTATCTTGGAGCGGCAATTGCGCAATCAATGGTCAAAGGATATCAAGGTCAAGATCTGAGCGCTCCAAATACCATGCTGGCCTGTGTAAAGCATATGGCGCTTTATGGAGCATCAGAGGCAGGAAGGGATTACCACTCGGTGGATATGAGCAAAATAAAAATGTTCAATCAGTATCTCCCTCCCTACAAAGCAGCAGTGGATGCCGGTGTTGCTAGTGTCATGACATCGTTCAACGACATCGATGGGGTTCCAGCTTCTGGTAATAAATGGTTGTTGACAACTTTGCTTCGTCGACAATGGGGATTCGATGGATTTGTGGTTTCTGATTACACTTCGGTAAATGAAATGGTAGACCACGGTCTAGGCAATTTACAAGATGTTTCCAAGCTAGCCTTAAAAGCAGGTTTGGATATGGATATGGTTGGCGAAGGTTTTCTAACCACCCTTCAAAAATCGGTAGAAGAAGGTAAAATTACCGAAGCAGAAATTACCCAAGCCTGTCAAAGGGTATTGGAAGCAAAATATAAGGCAGGGCTTTTTGATGACCCATATCGTTATCTTGATTCAAAACGACCCGAAAAAGAAATTTTAACAGCTGAAAATAGGGCTTTGGCGCGGAAGCTCGCTACGCGGTCATTTGTGCTGCTTAAAAACCATTATGAAATTCTTCCTCTACAAAAAGAAGCAAAGATTGCTTTGATCGGTCCATTGGCAGACAGTAGAAATAATATGTTGGGTACTTGGGCTCCTACCGGAAATCCAGATTTGGCAGTTACCATTTTGGAGGGTTTCAAAAATGTTGCTCCTTATGCAAGTATCCAATACGCAAAGGGCGCCAACATTTCTGATAATGCTGATTTTGCAAAAAAAGTAAATGTCTTTGGGCCAAGAATACAGGTTGATGAACGCTCTCCTGAATCTATGTTAAAAGAAGCTTTAGATATAGCCAATAATGCCGATGTTGTGGTTGCCGTATTAGGGGAAGCTACGGAAATGAGCGGTGAAGCCGCTAGCCGAACGGATATATCAATCCCCAAAAGTCAAAAGAAATTGATTAATGCACTTGTAGCAACTGGCAAGCCTGTGGCAATTATTCTTATGAGCGGAAGGCCTTTGACCATTTCAGAAGAATTAGAAATGCCTGTAGCTTTGCTGCAGGTTTGGCACCCCGGCATTGAAGCCGGTAATGCTATAGCAGATGTAGTTTTTGGAGATTACAATCCTTCAGGAAAATTGACTGCAACATGGCCCAGAAATGTGGGACAAATTCCCATTTATCATAGCTCAAAAATTACGGGAAGGCCAGCCCCAGAAAAATTCGAAAAGTTCACTTCCAACTATCTGGATGTCCCAAATACCCCATTATTTCCATTTGGGTTTGGGCTTAGCTATACGGCATTTGAGTATTCTGATTTGAAGCTCAGTAAGAAAGAAATTGCTCAAGGTGAATCTATAGAAGTAAGTGTCACTATAAAAAACACTGGTAATTTTCATGGCGAGGAAGTTGTGCAACTCTACCTTAAGGATCTGGTTCGGAGTATAACCCCTCCCAATAGACAATTGAAGGGTTTTAAAAAGGTCTTTCTGAAAAAAGGAGAACAGAAAACGGTAACACTAACCTTGGTCCCCAATGATCTAAAATTTTACAACAGTACTTCGGAATTTGTTGCGGAGCCGGGTGAATTTGAAGTTTATCTTGGAACCGATTCCAACTGCACTTTAAAAAAATGCTTCACCTTAAAATGAAATATTGTCCATCAAAATGATTACAAATATGCGTTGGAGAATACTGCTATTTTCTCTTTTAATCCTTTCAGCCTGTAAAGAAAAAAAGGTTGATACACCCCCAAACATTCTTTTTATAATGGCGGACGACCATGCCTTTCAGGCCATAAGTGCATATGGTCACGAATTGTCCAAACTTGCTCCCACCCCAAATATTGACCGTCTGGCAAAAAATGGAGCCATTTTTCAGAACAGTTTTTGTACCAATGCCATCTGTGGTCCCAGCAGAGCTGTTATTTTAACAGGAAAACATAGCCATATCAACGGGTTTCGGATGAATGGCGAAAAATTTGACAATACCCAGGCCACGTTGCCCAAATATCTTCAAGAATTGGGGTATGAAACCTCCATTGTTGGAAAGTGGCATTTACATGGCAAACCCACGGGCTTTGATTATTGGGATATTTTAAATGACCAGGGGAACTACTACAATCCAGAATTTATCCAAGGTGAGGACACTACAATTGTTGAAGGTTATGCTACGGATATTGTTACCGATAAAAGCTTGGAATGGCTAAAACAAAGAAACACGGATAACCCTTTCTTTTTGATGGTGCACCATAAAGCACCACATAGAAATTGGATGCCGGCATTGCGACATCTCAATAAATATGATTCCATCACTTTTCCACTGCCAGAGACCTATTTTCACTCATATTCCAATCAGGAAGCCGCCAAACAACAGCAACAAACCATATACAAAGATATGTACGAAGGCCATGACCTAAAGATGACCGCCGGGTACGGGGAGCCAACATTGGCTCATAATCCTTGGACCATTGATTTTGACCGAATGTCAACTCATCAGCGAAAAGTGTGGGATAAAGCATATGGCACCAAAAATGATGCGTTCCATGAAGCCAATCTTTCCGGCAAAGATTTGGCCTTATGGAAGGGACAGCGATACCTGCAGGACTATTTGGCTACCGTAGCAGCGGTTGATGAGGGTGTCGGTAAAATCTTGGATTATTTGGAAGAAAACGAACTACACCATAATACTCTGGTGGTTTATACCTCAGATCAGGGGTTTTATCTGGGTGAAAAAGGCTGGTTCGATAAACGGTTTATGTATGAAGAGTCTCTTCGAATGCCATTGCTTATGCAGTTACCTGGAGCAATAAAGCCAAATTCTTCCTTTGATGCAATGGTCCAAAACCTTGATTTCGCACCAACTTTCTTGGACTTCGCTGGAGGCAAGGCACTTGCGTCAGATATGCAGGGAGAATCCTTTCGTAAAATTGTGGAAGGCGCTAAACAAGATTTCAAGGGTGCCATATACTATCATTATTATGATTATCCGGCGTTCCACATGGTGAAAAAGCAATACGGGATACGAACAAAGCGATATAAACTAATTCATTTTTATGATGACATTAATTTCTGGGAGTTTTATGATTTGGAGGAAGATCCCCAAGAAATTTATAATGCCATTGATGACCCAAAGTATGCTGATCAAATCCAAATGATGCATCAAAAAATGGATAGTCTTCAGAAATATTACAATGTCACCCAAAAAGAATTTGAAAAGGCCTCACTCGAGAAAGTCAGCAGTGCACATGAATCTTTTAAAAAACTTAGAGGAGCTGTTAATTAAAGGTTCAAAAATTCAGCTGTTATAATTTTTAAAAACCTCGGCCAACAATATGTAAGGTTCAGTATGTCCTGTTACTACATTTAACCGCATTTAATAAAAAAGCTCCAGCGAAAACTGGAGCTTTTTTATTATTTGTGGTCCCACCTGGGACTGAACTATTCATATATTTGACTCATTTTCAGTGATTTGCAATTCTTCTAAATTGATTACTCACCGAAAAACTCACCAAAACTATGTCGGATTTTAAATGAACGTTTAATAAATTAAATATAGGCATAATTTATTGAGAGTAAGGTCCACAGCTCTACAAGTCCAACAATTTATCGGTTTATTTAGCTTAATATAGTGGAGTCTGTAACCTCATCATCATCCGCCAAAAGAAATGCTTTGATAACTTTCAATTAAAATCCTCTATCCTCTTCAAACCACAACATCATAGGACTATTGCCCTTACTATTTATCCTTACACAATATCCCATCAGAGGAAATCTCTTCTCCATTCAGTTCCATATACGAGACATATTCAATGCAATCACCTTCTTTTCCTTGCATTACCACTAACATTCCACCTGAGTCATTTACTTGTTTTTGCTCTTCTGTCAGAGCGTGTCTAGAGGAATCGTAGGTTACTATATAAGAACAATCATCTACCCAATCCAGTTGAGCATAAAATTCAACTGTTTCCATATCTGAAGCTTGTTGCTTTTCAATTTTAATGAGAACTTCCGTTTGTGAATTTCCCTTACGCATAATTTTCCATTCCATTTCATTAGGGTAACTTAAATAGGTTGTAAAAATCCCTTCTTCAAAAGTATCACACTCTGAGATTTGGCCATTAACCCCTAGAGAAGTTAACAACAGTAGATTAAGAAGCCTTGCCTGCCAAAATACGGTCATTTTTTAATCTGTTTCGATAATCATGTAATTACTTAATTCCCAAAACTTATTTTTATTTACAATTTGAAGTGTGTTGTTGCGATAATCAATTGCACGAGACCATGAGACATGATTTGTTATTAAGCTTCTAAAGCGCTTTCTTTCCGGTAACTGGATTATGGTGTCCAATTCAAAATCAATACGTGTAAAATCCTCTCTCCGTATTCGTGTTAGGTCAATTCTTCTTTTTATAATAGCTCTTTTCCAATCGCGCCGCTTGAGTATTCCCAATTTTTTCAGTTCTTCTGTGCTTGCAATCAGTAAATATCTACTTCGAATCTTAATCTCATTTTCCAATAGCACTAAATCCCGCTCTTCTAATTTAGTTACCATTCTTTTCACGTCATCAAGCAAATCTTGAGAAACACCTAATGAATAATCATACTCATTCATCGTAGCTCGTATTTTGGACTCCCAATTCTTAACACTCTCTTTTTTCAGTTTTAAATTTTCCATCCGTTGCTGTATCTCGTTAAGCCAGGGACTGCCACCATATTTTTCCTTGGCCGGAATATTTACCCAAACCGGTTTGTCCTCATGCGATGTCATCTCCGCTAGCAATACCCCTTCATCTCCTGGTCCCAGTTTTTCTTCAATGTCTTTTACGAAATCATAATATTCGTTGTCCATTTCCATTAAGAATTTATAAAAATCGACAATTGTCCTAGACATTTCATCAAAGAATAACTCATTTTTCTCAAGTCTTTGATTGACGTTTCGTAATTCAACAATTGCTCGTTCTTTAGCCTCCCGAATTTCAAATAGCCTTCGATCTTTATTTTTCAATTCTAGCTCTTTGGCACGTATCTTCTTCTTCAATTGATCGATTTGATGCATTTCCATTCCCTCAATGCCTGTACTTACTAAAGCAGCTAATCGATTCTTTTCCGCAGTCAAGGAATCTCGTTGTTGCTCAAGTTCGACAATACTGCTGTCTTGATTATGAATTCTTTCAAGAAGTCGTTCGCGTTCCCTCTCCCAAGTAATTTTGTCGTTTTTATAATTCCTCTCCAGGCGCTTTTTGGCGGTAGTCAATTCAACGATATCCATATTAAGGATTTTCAAACTGTCCTTTAATACCGAATTTTCGTTATAATATTCATTTAGTTCGATTCCCAACTCATTGGAATGTTTCGTTTCTTTAAAGTAAAGCCAGGATGGTGAGCCTATAGACCCTAATAGAATCAATCCCAGAATGATAGCCCCCCAAAATGGCAATGAAAATTTAATAGTTTTGTTTAATTTCATCACTCCATCTTTTATCAATAAAACTCAATCTTTCTCCTTCATCCGCTATTGAAAATAGCAGGTAGCCGTCTTCTAAATCACTACTGTAATTATCATTAAAAATCTTTAATGCATCTCCAGAAAGTGTTACATTATCTTGACTTCGTTGCATAACAATTAGTTCCTCGCTTGAAACAATGTAACCATCTCCGCTGTAAAAATCCAGATAATGATTGCTGTTGGAAAAAAGCATTTCAAAGTCAAAGAAAATAGTATCCTTGTCCGCAGAATATTGAACATTTGAAAATTCAATGGAAGCTCCGTTATTATTATATATTCCCTTAAAAACGGCTTTTAAATCTTCACTATTAAACCTATACGGAACCTTTTCATACTCCGCCACTTCTTCTTCGATTCTTTGAACTTGAGGTGTACGATACACCTCTTCGGAATAAACTCTAGGATTGCTCTGATACATATTTCCGCTACTTTCAGAAGTAACCCAACCCCATACAGCTGCAAGTGCCAAATCCACCAAAATATACTTCCATAGTCTACCCATCTTTTT
This sequence comes from Flagellimonas sp. S3867, assembly GCF_014698935.1. Taxonomy (GTDB): domain Bacteria; phylum Bacteroidota; class Bacteroidia; order Flavobacteriales; family Flavobacteriaceae; genus Flagellimonas. The sequence continues at coordinate 611,181 of NZ_JACVMN010000002.1, forward strand.
TCTTAATAAAATACAAAAAATAATCTGCGCTTATGTTATAGAAATCTTATTTTATTGGAAGCTAAGTGCTTTCTGAAAGATGTTTTCTTTAAGTGGTTTTTAACTATTTCATCCTTGTTCTTGCCTAGTTTTTTTGCTACCTTAAAAAGAAAATGAAAAAATCAAACTTCGTTGTTCTCACACTTTTTTTGTTCCTCCTAATTACTCCAGTTCAGTTAGCACATGCCCAACTATTTGGATTGGGAAGAAGAGTATTGACCAAAACCTTTAACAAGTCAGTAAAATCTACAGTTGGTCGAAGTGGGACAAGAGCTCTTTCTGGGACAAGAGCCGCTTCCAGCGCTTCGCGATCCTACAGTTATTCATCAGCATCTAGAGTTGCAAGATCCTCTCGTTACCGTTCCTATAAACCTACCACCCGTTTTCAGCGGTCGGAACTACGCCGTCGTTATAATCTAAGCAACGCCAAAACGTTAAGGTTAAAAAATAAGCGCCTTGGCACCGTAAGCAGACGGGAGGCCACTCAAGTTCTGCAACGTAGAAGGCAGCAAAAATTGGCCTTAGAACGCCGGCAAATCCAACAAAGAAAACAAGCGCTCAAGAAAACCCAAGAAACTCGATATAAAAATAACACTTTGCATTCCAGCAAGCTGCTGGAGCAACGTAAACAAATCCGCTTAACTAAACTTGAAAACAAGAAAAACCAGTTGGCCCTGAAACATAAGAAAAGTCAGCTCCAAAAGAAAAAATCCTTAGCTGAACTTGAAAATCAAAAAAAGGCAATCAAGATAAAAAAAGGGGAAACCACCCCCGCGCTTCCCAGCAAAGTAACACAGATAACGCCTGATGAACTGCATCCAACCCATTATATCAACAAGAATAAAAAGGCTATGAAGAACCTATATAAGGAGATTAAAAAAGATGGGGTCAAAGAGCCAATAAAGTATGTCAAACATGAAGACAAAAAGTATATTGTTGATGGTCATCATCGGTATTTCTCAGCTCAAAAACTAGGCATAACTGAAGTTCCCGTTAGTGAAGTGAAGCTTCCTTATCTTAATTACAAAACCCCTTCGGACTTAAAACTTGAACCAGGAGGTCATCCAAAATATTGGAAATATATCAAGTAACCGTGTATTTAAAAGGAAATATGCTTCAAATAGTCCACTAAAAAACTCTTTTTTTATAGAATTCTAAATGTGGCGGCTTGCAATTGAGTTAGATTACTCACCAAAACTATATCGAATTTTAAATGACCTTATTTTCTAATAAATATGAGCTTAATATATTTCACGAGTTCCTTTAGGATACAGGTTTATTTATCTTTATTTGCGATTCTATAAGCCTATGGATGTGTTTTTGTTGCACTTACTTTTGGCTTCTCGGAGCGCTACATATACTCTTTTTAGAAGATCTTCGTAATTCTCTTCTTTCTTATGTTCAGTAACTCCGCAAGAAATTGAAAGATTTAAGTCTGAATTCAAAAACTCTTCATTAACTTTCTTTCGCAAAACGTTAGAAATTTCAAGAGCATAAGAAAGTTGTGCATTTGGGCATATGACAATGAATTCATCTCCTCTAGTGTACTGGCGAAACACATATTCACCTGCACCGATAACATCTAGGATAATTCTAACCACTTTTTGCAAATATTGATCAGCAATTAAATAACCAACTGTGTCATTTAAATCTTTAAAGTCATCAATATCGACAAGAATCAAAGAAAATTGAACGCTATTGGTCCTGGAGGTCTTTATTTTTTTCTTTAAAAATGAGGTAAACCTAGTTCCATTATACAAACCGGTCAAACTATCTCTATTTGACCTGTTTAAATATAGTCTTCTATAATAGAACGTTGTACAAAGGAGTACAATAATCAGTATATAAGATAAAATATCCATCTCCTTAATAGCCAAATACGCTGTCGTCAATCTATTGATTTATACGATTGCGGCCCAGGATAGACTCCAAGTTTTTTAGTTTGTGCCCTTGCTTCACGGTAAATCTTATAAGGAACATTCATTGTGTCAAGATTATCCCATTCTTTCTTAATCTCATTCAGTTTTGAGGTAAATGTATAGGGGTTATCGATTTCAAATAGCATCAAATATTCCAATCTGTGACGTAATTTGTCGTATGTCTCTGACATCTTTCTGTGTTTTTCAGCAATTTCCGAAGGTTTTAGATATGTCTGCAATCCAACCAAAATAGAAATTAGACACCCAATGACTGCATTGAGGATATTAAAATAATCACTCCAGAATTGAATCGTAATTAATGCTCCAAGGATAATTGGAGGTGTTCCAAAATAAATATTTCTTCGTTCATGCCTTTTTGATTCAAAACGATGGGCAAATTCTAGGGTATGAATCCGTCTAGTCATATCTATAACAAATAGTTTTTGCTTCTCTGTTACCATATTAACCGTATTTAAATATTGTATCTACTCGATCTAATAGAGCATTCCGATTCTTTATTGGAGATCTCTTTGTTTCCGATGTTTTTTCGCCTGAAGGTCCTAGGATGAAACCCTCCTCAACACTTCCTAAGGAATAATCAAAAAGAAATAAAGTTATTACCATGTCGCCATTTTCATCGTGAAAAATAGGTTGTGAACTGTGATAACTACCTTCCTTTACATCATAAATATTACCTTGTGAGATACTCTCTGAACTATCTTTTATGCAACTCACTGGTTGGTTAGTGTTTACCAAGTAGGAAGTCCTAATGGCCATTTTCTTTTCACGCGGACTTCTCCATTTTAGTTTGAACAAGGATAGTTCACCGTTCTTAGCATTCTTAACTGTATACAAGCTATTCTCTATCTCTCCTTTAAATACTAAACTCCTCGCATAGCAAATATGAGAGTGAATCTTAAACCTTTGATCTAATATGTTCTGTGAACTCTTATCCCAGAAATGAACTCTCAATACCTTAAATTTTCCATTTTGGAAATATCTGTACAGGGTTAAATCATAAAACCCCTGAGATCCAACATAAATCTCAGTTTGCTCATCTAATATTAAAGATGCATAAAGCAACGACCAGAGAATGTGTCTAGAAAACCTGTAGTTTGAAAAAGAAAAATTACCCCTGAAATGAGACAAAATTGAAAATACAAATACGACCTTGAAAGAGACTGATTTCCTTAAATTTAAATCATCATTTTCAATAACCGAAATCAACTTGTCTAAACTGAATTCTGTGCGCTTACCAAAATAATATTTGGTGACATCGGAAGGAAAAAGACTTGTAATTGGCCTACCAGTGTTCTCCATTGAGGCTAGTACACCATTGATTATTTCAAGAAATTCACCTCTTGTTATTATAGCTTTTTCCACCCTGATAGATTAACTGCATGTCTTCAAATGAATTTAAATTGCTTTGTCCCTTCGTGCTTTCCCCCTGGACTAACGGTTTATTGTTCTGGTTCTTTATTAAAATAGTTTCTCTGAATAAATCATACAAAACGCAACTATGGCTGCTACGGTGGCCAAACCAAAAAACAGAAGCTGCAAATAAAACAGATACCAGGTGTAATTTCCATACATGGCCATGATTCTTTTTATCTCTTCATTTTCATCTTCAAACTTTAATTCATTTTTTATTTTCTTAGTTGTTGCTTTAAAATCCATCAATCTGCTTATTGACGATGCCAATCCAAAAATTACTGAAAAAACTGTTAATAGCATTCCAAAAGTGAAAAATGTTTTCTCCCAACAGTAGGGATTGAACTCTTCATCCTTTAGAAAGGAAAGGAGAAACCCTAATGTGCTAACTGAAAAAATCAAAATCAAATTCTTAAGATAGCTAAAGTGGTCTCTCAAAATTTGTTGCCAACGTACAAACCTCTCGTTACTATTTATGTTCATGGTTTCACTTTTAATTGAAAGAAATTTGTCCTAATTATATGTATTATTGGTCATTGAAAGTTTGTATCCCTTCAAAGAAGTAATCCAATATATAATAATCGAATTCATCTAAATCCCGGGTCGACCCTATTGTTCTCTCAAGGCCCAAGTCGTTGAATTTTCGGATTGCTTGGTGAATAGTTAATTCTGGGTCATAAAAATTTATAACCTTGGAATGATGCATCTTTTTTGATATCATTCTTGGCAAACCATATTCCTCAAGTTGAAATACCACCCGAGGTAAAAATGCTTGGGAACATAGGGTGATGAACCTTGAAATATCATAATTTTTATTTTTCAGTATCCTTTTTTGAAGGATGTTCAAGTCTTGTAATAGTGCCGAAAACTTAAAGGTTATATTCCTTTCTAACTTGAAAAAATCATCGATCCCAACATCGTATTCTTCGAGTTCATCCAAAAGTTGCGGTATTGATTTCCTCCAGTTGAAGGCGACAATTTTTATGAACTCAACAAAAGTTGTGTAACTGGTGTCCCAATTCCCAGGCTGCAATCTTATTATTCTATATAGAAGTCGATCCCAGTTTTGAGGAATAAACCTATTCAAATAACCAAGACCATTCCAACTGTCTGGATTTTCAGATAAGTCAATGGCAATTTTCTTAATTAGGTCTGAGTTGCTTGATTGAAAAGCGGCTTCTGATTTTAATTCTTCATATACTTGGACTCCTAAAAGTTTAGACATTTCTTCATTGTGATACTGAATTTTCGCTACTTGGTCTTTTGTCAAATATGATTCATATTTAACCTCATCTATATCACCTAAAATCTCTTCTGGAAATGGTAAATCCAATTGGGTCTGTTCTTCCTTAGGAGGCTCATCTAAAATGAATATCTTTCCTACGAAATGTTTAAACATTCTTCCTCCCCGACCCATGATGTTTTTATAAGTAAAATCATCTAGTCTTGCACTTCCTTTTCTGTTTATCCAAATAACAACGTTCTCAGCAGATGTGTTTACACCTTCAATAATGGAAGAAGTGGAAATTAATTTCTCTATACCCTTATTTTCTTCAAACAACTTAACTTGAATCTGACTTAATGATCTGTGAAGTCTTCCATTATGAACCCCTATTCCTCTACTTATCAACTTTGTCAAACTCCAATTAATATCATAGTTTTTCGAAAGCCAATCTGAAAAGGACTCTAAGAGTTCGTTTGAAGTAGGCTCGTATCTATCCAAAAAAAGATTAGTCAAGCTATCAATATTAGCATAAGTGCCGGCGTAAATAAGTGTCTTTCCGGGATTGTCAGATAATACTTGAAGAAGTATTTCGCTTTTGTCTTTATTGCCACTTATTTGGCCATATAGTTCATGTTTTTCCAAAAAAACAGTGTTAAAATCCAGTTTGATGAATTCCATGTCCTCCGTGAATGGATTATTGTCCAAAGAAGATATATTCGGGGCCAAATAATATTTCTGTTTCGATTTAGAGCCCAATTTTATCATAGCCCTAATCAAACTTGGAGACCTTTCCTTATCAAATTTGCTGCTGGCCTTGTAAAACTCGTCCACAATTAGGATATCAAAGGATTCCATAACATTTAAATAGTTCATCGCTCGTTCTTGCGGGAAGACGAAAATGTTTTTGTTTGCAGGCTCAACATCTGATGTTGTTATTATTTTATACTCATTTGCAAACTTTTTGTAAAGCCTTCTTCTTGTTTCGTCCGTAAGAGCAATTGTTGGAACTATTATCAAAACATTGTTTGGCTTTCTAAGCCTAATAAATGCGTCAATTACAAAACTTTTTCCAAAACTTGTAGGTGCGCTGACCGCAATGTTCGAACCTTGTAATAACTTTTTAAGAAGAAAAGATTGCTCCCGGTGGAGTGTGAGCGGTGTTTTTTCTCCAACATCCACTTTAAAAGCATCATAAACAAAACGCTCTTCCCAACTAGACGTTTTAAAATCCATGTAAGGAAAGAGCCCTGTCTCCCTTATTAAATGATTTAATAAGGGAGTGTATTCAATGTCATTCGAATTGTGATAATCGAGTAGTTTTATCAATTCCTGTCGCGCATCATTTTCTTTATCATCAATTAAAAGAGAATTGATTTTATGGTAGTTTTGAAATATTTGGTCTTCCATTTTAATCTCTATGAGCCTTTGCTATTTGAATAAATTTTTCAACTATCTTTTTCTTTTCAGCAACTGGAAATAGTATGATGTGAAACTTTATTTTTTCGTAGAGATGAACATCGGAACATTCCGAAATTTGCTTTTTGAAATATTCAGTTGCCCTATCCTTATGATAGTTGAGAATATCCTGTTTGTATTCCTCTGAATATTCAATAACACCTTTTGTCTGATTGCACTCATACAATAGCAAAATTGGGATATTAAGAATTGGCTTTATTTTATCAACAGATTCATCTTGAGATAAACTCTCCTTTATTTTGATTTTTAGCTCAGGAGATATTTCGTCGAAATCATTAATATCACTTAGGTTCGTAATAATGCTATTTTCTTTTTTTATTTTATCTAGCCCTATAGATTCTTTAACAGATTGCACTACCTTATCCAGTCGAGCATTTTCAATACTGTTGTAAAATTTGGATTCGCCAAACCATAATGAAAAGCTTTCATTTGGTTCTACCACGATATGGACGCTGTCTGATCCTTTTGCCTCATCATTTGTATTTTGCTTGTAATAAATCTTCGGAACTATTGGTAAAGCAGAATAATGATGTTTCATTATTCCGTAGAGAACAATTTCGGCTACTTCACTCCCTTTTCCAAAAGCTTTTTTCCCTTCAACTAATCTTAATTTTTTAGCAGATTCAATGAGTGTTGAGCCTTCTCCTTGATTAATTAGTGCTTTTCTCTCGCTGAGACTAAGAGCTGTTTCCTTAATGTTATCCCAGACAAACTTTTGAAACTTATCGTATCTCCATTCTCCATTTTCAAAATCATTCAAAATTCCAACAACCCATTTATTGTCTGTAGGGGACAGAGTATCGTCTAAATTTAGACTGTCGAATAAATCATTTACTATTATTTCAAATTTCATTAAAAATGCTATTCTTAAACATTACCAGACTAAAAGCTCAAGTCGGACAATAATCAAAAATCATTTTCACGTTCAGGTGACACTTGATTCTTGAAAACTAAAATTCAATTTTGGGGAAGGGAGGGAAGATATATTAATTTTATAAAAATCAGTTGTAGAAAAACCTTAGTTTTTCTGGGGTTTTCCTATAATCATAATTTGACTATTTTTAATATTTTCCCACAAAATAGATTCTTACTTATGAGATTTACCTCTCACTCATTTAGACATGCCAGCACAATCCTACAGGAACCCGACTTTGTAAATCTCTACAAAGAGTTAATTAGGGTAATAGATGGTATTTCTGACGAAGATATCATTGAAGAACACGACGCATTTGGAATGAACGGTGAAGACAGAATTCCCAAAAGCATCTCTAAGGCTATCAACAATTTGATTAAGCAAAGGCTGGTTGAACAAGGATGGTCTTCAGAATCAAATATTTTTCAGCACGATGATTACACTGGGGATGCTTGGAGGCTGGACTTTGCTAAGGAAGATATCTCTGTTGAAGTTGCATTCAATCATAGTACTGTTACTGCATGGAATTTAATTAAACCAGTACTCGCAAGTGAGCTTAATCATGTTCAAAAAGCTATTCAAACACGAATTGGGGTCATCATTACAGCAACTAAAGAAATGAAGGCTGTAGGAGGGTTTGATAGCGCTATAGGGTATTATGAAAAATATCTAGAACACCTCGCTCCTTTAAGAAATTTGTTAACCGTTCCTCTCTTAATAATTGGACTTCTCCCGCCAGAAACATTTACAATTGAAGAATTCCAATTGGCACCGAGAAAAAAAATCGGAAAAGTGGTTATGTTGTAAATCCGCCTTCTCAACTAAAGATTTTTTTCTAAAGTATTTGCCAACCTTTTGACCACATCTACGACTAATGCATTTCCCATAAAAAAAGCTCTTTTACTATCTGATATGCCTTCCAGTTTGGTATGATTGTCCGGAAAAGTATTTAATCTCTCCAATTCCAAAGGAGTTAGTCGTCTCAGTCCTTTTGGAGTTTGAACTACATGTTTAAACCTAGAAGGACTTTTACCTCCTTCTCCTGTTATTATTGTCCTAGAGGCCTTATCTAACGGATCTGGAAATTTCATCCCACCCTCAGAATAATAGTAAACATGTCCATTAGCTGCTCTTCTTGCAAGCTTCTTCCCTCCTTTATGATATTCCCACTTATCTAGTTCGCTTTCGTCAAGGTAAAAATCATCATTAACGTTGTCATGATCCAATACATCACCTAAACTTCGGTATAGCCCAGCATAATTAGATTTTACCTTTTTAGAATAAACCTTCCCGTTTACCATTATGCCTGCATTCTGAAAAGGGGATGTCTTCCCTTCAACATTAAACTCCTCTGTCAATCTTGTTAGGCTCCATTTTTTTAAGCTAAGTGTATATTCTTTTTGTTCTTCGTCCACTATCGGAAAAGTCTTCGAAAAAATTCCATCAAAATGCAACCATTGAAAGGGGTCATTCTTAAATAAATTATTATAAGTTTTTTGAGATTTTAGATATCCGAGTATAAATACACGTCTTCTTCTTTGGGGCATACCATAATCAGCAGCATTGATTACTCTCCACTCGCAAGCATAACCCAACTGGTCAAGGCTTTTAAGCATTATTGCAAAATCTCTTCCTCTTTGAGCGGCAGGAGATTTCAGTAATCTATCGACATTTTCTAACATCAAAATACCAGGTTTGTTCTGCTTCTCTTTTAAAATTCTGTGGATTGACCACCATAGAACTCCCTTTTTACCAATAAGTCCCTTGGAGTTATGTAATGTTGTAGCTACAGAGTAATCCTGGCATGGGAATCCAGCAACCAGCATATCATGGTCCGGTATTTCAGAAGTGGGGACCTTTTCAATGTCTTCATTGCTATGTCCCTCTTTTCCAAATCGAGCTTCATAAACAAGGGAGGCGTGTTGTGCTTTAGTTGACGGCTCCCATTGATTTGACCAAATCACCTTAAACTTTGTGCTATTTTCCAAACCAAGTCGAAATCCTCCAACTCCAGCAAATAATTCAATTACCTTAAAGTAGTTGTCCATTAGTTTAGTAATTGATCAAATATACTTGTTAGCCCTTTAGGATCCAAGCCCATCGCCAACTATATTATCAAGAGTTTATCAAAAAGTCAACAATGATGAAGTGAATTCACGACTAACTTTAATTAAAATAAAAGCGAGCGAAACTAGGTTTCGCGCTGCAAGCGTCCCAAATACTTACACAAACTAATACTACAGAGCGAGGCAAAAGTTCCATTTCAAAACAAAAATGGGTCAATTTTTCCCCTTGTTTATAGGGATTTTGAGAGGATTTGACCCAATTTCACCAAAAAACACCCAGCCATCTACGGTAGCTTCCAAAAAACCTGAATGGACCAAAGATTACTATCCGAAAACACTCTTTTTTGAGTTTTTACAGCAAAGTTTTTCAATGTTTTCATGGGTTTACAGCGTTTTTACAGCAAAAACCGTGATTTCTCTTTTATAGCTGTAAACAAGTAAAAGCCATGATTTTACTGGCCTTTTGGCCAGAAATTGGGCAACGTAGCACCGCTTTAGCGTGCTACCCTCTCGCTGTTCAAAATTGGTCTACTCCGTATCCCAAATCTTGAACACTGCCAAACCAGCTTTTTACATCCGAGAAAATAGGTTGTGCACCCTATTCCAATTTTACTTTACGCTTATCTTCCCGAATGCTATAAAATCGGAACAGAATCCATGTGCAAAGTTTTTGGGTAAGATTTGGGTTTTAAAAACAAGAAACTACTGTTCTTTTTTCAGTTTTTATCAGAGATAGACGACCATGTCAAGCATTGGCATATTTACTTCTTACCAATTCCATATCCTCCATAAGTTTTTTGTCAAGCACCTTGGCGTATATCTGTGTAGTCCTTATCGACTGGTGCCCCAGCATCTTGCTCACGGATTCAATTGGCACCCCATTAGCCAAAGTAACTGTAGTGGCAAATGTATGCCTGGAAAGATGGAAGGTTATTCGTTTATTTATTCCGCATAATGTCGAAATCTCCTTTAGGTACTGATTAGTTTTTTGGTTGCTCAATAAGGGAAGTAAGGGCATGTTTTCAGGTTTTGGAATGCATTTTTCATACTTCTCCAATATTCTTTCCGCCATTGGCAAAAGAGGGACGGTACTCTTGACCTTGGTCTTTGTCCGCAAGATCTTTATCCAACGCCTACCATCTATCCCTAGTGCTATATTGTCCCTTGTCAATTTTTTTACATCAACATAGGACAGACCTGTAAAGCAGCAAAAAATAAAGACATCCCTTGCCCGTTCCAAACGCTGCGATTTGAATTCCTTTTCCATCAACGTTTGTAGTTCAACCTCGGTAAGTACCTCCCGTTCGGTTTTCTGCCATTTGGCCTTCCAATGGAAGAAAGGGTCGGAAACAACCCAATTGTTGGCAAATGCAATCCGCACTATCTTCTTGAAATTGGTCACATACTTGGTAATCGTATTATGGCCTCCCGCACCGACCATATGAAGATAATGCTCAAACCGGGTAATGAACCCTAGATCTACATCCTTGATAAAAAAATCCCGTTGCCCATACACTTTTTGGATGAATCTCTCCAAATGGTTTCGTGTTCGCACATGCCGTCTATAGGTACTATAGGTATAATCCTTTCCCATCAAGCTTTTCACTTTGGCATTGTGGCCGTCATAAATTGACAGTACCGTTTTTAGTTCATTGCCCTTGTTCAACAGACGTCCTTTTAGCATCGATGCCGTATAGGGCTTTGTCTGTGCCACAAAGTCTCCTTGGATGCGCCGGATCCGTGTTCTGAGTTCATCCAGATAACCATTGATTTCTTCTGCCGTTTCACCCCTTCCCTTGACCTTGCTCGAATTTGGGCACCAATTTTCGGGATCCACTTTTCTTTTTAAACTGAGTTCGGCCCTTTTGGAATCTACCGTGATTCGAAGGAAAAGAGGAGACATTCCCTTCTTATCGGAGTCACTGGTTTTTGGGTAAAAAAGGATGGAAAATGTGTTTTTTGCCTCCATAACTGTGCTTTTTGGATAATTAATATCGATTGCAAATCCGAACAAAGAATTGAATGTCAATTCTTTAACATAGTTTGGGCAGCATTTTTGCGAATAAAAAAGTACTCACCGATTTACTCACCAGAACGGTTGATTTCACATGGTTTTATATGAAATCAATGAAAATGAAAAAGCCTGAAAACAGTTCATTTTCAGGCTTTTAGGTAAATTTTGAAATCTTCCTGTGGTCCCACCTGGGCTCGAACCAGGGACCCCCTGATTATGAGCCGCGCGATTACCACTTCAATAAGCTCCATGACAAATCATAATTCATTGACTATTAATTATTTAATAATATTTGCTGTCATTTGAAATAACATAATATCACAAATTTATGTGCAAATTATGTGCAAATTTTTTTTGTACATTTAAACATGCAGACAAGTCTAAAACTCAGTTTGGACAAAAGGAGAACAAGAAAGGATGGTACTTTCCCAATCATCATTCGTCTTGGTCACTTCCAGAGGACCACGTCAATTTCCACTGGGCAATCTGTGCATGAAGAGTATTGGGAAAAATCGAAGGAAAGGGTGAAACGTTCCTATAAAGGTGTTGAATCCGTTGCAAACCTCAACAATATTCTAATCATCGAAAAAGCCAGGGCGCAGGAAATTATCAATGACCTTTATCGCAGGAACGAACTTGATTTCCTTTCGGTCACCCAACTGAAGGACAAGATTGTCAAAAAGTCCTCTTATGAATCCTTTTTCAATTACGGCCATGTCCTTGTCTCTGAATTGAACGCTTCCCAACGTTATGGTACAGCAAGATCGTATAAGGGACTATTGGGAATCCTCAAGGTCTTTACCAAGGGCAAGGATTTAAGGTTCAATGAGGTCAACTATGACCTCTTGAAAAGGTTCGAACGTTTTCACCTTTCGAAGGATGGGAACACTCTTAATGGGCTGGCCTCCTATATGCGAACCTTAAGGGCCATATACAACAAAGGCATCAAGGAAGGCCTTGTGGAGAAAGATGCCTATCCCTTTGACAAGTACAGAATAAGAACCATGCCCACTGAAAAACGTGCCATTGATCTACAGCATATAAAAAAGATCATGTCCCTGAACCTAAAGAAGGATGATCCTTTGTTCCATTTCAGAAACTATTTCTTGTTCTCCTATATGCTATTGGGAATGTCCTTTATCGATATGGCATTTCTAAAAATTGGAAACATTGTGGATGGGCGGATCAAGTTCCAGCGAAAAAAGACATCCAAGGTCTATGACATAAAAATCACCGAACAACTAAAAGCAATACTAAAGTATTATACCAAAGGGAAGAACAAGGGCGATTTTATATTGCCCATCCTCAAACGGAACACCTTGGAGCTCCAGTACAAAGATGAGAAATGGGCGTTAAAACGTTTCAACAAAGGACTCAAGAAAATTGCCGGGCTATGCGGTATCGAAGAAAAACTGACCTCATATGTCTCTCGTCACAGCTTTGCAACCCATGCCATGCTCAACAAGGTACCGTTACAGGCAATCTCGGCCATGTTAGGGCACAGTAAGCTCAATACTACACAGATTTACCTGAAATCACTCCCCAACAATATATTGGACACATATCAAGAAGCACTCAACAATATTTAACAAAATCCAAATTCTATAATTTAAGTTTACCTGTTCATAATCGAGATGTTAATCTTTGTAAACCTTAAGAAAAATCTCTTTCATTGCAAGCATGGCATAAACAAGTTTTCAAGAACAATATAAGGTTAGAGCTGGGTCACTTAATACAAGGCTGAATATCTTTTGTTCTAAAGAACAATCAATCCTTTAAATGTACAGTTATTTTTTATTTGCTCTTCTTTTCAGGAGAAAAGCTAAAAAAACAACCGGCAAAAGCAAAATTACACCATAAATAAGGACGTTGAGAAAAGTAGTTGAATAAATAGTATCCCCATAATAAATAGAGATAAGCCTGTCTCCAAAGACAAACCCAAAAACTACTAATCCTACTAAAACAATAAATAAAATGATATTTTTTTTCATGGGTTTTAAGTTTCTTCATTTGTAATTCTGTACCAATCGGTAAAGAAAGCATTAAAATAGTTAAACTCCGGGTAGATTTCTACCCTAGGTATTTTCATTTTCAACAATTCCTTTGGGAATATTCGAAATTCCATTGTTTTACCTATTGCCTCTTCGAATATTGATTTTATTCCTTCTGGTATTGAATAATTGTATGTTATTTTGGAATCCTGTTTGTTTTCTTCAAGCACCACAAGGTGATAAAAAGGGATGAACAAACTAATGTATGCGGCAACTACTTTTTTTTGTTTTTCGTTCGTGTCTAATGTAACTTCAATATGATAAGAAGGGGTATGATTGGGCACACCATTTAGTACAATATCATCTTGATTAAAATGTTCTTTTAATTTGTCACAAACAGGATCCAATGCAGTTCTAAAGTCTAACCATTTGCTATGCAAGCGTTGAAAATTTTTATGCTCAAGAGTATTAACATAGGACGTGTCTGTTTCGTCCAACTCTTGGGGATAATAATGATATGCTATTTCATTCAGCAAGTTACATAGCAAGTCCATAAGGGTTAAGTTCTGTTAATTTGTGCAATCGTCATAGAAAATACTTGTGGTTTCGTATTGAGTAATTTCTCCGTCAAAACCTGCCAATGGGGGTGTAAAACTGGCCACCCCTCCTGTCATGTATGTTCCATTTCTTAGTTCATCTCTAATGTACTCCCATGCTTTGGATTGTACCTGCGATTGGGAAGCTCCTGTGGCAATAAAATACGCTTTTGTTCTTTTATGAGCAACCCCTAAAGCTTTTGCAACTCTATTGGCTCCTCTGCCGTCCAGAAGATTTCCATGTTCAGAATGAAATCTTGGAATTGTAAAATAAATTGGTTGAAGGAAAGTCGCGAAAGTGGATTTCTTAACATTATACCGATCAACATAAACTATTTTAAATGACACATTGACTACTGCTGCAACCTGATTCGAACTTACTCTGTCCTGAACAAAGTTAAAACTTCTACAACTAGGAGGCAATTTAACGTAAGTCCTTATAGGTGAAATAGAAGGTTTCGGTATTTCATTTACGCTACTACTATATCCATCAAGGGCATGATAACTATATGAATTCTGTGGAGCTGGAGCTGAACCACCATCATTAACCCAAACCCATTCATAAATGTCACCCCCTTGCTGAGTATGTGAATATTCCGTTGATTGTCCTACACCATCTGCATTTGCATCATTATACCAGTCCGTTGCATAGCTTCCAGTTCGTGTCCAAACATACTGCCCTCCACCTGTTGGTCCCTCACATCCTCCTGTTTGGTTTGGCTCCCTGCAATTTGAGGCGCCATCACAGTATGATTTCGAGGCAATCTTTGCATCACATCTAGCTGTTAGGGAAGAAGGAACAGGGCCTGGAACTTGACTTTCCAATTCAACAATCCCTCGAAAAGGCGTTCCTTTTCTATAATACCGAGTCATTGTCATATCTCCGTTCATATCATAGATATATGTCATTCCAGTAAAATTATTGGGAACAAGGTCAAAATACGAGGAATAGGCATCTCCATTATGAGAAGCCATTTTTACCAATCTGTACATGGGAGTTCCTTTGGCATTCAATGTCGAAAGCAATGAGTATGTTATATCCGTAATCTCACCTTTTTCCACATTCGTTTTTATTTGTTCTTCAATCTGAAATTCATGCCATATTGTTCCGTCAATATTATTTTCCACATGGCTATCCCACATAACTTTTAAATTGTATTCGAGGAACCCGGTTGTATCATTAAAGTTTTCTAAAGAGAAATTTTGCTTTATTATTTCTACATCCGTAAGTTCTACATTATGAATCTCATTTTCGGATATATTCTCTTGTTCAGATTCACAACTCGATATTAATAGCAATATCAGTACGAAGGAAAAATAGCTTACTTCTTTTAATAGACTTTTCATTTCTTTGGTTTTAAGTTTGACAATAATTTCATGCAACACAAAACCAAAAAAACTGGTTATCGTTCCATGTTAATGGAACAAATATGAGGAAGCAGACTCTCAAATATTGAGAGTGACTAACTTCAGTTCTAAAAAATAAATATGAGTGTCCCCAAAAGCTACTGAATTGGTGATTACTTTAAACCACGGAGACAATTAAACTCTATTTGGTAATTACAAAGTTGTTTTACCTTTTTTTTGGATAAAATAGAATTCGAAAGTAAAAGAAAAATTATAGCCTGAGAATTTTTGGTATAATCCTCAGGCTTTATATTATAATTTGAAACAATACTAGGAAGCTGTCATTCCGAAGAAATCTTTACCAAGAGTGTATGCCAAAGCGGCAATCACAACAGTCAAAAATATTCCCCATAAAATTAAAGTTAGTTTCTTTTTTTGATTCATAATTATGCTCTTATTTGATTTTACATATGATAGAAGTCTTTGCCAAGTTGATAGGCAAAAGCAGATCCTGCAACCAACAACGCAAGTCCTCCTAATAATGCGCCAAAACCACCATTGGTACTTTCAAGTTCTTTTTGGCTTAATTCTTCTACTGCCAAAGTATTCAAATTTTTCATGATTTTTAAATTAGATTAAACATTCTTTTGGAAGGGGATTTTAAAAGTGCCCCTCGTGCTTATATTTTTCAACACTATACCCTAGCGCAAAAAAGACAAGAAATATGGCTAGTCCACCACCATTACTGGACCTAGCCTCACTAGTTGTCAATTCCTTAACCTTCATGCTTTCAAGATTTTTCATTTTTGAAATTTTAATTAACAATTTGTTTTTGAATTCAAAGCCAGAAATTTCTAATGTGCACTGCTTTGTGATACAATCCAAATATGAGGATTCTTGCCCTCAAAAATTGATAGTGCAAAAGAAAAAAACTAGAAGCTAATCAGTTGCTTCATATTCCCAAAGACATATCCGCCAGAAAGACTTCGTTCAGTTGCTTCATCCAAGTCTTCCAAATAGAATCCACATTTAAAACGTGTTGCTTCAGTGTACATGTAACTTTGTCTTGTCAAGTCATAACATATTGGAGCATTCATCTCCTTCATTGTCTCTATCACCCTAAATACCGTAGCTTCCGAAACCCCTAACCTTTCGGCCAATTGCTTTGGCCTCCCTGTCGCCTTAAGTCTTATTAATTGATCTATACGTTCAAGAACCTCTATTTGTTGGGTCAATCTTCTCATAATAGTTACATTATTTGCTTCTTAATCAACCGGTTTAAGTATTGATAAAAATGATGGTACTTGTTGTTGCCATAGTTTAAAATATGCCCCCTTTCTATCATAAAGCTGATAGTGCGATCCTTCTTCCAATTTCTTACCTCTATCCAATACAACAATTTTGTCTGCGTTAACTACAGTACTTAATCTGTGTGCTATAAGAATTACTGTTTTACCTTCGGAACGTAGATTATCAATGGTCCTTTGCACATAATTTTCTGAATTACTGTCCAAGGAAGAGGTTGCCTCGTCCAACACCAAAATCTCGGGGTCTTTATAAAGGGCTCTTGTTATGGCAATACGTTGTTTTTGTCCTCCTGACAATGTAGCACCGTTTTCTCCCAAATATGTGTTGAAGTCATTGGGAAGGCTTTCTATAAATTCCAAAATACCGATATCCTTGCATATTTTGTAAATCTTGTCAAAGTCAGGTTGAAATTCACCTACAGCAATGTTCTCTATAACATTTCCAGCAAAAAGGTCTATTTTTTGAGGAACTACACCCACCAAGTTCCTTAAGCTTTGGTTCTCAATATGTTTTAGGTCAATATCCCCAATTCTAATCTTACCTTTGGTTATAGGATAGATGTTTTGCATTAATGAGATTAGGGTTGATTTTCCCGAACCACTCTCTCCTACCAAGGCCGTTATCTTTCCTTTTTCAATGGTCAAGTTTAAATTCTTAAAGACCTCAACCCTTGTTCCATATTGGAATGTTACATCGGTGAATCTAATATCATTGATTTTCTTTTTGGTAAGGGTTATCTTTTTATCCATCTCTTCCCTTTCTAGATCAAGGATTTCAAAAAGACGGTCGGCTGCTATAAGAGCATTCTGTATGTCCTTGTTTGCACTAATAAGATTGGTCAAAGGACCTGTGAAATATCCAATAATGGCATAGAACGATAACAGTTCTCCAGGTGTAATTTGCCTATCTATCACAAATCCTGCCCCTGACCATAAAAGTACGATGGTGAACAGTTGAGCAACCGTATTGGAGCTAATATTGGAAAAAATATGGTTCAGTGCCGACATATAACCAGTCTTTAGCAAACGTACAAATCGCGTCTCAGTCTTTAAATTTGCGTGATTTTCTAGTCCAAACCTTTTTATAGTATCCATAGCATTCAAAGATTCGACCAAATGGCTTTCCAAATCTGCCGAATCCTCCATGACTTTGCGTTCCACTTTTTGGTTGAGCCTATTAATAATCCAATATATCAGTATGAATACTGGGATGATAATGAACATTACCAATGCCAATTTCCAATAATAGGTGAACATCAACCCAAATGAAAAGATGACTATAAGAACATTCACAGTAAGGTTCAGGGAGACGCCATTGATAAAGTTCCTAATCTTTACTGCATCATTGATACGTGATATGATTTCTCCGACACGCATAGAATCAAAAAATTGTTGAGGGAGTTTAAGTAAATGTTTGTAATAGCCCAATATCAACCTTGCATCAATCTGTTGGCCAGTTTTTAAAAGAAATATATCTTTATAGGCACCTATTACAAGTTGCATTATTAGTAGGGTAATCATCACTACACTTAGGAGGTTCAATAGTTTGGTATTGCTAGCCACCAATACGTAATCCGTTATCTTTTGTAGGTAAATAGATGTGGAAAAACCTAATAAAGTATATACCAAAGCCCCGACAAATGCCTGCGCCAAGACCAGTTTATGTGGTTTCAATAGGTGCCAAAAACGTTTTAGTACGGAGATTTTTTCATTCCCTTTTTTGAACTCCTCATTGGGAAGTAAGAGCACTAAAACACCAGTCCATTCTTTTATAAATTCTTCATAAGAACAATTTTTTATCTTTCCCGTTCCGGGATCCATTATTTTAATATAGTTCTTTGTCACGGCATATATTACCACATAATGGTGCAACTGTTCTTTTATCACTATATGGGCAATAGCAGGCTTAGGAATCTTAAATAGGCTTTCAAAATCTCCGCGAACTCCTTTTGCTTCAAAACCCATTTTTTCAGCTGCTCTAATAAGCCCATAAACATTGGTTCCTTTTTTATCCGTGCCCGCATATTGACGTATCCTGGATAAAGGAATCTGAAAACCAAAATGAGCCGCGATAGATGCCAAACAAGCCGCCCCACAGTCGGTTATGTCATGCTGTTTAATGGTGATTTTTGCCATGTTACTTGACCTGTGTGATCTGAGTATTTTGTGATGGGTTTATCCAATCGTCAATATTGTCATACAATAGTTGATATACTGTGCGTTCGGCAAGTTCAAATCTGGCATTGAACGTCATTCCTTTGCCAATAATACCTTTTGCACCATTTTTTAATTGGAGAAAATCTTGGTTCAACCTGCAGCGAAGTTTGAAAACAGGTTGGTTGTTCATCATTTCAATATCTTTTGAAATTTCCAGGATATTTCCGGATGCAAGACCCCATTGGTTATAATTGAAAGCATCAATCTGAAAATTGACGGGTTTTGACTTGTCTATAAGACCTATATCAACTGGACTCACATAGCATTCGGCCAATAAATCCGTGTCTGGAGAGATTTCTGCAAGAGAAACCCCTGAAGTAACTGTACTGCCTTTTTCAACTCCAGATAGATTAACAATGGAACCATTCATTGGCGCGGTAATTATAAATTCTTTTTTGCTCTTGTTGTATTGAGAATTTTTATTTTGGGATATTTTCAAGTTGTTTTCTAATTCTGTCAAAGAGGATTGCCAAGTATTCTGTTGTCTTTTTTTAAATTGGCTGAAAGTGTTCAGAGCTAAATCATAATCCAATTTTATGTCCTCAAACTTTGCTTTGGCAATCACCCCTTTTAAAAAGAGTTTATGATTTCGCTCATAGTCTTTCTCTAGTTTCTTAATTCGTGCAGAATGCTCATTTGTAACCTCTAAATATTGGAAATAGGCTTTTTGATATTTTGAAGATTTGATACTATCGCTTAGTATTCTTTTTGTATTTAGAAGATACTTCAAATCTTTAATCTGTTCCGAGTATCTTTTAGATTCATACTCAGTTAATGCAATCTGCTCATTCAGAACATCGCTTTGTAAAATTAAAAGCACATCTCCCTTTTCTACATATGTGTTGCTATCAATAATGGAAAACAAGACCTTTCCCGAATGAAGGCTGGTAATTGTGATTCGTTCTTTGGATGGCTTAACAATCCCATGTGCCGTGGTATGTACTTTTACTTTAATAAAAGGCAATGAGCAAATGGCCATAAGCACTAAAATCAATATGACACCGTATATTGCTTTACTTTTTACATCATTTTTAGGGATGTAGGACTGTGTAGTGAACTCAATGATTTCTTTTGGGAAAATTTGCATGGGTTAAAATTGTAAGAAAGAACTTTTGTATGCAATTCATTGTTATTGCCATTTATAAATTGACTCCGTGATTTATAAATTGCCGATATTTATTACCTCCATTTGTATTGATTTGATACTACTAATAGATTCTAAGGTTAATCCAGATTAACCAATTCGCCTTCCTAAATAATTATTGAAAATCTGAGTGATTTTATAAAGTGCTGATAATCAAATTTTTATTTCATATTTACTTTTTCCATATTTGGTTTGACCACTAGGATCCCCAAAGAATATTCGACCCTCTTATGTGCTAACAATTTGGACATGGAAAGAAAAATGCACATTAACTGCCTGAGAACTCAGATTCAGGAAATTGAATTAAAACACGGTAATATACTTGACGCCTGTAAGCAAATCATTCCTATTTGCAAAACCAACCTATTCGGATTAAGGGAGAAAGTAATCAATCAAGGGTTTCAAAATGAGAATGATGAAATTCAATTTTTTAAGTTTACTAAACAGGTCCCACTTACAAATCTTATTTATTATATGGAAGTACTTGACTTTGAAGCAAGCTTTCCGATGGACAAGTTTAAACCCCAAAGGAAATACATCAAGACGAAGATGGAAGATATAAGCGCCTTTTATCGAATCCATTCAGATTTCGTAAGATATGCTAGATTAAAGCAAACCCATTTCGATAAACAATTCTTTACAAGAAAATATTCTGGTTTTCATTGCGGTACTGCCGAACCATATTATATTCTTGATCCAATTTTTAACACCTCACATGATTATCTTCTGGCCAAAATAAGTGCGTTTCAACGCATATCAATATATCTTCAAAATAGATTGAAAAGTTCTGACGAAGTCAATAAAATTAGCAACTTAAGTTGGACATCGAGTAAAGTGTCTTTGACAGAATTGGTTTATGCCCTATACTATTCTGGAGCTATCAACAATGGAAGAGCGGACATCAAGCAAATTGCAAATGCTTTTGAAAAAATTTTCAATTTTAGTTTAGGGGATTTTTATCGCACCTATATTGAAATATGTTCAAGAAAAAAAGATAGGTTGAAATTCCTGAATGAAATGAATTACATTATTTCTAATAAAATGAAACGAGGAGATGCCTAGTTTCTTCTCTCAAGTTCACTCATAGTGAAAAATAGCATCCTCGAATAGTCATTGAGCCAATCGATTTCGTGCTCAGCATCAAATTTTACATCAAGCAAATAAGGTTTGTTATCAATAGTATTAAAAGACTGTAGAAGAGCAATATACTTACCAGGTCCTGAGGGCGGCACTAAATAATCATTAAAACCCATAATTAACATAGTGCTTGGGTATTCCTTTTTTTCAGACAAATTCACTACAGGATCCATTTTGATTAAAGATTTATACTCTTTTTCTTCTTTAATGGTCCCAAATTCAAAAGTAATATCTGAATCATCATATTCTTCCAAATATTCAGTTCTTATCACATTCAATGTAGGAACAAATCCCGTAAATACGCCAAACAACTCTGGACGTTCATTTACGGCCATACCCCCTGTTATTCCTCCTGCACTATTAATGTTTAGACCTAGTTTTTTTGAATGAATATACTTCTTGTCGATTAAAAACTCACTACAGGCTATTAAATCTTTCCATGAGTTTTCTTTGGTTGATTTCATCCCTGCTTCATGCCATTTAGGGCCTTTTTCACCCCCTCCGCGCACGTGGGCTGAGGCATATATATTACCTTGATTTACAAAATCTGCAACTGGAGAATGAAACCACGGTGTTTCAGATATCCCATAAGCTCCATAAGCAGTTATTATTCCCATTGATTTTGAATCAAACTTATGATCTCTTCTCCTAACTATGCTCAAAGGAATTTTTGTTCCATCATGCGAAGTCACCTCTACTACTTCACTTATGATATTCTCAAATTCAGGATAATTTGGCCACATTCCGAGTTCTACAAACTCAAAGTTTCCTCCTTTGTTTAAATAATAATCTCTGGGATTGGAAGTCCATCCTGATAGTTTTACCCATAAATCATCATGGTAAGGCGAACGATAATCAAGGGATATTTCACCTGCCGAAATTGGTAAATCTATTTTTTTTGATTTACCATCCTTTTCAACGCAATAGAGGGATTCCGATATCCCATTTGTGCTAATCGTATAATATACCCTATCCTTAGTGACTTTAACACTTCCTATTTGATTTTCATTACTTCCAAAAGCGATTATTTTCGGGTTTTTAAAGTCCGGGGTTCGTAAATCAACCGAACAAAATTCAATATTGTTATTATGGATTCTTTTATAATAGTATCTGTGATTTCTTTCCATCCCCCAGGAATGCAGAATTTTATCATCTTCCGAATATAATTTTTTCCAGTTATAAACACCTCTTTCAAAATCTTCGATACTTAAATAATAACAGTCCCAAAAATCTGAAGCATTCCCATTATAAATAAACATGTAATTGCTTTTACTAGAGCGAAATCGAGGCACAGGGTAATATTCTGGATTCAACGATATACCATTTACCCCATCCTTAAATATAGCAATGGGACTTCGATTCTGATTCTCAAAACAATAGAGTGCTGTATAACTATTTCTGTCATCGGGATCATCTCCTTGGTTAGGGTAGGCAATATATGATATGCACTTATTGTCGGGGCTCCAAACAATACCACCTGCCTTGTTAGGTTTTGCATTTAAAATTGATTCGCCAACAACTTTCTTGGATTTACAATCTAAGATTAAAACGTCGTTAAAAAAATTGCCAGTCTTGCCCAAAGCAATTGCCACAAACTCTCCATTATAGGAAGGCTTATAATACTCTATTTCGTAGTCACCTCCTTTATAAGTGCTTGGATCGTACAGTTTTTCTTGTCCTTGGTCGTTTGTTTTTTTTCTGTATAGATGTTTTATGTCTTTTTTGGCACCTTGAGAAAGGAAAAAAGTGTATCCAGCTTCTACATACACAACATTGCTTGCCGGATCAGAATCTCTATTCTCAAGTGATTCGTGTCTTTCAAAAACCTTCCTATAATTAGCCCCATCAAAATACGCTTCAGTTAAAGCATCTTGTTTTTTGAACCAATTTGTAACCATTGTGTCCTTCCAATGTTCAAGATTGGAAAATTGATTTATATACTTAGTCTCGAAGTGAGTTTCAGTTTTTGCAATATTTTCAATTATGGGATATTGATACGTGCTAGATTGGTTTCGTTCGCACTTGACAAGCAAAAGAGATAATGCAATAAGGCAAAAATTTACCCTCATCAAATTTGTATTTTAATAAAAAATCCCCAACCCAGAAAGTTAGGGATTTTTGAACCTGTTCGGTGGAGATTTGTTTTATTTATTTTGTTTTTTGACTTTCCTTTTATCAATAGGACCATCATCTCCTCCTTTAATTGATGTTAAATTTTTGATTTTTTTATCCTCAAAAATCTTTCTGGTTTGTTTCATAATAATGTGTTTTAATAAATTATATCTACCAATATACTTAAAGAAATAGCCGCAAATTAAGAATTGATTCTGCAATTTATAAATTGCCCTTTTTAAGTTGTTTTAAAAACATAGCGGGAGTAACGCCTATCTTGTCTTTTATTGCTCGTGAAAACACATCTTGAGAGTTGAACCCAAAGTGCTCCGCAATTTGGATTATAGATTTGTTTTCAATGAAATTTGGATTCTCTTTTAAAAAATTGAGCGCATATGTAATTCTTATATCCTTCAAATAATTGGAAAAACTCAAGTTCTTATAAAAATTAATGATTTTAGAAAGATATGAACTATTCGTCCCCAATTCTTTAGCAAGTGAGGTTTGATTAACCCCTTGATTCAAAAAACCCTTTTTTTCCTCCCAATTGTTTAACATAGATAAAATTTTGGAAATAACTTCAGAATCAATGTCTATATCACTTGCAGCATTTTCCAATGAGTTGCTTTTTTCAGGTTCAATTCCTTTGTGCATAATGTTTCGAAGTCTTTTCTGTATTTTAACATGCCTTATATAGAACGTTAAAAGAAAAGCCACTAGGATTCCTGAAAACCAATAAAAGAAATTGATGGTTTTTCTCTTGTAATTTATCTCATCAATAAAAGTTTTTTTTGATGCTTCTTCCACGGGGAGGTCAAAATCAATTAAAGTTACCTTACGGATATTACGTTGAGTCTCCTTTGAGAGACTATCGTAGTAAATAAGTCTTTTAATGTACTTTTTTTCCTTCTCGCTTTCATTATTGGAAATTGCTGTTTTTAGTAGGAATTGAAAAACTTTGCTCACGTTATCCAATTGAGGAAATTCGCTAACTTGAAGAATTGAATCCAATTGCTCAAAATAACGTTGCTTTTTGTCAACATTGTCCAACTTTCCTTCAATCATTCCTAAATAGAAGAGAATGTCTGCTTTTGAATAACCCTCATAATCATTTAAATGAACTAGTAATGAATCTCTTGATTTAATAAAATTCCCGTCATAATAATCAGCCTGAGCTTTTAGTATTTGTAATTTTTTATACGTTTCATCATCTTTCATTTTCTCAGAAAGTTTCATCCCCCTATCAGCGAATACTCTTGCAGAGTCTATCTTTTTGTTTTCAAGATATCCCCTTGCAATATTGTCAAGTGTAATTAAATAGGTCAAATCAAAATAATCTATACTCTCCTTGTTTTGTAATAGATATTTTAAAGCTATTTCATGCAGTAATATCGACTCTTCCTCTTGACCGTACTCACCTTTTAAGGCAGCTATCATATTCAAGCAATCAACTACATATTCGTAATTGCCATTTTTTTGAGCCAGATGAAATGCTTTGATGAATTCCTTGAGAGATTCTTCTGGGTAATCAGCTTCATAAAGTAATGCTCCCTTGGTATAATGTGCTTTCGAGCTAAAAAGTTTGTCTTTAACACTTGGAATCAATCCAATTGCCGAATCAACATAGGAAATTGCTCCGTCGAAATTCTCTCCCCAAACCCTTTTCCTGTAGGCTTCAGCAAGCTGGTTGGTGTCCTTTAAGTATTTGGCTTTCAATATATGTGTATCAAAAACCTTCTTAGAATAAGTTGTTCCATATTCCAAGTCATTTTCTAATTTAAGGATAGAGTCAAATGAAAGCTGAAATATTTGGTCGTTGGCAAGTTCTTGCGAACAAACCATCAAAGAATATAATAGAAATAAAAAAAACAATGCGCGCTGCATAGACATTTCATTTTTTACATTTTAATCTAATAATTTACATCTGCCCAAAGTCCCCTAAATTGATAAAAAACCCTCTCCAACAATGAGGTTTTCTGCAAAACAATTTTTGCGGTTCCCATCATTTCCTGCTTAAACTCGATTTCTTTATTATAGGTTGTGGTTAAGTTTGGAATCTCTACATATACAGAATAATAAACTTCATCCCCTTTTTTGGGTGTTTCTGATATGTTTAGGACCCTACCTTTGATAAGCCCCCATTCATGATAAGGGTAATTATCAAGTTTTATGACAACTTCCTGATCTTTTCGGATTTTTGCAGAATTCCTAATCGGGACTTTACACTTTCCAATGAGCTCCTTCTTTTCATCAGGAACTATAGTAAGTACATGCTCCCCTTTGGGCACATGTTGATGATTGTTCCAAACATCAAAAACTGTAATAGTTCCTGAAACTGGACTTCTAAGGGCATAGTCATTTTCCCATATATCAATTTTGCCTTTTAGTTCTTGTTTTGCCAATTGGAGTTCCGAAAAATACGAAGATGAATTGATAATGTTCCTGTTCAATGATTTTAAGCTCTGGTCGCTCAAATTGAGTGTGTCAACATGTAATGCTTCAATCTCTTCCTTGATTCTATTAACATCATTTTGTGCGGACAACATTTCCTGCTCATTAGCATCCAATTGCTGTTGGGAGATTACACCTTTTTTCAAAAGCCCTTGCTGCCTATCATTACTTTGTTTTGCAAGAGCATAGTTCCTCCTGGCAGCATTTAACTGAACCTGTTTTATTTTTATTTGTCTTTTTAACCTCCCTATCCTCAAACTTAGGTTTTCATTCTCATGTTCCTCCTGATCTAGATTTAAGTAAAGCAAATAATTGTGAAATGCCTTTAGATATTTCTGATAAGACATATGGATATTTACTTCCAATTCTAAGTCACTTGGGAATTTTTGATAGAGCTCGTCTAATGTGCGAACCATATTTGTGTCGGTATCTTTCAACTGTTCCTTAAGGTGAAATACATCCTCCCATTTTGAAGGGTTTTCCACAACCGATAGAATCTCATCTTTCTTCACATCTTGACCAGACCTAAAGTTGACATAAACCAGTTTTCCACCTTTTTTGCTGTATAAAGCAACAGGAGGGTTTTCACAAGTAACCAATATTTCGGCATTGATTACCTCATTATATTTCAAAAAGAACGCAAAGACAACAAGCATTGAGAAAAAAAGAAAAAGAATAACGTTTCCCTTCCTCATCATCCAGTTGGGAGGGCGGTTCAAAAAATTCTCTGAAAAAATAGCCTTATCGTCCATCATCTATTGAGTCCATTTGATTCATTACCAATCGCCAATAAACACTTTTGCTTTTCAAAAGCTTTTTGTGTGTTCCCTGTTCCACAACATTTCCATGCTCCAATACAATGATATTATCTGCGTTGCGAATTGTCGAAAGCCGATGTGCCACAATAACTACTGTCCTGTTTTTATAGAAGGATTCCAAATTCTTGAGAATTCCTTTTTCGTTGATGGAGTCCAAAGAACTGGTAGCCTCATCCAAAAAGAAGTATTTAGGGTCTTTATAAATGGCCCTGGCCATTAATATTCTTTGTTTTTCTCCTCCACTTAATTTTATCCCATTTTCTCCAACTTTAGTTTTAGAACCATGAGGTAAATCGTCCACAAAACCCCTTAACATAGCAAAATCTATGGCTCGCTGATAGCGTTCTACATTCAATGGCGTTTTTGATCGAGACTCGGTAATGTTCCTTTCGATCGTGTCATCGAATAGTTGCCCTTCTTGGAGCACTACACCACAAATTTCTCTCCAATCCTTGGGTGTTATTGTTGACAATGAGATTTTCCCAACTTCAACTTTTCCCCTTGTTGGGCTGTGGAACTGCAATAAAAGCTTTAGTAAGGTAGATTTGCCTGAGCCACTATGTCCAACGATAGCGGTTACTTTTCCCCTGGGAATTTCCATGTTAATATTGGATAATGCTTCCTTGGTTCCAGGAGGACCATATCTAAAAGAAACATCTCTAAGTGTAATGGTTCGGTGTGGAGCCTTCGCAATCCCCTCCAAATTATGCCCTTCAGGTTCTTCATTCCATACTTCAAAAAGACGTTTCACCGCCAACTCTGCTTTTTGATAGTCCAACAAGAAATCAATCATTTTGCTTAAAGGAACGTTTAGCTGACCAATGATGAATTGTATGGCCAACATGACACCAAGGCTAAAGACGCCTTCCACAACTGCATATGCGGAAAGAAAGATAATCGCAATATTTTTTAATTCATTGATAATCTGACCCCCATTGGTTTGCAACTGATGGACTCTTAGGTTTTCTGAGGTGATATTGAAAAGGTCAAGTTGGGTCTCGTACCACTCCTTTTTGCGCCTGTCTTCAGATCCATTCACCTTGATATCCTCTATGTTATAAATTATCTGAAGAATCTTGGATTGGCTCTTTGCACTTGTTCCAAAATAAGTTGTGTCCAACAAAGCCTTTTTCTTCATGAATGCCAATGACCAAATCAAATAGATTCCAGAACCCAAGAGGAACACCAAAAATATCTTTAGGTTGTAATAGGCCAATACAAACCCAAAAAGGACGATGTTGAAAATATCGAACAAAAATGTCAATGAACCATTAGTGAAGAATTCCTCAACCCTTTCATTATCATTGATTCGCCTTACCAAGTCCCCAATTCCCCTTCCAGTAAAAAAGGATATTGGAAGTTGTATCAGTCTAGTAAGATAATCATTCATCATACGGATATTGATTCTCATGGAGATATGCAATAGAATCCAATCCCTAAGGATTTCTACCGCTCCTTTGGATAGCACGAAGAAAACTTGTCCAATAAGAATCACCTGTATAAAACCTAAATCTTGATTCTCTATTCCATAATCAACTATACTTTGAGTAAAGAATGGTAGAGCCAATTGGATGATGGATGATAATAATAGCCCTAATGATAATTGCCATAACAATTTCTTGTAATCAAAAAGATACTTTAGAGTTTTTATAAGATGGTTCCTATCATCTCTGCTGTGTAGCTTCCCTTTTGTAAAGGTGTCGGTTGGTTCCAAGAGCATTGCAACTCCTTGGTTCTCTTCTGAAAGCCATCCTTTTTTGAACTCGCCAGCACTTAAAGTATATTTTCCCTTTGCTGGATCTGAAATGTATACCTTAGTTTTTGTTACACGGTATACAACCACAAAATGATTTCCTTCCCAATGTACAATGCATGGTAATGGAGCTTTGTTGAGTAAATCTTCCCAGGTAATTAATACTGAGAAGGTTTCTAAACCTATTCTTTCCCCTGCCTCCTTAATTCCCGCCAAAGAAACACCTTCTCTATCAATATAAGAGGATTTTCTAAGGTCTTCAAGTGAAACTTCCTTTCCATAATGCTTGGAAATAATCTTTAAACATGTTGGACCACAGTCCATTTTGTCCAATTGCTTAAAGTTTGGAAAACTAGTGCGAAACATGCTAGAAATATAAGCTCTAAATATAGTAGATAAGAAAATTACAACCCCAATAATATCAGTTATCCCACAAAAAATCCGATTAAAGTAGCCCAAATGTTAAATTATCGCCCAACTTGGGGAAATCCTTGTGAATACAATTAAATCAAATAGAACACTTTTGCTTCTGATTATAAACACGTTAAGATGCCAGCAAATATTTTAACCCAGGAAGATCTAGAGGGATTCAAGGAGTCTCTTTTGGAAGAGATCAAAGAGATTCTATTAAAAAATGACCGTATCACTTTGGATCGTTGGATAAAATCCAATACGGTCATGAACAAGTTGGGAATAAGTCCGGGAACCCTTCAAAATTTCAGGATAAACAAAACCGTCCCCTATTCCAAATTGGGAGGAATTATCTACTATGATGAAGAGGAAATACACAAAATCCTTATGGATAACAAGAATTTATTTCTTAAGGACAGGCTGTGAAATTGGCTTTCTTCAACATACAGAACATATTCCACCGTCACATTGGTTTGGTGAACCTGTATAACAATGAAAACAAGGTTCGATGGACCCAAGAGTTCGAAAACTTAATGTTACGGCAACATAGCTCCCAAAGTGACTATGACAGGATGCGGATACTTTCTCATTTTTTGGGATTTGATAAAGACGAGCAAACGCCCTATTATACAATCAAGAATACAATGGGCCAGCTACGGATCAAAAGGGGAGTTGATATGGAAATGCCCAAGGCCTCCCATTTGACCCATTGGGAAGGGTGGGCAAAAATTGATTCCATACCAATCGATGATGTGGCGATTCATAACAAGGCCAAGGTCATACTCGAAGTGGACCCCGATGTTTTGATATTGGCAGAAGTTGAGGACAGGGATTCACTCCTAAAGTTCGGCCAGAGCTTCCTGTCCTCTGAGCAAACTTCTCCATACAAGGAAATTGTTTTCCTGCCAACCAATGACACATACGGACGTGGTATTGGGGTATTGGCCAAAAAGGGGTTCAATCTTGAATCCCTTCAGACCCATGTAAATACTCCTGATTGCAATGGCAACCCCATATTTGATGTTGACCTGCAAAAATATAGGGTTAAAACCTGCTCTGGGATGTACCTGGACATCCACTGCACACACTTCACCAACAACAATAATGATCTGGAACTTTTTGCGGCCCGTCAAAAATTACAGTCCAAACATATTGCAACCCTTTTTAACAAAAAACAACTAAATACCACCAACCCTTCAGTACTAGTTGGAACCTTAAACGCTCCATCTTATAGCAATGCCATTGCCCCTATAATCCAGGACACCGAGTTACGGGATATTACAAAGCACCTCAGTTTTTCGGTCGACTTGGACAAAGGAAAAGATGCCGATTATTTCAGGCTGGGTGCCTACAAAATGGGAGTAAACATCAAACAACGGGATTATCTGATGTTGTCCAAAGGTCTCTTTAATGCTACTTTAAACTGTGGCCTAGTCAGAAAAGGGATGGGGCATAAAAACAGGCCCAAGTGGGGTATTTTCAACACAATTAAAAATGAAAAGCACACTGCTAGCCAACATCCCATGTTATGGTGTGATTTAGATATTTAATCCCTTACATCAAAGAAAAAATAATCAGCACAACACCTATGAAAATCACAACAGAACCAATGAAAAGCATTTTTCTTGCCCCACTTCTTGCCAGGTATTGCATCTCAAGGTCATCGACCACAATTTTACGCTCTTTCCAATTGCGAATGCAAACTACAGAGCCCACTATAATCATCAGTATCCCTAAAAACAATATATAAATCATGGGTAATCTACCGTTAGTTTGATCTTACATTTGTGTCCACAAAACTTTCCCCTTTGAAGCCACTGGGTAAACGAAGTGATTGTGGTTGTTGGTATGGCAAACATAGACCCAGCCAAATCTATACACCCCGCCGAACCCAATTCAGTACCCCCGTGAATAAAGAAGCCTCCTCTACTAAAGGTGTGCGTTGTTTCAAATGGGTGAATCAAGATACTTGCCCTCCCCCACCTGGCTATCGAACTGGGCAATCTGTGCCTTGGGCTTGTTGTATTCAGTTCACATGGATTTAACCAATAGATGCCTTCTGGTATTGGGCCTACATTTGGGAGACGTTGTCTGGCATTGGAATAGTCAAACGAGCCGTTGGGCAATCTCTTCCCAGATGCAGCGGGCCAAAAGTGTCCATCTGACGCCCTAAGAAATTGTCCATTGAAACTTAGACTGACCTCACAATCTGCCAAAGTAGAATTTCCCTTATCATTGATATAGTTCTTTAATCTTTCTATATTTTCTTCAAATTCTTCAATGATATCATCATCAGGGTCTGATGTAGCTTCATATCTTCTTAAATCCCGCTTTAGCCGACTAAGTTCAACTTGCATTTCAGATTTGGTTCCATTACCTGCATTTATGTTTGTGTTTGGCGGCATTTCTCAAGAAAACAATATCAGTTATAAAAGGAAATTTCTTAACTATCTAAGGTAGTTAATTTGTCATCAAATTGTGAATAAATACATCATATTCAATTATTTCATTGATTCCACTAGGTTATGTATTTGACCATGTCTATGGTCTCTTCTTTTTAATTTCAAGGATAAAATGCAAAAGCTCCTTTAACACAGTGCTGATGACTACAATCAATATCCGGAACAACTCTACAAATAGTATTTTCATCGTAATACCTTTTTGATTCCCATCAATATGGCCAATCCCAATGCCCTGATTTTCTCCTTGCCCTCCAAGTGGGTTGCTTCATCCTCATTGGACAAAAAACCAAGTTCCAACAACAGTGCCGGGCATACCTCCCTGTTGTCCCGAAGTACCTGAAAGTTGGCCCGCTTTACACCACGGCTCCGATATCCCAATTGTTGCTGTAAGTATCCATCCATGGCTTTTGCCATGGTCAAGCTCTTTTTTGGGACAAAACCATTGAACAAGTATACCTCCAGTCCATTAGTCCCACGGTTGTCGGCGTGGTTACAGTGTAGGGAAACAAAGATTTTTGCATTCAAGACCTTGGCCAGTTTGGTACGATGGCCCAATGAGATCAAAGTGTCCATGTATCGGGTCAGGTAAATATCATACTGATTGTCCAACAAGGTCCTATTATAGTGCACTATGGCCTGGGCAATCTTCAAGGTCAATTCTTTTTCCTTAAGCCCATTGGCCCCTATGGCACCCGAATCAAGCCCCCCGTGTCCCGGGTCAACAATAATAATCGGTTTTACTTGTATGACATCTTGCGCCCGTGTATTCAGAAAGGCGGTAAACATTCCAAATAAGAGCATTGCCTTAGTCCGTTCCATAGCTAATCACATTTATAGATTCATTGTGCAATATTCAATGGTTTCCCAAAAACAGTTGTGATTCTTTAAAATTTAACGCTGTAGTCCGTTAATTTTTAGGGTATTTCCATCCTTTTCCCCATCATCACGATACTTTTCGAAAAAGTTTGTTCATCAATCGATTATTAACCAAACAGGCGATGCCTGTAAAACGAAAAATCATGAAAAAAACAGTTGTATCCATTTGGGCAATGCTCCTTACAGGTATACCCGCTTTTGCGCAGATCGGAGGTATCGAGGATTCGGTAAACGATATTTCCGATACCATCCGAACCATTTTTCCCTTGCTTTTAGGGGTCATCTTTTTAGTTGGCTTCCTTTTCAACGCGGGCCACTTTTTTGGCGAGAACGCGGATCTCAAAAAAGGAATCACACGGGTATTGGTGTTCGTGCTCATTGCCGGGGCCGTGGTCGGAATCTTTACCTATCTCATCGGTATCGTGGTCTAAATTATTTGATTCCCAATGAGAAAGTACAAGATATATAGGGAAATCCGCAAAGGGGCAAGGATATGGGGGCTTCCCATATCCCTCTTTGCCCTAATGATCCTCTCCATTTTGGCATCCCTGCTCATCATCATTTTTTCTTTCAGCCTTCTGGTCATCATTCTGGCTATGGTATGGAACCTTTGTTGGTATGTAGGCCTGACCAAAACAGCATCAGACAAGAGCCTATTGGACTTCAACAAGGTCTTTCCAGACCGTATCAGCAATAAACGGGACAATCTATTGAACCATGTCGAAAGTTAACATCGCATCCCATCATCCCATTTTGGACATCCTGGACAATGTCATCTTTACCAATAACGGCAATGTGCTGGCCTGTTACAAAGTTTTGCTCCCTGAGATCCATTCCCTTTCTGAAAAAGATCTGGAGGACCTGCACAGCAATTGGTTCCAGGCCTTTAGGTCCCTTCCGGTCGGAACCGTTGTACACAAGCAGGACATTTATCTCAAATCATCCTTCACTTCGGAATACCTTCCCAGTAATACCTTTTTGTCCCGGGCGACCCATGATCATTTCAAGGGCAGGGAACATATGGCACATAGAAGCTATCTTTTCTTTGCCTGTCCAAAGAACAGGGCGCTGAACAATCCCAAATACGTCAACCCCTTTAACAGGACGCCCCATGGACTGCCCAAGGAGCTCGATGATACCATGAAACGGTTTTTGGCCTCCGTGACCGATTCGGTGAACTATATCAACAACGGGGCGAAAATCCAATTGTCGGCCATGACCGAAGATGAGATCATGGCGCTCACCAAAGAGCAGTTCAATGGTCATAATGATCATGATACCGATATGATCCTTGATGGGCCCAGGGTCACCATCGGGAACAACCATTTTGAAGTACTTGCCATCAACAGTGAATCCTGCTTTGGGGACAGTGTTCAGACCAGTAAGGTCAACGCCCGTTTCACTTCTGATGATTTCACCTTCCATCAGGGGTTCATCGATGGGCTGGGCCTTTTCCTAAAGGAAAACCATACCGTGAACCAGATCATCTATCTGGACGACAAGCACCAGTGGAGAAAGCGGTTGGAGAAGAAAGCTGAAGAGCTCAAAAAAAGCGCCAACTTCGGAACACAGAACAAGGTCCTCCTCAAAAAGATCGGACAAATTCTTGACCAGATCAACAACGATGACAGTTCAAGGATCGTTCGTGGACACCTCAATGTCATGCACTGGGACCGGGATGCCGGACAACTTGAAAACACTTCCAAAAAGATAAGGGCCGAGCTCAAGGAACTGGATATCGCCCCATACCGTCCCTGTGGAAAGGAGCGGAAAAACTACATCCTGAACAGCTTTCCTTGTTTTGCCTCCAATTTTTCCAATGAGGACCTTTATGTGACCGACCTGAAACATGCCCTTTGCCTATGGATCAACAGTTCCAACTACAGAACTGACGGGGCAGGGATCTTGTTCAACGATAGGGAGTCCAATATTCCGGTCTTGAAGGATGTTTGGGACCAGCACAAAAAGCGTATCAAGGCACGGAACTTTGCCATTTTTGCCCCGACGGGCGAGGGCAAGTCCTTTCTGGCCAACAACATTCTAAGGCAATTTTTCGAACAGGGTGTCCGGCTGGTCATTATTGACCTGGGCGGTTCCTATACCAAGTTCGCAAGCCTTTACCCCGAACACTATACCGTGCTCCGATATGAAAATGGAAAGAGCCTTGGTATCAATCCCTTTTACGTGACCCATGCCGATCATGTTACCCCGGAACATTTGGAAGACCTTTCCATATTTCTCTTTGAGCTCATGGGAATGGGAACAAAACCATCAAAAGAGGCATCGGTGGCACTGAAGAAAATATTACATCTCTATTACGGGGAAAAAACCGGTTCCTTGCATTCACTTGACGGTTTCTACCGATTTGTAGGCAAATACGGAAAGGAACGGCTCTCCCGATTACAGATCCACCCCGGGTATTTCAATATCAAAAGGTTCCTGCACATTCTTTCCGAATATGTCGGGGGCGGTATCTATAGTTTCCTTTTTGCCTCGAGCAAGGACCAGTCCTATCGTCTGGAGGACAAGAGGTTGATCGTTTTCGAGCTGGACGAGGTCAAGGACAACAAGGAGATCCTCTCCGTAATGCTCAAGCTCATAAAAACGGCCGTTCAGCGTACCATCTGGAAGAACAGGGACGAACGTGGCATCATCCTTTTCGATGAGTTCGCCAAACAGCTTAAGTTCGACAATGTACTGGAGAGCGTGGAATTTTACTATCAGGCCATACGCAAACAGGAAGGGGCCATAGGCATCATCCTGCAGTCCATAAACCAGTTGCCCATAAATTCCACCTCGGCCAGTATCCTTGAGAACACCCAGGTCATATACAGCCTTAGAAACGAAAAGGGATATGATGCGCTAAAGGAAAGGCTCCATCTTTCCTCCCATGACCTGAACCAACTCAGGTCCATCAGGAACAATCTTTCCGCAAGGCAGAAGTACACCGAAATCTTCATAAAGATCGGAAAGGAAAGCAACATTTTCAGGTTGGAGGTCCCGCCAGAGGTATATGCCGCGTACCTGACAGATGGCCCCGACAACAAAATCATTATGGAATTCTATAAAGAAACCGGCTGTATGGAGACGGCCATCAAAAAGTTTATTCATCAAAATCAAGAACATCATGAAAAGTAAAATGAGAACATTGGGCATTGCCCTGACTTTCACCATTTTAATGCCTGCAGGCGCTGCCTGCCAGGGGATGCCCGTGTATGACAACACCAACTTTATCACTTTGGGCAAACAGATAGTTGAATCGGCCAAACAGACAGCCGAACTCTTGAAGACCGTGGAATTTTTACGGGAACAGAAAGAGCGCATCGAAAAGGTCAGCGATGTCATCAAACAGTTAAAGGCCGTACAGGAACTCACACGGAACAACAAACGCCTATTTGATATGGTACGCAAGGACCTCAGGCAGATCCTGGACTCACCGCACATCCGACCGGAAGAGGTGGGACGCTTATCGGAATCCTTCAATGCCATCATCGAAAATTCTTTGGAAGACCTTGAATTCGTGGAACAGATCCTTTCCAGTGACTTTCTGAAAATGACCGATGCGGAAAGGGCCACGGTGCTCAAGGAAAAGGAAATGCGCTCCAAGGAAATGGTGGGCGAGATCCAGCGCAGGACCAAAAGATATGGCGACATCATTTCTTTCCGTGAAATGCAGGCCATGATCAACGAGCGTAAAACCAATTATTGATCATGGCGAATTTTGCACTGGGCATTGGTTTGGAATATGTGGATGCGGTATATGATACCATCACGGGAAGCGATTTTTCACAGTATACCCTTACAGGCATGAAGGCCCTGGCCATCCTGTTTTTCTTGATCAACATCATGAAAAAGTACAATGAGGGCATTGCGCAGCGGGATGGACATACCTGGGGCCTTACACCAACGGAACTGGCCAAGAACTTTGCCGTGGTCATCCTGGTCATATTCTCGGACCAGGTCCTGGGGGTCTTTGACAACATATTGGTCAGCATTGAAAACCAATATCGAAATACGGCCCCGGACCTTCTGCCACTACAATTACAGGATATTTCAATTGAGGAGGAAGCGGGAATTCTGGATGCCGCGAGCAAAGGATTGGCCCTTTTGTACGAAGCCCTGGTCAGTCCCTTTTATGGAATGCGGATCTTGGCCTTTATCATCAGTGTGTTCCTTTGGCTGTTGGACCTGTTCATCTATCCACTTTTTTTGGCGGAACGGTTCTTTCTTTTGGGTATCATGAGAGCGTTTTTTCCCTTGGTCATCAGCTTGGCCGTCTTTGAGAAGTTCAGGAGCCTAGCATATACCTTTTTCAAGCTCTATGCCGCAGTATATATGTTGGTGCCTGCATTTTTTTTGGTGAACATCTTTATCAATGCCCTTTATACGGAACTCACCAAGGATTTTTGGGTGAACCTGTTTGGAACGGAATATGGCAGTAGCGTCTTTGCTCCCTTGGTGGAACTGGGCACCGTTGGGTTCATCGTCTTCTTGAAGTTCAAACTGTACCGAAGGGCAACCTCATTCTCACTGAAACTTTTTGGCGCCTAAATCCAATCATAAAATTCAAATCATATGAAGACAATGTACAAAGACATCGAGGGAATCCTTAGGGCGAACCGTTTTGTGGTATTGACCGTGGTCATCGTCTCGAGCCTTTCCACCTCTTTTTCAAGCTTGCTGTCCTATAAGATGTACCAAGAAGGCAAGGGAGGGACGTTCGCCATAGGAACGGACGGTTCGGTCATTCCCTTGAAATGGGCCGATCAGAATGAAAACCTTGAGGTGGAGGCCCTGTCCCATTTGGAACTGTTCCACCATTATTTCTATGGCAT
Source organism: Flagellimonas sp. S3867 (assembly GCF_014698935.1). GTDB lineage: Bacteria > Bacteroidota > Bacteroidia > Flavobacteriales > Flavobacteriaceae > Flagellimonas. Next base: position 647,721 of record NZ_JACVMN010000002.1, read on the forward strand.
CGATGCTAGTAATTATCAAGGGAACATCGAAAAGGCCCTTTGGCTCGGGGACAGTTCCGTGGACAATGTGTACCGACAGAAAAAGGCAGATGGGGTCTATAACAGGCTTTTGCAATATTCCCTGGTCCAAAAGGTCATTTCAGTGGACACCGAACTTTCCATACGGGAAGGAGGCTGCTCGTTCAGGGCAACAGTGATTTTTGAGATCGATCGGGGGACAGTGACCGATACCTATGAGCTAAAGACCTCGGGTAGCCTTGTCCAGGTGGACCGGAACTTTCCCAACAACGCCCATGGGCTGTTGATAGGCAACTATTTTGAAAATTCATTGAGAAGGGTCAATGACAAATATTAAAGAGCAACACTATGAAGTTGAATAAAAAGAAAATCGTTTTTGGGATCGTCATTGGATTGGTCATCGCTTTTATGGTGGTCTATTCCATGCTCTTCCTGTCGGGTGGAGATGATGCGGGATCCCAACTGCACCACCCAGAGGTGCCCCAATTGGAAGAGGGGCAAAAGGAATATACCTCCAAACTGGAGGCCATCAATGACCTCAAGGAGGTAAGAACAAGCAATGCCCCAAGTATCTATGATGAAAAGTATCTAGATTCCACGGGGCTCTTTGATCCAGATCTGATCGATAGGGAAAAGGCCCGTATCGTGGACAGCATCTATAGATTGGGCCGTATTGATTACTCCAAGGGAACCTATCGAAAAACGCTTGAAGAAAAGGAGATGGGGAAAAAGGTCCTAAAGAAAAAGGCCCAAGCGAAAATGGTACCAAAACCCAATGTGGCCAAGCCACCCTCTATTCAGGAAATGGCCGTGGAACAACAACTGTTCTTTGCCTCATCCCCACTTCCGGGAGCTACCGATAATGGAATGGTCCTTCCGGCCATGGTATGGCGGGAGCAGACCGTAAGGACAAATGACCGTTTGGAGTTCCGTACCCTGGAGAAAATTACAATAGATGGTATGACCTTCCCTAAGAACACTGTGGTATTTGGCATTGTCTCCTTCAAACCCAATAGGGTTGTTATTGACATCGGGAACATCGGCCACCTCCCCATAAAACTAACAGCCCATGACTATAGTGACGGTCTCGAAGGGCTCTATATCAGGAACACCTTTAGGGCCGAGGCCTCCAAAGAAATGGTGGACGATGCCATGGATGACATCAATGTGCCAGGCGTCCCCCAGGTCAAAGGGTTGAAGAACATCTTTAAACGTTCCAACCGAAAGGTCAGGGCAACAGTGAACAAAAATTATAAAATCCTATTGAAAGCTGCCCGTAAAGGGCCTTAACAAAAAAACATCATGAGAAGAATATTTATCATTTTGGGATCGTTACTGACCGTAATCGCCCAAGCCAGCAATAACAGAACATTGGACACCATTTATGCCAATGAGCATATGAACATGGCCCTTTTCTTTCCCTCGGAGATCAAACAGGGCATTGTGGGGAACAGCAATTTTGTCTTTACCTATAACCGTGAAAAACAACAGACCCTGGGATTGTTGAAGGCCGTTCCCGGAAAGGACAGTAATCTATTGGTGATCACGGATGACGGCAGCATATACTCCTACATCATCCGTTATGCCAAAGAACTACAGTATCCCAATCGGTTCATCACCGAACCGGAACGTATCGGAACTGAAAGACAGGGGATGGGGATAACTTCCCGAAAAGAAGTTCCAAGGGAAACTGTCCGGGATTCTTCCGTCCCCGTTAAAAGGGTCGGAGAAAAGTTTCTGGAATCCTGTGATGCACTGTTGCGACTTCCCAAGCGGAAAAACATCAAGAAAAAGACCAAAGGACTCTCGCTGGCCGTCACGAACATGTACCACATGGAAAATGGAGCATACGTCCAATTCGAAGTAAGGAACAGCTCAGGCACCCAATTTGAATTTGGGGAATTAGAGCTGTACAAGGTCAGTGGGGAAAGGGCAAGAAAGGCTTCCTTCCAAGAATTGGAATTGATGCCCATCTACAAACATAACATCCCTGAGAAAATTGATCACGGACAGACCGCCAGTTTTGTTTATGTCCTTCCAAGGTTTCATTTGGATAAAAGGGAAAAGTTGCGGGCAGTGCTTTCAGAACGTTCTACCAACAGAATGATTTCACTAAAATTCATTGATCCTTGACATAAAGAAGAGGAAGATAAATGAACATTGTTCAGAATCCTTTTTTGCGTGGATTGGGCAAAACTGATATCATTGTTGTCTATGCCTTAATTATTGCCGACGTGGATTATTATCCGTTTTGAATTTTCTCGACGTGGAAATAGTGAAGTCATCTCCGCCGGTACTTATAACAACATCGCTTTGATAAATTGCCTGAATTGCCCTGATACTGGTCGGCATCCTTGCCTCGGTACTGCCCCATGATGTTTGGATGATCCTATAAACCAGTGCTTCGTCCAACCTTTTCAACGCACTATTGTGAGGATGCTTATGTGTATTTCCATTGCCTGCCGAAATTACAGCAATGATCGGTTTGATAGCCTTCAAAAATTCAATTTCAGAACCATTGTTTGCACCGTGATGGTTAACATGCAGCACATCTACTATTATGTCCTTGTTCTTAATGTATTCCCCAACGGCAGCTTCAACTTTTGCATTCTCCTTACTGTGCTTCCTTCCAATCAAATCACCGGATATAAGAAAGTCAAACGTATTATACTGCAGTAAAAAAGAAAGACTCCTTTCATTTTCTGTATTTACCTTTCCTACTCTTGCAATCCTTTCCCTCACGAATCCGTTTGCAGCAAGCGCTATTAATTTGGCCCCATTACCAAGGTCAATTTCAAAGTTTTCCACATCCGATCTTGTTGTCAAGGAAATTCTATTGCCCTTTGCATTGGCAATATGAAGATATTTTTGATATGCTTGGGATGTTGGAGGGTTTTCATCACCCCGATCGACAAATTTTCCCACTGTAATATCATCATCTGTCCCAAACTCCTCAGGGTCAGGCTTGAAAAATCTTCGTCCTATCCAATCAGCATCCCCATCCCCATCATCATCGCCAACAGCTCCTGGATGCCCGTTAAACCCTAACAGAAAGCCCACTCCGTGTACCCCTCCCGACGCCAACCCTCCTATATGGTCCGCATCATAATGGGAAACTATTAGAAAATCGATATGGTCCACATTGCGTTTCGATAATACCGCTCTGATTATATTGCCCCCATCCCTTTCGGGAATGTCCCCTGCATCAAACAAGACATTGATTCGTGAACCATCGCTCGCAACAGGTCCTTGTATCAATGTTGCATCTCCCTGTCCCACCCTGATATTTACAATTTCAAGGTCTTGGGCACAAATTTTATTGACTAGACTGCTCAAAAGAAATGAACAGGAGAAAAGATAAATTGTGATTTTTTTAAAGTCACCTATAGTATTGGATATGTCCATATGAAAGGATTTTAAGTTTCTCAACAGCGTAAAACATTAAAATAGAGACAATTCCTACAAAAAGCAATACAAACCATATATTCGGTCAATTATTATGTATAGTCTGCCAAAAACACTTTTAAATATCCTTCGTCCAGATATGGCAAGTACCCTAATAATGTCTTCTGACTAAATGAAGTTTTTCGGTGAATTCTATCAACATAATACACAGGCCTTTCATTGGGGTCCATTTTGAATTTCTTAAATGCTCCCATTCCTTTCGGATTCTCCGTTATTGATCTCCTTTCCCAGGCCGTCGGCTCTCCCTTTTTGACGGCAAAACAACAACATCCATTCTTGTCACGGCGGCATAAAGCCGCCCCAGCTTTTTATACGCCCTTTGCAAGCTTGGATGTTGTACCACCATAAGCAACAAAAAGGATACATGACGGCACTATGGGAAGTAAATCATTTAAAACAATAACGATGAAATCATACGAAAAAAATAAAACGGGAGCATTCCAAAAGTTAAAAGACAACAAAAAGGAAAACACTCTGGATATAATAAGTAAATCAGTTTTCAATGCCCTGACGGATAGGGCTTCACTATACAGTAATCTTTAAATTTTTTAATCATGAGTACATTGAGAAACAAAGTCCAATTGATCGGGAACATAGGGAGCGACCCAAAGGTTACCGTTCTAGAGAGCGGAAGCAAAACGGTGCGCTTTTCCATGGCGACCAACGAGTATTACAGAAACGCCAAAGGGGAAAAGGTGCAGTCCACCCAATGGCACAATGTGGTGGCCTGGGACAAAAAGGCTGATGTCATTGAAAAGTATGCCCATAAGGGCAAGGAAATTGCCATCGAGGGCAGGTTGATCTCACGCAGCTACACCAACGAAATGGACGTGAAATGCTACGTTACCGAGATCTTGGCCACCGAGATCATGTTGTTGGGAGCCAAGGAAAGCAATGGGGGGTCTCCAAAGCCAGAACAGGCCACTACAAATAGCAAGGAACAAAAGACCGTTTCCAAGGCCAATGATGGCAAAGTAGAAAAAGCTGCTTGATCGGATAGCCATGAACACAAAGAGGGCGCACGCCACCTAATTGTCCGCCCTCTTTTTTCATTATAGATTCTCAAAAGAACATACAATGGGAACACAAGTCAACGAAATAAGCATACGTTACAAACAGCGAATCCCCGCTCCCTTTTGGAAACAGATCAAATGCTCCAAGGATGCAGCGGAACTCTTGTTCCAAACATGGAACAAGGATACGATAGAAGTCCACGAATCCTTTAAGATCGTGTTGTTGAACAATAGCAATAAAGTGAAGGGCATTTACCAGATATCACAGGGCGGTATCACGGCAACCTTGGTCGATCTTCGAATCCTTTTTGCCGTGGTGCTAAAAACGCTATCCGTAGGTGTGATCCTTTCACACTCCCACCCCAGTGGGAAATTAGAGGCCAGTGATCACGACAGACGGATTACGGACAAGATCAAAAAAGCAGCGGAACTTTTTGATGTCAAGATATTGGATCACATCATCATTGCCCCAACCGGGGAATACTACAGTTTTGCGGACAACGGCCAACTCTAAATTCCACATCATGATCCATTTGAATTTTTCACACCTTACCCAAGAGATGCAGGAAGAGCTTTTAATGATGGCCCGTGAACATGTGGAACATCTTTATAAGGATTCCATCCAATCATATTGTGATAAAAATGGCGGGAATCATGAGAAACTGATGGACGAGGAGGCCATAAAGATGTTGTACACTTATGATTATGTGTTCAATATTTGATTCGGGCATTGTCCGGCAAAAAAGTGGGGAGCCATTTTGGTTCCCTTTTTCTTTTTAAAGATTTTCCACTCCATCCATCAGTATCGTTGCATTTTTCCTAAAACCCTCCTTCCCAAACTCTTAAAATCCATTGTTTTTCCAACAGGATAACCCAAGGCCAATACTTTGGGATTGGTATGGAGTTTTCCCCGCCCGCGCGGGGAAACGGAATAGCGAGAGGGTAGCACGGCAAGCCGGCGCTACGGGTTTGGTTTGCTCCGCAAAGGCCCATAAACAAAGGGGTGGACGTATTCGACAGCTTTTCCCTCAAAAACCAGAAATGGGTCAAATCCCTTGGGAAGGCCCATGAACAGCGAAAAATAATGACCCATTCATATCAAAAACAGGGATTATGGAACAATTTTATACGATACGGTTCAAGCGAGGGACCGCCCAAAGGTTCAAACAGTTTTCAAAAAAGGTGGCCAAATCCTATTCGTCCACACTTGAATCCGTCATGGACTTTTTTGAATGGCATGGCTTTACACCTTTGGACAGACTTGGCAAAAGCTTCCTCCAAGAGGTCATCAAGAACCAGAAACTTACAGAGACCTCCATCAAACGTACAGAGGCCTCCATTGCCATTATCCGTGACATCGAGATCACTCAGACCAAGCCCACCAATGCCATTCTGGAGGCCCTGCTCGAACAAAAGGTCAAACATGAAAGGCCAAAGGTGGAGCAAAGACCACCCAAAAAGGGACCCCCAATAGAGATCACCGTTCCCAGGATCCGCCATGAACGGCTCAAGGACAAAATGGAAATGCTCAAAAGGGAAAGCCAATATGTGGTGGAAAACGCCACCCTTGTAAAGCCCTCCTTCGGAAAACCCTATCTGCGGTTGGACATCACCGAAGGGGAACTGGAAAACTATAAGAGAACACTTCAAAATCTTTGATCATGTACATCACCATCACAGCACAGAAAATCGGAAGGGGTTTCGAGACCTATAACAGTAGCGTACGGGACTATGTGGCCTATCTGGAAAAAGAGAACCAAGATTTGGAACCCGATCGGCAAGAAACCTTTTTTGACCAAAATGAAAATGCCATTGCCCCTGAAAGGGTCATATCGGAAATCGACGGCAATACCGCCAAGCTCAAAAAAAGGGAGCCCAAATTCTATTCCATTGTGGTGAGTCCCAGCCAACGGGAACTCAGACATATAGGCAATAATCCCGAGGCGCTGAGACGATATGCCCGAGAGATCATGAAGGATTATGCCACCTCCTTTTATCGGGACAGAAAGGTCACCGTTGATGACATCAAGTACTATGCAAAGATCGAGCATGAACGCACCTTTAGGGGTATTGATAAAAAGGTGCTCGAAAATGCCCCGTACCGGAAACAGATCGCCAAACTCCGTAACGACCTTGCCAAGGTGGAGCGTGGGGAGCTCCAGGGTAATCCTAAAGCCATCCAAAAGGAAATCGAACGCTTGATTCAAGAAGCCCCACACAAGATCAATGGCAAAATGGTGGTCGAGGGAATGAAAAAGGAAAGGACACAGTCCCATATCCATATCATCGTAAGCCGAAAGGATATGACCAATACCTATAGTCTTTCCCCTGGGGCCAAGTTCAAGGAATCGGAAACCATCCTCAACGGCAAAAAGGTCAAACAGGGGTTCCATCGCGACGGGTTCTACCTATCCGCAGAAAAGACCTTTGACCGTATGTTTTCCTATCAACGGAACTATGTGGAGCGGTACAGTACCAAAAAACTGTACCGACAAGACCCCAAAAAGTTCATGTCCCTATTGATGGGATTGCCTTCCAATGAAAAACAGATTGCCCTGAATCTGTTGCACAATGGCGGAATCCATATCCCCAATATTCCAACCAATAAGGTACAATTGGCCTATAAGGCCATCATGAAACTCAAGCAGGGTATTCAACGGGCCATTAGATCGGGGGCCATTGAAATCTAAGATTATGCTGACCATTAAAGTTATACATTTCGTTCTGTTGTTATTGCCATTTGGATGCTTGATCTCTTTCCTTTTGGTCAAGTACCTCCGTTATGGAGTTTTAGTATCATGGATGTTGATCCTTGGAATCGGAACGGTTTTTTTCTTCCTATTGGAAATGAACGCTTTTCTGAGAATAATGCTCTATGTATTGTTGCCCTGGGGATTTGTAAACCTCTTGTACTATGTCTTCATTCCAAACAGAGAGGTCAACACCATTGACAAAAAATATCGGTTGGTGCTGCAGACCAAAGGCTCAAGGGTCGTGTTGGACAATATCCGACGGGGCATCTCAATTATAGGGGCAGCAGGAAGTGGAAAGACCGAAAGTGTCGTATACAACCTTTTTAAGCATTTTGCAGCGAACCGTTTTTGTGGGGTCATGCACGATTATAAGAACTTCGAGATCACGGAAATGGCCTATCCGCTCTTCAAAGGGACTGACCGGAAGTTCCATATCGTTTCCTTTGACCCAATATACAATCGTGTAAACCCCATTGCCCCAAGGTATTTGCCGGATGAGGAAAGTGTCCACGGGATTTCCCGTGTGCTTTTGGAAAACCTGCTAGAGCTCAAGGAAAGTGGTGCCAGTGGCACTTCAAAGTTCTTTCAGGATGCCGTGGAAGGGCTGATAGGTGGTCTTATCTGGCGGTTGAAAACGGATTACCAGGAGTATTGCACCATTCCCCATATGATCGCGCTCTACCAATATCTGGACACAGAGCAATTGGTAAGCTTCCTGAGTGCCGACCTGACATCGAAGGCCATGGCGGATGCCTTTATCAGTGGCGTAGGTTCGGATAGGCAGACCGCTGGGGTAAAGAGTACCTTGGCCAATGCCTTTAAAAAGATCAGCACCCAGAAAATATTCATGGCCCTTTCGGCGGATGAGGTATCCTTGGACGTGAACAACACCAAAAACCCATCGGTGATCTCCATTGTCAACGACCCAAAAAAAGAAACCTCCCTATCCCCGGTGATAGCGACCATCATCCATATCATTTCCAAACAAATGAGCGAACGAAACCGTCTGACCTCGTTCTTCCTCATCGAGGAGGCTTCCACCATACGGCTCTTGAACATGCACCGTATTCCAGCTACATTACGTAGTTATGACATTTCTACTATCTATGTGCTACAGGACAAGATCCAGAACGATATGCTCTACGGGGACAAGGCGAGCAAGGCCATATTGGGCAACCTCTCCTACCAGTTCTTTGGTAAGGCCAATGACCCTGACACCGCCAAATACTACGAGCGTTTCTTTGAGATTGTCAAAAAACAGTCCAAGAGCGTGAACAAAGGGTATAATCTCAATTTCGATACCCGTGTGACCCAAAGTGAAAGGGAAGTCTCCAAGACCCGGGCGGATGCCTTCTATGGATTACGACAAGGGGAATTTGTGGTGTTCTTCGATGGAAAGGACAAAAAGGTACGGTTCAGGGTTCCTTCGATCCAAAAGGAACTGCCAAAGCCCCGTTCAAAAACTGGTGAAGAGCTTAGGTCAAACTTTGATGGGATCCACGAAGATGTCAAATCCATCCTTATGTAAGTATAAAAGGAAGCAGACTTTCCATCCTTTGCATGGAAAGATTGACTGGAACACAATTGGATAGCTCTTTATTTCACGTATTTCGTTTATATTTAACAATCTTCCCCCTACATTATAAATCACTCTTTTATCCCTGTCATGGGAAAAGGGACAAATGACCAAAAACAATGAATTTCAAAGCTTTCATCCGTTGGACACAAGTGGTTTTATTACAATTCAAATCCCATGGCCCATCCATTATCGTTCTCTTGCTGTTTTATGTCCTATTCTGGAATTTCCCACAAACCAGTGATCTCCAACTGATTTTAAACCAAAACGGTCGACATTGGGTCCAGGTCCCACTGTTCTTTTCCTCATTGACCGTCATCGCCTTTCTCATATCAGGGGCCCAGGATTTTTTGAGGGGGTTCAGTTTCAAGGACATTAAATCCTCGGTAAAAGGCACTGGATAGAAAGGAACAGCAATTGGTACAATTGAAATACCAGCACACTGTGATCAAGGAAAGTTCAAAACAGTGTGTCGTTTGGATGTTCCCAAAGGCCCTGTAGACTCTATTGATCCTGATAGTCGCTTTTTCAGTTGAAAATGCCTATTTCGAAATAAAAAACGACACCATTTTTATCCCCGCCGATTGGGGTCTGGGAATCAGCGTGCTCCTTTTGTTGGTCTCAATGAACCAGTATCTGGCCAAAAAGTTTCAACTGAAGCTGTTCAAATGGAACATTCGGGATCTGCTTTCCCCACTCATAGCTTTAGCTTGTTTCTTCATAATAACCTTTTTGGGATTTAAGAACCAAGGAGGTACCACAACAAACCCTTGAAACAGTAATGTTATCAGGGGGTTTTTTTTTAGTCGACAATCTGGCTCACATTTTAGGCTTAGACCAACGATTTATATCAGTCAAACGATTTAGATTTTATTTCTAATCTGGAAAAAGAAGAAGGGTTTAATCTATTTTCTAATCTTTTTCCAAATAACCCATTAATTTGATTTGGGTTTAGAAAATCAATCTAATACAAGTTCGGATGCCTTATTGGCAGCAAACGATTGTAAACATTCATCTTCTTTCCAAACAATCTCAACCCTTCTGTTCAATAATTCAAGTTCTGGGATGAGGTCATCGTTAGGGTCTAAATCATTAATTCTTCGTCCTTCCAACATTTCTTGGAAACTTCCCCATTTAAAAGATTTAAAATTCTTGCCGGTTTCAAGTTTTAAAAACCCAGCTACAATTTCAGCCCTTTCATTAGCCAAAAGATAATTACGATGATTACTTTGCTCTTTAAATTGTCTTGAACTAGCATACCCTCTAACTAATATTTCATGAGTTTCACAATGTTTAAAAAGTTTAGTGAAGTTTAACAATTTGACCTTTTCGGCTTCCTTCAAGGTGCTACTACCATTATCAAATATCACTGGTAAAACCAATAAGTTTGAATCTCTATTTACTTTTTCGTAGGGAACATTGATTGTATTCAAGATAGGGCCAGATCCTGGACGAATAGACGCAAGTAGTAGTACCAAACTACCGAATATAGGTCCAATTAAAACTGCCATAAGGTATCCACGATTTACACGCTTATTACGAATCAAAACTATAAAAGAGCTTACAGTTAGAATGAAAACCGACAATGAAATGCCAAATACGTCATTATCTATTCTTAGGGCCTTATCTGCTCTTACGTTACCTACAATGTATTCCACAGAGCTTATACACACTAAACACAATACCCCACCCAATAGTACTTTTGACAAATCACTATATCTTTTCAGTACTTCTCTTAGTTTTTCCATGGCAAAGAGTATTTATTATTAAAGGGGTACACTCTTCTTTCCGAAACCAATGCATATATGTATGATTCAGATTCATTGATGATTCCCATTAAATTGAAGCCTTCAATATCTGAATTAGAAGAAGGCTTGATTTTACTAATAGTATAATTCTGGGTGGTTCCGTTAAAGGTCAGTATCAACTGTGGGTCAGATATAGAATTTAATATCGTTTCTGATTGTTCAGAAGGTATATTTATAAAAACCCTGTCATTGTAACGAATCCAAAATTGACTTGGAACTAACCTGAGCCTTCCCTTAGGTCCAAAGTATTTCGATTTAGTTTTATTGTCATCGCTGTAAAACACATCATCAACTAAATTTGCCGAAAACCAATCTCTTACAAAATCTAGCCTTAAATATCTGTGTGATAGCAATATATCAACAGGGTACTCTCCGCTTGAGACAACAATTTTGGCTTTACTAATGGATATTTTGTCGAACACATCCTCAGCAAGATCTTTCCAAAAAACCTCCGAACTTCTGTATGGTGGATTGGTATCTGACATTCCTGCTACACCATCTACGGTAGGGATTACGTTACCATCATATTCCTCTTTTATTTCATCGTAAAAATCATATTCGTCATCTTCTACATCATCCAAAAGCAGTCCATATTCTTCTATTAGACTTTTCGAACTTGGCCTGTACAATTCACTTTCTAAAGCAAGCTCATTACCGTAGAAATTCATTAATCTATAAATCACCTCGTCTTCATCAGTATTTTTACCTTGATTATCGAAGTTGTAATTTGCATTATCTAGAAAATGTATTTGATATTTACCCCAGTTTTCGGAATAGTAGTTTCTTATAATTCCCGCTAATTTATCATCAACATTGACATATGGATTATCAGCAAATAAATACTGAGTTAATTGATATAGTTGACTTCTAGTGTTCGATGATGATAAAAAGAGAAAAATTAGAAATACAATAAGAATTAATACTTTAAAAATATTCTTCATCATGTCTTTACATAGATGTATCTTCTGTCAAAACACCTATTATAATAGGACTTTCGGATGAAGTACTTGATTTAAATGATCCAGAAGTGTTACTTGTCCATTTTGACTCCTTACTGCTCCCTGCTTTGCCTCCTATTCGTAGTTTCCCAATTCCAAAACCTGCTTTGCCTCTTGTTTTCTTTCTTATTTCACTTGATTTGGTATTGTTGATGCTTGAAATAATATCTACGTCGCTCGCAACAACTATTCCCTTTAGCAAACGGGGAAAGTATCCATTTGGGCCATAAAGTGGTTTATCCTCAAGTGGATTACCTTCTCTCAAAGTAACAGTGCCATCTTTTATTCCTTCCAGAAGAGATGCATTGTACCATTGAGTTGGTCGAACAGGTACAAATCGAAGATTACAAAATCTTATGGAAATGCTATCAGTATCTTCAGATATATAATGCTCGTAAGTGGTTCGGCCTCCTCCACCTGAAACTAGACCACCAAAAAACGTAGACCCTCCCCAACTGCCATTTACATTCCAATTACCGTTTTTGGTATAAGATGAAGTGATATTCTTACGAAAGGTAATCGCGCTCCACCCATCATCGTTAGCATCAGTACATTTTTGAATTTGACTAAGCACATTTATTCCCCCATTGTACAAATTTGCACCTTCCTGAACATCAGCAGCAGCAGTACTTGCACTTTCAATAAACTCATCAAAAGCAACCAAAGCATCCCTATATGTTTTAAATCTGTCACTGTATTTAAGAACTTCTGCATGTGCATCTTTGTACTTCCTATTCGCATTATTTAATATTCTTCGATACATTCTTCTGAAATGCCTCCGCTGAAAATTGTCCATCTTAATTTTCTTACTATCCAAAAATTCCCAAAACTGATAAAACTTACTATTGTATTCATCTAAGGCTTCAAAATATTCCTCTGTACTTTTTTCCAATTTCTTCTGTGCCTCAACAAATAATTGTTTTTCCTCTGCAGTTTGACCCTCGGGAATCTCTACATAACTTATTAATCTTCCATACTGTTCATGTAATCTTAAGTTGTGAAAACCGGGCTCAATAACAAATTCTTCTTCCGGAATCATTGACGCGAATTCATAAAGATCCGATAAAGCTGCCTGATTATCTGAGTCCGCCCAACTCGCTTCACGGTATACACTTAATAAATGTAGCTTTTCTTTTGACCCCGTTTTTCCAATGAATTTTTCCAGTCTTTCCCAATAATGATTATATGCTATTTCATCTAAAGTCTGTGCTTTCAAACTGCTAAAAGAGAATAATAAAAGAAAGTAAATAATGATTGAGTTTTTCATAATGTTGAATGTTTGATAATTTTTCTCATTGGTTAGTTGTTTAAATGTCAAGTTTAAAGAATACCAGACCAATACCCATTTAAGGGTATTTTCAACGGGGGAGCTAAAATGTAGGAAGTCAATTCTTTGAAGCTATGTAATATATGAATTGACCGCGAAAACCCATTGCAGAAAATCCTTAGAAATTCTACGGATTTTCTGCAATTTTATATGAATTATGAAGTGTTATGGTATTGATTAAATGAGCTCCACCATGGTTTGTAGAATAAATTTGTCAAAAATGAATCTTTAGCAATCACAAAATAGTCCATATGTCAGTTTCCTTACCCACCCTTTTTAAAGTTGGTATATTTTACCGGACACACATAAACCTATAAACCCCTATATGCAGTACTACTGAAAATTGAGAGCCAAAAGGTTTTAAGTAATATTTTTAAATCTAATGATAAACTGGCATTCAATAAATAATCCCATTCCTTTTGAAATCCATCAAAAACCTCATTAAGATTTTCATCATAAATAATATCTTTCTGGACATTTCGAATACTTGTATATCCTGGTTTTAAATGTTTCATTAATTCATCATATGGCAAATGTTCAACATATTTTCTAAGTTCTTTTAAAAATATAAGTCGCTGAGCTCTAGGACCTATAAAGGACATTTCACCTCTCAAAATACTAATTAGAACCGGAAGTTCATCTATATTGAATCTCCTTAGAATAATTCCAAAAGGGGTGATTCTGAAATCATTTTTGGTTGCTTGCAATGCGGAATCCTCAGAATTTATTCTCATAGTTCTGAGTTTGTAAATCTTAAAAGGTTTGTTTAAATGTCCAACTCTTTCCTGATAAAAGAACATGGGGCCTCTGTTATAAAATAGGTTTAACAAGTAAATAATAGGTAAAATTGGAAAAAATAAAAACATAGATAAAATAACTCCCAATACCAGGTCGAAAGGACGCTTGAAATATCTAACATAATTATTGACTGAGAAATTTTTGGATATTAAAAGAAAATACTTTTCTCCATAAACCTTTTGGATATAGTTAAGCAATCCTATTTCAAATTTTTTGAAATTATTCGAAAAATAATTTATAGTTTCAGGATTATTAAATGCCTTTAGAACGTCAATCACAATTTCTTTCGTTTCTAAACTATTTTTGAAACCCGATTTATCAGCCGTATTTAGTAATATTTTGTCCTCTATAATATTTAAACAGATATGATAGTTGTCTAAACTGTTATTTGTCAAGGACTTTATAGCTACATTTTTCATGGTCTCTTCAAAAACAAGTTTCCACAAGAAATCACTTGACAGTTTGTTGTTTCCAAGCTCTTTTGTAATTAGTGTTTTAGTATTAAAATCTAATGATTTAAAATTAGATTCCAATAAATCAACTATATTTTCATCTTCGATTTGACAAATCGATGATATTAAATCATGATTAACATCAGTCGTTTTTATTGTTTTCAAATACCTCTCAAAAAGCGATAATGTTTTGGTTTTATCAATTTTGTAACAATTCTCTAAAAGAATTCTATCAGTTTTTTGAGAGAGAAGAGTTTTCTCAAAAAAATCCAATGTTGAATTTTTAACTTCCAAATATTCACCAGGCGGGACTAGATTCCGAATTAACATTCCAGATAATAGACGATAATGATTTAGGCCCCAATTATCTTTTTTGCCAATCAAATTGTCAAACTGCTCATTTTTTTTGTCTGTTAGTTCGAAAAACAATAAAAGGGTTTCGAAGCAACTATATCTTGTTACGGATTTTTCAAATAATAAATCAGAAAAATTATACCTTAAGTCTAAAGCACTTAGATATTCAAGAAATATTCTCGTTACAAACTTAAATTTGGACTTTCCAACAGATATCAAAATTCCAGTTCTTTCTAAACTTTCCAGAACATATAAAGGCTCTTGATATTCATTTTCATCAAACAATTCGACCAATTTGGTCTTTATAAAGTCATAAAAACTGGGGTTGTTTAAATCTAGGATTTCATTTGAATCTGAAAACAAGAGAAAGGAGGATACTTTTTGTAGCAATTTAAATAGAGAGTTTATATCTTTCTTACTAATTTTTTTATCTGCTCTCAAATCAGACCATTCGTTAAGTAGTACTCTTATAATTGATTCATATATTTCTGTCCTTTTGTCCTTAAATCTAAAACCATTTGCACTCAATATTATTAGTACAGTTAACAATAGATAATTTGAGTATATATTGCTTAAGTCCTTTGACGCATTCGTTATACGTTTTGTAAGTGACTTTAAATTATTTTCGTATTCTTTTCCAAGGATTGAAGACCATTTCTGAATAAGCTGTTTTGCATGATCTTTGTCTAAATCGGATATGTAATACCCTTGAAAGCCAGGCACTTTTAATTCCTCCCAGTCTAGTTCACGACAAGACAGCACAAATCTATTTTTAGGAAAAGTATCTTTACAATCAAGAATTAAATTGCTGATTTTCTTTTGGTCGCCATAGTCCACAATCTCATCTAGACCATCTATTATTATAATACACCTTCCATTTATTAATTGCTTTTTTACAAAGTCAGCTGTAACAAGACAACCTCTTTCATTGTAATAATCTGATATTAAATGATATAAAGGTTTAGAAAAATCGCTGATTAACCCACAAGCAATGTGAAAAGGTAACCTCACGTCCTTTATACCGAGATTTTTTTCAACTAAATCATTTGCATAGAGATAAGATAGATAATTGCAAATAGAAGATTTCCCACTTCCCAATTTTCCTAAGATAGCAAACGAGTGATTCTCGCTTAAAACACTGTTTAACCCGTTTTTAGAAGAAGTCAACCCATTTAATAATGGTAGTTGAAAAACATCAATCAAGTCAATGTTTAAATTATATTTTGATAATGATTTTATAGATGTGATCCAATTTCTCTTGCTCGCATTAGATATGTACTTTCTAAGATTACTTTCTATTTTGAAATTTTCTCGCCATTCAGAAAGACCACTTTTGAACCATTGGGAAAGTTGTTTGAAGATAGCAGGTAAAGCTTTTTCAAGTAATTTAAAAAAGAGATATCCAAGTAAAGCAATAATCAATATTGTCCACTCTCCATATGGCAATAACTCGCTTAATTTTTCATAAATATTGGGAGAGTCCGTCATAAGGATAATCTTTCAAATCAATTCAATTAATAGCTATTACTCCTTAATTAATACAACTAAGTTTTTAATTGATATAATTAATTTGGATAAAATATGGTTTAATCTTCTCACCTGATTGTTTCATTCAACTGGTTTCTATATACTGAATCAAGAGTGTTTTTTTTATCATCTTTCCAAGCTGTCCAACCATTCTCATTTGCTCCAGTACAAAAGCTAGCTGCGGTACTTGGACTGTTGAATGTCTTATCCTGTTTGAGGATATAGAATCTCTCCGATTGTTCAGTAGATAAAACTATTTCTCTTGCCCTTTTCTCTTTCCAGTCAAATGAGTTCACGACATCAATAGCAAGTTTACTGCCCTTCAACACTGTAAATCCATTTTCGGTATAAATACCTTGGGCTTCTATTTTTCTTCTGTTACAGTAAAAGATATGCTGATTCTTAACTTCTATTAAATCAAAAATTGAACAACCAGTAAATGAAGTAAGGATTCTGACATCTTCAAAAAACTCACTCATAGTATCTTTTTGGTGCTCCGGTAAATTGGGCTCTTTTGGGTTCTGTTTGTTTTCTTCCAAATTGAATTGTCCAGTTTCTTTTGCAGTTTTAATAGCCAAGAATTCTAAGTATTGAACATCCGCCTTGGTCATAGCACCATCTTTTGAGATAAAAACAATGGCTCTTTGCCAAAAAGTTTTTTTGTAATCATGATTTTTTATACGTTCAACAAAATTTTCTGTCTCGCCCAAATAAGCCTTTTGTTCTGCTTCGTTATCTTCTCCAAGTAATATGTAAAATGCTGGGCTCTTTAACTCATCTCTTTTATTGATTAGGGCTAGATTGGCTCTTGGGATAACCAATGCAGTACAGATTTTGTTACTGATAAAAATGGACTGAGAACCTTTCGGATTGCCGTCAATAAGGTAAGTGGTTATCGTTTTTCCCATGCTATCTCATTTTTACGATTAACATTTTCATTATTAAATAGGTGTATTTATACACCTCCATTGTATCTCCTGATGGATCAAGCTCGCCATGAAATAAGGCATTTCGTAATCTGTATAAGATTTCGATTAATCCTTTTGTGATACTATCAGCCTTCCTTGAACTATCTTGATTTCTAACAAAATCGAACGAACCACACTCATAGTAATTTCTTTCATCAAAGGATTGCCCTTCCAACTTTTCATGCGGTCTCCTAATTAGATTGATAGGTAATCTCGGGTTTATCGAATGATAGTTTTGTTCTAATTGCTCTTGTTGCGCCGAGGTTAAACCATTCCATTGTCTATGGGATTTTATTTCCTCTATTGAATAACCACTGGCTTGATCCAGAAAGTACTTGGATGTGCCATTTGAGTTTTCGACAACTACTCTTACTGTATTGTTGGAGTCATCTCTTTCAATAAAGTATCTGATGCCTCGGTGATTTTCGTTGACCTGATTGTATCTGTTTGTTTCTATAACGATTTGTGAGAAACTAATCCGTTCTTCTCCATTTTCTATGGTGCAGTCTTGCAGTGCTTTACATAAACTGGCCAAATAAGCTCTAAAGTTATCACTGTCATCTCCTGTACCTTCAATGTAATTTTCTATAGCATTTGAAAAGTCGTTTGACGAGCGCTTTATCTCATTTATGATTGCTCTTTCTGTACTAAATTGACGATTAGCCCCATACTTCTGTTGATACCATGAGTTAAAAGCTATCCAAGCTTTGATAAAGTATGTGTAGTAGTCTATGCCTGAGTCTTCAACCCACTTTTTAAAATGTTGGCTCATCCTTTTTCGGTGTTTAGTTTTACACCTAATTCCTCCAACTTATCATTAATGCAATTTATTGCGCTTTCTTCATTTTCCTCAATAGCTTTTTCTACACCTAATTTTGCTATTTCCAATAATTGCTCACATTGTTTTTTAAGGGCAAAACTCTGTTGAATATGTCCTTGGATTTCCAGTTGTTTTTTATCAGAAATAATGGGGACTATCACATCTTTTATTTCAGAAGGTTTCCAATGTTGTATAATAGACCCCCCTGCATCTCTTTCGGCTTGCATCTGAACTACAATACTATTAAGGGAGAGCGTCAGATAATCCGCATTTACTTTTGAAGACTTTACATTTAGATGCAACAATGCACTAGAAGTGAATCCATCCAGTTTTTCTTCCAACTTGTAAGCAATGCCTACAGAACCATCTTTAGAGAATAAAATGGTATTTTTTTTAGGAACGAGTGAGTCATTTCCCTCAACAAAATTATCGGGCAAGTATTTCGCTGGTTTACTTAATCCAGATTTAGTAATATCTGAAACACGATAAAAAGGAATTCCACTGTCTCTGTAATAATCCGATCCAGGTTCAAATGATTTATTAACATCAACTAAATCGCCCAATAGTTCATAGTTATAATTTTGAGTAATATGATTGATAATCTCATCATACTTTTTTTGATAATATTCTGCATCTAATCTGCCCGTTTCTAAAAAACTTTCTTTTAGAGTCTTAATATTAGTTTGACCTTGGTTTACTATATAATCTTGTAAGCATATTTCTTCCATCAAGATTTGTTCGGCCTGATTATATATATGAGATGCGGTCTCTCTCTTTTTAATTGATAGGGAAATTAAGCCCTCTATGACTCTGCCAATATCAAAACTAAAATCAGGTATTTTTAGTTCTTTAATTAATGACATATTGATATTGGGCTGGCCCGTAATAGTTTTTAACCTATTTATTTGGTTTTGTCCGTGTTCAGAATTCAAAAAAGTGGAAACTATATAGGGGTTGTGTTCCGGATTTAGAGTTATTTTAGCGATGGCTTGATTAGAACTACATATCTCGTCTTTGTTATAAACAGCAACTCTACCTAGGTATTCTCCAGCCATTGTTATCAATACCTGTCCTTTTCTACAATGTGATTTATAAAGCATTTCATGGCTTTCTTTATCGACATATTTGTGTATATCCCAATCAATATAATTATGTCTTATGTTTTCGGTCATCAGGAAAGGAATACCTGAATCTATGAAGTTTATAAAATTTGTCAAGGAGTATGCCCCAAAATTCTGAACACTTTTTGAGATACACCCTATTTTCAAAGGGTTCTTTAATTCAATTAGTTTATCAGACTCTAAATATTCTTTTAAATAAGTATTAGAATCAATTCTAAAATCTACTATTGACTGTGTTTCGAAAAAGTCAATCTCTGAAATTTCTAGCCCTTCCAACAAATTCTTGTATCGAATTTTATTGAAAGGGCTCTCTAAAAAAAATCGAGATGCGGGTCTTTTTTGGAAAATTCCATGAAAGCTTCAGCTATTCCATCACTTGTTTCCCCTTCATCTATTACAAGGTCTTCGGATAGCATGGTTCCCTTTTTGATGATTTCGCCCGTTGAGGTTTCATAGTCCACCTGCATTTTAAACCCTTTTTCTATGACAAACTTTCCATGATTGTACAAATCATGGGCAACAATGTAGTGATACCACCTATCTTGCCGTGCCTCTTTTGGGTCAGTTGTGGTTTCTTTTTCAATGGCATAGTAGAGTTTTTCTCCGCTATTGTCTTTTCCTTTGACCAGTTGCGTGGCAAAAAATATAGGGTAATCTTCTTGTTTTGGGCATAACACTCCTACTTCAGGATTATCATTCCATTTTTGTAGGAAGAGTACCGACGTTTTTGTTCCAGTATGAGGTTTGAAAGTATTACCATGTAATCCAACAACAGCTAGAATTCTGCAATGCTTGGCTATGTATTCTCTTAACCTTTTGTCACTGGAGTTATTAAAACGACCCTGGGGTAATACTACAGCCATTCTTCCCCCAGGTTTTAAAAAATCTAGGTTCCGTTCAATAAATAAGATATCTCGACTGATTTTCTCCTGAACCTTTACACGTTCAAAATCATCATCCAATTTATGCCCTAAATCATACTGGTTGATAACACGATTATCCTTTATTTCCCCTGCAAATGGTGGGTTGGCCATGACAATATCAAACCGAAATTCTTTGTAATTAGCCTTTCCTTTAGATTCTTTTTTATCAGTACGTAAAGCTTCTAACCGCTCAAAACCTTTGTCGTATGTTCTAGTCCAAGATTTCTCTTTTTTCAGTTCATTCCATCGGTCATAATCTAAGGTATTCATGTGTAACACATTAGTTTCACCATCTCCCGCGATTAGATTTAAAGTTCTTCCAACCCGTACTGCTTTTTTGTCAAAATCCATCGCAAAGACCTTATCCCGTACATATGCCTTTTGTTCATCAGTTTTTTCCTCAGCTGTAAAAAGATGGTTTTCGTTAGGGTTTAATTTTCGCCAAACATGGAAAATGGTATGTACTGTAAATCCGCAACTACCAGCAGCTGTGTCTATCATAGTTTCATGTGGTTGCGGATTTAACATTTTCACACACATATCTATGACATACCTCGGGGTGAAATATTGTCCTTTATTTCCTTTGTTGTTCTTGTTCACCAAATATTCAAAGGCTTCATCTACAACCTCTAAATTTGAATTGAATAGTTTGATATTTTGTAAATAGGAAACTACAATAGAGGTGTGAGATCTTGATAGCTCAATGCTGGTACCTTCTTGAAAAATATCACGCCATTCCTTTTGAGTTTCTTTGAAGAGTCCATCTATTCGGTCGTATACTTCAGATTCTGTGCCAGAGGCTCTAAAATCAAGTAAGCTTAGTTTCTCTTTAAGCTTTTCGTAGTGCTGTTTATACTCATCTTTCTTTAAGTCATAAATATTATCAATACCAACTGCATCAAGGTAAGTTTCAATTTTGCCTAGGTCCTTTTGATGCTTTTTCTCATCCCATAGTTTAGTGAATATCAGCTTAAAAGGTTCTTCAAACGCATCCACTCCTGCATTAGCCAAAACCTCATCTTCGAGTTCTTGGATGATTTGTTTTAAAGATTTCTTTTGTAGTTTGTCTTCAAGAATTAAGTCCAAATAAGTGAACCTGTTTTGAGTATCTAGAAAATCTGATAAGGATTCAGCAGACTTCGGTATGTCGATTAAGTTAGTAAAGTAGTTAGGATCTTTTCTATGGTAATACTCAATTTGCTCCCCGTTTGTCCATACTCCCAAAGGAGCTCCCGTACCATTGCAGTAGGAACGCAACTGTTCCTTCCCATCAGTAAATTTTGGCTTTTTTAATTCGACTATTATGTACGGAGAATCATATTCCTTATCTATAATTACAATATCTGCCCGTTTAGTCTGTCTTCCAAAATTCACTGGATATTCAACCTGAATACTGCTTCTGCCATAATTATATTCAGTTAACAACTTGTCCAAAAAAAGCTGTCGTATTACCTCTTCAGGTTTGAGCTGAATATCTTTGTTTCTTTTAAGACACTTAACAAATGGAGTATCTTTCCCTCTCGAAACTCTTACTTCAATTTTTGCATTTAGCCTATCTACAGCTTCATCATTAAAAATTTCTTCAGAATATTTCGAGCCTTTGAGAATATCATTTATGGTCATTGATCGGTATAGTTTGTACAAGTAGGAAAATTACGATATTCCGTTCTGATCGCCAAGAATGTGTCAAGTATAAAAAAGCCCTTGCAAAGGGCCTTACAAATTTAGTTCAATAGTTGTATAAAGAAATTGACAACTCTCACCGCTAAAGAGATTTAGAATTGCCAACTTATTTCCTTCAAACTAACAGAGAGAAGCTGATTATAACCAATTTTCGTAAACTATCTAGCAATCGGTGTATGTTTGAACAGTTTCTTGCTTGTTATATTACCCCCGAAAAATAATATAGGTCCTGACCACTCTC
Organism: Flagellimonas sp. S3867; assembly: GCF_014698935.1. Lineage (GTDB taxonomy): Bacteria > Bacteroidota > Bacteroidia > Flavobacteriales > Flavobacteriaceae > Flagellimonas. Next base: position 669,566 of record NZ_JACVMN010000002.1, read on the forward strand.
CATCTTTTTGAATCCAATCTAAGCCAATATGAAAGCTGCTTGCAAAAAGATCTTGAAAGCTGTCTCGGTTCATACCAATGTCAGCAAAAGAAAGGGATACCCCTGGATTAAGAACCTTGCGGTCACCAAAGGTAACATGGCAGAAAGGTACTATGGCCGTCTTTCCCAAAAAAAGCTCAATACTGCTCGGTTTGTCCTTTCGTTGCTTATAGAAAAACCAAGGAAGTGAAGCACTAGCGTAAAAATTGTTTTGGTACTCATGTCTGCCAATCTTACCATCCTCATGAGAGAGCTGCGCAATTAAAGCATCAGTAAAGGCTAACGGGAGGTCTTGGAAACCATTCAAATCATCGGCGTTGGTATCGCGACGGTACCCTCCAGTAAAGCCCACAGAGGCTCCTTTTGCTTTCCAACGAGGATATAATTCCAGATGGCCATCTATGGAAATGGTACTCGCATACTTGGCGTTCTTTGACATGCTTATTGTATCGTAGAACACTGACCTGTTTTCATAGGTGTACTTCATTGCCAAACCAAATGAATAAGCCGTTTTTCGTTGTGCATAACGATTAATTTTATCGGTTCCTTTGATAATTCCAGCTGACAAGAACCATTTATTGTTTGGGGATTCCTTAAAAATACCTGTTTTAGAACTCAATCCTCCTTTAAATATCAATCCTGAAGACGTAGAAACCGTAGAGTCCGCTTTTCCCTTAATACTAATTCCGTTCCTTTTCGTGTCAACTCCATAATATCTTATGGAGGACCAATTGTCGTTCCAAAACAAGGAGTTCAACTTGGCTGATATTCCAAGTTCGAATGATTGAGATTTTTCGGATCCAGTTGCCTTTACATTGACCTGTTCCGCTCGATCGGTAAAGAAAAGAGTGTTACCTGAACTGTTCTGAATTTGGGCGGTACATATCTGTATCAAGAATGTGCATAAAAAAGGTAGCTTTTTCATCATGGTGCTTGGTTTAACGTTTAGGAATGTTTGTTAGTTATTTGAGGGAAACTTTGCAATTGTCAATGTAAAACAATTTCGTAAGAATAACATTACATTTGTGTTAAGGTATTTAATGATAAAGAATCTTTCTAGAGATCAGTCGAATAATTACTAACTTGTTTTCAATCCAAAAGTTCTAACAAACGATGAGCAGAGTAAATATCCCTGCTGATTATCCGAAAGGTTGTGCGGATGATTTGATAAAAAAGGTTGTAGAAGAATGTCAAAGTAAAATTTCAAGGGTAAACTATGCCTCAAATGTTGTTTTGGGAACCACTTATTATACACAAGTAGCTGAACAGGGTAATGCAGAGTTAAATCGCAGACTCAATGAAAAATTAATTGCTAATCTAGAAAAATCATCCAAGAGGCAAAGGGAATTGACCTGGTCTATTATAATTATTGGAGGCTTGAATCTAATATTGGTCATATTGAAAACAGTCAACATTATTTGAGGATAAACCATGGAAGGCAAAATCGGCCTGTCCGAAAAGGATAGAAATTTTAGATATGGAATGATCAAGGGAAGAATTGCAGAAACTCTGGTTGAAGAGCTCTTTCTAAGTATGGGATTTAACGTTTTCAGATATGGGATGGAAAATACAATTCCAGGGGTAATGGATTTACTAAAAGGAGTAAGGTCTGATGTAGCTCATGAAATTCGAAGAATGCCAGATTTTGTAATTCAAGACAATAATACAAGGAACGTTTATTTTGTTGAAGTAAAGTTTAGGGCGAATGGAAATTTTAAGAGATCGGATTTGCCAAAAAATTATCCCTATCACAATGCATTAATCATTCATCTTAGTAAAAAACATATTAAATGTATCTCGTTCGAAGAACTTGAAAAAGGGGAAGAAATTACTCCTACATCAAAAAACTATTTGGGAAACAGGCCTGAATTCACATTCGATAAAGAAATAATAAAGGATTTTTGTGGTTTTGCTTTGAAGTTTTTCAAAGAGGTTTGATTATTTAAAGTTTAATAAAACGATAGTTTTCCTTTTAGCCAAGACCAATGGGAATTTGCTAAGCACATATTGGCTGGATTTTGGAAAAGTTGAATGCCTTTCTTATCAAGGAAGAGGCTGCCTAAAAATATCTATTCTACCTGTAGACGGTTCAGTATTTCCACCACAGATGCGGTTTAACTGTTCATGAGGAATTACGTTGTTATCCTCCAACTTCAGTTGTTCTAAACTTAATTTCTTCATTTAATAAATTAAAAAAGGTTAATAAATATGTCTATTGTAGCAATTTATAACAAAATTCCATACAAACTGCTTATCATTATGTAGAAATGGAGCTTTTGGCTTAACTTAATCACTAAATTTAAATTGAGCCATATATAGCCTATAGAGTGAATTTAATACAACCTCAAAACATAGTGCCCATTATTCTTGCAGTCGAGATTGCTTCTACTGAGGATTTCAAACAATTATTATGGTCAAACTATTTGAAATATAGTAATGGCATGGAAATGAAAGAGTATGCAAGACTAGAAAGGAGGTTACTCTCAATAGGGGGTTATGGTGTTGAGGAGTTTTACCTAAAAGTCAATTCCTATATTGGGTTTCTGGATAGAATAATATAATCATCTTTTTCTAACCTCCTTACCAACCTTGTAACAAAGGTTTAAATGAAGCTGGGTGAATGTTTCCAAATCGATTTCTATAACATTGGCCCATTCTTCAAGTCCCGGCAAATTTTCAAACTTATTATCAAACACTTTGTAGACCATAAAGTCAGAGCTATTCGACTTCATTAAGGTTTCTAACGAGGCCATGAACAATTCGTCCGTCTCTTTTGTCAAGCAAAGCACATATTTTAAATTAACATGTATTGATGCCACTATTGCAATTTGATTATCACCATTGACTATTATAATCTAAAAGACTGTAATACAGAAACAAAGATAACAAAAATGTCACGCTATATATGACGTAATATGTGTCCGGCGTTTTCCGCAACTTTCCGCCCATGCAAAAAGCCAATTATATAAAAGAAAGGAAAGCCATTGCTGACCGCATTAAGGAGCTAAGGATTAGAAGCGGATATACAAGTTATGAAGCTTTCGCGGTGGAGAACGGGCTTCCACGAAAAAACTATTGGCGTATAGAGAAAGGTGAAAATTTTACCATTAATTCCTTGATAAGGATTCTCAAAATCCATGGAATAACCTTAGAAGAGTTCTTCAAAGGAATCAAATAAATTCTTCTTCCTTCTTCTAAGTCTTAGCTCCCAAATGGCTAGTATCAAATAAAATTTGAAATCATTTAAAACCAAAAAAGTTCAGGAGCCGATCAATCCAATTTTATGTGCAAATTATGTGCAAATAAAAAAGCTTCAAAAAGCATAATCTCTCTGAAGCCTTGTGTTTTCTGGTGGTCCCACATGGGCTCGAACCATGGACCCCCTGATTATGAGTCAGGTGCTCTAACCAACTGAGCTATAGGACCTACATTTTTGCGGATGCAATATTACTACTTATTTTGCTACAGCGCAAAATTTTACTGTGCTACTCCACCTTTATTTCTTGGCAAAGCTCTACCAAAACCCCGTTTGTTCCCTTCGGATGTAAAAAAGCTACCAGTTTGTTATCAGCTCCTTTTTTAGGTGTTTCGTTCAAGACTATAAAGCCTTCTTCTCTTAATCTTAGGATTTCCGCTTTAATATCATCTACAGCAAAAGCAATATGGTGTATCCCCTCTCCTTTTTTTTCCAGAAACTTGGCTATAGGGCTTTCTTCGTTTGTTGCCTCCAATAGTTCCACTTTGTTTGGACCAGATTTAAAAAAAGATGTCCGCACTCCTTCAGAGGCCACCTCTTCAGTTTTATAATGCGAAGTTCCTAAAAGTTGGGCAAACAAGGCATTGGAATCTTCCAAGTTTTTTACCGCAATGCCAATATGTTCTATTTTATCCATAGCTACAATTTTAACTGCTTTTCTCTTGCTTAATATCAAAAATACGTACTGTTGGGGTATCATATCATGAGGTTCGTCATTTATTCCGTTATTTTGCACTTATGGAAACACAACGGCAGCGAAAAATAGCTGGAATCATTCAAAAGGATATTGTCGACATTTTGCAGCGCGCTGCTATAGATGGTGGTCTAAAGGGAACCTTGATCTCAGTTTCCAAAGTATATGTGACCACCGATCTATCCATAGCCAAAGTGTATGTAAGCATTTTTCCGAATAAAAGTGCCAATGAATTACTCGAGGGAATCAAGTCCAATAAAAGTTTAATCAAACACGATCTAGCACAGCGTACCAAAAATCAACTTCGCCGTGTTCCGGAGCTCAACTTTTATCTAGATGATTCACTAGAGTACATTGATAACATTGAAAAATCCCTTAAAGGGGATGAAAACCCTATTGAAAATAGAGATTTGTTAGATAAACGAAAGAAATCCTAATCTTGAACTTTTCTTTTTATATCGCTAAGCGTTATCTCCGATCCAAGAGTAGCCAAAATGCGGTAAATATTATCAATTTTATCACTTTTTTGGTCATTGTAATAGGCTCGGCAGCACTCTTTGTTGTGCTTTCTGCCTTTGCAGGATTAAAAACTTTCAGTCTTTCCTTTACCAACACCTTTGATCCCGATTTAAAGGCATTTCCGACCACGGGCAAGTACTTTTCCATTTCAAAAAGTGAAGAAGATGCATTGCAAAATGTTGAAGGGTTAGCCAACTATTCAAAGGAATTGGAAGAGCGGGCTTATATGACTTTTCGAGAAAAGAGCTGCATTGCATATATTAAAGGTGTGGACAATAACTATCGTTCGGTTACAGGAGTCGACAGTACTTTATATTTTGGAAATTGGGGTGTAATGGAATATAACGGTGTTGCCGGAATTGGTATTTACAATCAACTGGGGGTTCCTATTGATAATTACCAAAGTCCAATGACGGTTTTGGTTCCAAAACCCGGAGAGGGTTCCTTTTCACAACAAAGTCTGAATTCAAAACCATATAATGAGTTGCCCATTGTGCTGAGCGGAGTTTACGCGGTTGAAGAGAATTTGGACAAAAAATATGTTATTGCACAGCTTCCACTTGTGCAAGCTTTATTGGAAAAAGACAGCACACAAATTTCAGGTATTAACTTTAAGTTGAAAGAGCAGTCCTCATTGGACGAGGTAAAAAACAAGATTGGATCCATTTTGGGAGATAAAGTGCTGCTTTTAAACCGACAAGAACAAAATGGAACACTTTATCGCATGCTAAACACCGAAAACCTGGCCACTTATTTAATCTTTACCTTGGTTTTGATCATTGCGCTTTTCAATGTTGTTGGAGCTATTATTATGATGATTTTGGACAAACAACAAAATTCAAAAACCCTGTTCAGCCTTGGAGCAACTATCAAAGAATTGCGAGCGATATATTTTACACAGGGTTTGTTGGTCACCACTTTAGGAGGGCTAATTGGCGTTTTGATCGGATCCCTTTTGATTGGGTCTCAATTGGCCTTCGGATGGTTAAAAATAACCCCTTCCTTGGCATATCCTGTAGAATACAATGTAATGAATCTCGTTATCGTCCTGGCAACTATTGTTGTTTTAGGGTTTGTTTCCTCGAAAATTGCGAGTAGTCGGATAAACCAAAGGTTGATTTCCGCTTAAGCAAATTGAAAATCGCCAAACTTTTCCAAGACTTCATCAAAGGCAGCAAATACATCCGCTGCGTCATCACTTGTGACCATTTTCATTCGATATTCCTTAAAATGTGGAATTCCTTTGAAGTAGTTTGTATAATGTCTTCTTGTCTCAAAAACGCCCAATTTTTCACCCTTCCAATCGATTGACATTTGTAAGTGTCTACGAGCAGCTTCTACTCGCTCCGTCATCGAAGGCGGGGGTAAATGAGTTCCCGTTTTAATATAATGTTTGACTGCACCAAAAAACCATGGATTTCCGATACTGGCCCTGCCGATCATAGCGCCATCCAATCCGTATTTTTCACGCATCTTTAGCGCAGCTTCAGGAGTATCCACATCGCCATTACCAAAAACCGGAATATGCATTCTTTGATTGTTCTTTACTTTGGAGATGGGTTTCCAATCTGCTTCTCCTTTGTACATTTGAACTCTTGTGCGACCGTGAATGGCGATAGCTTTGATTCCCACATCTTGAAGGCGCTCGGCCACCTCAACGATCTTTATAGAGTTGGTATCCCATCCTAATCGGGTCTTAACGGTAACTGGGAGGCTAGTTCTCTTAACAATTTCCTCGGTCAATTTAACCATTAGCGGAATATCTCTTAAAATTCCTGCACCGGCATTTTTGCTGACCACTTTTTTTACTGGACAGCCAAAATTAATGTCGATAATGTCAGGATTGGATTTCTCGACAATATCAACCGCTTGTAACATGGAGTCTAATTCCGCACCAAAAATTTGGATTCCAACGGGTCTTTCCTTTTCATAAATGTCCAATTTAATGACACTTTTGGCCGCATCTCTAATCAATCCTTCAGATGAAATGAACTCGGTGTACACCACATCCGCCCCCTGCTCTTTGCACAAAGCACGAAAGGGTGGATCACTTACATCTTCCATAGGGGCAAGAAGTAGCGGAAAATTAGGAAGTTCTATGTCTCCAATTTTTGGCAAATCCTGTTTTTTTGGATTGCAAAAATACAAAATACCACAGATTCAAATGGCTATTCCTCATTTTGCAGTCGTTCCCTTTCCTTTTTGTCAATCTCGCGCTGATTGTCGTTCAGTTTGAAATTTCCAAAATTATAGGTGAGTCCAAAACGAATGAACTGGGTTTCTGCCCGTCTTCTATAAAAATTATCTTGGTTTAAGTACCTTGATGCATAGGTAGGAACATACTTTTCAAGAATATCCTCGGCAGCCAAAGAAATTGTAATCCTATCCTTAAATAGAGATTTTCTTAGACCAAGGGTCATGTTAAGCTGATCATCAGAAACATATGAGCCAAATAAGAATTTGGATAGATATGTCATTGTGACCTCACCGGTAAAAGTTCCGTCTTTCGAAAGGGTAAGGTAATTGGCCAGATAGGCGTAAGCCCCATCTATTGAATTTGTGTACACTTGATTATTGCTTTCCGACGCCAAAAATGTTTCCTCTTCATGAAAAAGCGAGGTATATGCATACAAAAACCAAAAAGGTGCAATGCTTTTGCTCAACGTTAGGTCAATTCCATATGATTTGCTGTCCAAAACATTTTGTTTTAGCTCCACAAGAGTTTGATTGGTATTATCCTGAAAAACAAAATAAGCTATGTTCTCTCCATTATCACGATAATAAACATCAAAGAACAGTTCGCTGTTAAAAGTGTAATTAAAGTTGAAATTATTGCTAAAGCTGGGTCTTAATCCAGGGTTTCCTTCCTCAAAATCATTTTCATTGAAGAAAACACGAAACGGATTCAAGTCATTATATTTTGGCCGATCTACATTTCGCCCATAATCGAATGCAAAGCTGTGTTTTGCAGATGGAGAATATAGGACATAAACAGAGGGAAAGGGTTCAAAAAAATCTAAGGTGTTTATTTCGTTTAAAGTAAGTGACGTTCCTGTGGCCTTCGTCAATTCACCCCTTAAGCCTAACTTCATTGACCATTTGTCCCAATTCTTTACTAGACTTAAATATCCAGCATATACATTTTCGTCATAATTGAACCGATCGGATAAAGAGGCATCCACGTTGTTGTCAGCTCCAATGAAATTGGAAAAGTCAATCCGATTTTTTGACGCAACAGAAGATATCTTAAGGCCTGTTTCTACAGATGCATTACCAACTGGAGTGGCAAAATCCGTTTGGCCCGTAAAAATCTGAATGTCTTGTTGAGCGTCTGTGTCAAATCCAAAATTTCTTAAAAAATTACCTCCATTGTCAAAATATGAAGAGGTTAGATTCTGGCTGGAAACACCATCAAAATAGGTGTAATGGCCATTAAAAGAAAGCTTTGCTCCCGGTTTTTTCATCTTGTGCACATAGGTAAGGTCTACTGCCAAGTTGGTATTGTCTACATTTTCCATATTCTGGGTTGTGAATGTGGAGTCCAACTGACTTTGTCCATTTCTGATCTGAGTGTTCAGGTTTGTAGCTCTTTCCCAATTTGGGTTAGTTGCTAAGTTGGTTGCAAGGTTAAGGCTGTTTTTGTCATCAAAATCATAATCCAGGATTAAGCTGGCATTCTGAGCTTTTGATCTGGTAGTTTGATCATAGTTGGTGTCCCAATTAGAAAATACAGTTTCATTTAAGTCAATAAAATTGATGCCCTTGATCGCTTTTCTAATTTCCTTTTTTGGGCTTATGCTATAATTGGCAAATAAATTCAGCTTCTCTGTTTTGTAATAATGACTTGTTCCAACTCCAAACTTTGGAAAAACTGCCTGGGTATATGTGCCATTCACACTTCCTTTATAACCCGGAACAATATTCTTGCTTGTAACAATGTTCAAAATAGGCCCTCCCTCTGCATCATATTGTGCGGGAGGATTGGCAATGACCTCAACGGATTTTATATTGGCCCCAGAAAGTCCTTCCAGCAAATCCCTAACCTCTTGTCCCGATAACTGAACCTTTCTGTCATTTAAGTATACAGTTGCGCTCTGTCCCCTAATTTGCAGATCGCTTTGGTTAACAATTACACCCGGTGTGCTTTTAAGAATGTCCCATGAACTTCCTTGGGAAACAACTGTGTTTTCAACCGTAAAGACCAGTCTGTCTGCTAATCTTTGAAGCTTTGGCCGCTGCGATGTCACTACAACCTCCTCCAAACTGTTTTCTTCCAACGGAATTACCAGTGCTCCCAACAAAATATCACTTGAAACATCCAAAGCCCTAGGTTCGGAGCCTCGACCTACATAGCTTGCTTGTAATAAATACACATTAGCTTTTACTTCAGAAAGTGCGAACTTGCCAGTACCATCGGCCGAGGTGCCTTTCACAAAAGTGGAATCCGAAGCTTGAAGCAGTAAAATGTTGGCAAATGGAATAGCGTTGTTACTTCTATCAACTACCTTTCCTTTAATCTGATACGTTTGTGCAGTCAGAATGTGAGATGTCAAAAACACCAATAAAAAAATACAGGTGATTCGCATTAGTTGAGTTTGGGGTTCAATATCAAATCTAAGAAAATATTTTAGAGCCATCCATTTGTCCCTTTTTCATATTTCCAAAAATCCCATTCTGAGGTGTCGAAAAGGCCTATATTTGCATTTCTGAAACACTCCCAATTTATTGGGTAATAGCTATTAATGAAGAAGATTAGAAATTTTTGCATAATTGCACATATTGATCATGGCAAGAGCACCTTGGCCGACCGTCTGTTGGACTTTACCGGTTCTGTAACAGAGCGTCAAAAACAAGATCAGCTTTTAGACAATATGGACCTGGAACGAGAGCGTGGCATTACCATAAAAAGTCATGCCATTCAAATGGAGTATGTGCACAAGGGAGAAACCTATGTTTTGAATTTAATAGACACTCCCGGACATGTTGATTTCTCTTATGAGGTATCGCGCTCTATTGCAGCATGCGAGGGTGCGTTATTGGTTGTTGATGCAGCACAGAGCATTCAAGCACAGACCATCTCCAATTTATATTTGGCCCTAGAGAATGATTTGGAGATCATACCCGTACTCAATAAAGTCGATTTGCCAAGTGCCAGTCCTGAAGAGGTTACGGATGATATTGTTGATTTGTTGGGGTGTGATGCTGAAGAAGTGATTCCGGCAAGTGCCAAAACGGGGATTGGAATTGAAGATATCTTAACCGCAATTATTGAAAGGGTACCTGCGCCGGATGGAAATCCAGATGAGCCACTTCAAGCATTGGTTTTCGATTCGGTTTATAATCCTTTTCGTGGGGTTGAGACCTATTTTAGGGTCATCAATGGTGAAATCAAAAAAGGACAAAAAATAAAATTCGTTGCTACCAACAAAGACTATTTTGCCGACGAGATTGGCACCTTGAAACTGGAACAGGTTCCGAAAACCATCATTTCCTCGGGAGATGTGGGGTATTTGATTACCGGAATAAAGGACGCCCGAGAGGTAAAAGTTGGAGATACCATTACAGACGCCAAAAATCCCACTCAAAATGCCATTGAAGGTTTTGAGGATGTAAAACCCATGGTTTTTGCAGGTATATATCCTGTTGACACTGAAGATTTTGAGGAACTAAGGTCTTCCATGGAAAAACTTCAGCTTAATGACGCATCTTTGGTATTTACTCCTGAAAGTAGTGCCGCGCTTGGTTTTGGTTTCCGTTGTGGGTTTTTGGGTATGTTGCATATGGAGATTATCCAGGAACGGTTGGAACGAGAATTCAATATGACGGTAATTACCACGGTGCCCAACGTAAGTTATAACGCTTTTACCACCAAAGACAGGGAAACCGCACTGATCGTCAATAATCCATCGGATTTGCCAGACCCGTCTACAGTTGATCGGGTTGAGGAGCCTTATATTAAGGCCACGATTATCACGAAATCCGATTTCGTCGGGAATGTAATGTCGCTTTGCATTGAAAAAAGAGGGCAAATCACCAATCAGACCTATTTGACCACCGAGCGGGTTGAACTTACTTTTGATATGCCCTTGGCCGAAATCGTTTTTGATTTTTACGACCGATTGAAAACCGTTTCAAAAGGGTATGCTTCTTTCGATTATACCCCAATAGGAATGCGAACTTCCAAATTGGTGAGAGTTGATATCCTCTTGAACGCACAACCCGTAGATGCCTTATCTGCATTGGTTCATTTTGATAATGCACATACCATTGGCAAAAAAATGTGTGAAAAGTTGAAGGAGCTTATCCCAAGACAGCAATTTGATATTCCGATACAAGCGGCCATTGGTTCTAAAATTATTTCAAGGGAAACTATAAAGGCTTTGCGTAAAGACGTAACCGCAAAATGTTACGGGGGGGATATTTCACGTAAGCGAAAACTGCTCGAAAAACAGAAAAAAGGTAAAAAGCGTATGCGCCAAGTTGGAAATGTGGAAATCCCGCAACAAGCGTTTATGGCCGTTTTAAAGTTGAATGATTGATTTGACATTCAATTTTGTTCCTTGACATCTTTTATTTACAATTTGCGCCAGCCCGTTTTAATCCGTCTATGAAATCATCAAATGTAGCCCCATTCATGCTTACAGTTTGGGTTTGACCATCTGTGGTTATTTCTACATTACCATCACCTTTATCACAATATTTGGAAGTCACGGATAATTCCGCCAGTGAAAATGTACATGTCGAACATTTTTCCTGATCATCTTTGGAGCAGCCAACAAATAATAAACCTGCAAGTGCCACAAATAGTGAGATTTTTTTCATCATTTTAAGTTTAAATGGTTTATTGGGTGAAAATAAGTGGGTCCTTTTTTCTTTTTCGGAGCAAATTCATGAATGCTCCAAACCAATTGACGAATAGGTCATTAAACAGCTAATCTTTTGTAACTTACTTCACAGATGTAGTGCCTGTGACCGATCAACCTCTTAAAATCCTTATTTGTGAAGACCATCAAATCGTAATAGATGGTTTGTGTTCAATTATCCAAAATTTCTCCGGGTTTCAGGTTGTGGATGCCGTAAGTAGTTATTCCAACTTATATGCCTCACTTGAAAAACACAAGCCAAACATTCTTTTGCTCGACTTAAACCTACCCCATAAAAACGGTATGGAAATTCTGCAAGAGCTGAGGCAAACGGGAAATGTCATAAAAGTGCTTATCCTTACCATGTACAACAAAAAAACCATTGTTAGCAAGTCCATTGCAAAAGGCGCAAATGGGTTTTTGCTAAAAAACTGCTCTTCCGAAGACCTGCTGGACGGACTAAAACATGTTTCTAAAGAAAGCAGTTTTTATTATGGCGAAGGTGTGGTGAAAGGCAAAAAAGAAGACCCATTAAAACAGGATGAATTTTACAAACGGATACAATTAACTCCACGAGAAAAAGAAATAATAAAACATTTATGCGCTGGCAATAAGGTTCCGGATATAGCAGAAACAATGCATATTAGTCCATTGACCGTAGAAACCCATAAAAAAAACATCTACCGCAAACTGGGGGTAGATAGCAGTATTAAACTTGTAACCTTTGTCCATGAAAATCAATTGTTATAATCATTGCTGGTTCCTTTTTCTTCTGTTTTCCGTTTGTTCATTTCCGATACATTCCAATGATACCCTTGTCATAAGTGAAGCCTCATTTTCGAAAAATCTTAAGGATTTTTCAACGGTTTTTGTTTCTGAAAAAGATGCTCCGTTTTCTATGAAAACACTCCATCGATTCAACCCTATGGATGACGATAGGTCATTTTTTTATCTGAGTTTTGATATAGTACAAGCCTATTCTAAGTTTATTTTAAAAAATGATTCTAATACCTCAAAAGAAATCATCTTGTCCTTTTCATATCCATTCTTGGAAGATGTTAAGGTGTATAAGGCTGTCGAGGATGATTTAAAACTAGAAGGAAACATTGGAATAAGGACATTAGAACAATCTATAGAACGCACCTGGAAAGTATCAATGCGCTTAATGCCAAACGAAAAGGCGGCCTATTTTTTGTTCTTTAAAAAATCCAAAGGTAAACCCCTGGCCACCGATGTTTCTATTCAGGACAAAGACACCTACTATGGCACCGGTTCCTTTCAAAGCATCGCCATTGGCTCTTATGTTGGACTTATTCTGTTGTCACTTCTTTTTACAACTCTTTTATTTGTATTTATAAAACGTACCCTTTTCTTATTATATGGTCTTTATCTAACGGTACTGTTAATTTTCATTGCTTCCTACCTTGGCTTTACCAATGTGTTATTGCCATCCGTATCTCTTGATCTTGGGCGTGCCATTTATGTAATTTCAATTGAACTATCAACAGTACTTTTTGTTCTTTTCGCCCAACAGATTCTTATGGTGAAGGAGTATTTGCCAAAACTCAAAAAAAGTGTTGAGATTGTAATCGTTTTTCAATTTGTGTTTCGGATTTTCCTTCATTTTATGGCAAATTCCATGTATGCTGTACACATTGAATTCTTTATGAAATTATGGTACCTATCCCTTGTGTTTTTGATCTGTGCAATCGTATTTGAAATCTTCGTATACCTTAAACACAACAAAAAAATTGGAGCTTATTTTACAATTTCATACCTGTTCATGGCGGTGGGGTCAATCTTATTGGTATTGCACCATAGTTTTGGTTTCTTAAAGTTCTCGTTTTACGGTCTCCCTGGAATTTTTTATGCCTCCGCAATCGAAATCTTTTTTCTTACCATAACACTTACTTTAGTTGTTGGGCAGATTTATACGGAAAGGAACTCCTTCGCGAACAAACTTGTGCTTCAACAACAAAAATTCCTTAACGCCTTTGTACAAGGTCAAGAAGACGAGCGTAAACGAGTGGGTGGTGAGCTTCATGACAATATTGGAAGCAAAATAGCCAATTTAAAAAGATTGTTCAGCACCAAATATGATGATGAAAAAATGCAAAAAGAGTTTGATGATATATGCGAAGATGTGAGAGGTGTGGCACACAGTATTACCCCCTCCGAAATTTCACTTGTAGGACTCTCAGGTGCCATTGACGAATTGTTGGATACCATTGGGAAGACGGAGCAACTTACAGTAAATTTCAACACTTTTCAGTTTCCCGAAAGCCTCAATGAAAACATTTCCACTCATCTTTTTAGAATTGTTCAAGAATTGCTTCAGAATGTCATCAAACATGCCAATGCTTCTTTGGTCGATATTCAGTTGTTCGGACATAAAAATTCTGTTACACTAAGTTTTGAGGATAATGGCCAAGGATCTTCCGAACAAAAGAAAAGCAGCGGAATTGGTCTAAAGAACATCCGGTCTAGGGTAACACAAATGAATGGACAATTTCTTTTTGATTCCGAGCGGGGCAAAGGAACCTCCGTCTTGGTCATAATTCCTACAAAATATACCTGAGTTCAGGTATTGTTTCATCTTCTTTAAAATCTTCTATTTGGATAATTCTAGTATCCAACCAAAAGTGTTATGAAATCATTTACGACAAGATTATTCGTTTTAGCAATCTTCACTCTCATTTTTACACTTCCAATTCATTCGCAAAATAACCGTCCTCCAACACGGGTAGAAATGGTAGAAACAATCCATGATGCATTTAGAGATGTTATAAAAAATGCCAAAGGACCTAAAGAATCTAACAAACCTTGCGCAGCACACTTAAATGAAATTTTAGCAAATGATAAATCAACCTTACACCCCTTAAGAACAAATCTTTTAATCGCTGTAAAGGGTGTTCAAAACTCCTTAATTTTCGATTCTGAAGTCTCAGGTATTGAATTGGGCCCTTTTAAAGATTATACAGACAAAGCTATTTTTGCTTTTCATAATACGCCAAATTTTGATGCCTTTGTTCAATATTTCACAGGTAAATCTGTAAGCCAAATTGAATATTCTACGAAGAATGAATTAAAAGATTACTATAATAACTATCTAACCAATAATGAAGTAGACTGGTTTGTTGAAAGTAAGCAAGAGTACACTTCAGATTATCTTTGTAAAAGGTCTTATCACTTTGAAGCCAACATAAAAGAATGGAATTACCCCAAAGCATTATGGGATATTAAAATAAGCACAAAAGTATCATGTGATTGTATTTCGGATAATCCCCGGTTTGTTGATGATGCCAAGTACGAATATAGAGCAACTGCTGAAGGCAGTTTTACGGGTAAGGTTATGACCATGGACAAACCTGAAAATCCCACACTCAAAATATTAAGTCTTAATTGTTGTTCACAAAAAAAAGACGAAGAAGATTCCCGTCTGCAACAAGATATTAGTTCAACATCAAATGAAATTGATACCGATGGTGACGGAATCTACGACAAAGATGATGACTGCCCCGATTACCCTGGTCCTCCTAAATGGAAAGGTTGCCCTGAGCCGGATACGGATGGTGATGGATTGCTTGACTCAGATGATGATTGCCCAAAAGTTCCTGGTATCCCAGAATTGAGAGGTTGTCCTCAACCTGATGCCGATGGAGACGGCATTCCAGATCATATGGAAGAAGGTACCAAATCAACTGAGAAATCCTCACATTTTATAAAGGATACCAGAAATATTTTTTTGGATCCCAAAGCAGTCAATGAATATAAAGAGTATGTTAATACTGAATGGGGCGAGTCTAAAGAAGAAGAGGATAATAATACTGAGGGTGGGTTTTTTAGAGAAGCAGGTTCATTTGCTTATGGGGTATACCTTGGAAATAATGTTGGTAAAGAAAAGGATTTTTATGGGCTTACCTATGGTACAGAGGTAGCTTATTATCATAAGCTAAGTGATGATTTCCTAATTGGCGCAACCGCCGGCTATACACGATTTACGGGAAAAGAAACAGACTTCGGCTTTGAGACAGAAGGTGAAAGTTATATACCCCTTACGGCTATAGCCGCCTACGAATTCAGCAATGCTTTTGGTGCAGAAGCAGGTTTGGGGTATGCTATTTCCGCAACTGAGGGTGGAGAAGGTGGTCTTACCTATAGCCTTGGCCCCTTTTGGAGACCCCTTGAAGCAATAGTACTATTTGTGGGATATCGGAGTATTGCTTTTGGAGAAGGTAGCTTGGGCGCTTTTATTCTTAGCGGGCGTGTTTCACTTTCAAAAAAATAGCGCTCAGTAATTATGACTTCCTAAACACATAAGTTTCAATCCATCGAAATTCAAAAATTTTAAGTGAATAAATTAAACTAGAACAATATGAAAACTACAACCCATAATTCCGTTATTTTATTTTGCCTATTACTTTTGGTATGTGTCGTAGCTGCCAATGCCCAAAGAAAAACAGAAACCACACAAGATGTTCCAATTTCAGTAGATGAAATTACTGAAGAGGATTTGGAGAAAGCATTTAATTCATATTACGCAGGTGTAAGTGTAGGTATACCCACGGGAAGTCTTGGTGATGCCAGCTCATTTACTTACGGTGCAATTGCCGGTTATTCTTTTGGAGTTTCTAAATGTATTAGTTTGGGTCCTGAAGTTAATTACACTCACTTTGTAGGGAAGGATCGGGAATTTGGTGACATTACCGTAGAAGGTGAAGGTTTTGATTTCCTCGGAGTAAGTGCACGAGTTGGTTACCATCTGAGTGATACATTTGGAGTGGGTGCCAATTATGGATATGGCACTTATTTGGAAGAGAACTCTGATTTTGAAGATTATATTACCGTAGGCCTTGACATACGTCCAGTACCAGGACTTGTGATTAGGCCTGAACTTACTTTTCAAAATGATAGTGAGCAATACAGTGTTAGAGTATATCGTACATTCTAAGTCTTGTCAAATTTAGGCTTAGCGTTAGTCTATGTCAAACATTTTTCCGAGATACACCAATTTGTGTCCATCACCTTTGGGAGTGAAGTCTTTACTGTTGGCTGGAATTATTTCTATGCTTCCATCTGGTGATTTGGTAAACACGGGGACAATATCATTGTCTTTTAGGGTAATATCGATAAGATTATCATAGTGTTTCTTGTCTCTCAAGTCAATTTCATGGATAGCCGGGTATTTACGCACGGCATCCATAAGTTTGATGAAATCATCAGTATGAGAAAAAAGTCCTTCTTCCGGATTGTTTTCCGGGTCTTTCATTTCATCGGTATTCACCAGACGGAATGCCCCGTTTTCCCCAAACTGTTTTTTAAATTTGTCAATGGCAAACTTGTTGATGTCTGAATTGCCTGTCAACGCCATCAGGTAGCCCATATCGTTCAATTCAATATTATCCGTTAGCGTATCAGAAAAAATGTTGGCCGACATAGCTTCTAGTCCTATTTTTTTTGCTTTTTCAACATTAGTGTCATTGTTGTCAATAAGTACCACATGCCTGTCATTTTTCTTAAGGTAGTTTCCAATCAACCTGGATACTTTTGAAGCACCAATAATCAAGATTCCCTCCGATTTTGTCAAGAATACCCCTATCATCTTGGCAAAGGCCCTCGCTGTGGTGGCGTTTAAAAGCACGGTTCCCAGAACGACCATAAATACTAAAGGTGTAATATATTCCGCTCCTGGTACTCCCTTGACCAATAGTTTTGAGCCAAATAAAGAGGCAATACCCGCGGCCACAATACCTCTTGGTCCAACCCAACCAATGAACAGTTTTTCATTCAATTTTAACCCAGAACCTCTCGTGCTCAAAAAAACACCCAATGGCCTAATTACAAAAACAATTACAGCAAAAAGGATGGCAGTATTCCAATTAAGAATCAATTCCATATCGCTAATGTTGATGTTCGCCGCCAATAGAATAAATAGAATTGAAATTAGCAGTACACTCAACGATTCTTTAAAATATAACAGCTCTTTAAGATTGGGCAGGTTCATGTTACCCAGCACCATTCCCATAACAACAACAGCCAATAATCCAGATTCGTGGGCAAACACATCCGATTCCACAAATACCAACAGCACCACGGAAAGGGATACCACGTTCATTAAGTAATGGGGAATAAAATTCTTTTTGATGGCAAATGCCAACGCGTGGGCGAACGTGAACCCAAAGGTGGTTCCAAACAACAGGATTTTACCAAATTCTATCAATGCGGTCTGGGTGAAAGCACTGCCCTCACCTACACTTATAAATTCAAAAACCAATACCGCCGCCAAAGCCCCAATGGGATCAATGAGAATCCCTTCCCATTTTAACACCGCAGAAACATCCTTTTTTAATGGAATGTTTCTTAGGATGGGGGTTATAACAGTAGGCCCTGTAACTATGATCAATGCCGAAAACAAGAATGAGATCTGCCATGAAAGCCCAAAAATATAATGCGCTGCAATACCTGCACCAAAAAATGTCACTAAAGACCCCAAGGTTATCAGTTTGGTAATAACGGGGCCAACGTTTTTGATTTCCGAGCGCTTTAAGGTAAGTCCACCTTCGAAAAGAATGATGCTAATGGCCAACGAAACAAAATAATACAGTCCATCGCCAGGAAAGAGCCCTTTTTCCCCATTCCAAATAGGTTCTATCAATTTTGCGCCATCTTCCGTGTACAATGTAGCGATGGGGCCAACCAACAAACCAATCAAAATAAGCGGTAAGATCGCAGGTAATTTAAAACGCCATGCAACCCATTGTGCAATAATTCCAAGTATAATAATTCCCGCAAGCTCTAGCATTGTTCTAGTTTTCTTGAAAAATACAGATTTTCCCTCAAAAATTTAACTATTATAAAAAAGCCGTTTTAGCTCTTAATTGATTAAGTGTTATATTGGCCTCAATCTTTAAGAAAGAATCCTTGAATCCACCCTTTAAAACTGTTTTATTTGGATTTGCCTTCTCCCCTTCCTTGAAAATCAATATCATGGAAACTTCTAGGATAACTCATTTTTTTGGGGCTAAATTGTTGCTGCTACATGTGGGTGTGAAAACAAAGGAAAAAGAACAACAAATTCTCGAGATTCTATCACAAATTGAACACAAAAGTCTTGAGGTTTCCATTGAATGGAAAACAGGAAAGCCAGATCAGGTGTTGTTGGAAACCTGTGAAAATTCAAATATTGATCTTCTTATTCTTGGTGCCCTTCAACATGAAAACCTCTATCAATTTTATGTAGGGTCCATCGCCAGAAAGTTGACAAGAAAAGTTTGTTGTTCAGTATTGCTGTTGATAAAACCTTCTGAAGAAAGGGTGCCGTGCAAACATGTAGTTGTTAATGGATTGGAAGATGAAGGCACCGCATTGGCTATTTCCATCGCAGTTTACGTGTCAAATGCTTTGGGCGCAAAACAATTGACCATAGTTGAAGAAATTCGGCAAAAAGAAGTGGCCGTAAGCATTGAAGATGATAAATCCCTTAAAAAAGCTGCCATTAAAAAAGAGCGCTTAAGGCATCGCGAAGACTCAAGGGTTAGAAAACTCCTTAAATCCATACCCGAGGATTATCTGAAAGATTTAAAAGTTAAAACACAGAGTATTTTCGGAAAAAGAGGATACTCCATCGGCCATTATGCCGAAGTTGTCCGTGCAGATTTATTGGTGATGAACGCCCCAAAAAAAACAGGTCTGCTTGATCGGGTTTTCCCACACGACATAGAATATATTTTATCTGATTTACCAACCGACCTTTTGATAGTTAGAAAAAACAATTGACGCCAAAAACCAACCATACTAAACTATTTGTCAAAGATCTGCCCAAAAACCTGTTTTCTGGTTTTGTGGTTTCTCTGATTGCCCTTCCGTTGGGGCTTGGTCTGGCCATTGCAAGTGATGCCCCACCAATCTCTGGAATTATTGCTGCAATTGTCGGTGGAACAGTCGTTGCCTTATTGGGCGGGTCAAATGTTACCATCACTGGTCCCGGTAACGGCTTGGTCATCGTGCTTTTAGGAGCCATTACTACACTGGGAGGTGGCGATCTTTATCAAGGCTATTTATTCACCTTGGCAGCTATTGTCGTTTCTGGAATATTGATGTTATTGCTCGGCTTCCTAAAAATGGGGCGCCTAGCCGATTTTTTTCCGGCTTCCGCCATTGAGGGTATGTTGGCCGCAATTGGCTGGGGAATCTTTGCAAAGCAATTTCATATTATGGTGGGTCATAATAATGAAAGTGGGTCCATTGTAAAGTTGTTGGCTCAAATTCCAAATGGCTTAACAGATCTTTTCCAAAATGGGACAGCAGAAGAGCTCGTTGCGGCCGGAATTGGAATAATAAGTCTTTTTATAATGGTTTTTTACTCTAAGATCAGAAACCAATATTTTCAATTGATTCCGGCACCCATGTGGATTTTGATTTTGTCCGTAGGTTTTAGTTATTCTTTTGGGTGGCTCAACCTTCCATTTCCCATGGATGGGTCTTATCTCATTTCTATTCCGGAAAATGTGCTCTCCAATCTTGCTTTCCCAGACTTTTCCAAAGTGTTGCAGAAAGAATTTATTGTCAGCGTATTTGCCATTACCCTTATAGCCAGTATTGAATCATTATTGAGTATCAAAGCTGTTGACAAGTTGGACCCTCAAACCCGGCGATCTAATGTAAACAAAGATTTGAAGGCATTGGGGCTCGCTACTTCATTAAGTGGCTTGGTCGGAGGGCTAAATGTGGTTACGGTGATTGCAAGAAGCTCGGTCAATGTACATAATGGGGCAACAAATAGGTCTGCAAACTTTTTCCATGCTTCATTTTTGGTCATTTTTATCCTATTGTTCCAAGAGCAGCTTAAAAAAATTCCATTGGCGGCGCTAGCAGCTATTCTGGTATATACAGGCTATAAACTTGCCACTCCAAAAACTTTTAGAAAGATTGCAAAAATTGGAAAGGAACAAATCATAATTTTCTTGGCCACTTTGATTACCACACTGTTTACCAATCTCATTACCGGTATAGGGATGGGAATCCTTACCACTTTACTAATCCATATTGTTATCAATAGAAGCGCATTTCTGTTTGTTGGAAATTTTTTTAAACCCAATGTGCTGCTTTTTCAAGAGCATGAGGATAAAAATTACTATGTAAGTGTAAAATACTTCTGTAGCTTCCTCAATTTTTTTAAGCTCAAAAACAAGTTGGATGCCATTCCTGAAGACCAAAACGTAATTGTGGATTTTTCCATGTGTGGATTTGTAGATCATACCACTATGGAAGGACTGGAATCGTATATGCATATTTTCTCAAAAAAAGGCGGAAGCATTGAAATTGTAGGGCTGGATAAGCACGAAACCGATTCAAAACACCCCTTCGCCATCCGAAAAATACTTCCGTTGGGAACTTTAAAACCCATTGAAAAGTACTTTACGCGAAGACAATCCCATCTGGAAGAAACCGCAGCCGAACTTGCATGGGACTATCGTGCCGAGAAGAACATAGAGACCAGTTTTTTATCCGATTTCATCTTTTTTAAGACACGTGAGGTTAGTTATTTGTACAACCATCTTATTGATGAAAAAGACCATTGTTCTGTATTCGACCTTGAATTTACAGAAGGAGCTTTTGTCGCCAAAGAAGTTATAAAGTCAACTGTAATGCACATTGAATTGTCGCAGCGTTTTCCTGTCTTTACTTTGGACAAAGAAGGGCTTCTGGAACGAATTTACAAGTTGGCAGGATTCAAGGACATCTCTATTGAAAACCATCCAGACTTTAACCGAAGATTCTATTTAAGTGGTGAAAAAACAAGAGAAATACGAGCTTTGTTTCATGATGAGCTCATTCTGTTTTTAGAAAGCAACCCCTATTACCACATAGAGTCAAACGGAAAATCGTTATTCATTCTTAAAAAAGAACGCTTGTTGAGTGTTCAGGAAATCAAGGCCATGATTTATTTCGGATTACAGCTGCAAAAACTCCTAAACCAATTTCCTGACGACTAATTTTGTTAAAATACGGCCAATAAACCAATGTTTTTTAACTATTTGCATCAAGCTTTTCTTATTTTGCACGGCATTTATTTTCTGAATGACTATTTATCCTGTTGAGACCGGTAATTTTAAGCTAGATGGAGGCGCAATGTTTGGAGTTGTCCCAAAATCCATTTGGAGCAAAACCAATCCGGCAGATTCAAACAACATGATAGACCTTGCGGCCAGATGTTTGCTTATTGAAGATGGAGATAATCTCATTTTAATAGACAACGGGCTCGGCAACAAACAATCTGAAAAGTTTTTTAGCTACTATTACCGTTGGGGCAATCATTCGCTTGATAATTCCTTAAAGGAATTGGGCTTTCACAGGGATGACATTACAGATGTTTTCTTAACGCATTTGCACTTTGACCATTGCGGGGGTAGCATCCAATGGAATAAAGACAGAACGGGCTACGAGCCTGCATTTAAAAATGCGCGTTTTTGGACCAACAATAATCATTGGGAATGGGCCACAAAACCCAATGCACGGGAAAAGGCATCTTTTTTAAAAGAAAACCTGCTTCCCATGCAAGAAAGCGGACAGCTCAATTTTGTACAACAGAACAAAAATGTTTCGTTCCTTGAAACATCAGAATTGGGGTTTGGTATCTTTTTTGTTGATGGACATACCGAAAAAATGATGCTTCCCCACATAAATTATAAAGGGAAAACCATTGTCTTCATGGCAGATTTGATTCCCACGGTTGGACACATCCCGTTGCCATATGTTATGGGCTATGATACAAGACCATTACTGACCTTGGAAGAAAAGGCCAAATTTTTGAACAACGCAGTTGAAAGCAATTTACTTCTGTTCTTTGAACATGATGCACACAATCAATTGTGTACCCTAAAACAAACAGAAAAAGGGGTGCGATTGAACGAATTGTTTTCCTTCGATGAAATATTCAATTCACAATAAAGTTTTACATTTCAACAAAATAAGATTATGAACATCAAATACTCCAGGCTAACATTCGCTTCGCTTTCCTTATCAATTTTTTTGATGGGCTGTGGCGCTACAACTTTAGTTTCCACCCCCGTAGCAAATATTGACACCGTTCCCCTAAAAATTACAGAGCTCTCAGAAACCCAAAAGAAAACTTGGGGCCATGCCGATTTAATCTCGGATACAATTCCGGGAATGAGTGTGGACAGAGCGTATCGGGAAATCATTAAAAACAGACACGGAAAAACAGTTGTGGTTGCGGTGGTCGATTCCGGAATGGACTTGGAGCATGAAGATTTGGACGATGTGCTTTGGACCAACAAAGGTGAAAGACCCAACAATGGCAAAGATGATGATGGAAACGGGTATATAGACGATGTACATGGCTATAATTTTTTAGGGGAGGCCTACAATGAGCAATTGGAGTATGTTCGAATGCTGAGATTGAATATTGGTGATGCTTCAGCTAGGGCGAAAGCTCGCCTTAAACTTGATTCCGAATATCCCAAAGCGCTTCAAAACAAACAGCAGTACGAGCAAATTTTTCAAGTAGTAAAAGGTGCTGACGAGGCGGTAAAAAAAGAATTGGGCAAAAGTTCCTATACCAAAAAAGAATTGACGGGTATTGAAGCCAAAACAGAGCAAATGAAACAGAACATTGCGGTGCTTAACCAAATGTTCTCCTATGGCGAAAGCATCCCCAGTGTTATGGAAGAGCTTTCTGAAGGAATTACCTATTTCACAGAGCAAGTCAATTATAACCTCAACAAGGATTTTGACGGAAGGACGCCTGTTGGTGATAATCCATATGACCTAAATGATAAATCGTACGGTAACGGAAACCCAAAAAACAGGGTCGATACAGAAAGTCATGGTACACACGTAGCAGGAATCATTGCTGCCGAACGCAATAACGGAAAAGGCGTGAACGGAGTAGCCAAAAATGTGAAATTGATGAGTGTTAGGGCTGTGCCCAACGGTGACGAATATGACAAAGACATTGCGATGGCTATCCGATATGCAGTAGACAATGGTGCGAAAATCATCAACTGTAGTTTCGGAAAATCATTCTCGCCCAATGCACAATGGGTTTATGATGCGATTAAATATGCCGCGTCCCGTGATGTATTAATTGTGCATGCCGCAGGTAATGATGGAGACAATTTGGATGATGCAGAAAACCCAAATTACCCTAATGATCATAATTACGGAGGTGCAGAGTTTACCAATAATGTAATTACGGTTGGTGCACTTACCAGTACGTATGGGTCTAAAATGGTGGCTTCCTTTTCCAACTACGGGAAACAAAATGTAGACGTTTTTGCCCCTGGAGATGGAATATACTCTACCCTGCCTAATAACGAATATGATTTTCAGGGCGGAACCTCTATGGCTGCCCCTGCTGTTGCAGGAGTTGCGGCCCTTATCCGGTCTTACTACCCTCAGCTTTCTGCCTCTCAAGTTAAACAGATTATTATCGAATCTGGTTTGAGTTCAAAAGCCTCGGTGATCGTTTCGGGTGACCCAGAAAATGCCTCTACTTTCGATAAAATTTCAAAATCAGGTAAAATGGTCAATGCCTATAACGCACTTCTTTTGGCAGACAATATTTCAAAGGGTAAAATGACCTTGACCAAGAACACAAAATAAAATGAGAACAGCTTTTTTGTCCTTTTTTACTTTATTGGCCGGAACCTTAATCCTTCCTGCCCAAAACAACACTTCGTATTGGCAACAGCATGTGGATTATACCATGGACGTGAAAATGGATGTGAAATCTTTTCAATACCATGGGACCCAAAAATTGGTGTACACCAACAACTCTCCAGATGAGTTGAATAGGGTTTATTACCATTTATACTTCAATGCATTTCAACCAGGAAGCGAAATGGACGCACGCTTACAAAGTGTAAAAGACCCTGATAAACGAATGATGGAAAATGGAAAAAGTCGAATCGCTTCACTATCCGAAAGGGAAATGGGCTATTTGCATGTGCATTCTTTAACCCAAGATGGTACTCCCGTTTCGTTCAATGAAGAAGGGACTGTTTTGGTGGTAAATTTGGCAAAACCTATTCCCGCCGGTGGAAAAACGGTGTTGGACATGGAATTCAATGGTCAAGTTCCCATACAGATTAGAAGGTCGGGTAGAAACAGTAAAGAGGGTGTTGCACTTTCTATGAGTCAGTGGTATCCTAAACTTTCTGAATATGATTTTGAAGGCTGGCATCCCAACGCTTATATCGGTAGGGAATTTCATGGTGTTTGGGGCAATTTTGATGTAAAACTGACTATTGACAAAGACTATACCGTCGGTGGTTCAGGTTACCTACAAAACCCTCAAGAAATTGGCCATGGGTATGAAGCTCCTGGAACCACGGTAAAGACCAAAGGAAAAACACTGACCTGGCACTTTAAAGCGCCCAATGTGCACGATTTTATGTGGGCCGCTGACCCAGAGTATATTCATGATGTTGTTGAGATGGAGGACGGCCCAACCCTTCATTTTTTATACAAAAATGATGCTGGCATCATTGAAAATTGGAAAAAGTTACAGCCCAAGACCGAAGAAACCATGCGTTTTTTCAGCAAAAATATTGGAAACTATCCATATGAACAGTATTCAGTAATCCAGGGTGGCGATGGAGGAATGGAATATGCTATGAGCACCCTTATTACAGGTAAAAGAAGTTTTGGCAGTCTAGTTGGAGTTACAGTGCACGAGATGGCACATTCTTGGTTTCAACACATTTTGGCCACAAATGAATCCAAACATGAATGGATGGATGAAGGCTTTACCTCCTTTATCAGCAGCCTTTGTATGAATGAGATTATGGATGAGGGTAAGGAAAACCCTTTCGAAGGTTCCTATAAAGGATACTATGCTCTGGTTAATTCTGGTTTGGAAAAACCTCAGACCACCCATGCCGATCGTTTTTCCACAAACTTTGCCTATGGCATTGGCGCATATAGTAAAGGATCCATTTTTCTCTCCCAATTAGGTTATGTTATCGGCCAGGACAAATTGATGGAGACCATTCAAAAATATTATGAGGACTTCAAATTCAAACATCCTGTGCCCAATGATATTAAACGTTCTGCTGAAAAAGTCTCTGGAATAGAACTGGATTGGTATTTGACGGACTGGACACAGACCACAAATACCATCGATTACTCAGTTAAGAGCGTTGAGTCGGAAGGTCAAAAAACAAAGGTTGTGTTAGAGCGTATTGGGGATATGCCCATGCCTTTGGATATTTTGGTCGTAAATGCTGATGGTACACAAGAAACCTTTTATGTTCCCTTGCGCATGATGCGTGGTGAAAAAGATAATCCTTATCCCAATTTAAAAAGAACCGTTTTGGAAGATTGGGCTTGGGCCAATCCAACTTACGGTTTCACTATCAATAAGCCGATTGAAAGCATAAAGGCCATTGTTATAGACCCTTCACAGCTTATGGCCGACGTGAACGAAGAAAACAATGTGCACCAAAAATTACTTGATTAGGTTATATTGTTAAAGTAATTGTCCCATAAGGGGGCTTTAAGAATGCGGTTACTAGCTTATCGTATTTGTGTAACTTGCCGTTACTCTAATTGTCCCGTTGAGGGGACGGTTTTTATATGGATTCCAAAGATTCGACTTTCAAAAAAAAAGAAAAGCTCAAAAACAAAAAGGTATTTGAGCAACTTTTTGTCGAAGGAAAAGGCCTGACCGCATTTCCTTTAAAATTACTCTATACAAAAACCGATTTTGATGACGGCATAAATATCAAAGTGGGTGTTGTTGCACCAAAAAAGAAATTTAAAAGCGCCGTAAAGCGCAACCGGGTAAAACGACTATTACGCGAAGCTTATAGACTGAACAAGCATGTAGTTTTTAACAAGATTGAGGGAAATTTTGCGTTTCTATTTTTATACCTTGGTAATACCATGCCCAATTATGATGAAGTTGATGGTTCCATAAATAAGCTTTTGGAAGCTTTTCTAAAGAAAGAATCCCATGAAAAAAAGAATACGCACTAAAAAATTCATTGTCCCCATTATAGCTGTTGCCTTTTTGGCAATAAGCAGCAGTTTCAAAAGTGATTTCTTCGAGATTGCAAAGCAGATTGAGATTTTCACCACGCTCTTTAAGGAACTCAACATGAATTATGTCGATGAAACCAATCCGGCCGAACTTATGGATTCCGCAATCAAAAACATGTTGGACGAATTGGATCCCTACACACGCTTTTTAAACGAGCAGGATGTCGAGGCGTATAAAATCAATAATGCAGGCGAATATTCTGGAATCGGTGCCTTGGTCCGCTCATACGAAAGTAAATTGGTCATTGTTGAGCCTTACAAAGAATATCCAGCCGATAAAGCCGGTTTAAAAGCCGGTGATGAAATCATTAAAATTGGGGATATTAAAGTTTCCGATTTTGACGACAATGCGAGTGAACTGCTTAAAGGGGCCAACAACACAAGTGTCGATATTACTTTCGTAAGACAAGGTCAGACCAAGACCGCAACCCTAAAACGAGAAGGTGTTGAGGTTGATGCTGTTCCTTTTTACGATATGATCGACGATAAAACCGGTTATATCGTTCTTTCAAAATTCAATAGAAAGGCTTCTTCCCAAACCAAATCAGCGATAAGGGACCTAAAAGGAAAAGGAGCTGAAAAATTGGTGTTGGACCTGCGTGGAAATCCAGGTGGATTGCTTTCCGAAGCTATAAACGTTACCAATCTTTTTGTGCCAAAAGGAGAGCTTATTGTGACCACAAAATCCAAGGTCAAGAAGTTTAACCAAGAGTACAAGACCAGGAACCAACCGGAAGATCTAGATATTCCATTAGTGGTGCTTGTAAATGGCAGAAGTGCATCGGCCAGCGAGATTGTTTCAGGAGGGTTACAGGATTTAGATCGCGCAGTGATCATGGGTGCTCGTAGTTTCGGAAAAGGTTTGGTACAAAGACCTTTAAAGCTCACTTATGGGACACAGTTAAAAGTGACTATCTCTAGATATTATACCCCTTCGGGGCGATGCATCCAATCATTGGATTATTGGAACAGGGATCAAGAAGGAAATGCCGTTCGCAATACAGATTTCAAGGAGTTTACCACAAGAAACGGCCGAAAAGTACAAGACGGAGGTGGGGTAATGCCAGATATTGAAATTGCTTCGCTAAAATCCAATACGCTTATCGATGCGCTACAACAAAACAATGTTGTCTTTGATTTTTCAACGGACTATTACTACGATAACTCTTTTGATTCTGTCAACGACTTTGCCTTTTCCGATTCGGATTTTGATGCCTTCAAACGCTATGCACAGGCCCAAGACTTTTCTTTCCGCACAGAAACAGAGGAAATTTTGGAAGACGCTATAAACGGTGATGAGCATTTGCTCGGGCCTGCGGTTCAGGAAAAATACAAGGATTTGTTGCTGGCGGTGAATAAAGGCAAAATATTGGCCCTAGACACCTATAAAAAAGAAATAAAGAAGAATCTAGAAGACGAAATTATCAAGCGTTATTTCTATCGCGAAGGGCTCTACCAATATTATCTAAATCATGACGACGCCATTTTGGCTGCCAAGGCATTATTGCATGACGGCACAAAGTACGAAGGTATTTTGAAATAGGATATGTACCCTAAGTTTCGCATTTTATGTCTTTTTCTAATAATCGGGGGCATTCTGCATGGTCAAAACTCAGTAAAGAAGGGAAAGGTCCAAGATTCTGTTTTGGTATCCGGAACAACTGATCAGACTTTTGCACTTTACCTTCCGGAATCATACAATCAAAATCAGTTAAACTCTATTGTTTTTATTTTTGAGCCTGCAGGTAGAGGTGTTATTGGTGTCCGGCCTTTTATTTCGGCTTCCGAAAAATATGGTCATGTTCTGGTCTGTTCCAACAACGCCAAAAATGGACCGTATGAGCGCAATTTTGATATTGCAAACAAGCTTTTCAACCATATCTTTTCCAATTTCAACATTAAAGAAAGTGAGATGTACCTCTCTGGTTTTTCTGGTGGTTCCCGTTTGGCCAGTTCAATTGCCTCATTGACCAATAAGTTTGCCGGAGTTATTGGTTGTGGTGCAGGGTTTTCGTATTCCCACGAACAGATGCCTGCTGCTCATCAATATTCCTATGTGGGTCTTTGCGGTGATAGGGATATGAACTACAGAGAAATGTTGGAAAACAAAGATTATTTAAAATTAATAAAATTCAATAGCACGCTCATCACTTATGACGGTGAACACAGATGGCCCCCTCCAGAGCAAATTTTACGCGCATTTGAATGGTTGCAGCTTCAAAAGCTGAAAAAAGAAGATTCTGCTACCGATAAAATTCTGCATCAATACCATGCAGATCATACTTTGTTTAGGCAATTCAAAAAAAATCAGACACTTTTATTTGCCTCCGAACAATCCGAGCGCATGTTACAAGATTACAAGGGCTTTATTGAAATAGATAGTCTTGTTAAGCAGCACAAACAACTTCAAAAATCAAGAGCGTACAAAAAACAAGTTGCATCTCTGGATGCTGCGCTTAAAACAGAGGTAAAACTGGCAAGCAAGCTACAATCCCAGCTCTCTGAAGATTTTGCACACCCACACAAGGTCAATTTTAGTTGGTGGCAAAAGGAGTTTTCTAAACTGGATGCTTTGCGTAAAAATGAAGATCAAGAGGTTCAAAAAATGGCGTTTCGAGTAAAATTCGACCTTTTTGCCCGAATCTATTCAAGGAAAAACAACTTGATGTATACCCAAAATGAAGAACTTACTGTGCTGGTAAACCGTTTTATGGACTTGCTACGCGCTTCCTCTAACTAACCATGACCGATTCTTTAAATTTTAGAGTATTTTTAGGGAAATCATAGTCATGTTTGTCAAAAAAAGGCCTCTTTTTACAGCTTTTCTGGTATTATTTGCAATTTTCTCAAGCCTCTCCCAAGAAAACCAACGTCCAAATGTTATTGTCATCATTACGGATGATCAAGGTTACGGTGATTTGGGAATTACTGGAAATGACCAGATCAAAACTCCAATCTTGGATGAATTTGCCAAACAAAGTGTCCGGTTTAACAATTTTTACGTGTCTCCTGTATGCGCACCGACCCGTTCCAGTTTAATGACAGGCCGATATTCCTTGCGTACGGGTGTTCGCGACACCTATAATGGAGGGGCCATAATGGCTCCAAGTGAAATTACCATAGCGGAAATGCTTAAAAAGGGTGGATATAGCACCGGAGTTTTTGGTAAATGGCATTTGGGAGACAATTATCCCAGTAGGCCTAACGATCAGGGTTTTGATGAATCCCTTATTCACCTTTCTGGCGGAATGGGTCAAGTAGGTGATTTTACCACTTATTTTGAAGGGAATCGCAGCTATTATAATCCTGTTCTTTGGCACAATGGTGAAACAGAAAAATACAACGGCTATTGTTCGGATATTTTTGCGGATAATGCCATTCAATTTATTGAGAACAACAAAGACAATCCTTTTTTCTGTTACCTCTCCTTTAATGCTCCGCACACACCCTTGCAAGTACCTGAAAGTTATTACAAACAATATGCTGATGTTGACCCGTCCATAGCCTTTGAAAAAAATAATTCCGCTCGCCGAAAAATGAGTGAAAAAGACAAAGAGGACGCTAGAAAGGTCTATGCAATGGTCACCAATATTGACGACAACATAGGAAAATTATTGAAGAAACTTGATGCCCTTGGTCTCTCTGAAAATACCATTGTCATTTTCATGACTGACAATGGACCTCAGCAACTTAGATATGTTGATGGTATGCGAGGTTTAAAAGGGAGCGTTTACCGTGGCGGGGTGCGAGTTCCTTTTTTCTTTAGATATCCTGCTCGTTATAAAGGAAATAAAAGCATTGAAACCACTTCGGCCCATATCGATGTGTTGCCCACACTGGCACAATTATGCCAAGTGGAAACTCCTTCAGACAGAAAAATTGACGGTAAAAGCCTTTTACCTCTTTTGAATGATAAAAATGTGGATTGGGCAGGCAGATCTTTGTTTTTTTATTGGGCGCGTAGGTATCCAGAATTGTATCACAATATTGCCCTTCAAAAAGCAGATTATAAGTTGGTAGGGCAAACAAATTATAATGCCTCGATTGAAGATTTTGGCCTGTTCAATATAAAAAAAGACCCCAATGAACAGCAAAACATTGTAGCTGACAATATGGATTTGGCCAATGTTCTTAAAAATGAAATGGATACAATGTATCAAGAGCTCATTGCTTCGGAAAATATGGTGAACCAGCCCTTGATCTCAATAGGTACTACGTTTGAAAACCCGATTATCCTAAACAGAAATGATGCCTCTGGCCAACGTGGCATATGGGACCAAGAAGAAATCTATGGAAAATGGGAGGTTAACATCAAAGAGGGTACATACAATATCAAGTTTAAATTCATTAAACCTGTTGAAGCGGGGGGAAGGATGTTCCTAGAAACTGGCGAGGTCGTCAATCAAATGAAAAACGATGCCAAAACCGATATCATTGACATGAAAAATGTAAACCTTTCTGAAATGAAAGGCTCGCTTGTTCCCTTCTACATGGTGCAACGAAAAAGGATTTTTCCTTTTTGGGTTGAACTGGAGCGAATTAAATAATGTTAATCACCCTCTTCGTAATAGCCCTTTATTAAATACAGTGTATCAGCTCTAAATGAAAAGTCCATTGCACCATAGTCATCAAAAATGCTATAAACATTGGTTTTGGGGGCTTCCTTTTCCTCCAATTTTATCGTTTTTATGAAATCTTCCTGGGTCATCCCCACTTTTATTCCATTGATAAGTGGTAACAATGGCGTTGTAATGGTTGCGGAGTGTTTTCCTTCGAAATCATAAAAAACAAGTTTAGTTTCCGTATAACTGACTGTATGTATGCTGTACTCTTCATCATATTCATTTGCTTCAACCATTTGGATCGATACTGTAGCTTCTTCTCCAAGAATTTTCTTTAGTTTACTTATTTCCAAATCGAAATCATATGGATGATAAAGGAAATCATAGTATTTATGCGCAGCCATATACAATACCTCAATCGAATCTCCTGTTGCCTCTCTCAAACCTGCGTAATCTTCAGGTTCTTCTATTTCCAGAGTAATAGCATCCTTGTTTTCAGTATTTACTTCTTCTTTCTGGATTTTCTTTTTATTGGTTTGAGAATTTTGTGGTAGACATCCAAAAAACAACAGAAAGCTTAAAATATATAGTTTCATAATGTGATTTTTATTGAACATAGGTCAAAAAAGCCTGCCAAAGAGCCTAAATTGATGAAACTTGGTTTTAGGTTTATAAAATCAATGATATAGTTGTATATACAACTATATTTCTTTAATTTTGACTGATGTCATCCGATTCAAAATATCCCAATATTGACCAATGCAACCCTTCCGCTTGTATTTCAGGAAACATCATGAAGTGCAAAAGGATCATTGCCAACATTTTTAGAAAGCACTTAAGACCTTTTGGAATTACCGATAGCCAATTGAGTATCCTTTTTGTGATTACCAAAGCAAATTCTGTTAACCAAAAGCGCATATCGGAAAAGCTCCACATGGAAAAATCGACAGTAAACAGAAACTTGACCCGATTAATCGAAAAGGAATATATCTCGACGGATGACGAATCAGTTTTGTTCACAACTGAAAATGGCAAAGAGTTCCTTGAAGGCGTTTTACCACATTGGAACAATGCCATGGCAGAAGTTCGTGGAATTTTGGAAAAAGATGGAGAAAATGCAATCAACTTGATCCTTAACAAATTGAGCGGCTAAATTTTTTATCAATCAGTTGTATATGCAACTTTAAAGTTCGTGATTATGATTAAAGCTTCTTATGTTTTACTTTTTGCTGCTCTGTTGTTTATCCTATTATGGGGCCTTAACCGTGCGTTAAAAAAATGAGTTCAACTCCTTCGACAAGAAATCGAGCCTTACTCCTAACTTCGTTCGGTATCCTTTCTTGGTTGGCTCTGCAGTTTTTTGTGTGGAATACTGGGTTTTATTACAATCTGTCGTTACCCCCAAGAATTCCATTATTTATGGTTTTGCCCGTATTTCTTTTTATAATGGCATTCATGTTTCGGAATAGAAATCACAGCATATTCACCGCCATTCCTCTCGCACTTCCAATTGCTGTACAAAGTTTTAGAGCTGTTATTGAGGTTTTGTTCTATTTTACTTTTCTTAATGAAATCCTTCCTGTTCAGGTCACTTTTGAAGGCGCTAATTATGATGTGTTAATAGGGTTGTCGGCCATACCTATGGCAGTTTATGCACATCGGGCGAACCCCTCAAAACAAATCCTTCTGGCGTGGAATATTATCGGAATTCTTGTGGTGCTTTTCGCTGCATTCATATTTATAACTTCATTCTATTTCCCTACTATATGGGGTGACGCCGGCATTCCCCTCGAGTTCAATCAATTTCCTTATTTGTTGCTGCCTACATTTTTAATGCCTTTTGCTGTGTTTTTGCATGTGTCATCCATTGTTCAACTAACTCAAAAAGTAAGGGCCTGAAATCCGTACAGGGCCATCTATACAAAAATGTATTTCACAAAAACGCGAAGTACTGTTAATTCCATTCCTTGTTAAATTGTTATGTTTATATGTCATTAAGACTTTACCAACATGAACAGGCTCTTCTATTTCTTCGGTTTCCTAACATTAATTCTTTTCAACCTTTCATGTAGGGAAAAGGAAAAAACAAAGGAGCAAAACCAGCCAAATATTGTTTTCATTTTTGCGGATGATCAATCGTATAATACCATCAAAGCATTAGGTAATGCTGAAGTGCACACACCCAGTCTTGATAAACTTGCCAATAATGGAGTCACATTTACCCATACCTACAACATGGGCGGGTGGAACGGAGCTATCTGCGTAGCGTCGAGGGCAATGCTTTTGACGGGTCAATACATTTGGAATGCACACAAAGCCGACTCGTTGATGAGGGCCAAAAACTATCAAAAGCCTATGTGGGGAAATCTTATGGCGGAGGCGGGCTATGAAACTTACATGACTGGAAAATGGCATGTGACCCAACCAGCTGAAGCGGTTTTTAAAAACGTGGTCCATGTTCGGCCCGGAATGCCAAATCAAACCGAATCAGGATATAATCGACCTTTAAGTGAGACCGACACACTCTGGAGACCTTGGGACAAATCAAAAAAAGGGTTCTGGAAAGGAGGTAAACATTGGAGCGAAGTTGTGGCAGACGATGCTTCCGCTTTTATCAATCAAGCTTCCCAAACAGACAATCCCTTTTTCATGTATTTGGCGTTTAATGCGCCCCATGATCCACGGCAGTCCCCAGAAGAATTTGTACAAATGTTTCCTTTAGATAGTATTGAATTACCCAAAACCTTTTTGCCTGAATATCCCTATAACGAAGAAATGGGAAGCGGAAGAAAGTTGCGAGATGAGCGATTGGCGCCATTTCCGCGTACCGAACATTCCGTAAAAGTGAACCGACAAGAATATTATGCCATAATTGCTCATATGGATGCACAAATAGGGAAAATTATGGCTGCTCTGGAAGCATCTGGCAAAATGGATAACACCTATATTGTCTTCACTGCCGATCATGGATTATCCGTCGGGCAACACGGACTTCTAGGCAAGCAGAATATGTACGACCACAGTGTAAGAACCCCTTTGTTCGTTGTTGGGCCCAATATACCTAAAAACAAGAAAATTGATGCAGATGTCTACGTTCAAGATGTAATGCCGACCATTTTGGAAATGGCCGGTGCCGAAAAACCAGATTTCGTTCAATTTAAGAGCCTTATACCCTTGATAAAAGGTGAGCGTTCCAGTAATTATGAGTCTATTTATGGATGCTATACCAACACGCAACGTATGGTCAGGGCCAATGGGTTTAAATTGATTGCTTACCCAAATGCGGGTAAATTAAGGTTGTTCGATTTGACAAACGACCCCCTTGAAATGAATGACCTTGCTGATGACGCACAATATGCAGCCACCAAAGCTGATCTTTGGAATGAATTGCTGGCACTCCAACAAACAATGAACGATCCTTTGGATTTGGAACAGTTCAATTTTAATTGAACGCTATTAAATAAAAACATTTCTACGTCAATTGGTGTGTCGACACAAATCCATTTTTTACTATATTTCAGGATAAGTACCATTCAACAAAGTTGTTTGGGTGCTTCAAAACTTATTGATGGCTAAAATTACCAGGGAAGACATTCAGATTATTCACAAGTACAGCAATTGGTCTGAAAAAAGTGTTGCCAAAGCTTTAAAAGAAAACGTTTACAACGACTCCACGGCTTGGCTTCGATTCCTTAAACTTTTTTTGTTGGGTTTAGGCGCTTCTTTTATCACTTTTGGAATACTCTTTTTCTTCGCTT
The DNA here is from genome assembly GCF_014698935.1 of Flagellimonas sp. S3867. Lineage (GTDB taxonomy): Bacteria > Bacteroidota > Bacteroidia > Flavobacteriales > Flavobacteriaceae > Flagellimonas. Next base: position 704,323 of record NZ_JACVMN010000002.1, read on the forward strand.
ACAATTGGGAGGACCTGCATAAGTTTGTAAAAATCGGTTTAATCGAAGGTTTGGTTGTGGCGATAACACTAGTTGTACTCTTCTCGCGGCTCAGTGGTTTTACCAAGAACATTTTGCTCACGGCGGCTTCAATATTGGTCGGTGTTTTGTTGGCTGTGTTCGGGCAAATCTATCAAACCGGCGCCAACGCATATGATCTCTTTTTGGGTTGGACTCTGTTAATCACCCTTTGGGTGATAGTTTCCAATTTTGCACCCATGTGGTTGCTCTACATCATTTTGATAAATACGACTTTTATATTGTATACAGGGCAAGTGGCCCATGATTGGTCTGCCGGTTTTATTTTTACTTTGTTTTTTTCCATCAATATTATAACTGTTCTAATTTTTGTTTTGGAATCCACTTTCAATTTTAAAATTCATTCGCCAAAATGGTTGCAGAATTTACTGCTGTTGAGTGTGGTTTCCATTGGCACCTTTGGTGTTATCTCAGGAATTTTTGATGGGCCGCATTCCTCGTTCATTATCCTTTATCTATTGGTTTTACTTTTCTTCGGATTGGGCATTTGGTATGGTCTGAAACGAGAACAAATCATTTATATCTCGCTAATTCCATTTGGGGCAATCATTATAATTTCAGCTTTATTAATAGAATTATCGGATGGTGCGGCCATGTTTCTTGTTGTCGGCCTTTTTATTGTTATCAGTGTCTCTTTATTAATTATGGCATTACTTAAACTCCAGAGAAAATGGAAAAGATAAACGCTATAAAAAAGTTATTGGATGAAATACAATTCGAAGAAGGAAGCTCTTTTGTTGTTGATAAGGAGGCCCTTCTCTCCACATATCAAAATCCAGAAGCGGAACAGCCTGGTTTGGCAATAAAACTCCTTTCGGTTTTTGGTGGTTTTCTGGCTTCTTTGGCCCTCTTTGGCTTTATGGGAATAGCTGGCGTATTTGATTCCGATTACGGGATATTGGCCGTTGGAATTGGTGCCATTCTTTTTGCATGGGTGCTCAACAAAAGTGTGGACAAACTCATTTTCGACACCTTTAGTGTTTCCATTTTTATTATTGGCGTAGTTAGCCTGGCTTTTGGTCTGTTGAATTTGAACCTTGATGAAAACATTGTAACCTTTATTATCATTGTCATTGCAGCAACCAGTCTTTATGTGATGCAGAATTATGTGTTGTCCTTCGTCTCCACGGTGACTATCGGAGGGTGTCTGCTCATATTGATCATCGCCAACGACCTTTACAATTTTGTTCATTTATATGTTGCTTTTTATGCAGCAATTATGGGTTATTGGTTTTTGAATGAGGCAAAAATCATCAAATCTAGAGCTAAATTATCCTTGCTCTACAGCCCAATCCGAATAGGCATTATTATTTCGTTTTTGTTTGGTTTAATTGCGCTTGGCGTTAGGGATTTGATGCGCATGGACCACAATTACATATGGATATCATCCATTTTAATATCGGCGGGGGTGTTGTTAATTGTGTATAACATCATGGAAGTTGTTAAAATGCGTGAATCCAAACATAGATCTGCGATTTATGGATTAATCGTGTTGTTTTTGCTTCCCACCATTTTCTGCCCATCAATTTCTGGGGCAATTTTAATTATTTTGTTGAGCTTTCTTGTCAATTATAAAACTGGTTTTGTAATAGGAATTGTTGCATTGGTCTACTTTGTTTCGCAATATTATTATGATCTTAATTTTACCTTATTGACCAAGTCCATCATCTTGATTTCATCAGGAATCGTATTGTTAGCTTTCTATTTTTTCATTCATAAAATTCTTAAAGAAAATGAAGAAGTATAAATGGATTATTATCCTTTTAAATCTAGTCATTCTGTTGTTGGTCTTTAACAACAATGTGGTGAAAAAGGAAGCTATTTTATCGGATGGACAGCTCGTTCTTCTGGAACTCGCTCCGGTTGACCCGCGCTCATTAATCCAGGGCGATTATATGCGTCTGCGATATGCAATTTCCGATGATATAGATACTGACAGTATACCAAAAAGAGGTTTTTGTGTGGTCAAACTGTTGCCTAACGGAACCGCAGCACGTGTTCGCTTGCAGGAAGAAACGACCCCGGTTTATGAAAACGAACACCTTATCGAGTTTACTTCAAAAAATTGGTGGGGCATAAATATTGGTGCTGAGTCGTTTTTCTTTCAAGAAGGTGAAGCTGAAAAATATGAGGTCGCAAAATATGGTGGATTAAAAATTGATAGCGATGGGAATAGTGTTTTGGTAGGATTGTATGGTGAAGATTTAAAAAAAATAGAATAACCCTATTTTTGAAGATGCAAAAACTGAAGGTATGTGAACTTTTTGCCGGTGTAGGTGGTTTTCGATTAGGATTGGAAAACACTGGCAAGTATGAGGTGGTATGGAGCAACCAATGGGAACCTTCAACAAAAACACAGCATGCCTCCCTGGTTTATGAAGCTCGGTTTGGGCATGAAAACCATTCCAATACAAACCTTGAGGAGGTACCAACTTCCGAAATTCCAGACCATGATATTTTGGTGGGCGGATTTCCCTGCCAGGATTATTCGGTGGCCACAACCTTAAAAAATTCAAAGGGCCTTATTGGTAAAAAAGGAGTGTTGTGGTGGTCTATCCATCGCATTCTTTCCGAAAAAGAGAATAAGCCTAAATATCTTTTTTTTGAGAATGTGGACCGTTTGTTAAAATCTCCTTCCAGCCAAAGAGGAAGGGATTTTGCCGTAATGCTCAAAAGTCTGAACAATTTGGGCTATGCTGTTGAATGGCGGGTAATCAATGCGGCGGAATATGGCATGCCCCAGCGCCGAAGGCGCGTTTTTTTTCTGGGATACCACAAATCCACAGAAATTTACAAAACGCTCCAAGAGACTTCACCAACAAAGTGGGTTTTGGAGCGGGGCACTATCGCTTCCGCTTTCTCTGTTAAAAAACAAGGAGTTCCTATTTCTTTTTCTTTAGAAAAAAATTTGGTTTCCCTCTCCAATTCCTTCAATTTAGAAAAAGGGCTTTCTCCTTTTTTGAATTCCGGTATCTGTATGGGCAATGAAGTACATACCCTAAAAACTGCTGCCGAATATTATGGGCCTCCTGGGGTTATTTCAGACATTTTAGAAGAGCAACTGCCAGATTCTGAGTTTAATATTCCGGAAGCTGATATTCCAAAATGGGAATATTTAAAAGGCGCAAAAAAAGAAATTCGCAAGACCAAAGATGGTTTTGAATATAATTATAGCGAAGGGAGCATGGTTTTTCCCGACGCACTTGATCAACCTTCTAGAACAATTATAACCGGTGAGGGCGGTAAATCCCCCTCCCGGTTTAAGCACGTGGTCCAAACCTCAACAGGGCTGCGAAGACTTTTTCCTGTTGAATTGGAACGGTTGAACATGTTTCCTGACAATCACACCAAATTGGAGGGTATCTCCAACACCAAAAGAGCTTTTTTTATGGGCAATGCGCTTGTGGTGGGTGTAGTGGAGCAAATGGGCAATGGCTTGTTCCAGAAAATCGATGCCCTTGAAGAGCAACTTCAAAGCTGACCTGGCCAAAGAAAAAAGATTGACCACTTTATTGGATTCCTATTACCAAAAACATTTAAAGTTTTATGCTTTTGAACGTGTCCACAACCTCAAACAACAACTGAAGGGTATTGATCTTGTTCTGCGGCACAAAATAGCCCAGCAAACCTTCTTTGTGGATGAAAAAGCACAATTGGATTATGTAAACGAATCGCTCCCAACCTTTGCTTTTGAGCTTTTGTATCAGAAGAAAGGCGTTGAAAAACCCGGATGGCTTTTTGATGAGCACAAACAAACCCATTTTTATGCGTTGGTAACCAGCATTTTTTCTGATGAGGAAGGAGCCTATACCTCGTGCAACATCACTTTTGTAAATCGAAGAAAGTTGGTGGCATTCTTAAAGCGGCGTGGCTTGAACCTACTCTTTTTTCAAAATATCATTTCACTAAACAAGGGATTGCACGGAAAACTGGTTTTGGAAAATCTCGACCCAAAAACGGAGGGTTATCTGTTCTTTTCCAAAAGAAACAAGGCTGAAAGTCCGGTAAACCTAATATTAAAGTTGGATTTTTTAGTCAAAATTGGTGTGGGTAGGAGGTTTGTTTAATTACTATGTTTTTTGGTGTATTAGAAAACATTACAACAGGGTTATAGCCGTTGTTTGTCAATTTTTTTTGATGTCAAATTCTTTTAAATAGATTTCACTAATACTTGGATTTTCCACCGAATAGTAAACAGGAAATTCCTTTCCAACACACCCTTTGGCTCCATTAGGACATCTGAAAAAACTTCCCGACCAACTTCCTTCATATTTTTTTCCATCTACAATGTATTCGTAGGTCCCGCAATAATTGTTATTACAAAAATGAAAATCGATAACCCGTCCCGTTGTTGTTGTTCCGTTCTTTAAATAATAAGATTTTCTTTCATTAATTATCAGCCCTGTAATTATTATTAAAATAATAGCAGATATGTAGAAATACCATCTTCGTTCTTCTTTGGTCAATCAAATAGAGCTTTAAATTATCACTGTCTTGTTTGGTTTAATATAGGCTCCTAGAACCATGTGGCACTAGATAGGTAATTTTCTTTTTGTTCCAGAACATTGCGAATTAAAGGAGTTTTAATCTATTGATTCGTATTTGATTATCCCTTTCAACCTATCTGACAATTCAGTAACTTGATTATTCATCTCAACTAACCCGTATTGGCAAATCAATGGTTTATTAAAATCAAGGTAGTGGAAAAAGAAGACCACCCTGAATTTATTTAGTCCCGTTGGCTTGTCAAAATCATCACCTATAATAGAGGAGCCATTTTCGTCTAGGTATTTCTCATTATAAGCGGTCTGCCAATCCAATTTATCATGTCCTTTTTGCTCCTGGGTGATTTCTCCTGGGTCAAAATCATCAACATTTTCTTCAATAACCAATTCCACCAAGTTCACTTCATCATGATTTGGAATTGAACAAATACCTATTAACTCCGTGTTTTTATGGAGTGCTTTTGGAGTTTGATTTTTCCTTTTAAAATTAAATATCCCCATTTCTTCTATATCTACTTATCAAGATCTTTTCCTATCTCCCCAATCTTAGCCGTGCAAATCTCCTCCGTAAGTCGTTTGAGTTCATTTACCCGTTCAGCCAATTCCTCCAGTTCACCTTTAGTGATCTCGTATTCATCCATTTTGTAGCGGGCATCGATATAGGCGCGTTTTAGGAGTTCAAAAAGGTGTTTTTCGGTGTCGGTGATCTTGGGGAAAACAGCAAAGCGGTGGTCGCACATTTCTACTTTTATGCCCAGGTTCTCCAAATTATGGTCCTTGGGGCGGTAATCGGTAAAGACGAGCAAAATAGTGGTGTAAAATTGCTCAACAGCTTGGTGTAAATAGAAAGCCGCTTTATGAAAATCTGCCCTATCCATCCCATGTTGAAAATCGATAAGAAAGCCATTGGCACTTTTGAACCACTGGTCAAAATGGTCCTGTGCTTTTTGTTTATACTGCTCCGCCATCAATTTTTTGGGGTGGGCGAGTTTAAATTTTTTAGAATCGTACAGCACCAAACCCTCCTCTTTAATGTCTTTAAAAAAGTAGTTGCCCATGGCCAACGAAGCGTTCAGTTGCTTTATGCCATGAAAGATCAGGCTTACGGGTGTGGTGACCTTTCCGGTAGCAACAAGTTCTTCCTTAATCTTATCTTCTATCCGGAATTTTTGTTTGAAATCTTCGTGGGTGATTACCACAAGGATGTCAAAATCGCTGCGGTATTCGTAGGTGATGCCTTTTTCCACATATTGGTCCTCTACCCAGTTGCCCCGGGCATAGCTGCCAAAAAGGATGACCATTTCCACCAATTTATGGGCGGAAAGCTGCTCGGTGAGCAGAGTAAGTTCTTCTTGTTTGGATTTGGGCAAATGGTTCACAAACGCAAAGTAAGAAATTATTTGGGTTGGTGGGTTTTAAATTCTATTGTCCAGTACCATATATTTTCTGTTCATAAAAAAACTTAAAATTTTAATCACTTTAGTGCCGTTTTCAAGGCACATTTTTTCCAGATTCGCTTTGGAGTTTTCGAAATCTTGACTTTGCGGGTAAAGGTTTTCAGAAAGTTTTGTTTTAAAAAGGATCTCTTGTTTGCCATTTTTGAGAACCGCAGTAAAAGTGTTGGACAATGCGCTTTTTTGAATTAGTAGCGAACCGTCTTCGCCACCAAAAAATGTTTCAATTATAGAATCTCTTTCGTACACATTGTGGTCGACAATTAAATATGATATTTCGTCAAATTGGAAGCTCTTTTTACTCCAAGTATTTAGCACTTCTATTTTTTGTTTCTCCTTGTTTATATGTAAAATCACACGGTTTTTTAATGATACATCGACTACTTTTTTACTAATGGATAATCTTTTGTCAAAGGCATTTTACTTTGATGGCACATCAAAATTGAGAGGAGGTATTTTTAAATCTGGTTTTAGGAGTTTTTCTTTTCTAGCTTGAAATGTTTTAATATGCTTAGGTATATTGTTCATATAAAAAAAAAGGAATACAAAACATACCAAAATCAATAAACTCCAGTCACTTACCCAATTTTTCCAAGTTATACTCCCAAAAAGAAAACTTCCAACCATAATAAGAATCACTGGCAGCAACGGAAGCAATAACTTATTAAAAATAATTTTAGAAATATTCATTTGCTTGTGTAGAACCGTTTCAGCGACAAGTTTTGAAAGCCTAAAACCAAAATAAGGAATTATTTTATCCTTTTAAAGCACCCTGATAGTTCAATTTGGAGAATGTAACCCCATTTTATTGCCTTCAGAATCTAGGAAAATGGCAAAAAACCCAACCTCATCTGCATGCGGAGTTTTGGGTACTAGGGTTTTTCCACCATTGCTTTTAACTTTGTCCAAAATTCCCTGAAGGTCGTTACCTCCGTTCAAGTAAACGGTAACACCATCTGTTGACGGGGTGTATCCTTCTCCTTTCATAATCACGCCAACCACCATTTGATCTTCCAAAGGCAAAAGGCCCATTTCCATCCCTGGGAATTCCATTTTCTCTATGTTAATGTTTAAAATAGCCTGGTAAAAATCAATGGCCCTTGTAATGTCAGCGGCAGGGATTTCAAAAATGGATACATAACTTTTCATAGGAGTTGTTTTTTGTGGTTCTGGTTGTATTTCCAACTCAGGTTTAGGCTTGTTTTGGCAAGCGGTATAGCTCATGACAATCAGGGTTGCCGATAGGCCGTATAGTATTCTTTTCATGTTCTTTGGTTGAAATGAATCACAAATCTAAAGCGACCTTAAACTGTGAAATTGTAAAAATGCGACATCCTTTCTATTTATAGAAAGCTGCGGAAAGTGCCATGTTTTCGTTCCCTAAAAATTCCTTTGGGCTTATGCCGGTAAACTCCTTAAAGTCTTTGATAAAATGTGCCTGGTCGTAGTACTCACTTTCGTAGGCAATGTTGGTAAGGCTTTCCCCTTCTTTGTTCAACAGCATTTTTAAAGCACTCTGCAATCGAATTACCTTGCCCAACTGTTTTGGACTGATGCCTATTTGTTTGGCGAAGTTTCTTTCCAGTTGTCTTCTTTTGGCCGGATTTTCTTTTAGGATGGCATTTATGGAGGTGTTGCCCTTGGTTTCCAATAACGCGGCTACCGTGGATTTTACAATAGTGTCCACGGTGGCGGTTTCGTTGAGTCTTTTGAGCAGAAACTCTTCGACGATTGCTATCCGATGCTGGGTGTCTGCGGCTTCAATGATTTCCTGTTCCAGCTTTGTTGCCACTTCTTCTCCGAACAAGACTTTAATTGGCGTTTCCTTATTGGCCAAGGTTTTAATGGGCACCGAAACAAAATTGGCAAAACCATAGGGGTAAAAACTGACGGAAAAAGAGTTGACATAACCTGTGGGTTCTACGTAAAAAGGCTCAAGGGTCTGCCCCAGCACAAATGCCCGGGGCTGTAGGATAAAATCACCTTCGGTGGTGTAGCGCTTGATATCGTCCCAAAAGAGAAATGCCATTTCAATTTTGCCGTCCGGGATTATCCGTTGTCTTTGAGCATCGTCAGCTGCAGGGACTTCCAAAGTCCAATAGCAACTGACCAGGGATTCTAAATCAGGATGGGGCTGATAGGTTTGGTAGTTCATCAGTAGGTATTTTCTATTTTTTCACCATCCTCACATGTGGAATGCCATCCTCCAAATATTCATTGCCTTGGGTTACAAAACCCAATTCATTATAAAATTTTAAAAGATAGGTCTGGGCCGAAATTTCAATGGTGTTTTCCGGGAACCTTGTTCCAATCTCCTCCAAGGTTGCCTGCATAATTACTTTCCCGTAGCCATATTTTCGCTCATCCTTGGCAACCACCACTCTTCCAATGCTGGTGTTTTTAAAATAATCCCCCGGACCAAAAACACGGGTATAAGCGACCACTTTTCCATTTTTGATGCCGATTACATGTAAAGCTTTTTCGTCTTTGCCATCCACGTCTTGATATGCACAGTTTTGTTCCACCACAAATACCTCGCTACGCATCTGTAAAATTTGGTACAGTTCTGTTTTTGATAATTCGTCGAATTTCTTTGTTACAATTTCCATTAATCCTGCACAATTACGCTTTTGGAATCACACTTATCAAATTCTGGCTGAATATTGATATGGTTTATTCCGTGTTTATGATACACATGTTCTTCGATATCCACCAAAATCTTATCGAATTCAGATAGTTTTATATCCTCTTTAAAATCGATATGGGCCTCCAAATGAATTTCCTCTTCGTTCAATTGCCAAATATGCACATGGTGTACATTTTTAATGGGTTCCAAAGTACAAATGGACTCCACAATCTTTTTTATTTCTATGGATTTTGGGGTGAACAGCATTAATACTTTTGTTGATTCCTTTAATAAATCATATCCCATATAAATCAAATAGATTCCAATGAGCATGGTCAATACGGCATCTACCCAATAAATTTGGAAAAACTTCATCAACAAACCACCTATTAAAACCGCTACGGATGCCATCATATCGGTAAGCAAATGTAAATAGGCCGATTTCATGTTCATATTGTCCTTGGAATCCTTTTTCAACAAAAGCACACTGAAGCCATTGGCCAAAATACCAACCAGCGCCAACCAAATTACCAAGTCGGAAGCAATTTCCTTTGGTTCGTACAATCTTTCGACAGCCTCAATCATTAAAATTATGGCTACAACAACCAAGGTTGCCGCATTGATAAAAGCAGCTAAGATCTCGGCTCGTTTATAACCAAAGGTTTTAAGGGTAGATGCCTTTTTCCTTCCCAACAACGTGGCCACATAACTGACAATTAAGGAAAGTACGTCACTGAAATTGTGAAGCGCATCGGATAATAAGGCAAGACTGCCTGAAATTAGGCCACCAATTACCTGGGAAACGGTGATGACAATGTTAAGGATGATGGATATGAGAAGGTTTCTTCCCTTTAGGTCGGTATGGGAATGCTGGTGGCCATGGTTGTGATGGTGTCCCATGGTTTTTATCTACAAGCTATCTTTTCTACTCTTCTTTCGTGTCTACCTCCTTCAAATTTGGTGTTCAAGAAAGTTTCTACCATTTCCAAAGCTTGGGGCAGGGCTATGAAACGTGCGGGAAGACTCAGAATATTGGCATCATTATGTTCCCGGGCCAATGCTGTGATTTCTTTTGTCCAACAAAGGGCTCCCCTAACTTTTTGGTGTTTGTTTATGGTCATGCTTGCGCCATTTCCGCTTCCACAAATAACAATCCCCATATCTACTTTGCCTTCTTCAACATCATTGGCAACGGGGTGTACAAAATCAGGATAATCCACACTGTCGGTGCCATCGGTACCATAATTGGTTACCTCAATGCTCTTGGATTTTAACATGCCTATTATTGCAAGCTTATAATCGGTTCCGGCGTGGTCATTGCCTATTGCTATTTTCATCTTTTTATATTTATTGCTTTTTAACGGTCAGATGGAATTCGCCAATAATTATCTCAATGGGTATCAAGAATTCTCATGGCTCATTTCATGGTTTTTGTTTTGATATAGGTGTTTTACAAAGGTACAATTCTTTTTATCGGGTGCTGTTGATAAGAATCACCAAAAACCTGCATAAAACTAATTATCAATCCTTTATAAAAAAACTATAATTGTTGATGGTTTACTCAAAAGTTAAGGAAACTAAATTTTGATATTATATTATATAAACTTAATACGGATAAAATTTTTAGGAATGGTAATCATTCCATTAAAAATTAATCAACTGTAATCACAAATTTATTGGGCGTAATTAACACTTGTTCCCTATTTAGTTTTCAATAATTTACTGTTAACAACACTTATGAAACAAGGTGTATAAAAAATCTAATTTCCTGATTTATAATCTTCTCATGAATGTAAACAATGTGAACAAAATTATTTTTCTGTTCAACACAAGTTTTTGATCAATAATTTATACCCCTTTTCAACAAGCAATCATAATCATCATTTTAATTTAATTTAAAAAAGAAGAAAAAATATAATAATGTATGTTGTTAATAAAATGCATGTTGTTTAAACGATATTATGTAGTTGACCTTGTCAAGGATATTAATTCGTATTTTTCGCCAAACTAAGAATGTAAATGTCAAAAAAGAAGAAACGAGGGAGAGGTCAGCGGAAGAATGAGATAACAAAGGGCATTTTTACGGTTTTGGAAAAAGAACCTTCCAAATCATTTAACTACAAACAAATTGCATCAAAACTTGGTATTACAGAAACCAAGGACAGGAATGAACTTATTAAACGTTTGGGTCAACTTAATGCAAGTGAAAGAATTTTGGAAGTAGAACGCGGTAAGTTCAAAAAGAAACCATCATTACATACTTATTTTACAGGAACTGTTGATTTAACGACCAGCGGTAACGCTTATGTTGTGGTAGATGATATGGATGATGATGTGTTTGTGCCTAAACATAAACTGAACAAAGCTCTTCATGGTGACAGTGTAGAAATCTTTTTAAAACCGAAGAAAAATGGAAAAAAACCGGAAGGTGAAATTTCCAAGGTTTTAGAACGCAAGAAAACATCATATGTTGGTGTTGTTCAAAAGCAAAAGACCTTCGCTTTTGTAAGACCTTCTGATCCGAAAATGTACACCGATATTTTTGTTCCCATTGAAAAGCTCAAAAAGGCTGCAGATGGAGACAAGGTTTTGGTTGACCTTGGTGATTGGCCGGCAGACGCGGATTCTCCTTATGGGGCGGTTACACAAATTTTAGGAAAACCAGGCGAACACAATACCGAAATACATTCCATTTTGGCGGAATATGGTTTGCCTTATGAATTTCCATACGAGGTGGAACAGTTTGCGCAAACATTGGACACTTCGATAAAGGAATCAGAAATAGCCAAAAGAAGGGATATGCGAAATGTATTGACCTTTACTATTGATCCAAAGGATGCCAAAGATTTTGATGATGCTCTTTCCTTTCAAAAATTGGAAAATGGAAATTATGAAATAGGGGTTCATATTGCTGATGTTTCCCATTACTTACAGCCAGATTCGATATTGGAAGAGGAGGCCTACGAACGTGCCACTTCTGTTTATTTAGTGGATAGGGTGGTACCCATGTTGCCTGAAGTTTTATCAAATAATGCCTGTTCCCTTCGACCCAATGAAGAGAAATATACCTTCTCTGCAATTTTTGAAATGGATGAAAAAGCGAATCTTGTGAATCAATGGTTTGGAAGAACGGTGATCAATTCCAATGAACGTTTTGCTTATGAAGAAGCACAGCATATCATTGAAACGGGAGAAGCAACAATTCCTAAAGAAATCTCAATTCGAAATGGTAGTTATACCGTTTCCAATGAAGTGGTCGAAGCCACATTGACTTTTGATAAGCTGGCTAAAATTATGCGGCAAAAGCGCATGGATGAAGGAGCTATTTCTTTTGATAAAATTGAGGTGCGTTTCAACCTTAATACTGCCAGTGAGCCCGAAAGTGTATATTTTAAAGAAGCTAAGGACGCCAATAAGCTTATAGAAGAGTTTATGTTGCTGGCCAATAAAAAAGTGGCAGAATTTATTGGTAAGCAAAAGAAGACATTTGTATATCGAATTCACGATGAACCGGATGAAGAAAAATTAATGGCCTTAAATGGTGTTATTTCGAAGTTTGGACACAGTATTAATCTTCGTGACGGAAAGAGTATAAGCGGGTCGTTAAATCAGCTCCTAAAGGATGTAAAGGGAAAGAAAGAACAGAATTTGGTGGACACCCTTACCATTCGAAGCATGAGCAAGGCCATTTATACCACTGAAAATATTGGCCATTATGGTTTGGGGTTTGAATATTATAGCCATTTTACCTCCCCTATTCGAAGATATCCCGATGTAATGGTGCATCGATTGTTGCAACATTATTTGGAAGGTGGCAAACCACCAAAAGCTGTTGCGTATGAAGAAAAGTGCAAACATTCCTCAAATATGGAACTGTTGGCGGCCAATGCGGAACGAGATTCTGTAAAATATATGCAGATAAAGTTCATGGAGGACAACAAGGACAAAAAGTTCTTGGGAGTGATATCCGGGGTGACCGAATGGGGTATTTATGTAGAAATTATAGAGAACAAGTGTGAAGGAATGGTTAGGATTCGCGATATTAGAGATGATTATTACACTTTTGATGAACGGCAATTTGCCATTATAGGTGAGCGATATAATAAAATGTACCAATTGGGCGATGAAGTTTATGTGATGGTCAAGGACACGGATTTGGTAAAACGACATCTAGATTTTTCATTGATTGGGAAAAAGGACAATGTTACTTTGGAATAGAATTTGTTATCCATTGAGGGTCAATTTATAACCAATGAAAACAACACAGATTTTTTTGGTATTTCTTTGCTTTCAGATGCTAAGTGCACAAAGTGAAAAAATCACCCACGAACTTGGAAAATTTACCGAAGTAAAAGGGTTCGATGGTATTTCCATTAACCTGATCAAATCAGACACCAACAAGGCGGTCATTACAGGAGTCAACACCAAAAAAGTGGCCATTGTAAATAATAATGGCGTATTAAAGCTTCGCATGGAAATCGATAAGATATTCAGCGGATACCGCACCTTTATTGATTTGCATTTTACGGAGGAGCTCAATGTGATCGATGTGAATGAAGATGCACGCATTGCATCCGAAGAAACTTTTGTGCAAGAAATTCTCGATGTTAGGGCGCAGGAAGGTGGAGAACTAGTTTTACAATGTCAAACCGAACAACTTTTGGTGAAAACGGTCACCGGAGGAGAAATTGAAATTAGTGGATTTTCCGACACTCAAGACGTGATAATAAATACCGGCGGTGTGTACAATGGCAAGACCTTCAAAACAAAATTTACCACAATTACCGTAAACGCTGGAGGAAATGCCCAAATCTATGCTACCAATTACGTAAAAGCCAATGTAAAGGCAGGTGGGGAAGTTTTGGTATATGGGAATCCTGAAAAAATGGATGAAAAAAAGGTTTTCGGAGGTAAAATCAAACGAGTGGAGTAAGCAATATGTTAGAAGACATTCAGGCAGCGGCACCTTTAGGGTTTCTATTGAGTTTTATGATAGGTCCGGTTTTCTTTGTTTTATTAGAAACCAGTGCAACCAAAGGTTTTCGTGCCGGAGTCAGCTTTAATGTAGGGGTAATTATAGCAGATATTGTTTTTCTGTTGATTGCATACTTCAGTAGTTTTCAATTATTGGAAAACCTTAGTAATCAACCCGGACTGTTTGTTTTCGGAGGTATGATTCTTCTAGTTTATGGAATTGTGATCTTTGTAAAAAAGGCATCAAAAAAGGCCAATGTAAAAGCATCAAAAGGGACTTATTTTGGCTTAATGGTCAAAGGGTTTTTGCTTAACTTCATCAACATTGGGGTACTTGCTTTTTGGTTGGGACTTATAGTAATAGTGGGCCCGAGTTTGGATAATGATCCGAACAGAATATGGCTTTTCTTCGGCTCGGTAATAATAGTATATTTTGTCACTGACCTGTTCAAGATACTGTTGGCCAAGCAATTAAAAAGATATTTGACTCAAGAAAGAATAGTGTTGATTAAAAAAGCCTTGGGAATTGTGCTGATTGCATGTGGAATTGTACTGATTATCAAAGGTTTCTTACCGAAAGAAAAATTCAACATTAAAGAAGGAATAGAGCGTATAAGCGAACAAAAAAACCCAACCTAAAGTTGGGTTTTAGAGGCATCGAGCGGATTCGAACCGCTGTACAAGCTTTTGCAGAGCTGTGCCTAGCCACTCGGCCACGATGCCAGAGTTGGCAAAGCTAAAAATATTTTACGAAAGATAAAGCCCGAAAAGGCTTTAAATGTAAGGGTATTTTAAGGGGAACAAACTTGGAGGCATCGGGTGGACTCGAACCACCATAAAAACCTTTGCGAGATTTTGTCTATCCAATTCGACCACAATGCCGTACTGTGAAACAAAATTAAAGAAAATGTTACGGTTTAGTGTTTTGTCACAGAGCCGTTTATCGAGAATATTCGAGTTTCACCGAAACACTTTCAACATCACCACCCATCGGAGGATTTATTTTTGCAACCTCAACCTGTGCCTTGTTTACCATATCAAGTTCTGAAAATATACGATCGATAATGCGTTTGGCAACATGTTCCAAGAGATTTGAACGAACGGCCATTTCTTCACGAACAATCTTGTTTAAATGGACATAGTCAACGGTTTCCTGAAGTTTATCGGATTGGGAGGGCTGTGAGAGGTCGGCAAACACATCAAGATCTACACGATAATCACTGCCGATGAGCATTTCTTCCTTTAGACAACCATGGTTGGAGTGTACCCTAATATTGTTTATCCTAATCCTACCCACAAATCAAAAATTAAGCGGGACAAAAATAGACCAAACCAAATTAATACATGCACCTACAATTGCTAATACCTTGAAAAAGGTCCATACCCACTGTTAATACGTGGGTACCGGTGCTATATCCCAAAATTTCGTTGGTGATCACCTGGTATGAGTATCCAAAATAGAAGTTACTTTTCTTTAACCCGGCAATGGGTGCAATATAAAGTGGTTTACCCAGCTGGTCGTTCAAGAAACGATAGGTGGCACCAATGTAATAGTAATCTTCAAAATCATGGAAACGGAACTTTGCATTCAAATCGGTAACAGAACGGCCATCGCTTTCAAACCATTGAAAGAAAACCGAAGGTTCTATTTCCAGCTTGCTGTTCTTGCTTTTTGAGATGCTATATCCTGCATATGCATAATAGTTTCTTAACGTATTTGGTTCAAAAACAGGGTTGAACTGTTCGAGGTTCTTTGGCAAAATATTGGAAGCATTAAGACTTAGATAGAACTTATCAAGTCGATATAAAACCCCAAGATCAAAATTATGATTGGTAGTTGCCTTATCGTCAGTGGGCAACTGACCATTAAAATCAGTGAAATTTTCTACGTCAATCCTAAATTGATTGAAATTGTACGAAATACCGAAAGAAAGAAAAACATCATCGTATCGATTTAGAGTAAGGTGGTGAGCAAAAGAAACCCTCGCCCCCCTTTGTTTTGTTTCTCCGTTGCTATCGTTGTACATGAGCATTCCCAATCCGGATCTATTCCCTATTCGGGCATCGGCGGCCAAGGTTTGGGTATCCGGAGCATCTTCTATTCCCACCCATTGTGTTAACCCGTTCAATCGGACTTTTATGTGATCTCCAATACCGGCATAGGTAGGGGACATCAAAAAAGGATTATCCGCAATATATTGGGACAGCTGCGGTATGGTCAACTCTTGAGCTCTAGCTCCAAGGGCCAACAGTATCATAAATATTATGGAACAACTTTTTTTCAACATTGGTTCAATAGGTTAAGTATCATTGTCGATATAGGGTAAAATGGCCTACCATTTCTCGGTCATCATTTTCACCACGCAGCTTAATGACGTACCAATAATCTCCGGTAGGCAGCTCACTGTTGTTGTAAATTCCATCCCAACCGGCATCACCATACCCCATGCGATAGAGCTCTCTACCATAACGATCAAAAATGATCATTAGTGCATTCGGGAAGGCCTCAAGGTTGTCTGGCAACCAGGTGTCATTCAATCCATCACCGTCGGGTGTGAAGAAAGGCGGAATTTCAATATCGATGAATTCCATGAATATTTCAGCGGTCACTTCACAACCGTTTTGGTCAATCACCCTAACCACATACGTATCGGTTCTATTAATGATATAGGTGTTGTCGGTTCCGTTGTTGTCATCCCCAAAGAAGATGGTATAGTCTTCCAACCCTCCAGTTATGTTAGCAGTTATTTCATTGATGTTGCTGTTTTCGAGTACCAGGGTCAATGGTTCGAATCCAATAATGTTGAAATCTATGGTATTGGCACAACCGTTAGAGTGCAAAATAGTCAAACTGTGATCTCCGGGCGCAATGTTGGTAAAATCAGACGTTAACTGCATTAATGCTGGATCTGTGGTGTCCAAACCATAGAGCACATCGGGAACAACGGTCTGATCTTCGAACACAATATCCAATCGATTGGTTGGAAGGTCGCCGTCACATTCGTAGACTGGGGTTACCGTAGCTGTTAGATTAACACCAGGATTTATTTCGACAATAACATTGGTTTCACAACCTTGGTCATCTCGAATGAAGGCTACATGTGTACCAGCGGGTAAATTTTGGAACAATATCTGACCCTGAACAAAATCGGTATCTGCATTGGAGTTCAAGGCTGAAGAATAAGGTGCTGTACCGCCTGTAATGTCTAATTCAAAAGAGCCATCGGCACTTCCAAAACAAACTTCATGTAAGATGTTAATAGCCTGTGCTTGAATAGGCGCCGGTTGCTGAATATCAAACTGGAACGTTTCAAAACATCCATTTCTATCCTGAGCGATTACGTCATAAATTCCTGGAGCAAGTCCTGTGAATGTGTTAACGGTATCAAATTGGTTAAGGTTTGGCGTAATTGCATATAG
Source organism: Flagellimonas sp. S3867 (assembly GCF_014698935.1). GTDB lineage: Bacteria > Bacteroidota > Bacteroidia > Flavobacteriales > Flavobacteriaceae > Flagellimonas. The sequence goes on from NZ_JACVMN010000002.1 coordinate 721,380, forward strand.
GATTTCTCCGGTTCCACCTGAAACCTCAACAGCGATAGTTCCATCATCAAGTCCTGCACATGTGACATCAGTAGACTCTTGTCTATCAATTTGTAGCGGAACAGGATCTATAATATCTATGGCCGAACTCACTACTTGACAATCCATGCTGATTACCTGCACATAATATGAGCCAGCAATCAACCCATTGAACTCTCCATCGTTTTGTGGGCCAGCCACAGATGTGGTCAAACCAGGGTCTGTAAATAGTTCGTAGGTATAATTTCCTAATCCACCAATTGCTTCGGCGTAAATAGTTGCGGAGGCTTCCCCTGTACAGTTGATAATAGCAGCACTATCATCTATAATGACGTCCAAAGGAACAATTGGATCTACGGTTACTTGGTTGGAGATTAAAGCATCGCAACCAAAAGCATCTCTTACATAGTATTGGTAAGGACCTGCAGGAACAGCAAAAACATGTGTGTTACCTCCTGACATTGGTGCATAGGCTACACCATCCGTACTATATTCATATGGTCCTGTACCTCCTGTTGCAGAAAGCTCTATTTGAGCGTTTGCGGTACAGGTCAACTGCGTTAATTGAATAAGGTTGGCCTGTACTTCTACCGGCTCTGAAATCGTTACCTGCGTTGTTTCAACATCACAACCCCAACCATCGGAAACTGTTATGCTATAGATTCCTGCACCAAGATTGTTGAAATCTGGACTAGTTTGGGCTCCGGAAGTAAAAGTAATCACAGCTCCAGCGGAATCATAAACATTTAATTGGTACTGATAAACTCCTTGGCCATTAAGCACATTGATTGCAGATACCGTTGCGTTTGTGTCTCCGTAACATACTAATGAGGTTGGAGTAGCAGAAATACCGGCGGTTATTGGCAATGGCTGAACAAGAACGATAGGCTCATTGATCGTACAACCTGCATCATCTGTGATTTGAACGTCAAAAGTACCAGCAGAAAGACCTTGGAACACAAAGCTCACTACATTGTTGGTATTATATATTTGACCTGTTGTTGTATTGGTCAATTGAATATCATAAGGGGCAAATCCTCCGGTTGGAGAAACTTCTATTTCTCCCAGATTGTTGGTACAGCTCACATTGGCCACTTCAACAGGGGTTGCTGTTAACGCCATGTCTGGAGACGCAATGGTGATGATGTTAGAATCTTCTACACACAATGGATTTGCGGTTTGCGTTACACGCACATAATAGTTTCCACCAGAAAGTCCGACAATTGGACGTGGATTTACACTTGTATCAGTATTCACTAAAGGACCTACTGGATTGTTGGAACTATCAAAAACTTGATAATCATATGTTCCGGCATAGCCAGTAATGTTGATTTCTAGAGCACCATTTGCATCTCCAAAACAAATTGCAGGTGCCGTCGGTGTAGCCACAACGTCAATTACATCGTAAGGAGCGATATCATATGGTGCAGTATCAACATAGCAACCCGTTGTATTGTCTGTTATTCTGAAGGTATAACTGCCAGGAGCAGTTAAATCGGCAGTTGCGGTTACGTTGGTTGGAGTACCTGTAATACTTCCATTCGGATTTCCTATCGGCAATAACTCAAAAGTATATGTGTTACCAGGGTTTCCATTATCGGTAACCGTTATCAATACTTCCTCCGGATTGGCACATGTAATAGCAGTGTTTTGGGTTACAGCGGCTGTAAAAGTATTTATAGGTTGAATTACTACGGCATCCGTTTCTGCGCATGAATTACTATCAGTAACATAAACCGTAATGTTTTGAGCAACCCCAGTGTCTGGAATAGCGAACGTATTCGATGTCTGGAAGTTGATGTTGTCAATACTATATAAATATGGGCCTGTTCCGTCCGTAGCCGTTACTGTTATAGTTGAGGTGTTAACCGTGTTGTTCGGATTACAAACAAAAGGAGTCGCGCTTGCAGAAACCGTCAAAGCTACAGGCTCAGTTACCGTTTGATCAAAGAAATTGTCACAAGACCTTGACGAAATAACCCTTGCTCTATAATCTCCGGCAGGAAGGTTATCAAAAATAGGACTTGTTTGTGCAGGTCTATAAGGAACGGCCAAATTTGAAATTTCGTAAAGCTCATAGGTGTAAACAGGATTTACTGCTGTTACAGCATCCAACTCCACAGAAAGGCTTCCGTCTGCGCCCCCGAAACAATTTACTGGGTCAGCAATAACATTTGTAATTACCGGATCTACTTTGTCATCCAAATCTTGAGTTACCACAACGATACACGGTGTAACTGTATCTCCGTCGGTAACGGTGAATGTATAGGTTCCTGGTTGTGTTAATCCTGTAAACACACCGGTTGTATTATTTGCTGCGGTGACCGCATCTGGGAAAAGAACGTCATACGTTAGATTGGCCGAGCCACCATTAACCGTGATGGTTATATGACCTCCAGGGTCAACAGTACAGTCTATGGGTTTTACCACGGTAGCCGTGGCCACCATTTCATCAAGTAAAACAACAGGCCCTACTGTAGTAGTACAAGACCATTGATCAGCGATCAATACTTCATAAGATCCAGCTCCCAATCCTGAGAAAACAGGATTTGTTTGTGGGGAGCCAACATTGCTTCCTCCACGGATTAGTTGATATGTATAATTTGAATTTTGACCACCCGTAGTTCCAACCACTTCAATTTCTCCTTGAAGCGCCGTACAATTTTCTTGATTAATCTGTAACGTGGCGGTTATCGGAGTTGGATCGACTAAGTTAACATCGGGCAATTGGAATTCACATCCGTTGGTGTCGGCTACCCAAACTTGATAGTCCGTACCCGCTCCCGCTCCACCAGCAAGACCAGAGAATTGCGGAGAGGCTTGATAGCTTCCTGGGAATGTCGGTGCAGGGTTAGCGACAAGGTCTACGAAGAAGGTATATCCACCCCATCCACCAGCAGCGTTGATGACTTCAATAATTCCGTCATTGAGCGCACATGTAACAGCTGTTACCTGGGTATTTGCGGATATTCCGACACTAGGTCCGGCAATGGTGAATGCTTCGGAATAAGTACAGGCAGAACCTGGAGGGTTTGTGTCCTCTACTTCTATATAATAGTTCCCAGCTGCAAGGCCAGAAATGGCAAAGCTTCCGTCAGGATCTCCACCTGCGGTGGTTGTATCATCTGCTAAATTTCCTGGAGTATTGTTTACATCATAATATAGGGTATAGGTTATCGCGCTTGGATAAGAGATGCTTCCAGCATCAACCAAGTCAAGAACCACAGCTCCGTTGGTGTCACCAAAACATATTATATTGGTGGTGCTCACTATGGTCAAATCGAGCACTTCAGGGTCAGCAACCACATGGGAGGCTGTTATGATACATCCTGTTACGGTATTTCTTATTTCAAAATTATGTGCTCCAACAGCTAGACCTGTAAAGCTTCCAGAAACTTGGAAAACACCTGCAGGCAATAATCGGAACTCGTAATTGGCTGGAGTTATCGTAGAATTTGTTATGGAACCTGTTGCGGTAATGGTAATATCCTCACCGGAAACACAGGTGGCTACAGCATCTATGGCAGTACTTATTGATAACAGTTCGTCAAAGGGAGCAATAGTGTCAGTAGTTGTACCTACACATCCGTTGCTGTCATAAACATTGATAATGTAGCTTCCTCCAGCGGTATTCGTTTCAATGTACACATTGTTCGGTCCAGACTGAACCACAATATCATCCCCAGTTGGCACGGTGCCTTGGTCATTGATGAATTCGTATGTCGTATACACGCCACTTCCTCCTGTTATTGAAGCTGTATCTACTGTTATGGATGCATTGTCCATGTTGTTTCCTACGACACAACCAAACTCTACAACACTTGTATTTACATTGGCTAAGATATCTGGCTGTGTAATGGTCTGCGTTTGTGTTGATGTACAGCCGTTTGCAGCGGTTACCTCAATGGTATATGTGATTCCAGCAGCCGTACCTTCAAGTCCCGTAAATAATGCCGTTGTAGCATTATTTGAAGATGGGGCAATAGGGAATATAGCGGAACTTCCAGGGCCAGAGATGATTTCGAAAGTATATGGGCCAATACCGTTATCCGTGGCACTTACATCAATAGTTCCATCGTTATCTCCGTTACAAGTGACATCGGTATTTGATGTTACGCTAAAGGCCGGTATAAGCGCAGGGTCTACCGTAATGTTGAATACTCTAGAACACTCTGGGCCAGCGGTATTGTTGTCATAAACCGTGATTGTGTAATCTTCAGGTGTGGTTGTGCTGAATACAAATGGGTCACTTGGCAACACAGTTCTGGCCACAACCGTTCCGGTTCCGTCAGCAATTTCATAGTCATAGCTTCCAGCAAAACCAAGATTGTCTCCTGAACCAGCTAGAATATCTATGGTGATTTCTGCATCTGGACTCACTGAACAATCCAATAGTTTGGTCAATGTTGCGGTTGCCTGTAAAATAGGATGAACTGTAATCGTGCTAGTATCTGAACAACCATTGCTATCCAAAATGGCTACGTTGTAAGTACCAGCGGATATGTTGTTGAAAACACCTCCATTATCTAAATATGTCGTTCCCCCATCTAACGAGTAGAATATTTGTGCTGCACCGCTCGAAGCTGTAACAGTTACTGTAGATGGATCAGAACAATTGTCTACGGCTATTGCGTCGATTGTTGGATTTGGAGTTAATGTCAAGGCTACGTTACCAAGCGGAGACGAACAACCGTATTGGTCTTCCATGGTTACATGATAGTTGCCAGCAGGTGAGTTTGCAGGAATCTCAATTGGGTTATCTGATGTAGAAGTGATAGTTACAAATGGAACAGGACCGGTAACGGTGTATGTATACGTTCCACCTCCGCCAAATGGACTCTGTACTTGAATTAAACCAGGGGTATCACAGCTGATATTTTGCAATGCTACTGGAGTACCGGTTAAAGGATCAAGCTCATCCAATAATTCGTTTTCTGTTGCTCCAACACAGCTATCGACCCCACCATCTACCTCAACTACTTCAATGAAATAGTTTCCTGCAGCAAGGCTATTAACTGTCACATTTTGAGGTGAGGTGTAAGGTACATTTCCACCACTGTTTGCAACTGAAACAGGAAGACCGGTAGACATGTCAAAAACTTCCCACCTGAATTCAGTTCCAAATGGGGCTTGGTTATCTGTTACGGTATAAGTTATACTTCCGTTGCTAGCTCCGTCACAAGAAGGAGTAATAGCAGAAGTAATTTCCAAAGGAACCGCAATGATGTCGTTTACATTAACACTACTTTCCCTAACACAGCCGGCAAAGTCCCTAACATAGAAAGTGTAGGTTCTACCTGGAACCAATCCAACAAAAGTATGTGTAACACCTAATGCTAGTGGAGCTGTCCATGTAGCCGTGGCGGGGTTAAAGTTAGCTGGATCATCTGAATAGGAATATTCGTAAGGCGCGGTACCGTTTTGTCCCCTTACCGTTACTTGAAGTTCATTACAATTAACAACAATTGGGAGGATGGTAATATCCAAATCATCCAATGGATAAGGAATGATAAAAGGAGGTAAATCTGTTTGACAAACTGTATTTCCAAGGCCGTCAACAGTTCTCATAGACGGATTTACAATGTTGCCAGAAGCATATCCGGTAAATCGATCTGTGGTTCCTGGAACACTGTTGTCTCCCGGCCATGTGGTACCACCATCTGCACTAAACTCAATGGTTCCCAAGGTTCCTGGATAAGCCGTAAACTCAAAGCCAAAATCATTTGGATTTCCAGTACAAGTAGCTGGAGTTACTCCTAGTATTGTGGCTGTTAGCTCATCTGGATTTGCAATGTTTATTGGTGTTTCTGAAACCGTACACCCGGTAGCATCGGTTACATTGATAGTATAATCACCAGGCATTAGATTATAGTATGTTCTATTTGTTACAAGAACATTTGTATCAGTTTGATTGCTGGCACCACCATTATCTAAATCGACAATTTGAATAGTATATGGAGTTATTCCAGAAGTGATGTCTACCAAAATGGAACCAGTTCCGTCATGACATAATGGGTCGGTTGGGGTATTGGTAACCGTTAACGGAGTTGCAGGATTTACCGTTACGGTTTCAACATATTCGCAAAATGGTGCTGTTGCTGAATTGTCCCTGACATAAACGTCATAATCACCATCGTTACCTGCAGTAACTGCGAATGTATTTGTGGTTGAGAACAACCCTGTTGGACTTGTTGTTGTGGGTACAAAAGCATATTCCAAGTTTGGAACTCCACCAGAGGCAGTTACGGTAATAGTACCATCAGCACAAGTGCTGATATCTACAACATCAACCGTTGCCACCAAAGCATCGGTAATGGTTAAATTTTGAAGTGTTCCAGCACAACCAAAGCCATCCCTTACATTGATGGTATAATTTCCCGCTGTCAACCCTGAAAATGTATGTGTGGTTGCGGTTGCAGGAGACGGTGTAATCCAAGGTCCGCCGTCCAAACTAAATTGATAATCTCCGTTACCAGCGGTTACATTAACAGCAATGGCGCCGTCATTATTACCACTGTAACAAGCAGTAGGCGTTGAGGTAAAAGTTATTGGCGTTGGCGAAACAATTGTCAATGCCGTGTCAATTGGGTCTTCGCAAAGATTGGAATCTCTCACACGAACAATGTAATCACCAGCAGCTAGTCCTGAGAAAATGGTATTGTTCCCGTTGGTAGCATAATCAAAACCAGCAATAATTCCTCCAACTCCATCTTCCAACTGATATTCATAAGCGGGTGTTCCGTCGGTTGCAGAGGATGTTATTGTGGCACCTCCATTGGTACAGGTCATTACTGAGGTAATGGACGCGGAGGCAACCAAAGCATTAGGCTCTGATAAGGTTTGATTCAGCGTAACCGAACAAGTATTATCCAAGACATCACGAACTTCGATGGTATAATTTCCTGCTGCTAGACCCGGAAGTGTAACTGGGCTTGCTGTTTGAGGTGCAGAAAAGCCACCGCCATTCACTTGGTATTCAAAACCATTGATGGCATCAAAATTGTCTACTTCAAATGTTATGGACCCATCGGTACCGGCATTACATGAAATATCGGAGAAGGATGTAATAGAAGAACCAAAGGCGTTTCCTGATGTTACGGTTACTGTAGTTTGCGTAACACAATCACTGCCATAGTCTACCTCAATTGTATGTGTTCCAACAGCCACATTATTGAATATGTTGCTAGCCTGTGCCGCGCCACCATTCAAACTATAGGTGTAGGTAGGATCATTGGGAAGTACTGTTATATTTCCTGTACCATCACAATTGTATGCAACTGAAGTACTCAATGTTGGCTCTGTGGGAAGTGGTGCGATAATAACATCGGGCAAGGTTAAAGTACATCCAATTTCATTGGCATCACGAACTTGAATAGAATAGGTTCCATCGGTCAAATCAATAAATGTTGTTCCGCCTGTTGTTGAGGCGGTCCATGGACCACCATTAATGCTATATTGATAGTCACCGGACCCACCTGAGGTTGGTGTAACACCACCTACTGTAATTTGACCTAGCTGAAGACAAGTGTAATCTTGAGTTTGTTGTGCTTCTGCAGCCAATTGATTTGGCTGTGTAACTGTTACGGTATCTGTCTCCTCACAGTTGTTAGCATCTTGAACTCTTATATTGTATGTCCCGGCTGGAAGGTTTACAAAACTTCCAGAGACTTGATAATTTGTTCCATTATCTATACTGAACAGATAAGGGGCTTCACCTCCTGATGCACTTAGTGTTATGGTTCCATCAGAACCGCCAAAGCAACTGACAGGCGTAAAGCCTGAAGTTATAGCCAAAGGAGCATCTTGAACAATGTTAAGATCATAATTTGCTTCGCAATAACCGGCATTTCCGCTATTGTCCCTTACATAAACATCATAGTCGCCTGCGCCAGTAATGGTAACAGGGTTGGTTACTGCAAAATCACCAGGAACCGGAGCTACTCCATCAGCAACGATTGCATATATATAACTTCCATCGCCTCCTGCCGCAGTAATATTTACATCGGTATCTGTTGCACATGCAGTAATATTTGGTGCGGATGCAATTACAGATAGTTCTGGGTTTATAGTTATGGAAGCAGTATCTGTACAGCTGTTCCCATCTCTAACATCAATAGTATATGATCCTGAAGTTAGGCCAGCGAATACGTTATTTGTTCCGAAAGCTCCTCCGTTAAGACTGTATTCAAAGTTTCCATCTCCACCAGAAGTTATGTTTGCGGTCAGCGTTAAGCCAACGGCATCATCGTAACACGTATCGTTTGGCACAATGGCCAATACAGGCGGAATTGCTGCATTCAGTGTAAAGGCAGTATTGAGCACACAACCATTAGCGTCTGTTACGGAAGCGTTATAGGTTCCGGTTTGTATTAATCCGGTGAAGGCTCCGGTGCTATTTGTTCCAAAAGTTGTGGCATCTGGATTGGTCAAGGTGAATGAGTTACCTCCCCATCCTCCTGTCGAAGTAAGGATTACGCTTCCATCAGAAATACAGGTTGGCTGCGTTTCTGCGGCATTTAAGGTCAAGGCGGCGGCGGGAGCATTTACAGTAACATCGGCTGTGGCAGTACAATTGGTTAAATTATCAGTTACCACAATGGTGTAGGTTCCATCTGCCAATCCGGCTAATGGGATGGTAGCTCCTGTTTGGTTGCTGCCATTAAAATTAGCTGGTCCAGTTACCGCGTAATCGTAGTCTGTATTGAAGTCTGCAACTGCGAATGAAATTTCACCGTCAGTAGCGCCCAAACAAGAAATATTGCTTATCAATTGTCCAGAAACATTGATTTGAGAAACTGGATTTATGGTGAAAGATTCATCATACGTACAGCCCTTATCATCAGTCACTCTAAAAGTATAGGTCCCTGGAGCCAGTCCATCAAAATCAGCTGAACCTCCTGTGGTTGAGGTTGCCGTAATTGGCGCAGGAGCAATTATTTCAAAGACAAAAGGAGTGTTTCCGTCTACTACTGTTGCAGTTACATCAGATGTCAAAGCAGGACAGTTTGGGGTTGTAGCAGCAAAGGTTAAGTCCGAAGGTGGATTTAACGGATCAAAGGTTATTCCGTTGGTAACAAAAGTACAGTTGTTAGCATCTCTTATGGTGATATTGTATGTTCCGTTGGTGAGATTTGAGAATGTCTCAGCACCAACTCCATTGAAGAAATTAACACCGTCAATACTATATTCGTAAGGGGCGGTACCGCCAGCCACATTTTGGGCTTCAATAATACCATTTTGCAAACAGGTGTAGTCTTGAATTAGAACAGCATCACCGGATACTCCGCTAGTGGGCCCGCTAATGGTATAATTTTCAAAGAAGTCACAAGAGGCACTTCCTTTTCTTTGGTTTAGACGCACCGTATAGCTTCCTTGAGGAAGGTTAGTAAACAAACCTGAAGTATTGGAAGCAATTTCTAACCCAGTTGAGTCGTCTATAAGAAAAAACTCAACCTGATAACCATTGGTGCTTATTAAGTTAAAGGAAATGGTTCCATCTTCAACACCAAAACAAGTTTCATCGGTTGCAGCCGTAGTATAATCTACAGATGGCTCAAAAAAGATGGTAACGGTATTCGAAAAGGCGTGGCAGTTGTTTCTGTCGACAACCACAAAGGTATAATCCCCGGGGTCCAGAATGTCAAATATCACACTAGTTTGGTATTCGCTAGCAGGAATATCGTTAACTGTTGGGTAGGAAGTAACGGTTGTTCCTCCATCATCAACAAATGACCAAATGGCATAGGTGTGCGGAGTTTGTCCTCCGGTTGATTCCATTTGAATATTACCCTCTCTACAGGTGATGTGTTGGGAGACCCGAGCATTAAGGTCTAGGTCAGTCAGATCATTTATGGTTACCTGCTCTGTGTATACGCAGCCATCATCGGTTGAAACATCAACATCATAAACTCCGTCATTTAGGTTCTGGAAGGTGTAGTTGTTATCTATCGAAGGACCGAAGGTGTCTACTGTTGTGCCACCTTGTGATATTTCATAATAATATTGTGGCTCTACGTTCAGAACAGAGATGGCTATCTCGCCCAAGCCATTACAATCTGTATCTGAAGGAACGACATCCACTTGAAAATCTCGGGTTAAAACCCCAATGTTATCCAGCACAAAAACACAACCGTCGGTTACGCCTTGCTGCCTCATTTCAACAGTATAAGCACCGTTGGTAGTGATGTCAAAACTTGGATTTGAGTTGTATCCCACTAAAACATTTCCAGTTCCCTGATCAATCAATCTGTACTCGTAATCCAATGGCATATTGGTAACTGTAATATTACCATCACTTGTACAAATAATGTCTCTTGATGTATATTGTGGGTCTAATGGATTCTTAAAGATGTTGAAGTAAAAACGACTAAAACATCCATTCAAATAGTTGATTACAACGCGATATTGTCCAGCATCGGCAGCTAAAAAATCTCCTCCAGTTCCTACGGTGTTCCAAGTACAGGAATTATCGGTGTTGGCACAATCTTGGGTTGCAGCTGTACAACTTGTTTCATCCAATTGCTCCCAAACAATGCTGGTTGCATCTGGAATATTTATTTGAACTAACTCGGTATCGTTCAAGCCACATAAAAAGATTTGAGGGAGTTCACTACCATCGTTAGGGCAGGTAACTATTTCTCCTTCTACCGTGTTCGATGTATCATTGATGAGTGCCGTAATCGGGTTGGATTGTGTTATCCCGAAAAGCTCAACGGTTATTATTTCTTGGAACCCTTTACATGGATCAGCTACAATTTTATCTACAATATAAATCCCAGTATCAGTTACCAATAAGGTACTTGGGTCAGTATCTGGGTCGCCATCATTTAAAACGGTATCGCCTGCGTCAATTACTGAGTTGCCATTATTATCCAAATACCAGATATAGGAATCGAAATTGTCACCTGCATCTAATACTACATCATCCCCACAGAGCTGCACGGTTCTAGAAAAGTCACAGCTATCAAGGTCATCCAACAGAAAGTTGGTTGCTCCTGGGGTGGTGAAACCGCAATTATCGAAGTCAGAAACACTGGGGTCATCACTAATTTGATTCGCATTAATGCTTCCTTCATAGGTTGAATACGCCAAGTTTTGGATAATATCGGTACAAGCGTCAATAAAATCGAAACAGTTTTGTGCTACTTCCACTCGAATCCGGATTTCCGATACGGGATCTCCCTCTTCGACCAGATTATCTGGGATGTTGAATACCACTTCACGAGTCGCTGGAGTATAGGTGTATGTAACGCCAGGAGGTAAAGTCATGACCGTCTCATCCAAGGTAACGTTTATGGGTAATACGTCTCTAATAGTATAATTTACAGCATCATCGTTACCAGTATTTACAAAAGAGAGCACGTAGTCAAGCACTTGACCAAGATTAACACCCTGTCCTGTGATATCGTTACCTCCAATATCTTCTACTTTTTTTTCAAGAACTATGTCAGGTTCAATTATTTCCACACCGAATGTGACAAGGAAGGAGGCAAACCAATCCCCACTTGTTCCCAATCGGAGCGTGGCACTTGTATCGCCGTTATCAATTATACTATTGCTTGGATTATTCAGATCAAAAACGTCAGAATCAAAACCAATTGCATTGATACTGTTTACATTTCTGGTGGTAACGTTTGCACCATCTTCAGAGATTGTTGAATTGAAAAAGTTGTTGTTTGGGTTGGCAGAATCTGAGATATCTGTAAATGTTGAGCTACTATTGGAGACGATGCCGAAGGTATCTCCAGACAAGGAAGTCTCACCTTCCAATGTACTTACACCAAGTCTCGCATTAACGGGACCAACAGGAATAGTATTAAATCCAGATACTGTAATATCTGCGGTACTGTTACCTGATTGCGTGGTGATTCCTTCATAACCATCAAAAACCGAAATATACTTTCCGGTCAAAGTTGGGTTCTCATAGATGACCACCAATGTCCATCCTGCGGCACCATACGTTGTGGCACCTCTTGTTCCTCTTACATTACCTACAAAATAATCCCCTGTTGGGTCGGCCAATGGGGTTAATAAGTTGGTTACATTCTTAAAGCAAACATAGGGGTCATTGGGTAGAATGTTATAACCGTCAACGATGATATCATCTTCATCGCCAACAGGGTCTGCTGCCGTATCCGCTTGAATATCAACATAAGTTGCACTTCCTGGCACTCTAAATTTTATGGAGGTTACATCGTAGTGATTTGAATCATCGGTATAACCACTTACATAACGACTTCTATGATCTCCGTCTCGTTCTACGTCGTAATTTCCTGCCCAATACAGTCCTGCCCAATAAATTTGGGAACAAGCCGGCAATGATAGTGTTGAACTACTGGAGTTAAATGTTGTAGGGTCAGAATCTATATCTACATACTCTACATGCAGGCTATTATTACTACCGTTTCCGTTATAGGGTGTATTTACATCATGCCCGTTGGACACGCTGTTCATCACACTATTGGATAGGAAGGTATAGTCTCCCTTAATATTTATATAGGTATTGCCGTTGTCTGAAAGCCTCGCCGTAAATGGCACTTCCTGGGCCTGCCCCTTTAAGCCGATAAACCAAATGCCCAGTAGGCATGTGAGTATTTTAAGAAAGTGATTGGTCATTTTAACTATTGGAGTTTGGTTTTACCCGCATGATCCACATTTCGTCGTCATACGAAGCATTAAGTTTGGAATAGTATGAGGTTAGTGCATTGTTCCAGGTTTGGTGTTTTTTCAAATACACATACCTGTAGTTATTTTCTGGATTTATAAAATAGCTGGCATTCAAGCCTTTGGCATTTAGGTCTTTTACAAACCGTCGTGCGTTGGATGCGCTCTTAAAAACATTGGCTATGATGTAAAAGCCAGAACCTAATCCGTTTATTTTATAGGTGGAATAAGAAACCTGTGATAGATTTCCTTTGTTTGGATTAACATTTTTATGAAGAACATTGTCATCATATTTGGAATTGGTCTTGTTTTTCACGGCAACTAATCGGGGACTACCCGAGCCCGAGTCCACTCCGTTTACATTCATGACCCAAGCATCGCCACTGTATGAACCATCAAGTTTAGAGTGATAAGCGTTTATTGCCTCTTTTTTGTTTTGATAGCCTTTTAAATAGACGTAGTTGAGTCCGTTCTTTGGGTTAATAAAGAAACCACCCTGAATGCCCTTAGCTTGCAATTTGTCCAAAAAAGCGGTTGCATTGCCTGGATTTTTAAATACGTTGGCAATTAGATAATGACCACTTTCAACATTTGGAATGGCATATGATCTAAACCTTCTCTTTGAATTTCTTTTAAGTTTCCGTGTAGTCTTATCTCGTCTAACAGAAGAAGTTTTGGTAACCGCGTTGTTATTGTTATCCAAACGAATAACTTTTTTAGCCGCCGTAGTGTTGGACAACCCATGATTGGCCAAGGGTTGGGATGGACGCTTTGGGATAATATCTACACTATCCGCATTGGCGAAATACATTTCTTTAGCTTTTTCTTCAAGCTGTGGCATTTCGCCCCTTGTTTCACGACGCACCATTTTCATTACGGTCTCAAAACGCCTTTCAAGGTCACGCTTGCGAGTGCTCTCAATGGAATCTTGACGTAATAGAAGTTCGTCAAGGATGGCATCATTTTCGGCCAACTTATCTTTCAGTTGTTGAATTTCAAGGTCTTTTTCAGAAAGGGTAAGCGTTTCTTGGGGAATGGAGTCGGATTGAACCAAATCTTCATAGTCGTCTTCCAATAACACACGATCTTCCGTTAGGTTTGGCGTGAAAGAATAAGCCAAAGAAACTTCATGGCTCAATCCAAAGTTTTCAAAATTGTTGCTCAATCCTTTTTCAACGGTATACCCAATCGATAGGCTTTTGTTAAGGTTAAATCCTAATCCGGCTGAAGCACCGTAAAAATCATCATAACCAGCCTGTAACCATCCAAGTTTTGGAAGGTCTAAAATTAGATTACCCCCAAGAGTGATGTCTTCTTCGCCTGTTTTTCGAACACGCGCCAAAGGCATTAACCTAGCTTCCTCTAAAAGGCCCGCACCATCTTTAAACTGATGGGTATATTGTAAATGGCCAGAGTATGTTTTCTCCGTAAAATCGGTTACGGATTCACTTGTTTTTAGATTATAATCGAATAGATTTTCGGCAAATCCTCCAATGTCAAAATTCCCAAAGGAAAGATTGAAACCTGGTTGAAAAGTTACTAGCGAACTACTTTCCAAAGTATTGAGAAAAGGATCTATATCAACCGCATTTGCCCTATTTTGATTGAAGGCACTTTGATAGTATGAAAAATTGGCCCCAAAGGTGAAATTACTTTTTGGACTTAATCGTACGCCATAAGCATAGTTTGCATGCACTCCAAAGTTATTGAAAAGGCCTTCACGGTTTGTAAAAAGACTTAAACCTACTCCACTGCGATCCCCTATTCTACCACTATAACTTAGAAAATAGACTTGGTTGTTATCGTCAAAAGATACTGATTGGTTTCTATGAAAGAGATTAATATATGACTTGTCCTCTCTAACCGTGGAAAATGTTGGGTTTATCAAAAACCTATTGAATTTCAAAAGGTTTTGTGATGGTACATTATAGGCCACAAAAGGATTCTCTTCCTGGCCCTTTACCCCGGTAAAGGCAAGCAATAGGATAATCAGTAGTAAGAGTTGAGGTTTGTTTGTTTGCATTATGCTTATCTGATGACCGTTATGGTTCCTTGTTTTAGATTTTCACCACCCCTTGCAACGGTATAGTAGAAAACCATGCTTTGTTTATTAAATAATGTTGTTGATTCTGGCCAGTTATTCTCATAGTTGGATTGACTAAAAATTTCCTTGCCCCTCTCATCATATATCGTGACCAGAACGTCATTTTTTCGAGAATACGTATTAGGAAGAATCCACAAATCGTTTATACCATCGCCGTTTACAGTAATAACATTTGGAATAGCAAAGTTGTCCCTATATGTAACCGTAATAACTCTGTTTATTGTACAGTTACCGAAACTTGCTACTAATAGATATTGCCCTTCCAGCTGGAAATCGTATGAGTCAAGAGTACCCAAAAGTGTATTGTTTGCATCATACCACTGATACGATTCGGCACCACTTGCCGTAACAGTTTCGGTTTCACCTTCAATAATTATTAGCTCTTCAGGATGGTCCAATGCTAAAAGTGATTCATCAAATGCATTGATGGTCACCTCATTGGAAACAATAGGACAATCGTGTGTTTTTATAATTAGTTGATAAACGCCCGCTTCTGTGGCAGTAATGGTTTCAGAAGAAGTATCGATTACTGAGCCATCTTTGACCCACTCGAAAGTTTCGCCGGTCAAACCTTCTGAACTATTAAATACGATTGGGTCCGCGCCTTCACATAGAACAGTTCCGTTTGAGCTGATTATCAATGATATGTTGGTTACAAGGGAAACAGCCAAATCATTTGACGAAGAATCGAAGGTATTCAATGTTCCATCCAACCTATACGATCCGTTTTGTTGAAAATCTGATATTGTTATTGTTTTGGAAGTTTCACCACTTAAGGCATTGCCGTCACGCATCCATTGATATGAGAATGCAGATTCCAAATCTGAGGTAACATCGGTTTTGGCTCCGGAACCACCCACAGCGTTTATCACTGACAAGCTAAGTGTGGCATCTGTGTTTTGACAAGAAGCATAGGCACCAGCATATGCAACAACAAACTCAAATGAATCTGGCGAAACAATTGTGGTACTTTCAGAATCTATTGGAGCACCCGAGCACCCTCCCCCCGTTTCGGTAACCCTTGCATGATATACTCCTGTTTCGCTTATTTCTACGGTACTATTTGTTTCTCCAGCTATAGGCGCACCATCTTTATACCATTGGTAGGTTGGTGTCGTAGCCGTTGTTGAAATTGTCAAAGTTTTGGTCTGTGATGGTAGTAGAACAATATTTGCATCATTCTCCCTGGTTACCATGAAATCACCTAAATTTCTTACTGTTACTGCCGTAGAACGCTCTAAACAAGCTGAAGGACCTTCAATTTCTACCTCATAGCTGCCTTCAAACCCAGCAACACCAGTGTTCACGTTTAATGTATGGGCTTCTAGGGTTGGGCCAGAAACAACTACGCCATCTTTGTACCAAGTGTAGGTAAGTCCAACGCCACTAATATTAGCTACTAACGAGTGTGTGTCACCCACACAAAGCCCTATTTCTGAAGAGCCGTTAATGGCTATGCCTTGACTGGTTCCTGTTGTTATTTCGATAGTGTTGGAAAGTGTATTGGCAGATCCGGAACATACCGATCCATAATCCAACTCTACATAATACATTCCTGGTGTGGAAACAGTGATTCTTTCTGTTTTTTCTGATAAAAGCGTTCCACTTCTATACCAGTTATATCTATATGTGCCTGCGCTTGGGATGTTATGTGGAGAAAGTACTATGGAACCACCACCGCAAAGCTGAATTCTACCTCCTGTAGGAATGTTGCCACTAGCATCTTGACTTATCAACAAAGGTGAGTTGTAATCAACATAGTGCATGGGATATGCATCCGATGCAGGGCTCGTTTTCGATGGACTGGTACTTCGAACACGCATTTTGTAGCTTTCACCACGGACATCCGTTGGAACTGCAAATTGAAATTCGAAATCAAAAACGGTGTTTTTATCTGCTACACGGGTAAGTTCCCTCGGAGATCCAAAATTACCATTGGCGTCAGATAATTCAAGAATAAACTCGTTATCGGAATCCACCATAGGGGGGTTCCAAGTAAAGTTTACAAAGTATTCATTGAAACTATCAGAGGCACAGGCAGCCGTCCATGCGGAGTTACCTGCTAGATTGGGGTTGTCAGCAGCTTCAGGCTTGTTAAGCACTTGAGCTTCCGAATAGGTGACCGCAAGTAGAAAGATTGCGACAGCGGCCACAAGAATGCGATTATATGAATTAGTTTTCTCCATCAGCGTTAGTTTTAAGAGGTTATGGGCAATAATGCCCTTCCTGTTGTGCCCCTTAAAGTTGTTCAGTTCTTCCCGGCCGTTCCAATTGCCGACTTTTTCATATAATATTCTAATAACAAATATGATTTTATTTTCTCCGATTGGAAAGATATTGTTGTAGCCGACACCAAAACTGTTGTGAAATGGCCTTCTTTGTATACACTTTAACCATTCATCGACTATAAACACTGGTTTTTACTACCTTTGCGCTTCAAATTTTGGTTATGGGTGAAGAAGAGAGGTCATTAAATTTTATTGAGCATATTGTCGAGGATGATTTAACGAATGGATATGGGCAAAAGGACCTTCGTTTTCGATTCCCTCCGGAGCCGAACGGGTACCTCCACATTGGCCATGCGAGCTCCATTTGCCTGAATTTTGGTCTTGGGTTACGATATAATGCCCCTGTCAACCTCCGGTTTGATGACACCAATCCCGCAAAAGAGGAAAAAGAGTATGTCGATGCCATCAAAAGAGATGTGGAATGGTTGGGATATGAGTGGGATACGGAACGCTATGCATCAGATTATTTTCAACAGTTGTATGACTGGGCAATAGAACTTATTCGCCAAGGCAAGGCTTATGTAGATAGTCAAAGTTCTGAGGAAATGGCTGAGCAAAAGGGCACACCCACCGAACCCGGCAAGGAAAGTCCTTTCCGAAATCGCTCTGTTGAGGAAAACTTGGAGTTGTTTGAAGGAATGAAAAATGGTGATTTTGGTGAAGGTACGCATGTACTCCGAGCTAAAATTGACATGGCCTCATCCAATATGTTGATGCGTGACCCCATCATGTATCGAATCTTACACAGACCACACCATAGAACAAATACCGATTGGTGTATTTACCCTATGTACGATTGGACCCATGGCGAAAGTGATTATATTGAACAAGTGTCGCACTCCCTATGTACGTTAGAGTTTTTACCCCACCGTGAGCTTTATAATTGGTTTTTGGACCAATTGGTAGATTCTGATAGATTACGCCCAAAACAACGGGAATTCGCCCGAAGGAACCTTAGCCATACGGTTGTTAGCAAGCGAAAGTTACTTCAGTTGGTGAAGAGTGGCGTTGTTGATAGCTGGGACGATCCAAGAATGCCTACAATTTCAGGCTTAAGAAGAAGAGGATATACGCCAGAATCAATTCGAAACTTTGCCGATACCATTGGAATTGCCAAAAGGGAAAATATTGTTGATGTTTCATTGTTGGAGTTTCATGTACGGGAGCACCTGAACAAAATTACACCTCGGGTAATGGCAGTATTGAATCCGCTAAAACTGGTCATAACCAACTATGATGAAGGCAAAGAGGAATGGTTGGAAGCAGAGAACAATCCAGGGGATGAATCGGCCGGAAGTAGAAAAGTTCCATTTTCGCGCGAGCTGTATATTGAACAAGAAGATTTTCGTGAAGAAGCCAACCGCAAATTCTTCAGATTAAAATTGGGTGGCGAAGTTCGACTTAAAAATGGATATATCATCAAAGCTGAAAGCTGTACAAAAGATGGTGAAGGGAACATAGTTGAAGTACAGTGTACATATGACCCCAAAAGTAAAAGTGGAAGTGGAACAGAAGAAAGCCTGCGAAAAGTAAAAGGAACTCTGCATTGGGTATCCATTCCACATGCAATTTCTGCTGAAGTTCGATTGTACGATCGCCTTTTTACCGATGCTTCACCTGATACACATAAGGATAAAGATTTTATGGATTTTGTTAATCCAAATTCTTTAGAGAAGATAACTGGATATTTGGAACCGAGCTTAAAAGACGCTAAAGTTGGAGACAGATTCCAATTTCAGCGGTTGGGATATTTTAATGTTGATATTGATTCAACAGCCGAAAATTTGGTTTTCAACAGAACAGTCACTTTAAGGGATACCTGGGCAAAATTAGAGCAAAAATCCTAGCATAAGATTTATCTATTTATATCGCACAATACCATTTGGTTTGTTTATTGAAATAAGCTTGTATTAAGGCCGTTTCAGCAGCATTTTTCAATTATTGACCCATTGCCTTTTAAAAGGGAAGAAACAAGGACAGCGTTCCTTGAAAAAAGAAAACACACTTTTTGCGAACCAAATCCAAAAGGTAGACCTTATTGAATGCTAGAAAAGAAAAAGAGAGCAAAACAATGCTCTCTTTTTATACTTTTTTTGGAATGATAAATTTTACTCTTCTTTTTTAACGTTTGTCTTTTTCATGGATTCTCCGATCATATTACTAGCGGTAAATGATGCCACCATATTGTTCAGCATATCACTACCAGCTTGTGGTGAATTTGGAAGCAAGATCAAATTTGTATTGGTTTCCTCGCCAATAGATTGTAAAGTGTCATAATGTTGGGTAACAACTATAAGGGCAGATGCTTCTTGTGAATTGATCCCAACTTTGTTCAATACTTCAACAGACTCTTCAAGACCTCTTGCAATTTCACGACGTTGATCGGCAATACCCTGACCTTGCAACCTTTTACTTTCGGCTTCGGCTTTTGCTTTTTCAACAATTAAGATTCTAGCAGCATCACCTTCAAACTGTGCGGCGATTTTTTCACGCTCGGAGGCATTGATTCGATTCATAGCTTCTTTCACCTGTGCATCCGGATCAATATCGGTAACCAAAGTTTTGATTATATCATATCCATATTCCAACATGGCTTCTTGAAGTTCTGATTTTACAGCAATGGCGATATCATCTTTTTTCACGAACACATCATCCAATTTCATTTTGGGAACCTCAGCCCTTACCACATCAAAAACATAAGACGTGATTTGATCATGTGGGTATTCCAATTTGTAAAACGCTTCGTATACTTTGGTTTTTATCACAACGTATTGAACGGAAACTTTCAGTTTTACAAAAACATCATCCAAAGTTTTGGTTTCTACAATTACATCCAATTGCTGGATTTTCAATCCAACACGAGTTACGATTCTATCCACTAATGGGATTTTCATCTGCAAACCAGATTGACGAATGCTTTGAAAACGTCCAAAGCGCTCTACAATAACAGCGGTTTGTTGTTTTACTATAAAGAAGGACGATAGTAGGATGATAAGTCCAAAGAAAATTACCGGAATCAAAAGAAAATTACCCATAGCTGTGAAGATTTAAATTAAGAAAGGAAAATTACGAAACTCTGTAAGATATGAGTAGCCAATAATCAAGTTTTGTTACACATTCATCAATTGCCAATTGAATTTATTGCTGTAGAAATCCGATTTAGACATTCTTCTTTTCCTAGCAATTCTAAAATATCAAATAAATGTGGCCCTTTCATATCACCGACAATAATCAATCGAAGTGGCCCCATTACTTTTCCAAAGGAAAGTTCTTCTTCGGTAATCCAGTTTTTAACCTGAGTTTCAATATTCGAGGAACCGAAGTTGTCACAGACCTGTAAAATGTCAGCCGCCTTTTGCATGAGTTCAGGGGTGCCTTCTTTCCATTGCTTTTTCACCATTTTTTCATTGTAGGCGGATGGAGCTTCAAAAAAGTAATTACTCAATTCCCAGAAGTCGGAAACAAAGTTTGCTCGTTCCTTTATTAATGAAACAACTTTTTCAATATATTCCATGTTTTCCGAAGTCTCTACTGCGCTGGACTTGACAGTAATGATTGCAGCAAAAAGTTGTGCCAGTTCAGGATCACTTTTGGTCTGTAAATATTGATGGTTGTACCACTTCGTTTTTTCAGGATCAAATCGAGCTCCGGATTTGTTAACACGTTCCAAGCTGAAAGCTTCAATCAATTCATTCAAAGTAAATAGTTCTTGTTCAGTTCCAGGATTCCATCCTAGTAAAGCCAAAAAGTTGACCACAGCTTCTGGGAAATAACCAGCTTCGCGATAGCCTTGCGATTCGTTCCAGGATAATGGAAAAATGGGAAATCCGCCTTTTTCTCCATCGCGTTTGCTCAACTTTCCTTTTCCCACTGGCTTCATGATTAAGGGCAGGTGGGCAAATTGGGGGGCTTCCCAACCAAATGCATTATAAAGCAATTGATGCAATGCCAAAGAAGGTAACCATTCCTCCCCGCGGATCACATGTGTAATTTCCATTAAATGATCATCGACAATGTTGGCCAAATGATAGGTGGGCATACCATCACTCTTAAAAAGGATTTTATCATCAAGAATGTTGGTGTCTATTTTTATTTCGCCACGAATTAGATCGTGAAGTAGTAAGGTTTCATCTTGTGGCGATTTAAATCGAATCACAAATTCCTCGCCAGCATCCAATTTTTGTTGGACTTCTTTTGCGCTCAAAGAAAGCGAATTGGAAAGCTTAAGTCGATTATGCCAGTTGTAGATAAAGGTTTTACCCTTGCCCTCATAATCCTTTCTATGAAAATCTAATTGCTCTGAAGTATCAAAAGCATAATAGGCATGGCCTTTGGCAATCAGCTCCAGTGCATAATCTTTGTATAGATGCTTACGCTCACTTTGCCTGTAGGGTCCAACATTTCCTTCTTTTCCTGGTCCTTCGTCAAATGGAATTCCACACCAGTTTAAGGCTTCAACAATGTAATCTTCCGCACTTTCTACATATCTATTTTGATCGGTATCCTCAATACGGAGTACAAAATCTCCGTTATTTTTTTTAGCAAACAAATAGTTGAAAAGGGCGGTACGAACACCACCAATATGTAATGGCCCTGTTGGACTAGGGGCAAATCGAACCCGTACTTTTTGACTCATCGTGCTATTTTGAAACGCAAAGATACTATTTGACTGTGCAGTAAAAAACTAGAAATAGAGTGGGATTTAACAAAATGTTTTCAGGACTATTCCGAGCTATCGGGTATCTTGGTTGTAAAATGAACCAATTTGGAAGGTTACAATAACATTATAAGAAAGCTTAACGAGTTTACTAGAAGGTTCTACCTCAAACAATTGGTAAAGGGAACCCTATTGTTTTTATCGTTGGGGCTATTGTTTTTCTTGGCGGTAATGTCACTTGAGTATACCCTTTGGTTAAATCAAAATTGGAGATTGGTCTTGTTTTTAATCTTTGTTTTGGTAGAGCTGTCCTTGCTTTATAAGTTC
Organism: Flagellimonas sp. S3867; assembly: GCF_014698935.1. GTDB lineage: Bacteria > Bacteroidota > Bacteroidia > Flavobacteriales > Flavobacteriaceae > Flagellimonas. Next base: position 743,437 of record NZ_JACVMN010000002.1, read on the forward strand.
ATTTTGATTCCCATATTCTATCTTTTCAAAGTAAAAAAGGGACTGTCCTACAAAGAGGCTGCAAAATTGATTGGCAAGCATTTTCCGAACATAGACGACAAGCTGTACAATCTATTGGAACTTTCTGAGAATCAAGAAAGGTCCGAATTGTTGTTAGCCAGTATTGAACAGAAGAGTCAAAATCTCGACAATTTTACTTTTGCAAAGGCTGTTGATTTTAAAGAGAGTATGGGTTATGCCAAATATGCTATCGCTCCCATTTTAATAATCACCATAATATGGCTTTCTGGTGACATTGCATCTTTTTTTAGTTCCTACACTCGAGTGGTCAATTATGACATGGCCTACGAACAACCCGCACCTTTTACCTTTCGAGTGTTGAATGACAAATTGAATGTTTTGGATAATGAACCGTTGACTGTTCAGGTGGAAATTATTGGAGATGTAAAGCCAGAAAACGTTTTTTTGGTAATTGATGGGGAACAGTTGTTGCTTCAGAAAAGTGAAAACATATTCACATATACTTTTGAGGCCCCAGTTAGTGAGACCGATTTTTACCTTACGGCCAACGGTTGGGATTCTAAGGATTATACTATTAGAAGCTTTCGCACACCCTCCGTTGTCGATTTTAAGATGAACTTTGTTTACCCGAAATATCTTCGGCGAATTTCCGATATGATAACTGGCACGGGTAATGCAGTTGTTCCCGAAGGAACAAAAGTTATATGGGAGATAGAGGGTCAAAATGTTGATGAAATTAAAATGACATTGACCGACACCACAATTGCTTTCGTTAAAAATGAGAATAGCTTTATAAATAGCAACCATGTTTATAATAATTTCTCGTATGAGTTGAGCACTTCAAACACAAATGTTAAGGACTTTGAAAGATTGGGTTATCAATTGGAAGTGATCAAGGATGCATTCCCAGTTGTTGAGGTGGAGCAGATTTTGGATTCGATTAACCCGAATCAATCTTTTTTCACCGGACAGGCTTCGGATGATTATAGGGTGAATAAGATTCAAGTTGTTAGCTATCCGCTTGACGATAGGGAAGATGTTCAGAGAATTGTTTTGGAGTCACCAAAAACAAATGTTCACCAGTTTTATTATACGTTTCCTTCTGGATTTAAATTAGAGGATGGAAGAAATTATAAGTTATTTTTTGAAGTTATTGACAATGACGGACTTAGGAATGGTAAGATAACAAAAAGCAGGGTATTTGATGCAACTCTTTTGAATGTTAATCAATTGAAAAACAAGGAGTTAGAGTTTCAAAACAATGTTTTGAATAACCTCGACAAGTCCTTGGAGAAGTACAAGGAGCAACAAGAAACACTTTCCAAAATCAATGATAAACAAAAGGAAGAAAACAGTTTAAACTTTGATGATAAAAATGAGATTAAAGACTTTCTGCACAAGCAGGAAGAACAGGAGCAGCTCATGGAAAAGTTTAGTAGACAGCTAAAAGAAAGTCTAAACAATGAAGAGGGTTCCGAGGAAATGAAGAAAATGCTCCAAGAAAGATTGGAACGTCAAGAATTGGAAGCTAGAAAGAATGAGAAGCTATTGGAAGAATTAAACAAACTTTCCGAAAAAATCAACAAAGAAGAATTAAAGAAAAAGCTTGAAGAACTTGGGAAGAAACAGAGTTCTGGTGCCAGGAATTTGGAACAAATTTTGGAGCTTACAAAACGCTACTATGTTACCGAAAAAATGGCTCAACTTTCCAAAGCATTGGAAAAGCTTTCAGAGAAGCAAGAGGAGCTGTCTAACGATTCAATTGCTAAACAAGAAGAAAAGGAGCAGGAAGAACTAAATAAGGATTTTCAAAAACTGTCCGAAGAAATTGATGAATTAAAAAAAGATAATGATCGGCTCAAGAAACCTATGGACATAGAGGTTTCAGATAGGCAGCAACAATCTATAAAAAGTGATCAAGAAGATGCATTAAATGAGTTACAAAAGAAGTCTGATGCTCAAAACTCTGATAAGCAAAGTGGTAATGATGCTAAGAAAGCAGCAGCTCAAAAGCAAAAATCGGCCGCCCAGAAAATGAAAGAAATGAGTCAGTCCATGCAACAAAGTGCCATGGGCGGAGGAGGTTCATCTGACACGGAAGATGCTGAAATGTTACGGCAGATTTTGGATAATCTTGTCACTTTTTCTTTTAAACAAGAAAACTTGTTGGATAATGTGGAGAATGTTGATACTGATATTTCACAGTTTTCCAGAACGGTAAGGGACCAGAAAGAATTGAGACGCTTATTTGAACACGTTGACGATAGTTTGTTTGCGCTTTCTTTACGAAGGGTTGAGCTGTCGGAGTTTGTCAATGAGCAGATTACTGAGGTGTACTACAACATTGATAAATCCTTGGAAAGTATTGCGGACAATCAAGTATATCAGGGAGCTTCATATCAGCAATATGTGGTTAACGCAACAAATGCTTTGGCTGATTTCCTGGCCAACGTCCTGGACAATATGCAACAAAGCATGCAATCTGGTCAGGGTAGTGGTCAGGGTGGAGGTGACTTTCAACTTCCGGATATCATACAAGGACAAGAAGGAATCGGAAAGAAAATGAATAGTCCCGGACAGGGAAAGAATGGTAAACCTAACCAGACAGGAAAGGAGGGCGAAGGCAAGAATGGAGAGTCTGAAAATGGGAGCAAAGGCGGCGAGAAGGATGCAGAGAGTTCAAATAGCGAAGGCGATGGAAAACAAAATGGTCATGGAAAAAAAGAGGGGAGTCAAGAAGGTGGCGGCGATGGAGGAAGTAATGAAATGGGTTTGAGTGAAATTTATGAAATCTATAAGGAGCAACAATATTTAAGACAACAACTGGAAAAGCAACTGCAGGATATGATTGATAGTGCTGATAGAAACTTGGCCAAAAAGTTGATTAGACAAATGGAGAATTTTGAGAATGACTTATTGGAAAATGGCATTACCCAACGAACACAAAGCAAAGCAAATATTATTCAACATCAATTATTGAAACTTAAAAATGCTGCGTTAAAGCAAGGGAAGCAAAAAGAAAGAAAAAGCAACACCAACCTCGACAGCTTTACAAATCCAATTATTACCAAACCTGATGTACTTAGGAAACACAGTAATGACATTGAAATATTAAATAGACAAGTATTACCTTTGCGGCAAAATTACGATAAGAAGGTAAAGGTTTATTTTAAGAATGATTGAGTTCCATTTCAAATCGGAGTTTAGTTTAATGGATAAAACGAAATTTTCCGATTGGACAACTAGAGTTATTGTTTCAGAGGGTTTTGAAGTTGGACAAATAGACTACATATTTTGCTCGGATGATTATCTATTGAACATCAATCAGGAGTATTTAAAGCACGACACATTTACTGACATTATCACTTTTGACTACTCCGGTGGGAGTGTCATTTCGGGAGATGTTTTTATCTCAGTGGACAGGGTAAGCGAAAATGCAGTGACTTATAAAGTTGAGTTTAAAGAAGAACTTTTGCGCGTGATGTGCCATGGGGTTTTGCATCTAATGGGGTATGGAGATAAGCAGGAGGACGAGCAGAAAGTTATGCGCAAGAAAGAGGATGAAAAGATAAAATTGTTCCACGTGGAACCATAGTTATGTTTGAAAAGGAGTATGATGTAATAGTTGTTGGAGGTGGGCATGCTGGCGCGGAGGCAACAGCGGCTGCTGCCAATATGGGGTCAAAAACCCTACTGGTTACAATGAACCTGCAAACCATTGGACAAATGTCCTGTAATCCTGCAATGGGCGGAATTGCAAAAGGGCAAATTGTTCGTGAGATAGACGCTCTTGGCGGCTATAGTGGAATCATAACGGACAAGTCTGCCATTCAGTTTAAGATGCTGAACAAATCTAAGGGACCTGCTATGTGGAGCCCTAGGGCACAGAACGACAGAATGCGTTTTGCTGAGGAATGGCGTTTGGCTTTGGAAAATACACCAAATGCCGATTTCTATCAAGAGATGGTTTCAGGCTTATTGGTGGAAAGGGATAAGGTTGTTGGAGTTAGAACTTCGCTTGGAATTGATATTCGAGCCAAAGCTGTTGTTCTCACAAACGGCACTTTTTTAAACGGGCTTATCCATATTGGAGAAAAACAATTTGGCGGAGGAAGGGCAGGTGAGAAAGCAGCAACAGGAATCACAGAACAGTTGGTTGATTTTGGCTTTGATAGTGGTAGAATGAAAACAGGAACGCCTCCACGAGTGGACGGAAGATCATTGGATTATTCCAAGATGATTCCTCAACCAGGTGATGCTAATCCAGATAAGTTTTCATATTTGAAAACACCTGTTTTACAAACCCAACGAGATTGTCATATGACACACACAAGTGCGTTGGTTCATGATGTGTTGCGTGAGGGGTTTGACCGCTCTCCAATGTTCAATGGAAGAATTCAAAGTATTGGACCTCGTTATTGCCCCTCTATAGAGGATAAGATTAACCGCTTTTCGGAAAAGGATTCCCACCAGATTTTTGTTGAACCCGAAGGATGGCATACTGTGGAAGTGTATGTAAATGGATTTTCCACTTCCCTACCTGAAGATGTTCAATACAAAGCCTTGAAATCTGTTAAGGGTTTTGAGAGCGTAAAATTCTTTAGGCCCGGTTATGCAATTGAGTATGATTATTTCCCCCCAACACAATTAAAGCACACCCTGGAAACTAAGTTGATCAATAACTTGTATTTTGCTGGTCAAATTAATGGCACAACAGGGTATGAAGAAGCAGCTTCCCAAGGTTTGATGGCCGGCATCAATGCCCATTTAAAGATTAGTGAAAAGGAGTCATTCATTTTGAAGAGGGACGAAGCGTACATTGGAGTTCTTATTGATGATTTAATTACAAAAGGAACTGAAGAGCCTTATAGGATGTTTACTTCCAGAGCCGAGTATAGAACATTGCTTCGGCAAGACAATGCGGATTTAAGGTTGACCCCAAAAAGTTTTGACCTTGGTTTAGCCACGAAAGAGCGCATGAACCTGATGGAAGAGAAGCAAGAGAAATCAGATAAGTTTGTTGAGTTTTTTAGAAAAACGAGTTTTGTGCCGGATGAAATTAACCCAATATTGGAATCTGTTTCATCGTCTACTGTAAAACAGTCCGACAAACTCTTCAAGGTATTTTCCAGGCCGAAGGTGACCATGAACCATATGTTGAGTTTAGATTCAGTATCAAAATTTGTCAAGGAAAACGAATTTAATACTGAGGTTTTGGAGCAAGCTGAAATTCAGGTAAAATACGCTGGTTACATTGAAAAGGAAAAAAATAATGCAGATAAGCTGCATAGACTTGAAAATGTAAAGATTCCTGAAAACTTTGACTATTCTAAACTTAAATCCCTTTCCTATGAAGCAAGAGAAAAGTTGGAAGCAATAAAACCGGTTACTATTTCTCAAGCTTCTCGAATAAGCGGAGTGTCGCCATCTGACGTTAGTGTGTTGCTGGTTTTTTTAGGACGGTAGGTATTTTTTGTTCCACGTGGAACATTGGTTTTGTTTCTTTCCAGATTTTTGATTAGAGCTTTTGAAGTATCTTACGCCTTCAAAAAGGAATATTTGAATACTATCAACCATAATGAAGTTGTTTTTACAAACTAAAGACTTTTCGGTTTCAAAAGAAGACTTTCAATTGCTTTTGGATGCTGAGCTGGAAATGTTGGTCACTCATCCACAACCAACCGATATAGCTTCTTACTACGATAGTGAAGCTTACATTTCGCATACAGATTCCAAGGCCTCACTTACGGATAGGTTGTACCATTGGGTTAAACGGTACAACATCAACAAAAAAATTCAACTTGTTGAAAATCAAATAGTTAATTCAAAAAAGCTATTAGATTTTGGAGCTGGAACAGGAGATTTTTTGATTGAATCACAAGCTAAAGGATTTAAAGTCAGTGGAATAGAACCCAATACAAGGGCTAGGGCCAATGCAGCAAATAAGGGAATACAATTATTTAAGGACACCAAGGAAATACAAAATGAAACATTCGATGTAATTACCTTGTGGCATGTACTTGAACATCTGCCTAATCTAGATAGTCATGTGAAACAGTTGAATAGTTTGCTCGATTCAGAAGGGGCTTTGGTCATTGCAGTACCCAACTATAGATCATATGACGCAAAACATTATGGTAAATATTGGGCGGCATATGATGTGCCCCGTCATCTATGGCACTTTTCGAAAACATCAATTATTCGACTTTTTGAAAAACAAAACTTGGAAGTGGTAGCCATTAAGCCGATGATTTTTGATGCATTTTATGTTTCAATTCTTTCCGAAAAATATAAAGGCAACAAACTGTATTTGATCAATGCACTCTTAATTGGGCTTTGGTCGAACTTCAAAGCGTATTTTTCAAAAGAGTATTCCTCTCTTATCTATGTTATTAAAAAGAAGAAATAGGCTTTTTTAAGCGTTTTTGGAGTACTTTTTCAATTGTTTCATGGAATTACCTTCTTCAAAAAAGAAAACGGTTACAAGCTAGTTCTCTGCAACCCAACAAAATAAACAGAATTTATTATTTTTTACTTAACCAATAAGTATTTTCTATTGGGTGGAAAAAGAGCTTTTGCGATTCCTAAAAAGATAATAACAGTCATTAAAAAAGCTTTTCTATTTTTGCGCATCTTTAAACTTGAGAAATGAAAAAAGGCATAGTATTATTTATAGTTGCTTTGACAGCAGTGGCGTGTCAACAAAACAAGATTGGGTATGTAGACAACGTAAAGTTGATGGATGGCTACCAGGAAAAAATCGATATTGAGGCCAAGTTCAAAACCAAAGTGGAAGCTTTGGCCAAAAAAAGGGATAGTATTTCCCAAGCATTCCAACTTGAGCTTCAGGCATTTCAAACAAAAGCCCAAAAAATGTCGCAGAAAAATGCGCAAGAAGAATATGGCTTGTTGCAACAAAGAGGACAATTTGTTGGTCAACAACTGCAACAAGAAGAGCAGCAATTGCAAAATAACAGCCAAACCGAAATGGACTCTTTGGTGAGCAAAGTAAAAGGTGAAATAAAAACCTATGGAGAAGCAAATGGCTACACCTATATTTTAGGCGGAGGCGCTGGTGGAGCGGTATTATATGGAAAGGATGCACAAAACCTTACCGATGCGGTCCTTAAAATCTTAAACGATAAATACAAAAAATAGACTGTATATTGTTGCAAGATTAAAAAAGGCCCATTCTTTAGAATGGGCCTTTTTTAATTATTAGATTCTTTTAAAGAATTTCAACCTCTTCAGGAACTATGAAGTACAGAACACAACCGGTTTTTGATATGACACCATGTTTAAAGTTTGGAGGTGTGTACAGATAGTCGCCTTGTTTAAGTGTGGCCCCTTCAATGATACAACTGCCCTCCAAAACAAGCAATTCCTCTCCAGCGGGATGATTATGGTAGGGGTAGCTGGCTCCTTTTTCAAATTTAAGCAAGAAGCTTGTAGGTCTTCCATCAGGATCAAATCGTAGTGGTTTTATAGATATGCCAGCAGTATTAATGCCTGATTCTTGCAAGGGTTTCCAATCTATGGAATCTGTTTTCATGATATAATCCTGGATTTTTGTTTTCATGATATTACTTTTTGTTAGAGATAAATAGATGAAACAAAAATGAGACGACTGCCAAAATTTTGGAATAGAGAATTCTACGGAATCCATGTAAATTTTAAGCGTTAAGTTGCTTTACAAAAGCTTTGGGAGAAATACCCGTATGCCTTTTAAAAAAATTTGAAAAGTAGAAGGGGTCATTAAAACCAAGACAATGAGAAATTTCCTTTACGGATAAATTTTCGTAGAAAAACAACCTCTTAGCTTCAGAAACTATCAACCCGTGAATGATTTGTCGGGCGGTTTTGCCGGCATGTTGTTTAGAAAGCTGGTTCAATTTCCGTTCTGTGGTGATCAGCATGTCAGTATAAAATTTTAAAGGAAGATCATGCTTAAAATCAGCTCTGACTAATTCAAGGAATTTTAGAAAAAGGGCAGAGGGCTTCCAAACCTCTCCACCATTTATAATTTTAGAACGGTTTATTTCGATCAACAACAATTTGACCCTAGAATGAACGGATTGTTGATATTGATATGGTTTTTCTTCCAGTTCCTTTTCAATAGCATCCATATGCGCGCTAACATTTTTGTGGTTGATGATGTTAATGACTTCATTTCTATCGAAATGGCAGAAAAGCCCATTTTGAAATATTAGTTCAATATCCACATCGTCCTTGCAGAAAAAATCTAAGGTGAATTGAATCACGGCCCCCCTTGCATAGGAAGAATTTTTGAATTTATGGAATTGTCCAGAAGTGATTGTGGTGAGCGAATTGGCCCCAATTTCAAAATTGATACGATCTATTTCCATTTCCATTTTTCCCGTGGAACACCATACCACCAAATATTTTCTAATTCTTCGATGGTCTTTGGGCAGTAGTTCGGAATTAAATCGTATGAGTTCAACCATGGTTTTCTCCTCTTCCAAAAGTAATAATAGTTTTAAATTGGTAGAGGTATGAAGGCTGCCCTGTTTTTAAAAACAGTATTATTTGAAATCTCTATTTCATGGCCCTTCCTCGAATCTGAGGAATAATGGGAATAAATGGGGAATAGGAATTATATTCTTCCAATACCAAAGAACTAAAACCAGCAGATTCCAAAAGTGATTTTGTGTCTCGATTGGTATTGCACCCTTCAAAAAACCAATGCCATGGTTTATGGGTTGCATTTTGAATCAGTTCCAAAAGTGTATTTTTCCTGGCTTTTACATGCTCAACAAATACAAAAACACCAGAAGGTTTTAATATGCGCTTTATCTGAGCAATACATTTGGCAGGGTCGGAGACAGAGCACATAACTAGAGTGCATGCCACAAAATCAACCGAATTATCTGGCAAATCTATAGATTCACCTACGATGGTTTTTATTTCAAGGGTTATCCCATATTTCTTGGCACTTTTTTTTAAGTTTTTGTGCATATGGATATTAGGTTCTATGGCAATCAATTTTGTTCCTTTTGCTAGATATCGCATGTTTGCACCTGCTCCAGGGCCAATTTCTACCACTTTTTCTGGGTGATTCTTGAAAAGCTCTCTTTTTGATTTGCCAAAAAGGTAATCCATATACCCGGAAAGCATTTTGAACATCCATGAATTAATAGGCCCTAGAATAGTATTGTTTTTAAAGTCGTTGCTCATCATACTTTGTTATTTGTGTTAAAACTGTTTGGACATTTGTGGTCTAGTTTATTCTCTTTTTTTCCTCGTCGGCACTTGTTCGACCGCGTTTTGATTTCTTTTTATTTGCTCCAAAACCTTTGGTATAGGTTAAAGCCATAATTCTAGATTCAGGGAAGTATGTTTCCAATGTGTTGATATTTGGATTTGAATGGAGGGTTTTTATTTTCCAATTATCGGAAGCAAATACATTGCTAAAAGACAGATTTAGGGTGCCAGAATTTTTTTTCAATTTGTGTTGAATCCCAAGGTTAAATGCTCCTCTAGCTCCAAAAGTGCTTATTCCAAATAATGAAGAAGACTGGTAGTACCCGCTAAGTTCTAACCGTGTATTTGGATTTATCGAAAACTGTTGGGAAGAAGTTAGTTTGTACATGCCTTTGTTTCTTTTAAATTCAGAATCAAGGAACAGCGTTTCCAAAGTCTCATATTGGTAATTGAAAAGGGTTTCACTTTGCCACCAAGGAGCAACACTAAACGGAACATTGAAGGAAAGGCTAAGGATGTTTCTTTTGTCAATATTTTCTGCTTTGAAAATGTATTGCTCCCCATTTTCTGAAAGTCTAGGTTGAAATTCAATTATGGCACCTTCCTCAATGATGAATTCCAAGGTTATATACTTTCCAACCCAGCCCCATTCCACACCAATTTTATGAATTAGGGAAGGTTGCAAATTGGCATTTCCAGAATAGAGCGCATCTGGGCCCAAGAACAAGATAAATGGGGCTAAATTATTGAAGCTAGGACGATTGATGCGTTTGCTGTAATTTAATCTTAGATTATGTCTGTCAGTAATCTGTTGGGCAATGCTGAGGTTTGGAAATAAATTGCCATACTTTCTACGGATGAAACTTTCATTTTCTTCCTCAGTTAATTCATTGCTAGTATGTTCAAAGCGAAATCCAGTGGCCAATCTTGTTTTATCACCCAATTGAAATTGAAATGAAGAGTAGAGGGCATTTACCCTTTCTTCCATTTGGGTTACACTTGAAAGCCCATTATCTGAACTTACCTCTACAGTGTTTTTAAACTTTGATTTACTTTTTTTGGCGCCAAATTCGATGTCAACATTTTTGGAAAGGGCCCAGGAATAATCCAAACTAAAAATATTGAAAGTGATAGGGGTCTTTTTTTTGATTTCAGTAAAACCAGACGCAATTTTATAAGAACTTGGGTTGTTGTCATGGTAATACAAATGATCATAATCGAAGATTAGCTTATGATCATCTCCTAAGGATTGTTGTATACGAAAGTTACCTCCTATGTGATTCCAGTGATTAATTTCATTTGTTTCAATGTCCAATGACTCCAATTCATCTGCACCGTTGCTATTGATTACTTTGTCAAAAGCGATCATATCCCACTTTGAGCTATAACCGCTCAGAGCTACTCCCACATCAGTATTTTTTAATATACCATAATCCAATCCCAATGAGTAGTTATGTGAAATAGTTGTCGGTTTGCGAAGACTGGTGGTGTATACTTTTTTACGGACTGCCAAGTTGTTGAATTCGCTTTGCAAGCCCCATTCCTCAGGAGAGCGGTTTCTATTAAATGAATAACTTCCAGACCAGTCAATTTTGCCTTTTTGGGAGTGGAAATTGGCTGACACGCCTGTTTTTTCTCCTTTACCATAACCGCCCATAAAGGAGAAAGTCCCTCCCGTACCAACAGTGTTTTTGGATTTGGTCATAATGTTTATCATACCACCAGAACCATTGGCCTCATATTTAGCGGGCGGATTATTGAAAACCTCCAAATGTTTAATTTCCGAAGCTGGCATACTTTTCAAAAGACTCAGTAAAGCAGGTCCGTCTACCCGACTGAGTTTTCCGTTGACCATAATGGCTACTTGGCCCCTTCCATTCAAAGAAAGGGTATTGCTCTGCTGACTAACAGACACTCCGGCGGTATTGGTCAAAAGCTCAAGTGTGGATCTCCCGGAGCTGGTTATTTGTTGTTCTACATTAATGATCAAACTATTGGTTCTTCTTTCGTACAGTTTTTTTCTGCCTACCAATTCCACCCCGTCAAGAACAATGGATTCAGTTTGTAATTGCAAAACACCAAAATCCAAACGGTCTCCTTTGTAGATGAATTGCTGGTCAAAATCTTGATACCCGATAGCAGCAATTTTTAGATGGTAGGAGCCGGCCGTCAGGTTATCGATAACAAAACTTCCCAATGAATCTGTAATGGTTCCAACAACAAATGTGTCAGCTTGTAAAATCATTATATGTACCAAGGGAACCGGGTTGTTCAGACTATCTTTGACCTGCCCTTTGATAGTATTGTTTTGTGCAATTGCCAATAACGGACAACAACATAGGAATACTACCCATGCTTTTTTTCTCATGATTAAAATTGATGGATTAATAGTGTCGCTTATGGCGGTGGTGATAAAAAAGTGCCCATGTACTTTGAATAGTAATGGGCACCTAACCAACACTACTTAGTAACTAAAAATTAGAATTACTACACTAGGCTCTAATAAGATTGTAAGTTGATAATGAAATTGCAATTGAAGGAAACGATACCTTGTTCAAAATTTGAAAGACTTACTTCGCCATCCAGAGCAACCGTGCCTTCTTGGCCTTCAAATTCAAAAGCGGCGGCGATGATATTGTTCTCTGTTGGGAAAAATTCGGTTTTAAAGTTCAAGGCTTCAGCTGGAGGTTTCAACGTTTGAGTGACTTGATTTTCAGCCTGAATGGTTCCACGGCCATTAATATTAATTGTGGTTATCACTCTAGAAACAATAATACCAGCACTGTCGGTAACATTATCTACTACGCAGTCTTGTAATGTTCCAATTACGTTTCCTGTTTCTGGATCTATAAGATCCATTAAAAAACAATTGGGCTCCAAGGTTTCTCCTGTCTTGGGGTGTACTATGGTCTTGGATTGCGCTACCGCAGTTCCTCGGCCGATAACTTTTATCTGAGTTTGCTTAGGTTCTGGAGAATCTTTATTATAATCGTCGTTGCTACAGGCAAGAATTAAAAATGAACAGCATGCTAAAAAAATATACTTGACAACCTTCATGACATTGAAATTTTGTTTTGATGAAATCTGTATTAATATTATTTATTTACCCAAGTAGGATGGGTTGTTATATTGAAGCTCATAAAAAAAATGAACAATTGTTTCTGGAATATTGATGTGCTTTTCTATACTACCACCAATTTGTGGCCATTTTTCAGCGTTTGGATTGGGAAAGTGATAACCACCTTTAACAAGTTTCAAAAGTGAAACCCTTTGGTTCTTTTCCGAAGAAGAATAATCATATCGGATTGCATGGGAATTGGATTTTTCAATGGAAGAAATTGTAGGTTTTGGCATCCTTCCATTATGCTCAAGAAGTTTTGTCCAGTGGTTCAATGTTTCATTTGTGGGTTTCACTTTTTCCATTGTAATCCCATCCAATAAGGCAAGCGTTCCATTGTTATTTGGGCTTATGGTGTCCGCCACATCGTTTATCATCATAATGGAAACCGGCTTGCTTATTGGGGTATAGTTATTCTTTGAGTTTGCTGAAAAAGTTGCTCCAATTACCGCAAGTCCTTTAAAAACATCTGGAGTTTCCCCTGCTAATTTGTAGCACATATTTCCACCATTGAAATAGCCAACAGCAAAGACATTTTTACGGTCAATATGGTATCTTCTTTCCATTCTTTGAACAATGGATTTAACAAAACCCACATCATCTACACCCTTATTTTTTGCTTCAATTGATGTCACTTTTCGACAATCGCTCCAGACGTTTTTATATCCTTGAGGGTAGACAACAATGCTGCCGGCTGTTTTATCTGCCAGCCTATTAAACTCAAAACCAGTAATCTCTTGAATGGCCTTTGTGTTCATATTGTCGTCGTGGAAAACAAAAATCAATCTGGAATTATTAGAAGGGAATTGAGGAACATGAAATTCAAAAACCCTCCAAATACCATCAATCATAACGGAATCCTGAATCGCATTTTTTTCATGGTCCCGTTGTGCGCTTATGGTTGACATGCACAACACTATAGAAAGTACTGGATTGATAAGTTTTTTTATACGTTTCATGACGCTATTGTTTTTATTGATGGGAAATTTGCAGTTCTTGTTTTGTCTTCAGTGTATTTGGATATGGTTTGAGGTTTTCTCTTTTGGATATTGCCCCAACCGAACCATATTATTTTCAAATTTTTCATGAACTTTTCTTTGAGGTTACATCCTTAAACCGAAGCATTTCAAATACCCGATTGGATGCTCCCAGGTAATATCCCGTTTCATGCTCGTAGTTTTTTGGATTTTTAAAAGTGCCAAACAACATATCTATGACGGGTAAATCGGTATAATTGTATTTGTGGATTCCCCTAGCGTGGTGAAGGTTATGACTCTCAGGACGTTGAATTATGAAACCAATCCAGTGTGGAGTATTAATGTTTGAATGTTGAAAAACACCAAAGAAAGTGAGCGATAAAACAATTATAGTAATCGCCTGCGGAGCCAATCCCATAATAAGCGCGAAGCTGACAGACCCCACAAGGGAAAGTCCTATCATATCATTAATGCTGAGCATAAAGGCACTGGGCACATCCAATCGTTCAGCGCTATGATGTATTTGATGCGAAACCCTGAACAAGAAATCTGATTTGTGCATGCTAATGTGCCAGCCGTATTGAACCAGTTCGAAAAGGAATATCCCCAGAACAACCTGAACAAACACATTTAACGAGCTCAAGTCGATCAGTTGGTAGGATGCAAAAAAACCATCCCATAACAAAGGGAAATATGTGGTAAGAAGCATGTAGGCCAAAAAGAAAATCAAGCCTCTTAACTTCCAAAACTTAACCTTAGGGAGTTGCCGAGCCGGAAACATAAACTCCCATAGGAACAGTCCGCCAAAAATGGCATAAACAATGAGCGAAATAGGATCTAGTAGTATTTCTAGCGGGGTTGGTAATTGTGAGAATATTTCTTCCATGATCTTTAGTTTAAAAATTCGACCACAAATGTATATGTGGTAAAAGGCTTAAACTAAAAAATGGACTTGACCTATGTTAGGAATTCAATTTCTTCCTAATTCTACTGAGACTTTCAGGGTGTATGCCCAAGTATTTTGCGACTTTATTAACAGGGATAAAGGAAATATAATCGGAATGTGTTCGGAACATTTCGGCATATCTTTCCTCAGCAGTCTTTGTTAAAAGGTCCTTTTCCCTATTAGATTTTCTTATATAACCATGTTGGGTTGAAATTCTCCCAAATTTGTTCGCCTCAAGAGAAAACTCATAGGCAGGGAAAAGATCTTCACGCTTTAAGACTTCGATTTCACAATCCATCAAAGTTGTTATTTGAACATCGGTTGGAAGTTGATCTAAAAAAGAAGTGTACCCACAGAACAATTCGGTCTCAAAAAAAAAGTCTATGATCTTCTCTGTCATATAACTTTTAATGGTCATCTCAACAATGCCCTTGTTCATAAAGTACAGAGAATCTTCAACTTGCCCATACGCGGTTAAACAAGTTCCTTTTTCGACCGTTATAGATTCCAAGGGAAAAGGTAAATCGTCATAGGTAAACGAAGTATTTAAAACAGTGTTGTAAAAATCAATAAATAGCATTTTATCCTGTCCTTGAAAACAGCAATTAAATTACTGCTTTTTTTTGTTGTGGATTGTTGATTGACAAAAAAACACCTTACTCTTAAGAGTAAGGTGCACATCCAACAAACAAAAGCAATGGAAGGTTATTTTTGACCTTTCCAGTTTTGATCTGCTTTGGCAATCATTTCCTTTTCATTGCTGTTCCAAGGTACAATGGTATTAAAGGGCTTGCCTTCATAATAATCGTTAAAAAACAGGTATAGTTTGCCGTCCCTCAGTTTAAAGGTATTGGGGTCAGCTGGTACTTTTGCACCTTTCATGGCCATGGCAAAAGCACAATACCCGCCATATACGGGTTGAAACATTTTTGGATTGGACTTAAAAGCCGAGGCGTTCTCGGCAGAACTGAAATAATATGTTGCCCCATCTTTTTTAACGGCATTCGCGTTGTTGCCCCTGACAGCTTGGTGCTGTTTAAAATAAGCCACAACATCATAACCATTTAAGGCCACATCCTCGGCATTTGTTGCCACCTTATTTTGAGAATAGGATGAACCGACCACGAAAACAAATATTGCGATTGATAAAATTGATCTTGAGATTTTCATTATAAATTATTTTAGGTTTACAATGTAAAATTCAATCAAATAAAAGGTTGAAATGAAGCTAAAAATCCTTTTTTATTGACCATTAGTACAAAATTTCTAATATTAAGTTGATAAGAATGTAACTTTGTACTATGAAAGATGTTATTGCAGACATACTCGAAACTGTTAGATTCAAATCAGCGGTATATTTTAAACATGGCTTTTGTGGTAATTGGGGAATGAATGTAGAAGCTGGGAATTTTGCCCAATTTCATTTCGTGTCCGGAGGCAATTGTACTTTGAAAGTAAACAAAGAACACCATACATTGTCCAGGGGTGACTTGGTCATATTTCCTAATGGAACCCACCATCAAATTAAGTCAGATAAAAAAGCAGTTTGCTATCCGGGCAAAGAGGTAGTAACAGGCATTTTGAATGACAACAGTCCCTTTATCGAAGGAGAGGCAAACACTAATTTGGTTTGTGGGCATTATGAACTGGATCGGGATGTAAGCCATTTTCTTTTGGAGGATTTACCCGAATGTATCGTTATCAAAAGTGAGGAATATGGTCGGTTTGATATGATCAACGCTATTCTTGACTTGATGATAGTAGAGTTGTCTGAAAAAAAGTTGGGTCACGAGGTTGTGACACTTCGGTTTGCCGAAATTCTCTTTATTTCAATCCTGAGACATTATTACCTCAAGAAGGCAACGTCCTCGATGAATTTGTTCAAGGACCAAGCAATTTACAGAGCGATAAACTATATCCATAACAACATTCAAGAAGCATTGACCATTGAAAAATTATGCCTCCATTCAGGAATTTCCCGTACACTTTTTATCGAAAGGTTTAAGAATTCAGTCGGCAACACTCCTTTAGGATATATCAAATCATGGCGTATGACAAAAGCAAAACAATTACTCAAATATTCCGATTTTACACTTAACGACATAGGCGAGCAAGTTGGTTATGGCTCCACGTCGGCATTTAATAGAGTTTTTAAACAGACGTTCAACATCTCACCTAAAAAGTTCAAGAACTCGGTTGCTGCAGAGCAACCTAACACAATGGTTGATTTCTAAAAATCAGACCAAAAGTGAACCTTCCTTTAATAGTATAACCCTTTTTGAAGAATGGACGTAATGGCTTTTTTTTCATGCGCCAGTAAAATGGCATATTCATCTTCATCCAATTTGCAGGGAACACCAATAAACATCATAGTATACCCCTTCAGTACTTCATTGAAAATCATTTTCACCCTCTCCAAATGGTAGCCTGAAGTAATTATGGTAAGCGAAAGATTATCTTCGAGTTTGGATAATATGTTTTTGGCTTTAACGGCATCATCAACCGTGTTTTTTGACAAAGCAAATTCTAAAAAAGCACTTTCTGGCAACCCTTTTTGTGTTAAATATGCTTTAGCGTAATGGGCATGTGAATGTTCAGTTGTATTAAAATGAGGGCCCCATCCACCGGTACAAAGCACCAAACTTTCCTTTTTAAACAAATCGAGGCAGCAATCAAGTCGGCTTGTAGAGATTGAACTCAGTTCTCCGGAAGTAGTGTTTGGCGAACCCAAAACAATCAATACCTCTTTCATAGTTTTAGTCTGGCAATGTTTTTTAGGTTGTCACTGTAGTAGATAAATAAGGAAAATGGTCGGAATAAAATAAACCACAATGGTTTTTGCACCTTCGTAATCCTTGGCGACCCGTTGCCCCAAAAGCAAGAACAACAATGTAATTGCAGAAAGTAATGCGCCACAAAAGGCCATATCGCTTTCTCCAGAAGCAATAAATTGAAAAGCGCTAACTGCACATAAAATTCCCGAAACCATTTCTAGCAACAATACAATTCCCAATAACACGGGAACGGCGCCGTTGAAGATGCTTTTGGAAAAATGACCTTTGAGCCAGGTCACATTTCCTTTCCAATCCATGATTTTATCAATACCACTTTGCAACAAAGTTATGGTCAAAAAAAGGAGTAGGAGGATTTGGGTTGCATTTGAGAAGATGTGTTCCATTGTTAATTGATTTTAGGCCGCTTTTGTATGCAGTAGCCGAGTGAGTTTTATCGATAGATCTGTAAATATAATTTTCGAGTTGCCATTGCGTTCCACATGAAAAATGGCCTTTTCCAATTCCTCAACGATCTGCTCAATATTGTTCTCATGAACAAATGGAGCGAATTTGGCTAGGTCAAATTTTTCCATGTGTATCTTTAGGTACACCAGCTCAGTGGCCTGATAGTTTAACAAAAGTGCTTGTCGCATTGCTCTTAAACAGTAGTTCAAAAACTGTTTTTGGACCTCTCTTCCGGTTTTGGCCACTTCGTCGCTCCAAAGAATCAGTTCTTGAATAGCGCCTTTATTTCCTTTGGCTTTAAAAGCGCTCCGCACCCACTGCACAAACCAGCGCTCAAAGACCAAATCTTCCGAATCTTTGTTCAAAAGGTCCAAAGCTTTGTTGAAATTACCATTGGCCTCATGTGCAATGGAGTTAGCTTCACTTTCCGAAACGCCTCGGGCTAAAAGCGCATTGGCAATGGCATTTTCGGCCAGTGGCGGGAAATGTAAAACCTGGCAGCGCGATCTAATGGTGTTTATAATTTGTTCTTCTTCTTCTGCGACCAAAAGCAACACCGTTTTTTCTGGAGGCTCTTCAATCAGTTTTAAAAGTTTGTTGGCGGCCGAGATGTTCATCTTTTCGGCCATCCAAATAACTAAGATTTTATAACCTCCCTCATACGATTTCAAGGAAAGCTTTTTAACAACATCCAAAGCTTCATCCACACCAATTTGCCCCTGCTTTTTTTCAATACCAATATATCTGTACCAATCGAATAGATTCCCGTAGGGCTGTTCGTTAACAAATTGTCTCCAATCCGCAAGATAGTTGTCGCTTACCGCGTGTGATTTTATTTTATCCGAATTAGAAACAGGAAAGGCAAAATGCAGATCTGGATGAGACAGGGAATTGCATTTAGCATTGCAGACCTCGTTTTCTCCTTCATTTTCTCCACCCTTATTGCCGCAAAGCAGATATTGCGCATAAGCTATGGCCATAGGCAAGGTTCCGGTGCCTTCTCTTCCCACGAATAATTGAGCATGGGCGACCCGACCTGATTTTGCTGTGGACACCAAATGGTTTTTGATATGTTCAAGGCCCAAAACATCTTTGAATAGCATATTTCAAAGATACATTTTTTAGGTTCTGATGCATGGAATGCTTTTTTTGTTGTAGCTCTAAAAATATAAGGACCCCAATCAATCTAGAAAGCAGGAAATCTTTACATTTGATCTTGCCATAAAATCAAACAAATGAAGACCATAGACGATTTTAATTTTGAAGATAAAAAAGCACTCATACGAGTTGATTTCAATGTGCCATTGGATGGGGAATTCAATGTTACCGACACGAGCAGAATTGAGGCGGCCACCCCAACTATTTTAAAAGTTTTGGAGGATGGCGGAAGTGCTGTTTTGATGAGCCATTTGGGAAGGCCCAAAGGTCAGGTGAACTCCGACATGTCCTTGTCACATATCTGTGAAAAGGTTTCCGAGATTGTTGGGGTGCAGGTAAAATTTGTGAACGAATGTGTTGGGGATGAAGTGGCCTCTGCCATTTCAGAACTTCAAAGTGGAGAAGTGCTTTTGTTGGAAAACCTACGGTTTCATGCCGAGGAAGAAAAGGGTGAGCAGGGCTTTGCCGAGGCCCTTTCCAAAAATGGGGATATTTATGTAAACGATGCCTTTGGGACCGCACATAGAGCACATGCTTCAACTACCATAGTTGCGAATTATTTTGAAGAGAACAAATGCTTTGGATATTTATTGGCCAAAGAAATAAAGGCGATTGAGAAAGTAATGCGAACTGGCGAAAAGCCGGTGACCGCAATTTTAGGTGGCGCAAAAGTCTCTTCAAAAATTACCATCATAGAAAATATCCTGGACAAAGTTGACAATTTGATTATTGGTGGTGGAATGACCTATACGTTTGTCAAAGCCAATGGCGGACAAGTAGGGGATTCCATTTGTGAAGACGATAAAATGGAATTGGCGTTGGATATTTTAAAGCAGGCTGACGAAAAAGGGGTGAAAATTTATTTGCCAGTTGATGTTTTAGCTGCCGATGCCTTTGACAATAGCGCAAATACCCGATTTGTTGATGTCAATGAGATTCCGGATGGATGGCAAGGCTTGGATGCCGGGCCACAGTCTTTGGAAATCTTCAAAAAGGTGATTCTAGAATCCAAAACCATACTTTGGAATGGACCAGTAGGGGTTTTTGAAATGGAAAACTTTGCCAAGGGAACCATTGCCATCGGAAATTTTATTGATGAGGCAACACAGAGCGGAGCTTTTTCACTTGTGGGTGGCGGCGATTCCGTGGCAGCAGTAAAACAGTTTGGCTTTGAAGACAAAGTAAGTTACGTTTCTACCGGAGGTGGTGCCATGCTCGAAAGTTTGGAAGGGAGAACACTTCCAGGAATTGCTGCAATATTGGGCTAACGTTCACGTTATGAACTAATAGGCAAGGCCCTATTTTAAGAGATGTTTTAGACTGAAAACTTTAATATTTCAGAAAAAAACACCATTTTCGTTTGCCCCAAAACCAAACCTTGTCCAAAATGAACCAAAAATTAAAAATCGCCCTATTGGCGACGCTGTTAGTTTCAACTTCATTCTTATCTGCCCAAGAAGCAGATTCTACGGTCGTAAATCAACAAGAGACAAAAAAGGAATTACTTGCTGCTGTTGATAACGATTCTCTTTCAGCACAATCCATGGAGGATTTAAAAATCGACCTCAATGAAATTGATGGACGACAGATTGTGAAAGCGGCCATGGACAACAAATTCCACCTAAAAGATGTACAACAAGCCAGAGATTACGACAGCCTTTGGCTGAAGGAACTTCATGCCAACGCACAGTTGTTTAGTGAGATGTCGTTAGAGGTTCAAAACCCATCTGCTGAAGAATTAACCGTAGTGGATTTGCCAACGGATACCTTGAAGGCACGTTTGGCGCGAATGGACGAAAAAACGCCTTTCAACATTGCATATAACCCATCTTTGGAACGTGTGATCAAATCTTTTTTGGTTCGAAAAAAGGGTTTGATGCAGCGAATGATTACCTCCAGTCAATTTTATTTTCCGCTCTTTGAGCAAGAACTGGATAACAATGATATCCCGCTCGAGATAAAATATTTGGCTATTGTGGAATCGGCATTAAACCCACGTGCAAGATCTAGGGTCGGTGCAAAAGGACTGTGGCAATTTATGTATGGTACCGGAAAAATGTATGGTTTGGATGTGAGCAGCTATGTTGATGAGAGAAACGATCCAATTTTGGCCACCAAGGCAGCGAGCAAATACCTATCCAAACTCCATGATATTTTTAATGACTGGGATCTGGCTTTGGCGGCATATAATTCTGGACCAGGAAACGTAAACAAAGCCATTCGAAGATCAGGAGGGTATAAAAACTATTGGAACATTAGAAGAAACCTTCCGCGTGAAACTGCTGGCTATCTTCCGGCATTTTTGGCGACCATGTACATTTTTGAATATGCAGAGGAACATGGACTTCAATACAAAAAAGCTGAACGCCCCTATTTTGAAACCGATACCGTTCATGTAAAAAACCTTATTACGTTTGATCAGATATCCAAGCTGGTCGATATAAGTAAAGAGGAATTAGAGTTGCTGAATCCAGCTTACAAGTTGAACATTATTCCGAAGATTAAAGGAAAAACATACACTTTAAGATTACCGATAACCAAAATCGGGAAGTTTGTGAGCAACGAGGAGGCCATTTATGCCTATGCCAAAAAAGAATTGGATTCTTTGGAGAAACCTTTGCCACAATTATCTGTAGCCAAGAACCAGGTAAGATACAAAGTAAGAAGTGGAGATTATTTGGGAAAAATAGCAGAAAGATACGGTGTGGGTGTAAGTCAGATAAAAAGATGGAATGGCCTACGGAGCAATAACCTAAGAATAGGACAGCGCCTTACCATATTCCCCAGAAAGCCGTATATCCCTAAACAAACTATAGCCAAAAAGAACACTTCAAAATCAACTTCGGGCACAATAGCAAGCGGTTCAAAAGTACATACAGTGCAAGAAGGTGATTCACTTTGGACAATTTCTAGAAAATATCCGGGAGTTTCTATTGAGAATTTACGAGAATGGAACGGTCTTAGTAGTAATAACCTAAAACCAGGCACAAAACTGAAATTGTGCGATTGTTCTTCGTAAATTTAAAGCAAGATGAAAAAAACAGGAATACTATACATTGCCATGCTAACATTGGCGATGTTCTCATGCAATAACGGCCCTAAAAAACGATTTCTTCCACCTTCTACTGGGGGAATCAATTCGTTAATGGTTGTGATGGACACCGAATTGTGGAAGAGCGGTGTTGGAGATAAGATTAGGGAACATTTTGCGGCACCAATTCGCGGCCTTCCACAGAGCGAGCCCAAGTTTACGATTACCCAGATTCCGCCACAGGTGTTCAAAGGGGCAACAGCCTACTCCCGATCTGTGCTTTTTGTAGAACAGGATACGCTTTCCTTGGCACACATAAAGACCAATGTATATGCAAAGCCACAAAAAGTAGCGGTTATTAAAGGAGAAACCTATAACGATTTCGCCAATAATATTGATTCTTTGGCGGGGATGGCCATTGCGGCTTTCAAAAAAGTTGAGATTGGAGAAGCGCAAAAGCGATTTACGCGTTCTTTAAATAAGGAAAAAGCCTTTGAAGAAGAGCTTGGAATTAGCTTAAAGGTTCCGTCGCTGTATAAACTTGGAAGACGTGAAAAGAACTTTGTTTGGATGGACATTCAAATTCCGAAAGGCACCATGAACATTTTGGCTTATTCCGTGCCGTGGAATAGCTTTACCAATGATTCCACTTTTGTTACTGATATTATTAAAATGAGGGATTCTATTGGGGAAAAATATATACCAGGCCCATATGAAGGCACTTTTATGATGACTGAAAAGGCGTTTTCGCCCTATATTTATCCGGCGCAGATTGGTGGTAAGAAAGCAGCTGAGGCAAGAGGTGTTTGGGAAATAAACGGATATCCCATGGCAGGTCCGTTTTTGACGTATATCATAAACGACAAGGAAAACAATCGGAAATTGATTCTTGAAGGATTTACCTTTGCCCCCTCCGAAGAAAAGAGGGATTATATGTTCGAACTAGAGGCTATTTTAAAAACCGTAAAGTTCGACTTAGGTTCCTGATTTAATAATAAGCAATACAAAAAAGCCCAGTGGTATCTCCCCAGATGTTCTGGGCTTTTTTGTTCTTTAAATGCTTAAAAAGGAATTGTTAGTCAAATGCAAATCCGGTTGCAATTCTATAAACGAATGCGTAAAGCACAATAAAGAACATTACAAAACTGAACCAGGCAAAGATTTTAAAATATCTTTCTAATAGAAAATGTCCGAGATTTCTGAAACCTTCTAAATAAATTTCTTTTACGAGTAATAGTTTTTTCATAAGTCGAGTTTTAAGATTTAAAGACAAGGCAAAGATTGGGTCAAATATGATGGTCTGAAAAAGAACCAGATGAAAAGCCAAAAATGAATGATGAAAGCCCGCGATAGGTTTAAAACCCTTTAAAACATAACTTTTCATCGGCGAAATGCATAGTAAGAAAAACAGGATATCGAGTAGAACCATCGATAAACAACACGTTTTAAGGAAAGGGGTATAAAAAAAGCCCCGAGATGGGGCTTTTTACTTTAAGTTTTTCGTCACATATTTACGATGATGAACTCTGATCGCCGGTTTTCTTGATGTTTTGTTCTGGAACATCGGACACCGTTGCCGCAATCATTGAGCAATCGTTCTTCGCCGTAACCTATGGCACTTTGAATTCTAACCGGGTCTATTCCCCTGGATATAATATAGTCCCTGGTTGATTTGGCTCGTTTATCAGACAGATATTTATTGTAGGCCTTTTTACCGATGGCGTCCGTATGGGATTCTATTTTTATCACCATATCTGGATATTCCCGCATTACCTCAACAAGTTTATCGAGTTCATCTGCCGCCCGCCTTTTGATATTGTATCGGTCAAAGTCGAAATAAATGGTTTCTGTCTCTAGCTTTTTGACGTTTTTCTCTTCAACAATTATCTCTTCAAGCTTTTTCAATGATTGATTGATACTTACCGTAATATTATTTTTGGTGGAGATTCCAGCCTCATTTTCAAAATAGCCCTTCTTAAAGGTTTTAACCGTGTATTTGGTGAAAGGTTTCAGATTCTTGAAAACAAATGTCCCTTCAGGACTGGTTTTCGATTCGGCGACAATTAGCTTATCCCTATTATACAAGGCTACTGTTGCCTCTGAAATAGCTTCACCGGTAACGTCATCTTCAATGGTAACTGAGATGGCGTTTAAATTTTCTATAAGTTTAAACGAGTAGATATCATCATCTCCTTTTCCACCTTTTCTGTTAGAGGCAAAATATCCTTTCTCTCCATTTTTGTCAATAATATAGGAGAAATCATCTCTGTTACTATTGATGGGTTCGCCCATATTAACAGCAACTCCGAAAACATCCCCTGCATAATCCGCTTGATAAATGTCCAAACCTCCTATTCCCATATTTCGGTCTGAAGAAAAATATAAGGAGTTTTCCGTGATATAAGGAAACATCTCTTTTTTACTGGTATTTACCGTTCTTCCCAAATTCTTTGGTTTGGAAAAACTTCCATTATCAAGTATGTCGACCAAATATATGTCGGTACCCCCATAACCACCTGGGCGATCTGATACGAAATACATTTTTTTGCCATCGGGACTTATAGAAGGATGTCCATTGGAATAGTTTTCACTGTTAAATGGTAGTGAAATAGCCTCGGTCCATTCGCCATCTACAAATTTTGAGCGGTAAATTTTAAGGTGATTGACCCCGTTTTTACCTCTTTTTAGTTTTTTCCCGTAATTGTTTCGCGTAAAATAGATGGTTTTTTGATCTGGCGAAAAGGCTACTGAAGCCTCATGATATTTTGTATTTATTTTTTTGGAGAACTTTTTGGAACTGTTCAGATCTTCTCCCTCGTTATCACTTTTGGCAACGTACAGATCCAAGAAGGGTTGATTGTTCCATCGGTAGCGCCGTGTTGTCAAGAATGAAGAGTCAAGAGCCGAGGCGTAAACGATTTCAGAATCATTATGAAACATAGGTGAAAAATCGGAATACTTTGAATTAATCGCCAGATTTTTAATCTTCACTTGTACTGGACTTTTAAAAGTCACCACATCTTCATCTATACCTTGAAAGGGTTCGTTTCGTTTCTGTCGGAACATTTTTGTAAGCTTGGCGGCGCGACGATACCGTCCGGTTCCCTTTAAGGTATGGGTGTATTTAAAAAAGCGATCTGCTGTAATTTCATCTGTAAATAGCTCATAGAGTTCATGATACCATTTGTATGATTTTTCAAGATTTCCGCTGTAGTAGTGTGAATCACCAGCTTTGGAAAGAAGTATAAACGTGTGTTTTTCAGTGCTTTTTTCAAGTACAATGTCATAAACACGTGCTGCTTCGGCAAACCACATTTTGTCATAGTACCCATCCGCCATCTTGATAAGCTTGGCTGTAATGCCCTTTTTCTTCATAAATCGGGCAAGCGCACGATTGCTCAATCCATCCAATTGCTTCATAAATGGCGTCTGCAAGGGCATGCCATTGTCCGCAGAGGCAACCTCTTTTGTATACAGCTCGTCGTCTTCAAACTGTAAAAGAGATAACTCCTGGGATTTTAGCCCAAAAGAACCTAGAAGAATTAGGATTAGAATGAGGTTTTTCATAATCTTTCCATCACACCAAAAAATCGTGGTGATTGATAAAAGCAACGAACATCGCAAAAGTGACGTAAGTCTCAACCGCTAAAATAAAATATGGTAATAGCGTGAATAACTTTTTGTTGTGAATGAAGTGATTTACGGCGTGTAGGCGTAAAATATGTGGTTTTTTATCGATGACCCCTTTAGATACGGGGCATTGATTGCGTAAGAAAAACCTTTATAAAAGAATGGAATTAGGAATCAGACTCCTTGCCGCTCTCCAATTTTTCATCTTCTTTGGAGGCGTCCTTAAATTCTTTGATGCCACTACCCAAGCCCCTCATGAGTTCAGGAATTTTTTTGCCTCCGAATAGCAAAAGAACCACTAAAACAATCAGTACAATTTGCCAAGGACCGAGCATACCGAGAAAAAAAGTTTGAGCAATCATAACATCTACACCTTTAAATGAGAGGTAAAATTACGAAAAAGAACTGTAAGCCCCCTTATCATTAACGAAAATTAGTATTTCCTTGTTATTATAGGGTAGAAAAGGTCTGTTGAAGCATTTTAAAAAGCTTAACAACTTAAATTAAAATCAAGGGTTATCTTTGTCCATTATGGCACGGGACAAGAAAAAGAGAAAAGAGATCAAACGCAAGCTGCTGCATAAGTATCGGCTTGTAATATTAAATGAAAGCACTTTTGAGGAAAAAATATCCTTTAAGTTAAGTAGACTGAATGTTTTTGTGACCGGAACACTTTTTATAATTGTCTTAATAGGCCTTACCACCCTAATAATTGCATTTACTCCCTTAAGGGAGTATATCCCAGGATATTCCTCTACCCGTTTGAAGAGACAGGCCACCGAATTGACCTATAAAACGGATTCTTTGGTTACTGTTCTTAACTATACCAATCGGTATTTAGATAATGTAAGATTGGTTCTACGAGGAGATATAGAAAATAATGAGGTAAACCGGGATTCCCTGTTTGAAAAATACAAGTTGGACCCTTCAACGGTTGATTTGACACCAATCCGTGAAGATTTGTTGCTTCGAGAGGAAGTTGAACTTGAAGATAAGTACAATTTATTTGAACGGGATGTTGAAAATGTGGGAACATTGTTGTTTTCACCAGTCAGTGGGACATTGTCGCAGCGATATGACCCAGAAAACAAACATTATGCAGTGGACGTGGTCGCTCCAAAGGACACTCCGGTCAAATCGATAGCCGATGGAACAGTACTTTTTTCTGAATGGACCGCAGAAACAGGATACGTTATCATTATTGAGCACCAAGACAATAATTTAACCTCAGTTTACAAGCATAATGGATCATTGAGCAAAACTCAAGGCGATTTGGTAAAGGCGGGTGAAATTATTGCATCCATTGGAAATACAGGTGAACTGACCACAGGGCCGCATTTACATTTTGAACTTTGGAGAAAAGGGAAACCAGCAAACCCTTTGAACTATATTGATTTCAACTAAATGTCGTTAAAAGTATTTGCGGCAAAGCTCTTTGCCAGACACATTTTCAAGAAAACAGCTAAATGGGCCAACAACCCTACTAGCACTCAGCAAAATATATTTCAACACCTTATCGATTCAGCCAAACATACCAAATTTGGACAGGACCATAATTTTCAAGAGATTAAAAACCATAACGACTTTATCCAGAAAGTTCCTGTTAGGGATTATGAAGAGCTAAAAAGCTACGTGCAACAAATTATTGATGGAAAAGATGATGTTCTCTGGCCAGGGAAGCCTATTTATTTTGCCAAAACCTCTGGTACTACCTCCGGCGCTAAATATATTCCGATCACCAAAGAATCCATA
The DNA here is from genome assembly GCF_014698935.1 of Flagellimonas sp. S3867. Classification (GTDB taxonomy): domain Bacteria; phylum Bacteroidota; class Bacteroidia; order Flavobacteriales; family Flavobacteriaceae; genus Flagellimonas. The sequence continues at coordinate 770,531 of NZ_JACVMN010000002.1, forward strand.
AAACACCAGGTTGAGGCATCTAGGAATGCGATCCTGTCCTATATTCATGAGACAGGGAATGCGGATTTTGTGGATGGAAAGATGATCTTTCTGCAAGGCAGCCCTATTCTAGAAGAAAAAAACGGCATCAAATTAGGTCGTCTTTCAGGAATCTCAGCCCATTACATCCCCAGTTACCTACAGAAAAATAGACTGCCCAGCTGGGAAACCAATTGCATTGAGGATTGGGAAACCAAGGTGGACAAGATCATAGAGGAAACAGAAAATGAAGATATGACGGTGATTGCCGGAATACCTTCATGGGTTCAAATGTATTTTGAAAAACTTAACTCCAAATCAGGCAAAAAGGTTGGAGAACTCTTCAAAAACTTTCAATTATTCATTTATGGAGGAGTGAATTACGAACCCTATCGGGCTAAATTCGAGGACTTAATGGGAAAAAGAGTGGATAGTATCGAACTTTTCCCTGCTAGCGAAGGGTTTTTTGCATATCAAGACTCCCAAAAGGAAGAAGGGATGCTTTTGCTCTTGAATTCCGGAATTTTCTATGAGTTCATAAAGGCCGATAAGTTTTTTGGGGAAAACCCTAAGCGATTGACCATTGCCGAAGTGGAACTGAATGTGGATTATGCACTTATAGTTTCTACAGATGCAGGGCTATGGGCCTACAATATTGGGGATACCGTTCGGTTTGTTTCTCTAAACCCCTACCGCGTGGTGGTTTCGGGAAGGATAAAACACTTTATATCCGCTTTTGGTGAGCACGTAATTGCCAAAGAGGTTGAAGAAGCGATAAAAGTGGCCATCGAAAGCGCGGACGCTGTGGTAAACGAGTTCACCGTAGCCCCACAGACCTCTCCGCAAAATGACGAGCTACCTTATCATGAATGGTTCATCGAGTTTGAAAAGCCCCCTACGGATTTGTCGAAGTTCTCCAAAGTCATGGAAGAAAGCATGAAAAAGCAGAACAGTTATTATTTCGATTTAATTGAAGGAAATATATTGCAGCCCCTTAAAATCACTAAAATTAAAACAGGTGGATTTCAGGATTACATGAAGGCCATTGGCAAATTGGGAGGTCAAAACAAGGTGCAAAGGCTGTCTAATGATCGGAAGGTGGCTGACGGGTTGGCCACATTTCAACTTTAGTTAATAAACAACTATGCCACTTTAGTAGGAATTCATGTATTTTTGCCAGAACTATTTATGGCAACCAAAGTAAAACAGACTACACGGGCACAAGAGTCCACCAATGCCATTGAGCGCATGTACATTACCATGAGGCACCTGCTCAATCGTGGATTCTATAAACCTTCGGGGGTTTCCGGGAATGCCTTACGAAATGCCCTATTATTGCTCCGACCTGAAATTTATGGCTCTATTGCAGAGGAAAAGGCCGAACTGAATGGACTAATATATGTATTGGAAAGACTTCCAAAAGGCATCGAGGAGTGCAGGTTTATCAATCTTACTTCGGACGAGGGCTTCTCCAAATCCCATTTAAAGGCCATTGTTCCACCCAAACGAAGAAGAAATTGCTACCGGATTGACGATGAGCAAATGAACATTGAAATAACTAGAGGTCGTAGCGACATCTATGACATTTTAACCCACCTAACTTTTTTGTTTATCGAATCAGGGAAAATCAGCAAAAGGGTATTGGTCGAAGACGGAACGGCTACCATTCGTGACTGGGATAAACTGGCAGATTTTGTGAAGAACGAAGAAAAGGAAGAATCCGAAAGGGAAATTGCCATGATTCATACGGCCAATATTTTGGGCAGAACATATGATGAGGTGATGGACCTGCACAACAGCCTTAAAACCAAGCAAGATCCAGACCGTTTTTTGAACGTGATTTATTGGTTGGGCAAATTGGCCATTGAAGAAGAAACAACAGGAAACAAACGGACAATTACATTTAGTCCGTTGCTACGCGAAAGATTGGGTCACCATATCCATGGTGAGCGGTGGTCGGATATGATAAAGGAAACCTTGAACAAGAAAAATTTGCTGCACAGGCCAATCCATATCATTAGTGCCAATATGCATAGCGTTATGAATTCGTTGTTCGCCAAAAAAGCCCTTGCAAAGGAATTTCCGGATACCGAGTCTTTAGATATTTATGAAGCCTTGAGCTCTTCGGGCAATAAAGATTTACGAAAGAAGGTTATGGACATCGGCTCAAAAAATGGAATGATTTTCATTGATGACGCTTCCGGCGCGAATATCGATGTGCAGATTTTTGACTCCGCCAAGTTTGGAGAAGACACCTGTTGCTATGCCCTGCCGGAAAATATTTCGGATGATGAGAAACCCGTCATCTTCGTTATGGATTATGCTTTTGGCGAGCAAGCCTATGAAACCATAGACGAGATGTTAAAACCAATAGAGGAAAAGGGCCGAAAACAATTTCTGAACGTAGATTCCATATCCATAATGGGTAAAGCAGGAATTTTGGAAGGAGGAAAAGGAGATTTAATGATTCCTTCAGCACATATATTTGAAGGTACAGCGGATAATTATCCATTTATAAACGAACTTTGCGCAGCAGATTTTGAAGGTTATGGATTAAAAGTGTTGGAAGGCACCATGGTTACTGTCTTGGGAACATCATTGCAGAACAAGGACATACTCCGATTTTTTCATGAATCTACATGGAACGTCATCGGGTTGGAAATGGAAGGGGTGCACTACCAAAAAGCAATCCAATCCGCATCAAAAGTTAGAAAGAGTATCAATAAAGAAGTAAAAGTGCGATATGCATATTACGCATCGGACAACCCATTGGAAACAGGAAGTACCTTAGCTTCTGGAGGACTGGGAACCACTGGTGTAAAACCCACGTATTTAATTACAGACAGGATTTTAAAACAAATATTTAACGTATAGATATGGCAGAGCAACCATCAAACCAGAATAACTCGGATGAGATTGATTTGGGGCAATTGTTTCAACTTATTGGAAAAGGGTTCAATAAAATGGGCGTTACTTTCTTGCGCTTGTTCTTATATTTAAAGAAGAACGCTTTCATATTAGTTGGGCTTATAATTGTAGGGTTTGCTATAGGATATGGACTTAACAAGATTACAACCAAGAAAAAGAAAATAGAAGTAATTGTAAAACCTAATTTGGATAGTGAAAACTACTTGTATGATGTAGTTGAACAAATTAACAATAATATTAAATCTAAGGACACATTGTTTTTTGAAAGCATAGGGATTCCAATATCGAATTTAGCACAGTTTAAAGTTTCGGTTGAACCCATAGAGCAAGAAAGAGACAAAAAGGGAGATTTAGAATATCTCGAACTTCTTGAAAAGTTTCAGGACAATGGTCAATTTTCAGATGTTATTAGAGTAGAGTTATTGAGCAGGAGTGCAATCAATCACAGAATCACCTTTTTTTATAAAAACTCATCTGAAGGACAAGTTTTTGCCCCAAAAGCTATGGCATATATCAACTCAAACTCCTATTATGAAGAGCTGGTTGAAATATCTAAAGAGAATGCTATTGAAAAAATCAAAGAGAATGAAACATTAATCAATCAGATTGACGGATTGATTAATGCGTATTCACAAAACTTGGCTAAGAATAACAGCTCAAATATTGATGGACGCATTGTATTAGAGGGAAATGAAAAAATGGATGTTACCGGTCTTTTTCGGCTAAAGAACTCTCTTATTCTTGATATGGAAAGAAAAAAATTGGAAATCAAAGAGCAGGATGAACCCTTGAGTATTGTAAATTTTGGAAACGCACAGGAGGTCAAAACCTCCTTTTTTGGAAAAACAATTGTTTTAGTTCCTGTGATTTTAGTTATTGTATTTTTCCTAGGGTCTTTTTTGAAGTATATCAATAAAATGACTGAAAGAATTTTGAACTAATATTATTTTTCAACAGAACACACTACATTTCGTTTTTTGAAAGGATATAAGAAAAAATTGTAAATAGATTATCGAGGTAACCATGACATTTAAAGGAAAATCAATACTTATAACAGGAGGAACGGGCTCTTTAGGGAAAGCCCTAACCAAACACATATTAAAAAACCATATTGGAATTGAAAGGTTAGTCATTTATTCAAGAGATGAGCAAAAACAATTCCAAATGGCTCAGGAATTTCCTCACAAAAAATACCCTCAGATTCAATTTTTCATTGGAGATGTCAGAGATAAGGATAGACTGTTGAGTGGATTAAAGGGTGTAGATTATGTGATTCATGCTGCAGCCATGAAACATGTGCATTTAGCAGAGTATAATCCAGAAGAATGTGTAAAAACCAATATTGGGGGAGCTCAGAATGTTGTTTCTGCTTGTTTGGAATCAAATGTTCAAAGGGTAGTCGCTTTGTCAACTGATAAAGCCTGTGCTCCTATAAATTTATATGGTGCTACGAAACTTACCTCTGATAAACTTTTTATTGCGGCGAATAACTTAAAGGGAAATAACCCTATTGTTTTTTCTGTTGTCCGCTACGGAAACGTTATGGGCTCCAATGGTTCTGTTATACCATTTTTTATAAAGAAGCGTAAGGAAGGTGTTTTACCCATAACTGATTCAAACATGACACGCTTCAACATATCTTTGCAAGGGGGAGTTGATATGGTTATGTATGCCCTTCAGCATGCATGGGGAGGAGAACTTTTTGTGCCAAAAATCCCATCCTATAAAATTCTGGATATAGCGGAAGCTATTGCTCCAGAATGTGAGAAGTCAATTGTTGGGATACGTCCAGGAGAAAAAATCCATGAAGAGATGATTTCCACGTCTGACTCTTTTTACACCTATGATTTAGGAAAATATTATGTCGTTTTGCCGGCTATGCATAAATGGAATTTGAAAGAGTTCATAAACAAATTTAATGCACATAAAGTTACGGAAGGGTTCAAATACAATTCTGGGGAAAACGACACATGGGAAACAGTCGAAAATCTAAGGAGACTGATTAAGGAACATGTAGATTCAAGCTTTGAAGTATAATTAAAAACATGTGAAAATCTTTAAAATATTATGGATAATATAGTTACACCAATAGCGCACTAAATGGTTAAGGATAAAAAGAAAGTTTTAATTTTTGGTGTTTCAGGAATGGCAGGTCACATGATTTACCACCATATGACTACTCTTGACAGCTATGAGGTTTATGGCACTTCATTTAGAACACCGATGGATGACAACACAATTCTTTTGGACGTTTCAAATTTTGAGGAAGTCAAAAATTTAATAGACAGAATTGGACCCAATATTATCATAAATGCGGTTGGTGTTTTGATACGAGGGGCGAAAGAGGATTCTGCCAATGCGATACTAATTAATGGTTATTTTCCCCATTTTCTTCAAATACTTTGTAGAAAGCAAGGATGCAAACTTGTTCACATTAGTACAGACTGCGTTTTTTCTGGAAATATTGGACAATATGTTGAAAGTTCATTCAGGGATGCGGACGATATTTATGGCAGGTCTAAGGCGTTAGGTGAAATTGAAAATGGGACCGATGTAACCATAAGAACATCTATCATTGGACCTGAACTTAAAGAAACGGGAGAAGGCCTGTTTCATTGGTTTATGTCACAAGCTGGTCAGATTAATGGATTTGATAATATGTTCTGGGGTGGCGTTACCACTTTAGAATTAGCTAAAAATATTGATTTGATTATAGAGAAAGATATTGTTGGAATTTTTCATTTAACGAATAGCAAAAAAATATCCAAATACGAATTACTTAAACTTTTTAAAGAGATTTGGGAAAGAAAACAAGTGAGTATTAACAAGATTCAAAGTATTGCTAAGGATAAGAGTATGGTGAACACAAGAATAGATGAACATGTAATGGAAAAGAGTTATGAAGTAATGTTGATACAGCTTAAAGAGTTCATGGACTCTAACAATGACTTCTATGGCTACGGGAAACGATATAATTAATTAGAAAATTAACGAATAAAACTTTAAATTTTTATGCGCAGGATTATTTGGGTGATAGATCAACTGTTGAGAGCACTTAGATTGGATTGGATAAAGGCATTCCTACCAAAAAAGGGCTATTTATATACTACTGGATGGATAAAAAGTACTGTTTCAAAAAAGCCAATTGATAGAAGCAGAAAACCGATACCTTGGTTAACCTATTCTTTTTTGGAATTCTTGGAACCCAGGCTAAAAAAAGACATGAAAGTTTTTGAATATGGGTCGGGCAACTCTACGTTATGGTTTTCTTCAAGGGTTGAAAGTGTCAATTCCGTTGAACACAATCAAAGTTGGCATGATTATATAAAATCATCTTTTCCTGGAAATGTAAAGCTGACCCTAAGAAAATATCCTGATGAAAATATTGATTTTCATGAAAGAGCGTTTCTTCCTTTCAGTCGTGAATCCGATTATTCTAAATATATAATGGAAACAGATATTGTTTATGACATCATTGTAGTAGATGGCATAGACAGAAACAATTCTATTAAATACGCACTGGAAAGAGCAAGTAACTCCGGGGTTATTATTGTGGATAATCTTGAATATGAAAAAGAATTTTCTGAAGGAGTACAATATCTTTACGAAAACGGATTTAAACTTATTCCTTTTTGGGGTCTTTCCCCTGGAGTGCATCATAAAACATGCACAGGCGTTTTCTACAAATTGAATAATTGTTTAGGGATTTAACAATAGATAAGCACCAAAGGGGAACTGCACTATCTCCTATAAGTTTAATATGTCTCAGATAAATAAAAATATATTGGCCAATGTTTTGGGCAGGGGATGGAGCATGTTCTCTGTCTTTATTTTTATTCCAATTTATATTTCAATTCTTGGGGTTAAAATGTATGGGATAATTAGTTTTTATGCCATACTTCAAGGTGTTATTATTTTTGTTGATGCTGGATTGACAGCTACTTTAAGACGAGAATTGGCAAAAGGGGATGATTCCAATGAAAGCAGAAAAAGCAAGTACAAGATTCTCAGATCTATTGAATTCCTTTATTTCCTGATTATAACTGCTTTGATTCTATGTGTCTTTTTTAGTGCAGAATTCATAGTTGGTAAGTGGTTAAATATTGAAGATCTCGATTTGGTAGCCACAACAAGAAGCATTCAAATAATGGGCATTGCCTTAGGGTTAAATTTTTTTTCCACCCTTTATCAAGGTGGGTTGTTAGGACTGGAAAAACAGGTTGCATCGAATACGCTTCAAGTGCTATGGGGTGTGTTGAAAAATGGGGGTGTAATTTTGGCTGTATTGTTCATAGGGAAAACCCTTATAGTTTTCTTTTTATGGCAAGCGGCCTGTAATTTGGTTTATGTTATAGTTTTAAGACGAATTCTTTTTGGAATTTTAAAGAAGAAAGAACCAATGGTATGGTTGCTATCTAAAGATCTATTGATTCTAAGGAAAGTATGGAAATATGCAACAGGGATGTTAATCATTTCAATAATATCTGCCATAAATAATCAATTTGATAAGTTTTTCATAAGTAGTACTTTTTCCGTTTCAGAATTAGCGATTTATACGGTGTCGTATTCCTTGGCTATGGTTCCAATAGTTATTTCAACCCCTATTGCAATAGCTGTGTTCCCCAGGTTTGTGAAATACCACTCTAAATCCCAAAACGAAAAGTTGTATGAACTGTTTAATAATTCGTTTGTGCTAACACTTCTTTTAACAGCTTCAGCAGGCATCTCATTAGCATTGAATTCTTCCGAATTTCTACTTCTATGGACACAGAACACCAAAATCTCAATGTTAGCCGCTTTACCTGCAGCGTTATTGTTGATTGGTCAAACGTTGTTATCATTTCAAGTTATACCCTTTAATCTTTCAATAGCAATAGGTGATACTAAAACGATTATTAAAACTGGAACTTGTGGAATTGTATTATTTATACCATTGGTCATTGTTTTAACAAAATACTATGGCATCGCGGGAGCAGCGGCATCATGGTTGTTAAACAGCCTTATTATTACACCGGCTTTAATAGTCTTAATCGTGAAAAAAGCCACAGACTTTTCTCTTAGAACCTGGATTCTTATGAATTTTGTTAAACCGTTACTCTTTATTTCTGTGGGCAACTTCTTTTTTTACTTGATTAAGCCAGAACTAGATTCAAATCCCATCTTTGGGATATTATATGTAATAGTTAGTTCATTGATAATTTTTTTGTTTTCCTTTAAGCTAATGTTCAGGATAAAAGTAAAGAACACCATAAAATTTATAAAAAATGAACTATTTGCTTAGTGTTATTATCCCGACAAAGAATAGATACAATACCCTTCTTCCATTATTGGAATATTTGCTCACAATTGATTCAAATAGCATTGAGATTTTAGTTCAGGACAACAGTGACGATAATAAAAAAATGCTCAAGTTTCTGTCCCATAACAAAGTGACAAGACTCTCATATTACCACAGCGAGGAAGCATTGTCGCAGACCGGCAATTCTGATAGGGCAGTTTTAAATTCAAAAGGTGAATATATTTGTTTCATTGGAGACGATGATGGTGTTATGCCCTATATCGTCGATGTTGTGAAATGGATGAAAAAAAAAGCAATTGAATCGATTAAGGGCTACAAACCATTTTATGTTTGGCCGGGATTACCAACTTCAATTTTAGACCCTAAAATGACCACTGGTAATTTAAAATATAGGGAATTTGGATATAGTGTAAAAAAACACAGCACAAAAAAAGGGCTAGAGTATTTGTTAAATAAAGGGGGAACTAATATTGATTTTTTGCCATGTCTTTATCATGGGATTACTTCGAGAAGGGCGCTTGACAAAATATATGCAAAAGCAGGTTCATTTTTTCCTGGCCCTAGTCCAGATATGGCAAATGCGACCGCTCTCTGTATATACCTGGATGAATACACTTATGTAGATTTTCCGGTGGTTGTCAGCGGCAGATCATTAAGCAGCATTGCAGGACAGGGAGTATTGCACAAACATATTTCAAAAATTGAAGATGTTACGCATTTACCCAAAAACACAGCGGAATATTGGGAAGAAAGAATACCACGATATTGGACCGGAGAAACCATTTGGGCAGAATCTGCCATTAAAGCGTTAAGAGCAAATGGTTTTGAAGACAAAATTGACACGTTCAATTTCACTTATATGTATGCCAAAATACATGTCTTTCATTTCAAGTTAAGAACAAAGATATTCGAGAATTTTCCTTTTAAAGTGTATAAAACATCTTTTTATTTTTCATTTGCATCTCAATTTTATGTAAGATTTTATCGCCTTTTCAAGGCAAGGATATTGAAGAAGGGCACAATTGTTCAACAAAATGTTAAGGATATTGGACAGGCGATAACAGTCCTAAATGATAAGGTTGAGAAAACCAAATTACCTTTCTAAGAATAGGATTTATTTTGCTTCCAAGCCGTAAAGAAAATATTTGATGAACCTTTTATTCAAAATAAAGCATTATTTACTATTGTACTTTAATCGAAAACTTAATTATGAAGTTCATAATAGCAAAGATTTCGGAATTAAATACTGGGTTAGCGGATACTCAAAAAACATTGAAACTGGTAAATGGGATGTTGAAAATGGAATTCCATTGGGCTTGTATACAAAGAAACTTAAAGCACCCTTAGCACAGCGAGTTCATGTTTCTGGATTGTGTGAATACTGCTTTGCATTGATAGAACAAGGGAAGAAAGAGAAAGTAAAGACTGTTGTTGATTTTCTTGAAGTCAACATTACCACAGGCACGATTCTTAAAAGTAATTTGGCATATAGTTATTGGAAAACATATAACGAGAACTCCTCCAAAGAATATTATGTACATGGAATGGGGCAAGGTCAAATTTTATCTCTTTTGACGCGATATAGCCTAAACTACAAAAATGAGAACTTGCCAGATTTAATTTTGAAAGTTTCAAATTCTTATTTGGTAGATTTCATCAACAAGAACGGTTTTGTTTATGTTGACAGAGAACATATTTTCTTAGAGGAGTATCCAAAAAGTCAAAATTTAATGAAACACGTTCTCAATGGATGGATTTATTCTATATTGGGCCTATATGATTATCTTAAGTATGTTGAGCTCACAGGGATTAGTGACCCAGCAATCGAAAAGAAAAGAGATATTTACAATAGAACGTTGAAAACTCTAGCAATTAAATTAAAGGAATATGATTTAGGCTTTTGGTCATTGTATAACTTACCAAAGAGTTACAAGAATATTTGCAGTATCCATTATCAAGAACAACATATTGCGCTACTTGAAGCTCTGTATTTGTTGACCCAGGATGAAGTCTTTAAACGATATAGTCAAAAATTTAAAAAACAATACAGGAACACCCTATTTAGAATATATTCACTTTTTATTAAAGTGTTTATTTCCAACATTCTTAAATATAAAAGAATATATAGAAGATAGAAATGTTTCTTCTTAGTTCAGTGGAATATGAGATTTACAATTGAACATCACCGTATTCAAAATTTACTTCTTTGGTTATTGGTTATTTCAGGAGCAATAAAACCTTTTCTTTCCTATTATCAAATAAAACCTGACATAACACTACTTATTCTTATTGGAATAATAACAGATGTTGTATTTATTCTTTTAAGCGGGATTCGAATTACCGTCGAAAAAGTAAAAGTACTCTTCATTTTTCTCATAATTTGTTTTGTTATCTTATCTTATATATCCTTGATATACTCTCCTTCAATTAACTATGGTAGGGAAAAAGCTGCTTTTATCCTAATTCCCATTATTGGATTTCTGTATCCCTGTGTTATGAAAAAAATTGATTTAAAGCTGTTATTCAAGGTAATTATATATATTATAATCCCAATAAGCTTATGGTTCATTGTGTTTAAATTTTTACTTTATAACGATGGGGGCTTTTTGAACCAATTTATCAATCGCCAAAGTTTTTTAGAGTATCGGCAAGATTATCTTAACCTAGGTTATTTGCTAGGAATTTTAGTTTTATTGGCCAATGAATATTCTAAAAAAAATGTCTTAACTATTGCAATTGGTTGTTTTTTGATGCTTGGCTTGGGCTCCAGGGGAGCTTTGCTGTTTGCTGGGTTGAGTATTATTGTTGTAAACTTCAAACAACTTGCAGCGAGACTACATAATTTTAAATTCAAAAAGCGATTTTTGAGACAACTGTTTGCTTATGGCTTACCTATATTGGCTGTTTTAATTGTTTTTTGGAACAAAATTAGTTCTTATTCAAATTATGGAATTTCACGATTTATATCATTGATTAAATTCGGTGATGACAATTCTTCAATGGATCGATTATTGCAATATGAATTTGCCTTACAAAAAATTGTATCGCCTAAAGGGTTTATTATAGGTCATGGTCTTGGAAGCTGGGGCATTATTTACAACGGGGTTGATGGAAAAGCATACCCTCACAATGTTTTTCTTGAAGTGTGGTTTGAACTAGGACTTTTTGGTTTCGCAATCCTAGCTTTTATTTTTTTAACAGTTTTTTACTTGAAGAGAAATAACACTATCCGGCTAATTGCATTATTTGCCCTTCTAAACGCACTAAAGTCTTCAAGTTTTGCTTACGACAGAAATCTTTTCATTTTATTTGGTGTTTTGATTTTTGCAAGCGATAAAATTATGAAGCCGAAGAACGTAAAAACAACAAAATATTAGATTAATCGATAGCTTTAAAAATGGCCACATCAATTATACATATTAGTACCGTTCATTACAGGTTCGATGTTAGAATTATGTATAAATATTGCCTGACTTTATCTGATGATGATGATTATGACGTTAGTTTGGCCATAGCCGATGGGAAAGGATCGGTTAGGTATAACAATTTGACTATATTAGATTTAGGCCAACTCCCTAAAGGAAGGTTAGGTAGATTTGTTGTCGGAAATTATCGAGTGTTCAAGCAACTGGTAACAAAAAAGTACCACTTGTACCACTTTCATGACCCAGAGTTAATGCTAGTGGCCTTTTTTTTCAGAATGTTGGGGAAAAGAATTGTCTTCGACATGCACGAGAATTTCCCTCTTCAAATTCTTACAAAAACTTACATGCCTGTTTTAGCAAAAAAAACCTTAAGCACAATTGCGAAAAAATCACAGCAGCTGATATTTGGATTTATCCCTGTAATTTTTGCTGAAAATTCATACCATAGACACTTTCCAAAGACTTGTCTCCATACAACCATTTTAAATTTTCCTTTGTTACGAATGGTAGACAAGATTAAAGGTGAAAAACGAGATAAATTTACGCTTGGTTATATGGGGGGTGTAAATATTGAAAGGGGAACTATAATTATATTACGAGCTATACAGGAACTAGTCAAAAAAGGACATGATATCGAGGTTGTTTTTATTGGACCTTATAATGAGGAAATAACGTCTACAGAAATCTATCAAGACTCAATTAAGGAGGGGTGGGCCACCTTTTTTGGAAGATTAAAACCTGAGGAAGGGTGGTCAAAAATGGCTGAGTGTAATGCAGGACTTGCTGTTCTTCAAAATTCTCCAAACTATATTGAATCATACCCTACTAAACTATTTGAATATATGCTTCTTGAGCTTCCGACAATAGTTTCTAACTTTCCATTGTATAGACAAATAGTTGAAGAATGTAATTGTGGCATTGCCGTGGAACCTTCATCGGTAAATGAAGTTTGCAATGCTATTTTGACACTTTATACAAGTCCAAAGATGTGTTTGGAAATGGGGAAAAGAGGAAAATCCAAAGCTGCGGAAAAATATAGTTGGGAATCCGAATATTCAAAGCTAAAGAAATTTTATTCCAAAGTACTATTAACCAGCTAATTAAAATTCTAAAAAAGCTTAAATAATATCGAGATTATTTTGTTGTTGAAAAAGCTGTTAATCATTAATTCCAATATTTAGATTTGAAGTTGTTTAGTTCAAAAAAAGTTTTGGTAAAATCTTTAGAGAAATACAGTTTGTTGTTATTTCCATTTACTCTACCCCTACCCCTACCTTTAATAATTAAAAGCTTTGCATTGGCGATTTTTCTTATAGGTTTAATCCTTGGAATAAAATGGAGCAAACAAAGCATCATGTCACTGATGTCACAACCTTTAATTTTGGTTTCTATTTTACTTTTCCTCCTGGACCCTATATTAAGCATACTAAGAAGTGACCCAATATATATGAACGATGTAAGGTTATCATTTCTTCTTATACCAGTTTTTTTCTTTTTTGGCAAGGACATTATTACGAAGCATAAGTCTAAAATATTAAAGGCATTTGTTGTTGGTGTCTTTTCTTATTTACTATTCGCGCTTGTATTTGTATGTTTTTTCTATTTGAAAAATAGTTCACAGTATACTCTTGAGTTGGATTATTATCTTAAATATGTACTCTATCACCATCTACCAGGGGCTATTCATCATACATATTTAGGAATATTTATGATATTTACTGCCCTTTTGTTGCTTACATCAAGTGGCTATAATCGAAAAACAACAATTGCTGGAGTTTTGTCAATATTCTTTCTAATATTTTTTTTAGGGAGTAAGTTTAGTATTTTGGTTTTTTTTATAACTCTTGCGACCACAATTGCATATCTTTTAAGGCGCTTTCCGTTTTGGAGAGCGCTGGTACTACTGAGCTACTTCATTTTGTTTAGCATAATAGTTTTGGCACTGTTTTTTAAAACCGATTTATTTAGGACTTTATCAAATAGTATTAGAAACAGGATTCATTTGTATAAAAGCTCTTTCTTCGAAATAAAGGAAAACTTCTTTGTTGGTGTGGGCAATTATAATATTAAGAACGTATTGTCCAAATATTCTATTGATAGTAACCTCGCTATGGACACGCATAACTTGTTTATCCAAGAATTCTTAGCAAATGGTGTTTTTGGTCTTTTAACAGTGTTAGGATTTATGTTTCTTCTATTTAAGAAAGCAAAAAACGACTATATCTTTTTCATGTTTACACTTGTGTTTTTGCTAATTGGGATGGTGGAACATGTTTTGAATCTGCAACTTGGTGTTACTTTTTTCGTTTTTTTTTCGTTTCTATTCTTTTATTCAAATAAAACTGAGAGAACCATATCATGAATGATAAAGTTTCAATAATAACGCCAATCTATAATTCAGAAAAGTTTTTAGAACAATGTATTGTTTCTGTAATCTGCCAAACATATGAAGAATGGGAACATATATTAGTAGATGATTGTTCCAGTGATAACAGCAAGTTTATTGTGATGAAATTTGCCAGCAAAGATAAAAGGATCAAATATCTTAGTCTAGATGTCAATTCAGGAGCTGGTATAGCTAGAAACAAAGGAATTGAAAAGGCAACTGGAGGGTTTATAGCCTTTCTGGATAGCGATGATCAATGGTATCCTGATAAATTAGCAAAACAATTGGATTTCATGAGAGAAAATGACTATTATTTTACTTTTACTAATTATGATTTGGTGAATGAAGAGGGAAAAAAATTACCCAAAATAATAAAATGTAAGCCTAAAGTTTCTTATAATAGTGCCCTGTTCAAAAACCCGATTGGTTGTCTTACAGTAATATTCAATGTGGGTTTTTATGGCAAAGAGTTTATGCCCACTATTCGCAAACGTCAAGATTATGCACTGTGGCTAAAGTTGCTCAAAAAATCCAATGGTTATGGTCTGAATGAATGCCTAGCCAGTTATCGAATAGGCAACAAATCAATATCAGCTAATAAATTGGGTTTATTGAAATATGAATGGAAAATTTATCGGGAAATAGAAGGACTTCCATGGTACAAATCGCTATTTTACTTGCTTTCTGCCATTGTGATAAAATTGAAAAGCTATTTTTAATTACTATGAAAATTCAATAAGATGGCAAGACGGTCAATTTTAAACTCATTAGAGCGAAAATCTATTTTATTGATGGGAGACCTTTTAATTATCGTTTCATCAATAAATCTATTTGTTAACCATGCAATAGATAAAGAGTTTATAACTTTTGGCTTAAAAATATTTGTTTTCTCCTTTGGCATACTCATTTATCTTGGGCTTTCCTATATACTGGATTTTTATAATTTGGAGAAAGTAGCTAGACGACGTTATATTTTGTCGCAGTCAGTATATATTTCTACAATCTTCGTATTTCTGATTTTTGTGCTTACAGTCTTTGTATATGATGTGAGCTTTTGGAGAATACCTCTTTTTTCATTTCTTATTTTGACACCAATTGAGATTTGGCTTTGGAGGTTATTTTTTGGAAATGTATTTAGAATAATTCCCACTGTCAAAAAAGTGTTTTACGTATATGATGCAAACGGAGAAGAAAGTTTACGCGAGAACATTGATTATATAAATGGAGAAAGCACAAATACGTTCTACAAGGTTAAACTTACATATGCAATGAACAAGGACGGCTTATCTATTGACAAAAAAACGTTCAATGAAGCTGTGGAAAAAGTCGACACGTGGATTTTAAATGTTAAAGATTATAATCAGGTACCTAAAAAACTTGAAAATTTATTGCTTGAGTCTATTCTAAAAGGGAAAGAAATACTGTCTTACACATCATTTTACGAAAATATTTATGAAGCAATGCCCATTCGATCTCATTATCATAGCTTCTATGAACTGCTACAACTTAAGAATAAGAAAATAAGATACTTGCAGGTTGTATTTAGCTTTATGGTAAATTTTATACTATCTTTTTTTATCGGAATTATTTTCTTTCTAGTATGCCCAGTGGTTTGGATTTTCAATATTTTTCTTAATAGAGGACCTCTTTTTTACACCCAGCTTAGAGTTGGACAATATGGAAGGGAATTCAAAATCTATAAATTTAGGTCAATGGTTATAGATGCTGAAAAAACTGGAGCTAAAATGGCTTCTAAAGATGATGCTAGAATAACTCCTTTTGGAAGGGTTTTAAGAACATTTAGGATAGATGAACTTCCCCAAATTTTATCCGTAATCCAAGGAAATATGACTTTCATAGGACCTAGACCTGAACGCAAGGTATTTGTTGAACAACTAGACGGAATGATGCCATTTTATAGCATTCGCCACCTGTATAAGCCCGGAATTACAGGTTGGGCTCAAGTCAAATATAAGTATGGCGAAGACTTACAAGACTCTATAAAAAAGCTTGAATATGATTTATATTACATAAAGAATAAATCTATTACCTTGGATTTAAGAATTATCTTTAAAACAATAACAACGGTACTTTTTTCTAGAGGAGTTTAAATTTGAAAAAAACATTAATAACAGGCGCAGCAGGCTTCCTTGGCTCACACCTTTGTGATCGATTTATCGCAGAGGGACAACATGTTATTGCCATGGACAACCTTATTACAGGCGACCTAAAAAACATAAATCATCTATTCCCTTTAGAACGATTTGAATTTCACCACCACGATGTATCAACCTTTGTTCATTTAGAGGGTGATTTGGACTATATTCTGCATTTTGCCTCACCCGCAAGCCCTATTGACTATCTAAAGATTCCAATTGAAACCTTAAAAGTGGGCTCACTTGGAACACTTAACTTATTGGGATTGGCAAAGGAAAAGAATGCTCGAATTCTTGTTGCATCCACCTCTGAAGTATATGGTGACCCGTTGGTTCATCCACAGAATGAAGAGTACTACGGCAACGTTAGCCCTATTGGTCCACGAGGAGTGTATGATGAGGCTAAAAGGTTTATGGAATCCATTACCATGGCCTATCACCGACATCATGGATTGGATACGCGTATCGTTCGGATTTTCAACACTTATGGCTCTCGCATGCGGTTGAATGATGGGCGTGTTGTACCTGCATTTATGGGTCAAGCACTTCGTGGAGAGGATTTAACTGTGTTCGGAGATGGCTCCCAAACCCGTTCCTTCACCTATATCGATGATCAAGTGGAAGGGATTTATCGCTTGTTAATGAGCGATTATGTAGAGCCCATCAATATTGGAAATCCTGATGAGACCACTATTTTGGAATTTGCTGAGGAAATCATTAAACTTACCGGAACAGACCAAAAAATTATCTTTAAACCGTTACCGGTAGATGATCCACTACAACGTCAGCCAGATATTTCGAGAGCCAAAGAAATTCTTGATTGGGAGCCTAAAGTGCATCGTTCCGAAGGCCTGAAAAAGGTATATGAATATTTCAAATCCCTTTCTCCTGAAGAACTACATGAAAAAGAGCATCGTGATTTCTCACGCCTAAATGGCAAATAAGTGCTGATATCTGGCATCTGATATCTGAATTGAACTATTTTTGCCAAAATTTTGATTGATGAACATTCTTATCCTTGGTTCTGGAGGTCGTGAACATGCGATTGCCCATAAAATTTCACTAAGCCCTAAAACAGAAAAATTGTTTGCTGCTCCCGGCAATGCCGGTACAGCTAATATTGCAACCAATGTTGAAGTTGGCGTTAACGATTTTGAAGGCATTAAAGCTCTAGTTTTAAAGGAGAATATTGACTTGGTTGTTGTAGGACCGGAAGATCCATTGGTGAAAGGGATTCATGATTTTTTTCTAAATGATGTTGAGCTTAATAACATTCCGGTAATAGGACCACAAAAGGCTGCGGCAGAACTAGAAGGAAGTAAAGAGTTTGCCAAAGAATTTATGATGCGCCATGATATTCCAACCGCCGCCTATCAAAGTTTTACCTCAGACAACTTGGAAGAAGGCTACGATTTTTTAGAAACCTTGAATCCACCTTATGTGCTTAAAGCTGACGGGCTTGCAGCAGGTAAAGGAGTTTTGATCCTTCAGGATTTGGAGGAGGCCAAATCAGAACTGAAGGCCATGTTGATTGATTCAAAATTTGGGGAAGCGAGTGCCACAGTGGTCATTGAAGAGTTTTTAGATGGCATTGAATTAAGCTGTTTTGTACTTACTGATGGTTCCAACTATAAAATTTTACCAACTGCAAAGGACTACAAACGTATAGGAGAAGGAGACACTGGACTCAATACAGGTGGAATGGGAGCCATCTCCCCGGTTCCTTTTGCTGATGAGATCCTTATGCGAAAAATTGAGCGTCAAATTGTAAAACCGACCGTAGAAGGCCTTAAAAAAGATAATTTGCCCTATGTGGGATTCATTTTTATTGGACTGATCAAAGTTGGGGACGAACCTAAGGTAATCGAGTACAATGTTCGTATGGGAGATCCAGAAACCGAAGTGGTAATTCCCAGATTAAAGTCGGATTTATTGGAAGTGTTGGTCGCAATGTCAAAAGGGACATTGGATCAAATCAATTTGGAAATTGATGAGAGAGCAGCTACAACCGTAATGGCTGTTTCAGGAGGTTATCCTGAAGCATACGAGAAAGGAAAGCAAATCTCGGGAATAGAGGCCATTGATGACTCCTTTGTTTTTCATGCTGGGACAAAAATAAAAGATGGGAATGTGGTAACAAATGGCGGACGTGTAATTGCCATTACTTCCTTCGGAAATGATTTCAAGGAGGCATTGCAAAAATCCTATCAAAATATAGAAAAACTACATTTTGATGGAATGTACTACCGAAAAGATCTTGGGTTTGACCTATAGGTAAGAATGCGAGGTAATGCTCTTATCCTCCTCACCATTATCATTGAAAATCTTAAGCTCTTTCATCCAATAAATCAAGGCAACAAAACCGATGATTGCGAAAATCCAATTTACTGAGTTGGATGCCCACCAGCTTTGCATAAATCTGAAGAAATCATAAGGAGCAAAAAGACCATTTACAAATAAGTCTTCAATGCCATAAAAAAACTTGCTCATCTTAGCTATATTTACCTTGCAAAAGTAGTAAAACCCAACATGATTTCAAGCTTTTTCGGAAAAACAAAACCGATAAATTATATTGTTTTATCCGTTTTTCTCTTTCTTTTTTATGCTGTTTACCTTTTTTTCGGCGGCGGACAAGGACTTAGCTTAGATACCCTTCCGGGAGAAGTCTTGGTAATTGGCATCCTCCTGTTTTCCATGTATATCATTAGCAGAATGGTTAAGGTTGAGAAGGTTACAGATCTCAGTTCATTCGCAATTTTGTTTTTTACATTGCTTTTGGTCGCTTTTTCGGAAACTCTTGGCTACAGAAATGCAATTTTCGCCAACTTCTTTTTATTACTGGCCATCTGGAGATTATTGGCAATTAAATCGGTCCGAAATGTAAAACATAAAATTTTTGACGCCTCCTTTTTAATATGTGTAGCCGGTTTTTTTTACGATTGGGCACTGATTTTTTTGATACTTGTGTTTGTGGCAATCAATGTTTATGATAGAAAACCGGTCAAAAATTGGATGGTACCTTTTGCAGCGATCATAACAGTTTTGATTTTATCGTTCACTCTATTAAAATTTAATGACTCACTCGGTTTTTTTGTAGAACATTATCAGTTCAAAATAGATTTTTTATACAATGATTTTTTCAGACATCCTGGAGTCATAAAGCGTCTTGTCTATACCTCTATAATGTTGGTGCTGATGTTGTTAGTTTTTTTGAAAGTACGGAAAAAGGGTGGCGGAAAATTGATTTTGTTACGGATGGTGTTTTTGGTATTCGTTTTGGGAAGCATAATGAGCTTTTTTAAGTTTGATGAGACATCCCCGGTTTTGATTACTTTCTTTCCTGTCGCTGTGTTTTTGACGAATTATTTAGAAAACATCAAAAGAACAAAACTTAGAGAACTGGTTGTCGGCATTTGTGTGCTGGTTTCATTCTTACTTTTTATTTTGGACCTTAAGCTGTAAAAGGAGAAAGCAATATCTTTGCCTCAAATTTATGCACATGTTCAGTTCTTTTGCCTTTAAGATCTTTCAAGAGAGTATAAACACCTATCATATTAAAGATGATGTTTACCAGGAATTTACAAACCCTTATCCAAAGGACAAAGTAGAGCATTTGCTATACAGAAAAAATTGGATTGATACGGTGCAATGGCATTATGAAGATATCATCCGAGACCCTGAAATTAATCCGGTTGATGCGTTGGAATTAAAACGTAAAATTGATGCCAGCAACCAAGACAGAACTGATTTAGTAGAATATATAGACGGTTATTTTCTTGATAAACATAAAAATGTTGAGGTAAAAGCTGATGCTACGATCAATACCGAAAGTCCGGCCTGGGCCATTGACCGACTGTCCATTTTAGCGTTAAAAATCTATCATATGCAAGAAGAGGTGGATCGAACCGATGCATCCGCTGATCATATTGAAAAGTGCAGCAAAAAGTTATCGGTGCTTTTAGATCAAAAAAAGGACCTTTCTTCCGCTATTGACCAACTGCTTGAAGATATTGAAGCAGGCAAAAAGTATATGAAAGTCTACAAGCAGATGAAAATGTACAATGACGACGAGCTAAATCCGGTGCTCCGTGGACAAAAAGGGTAAACAAACCCATATTTTGGTCATTCGCCTATCTGCCATGGGTGATGTGGCCATGACCGTTCCTGTTTTGAGGGCATTGATTGACCAACATTCGCAGGTTAAAGTTACCATCCTTACCAAAAAGCCTTTTCTACCTATTTTTTCTGGAATAGAAAATGTTTCAGTCTTCGAAGCTGATGTAAAAAAGCGCCATAAAGGACTTATTGGATTATGGAGGCTTTATCAAGAGCTAAGAAAACTTCAAATTGATGTTGTTGCCGATCTGCACAATGTGTTGCGTAGCAGAATTCTGCAAAAATACTTTAGACTTGGCAAAACTCCTTTTGCACAGTTGGATAAAGGAAGGACTGAAAAAAAAGCACTTACCAGAGCCAAGAACAAAGTATTCAAACAGCTTAAAAGTACCCATCAACGCTATGCAGATGTATTCACAGCCTTGGGTTTTCCTGTTGATTTGGAAAAAGCAAAGCTTTTGGAACGCGCGCAACTATCGGATAAGATATTGGAGTTGGTACAGCAAGACACAAAGAAATGGGTGGGAATTGCGCCTTTTGCGGCCCACGAGGGCAAAATGTACCCACTGAATCTCATGAAAGATGTCATTCGAGAACTATATGATACCGATGAGTATAAAATACTGCTCTTTGGTGGCGGAGCCCATGAGATTCAGCAGTTGGAGGTAATTGCAGAGGTCGGAGAACATATTTTGAATATGGCCGGGAAGTTGAATTTGAAAGAAGAATTGGTCTTAATTTCAAATCTGGATGTGATGTTGTCCATGGATAGTGGCAATGCGCACTTGGCAGCCAATTATGGAATTCCGGTGGTCACACTTTGGGGGGTTACCCATCCCTTTGCAGGGTTTTATCCTTTTGGGCAGCGCATGGAAAATGCGCTGTTGGCTGATCGGGATAGTTTTCCTTTGATTCCGACCTCGGTATATGGCAATAAATTGCCAAAAGGGTACGAAACCGTAATGGAAACCATAACACCTCAACAGGTGGTGGATAAAATTACCACCTTATTGGATGGTTAGGCTACTGTTTGTCTTTCTGAAATAGAATTGAAATAATGTTTTAGCTGTTGCAGATATTGATACTTCAACTGTCTGCCATTGGTTTCAGATAATAAGGAGCGCATGCCCAAATAAGAGGCAATAATGTAGGTTGCAACCCCTTCGCAGTCTATATGACGGGCGATATGACCATCAGTTTTTCCATTTTTCAATACGGAAACCAAGTTTACTTCCCATACTTTAAGTATATCCTTTAAATAAGAGCTGATTTCGGCATTACGCTTATTGAATTCTGTAATAAAGTCATTTAGCATAAAGCCATAGGCCATTTCATTGCTTTTTCCAGGTTCCAAAGCTTTCTCCAAACTGTCCAAAATAGCATGTAAAGGATTTTCCTGTTCATTTAAGGGTTCTACCAATAGGGCATATACCTTTTGCACAATCAGATTTTGCACTATGCTGATAAAATAATCCTCCTTGGATTTAAAATGATAGTAAAAAGCACCTTTAGAAAGTGACAACTCTGTTAGAATATCATCCAAACTAGTGTTGTAGTAGCCCTTAGTGTGAAAAACTTCAAGGCCCACAGCATGCAATCGGTGCATGGTTTCACGTCTTTTTAGGTTTCGTTCCATAAGATTGGGTTTTGGGTTAATTAGACCGTTAAGTCTGTTACAAAGTTTCTACAGATTGGACCCAACCTCAAGAATCAAGGGTGTATTTGTAAGAAAAATCGGTGAAATGTAAAAAATGAACCTAAACAATGGATTCCAAAAAAAACTAACCGACCAGCTGGTCGGTTTAAGTGTAACATTAATAGTTAAAATACTATAATTTAAAAGTCAAAACGATGAATTTTCTCCCCAAAAAATATCTGCGGCGACAAAAGTTAGTAAAAGGATATATTTGTTTGCAAATTCTAACCAGTTCAAATGCAATTTAACTCCATTGAATTTCTAATATTTTGTCTTTTCTTTTTTATTCTTTGGCCTTTTTTTAGGAAGAAGTCTGAACTTAGATGGATTTTTATTGTTGTAGCCAGCTTAATATTTTACGCATGGTGGGACTGGCGCTTTCTTTTTTTGATAATAACAAGTGGAGTTATTGACTTTTTTTGTGGGATTGGAATCCAGAAAAATGTGAAGCGAAAAAAGTTGTTTTTGACTATTTCGATAATCGCAAACCTTGGTCTTTTATCCATTTTTAAATACAGTGTTTTTTTTGCATCTATACTAGAAAAGGTTTTTAGAACCTTTGGTCTAGATATTGATTTAATTAGCAATATTCCTGAGTTTACTCTAATTCTTCCTATTGGAATAAGCTTTTATACCTTTCAATCATTAAGCTATACAATAGATATATATCGTAATAGATTAAATCCAACAAAAAACATATTTCATTTTTTTAGTTATCTATCAATGTTTCCGCAACTAGTTGCTGGACCAATAGTTAGAGCTAAGGATTTTTTGAAACAACTTGAAACATATAGGGTGCCAAATTATATGGAGAAATGGAACTCTTTTAAGCTGGTTGTTTATGGCTTGTTTCAAAAAATGGTAATAGCTGACAACCTTTCCTTTTTCATTGACTCAGCTTTTGAGGGTAAGTCTTCTTTTGACGGCACTTTGTATTGGTGGGTGGTGATGATTGCATTTTCATTTCAAATTTATTGTGACTTTAGTGGATATAGTTTAGTTGCAAGGGGTTTGGCAAAATATATGGGATATCATTTCAAGATGAACTTCAATCACCCATATCTTTCCAGAAACCTAAAAGAGTTCTGGTCAAGTTGGCATATTTCTTTATCCACGTGGTTTAGAGATTATGTATATATCCCCTTAGGCGGTTCCAAAAGTGGTTTAGGAAAAATGATTTTAGCTTTGATAGTGACTATGCTATTATCAGGTCTTTGGCATGGTGCAAATTATACCTTTTTAATATGGGCTACAATACACACTATTTTGTTATTAATTGAAAAGCTTGTAAAACTAAGGATTAAAATAAATGAAAGAATTAGTATTCTAATTGTATTCATACTGGTGCTGGTCGCATGGGTTTATTTTAGAGCTGAAAACTTTGCGCAAGGCAATGAAATAGTCTCTAAATTATTTCTCTTTAATTCTTTTAACTTTGATTTTTATGACGTCTATTTTGATAATCTATTTTATTTGATTTTGGCAGTCCTAATAGAATACGTTTTCTTTTTAAGAAGAAATTCGTATAAAATAAGAATATATTCTAGAAAATATCATGTGGATTTAATAACTATCACCTTTTGTATTTTAGCTATCATTTTTCTAAAAGGAGAGGGAGAACAATTTATTTATTTTCAATTTTGATGTCAATACAGAAAAGAAAAGTTTTATTTACTGCAATACTCTCAGGTCTGTTTGTAGTTCTTATTAAAACGTACTTACCATTAAAAAGAAGTAATTCGGAAATCGCAAATGATTTTTGGATTAAAAAAACACATCAAAAAGAAAAAAAAAACATTGTGGTTGGGGGAAACTCAAGGATATATAGAGGGATATCGATAAAGGCCATACAGAGCGGATTAGATAATAAACTGAGTGGTGTGAACTTAGGATATTCAGCATTGGGATATAGCAATGAGTATTTGGACTTTTTGCTATCAAGAGTTGATTTGAAATCAAAAAATAAAGTTGTTGTTTTGGCACTTGATGTTGGGCCACTAACAGATATTGCTGTCGAAAATAAAAGCTTTGCTAGATATAAGAGTGTAAGTAATTCAGAGATTTTTAAAGTTCTATATTTAAATGAATATGTTAACATTTCGAGTTACAAGCCTTCTGAGATAATCAGAATCTTTCAAAAAACAGCAGAGAACAGACATAATTTTGTTGAAGACAGGAAAAACTATTTCGCAAAGTATTATGAAGATGGATGGGTAGCTTCTTACAAAGTGCCTAATAATCCAATGGAGGCATTACCCGTGTATAAAAAATTCGCTGAGGATAATAATATGCAAATTAGTAATGAAGTATATCAAAATTTATTATTTAGAATTCAGGAGTTTGTAGAAATGGGTATTGAAGTTATTTGCTTTAGACCTCCATCAACTCTGGAAATGCAAGAATGGGAAAATGAAAAATTTAAATTTGATGAGAACAAAATTAGGAAGGAAATTGAAGAAATGGGAGGGCATTGGATTGAAATAAATACAACGGAGTATAAATCTTATGACGGATCACATCTTCATTATTTGTCTGCGGAAAAATTATCTAAAATTATAGGTATAAAAATGAATCAAATACTTTACAAATAAACAACGTTTATCATTATGTAACCACCAAAATTGGTTTTGGGTACAATTTGACCGTTAAGTCTGTTGCAAAGTTTCTGCAGATTGAACCCAGCCTCAAGACTCAAGGGTGTATTTATAAGAAAAATCGGTGAAATGTAAAAAAAGAACCCAAAAGAACCTATCTCCAAAAAACTAACCGACCAGCTGGTCGGTTTAAGCGATTCTTTTTGGGGATAAATAACATCAACCCAAAAGACCTGCCCACCAATTTGACTTGGATTTTTACAATAAAATTCCAGAACTTCACTTATCGTTGGATATAAATCATTAAAACGATTCATATCGACCCGTTGTGCATAATTTAACCAAACAAAAACGTAAAAAAAATATTTATCTTGACTCTACTCTCATTTTTCGGTTGTAAAAACGAACCAATCTGTACTGTAAATGAAAATAACGCTGGAAAAGAAATTTATGATTTGGACGAGGCAACTTGTTTCATTGCTTTAAAGCTGAACAAGAAAAAGTCTGACTTGAAATTGATTCGCAGTGCTCTAATTGCGGAGGAAAACTATATGAGTAAAATCGGACTGACAACAGAAAACCCGAATCCCGAAAGTGAACCTGAATCGAATGCAGAATTGGACATTAACCAAATGGCGGAATATGCTATGAATGAGGAAAAAGTTGAACTGACAAAAGACGAATTAATCGAAATCTATGACACCGAAATCGAATATTTAATGTTCATCGGAGTTGTGGAACAATAAAAACTATGCACAACAATGGCTATAATTAATACGGGATTTCGTGCTTAACCTAAAGTTTAGTGCTTTTTAACTAAGTACGCCAAATCTTTTTGATTTGGCTTTATAAAAAAAAGATAAAACAAAATAAAAAGTTTTGGCTAAGTGCTTAATCGAAAGTTCACTACTTTTAAGTCCCGTACTAACCATAGCCGAGACGATAAGTGCCATTCTAAAAACGTTGGCTCTTGCGTTAAGCCACCGTCCCCTGACAACTACTTCCAGCCCCGGCAGTGCACCCATAACAATGTTGTGAAATGATAATGTTTCGGTCGTTTAAAACATCCTCATTATAGTCCTTAATATGTTTCACTTTACTGGCGACCTTTAGGTCGAGCATTTGGTTAAAGTCACAATCGTACAACCAACCATCCCAACTTATAGATATGGTGTTGGTGCACATCACATTGGCCACTGCTGCCGGATTGTAGGCCTCTACCAAAGCATACATATAATCTTCATAGTTTTCTGAAGCGATCAAATAATCCAAAAATCGGGCAATGGGCAGATTGGTAATAGCAAAAAGATTATGGAACTGAATCCCAAAATCCTCATCCAATGCCTTTTTAAAATCTCGCTCCATAGCCGCTTGATCGCCTGGCAAGTAGGCGCCAGATGGATTATAGACCAAATCTAACCGTAAAGGACTCTCTGGCATGCCATATCCTACGGCATTCAATTCCTGTAATGCTTTAATGGATTTATCAAAAACTCCATCACCACGTTGTTTGTCAGTTTTGCCTCTAGTATAATGTGGCATAGAAGAAATCACATGAACATTGTGCTTTTTAAAGAATTCTGGAAGATCGTAGTACTTTTTGTTGGCCCGGATAATGGTGAGATTGGAGCGAACTATAAAATCTTTGATACCGGCTTTGGCGGCCTCCTCTACAAACCATCTAAAATCCGGATTCATCTCAGGAGCACCTCCGGTAAGATCCAAGGTATGGGCTTCCGTATTACGAATTACCTCCAAACATTGCTTCATGGTATCCCGTGTCATGATTTCCTTACGGTCTGGTCCCGCATCCACATGGCAATGCTCGCATACTTGGTTGCACATATAACCCACGTTGATCTGTAGAATTTCCAATTTGTTGGGTCGAAGTGGAAAATGACCTATCTCAGCAATCTTATCCTTAAAATAAGGAAGTTCACCTTCGGCGAAAATACTACCATTAAGGATTTCCAATTGTTTATTGGTTGCCGCCAATTCATTATCCTGTGCCTTAAGCGATTTTTTGGCAGCCTTTTTTATTTTGGGCATGATGCTTTGTTCCATTTTTCTTGTCTTGTGCTTGCTTGCTGGGGGCATTAGTCGACCGTTAATCGTCAACTTTCAACAAACAATTAGGATTACATACTTAGTTTGTTGTATTTATTCATCATTTGAACGCCATGCACCAGGGTAGCACCACTTTCAATTGCAGCTCCAACATGAACGGCTTCCATCATTTCTTCCTTGGTGATTCCTTTTTGCAGTCCATCTTTGGTATAGGCATCAATGCAATAGGGGCATTTGACCACATGCGACACCGCTAAAGCGATAAGGGATTTTTCACGTGCACTTAGGGCACCTTCTTCAAAAACTTTTCCGTAATAATCAAAAAATTTGGTGCCGAGTTCCTCACTCCACTCGGTGATTTTTCCAAATTTTCGAAGATCTGCTGGATCGTAATAACTATTTGCCATTTCTGTGTTTTTGGTTTGTCATTCCTGCGAAGGCAGGAATCGCACATTATTTTTTTATTGAATTGAGATAAATTTCTTTTACGTGCTTTCTTCGATTGGTGGAAATTTGGTTTTGTCCACTAATTTCAAGAAGTCAGTTTTTAGAATGTGTAAAAGAGGGTGCAGCAATGGCAGAAGCCATTTTGCGCTATTGGGATAATAGCAAAAGTTTGGGTGAACCTTTGTTGAAAGAAAAAGTTATGAAGCGCATTTCCAGTTTTGGAACATGCTTTTTTAAAAAATGGGCGTTTCTTTTGATGAGGAATACTAGAATCTTGAAAATAGCTATCGGAATTCGTCTAGCGAAATGCAGCAAAGCCGTAACATCCTCCAGAATATCTATATCTCGAAGTACAGGAAGCATGAAAAGCGTTGATTTATTTGCCCTGAATAATTGGGAAATTTTGCTAAACAGCCCTACGCGTTGCCAAGGGAGTTTTTGGAAAAGTTGGGCATTGAAGTTGGAACGATGCAATCCCATTAAATAAAAGCCACCATCCAATGTGGGCCCTAGAACAGTTTTGCAAAGCTTTAATTGCTTATTGGTCTCAGCTAAATGAAGCACCTTCAGTTCTGGACTATCGTTTCCTACAGTGATTACATTTTCATAACCTCTGTCATAAATACTTTGGATAGCATTGGAAAAGCGTTCTCCAAAAGTGTTTCCAAGTTGCTCCTTTTCTGAAATATGGAAAAAGGGCAAACCAGATTGTTTTACGATTTTGAGGGTATGTGCAGTAAGTTCATGAAACAACTCTGGTTTAGGGATAGAAGTCTTATAGCGAGCATCCGCCTCAGCAGAGTTCGCAAAAATCAAAACAGCTGTTTCCTGTAAACTAATGTTTCTCAAAATTTAAGCCTCTATCACAAGCCTATATTAATAATTTTAAGTCGAAAAGAGGCTAGTTGAATTACAATATAGGCCTAATTAAGCTGAACTTTAACATTCCGACCCTCTAGTCGGTTTAAAAAAACGGAGGTAAGAATTCATCAAGATTAAAATCGAAGCAATATCGATGAAGTGCAAAAAATGCGTTCATTTTTAAAGAAAACAAACTGTATGGTCGGTAAATATCTCAATAAATTGAAGTGAAACAGCTTAGTTGACACCTTTTTTTCGCCAAAAACTACACATCATCGTAGTCTACTTTCAGGGTCGGCGTAAGCGGATGGGCCTGACAGGTCAAAATTAATCCTTCAGCCACTTCACTGTCCGTTAAAATCTGATTTTTCACCATTTCAGCCTTTCCTTCGGTAATTCGAGCAATGCAACTGCTGCACACACCACCTTGACAAGAATAAGGGGCATCAATATCTTCTTTCAACACCGCATCCAAGACCAGGGATTTTTTGTCCATGGTAAAAGAAAAGTTTTCATCGTCCACGGTTACCTCCACTTTGGTCTTTCCGTCTAGATTTTCAGCAAGGGTATCTTCTGTATCCGATGACGTAAACAATTCAAATAAAATCTTGTTCTCAGCAACCCCATTTTTTTTCAGCGTATCTGAAACCGTTGTGATCATTTCCTCAGGTCCGCACAGGTAAAAGGCATCAAATGTGGTTTCCTTGAACCTGTTTTTTACAATAAAATTGACCGTTGAGGTTTCAATTCTGCCAAAAAGTGAATCTTCTTCTTGAGAGCGACTATAGACATGTTGAACAAAAAACCTATTGGTATATTTTTTTTGAAGCTCTTGAATAGCCTGTAAATACATAGTTTCTTGTGGGGTTTGGTTCCCAAAAACCAAAACAAATGTGTTATCAGAATTACTTTCCAAAACGGTTTGGGCAATGCTCATTATCGGAGTGATTCCACTACCCGCAGCAAAAGCAGCTACATTTTTATTGGTAGTGTCTTTTTCAAAAACAAATCGCCCTTCGGGACGCATAACCTCTATATGATCACCAACCTTAAGGTTTTCATTGGCATAAACCGAAAACGTACCATTTGGCACTTTTTTAATTCCAACGGTAAGTTTTCCAGAAGAGGGTGCTGACGAGATAGAATATGCCCTGCGCACTTCTTGTCCATTTACTTGGTGCTTTAGTGTGATATACTGTCCGGCGTTAAAGGCAAAAGTAGCTGTAAGATTATCCGGAATTTCAAAAGTCAAAGCTACTGCGTTAGGGGTCAAGGCATCAACCGCAGAGATTTTTAGGGCATGAAAGTCGCTCATGTAGAATGAATTTTTTTGCAAAGCTACGGATTAAGGCAATTTTGATGATTGAGATTTCAAAAAAAGAAACAATACTGTAACAAATCGCTCCAAATGGTTACTAACCTCTTGAAAATTACCAACCCATGTTTAAACGCTTTATCAACCTTCAATGGAAAGCCTTCTTCAGGTCCTCATCCTTTGGTAAGGGTATGGCCTTGAAAATTGTCATGATCTTTTTTGGACTTTATATGCTGGCCACAGTGGTATTTGTTGGTGCATTCTTATATGAAATTCTTAGAAAAGTGTTCCCAGATCAGAACCCGATGTGGATGTTGAGCAGATATATGGTGTATTGGGCACTTATAGAGCTTTTTTTTCGGTATTTTATGCAAAAGCTTCCGGTAATGGACATCAAACCGCTATTGTCCATGCCTATTAAAAAAAGTAGTATAGCACATTATATTCTTGGTCGATCAAGTTTTTCTGGATACAATATTTTGGCTTTGTGCTTTTTCGTCCCTTTCGGGATAGTTTTATTGTTCCATGGGTATCCTGCACTTAATGTAGGGCTTTGGTTAATTTCGATTTTGGCCACAGTCATGTGCATCAACTATGCAAACTTCATTATAAATAAAAGCGAAAAGGCTTTGGCTATTGTTGGAGGTATAATTGCGCTTCTTTATGGGTTGGATTACTTCCAAATTTTACCGGTTAAGGACTTTTTTGGACCTATTTTTCACGGACTATACCAATATCCTTTTGCTGTTTTAGTTCCAGTTATATTGGCACTGGTACTCTATTGGATAAATTTCAGCTATTTAAAGAACAAGTTATTTTTAGATGCCTCCTTGCGAATAAAAACAAAAGAGGCAAAGACCTCCGAGTTGTCATGGACCAAGCGTTTTGGAGATATGGGAACTTTTTTACAGCTGGACCTGAAGATGATTTGGCGAAATAAAAGAACAAAGGCACAGGTGTTTATTTCATTGTTATTTGTGTTTTACGGATTGTTTTTTTACACCCAAGATATTTATGCAACTATGGTGCCGGTGTTTGCCTTTTTGGGAATTTTTATGACCGGAATTTTTCTATCCAACTTTGGACAGTTTATCCCGGCATGGGACAGCAGTTATTATAGTATGATGATGTCACAGAACATTCCCCTCCGCAAATATTTGGAGTCCAAGGCAAGCCTGATTTCAGTGAGTGTCGTAGTCATGTTTTTGCTTACGATTCCTTATGTGTTTTTTGGTTGGGACAAACTGGCCATAAACTTTGGATGTGCACTCTATAACTTAGGGGTCAATATTCCTGTGATTCTATATTTTGGATCGTTCAATAAAAAGCGAATCGATCTTGAGAAAAGCCCAATTGGGAACATGCAGGGAACCAGTGCAACCCAATTTCTGATAATAATTCCGGTTTTAGGATTGCCTATTTTAATTTTTACGGTATTCTATTATCTAATTTCTTTGGAAGCGGGCGTATTGGCTCTTTCTCTTTTAGGAATTATTGGATTTGCACTAAAAAATAAATTATTGGATATGATTACCGAGCAATATCGAAGAAAGAAATATGGCATGATTGCCGGTTTCAAAGAAAAGAATAGTTAACAAGTATATTTCCGTATACCGGGAACTAAATTGAAAAAAATATGATCACAACTGAAAATCTAACCAAAAAATACGGTTCACAACTGGTGTTGAATGTTGAAACCTTGGAGATACCGAAAGGACAAAGTTTTGGATTGGTCGGAAACAATGGTGCAGGAAAAACAACTTTTTTCAGCCTACTGTTGGATTTGATTCAACCCACCTCTGGCAATATTGTCAACAATGAGGTGCAAGTGGATAAAAGTGAAGCATGGAAACCATTTACTTCTGCCTTTATCGACGAAACTTTTTTGATTGGGTACCTTACCCCAGAAGAATATTTTTATTTCATCGGAGATCTTCGCGGGACAAACAATGCAGATGTGGACAAGCTCTTGTCCTCTTTTGAGGACTTTTTTCACGGTGAAATCTTGGGGCAAAAGAAGTATCTCCGTGATCTTTCCAAAGGAAATCAGAAAAAAGCTGGAATAGTTGCCTCTTTTATCGGCAATCCTGAGGTAGTAATTTTAGATGAGCCCTTTGCGAATCTGGATCCTACCACCCAGATAAGACTTAAAGCTATCATCAAAGATTTAGTAGCCAAGCAAGATGTCACGGTTTTAATATCAAGTCATGACCTTATTCATGTGACAGAAGTTTGCGAACGCATTGTGGTATTGAACAAGGGTGAAATTGTAAAGGATATCCAAACCTCAACGGAGACCTTAAAAGAGCTTGAAACTTTTTTCGGGGAATAAAAAAGGCGATGGAATACATCGCCTTCATTAAAGATGATATTATATAATTAACCGCCAAAGATGGAAGGGTCGTAAAAGAATTGTGCCTTCTTTATCTTTCCATCTTCTACTTCGTAAACGCAAACCTCCTCCATTTTGCATCTACCCATCCCCTTAAAAGTAACATCACTGATCATTGGAACCGTAAAATGGTTGCCAGCGACTACTGGGTCACCAATAGAACCTCCGTGCATTTCTTCAATGCTGCTGGCCCATTGCTCATAACCTTTTAAAATATTGTCAATGCCTTGTGTTTTTTCATTGGGGACTCCAGGCATTTCAACGCTCCAGGCATCTTTTGCATATAACCCATATGCTTCTTGATGTTTTCCTTCCCTACAAAGGCTTACTAATTGGTCTGCAACTTCTTGTGTTGTCATTTTGTATTTGTTTTATGATTAATAAATAAACTTGTTGTCAATCGAACGCATGGTTCAAATAAGTATTCAATGGTTTAATAGCTTTAAAGTGGCTTATGATTTCCTGGTTTAACTTTTCCGAACCATAAAAGGGTTCCAAAGGAAATTCTGCCATGGCATAGAACTGTTTGTTATAGATTAAATCGGTTTTTTTCGTGATGGGAAGCAGGCTTTTATCCAACCGCTTTGCCTTTTCGCCACTCAACTGTCCAAAATTTTGGACAAATGTTGTATCCGTGGTGATTTTGATTAATTCTGAAGTATTTGCGGCAATATGATTTCTGATTTTTGAAAGCTCCGGTGGGCGCAACATAAAAAGGCCACCGCCCACATGAATACTGGAGGCATCTATTCCCAAATAATACCCGGGCAGCATTGACTTTTTTCCATTGGGAGAAAATCCGGCCTTCAAAATTGTATGATACGGTGTTTTGTCTTTTGCAAAACGCACGTCCCTGTTGATTCGGAACATCGCTTTTTTAGGATCCGCTAGCATTCGAGAATCCCAATCTGCCAAAGTATCCAAAAGATGCTCTAGCAAATTAAGAAAAGGTTCTTTAGCATCGACTTCATACCTCTTTTTGTTTGCATGAAACCATTCCTTGTTGTTGTTCCTTGCTAATTCTTTAAAGAAAGATGTGTAGGCTTTGGTAATCATAAGAAATGTATTTTAGTTAATCTCATTTTGGGCAACAGGTTTGGGCATGATTTCACATACGGGATACAGGACATCCGTAAACTCACGACAATAAGCACTCTTCTTATGGAGCATTTCCGCTTCTGAATCTACAAAGCTCATTATGTGGGTAAAATGGGTTGGCTTATCTGTTTGTTGAAACGATTTGTACAACAAGGTTCCCGGTTCATTTTTTTCAATTTCGGAAATGAATTTGGCAACAATCACTTTAACCTTTTCAACGGATGCTGACTTTACTTTATAAGGAACAAAAACATGGACCATAATTATTTCTTTGAAATTTTGATTGACTTCCCTGCCCACTCAACCAACAATTTATTATCACCCAGAACAGTTTCAGGAATGGAATAGTAGGGCATTTTTCCATGCTTATGAGAACCTGAACTTTCAAAAAACTTCGATAAAGAAGCGTCAGACTTTAGATAAGCGACCCCTTTGGAATCGATAATGCCAAACATTTTACCCTCATGGAATATGCCATGGCCACCAAACATCTTTTTAGCAGTGATCGAGCCAATGGATTCAAGTTTTTGAACCATCAACTCTACAGCCAGTACAGAAGCATTCGTCATTTTATCACCTTTTTCTCCCATTTCACTTTGATTTAATTTGTTCCAATGCTGTTGATGCCATCATTTCCCATTTTTTGTTGTGGATAAAATCAACCTCAAACCAGCCCGCTAGCGGTTTTTTGTTCTTAAATGGATTGAATTCAGAAACTTCAACCCCTAGCTCATCCAAGGGATATTCCTTTCCCAGCTTAAAGACCATTTTGTGCTTTCTGGAGAAAAATGCGAACACCTTTTTTTTATAATGAATGGCAGGCGAACTCATCATTTTTCCTTCGGTGACTTCGGGGTACTTAATACAAAATGATGCTCTTATTTCTAAGAACTTTTCTAACTCCATATCCCAAAACTACAAAAGAGGTTAAAGCAAAATAAGGGGAAATAAGACACTTTAAAGGGTTGAATGTGCCAAGTATTACCATTACATTTATAGCACTAAAAGTGTTGGTAATGAAACATGTAAGTATTTTGGTGCCAAAGGGCAATGCTATTTTGAGTAATGTAGTTGGGCCGTTTAAGGTTTTAATGGCCGTGAATCAGTTTTTAAAACAAACCAGGACTAGGGAGGATAATTTTTTTGACATCCATTTGGTGGGATTGGAAAATGACTATTCCTTGTATGATGGCTTGTTCAGTATTCATTGTGATAGCACTATTGCTGATATCGAAAAAACGGATTTAGTGCTTATTCCAGCACTTAGACCTGATAAGCTAGATGAAGACTTGGAACATAATAAGGATTTTATTCCTTGGATATTGCACCAGCGTAATGTTCATAATGCCGAGGTAGCCAGTATGTGCATGGGCGCTTTTGTGCTGGCACAGACCGGATTGATAGATGGCAAACAATGTGCAACCCACTGGGCGGGAATGGAACTTTTTAAAAAAATGTTTCCCAAAGTGCATTTGGTATCAAATAAAATTGTGACCGATGAGGATGGAATTTATTCCAGCGGAGGTGCTTTTTCTTTCTTGAATCTCATGCTACATCTTGTTGAGAAATATTGTGGTAGGGGAACGGCAATTTATATCTCTAAATTTTTTGAAATAGATATGGATCGAGTTGACCAGAACCAGTTTGCTATTTTTCAAGGACAGAAAG
Source organism: Flagellimonas sp. S3867 (assembly GCF_014698935.1). Lineage (GTDB taxonomy): Bacteria > Bacteroidota > Bacteroidia > Flavobacteriales > Flavobacteriaceae > Flagellimonas. The sequence continues at coordinate 804,997 of NZ_JACVMN010000002.1, forward strand.
ACCACGATGATGTGGCGATCAAAGAAGCACAAAAATATATTGAAAGCAATGTGAATGATAAAATTTCGGTGGAAAAATTAGCCAAGAAATACGCCATTAGCAGTCGAAATTTTGTGCGTCGATTTAAAAAAGCTACCCAGAATACGCCGCTGGAGTACATTCAACGTGTTAAGATTGAAGCCGCAAAGCGTAGTTTGGAGTCCACAGAGCAAAATGTAAATGAGGTGATGTACCAAGTCGGTTATGCAGACCAAAAAGCCTTTAGAACAGTGTTCAAAAAATACGCAGGAATATCTCCGGTAGCGTACAAAACAAAATACAATCGCAGTAGGGTCAATTTTGAGCGACCAACGACTTGGTAAATAAGCTGCTTTAGATGATTGGATTGATGGAATTTTGAGGCGGAGATTTCCTAGAGATAAGTGTAAATCGAGCAGAGATGCGTTTTGCACAGCAAAAAAGAGCATGAAGCGTATGGATTTATCAGTGGTTTTGTGATGAAATCACAAAAATTTCCTTGAAATCTTCTTGACTTTTTGGTTCGTTTTGTTTCAAGACAAAATGAACAGATAATCTTAAAAATGATATACAATAAAGCTCAAACAAAATTATGCCCAACCAATACTATTTTTACGCATGTTTCGATTGCATAAAAAAATTATTGCATTTTACCGATGAGCCTTATAATAAACTGAACGTTTTTCAGTTAAGGTAAAACACGATTATCGATAACTTTGAAGCTTCAACACCGAGTTTTTATAATATGCCTATTGGCAGGAGTACTTTTCAACTCCTGTTCCACTAAAAAGGATGCCTTTGTCAACCGTAATTGGCATGCCTTAAAAACCAAGTACAATGTGCTGTACAATGGCAATATTGCCTTTGAACAGGGAAGGGAAGAACTGAATTCAAATTATCGTGATGATTTTTGGGAAATTTTACCGGTTGAACGTCTCGAAGTTACAGAAGAAATCAAGCTTGATTCAGAGAACAATAACCCCAATTTCATAATTGCTGAAGAAAAAGCTACCAAAGCAATTCAAAAACATAGCATGGACATCAAGGACGAGGAACGTAACCCTCAGACCGATGAAGCGTTCCTACTTTTGGGAAAGGCACGCTACTTTGATCAACGCTATATACCTGCTTTAGAATCCTTCAATTATGTACTTCGGAAATATATTGAAAGCGACAAGTTGAACGAAGCCACTATTTGGCGGGAAAAGACCAACATGCGTTTGGACAATCCAGAACTGGCAATCAAAAATTTGAAAAGACTCTTCAAATTTGAACGATTAAAAGATCAAGAATATGCGGACGCGAATGCCGTATTGGCACAATGTTACATCAACCTGAAAGTGAAGGACACTGCTATTCAAAAATTAAAAATTGCCCAAGCCTACACCAAAAAGAATCCCGAAAAAGGAAGATACTTATTCATCATAGGTCAGTTATACAACCAATTAGGGCATAAGGATAGTGCCAACTATGCTTTTGATAAAGTGGTTGCGTTGAACAGAAAATCACCACGTGTGTATATGATCAATGCGCACCTTAAAAAAATTCAGAATACCGAGATTACCGATGCAAATCGAGAAGCACTGCTGGCGTATCTGACAGAATTGGAAGAAAATCGAGAAAATCGACCTTTTTTAGATAAGATCTATCGTCAGATTGCAGAATATCATATGGCCAATCAATCCGATAGTCTTGGAATAGCCTATTACAACAAATCATTGACCGCCAACAGAACCGAACGCAAATTGAATGCGCTCAACTATCAAAGCTTGGCCGACTATAATTTTGACAAGGACGAATACAAAACAGCAGGGGCCTATTATGATAGCACCTTGACCAATCTTGTTGTAAACACAAAGAAACATCGAAATATAAAAAAGAAGTTGGACAACCTCGAAGACGTTATTAAATATGAAGACGTTGTTCAATACACCGATAGTGTAATCACGCTTTATGAAATGCCTGAGGCAGAACGCCGAGCCTATTTCGAAGACTTTATTGCTGAACTCAAACGGCAAGATGAAGAAGCTGCGCAAAAGGAGTTGGAAAGAACCAAAGCAGGATTTGCGGCCTTTGCCGAATCAAAAGGAGGTAAGGAGAACAAGGGCAAGTTCTACTTTTATAATATTACAAGTCTTGGTTATGGCAAAAATGACTTTAAAACCCGTTGGGGCAGTAGAGAACTGGAAGATGACTGGCGCTGGAGTAATAAGACCCGAGCTTTGCCATCCGAGGCAACGGGTGAAGAGATTACCGCGAATCAACAATCAGAAACTGTAATTACCGATGAGCAGAAATATGATTTGGACTTTTATCTAGATCAAGTCCCTTCCGACGTAACCGTTATCGATAGCCTAAGAGGTGAACGAAACTTTGCCAATTATCAATTGGGACTGATTTACAAGGAAAAATTTAAGGACAACCTTTTGGCGGCGGCGAAATTGGAAAGGGTATTGCAACTTGATCCAGAGGAACGATTGATTTTGCCATCAAAATATAATCTCTATAAAATCTACGAAGAATCGGGAAGTCCTTTAGCGGGCAATATGAAGCAGGATATCATTACCAACCATCCCAATACCCGTTATGCAGAGATATTGCTTAACCCACAAGTGGTGCTTCAGGGCAACACGGATAGTCCGGATGCGCGATACGTTGCTTTGTATAAATTATATGAAAAGCAGGAATACCTTCAGGTTATAACCCTCTCCCAAGAGTTCATAAATAAATTTACCGGTGACCCAATTGTGCCCAAATTTGAAATATTGAAGGCAAACGCCATTGGCAGATTGCAGGGCTTTGAACCGTTCAAGGAAGCGCTCAATTATGTTGCATTGACCTATCCTAATAATCCAGAAGGGAAAAAAGCAGAGGAAATCGTTGCAGATCAGTTGCCGAAATTAGAATCCAAAATATTTTTGGACGATACTGCAAAAGGCAATTGGAAAGTTGTATTTCCGTTTAAGATAAGAGACAATGAAAAAGCTTTAAACCTTAAAGAAAGGCTGGAAGCATCCATCAAGGATCTTAACTATAAGAACATTGTTTCCAAGGACATATATAATTTAGAAGACCAATTTGTGGTGGTGCATGGCTTCAGGTCCAAAGATTTTGCACTGGGCTATGCCGAACTTATAAAAAACAATAAGGACTATCGAATCAAAGATGAGAATTTTGTAGTTTTATCCAACAATTACAAAATCATTCAAGTCCATAAAAATTTAAAATCATACAAAGAATATATTTCAACCCCAAAACCCTAGAACACCATGTTTTCAGACAACAAAAAACCGCGACCTATGACAGAATTTGGAGGACAGCCTAACAGAATTGAAAAGAACACAAAAATAAAAGGAAACATCACTTCCGAGGCTGACTTTAGAATTGATGGAAAATTGGAAGGTAATGTAAAAACTTCCGGTAAAGTAGTGATTGGCAAGGACGGCTATATCAATGGAAAAGTAGAATGCGTAAATGCAGACATTGAAGGAAAATTCAATGGCGAATTGGCGGTTAAGGACCTACTTTCTTTAAAAGCATCTGCCATAATTGAAGGTACAGTGAGCGTTTCAAAATTGGCTGTGGAACCAGGGGCGACATTTAATGCCGCCTGTACAATGGGCAAAGGAGTAGTCGAAACATCTACTTCCAGCGCTCCCAAGCTTCAGTCGACAAAAACAAATGAGCCAGCAAAAGTCTCCTAAAAAGAAAAACAACTTTAAGAATGCGGCAATGCTCTCCGGCATTGCATTTGAAATGGGCGCCATAATTTACCTAGCAGTTAAAGGCGGGAAATGGTTGGATGACCACTATCAAAACGAAAAGAATATTTTTACGGTAATTGCCACTTTATTGGGAGTGGCAATTTCTATTTGGGTAGTTTTGCAACAATTAAAACGAATTAAATATTGATGCCCAAGCTCAATTTTCCCACCCGGTTTTTGGCCCTTTTGAGTGTGTTGTTGCTCATTTCCTTTGGATTGCACATTCTGGTCTTATCCAACATGGAATTGCCAATTTTAGACAACCTGATTATTCGCTCTTATATCGTCAATGGACTTTTGGCAGCAATTATCTTCACACTGCTTTATAAGTTTCGCCAAAAATTAAAAAACCAGATTGGGTTTCTGTTTATGGGCGGCAGCCTTCTGAAATTTCTCTTTTTCTTTCTTTTGTTCTACCCCACATATAAGAGTGATGGAGATATGTCGGGCCTTGAATTTGGCGCTTTTTTTATTCCTTACGCAGTAGCTCTTTTTTTGGAAACATTTTTCACCTCTAGAATGCTTAAAAACTTAGAGTAATCTATCAAAAAATAACGCCCTCAAAATCCTCAAAAATAAAAGTTTGAAAGCTTTTTTCTTTTTGTAAGAAAGAATTACATTTGCACCGATTTTGAGAGACCGATATTTTGAGCGAAATGCGAAAAACTTTTTTTACGAGATTTCTTCTTATTGGAGCACTATTTTTAGGTCAGTTCACTTTTGCAAGTGAAACCAAAGAAGATGCCAACGAGCAGGGCAAGGACCTTAAGACAGAAATTAAGGAATATATCTCCCATCACCTTCAGGATGCACACGACTTTTCATTGTTTTCATACACCAAAGAAAATGGGGAGCACAAGTATGTTGGATTTCCATTGCCTGTTATTTTATGGGACAATGGATTAAAGGTTTTTTCCTCTTCAAAATTCCATCACGGAGAAACATTGGCTGAGGTAGATGGAAACTATTACAAACTTTATCACAGTAAAATTTACAAAACGGATGCAGAAGGCACCATCAATTATGATGAGGAGCACCATGCAACCAATGTAAAACCTTTAGACTTTTCGATTACAAAAAATGTGGTAATGATCATTGTCACAGGCTTGTTGATGTTGTGGTTGTTTACAAGTTTGGCAAGATCATATGCAAAGAATAATGGAGTACCAACGGGTGCAGGCCGATTTTTTGAGCCGATTGTACTATACATCAGAGATGATATCGCAAGACCTAACATCGGAGAAAAGCGTTACAGGAAATACATGCCATTCTTGTTGACTATATTTTTCTTCATCTGGTTCTTGAATATGTTTGGATTGACTCCACTTGGAATTAATGTAACCGGAAATATAGCCATAACAGTTTCTTTGGCTATCATGACTTTCTTGATAACAAATTTTACAGGAACAAAGGATTATTGGATGCACCAATTTGATCCTTTAGGGAAGTCATTGCCTTGGTACGGCAAAATACCATTATATATCATTTTGGTCCCTATTGAATTATTAGGATTGATCATTAAGCCTTTCTCACTACTTATTCGTTTGTATGCAAACATGCAGGCGGGACACATTGTACTAATGAGTTTGATCGGACTGATGTTCATCTTTAAAAGTTGGTTGGGAAGCCCATTGTCCTTTGGATTGGCCTTCGCCATTTCGTTGATTGAAGTATTGGTAGCGTTGCTACAAGCATATATTTTCACCATGTTAAGTGCATTGTACTTTGGATTTGCTTCCGAAGAACATGAGCATGAACATGAGGCAGAAGCTGCCCATTAATTATAAGAATGTCACCCTGAGCTTGTCGAAGGGTTTATATATTGAATTTTAATTTTTAAACTAGATAGATATGGAAATTCCAGTAATGGTAGGTGCAGGTTTAGTTGTTATCGGTGTTGGTCTTGGTATTGGTAGAATCGGTGGTTCTGCTATGGAGGCTATTGCCCGTCAACCTGAAGCTTACGGAAAAATCCAAACAGCGATGTTGATTGCAGCAGCGTTGATTGAAGGTATTGGTTTCGCTGCTCTTTTCGCAGTATAATCAAAACATCTAAGGCAAATGGCTGTAACGGTTGGTTGCAGCCTTGCTTTGTTTAAAAATTCAAACAAATAGAAAGTAATTATGGCAAAGTTAATAGAAGAGTTTTCTGTAGGACTGTTTTTCTGGCAAACATTATTGTTTGGTCTATTGTTGTTCCTTATGTGGAAGTTTGCATGGAAACCTATCCTAAAAGCTGTAAATGATCGTGAAGATGGTATAAAGGATGCCTTGGCTGCAGCTGAAGATGCCAAAAAAGAAATGCAGAACGTTACTGCAGATAGCGAAAAACTTTTAAAAGAGGCTAGAGGAGAAAGAGAAGCTATGCTTAAAGAAGCTCGCGAAATAAAGGATAAGATTGTTTCTGATGCCAAAGAGCAAGCTCAAGTAGAAGGCGATAAATTGGTGAAACAAGCACAAGCTACCATTGAAAGTGAAAAGAAGGCAGCTGTTGCCGAAATAAAAGCACAAGTAGCCAACCTTTCAGTAGAGATTGCAGAAAAAGTGATCAAAGAAGAATTGTCCGACAAGAAGAAGCAACTAAAATTAGTTGACGATATGTTGGGCGATATCAAATTGAACTAGAAGAGGATGAAAGAGAGTAGAGCAGCCATACGCTACGCAAAAGCAACACTGGATTTCGCTATCGAAAAGAAAGCAGCAGACGCTGTGGAAAAAGATATGCGGGAAATAGCAGATGTAATTACTGAAAACATAGAGCTTCAAAACCTTTTGGAGAGCCCAGTAGTAAAAGGTGAGGTAAAGAAAAATTCGTTACATGAAATTTTTAAAGGCTCACAGGAAGTTACCAAAGGACTTATTACCACGCTAACAGATAATAAAAGAATTGGGATGCTACAAGAAGTAGCATTTAAATACATTATTCTCCATGAGCAATTAAAAGGAGAAGATGTGGCTTATGTTACCACGGCAGTTCCACTCACAGGAGAGCTGGAAAAGAAAATATTGGCGGAAGTTGTCAAAATGAGCGGGAATAAAGTCACTATTGAAAATAAGATTGACGAAAGCATTATTGGAGGATTTGTATTGCGCGTAGGGGATTTACAATATGACGCCAGCGTAGCAAACAAATTGAACGGATTAAAAAGAGAATTTACAAATAGTCTATAAAAATGGCAGGAGTAAAAGCAGCTGAAGTATCAGCAATATTGAAAAAGCAATTATCAGGATTCGAAGCTACCGCTTCCTTGGACGAAGTGGGAACAGTGTTGCAAGTAGGTGATGGTATCGCACGTGTATACGGTCTATCTAATGTGCAATACGGAGAATTGGTAGAGTTTGAAGGCGGACTTAAAGGTATCGTTTTGAACTTGGAAGAAGATAATGTAGGTGTAGTACTATTGAGTCCTTCACGTGATGTGAAAGAAGGTTCAGTTGTAAAACGTACCCAAACAATTGCATCTATCAATGTTGGTGAAGGTATTGTTGGTCGTGTGGTAAACACTTTAGGTGTTCCTATCGATGGAAAAGGTCCTATATCTGGCGACACTTATGAAATGCCATTGGAGCGTAAAGCCCCTGGAGTTATTTTCCGTGAGCCAGTAACCGAGCCATTACAAACAGGTATCAAGGCAATTGATGCAATGATTCCCGTAGGTAGAGGTCAACGTGAGCTGGTTATTGGTGACCGTCAAACTGGGAAAACCACGGTTTGTATTGATACTATATTGAATCAAAAAGAATTTTACGATGCAGGTGAGCCTGTATATTGTATTTATGTGGCCATCGGTCAGAAAGCTTCAACAGTTGCAGCCATTGCACAAGTTTTAGAAGACAAAGGAGCTTTGGCCTATACAACTATAGTTGCTGCAAACGCATCTGACCCTGCTCCAATGCAGGTTTATGCACCATTTGCAGGCGCAGCGATTGGAGAATACTTTAGAGATACCGGTAGACCAGCTTTGATCATCTATGACGATTTATCAAAACAAGCGGTTGCTTATCGTGAAGTATCCCTTTTATTAAGAAGACCTCCAGGACGTGAAGCATATCCTGGTGACGTTTTCTACTTACACTCTAGATTATTGGAACGTGCGGCAAAGGTGATCAACGATGACACAATTGCGAAAGACATGAACGATCTTCCTGATGTCTTAAAGCCAATGGTAAAAGGGGGCGGTTCTTTAACTGCGCTACCTATTATTGAAACGCAAGCAGGTGACGTATCGGCCTATATTCCAACCAACGTAATTTCTATTACAGATGGACAGATATTCTTGGAGCAAGATTTATTCAACCAAGGTGTAAGACCGGCAATTAACGTAGGTATTTCTGTATCTCGTGTTGGTGGTAATGCTCAGATTAAATCCATGAAAAAAGTTGCAGGTACGTTGAAACTGGATCAAGCACAGTTCCGTGAATTGGAAGCTTTTGCTAAGTTCGGTTCAGATTTGGATGCTGCTACATTGAACGTTATTGAAAAAGGCCGTAGAAACGTTGAGATCTTGAAACAAGCGCAAAACGATCCTTTTACAGTTGAAGATCAGGTTGCTATCATCTTCGCAGGTTCCAAAAACTTGTTAAGAGATGTTCCTGTTGACAAAATAAAAGAGTTTGAAAGAGACTTTATAGAATTTATGAATGCAAAACACAGAGATGTATTGGATACCTTAAAAGCTGGAAAATTGACAGATGAGGTAACCGATACTTTGACAGCGGTTTGTAAAGATCTTTCAGGAAAGTATAGAGCTTAAGTCCAAATATAAATGGCGAATCTAAAAGAAATAAGAAATAGGATAGCTTCGGTATCTTCAACCATGCAGATAACCAGTGCCATGAAAATGGTGTCTGCTGCAAAGTTGAAAAAAGCCCAGGATGCCATTACCGCAATGCGCCCCTATGCAAATAAGCTTACGGAGCTGTTGCAAAATCTTAGCGCAAGCTTGGATGGCGATGCAGGGAGCAAGTTTACTGATAACAGGGCCATCAACAAAGTATTGGTTGTGTCCATTACCTCTAACCGTGGATTATGTGGTGCCTTTAATTCCAACATTATAAAACAATCCAGTGTTTTGTTGGATGAAACCTATTCGGGGAAGCAGGTTGATTTTATGGCGATTGGAAAAAGAGGAAATGATATCCTAGGTAAAAAAGGAAATGTTGTTGCAAATCACAGCACTGTTTTTGATGAGTTGACTTTTGACAATGTTGCTGAAATTGCCCAAAATTTAATGAATCACTTTACCGAAGGTAACTACGATAGAATTGATTTGGTATACAACAAGTTCAAAAATGCAGCCACACAAATTGTGATGACCGAACAGTTTTTGCCTTTAGTTCCTGTTGAAGGAGATACTTCAGGTGCTGCTGATTACATTTTTGAACCCTCAAAGCCTGAGATTGTGGAGCAATTGATTCCAAAGTCATTGAAAACACAATTGTACAAGGCTGTTAGAGATTCCTTCGCGAGTGAGCACGGTGCGCGTATGACGGCCATGCACAAGGCAACCGATAATGCTACGGAACTTAGAGATCAACTAAAGTTGACCTATAACAAAGCAAGACAAGCTGCAATTACGAATGAGATACTAGAGATAGTTGGAGGTGCGGAAGCATTGAACAATTAGTAGAGAATAAATGAATTCATTAAAAGGACCACTTCTTTAGAAGTGGCCCTTTTGTTTTATGTCATATCGACAGCAGTCGAGAACAAATTCCAAACCGGACTGTCATCCTGAGCTTGTCGAAGGATAGACATCACGGTCAAAGTTTAGGATCACTCATGGTTTAACACACTTCGACAGGCTCAGCGTGACAAGATTAATGCCGAGCGGCTGTTCTCGCATTGTGCAAATCAATATAATGTTGGTTGAGTTCATCCGAATCTTTGTATTGTATACGAAGTTCCTCTAGCTTTTTATGAAGCTCTTTTACCACATCGGCATATGCAGGGTCATCGTAGACATTGTTCATTTCCTGAGGATCTTTTTGACGGTCGTATAGTTCCCATTCATTTACATCATAATAAAAGTGAGCTAACTTATAATCAATCGTCACAATTCCATAATGACGCATCACCTGATGTTCTGCTGGATATTCATAATAATGATAATAAACGGCATCCCGGGCCCAATCTTTCTCATTAGAGGTTAAAAGAGGCATAAGGCTTTCGCCCTGCATGTCATCTGGCGCTTCAATTTGAGCTACCTCTAAAAAAGTTTGGGCAAAATCCAGATTTTGTACCATTTCCTCACTTGTAATACCGGGCTTTATTTTGTTGGGCCAACGAATCAACAATGGCGTTTTGAAAGATTCATCATAAATAAAACGCTTGTCAAACCATCCATGTTCCCCTAAATAAAAACCTTGGTCAGAGGTGTATACCACCATTGTGTTTTCAGACAATCCATTTTCATCCATATAATTCAGTAAACGACCCACATTGTCATCGACCGAAGAAATACAGGCCAAATAGTCTTGCATATAGCGTTGATACTTCCAAATCATTTTTTCTTCTGAGGTCATTGACGGCCAGTTTTCTTCAAAATCCTTACTTATAGCATCTAAAAAAGGTTTGTATTGGGCTTTTTGTTCGTCCGTGGCACGGTTGTAAATATTGGTAAAGGCATTGACCAAATCCGGGACTTCCGGAGTCACACCATTCATATTGGCAATTGTTTCTGGCCATACTTTGGTATCATATGTATATTTCATGTGGGTCAATAAATTCATTTCTGCGGTTTTAGCCGCTGACCCTCTGTTGCTATAATCATCAAAAAGAGAAGCAGGTAAAGGGAATTCTTTTCCATAAAACTCTTTGAATTTTTCTGGGGTTGGCCACCAAGGTCGATGAGGGGCCTTATGAAGATACATCAACATAAAAGGCTTTTCTCGAGTTCGTTTTTGGTCCAACCAGTTTATGGTAAGGTCGGTAATAATGTCTGTGGCATAGCCGATTATTGTGGTATCACCACGTTGAGAGATAAAATCAGGGTTGATATAATTTCCTTGTCCGGGCAAAATCATAAAATCATCAACCCCTTTGGGGTTGTTTCCAAAATGGAGTTTCCCAAACATTGCAGTTTCATATCCCGCTTTTTGGAATAATTGAGGAAAGGTTACCTGAGTGGTATCAAACGGCATTAGATTGTCTACTTTTCCATTGATATGGGTGTGCTTCCCAGTCAAAATAGTTGCTCTTGATGGAGCGCAGATAGAATTGGTCACACTAGCATTGGTGAATACAATACCTTCTTTGCCAATACGGTCAATATTTGGAGTTTGAATGAGGTGATCACTATAGGCACTTATTGCCTGATAGGCATGATCATCGGACATGATAAAAATAATGTTCGGTTTTTCCTGAACAGAAGATTTAGCCTCCTTTTTCTTATCAGCACAGGAAATTAGAACGAAGGCGGAAAGCGTAATTACAAAAGGTTTTGATAAAATGTTCATTGGTTGGATTGTTTGAGTTTAAAAAGGTACAAATTGTTCAGCAGAAGCTATAACTAAGGGCTTTTCCGTAACTTGTGCACACCTTAATGATGATTTTATAACAGAGTCTCTATTGAACCCTCTTAAACGGCTTTTTAAACAGACTTTTATTTATGGCCTGGCAACAGTTTTGCCTAGGGTAATTTCCTTTTTCTTACTGCCTCTGTATACGTCTGTTTTTGAAAATGCATCAGGATATGGTCAGTATATCAATATATATGCTTGGATCGCTATTTTCAATGTGTTTTTGGCTTATGGCATGGAGACGGCCTTTTTTCGATTTTATCATAAAGGAGAAAATAAGGGCGCAGTTGTTTCCACTTCATTGATTTCATTGTTGGGTTCTTCGTTGCTGTTTTTGGTGTTTGCACTTTCAATCAAAGAAACTTTGGCAAGTGTCACCAATATCAATGTGGATTTTATAAAATTCACTACGTATATTTTGGTTTTGGATGCCTTGGTGATTATTCCTTTCGCTTTGTTGAGGGCACAGGAAAAACCAATGAAGTATGCAGTTTTAAAAAGTATTAATGTTGCCATAAATCTGTCCTTCAACGTTTTCTTCTTACTTATTCTTCCAAAAATGGTCCAGGAAAGTGGCGATAGTTTTATAACTAGTTTTTATAAAGAAGGTTGGGAAATTCAGTACATCTTTATTTCCAATATCATTGCTAGCGGGGTTACGTTGCTGATTTTGCTGCCCACTTATTTTAAAGTGTCCTATAAATTTGACCCTGCTATTTGGAAACAGATGTTAAAATATGCCGGCCCCGTGATGATAGCAGGAATTGCATTTACAGTCAACGAGGTATTGGATAAAATTTTATTAACTGAAATATTACCTTCCAATATTGCAGAATCTGAAGTGGGAAAATATGGGGCATGTTACAAACTTGCTCTTTTTATGACCCTATTTGGCACTGCGTTCCGAATGGGGGTGGAACCCTTTTTCTTTAGCCATGCCAAAACAGAAAAACCGCAAAGAACCTATGCCCAGATAACCAATTACTTTGTGATTATTGGCTCCGTAATTCTTCTTGGAGTTGTTGTTTATGTAGATGTTCTCGGAAAACTATTAATACGTAATGAAGTTTATTGGGAAGCACTTAATGTAGTTCCCATAATATTATTGGGGAGTTTTTGCTTGGGGATATACCACAACCTGTCAGTTTGGTATAAAGTCACGGATCAAACCAAATTTGGCGCATATATTTCATCCATTGGGGCATTGATCACATTGATCATAAACATCGCATTGATACCAAAAATTGGATATATGGCTTCCGCTTTGGCAACTTTGGCCGCATATGGAAGCATGATGCTTTTATCCTATTATTTTGGAAGAAAATACTATCCAGTTCCCTATAATATGCGCAAAATCATCTTTTACCTTTCTATTTCAATAGTATTTTCTGCACTTTCTTTTTACGTTTTTCACAGAAATTTAATAGCAGGCAGCCTGCTACTTTTGTTATTTTTGGCATTGGTTTACAGATTGGAAGGAGATAAGTTAAGAACCATATTTCTACAGCGTGAAAATTAAGATTATAAACAAGTCAGACCATCAATTGCCCCACTACGAAACACCAGCTTCTGCCGGTATGGACCTGAGGGCAAACATAAAAGAATCGATTACCTTGAAATCCTTGGAAAGGACCATTGTACCCACTGGTCTTTTTATCGAATTACCAATAGGGTATGAAGCTCAAGTGCGTCCACGAAGTGGTTTGGCGGCAAAAAAGGGAATTACAGTTTTGAATGCCCCGGGTACTATCGATGCAGATTATCGCGGTGAGGTTGGGGTTATTTTGGTAAATCTTTCCACAGATGACTTTACTATTGAAAATGGGGAGCGCATCGCCCAAATGGTCATCGCCAAGCATGAACGTGCAGAATGGGTTCAAACAGAAGCTCTTTCAGAGACTGATAGAGGATCAGGAGGATTTGGCAGCACCGGCGTACAATAAAACTAAACACTAAATACGTTATACTAAAAAGCTTATGAAAATAATAGTCCCAATGGCGGGAAGAGGTTCTCGTTTAAGACCACATACATTAACGGTTCCAAAACCTTTGATTCCGGTTGCCGGAAAACCGATTGTGCACAGATTGGTGAGTGATATTGCAAAGGTTTTGGGTGAGCAAATAGAAGAAGTTGCCTTTATCTTGGGAGATCCAGCCTTTTTCGGGGACGATGTGGTAAAAAGTTTAATGCAATTGGCAGAAAGCTTGGGAGCCAAGGGCTCTATATATCGGCAAGATGAACCTTTGGGAACGGGCCATGCTATTATGAGCGCGAAAGACTCCTTAAGTGGACCAGCGGTGATAGCATATGCAGATACCTTGATTCGAGCTGATTTTGATTTAGACAAATCTGCAGACAGTGTTATTTGGGTAAAGCAAGTAGACCGACCAGAAGCTTTTGGGGTGGTAAAATTGAGTGATCAGAATGAGATTGTAGAACTAGTTGAAAAACCACAAGAGTTTGTTTCTGATCTGGCAGTGATTGGAATCTACTATTTTAAGGACGTCGGAGTACTTAAAAACGAATTACAATATGTTTTGGATAACCAAATCATTAATGGAGGAGAATACCAAATTAATGACGGGATAAAACGCATGATGGAAAAAGGCATGAAATTTGTCCCAGGTAAGGTTGATGAATGGATGGATTGCGGAAATAAAAATGTAACAGTAGAAACAAATCAACGCATGCTCAACTTTTTGAAGAAAGATGGTGAGGGGCTGATTGCCAACTCGGTTAAAAAAGAAAACGCCAATATAGTTGAGCCATGTTTTATTGGCGAAAATGTGGTGTTGAAGAATACTACGGTTGGTCCATACGTTTCTGTTGGTGCAGATACAATATTGGAAAACTCAACCGTAAAAAATAGCTTAATACAGAGCAAGAGTAAAATCACTAATGCGAATTTGGACAATGCGATGATTGGTAATCACGTGGTTTTTGATGGCAATTTTGAAACTATTAGCATCGGAGATTACTCTGTATTGGAGTAAGCGCTATAGCTTTCTCCAAAAGAGAACCTAAATTAAAATGAAAAAGACTGTAAGCACATACCTGTTTATCTTCATATTTTCTCTCTGCGCATATACGCAAGATGAAGAGCAAAGCGCTGAAGTCTTTTTAGAGGAATACACAGATGAATTTCAAGAAAGTTTCTTTGAGGCACTAAAGCAAAAGGGAATCCAAAACTATGATAGGGCCATCAAACTGTTTTTGGAATGCAAAAACTTGGACCCCCTGAATAGCGTAGTTGATTATGAATTGGCAAAAGCGTACTTTCTTGATAAAAAATACATTCAGGCTCAAGAATTTGCTATAGAGGCATTGAATACTAAACCAACGGATTTTTGGTATTTGGAAAGCTTGGTGAACATTTTGGAAAAACAAGGAAGTTCTTTGGACAATTTTCAACTGAGCATCCCTTTTCAAGAGCTAGAACTACGGGAAAATCTGGCGGTGATTTACTTTAAAAAAAGAAAATACCAAGATGCCCTAAAAGTATTAGAAGGTCTTGGGAACACCAAATTTGCCACAAATTTGACCTTGAAAATTAATGATTCCCTTCACCAAGACACAGAGAAAACCAATACTGTAATTACTAAGAAGACGCCTGAAGAGGAAGACCCAACTACACAATATAAAAATAAGATTGAGGAACTGTTGGCTACGAATAACTTTAAGCAAATGGAGTCCATCTCAGAGGAGGCATTGGACCTATACCCGTTGCAACCCTATTTTTATTTTGCTTACGGAACAGCTTTAAATAGAAGCTCTAAATCGGCTAAAGCGGTGGAAGTTTTAGAAAGCGCAATCGATTATTTATTAGATGATGATGTTTTGGCCAACAAAATATACAAGGAACTATCAAGGGCCTATACCGCTATAGGCAACGCAACAAAGGCCCAAGAATATTTGAACAAAGTAAAACCAGGTTTATAATGCGCGCATTTCGATTTCATAAAATGGGAAAATCAATATTTTTGCTCTTGAGCTTGTTGATTTTTGGATCGTGCAAATCTACCAAATCGATTACGGGGGGTGAGATAGACTCTCGCCTGTCTGCTAAGCGAATTATTGAAAATCATTACGCCAATCAAACTGATTTTAAAACCCTAAGTGGAAGGGTAAAGATTGATTATTCAGATGGAAAAAGTAATCAAGGAGTTAGTGTCAGTTTGCGAATGGAAAAAGATAAGGTAATCTGGTTAAGCGCTCCTCTTGGAGTGGTAAAAGCTCGAATTACACCTGAAAGAGTGTCTTTTTACAACAAACTTCAAAATGAATATTTTGATGGAGATTTTGGTTATTTGAGTCAACTTTTAGGGACGGAGTTAAACTTCAATAAAGTACAAAGTCTATTGTTGGGTGATGCAATCCTTGATTTAAGGGAAGGCAAATATGCTTCGGGGATAGACGAAGGAAACTATCAATTAAAACCAAAAAAGGCGCAAGAGCTATTTAAGATTTTGTTTCAATTGGAACCGAAAAATTTTAAAATAGCCGCCCAAGAAATTGCTCAACCCGAAGAAAATAGAAGGCTCAGGGCAAAATATACTTATCAGGATATTTCAGGGAAGGTAGTGCCCAATGAAATCCATATTGTTGCTTTGGAAAATATGGATCGAACAACAATTGGCTTGAACTTTAAGAACATGGAACTCAATAGAACGCTGAATTTTCCATATAAAATTCCTAAGGGATTTGATGAAATAATATTAAAGTAATATGACAAATAAAATTTCATATTACCTTTATTGTTTGATTCTTACCATTTTGGTTTCGGTACCTCTGCATGCCCAAACAAGCGAGCAAAAAGCGTTGGAGGCCAAACGAGAACGTTTACAAAAAGAGATAAAGGAAATCAACCGATTACTCTTTGCCGAAAAGAAGGAAAGAGGAAATGTTCTTGACCAAATGAACGCTTTGGACCAAAAAATTAATGTGAGGCAAGAACTTATTCGGGTCACCAATCAACAATCCAATTTACTCAATCGACAAATCAATGTAAATATCAGAAGTATTAGCAAACTTCGTGAAGACCTTAAAATTCTGAGGGAAGATTATGCCAACCTTATTCAAAAGTCCTATCAAAACAAATCGCAAAGCAATAGATTAATGTTTCTATTATCGGCTGAGAACTTCTATCAGGCCTTCAAAAGACTCCAATATATGGAGCAATATGCAAAGCATAGAAAAAAGCAGGGGGAGGACATTATAAAGAAAACGGATGAACTGGCAGCCTTAAACAAAGATTTGGTTGGTCAAAGAAAATCAAAGGAGCGTCTGTTGGCAGAAAATCGAAAGGTAAAGAACGAATTATTTACTGAGATTGAAGCGCAAAAGAACCTTTTGCGCAGTATCCGACAAAATGAGTCCAAATACACAACCGCGATTTCGCAAAAACGAAAGGAAGCCAGAAAGATTGATCGTGAGATAGAAAGACTGATAAAAAATGCGATAGCAAGCACCAATAAAAAAGCTGGAAAATCCAGTAGGACTAAATTTGTTTTGACTCCAGAGGCCCAATTGGTGGCCAATAACTTTTCGGCAAACAAAGGAAAGCTGATTTGGCCGGTTGAAAAGGGCATTAAAAGTCAGGGATATGGTGTTTATGCAGATAAACTTTATCCTGGAATAAAACATAGAAACAACGGGGTTACCATTGCAACCGATCAAGGTAGCCAAGCAAGAGCTATTTTTGAAGGAGAAGTAATCGCTATAATTTCAGTTCCGGGAGGAAGCCGAGGTGTAACGATTAAACACGGTAATTACATAAGCACCTACTACAATTTATCCAAATTATATGTCCAAAAAGGTGATAGAGTGGCGGCAAAGGAGGTAATTGGCGACATATATACCAGTCGGTTTGATGGCACAACAAAACTGAAGTTCTATCTTTATGAAGACTCCAATAGATTAAATCCGGAGGATTGGATTTACCAGCTTTAGTACATGAAAAGTATTACAGACTTACAAGGAACTTTTGAATTGCACAACGGTGTTCAGATGCCCTATTTTGGTTTGGGAGTATACCTATCAAAAGACGGGAATGAGGTGGTCAGCGCCGTTAAAGAGGCCCTAAATCATGGATATCGACATATAGACACCGCTGCCATTTACGATAATGAAAAAGGTGTTGGTATTGGAATTAAGAAAAGCAATGTTGACCGAAAGGATGTTTTTGTGGTAAGCAAGGTATGGAACAGCGACCAAGGATACGATTCGACCTTAAATGCCTTTGACGATACGCTTGAACGTTTGGGATTGGATTATTTAGATCTGTATTTGATTCATTGGCCCAAAGGAGAAAAATCCAAGGATACTTGGAAAGCCATGGAGCGGCTTTATGAAGAAAAACGGATTCGAGCTATTGGTGTTAGCAATTTTATGCAGCATCATTTAGAAGATTTACTGACAGTGGCGAAGATTGTCCCTATGGTTAATCAAATGGAATTTCACCCTTATTTGGTACAACAAGATTTGATTGATTTTTGTAACGATAATGGAATCCAATATGAAGCTTGGTCACCTATGATGCAAGGCATCATTTTTGATATTCCCGAGCTGAAAAACTTAGCTGGCAAATACGACAAAACAGTAGCACAGATTGTTCTTCGTTGGGACATTCAAAAAGGGGTAATTACCATTCCCAAATCTTCCAAAAAAGAGCGGATTATTTCTAATGCCAATATCTTTGACTTTGAGCTAAACGAAGCAGATGTCAAACTGCTTGATAGGTTGAATAGAGGACAACGTTTTGGCCCCGACCCTAATAACTTCGATTTCTGAAGACTTAGGAAGTAAACAAAGCTTTCAATTCTGTGGCCTTATTGGGTTCCATTTTACCGGCCAGCACCAAACTCAACTGTTTTCTTCGAAGAGCACCAGCAAAGCGTTCTTTTTCCAAATCTGTTTCTGGCTCCAATGGAGGTACTTCTGTTGGAATTCCAGTTTCATCCACAGCAACAAAAGTATAAATAGCCTCATTGGCCTTGGTGCGCTCTCCTGTAAACCGGTCTTCCATCCAAACATCGATATAAATCTCCATGGAAGTTTTAAAAGCTCTGGAAACCGACGCCTCCACCGTGACTACACTGCCAAGGGGAACCGATCTATTAAAGGCAACATGATTCACAGACGCAGTAACCGTAATTCTTCGACTATGTCTTCGTGCAGAAATACTTGCGGCCCTATCCATGCGGGCCAAGAGCTCTCCACCAAAAAGGTTGTTCAAGGGATTGGTTTCACTTGGCAAAACCATATCTGTCATTACTGTACGAGATTCGCTCGGATTTTTCGCGCGCATAAGGGTTGGATTTTGCGCAAAGATATTGAAGTGAAAACTGGTTTTAAAGAAAGAAGTATTATTTCTCCGATAGCATCCAAGCATCCGGAGATTCGGTGCGTTTTACCTTTCTAAGAAACTTGAGTGCTTCTTTTGGATTTTCAAAACTATCGTAAGCTACTTGATGCAGACCAAACTTGTTGGCACCCAAATAAATGGCATTATAGCCCTTTTTCTTGAGTTGTGCCACTTTCTTTTCAGCATTTTGTTCAACCCGAAAAGCTCCGGCAATGACATGATGTTTGCCTAGTTTTTTCTTGTTGATTTTGATACTCAATGCCGGAAGTTCCAAAGGAGCACTTTCAAAAAAAGTAGCTTCCTGTATCAAACGCGTAACTTCTTGCTGGGCATCTTGCTGAACCGATACTTGTTTTTGCTGAAGGTCATCATAAGCACGATATGATGTTGAACCTAAGGAAACAGCCAATAAAATAACGGCTGCATATTTTAACCATGGTCTAAATGAAGACTTTTCCCTTTTTTCTGGAGTAATGATAAATGGAATCTTTTCTTCAAGCTCTTCAACCTCCTCTTTTAAAACTTCCCGCTGAATCGGAGTTGCCGCAAATGCCGAAAGACCAAATGAAGACGTTAAATAGTTGATTTTATTTTCCGGCTGAAACTGAATTTTATGCTCCCGGTTGAGCATCAATTTTCCTATACCGAAAAGCTCAATACTTTCTCCTTGTTCAAGCCTTTTCTTCCAAGTTTCCGAAACATTTTCCACCTCTTCCAAAAGCTCTTCATAATCAAGGCGCTTTTGCTTGGCAATATGGGAGACCAACAAACCATCATTCTTGGAAAGCTGGGCATTAAACGAAACTGTTTTGGTAGGTGGATTTAGCGTATTGGCAACGGAATCAATTTCTGCTGATTTTCCATGTGCTAAAAAAGCCCCAAAACCAGGCACCACGACACAATTGTAATCGTAAAGTAATTCTTCTATATAAGCTTCAATCCGCATTGCCACAAATATTGCAAAAAAACCAGCAGAACAAAATAGCGCTTATCACTTTTTATTAACATTTGAAATTCTGTATTTTGTGAACAACTACAATCCCAAATCGAAATGACTGAACCTGAAATTATTGCGGCCCTGCGGCTGCAGGCAATTCCAAATATTGGAGATATCACCGCTAAGAAATTAATTGCACATTGCGGAAGTGCAAATGCAATTTTTGAAGATAAAGTGCAACACCTTACAAAAATTGATGGTATTGGCAGAATAACCTTAAAGGGATTGCACGATGCGATTCATTTAAAAGAAGCCGAAGCCGAATATGAGTATATACGAAACAAAAATGTTGCATTTTCCTATTTTGGAGATGAGGACTATCCTAGTAAACTTAAGCATTGTATTGACGGACCAATACTCCTTTTTTGCAAAGGAAATTTAGATTTGAGCAACAGAAAGATTATTAGTGTAGTTGGTACTCGAAACATTACGAGTTATGGACATGCATTTTGTGAAGCCTTTATTGAGCAAATCGCCCCATTAAACCCCATTATTGTAAGTGGATTTGCTTATGGCGTGGATATCACAATTCAGAAAATGGCTCTGGAAGCTGGTCTGCAAACCATTGGTTGCTTAGCTCATGGACTAAATCAAATTTATCCCAAATCACATAAAAAGTATATGTCAAAAGTGGAGGAAAACGGTGGCTTTATTACCGAATTCTGGAGTACAAGCAACCCTGACCGCGAGAATTTTTTAAAACGAAACCGAATCATTGCAGGATTAAGTGAAGCCACTATCGTGGTAGAATCAGCAGAAAAGGGAGGTAGTTTGGTTACCGCCGATTTAGCCAATGGATATGACAGGGAAGTCTTTGCCCTTCCTGGCAGATCAACCGATAAATTTAGCAAGGGTTGCAATGATTTGATCAAACGCCAAAAAGCACATATGTTGACTTCTGCAGCCGAACTAGTGTATTTATTGGGATGGGATTTGGAAGAAAAGAAGGAGGAATCCAGCATTCAGAAAAGACTTTTTGTAGAACTGAATCAAATAGAACAGTATATCTATTCCTATTTGCAGATGAACGGGAAACAATTGTTGGACACGGTTGCTCTGGAGTGTAAATTGCCCATCCATAAAACATCATCAACACTTTTTAGCATGGAAATGAAAGGGGTAATACGGCCTTTGCCCGGTAAATTGTTTGAGGCAATTTAGTAACCAAGTTTTTCCCTCACCCTTTCCAAAACCCCATCAGCCACCTTTTTGGCTTTATCCGCTCCAATGGACAAAGCTTCATCAACCTCGTCCAAATGGTTCATGTAGTAGTCAAATTTTTCACGGGGTTCGGCAAATTTTTCCAAGATTACTTCGTAAAGGGCTTGTTTCGCATGTCCGTAACCATAACCTCCGGCCAGGTAGTTGGCACTCATTTCCTCAATCTGTTCGGTGGAGGCCAAAATCTTGTATAAGGCAAAGACATTGTCTGCAGAGGGGTCCTTGGGGTCTTCCATTGGCGTGCTGTCGGTCACAATACCCATAAGTTGTTTGCGCAATTTCTTATCAGGTTGAAAGATGTTGATGGTATTCCCTTTGCTCTTGCTCATTTTTTGCCCGTCTGTTCCCGGAATGTACATGGTCTCCTCTTGGACTTTGGCTTCGGGCAACACAAATGTTTCTCCCAATTGGTTGTGGAACCTTGACGCTACATCCCTTGTCATTTCCAAATGCTGTAGCTGATCTTTTCCTACGGGAACAATATTGGCATCATACAATAAAATATCCGCAGCCATAAGCATTGGATACGAAAATAAACCAGAGTTGACATCCTCTAACCGATTTGCTTTATCCTTGAAGGAATGTGCAAGTGTAAGACGCTGATATGGATAAAAACAACTGAGGTACCATGCTAATTCTGTTACTTGGGGAACATCACTTTGGCGATAGAAAACGGTTTTTTCAATATCCAGTCCAAAAGCGAGCCATGTAGCAGCGGTGGCATAGGTGTTGCTTCTTAGTTCCTCCCCATTTTTTATTTGGGTAAGGGAATGCATATCCGCAATAAAAAGAAAGGATTCATTTTTGGGGTCTTGGGCCATTTGTATGGCCGGGATAATTGCCCCCAAAATGTTTCCCAAGTGTGGAGTGCCTGTACTTTGAATTCCGGTTAAAATTCGGGCCATACCTAATTTTTGCCCGTAAAAGTAAGCATCCAAATGGGATAAAAAAAGTTGTGCTTCCTAGTGTCTAAAGAAGTTTGCGTTATTTTTTAAAAAGGCCAGCAATAAAGAGGACAACTACTGCTCCGATAACTCCGGTAATTAGGTCGCCAACAATTCCAGAACCGATGTGAACACCCAAAACACCAAAGAGCCAGTTACCCACAACACCTCCAACAATACCCAGAATGATATTGATAAGTGCTCCAAAGCCGCCACCTTTCATGATTTTTCCAGCTAGCCAGCCGGCCGCTGCCCCAATCAACAAAGCGTATAGTAATCCCATTTTTTAAGATTTTATGGTTATTCCAATAAAGATATTCAAAAATTCTACTTTTGGCGAATGCTTTCCATTTTCAAGAACATAGGTCATGCGGCATACAGAATTTGGTTCTATATATTGGTAGCACTTCCTATTTTTGTTTTCTTTCCATTTTTATTGTTGACAACTCTCTCTGAAAAAACCTATAAGCAGTTCTTTTGGTTAGCTCGGAATCTTTGGGCCAAATCTATTCTTTATGGTATGGGGTGTTTTCCGAAAATTGTTAGGGAACAAACTATGGAAAAGGGAAAAAGCTATATGCTGGTGGCCAACCACACCAGCATGTTGGATATTATGTTTATGCTTGTGGTAAGCAAAAACCCATTTGTTTTTGTGGGAAAGAAGGAATTGGTGAAGATTCCGGTTTTTGGATTTTTCTATAAGCGGGTATGCATTTTGGTTGACCGGGATAATATCAAAAGTCGCACTGGGGTTTACCGTAGAGCCCAGCGAAGATTGGATCAAGGGCTGAGCGTATGTATTTTTCCCGAAGGAGGTGTTCCAGAAGAGCATATTGTTTTGGACGCTTTCAAGGATGGTGCTTTTAAAATGGCAATAGCACATAAAATTCCTGTGGTACCCATCACATTTTACGATAACAAAAAGCGTTTTTCATTTACTTTTTTAAGTGGTGGTCCGGGCAGAATCCGGGCAATGGTGCATCCTTTTTTTGAAACGGGTATTTTGGGTGAGGAAGATAAATCTACATTGAGAGAAGAGGTTCGAGAAATTATCCTGAGCGAGCTACAACAGGGAAAAGTTTAAATTGGAATTCGGATTATGACCTTTGTTCCCAACGGATTGTTTTCTTCATCTACTTTGTCAATGATTTGCAGGTTTTCGGGATTTTCACCAATGGATTCCAATCGCTGCTTGGTTACCTCAAGCCCTCTAGATTTCTTTTCTTTCTGATAAATATGCAATCTTAATTTGGCCATTTGTCTGCCCACGCCATTGTCTTCAACTTCGCAAACCATAAAATCACTTTCTTTTTTAAGGCGGATCAAAAGTTCTTTGTTATCACCTTTTTTGGGTAATAGCCCATGGATAATGGCATTCTCAACAAAGGGCTGTAAAATCATAAACGGCATTTCAATTTCTTCAGGAATCAGGGCTTCATCAATCTGTATTTTGTAGGTAAAAGCATTATCAAAGCGTAAAGATTCCAATTCCAAATAGTCAGTGAGCAACTTTATTTCATCATCGAGTTTGGCATTGGTTTCAAAAGAACTCTCCAAAATGTTGCGGGTTAACCGTCCAAATTTGGAAAGGTATTTTAGGGCGGAGACTTTATTGTTTTTTGTAATTAAATGCTGAATGGAATTTAAGGAGTTAAAAATAAAATGAGGGTTAATCTGTGCTCGCAAAGCCTTGGTCTTGTTTATGAAGGCTTCCTCTTGGAACTTTAATCTTTCTGTGTTCTCCATAAAGATTTTATAGGTAAGTCCCAGCGCAAAAATGGTAATCTCCAATATGGAACCAATAATTATATAAAGCTTATTGTAATTCAACGGGTCTGAATCAGTGTCCAAATAAAAGAAACATCCAACCCCCACCATAAATGTCACAGAACCTAAAATAAAAAAGGTGGTCAGAAGGTTTTTATTGAAAAGAAATATGTAGCCAACAGATAAAAATGCTGTGGTTGAATCCAAAATAGGAACTATCTCGAGAATATAAATGCGACCAACAAAAAATTCAAAATAATAGAAAAAGGCATCTGCAACTAATATTAGGAGATGAATGGAAATTGAAACTTGAAGAACTTTGAAAGCAAAAGGATATTCCTTTCTTAGGTTCAAATAAAAAATCATGAAGAGCATATAGCCTAAGGCAATGACTATAACCAAATTTTCGAGCATCCAGTTTTTAAGAAGTTCATTATCAGTAAACAGGTCATGATAGAGCAAAAGTTCTTCCTTGAATATGAAAACAAGCAGCCAAAAAACATAAAATGAATTAAGAAAAAACTCCATTCGTCTTAGATAAATGAAGAATAGGAACACAAGCAAGGACATAATACCACTCACCCCTGTAAAAATATAGATGGGTAAAAGCGCTTTAAAATCATCCCAAGAATAAATGTTTTTAATGGATTGTTGTTGGTAACTTATTTCCCAATTTTGAAGTTGCTCAAAGAATGTAACTCGCCGAACCTTTAAATAGAGATATCGATCTTGAATAAGAGTTCCAGAATCAAATGAAATCTCAGAAAAGTATTTATTGGCTTTTACTTTTTCACTTTGTGTATGCGGATCAAATTTGCCAATTGGCTTTTCCTGAATCGTACCATCATGTTGATAGAGAAGTTTGCCATAGTCAAAAGAGTTGAATTTTAAATGCCAAATGTTGCTTGTTTGTAGATGCGCCAACTCCTTCTCAAAATCTATTCGAATCCAGTAAAAATCATCCGGATGGGTTTTTTGGGCAAAATGGCTAAGATAATTAAAGGGGTGTTTCGATTTTATAATATCGTTGATCGTCAGAGCATCATCGGTGGTTTTTAGCACTTTGAACGGAAGAGTCGTTCCTTGCGCCAAGGAATCGTTCTGTGAAAATCCAAAACAAGATAAAGCGAGGAGCAGAAATACAGAGAGTATTGGGTTTATGGATGGTTTTGGCATAGGTTAGAAAAAGCGAACAGCCGTTACAATTATGATTCTATTCTGTTTTGTGGGGTTATTTCTTGAAATGGGAAACTTTGAAAGCGAATATAAATTAAGAAAAATCTGAACATAGGATATTTCGTACACAAAAAACACCCCGCCGAAACGAGGTGCTTAATTGATTGCATTAAAGGAGCAATCTTCCTAACCAACTTCTTTATATATTAAAACTTGAAACGCACTCCACTATAAACACCGACGGAAAAAGGCCTAAAAGAACCGGCGGTTTCGGAAAACGTATTTAGTTGATATTTTAAAACAGGCTCCAAGTTCAATTGAACTTTAGGAGAAAATTCATAGTTGAGCCCAACACCGACATTTGTACTAAAATTGACAGAATTTGCATTGTTAGCCTCTCCAACTTCGGTTACCAAATCATCAGATTCTAAAAGCACGGAATTGTCCACCAAGAAAAGTGAACTGACCCCTCCGATTATGTTTACCCCAAACTTTTTATCGATGAGCGCATAATCAACTTCTAACGGAACTTCAATATAACCCAGTTGTTGCACCATTTTTCCATCCAAAGAAGGGTTTTCATTGGCTGCCAATTCCAAGAAAGCATCATTGGCTAGAGTTTCTGGAACGTTGTTTTTGCTTTGTACGATGACAGTCCGGGCGGTTTGGCTATAATCAATGTTATCTATCATATCATTAGCCGAAGCACCTAGAGAGGATGAAAAAACTACATCATTGGTGTCATATCCATAATTTACTTTATGCACCCCAGAGCGCACTTTCAACTTTTTGCCAATTTCATAAGCAACGGTAAGTCCGTAGCTTAAATTAATATTTCCTGATTTGGAGTTTGCCGCAAAATTTGAGTGTATGGGCGAACCATTACCGGTTGCACTAAAATAAACAGGGGCAACTGAAGGACCAACAGACCATTTTTGGGATGTATTTTCGGCAAGGGCCTCTTCTTCACGTTCCTCAATCACCTCAAAAATGGACTTCTTTTCTAAAGTATCATTCGCTTCCTCATTTTGGGCAATGTTTTCATCCGTATTTTTTTGCTCGTCTATTTTGTTTTCAGCAACAGTGTCGGAACTATTTGGAATTTGAAAAAGATCTTCGTCACGGACAATACCTTCTTTATCGTTGTTCTCGGACGGAAGCGCATCATTTGTCTCGGCTTCCACATCCTTCAACGCAGGAGTATCTGCTTCTGCAATGGTCACCGCTTCATCTTCCGCCTGATTTTCTTTCTGTTTTTCCACATTGGTGGCAGCAACTTCCTGTTCAGCAGTAGTTATGCCATCCAATTCGTTTTTTTGAACCTGGTCATTTTTTAAGTTCTTTTCCGAATACTGTTGGTCAGGGACAGCAACCAACTGTGGTTGGGAGTCAAGACTTTGGTTTTTAATGAAAGCATCATCAGAACCTTTGTCAGAATCGGTGTTTTGGTTAGATTCTGAATCGTTTTCATTGGAAGAATCGACAAGTTGTTCGGTACTTGGTGTTGTGAAAGATTTGGATTTTTTGGTTTCCTCACGGCCATCATCACTATTGGATGAATTATTTTCTTCTTGCGTTTCAGTAATAATAACATCACCGTTTTCATTTGAAGGTTCCAACGGATTTATCACATAAAACAGAATGGCCAACAAGGCAGCTATGCCTCCTAATCGCCACCAAATTGGAATGACTCTTTTCTTTTGCTCTTTTTTGTCCAAGGAAGCTTCGATGGATTTCCACACCTTTTCGTCAGGACTTTCTCCAAAGTCCTTAAATACTTCTTTGAACAATTGCTCTAAATTCTTTTTCCCCATCATAGATGATTTAAGCAATGTTTATATTTTCTTTTTCTATTTTTTCCCTCAATATCATTTTGGCCCTGGCCAAATTTGACTTTGAAGTCCCCGTGGATGTTCCCAACATCTCACTTATTTCTTTATGACTATAACCGTCCAAAACATAAAGGTTGAATGTTAACCTATACTTGTTTGGCAGCTCTTGTATATACCCCAACAATGTGGCTAGGCTAATATCTGCCTGCCCAGTATCAACGTCCAATTCTTCTCCAATGTTCTCGGAAACCACATTTAAGTGCTGTTCCTTTCTGTATTTCTGAAGTACGGTGTTCACTGTGATTCGCTTGATCCAACCCTCAAAGGAACCGTTAAAGTTGAATTGGTCGATTTTGTTAAAAATTGTCATAAAACTGTCATGCAGATTGTCTTCTGCTTCAGTTTTATTTCGGGAATACTTAAGACACATACCGAAAAGAATACCGGAGTATTTCCGGTATAAATCGGCCTGCGCCTGTCTTTTGCCCTTTTTACAATTATGTATTAATTCTTCAAGATCCAAATGTTGGTTAATTTTGGATTGCTGATGTCTAGTTCACTGGAACCGTATATTCTATATATGTAGCATTGCCTTCACCATCGTTGCCAGCATAAAACCTAAAATGGTACTCTGCATTAAAAATTACGTTGAATTTAAGAATAGCGGTTACCTCTTCGATAGCCTGCGTGCAGGCTGTATTTCCATCAAGTATCTCAGTCCCGATTACCACCACATCTCTGTCCGTATCCCCTGTTTTGGTAACATCGAACCCTTCAAAAAATGTGCATCCATTGGGTCGTTGATAGGTCACCTCAATGTCATAAGTCTCATTTAGCTCAAAGAATGCTGGCATTTGTGCTTCCACAACTCTAAGAGTTGTAAAATTGAAATTCTGTCCATCATCCAAGTCACAGGAAGATATGGATAAAGCCATCCCAAAGAGCACAAACAGTGCAATTACCTTTTTCATCATTAAAAAAATTCTTTACACCCTAGATGTATGGTAAGGATAAGGGTTGCGTGGTATTGCCCGTAAGTTAAAGAGTAAAATGTTAGGTAAAACCCAGATTAGGCATTAACCGCGGCAATGGCTTCCTTGATTTTGGATTCCAATTCTTCAGAAAGTTCTGGATTGTCTGCCAATAACGCTTTAACCGCATCCCTTCCTTGGCCTAGTTTAGTATCTCCGTAGCTGAACCAAGAACCGCTTTTCTTTACAATCTCATATGCTACGCCTAAATCTAAAACCTCACCAACTTTGGAAATACCTTCGCCATACATAATGTCGAATTCAGCAGTTTTGAAAGGCGGAGCTACTTTGTTTTTTACAACTTTCACTCTGGTTTTGTTTCCCAGAACCGTTCCATCGGTGTTTTTTATTTGGGTAGATCGTCTAATATCCAAACGCACCGAAGCATAAAATTTAAGGGCATTACCTCCAGTTGTTGTTTCGGGATTACCAAACATAACTCCGATCTTCTCCCTCAACTGGTTAATAAATACAACCGTACAGTTGGTTTTACTAATGGAGGCAGTCAATTTTCGCAATGCTTGGGACATTAGTCTAGCATGAAGGCCCATTTTGGAATCCCCCATTTCACCTTCGATTTCACTTTTTGGAGTAAGAGCTGCAACCGAATCTATAATTACAATATCAATGGCGCCTGAGCGGATAAGATTATCGGCTATTTCCAATGCCTGTTCACCATGATCGGGCTGGGAAATGATAAGATTGTCAATATCTACACCCAATTTTTCCGCATAAAATCGATCAAAGGCATGTTCTGCATCAATAAAAGCAGCAATGCCTCCATTTTTTTGAGCCTCTGCAATTGCATGTAAGGTCAAGGTTGTTTTACCCGATGATTCAGGACCATAGATTTCGATAACCCTGCCACGCGGATAACCACTAACACCCAAAGCAATGTCCAGCCCCAATGACCCCGAAGGGATGACCTCTACATCTTCTACCACACTATCCCCTAATTTCATGACAGCACCTTTTCCATAGGTTTTGTCCAGTTTATCCAGGGTTAATTTTAAGGCTTTTAGTTTTGCTTCGTTTTCGTTGTTCATGGTTCTCATAATTAGGAAGGCTAAATTACCATTTCTTTCTACATACGACAAAAGCAACGCAACCTTTTTAAAAGAACGTATCTAACAAGCAACTGATTCAAAAAACGACATATCGAATCGAGTTTTCGATTCAACACCACACAGCAAAGGGAAATTTGCGCTATGAAAAGAAATATGGTGGTTGAAAGGGCTTCTTGTAATAAGAGGCCCTTTCTTTTTTGCATTAAAGAATAGTACCTTTGTCTTTATTTTATTTCAGACTTTTTAACTTAAATTATTGGTATAGCATGCAACTGTACAATACATTAAGTGCAAAAGAAAGAGAAAAACTTATTGAGGAGGCCGGCAAAGAACGGTTGACCATCTCTTTCTATACATATGCACACATCGGTAACCCCGGAATTTTTAGAAATCACCTTTTTATCAATTGGAACGAAATGGATGTACTTGGCCGAATCTATGTGGCCAAAGAAGGTATAAACGCACAATTATCGGTTCCTGCGGATAACTTTCAAGTATTCAAAGAACACCTTGATTCTATTTCTTTTTTAGAAAATGTACGCCTGAACATTGCCATTGAGCAGGATAACAAATCGTTTTTGAAACTCAAGGTCAAAGTCCGCAATAAGATTGTAGCTGATGGTTTGAACGATGATACTTTTGATGTGACCAACAAGGGCATTCACGTAGGAGCGGAACAATTCAACGAGCTTATCGAGGATCCCGATACCGTTCTTGTTGATATGCGAAATCATTATGAAAGTGAAATAGGGCATTTTAAAAATGCCGTTACACCAGATGTGGATACATTTAGAGATTCGTTGGATATCATCGAAGAAGATTTGGCAGCGCACAAAGAAGACAAGAAATTGGTCATGTATTGTACCGGAGGTATACGATGTGAAAAAGCCAGCGCCTATTACAAACACAAAGGTTTTAAGCATGTTTACCAGCTTGAAGGTGGCATCATTGAATATACAAGACAGGTAAAAGCCAAAGACCTTGAAAACAAATTTTTGGGAAAGAATTTTGTATTCGACCATCGACGGGGAGAACGGATATCTGAGGATGTCATCGCCAATTGCCATCAATGTGGAAAACCATGCGACATCCATGTAAATTGTGCCAACGAAGCCTGTCATTTGCTATTTATACAATGTGAAGAATGTTCTGAAGCAATGAACGAGTGCTGTTCACAGGAATGCAAAGAAATCAATGCTCTGCCTTATGAAGAACAAAAGAAGCTGCGCAAAGGCAAACATGCAAGCAATAAAATTTTCAAAAAAGGACGTTCAGAAGTGTTGAAGTACAAAAGGTAACATTTCACCGCTGCCACAAATTGTGCTATATTTACCACAAGTAATTTTATGAACCCTTTTTAAGAAAATGCAGTGCATTTCCTTAAATCAAGATAAAAAATATGGGATGTAGCAGTTGTTCAACCGGCAAGGATGGACAACCGCGTGGTTGCAAGAACAATGGTACTTGCGGCACAGATGGTTGTAATAAGCTAACGGTCTTTGATTGGCTTTCCAATATGTCGTTACCCAGCGGTCAAAAACCATTTGATTGCGTTGAGGTACGTTTCAAAAATAGCAGAAAGGAATTTTTCAGAAATGTAGATAACCTTCCCTTGGCAATAGGCGACGTGGTTGCTACACAGGCCAAGTCGGGTCATGATGTTGGCATAGTTACCCTTACTGGGGAGTTGGTCAAGGTGCAAATGAAGAGAAAGAAAGTTCCGCATGATGACGAAGCCGTTCCCAAAATATATAGAAAAGCATCGCAGCGTGATATCGACATTTGGCAAAAATGCCGAAACAAAGAGGCCGAAATTCAAAAACGTTCTCGTGAAATAGCGATTTCACTCAAACTCCAAATGAAATTGAGCGATGTTGAATTTCAAGGCGATGGCTCCAAAGCTACTTTCTATTATACTGCAGAAGAACGGGTAGATTTTAGGCAATTGATAAAAGATATGGCCAAGGCTTTTGGAATTAGAATCGAAATGCGCCAGATAGGATACCGTCAAGAAGCACAGCGATTGGGAGGTATTGGATCATGTGGTCGTGAGCTATGCTGTTCTACATGGCTGACAGATTTCAGATCAGTAAGTACCGCTTCAGCTAGATATCAACAACTGGCTTTAAATCCTCAAAAATTGGCAGGACAATGCGGTAAACTCAAATGCTGTCTCAATTATGAGTTGGACATGTATTTAGAGGCGTTAAAGAATTTTCCGCCCCAAGACAGTAAACTGAAGACTGAAAAAGGTATTGCCTTTTGCCAAAAAGCAGATATTTTCAAAGAAACACTTTGGTTTTCCTATAAAGATGACCCTGCCTCTTGGCACGCTTTGGACAAAGATCAGGTTTTGGAGATTTTAGAGCTGAACAAAAACAACAAAAAGATTGCCAGCCTTGAAGAATACGCCCAAGACAATATTAGCGAGGAAAAAATGGCCTTTGAAAATGTCGTAGGCCAAGATAGTCTTACTCGATTTGATAGGCCCAAGAATAAGAAGAGAAACAAAAAAAGAAGAAAAAATAGGCCAAAAAATCCATCCAATGCACAATAAATTCTTGCTTGTCCTTGTTGTTATTTGGAGCATAGTTTCCTGTAATAACAACTTGGTCTATTCCGAGTTTGAGGCTATGGAGAATGGAAAATGGGATATGAACAAACCAGTAAATTTTGAATTTTCATCTTTAGATTCCGTGCAGCCTCACAATCTGTTCATCAATATCAGGAACGATAACACTTTTCAATTCAACAACCTCTTTTTAATAACCGAACTGGAATATCCAGATGGTGAAACCTTCAAGGACACGCTGGAATATAAAATGGCAGAGCCAACAGGTGAGTGGTTGGGCAAGGGGCTGGGAAGCATTAAGGAAAACAAACTTTGGTTCCATGAAAAGATCGTTTTTTCCGATTCGGGCGTATATAAACTGAACATTATCCACGCCATGAGAAAGAATGGGAATGTGGACGGCATCCATGTTTTGGATGGCATTACCGATGTAGGCTTGGAAATAGAAAAAAGTACCCACTAATAATGGCAAAAACGAAAAAAAAGGAACAAAAAAGTTTCTTCGTATTCATTAAATGGTTTTGGATTCTCTTCGGATCAGGAGTTTTGGTTGCCATATTGATTTTTCTTTTGGCAGCTTGGGGGGCATTTGGCGAAATGCCAACATTTGAGCATTTAGAAAACCCTAGTACCAATTTGGCCACGGAACTTATTTCCTCAGATGGAGAAACATTGGGGAAATTTTATTTAGAAGATAACCGAACCGATGTTTCGTATGATGACCTACCGCAAAATTTGATTGATGCCTTAATTGCAAGTGAAGATATCCGCTTTCAGAATCATGCAGGAATAGACGCGCGTGGAACGCTGCGAGCGATGTTCTTTTTAGGAAAAAGAGGAGGGGCTAGTACAATTTCGCAGCAGTTGGCCAGGCAGCTTTTTGTTGGGGTACGGTCAAGAAACAAATTTGAGACCATAAAACAAAAGGCCATGGAATGGGTCATTGCTACCCGTTTAGAAAGAAGTTATACCAAGGAAGAAATAATTGGGATGTACCTGAACATCTATGATTTTGGCAACAATGCAGATGGTATCCGTTCAGCATCTAGAATTTATTTTGGAAAAGAACCCAAAGATTTGAAATTAGAAGAATCAGCTATGCTGGTTGGAATGCTACAGAACTCATCACTTTATAATCCATTACGACGAGAAGAACTAACACATAAAAAAAGAAACACTGTATTGGGGCAATTGGCAAGGTATGAGTATATCACCGAAGCAGATAGAGATTCACTTCAGGCCATGGAAATCAACCTGAACTACAACCCAGAATCACACCGGGAAGGTTTGGCCACTTATTTTAGAATGTATATGCAACGCTGGTTAAATGGATGGGTAAAAGAAAATCCAAAACCAGATGGCGAAAAATATAACATCTATTTGGATGGGCTAAAAATATTTACGACGATAGATTCCCGTATGCAGAAAAATGCAGAGGATGCCGTTGAGGCCCATATGAAAAATCTACAAGCGGAGTTTTTCCATCAAAATACACCCGAACGTAACCCAACAGCTCCCTTTTTGGATTTGACCAAAGGCGCAATCGACACCATAATGCGACAGGCGATGAAACGATCAGACCGGTGGAGGGTCCTGAAAGGTCAAGGGAAAACAGCAAAGGAAATTGAAAAGACATTCCATGAGAAAACAGAAATGACAGTCTTTGATTGGAACGGCGATTCCTATGAAAAAGATACTATAATGACACCGATGGACTCTATTCGGTATTACAAGACTTTTTTAAGAACAGCGATGATGTCCATGGAACCTCAGACAGGCCATGTTAAAGCCTGGGTGGGCGGAGTTGATTATAAGCACTTTCAATACGACAACGTTTACCAAGGCGCTAGACAAGCGGGATCAACGTTTAAGCCTTTTGTGTATGCAGCTGCCATTGACCAGCTGCGGTATTCCCCTTGCGATTCACTACCCGACAATCAATATTGTATTGAGCCATTGAAGCATGGGAATATGGAAGCATGGTGTCCTAAAAATTCAGATGGGAAATATTCCGGAAAAAACATGACGCTTAAACATGCACTGGCCAATTCGGTAAACACGGTTACCGCTCAGTTGATGGATAAAGTAGGGCCAAAATCGGTGGCCATAATTGCAAAAAGCATGGGTATTTCCAGTGAGATTCTTGAGGTGCCTTCTATTGCCTTGGGAACCCCCGATGCAAGTGTATATGAAATGGTTGGGGCCTTTGGCACCTTTGCCAATCAAGGCGTATATGTAAAACCTGTAATGGTCACCCGTATTGAAGATAGAAACGGAACGGTGCTCTATGAATATGTTCCAGAAACCAAAGATGTTTTGAGCAAGGATGTTGCCTATGCCATGGTTAATTTGATGGAAGGTGTTACCAGAGGGGGATCAGGCACAAGGTTGAGGCATACTTTTGCCAAAAACGATAGAGTTTACAAGGATATCATCACAGGATACCCCTATGAATTGAACAACCCTATCGCTGGAAAAACAGGAACCACGCAGAATCAAAGTTATGGATGGTTTGTGGGCATGGTGCCCAATCTGGTTACTGGAGTTTGGGTAGGAGGCGATAATCGGGCTGTCCATTTTAAAAGACTTGCTTACGGTCAAGGTGCATCTATGGCGTTGCCTATTTGGGCCTTGTATATGAAGGAAAATTATAAGAATGAAGAATTAGGCGTATCTCAAGATGCATTCGAAGAACCTGAAGATATGTCGATAAATGTCGATTGTACGAAAGTGCTTGAAGAGCTTAAAGAAGAACAGGATACAGAAGATGATCTAGAAGAAGAT
This sequence comes from Flagellimonas sp. S3867, assembly GCF_014698935.1. Classification (GTDB taxonomy): domain Bacteria; phylum Bacteroidota; class Bacteroidia; order Flavobacteriales; family Flavobacteriaceae; genus Flagellimonas. The sequence continues at coordinate 839,055 of NZ_JACVMN010000002.1, forward strand.
ATCGGTTTTTAAGACTATTTAAAACTAAAAAAATAAGCTCCAAGTTGCATTTTGCCCTTGGGGCTTTTTTATTAATATCGTAATTTCAGCAATAAGAAAACACAGCACCGAATGATTAAAAAAACAGTTTCCGACGTAGATAAAGCTTTGGAAGGAGTTGCGGATGGAATGACCTTTATGTTAGGGGGATTTGGTCTATGCGGCATTCCCGAAAATGCTATTGCGCAATTGGTAAAATTGGAGATAATGGATATCACTTGTATATCAAACAATGCCGGTGTCGATGATTTTGGGTTGGGTCTTTTGTTGCAAAACCATCAGATAAAAAAAATGATTTCATCATACGTAGGTGAAAACGATGAATTTGAACGCCAAATGCTCAGCGGAGAATTGGAAGTGGAACTTACCCCACAAGGAACCTTGGCAGAAAAATGCAGGGCTGCCCAAGCCGGTTTTCCTGCTTTCTATACTCCGGCAGGATACGGAACAGAGGTTGCAGAAGGTAAAGAAACCCGTGAGTTTGATGGAAAAATGTATGTGTTGGAACCGGCTTATCAAGCTGATTTTTCATTTGTAAAAGCCTGGAAGGGCGATGAAGCTGGAAATTTAATTTTTAAGGGAACAGCACGAAACTTTAACCCGTGCATGTGTGGTGCGGCCAAAATAACAGTGGCTGAGGTTGAAGAATTGGTGCCCGCTGGCAGTTTAGACCCCAATGCAATCCATATACCCGGAATATTTGTCCAACGCATTTTCCAAGGCGAGAAATATGAAAAACGAATAGAACAAAGAACCGTAAGACAAAAAGGATAGCTATGTTGGATAAAAACGGAATCGCAAAGCGAATTGCAAAAGAAGTCAAAGACGGTTACTACGTAAACTTGGGCATTGGCATTCCCACTTTGGTTGCCAATTTTGTTCGAGAAGATATCAGTGTTGAATTTCAAAGTGAAAATGGAGTTTTGGGAATGGGTCCATTTCCATTTGAAGGCGAAGAAGATGCCGATGTCATCAATGCAGGTAAGCAGACCATAACAACCCTTCCTGGAGCATCTTTTTTTGATTCTGCCACCAGTTTTGGAATGATTCGAGGTCAGCATGTTGACCTAACCATATTGGGTGCCATGGAAGTAGCCGAAAATGGTGATATAGCCAATTGGAAGATTCCCGGTAAAATGGTCAAAGGCATGGGAGGAGCAATGGACCTCGTTGCCTCAGCAGAAAATATTATAGTGGCCATGATGCACACCAACAAAGCTGGAAAATCCAAATTGCTCAAAAAATGCACACTTCCGTTAACTGGAGTGGGTTGTGTAAAGAAGATTGTTACCAATTTGGCCGTTCTGGAAGTCACCGAAAATGGATTTAAACTTCTGGAAAGAGCTCCGGGTGTTTCCGTTGAGGAAATTGTTCAGGCCACAGAAGGCAAGCTTGAAGTTAGTGGAGAGACACCCGAGATGGTAGTTTAGCAAATACAACATTTTATTTTAAAAGGGCATTCGATGCTGGTTAATCTCTTATCCTAATTCCATTCTTCGGTCAATGTAAATGAAGCGGTTAACCCTACGCTAAAATTAAATGGCAACTTTTCAACACCAAAAATTGCCCGGGAATGTCTGCCTTTTTCTTCCAAAACCTTTAAGAATAGGTCCGAAGCACCATCCACAACCCTTGGCGCGTCATCCCAATTTTCAGCTGATTGATAGTATACATCTATATGGTTTAACCCTACAATTTTATCAAAACCAATCTTGTCATTTATATGGGCTAGAACGTTTAACGCACAATGTTCCATGGCGCTAGAACCCTCTTCGGTTGATATTTCATTTCCCAATCTACCCTGATAAAAGAAAGCTCCGTTTTTAATTGGTAATTGGATTGCTATATAAGCAATATTCCCTCTAATGTTTACCGGAACGTATGAACCACCCGGAGTGGAAACTTCGGGCAGTTCAAGTTTTAATTCTTTGAGATTTTTTAATGGATCCATTTTATTTTATTTCCAATCTATTGGTTAATAATCGGTATATCCCTTTTCTCCAGGAGTATAGAAGGTATCAAAATCAGGTGTTACCAGTTCGGCATTGTTCTGAAGTTTTTCTACCAAATCAGGATTGGAAATAAAGGGCCTACCAACATAAACCAAATCCAAACCATTTTCTATAATAGCCTCACCTTTTTCGGCTGTATTCACATCTCCGCCGGATATAACAACTCCTTTGAAGTTTTCCTTAATGGTCTTTTTAATATCAGTTGTAAAATCAGGCGCCCCGAAAGCTACACGTTGGTCCACTACATGAACATATAACACTTCAATATTGGCCAACTCTTTGGCTAAATAAATGAAGGTATTATCAAGTTCAGCGTAGTCCGATTGCATATCATTGAATGCTCCATAAGGAGAGATACGAATGCCGACCCTGTCATTCCCAATTTCGTCTGCCACCTTTTGGGCCGTTTCCAAAACAAATCTGGTCCTGTTCTCTACCGACCCTCCATAGTGGTCTTCTCTTTGATTGGACCTTGGATTGATAAATTGGTTCATTAGATATCCGTTGGCAGCATGTAGCTCCACTCCGTCAACACCTGCCTCGTTTACCAGACGTTTGGCGGCTTGGACATATTCGTTTTGAGTAACTTCTATGTCTTCCAGTGTCATAGCTTTTGGCATTTCATGTGGAGCCGTCCCCTCTTCCGTGAATATTTCTCCTGCTGCCTGAATGCTCGATGGCGCAAGTGTGATGCTTCCCTCAGGCATATTTGCTTTAGACGTAATTCTGCCTGTATGCATAAGTTGCACAAATATTTTGCCCCCTTCGGAATGTACGGCATCCGCTACTTTTTTCCATCCCTCAATTTGTTCGTTTGAATAGGCCCCGGGAATACGCGGATATCCAATTCCATTGGGCGATGGCGAGGTGCCTTCGGAAATAATGAGCCCTGCACTTGCTCGTTGTTGGTAATATTTTGCCATTAGCGCGTTAGGGATGTTGTTAATGGCCCTAGACCTTGTTAGAGGTGCCATTACAATTCTGTTATTCAGGTTTAATTTCCCTACTTGGTATGTGTCAAATAATTTCATTTATAATTTTCATATTTATTAGTTTCCAAAAGTAACTATTATTAGTATATAAAATAGATTATTGTATTTTTGTAAACAGAAAAGTAGTAACCTAGAGGTAACTAATATGACAAGAAAGTTAATCGAGAACCCAAATGAATGTCCTATCACCCATTCTATGAATATCATAGGAAATAAATGGACTTCCATAATTGTGTATATGTTAGCCGATCGAAAATTGAGATTTGGAGAACTAGCTGTTCGAATCGACAAAATCAGTAGAAAGGTTTTGGCAGATCAACTCAAGGAAATGGAACTCAGGGGCATTGTTGTTAGGGAATCTTTTGCAGAAACTCCGCCAAGGGTAGAATATTCCTTAACGGAAAAAGGGGCAAGACTGTTGCCTATTTTAAACCAATTATGCGCTTGGAGCAAAGGCATTGAGCTTCATGACACAAATCAAAAAGCAGGCTGATTTGGATACTCCAAAAGCGGTATAGTACGGTTGCATTATTGGTTCCACTAGCCCATTACATTATTTGAGGAGATTCTACCTACAAGAAAATTGATTGTTTAATAAATCCGGATCGCCCAATAGCCACCGGACGGCTATCTAACATTTCATCGTCGAATCATCTTCCCGTAATCTTCACGATTAAATACTTTTTTCTTACAACAAAATAGAATAGTTACACAACAAACATTTTTTAGTATAAATAGTTGTATTTAGTTTTGATAGTATTGAATTTTTTCCCAAATTAACACCATAAAAATCAACAGCATGGCACCCAGACTTAACCAAACCGCATTGGACGATACCGTCCAGGTTTACAGAAACGACTTTTTTACAGGATTTATACTATTGATTAAAAAGCTTTTCATGCTTTAATACTATTAAACCTAACTAAAATTAAGAGCCAGCATTATGTCTGGCTCTTTTTTTTTGGTTTAATTTGAAAAGTAAAAAGGTATAATGGAATTAAAGCTTCAGCGCTGTGTTATCGAGGATTTGGAAAAATTGGTCACGATTTCCAAAGCCACTTTTATCGATGCTTTTGAAAAGGACAACAATCCCGCCGATTTTGAGTCATACATCAATGAAGCGTTCAGTAGTGAAAGGCTTCGCTCGGAGTTGGAGAACAAGAACACACGGTTTTACTTCGTGTTTAGTGGACATGAACTTATCGGATACTTAAAACTGAACAAAGGACCAGCCCAAAGTGATATTAAAGATGACCAATCCTTAGAATTGGAACGAATATATGTGATACAACAATTTCAAGGCAAGGGCATTGGAAATTGGCTGCTTCAACAAGTGATACAAATAGCACGCAATGAAGCATCGAACTATGTTTGGCTAGGCGTTTGGCAAAAAAACCAAGCAGCAGTCCGGTTTTACCTTAGACATGGCTTTCAAAAGTTTGATACTCACCCCTATTATATTGGGAAGGACAAACAAACCGATTGGCTAATGCGCTTAAACCTTTAAAAAAGTATTTAAAAACATTGTATCTCCTTGTGCTTGAAGCTTAAAGGCGATAGAGTTTTCATAAGCGGCATGTATTAAAAGAGAAATGGCCATTGCGTTGGACTTTGTTAAACTATTAGTCCTGTACACCACATCCCTAATAGTGGAAAAACTCACATTGCTCCTTGAAGCAATATTGGCATAATCGTTTTTGGTGACATTTCTTCGTAAGGCGGTAGAGAGTTGTTCGCTAATCGGTTTTCCGAAATCCTCTTTGGAAAATACTCTGTCGATGTTGATCACAAGACCTAAATTTTTGACTGAACCCATATTGATGTTTTTTGTGGTTTATCAATTAATGTGTCGGGGTCAAATCCTATTTTCTATATTTGGTCTGTAACCCAATTACAGAAATGTATATCCTAGCTGCGCAGATTCAAATATACGAAAAATAACTACACATATTCAAGAAAAGTATGCGAACAATTAAGCAGTTAAGACGTAAAAAAGGCATCAGTCAAACCCAATTGGCAGAAGTTGTTGGGGTAAGCCTGCGCACTGTTCAGAATTATGAGAAAAAAAATGCCAATATTCCAACCAAAAATCTGTCTAAAATTGCGGCTTACTTCGACCTGAGTATTCCCGAATTGTATTTGCAAGAAGAGCATGAAACTTATGCCGAGCAAAAAGCCTTTATAAAGCACGGTTGCATTTTCTATCCAATGGAGGATAATAAACACCATGTTTTAACACCTTTGGTATTGGTAGAGCGCCAAAAGAACTATATAGAAAGCCTAGAAGAAACCCGCTTGGGCAATAGTCCATATAAAACAGGTTTTATAATCGATTTTTTAGAAGATGACCCGCTTAAGGCATTCGAAGTCTCTGGTAATTCTATGAACGATGGAAGTATCAATGCAATTCCGAATAAAGCTATTGTATTGGGAGTTAAAAAAAGAAAGGAGAACTTTACCAAAGAAAACAACATAATGATTAACAAATCATATGTTCTTGTTTGCAAAGACAGAATTATTTGCAAAAAGGTGACCGGTTTCAATGCTTCAAAAAAAGCTATTCAATGTCAAAACTTAAATACTTCTCCCGAATACCAGGATTTTGATTTAGCGCTGGATGATATCTTGGAAATTTTTAGAATTGTCAAAAAACAACTATAGATTTTACTTCTTAGATTGTTCTGAGTTTATCAAAGTACAATTAAGAGGTTGACACTAATTGTACAAATTTTCACGAATGTCATCCTGAGCCTGTCGAAGGACAATTAGATCTGAAGTAAAATTTCAGCAGCTTGATCTAAAACGTCTTCAGTCTTCGTAAAGCAAAAGCGAAGGAACTTTTTATCATAGTCTTTTCCGCAAAACACAGAAACCGGAATACTCGCAAGTTTATGTTCCTTAATTAATCGTTCTGCAAAATCGGTGTCTTTCTCTTTCGTAATATTTGAATAGTCCAACAACTGAAAATAAGTGCCGGCGGAAGGCGCAATGTTGAAACGGGAATCTTGGATGGCATTTAAAAAGTAATCCCTTTTTTCTTGATAGAAGTTTCCAAGGTTTAAATAATGCTCTGGATATTTTAAATACTCAGCCAACGCAATTTGGATAGCATGGTTCACGGAGAAAACGTTAAACTGATGCACTTTTTGAAACTCTTGCATCAATGGTTTGGGTGCCGTACAATATCCCATTTTCCATCCCGTCGCATGAAAGGTTTTTCCAAACGAAGAACAGATAATGCTTCGTGAAGCCAAGTCAGTATATTTGGCAGCACTCTCGTGTTGTTTTCCATCAAAAACAATATGTTCATAAACCTCATCGCTAAGCAGGAGAATGTCGGTTCCCTTAAGAATTTCTTGAAGTTGTAGCATATCGTTTTCAGACCAAATAGTGCCCGTAGGGTTATGAGGGGTGTTAATGATCACCATTCTGGTCTTGGGCCCAATTACGGATTTAAATTTCTGCCAGTTCATTTTAAAAGCATTACCCTCAAGAGCTACCTGAACAATTTTACCACCAAAAAGTTCGATGCAAGGTTCGTAACTATCATAAGCCGGTTTAATCACAACCACCTCATCTCCGGGGTGAACAAATGTCGAAATAGTTGTAAAAATGGCCTGTGTGGCGCCGGCGGTAATTATGATTTCAGATTCTGGATGATAGTATTTTCCATATAAGCTTTCAATCTTTTCCGATATCGTTTCACGAAGAGAAAAGGCACCTTGCATAGGGGCGTATTGATTGTAGCCTTTGGTAAAAGCTTGAGTCACCAACTGCAAAAGTTTTGGGTCAGGATCAAAATTGGGAAATCCCTGGGACAGATTCACTGCATTATGAGCATTGGCCAACTGACCAATAGTGGTAAATATGGTGGTGCCCACATTAGGCAATTTGGATTTGATTTTATTCATCAATGGAATGGCTATTTAATGACTTTAGGACTTTTTGCAAACAAGCGTCCAGATTTTTCTTTATCTCGCTTTCCCAAAATCGGAATATGGTATAGCCCATTTCCTCAAGGGCAGAATTGACTTCTTGATCTCGTTGAATGTTGCGTTCGATTTTCGGAATCCAGAATTCACGATTGGTCTTTATTTTTCGTTTACGTTCTTCCCAATTGTGACCATGCCAGAACTCGCCATCAATAAAAATCACGGTCTTATATTTTTTTAGGACAATGTCCGGTTTACCAATGAGCTTTTTATAATCGATACGATAGCGATAACCAGCTGCCCACAACGCTTTCCGGAAAGCCAGTTCCGGCTTGGTGTTTTTACCACGGATCTTACCCATGATTTTGGAGCGCTCAGGAGTAGTGTAAAAACCAGATTCCTCATTAAAACGAGGAACTTTGATACGTTCTTCCGGGTACTTTTTGGACATTGATAATGATTATTTTCAGGGCTTCTTTAAAACTTCCAATTTATACCCCACTCCATGAACGTTAAGAATGTTTATATGATCATCCTCCTTAAATTTCTTTCTAAGTTTTGAAATAAAAGTGTCCAAACTTCTACCGACAAAGACACCCTTGTCTTCCCATACCTCTTTTAATAAAAAATCACGCTTTACCACTTCGTTAGGATTGGCACAAAAAATTTGGAGCAATTCAGATTCTTTGGAAGTAAGCTTAATATTTAAGTCATTCTTTACCAATTCATTTTGATCCTTATAGAACTTATAATCCCCAATGGCCATAAATGTCAATGCACCATGCGTTTCCGTTACCTGTCTCTTTTTCGTCCAATAAAGTAAAGCCATGCCCATTATTCCCAAAAGAACCAACGCATACCAAGAAGGCCCAAAATTTAATCCCATTAATGTAACATTATTGCTGAAAGACACTTTAATTGCATAACAACCTATAGGTAGTTCCCGTCCTAAACAGGGAACGATGTTTTTTTCTTCGTTGTTGGATGCAGAATAGCTGTAGGAGACCTCTTGGCTTTTGCAATCGATTACCTCTACCAAGTATTCATTAGGAAGTTCTAAAGCATCAAAATTTTCTGTGATTGCTTTTACTAGGCTATCCGGTGCTATTGATAGCTCTTTTTGAAATGATAGTTCAAAACTATTTTTCTTGGGTTGAGTCACTGGCAAAACCAGGGAGGTAGAGTCATTGCTTTGCAATAACAATGTGTTACCAGTATTTCTTAACGCAACTTTGGCCAGACTTGAGAAAGATTCATTAGTATCATTTGTTGCATAACCGCTTATTACAAATGCAAGCACTATCAAAAAGAATGAAAAAATAAGATAAGTAAGCGTTTTCATTTTTATAAAATTTCGCAGGCGAAAAATTGCATTTTTTTGCACTTCATTTACATTTTATTCACGACTTGGGAGTTGCCCAATGCTAGTTTTGTCCCAAAATCAGGACAATGAAAAAAATCATCATCTTATTGGTAAGCATTAGCACTATTTCAATAGCGCAAGGACAAGGTACTATAAAAATTGACACAGCAAAGAGTGTGATCAAGTGGAAAGGATCCAATCTTTTTAAGTTTAACCAACATTACGGCACTGTGAAGTTCTCAAGCGGGGAGATTTCTATGAATGAGGATGGAATATCTGGAGGAAAATTTGTTGTGGATATGAACAGCATAATGAATACCGATGGTAAATACAATGAAATGTTGGTTTCCCATCTAAAGCATCAAGATTTTTTCGATGTTGAAAAACATCCAGAGGCTAAATTGGAGATCCGCCAAATAAAACATGGAGACAATGGGCAGATAGAAATTGATGCTTTGTTAACCATAAAAGGAATTTCCAGACCCATAAAATTTAGTTCTACCTGGGAAAAAGGACCCAATGAAACTATGCTTAAATCAAAATTTATAATTGATAGAACACGATGGGGCATCAGTTACGAATCCAAAGGAATAATCGGGAGTGTCAAAGATGATATCATTTCTGATGCCATTGAATTTGAGGTAATCCTGGTTTTTGGATTTCGAGGATGTTGATTGCTAAGAGTTAAAGCATTAAAAAAGCCCAAACTCCATTTGGAATTTGGGCTTTTTCAATATTCTATTTTCGGTTACGTTCCTTATCCCTTAACGGAAGCTGAAAGATACTCACGGTTCATGCGTGCAATGTTCTCCAAGGAAATGCCTTTAGGACATTCGATTTCACAAGCCCCCGTATTGGTACAATTCCCAAAACCTTCCAAGTCCATTTGACGCACCATGTTTTGTACCCGGTCTGCAGCCTCTACCTGTCCTTGAGGTAATAAAGCGAACTGAGAAACTTTTGCGGAGGTAAATAGCATGGCACTTGCATTTTTACAGGCAGCTACGCAGGCACCACAACCAATGCAGGTTGCAGCATCCATGGCCGCATCAGCCGCATGCTTATCAATAGGAATGGCATTTGCATCCACAGTATTTCCAGAAGTGTTGACCGAAATATACCCACCAGCTTGCTGAATACGTTCAAATGCATTTCTATCTACAATCAAATCCTTGATTACGGGAAAAGCTTTCGCTCTAAACGGTTCAATAACAATAGTATCTCCATCATTGAACTTACGCATATGCAATTGGCAAGTAGTGATCAATCTGTCAGGTCCATGTGGCTCTCCATTGATTTGCAATGAGCAAGTTCCACAAATACCTTCCCTACAATCGTGGTCAAATTCAACAGGCTCTTCACCTTTTGAAATAAGCTCTTCATTGAGGATGTCCAGCATTTCCAAAAAAGACATATCTCCTTCAACCCCATCAAGTGTATAATCTACCATTTGACCTTTTGAAGAAGCGTCTTTTTGACGCCATATTTTTAATGTTAGCTTCATAACTTTTATTTGTAAGAACGCGTCTTTAATTCAATGTTTTCGTAAACCAAATCTTCTTTGTGCAATTCAGCATCTTTGGGTTCACCCTTAAATTCCCAAGCAGCTACGTACTTAAAGTTTTTATCATCACGCAGTGCCTCGCCTTCCTCGGTTTGGTATTCTTCACGGAAGTGACCTCCACACGATTCATTTCTGTGTAGCGCATCCTTGGCAAATAATTCACCAAGCTCCATAAAATCGGCAACCCTTCCAGCCTTTTCAAGTTCTTGATTTTTGGACCCAGCTTCTCCTGGAATTTTTACATTTTCCCAAAAGTCTTTGCGCAATTCTGAAATCTCCTTGATGGCCTCTTTCAAATCTTTTTCGTTTCTGGACATACCACATTTGTTCCACATGATCTTGCCCAGTTTCTTGTGGTAATAATCCACAGAGTGGATTCCAGTTCCCGACATCAATTTTTCCATACGGTCACGCACTTCTTTTTCCACGGCATCAAATTCCGGAGAATCTGTTGGAATAGGTCCGGTTCGGATATCATCGGAAAGATAATCGCCAATGGTGTATGGCAGAACGAAATAACCGTCGGCCAAACCTTGCATCAATGCCGAAGCTCCCAAACGGTTGGCACCATGATCGCTAAAATTGGCCTCACCGGCACAATAGCAGCCTTCAATGGTTGTCTGCAGGTTATAATCAACCCAAAGTCCGCCCATAGTATAGTGTACCGCGGGATAGATCATCATTGGGGTTTTATATGGATTTTCATCCACAATTTTTTCATACATCTGGAAGAGGTTTCCGTATTTGGCTTCTATGACCTCTTCTCCCAATTTGATTATGGTTTCCTTATCCGGATCTTTAATACCGGATGTCAGTGCTTTTTCTTTTCCGTAACGTTGAATGGCAGCAGCAAAATCAAGATAAACAGCTTCTCCCGTTTTGTTGACACCAAATCCGGCATCACAACGTTCCTTTGCTGCCCTTGAAGCCACATCGCGAGGTACGAGATTACCAAATGCAGGATATCTTCGTTCCAAATAATAATCGCGCTCTTCTTCACCAAGTTGTGTGGGTTTCAATTTTCCTTCTCGGATGGCAACAGCATCTTCCTTGCGTTTGGGTACCCAAATACGGCCATCATTCCGAAGGGATTCGGACATCAAGGTCAGTTTGGATTGATGTTCTCCTGAAACAGGAATACAGGTAGGGTGAATTTGTGTATAGCAAGGATTGGCAAAAAACGCACCTTTTCTGTGTGCTCGCCATGCTGCGGTTACATTACTTCCCATGGCATTTGTGGAAAGGAAGAAAACATTCCCATATCCACCTGTGGCCAAAACCACGGCATGGGCACTGTGTCTTTGGATTTCACCGGAAACCAAATCCCTTGCAATGATTCCACGAGCTTTTCCATCAACCAAAACCAAATCCATCATTTCATGACGGTTATAGGCTTGGATTTTTCCACGGTTGATTTGACGGTTCATGGCAGCGTATGCACCCAACAATAATTGTTGACCTGTCTGTCCCTTTGCATAAAAAGTTCTGGAAACCAAAACCCCTCCAAAGGAGCGGTTGTCCAAAAGTCCGCCATATTCACGTGCAAAAGGAACTCCTTGTGCCACACATTGATCTATGATGTTTACGGATTCTTCGGCCAAACGATACACGTTTGCTTCCCTGGATCGGTAGTCACCACCTTTAATGGTATCGTAGAATAATCGGTAATGGCTATCACCATCGCCTTGATAGTTTTTTGCGGCATTGATTCCACCTTGGGCGGCAATGGAGTGTGCTCGTCGTGGTGAATCTTGATAGCAGAATGTTTTTACGTTATAACCCAATTCGGCCAAAGTTGCCGCTGCGGCCCCACCTGCCAATCCTGTTCCCACAACAATGATATCAATGTTTCTTTTGTTAGCGGGGTTTACAAGATCAATGTCATTCTTATGCTTGGTCCATTTATCGGCCAAAGGACCGGATGGAGTTTTAGAATCCAATATGCCCATAATTAATGTGTTATTGGGTTAAGGTGATGGTATAAAGCGATAAAAGCAAATGCTAATGGTACCACTACTGCGAATAATTTTGTAAAAGTTTTTAGTGCTGGGGTATACTTGTTGTTGACCCCCATGCTTTGAAGCGATGAAGAAAAGCCATGCCATAAATGCAAGCTCAGTAACACAAATGAAATCACATAAATAATTGTACGCCATAAAGGAGCAAATTTTTCTACGGTTTCGGCATAATATCGTGTTGGATTTTCAGGACTCACTTCAATATACTTATAGGTCATTTCATGAATCCAGAAATCATAAAAATGAAGTCCCAAGAACGCCAAAATAACCAATCCTGAATAAATCATGTTTCTAGATACCCATGGCGCATTAGCGCTGCCTTTGTATTGAACATAACCTACTCCCCTGGCATTTCTATTTTGAATCTCAAGAACAAAACCCATTACAAAATGTACAATGACTCCTGCAATCAAAATGGGCTGCATGATATATTGCACCAAAACATTGTAGCCCATGAAATGGGATGCTTCATTGAAAAAATCTGGAGAGATTACGGATGCTAGGTTGATGGTGACGTGTATTACAAGAAAAGATACTAGGAAAAGTCCCGAAAGTGCCATCACTACTTTACGGGCAATCGAAGATTTTATCAATCCACTCATTAGTGTTGGTTTTATATACAAATTTACGGCACGGCCTAGTTTTTAACAAGCATTAAACCTTGTAAAATGGGTTATTTAGACCGATTTTAAGCTGTATGTTAGTTTATTCAGCCAATTGATTGAAAAGGATTTCTATGGCCTACAAAACTTGGTCGCATTTATGGCTTAAAATTTCAATTTCAAGGCAATTCTGCAAATTTTATCCGATATTAAGGTCGTTTTATAACTAAACCAAACTAATTGGATATTGCCATTCTATCTGTTAGCCTCAATGTGCATTCTACAAAAAGAATTGTGGAAGAAGGGCAGAAAGCAGGTCATTATGTCGAATTGATAGATCATACCAAATGCTCGGTGAAATTGGGTGAGGGCAAACCTCAAATTTATTTGGGGGAGGAAAATGTAACGGATGAATTTGATGCCATTATTCCAAGAATTGGGGCCAAGGTTACCAAGCACGGTGCGGCCATTGTGAAACAATTTGAAATGAACAATGTGTTTAGTACGGCAAGATCATTGGGTATAATGCGGGCTCGAAATAAAATAAGAACGCTGCAGATCATGGCCCGGAAGGGAATCCCTATTCCAGAAACACTATTTTCCATCAATCCACATAATATTGGCGAGCAGATAGAATTATTGGGAGGGCCACCGGTAATTATTAAACTTCAAGAGGGCACGCATGGAAGCGGGGTTATTTTAGCGGAGTCCAAAAAATCCGCAAAATCCATAATCGATACCTTTTACAAAATGGATACGAGCATCTTACTCCAAAAATATATCGAAGAGGCCAATGGTGAAGATATCCGAATCATAGTTGTTGGCAACAAGGTTGTGGCAAGCATGAAACGGATAAGTGATCTGGATGATTTCAGGTCCAATGTGCACCGGGGAGCGGAGACTGAGGCAATTAAGCCCACAGCCAAAGAGCAATTTATTGCCCTAAATGCGACCAAATATCTAGGACTGGGTGTGGCGGGTGTAGATATCATGCGCTCCAAAAAAGGTCCGGTTTTGATCGAAGTAAATGCATCGCCCGGGCTTCAGGGCATCGAGGGTGCAACGGGCGTTAATGTGGCACAACAAATCATTCAATTTGTGGAAAAAAATGGGCATAGAAGCAGAAAATAAGACAATAGCCATAAATGGCGAAGCCATTTCCCCCGGACAAAACAGCTTGGTCCGCATTGGAATTTCGCGCCTGCCCACCGGAACACTTATCGATATTCCGGTGCATGTTTTTAATGGCAAAAAAGCAGGTCCAACAGTGCTGGTTCAAGCAGGATTGCATGGTGACGAGATCAATGGGGTGGAAACTTTAAGACGTATGCTTCAAGAAAATGTTTTCAACATAAAAAAAGGAGCTGTTATCGTGGTTCCAATCCTCAATATTTTTGGGTTTATCCATTTTTCAAGGGACGTGCCTGATGGAAAAGATGTAAACCGAAGCTTTCCGGGCACAAGGACAGGTTCCTTGGCAAGCAGAATTGCGCATACTTATACTTCGGAGATTTTACCTCAGGTCGATTTTGGCATTGACTTGCATACGGGTGGAAGTCAACGGCACAATTTTCCGCAGATACGATATTCGAAAGAAGATGATCGGAGCAAGGAACTGGCTGAAACTTTTGATGCCCCATTCTATTTTGCCTCTCGATTGATCAGAGGTTCTTTTAGAAAAACAACACTTAAAATGGGTATCCCGACCATTGTTTTTGAGGCTGGGGAAAGTATGCGGTTTGATGAGCAATCTATTCAAGAAGGAGCAGAGGGAATCCAAAATGTGCTCACTGCACTGGGAATGATGACCAAAAAAAGAACTTCAAAACAGAAAGCATCGGTTCATTTGGAATATACGAGATGGGTGAGAGCTCCAAGAGCAGGAATGTTTGTTCCAGAGGTGCAAAATGGAGAGCAGGTAGCCAAAGGTCAGATTTTGGGTCTGGTCACAGATACATATGCCAAAAAGAATAAAAAAGTAAAGGCTCCTTTTGAAGGTTATGTCTTTTGTATTAATAATCAAGCGGTGGTAAATCAAGGTGACGCCCTTTTCCATATTGGAAGTAAAAATGCTAAATAAAAACCAATGAAAAAATCAATCTTTTTTGCAGGAATACTGTTAATGGCAGTTTCCTTTGTCTTTTGTCTTGGATGCAAGTCGGGAGAGTCCAAAACAATGTCACTTTTTGAAGAAAATAGCGAAGCATGGTTCGTTGATGGAGACTCAAAATGGGAATTTGTGAACAACGAACTTATTGGAATAGCGGATAGCACCTCTGGTTTTATAATCACAAATGACAGATATCGAAATTTTGAATTGAGTTTGGAGTTTCAACCTGACAGTACAATCAATTCAGGCGTCTTTGTTCAGTGCGCGCTGCCAGAAATGTCTGCCGAAGACTGTCACGAACTTAATATTTGGGATTTGCACCCTAACCAGGATTTTAGAACTGGATCTATAGTGACAAAAGTAAAACCCTATGAAATTGTGGAGACCTTGAACGTTTGGAATACCTATAAAGCTATTACAAAAGAGGGTAACATCCAGGTCTATGTGAATGATGTGCTTACCTCAAGTATAGAAAAAGACACTTTGATGGAAGGGCATATCGGACTTCAAGCCATGGGTAATGGAACCATAAAGTTTCGAAATATCAAGCTCAAAAAAATAACGGACTAAATTATGAGGAGCAGGGTATTCCCCTGCTCCTTTTTGTTCATTAATCCAATTCCATTTTTACTATCTTTTTTTGGCCACCTTTTTTAAGAAACACCTTTATGGTTCTTTCAGAACCCGAGTGTTTATGGTATTTCACAGAATAAATGCTCTTTTCAAAGGACCACCCAGGAAATTGTTTTGCAATTTTCTGACTTATGGCCGATGGAATTTTAATATTCACATGCCGTTCAATACTGCTAACAAGGTTTCCATTCTTATCATACTTGGCGTAGACCGAAGCTTTTTTTTCTTTAAAAACCACATTGTAGGTCGATGGCTCCTCGATGGAATATTCTTCAAGCTTGGTTATGTCAAAATTAATTACCCTCTGTTGCAATGCCGATAGATAGGCCGATTGTCCTTTTTCAGATACCTTGACGAGATAATCACTTTTAGGATTTGTTGATAATGAGCGGTAACTGCGTGTTTCAAAATTGTGGTTGAACACCAATAGGTCATTTTTCTGTGCATTGGCAGTTGTTGCCAACAAACAGAGCATAGCTGAAACAAAAATGCTGCTTATTAGATTCTTACTTTCTTTTAATTTAAAATTTTCCATGATTTTGCTATTTGATTACAATGCAAAATTGGGACAATGTGTTTGCTTTGGATTTCCCTAAAAGTCCAAACTATTTGTTTTAAGGGTCAAACAAAAAAAGGAAATCTAAAAAGTAAAACTATGGGAGTGAAGACCTGAATTGTTGAGGTGGCAGATGGTACTTTTCTTTAAACGCTTTATTGAAATGTGATGGATTTTTAAACCCACTTTCATAACAGATTTCATTGATGCTCAATGTTGATTGATGAAGCAGGGTCTTTGCGCATTCAAGCCGTTTGTTTTTGATCCAATTGCCCGGGGTTTGTTTAAAATGGTTTTTGAAATCTCTTTTGAATGTAGAAAGACTTCGACCGCACAGTTTTGCAAATTCATCCAAGCCGAGGTCATACTGAAAGTGTTTTAGCATGATGTATTCCATATCGGCTTTTTCAGAATTGCTAAGGGAATACAGGTATTCGACCAACATCTGGTTCTTGGGATTCAGTAGGATATTGAACAGCAGTTCCCGGAATTTTATTTCGACCAAACTTTTTGGAATCTCACCAGCTTGTTTAAAATAATTGAAGATGCTATGAATCAAAGATTCAAAAGAATCATTTATATCAATTTCAAAGATTTGATCATAATCTTTCTGTTTGGCGGGAATCTTTAAGGAGGGATGTTCTCGAAAGAAGTTGTTTATGAAAGTATCATTGATAAAAAAGAGCATCACGCAGTAATCCACTTCAAAGTGTTGACGCGTAGTGTAAACCCCTTTGCGAACAAAAAGAGCGTCTCCACCCTGTATTTCAAAAGTCTGGTCCGGAGAGAACCAATCTTTTCTGCCACTTATCACATAATTAATGATGTGGGAATCTGTGAACAATTGAAAATTTTCAACATCTATAGGACACTTATACTCAACAAAAAGATAGTCGTCGCCAACCAGCTTATTGTACCTTGAATGCCTCCTAAAATACTGTTGAATATCCACTATCATACCTTAAAATTAGCAATTTTAAAACCGATAGTACTTTTACTATATCAAGCTATAAATAGCTTAGCCACCACTTTTCCCTATGATTGGTTTGAATGGTGCTGACAATATTGTTGGTTGTCTTTTTCTTGCGCTTTTATTTTTCCACGGGATAACCGTATACCTCAATCCAATCTATCCGTGAACATGCATCAGAATTGCCGCCAACTGTTAGATCTGTCCACCCGATTGCTTCTACTTTGGTCAAATCTGGATTTTGCACCAGTTTTGTTTCAGCGATCAGCTCCATATCCAAAGACTTCCATTTAATATCTGAAATATTGAACTCTCGAACTCTCCAATCGGTTGATGGCCCATCAGAAGCATCACTGACCAACCAAGATTCATCTGGCAGTTTGAGTACAATTCGAAGTTGACGAAAGCCAGATTGTTTTGAGCGCCATTTAATCTTTCCAAACCGGGAAAGGTCAACATATTTTGACCGATGCTTCAATGTGACTGCCCAAGTGCTTCTGCATAATCCCGACCACACATAATAGGGGTCATCTTTCGGTGTATCATGATGACTTTTTTTGAGTTGGTCCGAATCTTCACCATATAAATTGATGACCACATCCGTATTGCTGATATGTTTTTGGCTTACTGGAATTTCAGCAGGGGTTTCCTTAAAATCTTCCCGAAAGAAAAGTTGGGGACGCTCTTGCCCATAAAGCGAGCATTGCATCACCAGAAAAACCCATAAAAAGTATCTCATTTATTCTATCTTGAATTCAATTTTTTCTGTATTTCCATTTACAGAGATTTCAACCACATAATTGCCTTGGGGCAAATAAGTTTTTCCATTTTTTGCTTCTTCCAACTTCATTTTATTCTTTTTGAGAAAGTTGCTTTTTCCTTTTTTGGAAAAGGCTAGGTCATATGACAAAAGGTTCAATCCTTTATTGGCTTGCATTTCTGTGGAGCTCACTTCTGTTCCGTTAACGGTCATTACTTTGGCTGTGCAAGGTCCGGATGCTGAACAATAAAAATTGATATCCAGCCCAGGGGTGTTTGGTTTGGCCCAAGAACTCCAGGCATTGCCCCAATTTTTAGAATGTTCAATATTTTCAACATCAAAAACAACCAAATCTTTGGAAAGCACATCGACTTTTATCTGCTGTAGGGAAGCAATATCCGCTTTGTAGATACTTCGGCCGTGTGTGCCAACCAATAAATGTTTGGCCTCGGGCTGAATTACCAGGTCATGCACCGCCACATTGGGCATTCCATTTTGAAATAATTCCCATGATGCACCGCGATCAAAACTTACGTACAGCCCATTATCTGTTCCTGCAAACAACAGATTTTCATTTTCAGAATCTTCAACCAGGGTGTTGATCGGCGAGGTCGGAATATTGCCCGAAATATTTTTCCAACTTTTCCCATAATCATCGCTCATATATATATAAGGAGTAAAATCGTCCCAGCGATAGCCGTTCAAGGCGGCGTAAACTCGTTCCTTTTTATGTTTGGATGCAGCAACTTCACTTACCCATAAATCTTTTGGGAAGGAATTGGATATTTTCTCCCAACTACCACCTGCATTTTTTGTAACCTGGATCAAACCATCATCACTACCCGCATAAATCAAACCAAATTTGAATGGAGATTCTGAAATGGAGGTAAGCGTTCCGTAAGCTACATTTCCTTTTTTACCACCTTGAGTCAAATCGTTGGAAATGGCTTCCCAGTCATCCCCTTGGTTTAAGGAACGATGTAATTTGTTGCCTCCCAAATACAAAATATCTTGATTGTGCTTAGAGAGCAATATGGGAGTTTGCCAATTGAACCGATACGGAGATTCACCCAATTCATGTTTGGGTTGAATGTATTTTTGGCTTCCATCTTCCAGATTCAATCGATAGTAATTTCCAAACTGGAAGCCAGTGTAAACAATATTGGAATTTCTGTTGTCAATTTGTACTTGCATACCATCCCCACCCATGATCATCTTCCACGGATTTTTTCCGGTCTGGTGCCAATGTCTATTTTCTTCACTATTATGAGCTCCTTTCCAAACACCATTATCCTGCAATCCACCATACACATTATAGGGTTTTTCATGGTCGATGTTGATGGCATAGAATTGTCCCACGGTTGGCGAATTGTTTTTCATCCAATTACCTCCATCATCATAGGTAATGTTGACGCCTCCATCATTTCCATTGATAAGGTGCCCCGGTTTTTGTGGATTTATCCAAAGCGCATGATGATCGGCATGTACGTTTTCTTTTCCAATGGAGGTAAAGGTATTTCCTCCATCTTCGGACTTGATCAAGGGAACCCCAGCCAAATAAATGTGATCTTTGTTATTGGGATCTACCCGGATTTGGGCAAAATAATAGCCGTAACTGTAAAAGAGATCATCAATATAATTCTCGTTAATTTTTTTCCAAGAAGTCCCTGCATTGTCACTTCGGTAAACTTCTGCCCCAACAACTGGGGTATCAAATAAAAGTGAATTGGCAGTCTCCAAATATTTAGCAAGATCAATGGGCTTTACCGCCCCACTTCTAACCATTTGTTTTACGTTTTCGGCGCGATATTTTTCCTGGAAACCATTGGTCTTTAGGTAGTCGTTCAGCTTTTTTTCCTCCAAGGCAAGAAACGCCTCCGTGTTCATGGATTTAAAATCATCCTTGGTCAGGCCTTCCTTTTTCTTGGCGGATTTTTCATCTCTTCTAAATTGACTGTCATGAACGGCATACACAGTATCATCGTCAAAAACCGCCAATCCAATTCGGCCCACACCATCTCCCGTGGGGAAACCACTTCCTTCGGAAGTGACCAAAGTCCAACTTGCACCGCCGTCTACACTTTTATAGATTCCAGAAGCAGCGCCATTTCCTGAAAAATTCCAGGCCTTTCTATCTTTTTCCCATGCAGCGGCATATTGAATGTTGAAGTTATTGGGTGCGTGGGCAACATCTATAATTCCCGTGGCATCGTTTACAAAAAGTGTTCGTGTCCATGTGCTACCTCCATCCATGGTTTTGTAAATGCCCCTTTCTTGATTAGGGGAATACAAATGACCGGTAACCCCGACCACAACTTCGTTGGCATTATTTGGGTTGACCAAGATTCTGCCAATATGGTGCGAATCATGTAGTCCCACGTTTTGCCAAGTCTTTCCGCTGTCGGTTGATTTTAATATGCCGATACCGGCATAGGATGAACGTGATGAATTGTTTTCCCCGGTTCCTACCCAAATAGTTCCTGTTTTCCAATCCACAGCAATGTCTCCAATATTTTGGGTGTTCGAATTGTCCAAAATCGGGTCAAACGAAATTCCATTAGAGGAGGTATGCCACAACCCACCTGAAGCGTAGGCCACATAAAATTCTGTAGGGTCGTTCGGATTCACCTCTAAATCTACTACCCGTCCGCTCATCACCGATGGGCCAATATTTTCTATGGGAATATTTTTTACCAATGAGGTTTCGGCCATTTTGGCTTTTTGAACCAAGCCATTCATTACCTGATCAGCTATAGTTGCAGATTGTTGGGCGATGGAGCTTTGGAAAATAAAAATGAGGCAGAAAGTAAAAAGTTTTTTCATCGAAATCAGGGTTAAATTCTTTTGATCAAGGTATGAATAAGTAGGCGCAGGAACAAACTGCGGAAAATGAAATCCAGGTGATTAAATGTTAGAAAATCGCAATTTTTTGCCAATTGATTTTATCAAATTCACAAAAAAATGCTTAATTTCTGCGAATTAACCATTTAAACTATAAATATGGAAGAGTACTTACCGTTGATTATTCAACTAATTTCGGGCGCCGTTGGAGGTAATTTAGCAGCAAAACTATTACCAAAACTCAATCTTGGGACACTGGGCAATTCCATTTCCGGAATCCTTGGTGGTGGATTGGGCGGATATCTTTTAGGTATGCTTGGTCTAGGGACCGATGGCGGAATGGATGTCACGGGAATTCTTGGAAGCATTGCCGGAGGTGGTGTTGGTGGTGGCGTTATCATGGCCATTGTTGGAGCCATAAAAGGAGCTATGTCCAAGTAAACGGATTATACGAAGTGTAAAAGGAGCCATATTGGCTCCTTTTTTGTTTGTAGCCGATTATCAAATTTCTACATTTGAACAAATAGTTTTTATCAATGAAGTACCATCAAATCGACAACCAGCTTTTTATTAAAAATCGTAAAAAGTTTATGACTCAGATGAAGCCTAAAAGCATTGCGGTGTTCAATTCCAATGACATATATCCGATTAGTGCCGACAGTACCATCGCTTTTGAACAACATCGGGATATTTTTTACTTGAGCGGAGCTGATCAGGAGGAAACCATTTTGTTGCTTTTTCCTGAGGCCATGGACAAAAAACACCATGAGATTTTATTTGTGCGGGAAACCAACCAGCATATTGCAGTTTGGGAAGGAGCCAAGCTCACAAAAGAGCAAGCTACCCAGGTTTCGGGAATTGAGACCGTTTATTGGTTAACGGATTTTGACAAGGTGTTTTTTGATTTGATGACTGAAGCCGATACCATCTATTTCAACACTAATGAACATTATCGTCAAGCTGTTGTCACCCAAACCCGTGAAGACCGTTTTATTGAAAAATGCAAAAAGGACTTTCCAGCTCATCAATGGGCCAAGGGCAATCCCATTTTGCAGCAAATTAGAGGGGTAAAAGAACCAGAGGAAATAGCCTTGATGCAGCAGGCTTGCGATATTACCGAAAAAGGGTTTCGAAGAATTTTACAGTTCACCAAACCAGGGGTTTGGGAATATGAAATGGAAGCAGAGTTCTTGCACGAATTTGTTCGAAATCGTTCCAAAGGGTTTGCATATACCCCGATTATTGCAGCTGGCAACAATGCCAACGTATTGCACTATATAGAAAACAACCAACAGCTAAAGGATGGGGATTTAATTCTAATGGATTTGGCAGCAGAATATGCCAACTATGCTAGTGATATGACCAGAACCATTCCGGCCAATGGACGATTCACTGACCGTCAAAAAGAAGTTTACAATGCTGTGCTTCGGGTTAAAAATGAAGCAACCAAAATGTTGGTTCCCGGAGTTATTTGGGCAGAATACCACAAAGAAGTGGGTAAGATCATGACCTCAGAATTATTGGGTCTCGGTTTGTTGGATAAGGCCGATGTTAAGAATGAAGACCCCAACTGGCCGGCTTATAAAAAATACTTTATGCATGGCACCAGTCATCACATTGGGTTGGATACACATGATTATGGTGAACTTAAAACCCCAATGAAACCCAATATGGTTTTCACGGTAGAACCTGGGATTTATATTCCTGATGAAGGTTTTGGAGTTCGCTTGGAAGATGATGTGGTGGTTCAAGAAAGTGGAGAACCCTTTAATTTGATGCGCAACATCCCGATTGAAGCCGAAGAGATTATGGAGTTGATGAATGGTTGATTCATAGAAAAAATTGTTGTCATCCTGAGCCTGTCGAAGGATGAATTGAAAATGGACAGAATTTAGGCAGTCATGAGATTCATACTTTTTTTATTACAACAACCTAACATTGAAGAAAAAATGAACGAGGCTCCGGACAGCGCCTATGAAGTTGGGGTCGTCATTGGATCCTACTTGCCTTTTATTGCTTTAGTGGTCATCGCCTATGCCATATATCATTACAATAAAAAGAGGAGGGGTTAGCATTAGAACCAAAACCTATCCCTGAAAGGTTGGAAATCAAGGATGAAAAATAAAAGTGCTCTAAAGTAACATAAGTCACTGTTTCGCAAGTGTATGGACGCTAGTTTTGTGCAAAATAAAACATGTCACCTATGTCTGAACAAACACAATTGATTCCAGGAAATTCCCTGATCACCGAGACCCCTGAAGAAGGAAGGGCACTTGCTGTAAAAATAGCCAGGCTTACCATAAAAATTACACAACCCGATGCTGAGGTTAGGGAGAAACTCCGTCCAACTTACGCCAATGATGCTGCTATGTTGATTGCCGTTGGGCAAACAGTTGCGGCCGAATTTGCAATTATTGCACAAGCGAATAATTATTGGAGGTAATCGGCATACAAATGATATTTCCGTCATGGAAGAGTGTTCTGGTCAATTATAAATAAGGGATTATTGCCTCAGAGCACCCATTTGTGAATTTCGCTTGGATCTTCATGCCTAAATAGAGGAACTTTAGTCTTTCATTAGCTGTTTCTGGTTGTAGCTTGAGCAAATTCCACTTAATAACTCATTGGTTATGAATGAAAATCTATTTACTCTTAGTGAGGACGCCATAATTCTACTTGGATGTTATCTGGTCAATTGGATAACATTGGCCTTTGTTCTTCGCTTGACCACAATGAAAATAAAAAATGCTGCCATGCATCTTAGTATGTAACTAGGATATCCCATATTTTTCTGGTATAGCTTGCATAATAGCAGAGGATTGGAGGGGATAGCAATTTTGACCTACTGGATAATTGCCATTGGGATTCAATGGTTATTTTATTTGGGTCAATCAATCTGGCTTTATAGAAAAAGAAGGACCAAGTAGACTTTTCCAATCAGTAGATGAGGTGCATATTTTAAGAGTATTGAAACATGTTGTTAAAGAAAGGACATAATTCTTTCACAAAAAGGTGTTGAGCGGTCAACAAATTTTTTGGGAACCCATTTTGGTGGCCGTCCCGCAGGTAAAACAGGAATGGAATGGCCGCATGGTGATGGATTTGGAAGCCCATTTAAATTTGTGGTACAGGTGCATTCATCTATTTATGGCCATGCCCAACCTTTCGACTTCTTTCTTTTTTTTATTGTTGGGAATGCGGTTTGGAAAATCATAAATCATTTTTCAATACCAATAAAATAGATAAAGCTTTTGGTTGGAAAAAAAGCCTTTCAGATGTAGTTGGGATTGAATCTTGGTGGTTACCCCCATTGGTGTAATGGTCGGAATGAATGTCCCGAATGTGAATCACCGATGGAACTGTTGTTGCAAATTTCACCAAATGCAACAGTTCATGCAAATTGGAGAGCTGGCTGGACACCATATATTTTATTGCCTCGAGCGCAAAAATTGGTTTTCAATCCGTTTTCAGGGGCATAAGTTTTTTTTAAATCCAATTATGGAAAAATCAAATGAATTGTATGCTATTATCGACCTTTTTAATAAAAGGCGACAAGAAGTAATTGAAATTTTGGAAAAGCAATTTGGTACCATTCCTAAAAGCGGATTGGGCTGGTCATTCTGGAGCAGTATACACTATAACAAACTTCAAAGTTTTAAAGACGATTTTAAGCTATTTCCACATGGGTATGGGCTTACTTTTTCTAACGATGAGTTTTGGATTGATTTTGATTTTGGTGAGAATGGCAAGATCAAAGGATTTGATGCAAAAAGACTATGGGTATTTATAGAGAAAAATAATGTTGAAACAGACTTTCTATCCTCTGATGAGATTGAGAAAATCATAAAGTTTGAAACCAAGAAAGGGAAGCTAGTTCTTAACGGGGATATAAATTATTATATAAAATAGGCTTGTAGTCCATAGATCGCCATAGTCTCTCATAACATATTTGTGCAGAGTGTTTCCCTAAAGGGTATTTTATGAAGTCAATTCGGGTTGCAGTTTTATCACTTCAAAATGCTAGCTGGTCAATCTGGTTCTGATTTTGTTGTGAAAACATCGAACTTGTTTTAAAATCAAAAAACACTACATGTTTAAAAGATCAGTTGTTGGATTGTTTCTAATCCTTGTTTCAGGTTGTGGTACATCAAAACATCAAATCATAGCGTTAGAAAATGGAAATATCAATATAAGGGATAATAGAAGGATAGATATCCAATGTGATACCGATAATAATTCTAGTGATTTTCATTTTAATGGAAGGAATCAGTATGTTAATCTCGATACACTTTCGCTGGAAGTTGGAAATGGTTTGACTCTGTCTTTAATGATGAAAACCAAATCCAAGGAGTTTCAATGGATAGTTGGTAAATACGATTGGAGCACAGATGCAGGATACCACTTGGTTTTGATTGATGGAATAGCAAGGTTTAATGGAAGAGATAAAGGAGGAGAGTATGTTCGGTGCAAAGGAAGAACCTTCATCGCTGATGGGAAACCCCATCATTTGGTTTGTGTATGGAAGGATAATACATGGTCCTTGTGGGTGGATGGTGAATTAGAGAACCAAGTGGAAACGGAAACCCTAAGGCCTGGCATCAAGAGTATTCAACCTCTGGAATTAGGTAGATCAATAATCGGACATAAGGGATCTCACTACTATTTTGAAGGGTTTTTGGATCAAATCAAATTTTACAATAAAGCACTCAGTGATAGGCAGATAAAAAGATTGCTCAATTAGCATGTTTTTTTTTGGATTGTATTGCCTGTTCCAAAAACCACCAAAGCAGGCAATACCCACCCCAAGTGATTTTCCCTTAAGGGAATCCATGAGGTAAAAGAGGCAATGGCATCTGCATGACCAATGCTGGCCACAAAATCAGGGACGCTAAAAAGCATCGTTGTTACTATCACCCATTTAAAGATTTTAGGAGAGGCATATTTATCAGGAACTACATTTAAGAGAATCAATACAATGGTAATGGGATAAATAAACATCAACGCAGGGATGGCAACAGCGATAATGTAGCCTACATTAAACTGACCCATCAATACCCCTAGTACACAACCGATGATCGCCGTAATCCGATAAGCCAATGGGGAATCATTAAATCGGCCTTTTATAAAATCCGCCGTTCCCGTTACAATACCCACCGCAGTGGTAAAACAGGCTAACCCAACTAAAATACTTAAACCAAGGTTGGCGGTGTTTCCCAATGTTTTTGTACTGATTCCACTTAAAAGTGCCGTTCGGGACACATCGGCATCAAAAGCATCATGGAAGAGAGCTCCTGTGAAAATAAGACCGGTATAGATCAAGAACAGACCCAGTCCGGCCAACCAACCTGCTTTTCGTATCAAGCTTTTTTTGACTTCATAGGAAGCCTTTTTTTCTTTTAGATTTATGGAAATAATGATCACGCCACCTACAACCACTGCCCCAATGGCATCAAAGGTTTGGTATCCTTCCAGAACACCGTGGCTAAATGGACTTTTGAATTCGGTAATGCCAAAATTGAAATCGAGGTTAAAGATGACCGCGCCAATGATCAACATCAAGACAATCAAAATTCCCGGAGTGAGAAACTTGCCGATCACATCCAAGATCTTGGAACGATTCACTACAAAAACATAGACCAGAGCAAAATAAATAATGCTCGTAAGCAAATAAGCAGAATCCCAAATGGGTTGAATGGCCATTTCATGTGTTACTGATGCCGTTCTTGGAGATGGTAAGGCAATGGAAATGACATATACAATATAACAATACACTACACTAAATGTTGGTGACACCTTTTTGGCAAAGTCGAACATGGTGCCCTGTAGTTTGGCGTGGGCCAAAATCCCCAAAATGGGAATTAGCACTGCGGAAAGGCAAAAACCAAAGGCGACCAACCACCATAAGTTGCCCGATTTAAAACCGAGTTGTGGAGGAAGAATCAAATTCCCTGCTCCAAAGAATAAAGAGAAAAGTGCAAAGGCGGTTATGGCTATGGTTTTTCTGCTCATAAATTGTTAATAAATTTTTGATAAGATAAATCAATATACTATATTTCAAATCAGTATTTCGGCTGATGAATACAGCTTTTTGTCGATTATTGTGTATTTCATCGAAAAATAGACTTTCAGCAAAAGTTTATGAAATAAAAAGTTATCAACATCCGTTGCTAAAATATAAGGTCTAAATGTAAATATTAAGATTATAAAATAGAATTACAGAAATTTAGGCATTTTCGATCCCCAAATCGTACCAATGCTCCACCCAAACAAAACCGACTTATGAAAACAACAACTACCTCCCATGGCAACAAATTTTCTTCTTTCTTCTGCAATTTGTTCGGGCATCATTATGTAGTATCCAAAAAAGTCACTAAGCACATTAAAGAGTACAAGTGCTTGCACTGTCAAAAACAAGTGACCACCGATGTTAGTGGAAAGCTTTCAGCTTTAACACCACAGATGCAGGATATTAACAGTACTTTGGAAGATATGTATCGCAAAAGACAAGGCAGACATGTTCAACATGTGGCCTGATCATTTCTGATTTATACAATTTTAAGGTTTATCCCGGAGATTGAGCAAACACCTCATGCTATTCAGTCGCGTGCCCCAAGACCGTTTAGTGAGTAATGTTCTTGGTTTTCGGGATTTTTGATTGCTATCCTTCGAAAGAATTCCAACCCTGTGCCGTCAACGCAATTTTTGTCTCCCCACGTGTAATCAAATGAGCACCTTCCTTCTGATCCGTTATGTGTCCAATTACCGTAAGGTTTGGATTGGCCTTGATTTTTGGAAAATCAGCTTGATCTATGGTAAAAAGCAACTCATAATCCTCCCCTCCGCTTAAAGCTATAGTGGTTGAATCCATTTTAAATTCTTCCGCAGTTGAAATCACCGTAGGATCCAATGGAATTTTATCTTCAAACAGATTGCAGCCCACCTTGCTTTGTTCACAGAGATGTAAAATTTCGGAAGAAAGCCCATCACTGATATCGATCATGGCGGTTGGTTTCACCTCTAATTTTTCCAGCAATTCAACAATGTCTTTTCGTGCTTCCGGTTTTAGTTGTCGCTCTACAATATATGAGTACGGTTCAAGATCGGGTTGACTGTTTGGATTTACCTTAAAAACTTCTTTCTCCCGTTCCAAAACTTGAAGTCCCAAATATGCACCACCAAGATCCCCGGTTACCACCAAAAGATCATTGGCATTTGCACCATTTCTATATACAATCTCCTTTTCCTCGGCAATACCTAGGGCAGTGATGCTGATCAACATTCCTTTTGTTGAAGAGGTGGTGTCGCCACCAACTAAATCCACATTATACATTTTACAGCCCATGGCCACTCCAGCATAAAACTCTTCCAAAGCCTCCAGAGGAAATCGGTTGGAAACGGCAATGGAAACTGTTATTTGGGTTGCCTGGGCATTCATTGCATATACATCTGAAAGATTTACGACCACAGACTTATACCCCAAATGCTTTAAAGGCATATAGCTTAGATCAAAGTGCACCCCTTCTACAAGCAAATCTGTGGAGACTACAGTTTTCTTTCCCTTGAAATCCAAAACGGCGGCATCATCGCCAATACCGTAGACGCTGGATTCGTGTTTCAATTCAAAGTGCTGGGTCAAATGTTTGATCAAAGCAAATTCACCCATGTTTTCCAAAGCTGTTCGTTGTGGACTTTTATCTTCTAGCATTCGGCAAAAATAACTAGGATAATTATAAGTTGTATCTTTAATAAAAACTTAAAATTGCTATAGCATGCCAAGAGTGATTCTTCAAATGATTCTTGTGGCATTCATGGTTATTGGATGCTCAAGTGATAATGGCAGTGATGACAATCAAGGAAATGGTAACAACAATGGCGGTTCCGGTAACGGAAATGGAGGAATTGACATTGGAACGGGTATTGTAACCCGTGGTGCTACCTCCTGCGAAGGTGGAATGGCAGCTATTTATCCTTGCAACGGATATGACCTTTTATTTCAAATAGACCTTGGGTCTTTTGCTGCCAATTCAGGAAATGATATATGGGGATGGACAGATACCACTACCAATAATGAATATGCAATTGTCGCTTTTGACAACGGTACTGCATTTGTAGATATTACCGATGAGGAAAACCCTGTGTATTTAGGAAAACTACCAACGGCTACCGCTGCTAGCCCATGGCGAGATGTTAAAGTTTACGGAGATTTTGCACTTATTGTAGCCGAAGCAAGTAACCACGGCATGCAAATATTCGATTTAAAAAGACTTAGAAATGTTGGCAATCCACCTGAAGAATTTACTTCGGATGCTAGATACACCGGAATCGGCAACGCCCATAATGTAGTGGTAAATGAAGCGAATGGTTTTGCCTATCCCGTGGGAACGGCTAGAAACGACACCTTTTTGGGAGGAGTACACTTTATTGACATCCAAAACCCTACCAGTCCTAATGGAGTAGGAGGATATGGCACGAATGGATACACCCATGATGCCCAAGTAATCACCTATAATGGACCCGATGCTGATTACACTGGGCGCGAGATTTTTATAGGAGCAAATGAGAACTTCATTGCGATAGCAGATATTACAGACAAGGCCAATCCAACACAAATAGGGACCCTTAGCTATAGTAATATTGGGTATACCCACCAAGGTTGGTTTACCGATGATCATAGATTCTTTATTCTTGGGGACGAATTGGATGAAACCGATTTTGGATTCAATTCCCGCACATTGATTTTTGATATGGCGGATTTAGATGACCCACAATTACATACAACCTACACAGGCCCAACAAGTGCTATTGATCATAATGGATATGTGGTCGGTGATGAATTCTTCTTGGCAAACTATACCGCAGGAATGCGGGTCTTGGATATTTCAGATATTGAAAATGAAAATATTAGCGAAAAGGCGTTCTTCGACACATACCCATCGAGCAATGTTGCCCAATTTGATGGAGTTTGGAGTGTATATCCTTTTTTCAGTAGCGGAAAAATTATCATAAACGACATCAACTCCGGGTTGTTTGTGGTAAAAAAATCCAACTAAGTTCCCTTTCCAATGAAGAAGATATTAAGTGTTTTACTGTGGGTTTTTATCATCTCATGTAACAATGACGATGATCAAGCCATGGTGGTAGACGAGGTTACTTTTCTGGGTGAAGTTGACTGGATCAAAAACTTTGGTGGAACAGGCGAAGACACTGCACAATCTGTAATTCAGACTTCCGATGGAGGCTACGCCGTTTTGGGATTCAGCAATAGCATTGATGGTGATATTGTTGGGAAAACCACCGATGTTAATGATTATTGGTTGCTAAAGTTGGATGCGGAAGGAAATCTCATGTGGAACAAAACCTATGGTGGAAGTAAGGACGATCGCGGACAAACGGTAATCCAAACTATCGATGGGGGGTATGCGATTGTTGGTTATGCCATGAGCGATGATGGTGATGGAAGCAACAACGAAGGCTTTCACGACAATTGGATTCTAAAACTTGATTCTAATGGCAATATATTATGGGAAAAGAGCTTTGGCTTTTCAGGACATGACCATTCCCATGATGTTGTGCAAACGGATGATGGTGGATTCTTCTTTTCAGGATTTCTGGATGTGACCTCCTCTGGAGGTGACGGAAACAATGGGAAGGGAAGTTACCTAACCCGCCATGGCGTAGGCGAGTTCTGGGGCACCAAGTTGGATGCCAATGGAAACTTACTATGGCGCAGATACTTTGGCGGCACCAATAACGACCGGTCATTTGGTGTGCTTCAGGCAAATGATGGCGGATTTGTTATGGCCGGAGCATCTGAAAGCAACGATTTTGATATTACCAACCCTAAAGGAAGCTACGATTTTTGGGTCGTTAAGGTTAACGACAAAGGGGACATGCTTTGGCAAAAATCTTTTGGAGGAACGGGCATTGATAAAGCTTACGACATTGCCAAAACTGGCGATAACGCCTATGTTGTCACCGGAAACACTTTCAGCACCGATACCGATATTTCAAAAAACAATGGCGAGTCTGATGTTTGGCTGATTAAGATTGATGACAATGGGAACCTCGTTTGGGAAAAAAGCTTTGGTGGGACCGCTTTTGATGCCGCTAGGGGGCTAAGCCCTACCACTGATGGAGGTTTTGTCATTGCCGGAAATTCTAAAAGCATTGACGGCGACACCACGGAAAATATGGGCGAAAATGATTTATGGATCATTAAAACAGATGCCCAGGGCAATATCGAGTATCAAAAAACATTTGGCGGGTCCGGCTTGGATTATGGTTTTGATGCCATCGAAAATACTGAGGGAAGCCTGATTTTAGCTGGGGAAACAGCAAGCAGTGATTTTCCTGAACTTCAATCCAAGGGGATGACCGACCTGGTCATTATCAAAATCAAATAATCCCCATACTTTTCCATAGATAACCCCTATTGAATCATTCGTTATTATAATGTTAGGAAATGTGGTAAAACCCTACTTATACCATATATTTGTAAGCTATTTAGAATAAATCCAAGTAAGAATGATTAAAGTTTCAGAAACAGCTAGACAAAAAGTGGTAACCATGATGACCGAAGAAGGTTATAATGCTTCTACGGATTTTGTTCGTGTGGGTGTAAAGAGCGGAGGTTGCAGCGGATTGTCCTATGAATTAAAATTTGATAAATCCACAACAGATACCGATAAAGTTTTTGAAGATAACGCAGTGCGAATCATTGTTGATAAAAAAAGCTTTTTATATCTGGTAGGAACCACTTTGGAATACTCCGGCGGGTTGAACGGAAAAGGGTTTGTTTTCAATAACCCAAATGCACAGCGAACTTGCGGATGCGGGGAGAGTTTTTCACTATAAATTGTTAGTTGACCATTGGTCATTAACGGATTGAAGAGTATGGCGTATACAGAAGAAGAATTAAAAAAAGAGCTGGAAACCAAAGAATACGAATATGGTTTCTATACAGATATTGAATCCGATACTTTTCCAAAGGGATTAAACGAAGATATTGTTCGTGCAATTTCAAAGAAAAAGAACGAACCGGAATGGATGACGGAATGGCGTTTGGATGCTTTTCGTGTTTGGGAAAAAATGGAAGAACCCCAATGGGCAAATGTCCATTATGAAAAACCGGATTTTCAGGCAATCAGTTACTATTCTGCTCCAAAAGCAGCGGACCCCAACAAATCCATGGAAGATGTAGATCCCGATTTATTGGAAATGTACCGAAAATTGGGCATTTCCGTTGATGAGCAAAAGAGATTGCAAAATGTTGCAGTTGATATTGTAGTGGATTCTGTTTCTGTGGCCACAACCTTCAAAAAGACCTTGGCAGAAAAGGGAATTATCTTCATGCCTATTTCAGAAGCCATTCAGGAACATCCGGAGTTGGTAAAGAAATATATGGGAACAATTGTTCCAAAAACGGATAACTTCTATGCAGCCTTAAACTCAGCTGTATTTACTGATGGTTCTTTCTGTTACATCCCCAAAGGAGTGCGTTGTCCTATGGAATTATCAACATATTTTAGAATTAATGAGGGAGGCACAGGACAGTTTGAACGCACATTGGTCATTGCAGATGAAAGTAGCTATGTAAGCTATTTGGAAGGATGTACCGCCCCATCAAGAGATGAAAATCAGTTACATGCTGCTGTTGTAGAGCTTATTGCTTTGGATAATGCAGAGATCAAATATTCTACAGTCCAGAATTGGTTCCCTGGAGATAAAGATGGAAAAGGTGGGGTCTATAACTTCGTGACCAAACGTGGTTTGTGTGAGACAAATTCCAAGATTTCTTGGACCCAGGTCGAAACTGGTTCGGCCGTAACCTGGAAATACCCGTCGTGTATTTTAAAAGGAAATAACTCCGTAGGTGAGTTTTATTCCATTGCAGTGACCAACAATTTTCAACAAGCAGATACTGGGACCAAAATGATTCACTTGGGTAAAAACACCAAGAGCACCATTATTTCCAAAGGAATTTCTGCCGGACAATCACAAAACAGTTACCGAGGGTTGGTGCAAGTGAACAGTAGGGCAGAAAATGCCAGAAACTTTTCGCAGTGCGATTCATTGTTGATGGGCAATCGATGCGGAGCACATACATTTCCATATATCGAAGCAAAAAACAAGACAGCACAAATAGAGCACGAGGCCACAACCAGTAAAATTGGAGAAGATCAAATTTTCTATTGCAATCAAAGAGGTATCGATACCGAAAAAGCAATTGCCCTGATTGTAAACGGATTTAGTAAAGAAGTTTTGAACAAACTTCCTATGGAATTCGCTGTTGAAGCCCAAAAATTATTAGAAATCAGCCTTGAAGGCTCAGTTGGATAAAATTGGATTGCCCCCTTTAGGGGTGTTTTCCATAAAACAACAAAATGAAAAAACTACTACTACTTACATTATTGCTTACAACCATCACAAGTTGTAAACAAACAAAAAAAGAAGCAGATGCCTCCGCAGATAAAACCGCAGAGGTTGCAAAACCAGAAGTTAAACTGTACACGTTTAGTGGTGGCACTGTAGTAGCCAATAAATTGGAACTTTTTTCTCAGGATACTACCTATACAGGTCAATCCAAAGAATTTGCCGATGCATTTTATGTGATCAGTCACCCAAAAGGAAATTTAATGTGGGATGCAGGTCTTCCCGAAGGCTTGGTAGGTCAGCCGGAACCTTTTACAGCTCCAGGCGGAGCTTTTACAGTTTCCAGAAAGGATTCCGTAGCCAATCAGTTGGCCAGTATTGGTCTGAAGGTTGAAGATATTGATTACATCACCCTTTCGCACACCCATTTTGACCATACGGGACATGCCAACGTGTTTTCCGGTGCAACATGGATCGTTCAAGAACCTGAATACGATTTTGTGGCCAACGAAGAAGCGCAAGAAAACAGAGCCGATAATTATAACGCCATTAAAGAATTGAAGAATATCCAAAAAATTAATGGTGATCACGATGTTTTTGGGGATGGAAGTGTTGTCATAAAATCTATGCCGGGGCATACTCCTGGACACCAAGTTTTGTTTTTAGATTTAGGTGAGCATGGACCTCTGCTCCTCTCTGGTGATATGTACCATTTTTACGAAAACAGGGAGCACAAAAGAATCCCAATTTTTAATACCGATGTAGAACAGACTAAGGCCAGTATGTTAGCTTTTGAAACCTTTGCAAAAGAAAAAGGAGCAAAAGTGTACCTACAGCATGCTAAAGGTGACTTTGAAAAATTGCCCAAGGCACCCAACTATTTAAAATAATATTGAAGAAGAACACAATGTTAGAAATTAAGAATTTACACGCAAGCGTAGAGGATAAAGAAATCTTGAAAGGAATCAATCTGCAGGTAAATGCAGGAGAGGTACATGCCATTATGGGCCCGAATGGTTCAGGAAAAAGTACGTTAGCTTCAGTCATAGCTGGTAAGGAAGAATTTGAAATAAATAAAGGGAGTGTGTTTCTGGAAGGAGAAGATTTGGAAGAATTGGCTCCGGAAGAACGAGCACACAAAGGAATATTCCTTTCGTTTCAGTATCCTGTGGAAATCCCAGGGGTTACGGTTACAAATTTTATGAAAACGGCAATCAACGAATCTCGGAAAGCAAGAGGTTTGGAAGATATGCCGGCCAATCAAATGCTTAAACAGATTCGTGAGAAATCCGAATTGTTGGAAATAGATCGCAAGTTTTTGTCACGCTCTTTAAACGAAGGTTTTTCGGGAGGAGAGAAGAAGCGAAATGAAATCTTCCAAATGGCCATGTTAGAACCTAAATTGGCGATTTTGGACGAAACGGATTCTGGATTGGATATTGATGCCTTAAGAATTGTGGCTAATGGAGTGAACAAATTACGGGGAAAGGATAATGCCATCATCGTAATTACACATTACCAAAGACTATTGGAACATATCATTCCGGATTTTGTGCACGTTTTGCACGATGGTAAGATCGTAAAATCCGGCACCAAAGAATTGGCCTTGGAACTGGAGGAAAAAGGATACGACTGGTTAAAGCAGGAATCTGTAGTATAAAAGATATCAGGCATCAGGTTTCAGGAAACTGAACACTGAGTATTGATAGCTGAACACTGAGCACATGGATTTAAAAGATAAACTATTATCATCATTTATAGCCTTCGAGAACAATGTGGATTTGGATCATCCGGTGCACGAAGTACGTTCAGAGGCCATCAAAAATTTTGAGACCAAAGGATTTCCTTCCAAAAAAGATGAAGCTTGGAAATATACTTCCTTGAACAATATTCAAAAGGTAGACTTTAGTGTTTTTCCAAAGGAGGAGAACACGCTGGACTATAAGGACATTAAAAAATATTTCCTTCACGAAATTGACACCTATAAGATTGTATTTATCGATGGGGTGTACAGTTCGTATCTATCCGAAACCACACATGATGGGGTCGATGTTTGTTTGATGAGCGCTGCGTTTAGCAAACCGATGTACCGCCAAATCATTGAACTGTACTTTAATAAAGTTGCTTCAAAGGATGAATCCTTGACCACGCTAAATACCGCCTTCAGTAAAGAAGGAGCATACATTTATATTCCAAAGAACAAGGCACCAAGAAAGCCCATTCAGATTATACATTTTGCCACAGGAAATGAAGCAGCATTAATGTTACAGCCAAGAAACCTGGTAGTGGTTGAGGAGAATGCGGAGGTACAAATTATAGAAAGACACCAAAGCTTGACAAGCAATGAAGTGTTCACTAATTCCGTTACAGAAATTTTTGCAGCCAAAGATGCCATTGTAGATTATTACAAAGTTCAAAATGACAGGGATAATGCTTCGTTGATAGATAATACCTACATCTCGCAAAAAAATAGCAGTATTGTTCGCGTTCACACCTTCTCTTTTGGAGGAAAATTGACCCGGAACAATCTGAATTTTTATCAGAACGGAGAACGAATTGATTCCGTTCTCAAAGGAGTTACTATCCTTGGTGAAAAGCAACATGTAGATCATCATACCTTGGTACACCATGCACAACCCAATTGTGAAAGTCATCAAGATTACAAGGGTATTTTTGGGGAGAAATCAACCGGAGTTTTCAACGGTAAAATCATTGTGGACAAGATTGCGCAGAAGACCAACGCCTTTCAGCAAAACAACAATATTTTGATCAGTGACAAGGCAACTATCAATACCAAACCGCAGCTGGAAATTTTTGCGGACGACGTAAAATGTTCTCATGGATGCACCATTGGGCAATTGGATGAAGATGCTTTGTTTTATTTGCAATCCAGAGGAATTCCAAAAAAGGAAGCGGTAGCATTATTGATGTATGCCTTTGCCAATAACGTTTTGGAAAGTGTCCGTATTCCCGAGTTAAAAACTAGAATCAACAAGATTATTGCGAATAAGCTTGGGGTTCGTGTTGGATTTGAGCTTTAGTCTTTTGTAAAAACTACAGAAGGAATACCCATGATACAAACATCATTCAATATAGAAACCATAAGAAAAGACTTCCCTATTTTAAATAGAGAAGTAAATGGTTGTCCCTTGGTGTATTTGGACAATGCGGCAACCTCGCAGACTCCACAACAGGTAATCGATGTGATTGTAGATTATTATCAGGGTTACAATGCCAATATTCACAGGGGTGTACATAGCCTTTCACAAGAAGCTACGGATGCGTATGAGGCTGCCAGAGGGAAAATCCAAAAACATTTCAACATAGCAAAACCATATGAGGTTATCCTAACTTCAGGAACTACCCATAGTATAAATTTGGTGGCCAACGGATTTTCTTCCTTTATAAAGGAAGGAGATGAAATTTTGG
Organism: Flagellimonas sp. S3867; assembly: GCF_014698935.1. Classification (GTDB taxonomy): domain Bacteria; phylum Bacteroidota; class Bacteroidia; order Flavobacteriales; family Flavobacteriaceae; genus Flagellimonas. Next base: position 875,248 of record NZ_JACVMN010000002.1, read on the forward strand.
TTTCCGCCATGGAACACCATTCCAATATTGTGCCTTGGCAAATGTTGTGCGAACATACCGGTGGAGTATTGAAAGTGATTCCCATGAACCAAAATGGGGAGCTGATCATGGATGAATACCATGGACTACTATCAGAAAAGACCAAACTGGTGTTCTGCAACCATGTTTCCAATGCTTTGGGAACCATAAACCCCATTGAAGAAATTATTGAAGCTGCACACAAAGTAGGCGCTGCTGTTTTAATTGATGGAGCCCAGGCGGCGGCGCACATAAAGCCTGATGTGCAAGCTTTGGATGTGGATTTCTATACCGTTTCCGCCCATAAAATGTGCGGACCGACCGGAGTTGGAATGTTGTACGGCAAAGAGGAATGGCTGAAAAAGCTACCTCCATACCAAGGCGGTGGTGAAATGATTGAAGAGGTCACTTTTGAAAAGACAACCTATGCCGATCTACCTCATAAATTTGAAGCAGGAACACCCAATATTTGCGGAGGAATTGCTTTTGGAGCAGCGTTGGATTATATGAATTCCATCGGATTTGATGCCATTACGCAATATGAAGATGAACTGATTAACTATGCCACAGAGCAATTATTGGCGATTGAAGGATTGCGAATATATGGCACAGCAGCACATAAGACTTCGGTAATTTCATTCAATATAGAAGAAATCCATCCGTATGATATTGGAACTATTTTAGATAAATTGGGAATTGCAGTGCGTACCGGACACCATTGTGCACAGCCTATTATGGATTTTTATCAGATTCCTGGTACAGTAAGGGCCAGTTTTAGCTTTTACAATACCAAAGAGGAAGTAGATGTATTGGTAGAGGGGGTCAAAAGAGCCAGAAACATGTTGCTGTAACAAGAAGTTATCTTTCTCTTAAAGGCTTTGACTGGCAATTGCCCGAATCGTACTTTTGAACAAAACGTATAAATGACCATAACAGAAATACAGGAGGAGATTGTAGACGAGTTTTCGATGTTCGATGATTGGATGCAGCGGTATGAATATATGATTGAGCTTGGAAAATCCCTTCCATTGATTGAAGAACAATACAAAACAGAAGACAATATTATAAAAGGTTGTCAAAGCAAAGTTTGGGTGCACGCTGAACTGGATAATGACAAATTGGTTTTTACAGCAGATAGCGATGCCATCATCACCAAGGGCATAATTGCCATATTGATTCGAGCTTTCAGTAATCAAAAACCACAGGACATCATAGATGCCAACACTAATTTTATTGATGAAATTGGTCTAAAAGAGCATTTGTCACCCACCCGTGCAAACGGATTGGTAAGTATGGTAAAGCAATTAAAATTGTATGCCATTGCCTATCAGACCCAATTAAACTAATATAATGATGAGCGAAGAAATCACCATAGACACACAAGAACTGGGAGAGAAAATCGTAAGGGTACTCAAGACCATTTATGACCCAGAGATTCCGGTTGACATTTACGAATTGGGACTGATATACGATGTTTTTGTGAATGAAGATAATGATGTCAAAATTTTAATGACCCTAACATCTCCGAACTGCCCCGTTGCTGAAACTTTGCCCGTTGAGGTTGAGGAAAAAGTAAAGTCTTTGGACGAATTGAAGGACGTGGAAGTGGAAATCACCTTTGATCCACCTTGGACACAAGAACTGATGAGCGAAGAAGCAAAGCTTGAGCTTGGAATGTTGTAAAAAGAAGTTAGATATGGGTATTGAGTAGTGAGAACTGCAAATACTCAAATCTCAATACTCAAATCTCATGTCTGAAATTATTAACAGAGTAGCACAAAGCAAACTAATAACCTTTGATCTAGAGGAATTATATCCCGAAGGTCGCAGGGTTGTATTGGACATTAAAGATTGGCTCCACGAAGGCATAATTCTAAAAGAAAAGGAATTTAGAGGTGCTTTGGATGATCAGGACTGGTCCGCTTACCAAGATGCTTATGTTGCATTGACCTGTTCCACCGATGCCATTGTTCCCGGATGGGCCTTTATGTTGGTTGCATCCAAACTAAATCCATTCGCTAAAAAAGTGGTTATTGGGAAGCTCGAAGATTTGGAAACGTCACTTTATCAAACCATTCTTGAAGTATTGGATTTGTCACCATTTAAGGATAGACCGGTGATCATAAAAGGATGCTCCAACAAACCAGTTCCCGAAAATGCCTATATCCTGGCGATGTCCAAAATTCAGCAAGTGGCCAAAAGCGTGATGTATGGCGAAGCCTGTTCTGCTGTTCCGTTGTTTAAGAAAAAATAATTCGGTTATTTCACAAATAGGCCATATGCGCTAGCCGATCTAGAACCACTGTTCAATTCATAAAGGACTTTCTCATTTTTCCAAACCTTAGCTTTTTTTCCATCTTTTCCAGCGACATATACATCTTTTTCATAGACAAACACTGCATGTGCGGTAGAGGTATTTTGCCCATCACTTAAATCAATTGCCTCACCATTTTTCCAAAGTTTGGCTACATTCAAATTATTTTCACTACGTTCAAAACCTGCAACATAGATATCTGTATCGGATACATATAGGGATTCAGCCCCTGCATTTTTTGCGCCGTCAGTTAAATTATAAAGTAGCATTTCATTCCTCCATACTTTAGCAATAAAAATACCACCATTACCATATTCGTAACCAGCAGTGTAAATATCCGAGCCACTTACAAACACAGAAGTAATACCGATACTGTTTTCTTCTTGATATACGGTTGTTTCTCCATTTAGTTTCCAAACCTTACCTATCCTTCCATCAAATCCTCCAATATAAACACCTGTTTCATTTGCATATACGGAGCGTGCTATTGCATCTTTGGAACCATCACTTAGATATATTGGTTCACTATTTTTCCATAATGTGGCAACTCTATTATTATTTATTGTTTCAAATCCACAAACGTAAACATCCGTTTCGTAATAAAATACGGAAAATGCTTGAGAGTTATTACCAACGTCTGTGAGATATGTAGGTTCACTATTTTTCCACAGAATAGCCCTATCCCCATTAATGATATGATAACCAGCTACGTAAGTATCGGCATTAGTAAGGAAAATGGAAAACGCATGAAAGCCCTCAAGGTCTGTGGCATTGCGGTTATACCATAATTTTGGAATAAGCGCGCCGGAATCCTCTACTTCTCTTCCAGCAACATAGATGTCAGGGTTTACCGTTACAATGCAAGTTGCCTGTTTATCATCTACGGTTACGGTTATTGTCGCAGAACCGGATTGCAGAGCGGCTAAATTACCATCATTGTCAACAGTAAGTATTTCGGTATTGTCTGAGCTCCAGACTACAGCAGAATTGGTTTCACCCGTAACTGTTGCAATAAGGGTAGCACTGTCATTGGTATGTAATTCTAAAGCTTCTTTATCAAGTGAAATGCTCTCTGCAATCCGGTTCTGCCTCTTTGGTCACTGTAAATGTGCCGCCAACATTGGTTTTGCCATTTGCGATTACGCTTATTTTTCCGGTAGTGGCCCCTTCGGGTACGGTGACAAATATTTCGGTGGCCTTAGCCGAGGTAATAGTAGCTGTTGTTTCTCCAATTTTTACGACATTGGCAGCAGGCGTGGCACCAAAATTTTGACCGGTAATCCAAATGTTGGTTCCCACTGGACCTGAAGTTGGACTAAAACTATTAATCTTGGGGTTTTCTTCAGCTGTTGGTTCTGGGTTATCATCCTTTCCACATCCCAGCAGCAACAATCCAAAGAAAAGAATATTATAGTAGATAATCTTTCTCATGAAAAATTGATTCTAAAAATTAGGAAGGTGAAGAAAGAACAAACGGTTTAAAGTTTATACAGGGAATTGACCAAGCCTCGATTTCAATTGATGCTTCCCCATTTTGAAGGTGACATTTCTTAATTTTGCGTTTCTAAACACAAAACTCCATTCTATGAAAAAACTACTTTATGCTGCTACTGCATTTTTTGTGCTAGTAGCTGCGCATGCACAAACTGAAGAAGAACTAAAAGCCCAAATAGGCCCTAAAAAAGATTCCATTGCCGCTATTCAAGGCCGTGTAAATGCAATTCAGGCACAATTGGATGCTTTACCAGGTTGGAAAATCGGAGCCTTTGGGACCATTGGGGGAAGCCTTTCAGGCTTTAACAATTGGTTTTCGCAAGGTATTCCGAACAACTCGTCAGGAACAATCGGATTTACGGTAAATGCATTTGCCAACCAACAAGAAGAGAAATTCTTTTGGAGAAACGCGGCCAACGTCAACCTGAACTGGGTAAAATTAGATGACAAGGATGACCCCAATGACGAAGATGGTTTTAGAGAGTCAACCGATGTATTCAACATCACTTCGCTCTATGGGTATAAATTGAATGATAAGTTTGCGATTTCCACACTTGGGGAATACCGGACTACCATTCTAAGCAATTTTAATGACCCCGGATATTTGGATGTTGGTGTGGGTGGCACGTGGACCCCAATTGCCGATTTGGTTGTGGTGATTCACCCACTCAATTATAATTTTGTTTTTAGTGATGAGGACACCATTTTTAACTCGTCTTTGGGTGCAAAAATTGTAGCAGATTACACCAAGCAGATTGGTGCTGTAAGTTTTAAAACAAACCTATCCATGTTCCAAAGCTATGAAAGTGGAGACTTGAGCAATTGGACCTGGACCAACTCTTTTGCTTATACCCTATGGAAGGTTATTGGTGTTGGATTTGATTTTGGATTACGAAACAACAAGCAAGAGACCTTGAACTATATTGTGAACAATGCACCCACTCCTGACCCAACAGCCACGTTCGATACTATCGATAATGAGTTGCAAACCTATTGGACACTAGGATTGAGTTATACATTTTAATAGGCTATCCTTAAAACTAAAAAAGCCCTCAAAATGGAGGGCTTTTTTATGGGGTTATATACGATTTTGGGGTGTTTTTAAGCCATATTACAAGTAGGTTAAGTTTATAGTAGATCAGGCTGTAACACTATCACTTAAAAACAGTATGAAAGTAATTTTTCTGTGGTTAGGTCCTAAATTTTTGTTGTGAACGGGCAAAAAGATGTGGTAGAAAATGTTAACGCTTGTATTTCATCGGGAAACCAAAACATATCGTCTGATGCACTTAGGAAGTAAATTTCGAGATTCTATCCGTCAAACTATTGTTATGATGTTTTTTAAAGTAGATTTTTGGTTTAACCATCGGTTTCTTGTTACAATTTGAAACCCCAGTGTTAGCGATATCTTACTTTTTCCATCACATTGTATTGAGCTAAGCTGCCCAAAAAAAAGGTACCTTTAATAACTTAATATTTTGGAGATGAAACAATTACACCTCCTTGGCCTGTTCTTTTTTACTTCCCTGTTGTTTTCGCAATCAAAAATTGATAGCCTGCAACGGGTATATGCCAATACAACTTTGGATACGGTTAAAATAAAAGCACTTCTAGAACTGTACAAATACCACCGTTACGATTCACCGGAAAAGGCGAAAGAGGTTTTGCTAGAATCAATACAACTTTCAAACAACACGGAGCACATAGATCTACAAGTAACGAGCTATAATAGATATGCTGAATTTCTAAGGACGCAATCGTATAATGATTCTGCCATAAGCATATATGCCATTAGCGCAAAGCTTGCTGAAAAAGCAAATCTTCAAAAATCCATTTCAGATATTTTTAATGGACTCGGTTATATATACTTGCGAAAAGGCAATTATAAAAAGGCATTAATGTATCATCAAAAAAATCTGGAGGTATCAATTAAGATGAAAGATACGCTAAGGATGGCCTGGTCTTATGGAGCAATAGGTAGTGTATATAACGAAATGGGGGAATACACAAAAGCAATGGAAAACTATGTTTTGTCCTCCAAAAATCATGAGGGGCTAAAAAACCTAAGAGATTATGCTATCAACTTTTCAAATATGGGAATGCTCCAAAGAAAATTGGAAAATTACGATAGCGCAAAACAATACCTCAAAAAAAGCGACAGTGTCTTTAATGAGATAAACTTCAGGCCAGGAAGAGCTTTTGTGCTGACCAACCTGGCATTGATTTCCAGCAAGACGGGCAATTTGGAAGAGGCGATTGATTTTAATAAACAGGCTCTTGCCAATTATGAGCATATGGGAAATAGAAGTCAGGCGGCAGAGATCAATTATGCTTTGGGGAATATTTACTTCAAACAGGACAAGTTGAATTTGGCCTTGGTGCATTTTCAAAAAAAGCTGCAAACTTCCATTGATATAAAAGACTCCACAGGTATTTCAACAGCATACAGGGTAATTGGAGACTGCCATGGAAAATTGGGAGAAGCCAGTAAATCCAAATCAAATTACCTGAAAGCCTTGGAAGTTGCCATTGCATCAGATAATAGATTAGGGCAAATGCGGACGTACGAATCCCTAGCAAAGACATACGCTAAAGAAGGCAATTTTACTAAAGCTTATGAAAGCAAGAATCAGTATGCCATTTTAAGGGATAGTTTGTACACCAAAGAAAAAAGAGACCTCGCAACAGAAATCGAAGCAAAGTACCAAAATGAAGAACAAACCAAAGAAATTACCTTGCTCGAATCGGAGAAAGAATTACAAACCCTTCAACTTACCAAACGTGTAAACGAACGCAATGCCATTATCGCTTTCACAATTATCTTGCTGCTACTGGCAGGCCTTCTTTACAATCTATATCGAATAAAACAGAAAACCAATAAGGAGTTAAGGGAGTTGGATAGATTAAAATCCAATTTCTTTGCTAATATCTCCCATGAGTTTAGAACGCCATTGACTCTTATCAAAGGACCTATTGAGCAAATGGAACAGAATCCATCCGAAGGACTCCAATTAGAGAGCATTAAAATGATTCGAAGAAATACCAATCGTGTATTGCAGTTGGTCAATCAGCTATTGGATTTGTCAAAAATTGACAAAAACAACCTTAAATTGGAACAAGCTGAGGGAGAAGTGTTCAAATGCCTCCGGGGAGCAGCGTCCTCCTTTGCCTCGCATGCAGCCCAAAGAGGTATTGATTATAAAGTTCAGATTCCGCACGAAGTGTTATGGGCCTCTTTCGATAGAGATAAATTGGAAAAAATTGTCTATAACCTTCTAGGTAACGCATTTAAGTTTAGCGATGACGGAGGTACAATTTCCTTTTCTGTGAGCTATTTGAATGATGATTTACGACTTGTTGTTTCGGATACAGGCAAGGGAATTCCTGAAGAAAAACTCCCCTTTATTTTTGATCGTTTCTATCAAGTTCAAGGAGGAACAACAAGAGAACATGAGGGCTCGGGAATTGGGCTTTCGTTATCAAAGGAATTGGTGGGACTCATGGATGGCACCATAACAGCTACAAGTGAAATTAATAAAGGAACAATTTTTACGGTGGCACTGCCAGTTCAAAAAATAAAAACTGGAACTTTAAAAGAAGCACCAGCTTTCCAAACCGATGCTAGCGGGGTTATGGAGAAGAAACCCTATGAGTTTAATCTGAAAGATTCCGGGACTTTGCCCACACTCTTGCTGGTTGAAGACAACCCTGATATGTCATTCTTCATCAAAGAACACCTTCAGAACAGATATAATGTTAAGGAAGCGACCAATGGAAAAATAGGGTTGGCCGCCGCAAGGAAAAATCCACCTGACCTCATTATTACAGATGTGATGATGCCCGTAATGGATGGGGTTGAGCTTTGTAAAACCTTAAAATCTGATTTGGACACAAGCCATATTCCCATAGTTATGTTGACCGCCAAAGCAGGAGTGGAAAACAAAATTGAAGGATTGGAAACAGGGGCGGACGATTACCTAACAAAACCTTTTGAGCCCAAAGAATTGTTGGCCAGGGTCAAAAACCTTATCGAGCAAAGAAGAAAACTAAGAGAGCTTTTTGTTCAAAGCGAATCAACCATTGATCCAAAAATGGTAACGGTTACCTCCCTTGATCAAAAGTTTATGGAACAAGTTTTGACTTTGCTTGAAGAGCGACATTTTGATGCTAGTTTTGGAACTACTCAGATGCAAGAAGCTTTGGCGATGAGCAAGACGCAACTTCATAGAAAATTAAAAGCACTTACCAATGAAGCACCGGGCGAACTGCTTCGAAATTTTCGATTGAAAAGAGCTGCCCAACTTCTTACTAAAAAAGCCGATACGGTTACCCAAATTGCCTACGCAGTTGGATTTAACAACCTTTCCTATTTTGCCAAATGCTTTAAGGAACTCTATGGAGTCCCACCGTCTTCCTATTAAATAACCATTGCCCGCTTCCTTTTGATCATATCTCCAAATAGTGGAACCCCAGTGTTACCATTTGGCACTTTACTTATAGCACGCCCGGACAGCACAATCTAGTTTTGAAGTGTAGAATGTTCCCCAAGTTTTATAACGCAAAATTTGAGCTATGTATGTAAAAGAACATATTCCTTATTGGGGAATCTTAATGAAGTTTTTAAAGGGAACACTTATTTCTCTTTTGATCCTTACCCTGCTTTTTTGTAGCAGCGGAGATGATATACAAGACCCAAATCCGGATAATGGACAACCGGGATCTGTAACTGGAATTGTAAAAGATGAAGACGGCAATGTGTATCCTGGTGCTCGAATAACACTTGAAAAGGGCACTGAAACCTCAATTCAACCTACTGGTTTTGATGGGGAGTTTTTATTAAAAGGAAAGTCGAACGGAGCTCATGAGCTTAGCCTTGAGTTACCATTGTCCACCGCAGCGGTTACCAGCGCTTCGGTCGCTGTACAAATTGTGGCAAACAATGAATCCAAAGTAGATTTTGTTATTCAGCCACAGCCAGTCCAAGCCCATTTAAATTTTGGGAGTGTACAGATTTTGGAGGAAATAATGGATGAAAATGGAAATACTCCAGTAGCCTCCAATGAACCGCTTTATGCTGCGAACATTTTTGACCAGCCTTTGGGATTGCTTACCGCAATAAAAGCTCCTGATGGCCACCATGTAACGCTTTCAGAATTTAAAATGGCCAAGGGAGAATTAAATGTGCATTGTGAAGGTGATGGCGCTATTGTCAATGTCGCTTTGGAAGGCATGATTCCGAATGGCACCTACACTTTTTGGTTGGCTTACCTGAACAAAACCCGAAAAGTTGGAGAAGCAATTGACTTTATGAATGATTTTGTGAATCAGACCAATCCACCGATTGGAGCTTCAAATGGATCTGAGAATATTGCTATTGCCGATGCCGGAGGAAATATCAATGTTGTTTTGGAACATGACTCCTGTATTCTTACCGATGAGGCTGCCCTGGTCATACCCATTCTTTACCATATAAACGGCAAGACTTTTGGCGGCGGTCATGTGCCTGACCCAGAAGAAATGGTTCATATGCTGGCATATTTTCAATAATTGAATCAAAAGAGAACACATAATTTTAAAAGATGAAAAAAATAAAAAATATCTTGGTTTGTACAGCGGCATTCCTTTTTGTTAACTGTAGCAAAGATGATGGACCTAACACATCAATAACCGCTAGTGCGCAGACTTTTGAGCTAAATGGACTTAATAATTGCAATACTTCAAGTGGTTCCGGAAGCACATTTGTTATGACTATTCCTTATACTTCTTCTGATGAAGTTGATATCCAAAGACTTCAAATTAAAACCAAAGTTTCTGATGGAGGTTCAGAGAACAAAACAAATTCGCAGTTTACCGATAACGGGAGTAGCGTAGTTTGGGCTTCTTGCTTTAGGTTTGGCTCCCAAACTTGGGTAGAATATGAAGTAACATTGGAAGGTTCTGAAGACACTTCAAGCAATGCAACAACAGTACGGATAAACAAACCTGCTGGAGCAAATTAGATTTATTCCAAATGCTCCGGATAAAGGAAATTGTTATACGGAAAACGGGTCACATGGATATCACGGACTTCGTCATAGACCCGTTTTCTAAAATCATCCAAATTCTCTTTATTCAATGCTGAAATAAACAGCGCCCGATCCCCAATTTTGTTGAACCAAGTTTTCTTCCAATCCGCCAAGGTGAAATGAGATTTTGTTCGTTCAGTCACCAGATCATCCTCGTCAATCGTTTCAGGAACGTACTGATCAATCTTGTTAAAAACCATTATTGATTTTTTGTCGGCGCTTTTGATTTCATCCAAAATTTGGTTTACCGAAGCAATGTGTTCCTCAAAATTGGGATGGGAAATATCCACCACATGCAATAACAAATCTGCTTCGCGAACCTCATCTAAAGTGCTTTTAAAACTCTCTACCAATTGTGTGGGCAATTTTCGGATAAAACCAACCGTATCGCTCAACAAAAAAGGGAGGTTGCCAATGACCACTTTACGCACAGTGGTGTCCAGAGTGGCAAAAAGTTTGTTCTCTGCAAAGACATCACTTTTGCTGATGACGTTCATCAAAGTAGATTTACCCACATTGGTATATCCCACTAAAGCCACCCTTACCAGAGCACCACGATTTCCACGTTGGGTTTCCATCTGACGGTCGATCTTGGTAAGTTTCTTTTTTAAAAGGGAAATTCTATCACGAACAATTCGTCTATCCGTTTCAATCTCTGTTTCACCCGGACCTCGCATTCCAATACCCCCTTTTTGTCGCTCTAAGTGAGTCCACAGTCCGGTCAATCTAGGTAATAGATATTCATATTGTGCCAATTCTACTTGGGTACGTGCATAACTAGTTTGTGCCCGTTGTGCAAAAATGTCCAAGATTAAGCTTGTTCGATCTATAATTTTACATCGAAGTTGCTTTTCAATATTTCGTTGTTGTGCAGGAGAAAGCTCATCATCAAAAATTACCGAGCCTATATCATTTTCTTTCACGTACTTTTCCACTTCTTCCATTTTCCCACTACCAATTAAGGTTTTGGGATTGGGCACGTCCATGCGCTGTGTAAATCTGTGGAAGACTTCCCCACCAGCAGTATAGGTAAGAAACTCCAATTCGTCCAAATACTCCTGTACCTTGCGCTCATCTTGTTCTCGGTTGATTACACCGATGAGCACCGCCTTTTCATAATTTGTAACCTTCTTTTCTAGCATGGAATCAATTAAAGTGCAAATCTAAACAATGTTTACGAAGCTGTTTTGTACATTGGGTTTTAATAACTTTAGAAATACACACCAAACCATTTTATATTGAGTATACTAAAAGACCATTATACTGTCGCCTTTTACAATCTTGAGAACTTTTTTGACACTAAGAACGACCCCCACACGTTGGATGATGATTTCACTCCCGAAGGGAGGAAGGTATGGAACGACCGCAAATTTGGAAAAAAAGTAAAAAAAATGGCCAAGGCCATCTCGCAGATAGGCTTGGAAGATAGTGAAACAGCCCCAATACTTGTTGGCATTGCGGAGGTAGAAAACAAAAATGTCATTAATGCCTTGTTGGGATCAAAGGCAATGCGGGATGAGGACTATTATTATGTGCATTTTGATTCTCCGGATGAAAGGGGCATAGATACCGCATTGATTTATCATCGTGAACATTTTGAAGTCTTGGAAGCTGAGATTATTCCACTTCTTATTGAGGATGAAGATGGGGACCGGGACATGACAAGAGATATATTATATGTTCATGGGCAATTACATAATGAGGAAGTACATGTTTTTGTAAACCACTGGCCTTCCCGAAGGGCTGGATCCGATGAAACCCAACACAAAAGGATCAAGGCGGCAGAAACCATCATCGGAAAATTAAATATAATGACAGAAAAGAATCCCAATTGCATTATTATGGGCGATTTTAATGATGACCCAAACTCGGAGAGCATTCAAAAATTGATGGAAACAGGATTATTTATTAATCCGATGCAAAAATTGTTGTCACCGAATTCTGGAAGTGCCAATTATAAAGGTGAGTGGAGTTTGTTTGATCAAATCTTAATATCGCATAGCTTTCTCAATTATGAGAACGGCACACACAGCTTTAAAAAGGCCAACATATTTTCACCTAAATTTTTAAAGGAATGGAAGGGCAAGTATAAGGGTAATCCGTTCCGAACATTTGTGGGAAAAAAATACTTGGGCGGTTATAGTGACCACTTTCCGGTATATGTGGTTTTAAAGGAGAATAAATGATTGTGGAAGTTCGATGAAAGGTAAAGTGTTTGACTCGAATTCCACAAATTGATACCAATGTCATCCTGAGCTTGATGAAGGATAGGTTGCCTGAGGGGGATCGATTTGAAAGAAAGAAAAATACTACACCACATAAAAATGGGATTTCACAACAGCTCGTCTTTAAAAGTGATGTAATTCATCGAAATAAAAGGGTTTTTTGTCGACATTTTTTTGATTCAATAATAGTTTTGTAGTCCAAATCCTACTCAACCTTAATTATGGATTGCAAAAAAACGCCCTCGGCAACAAGAACTTTTTCGCCTCTCATATTTTTCTTTTTGGGAATTTTTTTTGCTTTTGGCCAGTCTGATGCCAACAAAAAACTCATTCAATCAACATATAATAAGCATCAGATTTTCTCTTTGGTCACTGCAATGAAGGCAGAGTATAGATCCAATGAAGCCAAAATTAACCAGCTCCTTAAAACCAAAGCATGGAAACGATTGGAAAAGCAGAAGGATGGAACTGTTGTGGAATTGAAGGATATTGGAACGGATGGCACGCCTCTTTTTTATACAACTTTGAACGACCCATCCAAACAAGTTTCAAGAGCAAATACGTTGTATTCCAATGGACTTTTGAATTTAGGTTTGGACGGTTATGGTCTGGAGGTTGGGGTCTGGGATGCTGGAAGCGCGCTAACATCACACCAGGAATTTGACACTCGGGCGAGGAGTATTGACAATTCAAAAGAAGTTAGTCTGCACGCCAGCAGAGTGACAGGACACCTTATTTCTTCTGGAATAAAGCCAAATGCAAAAGGGGTGGCCTATGGCGCTGAGGTTTTATCACACGATTGGACGAGGGATAAAATAGAAGTGGCTGAAGCTGCCGCAAATGGGTTGTTGTTAAGCAACCATTCCTACGGAATAAAATCGGATAGGGTTCCTGATTGGTATTTCGGTTCTTATATTAAAGTGTCCCAGGATTGGGATAAAATCATGTACAACGCGCCCTATTATTTAATGGTTTCGGCAGCAGGTAATGCACAACGATCTTATGACAATGCATCACCCAATTTTGGTAAAACAGCGGAAGGGTTTGACCTCTTACTTGGATTTGCCACTTCCAAAAATGGATTAACAATAGCAGGGGCAAACACAAAAATTGGTAACAAGGGAGAACTCAAAGAAGCCAATGTCACCAGTTACAGTAGTTTGGGCCCTATAGATGATGGGCGGATAAAACCTGATTTGGCTGGAGATGGCTCTTCAATATTTTCAACAAGTTCAAGCAGTAACTCCAGCTATGATACTTCCATGGGAACATCAATGGCTACTCCAGGGGTAACGGGATCTCTGCTTTTATTACAACAATATCACGAAGAACTGTATGGAACTTATATGAAGGCAGCTACCTTGAAGGGACTTGCGCTACATACAGCAGATGACGTAAATGCCAAAGGCCCTGATTACAAAATGGGATGGGGTGTCATGAATGCCAAAACTGCAGCGGAACTTTTACAAAATAAAGACTATAGTAGCCTGATTCATGAAGAAAACCTTTCCGAAGGAAATACATATGAACTGAAAATACGTGCAAATGATTCTGAAAACCTTTTGGTATCCATTAGCTGGACCGACCCAGAGGGTGAATTTATCAATAGAGGAGATATGAACAATAGCACGCCTGCATTGATTAATGACCTTGATGTTCGAATCACTCAAAATGGGAAAACCTACCTACCTTGGAAATTAAATCCCGCTAATGCCAATGATGCTGCCACCAAAGGAGATAACAGTGTGGATCCCTTTGAGCGTATTGAGATTGCCAATGCAAAAGGAAATTATACCATTACCATTAGTCATAAAGGAATGTTGAAACTTGGCACCCAAGATTTTTCCTTAATTGTATCAGGGGCACAGGTTACAAATTGCATGGCTAACAGTCCATCTGATTTTGAATTGCTTGTTGCAACGGAAGAATCAGCAACCGTTTCATGGACCAATACCGAAGATACTTTTTATGAGGTGCAATACAAAGCTTTGAACGAAACTGCTTGGCAAAATGAGACGATATGGGAAAGTAATTTTGAACTTCCCAACCTTAAGGTTGGGACTACTTATCAAGCCAAAGTAAGAGCCATATGTACTGAAAATATCACCTCCGATTTTTCAGATGACATTCAGTTTGTGTTTAAAGGAACCGAAACCGAGATTTTTGTTAATGAACCATTTTCTTTTAATGAGGAATTACAGATTTCGGTATACCCAAACCCTGCAACGGACTGGTTGACATTGGATGCTAAATTATCGGCTGATGCGGTCTATTCCATAATAACGACTTCCGGTAATACCATACAAAGTGGAGGGGCCGATGCGTCCATCGATGTTTCAGGTTTGGCATCGGGACTCTACGTATTGGTGGTTCAAGATTATTCTGGAATAAAAAGTACCAAGTTTTATAAGAATTAGAATGTATAGTATCGCCAATTTTAAGATTGTGCCACAAACTTCTAAAAGGTCAAGTTTTTTGTACTCCTTGATCTTTTTTATACTTTTTTAATTTCATCTTCAGACAGTAATTCTTCGTTGCGAAGCCGTAAAAGTACCTGTGCGGTAGTGACAACATCGAGTTCACAATAGCTTACAATTCTATCTAAGTTTTTGTCCTGATAAAAAACATCTTTCACCATACTGCCGTCCATATCCTCCTTGGGAGAAGGAATGCCCAGCACATGGGCCAACAATTTTAAAGAAGTGAAATGTTTGTAATCACCAAACTTCCATAATTCCATGGTATCCAAATGAGGAACTTCCCAAGGCTTTTTTCCAAATAGATTTAATTTATAGGGAAGTTCAATATCATGGATCAGCATCCTTCTGGCGATATATGGAAAGTCGAACTCCTTACCATTATGGGCGCATAAAAGATGCATTGCTTTGCTAAAATGTTCTTGGAGTAATTGTTTAAACTGTTTCAGCAACTTTTGCTCCTCACCAGCAAATGAAGTAACCCTAAAATTTCTGGCATCCCCCTTTAAGGTGAAATAGCCAACCGAAATACAGACGATTTTTCCAAATTCCGCCCAAATTCCAGCGCGATCATAAAAATCTGCGGCCGAAATTTCATCTTTTCGCTGGTACTGCGATTTTTGTTCCCAAAGCACTTGGGTATTTTCATCCAAATCATTGAAGTTCGGCTGTTGGGGCACCGTTTCAATATCCAAAAAGAGAATGTTCTCTATATGTAGTTTTTTGAGCATAATGGAAAATACTAATTTAATCGACATGCCGATTGCATGATCTAATAAATCGTATCTTGTAATTGATAAATGCTTTGAAATTGAAAACTTGGATATGGTTGGCCGTGGCTTTTTGCCTTGCCGGATGTTCTTCCGACGACCAACTGCAAGAAGATACTCCTGCGTCTAAAAAAGGGAGTTTCGTTGCGGTGGGTGAGGATTTGAACAAGGTTTTTCAATATAATTATAATGCAATTTCCGATAGCGGGATTACTTTTGACCTCACCCAGGAACTCGGGATTCCTCCCACGTATTTGACATTAGGTCAAAAAGAGGATTTGTTGTCTTTTTATACCTTCTCAACAGGAGCTTTCTCATTGGCTACCAAAGATATTTCCACAGGTGCAGTAAACACTTTTCCAAGTTTTTACAACAATATTGCGGATAGATCTGTGGCTTGGGGAGTAAATAATGAAACCACTGCGTTTTTTGCATATTTTGGACCAGCAGGCTCCCGTAATCTAGGAATTTTGGCCGCTGATTTGGATGGATCCAATCAAATAGATGCCAATGTCGATTTTAATGTTGAAAGAACCTTGGGTCCCATGCTGTATGATGGTATCCTGTACATATCATACAGAGACCTTCAAGGAAATTATAAATTAACGATTTATGATACCAATTTAGGTACTGTGGGCACTATTTTGAATTTTGGTGCCACAGCATTTAGCTTTTTGATAACTGAAAATGGGGATTTGGCGATATTCAAAAATGAGGTGAGTCCTACTTTGGAAATATATGATTCAAAAAGTCTAGCATTTATCGAGAATGTTACGTTGGATATAAACTTGGGATTTTCTCCTGGCCCGGTCGATGACGCGTTTTTAATAGATGACAAGATCTATTTTAATGTTGGATACCCACAACCTTCAAGGTTTGCAACTGGCCCTGCGATTTATGATTTAAATAGCCAAGAATTGGCAATTTTAGATTTGTTCGCATTAACTAATGAGGTAGAGGAAGAAATCGGCCAAACGTTACAAATAACTACTCAAGTTTATCATAAATCCGAGAAAGTTTTTCTTACAGGCTATGGTACCGTAGGCGATGATGTGCTAGGAGGCGTTTTTCAAGCTTCTACAGATGGTAAATTGTTAGAGAATATTACTTTGCCTTTTTTCCCCACTTATTTTGTTAGAAATTAGAAGAGGGATTGTTGGGGAGATGGGCTTTCATGTTCGAGAAGCCATTTTTTCCGATGAAGTCCTCCTGCATATCCAACAAGGTCTCCGTTGCTCCCAATAATCCTATGACAAGGAATCACAATCCAAAGCGGATTTTTGCCATTGGCAGCGGCTACTGCACGAATGGCTTTTGGGTCACCTAATCTCTTGGAAAGCTCCATATAGGAAAGCGTTTTTCCGAAGGGGACTTCTTTAAGCGCTTGCCACACTTTTTTTTGAAAATCTGTCCCTGATGGATTCAATTTCAGGTCAAAATTTTCGCGTTTACCCTCAAAATATTCCTGAAATTGATAAACTGCATCTTCTAAAACCTCTGGAACTATACCAATAGGTTTTTCTTCGTCTAAAACGCGGATAGCTGCAAGCCCATTTTCATCACCTTCAAGCTCTGCTATACCCATAGGTGTTTGTAAATAAGCAAATTCCACTATTTTAGGTCATTTTTAACTTCAATAATTCCAATACGCTTGGCCCTACTCTCCCAGTTCTTTCTAGCAAGTATTTGAAGGTCTTCCACATTGTCACTTTCGTCCATAATTTCCAATCCTAGCAAGGTTTCTATGACATCTTCCATAGTGACCAATCCACTTACCGAACCATATTCATCTACAACCAAGGAAACATGTTCGCGTTTTTCCACAAATTTCTCAAAAAGCTCTGGAATGGGCTTGCTCCGATTGGTGACCAAAATTTCCCTTTTAATGGCATTCAAGGTTTGTTTTCCTTTTTTGTTGATAATCGCTTCCAACAACTCATCTTTAAGGAAAAAACCGGTGATGTTGTCCATCCGATCTTTATAAAGGGGGATTCTTGAAAACCGGAGCGGACGATTGGCTTCAAAAAATTCTTGTATGGTAGTATCTTCCGAGGCAATTTTCATGACCGTTCTTGGCGTCATAATATCCTTTGCCAGAATTTCATCAAATTTTAGAAGGTTTTTAATGACTTTGGATTCTGATTCCTGAAAAACCCCTTCTTCATGGGCGATATCGGTCATGGCCGTGAAATCTTCCCTGCTTAGGACACTTCCATGGTGCCCCTTTTTACCGATAAGTTTGGTAAATAATTGCAATACCCAAAGTAGTCCGATCCATTTAAGGATAAATACCATCAACTTTAGCGCTTTGGCCGTAAAATTGGCCAACTGTTTCCAATAAGTGGCCCCTATGGTTTTCGGGATGATCTCTGAGGCAACCAAAATCAAAATGGTCATTAGGGTAGAAACCACTCCTACCATTAAATCCTCGGTGAACTCAAATCCAAACAAGCTCCGTGTTGTCGTTCCATAAAGGTCAGCATAGGCAACTTTTGCCTGTACACCAACCAAAATTGCACCTACGGTATGTGCAATGGTATTTAAGGTGAGTATTGCGATAAGCGGCTTGTCCACATCCTTTTTTAATCCTTCTAGCAAAGTTGCGTATTCCTTGCCCTCCTGCTTTTTAACATTGATGAAGGTGGGGGTAATACTCAACAAAACTGCTTCCAATATGGAGCAGAGAAATGAAAAGAAAATGGAAATAAATGCGTAAAAAAGGAGGAGGCCCATGCGTTTTATCTAGTTGTACTAAGGTAATGATTAGGAATGAATTCTACTCTTGCGAATTGACCAAGGCATTATAAAAAACCTGATGCAATGCTGTTCGAATATTTAATTCATACAGTTTTCGATGATCTCTTGATGGATATACCCGGTTTGAAAGAAAAATAAATACCACTTGGTTTTCAGGGTCAGCCCATGCAAATGTGCCAGTGAATCCGGCATGTCCGAAGCTAGTTTTACTTGCCAATGGGGCTGGATAGGCATCGTTTAACGCCAAGGTGTCGTTACCAATCAATGGTTTATCAAAACCCAACCCTCTACGATTTTCGTTTTCCGGAAATTGAACCCGAATAAACTCTTTGACGGTTCCCTCTGAAATTATTTGCTTCCCATCAACTTCACCATAATTTTGATAAAACATCATGATTTTGGCCATATCCTCAGCTGTAGCGAATAAACCGGCATTTCCAGAAACACCACCTAACAACGAGGCATTTTCGTCATGAACCCATCCTTTCACCAAAGTTTTTCGGAATAGCGTGTCTTGTTCTGCCGGGACAATCTTATTTGGAAAGTCCTTTTTCAAAGGATTAAAGCCTAGGGTCTGACAACCCAATGGCTCGTAAAATGATTTTTTTAAATAGGTTTCGTAATCGGTTCCCGTCAATTGGGAAATCAATTCAGGGAAAATAAGAAAGGTAAGCCCCGAGTATCTGTATTTTTTTTCCGGAGATACTTTTGAACGATTTATGATGCGATGCATTTTTCGCTGAAAACGATTCTTCACAAAAAGACCATCATAAACCTGCCTTTGGAATTTTTTGCTCTGTTTTTCCTTGATGAACCTCTTTTTTATTTTCCCATTTTTCATCACCTTGTTCAAAAAGATAATATAGGGCACCAAACCAGCTTGATGGCTCAAAATCTGTCGTAACGTAAGGTCTTTTTTGCTTTTTCTTTTGACCCATGGTTTCCAATAGGTACTGAAGGGCACATCCAAATCAAGCTTTTTTTCATCTACCAGCTTCATGAGGGCGGGTAAGGGACCGGTGATTTTGGTTACGGAGGCCAAATCGTAGATATCATCCAAACCAACACGCTGAACATTGTCATAGGTATGATAGCCATATGCTTTGTGAAAGATTACTTTGTTGTTTTTGGCTACGAGAATCTGTGCCCCAGGAAATGCTTGTTCTTGAATTCCCAAAGTCATTATGGAGTCGACCTGATGGTTGATGTAGGCTTCATCAATTTCCATTTTTAACGGAATAGGAGGTTCCGAACTAAATTGCGCAACAGCAGATTGCACAACACAGAAAAGAAATAGAAATTGGATTGACCTTTTCATTTTGGGTTGAATAGGTTATAAAGTTAACCTAAAACCCGAATAAAGTCTTTTGCAAAATAACTAGCAATGATATTTGCTCCAGCTCTTTTGATAGCAACCAACTGCTCCATCATAACCCTATCATGATCCAGCCACCCTTTTTCTGCTGCAGCTTTTAACATTGCATATTCACCAGAAACTTGATAGACTGCTACAGGGACATCAACTTCGTTTTTGATTTCCCGAACAATATCCAAATAGGCCAGACCAGGTTTTACCATTACAATGTCCGCTCCTTCGTCAATGTCCATTTGGGTTTCGCGGATGGCTTCAAAACGGTTGGAAAAATCCATCTGGTAGGTCTTTTTGTCCTTGGGTACATTGGCAATGTCCACAGGGGCGGAATCCAACGCATCTCGGAAAGGCCCGTAAAAAGCACTGGCATACTTGGCGGAGTAGCTCATGATTCCAGTGTTTTGAAAACCTTCATCTTCCAAGGCTTCTCGAATGGTCAAAATGCGGCCGTCCATCATATCGCTTGGAGCTACGAAATCGGCTCCGGCTTGTGCATGTGAAACGCTCATCTCAGCCAAAACCTCAGAAGTTTCATCGTTTAAGATTTGACCTTCGGCTACGATACCATCATGTCCGTAAGAGGAATAGGGGTCCAGGGCAACATCGGTCATAACCAACATTTCAGGACAGGCATTTTTTACTATTTTGATGGCTTGTTGCATCAACCCATCGGGATTCAATGCCTCAGAGCCTTTATTGTCTTTGAGGTTATCAGGGACTTTCACAAAAAGCAAAACAGCACAAAGGCCCATTTGCCAAAGTTCTTTGGTTTCTTTTTCGAGATTGTCCAAACTCATCCTGTAATAATTAGGCATAGATGGAATTTCTTCTTTGATGCCCTTGCCCTCAACTACAAAAAGTGGTACTAAAAAATCATCAGGGGAGACCATAGTTTCACGAACCAAACGTCTTATGGATTCGGATGAGCGGAGTCTTCTATTTCGTATTAGTGGAAACATTTGAAAGGATATTTAAAGCCAATTTTTAATAATATTTTCTACTTCTTCATAGGGTTTATGCCCAAACCAATGCTCTAGAATGGTATGATCTTTATCAAAAAGTACAAAGGTGGGCGTTCCCCTGAATTGATTCAAGGTAAAAGTAACGGGGATTATGGGATTCATGTTCAAATAATCCTTGATTTTATGATCAAATTGCTCACGCTTCGCATCAGAGGATTGACCATAATTTGCAAAATGATTCCCGATGTATTCGACATTTTCTGGTGTGATGAACGTTTTGTCACCCAAAACATCCATTGCAATGGGAAAATCAATGTCGGAGAGCTGGAACTCATCAGGATGTGTGTCAAAAGCTTTTTTAGTTTCGCCAACAAGCTTTTTTTCATCCAATAAAAGCCTAGTGTTTTCCAAGGTGTTAAATTGAAAATCTTCAAAAGCTGTGGATAGGCCTAAAAAGTTTATTTGTTCGTCATACATTTTAAACAGCTCATTCATTGCTGGAAAGCCATAGAAAAAACATCCTGGACAATTCACCTGAAAAGTGAACAACAAGTTTCGCTTTCCGAGAGAAAATTCGCCTTGTAAAAGGGATGAATATTCTAATCTTAGCTTTTTCATTTGTTTGGGTCGAATCAGAGTTCTATTTCACCTTTCAGGTAAGGCATAGCTTTTCCCGAAATTTTTACTCGTTCTCCTAAAAATTCACAAATTAAATCTCCTCCACGTTCCGAAAGTTGTTTGGCGGTCATTTTGGTTTTATCCAATACGCCGGCCCAATATGGAGTTAAAGTTGTGTGGGCGGAACCGGTTACCGGATCTTCCGGGATGCCACATTGTGGGGCAAAAAAACGGGAAACAAAATCCACTTCCTTTCCTGGAGCAGATACTATCACGCCTCTGCAATCCAATTGATTTAATAGGTGGAGGTTTGGAGTTATGGCTTCAATTTCTTCTTGTGAATTATAAATCAGCAAATAGTCTGTTTTTCCTTTTATAGTTTTAATAGGAGTAAGTCCAATGGCATTATCAATTTCAAGAATTCCACGGATGGAAACGGTATCATCAGCAGGAAAATCCAATGTTAAAAGTCCATCTGCTCCTCGCTCAACAATCAACTCACCGCTTCGAGGTGAATGAAATTTGATGGCATTTGCAGAGATATTGTAGTTATTGAAAAGTACGTATGCTGTTGCCAGGGTGGCATGACCACATAAATCAACCTCTATTTCAGGAGTGAACCACCTTAGTTCGTAACCATCTGCATTTTTAACTGCAAAAGCAGTTTCGGCTAGATTGTTTTCTTGAGCAATTTTTTGCATGACATTGGAATCGAGCCAGTTTTCCAAAATACAAACCGCAGCTGGGTTTCCTCCGAAGACATGATCTGTAAAAGCGTCTATTTGATATATTTTTTGTTTCATAGGCTTGATTTAAAACAAAACTACTGATTAAACCCAATTCTTAGGCTTTTGCAATGCTTGAATCAATTTTTCCTCTTCGCTGCCTTCTTCTGGATGATGATCATAGTGCCATTGCACATGTGGGGGAAGACTCATTAATATGCTTTCAATACGTCCATTGGTCTTTAAACCGAACAAAGTGCCTTTATCGTGAACCAAATTGAATTCCACATACCTGCCACGTCTAATTTCCTGCCAATCCCTTTGTTTTTGGGTATAGGGAAGCTCTTTTCTTTTTATAACAGTTGGTACATATGCTTCTAAAAAGCTGTTTCCGACCTCGGTTACGAAGTTGTACCAATTTTGCATTGACATTCCATCCGTTGCCTTGCAATAGTCAAAGAACAATCCGCCTACTCCTCTGGCCTCATTTCTATGGCTGTTCCAAAAATAATCATCACAGCGTTTTTTGTAGTTGGCATAAAATTCAGGGTTATGGGCATCACAGGCTTTTTTGCAAACGGAATGAAAGTGCATCGCGTCTTCCTCAAAAAGATAGTAGGGCGTTAAATCTTGACCCCCGCCAAACCATTGATCAACAATGTTTCCCTCTTTGTCGTACATTTCAAAGTAACGCCAATTAGCATGCACAGTTGGAATCATAGGACTTTTAGGATGAAGTACTAAACTAAGTCCGCAGGCAAAGAAATCAGCATCTTTTACCCCAAAATAGTTTTGCATACTTTGAGGAAGAGCTCCATGCACTGCAGAGATGTTGACACCACCTTTTTCAAAGATTGCTCCGTTTTCTATAACCCTTGTTCTTCCACCACCACCTTCGGGCCTTTTCCACAAATCTTCCTGAAATTTTGCTACGCCATCGACTTCCTCCAATTTGCTTGTAATGGTATCTTGAAGCTGTTGTATGTAATTGTAAAACTTGTCCTTCATTCGTCGTCAATTATATAAACCAATTGGTTTTTTACTAAAGTAAAATCGGTTTGAGTATCTATTTTAATAGCCTTTGAGGTCATTTCCCTCAAAATGTCCACCACTTGATTTTCCATCTTGGACAAATGCTCTTTGAAAATCGTACGGCCTATTTCGTTATTATGCAAATCCATCTTCTTAGCCAACTTGCGATTGGGAAAAGCATTTTCATGCCAATCGGTGATTTTCTTGGTCCAAATTAGCACTCCATCAACCTTTTTTTGCCAGCTAAAACATCTTTTGGCAATCAGATAGTTCCAAAAGGCATGTCTGAAGGCATTGGCTGGTCCGTTTTTGTAATGTAAGCGACTATATAGTTCGGTTGAGGTTGACATGCATTCTTTGGTGGCAAATAGCGTTGGAAAAACAAAAAGTGGAAACCTTAGGCATAGTTTTATCAAAGCCCAAAAGCTTTTTAAACTTACCCTGTTCAATGTTTTCAGGACGTTCGTCATTCCAAAACTGGATTTTGAAGTTCATACAATTCCATATCTAAAGTTTCGCCATCGCCAGTGGTGTGTTCTTTCAATAAAGTTTGCTTCCATTGAAATCCATTGTATTCCGCAATTTTTTTACTGCCTAAATTGCTATTATGTACTATGATCTGAAGGGTTTTCAATTTCGCATCGTTAAAACACCATGGAATCAAGTTTTTAATGCTTGTCTTCATTATGCCCTTAGCCTCGTATTGATAACCGATGCAAAATGCCAACTCGCCCTGGCTTTTTTCTGGACCTAGCTCTTTTACATAGATTAATCCAATTATAGTCCTATTGGTGTTTTCTTTTATGGTAAAAAGAAATTCTTCACGGGCTATGAATTTTTTGGTCATTTTTGTTACAAAAAACTGCGATAGCGTTGGATTGAGATTTTGTTCTAGGGTCTTGGGAAAATAGTCTTTAAGTCTTTCTTCATTGGAAACCACAAAGTCGCAGATGCGCCAGGCATCTTTTTCTTGAATGGGACTTATGCTGTAGTTTTCAAATTCGATTTGCATTAAATCTTTTAATTTATTCTTTGTATTCTTTAACGGCGTCAATGAACGCCTTCGCATTTTCTAAAGGAATATGTGGAAGAATCCCGTGTCCTAGGTTGGCAACATATTTATCTTTTCCAAATTCGCGGATCATTTGATTGACCATTCTTTTAATTTCGGGTGGAGGCGAGAGCAACCTGGCCGGATCAAAATTTCCCTGCAGTGTAATGTTTCCGCCAGTTAAATAGCGCGCATTTTTAGGGGAACATGTCCAATCCACACCCACAGCAGATGCTCCGGATTGGGCCATCTCTCTTAGTGCGAACCAACATCCTTTTCCAAATACGATTACAGGGGCCTCATCTTTTAAGGCATCAACAATTTGTTGAATATATTTCCAAGAGAACTCCTGATAATCTTGAGGGGAAAGCATTCCTCCCCAAGAATCAAAGACCTGAACGGCATTTACTCCAGCCTTTACCTTTGCTTTTAAATAGGCAATGGTTGTATCTGTTATTTTTTGAAGCAATTCATGTGCTGCCTTAGGTTGGGTAAAACAAAACCCCCTGGCTTTGTCAAAGCTCTTGCTTCCCTGCCCTTCAACACAGTAACACAATATAGTCCATGGAGAACCAGCAAATCCAATCAACGGAATTTCATCTTCTAATTTTTCCTTGGTTTGGGTGATGGCAGCCAGCACATAGCCCAATGAGTCTTTAACATCTGGAACAACAACTTTTTCCAAATCTTTTGTAGAACGGATGGGATTGGGCAAATAAGGACCGAAATTGGGTTTCATCTCTACTTCAATGTTCATTGCCTGGGGAATGACCAAAATATCACTGAACAGAATGGCTGCATCCATTCCATATCTGCGAATGGGCTGAACCGTTATTTCTGAGGCCAATTCGGGAGTTTGGCAGCGGGTAAAGAAATCATACTTTTCTTTTAGGGCCATAAATTCTGGAAGGTAACGTCCAGCTTGACGCATCATCCATACAGGTGGTCTGTCCACAGTTTCACCTTTTAGGGCCCTAAGGAATAAGTCGTTTTTAATCATATTGTTTAAAATGTTTTATGGCCTGAACCAACACGTTTTCCACGGTTGGTTTATTAGCTATTATAATTTGATTGGTATGTTTTTCAGCTTCCGTTGATGTGGTTGACCCGATGCAAAAGGCGAGACTTTGATCAATCTGGTTTTCTTGCAAATAGCTACGAATCCCACTGGGACTGAAGAAAAGAATACCATCAAAAGTTCGATTGAATTTTTTAGGTTTTAGGTGGGTTTTATACACCTGAACTTCTTTATACCGAATGTTATTTTTTGTCAATATTTTGGGCAACTCATGTCTTCTTTGATTCCCAGAAAAGAATAAAAAAGCTTCATTTTGGTGGTTAATTACTATAAAATCACCTAATTCTGCTGCATTTAGAGTCATTTTTATGACTTTAAGTCCATTTTCTTCTAAAAACAATTTGGTCTTTTCGCCAGCGCAATAAGTAAGGTATTTCGAAAACTCAGATTTATTGGAACGTCTAAAAAAAGCCTTTACGGCATTTTTACTAGTGAAGATGAGATTTGAATAATCCGTTGGAATTTCAACATCTAAAAATTCAAACTCCAGTGCATTATACTCAACAAAACCGATTCCAGAATTCAGTAATAATTCTTTTTGCGAAGGGGCGAGTATTTTAGTGGAGAGCACTGTTTTCATTTCTTAGAGCTTCCATCAGTTTATCTCCACCATTATCCAAAATTTCTTTGGCACAAGTTTGACCAAAACCTTTGGCCTTAGATAGTGGAATATTCCTTTCAATACTTATTTTTTCTTTCCCATCAAGCGAAAACAACACCCCTTCAAAATAAACTGTTTGGTTTTTAATTTGAACTAAGGCTCCAATTGGCGCAGTACACCCGCCCTCAAGAGTTCTTAAAAACTCTCGTTCAATGCCAGTGGCAATTTCGGAACCGAGATGATTCAGCTTTTGTAAAGCCTCTCTAGAAAAATCATCAGTTTCTTGGGCTACTACCATCATGGCACCTTGCGCTGGCGCTGGAACCATCCAATCGAGCACTAGAGCATCTTTAGGCAGCAATTTTATCCGTTGCAATCCAGCTTGAGCAAAAATGGCCCCACTCCAATCATTCTCAATAAGTTTTAAAAGACGGGTATTCACATTTCCCCTTAGGTCTACCACATTATGATTGGGATATTTATGTAACCACTGAGCTTTTCGGCGCAAACTCCCTGTGGCAATTATTGAATGTTCTTCCGATTCCAGAAAATCCAATCCTTTGTGCACAAGAATATCATGGGTAACTGCTCGTTCCAAAACTGCAACCTGAACAATTCCCTTGGGCAATTGTGTGGGTACATCCTTCATGGAGTGTACGGCTATATCAATTTGTCCTTTTAGCAAGGCAACGTCTAAAGTTTTGGTAAAGATTCCGGTAATTCCGAGTTCGTAAAGCGGTTTGTCCAAGACCTGGTCTCCGGTAGATTTTATGGGAATCAAAGTGGTGTCATACCCCAGTTCCTCCAGTTTGTGTTGCACGGTATGTGCCTGCCACAATGCCAATTCGCTATCACGCGTGCCAATTCTTATGATTTTGCTCATTGGGAATCGATTTCTAATTGAAACACCTTTTGGATAAGTGCCAAACTATCTTCTGTATCGACTTCCGAGCTCTTTAAATGGTTTGCAAATTGTTTGGTGATTTTTTGAATGATGCGTTCCGAAATTACCTCGGCCTGGTCTTCATTAAAATCTGAAATTTTTTTTGACTGAAAATCAATTTCTTCGGCCTTCATCGTTTTGAGCTTCTTTTTGAGGGCCTTAATGACCGGCGCAAATTTTCGGGTTTCCAACCATTTTAGAAAATCTTTTTTCACCTGCTCGATAATTGCTTCGGCCTTGGGAACAAATTCCTTTCTTTTGGCCAATGTATCGTCGGTAATTTGGGAAAGTTGGTCTAGGTGAACTAGGGAAACATTGTCCAGTTCCATTACATCGTCCGAAACATTTTTGGGTACCGAAAGATCTAATATCAATAATGGTTTTTTGGGATAGATCAATGCTTTGGAAACTGTTGGCAATTGCGCCCCAGTGGCTACCACAAGAATGTCCGTCTTTCGGATTTCCGTTTGAAGATCACCATAATCCTTTACGGTAAGGTGAAACTTCCCCGCAATAGCTTCAGCTTTTTTACGGGTCCTATTAATTAGAGTTATATGCGAATTGTTGGAATGCTTGATGAGGTTTTCACAAGTGTTCCTACCTATTTTGCCCGTACCAAAAAGCAGAATGTTCTTTTCAGAGATGTTAGAAACGTGATCTAAAATATATTTCACCGATGCAAAGGCGACCGATGTTGCTCCTGACGATAATTCCGTTTCATTTTTTATGCGCTTACTTGCTTGGATGACCGAGTTGCATAATCGTTCAAGGAACGGATTCGCCATTTCGTGCTTTTTGGCGCGATAAAAACCTTGTTTTATCTGACTGATGATTTCAAAATCCCCTAAAATCTGACTGTCAAGACCGGTACCGACCTTGAACATATGGGAAATCGCATCATGGTTCTTATAGACGTAGGCCACTTCTTGGAACTCTTCAACGCTGCCCTTTGTTTCATCGCAGAGCATTTTTATCAGTTGAAAAGGGTGTTGGGCAAAACCGTACAATTCAGTGCGGTTACAAGTAGAAATGGCCAGAAGACCATCAATGCCCAGCTCTTTGGCTTGGAGCATGATTCTATCTATGGCGGGAACATCCAAACTGAATTTTCCCCTAACCTCGGCATCTGCTTTTTTATAGCTTAGGCCAATGGCATAAAAAGAATTATGTTTTGAAATATGATAACTCCTCATAAAGGATTTAAAATCGCACCACAAAAATAGGCGCACTGGTATATAAAAAATAACGCTAGAGGAACTATAAATAACACCTCCTGTACTTTTAGATGTGTTTTTGGCCAAAAAGTTTCAAAAACAGTGCATTTATTGATACTTTTGATAAGATAACATATAATTTAGAATCGTTATAAATAGAATATTTTGATTCGTTTGACCAAAGTTTTGTATGAAAAATGTCGCCAAAGGTTCCTATGAGGAGATTTTAATTGAAGATGGGTTTTATGTGCTTAAGATTCAGAATGATAGCAAGGAAAATGCTAGCTTGGAACGAGAAATTGACAGTTCTTTTATCCAATTTCATTTTTGTTTGAAGGGAAAGGGACAGTTTCAATTCAATGAGGGTAATTACAACTTGGAAGTTTCTGAAGAAAATTCGCTCTTGCTTTACAATACACAAAAAGATTTACCGCTAAATCTTCGGATTTCACCAAATTCATGGTTGTTGTCCGTGATTATGACCATCGGAAAATTTCACTCCCTTTTCTCTTCGGAAGCTAACTATATTCCATTTCTGAGCGATGAGAACAAAGAAAAAAAATACTATTCCCAAGAGGTGGTGACTCCAACCATTGCGGTTGTACTGAGCCAAATGATGAACTATAACCTCCATCCTTCCATAAAAGAACTATACATCAAAGGGAAAATATACGAGTTGATTTCATTGTATTTCAACAAAACCCCTGATGCTGATTTAGAGCAATGTCCCTTTTTGGCAGATGAGGATAACGTAAGGCGCATTAGAGAGGCCAAGGAAATTATGATTTCCCGAATGGCCGAACCACCCACTTTGGCCGAACTTTCACAAGAAATTGGGCTTGGTTTAAAGAAATTGAAGGAAGGATTTAAACAAATTTACGGGGACTCCGTTTATGGGTTTCTGTTCGATTATAAAATGGAATACGCCCGGAAAATGTTGGAAACCGGAAACCATAATGTGAACGAGGTGGGCCTAAAAGTTGGATATAGCACAGCTAGCCACTTTATCGCTTCATTTAAAAAGAAATATGGTACCACACCCAAAAAATATTTAACTTCAAGCGCTTAAAACCACACCATGCGCCCAATAAAATTTTCTCTGATTACTTTTTGTTTTGCTTTGATGGCCAATGCCCAAGAGCCTATAAATATTCAAGAAGGAGCAAAAATGCCCGATTTGGTATTGGTCTTTACCAAAACAGCAGGGTACCGACATAAAGCTATTGAAAAAGGAGCGCGTACTTTACGACAAATAGGTAGAACTAATGGTTTTATTGCTCTGCAAACCGAAACAGCAGAAGATTTTAATCCACAAAACCTGAAAAATTTCAAAGTGGTGATTTTTTTGAGCACTACTATGGATGTTCTAAATGGTCAACAGCAACGAGCTTTAGAAAATTATATTAAAAATGGGGGGAGCTTTATGGGAATCCATGCCGCAGCAGATACTGAATACGAATGGGCTTGGTACGGTAGATTGGTCGGAGGGTATTTTGAAAGCCATCCAGAACAGCAAAATGCCAAGATTGATGTTGTAGACAGAACCCATCCTTCAACAGTTCATTTAAAAAACGAATGGTTGCACTTTGATGAATGGTACAATTTCAAAAATCTGAACCCAAAAGTTAACGTGCTCATGAAATTGGATGAATCCACTTACAATGGAGGAACCAATGGAGATAACCACCCAATAGCCTGGTATCACGAGTTTGATGGTGGAAGATCTTTTTACACTGGCCTGGGCCATACCGAAGCTTCTTATGATGACGCTGATTTTAAACAGCATTTGCTGGGAGCAATTGAATGGTGCCTAAGGAGAAAGTAAGGTTGGCCTTGCCACAATAATCCCGACATTGCTTTTTATTTTTTTGAGATAATCTACCAAAGGCTTTTTGGTGATTCTTACTGAACCTGAAATGGATGCATGCAGTAAATGAATTCTTCCATCTGCTTTACGAATAGCAATTCCGGTGTGGGTCACATCTAACCCTTTTATGGAAGTTGCCAAGGCTATGATATCACCCGACTGAATTAAATGTTCATTGTTTTGAATTTCATCTTGTGCTAAAATGCAAAGACTTTCTTTTGCCAATTCAGCCTCTGCTTTTAAAATGGCATTATAGTTTTTGTCCTGCTCTAAAAATGGATATAAATCGCGATGCGTACCCATAAAATTAATGACCTTTTTATGTTCCCTGCCACCAAGTTCTGAAGTGATATCTTGGACCAAGCCTTTTTTTTCGTTGTTGCGTATCCAATCCGTAAAGTAATGTAAACGAGATGGATATCCATCCAAAATTCCATTTCTATACCGAATGGTTTTTAAATTTTTGATGAAATTGTCAAAATCCAATTGTTCTTTTTTTAGCATGGAAGTGAATGCTAAAGCATTCTCCACAAATGTGGTGCAATCAAGTCCTCTTAGATTGACAACCAAGGTCTCCTTATCACCAACTTCCAATGTTTTTTCAACATAAGGAGTGTCCAAAAAGGACTTTCCAACCAACACCAAGCTATCACCTAAGTTTTTACCCTCAATTTGGTGCAACGCTTTCATTTTAGAGATGAAAAGAGAAGAATCCGAAGGAGTACAGGTAATTTGAGCTTTGCTAGTTATGGAAACAGCAAAGAGAAATAAAAACAGGATTCTTGTAAGCATATGGCTTTCGATTTGTCCTTCGAAATTAGGATTATCTATGGAATTATAAAGAAACAAATTGGGGGAATCAAATGTTAAATCATCTTCAAGTAGTATTTTTATCGCTTCTAATAAAAACCATTCTCAGCGCTATGAAAGGAGTATTATTGGTCAATTTAGGTTCCCCGGACAGTCCAACGGCAAAAGATGTAAAGCCCTATTTGGATGAATTCTTGATGGATGAACGTGTCATTGATACCCCAAAATGGCTTAGAAATATCATCGTAAGAGGTATTATTCTGCAAACCAGACCCAAAAAATCAGCCGAAGCTTACTCCAAAATATGGTGGGAAGAAGGCTCACCACTTATTGTTATTTCCGAAAGGTTTGCCGAGAAAGTACGGAATCAGACTGATATGCCAGTTGCTTTGGGCATGCGATATGGCTCCATGAGCATTAAAAATGCGCTTCAAGAATTAAAGGATAAGAAGGTTGACGAGGTTTTATTGGTGCCTTTGTATCCACAATATGCCATGAGTTCTTTTGAAACAGTCGTAGTAAAGACCATGGAACAACAACAAGCCCACTTTCCTGAAATGCAGCTCACCACATTACCGGCATTTTATGGCAATTCAGATTATATAAAGGTATTGTCGGAAAGTATTGCTGGAGGATTAAAGAATTTTGAATACGATCATATCCTGTTTTCGTATCACGGCATCCCTGAAAGACACATCCGAAAATCAGACCCAACTAAGTTTCATTGTAAAATTGATAATAGTTGTTGCACGACCAATTCTGTGGCGCACCATACCTGTTACAGGCATCAATGTTTTAATACCACCCAAAAGGTAAAAGCATTCCTAGGATTGCCAGAAGACAAAACCAGTATTTCCTTTCAATCTAGATTACCCAATGATCCTTGGTTAAAGCCTTTTACTGATTTTGAGTTTGAACGACTGGCTAAAGAAGGTAAGAAAAGATTGGCTGTCATCACTCCGGCTTTCGTGAGCGACTGCCTGGAAACCTTAGAAGAAATTGCCATGGAAGGCAAGGAACAGTTCAAAAAAGCAGGAGGTGAAAACTATATTCATATCCCATGCCTTAATGACAATGATGCTTGGGTTTCATTGATGGCCAAATGGGTCAATGATTGGCAAACCACGGAAATTTTGCCCGTGTAAATGGCAAAAGTATCTTCAGACGAATTAGGGGTTGAGCCAATCGGTAAATTACTGATCAAGCAAGCCGTACCTGCATCCATTGGTATTTTGGTCATGTCCCTGAACGTTCTGGTCGATTCCATCTTTGTGGGCAACTGGATTGGATCCATTGCCATTGCAGCCATAAACGTAGTACTTCCAGTCTCATTTTTTATCGCGGCTCTTGGAATGGCCATAGGTATTGGTGGATCAAGTATTATTTCCCGAGCACTGGGTTCAGGAGATAAGGAAAAAGCACTTAAAACATTCGGAAACCAAATAACGTTGACGTTTTTGGTAACCACGGGGATGGTGGTGTTGGGACTTTACTTTGTAAATGATCTTATTCCTGCTTTCGGTGGTAAGGGCGCAATTTTTGACCCTGCTAAAATCTACTATACCATTATTCTATACGGAGTTCCATTTTTAGCACTCTGTATGATGGGCAACACCGTAATTCGGGCAGAGGGGAAACCAAAGTTTGCTATGGTGGCCATGATAATTCCATCCGTGGGAAACCTGTTTTTGGACTACCTGTTTATCTATGTCTTTGATTGGGGAATGCAGGGCGCTGCTTGGGCAACCACAGTGGGATATCTGTTGTGTTTTGGGTATATCCTTTATTTCTTTCTTTCCAAAAACTCTGAATTAAAAATTAGCCTCCCTCACTTTGGGTTGAACATGCCCATCCTACAAGAAATTGGTGCACTCGGTTTTGTAACACTGGCAAGACAGGCTGTTACCAGTATCACCTACCTGCTCATGAACAATATATTATTCAATTTGGGAGGAGAAGCCATGGTGGCCGTTTACGCAATCATTGGAAGGATGTTGATGTTCGCTTTTTTCCCTGTTTTTGGCGTTACCCAAGGGTTTTTACCCATTG
Source organism: Flagellimonas sp. S3867 (assembly GCF_014698935.1). Classification (GTDB taxonomy): domain Bacteria; phylum Bacteroidota; class Bacteroidia; order Flavobacteriales; family Flavobacteriaceae; genus Flagellimonas. The sequence continues at coordinate 907,690 of NZ_JACVMN010000002.1, forward strand.
CAGGATTCAATTACGGAGCCGTTAAGTACGACCGTGTAAAGGAATCCATCTACACGGCAATAAAATATGCAGCCTTTGTGGCTTCACTGGTATTTATTGTGCTCATGGTTTTTCCAGATGCTTTTACGTCTTTGTTTTTAAGCAGTAGACCAGATTTACCACCTGAAGAATTGGTCACCAATGCTTTTGTAATGGAGCACGCACCTTTGGCAATGCGATTGGTTTTTGCGGCTACCCCGATTATTGCTTTGCAACTTATTGGAGCGGCATACTTTCAAGCCATTGGGAAAGCGATTCCGGCCTTATTACTAACCTTGACCAGACAAGGATTCTTTTTTATCCCGTTGATTTTAATACTGCCCAGCTTCATTGGCGAATTGGGAGTTTGGCTTTCTTTTCCCATTGCCGATATATTGGCCACCATAGTAACTGGATTTTATCTTTGGAAGGAAATCAAAACAAAATTGGTTCCTCAAGGATAGCTTCTTTTATGGATTAACCGCAGTTGCAGCTTTGCTTATAATTTTCCATTCACCTTCTAATTTTTTCAAAAGAAAAATATCAATGAACAAAAGGTTTTTAGAAGGGATGGCAATCTCAGCCTTAGCACTGGCAATATTGTTTGCGTAGTCCACATTCAGAATTTTTCCAAACCTTCCATTGAACTTTCCTTTTTCCCTATTCTTAAAAAGATTAGCGTATTCTTCAGGTGAAAGTACCCAGAGTTCCTGATCTTTTTTTGAGAGGAACAAATCTGCATGGGGATAAAATGCCGAAGTGATCAATTTAGGGTCGCTGTGAGAAGAGCCGTCAAGATATTTTTGAATGGTTTCTCGAATCGCAGCTTCTTCTGATTGGGCTGTTACAGTTATCATTGAAAATAAAAAAGCAAGTGTTAGAATTAGTATACGCATAATTGTTTTTAATTTAGTATTGAGGGGTTATTTGAATAAGTTTACCATTATCTGAGTCGGTAAGAATGTAGAGTTTTCCATCAGGGCTTTGTTTGGCCTTTCGGATTCGGACTCGGTCATCCAAGAATAATTCTTCAGCACTTTTAATAGTTTCATCCTCTATTCGGAATCGCCATAGACTACCGCGTGAGAGTCCGGGCACAATCAGGTTGTTTTTCCACTGAGGGAATTCATCTCCCGTATAAAATGTAAGTCCAGTCGGAGCCATGGTATGATGCCAGAACCAAACTGGGGGCGTAAAAGTGACGCCTTCCAACTTTGGGGGAGTATAATCGGAACTCCTTAATTTTCCAGAAGTGACATTAGGCCATCCATAATTGGCCCCTGCCTCCAAAACATTTATTTCATCACCTTGAATGGTTCCATGTTCACTGAACCAAATTTTGCCTGTCTTGGGTTGTACCACTATTCCTTGGGCAGCTCTAATTCCCAAGGCATAAAGTCCAGGCACTGCGTCTTTTCCAAAATCAGGGTTATCAATTGGGATGCTTCCATCCAGATTTATTCTGTAGATTTTTCCACGTTTATCAGATAAGTCTTGAGCGATGGGAACCTCGGGTTCATCACGTTCCCAAAACAATCGTTCCCCAATGGTCACATAAAGTTTTCCATCAGGCCCAAACACCATTCCACCACCATAATGGAAATATTCGCGGGTATAAGGTTCAGCTTCAATTAGGATTTCATGATTAAAAAGCGAATCATTTTCCAACTTTGCCCGAACTACTTTGGTAGTTGTACCCAACCCTTTCTTTTTGGCCGCATAGCTCATATAGACCCAAGACTCCGTTTCAAAATTTGGGTCAATCAAAACCTCAAAGATGCCTGAGTTGTCACCAAAATGTATTGCGCGAATGCTATCCGTTAAATCAGATGGGAATCCTTTAATGACATGTTTTTCTTTTGATTGGAGGTTAACCCTCAATAGGTTACCGTCCTTTTCAGAGATCAAAGCCTGTTTGTCGGATAAGAAAGCGATGCTCCATGGATGGTTAAGCCCATCCATGACAATTTGTTTTGTGGGAATGGGCGAAATAGATTTTAAATTGGAAGCTTTTTTGTGGCTTTCACAACTTAAAAAAAGAACAAACAAGGAAAGAACAAGTTTCTTCATTAGCTATAATTTTCATGCAAATGATGAAAAACTAGCTCGGAATTTCTTTAAGAATCATGATTCTTAAAACGAAAATCAAAGGTTTTTGGATTTGTTTCGGTATTGAGAAGGTGTTAGTTGGGTTTTTGCCTTGAACGCCAAATTGAAGGATGTTACGTTTCCAAAACCGCAATCATAAGCAATGGCAATAATTTTTTCTTTATTGTATTTTGGGTCGGATAACAAAGCTTTGGCTTTTTCTATTCGATAGCCATTCACAAAATCCGAAAAATTCTTTTGCTCTTTTTCATTTATAATTTGTGACAACTTTCTTGGAGAAGCATCTAATTTTCTTGCTATTCTTTCAAGAGAAATGGAGTTGTCCAGAAAAACCTCCTGTTCTACAAACAGTATTTTTAATGACGACATAAGCTGTTCTGCAGATAATGGGTCTAGCGTTGAAGTATTGTATTTGCCCAATTGAAAGGCATGCTTTTGAAGAAAAAGAAAGGAGAATATATATATCAGTAAAGAAAAGAAAAGAGCGCCACCTATGTAATAGGAAAATACCCCGGCCAAATTGCCCATATAAAAAATCCAAATGAGTGCCACCCCCAGAACTAAATTTCTAAACCATTTTGCACGTTGTGAATGTACTTTCATCCGGTATTTAAAGAACACGAAGAACGATAAGCCAATGTAGATCGCCAAATGCCCAAAAACCATGAGATAGATAATATATGAAGCGGATGACCTAGTGTTTGGAATGAAATCACACAACAAAGCGAAAAGAACGAATGGAACCAGATGGAGATAATCTTTACGAGGAATTATTTTTGTCGTTGATAATAATACTCTTCCGTAGAACCATAAAAAGGGTCCTACCAAAAGGATTCCTGAAAGTCCAAGATTACGTTGCCAAGGCATTAAGTCCAGATAAACATTGAGCACCGACTTACCAATACGGATGGTCAAGCCCAAAATGATAAAAGCCAGGAAGATATTAGCCTTCCTATCGCCTTTATTAAGCGTAAAGAGATATCCCGAAAGAAAAAGCGCTTGGACAACTCCCAGGCAGCTTAAAACCAATATTATGGCCTCTTTCGTCATGCTTCAAAAATATAAAGATGGAATGAATAAAATCCGCATTCCAGATTTAGTTGTTATTTTTAGCAAAAGACAATTTAAAAGATGAGAATTTTTAGTTTGATATTAAGTGTTTCGCTGATGGGTTTGATTGGATGTTCTGAAAAGAAAGAAGTAAAAAAGGAGTTTCAATTATTTGTTGGGACCTATACGGATGGAGATAGCGAAGGCATTTATAAATTCACTTTTGATGGGAGTACAGGAGAACTGACGAATAAAAATTTAGCTGCGGTTTTGCCCAATCCATCTTTTATCAAAATCTCTAAGGACAAGAAGAACCTGTATGCCGTTCAAGAAACCGCAGATTATGACAGTTTGGGAGGAGGTGTCACTGCGTTTAAATTGAAGGATGGCAAGTTGGAGCTGTTGAACAGTATGGGAACAGCTGGAAAGCATCCGTGTCACGTTGCGCTTTCAGGAAATGGTTATTTGGCCGCCTCAAATTATTCTGGCGGAAATGTTGCTGTCTTTAAGCTGAGAGAAAGTGGATCGCTTGTATTATCCTCTCAAATAATTGATCATAAGATATTGGATACCACAAAAACATCCCATGCCCATATGGCAAAATTTAGAGGGAATGATCTATTTGTAGCCGATCTGGGACTTGATGCGCTCAAACGCTACAGCAATTTGAATCATTTTTTTGCTTCATCAGAACAAGCTACGCTTAATTTAGCCGAAGGGGCCGGACCAAGGCATTTCACTTTTGCTGATGATGGCAAATTTCTGTATGTGATCAATGAGTTGAATTCTACCATTACAGTGTTCAAACAAAAAATGGATGGTTCCTTTAAGGAAATAGAAACACAAAGTACACTTGACGCGGCCTTTGAAGGAAAAAGCTATTGTGCCGATGTGCATCTTTCACCCGACGGAAAATTTTTGTACGGGTCTAACCGAGGTGAAAACACTATTGTAATATTCGAGGTTCATCCCAATTCTGGAAAACTGAGTTTGGTGGGAAGGGAATCTGTTCGAGGTGATTGGCCGCGTAATTTTGCTTTGGATCCTTCCGGAAATTTTCTATTGGTCGCCAATCAAAGGAGCAACAACATTACCATATACAAAAGAGATATTGAAAAAGGTACTCTTGAGTTCTTAAATGAGCTACAACTGGCAAGTCCTGTTTGCTTGGAGTTTTTGGATTAACAACACTTACTCACATCGATAGGTTTTACCATTAAAATCAAAGGAAGCATTTTCGTTGGGCCTTAGTGCGCCATGCCAGGTGTCTTTGTACCACTTATCGGGCTCGTTGTCCGCGCAATAATCTGCAGTAAAAAACGAAAAATCGTCTGTAAAGGTGATGATAATATCACCCTCTCCGTCTGAATCTTGCCAACGGCCTGTCATAACATTGTCCTTCAATTTTCCCCAAACGCCACCCAACACACTTTTATGTTTTAAAAAATATGCCCCAGCTACCTCGTCATGATCAAAAAGCAGGTCAAAACGGCCAATTTCGGTGCAGTATCTTTTGGAGATTACATTACTTTTTTCATTGTTTTTGCTATGGCTTACCAAATTTGAAATCAACAACTGATAGTTTTCCAATTTTAAAGCATCTGTAATTTCATTGGTTTCTTGGTCCAGCAAATCCATTTGGGAATCTGTAACAAAATACATGGTGTCTCCGTGCAAATCAAAAGTGGTCGGAATATCTGACAAGCGCGGGAAGTTCTGTAGCTTTTCTTTATGTACGATTTCAGCCTTATTTTCATTTAAATGAAAGCGATAAACACCATTTAGGGTTCTGTCTCGTCTACCATTTACTATACCAACTAAACTGTTGTTGTAAAATTTCATGCCATCAATTCCTTTATGGTCGTTAGGTTGATTGACCAGCTTTTTAGTGGCAATATCCAAAATACGAATCCCACTGGTGTATGAGGCAAAATAGAGAAACTTATCATCAGGAGAAATGGCAATTCCATTGGAATGTTTGATTTCGTCATTGGAGAAAAAGACCTCCAGCTTGTCAGTGGACTCGTTTATCGTGTAGATATTGTTGCTTTCCGAGTCGGTAATGAAAATAGCTCCGCTTGAGCTAATAGCAATGTCGTTGAGATAGATAAAATCAGGAATATTTAGGGGATAGGATTTGATCAATTTGCCAGAGGCAACATCCAGCAACAACAAAATGGATGTGTTGTTGATTTTTGGGAGACTGTTTCCCAAAGCGAATAGGATATCGCCCTTTATGATCATTCCAAATCCGGCAAGATAACCGTACTGATCAGTGCTTACAAAATCTTCCGGGTTTGAACCATCTAGGTTGCAACGTACAATCTTATTCTTTACTAAACTGTTTAGGTATACTTTGTTTGATGCGATGTGCACCGCTATGCCTTCTGGAATCAGATCTTTTTCAAAATCCAACGCAACCGATTGAGCTTTAAGGGATGAAGAAATGAAAATGAATGCCCATAAAAGTTTTCTCATAGGGTTGATTGTTTCCTCCAATTTAAGTGATAAATAGTCTTGTCTTTTTAAAAATATGTTAAACTAAAATTGGGATGAAGTGAACCAGACGCTTATAATCAATCCAGCTTGTTGATACCAGAAACATGCGAAGCAACCGCTTTCCATGCTCCTTTGCGTTTGATCAAAACATTACTGGACTGATAAATGGTCTCGGTACTATCGTTAAAAATATGTCCCGTTCCGCAAATCAGTGCAGTCCCGTTGGGAAGTACATCCAAACGTTTTATTTCATAAAAGAACGAATCATTTTCCATGGCATTCTCCTTGATCCATTCAAGTTCTTTGGTTTTGTCGGACCAGTTGCCCGCATCATCGATCATTTGAAAATCATTACCTAAAATTTTGTCGAGCAAAACAGTGTCCTGTTCACGATATGCCTTTGGCCATTGTACTTCTTTAAAGTTTCGTAAGATTTTTTGGTCTTCAGCACTAATTATGGATGTTTGTCCCATTTCAGAGTTTTGTTGATCGCAGGAGAATGAAAGCATGAAAATAAATAAAAGCAAAATCAAATTTTTCATAATATGTTGATTTAGAAAAAGGTGTATAAATATTTTAGTGTTAACAAGCGATTGTTGAATCGTGGCAATGGAATACCCATTTGAGCTGAACCTGTATTGTAATCTTGGTTGAAGACCATGTACAAATTATGTCCATCTTTAAAATTATAACGTAGGCGAGCACTTGCAAAAACTTGATCTTGAATAGAATTGTACTGCGCGGTCATACTACCTGAAAGATGAAGATTATATGCCCAATTTAGACGAAGTTGGGGCACATTGATCCATTCATCCACATTTCTTTTTTTAAAGTTGAGATAATTTATGCGCCAAGAACCTTCCAAAGTAAAATGCTCATTGATGCTCCATTCCGGGCTTATGCGGAACTCCAAATTTTCGCCATCAAAAAAACTTCCATATTCTGCAGAAATGGGAATTTTGAATGCCCTTTGAAACCCACTGGAATATGATGCGCCAAAGAAGGTGAAGAAATAATCCCCTTCGGGGATGGTTATCTCCTTAGAGAATACCAGAGGGTCCTGCAAAAACTCATATTGCAACTGCCCGAAAATGGAGATTTCATCGTTATTGAAAAACCTTCCTGTCCATTGACTTCGGTTGTACCAAGTGAGCACATTACTGAAATCTGTGGTAAAGTATAGGTCCGAGTTAACGGGCATCCACCTTCTATACTGAAAGGTGTTTTCTTCATTATTGGTCTTAAACTTTCCATGGTTGAGACCCAAATAAACGTTGTGGTGCTTTTCACGAAGCAAGAAGCCCATGCCAGGATTAAACTCTTCTCCTGAGTATTCATAGGCAGTTCTATAAAACCAACCATCGCGCTTTCGTTTGGCAAACTGGAAGGCAAAGCGGGAATTATCTATCAAATTAAAACTCGAATTGGAATAGTTTTTACCTTCAACTGTTGTGGCCAGAGAGGTAATGATAAAATTCTCGTTACCCACATCGATGACGCCATCCACACCCAAGGCAGTGTTTACATAATCCTCACGAATCCGATTAGTGGCCATAAATCCAATAAAAGATCTATCGTTGAATACTTTGCGTCGAAGTCGTAAAACGGAAAAGTTCTCCGTGGGCAAAGCATTGTCATTTATAGTTGTTCCCTCGGTCTGTAATGAGAGGAAGCCCAAATCCCAATTTCCCAATTCCCCTGTCAATTTTGCCCCGCCGATGATGGGTGTTAACTGCCCATTGTTTATGCCGATAGTTCTGCTGTAGAAAAGTTGGGAAAGAATGCCTAGGTCAAAATCAAAAAGGCCTGACTGCTGCAAAAAGAATTTCCGACGTTCTGGTAAGAAGATGGAAACACGTCCTAGATTTACTACTTGATCATCGATTTCCACCTGCGAAAAGTCGGTATTCAAAGTCAGGTCCAAAGTCAAATTTGGAGTTATGCCATAGCGGACATCCAAACCGACATCCAGCTCGTTGAATGCATTTTCTTGATATTGGGCTTCATCTTCGGAAAGTTGAAATTGGGTTTGGGTCGATGCTAAAAGATATGGAGTGATCTGCAGGTCCTTTTTGGGTTGTAACCCTACAAAACGAACCGGTTTTTTAAGAGAGGGTTTGCCATTGGCCCCTGTAATATTTTGTGGAACTTTTGGATACACTAACAATTTATTATCATAATTGATTGTTCGTTGTGCCGAGATACCCCCTAAAACCTCCCCATCCCTGATCTCAAACCGTAAATTGGACAATGGAATTCGATACTCCGCCTGCCAGCCTTCTTCGGTTATTTGGGTTTTGCCCTCCCAGATCATGTCATAAGCAGGTGTGGAGGGTGCATTGCCTAAAGGAACATTGTCATTGTATATGGCATCATCATACCTACTGCCCGAAGGGTAGATACTAAAAATAAAAGCATTTTTTTTGGTTCGGTTGGGGTCAATTTGAAAGGCAAAGTAATCATCACCATACCACCCATCACGCACTAAATTTCGGCTTATGATTTTATCAGGATTTGGGTCTTTGGCATCTAAACCTACGTACAAATAGTTATTATCAAAGGTGATGAAAAGTGTTGTTAGACTATCAGGTGTTCCCCAATCTGGTTGCCATTCCATAAATGGAAAACTTTGTGCGTTCTTCCAAAGTGTCTCGTTCAAAAAACCATCAAGATCAAGTTTTTCTTTCGTTCCGTGAATGCTTTCACTACTGTTTAGATAATCTTGGGAAAACAAAATTGTCGAAACCAACAGCACAGGAATCATGTAAAGATATCGCATTAGCAAAACCAGTTTTTGCCAAAACTAGCTGTGTACCGGCGGGGAATAAAAAATAGCTACGTAAGCTGCGGGAAAAAAGGGGCGAGTTGCGGAATCTAAATATGTGATAGTTCTTGCAGGTAGGTTCTACTGAACTTCAAATTAACCCCGGTTTTCAAGCGAAGCTTGCCATCTCCGCTATTGTTTTTTTGGATTTGATCTATAAATTCCGAATTGACCAAATACGAGCGATGAATTCGTTTAAAAGTGTTTGGGCAAAGTGTTTCTGAAAATGAACGAAGGCTTTGATATTTTACAAACTTGCCTTTTTGGGTATGCAAAACAATGCAGTTATTGCTGGTTTCCACATAAACAATTTCGCGGGGCTCCAAAAGAAACTGTGACCCTCTTTTTGAAACGGCAACACGACTTTTTTGCTCGGTTCCATTGGTATTTTTAGAAAGAGAAGTATCTTTTTTAATGCCTACAAAATAAAAGAGCAACGAAAAATAGCAGAGCAAATTCACCGCAATGTTATTGGTAAGGCTTGCATTGAGCATATTGAAACTGGGAGAAGTGCAATTGTATATCGTGGTCATGAGAAAAACCACTAGCACCTGCCCAACCAGAATGTTTATGGCAGAGGCAGAAAGTCCAATTCCTCCCTGTACTAGAATGTTTTTTCCTGTCGAATCTACTGCCCATTTCGATGCTAATACTTTAATCTGGTTTGCAGAAACATTCCAAAAGAAAAAGCTTGTAATGGCAAGAATGGATAGCTCAGAAAAACAGGTAGCACCCAAACTTTCTTGGAACATGCGGCCAATACCCATGTTCAACAGCACAAAAATGGAAATAAGGGAAATCTGTTTTGACATAAGCTAAAAGTAAGGATTCTAAGGGCTGACAGCCAAAACTTTAAGATTTAGTTGGCGAATATAGCTTGTGGGTTAATAGAAAACCAATTTAAAAAGAACCACCCGCCCATTTTAATGGACAGGTGGTCTCAAGTGTTTATTTGATAAAGAGATTTATTGTTTTACTTCTGGTTCAATAACCTTTTTAAGTTGTTCCGTCTTTTCCTTTAACTTTTCCCTTCCTCTTTTAATGGAAACTTCCAGGTCATCCAGTTTTTCCTCCACCTTTTTAAGCTTCTCCTCTTTTTGGGCAATTATCTCAGGCTCTTCTCCTTTTTCTTTTGCCTCTTCAACCCTCTTTTTGGCATCTTCTAATGACTTTCTGCCTCTTTTAAGAACCTCTTCGTCTTCATGGAGCATGTTTTCAGAAGCCATTAGTTTTTCCTTTGCCTGTGAAGCACGGTATTGACCAAACTCCTTTCCTGACATGTCACCCTTGTTTTTACCGTAGGCATTTCCTTTGTTTACCTTTTCAGCTTTTTCAATTTCACTCTCCACCTCCCCAACATCTTTCTCTCCCTTTCCTTTCGTTTTTTGGGCCTTCTCCTTCATTTTCTCACCTACTTCCTGAGCATCCTCGGCGGTATCTTGAACTTCCTTTTTGCCTTTTTTTACTTTTTCGGTCTTAGCCTTGCTTTTTCCTTTTTCTTGGGATTTACCTTGTGCATTTACAGTTACAACAAGACCAAACATCATAATTAAAAGGAATATAGATTTTGCTATGTTTTTCATTTTTTCTCGTTTTTGGGATTAAATACTGTCCAGTTCTTTAATAAGTTCTTCTACTTGTTCTGCTTTTTCGTTTACCACACTGAGTGTCGAGTCAACGGCTGTTTCAACAGCTTCAATTTGCTCCAGTTTTTGGTTAAGCTCTTCCTGCTCCCTTTTGGTGTCCTTGCAGGACATAACAACAAAGCCAAACATCATAATGAAGGCCATTAGTTTCTTAGTCAGCATATTATGTGATTTAATGGTTAATATGAATTATATACGGATTAAGACACGATAGAAGACGTTTGGTCACTTTCTATGGTAAAAATAGGCTTGCACCAACCTTTGCTATCCATTTAAAAAAACTAGTAGGGCGATGACCAATAAAACAAGGACAACAGCGAAAAAAATCTTCCAGAAACTGTACGGACGAGTTCCAGATATTTGTCCGTTTTCCCCATTGATATAAAAATTATACTCCTTGCCTTTATAGCGATAGGCACTCACATACACTGGAAGTAAAATATGTTTGAATGTCTCTTCAGTCAATTTCATATCCATACTGGTGATCCGTTGCGTATCCCCACCAATATCTTGCCTGCACCATCTATCTGCAATATTTCGCGCTTCGTCTTTGGAATGGAGATGGCCTTCCTTTAAAGGAATCGTATACTTTTCGGTGACAAAACCAGATAAAAAACTACTGTTGAAAGGCTGCAATTTTTTTAAATTCCAATGTGCAATTTTATTTGGAATTCTACCGGAACGTTGCTTAGATGCTTCAATCAGAGTATCATCAACAAAACCGGATACATGTCCCGAAGCTGGATACCACCGCGTTTTACGAACTTGTCGTGTCTGGGTTTTGCCATTATTATCTCGGTATCGCTGGGTTTCATAATAATATTCACCCCTTTGCCCGGTGTAGGAAGCGGAGAGTTGCGCATCAAAAGTCCAATAGGGCAAGTACAAGCCTTTGGTGAATTGAGGATCAAGCGCTGCCTTTTTCAATTTATTGGGAGCCCACCATAAACGATCCACCCATTTCTGAAAAATAAGAAAAGATTTTTCCTTTTCAACCTGAAAAGGGAGTACGGCCCCAGGCAAGATCCAATCCTCTTTGTAGGCATCTTCAACGACCAAAGGCATACTGCAATACACACAATGCAGTGATTTGTAATTTTCCTCAACATGCTGATTGGCCCCACAATTTTTGCAATGGAGCATGGAAATCTCCTCGCTGTGTTTTTGGGCACCCATTTCCTGTAAATAGGGGTATAGCTCTAATTCCTCGAATCCATTTTCATCAATTTTGATGGACTCTTCATGTCCACAATATTCACAACTAATGTTGGTAGTTCCAGGTTTGTATTTGAGCTCTGCACCGCAATTGACACAGGATTTTTTTAACTCTGTTTTTTTTACTGTTTCATCCATGCTGTCATTCCCGCGAAGGCGGAAATCAAATTATTATGGAGTCCTGTTTTAATAGAAATAATATTATGAGTTCGGCAAAGGCGGTGGGGTATTTCCTCCCAAGAACGATTTTAACTCTTCAACATCCTTTAAGGCTGTCCAACCGGCCATGCCCTGTTTCCAGACCAAACTGTCCCGATTTATGGTACGACCTGCAAAAAGCGCTTGCAACTGTTCAAAAGAAACCGGTCCTTGTTGAGCTCCGTTTGCTGCATAAAAATATTGAATGGCTGCTGGTATTGGTGGAGGTAGTGGAGCTCCTGTTTGTTGCATTTGGGGATTTCCTCCCATTTGTGGATTCATCATGCCCCCCATTTGCTGAGCCAATACGAAACCCATACCCATACCCATTCCGGCACCAGCTGTTCCGCCTTCATTTTTGGCGGCGGCTTCAATAGCTTTGGCAGTTTTGAACTTGGTCAACTTGTCCAAATCCAATTTATCGATTCTGCTGTACTCAAAGATTTCTTTTTTGAGATCTTCGGGCATGGAGACATTTTCAATATAGAATTTCTCCAAGGAGATTCCAACAGTTTGGAATTCTGGCGCCATTACTTCCCTGCAAGTATCAGAAAGTTCAGAAGTATTTGCGGCATATAATTCGATGGGAAGATTGGCTTCGCCAACGGTATCCGTGAATCGAGTAGCAATCAAACTTTTTAAATGCTCATTGATTTCAAAATTGGTGAAGTTATTGTCCGTTCCAACGATATCGGTTATGAATTTACCTGCATCAGAAATTTTAAAGGCATAGGTGCCAAATGCTCTAATTTCCACTAAACCAAAACGCTCATCACTCAAAGTGATGGGACTTTTTGTACCCCATTTTTCATCAGTAAACAAATGAGTGTTTACAAAATAGACTTCTGCTTTAAAAGGTGAATTGAACCCGTACTTCCAACCCTTAAGGGTTGACAAAATAGGTAGGTTTTTGGTGGTGAGGTTGTAGGTGCCTGGAGTAAAGACATCAGCTAGTTGTCCCTCATTTACAAAGACTGCGGTTTGTCCTTCCCGAACAATGAGCTTAGCTCCGTTCTTAATTTCGTTTTGGTAGCGCTCGAATCGATGAGCTATAGTGTCATCGGTGAAATCGAGCCACTCAATTATATCAATAAACTCATGAGTGAGTTTTTCTTTGATCTTGCTAAAAATATCCATGGTAAAGTGTTTTGTGTTAATGTTTCTAAAGTAAGAAATAGGATGATTACTTCCTCCAATGAATTAGTATAAAATTATCCACATTGTTACAATTGGTGTCATTTTGGAGTTGTCGGAATTCGAATTATCATAAAAAATCAAAGGAAAATGTCGTGTTAATTCCTCAAAAAAGTATCTACTTTTTCCCTACATTTAAGACCGACTAATTCAGCATCAAAAAAATGAAACAACTGCTTTCCAAAAAGGGAGTGCTATTGGTTGCACTTTGCCTGTTAGTTATTCCTGTCCAGTCCCAAAGAAAACAGAAAAATCAAACTGTCCCTGAATATCCTGAGGAACTATACTCCAGTTTGGAATATCGTTTGGTGGGACCGTTCCGCGGAGGGCGTTCTGCAGCGGTGACCGGAGTGCCAGGAGAGCCCAATCTTTTTTATTTTGGAGCCACTGGGGGAGGTGTGTGGAAAACCACTAATGGTGGTCGCACCTGGGAAAATATATCCGATGGTTATTTTGGCGGAAGCATAGGCGCAGTTGAGGTGGCCAAAAGCGACCCGAATGTAATTTATGTGGGCGGGGGTGAAAAAACGCTACGCGGAAACGTGTCAAGTGGATATGGGATTTGGAAAACTGAAAACGCCGGAAAGACATGGTCTTTTGCCGGACTTAAAAATAGTCGGCATGTGCCTAGAATAAGAATTCATCCAACTGATTATAATACAGTATATGCGGCGGTATTGGGGAATATTTACAAACCTACCAATGAACGAGGAATATATAAAAGCACGGATGGAGGAAAAAATTGGAGAAAGGTACTTTTTGTTAATGACCAGGCTGGAGCTGTAGATTTAACCTTCGACCCAAATAACCCTAGAATTTTATATGCCTCTACTTGGAGGGCCAAAAGAACACCCTATAGTTTAAGCAGTGGAGGTGATGGCTCAGCACTTTGGAAAAGTACAGACAGTGGCGAAACTTGGAAAGAGATTTCTAAAAATGAAGGCTTTCCAAAAGACACTTTAGGAATTATCGGTGTCACCGTTTCGCCCAAAAACAGTGATAGGGTATGGGCCATTGTGGAGAACAAGGAAAAGGGAGGCTTGTATCGTTCAGATGATGGCGGAAAGAAATGGACCCAAGTAAATAGCGAACGCAAATTAAGACAACGTGCATGGTATTACACTCGAGTATATGCGGATACTGAAGATGAGGATGTGGTCTATGTGTTAAATGTCCGATACCATAAATCCACAGATGGTGGAAAAACCTTCAACACTTTTAATGCACCTCATGGTGACCATCATGATTTATGGATTTCACCAGAAAACTCCAAACGTATGATTATTGGCGATGATGGGGGAGCTCAAGTTTCCTATGACGGAGGTGAAACATGGAGTACATACTACAATCAACCTACAGCTCAATTTTATAGGGTAACCACGGACAACGCTTTTCCATATCGCATTTATGTTGCGCAGCAGGACAATTCCACCATCCGAATCAATCACCGAAGCGATGATGGATCTATTGGTGAGGATGATTGGGAGTCTACTGCCGGAGGAGAGTCGGCACATATTGCTATTGACCCTACCAATAACGAAATTGTTTATGGAGGTAGTTATGATGGGTTTTTGACTCGTGTCAACCATAAAAACAAAACCGTAAGAGGTATTAATGTATGGCCAGATAATCCAATGGGGCACGGGGCAGAGGCTATGAAATATCGTTTTCAATGGAATTTTCCTATCATTTTTAGTAAGCATGACCCAAAGAAGCTCTATACTTTTTCCAACCATGTGCACATGAGCACCAACGAGGGACAAAGCTGGGAAGTGTTGAGCGATGATCTAACCCGAAACGATCCAACAAAGTTGGTTTCCAGTGGAGGGCCAATCACACAGGACAACACTAGTGTGGAATATTATTGCACCATTTTTGCGGCGAACGAAAGTCCAATTAAGGAAGGTTTACTTTGGGTAGGAAGTGATGACGGATTGATTCATGTAACCAAAGATGGAGGTGCAAGCTGGGAAAATGTTACACCTCCCAATATGCCCGAATGGAATATGATCAATAGTATTGAGCCTTCGGCTTTTGATGAGGGCACCTGTTATGTGGCAGCAACACGATATAAGTTGGGAGATTTTCAACCGTATTTATACAAAACCACAGATTTCGGAAAGACGTGGACTAAGATTACCAACGGAATAAATAGTGAACATTTTACCCGAGTACTTCGAGAAGACCCAAAACGAAAAGGCCTATTGTATGCTGGAACAGAAACAGGAATGTACATTTCCTTTAATGATGGAAGAAACTGGCAAAAGTTCCAATTGAACCTTCCCATTGTTCCCATTACAGATTTGGTAATCAAGGACAACAATTTGGTAGTGGCAACCCAGGGGCGTAGTGTTTGGGTTATTGATGATCTTACAGTATTGCACCAGCAAGATACTTCCCAAAAAACTACTAGTTCAATTCTTTATCAACCCAAAGATAGCTACCGAACCAAGGGAAGTGCAGCCAAAGAGCCTTCAAAAACTGAAGGGCAGAACCATCCGAATGGGGTAATCACACATTTCTACATGAAAGATATCTCTGAGAAGGACAGCATCAGTCTTACCTACACTAAGATGAATGGAGATACTTTGGCCACGTATAGCAACTTTGCTTCTAAAAAAGATAAAAAAATCAAGGTAAAAAAAGGAGGGAACACCCACGTTTGGGATACCCGTGGAAAAGGTGCTGAAAAGTTGAAAGGAATGATTCTTTGGTGGGCCAATTTAAGTGGAGCCAAGGCCGTGCCTGGAAATTATAAGGTTCATTTGAATGTAAACGGCTCCAACAAATCTCAAGAGTTTAAGATTCTTCCAGACCCAAGGGCAGAAGTGTCTATTGCCGATATGCAAAGACAGTATGATTTTATTTCTGATATCAATGAAACGATTGATAGGGCGCATCAATCCATTAAAAAAATCAGAAAAATCAATGCGCAATTGGATGCTTTTACAAAACAGTACAAAGACAATGCGCAGACCGAGGATTTGGTGGAAAAAGCTAAAAAGATGAAGGAAGGTTTTGAAAGTGTTGAAAAGGCGCTATATCAAACCAAGAACCGAAGTAACCAAGATCCATTGAATTTCCCGATTCGTTTAACGAATAAGTTAGGACATTTGAACAGCTTGGTCTCCATCGATGATTTTCCACCAACAGAGCAAGATATTGCAGTAAAAAATGAACTAGCAGGGCAAATTAAATCACAGTTGAGTGCTTTTGATGACTTGGTTGATAAAGAGATGAAAGAGTTCAATACAGAATTTAATGCACTAAATCTCGAATATTTATTTATTGAGGAATAGAAAGGTTAAAGGTAAAGGGAGGAAGTTATTTTTATTCTAAACCAGACCCCTTTACCTTTGCTCCTTTAACCTGAGGTATGGAAATATACAATTACATCAAATCTCTGCACCTGATTTTTGTGGTAACCTGGTTTGCAGGGTTGTTCTACATTCCACGGTTGTTCATTTATCATATCGAAGCTTGGCAAAAACCTTCGCCAGATAAGGAAATCCTTTCTGTACAATTAAAACTAATGACCAAACGATTGTGGTATATCATCACGTGGCCTTCGGCTATTTTGTGTACGCTGTTTGCGATTTGGTTATTGGTTTTGATGCCCGGGTGGCTGCAACAACCATGGATGCATGTAAAACTAGGCTTTGTGGTGCTTCTTTTCATTTATCACTCAAAATGCCATCAAATTTTCAAACAATTACAACGCGATGAGGTGAAGTACACTTCCCGATTTATGCGTATTTGGAACGAAGTTGCAACATTGATTCTCTTTGCGGTAGTTTTCTTGGTGGTTTTGAAAAATGCCTTCAATTGGATTTATGGAGTAGTTGGAATCTTGGTTCTGGCAATTCTGCTGATGTTGGGTATTCGATTGTACAAAAGAATCCGGGATAAAAACCCTAATGCCTAAAAGCACAAATACAAGTTTAGGTCTTGGGTTCAATTCCTATTTTTTGAACTTTAGATTTGAGTTTGATATTTGAATTTAAAATGGCTTGATTATTGCTAACTTTAATCCCAAATCCGCTGGAGATTGTTTAAAAAACTATCACTTCGTTCACGCATCTTTATCGCCATGATTCTTTTGGTGGTCATAGCATCACTTTTGATAGCTGCAGTTACCATTTATCAAAGTAGAGAACAAAGCAAGGATTACCATGAAAACAGATTGGAACGCAAGGAGGAGCAAATTTTACAGAGCATCTCTTATGTTTTAAAAGAGACCACGTATCCGGAAACAACGGAAAATCTCGAATTTATATTCCAAGATGAAATTTACAAGATTGCCGATGTACAAAATGTTCCCTTCAATATTTACGATTTAGAAGGGACTTTGATTAAAAGTTCTCGCCCCAGTTTCGAAATTGATTCCATTTCCAATTGTTTGGATGCCGAAGTACTGAACAACCTGGTTGCAAGCCCTGATAGACGCTATGTAGAGGAAAAAACTGCGGCAGGAGATAACTATAAGGCATCGTACACCTACATCAATAACACGAAGTTTAAACCAATTGGTATTGTTAACCTTCCATATTTTGAAGACAATACCTTTAACAATATGGAACTGCGTGAATTCCTGCTCCGATTGGGTGGGGTGTATCTGATTATGCTGCTTTCAGCAATTGTGTTGGCCTACTTTATTTCTAAATATATCACTCGTTCCCTACAAACCATTTCAGACAAGATTACCCAGACTGACTTGACTAAACGCAACGAGAAGATCTATATAGAAAATCCAAGTCAGGAAATAGGCAAATTGGTCGATTCATACAACGGGATGATTGACGAATTGGAGGCCAGCGCGGTAAAATTGGCAAGAAGTGAAAGAGAGCAGGCTTGGAGAGAAATGGCAAAACAGGTGGCCCATGAAATAAAAAATCCTCTTACACCTTTGCGATTGACAGTTCAAAGCTTTGAACGTAAGTTTAGCCCAGAGGACCCCAAAGCGGAAACCAAGGTGAAGGAGTTTTCAAAAACATTGATTCAGCAAATAGATACCATGAGCAATATAGCGTCGGCATTTTCCAATTTTGCCGATATGCCAGCTCAGCAAAAAGAGACTTTGAACGTGGTGAAAATTGTAAAGCTGGCCTTGGAAATTTTTACAGAAGATTACATTCATTTCATTTCGGACAAAGATGAGATTATAGCAAAATTAGACCGCACCCAATTGATTAGAGTGGTTACCAATTTGGTAAAAAATGCAATCCAGGCCGTTCCAGATGTAGAATCTCCGCGAATTCTTGTAACCGTGGCTTCGGAACAAGATACCGTGAAAATCTCTGTCGCTGATAATGGAATTGGAATAGCGGATGATTTTATGGATAAGATATTCGAACCTAAATTCACCACAAAATCCAGTGGAATGGGCCTCGGTTTGGGCATGGTAAAAAATATTGTTGAAAATTACGATGGTACTATAGATTTTGCCTCCCAAGAAGGAAAAGGAACGGTGTTCACCGTTAAGTTTCCAAAAGAATAAATTAAAAGATATGTCAGGTCGAGCGCAGTCAAGATCTAAATAAAAGAGCATACATGAATTACGAAAACATCTACATCGAAGAAGAAAATAGCATTGCTACGATTACAATAAATCGTCCAAAAAAGCTCAATGCACTCAATAAAAGAACCATTGCAGAACTACATGCTGCTTTTAATGAATTGGATGCAGACCAAGCGACCAAGGTTATTATCATTACAGGAAGTGGAGAGAAGGCCTTCGTGGCCGGAGCGGACATTTCTGAGTTTGCCCATTTCTCTGTAAAGGAGGGAAGACAACTGGCAGCGGAAGGTCAAAAAACACTCTTCGATTTTGTTGAAAATTTGACCACTCCTGTGATTGCAGCAGTCAATGGTTTTGCCTTAGGAGGGGGGTTGGAATTGGCCATGTCCAGCCATTTTAGAATCTCAAGTGATAATGCCAAAATGGGACTTCCAGAAGTGTCGCTGGGAGTAATTCCGGGTTATGGAGGTACCCAACGTCTACCACAACTTATTGGTAAGGGCCGGGCCATGGAAATGATCATGTCGGCCGGAATGATAGATGCCAACAAAGCATTGGAGTACGGGTTGGTCAATTATGTGGTGCCGCAAGACGAATTATTGCCGCTTTGTCTTAAAATAGCGAGCAGGATATCGAATAACTCGCCAGTTGCCATAAAATATGCAATAAATGCCGTAAATGCTGGTTTTAAGTATGATGTAAATGGTTATGCTTCAGAAATCGATGCTTTTGGCAGCTGCTTTGGCACAGAAGACTTCAAAGAAGGAACTTCAGCCTTTTTGGAAAAGCGAAAAGCCGACTTTCCGGGATCATAGCCGTTGGTCTAACCAAACCAGACTATGATGAAAAAGCGAGTTATTCTACTTTCCCTGCTGTTGGTAGGAGCCTTAATGAGCGCCCAAGAAAAAATGCCAGTCTCATATGACTTTGGCGAAAAATTTAGCGATAGATACCGATATTCCAACCTTTTGACCATCTCCGATGATGGTTCTGGAGGGTATATTTTGGTGAGAGCTTACTTTCAAGGATTGATTCTGAAACCAAAAGGATATTTAATTGAGCAATACAATAGCAATTTGGAGCTCGTGTCTGAATTTAATTACAAGCTCAAAGGATTGAATTTTGTTGACGGGTTTTTCAAGAATGGACAGCTCAACCTGTTATTTTTAGACTACAACTATGAACGCGGTCAATATGAATATTGGGTGCATAGTAGCCCAATAATTGCTTTCAATTTTAAGCGACAGAAACTTTTGACCATCGCATCCGAAGAAGTGAGGAATCCGGTGGGGAAAAACTATTATAACCGAAATTTCTCAAAAGGCTTTTCTACCACAATTCTTTTCAATGAAGAAAAAACCGGTTTTGTGATTAGCACACATCATAAAAAAGGAAAGCAGAACAAGCATATTATCCATTTGTATGATACTGGATTGAACAAACATTTTGAACATGATTTTTCCCATGAAATTGAAGAAAAGAACTTTGCATTTGAGAACTTGGCCATAACCCCAGATATGCAAACCGCGTACATTGTGGGAAAAGCTTATTTCAAAAAGAAACGTTTTAGGGTTGACGAACGCAAATTTCAATATGAATTGATCAAGGTTTCCCAAAGCGGAAGCAAAACGCAGTCTTTTGTCGATGCAGGAAAGTATCCAGAGGCGCTATATCCAATTATTTTAA
This sequence comes from Flagellimonas sp. S3867, assembly GCF_014698935.1. GTDB lineage: Bacteria > Bacteroidota > Bacteroidia > Flavobacteriales > Flavobacteriaceae > Flagellimonas. The sequence continues at coordinate 927,647 of NZ_JACVMN010000002.1, forward strand.
AAAACAGACTGGTCTGTGCAGGATTTTATGCCGATAGAAAGGATAATCGCTATAACGGTATTGCCTATTTTGATGTGAATCCCATTTCATTGGATATCAATTCTAAAAAGTACAATCCGTTTTCCCAACAATTTATGGAAGACAAATTTGGAAGGGATGAAGAAAAAGTGATCAAAAACTTGGTATTTAAAGGAGTTGAGGTAACTCCTTCCGAAGAAATCTTTTTTAATGCCGAAGAATATTTTGTAACCAACAGCATTCAAGTTACCGGAGCAGGTCAACGTGTGAAAATAGACCGTTATCATCACAATGACATTGTAAGCGCAAAACTGAGTCCCCAGGGAGAGTTGGTATGGGCCAGAAACATTAACAAAGCGGAGGTTACACAAGGCGATGGTGCGTATGCCTCATACAGTTCATATTGCAAGAACGGAAAAACCTATTTCTTTATATGTACCGCTGCAGAGAATCCACAGTTGATCAATAATGAACGTTTGATTTTTAAACAAGGTCTTAGCAGAAACCGAAATGTATTCATGATCTCATTGGATGAAAATGGTGTCATGGATTACGAAAAAATCATAGACAACCAAGAAGCCAGACTGCCATTGATGGTTTCTAAACCACTTAAAATTTCCAATGACGACAATATGCTTTTTTATGCAAAAAGAGGAGGCAAAAAGCAATTGGTAAAAGTTTCATTTCTGTAGAAAGGAAAGCAACGAATAGGTGTATTCTGTCTCTAAAAGATAAATGCTATTCTCATGAACTTTCGTTTTTTAACTTTAAGTATATCCTTCATAGTTTTTGCCCTGAATTTTGCATGCAGCACGGATGCAACCTCTGCAACTAATCAAAAAGTTCTTGGAACCTGGCTAGTTTTGGCTATCCACAACTCAAGTCCTTCTGGCCCAACTTTAGGACCCAACACTGGTGAAATAATTTCAATCACATTTAAAAATGACGGCAGCTTTGGCGGTACTACCTCAGTAAATACCTTTGGAGGCCAATTTTCCACAACCTCAAATTCACTCTTGATTGAAGAATTGGAAATAACCGAAGTTGCTGATACCAATTTTGGTCGAGCATTTTACGAATCCTTCGATGAAAGCAGAAATTCTGATACAGCGTTTTCAGAATTTAAATCGGTTTTCACAGAAAACAATATACTAAATCTGGAATACCAAGGCTTCAAATTTTTAACACTTCAAAAGCAGTAATTTTAATAAATAAATGGATTAATTCCATAATTTTGGAATAAATCCATTAAATGAAACCCAAAAACCTGGTAAAAGGTCGTGGTGCCCAAAAAAATCCTCCAAACAGATTCCTTCAGCACATATATGAAGTGCGCAAGGATTTTCTTGAATTCTGCCGTTTGGAAGGGGAGGAAGCACAAAACTCCAAGACGGAATACATCCCCATCTTTCCCAAAACCATTGTTAACAAAGTAGACAGTCCAGATGTGGGGATGGACTATTCCATGAACCCCTATCAAGGTTGTGAACATGGTTGTATTTATTGCTATGCACGTAATACCCATGAATATTGGGGTTACAGTGCCGGATTGGATTTTGAAAAGAAGATTCTGGTAAAAAAATCTGCACCGGAGCTATTGGAGAAAAAAATAAAACACAAAAATTGGATAACTCAGACTATAGTAATGTCCGGGAATACTGATTGCTACCAGCCAGCGGAGCGGAAATTTCAAATCACCAGAAAATGCTTGGAAGTATTTTTAAAGTACCGGCATCCAGTGGGAATCATAACCAAAAACGCACTGATCTTACGAGATTTGGACCTTTTGAAAGAACTTGCAAGCCATAAATTGATTGGGGTGAACGTATCCATTACCTCTTTGTCCGAAAACACAAGAAGACGATTGGAACCCCGAACCGCGTCCATCCAAAAGAGATTGAGGACAATCAAAATACTTTCGGAAAACAATATTCCGGTAAATGCGATGCTGGCTCCCATTATTCCAGGAATCAACAGTCATGAACTTATAAAATTGGCCAAGGCGGTGGCTGATAACGGAGCTAGTTCGTTTGTCATAACCGTGGTACGATTAAACGGGGCAGTGGGCCAAGTTTTCACCGATTGGATTAAAAAGGCAATGCCAGATAAAGCGGAAAAGGTCCTTCATTTGATTCAGGATTGTCATGGAGGTTCTATCAATGATAATCGTTTTGGATTAAGAATTATGGGAGAAGGACAGGTTGCGAAGCAAATACATGATATGGCTAAATTGGCCAAGCTAAAATATTTTCGGGATAAAACTTTTCCAAACCTTAACCATGACCTTCATGAACAATATAAAGACGGCCAAATGAAATTATTTTGAATAAATTTATAGAGATTGTCCAATCCGCAACATGGTCTTCGTCATTTAGACAAGAACAAACTAAAAACCAGTCCACAGGAGTTGGACATAAAATGAAAGACAATGAGCAATTTTTTGTATTTATTTAGAGGAGGAGATGAAGCGTACGCAAAGTTATCTCAGGAAGAAAAACAAGCCCATATGCAAGTGTGGGGGGAGTGGATGGGAGGCCTCAAAGAAAAGGGCCTGCTTTTGGATGGTCTCCCATTGGGCGAGGATGGAAAAGTGGTTCGTAATCGGGGAGAACTGATTACCAATGGCCCCTATGCCGAGGGTGTGGAAGTAGTTGGAGGGTATTTAATCGTTTCCGCCAAAGATATGGATGAAGCTGCTGAACTTTCAAAAGGTTGCCCAATTTTTGATTATGATGGAAGTTTTGTTGAGGTCAGGGAAATTCTTTCAATGGACGGACACTAAAAATTCAAAATGAAACCATAAAGCCTGATGAAAATCGGGCTTTTTCTTTTACGTTATGCCACAGACCAACTTAGCCAACACCATTGATCATCTTTTCCGGAATGAATATGGGAAGATTGTGGCTGTGTTGACCAACAAGTTTGGAACCTCGTATTTGGAACAAATTGAGGATGCCGCCCAGGACACGTTTATCAAAGCGATGCAAGTATGGGCCTATAAATCAGTTCCTGATAATCCAACTGCTTGGCTGTACAGAGTGGCTAGCAATGGCTTGATTGACGTACTTCGTCGTGAGAAAAAAAAGGATGTCTTGGAAGACCGGCAATTAAAGGAAGATGGCGATAATTTTTCGGCAATAGAGCCATCCTTGGACGATAGCATTTCCGACAGCCAATTAAAGATGATATTTGCGTGCTGCCATCCCTCACTATCTGAGGAGTATCAAATTATTTTAAGCTTAAAACTTATAGGCGGATTCAGCAATAAGGAGTTGGCCGAAGCTTTGTTGAAAAAAGAAGAGACCGTAGCCAAATCGTTCACTAGGGCAAAGAAAAAGTTTAGAACAGAAGTGCAGTTTTTGCAGATACCCGTACAAATGGGGCTTCAATCTCGGTTGTTCATAGTGTTGAGGGTAATCTACTTGCTCTTTTCCGAAGGATATTCGGCCACCACCGGTTCTCAAATGCTTAAAAGGGATATTTGTTATGAAGCTCTGCGGTTGGCATTATTGTTAAGAGAGAACAAATATTGTAAACATGCTAATTTAGAAGCTTTGATTGCATTAATGTGTTTTCACTCATCCCGATTTGATGCGCGATTGGATGCGAATGGTGAATTGGTTACACTGGAATACCAGGATCGAACCAAATACAACACAGAACTAATAAAGATTGGAATCCATCATCTGGAAAGCTCGGGTACGGAGGATAAACTACCTTCCATTTATCATTTGGAAGCGGCCCGATCATTTTATCATTGTAAGGCAAAATCCTTTCAAAAAACCGATTGGAAAAGCATTTTGTATTTATACGACGTGCAATTAAAACAACAATATTCATCCATGTTGGCATTGAACAGAATAGTGCCATTTGCCAAGATTCACGGAGCGGAAAAAGGTCTTAGAGAATTAAATGACCTTAATGACAAAAGAGATTTTAGCAAATCAGGATTATTCTATGCGATAAAGGCCGAGTTGCTACTGGAACTCAAGGCACCCAATTCCAACGCAACCTTAATACAGGCTATTGAACTAACAGACAATGAGCTTGTTAAAAAACATCTTCAAAAAAAGTTGATCTAGACCTTGATAAAAGTGCCTTTTTTGTACATATACCAAAGAAGCAAATAAAGAACGCCAAACCCACCGATGGAAAGTATCATTTGATAATACCCCCCAGAATACTGCTCCAATCCATATAAAAGAAAAGCTGCCACTTCACGGAAATTAATTACGTGTGAAAGCACGTAAGCTGTAATGGCATTCATGCCGATAACTTTTAATGGGAACGCCCATTTGCTTTTTCCTTTCACATCAACAACCCAATAAAACAAGGCCATTAAAATAAAACAGACCCCAGAGGAAGCCAACACAAATGTGCTAGTCCATAACTTTTTTACAATGGGATGCCAAATTCCCCAAGTGAAACCTAGGGCCAACGCGGCTATTCCTATCAAAAGCAGATACGTAGCAATCTTTTTTCGCGAAAGTTTTGACTTGATGAGTTCTCCGGCAAAAACTCCAGATAGGGTTGTGGCCGTAAATCCGAAGCCGGTTAATAACCAAGTGTATTGTAGACCATCATCAAATTTCCCAAGCACCAAACGATCAAAATATAATGCAAAATTTTGGTCAGGCAGGAGCATGCTTCTTCCTACTTCCGGAACATTGGGAACGGTTAAAATTAGGGCATAAATTATCAGACAGAACGCAAAGACAACATAAAGCCATTTTCTTTTCAGATGTATATAAGCCAAACAGGAAAATAAGTATCCTACTGCAATAGCCTGCAAGGTATTGCTGAAAATATGTAACTGGTCAATGTCCCAGGCCAACAAATTGCCCTGAACTATCCATCCCAATATGAAAAGGATAATAAACCGTCTTAAAAGCTTTCTATAAATAGCACCTTTGCTGGCATTTTCCTGCATTCTTTTGGATAGGGAAAAGGGAATGACCGCTCCTACCACAAATAGAAACAGAGGCATTATAATATCATAAAAAGTAGAACCAAACCAATCTGGATGACTAAATTGTTTTGCCAATGATGCTGTTAACGATGTGTCGGCTCCTTCATTGAGATTGAAAAAAAAGTGGTCGGCAAAAATAATCAGAAGCATATCGAAACCTCTCAAGGCATCAATAGAAAGTATTCTTTGGCTTTGGAATAAATTCTCACTCATGTTCTCTAGGTTTGGTCGGTTTTTCAATTGAAGGTTTTGATTATTAGATGGTCATTTTTCACGAAAACCCACCAATCAAAGCAAAAGCCAATATAGGAATGATAAGCAGTGGTACGAAAAACAAAAACTTAATCCAAAGTTTGGTAACATTCTTAAAAACAAATGCATTTATAATGGTAAGTACTATGGCCAAAAGAGAAAACCCCACAGCACCGTAAAGCAAGGTAAGTCCCTGAGCCATTCCATTTCCAGCGGAATCACTTCCTGTAAACTCGGAAAAGGCAAAAACCAATCCCGAAATACAGAACAAAACCACATAGGATAATACCGAAATTATCATTTTTTTATTGGCACTCATAATAAAGATTTTATTTAGATTATTGTTTACGTTTTATATGCATTCGAGGTTGATTGCAAATAATAGGTCATTTAAATCTAAACAGAAGATCTAGCCAATAAAACGGTAAAATGGCTTAGGTCAATTCCCAGCCCTTACGATACGCACGACTTACCCATTCATTCGCTTTGTCATAGTTGGTAATTTTCATGTTTTCTCCATCCCAAAGCAATTTTCTTCTTCCTGGATACTCAAAAGGATCCCAATCGCCTACTTTTTTACCTTCCTTTAATACTTTGTATTGATAGGCTTTCACGGCCAAATTACCCATGAGCACTGTTTCTGTAAGTGGGCCAGCTTTAGCAAAATTAGAAGAGGTTTCTACTCCGGTTAAACAGCCTTCCACAAAATTGGCAATATGTCCGCCCATACTTCCAGGAACTCTCGGGTATTTAGGTTCTGGCGATTTGTATAGATCCATCATATCAGATGGAAGCAAGCGCGCGTTTTGCGAATAGGTATCACAAACCAAAATTCCTTTATCACCATACATAATGGTTCCGCCGTCCCTATTACCAACTATTTCTCCGTCTTTTAGTTCGTCAGGAAGATCCGGCATAATTCCACCATCGTACCAATTCAATTGAATATCACCATGGGTAGGATGTTCAAATTTTAAATGGATTTTAGATGAAGGAGGGCATGAAGGACTGTAATCTGCTTCAACAAAGTCGCCAACCCAAACGGTGGTACAACTAGCTTCTGCTTCGGTTGGGTAGCCCAAATCCAATACACTGAATGGAGTTTCCATAATGTGGCAACCCATATCGCCCAAAGCACCGGTTCCAAAATCCCACCAACCTCGCCATTTGAAGGGAAGGTAGGCATCATTATAATTTCGCATTGCCGCAGGTCCTAACCATAAATCCCAATCCAAACCTTTTGGAACGTTTTGTTTTACCGTTGGAACGGGAACTCCTTGTGGCCATACCGGGCGATTGGTCCAACATTCGATGGTATGTACATTTCCGATAACTCCAGATTCAACCCATTCTCGAGCGATTCGACTATCATCACTTGAGGCGCCTTGATTTCCCATTTGGGTAACAATGCCATTTTCGGCAGCTACTTTGGTCATTAATCGGGCCTCATGTATATTGTGCGTCAGCGGTTTTTCCACGTAGGCATGTTTTTTTTCGCGCATAAATGGAAGCGCAATGGTCGCGTGTGTATGGTCTGGTGTTGCCACTGCAATCGCGTCAATATCTTTTAAATGCTTTTTATAAACCTTGCGAAAGTCTTTGTATTGTTTTGCATCTGGGAATGCCTCGTAGGTTTGCTGCGCCCTGCGCTCATCAACATCACAAAAGGCCACAAACTTTACTTTTCCAGTTTCTGCCAGTCCACGGATAACACCTCCGCCTCTACCACCAGCTCCAAACGCAGCCATATACAGGGTATCACTGGGAGGGACATGATTTTTTCCAAGGACAAAACTGGGGACAATAGTAAAGGCTGCAGATGTGGTTGCAGCATTTTTCAAAAACTTTCTTCGTTGCATTTGGCTTGTTTTTTTTGATGGGATTGAAGATACAAAAAACAACAATAGACAAAGGGCGTTGTTATGTATTCAACTCTTTATAAAACTGCTCCAAATAATCTAACATGAATTGGTGTCTTTCCTCTGCCAATTTTTTACCGGTTTCAGTATTCATTTTGTCCTTGAGCAATAGTAACTTTTCGTAGAAATGATTAATGGTCGGGGAACTGGATTTTTTGTACTCCTCTTTGGACATGTTCAGGTTGGGAGCAACATTCGGATTATAAAGTTCTCGGTTCTTAAATCCCCCGTAATTAAATGCACGGGCAATTCCAATAGCTCCGATGGCATCCAAACGGTCGGCATCCTGAACAACCTGAAGCTCTTTGGAATTGAATTTTTCACCTTTTTCCAAACTATTTTTAAAAGACATATGTTTAATGATGTTGACCACATGTTCAGTAACATTCCCATGGACATTTTGTCCCAACAGAAAATTCTTTGCCATACTTGGGCCTACAGATTCATCGCCATTATGAAATTTTGGATCAGCGATATCGTGCAACAAAGAAGCCAATTCCACTACCAAACCATCTACCTCTTCACTTTGTGAAATGCGTCGCGAATTGTTAAACACTCTTTGGGTATGGAACCAATCATGGCCCCCTTCGGCACCTTTCAATGTTTTTTTTACAAAGTCGATGGTCTTTGCAACTACGCCTTCTTCTCCCATATGATTAGAAAATGTCTTTGGTTATTTGCTGCTCTACCAGTTTGATGAGTTCCTCTGGACTCCCCTCGTTATTAATTGGTCGATGCACTTTGAATTTGATAAAGGCTCCCAATCCCATTGGAAATTTTCCGTAACGGAGCATTTTCCATGAATTATTTATGGTAATGGGTACAATAAGTGCGGACGGGGCATGTTTCATAAGTGTTTTTAATCCAGAAGGTTTAAAAGCCTTCGGATTACCATCACGACTTCGGGTTCCTTCAGGAAAGATGACCGCACTTCGATTATGGGTTTCAATATACTCTCCCAATTTTCCAATCTCCACCAGCGCTTGGACGGGGTCTTTACGGTTGATCAATGCCGATCCTCCATGCCTCAAATTGAAGGAGACACTTGGGATGCCTTTACCAAGCTCTTTTTTACTGACAAATTTTGGGTGGTGCTCGCGCATATACCAAATTATGGGCGGAATATCGTACATGCTCTGATGGTTGGTGACAATAATCAGAGGTTTATTGGTTGGGATATCATTTTCGTTTTCAAACCGGTATCGGACACCGAGCAAATTTGTACAACGCATCAAAAACCAATTCAGAAAACTCACACTTTGCTTATGTGCATCATAACCAAAAGCGTTAAGGCATATCCATTGAATGGGATGAAAAACCACCAAAGTCAACCCAAAACAAACAAAGAAAACAATCGTCAAAGGATATGAAAGTAACTTGAACATGCTACATTCTTTTATAGAGCCAAGTTGGTAAAATCTTCGGAATTAAGATAATAATTTGCCATCTTTTTGTACAAAAGCGCAAAAATAAAAAACCACCCTTAAGGGTGGTCTTCAAATTTTCTAACAAGTGAAGTTTAACAGAACTCGTTGTAAGCTTCAGTTAAATTTTCCGCAATAATTTCTGCTGGTCTTCCTTCAATATGATGTCTTTCAATCATGTGTACCAATTCACCATCCTTAAACAAGGCCATACTTGGTGAAGAGGGAGGGAAAGGTACCATATGATTTCTTGCCGTATCTACAGCTTCTGTGTCAACTCCGGCAAAAACAGTAACCAAATGATTTGGTTTTTTACTGTTTTGCAAACTTAATTTTGCGGCAGGTCTAGCGTTGGCAGCAGCACACCCGCAAACAGAATTTACCACCACTAAAGTGGTGCCTTCTTGTTTTAGGGCATTTTCAACAGCGTCACTTGTATATAGTTCTTCAAACCCGGCAGAGGCTAGGTCTGCTCTCATAGGTTTAACCAATTCTTCAGGATACATAGTCTTATTTTTTATTCAACTTTCAAAGATACGGTTTTTGTCGAATTTTTTCGTCAGCCTTAACACCATATAAACTCTTATTTATTAGGCAAAGCCCTATATTTGGGCTCTAATATTTTTAAGGATGATTAAGTGGGTAGCTGCTTTTTTGGGCTATTTTATATTTCGTTTTCCAGGAGCAGTGCTCGGTTTTATTTTGGGAAGCCTGTTCGAGAACATGGGAGGTTCCAACAGAGGTGGCAGATCTGTCTTTCAAGATTTTACCCGGCAAACAGTTTCCCCGGCCGACTTTGAACTGAATTTACTTTCTCTGTGCTCAATTATTATTAAAGCTGATGGACAGGTAAGTCAGCGCGAATTGGATTATGTAAGACAATACTTTTTGAGCACCTACGGAAAGGAAAAGGCGAATGCCATTTTCCGAACTTTTAATGAGGTTATTAAAAAGAGAGAGATTTCGGCTCAAAGAATCTGCACCTATTTGGTACAACGGACCCGTTATGAAATTCGGTTACAACTTCTCCATTTCTTATTTGGAATTGCCCAAGCCGATGGACATGTAAGCAAGGCAGAAGTAAATAAATTGCACGAAATCGCGGGGTATTTGAGAATTGGACGACACGATTTTGAAAGTATTATGGCCATGTTCATCAAATCGGCGGACAATGCGTATAAAATTTTGGAGATAGAAAGGGCAGTCTCGGATGATGAAGTAAAAAAGGCCTACAGAACCATGGCCAAAAAATATCATCCAGATCGTGTGGTAACCGAGAATGAGGCCATTAAAAAAGGTGCTGAAGAAAAATTCAAGGAAGTGCAAAAAGCATACGAGACCATTCAAAAAGAAAGAGGAATTTCTTAATAGACTAGATTATGCAGGAATTTTGGTTTTACATAAAACTGGGGTTAAATCACGTACTGGATTTGGGGGCTTATGACCACATCTTGTTTTTGTCAGCCTTGGCTATCCCGTTCACCTTTGTCAATTGGAAAAGGGTAGTTGTGCTGGCAACTATTTTTACTGTGGCCCATTGTACCTCATTGGCACTCTCGGCTTATGAAGTTCTAACTGTGGATGTTGGACTCATAGAGTTTCTTATACCCATCACCATTCTTTTAACGGCCGCGTTCAATTTCGTTTATGTCAAAAAAGAAATGAAAAGCGTTGGAATGACTCTTCACATTTTGGCCACTACATTTTTTGGGTTGATCCACGGATTTGGATTTTCCAACTATTTTAAATTAATGATGGCAGAGGAAGATGACAAGATAGTTCCCTTGCTTGGCTTTGCAACAGGCATTGAACTTTCTCAAGTTGCAATTATCCTGGTCATTTTGACCATTGCTTTCTTGATTCAAGATGTATTCAGGGTCAAAAGAACGATTTTTATTGCCTTTGCATCGATTTTGGTCATCTGTATTACAATACCTTTGCTCATTGCCACGTTTCCCCAATAGGGCCTTTGTTAAAATTAGCCGAATAAGGTTGTAGGGGTCTTGTAAAGCAGGTATATTTATTCATTATCGGCTTATTTTTTTGATGTATGAAGGAGCGCAAACAAGAAAAGTATGACAAGGCCTATCTTCGAATGGCTAAGGAATGGGGAAAACTTTCCTATTGCCAACGAAAACAGGTCGGCGCTATCATCGTAAAAGACCGGATGATCATATCCGATGGATATAACGGCACTCCAACAGGCTTCGAGAACATTTGCGAGGATGATGAAGGAGATACCAAATGGTATGTATTGCACGCGGAAGCGAACGCAATATCCAAAGTGGCCTCTTCTACCCAATCCTGTGAAGGAGCAACTTTATATATTACACTGTCTCCATGTAGGGAGTGCAGCAAACTGATTCATCAATCTGGAATAATACGCGTTGTGTACCAAAAGGCTTATAAGGACGATTCAGGACTAAAATTTTTGGAACGCGCCGGTGTAATTACCCACCACCTTCCGATATTGGAAGAAATGGTATAACCTCACCATTAAGCTATGAAAAAGAAATATCAATATATATTGCCCACGTTGCTCGCTTTAGCTGTGGCCATAGGAATTTTTATTGGAGGAAAACTCCATTTTGATGACACTCCCGAGAAATTGTTTTCCACCAATTCCAAAAAGGACAAACTCAATAGACTTATCGATTATATCGATTACGAATATGTGGATGACATTGATACCGATAGCATTGTCGATGTTACGGTTAACAATATTCTAGGAAAGCTGGACCCTCATTCAGTCTACATTCCAAAAAGTGAGATGGATGAAGTTTCCGAGAACATGAAAGGCGATTTCGTGGGTATTGGAGTGAGCTTTTATATGTATAGAGATACCATTTCGGTAATTAGAACCATAAAAAATGGCCCTAGCCAAATTAGTGGCATCAAACCCGGTGATCGTATTTTGGCCGCCGATATGGACACACTTTATGGGCGAAGAATTCCCAATAATGAAATTGTTTCCAAGTTGAAGGGAAAAATTGGTACTAAAGTGGACTTAAAGGTTTTCCGAAAATCGGAAAATAGAATGATGGACATCACCGTTAGACGTGATCGTATTCCGATTAAGAGCGTGGATGCCTATTATATGCTCAGTGGTGACATGGGGTACATAAAAATCAATCGTTTTGCCGAATCTACCTATAACGAATTTAAGGATGCCCTTAAAAAATTAAAGATAAGAGGTGCGGAAAAACTGGTTCTAGACCTTAGGGATAATCCCGGAGGATATTTGGGTATAGCGGAAAAACTAGCCGATGAATTTTTGGAAGATGACAAACTGATTCTTTACACTAAAAATAAAAAGGGAAGGATAAAAAAGGCCTTTGCCACAACCAAAGGCGATTTTGAAGACAAACCGGTCTATGTATTGATCAACGAGCGATCAGCCTCAGCAAGTGAGATTATTGCTGGAGCATTGCAAGACAATGATATTGGTACCATCGTTGGTCGACGTTCCTTTGGAAAAGGCTTGGTACAACGAGAAATGGATCTAGGTGATGGGTCTGCGGTTAGACTTACGGTTTCAAGATATTATACCCCAACAGGACGCTCAATCCAACGATCATATAAGAAAGGACACCGTGATTACTATCAAAAATTTATTGAGCGTTATCGCACCGGAGAATTGATTTCTGTGGATAGCATCAAAGTTGCCGATTCGCTCAAATTTCGTACGCCGAAAGGTAAAATTGTTTATGGCGGTGGAGGTATAATACCTGATGTTTTTGTTCCTATCGGAAGTAATGAGGAAGAAGCCATAGACAGTATGGACGACACGTATGAATTCTTCTCCAGATTTATTTTTGAGCATTTAGAGAAGGACCGAACCCGTTATATGGACTATAACAAAAACCAATTTTTGGATGAGTACCGGGTAGATGATATTCTTTTTGACGAGTTTATCCAGTTTGTGCTCAACCGTAAGATAAAATTGGATTTTTATGCCTTTGAAGATAAAATTAAGGACTATCTAAAAGCAAATATTGCTGAGCAACTGTACTCGCCAAACCTTTCTGCCCAAATAAAAGGGAAACATGATACCATGTTAAAAAAGATCAAGGATTTGGATGAGGCTTCAACCTTTGATAAATCCAATGAAGTGGCATTTAAGCCAGAAGGTTAGTTGTCTTTAATTTTTTTGTCAATTTTCTTCGAGGTCATAAAAATCAGCAACAGTACAATGGCGCACAATGATGCAAGAATCCCAATAAGCGCAATGGTACTATCACCTTGAAATGGAGCCTCAAAATCTACTAAGGTCACATTGTAGGCAATAAGCCCCAAAGCGAGAATTATAAGAATTATGATAAGCGTTTTGTTCATAGCCAACATGTATTAGTGCTCAAACATTTGATTGACGTTGGTTGCAAAAAGTTTCACTGCAATTGCCAATAAAATAACTCCAAATACTTTTCTGATCACATTAAGTCCGTTTTTCCCCAACAAGCGTTCAATTTTAGTGCTTGACTTTAAAACAAGGTATACAAAGATAATGTTTACTATAATGGCGATTATTATGTTCTCAACATGATATTCTGCCCGTAACGCCAAAATCGATGTCAAAGTTCCGGCGCCAGCGATTATCGGAAAGGCAATCGGGACCACGGATGCACTCTCGGGCTCATCATGCTTATACAAGGTTACACCGAGCACCATTTCCAAAGCCAGGAAGAAAATAATAAAAGCTCCCGCCACGGCAAATGAATTCACGTCGATACCTATAAGACCAAGAATACTTTCACCAACAAACAAAAAAGCCGTCATGATACAAGCGGCCACAATGGATGCCTTACCCGATTGAATGTGCCCAACTTTGCTTCGCAAAGAAATAATAATGGGAATGCTACCCAAAATATCTATAACTGCAAAAAGAACCATACTGGCCGTAACTATCTCCTTTAAACTGAAATTCATCACCTTGTAATTTGTCCGCAAATTTACGTGTAAAAAGGCTGTTTGGATTACGCAATACGTCCAGAAAACCCTAATTTTTTGTTTTGGATTATTTTTGTGCAAAAAATAGGGATTGCAATGTTCCAAATTGGTAAGACTATAGTGTCAGAAGAGATTTTAGAAAATGACTTTGTATGCAACCTAAGCGCATGCAAGGGAGCCTGCTGTGTTGATGGCGAATACGGAGCCCCGCTTGAAGAGGCGGAAACACAAAGATTGGATGATATTTTCAATGCTGTCAAACCATATCTTAGACCGGAGGGAGTCCGAGCCATTGAGGAGCAAGGAACATTTGTTAAGGGTGAAGATGGTGAGTGGGAAACACCTTTGGTCAATAAAAGTGAATGTGCCTATGTGATTTTTTCCGAAGATGGAATTACAAAATGCGGTTTGGAATCGGCATATAATGATGGAGCTACCGATTGGAAAAAACCAATATCGTGTCATATGTATCCGGTAAGAACTAGGGAATATTCCGAGTTCACCGCGGTTAACTACCACCAATGGGAAATATGCGACCCGGCCTGCAGTTTGGGAAAAGAACTAAAAGTACCCATCTACAAATTTGTAAAGGAAGCGTTGATTAGAAAATTTGGTGAAACCTGGTATAAAGAGCTTGAAGATGTAGCTCGCAAAAATGCTAAATAATTGGAATGTCCAGGACCACTTTGGTGCCCGACGATGTCCCTTCGTCATCAAACAAATCAACAATATCCACATCAAAACTATTTTGGTAATCTTTCGAAAAATTGGCCAAACGCTCCTTTGTGATTCGGATTCCAACAGACTTTCTTTTTAGCACCCTATTGGCTTTGTTGGCCTGGGCGGCATCCCTTCCGACCCCATTATCTATAACTTCTATGGTCACATGGCTTTCGTTTTTCTTTTTTACCAGAAGATGAATCATTTTTTGACCATTTTTGGGAGAAAGGCCATGCCATAACGAATTTTCAAGAAAAGGCTGGAGCGCCAGCGATGGCACTTTAATGTTGTCTATATTGAGGTTGTCATCAACAATTATTTTGAAATCAATCTCGTTGGAAAAACGAATATTCTCAATGTTCATATAGAGTTCAACCGTTTCCAATTCTTCGGCCAATGAAATCTCTTTTAAGGATGAGGCTTCCAATATTTTACGAATCAGTTTTGAAAACTTGTTCAAGTAATGAACGGCATTTTTTTGCTCATTATTGATGATGTACAATTTGATTGAGTTGAGTGAATTGAACAAAAAATGAGGATTCATCTGGCTACGGAGCATGTTTTGCTCTAAAGTGAGCACTCTTTTCTCATTTTTACTCTGATATTGGCGGTAAAGGATGTACAAAATAGACGATATCAACCCAACAATTAGGGCGCTTACCAATAATGTAGTTTGGTTTTTTCGGAGCCTTAGCCTAACAATTTCATTTTCTTTGGCAAGGACAGATATCTGATTGTTCTTCTTATCTGCCTCATACCCAACTATGACATCGTTCATATACCGAAAGTTGGTAGCACTGGATATCTCTTTGTCATAATCATCGGCTTTTTTGTAGTAATCATAAGCGGCCTTATAATTGCCACGGGTCTTCTCTAAATAAGAAAGCTTTTGATAAGCATATAGAATGTTACTCGGAATGTTATGGGTCTGTGACATTTCCAAACCATCCATGATAAATTTGTATGCTTTATCATAATTACTTAATTCAGTATGTGCCCATCCTGTGTTGATATAGATTAATGGCGTAATAAAATAGTCCCCTATGGTTTTGGATTGTTCATGCAAAGGTTCAAGTAAAACCAAGGCGGCATATGGCATATTTTGTTTAAGATAAATTTGAGCCAAACTATTTTTGCAAATGACCCTGCCATAATCAGAGTTGATTTCTTCGTTATAGGCCAGGGATTTACGATAGTTCTCCAAAGCTCCTTCCAGATCACCTTTATACTCCAAACAATCACCTATGTTTTGATAGTTGATCGCAAGACCCAATTTGTTTCCCAGTTCTTCCTCTAGTTTCAGAGTTCTTTTGAATTGTATGATTGCTAGGTCATACTGTTCCAAGGATTGGTAGAGATTGCCTATACAGTTTAGCGAAACATTGATGCTGCGCTTTATGTGCGTCGAGGGGTTTTCAACCCGTTCAGCCAGTTCTAGGGCCTCTTGGTTGTATTTCAAAGCAGTTTTAATGGCATCTGTTCTTCGATATACAACCCCGAGCATATTAAGGGCTCGTACCCTTAGGCCAATATTGTTGGCTTTTTCGGCAAGCACCAATGCCTCTTGATGCAGGTCAGCCGCTTGTTTAAATTTTGAAATATTCCTGTATTTGGCACCAATTTGGTCCAGGGCATAAGATGCGCCCTCCAAATAATTTTCCTTTTTACTTTGGTTGGCAAAATAACGAAGCAGGGTGGTATCCCTTTTTTCATCTTTTAATTCGGTATCCAATGAAAGATACGTTTTGGGCTGCATACGAATGATTCGCCCTGCTTTTTGTTTAAAGGATTCTGGAATTTCCTGAGCATGGATAGAGCCATAGCCTATAAGGAAATATAGGGATAGCCATGCTATTCTTGGCGTCAGGGGGATTTTTTTGTTTTTTATCAATCTATATTTGAACACAGGTATCCTAGAAAGTTACAGCATATCCAAAAAATCGGATTTCTTTTGCCGGGAGACGGGTATTTTATGGTTGGATTCCAAAACCACATATCCGTCTGTTTTGAGAAATTCTTTTATTTTATTTAGATTGATGATGTACGAGTTATGTATTCTAAAAAAGCTATTGTCCGGCAACAGATTATTTACTTCCTTGAGTTTTTTGGTCAATAGTATTTTTTGCCCATCGCTTAAATAAATGGTGCTGTAGTTTCCGTCAGATTCTGCATAAAGAATGTCATCACTGTTTAAGAAAACCAATTTGCCATCAGTGTTGATGGTTATTTTTTTGCTGTGTGAATCTGCATTGAAGTTCAACAATATTTTTTCCAACTTTTCAACCGTCAAGTTTTTGGTGTTGTACTTTTTTATCTTGGCAATGGTTACCTGAAGATCGTCTGTATCAATAGGTTTTAGCAGATAATCAATGGCCTCGTTTTTTAGGGCCTTCAATGCATACTGGTTATAGGCTGTTGTGATCACAACTGGAAAATCTTTGTTTTTTAGGTTTTTAATGAACTGAAAACCGTCCATAGCGGGCATTTCAATATCCAAAAAAAGGCAATCTGGGGTATTGCGTTCAAGATAATCCAAAGCTTCATGGGCATCGGTAAAAGATGCGACTATATCCACTTCATCACTCAAATTGGTCAACTCCCAACTTAAACTTTGCAGGGCTTTTACCTCGTCGTCTACAATAACTGCTTCTAACATCCTCTGTTTTAAATCAAAAACAAATTTAGGATTATTATATATAAGGTATTTAAAATTATGTGTTGATGGACATTTTATGCGTATAACTGGTAAAAAACATTGAGGAATGTGGTTTTTGTAAATAAATTCTGCAATTAAGCCATTATTTTACCCCTATTTTCAGTTGAATTGAAAAAAGACAAAGCCATTTATACACAAAAAGGAGCAATTCATACATGCCCCAACAGAACCACTTGTTTTGTTTTATACTTTGGACATGTCAAAATAAAGGACAACCTAAAAAGTACTCAAATGAGAAAATGTGTTGTGTTATTTGTGATTTTGATATTCGCTCTGATTTGCGCTGCGGTGTTGGAAAGTAAAGATTTGGAGATGCAATCAGACTGGAACGAAATGGCCACCATACCATAGTTTCAACCCAATACGTTCATATACATTACCAACAAATTGTACGGCCGGAGCAACCAACCTCTTGTTTTAGAAACTGCTTGCAAAATTAAATATCCGGTTGACCCAGGATTTTGAGTTTGGTTTTGGGTTTCGGGGGAACTACCTGGAACCGAACCATTTTCCATCGGTGAGATTTGGAAGGGCCGTACTGTTTGGTAATGAAGACCGGAATAGCTTTTAGTGTAATTCCCATAAATAAATTAAGACCAAGGAATGTAAATTTTTATACTCCTTGGTCTTTTTTGTTGCTTACATATTTCCTAAAAAAGTTTTCATTTCATTTAAATTTTACCAGCCCAAGTACCATGGGTTGCCAGCCTAGATTTCAACATGTTGTGTTAAAAACTTTACACTCGTTTTAGTAAAACTAACTTTAAAGTCTGGTTACATTTTTGAATCTTTGTTAGCCCTATTCACAAGGAAATTTCCTTTCCAAATTATAAATTTTGTAACAAATAATTATGTCAGCAGCCATCGAGCCCATATTAGAAGAAAATGAAGATAGATTTGTAATATTCCCGATCAAACATCATGATCTTTGGGAATGGTACAAAAAATGTGAGGCTTGTTTTTGGACTGCAGAAGAGATAGATCTTCATGAAGATTTGACTGACTGGAACAATAAATTAAACGACGACGAGCGTTATTTCATTAAGCACATACTAGCATTTTTTGCTGCATCTGATGGTATTGTGAACGAGAATTTGGCAGAGAATTTTGTAAGCGAAGTGCAATATGCAGAAGCAAAGTTTTTCTATGGATTTCAGATTATGATGGAGAATATCCATTCAGAAACTTATTCTTTGCTTATTGATACTTACGTGAAAGATGAGAAGGAGAAAAACATTCTTTTCAAAGCCATTGAAAACTTTCCAGCAATCAAAAAGAAAGCAGATTGGGCATTAAATTGGATTGAATCTCCAAGTTTTGCCGAAAGATTGATTGCCTTTGCCGCTGTTGAGGGAATATTCTTTTCCGGTGCTTTCTGCTCAATCTTTTGGTTAAAGAAAAGGGGTCTTATGCCTGGACTTACATTTTCCAATGAGCTAATTTCTAGAGATGAGGGAATGCACTGTGATTATGCAGTTCATTTACACAATAAGCACTTAATCAATAAAGTGCCAAAAGAGCGCATCACCGCAATTTTGACTGATGCTCTTAATATTGAAAGAGAATTTATCACTGAGTCACTTCCAGCAAGTCTTATTGGAATGAACTCAAAACTAATGACACAGTACTTGGAGTTTGTAACGGATAGGTTGCTGGTAGAATTAGAATGTGATAAAGTATACAATGCCACAAACCCATTTGATTTCATGGATATGATTTCACTTCAGGGTAAAACAAATTTCTTTGAAAAACGTGTGTCTGAATATCAAAAGGCAGGTGTTCTTAACAAAGAAAAAGATGAAGACGCACAAAAAATTAGTTTCGACGCTGATTTTTAAATTGACCAACCTTTAAGGAAGCACTGCCCCTAAGTGTTTTCATGATCTTAACCTAAGTGCGTTGGAATTTTTCCATCGTCACATAAAATGTATGCTGGTATAACCAACAAACGTATCATTTAAAACAATAGTAGCCACATGTATGTAGTAAAAAGAGATGGAAGAAAAGAGCTGATCATGTTCGACAAGATCACGGCCAGAGTAAGAAAATTGTGTTATGGTCTTAACGGACTGGTAGATCCACTAAAAGTTGCTATGCGTGTCATAGAAGGACTTTATGACGGTGTAACCACATCCGAATTGGATAATTTAGCAGCAGAAATTGCGGCTACTATGACCACTACGCATCCAGATTATGCAAAATTAGCGGCTCGTATTTCAGTTTCCAACCTACATAAAAACACAAAAAAATCCTTCTCAGAAACCATGAAGGATTTGTATGAGTATGTAAACCCTAGAACAGGTAAAGAAGCACCGCTTCTATCCGATGAGGTCCACAAAGTGATAGAGGAGAATGCCGAAAAATTAGATTCTACCATTATTTATAACCGAGATTTTGGCTACGATTATTTCGGTTTTAAAACGTTGGAACGCTCATACCTATTAAAATTGAACGGAAACATTGCAGAACGTCCACAACATATGTTGATGCGAGTTTCCATTGGTATCCATTTGAACGATTTGGATTCAGCCATAGAGACCTATGAGTTGATGTCGAAAAAATACTTCACCCATGCGACACCTACCTTGTTCAATTCAGGTACACCTAAACCACAAATGTCCTCTTGCTTTCTATTGGCAATGAAAGATGATAGTATTGATGGTATTTACGATACGTTAAAGCAGACAGCGAAAATTTCACAATCCGCTGGAGGGATAGGTCTTTCTATCCACAATGTAAGAGCCACAGGATCCTATATAGCGGGCACAAACGGTACTTCTAACGGAATTGTCCCTATGCTTCAAGTATTTAATGATACGGCCAGATATGTGGATCAAGGCGGTGGAAAGCGTAAAGGAAGTTTCGCCATCTATATGGAACCATGGCATGCAGATATCTATGAGTTCCTCGATTTGAAAAAGAATCATGGAAAAGAAGAAATGCGTGCACGGGATTTATTCTATGCCATGTGGATTTCCGATCTTTTCATGAAAAGGGTAGAAGCAAATGAGGAATGGACCTTAATGTGTCCTAACGAATGCCCAGGACTTTTTACACATCACAGTGAGGAGTTTGAAGAATTATATCTAAAATACGAGGCAGAAGGAAAAGGTCGTAAAACGGTAAGAGCACGTGAACTTTGGGAAAAAATACTGGAATCTCAAATTGAAACCGGCACACCTTATATGTTGTACAAAGACGCTGCCAACCGTAAGAGCAACCAGAAAAACTTAGGAACTATCCGTTCTTCAAACTTATGCACGGAGATTTTAGAATACACCTCTCCAGATGAAGTGGCCGTATGTAATTTAGCCTCTATTGCATTGCCAATGTTCATTAAGAATGGTGAGTTTGACCATAAAGAATTGTTCAAGGTTACAAAAAGGGTGACCAAGAACCTGAATAAGGTAATCGATAGAAATTATTACCCAGTTAAAGAAGCTGAAAATTCCAATATGCGCCATAGACCTATTGGTCTAGGTGTGCAAGGCTTGGCGGATGCATTTATCATGTTACGTTTACCTTTTACAAGTGATGAAGCCAAAAAACTGAACCAAGAGATATTTGAAACGCTATATTTTGCGGCGGTGACTGCTTCGATGGAGGAAGCAAAAGAAGATGGACCATACTCATCTTATAAAGGTTCTCCAATTGAAGGAGGAGAGTTCCAGCACAATCTTTGGGGCATCAAAGATGAAGAACTTTCTGGACGATGGGATTGGGCCAAATTGAGAAAAGACGTAAAGAAAAATGGAGTTCGTAATTCCTTGTTGGTAGCACCAATGCCAACAGCATCTACTTCTCAAATACTTGGCAATAATGAATGTTTTGAGCCATACACCTCTAACATTTATACCCGAAGAGTACTTTCAGGGGAGTTTATTGTAGTAAACAAACACCTATTGGAAGATTTGGTAAACTTAGGTCTTTGGAACGAAAACATGAAGCAAGAATTGATGCGTGCCAATGGATCTATTCAACATATAGAAACCATTCCGCAAGATATTAGAGATCTGTACAAAACGGTTTGGGAATTGAGTATGAAAGACATTATTGATATGAGTAGACAGCGTGGATACTTTATTGATCAAAGCCAGTCTTTAAACTTGTTCATGGAAAATGCGAATTATTCCAAGCTGACCTCAATGCACTTCTATGCATGGAAAAGTGGACTTAAAACAGGAATGTATTATCTAAGGACCAAGGCTGCAGTTGACGCCATTAAGTTTACTTTGGACAACACAAAGAAAAAAGAAATTCCAACTAGTGTGGCAGCCGAAGCCGAGGTGTTGGCGGCGACTCCTAAAACAGCCGAAGCAATTAACGTTGAAACCACGCCAGTTGCACAACAAGAAGTGGATGTAGATATACAACCAATGTCCCCTGAAGAAATGAAAGAGATGATCGCACGGGCCAAAGAAGGCCAAGCGGATGATGATTGCTTAATGTGTGGATCATAAACCTGTACTGGACTTGTTTCAGTATGTGATAGTGTTTATTTGATAAAGCACCTTGGCAAAGCTCACCCCACATCGAGCAGAACCGAGGTGTTTTCTTTTTATCAATAAGGTGGACATACCTGCAAATTAAACGGCTACGGAGTTTAACCCAAACAAAAACCCTATTGTTCGCAATAGGGTTTTTCTAATCTATGTATGTTTAAGAAATCTATAAAGACCAGGCTCTTCCCTGTGTCAATTCATTAACATCACCACAAGCAATATATTCACCTGGAATTGGTAAATAAGCAAGCACCTCTTCACCAATATACTCTGACGATTTGTATGCCCAAATAGTGGAATCTCTAACATTATTGGCAAAAGCGTAAGACGCTACTTCATCATCAAGTTCGGCAGTTTCACCATTTTCAATGGCCTCAATATAGGCTTCCATGATTTCACCGTGTTCTTCTTCTTGTTCAGGAGCCCTCTTTTTTAAATAAGAGGCAAACACCGGCTCAAGGTCTTCATCATCAAGGTCTGCCAAATGCTCTTTACCAGAACTGGCCAATACCTTGTTGGTGAATTTTTCCATGGTTAACTTCATAACCGCCTGCTGTTCTTCAGGTAGAACCTCATGGGCAAACTGATCAATGAACATATGAACATTAAGCTCAGATGCCGAAGGAGTATCTGTTTTTGGCAAAAGGATGTCGACCAGCGAGTGAATAACACCACCTTGTTCCTTGCTAAAAAAACTTGGGGCCCAATCGAGGACCTTTTTGTTTTTACAACTCTGTGCAATGCTCAATAAGGTCGGAGTGGCAACGGCATAACCGAATACCATTCCCATATTTTTAAGTGCGACTCTTCTTTCCATTATATATTTCCGTTTTTAAGTTCTTGGGCCGCATGATTGGCCGCCCTTGCGGTAAACGCCATGTACGTTAAAGATGGGTTGACACAGGAAGCCGATGTCATAAAGGCGCCATCGGTAACATACACATTGTTGCATGCATGTACCTGGTTATAACCATTAAGAACGGAAGTTTTAGGACTCCTTCCCATTCTGGCGGTACCCATTTCGTGGATTCCCAATCCAAGTGCTCCTGGATTATCAAAAGGCTTCACATCCCTCAATCCAGATTTTTCAAGCATTTCTACGGCTTGGTTCTTCATGTCTTCACGCATGCTCCATTCATTTTCCTTCAATTCAGCATCAAAGGTAACCGTAGGAAGTCCCCATTGATCCAGATTGTCGTAATCCAAAGTCATGCGGTTATCTTCATATGGCAATACTTCACCGAACCCTCCCATTCCAAAGGTCCATCCTCCTGGTTTAAGAATAGCATCTTTGAGTCCTTTACCATGGGATACTTCTGCAATGGTATCTTCCCAATTTCCTCTTCCGGCACCACCTTGGTAGCCGTAACCACGAATAAATTTATCAGTATTGGTATTTCCACCTAAATTTCTAAAACGGGGAAGATAGATTCCGTTAGGTTTACGTCCCTTATAATATTTATCTTCAAAACCATCAAATTTACCAGATGCTCCAACACCTAAATGGTGATCCATGATATTTCTTCCCAACTGATCAGAATCATTACCAAGACCATCAGGAAAACGGTCCGATTTTGATTGCATTAAAATCGCAGTTGAAGCAATTGAAGATGCACATAGAAAAATTACCTTGGCCTTGAACTCATATTCTTCTTTAGTTTCGCGGTCAATTACTTTAACCCCAGAAGCTTTCTTGGTTTCAGGGTCGTAAATAACCTCGTGCACTATTGAATCAGGGCGTAAAGTCATGTTCCCAGTACGTTCAGCTGCTGGTAATGTAGAAGAAACACTGCTGAAATAAGCTCCAAAAGGACAACCTCTAATACAACGGTTTCTATATTGGCAACGTACCCTGCCATCACCCTCAAATTTTTTGTCGCTATTGATATGTGCCACACGGCCAGCGGTGATCACTCGGCCATCAAAATGTTCCGAAACCTTATCACGCACATGTTGTTCCACACAGTTCAGGTCCATCATGGGCTCAAACTTTCCATCTGGAAGCTGTGGCAGGTCTAAAAGCTCACCTGTAACACCAATATATGATTCTACTTTGTCGTACCAAGGGGAAATGTCCTTATATCGTACTGGCCAATCTGTGGCAATACCATCTCTCTTGTTAGCTTCAAAATCAATGTCGCTCCAACGGTAACTATGGCGTCCCCACATAATGGAACGACCTCCTACATGGTATCCACGCATCCAATCAAAACGTTTGGTTTCATTGTAGGGATGTTCCAAATCGTTAACGAACCAATGTTTAGATGCCGCCTTGGTCGTGTAACCTGTTCGACTTTGTTTTTCTTGCTTTTTTAGATCATCTTGGGTTGGTTGTCCATTGTTCGGGAAGTCCCAGGGATCCATATTTGCCGTAGGGTAGTCATCTCGGTGCTTAACCATAGGTCCTCGCTCTAACACCAAGGTTTTGAGTCCATTTTCACAGAGCTCCTTGGCCGCCCATCCACCGCTGATACCTGTTCCAACGACAATTGCATCGTAAGAATCCTGTTCTTCGTTGTAATAGAATTTGCTCATTTATTATTGATTGTTTATTTTCTAAATGTATTAAATATTAAATTAATTTTCTACATTTAAACCCCACGTTTATTGGGAAATTAACACTATAACGTTATAGTAAATCCTAATCTTTTAATAATCAGCTTTACGAAATAAGAATCATGAAAAGAAGAAAGTTTGTGGCCAATACTGCAAAAGTTGGTCTGGCCATTACCGCATTGGGAGGGTATGCTTGCAAACAAGCAAAAAAGGAACCGGAACAAGAAACCGCAGAGATATCAGAAGAAGCAAGTATGAGCCCATTCTTTAAACTATCATTGGCTCAATGGTCCATGCATAAAATGATATGGGACGACGGAGTTGATCCATACACCTTTGCAGAAAAAGCAAAGGCTTGGGGATTTACAGGTCTTGAATATGTAAGTGGATTATATTATAAAGAATTGGAAAAAGATAATTTTTCCGCAGAAGCCATGAAGGCATTTGTTGATAAAAGCAACGCTGAGGCAAAAAAGCACGGAATGGAAAATGTGCTCATTATGATTGACGGCCAAGGTGATTTAGCTGCCGAAGATGATAAAGAGCGAAAGGAAGCAGTAGAAAACCATCACAAATGGGTAGAAGCAGCTGCGGCAATGGGATGCCATTCCATTCGGGTGAATTTAAATGGAGTACAAGAAGCGGATGCCTGGACCAAAGCCTCCGTAGATGGATTGACTCAGCTGGCTACCTACGCAAAAGATAAAAACATCAATATTATTGTGGAGAACCATGGGGGACTTTCTTCCAATGGAGCGATGCTTGCCGGTATTATGAAGGAAGTAGGAATGGACAACTGTGGAACGCTCCCGGACTTTGGAAACTTCTGTATTAAAAGAGAAGATGGGTCCTACTATGAGTCAAAATGCCTTGAGGAGTACGATAAGTACCAGGGTGTTAAAGAATTGATGCCCTATGCCAAAGCGGTAAGCGCAAAATCTTACGATTTTGATGCAGAGGGGAATGAAACCGGAATAGATTACACCAAAATGCTTAAGATTGTTAAAGAAGCTGGTTACACAGGATATATCGGTGTAGAATACGAAGGTAGTAACCTTGGGGAGGAAGAAGGAATTTTGGCCACTAGGGATTTGTTGATCAAAGCTGGCAAATAAGTTTAAGCTAGCTCTTTAAGTTCATATCAGATGCAGGCATTATTTAACCAACTATTTGATTACAATTTTTATTGTAACAAGAAGCTTATTGAGCAATGTACAAGTATGGAAAAAGTTCCAGAAAAGTGCATAAAGCTTTTTGGTCATGTATTAAATGCCCACCATATTTGGAACAATAGAATTGTTGGCAAACCATATGAATTCAGTGCTTGGCAAGAACATGCCATTAGTGACTGGGGAGACATTCATTATGAGAACCAGAGAACTACTTTTGAGATCATCACGAATGCCGATGACTTTAACAGAAGAATAGATTACGAAAACAGTGAGGGAAGGGTATTTGCAAACGAACTTAAAGACATTCTTTTTCATATTGTTAACCATTCAACCCACCATAGAGGACAAATTCTGATGGACTACAGAATCAATGGAGTTGAACCAGAACCTCTAGATTATATTTTTTATAAAAGATAAAACCCCTCTACATGAATTCAAAAGTAAAGTTCCAGCTGTCGTTGATGATGTTTTTAGAATTCTTTATTTGGGGAGGTTGGTTTGTGACCTTGGGTATTTATTTGCCCAACACCCTTAAAGCCAGTGGAGGAGAAATTGCGTTGGCTTATTCCACACAATCGTGGGGAGCTATTATCGCCCCTTTTATTATTGGTTTGATAGCCGACCGCTTTTTTAATGCAGAACGTATTTTGGCCGTTTTACATTTGGCAGGAGCTGTTTTAATGTACCAAATGGCAAATGCCACCGATTTCAGTGTTTTCTACCCTTACGTATTGGGTTATATGATTATTTATATGCCCACATTGGCTTTGGTGAACTCGGTTTCCTTTAACCAAATGAAGGATCCTACCAAGGAATTTTCTTTTGTAAGAGTGTTTGGAACCATTGGATGGATCATAGCAGGACTAACTATTAGTTTTATAGGATGGGATAGCGAGGCTGGAGTACAAGAGGGGCTATTAAAAAATACATTTTTAATGGTAGCTGTGGCCTCCGCAATTTTGGGGCTGTTCAGTTTTACCTTGCCCAAGACCCCACCACAGGTATCCAAAGGAGAAAAGATTACCCTTTCCGATATTTTGGGGCTGGAAGCACTCAAACTTTTAAAAGACCGCAACTTCCTTATTTTCTTTTTGGCCTCCGTTTTAATCTGTATTCCATTGGCATTTTATTACCAGCACGCAGGTCAGTTCTTGGGTGAAATTGGAGTTTCAAATCCAGCCGGTAAAATGACAATAGGACAAGCTTCAGAAGTACTTTTTATGCTGTTGCTCCCCTTCTTTTTCAAAAAATTTGGATTTAAAAAGACCATTTTGGCAGGAATGCTGGCATGGACGTTACGCTACTTGTTGTTTGCCTATGGCAATGCTGGTGAAATGGCCTTTATGTTATTGCTGGGAATCGCCTTACACGGAATCTGTTACGACTTTTTCTTTGTATCGGGCCAAATATATACCGATTCCAAAGCTGGTGAAAAATATAAAAGTGCTGCACAAGGATTGATAACCCTCGCCACATACGGCATAGGGATGTTGATGGGCTTCTGGATTGCCGGTAAGATTACCGATATGCACCTAATCTCGGAAAACACACACGATTGGGGAAGCGTTTGGATCATACCTGCAATTTTTGCCCTTGCTGTATTTCTCTTGTTCGCCTTATTCTTTAAAAAAGAGAAGGTGGAATACACATCCTAAAACAACCAAACTAAAAATCACATGGAAAACGTAAACAAGAATCGATTATTTATAGCCTCCTGCGTGGCATTGCTGGTTACGGCAATGACCTTTGCAATTAGAGCAAGATTGGAGACCGTTTTTGGCCCAGAAGGGGTCGGATTGACATTAGAGCAAATTGGCTGGGCGTTTACCCCTGCTTTTTGGGGCTTTACTCTTGCCATGATCATTGGTGGACCGTTGGTCGATTCACTGGGAATTAAAAAGATTACTTGGATTGCTTTTATTACGCATGCAATAGGGATTACTTGGACAATTTTGGCCAAAGACCAAACATCATTATTCACGGCAACGCTTTTCGTTGGTATTGGGAATGGAATGGTTGAGGCTGCACTTAACCCCATGATTGCTTCGATGTACACAGAAAACAAAACAAAAATGCTGAACAGGTTCCATGTTTGGTTTCCTGGAGGTATAGCTATAGGCGGAGTTTTAGGGTGGCTCATAATGGATGTTATGGGATTGGGATGGCAAATAATGGTTGGAATATTATTTATTCCATTAATTATCTACGCATTTCTGTTTTTTGGACAAAAATTTCCCGTTACTGAACGTGTTCAATTGGGGGTGAGCAATAAAAAGATGATTGCCAGTCTGGGCAAACCCCTGTTTATTTTTATGGTGTTTTGCATGCTCCTAACTGCGGCATCAGAACTGGGAACCACACAGCGCATCGAATCATTGTTAAAAGAATCAGGCACAGTTCCCTTGTTGGTGTTGGTGTTTATAAATGGAATTATGGCGACAGGGCGAGCCTTTGCCGGTAAAGTAATACATAAACTTCAGCCAGCGGGAATGTTATTGTTTTCCGCAATATTCACATTCATTGGTTTATGGTTGTTGACCATAACAAGTGGAACGATGACATTTGCCGCAGCAGCAGTCTTTGCCGTAGGAGTCACTTTTTTCTGGCCAACGATGCTTGGCTTTGTTGCTGAATATTTGCCCGAAACAGGAGCCTTGGGACTTTCAATAATGGGTGGAGCAGGGATGCTGTCAGTGTCCGTGGTGTTACCCTTTATGGGAAAGTTGATGGATGATGCTAGTCCCATTGAGGCACTACGCACGATGTCGATTTTACCAGCGATTTTAATAGCCGCTTTCATTGGATTGTACATTTATATGAAAAAACGAAAATCAAATACGCAAGAAGCTTAAAAAAGAAAAAGAATGCCAAAGAAAATTAGACTTGGAATATTAGGAGGAGGAGGAGATTCACTCATTGGGGTATTGCATAGAGTTGCCTCTTTTATTAATGATAATTATGAAATAGTTGGGGCAGTGTTCAATCCAGACCATGAACAAAGTTTGGAATTTGCCAGAGAAATAGATATCCCTACCAATCGTATTTATAAAGATTTTGACACCTTGGTGGAGGAAGAGCTAAAACTTCCGGAAGATGAGCGTATTGAAGTTTGTTCCGTGCTGACCCCCAATTTTTTGCACTTTCCTATGGCTAAAAAGCTACTGGAAAATGGGTTTCATGTCATCTGTGAAAAACCTATGACCATGAACTATGAGGAGGCCAAAGACCTTCAGGAAGTACATGCAAATTCAGGAAAAGTATTTGCACTTACCCATACGTATACAGGGTATCCTATGGTGCGCCAAATGAGAGAGATGATCAAGGCTGGTGCTTTAGGCAAAATCCACAAAGTGGATGCAAGATACTATCAGGGTTGGATAAATGAGGTTATCCACGATAAGGAAAAGCGCTCAACCGTCTGGAGGTTAGACCCAAAAAAAGCTGGTATAAGTTCCTGTATAGGAGATATTGGGGTACACGCATCCAATTTGATTGAGTATACAACAGGATTGAAAATAAAATCCGTTTTATGTGACTTTAACTACCTCTATGATGACAATCTAATGGATGTGGACGGAACTGTCCTTGTTCGAATGGATAAACACGTAAAAGGTGTTGTCAGGGCTAGTCAGGTAGCAACAGGTGAAGAAAATGGACTGGCCATTGCTATTTATGGAGAGAAAGGAGCATTTAGATGGGAACAGGAAAAACCAAATTTCTTGTATAAAATGAGTGATTCGGAACCATTGCAAGTATACAAACCTGGACATGCATATAATTCCGAACTTTCATTAAACGCTTCCAAAATACCAGCCGGGCACCCTGAAGGTATTTTTGACTCTATGGCCAACATTTATCTGGGAGCGGCAAGGGCCATTCGCGGAGAAACATATAATGATGGGGAGTTTCCAACCATGCAAGATGGTGTGCGAGGAATGAACTTTATCGAAAGTACAGTCGCCTCCCATAAACAAGGAAATGTTTGGATAGATTTGGATTAATCTATTTTAAAAAAAAGAGAATAAATGGACGCCTAAGTGCGGCCATTATCTTTGAAAAATTTTTTCAAATTCTTCAAAAACCACAATCATACTTTCTCTCGGTATTTTATCGAATTCTGAAAGTTCACGGGTATAATAATCCCAATGGGTTTTTTGCCAATGTTCCAAACTTTTATCGCCTTCACCTTCCAAACGGGCATGATCCGAGTTAACGGCAAAATAGGGCACTAGTTTTACCGAGGTGGTACGAATAACACATTTGGCCTTACCGGACCAGTCTGTCACTACCGTAAAATCACCGATTCTGGGCATAGGGTCTTTGCGGCTCTGAATACCTAACAAAGAATGTGAGGTGGCCCTTTTAATATCTTTACATACCAAATTGACACAATTGTTTGCATCCTTTTCATTGTCACAAAAGTGTATAACTTTTGGTGCATCTTCGGAAGCGAATTCCAAGTGGGCGTCTAAAAAATCACCCCATAAATTTCGGGCAGAAGCGTTTTCCATAGTAGGTATTTAAGAAAATTTATGTTGTTTAAATTGTTCAGCAGCATGAATGGCAGCCCGTACAGTAAAGGCCATATAGGTCAAAGACGGGTTAACACAGTTCGCAGAGGTCATAAAGCTCCCATCGGTCACATAAACATTGGGCACTCCGTGCACCTGATTATGTTTGTTCAAAACTGAATTTTTGGGATTATGGCCCATTCGAGCACCACCCATTTCATGAATGCCCAAGCCAGGACCTGTTTCCCTATCATAAGCTTTTGCATTCCTAAAACCGGCCGCCTTTAACATGGCAACCGCTTCCTCTTTTATGGCTTCTCGCATGTTCTTTTCATTTTCTTTGAACTCAACATCAAAATCCAATTGAGGAAGACCCCATTGGTCTTTTTTATCCTTGCTCAAGGTAACACGATTATCATGATAAGGCAACATTTCACCAAAACCGGTCATCCCTATTTCCCAACCTCCGGGTTTTAAAACTGCTTCTTTAAGGGCTTTTCCGTAACCCAATTCAGCTACCATTTCCGACCAATTGGATCTTCCTGCACCTCCTTGATAACCAAAACCACGCAAAAAACCGGTTCGCTTGGTCTTTTCATCCAGATTTACAAAACGTGGAATGTAAAAACCATTGGGCCTCCTTCCTTTATAATATTTGTCCAGATGACCGTCTACTTTTGCCGAAGCGCCCAATTGATAATGATGATCCATAATGTTCCGGCCAACTTCGTCATAATTGTTGCCAAGACCGTTTGGAAATGTCTTTGATTTGGATTGCAACAAGATTCCAACAGATGCCATTGCCGAGGCACATAGGAATACAATTTTTGATTTAAATTCTATTTTCTCTTGGGTTTCCGCATCAATGATCCTTACCCCAGTTGCCTTTTTTTGAGCATCGTCATAAACCACCTCGTAAACAATAGAATTGGGACGTAGTGTCATATTGCCGGTTCGTTCCGCAGCGGGTAAAGTTGAGGAATTGCTGCTAAAATAGCCGCCAAAAGGACAGCCTCTCCAGCATCTATTTCTATATTGACAGGGTCCACGACCCTCAAAATTAGTTGTGTTTTCTGTAATGTGGGCAGCCCTGCCTATGGTTAAAAGTCTTCCATCCTCAAAATTGGTGCCCATTGATTGTTGTAATTCCTTTTCAACACAATTTAATTCCATAGGAGGTAAAAATTGTCCATCAGGTAATTGTTTCAAACCCAATTTTTCGCCACTTACACCAATATAGGATTCCACTTTGTCGTACCAAGGAGCTATATCATTATATCGAACGGGCCAGTCCACCGCGACCCCTTCTTTTTTGTTGGCTTCAAAATCAATATCACTCCAGCGATAACTTTGGCGGCCCCAAGTAAGGGAACGACCACCGACTTGATAGCCCCGAATCCAATCAAAACGTTTGGTTTCTTGATAGGGATGTTCCAAATCATTCACAAAAAAATGCTTGACATCCTCCCGCGGCGCCCAACCAACTCGAAGCTGCTTTTGATATTTTTCCTTCTCGGAACGAGATAATTCACCTTTTAATGGATAGTCCCAGGGGTCATCGTTCATGGTTTTGTAATCTTCCACATGTTTCACCATGGGTCCACGTTCGAGCACCAAGGTTTTTAATCCGTTTTCGCACAACTCTTTTGCGGCCCAACCTCCTGTTATGCCAGTTCCTACCACAATGGCATCATAAACAACATTTTCATTCATTATTGTGCTGTTTTAATTGTTGGCGAATCGCTATATTTATGTCTTTCCACAAGGAAAATGAAAACATCATAATATTTTTCTTAAATATAGGTGATAAATCCTAAAACCTTAAGGATTTATCAATGCTAAAAAATTGATTTAAATGAAGACAATTAAAGGACCGGCAGTATTTCTTGCTCAATTTGTGGATAGCCAGCCCCCGTTCAATTCGTTGGATGGACTTTGCAAATGGGCATCTGGATTGGGATATAAAGGAATCCAAATTCCGACCTGGGAATCGTTTTTGATAGATTTGGATAAAGCCGCCGAGAGTCAGGATTACTGTGATGAGTTGAAGGGAAAAATCAATTCCTACGGATTGGAGATTACGGAACTTTCAACCCATTTGCAGGGGCAGTTGGTGGCCGTGCATCCAGCTTACGATATTATGTTCGACAATTTTGCTCCAGATGCCGTAAAGAATAACCCCAAAGCTAGAACCGAGTGGGCTATAGAAACCGTAAAAAAAGCGGCTACGGCAAGTAGAAGATTGGGGATAAAGGCCCATGCCACATTTTCAGGTTCATTACTTTGGCACACGGCCCATCCATGGCCGCAAAGACCTCCGGGATTAGTAGAGATGGGTTTTGAAGAATTGGCCAAAAGATGGATGCCAATTCTCGACCATTTTGATAAAGAAGGAGTAGATGTTTGCTATGAAATTCATCCTGGTGAAGATTTGCACGATGGAGATACTTTTGAACGTTTTTTGGAAGCCACGGGCAATCATAAAAGAGTAAATATTTTATATGATCCTAGCCATTTTGTGCTGCAACAATTGGATTACATCACCTATATTGACCATTATCATGAATTTATAAAATCGTTCCACGTAAAAGATTCTGAATTTAATCCAACTGGCAAGAAAGGAGCTTTTGGAGGATATAATGATTGGGGTGATCGCGCAGGAAGATACCGCTCTCTTGGAGATGGACAGATTGATTTCAAGACCATTTTTTCCAAATTAACACAATATGGTTGTGATGTTTGGGCCGTCATGGAATGGGAATGCTGCATAAAAAGTCCTGAACAGGGTGCTATGGAAGGCGCTAAATTTATTCAGGATCACATCATAGAAGCGACCACCAAAACTTTTGATGATTTTGCTGGTTCTGAAACAGATACTGAAAAACTTAAAAAAATATTGGGATTATGAAAAAGCTTGTTTTGTTCACGGTTTTAGCGATAACCTTTGCTTGCAAAGACAAACCAAAGGAGGAACCAAAAGAAGAAGTTACCCAGGAAACTGAAGCACAGATGAATTCCGGAGAAACTGGATGGACCGTTTTGTTCGATGGCACCTCATTCAATGGATGGCATTTGTACAATGAAGGAGAAATAGATGAGCCCTGGACGCTGGAAGAAGGCACTATGGTCTTTTATCCTCCAAAGGAAAAAAAGAAAGGAGAAAGTTATAACATAGTTACCGATAAGGAATTCACCAATTTTGTACTGTCTTTAGAATGGAAAATATCAAAGGGAGGCAACAGCGGCATTTTTTGGGGTGTTTATGAAGGAGAAAAATACGGACAACCCTATCTGACAGGACCAGAAATACAGGTTTTGGACGATGAAAACCATCCCGATGCAAAAAATGGAACCACCCATCAGGCCGGAGCACTCTATGATATGATTGCGCCATCCGAAAAAGTGGTAAAACCAGCTGATGAATGGAACACAGTTGAGTTGACAATAAACCACGAGACCAATCAAGGGCAGGTACTACTAAATGGAACAAAAATTGTTGAATTTCCAGTTCACGGTCCAGAGTGGGATGACATGGTCTCCAAATCCAAATTTGCAGGTTGGGAGGGCTTTGGCGCCTATAAAACCGGAAAGATTGGTCTACAAGATCATGGAGATATTGTAGCCTATAGAAATATTAAAATCAAAGAACTTTAAATGTCCAAAAGATTATTTCTAGCATTGCTGAGCGTATCAGCTATTGTATATAGTCAAGAAAAAGAACCAACCAATCCCGAAGCTACAGAAATTTATAAGCCAGTCCCGCCACGAGTAGTTGCTGGCGAGTATGGGACTGCTCCAAGCGATGCCATCGTACTATTTGACGGAAAACATTTTGACAACTGGATTAGCAGTGTTGACAGTACCGCTGTCAAATGGCATTTAAACAAGGATGGCAGCATGACCGTTAAGGATAGAACAGGAAATATCCAAACCAAACAGAACTTCGGAAGCATACAACTGCATTTGGAATGGAAATCTCCTAAAGAAGTTCAACGCAATGGGCAAAATAGGGCCAACAGCGGGGTGTTTTTACAACAACGCTATGAACTTCAAATTCTGGATAACAATGACAATTCCACATATGTTAATGGACAGGTTGGAGCCATGTACAAGCAAGGTGTTCCGTTGGCCATGGCATCATCACCCTCTGGTGAGTGGAATACGTATGATATTATTTTTCATGCTCCTGAGTTTAGCAGAGGAGGAAATATTGTAAAACAAGCCACAGTTACCTTACTGCATAACGGTATATTGATTCAAGATCATTTTGAAATTGAGGGCACCATCGAATATATAGGATGGCCAAAATATGAAGCTCATGGCAAAGCTCCATTAATGCTGCAAGACCACAACGATAATAGCAGGGTGAGTTTCAGAAATATTTGGATAAGAGAACTTGATTAAGGATAAAAATCTTCGGATATCCTCTTTTTTGTAAAACTAAGCCAAAGCCCATTTTTAGTTACCTTTGCCAAAATTTAATCATCCCATATGATTCAATCCATGACCGGTTTTGGGAAGCATGTTGTGCAGCTTCCTTCCAAAAAAATCACCATCGAACTTAAATCCCTCAACAGTAAAAATCTGGATATCAATGCTAGGATCCCACAATTTTATAGGGAAAAAGAACTGGAATTACGCAAAATGATTGCTGATGTGCTGGTTCGGGGTAAGGTCGACTTTGGACTGTATGTTGAAATTACCGGTGAAGAAACAACCACTGAGGTCAATCAAGGTGTGGTAAAAAAATACATGCAGCAACTGGCCAATATTACAGCAGGTGATGACCTAAAATTGCTTGAATTGGCTTTGCGCATGCCCGATACCATGAAAACCGAGAAGGGCGACATTGACCAAACGGAATATGAGGCCATAAAGACGGCAATGAAAAAGGCCCTATCTGAAATTTCGAATTTCCGTACAGAGGAAGGACAAGTCTTGGAAAACGACTTTGTTGGCCGACTTAAAAATTTAAACCAATTGCTTGAAGACGTCAAAGCCATGGATCCAGAAAGACTGGATACAGTTCGTGAGCGTTTGGAAAAAGCAGTGACCGACCTAAAGGTCGAGTTGGATGAAAACCGGTTTGAGCAAGAACTCATCTACTATCTTGAAAAATACGACATCACTGAGGAAAAAGTGCGCTTGGCGAATCATTTGGATTACTTTGAAACCACATTAAAATCCGAAGACTCCAATGGAAAAAAACTTGGATTCATTGCCCAAGAAATAGGAAGGGAAATCAATACCATTGGTTCCAAAGCCAATTATGCACCCATGCAACAACTGGTGGTGCAAATGAAAGATGAGTTGGAGAAGATCAAGGAGCAAATGCTTAACGTGCTATGAAAAAAGGGGGAAAGCTCATTGTTTTTTCGGCTCCTTCGGGAAGTGGTAAAACTACCATGGTAAAGTATCTTTTGGAACAACCAGAATTGAATTTGGCTTTTTCCGTTTCTGCCACCTCACGACCTAAGCGGGGCGATGAAAAGGAAGGAGTAAACTATTACTTTATTTCCATTTCAGATTTTAAAAAACATATCAAAAAGGAGGATTTTCTGGAGTGGGAAGAGGTATACCGAGACAATTTTTACGGAACCTTAAAAAGTGAAGTGGAACGCCTTTGGGCCGAAGGGAAGAACGTTATATTTGATATTGATGTGGTTGGAGGTCTTCGCATAAAAAAGAAATTTCCAGAGGAAACCCTGGCAGTATTTGTCAAACCCCCAAGTGTTGACGAATTGAAAATCCGGCTAAAAAAGCGAAGCACAGAAAGTGACGATAAAATTAATATGAGGGTTGCCAAAGCATCTGTTGAGCTGGCCACAGCACCTCAATTTGACAAGATTATCAAAAACTACAATTTGGAGGTTGCGCTAAAAGAATCCCATCAATTGGTGGCAAATTTTGTGGGAGCGACCGTTCCAAGTTCAGAAGAAGAATAACAAATGAAACAAGTAGGGCTGTACTTTGGAACGTTTAACCCTATCCACATAGGCCATTTGGCCATTGCCAACCATGTGGTGGAGTATTCAGACCTTGACGAGGTTTGGTTTGTTATTACACCACAAAGTCCTTTTAAAACCAAACAATCCCTGCTAGATGACCATCATAGGTATCAAATGGTATTTGAAGCCTTACAGGACTATCCAAAGTTGAGGCCCAGCAAAATCGAGTTTAATTTACCGCAACCCAATTACACCATTAACACCTTGGCACATTTGGATGAAGAATATGGAAGTGAATATCAATTTGCGTTGATAATGGGAGAGGATAACCTAAAAAGCTTCCATAAATGGAAGAATTATGAGACCATCTTGGAAAATTATGCTATTTATGTTTATCCAAGAATTTCCGATGGGAAAATTGAACATCGGTTTCAAGATCATCCGAAAATCAATAATGTTGATGCCCCGATTATGGAAATCTCATCCACCTTTATCCGGAATAAGCATAAAGAGGGTAAAAACGTTAGGCCACTACTACCAGAGTCTGTGTGGAAATATATGGACGAGATGAATTTTTATAGGTAAAGCAATCTATTTTTCACAAGTCACTACTCCAACCATACTATCCGCGGTTCCATAATATAGATGCCAGATTCCATTGAACAGCACAAGACCCTCCAAGAAAGTGGTGCCATCTGCATATTGACCTGATTTTTCGAAAGGTAATTCTGGCTTAATGAATGGTGTTGTGCAGCGATCTAGCAATTTCCAGGGTTCTTTGGAATCAAAAAGTGCCTGGCCACCTGTGTAAACTCTATTTCCCAAGTCGCTTACACCGATATTTTGCGAATTCCCCGCATTGTAGAGAACCACAATTCCGTCTTCAGTTAGAACAGGTGGAGGACCAGCCTCG
This sequence comes from Flagellimonas sp. S3867, assembly GCF_014698935.1. Taxonomy (GTDB): domain Bacteria; phylum Bacteroidota; class Bacteroidia; order Flavobacteriales; family Flavobacteriaceae; genus Flagellimonas. Next base: position 964,214 of record NZ_JACVMN010000002.1, read on the forward strand.
ACCAACCATGAATCAAAATAACCTGGTCTTGGACTTAAAACAGGGGCAAGGGTGCCTTCGTAAGTCTCCACCGGTGTCCAATCGATCAAGTTGTCGGAACTAGCGAGCCAAACGTGAGGTACGCCATAATACATCCAATATTTCCCATCGATTTTGGTGGCAACCAGTTTCCCATTTTTAAGTTTGGTTACAATGGCACCGGACTTTGTTTCTCGATTACCGTATTTGCCTTCCTTATGGTTTTTGAAAACTGGACCGTGCTTTTTCCAACGCAAAAGATCTGTTGAAGTGGCCACCGCCAGTCTAGGGACTTGACGGTTCCATTGGGTGTAAGTGAGCACATAAAGGCCTTCTTCAGTTTCCACTAGCCTAGGATCTTCCACACCTCCTGGCCATTCATTTTCTTTTTGACTGTCATTGGCAGGATAAAATATGGGAGATTCATTTGTAGTATATGATTTCCCGTCCTTGGAAATCGCCAATCCAATTCTTGAAGCATGACCTCCTATTTCCTTTTCCCCCAACTTTTCTTCGGCCCTATATAGGACATGGATTTTACCGTCCATAACAATAGCCGCCGGATTGAACGTTGCCATTGATTCCCAATACACTTTTTGATTTTTGATAGGATCTACAAAGGCTGAGGTACTATTTTTTTGAATAATAGGTTGGGCATTCTGAGCTCTGAGAAAAGGACCCATCATCCATGATTTTTCCATTTCTTGGGTGAAACAGAAAGATGCCTGGGTTACTGCAATCAATAAACAAATTCGAAGTTTTGGATTCACGTCATCAATTTTTCATTAGTATATCGGTTCCTAAATACTTATCATCTTTATTATAATACCAAGCTCGGGTTTTGGGCATTTGAATACCTTGGATTTCTTCCAATCCCTTAAGTAGAATATACTCGCCATCATTTTTGGTTTCATCGTGGTAGAATTGATAGACCTCCATGGCATAGGTGTTGGGATCAAAGTAGAAGTACCAGACATCTTTGCCCACCTCTTCTTCATAATTTACCTTTAAAACCAAATATTTTTTCCCTTTGAAGGTTTTGGTCAACACTTTTTTGCCGAGAATGGAACCAGGATCTTTGAGTTTCATGGGAAGACCATAGAGATAGGTATAATAATTTCGCATCATGCTACCACGTTCACAAGTTAAGCGATACGTTTTATGGTCTTCTTCCGAGATGTTGGTAGCACCATTTAGACGAATAACACAATCTTTCTTGTCATAAGTATAGGAATAAGAAACACTATCCTTTTCAACCTGAAGAGTAAACTGTTCTCTGGGAATATTTAGGTTAATGATACTTAATCTATCTGTTGATTTTGGTGTTTTCATTAATACCTGGAAGGTATCATCCAACTTGGACCATTGATTATTTGGGTCATGAAACATTATGGCCCTGTCCAGTAATTCTTGTGATGTTATTGATTGTGCCTGATTGGTATTAGAAACAATGAATATAAAACCGATAATAATCCAGCGCATATGTAAATGTATGAAAATAAAAATTCCGGTTTTTGACTAAAGTTCAAAACCGGAATTTTGTCATTTTTATTCCAAAACATGTTCAGAATTACAGTTTAAAGGAAACCCGTTGGGGAGCCTTTATGCGACTTTTTTAGACTAAGCTGGTTCTGAGGGCTCAACCTTTGCAGGTTTCACAGAACTATCATGTTCCACATAATAAAGTTCCAAAAGTTCAAATACAACCTCTACCAAATCTTTACTCTCAGTTAATATGGAGAAATATAAGGTCGTATTTTTTGGACTGGATTCTTCTGTGCGCGTTCTTGCAACTTGACGTTCAATTTTGTCGGACATCAACTGGAACAAGCCTTCTTTCATTTCCAAAGTACTTCCAATCTCTTCAAAGGATCTATTCTCAAAAATTTGTTGGGTATTGGCAAATAGCTTTTCCAATTCCAGATCAAGTTCTTTTATCTCTTTGATTTGGTTGTACTTTAATTTTTTGTGATTGTTGTTAACGTGCTTGTGGCTTACTTTGCCGATGTATTCCAACGATTGGGCAATATCGGTGAGGTGTCCTAAAGTGTTGATATAAAAATTGCTTGCACCCACATTGGCTTCATCAAGGTTCTTGATGAAAAAGAAAAGATGGTTTCGCAGATCTTCAATTTCATCGGATAGTTTAGTGCCTTGTTTTTTGTTCTTTTTCAAAAGCTCCAAATCTTGTTTTGCCAAACCGTTTATAGAATTGGTATATATTTTATTGGTCCTTTTTAAAACATTGGCAATATTGTTGGCACTCTCTTCGATAACTCCTTGAACCGAACTGCTTTCGGCCCTGTTAAGACTGTCTTCGGCTTTTTGTTCCTTCGCTTTTTTATTATAGGCACTATAGTTGCGTACCAATAATAATATGGCTGCAAATAATAGAATGGCAATTGCGGCACCTTGACCAAAATTGATTAAGGTCAAAATTGTACCTGCGGAAATAAATGCTATAATCGCAGTGCCAAACCAGCCTCCAATAACATTGAGCACACCGGCTACTCTGTACACCGCACTTTCGGCACCCCAAGCTCTGTCAGCCAATGAGGTTCCCATAGCTACCATAAAGGTTACATAGGTGGTGGACAATGGCAATTTATAAGAAGTTGCTATAGAAATTAGGATACCTGCTACCATTAGGTTTACGGCAGCGCGGACCATATCAAAAGCAGGAAGTTTGTGCACCTTGTCTTGTGACAATGCAATTACAGGTTTTTCAAAACGTTTGTCCATATTGGCCTTAACGCCTTTTGGAAGCAAACTGTTGAAGTATGTTGAAATATTGGAGGACATTCTTACCAAGCCTCTGGAGAAAAAGTTGGGTTGGAACCTTTCTTTGGCTTCGCCTTCTCTTGAAAGATTGATTTCGGTATCAGCAACATATCTTGCCTTTTTGGAAAGCCATAAAGTGGCCACCATTATAATTCCTGCAACAAATAGTAGCACTGTGGGAGTTGGTACTTTCTTGGCCAACACATCCATACTAAATTCTGTGGCCGGAACCCCAGAGGCAACCCATGCTTCATAACTTTGCCACGCGGCAATAGGTACACCAATAAAGTTTACCAAATCGTTACCCGCGAAGGCCAGAGCTAAGGCAAAGGTGCCTACACCAATAATTACTTTGTAGATATTGATTTTGGCAATATGTATAAATATATAAGACAGAAGGGACCAGACTATAAAGTTTACAATAACAATTGAGAACACTTCAGCTTCTAAAAAGTCTTTGATTTTCATTCCCCCAAGAATCGAGAAGCTTTCGCCAGCGAATGGGGTTCCCTTTATCCCTTTCATCAAAATAAAATAAACCATTGAAGACAAAGCAACCCCACCAAACAAGGCGCCTACCCATTTGGCCTTTTTCTCAAAATTATACGACAATAGCAATCTGGAAATCCACTGTACAATGGCGCCTATGGTAAATGCCACAAAAACCGATAACAGAATACCAGAAATGATCTGAATGGCCTTAGAAGTATTTATGTAGTTAACCACGTCGGAAAAATCACCGTTGGCAGCTCCAATTTTTAAAAGTGACATCGCAACCGCGGCGCCTAACAATTCAAAAACAATGGATACAGTGGTTGAAGTGGGCATCCCCAAAGTGTTGAAGAAATCCAGGAGTAATATGTCCGTAATCATTACGGCCATGAAAATGAACATGATCTCTTGAAAGTAGAACTCACCGGGGTTAAAAATACCCTTTCGGGCAACCTCCATAAGTCCACTAGAGAAAATAGCTCCGCAAGCTATTCCCAAACTGGCAATAATCATTATGGTTTTAAATGAAATGGCCTTTGAACCGATTGCAGAGTTCAAAAAGTTCACTGCATCGTTACTGACCCCGACCACTAAATCGGCAATGGCCAAAACGGCAAGGGCAATGATCATTAATAAGTAAATATTGTCCATAATCGTGTCTAAAAAATAATTGTCAAATGTCTATACTTTACTGATTTTCAATGTTATTTAAAAGTTATGTTTTTCCTTAAAAATGAACATCCAACTGCAATCTGTACATTAATTCATCACTACCATTGTCAAAAGAAAGGTAGCTAAAATCTGTTTGCACCTTTAATTTGTGGCCAACAATGTATTTTGAAAGTCCAACAGTGTATTGAGCACGATCGCTACTTCCAGTAATGTCATCAAAATTAATATCCGTAAACCTACCGGAAACTTCCCAATTGTTTTTGAAAAGATAACCTGACTGCAGATTTAACCCGTTTCCAACAAGCACTACATCTCCTGTTGGTGTTCCATCTGAATTCACCGCTATGGGATTATGGGCATCTCTATGGGCATATTCACCCATAAGAGAGAAGCCTTGATATTTAAACATGGCATCCACAAAGGTTGTGTTGATCGTGGTTTCGTAAAAACCCACATCATTTGTCATGTATGAACCTAAATTGCTTCTGGTTTTTACCGCATTTTGATTGGTGTCATAGGTGGCTGCCAGCATTAATTTAGGGGTTTCTTCGCGTTTAAGGTCTGCTCCAGTGTAATCGCCCTTGCTAATGAACTTGCCAAAAGGAAGTAATTCTATTCGGGCCGTGTATTGATGCCCTCCAAGGTTGCCAGAGGTAACATTTCTACCTTCACCTTGCGAAATTGCCAATTTTTCCCGCACTAAAAATTTATCGGTAAGATTAAAATGATGTCTCAGCTGAATTCCCATATCTCGATCAATATTGAACCTACTGTTCAACAAAGAACGATCTACCTGCTGAAGATTTCCTGAGGAAATTACACGTTCAATATTACCAGGAAGTTTGGTTTGTCCTACCCAAAGCTCAAAATTCTCGTGGAAATTCCACATAACCACCGCGTCAAGAATGTAACGAGGGGCATTATTTGTAAATTCACTTGTTCCTCCAATATCACGATTGGACAACCCAAGCTCAAATTTATATTTAAGTTTTGGTGAATAGGCAAAACCATCAAATTTTAATCTTGCCCTTCGCACTAAAAAATTCTGCTCAGGATTGGCGAATCCATCATCAACTCCTTCGTCCCAAGTAGCAATACCCAAAAGCTGCATCCGCATTGCAAATTTCATAGTCCAAGTACTGTCTTTACCAACAATATTAAAGAGACCTTTACCAAATTTTGGGGCTTCAACTTTTTGAGCGTGGGAAGAAATACAAACAAGTGCAAATAGGCCAATGGCCAAAAATTTAAATTTCATCAATACTAGTTTTTGTCAGGTGCAAAGAACTAATACCAATGTTAAGTTAATGTTTGGTTTATGTTATTTTTAATATGGCCACCTTGGCCAAGGTGGCCATAATTTTAGACTTCAAAAAATAGCTGACAAAAACTAATATATTATGAAATCAAGTTGTCTTAAGACAAAAACAAAAGTCCAATAGAAAAACCAACTTATTGTAATCTAAAGATTAACTTATGTTTAAACTTCCCGATGGTTTTAAAAATGGATGTCTGCTGAAGCGAGATGCATTACAATGTGAACATAAAATGTATATTGCGCTTTAATTCAAATCCTACATGAACTGGGAAACCCTTTTATCATTAAAACGCCAAGGCGATACCCATAAAAGACTTCGCAAGGAACAAGAGGAAACCCGTTTGGGTTTTGAGGTGGATTATGATCGAGTAATCTTTTCTTCTGCTTTTAGAAGTCTGCAAGACAAGACCCAAGTTATTCCCTTGCCGATCAGTGTGGGATCCAAAAAAGATTTTGTACATACTCGGCTTACCCATAGTTTGGAGGTCTCCGTTGTAGGCAGAAGTCTTGGAAGAATAACTGGGAAACAAATTTTGACAAAATATCCCCATTTAAAGGATATGCATGGATACCAATTCAATGATTTTGGTGCAATCGTAGCCGCAGCTGCCCTGGCGCACGACATTGGTAATCCTCCGTTTGGGCATAGTGGGGAAAAAGCGATTGGCAATTATTTTGAGCAAGGAAATGGGAAGAAATACAAAGCCCTTCTTTCTGATGTGGAATTTCAGGATTTGGTAGATTTTGAAGGCAACGCCAATGGATTTAAGTTGCTGACCGAGTCTAGGCAAGGTGTTCCAGGGGGACTTCGTTTAAGTTATGCCACTTTGGGCGCTTTCATGAAATACCCTAAAGCGTCACTGCCCAAAAAGCCCTCCAAGCATATTGCGGATAAGAAATTTGGGTTTTTCCAATCTGAAATGGATTTCTTTATGGATGTGGTGCAAGAACTCGGTCTTGTAACAAACCCAAATAATCCTGGGGTTGGATTTTACCGTCATCCGCTTACCTATTTGGTGGAGGCTGCTGATGACATCTGTTATACTATTATTGATTTTGAGGATGGCATCAACCTAGGGCTTATTCCTGAGGAATACGCTTTGGAATACCTGATCAATTTGGTGAGAGACAATATCAACACCAAAAAATACAATGCCATGAATACCTCAAGTGATCGATTAAGCTATTTAAGGGCTTTAGCGATCAACACTTTGATTATGGATGCCGTTGATGTATTCATTGCCAATGAGAATGACATTTTGCATGGAAATTTCGATTCGGCCTTGTTGGATTGTGGAAAGTATCAAGCTCAGATTGATGATATCATAAAACTCAGTGTCCAAAAGATTTACCAATCCACTGAAGTAGTGGACAAAGAATTGGCGGGATACAGAATTATCTCGGACATTCTTGATTTGTATACCACCGCACTGGTAAACATAAAAGAAGGAAAAGATACCAACTATGATCGATTGTTGGTAAAAAGCCTCCCTGAAAATTACAGAAATGCCGAATCCTCTATCTATAAGATTTTGTTGGATACGTGTTGCTTTGTAGCCAGCCTTTCAGATAGTGCTGCGGTACACATACATAATAAATTGATGGGGAAACAGCTTTAAAAAGCGTAGTTGAGTCCTACGCCCAATAGTTGTTTGAATTGAATTCTTGGAATACCTGGGTCAATAACGTTTCCATCGGCATCGGCAACTTCGTCAAACTTGATGTCATCATCAAAAATAACATGGGTGCCAATGTTTGCATTGATGTATTTATTAACCTTTAGGTTAAAACTCAATTCCCAATCCACATCAACATTTCCAAAACTCAAAAGATAATCAGTATATAAACTGATGCGATGATTCATAAACACATTTTTAAGCACTTCTTTCTCCCATGAATTGGTGACCAAAAAGCCGATTTCCATAAATAAATGTTCGCCACTATCCACACCAAAAACACCTTGGTTTGATAGTTCTTCATCCAAAACAAACGTAGCTTTTTGGGTAATCGGTGAAATGTATAGGTTGAATTTCTTCCCTTCTGGAATATACGATGTACCGGCACCTAAGAATAAATAACCTGGAGCCATGAAACGGGAAATCGGAGTGGTGCGGTTCGGGTATTTATAACCGTTGGAGAACTGGGTGTTAAAATTGGCCTTTACCGAGTAATACCAATTGGTTATGGTATCTTTTCTAAAACCAATGGTTGATGAAAGCCTTATTTGATCATCGGTCTTTCGCAATTGTCTTCCCTCTTGAGCATTTAACCCATATCGCAAGCGAAGTTCATTTTTCCAGTTGAGATAGCGAAACTTGTAGTTTCTGCTAAAGTTCATATTAGCCATGGCGGAAACTGAGTTGTCGCCACCCGCGTTCCAATTTACAAAGGCAACCTCGTTGATGTTCAGTCCAAATTTGTTGACTTTGGTCCAGAAGGATTTGGGAACAAAACGTTTATATTTTTTTTGCAACGGTTTTATCCGGTTCAAGACGGTCCTTGGATCAGTGAGTTTAGCCCCCCGAGTAACATATTTCAGTTTTACATCTTTGATTCGTACTACCTGAAATTCGGTTTCGGTAGTATCCGAACCTTGTTCAAAAACCCTTAAGGGGTTTATTTGGGCACTTGAAGCAACAACAAAACATAGGAAAATAAAGCAAAAACAAATTATTGGTCGCATTTGGTCAAGGTTGATTGTATATAAGAGCTTACCGCATCAAAATCTATACCAGCAATAGCATGGGTTTCCTGAATTGTTCCATGTTCAACAAAGTTGTCTGGAACCCCAAAAATTTTAACGGGCTTGGCATAACCTTCTGCATTGGCAAATTCCAAAACTGCTGAGCCAAAACCACCCATTCTACATCCGTCTTCCAAGGTTATGATGTGGTCATACTTTTTGAATACGGTGTCCAGCAATTTCTTGTCCAAAGGTTTTACAAAACGCATATCATAATGTCCAATGGAATTGGATTTATTGGTTTGGTCTATAATTTTGGAAACCGTATTTCCGATATGACCAATGGATAAAATTGCAATGTTGGCACCTTCTTTTAGACAACGGCCGGTACCGATTTCAATTTTCTGAAATTTATTTTTCCAATCAAGATTCATGCCCCTTCCTCTTGGATAGCGGATGGCAATCGGTCTTTCCAAACCAGATTGGGCCGTATACATGACATTACGAAGTTCCATTTCATCCATAGGGGCAAAAACTGTCAGATTGGGTATGCATCTTAGGTATGCTAAATCAAATACACCATGATGGGTAGCTCCATCCTGACCAACGAGGCCAGCCCTGTCCAAACAAAAAATCACCGGAAGGTTCTGCAGGGCAACATCGTGGATAAGTTGATCATAGGCACGTTGCAAAAAGGTGGAATAGATATTACAAAAAGGGATAAGACCCTGAGTGGCCATTCCGGCGGCCAAGGTCACGGCGTGCTGTTCTGCTATGCCCACATCAAAAGCACGGTCAGGAATTTCATCCATCATAAATTTTAAGGAACTTCCTGTTGGCATTGCAGGGGTAATACCCACAATATTTTTGTTCTTTGCAGCAAGCTCAACTAGGGTATGTCCAAAAACATCTTGGTATTTGGGCGGAAGGCTTTCCTGTGATTTTTTGACTTGTTCTCCCGTTGTTTTATCAAATTTACCTGGAGCATGATAGACTACCTGGTTTTCCTCGGCTTTTTTAAACCCCTTACCTTTGGTGGTAATGATATGCAATAATTTTGGGCCTTTGACCGACTTTAAACGTTGTAATTCTTGAACTAATTTGGTGATATCATGGCCATCTATGGGGCCGGTATAATCTAAATTTAGACACTCGAAGATATTTTCATCTTTTGCGGTCCCTGCCTTTACATTGGTCAAGTATTTTTTTAGGGCACCGACACTCGGGTCTATTCCTATGGCGTTATCGTTAAGGATAACGAGTGCGTTCACATCGGTTACGCCAAGGTGATTAAGACCTTCAAAAGCCATTCCGCTGGCAATGGAAGCATCACCGACAACAGCAATATGTTGTTTTGTTGAATTCTCATTTAGTTTGGATGCCATGGCCATTCCCAAAATCGCAGAGATAGCTGTAGAGCTGTGACCTGTGCCAAAAACATCATATTCACTTTCACTTCGTTTGGGAAAACCGCTAATGCCACCTAACTGACGGTTGGTATCAAAAATGTCTTTTCTGCCTGTCAATATTTTGTGGCCATAGGCTTGATGGCCCACATCCCAAATCAATTTGTCATCGGGAGTATCAAAAACATAGTGTAGCGCAATGGTTAGTTCAACAACTCCCAAACTTGCTCCTAAATGTCCTTCTTTTGTAGATACAATGTCAATAATGTAGTTCCTTAATTCTTGGGCAAGCTGAGGTAGCTTATCCAAGGTTAGTTTTTTAAGGTCGGAAGGGAAATTGATATGTGATAAAAGTTTTTCCAAGAATTCAAAAAACAAAAATACCTATAATCGGTAATATGTTTTATGTGTAGTTTAGCGATCTTAATATTCATTTGAAAAATTAGTGGAAAATCCGTTTGATGACACCTATTTTATGAAAAAAGCCCTTCTGGAGGCAGAGACTGCTTTTGATAAGGGGGAGGTGCCCGTAGGTGCTATTGTAACTGTGGACAATAGAATTATTGGAAGGGCCCATAATTTGACTGAACGGTTGAACGATGTTACTGCCCATGCCGAAATGCAGGCTATTACAGCAGCTTCAAATTTCTTAGGGGGCAAGTATTTGCATGGTTGTACACTTTATGTAACCTTGGAGCCCTGCCAAATGTGTGCAGGGGCATTGTATTGGAGCCAGATTTCCAAAATCGTTTACGGTGCTTCAGATTTGGAACGCGGATTTAATGTGATGGGGGGAAATATTCACCCAAAGACAGAAATTATTGGCGGTATTCTTGATAATGAAGCTTCGGAAATGCTGAAAAGGTTTTTTATCCAGAAAAGGAACCTTAATTAGTACTGGTCAAATTTTTGATTTTGGATATTGAAAACAATTCTTGATTGATTTCTTTCAAAGCTAATTTGAATACTTTGGTTTTTTTATGCTGCAAAGGAGTGCCGTAATTTTCATAAATCTTGACTTTTAGATAGGTAGGGGTCAAACTTTTGTTTCCCAAATAGACCAAATTAATTTTCCATTGTCCTTCAAGAATGTCGTCTATAAAAAATTCCTTGGAATTAAAGCCTAGTTTTTTTTCGTTCAAAATGAGCTCCGAATTTTTTGAATGGGTATGTTTCCAAGTGGTGAATTGTCCGCTGGGACCTACAAATTGAATTTGAAATTCGGCCTCACCGTCATTCCATTCAAAAACAAACCGGGTATCTCCCTCGAAAAAATCTTCTTCCTGATCTTGGTCAACTAAAGCAAAATGGTATTCTGGTTTTAACGGAAAGGCACTTTTTGTTTCATGATAATAATAAGCATCAAAACGTAATGAATCTACCTTGAAAAAATCTTTTTGAATTAAATCATCAATCCGTAAGTAAAGGTCGAGCGCTCTGTTTGGATTGTTCAAATTGATATTGCTTGCTGCCAAATCCAGATATGACTGAAGGTAATTTGGTCTTAGCTTGGCAATTTCGGTGTAAATGTCCGTAGCTTTTTCAAAAAAACCTTTTTCTTCGAATAAATACGCAAGTGCTTTTAGCAATACTGGGTTTTTGTCGAATAGGTCGTAGTGTTTTTCTATAATTTGTTTGGCAAAGGGCTTATCGTTCCATTTTTCCATGAAATAGGAAAAAGAATCCATGAAGAAATAGGGAAATCCAGCGTAACTTTTGGAATATAACCTATATGTGGTTTTTGCTTCGGACAAAGTTTTACTAGCATGCAGAGCTTTATTGTATTCCGGGGCATTTTTTATGGATACGGCATCAAAAGGAAGTGCTTTTCCATCGAAAAAATTTGGGTTATATAGTTTTTGGACTTCTTTGGTTTTGTGCATTGTTGAGGTGTTTCCCGCTTTAGTATTAATCACAATCACTCCACCAGCTCCAAATGAACCATATAATCCTGTTGTGGCCAATCCACTTAAAATCGCTACTCTTTCTATATCGTTTATGTTTATCCAAATGGGAGCATCCCTAATAATTAATCCATCAATATCAAATACGGCAGAGGAAGGGTTGCTGATAGAATTGAATGACCTTACTATTACCCTACCTCCATAAAAACAATCACCAAAAACCCTTAGGCTTCCAAAATTATTTTTCAATAGGTCTAAGATGCAGATATTGTTAGGGGTAATTCTTTCTTTCCCCAAAACTCTAATATTCCCTGAAGAAGTAGCACGATCAATGTATCCAAAGGATGTTTTGACAATATTTTCGTTGACCGCATATTCACTTTCCAGGTTCCTTCTTTTTGTAACGGTTAGGGTTACCTCGTCCAACTGTTCCAGTTGGGGTTCCATGGTAACGTTAAGAATACGGGTCACATCTTCTACAAGAACTTTTACGGTTGTCATTCCAATATGGGAATACACAAGGATGTCTCCAGGCGCAGAAATAATAAAGTACTTACCATCAGAGTCTGTTGAACTTACGGCCTTTTTGCCCTCTACAGAAATTTTCACATTTTGTAAAGGCTGATCTTGTACCAAAATCTGCCCCTTAATTTTTCTTTCCGTCTGTGCATACATCGGGGATTGCCATAAGAGAAAGGCAATAACCACATAAACAATATAAGATACTTTGAAGGGATACATCCTTCTAAAGTTAGTGATTTAAAAAAAATCCCGGCCTTACGGGCCGGGACTGTAACAAATCAAAATAAAATATTGTTGTTAGATTACCTGCACTTGTGCAGCAACCACTCCTTTTCTTCCTTCTTCTTCTTGGTATTCTACTTTGTCGCCTTCGTTTAATTGCACTCCGTTCAATGCGGTAACATGAACAAAGATGTCTTTTCCGGTTTCGTCGTTAGTAATGAATCCAAAACCTTTGGATTCATTAAAAAATTTTACTGTTCCAGTCATTAATAAATATAATTGTTAATACACTAAAATAGTTTATTTAAAAAAACAAAAAGAAAAATGGGCATGAAATCTTTAAAAAAATCATTGATCATCAGCATTTTTTCTGTCCTTAGCCTGCATTTTTTCTATGTTTTCTTTGGTTAGCATATAGTCTTTCATATTTTTCCTTTTACTTTCTTTGAACAAAAAAAGAGGCATAACCACAAGAAAAAGCCCCGTGGTACCCGCACCGATAAATTTATTGGCCTTTGCGGTTTGTTCTTCTTTAATCGTGAAACCATAAATAATCAAACCAACGGACAGGAATAGGGCGAAAATGGTAATGTACTTAAGCTTGAATTTCATCGGGTATAATTAATAAGTTTTCTTCGGTAGGCAGTCAATAGTTTGGATTTGGAAATAAAACCAACGTATTTTCCATCTTTGATCACCGGAAGATTCCAAGCACCACTATCTTGGAATTTTTTCATCACGGCTTTCATGTTATCCGAATTATAAAAGATGTGTTCTGGAGGGGCGTGCATTAGGTTTTTGACATAAGTTGATTCATAAAGTGCCCTGTCGAACATAAATTCCCGAATATCATCCAAAAGAAGAATTCCCATCAATTTTTCTTCTTCATTTAAAACTGGAAAAATGTTTCGTTTGGATTTGGAAACGGATTCGTGAAGCATTTGTCCTAAGGACATTTCAGGATGTACGGGCTTAAAGTTTTTCTCAATAACGTCGTCCAATTCCATCATACCTAAGACCATTTGGTCCTTGTTATGCGTGAGCAAAGCTCCAATTTTAGCAAGTTCTTTGGTGTAAATAGTATAGTCCAAAGCATTTTTGGTGATAAGAAATGAGATTGATGCAGTAATCATCAAGGGCACAAATAGTTGGTAACCTCCGGTTATCTCAGCAATCAAGAAAATGGCGGTCAACGGGGCATGTATTACTCCAGCAATCAATCCGGCCATCCCGATCAGGGTGAAATTGCTTTCAGACACTGAAAATCCGAGTCCAATATTGTTAATGACTTTGGCCACCACGTTACCTAAGGCACTTCCCATAACCATGGTGGGAATAAAGATTCCACCAGCACCTCCAGCGGCAAAAGTTGCGGTCATCGCAATTGCTTTAAAAATGGTTAAGCCAAACAATAGTGCGATAACTACCCAAATGTTTTGAATGTAGGCGTCAAAAGGGGTTTTCCCCAAGGCTTTAAGATGATTTCCATCCAAAAGATTATTGATGAACCCAAAACCCTCTCCGTACAACGGCGGAATTGCATACAACATAATTCCTATGGCAATACCTCCGACCAAAAGCTTGTATTTGGGACTTTTGAATCGTTTAAAGAAATTAAGAATGCCAAAATACATTTTGGTAAAATAGATGGAGGCGAAGGCTGTACCCACACCTAAAAGCACATAAAAGAGCGTGTCCTTAAGTTGAAATCCTTCGGATAATGAAAAACTAAAAAGGACCTCGTTGCCCAAAAAGAAATAGGAGGTGAGTACTCCAGAAATGGATGCCAGCAACAATGGAAGCATGGACAGCATGGTGAGATCTAAGGTAAACACCTCAACGGCAAAAATTATCGCTGCGATAGGGGATTGAAAAATGGATGAAATGGCTCCAGCTGAGGCACAGGCAACTAAAAGAGATCTTGTTTTTGCATCAAGATGAAATAATCTACTCAAATTGGAACTTAGAGCAGAGCCAGATTTAACCGCAGGCCCAAGCAACCCAACAGAACCCCCAAAACCAACCGTCAAGGGAGCAGCAATCAACGGAGTGTAAATGTTTTTGACTTTTAGAATGCCTCCTTTTTTGGACAAGGCAAAAATGATAGAGGAAACGGCATGCTGAATAGGCTTTTTGTGCACAAATTTCACATAAAGATAAACCAGGGTCAGCCCAATTATGGGTAGAATGAAATACAACTGGTTTTGTGAAAAAACAATCCCGCCCTCCAAAGCAGATTGTATAAAATAAGTGACATTTTTTAAAGTTACGGAGACCAAGCCAGCCAAAAAACCCACCACTATGCTCATAATGTGCACAAACGTTCTGTTGGAGATATTTTTATATCGCCATTTCAGGAAACGGGTGAGCCAGTTTTTCTTTTTATTTGGCATGGAATCAATGATACGCTTAAAAGTACTAAAAGCGATTGTCTAAAACCCTAAAAATTGAAATTGTCAGTCTGAGCTTGTCGAAGACAGCTGTACAAATGGAAAAGCTCTAAACTTCGACAGGCTCAGTTTGACATTAAGGATACTGTTTTTGGATGGCAATTTCATGGGGACTTAAAGGTCTAATCTTAAGTGCAGTTCCTTTAATTGTTCATCATCAATATGGGCAGGAGCGTCAATCATTACATCCCTGCCACTGTTGTTTTTGGGGAAGGCTATAAAATCGCGAATGGTTTCTTGTCCCCCCAGAATGGCCACAAGTCTGTCCAATCCAAAAGCAATACCTCCGTGCGGGGGCGCGCCGTATTGAAAAGCATCCATTAAAAATCCAAACTGTTCTTTTGCTTCTTCAGGGGTAAAACCTAAATGTTTGAACATGGTAGCCTGTATCTCTTTATCGTGAATACGGATGGAACCTCCTCCTATTTCATTTCCATTCAATACCAAATCATAGGCGTTTGCCTTTACATCTCCAGGATTGGAATCCAATAATTCCAGTTGTCCTGGTTTTGGAGAGGTGAATGGGTGGTGCATGGCATGATAGGTGCCGGTTTCTTCATCCAATTCGAGCAATGGAAAATCAATTACCCAAAGTGGAGCAAATTCATCCGGTTTTCTAAGTCCTAATCGTTGCGCGAGCTCCATTCGTAATGCACTCAGTTGTGCTCGGGTTTGATTGGTATCACCAGATAGTACACAAATTAGATCCCCTGCTTTCGCTTGGGTAACTTCTGCCCATTTGCCCAAATCTTCCTGGTCGTAAAATTTATCTACAGAGGATTTGAACGAACCATCTTCATTACATTTTACATAGACCATGCCCTTGGCCCCAACCTGGGGTCGTCTGACCCAATCGATGAGTTTATCAATTTCCTTTCGGGTATACGAAGCTCCTCCTGGAACGGCAATTCCAACAACCAACTCGGCTGAATTGAATACATTAAAATCTTTGTGTTGTGCAACGGCATTCAATTCCCCGAATTCCATACCAAAGCGGATATCCGGCTTGTCGTTACCAAAGCGACTCATAGCCTCATCATAGGTGATTCGAGGAAAATCGGAAACGTCAATGCCTTTAATTTCTTTTAAAAGATATTTTGTCAAACCTTCAAAGGCATTCAGAATATCTTCTTGTTCCACAAAGGCCATCTCGCAGTCTATTTGTGTGAACTCTGGTTGCCTATCTGCTCTAAGATCTTCGTCCCGAAAACATTTTACAATTTGAAAATACTTATCCATTCCACCTACCATAAGCAATTGCTTAAAGGTCTGTGGTGATTGTGGTAGTGCGTAAAACTGCCCTTCGTTCATACGACTTGGGACCAAAAAATCCCTAGCACCTTCTGGGGTTGATTTGATAAGATATGGCGTCTCCACTTCTATAAAACCTGCTTCAGAAAGGTATTTTCGAACTTCCATGGTCACTTTGTGCCTAAAGATGAGGCTTTCCTTGACCGGATTTCTACGAATATCCAAATAGCGATATTTCATTCTGATGTCCTCACCACCGTCGGTCTCATCTTCGATAGTAAACGGGGGAAGCTTGGATTCGTTTAAAACCTGAAGTTCGGTAACGAGCACTTCAATATCGCCTGTGGGCATATTGGGATTTTTGGATGCTCTTTCTATAACTTCACCTTTTACCTGTATTACGGTTTCCCGTCCAAGTTCTCTTGCTTTGTCCAACAACTCAGAAGAAGTACGGTCTTGATCAAAAACCAACTGGGTAATGCCGTAACGGTCTCTAAGATCTACCCAGGCAACAAAACCTTTGTCCCTGACTTTGTGAACCCATCCACTTAGGGTAACTATTGAATTAGTATCCGATGCCCTTAGCGCACCACAAGTATTGCTTCTGTACATGATGTTTCTCTGAAGGGGCAAATTTAAGAGGAATGTCAATATTTATTGCTAGATATATCGATTTTCTGATGGAATATGAATTTTATGTGTGCTTGCAATTATGATACTTTTACTATTTGAAGTATTGATTGGGTTTTTGACCAGTGTTTTTGGATAAACATTTTACGTATAATAAATTGGAGCTAATCACAAGTGTTGACTACAATGAATGAAATGGAAAGTATTTAATAAAAAAGCCCGAGCAATCTGCCCGGGCTTTTTTATTTGTATCGAACTTGTTAAGCAGCTATATCGAGAACTTCTTTATTGTTCTCTTCTTTTTTCCGCCTATTCCTTCGTATTCTAACCTTGATTCGATAAACAAGACTAAATAGAATGGGTACCACGACCAATGTTAAAAAGGTAGCAACAAACAATCCGTAGATTACTGTCCATGCCAATGGCCCCCAGAAAATCACGTTATCGCCTCCAAAGTAAATGTTTGGGTTGAACTCGCCGAACAGGGTAAAGAAATTAATGTTGAACCCTGTTGCCAATGGAATCAAACCAAGGATTGTAGTGATGGCTGTCAGTAGTACAGGACGTAACCTTGCCTTACCACCTTTAACCACTGCTTCCAAAAAGTCTTTGGATTCCAACAGTTCATCATCATCCAATTCCAATTCTACTTTCTTTCTGTCAATCAGTAATTGAGTATAATCCAATAGTACCACTCCGTTGTTTACTACAATACCTGCCAATGAAATGATTCCCATCATGGTCATCATAATTACGAAGGCACTTCCTGTGGCAACAATTCCGCCAAACACTCCAATCAAACTCAAGAAAATGGCCAACATGATGATTCCCGGTTTGGACACAGAGTTGAATTGGAAAATCAAGATGAAGAAAATCAAACCAAGACCTGTGAAAAATGCTCCCATTAAGAAAGCCATTTGTTTGTTCTGCTCCTCAATTTGACCCGTGTAGTCAATTTTGATTCCAGCTGGAAGGTCAGCAAAGCTCTCCATTTCATCCTGTACTTTACTCACTATGGCACCAGCATCTGTAAAACCAGGAGCTAATGCAGAATATACCGTTACCACTCTCTGAGTTTCTTTATGCTTAATCGCACTAAAACCTGAAGTATTTACCTGGTTTGCTACAGCTGAAATAGGTACTTCTTTGGTTTTACCTGAGTTTTGATCTTTAAAGGTGATTTTTTGATTGAAGATTGCGCTAGTGTTATATCGGTTCTCTTCATTAAATCGAACGTAGATGTCATAATCTTCTCCATCCTCTTTATAAATGCCTGCTTTGGATCCAAAAATTGAATTTCGGAGTTGTTGTCCAACCTGTCCGGTAGATATCCCAAGCTCACCTGCCTTTTTTCGGTCCACCTCCACAAGCATGGAAGGCTTGGATTTATTCACATCGATTTTAAGCTCATCAATTCCAGGAATGTTCTTTCCGTTGATATAATTCCGCATTTTTTCTGCAGTTGCAATCAATTCGGAATAATCATTGCCCTCGAGCTCAATATTGATAGGGTATCCTGCTGGCGGACCAACAGCATCTTTTTCCACAGAAATGGCGACACCGGGGTATACATCCTTTAATGCTTCCTGGACTTTTTTTAATAAGTCGTTGCTGTCAGACCCTTCCCTAAATTTATATTCCCGCATGGTTGCGGTAATCTTTCCACGATGGGGCATTTCAGCAGCTGAACCACCATCTGTTTGCGGGTTACCTGCTCCTTCACCAACTTGGGAAACTGCACTCTCAGTTAAAAAGTTATAGTCGCCATGCAGGTATGCGTCTTCATTAATAATATCGTAAACCCGTGTTTCAATGTCTTTGGTAATCTGATCTGTCTTTTTAATATCGGTACCTTCTGGATATTCGATGTAGACAATGATTTGGTTAGGCGTATTGTCTGGGAAGAACTCCACTTTGGTACGTTGACTTCCTACTGAAGCGCCAAAGCCCACAAAGGCAAGGAACAGCAATACAAACGTTCCAATAGCAATGAAAATAGGTTTTCTGCCTGCCAATGCCTTGCGAAGCATTCTTTCATAGAACTTTTCCCATTTAGGCAAAACTTTGTTTTGAAAACCATTGGCCCATCCTCTTAAGAAAAGTCTATATACCCAAAGTAAAATGGCAGTAACAATCATCAAAGTACCTAAAGCACGGTAGCTTCCTCCAAAAATCATTATCAATAACCCAATACCGGCGACTATAGCGGTTATCTGAATTATTTGTTTCAAGGGCATATCCTTGTCCTCGGTGGTCATGTACCGAGATACCAAAACAGAGTTAAAGAAAATGGCCACGAACAAGGAAGACCCCAATACAACAGACAAGGTTACCGGGAAATAGATCATAAACTGTCCCATAACCCCGGGCCAAAGTCCTAGCGGTACAAAAGCGGCAACCGTTGTTAAGGTTGAGATGATAATGGGGAAAGCTATTTCTCCAATTCCTTTTTTGGCAGCTTCCATGCGCGACATGCCTTCTTGATCTATGAGGCGATATGCATTTTCTACAACTACAATACCATTATCTACGAGCATACCAAGACCCATAATCAGTCCAAAAAGAATCATGGTATTCATAGTATAACCTAATAGGCTAAGGATCATGAGCGACATAAACATGGACATTGGAATCGCAAATCCAACAAAAAGTGCATTTTTGAACCCGAGAAAGAACATCAAAACGGTGACCACCAAAATAATCCCAAAGATGATATTGTTAACCAAATCGTCTACCTGACCAATGGTTTTGGAAGATTGATCATTGGCAACACTTACTTCTAAATCTTGTGGGAAGACATTTTCAACTGCATTTTCCACAATGACTTGAATTTGTTCTGCAGCAGCCACCATGTTTTTCCCTGCTCGTTTTTTAACATCCAGCATTACAACTGGTGCACCAAACTCACGGGCATAGGTAGTTTTATCTTCTTCTTTAAAGGAGATTTTGGCAATATCTTTTAGATAAACAGGATCGTCATCCTCAGATTTTACGACAAAATCATCAAGATCTTCGGGCTTATCAATTTCACCAACAATTCTAATGGTACGGCGTTGTCCACTGGTAATCAAATTACCTGCGGAAGTGGTCATGTTCTCGTTTCCAATGGCGGTGATTACATCGTTGAAGCTTACTTGGGCCGCCATCATTTTGTAAATATCTACGGCAACCTCAACCTCTTTCTCCTGTGCACCACGAATATCAACTTGCTTTATTTCCTGTAAACTTTCAATTTCATCTTCTAGGTATTCACCATATTCTTTAAGTTTATCTATAGGATAATCTCCTGAAATATTAATATTTAGAATAGGAATTTCTTCTGACATGCTCAGGTCAAAAACATTGGGTTCGACCTTTGCGTTATTGAATGTGGGCCAATCTTCACCTGCAGTTTGTGAGTCTACCTCATCTTTTACTTTTTGTTTGGCGGCCTCAACGGAAATATTCTCATCGAACTCTACGATGATCATGGAATAATCTTCCTGGGAGGTGGAAGTTATTTCGACAACATTACTTACTGTTTTCAGTTCATCTTCGAGGGGGTCGGTAATTAATTTTTCAATATCCTCGGCTGTATTTCCTGGATAAAGGGAGCTGATATAGATTTTGGTTTCCTTGATCTCAGGAAAATTTTCCCTGGGCATACTAAAATATGCTGATGCTCCAAGAAACAAGATTACCGCAATCAAAACATACATGGTTGTTTTGTTGTCGATGGCCCATGAGGACAGTCTGAATTCTTTATCGACTTTCTTCTTTTGCTTGCTCATATTATAATAAGTCTTTAGTCTATTCTCCGTTCTTAATTCGTACTTTCTGTCCTTCTTTTACGCTTCGTGCACCTTCGTTAATTATACCATCACCATTATTGATTCCTGATAGCACTTCCACATAATCACCCTGTGTTTTTCCCGTTTGAATGATTACTTTTTTAGCGATTGCATTCGAAGATGTAGAATCCGCATCCACCAAATACACATACTGCTCTCCCACCGCATTTTCGGAAACAATACTTTGAGGAATTAGAATTGCATTGTCGTTTGTATAATCGTTGATCATTACCTTGGCCGTGAGGTTTGGCTTTACTTTTCCGCCTTCACTAGGAACTGGAATCTCAACCGTAAATGAACGATTGCTTGGATTGATGAAATTACCTGTTTGTCTAACCTTAGTGCTAACACTGTCACCCAAAACAGGAAAATAAACTTGAACATCTTTTCCTGGGGTTACATTGGGGAGATGACTCTCGGGAACCTCAACTTCAATGTACATGTTGGTTAGGTTTACGATTCTGAAAACTTCAGAACCCGGACCTGGACTAACCACTGTTCCCTGATCTTTGATCACATCATCAATGATTCCTGAAAAAGGAGCTCTAATGGTTGACTTAGCTACTTGACTTTGCATTTGCTTTACGGCACTTTCTTGTGCTTCATAAGTAGTTTTGGCCTGTAGGTATTGAATTTCGGAACCAATATTTTGTTCCCAAAGTCTTTTTTGACGCTCAAAGGTGGTCTTTGCCAATTCTGATTGTGTTTTTAGTTGCGCCAATTGGCTGGATAAACCTCCATCATCAATGGAAGCCAACACTTGTCCTTTTCCAACTTTTTGACCTTCCTTAACATAAACTCTATAAAGGGTTCCTCCCATTTCAGGATAAACCAATACGTTTTGCTTGGTCATTACATCCCCTTGAAGCTCCAAATAATGGTTAAACTTTTCGGTTTTAGCTTCAATGGTGGTTACCAAAGGTAATTTAGCATTATCGTCCAACGCGGCGATTACGGAATCCAATGACTGTAAATCTTTTTCCAAGGCTTTTTGCTGCTCAGAAATTTCAGCTCTTTTTGCTCGAATGGCCTCCAAATCGTTTCCAGCAATAACACCGTCCACAGATCCGTTGCTCCCTCCTCCACAAGAGGATAAAACTACGGCTGTGAGTACTATATATATGATTCTTTTCATGATGATATGGTTTGTTTAGATGTTTATGGGTTTAATAGATTGTTTAGGTATTTAATTGAGATTTGTGCAGGGCATTTAACATAGCCGTTATCTCTGTTATTTGATTTCTGATTGAAGAATAATCTTTATCTGTAAGAAAGTTCAATTCATTGGAAATGATAACTTGATTCAATAACTCCATGGTTGAACTATAGGACACCTCTGTAAAACGAGCCTTATCCTTTGCTGACTTTCTACCACTTCCTTCTGAAATGTTTGAAGAAATAGAAATACAACACCTTCTCATTTGAGATATAAGACCATACCTTTCCTCTTCAGGAAAAGAAGTGGTTACCTCGTAAACCTTTTTAGACAAATCGATAGACTTGCTCCAGATAGTTAATTTTTCAAATGAGTAAGTTTTCATACTGCTAAACTTTTAACCAGCTAACCTTATAAGCTATTGATTTAGTATGGTTTCCAATGCTGTTTTCTGGTTGATTACATCGACCATGGATTGGAGGTATTCTTGTTGAGTGGAGTACAGCTGCGTCTGCGCTTGTCTAAGCTCAAAGCTTGTTGCCAATCCTTCAGAATACTTGATTTGATTTTTGTTTTCAATACGCTCGGCAAGTCTTAGATTTTCTTTAGAAGTGCCATATTCCTCAATAGAAAGAATATAATCGCTTTTAGCGCTTTCCAATTGAAGTCGTATTTGTTCTTCAGCTTCGGTTAACTGGGTTTTGGCCTTTTCCAGAGCAATTTTAGCGCGTTGCGTACTGGCACTCCTTCCCAAAGAACTGAAAATAGGCACTTTAAGATTAAAGCCCATAACTGAAGATCCAAACCATTCTTGCCCGCTGCTTAAAAAGTTGAAACTCTCGCTAAAGGAGGATCCTCCATAGTTTACAAAAGCGTTTAGAGTAGGGAGAGCCCTACTTTTGGCAAGCTTGTGTTCAAAATAGCGTTGCTCGTTCAAATTAAGCGCCAATTTATAATCTACATTATTTTCCATTTTGAACTCGGTGTCCAAAAGACCGAGGGCGATTTGTTTTTGGGTAAGGTCATCCAAATTTTCGGTCAACACTGTGGGAGATCCAATTGGAAGTCCCATGGTCAGATTTAACATTTGAAGTGTAATCTTTTCCAAACGCTTGGCATTCTTCAACTGATTTTCTATGGATGATAAGGTAATCTGTAATTGATCTACACTTTCTTCATCACCAAGTCCATTTTCATAAATGCGTTTGGTTTCATAGAGGTTCTTTTCAAGTGTCGCTTTATTGTTTTCAGCAATCAACACACTTTCTTGTGCCAATAGTACATTGCCATAGGCTTCAACTACGGATTTTCTAACATCCAATTCCGTCTTCTCTTTGTTGTTCCGACTAAAGCTCAAAAAAGCCCTGGTAGCCTGTACCCCGACAATGTATGAACCGTCAAAGATTTGTTGTTCCAATGTTGCGGTTGCTGTTGCGGATTGAGGTTGCCCAAATACCACTTCTTGAAAAGTACCGGGTTCCCCTCCAAAAAATTCTGCAGGAATCTGGGATACAGGTTGCTTTAACTGATTTTGATAATTGATTGCTCCTGAAATTTGTGGAAGTCCAGTTGCAATGGTTTCCCATTTCTGTTTTTGGGCATCCACAATATCCCTATTGGCATTTATTGCACTGTAATTGTTTTCAAGCGCATATGCTATGGCCTCATCAAGACTATAGCTGCTGGAACTATCTTGAGCCTGTGAGAACCATGATAATAGTAATAATAAAATGATTAAGGTTGTTCGCATTTATTCTTGGTTTGAATTGATGATTGAGTTCAATACTTTTCTTCCTTTGGGGGTTACAATTCCCCTAAGGTGATATTCCAAATAGTAATCCATTAACTCGGGCATGGAGAAAATTTGCATGGGAAAAAGATTGTTATCCTTGATGCTGGTTACCCCTGAAAAATAGATTCGTGAAACGAAATCAACATTTAGGTTGTTCCGATATATTTCCATATCAATTCCACGTCTTACATTTTCAACAATGCAGTCCTGCATTAACTCAAATTGTTTGCTTCTCAAGGATTCATGCACTTTGGGGTAATACTTTTGCAATTGATATTGTGGTGAGGATTTCTCATTTTTTAAATGAAGCATTACAAACTTCTTAATCTCGTAGAGTTCCTCAATCGGGTTTTGTTGTAAGGCGACAATTTCATCTATACCATTTGATATGAACCAAAACAGGGCCATGGTGCTTTCCTCAACCAGCATGGTCTTGTTCTCATAATGGGAATAGATTGTTTTTTTCGAAATCCCCATTTCATTGGCCAAATCGTCCATCGTTACGCTCTTAAATCCAAGATTTAAGAACATCTCTGTCGCCTTATGTAATATCTTTTCTCTCATGATCGGCAGCAAAAGTAACTTTGGAAACTTTAAAAACAAAAAAAGTTTCCAAAGTTTTACATTTTTTTAACGAGAGATCAATTTCTAGTTGTTTTAGCTAATCATTACTATATTGACGAACATTGCCATTAGAATTGGACTGGATCGTTGTTTTTGGTCTTGAATTCCAGAAAAAAGCCCTGCGACCATAGTTTTCAATTCTTTGAAGTACATTAGTTTTCTTCTGAGGAGCCATCGGTTTGTTCACTTTTGATTCGTTCTACATATGCATTGAAAGCTACTTTACCTTCCTCTTTCCAGTATTGGTCGTAATAACTCCAATCTGCATCTCCATTTTTTGATTCACAAAAACGTTTGAATTTTTCATGCTTTCTTGACTTTTTGCTACCACTGCTTTTTGAAGAGTCATGGCCAAAACCAAAAATTATTTTGGCTAGTAGAAGCAAACCAAAAGATTGCCAGTAGGTAAGGGTAGTTAAGCCAAAAACATCAGGCATCAACCAATTCCATAACCACATAAATACAAACCCCATTAAAAATATAAAGAGGATGCCAAAAACAATCATGAAAAATATTTTGAACCCTTTGGTCACATACCTTTCCATTTTACTTTCGAAGTATCGTTTTTTATATTCCATATTTTTTAATTTTTATTCATTTTAATTTTTTCGATTTCTAAATTTTTTGTCAAAAGCGACAATGCCCTATGTCTTCTGGACATTAAAGTTCCTTGGGAGATTCCAGTTTGTTCAGCAATTTCTCGGTACGAATAGCCTTCAAAATCAATTGCAATGATGATATCTTGGTATGAAGGTTTCAACTGCTGTATTGCATTTTTCAAATCATTCATTATACCCTCTGGGTATGAATTATCAGCACTCCCATAAAAAAGCTCGGCAAACTCAGCCCATTTCGTGTCAATGTCCTCACCTTCGTGAACACTTTCTTTTTTAGTCCGTAGTACGTCAATGATTTTGTTTCTAACCGAGTTATAGACAAAACCTGCAATATTGGTAATAGGGGATGCATCTTCCGACCTGGAGAATATCCGTAGCGCAACATCTTGGACAATATCTTCCGCATCACGCTCTGTGGTATCATCAACTTTAGACTGTACATACGTCTTGAGGGAATGATACTCAGCATTAAAAAAAGCCGATAGATTATTATAGTTCTCTTTGTTGGTCTCCATTAAAAAGACTGTTTGCCGTCTTCAATAATAAAGACGAAGGTTTTCAAATCTATTGCGTTTTTTTCAACATTTTTTTTCAAACCTTCCCGAATATTGGCCAAAGACTTCGGAAAATGTGTAAGCAAACTCTCGAAAATAGGGGTCCGTTGTTTCAATTATTGAGCTTATTTTTGAAGTATGACGAATTCCAATGCCATTGAGCAATATCGAGACACATTCGTTTCGTATTTAGAATCTAAGACAACCACAAACGAACCCAAGAATCTATATGAGCCCATTACTTATATTTTGAGTTTGGGAGGCAAACGTTTGCGACCCGTACTCACTTTAATGACCACTGATTTGTTTGGTGGAAATGTTTCAGATGCTCTTGACGCTGCAATGGCAATTGAAGTATTCCATAACTTTTCATTGGTTCATGACGATATTATGGATGATGCTCCGTTACGCAGAGGAAAAACTACGGTGCATGAAAAGTGGGACGTAAACACCGGTATTTTATCGGGCGATGCTATGTTGATCAATTCCTATCAATTTTTGGAAAGCTATCCTACGGATATCTTTAAAAAACTTACTTCCCTTTTTAGCAAAACCGCAATAGAGGTGTGCGAAGGACAACAATACGATGTAGATTTTGAAACCAGGGACGATGTGATGATTCCCGAGTATTTAAAAATGATTGAATACAAAACTGCGGTCTTAGTCGCCACAGCCATGAAAATGGGCGCTATTATTGCCTCAGCTTCGGAAGATGACACCAACGCGATTTATGAATTTGGAAAAAACCTCGGTATAGCCTTTCAACTGCAAGATGATTATTTGGATGCCTTTGGTGACCCTGAAACTTTTGGGAAACAAGTAGGGGGCGATATCATTGAGAACAAGAAAACGTTTTTATATTTAAAATCCCTGGAATTGGCCGAGCAAGACAAAAGAGAGGGCCTGTTGCATTTATATTCGATAAAACCCGAAGATTCGGAAACCAAAATTGCCACAATAAAATCAGTTTTTAAGGAAAGTGGAGCTGTAGAAGCAGCTAAGGCCGAAATAAATGCGTACACGCAAAAGGCCTTTGATTCTTTGGCCACCATAAATTTACCAGCGGAGAATAAAGTTGTGCTAAAGCAATTTGGAGAAAACCTAATGAAGCGAACCGTTTAGAAAATACGGTGCCATAAAGCTTTTAAGAAAGGAAGTTTTGGACAGGCGCTGATTATCTTCAAATCTTCCCAGAAGGAAGTTTCTTCATCCAGGAACTTTAAGATCAATTGTGGTTTTCTTTTTTGGAACATAGATTCAAATATTGAACCACCCAAATGGTTGTCGCGATATAAAATATCAAGCAACAACAAGTCGTAATACCAAAACTTATCTCTTTTATAAAATTTGGACAAAGGTCTATTCATTTTTAAATGCTCCACCAAGGCCGAAACTTTTTTACTGGTATTGTAAAAGGTAAAACCAGTACTGGGTTTGGCCCATCCACCAGCAATCCCAATATTGATTATAGAGTCGGAATTATGTTTATGAAACCCATAACAGGTCATAGGAATATTGCCTTGTTCCACATCTGTGATTTCAAAAGCGGTATTTTCTAAGTTTTGCTCGATATAATCCCGAATCCCTTCTTCGTATTCCGATTTTTCTAAAGTTTCCTCAGAGAATAAAGTGTATTCCAAAAGCGCTTTCGTTTCGGAAAATGGAAGCACATACATAAACCGCGTGTTTCCTTTCTGTGGAATTGAAAAATCCATAAAAGTGGCTTCTTTCGAATTAAAAACGGCTTTTTCCGTTTTTACAAACCAACCCACAAAGTGCTGTTGCAACAAAGGATATTTTTTTTGGGCTGTTACATTCTGATGGTTCAACCAACTGTTGAAAACCTTGGCCCCGGTAAAAAAACCATTTTGTGCCGTTACTAGAACTTTGTTCTCACCTTCTTCAATCAAAGTTACTCGGTCTTTTACCCATGTAATATTGGGATGCTTTTTGATTTTGTTCAGATAGTGATTGTAAAAATCAATCCCCTTTAGCATTTTGTATTGGTAAGGGGAAATGGAGGCGGAGTGCTCGAATCCGGTCCCTGCAAAATGGATGCTGGGCCAACTTTTATGTAACAAATGGTCAAACTTACCTTCGTTTTTTTCCCAAAAGCACCAAGTTCGGTCGTTTGTGGTCTTATTGTCTCGATCAATGATCAATATAGAGCTCGATGCAAAGTAATCGTCCTGTGTAATTGCATCGGCAAGCAACAAACCTGCCGCTCCTGCTCCAATTATGATATAGTCAAAGTGGGACATAAACCAAAAATACGGAATGGAAAATTGTGCAAAGATTAATGTCCTCGAATATGGAAAATATATCCGTTGAAAAATGGATTACAATGATCAGATAAAGGTCAGTAGATATCCCAAAACTGCCCCGCCTAAAACGATGAAGGCACTATTGACTTTTTTAAATACGAAAACAACAAGCAAGCTGACAACGGCAATAACAATCGTTCTCCAATCTGTCAAGGTGTCTTTCCCCATTTCCACACAAACGGCCACTATTAAAGCTACTGCGGCCACATTTACTGCATCCAATATGCTCCCGATGATCTTGGATTTTCGCATCTTGGGAATCAAAGGGTTCAATATCAGTACAAAAAGGAAGGAGGGAAGAAAAATACCCAAGGTAGCCATAAGTGCACCCGAAATACCATTTATTTGCCAACCTATAAAGGTTGCTGTCGAGAGCACAGGCCCAGGGGTTATTTGTCCAATAGCAACAGCATCAATTAAAGCCTGTCTGGTTAGCCATCCGTTAGCAACCAATTCTGCATCCAAAAAGGCAAACAATACATATCCACTGCCATATAATATGGCCCCAACTTTTAAGAAGGTTAGTAATATTTTAAAAGACCCAATTTTCATTGGGTCACTGCCCTGAAAAAGTAAAAATGGGAGAAGGCTTTTTAAGTTCCCCATATTCTTTTTTGCAAAATAGAGACCAAAACCAAGTAACCCTGTGCCAAAAAGAACTGCTATTTCATTTACGCCAAGCAAACAGGTTGCTAAGGCAATGATTCCCAAAATGGCAAGTTCGGTAGTTTTAATCGCTTTTTTTCCAAGTCGGAAAGCGGCCATTAGAATGATTGCAATTACAGCTGGTTTAATACCATAAATAAAAGGTTCGACTTTGGGTAATTGTCCATATTCAGTATATAACCATGCAAAAACAGCGGTAATCACCACAGCAGGGAAAATAAAACAGATGCCTGCAACAAAAAGGCCTTTCCAACCGGCACGTTCATGCCCACAATGCATGGTCATTTCAGTTGAGTTGGGACCTGGAATCAAATTGGTGGCACCTACAAGATCCAAAAAATGTTCTTGGGTCATCCACTTTCGTTTATTGACCACCTCGTCTTCCATCATTGCTATGTGCGCGGCTGGACCTCCAAAAGCAATACTCCCAAGTTTGAAAAATAGTTTGGCGATTTCCCTTAGCTCATTTTTTTGGGACATTTAATGTAAATTTTCGATTGGTATTGATAAGTTAGGTTATGCAATTAAAAACGCAAGCCAAAAATAAAAAAGAAGATTTAGAAAAGATTTTTATTCCTCTGCGATAAGAACCAACACCTTATTTTCCTGAATAATTTTAACGGTCTTGCCCTGTTCAAAACCAAGTTCTTCCAACCATCGTCCCTCTAAGCGGATTTCAGGAACGGTGGTATGGTCCCAAGCGCGACGGCGGAATTTACAATGGATTTTAAGTTTTCGAGTAGGTTTCAATTAAAAATGTTCGTTATAGCGAACACAATATATAAATTATTTCTGGATATTCGGTATAGTGAACACGAAAAAGGACGCATATTTGGTTGAATTGGGTTTGCGAATTAAAAAATTGCGCGAAGAAAAAGGAATTGATCAAAAGTCTTTTGCTTTTGATTGTGGTATTGGCCGAACTCAACTCTATATGATTGAAAAAGGAAAAACCAATCCTCGGTTACTGACTTTGATTAAAATTGCTGATGGATTGGGGGTGAGTCTTTCAGAGCTTTTTGGGTTTTAATTGAGGCGATATGAAATTTTGAGTATTATACAACGATTGAGTTTAAGATTATCAATGTGATAATCAGTAATGGTTTTTCTTCCAACAATTTATCATTCACCGACTTGTATCAATTTTTAAGTTCATAAATTAGGGCTCTTTCCGCTAGTAAAACAATTAGTACACGATGTTTCTTTTCAGGTTTATAACCATGTTTGAGTAAATTAAGAATTTCATGAAACTCTTCTGTCCAATTTTTTTCTTTTAAAAAAGAATCCAACAATTTAACTGTTGTTTCTTTTGAGGAATAAAACATTAAAAAATCAATAGCCCTGAAGTGAAAATCAAATTCTTTTGGAAGTATACCATTAAACTCTGCTATAAGTTTTTCTGGACTTTCAAATTTATCAAATACTGTGATTGCATTCTTTTTCAAAAAATGGGCAATTTCAAGTGGATGTATCTTCAACAAGTTCCAGTTAATCCAATCATTTTTTTTGGAAATATAACCAGGGTGAAACGATGTTATTGTATTGTCAGATAAATCAAATTTAAAATGACGATTTCTATACTCACCCATCCGAACTGATACAATTGCACAGGTTACATTCATGGTCACTTTTCTTCCAGTTTCATTGAATCGAGTTGTGTTAAGAAAGATTTGAAAAGTAAAATCTTTGTTTTTGCTTTTTCCTGTTATTAGCCTTTTGGATTTAAGATATTTATAACCGTATTTGGATAATTCTACACCTATGATGTTGCATGCATCTTTAAAAATTTCTTTTGGGTTTTTTTCAAAATCAGTCCAAGGTTTTAATCGGAGAAGCGTAAACTTTATTCGATAGGGAACATTCATTTTTCAAATTAGCTCTAATAGTAAATGATTATTAATCATACACCCATGATGCTCCTAAGATAATAAAAGCAGAAAGTCTTAAAAAACCGTATATCGTAATCCAAAGAAGGCTCTAATCCCCTGGTTGGGGCCATATACATAATTGGGGTCAAAAGTGAGGCCAAAAGGGTTGTCGGGTGTGGCAACGGCATTTCCGTTGGTATCGAAGGTCACATCGTTGTCAAAAGGATCATTGGCACGCGCAATGATAAAAGGGTTTCCCCGGTTTGGGGTCCAATCCAATAGGTTTTTAATACCGCCGTATAGCTCAAAATCTTTTACTCCCTTATAGGTGAATTGAATATTCTGGATGCTCCAAGTAGGTGAGTTTGGAGCTCTTGGGTCTAGATCTCCCAAAAGAGGCAATCGCATCGGACCATATAGGTTTCCGGTATAATCAACACTCAAGTCCAACGAACGAAAGGTATAGGATACATTCCAAGTCCCGGTAAAGCTTTCTGTAAGAATTTGCCGCTCTTTAATGCCATTTTCAGTATTGCTCACATCTTGCCATGTGGCTCCAACCATAAATCGAAGTCCGTTCGCAAACACCATATCCAAATTGGCACTTAAGCCTTGCGATACTGATTTTCCATCTAAATTATCATAGATAATCTGGTTGGGATTGGTATCGTAATCCGGTAAAATAATATTGGAAAAGTGGGTATAGAATGCTGAGGCATCAACACCTATAAAGGTGCCATTGTCGCTATAGATTTTTTTCAGATAGTTCAGGTTCACATTGACAGAGCGCTCTGGTTTTAGTTCATTGGCAATGACTACATCCCTGGCTCCTGTTAAAGCTGCATGTTCTTCAGTGAAAAGATTTACTACACGAAACCCTGTTCCTGAATTTAACCGTAGAATATCATGATCGCTAATTTTCCATTTGTAGGCTGCCCGGGGGGTAAAAATATTGCCATGCCTTTTGTCATAATCATACCGAAGTCCGGTTAAAATTGAATGATTTTGGGCAAGTGCGATTTCATCCTGAACAAAAATGCTAGGAATCCAGATATTTTCAGGTGAACCTGAAGTAGCAGGGGTATTATCGTCGTAATAATTGTATCGCACAGAACTTCCCAAAAGCAAATCGTGTTTCCCAAGAGATTTGTCCCAGGTCAATTGCCCAAAGCCAATACGCTGATCCGCCAAATAGGGAACATTGCCATACACCGAATTTTGGTTATGATCATTATAAGAGAAGGAAAGCATCATTTTTTCATCAATGGGAAGTTGGTATTTTCCCAAGACCTCCCATCTTCGTGTATAAATACTTTCACCATAAATTTCATCTCCACCACGAAACTCTGGTGTCCAGTCGAGCTCTCCGCCCCAACGATCTTCATAGAAGAATCGACCCGCCAGCGAAAATATCTTGGAATCTTCCCTTTTAAAATTCCATTTTTGGAATACAGAGATGCGTTCTTGCAGGGTGAGATCGGTAAAATTATCACCGTTATTGTCAATGACTTGGTCATAATTAAAATAATTGACACCCAGCAATAAATCACTTTTCTTGCCCACAGCAATTTTACTCCCTATGTCTAAGTTATACTCTCCCCATCCAGTTAGAAAACCATCGGCAAAAAACTCAGGAGCATTTGGCGCATGTTTGGTGATAATATTGATGAGCCCACCAACTGCTTCACTTCCATAAAGAGTGGATGCCGGACCTTTTACAATTTCAATCTGCTCAATCAGGGAATTTGGAATGCCCGAAAGACCATAAACGGTTCCTAAACCGCTTACAATGGGCATACCATCTATTAATACCAAGGTATAGGGGCCTTCCAATCCATTTATATGGATGTCACCGGTGTTGCAAACATTACAATTAATTTGGGGTCGTACGCCATTCACATTTTGTAATGCATCAAAGATGCTCGGAGTTGGGTTTTTTCTTAAAAAGGATGGTTTGTACACCTCAACGGGTACTGGACTTTCTAGCCGGCTTACTGGTTTTAAGGTTCCGGTAACCACAGTTTCGCTTAACGATTCTGCCAAAACCTCCATTTCAATATTTACCGTTTTTGTTTCCCCTTGTCGAATCGAGATTTTGGTTTTATAGGAAATGTATCCGATAGATGAGGCAGTTAAAACATATTCACCTGGGACAACATCATTTAAGCTATAAAAACCATCAAAGTTGGTTGCTGTACCCATTTTAGTTCCCTTCAACAAAACATTCACGTAGGGCAACGGCTGTCCATCTTCCGAAACCATACCATTAATGGAGGTGTCTTGTGCCCAACCTACAGATTGAAAGATTAAGGCTAACAATAACGAAAAGAGATATTTAAATGGATTTTTCAATTACGGTAAAATTAAATTTAGACAAATCTAAAAATTTGTTTTTACAAATAAAAATGTATTTTTGAAAAAATCTTTTTTTGATGACCCGATCGGAGGAGAATTACATCAAAACCATTTTCCATTTAGGAGGAAACGATACCACACTTATCTCTACCAATGCCATAGCTGAGCAAATGGAAACCAAACCTTCGTCCGTTACGGATATGGCGCGAAAGTTGGCGAAAAAGGGATTGTTGTATTACAAAAAATACCAAGGGGTTTCCTTAACCGACATCGGAGTTAAAACAGCACTTTCCATTATTAGAAAGCATCGTTTATGGGAGGTGTTCTTGGTTAAAAAATTAGACTTTTCTTGGGATGAGGTCCATGAAGTGGCTGAACAATTGGAGCACATTAAAAGTGAAAAGCTTATTGATAAGCTTGATGAGCTTTTGGATTTTCCCAAATATGACCCGCATGGTGATCCCATTCCAAGCAAGGATGGAAAATTTATGGAGCGGGACAAGCAACTATTGAGTGAGATTCCAATTAACACCAAAGGTGTTTGTGTTGGAGTAAAAGATACTTCGTCCACCTTTTTAAAATTTTTGGATAAGAATAATATCGCTTTGGGCAACACTATTGAAGTGCTCGAAAAAGAAGAATTTGACCAATCGCTCCACATACAAATGAGTGGAAAGGAACTACATATATCACATCAAATTGCATCTAATCTTTACGTAAAATTGAATGATTAATGGAACAGGTAATTGACTATTTTGAAAGTATTAACCCAATTTTAGCAGCCTTTTATGCCACTTTGTTTACTTGGGGATTAACGGCTGCAGGAGCGGCCTTGGTTTTTTTGTTCAAGGGAATGAACCGTGCAGTTTTAGATGGCATGTTGGGTTTTACCGGAGGTGTGATGGTCGCCGCTAGTTTTTGGAGTTTGTTGGCACCGGGAATTGAAATGAGTGAAGGCGAAGGATTTGTAAAAGTGATTCCAGCTGCCGTTGGATTTTTATTGGGTGCTGCCTTTATTTTTGGTTTGGACAAAGTTTTGCCCCACTTACATATCAATTTTAAAGAAAGCGAAGCAGAAGGTGTAAAAACGCCTTGGCATAGAACTACTTTGTTGACCCTTGCTATAACCCTGCATAACATTCCCGAAGGATTGGCTGTGGGAGTTCTTTTTGGAGGGGTGGCTGCCGGTTTTGACGGAGCTACTATAGGTGGAGCCGTTGCTTTGGCTTTGGGAATTGGTCTTCAAAACTTTCCGGAAGGGTTTGCAGTTGCAATGCCGTTACGAAGACAGGGTTTAAGCAGAAGAAAAAGCTTTATGTACGGGCAGGCCTCTGCATTAGTTGAACCAATTGCGGCAGTCCTAGGGGCTTGGGCGGTTCTTACTTTTGAACCGATATTGCCATACGCGCTATCTTTTGCCGCTGGAGCCATGATCTTTGTGGTTGTCGAGGAGGTGATTCCGGAAACCCAAAGGGATAAATACACAGACGTTGCCACAATGGGCTTTATCGGTGGATTTATCATTATGATGATGTTGGATGTGGGCCTTAGTTAATTCAAAGAGCTTATTCTTGCTTGGCGGAGCGCGTTTTTATTCCCATGATCAGCAGCCATAAGCAAGTGCCAATTTCACCAATGCTTGCTGGGATGGTAAGATAGTCGGCTATCCAAAGACTGCCATAATCCGAACATAAAATACGGCCTATAAAGTCTAAAAAATAACCACAACTTCCTACCATTAAAAAAAGCCCCAAAAGTTTAGGAAGAAATCCGGATTTAAAGACCAAATACCCAAACGGAAACAACCATAAACCCCAGAAAGCCTGAGCGATCAAATTTCCATGATTGTACGATTCCAATGCAAGCATTACTTGTGCTTGAATCTGTTCTGGGCTATAAATGCTAAGATATTCGACCCCACTGACCAAGGAGAGAATATCAAACTTATGTGTCATATTACTAAACGAGATGGGAACACTAATAATGGCTAATACCACCATAAGTACCGCATAGTTTTTATTGATATTTTTAAATAGTTGGTACAGGATTAAAGGCAACAAAAGAAAAAAGAGATAGCACAACAGCCCGCTTAAAATTTCCAAACGAAATAGGGATTCTGAGGCTATTATGTTTTCCACCGTCCGTGCTGGATTGTCCCAGACAATTAATTGTGAAGGGACATACAATAGACTAAATATTCCGGTAATTACTATTAAAAAATAAAGAAACCCCGCAAGGCGGGCAGTTTTTTTGTTTGCTTCCATGGTTTAATGATTGATACGGTCTGTAAAAGGAAAGACGATTCTTTTTCATGAATGGTTGCCTGGGACATTCACAAAACCACAATTAAAACTTGTGGTAAAAGAAAGTAACGGACTTTTCGCTATCCGGTTATAATTTTTTCCAATAAATCACCAACATAATAAGCCACAAAAGCTGCAATTCCACCTAGGAGCAAGGTCTCTAAAATCCCTTTTAACACTTTGGTTTGGTTAACATAGGTTTTTAGCCAACCCACGGCAATAAAACCAAAAGAAGTAAGGATGGAAGCAATAAAAAATAAGTTATGGTCCAAAGGGTTTATGTAATCCCACACATACACCAATAAAGGGATAAGCCCTATCAAAATAAAGGAAACATAGGTTACCCCACCAATGATAAAAGGCGACTTGTCCTCCTCAATCATTACAAGTTCTTCCTTCATCATCACATCAACCCAGGTATCAGGGTCCTTTGTGATTACATCCACTACCTGTTCCAAAAGTTCTCCTTTAAAACCTTTGGCCGCATAAATTTCACGGATTTCCTGCTTTTCGGATTCCGGTAAATTGTCCACTTCCCAATATTCAATTTGTTTGTGCTTGTTGTAGTTATCCTTTTGTGATTTAGTGGAGAGGTATGCCCCGACCGACATGGCAAAACCATCGGCCAACAAATTGGCAAAACCAAGAATAATAATGATAACACTATCCAATCCAGCCCCAACCGAGCCCGCCACTACCGCAAAAGTGGTAACACAACCATCAATACCACCATAGACAAATTCGCCCAGGTATTTTTCAAACTTTTTCAGAAAACCAATGTTGTTGTGCCTTAGCGCTTCAGTATTATTTTCCATGTTGGTGATTTTACTTGTGCCAAGCTAAAACTCCAGTTCTTGCAAAGCAAGTCCGTAGTCA
This sequence comes from Flagellimonas sp. S3867, assembly GCF_014698935.1. Lineage (GTDB taxonomy): Bacteria > Bacteroidota > Bacteroidia > Flavobacteriales > Flavobacteriaceae > Flagellimonas. The sequence continues at coordinate 999,528 of NZ_JACVMN010000002.1, forward strand.
TATTGCAAATCTTCGTGAAGAACATCGACTTTTTTGCTGATAAATGTCAATTGTCTTTGGTACAGATTGAAAAGGGCCGTATTATTTTGGATGGAGGGCCTAAAATCGTGAAGTTTTTGACAAAAATATAGTAAAAGCTCCACTTCAGTTTCTTTATTTCCTGAATATCGAATGTACTTTTTGATGTTGCGCAGAATCTTTCGGACACTTTTTTTGATATAGAAAAAACTGTTGGTATTGATTTCCAAAAACCATTCGTCAACTTCTGCTTTTACACTTTCAATGTAACCAGACTCATTTCCTGCCTCAAACAATAAATAGGTAAGCAGTTCCTTGTTCTCTTTTTTAAATCGAGCCAATCGTAAACACAAATTCAATAGCTCATCTAGAGAACGATGCTGGAGTTCTTTTTTGAGTTGGGCAATGGTGGAAGCTTTCATATTAACTTCTTAAATATGAGGCACCATTAACATCAATGATAGTTCCTGAGGAATATTCCGCTCCGTCGGAAGCCAAAAACAAAATGGCATGGGCCACTTCTTCAGGTTGTGCCATGCGTTGAAAAGGAGATTCCCGAAGCAGATTTTCGCGTTCTTTTGTTGTAAGGGTAATAGCGGCCATTTCAGTCTCGGTAAAACCGGGCGCTACTGCTCCGACATAAATATTATGTGGAGCCAATTTTTTAGCAAGGGATTGACTCATGGCATTCAATGCAGCTTTACTAGCTCCATAAGCTGGTTTCGTAGGTTCTCCTCTAAATGCCCCTCTGGATGATACATTCACAATACGACCACCACCCGATTTCATCATGGCTTGTGCGGCACAAAAACACATATTGGCTGCAGCAAATAAGTTGGTTCTAAACGTATTTTCCCAGGCATCTGTCCAATGATCAAAATCAACCTCATCAATATCATGAAAAATGGAAATTCCAGCATTGTTCACCAAAACGTCTAAAGAACCATAGGCGGAAATGAACTCATCAATTAGTGTTTGGCAATTTTCTTTTTGACTAATGTCCTTTTGAAAGAGGTGATGACCTTCGCCGGGCAATTCGGAAAGTGTTTTTTTTGCTTCATTTAAATTACTGCGAAAATTGATGCCGATTTTGGCACCTTTTTGGGCAAATGCAATTGCGGTTGCCTTGCCAATTCCACGGGAGGCTCCTGTAACCAGTACTTTTTTGTCACTAAAGTCCATTTCTTTAGTTCAGTGTTTTGCATAAATATAGCAAGTAATGCGCATTAAATTTCTACCTAGCACATTTTCATAAGTACAGCTACTTTATCACCTCATTCAGAGCACTTTCTAAATCGTTTTTTAGGGATGAATTTATAGTATTATCCTGATCAATTAATTTTTTGGCTTGCTTGTAATGGGTCTGTGACCTTTCTATTAGGTTATTTTTTTCCAAATAATAGCCAAGCCTGTAATGATTTAAAGTAGATTCTGGATAGCTTTCCACAGCCATTTCATATAAACGCATCCGATTTACATAGTCAGGATCTTTTTTCCAAGCTAGCCAGTTTTTAAAATCATTGTAAAAAGTGTTTGAAAATGGTTTTGAATTTCCTTCAGAAACATGGGATTGGTATATGCTATCAATTGCAGACATCCCTTTGGTAACAAAAAGATTTTTAAGAATGGCCATGTTTGGTGGTGGATTCAATCCATCTAATCTAAAAAGTGTGTCGACAGCTTTTTCAAACTTTTCGGGTATTCCTCCGCCATAAAACTGACTTAATTTTTCTTCTTTGTTTTTTATTTTGGCATTCAAAAAAGCCAATACAAGGTCAGAGGTAACTCTAAACCCCTTTTTGGTGTCACCTTTGAGTTCTCCGATAATGTTGGGAACGTATTCCTCAAACACCCCAAAATTTAAAACATGAAACTCGGTCATTCCCGGAAAATGTGCAAAATATCGTTCACTATAGGTCAAATCATAAATATAATGCGGAGAAATACTGGGATGAGGAGCATATATTGCCAGGATGGGAATAGTGATGTTTTGTGGTTGATAGAAACTGGTCTCATTTAAGATATTCTGCTCAAACTGACTTAAAAATCCACCTTCCAAGCTAACTAGAGCCTTTATTTTTTTATTGCGGGAAGCCAAGGCCGCGCAAAACGAGGATTCTATGGCATTGCCCATTAAAGCAATTTGATTTTTGTCCACATTCGGAAGTTTTAGTAATTCTTGAAGTGCAAACTCCAAATCATCCACAGCAACTTCCAATCCCTTGACGGAAGCATCCACAGGATGGGAAAATTGACCCTTTAAAGACACTCCTGCCACCACATACCCATTACTTGCCAATAGCTCGCAGAGGATGCTTTGAAAGGCAGGGCTTGACCCATTCGGAAATATGACCAAAGGGAATTTCTGTTGTAGTGCTGCGGGATTTAACGAAGCATTTGTTTTCAGACCCAAAAGCGTGTCCATTTGAGAAGGGCGAAAATCTTTATCCCCTCCCAGTTCACGAACCTGATATGAAAAAACCTCTTTATAAAATGAGTTATTTTCTTCAATTAGTTGTTTTTCGGTCTCAATGGTGTTCAATCGCGCAAAATAATCATATGGTAGGGGCTCTAGAGAGTTTTCTTTAGCGGGATACCAAATATGCAAGGGCAAATTTCGTCCAACTGACTCTTCATTTTTGGGGTAGAGTTTTCCGCCCCAATCGGCATAAGGAACATTTTCCCTGGAAAGGTCGGATACAAAAAGGGTTTTAAAACCCACCGCATAATCCCCATAGTCCAAAAAATTGGTGAACGGTTCTTGACTTTCATTTTCTATGGATTGTTGACAGGCACAAAGAACGAATAGTGCTACCCAAAATATATTTTTGTTTTCCATGACTTTTATTCTACTCGGGTGGTTACATCATTAAAAATCTGTGTCCAGTCCTTGTCCTTTTCAAAAACGCTGGCCCATCCGTTCCAAACCAACCGGTTTTTATCGGCATAAGAAATGGTGGCTCTAAAGAATCGATCTTCAATTACATTTTTAGGAGTGATGGCAATAATACGCTCGTTTTCCTTGTCCAAAAACCATTTGAATTGCCCATGTAAGGGAAAATCATGGGCAAAGTTGGTAGCCCTAAAGCAATTTTCTTTTTTATCGTAGTTGATTACGTAGGAATAGTGCCTTTTCCTACCATTTTTTTGCACCATTGTTTCGGATTCACATTTGATAAAATTACCGTTGAGGTAATATTTGCAGGTTCGGGTTCCAATTTCTTGATATTCTTTATCCGTGCCTGGATATATGGTTTCAACGATTTTCCAAGTGCCTATTAAAAAATCCAGATCCTTTATGGATTGTGAAAATGAGAACGAAGACATGGTAACGAACAAGAAGATAATAATTGGCTTTTGCATGATGTGATTTTTCCTTGAATTTAGGAACGAAGCCGCTCAGCAAAAGTCTCAATACCCGATTGTACGTCTCAAAAAGTGCTTTTTAACCTAAATTTTGGATTTTAAATTCCTTGGGAGTCACGCCCGTATAGCCTTTAAACAATCGGTTGAAGGTTGCCTTGGAATTGAAACCAGCATCAAAGGCCAGACTCAAAATCTTCAAATGGGAATTTTTGGGATCCATCAACTTTTCTTGAACATCCTTTACTCGATATTCATTAACAAATTGGTAAAAATTCTTGTGGAGATGTCCATTCAACGCTTCAGAAATAGACCGTTCTGAAATTCCGATAGTCTTGCTCAAACTTGTCAGATTCAGTTCAGGGTTCCTGAAAAGTTTTTCCATGGTCATAACGCCATGAAGTTGATCTATAATTCTAATGGACTCCTTATCCGGAATATCAGTGGAAAAATCCTTTGGTTTGGTAATTTTTATTGTTTGAGCTTGTCGATAGCCATGTATGCTAATCCAATAGAGCATGCAGGCATACAACAATAGAATGGCGGCCCTATATTCATTCCATTGATTGAAAAAAACCATTCCGCTAATGCCACTGCTTACACATAGGAAAACAAATATCAATACAAAGGAAACAACAATGACCGCAATGGTTTTTTTAACCCATTCAAGGTCAATTTTCGTAAAACTGGAAACATTGTTGAGCAGTTGCCGTTGATACTGTTTCACTAATTTAAATGAAAGTACCATATAGGTTAAGATGGAAATAACCGCCATGGATTCCAAAAGCTCAGCCACAAAATGAAACCAATGATACGGAAAATGGTTTCCGGTATAAACCAAATGATAAATGCTGTGGATATAGTTAAGGATAAGTGGGGAGAAATGCCATAGGTGTTTTTTTGTGAACCTAAAACTTGGGTTGGTCAAGGTGCGAACATAAAAGTAGAAAGCGGGTCCAATCCAATATGAAAATGAAAAAGGCATCCATGCCAACCACCTATACTGGTTCCAAAAGGATGGATCCAACATATAAGGGGTAAAAGTCAGGCACATACAGATCAAGGCTAATGAAAGAAATCGATTGGCGAATCGGTTTTCCTTTTTTTCCAACAACAGAAAGCCAAAGACAAAGCCATTGGCAACAGCGCAAATTGTTATAAGTTGAATGATGGAAATATTGAGTTGCATTCGCAATTTCGTTTTGAGGCGTCTTCCTTTTCTGCTACCTTTAAAACTACAAATTTCAAAACTATGCGGAGACTTCTTCTTTTCCTAATTGCAGCCAGTGCCCTGCAATTTTCAACGGCACAAAAACAAAATTTTTCATACCTCGATGTGTTCGGTTTGCAGTATGTTTCTGACCCTCAAATCTCCCCAAATGGGGAATGGGTAGTGTACCGCAGAATGGGTTTTGATGTTATGAAAGATCGTTCCGCAGGAAATCTATGGATTATTAATACGGATGGAAGCCAGCACCAAAAGTTAACGCTTCGTGAAGCAAACGAAAGTAGTCCGGTATGGTCCCCTTCCGGAGATCGCATTGCATTTTCTAGCAGTACCGATGAAGGCTCGGAAATTTATATGTATTGGGTAGCTTCCGGTAAGGTGGCTAAACTTACGCAGTTGCCATTCAGTCCAAGTTCATTGACCTGGTCTCCGGATGGTCAGCAACTTGCCTTTTCCATGAACGTACCTAAAGACCCACCAGTTATTGCCAAGATGCCGAAAAAACCAAAAGGCGCAAAATGGGCAGAATCACCACGAATCACGGATCGTGTTTATCACGAAGCAGATGGTAGGGGCTATATAAAACCCGGGTTCAATCATATTTTCACTCTTCCGGCAGATGGAGGGGCGCCACGCCGGATCACTTCGGGAGATTGGCACCATAGAGGCGCATTATCCTGGGCCAAAGATGGCAGCAAAATCTATTTTTCAGCGAATCGGGTAGAAGATTGGGAGTATCGTTTTCGCAATAGCGAAATCTACTCGGTAAATGTAGAAAATGGCAAAATCAATACCTTGACCGATAGAAATGGACCCGATTATGGTCCAAAAGTATCTCCAGATGGCAAGTATATAGCCTATTTGGGTTTTGAAGATAAAGTTCAGGCCTTTCAAATAAGAAAAATACACATCATGAATGTTGACGGAACGGGCAAAAGAGTGATCTCTAGTGCGTTGGACCGGACTATTTCAGACATTCATTGGAATGCCAAAGGTGATGGACTCTATTTTGCTTATGATGATAAAGGCAATGGTAAGATTGGACAAGTTTCTCTTTCAGGTGCAGTTTTAAAACTAATCGACAATGTTGGAGGCACTTCTTTGGGAAGGCCTTATGCCAGTGGGTCGTTCAGTGTGTCAAAAAATGGAATCATTGCATATACGCAATCCCGACCCAGTTACCCTGCAGAGCTGGCGATTCGTAAACCAAAGTCCAAAAATTCCATCAAGATCACTAATTTAAATGGGGCACTGCTAGACTATCGAGAGCTGGGCAAGATAGAAGAGGTTTGGTATAAATCCTCTATTGATAATCGTGACATTCAGGGATGGGTTGTTTATCCGCCCAATTACGATGCGTCCAAAAAATATCCCTTTATGGTGGAAAATCATGGAGGCCCAATTTTGAATTATGGTGATCGTTTTTCTATAGAAATGCAGCTATATGCATCCGCAGGGTATATTGTTTTTTATCCCAACCCCAGGGGAAGTACCAGTTATGGAGAAGAGTTTGCGAATTTGCTTTACAATAATTATCCCGGTGAGGACTATAATGATGTTATGGATGGGGTAGATCACTGTATTGCAAAAGGAATTGCCCATGAGGATCAATTGTTTGTTACTGGTGGAAGCGCCGGAGGCATCATGTCTGCATGGATGATTGGAAAAAACAACCGATTTGAAGCCGCTGTTGTGGCAAAACCTGTGATGAATTGGATCAGTAAGACTTTGGTTGCGGACAATTATTTTTACTATTTCGACCACCGTTATCCTGGCCAACCTTGGGAAAATTTTGAAGGCTACTGGAAATTTTCTCCCATTTCACTCGTTGGTAATATAGAGACCCCAACTATGGTCATGGTGGGCATGAACGATTTACGCACCCCACCCAGCGAGGCCAAACAATTGTACCATGCCCTAAAACTGCGCAAAATTGAGACGGTACTGGTAGAAATTCCAGGCGCAAGTCATGGTATTGCAAGCAAACCTAGCAATTTGATCACTAAAATTGCCCATACGGTGGCTTGGTTCGAAAAGTATAGGACGGATAAAGAAAATGAGTAAAAGAAAACGACATTGGCTTTGGAATGTACTCATAGTACTTACCCTGGCAACATGTATTTTTGCCTTTGTGATCCACTATAGAAATTGGCACAAGATTGAAGAGGGAGAATTAAAGATTCTATCCGGAATTTATTATCAAAAGATTCCCATTTCGGAAATTGATAGTATTATGTTTGTCGATAGGATTCCAGAACTGGAACGCTCCAACGGCTTTTCTTGGGAGGTTACGGAAAAAGGGGTTTTTAAAGATTCATTGACTGAGACCAAGGTCTATGTTTTTGTAGACGACCTAAGACAACAAAAAATACGGTTGGTCCATAACGATTCTCTTAAAATCTTCCTCAACTTTAAGGATAGCCTGGAGACGCAGAAGGTATACCACCTTTTGAATGAAGAATTGTTGGCCAACCTTAAAGACCCAATTTGACTTTGCTGTCGTATACGTTTAAGAAATATAATTTTGTCCCAAATTAGATATGAGAACACTTACTTTATGCACTTTCGTGATTCCAGTATGGCTTTTTTCCCAAAATACCATCTCGGTTAAGGTACACAATGTTTCATCTGAAGATGGAAAAATAAATGTAGCCGTTTACGATTCGGACGAATCCTTTTTAAAGTTTGACAAGGTATTAAAAACAGGTTCCGTGGAAGCACAAGAAGGAATGGTAGCTTTAAAAATTGAAAATATGCCGGCCGGCGAGTATGCTTTGGCCGTTTTTCACGATGAAAATTCCAATAATAAACTGGACACAAATTGGTTGGGAATTCCGAAGGAAAAGGTGGCGTTTTCAAAAGCAAAAATGCACACTTTTGGACCTCCCAAATACAAGGAGTGCGTTTTTAGTGTAAATTCAGACTATGAAATCAACATTGAGCTGTAACGAATCTAAAACACAAAAGCTTTAATGGAAACCATTTTGTTGACACAGTTTATTGCAGGTCTTTTTGGATTATTGGCTGTTATTTTTGGTGCATTTGGCGCTCATGCCTTAAAAAAGAAACTGACCCCGGAGCAGCTACAAAGCTTTGAGACCGGAGTCAGATATCAAATGTATCATGCTATTGTACTATTGGTTTTGAGCTATAATTTTGGTTTTGACCGTCCTTTGGAACAATACATAGTCTATTGTTTTATTCTTGGAATCTTTCTTTTTTCATTTAGTATTTATGGGCTGTGCTTGAGCGCTGCCAGCGATAAAAAACTTCGTTTTCTGGGACCGGTTACCCCGATTGGCGGATTGTTTTTGGTCATAGGTTGGGCATTATTGCTGTACTCGTTTATAGCTCCAATGCTTTAAACTCATTCAATGTTCACAGGTGTTATCTTGTCATAAAACCAAGGTGTATGTTGGTTGGTAACGGCAACCCATTTCCATTTTTCGTTTTGTTTTTGGGCGTTTAGCGTCATGAGACCAATTTCCTTAAAAGTGGTGTCCGCTGGATTTTCTTTTTTGAACCAAAACATCTTCCAAGAATAATAGGCTAGTGCATTATTGCGGTCCAAGAAGCGGATTTTTGGGGTACCAATCTCATAATAGTAATCCAAGGAATCATTTTTAGTAAACATTAGGTGAAACTTTTCCAATTCCTTTTTACCTGCAAATAAATAGCCTTGCGAATTTATCCATGTAGCATCTTCTGAAAACTGTGGCATTACCAAATCAAGATTTTTATCGATCATGGATTTTTCACGATTTTGAATCATCTTCACTAAATTCAAAGAATCTTCTTGAAAAGACCCTTGAGTTTGACTGAAGTGATTTTCTTTTTTGCAAGCGGGCAGCAAAAACCCAATGCAACATAAAAACAGATAGATTTTTTTCATCTGCTAAAGCCTTAGGTACATATTGCCGTTGATAGTGTTCAATCGAAGACGGTTAGTTGCACCGCTAAAACTTCCCTCCACTTTTTGTCCCACATGACGGTCGGTAACTTTTAACTTCAATTTTTCATCCGCATATATATTACCATGAATGGTCTCCGCCGTCAATCGTGAATTGGCCATGACCAAATCAATTTCTCCATTAATGGTTTTCAAATCGAGATTGCCATTGTATTTTTTAATATCAATATTACCATTGATTAAGTCTGCCGTAAAGTCCGCTTCAATGATATCGGCTTTTAGATCTCCATTTATGCTACTCACAGAGAAGTTTGCATTTTTGGGCACATAGAGCACATAGTTAAACTCATACATGTCACTGGTATAGTAATGTCTACGACCATCTTTAGTTTGGCGTTTATTCCATTCATCATGGAAAGCTTTGAGTATAGCTTTGGTTTCAGATGAAATACTGATAAAACCATTACTTTCTTTAATGTTGAGCTTGTAAAGGTCTAAATACTTTCCATCTTCAGTGGTGATGTCAGCTTTGAAGTAAACAGTGGATTTGTCCCAGGTCTTTACTTCGATATCAGAAGCAAATTTTACTTCGACATCAATAATCTGATTGCTGTAGTTGATGTTTTTCTCAATGACTTTTTGGGCATTTAATGATAGACAGATGAAGCCTAACATTAGAATGATTACTAAATTTTTCATGACCGCTCGTTTTTTGATGTTATGTTGATTATTGTTTTCTTAGATAGATATTGCCGTTGGTTGACTTTAAGGAAATATCAACTCCGCCGCTATTGATAACAGCTCTTACTTTTCTTCCAGAGATTGATTTTAGCCCATCTTTTTCTTCCCTTTTTATATCAAAATTGGTGTAAATGTCCCCGTTAGTGGTGCTTAGCGTCAAATCTGCTGGGGTATTTTCTGGAAGGGATACATCAACGCCGCCATTTGTGGTATAAATGGAAATAGGGGAGGATTGTTTTACGGCGCCAAATGCTACGGTAATTTCACCATTTAACGCATTTGCCGTTACAGGTCCGTTTATACCCGTTATTTCAATACTGCCATTAAGTTGGGCATCTGCTTCAATTTCTCCGGAAAAACCATCAATTTCAATGTCTCCTGCCCATGTACTTTTAACGGATACATTTTGACTCTTGGGAAGGTGTATTTCTGCACCTTCAGATTTCCTTAGACTTTTTACGATCAAAGTGTTTCCATCTTGCACTACATAGAAACCAACATCGGTGTTGTCTGATCCACCTTCGCCTACAAGTTTCAGTCCTTTTGCTTTTACAGATACTTTTGAACTTCTACTTCCTTTGATTAACAACTGATTGGAATTATGGGTTTTTAATGTGATGTCTGATTTGGATTCAATTTTCACCCATTCAATACCATTTAGTGATTTGGTAAAGTCGGTCTGTGCATTTGTGATTGCGCAAAAAGCTAATGCGATTAAAAGAATTGTTACTTTTTTCATGATTTTCGTTTTTTGATATTTATATAATTTTTGGTAAACCTAATTTGATTTCTTTTTTGATAAATGGTTGGGTGTCCTCTTGTTCCAGTAATTTCTGCATGGGTGCAATCGCCTTCTTTTCCTGTATACTTACCAAGGCCTGAATAATTGCTATTTGTATGCTTGGATTTTTCTCAGTTTCAAGGGCTTTTATAAAAGCGGTCTTGACAGTTTCAGAAGATGTAAATTTTGAAAGTGCTTCAAAAGCATTCAGCCTCACATTATCATTTTCATCATGGAGCAACCTATTGGTTAGCGCCTTTACAATAGCTTCATCCGGATTGGGAAACTCCTCAATATAATTCACCCCTTGTATGCGTTTGCTGGCCGATTGGTTTTCCATTAGTGAAAGCATGGCGGTTTGTTTTAGTTGCAGGCTCTCGTTTTGTACAAAGGCCAGATCGTCATTGGACTTTTTTTGTTGAAAAACACTTCCCATTTGGAACGAGGCCACCAGAAGTGCTATGCTAGCAGCAACTTTGAGCATGTTGGAGGCCCATGAAGATTTTTTATGTTCCTTAGAGAGTGTAACTACTTTGGTTTCGGTTGCTTTTTCTAACTCTAGCGCTTCTTCAAATTTTGAACGAATCTTGTCTGAAGGAACAGACACCGGCTCATCTGCGATGGCTTTAAAAAGAACTTTAAACTCTTCCAATTCTTTTTGGCATTGAGCACAAGTCAATAGATGCTTTTCTACCTCAGCGGCTTTTGCATTTGATAAAATATTGTCCAAATATTCTGGAAGTAGGTCTGAAACATGTTGTTTTTTCATGACTATATACTTTCTAAATAATATCCTTTTAGTTTTTTCAAGATTCGGCAAACTCTTGTTTTTACAGCTCCGGGCGTACTGCCCATAATTTCTGCCAATTCTTCATATCGTATTTCTTGAAACTTGTTTAAAATGACCATCTCTCTATCTGTCTCTTCCAACCTGTTCAGGGCATTTTGCAAGTGCGAATAATCCTCCTGTTGATCTTCTCCATTCCCTGTCGATTTGTATTCAAGCACACTAATGTCTTCATGATTCTTCGCATCTCTTCGAAAGTGGCTTTTTAAACTGTTTCGAGCTATTGTAAATAGCCAAGACACAAATGAGCCATTTCTATAAGAATTCCTATACTTGATTAGCTTGTAAAAAACATCTTGTGTCAAATCTTCGCTCAACATACCATCTCCACTCATTTTGTATAAATAATTGTACACGTGTTTATGGTGTCTATTAAAAAGCACCTTGAGCAAATCAAGATTGCCATCGGCAACTTGCTGCATTAGTATTTCATCTGAAGGCTCTTTCAAAAGATGTTTTTAGTTGGTGTTACTTTATATAGTCAGGAAATTAAAAAAGGTTACATGGGAAGTGAAATTTTTTTATCACTCCGCAATATGAATATAAAGTATAATGGATTAAAAGAGGTCAGTCACAGCCACATCCGTCCTGTCCACAGGCTTTGGATGCATTCTTTTTGTTTCCCAATAAAGATTTGGGCAATACAAACTTCCAGACCAAATAACCTACCGCCAAGATTAAGGTAATATAAACAAGAATTTGCTGAAGAATTTCCATTAGTTAAGGATTTGAAAGGCAGCTAATGCTACAAGATACGCAAAAACACTCATAAAGAGGAGTTGAAGTAAGGGCCATTTCCAGGTATTGGTTTCCCTTTTCACAATGGCCAGGGTGCTCATGCACTGCATAGCAAAGGCGTAAAACAGCATTAAAGAGATACCGGATGCCAAATTAAAAAGGGGTTGCTGCCCAGAAGAATCCAACTCGGCTGCCATTCTATTTTTAATGGTCTCTTCCTCATCACTACCCACACTATAAATAGTTGCCAGGGTACCCACAAAAACCTCTCGGGCAGCAAATGAAGTCAAAACAGCGATACCTATTTTCCAATCGTAACCTAAAGGTTTAACAATGGGTTCTATAGCCTTACCGGCATATCCAATATAGGAATGTTCCAATTTATAACTGGCGATTTCCTGTGCTCGGGCTCTCTCATTTAAGATTGGGGTAAGAATCTGCAAGGAATCTTGCTTTGCGTTTTCCGAATACGCATCAAGGTTGTTTTTAATATAATTTTTGCTGTATGGCGTAAGGCCCTGTTCTTCTATTCTTTTGTTAACGATGCTTTCGGCATTTTGGAATTTCTCAGAAATTCCGTTCGAACCCAAAAACCAAAGCACTATAGAGATGGCCAAAATAATTTTTCCTGCCCCAAACACAAAACTTTTGGTTTTTTCCAATACCGTATAAGCCACATTTTTTAGTAAGGGCAATCGGTAAGTTGGCATTTCTATCATAAACAACGAACTACTTTTTATTTTGAGGATTTTGTTCAGAATCATTGCCGAAAAAATCGCCATTCCAAATCCGATGAGGTACAATAACATTAGTGTTAATGCCTGATAGCCTAACCCAAGGAAACGTCCTTCCGGGATTACCAGGGCTATGAGAATTAAATAAACGGGAAGTCTTGCTGAACAAGTCGTAAAGGGTGTGACCAAAATGGTAATCAACCGTTCTTTCCAATTTTCAATGGTTCGGGTAGCCATTACAGCCGGAATTGCGCAGGCGGTTCCAGAAATTAATGGAACCACACTCTTCCCGCTTAACCCAAAAGGTCGCATCAACTTGTCCATTAAAAAAACCACTCGACTCATATATCCTGATTCTTCCAACAGGGAAATAAAAAGGAACAAAAAAGCTATTTGGGGAATGAAAATTACAATACCACCTATTCCGGCCAAGATACCTTCAGCCAATAAATCGGTAAAAACACCTGGCGGCAACGTATTTTTTATCCATTCGCCGGCGGTTGCAAATTGTTCGTCAATGAAGTCCATAGGATACGTGCTCCAATCAAAAATGGCTTGGAAGATGGTTAGCAGAATCAAAAAGAAGATGGCGTATCCAAAAATTTTATGGGTCAAAATTTTATCCAAGGAAGCCCTAAAACCTTTGGCAGCTTGAAAGTCTACTTTGTAGGTTTCTTTTAAGGTATTGTTGATGAATTGATAACGAAGAACAGTCTCTTTATGCTGTAATTTTTTTAGTTCTGTTTTAGATTTTGTAGAAAAGGAAGTAGCATCTTGAATGCGCTTCTTTTCAATGGGCATAAAGTTTACGTCTTGGGTGATTACCAACCAAAGCTTGTACAAGTCCTCATTTGGAAAGGTCTTTTGTAAACGCGAAAAGTACTCTGGGGAAATTCTCGTAGTGTCAACATTCGGGCCATTGGACAATGATTTATAATCAGCAATGAGTTCTTTTATGCGTTGAATACCATTGTTTTTTCTGGTACTGACAAGAGCGATTTTGGTGTCTAATTTTTTCTCCATCTCCCTGACATCCAACGAAATTCCTTTTCTGGACATCCGATCAGCCATATTGATAACCAAAATGGCGGGGATCCTTAGATCTTTTATTTGGGTGAAAAGAAGCAGATTTCTTTTTAGATTCTCTACATCGCTAATTACAACGGCAACATCTGGATAGTCTTTATCATTTTTATTGAGCAGCAGTTCCACAACCACACTCTCATCCAAAGAAGTGGTGTTCAGACTATAGGTTCCGGGAAGATCAAGAATATGGGCTTTAACACCTCTCGGAAGTTTGCATATGCCCTCTTTTTTTTCAACGGTGATGCCGGGGTAGTTGCCCACCTTTTGTTTAAGACCTGTAAGGGCGTTAAAAACAGAGGTTTTTCCGGTATTGGGATTGCCAATCAGTGCAACATTAATGTTCTTGCTCATATGGCTTTAGGGTCTTCTTGAATTTCAATTTCAATCTGTTTGGCGAGAGACCGCCGTATGGCGATATGGCATCCATTTACATTGATATAAATGGGATCATTTAAAGGGGCTACTTGCACAAGTTCAACCGTATTTCCGGGTAAGCAACCTAATTCCAACAATTTAATGGGAAGAATGGTAGCTGAAAATTCCTTTATCACGCCCTTCTGCCCATATTCCAATTCCGCAACAGTAGCCACTAATTTTATTTAGATTGATTTTAAGTAAGAGCAAAAATAGGTAAAAAAGCGAACATACACGATGCAAAATGTCATAGGAAGATCGAGTTTATTCTTTGTAACTCTTCTTTAGTATTTCCAAGTCGGAAAGCAACTTTTGAATTTCCTCGCTGTTGGTGCCATCATAAAACCCGCGAATTCTACGCTCCTTGTCAACAAGAACAAAATTTTCGGTATGAATCATATCATAAGGGCCGCCATCACCATCATTTTTTACCGCGAGATATGATTTTCGGGCCAGCTGGTAAATTTGCTTTTTATCGCCAGTGACCAGATTCCATTTGCTGTCGACAACACCTTTTTCAAGGGCATATTTTTTTAATTGTGGAACGGAGTCAATCACAGGGGTAACAGAATGGGATAGTAAGAGCACATCTTTATCCTTCATTATATTATTTTGAACCTCTACCATGTTCTTGGTCATAATGGGGCAGATGGTCGGGCAGGTGGTGAAGAAAAAATCCGCAACATAGATTTTATCCTTGTAGTTTTCTTGGGTAATCTTTTCTCCATTTTGATTGGTGAGTTCAAAATTCGAAATGGTGTGGTATTTCTTTTTGTAGTGCAAGGTGCTATCTACCAATGACGGGTCTACCATTGAAGGTTGAAATACTGGAAGCATTTTTTTGGGCTGCAAGGCATTGTAGAACAAATAAATGATCACAACGGACAATCCAAGCAGCACAATTCCGAAAAACTTATATTTTGAGAAGAAAGATAACACTGGGTGCAAAATTACAGACGGCTCTCGGATTCATCATCATAAAAATGAATTTTTGGTGCTAAATCTTTCTTAAATCATTGGAGTGCCCAATTCGCTGTTTTTTTATGAGGGGCTAAAAGTTTACTTTTGTGCGTTTTAACAGATTATAGCTGATGAGCCCCATTTTAATAAAGACCATACAATTCTTTCTTAGTTTGTCCCTACTGATTGTACTTCATGAACTAGGACATTTTATTCCTGCCAAAATATTTAAGACGAGGGTTGAAAAATTCTACCTCTTTTTTGATGTTAAATATTCTCTTTTCAAAAAGAAAATAGGCGAAACCGTATACGGAATCGGTTGGCTTCCCCTTGGTGGATATGTGAAGATTTCTGGTATGATCGATGAAAGTATGGATACCGAAGCAATGAAAGAAGAACCAAAACCTTGGGAATTCCGAAGCAAACCGGCTTGGCAACGTTTGATCATTATGCTTGGTGGAGTGACGGTCAACTTTATTCTTGCGGTAATTATCTACATAGGAATGGCGTATTCTTATGGCGATCAATATATACCAATGGACAGTTTACGAGATGGTGTTTGGGTAACCGAGAAAGAAATTGGGGATAAGGTTGGGATACAGACGGGAGATAAAATTGTTGCCGTGGATGGAGAAAAACTGAAAACCTTTAATAGTGTTTTTATTGAATTGATCAATGGAAACACGATTACGATTGACAGGGGGGGGGAACAAATTGAAAAAGAAATCCCTGTTGATTTCATTTCAACCCTGTTAGAGGATGAAGAAAAGGTCAGATTTTTAAGTTTGCGGGCACCTTTTGTGGTAAATAAAGTCTCTAAAGGATCCCATAATGCAGCTACCGGATTTGAAGCTAAGGATGAATTTTTAACCATTAATGGGTCCGAAGCTGTTTACAGAGATCAGGTAATCACACTTTTGGAAGAAAACAAAGGTCGCGACATCAATGTAAGAGTAAAGCGTGAGGATGGTAGCCTTGCAGATTTAGTTGCCAAAGTAGATGATGAAGCTAAACTCGGAATAGAGATAGGAGGCTTTACCATGGAGGATCTCGAAAACAGGGGATTATTTAGGATTCAGACACAAAAATATACTTTTCTAGAGGCCATTCCAGCTGGTATCGATAAAGGGGTAACCACATTATCTAGCTATGTAAAACAACTTAAAAAAATATTCAACCCGTCTACTGGAGCCTATAAAGGCGTTGGTGGGTTTGCAGCCATTGGCAGTATGTTCCCTGACACATGGGACTGGACGGCATTTTGGTCTACCACGGCATTGATTTCCATTATCCTTGCGTTTATGAACATTTTACCAATACCAGCTTTGGATGGGGGCCATGTAATGTTTTTACTTTATGAAATGGTAACAGGCAAAAAACCTAGCGATAAATTTTTGGAATATGCCCAAATGGTTGGTTTCTTCCTTTTGATTGCACTTTTACTATTTGCAAATGGTAATGATTTATATAAATGGCTTTTTAAATAGAAAAGCACTTTTTTTGTTTGGGACGTTATAAAGAAACTCATATATTTGCACCCGCTTAGGATAAAAAATTCCTCCTTAGCTCAGTTGGTTAGAGCATCTGACTGTTAATCAGAGGGTCCTTGGTTCGAGTCCAAGAGGGGGAGCAGTAATAGTAAGGCTTTAGAGAAATTCATACTCTAGAGCCTTTTTTATTTGCACGCAATTTGCACGCGGATTGGGAAAAATTTTATTTGGAGTCAAACTTTAACATTTCAGTCTAAAATTTTCCAGAATTATTTGCGATTTGTCCCAAATACTTACCCTTAAACTTTGCGCACAGATCCTGCTCCACTTTTAAATTTCTAATTAATTCTTTAAATTATATCCTTTCAAATACAATAAGAATTGAATTTTAAAGAAACCCATAATCTTATACTTAACAATGTATCTCGTTTTATTCATTTAACTGATTTAGAAAAGCAGAAGTACATCTCTTTATTGACCGAAATTGAGGTGGAAAAGAAAACTTTTCTTATGCAAGCTGGTGAGGTTACCAAGTATGAGTATTTTATCACTAAGGGATGTTTGAAAGTATACACCTTAGATAAAGAAGGTTCACCCCACATCTCAATGTTTGCTGTTGAAGATTACTGGACGGGAGATTTGTCGAGCTTTATGACAAAAGAACCGTCGATGTATTTTATTAAAGCAATTGAAACTTCGGAATTGTTGGGTATTTCAAGAGCAAATTATGACTTACTATTTCAAGAGATTCCAAAATTTGAGCGGTTTTATCGCAATCTATACCAAAAGTCTTTAATCAGTTATATACGGCGTTCAAACTACGGCATATCTTTAACCGCAGAAGAGAGATATGTTGAATTTAAAAAGAAGTATCCACAAATTGTCAGTAGAATTACCCAAAAAGATTTGGCTGCCTATATTGGGATCACCCCTGAGTTTATGAGTAAAATTATCTCAAAGGTCAACCGAATGTAAAAGTCTTAAACTAGTTCATTTTTTTTCACGCTTTCCAATTGGAATTTTGAGGTGTGAAAGGAATTAGAATCATATCGGTAACAGTCATAATGGGTTTTGTAGGTGCGTTACAAGCTCAGTTTGCTCAATTGGAATTGTTCTCAGGATTTGAGAAAACAGACTTCACTTTATTCTCCAATTATTCTATTGATTCCAATAATACAGTAAGTATTGCTACCCTTGCTTTCTTTCAGAAATTCCGGGAAAAAGAAAATCAGATTTTTGATGAAGTAGGTGTACAACCAACTTTGTTTTGGAATATTAATGAAAACTTTTCTTTAGGACCTTCTCTATACTACAATAGTTTTGGGGGATTTTCAGAGAGACTTTCTGGTAAGTTCACCCTGAAAACTTCCAGCACTTTGTTGGTGGTTATTCCCACGGTAGCATATTCAGAAAAGAAAGATGCAGGCCTCGGCGAAATATTCGCTCAATTTCAAATACAAATACCACTGAGTAAAACAATCTCCCTGTGGTTAAATGGACAGTTCTTAACTGTTTGGGATAAGCTCAAATCGCATTCCAGAAGCTTCCAACAACTACGTTTTGGCACATCTTACAAAGGCCATCAACTAGGGCTTGGGGTCGATTTTGACCAATATGGGTCCAAACCCATTCAAAAATCCTCTTTTGGATTGTATTACCGCAAAACATTTTAAACTCGATATATTATGAAAAAAGTAGTAACAATTGCAGGCAGCAACAGTCAAAAATCACTCAACAAATCACTTTTAGGCTACACAACCAATCTTTTGAAGGAGGTAAAGACTATTTCTATCGATTTGAACGATTATATACTGCCTATCTATGGAGAGGACTTTGAAGCGGAGAATGGCATACCTACAGCAGTAAAAAGATTGGACGAAATCATTGATTCAGCAGATGGGTTTATCATATCATTAGCAGAACATAATGGCTCTTATGCCGCTGTGTTTAAAAACACCATAGACTGGTTGTCACGGTTAGACATGAAAATTTGGAAAGAAAAGCCTATGTTACTTATGGCGACCTCGCCTGGAGGAAGAGGAGGGGCAACCGTACTTCAATCTGCAAGCGCCTATTTTCCATTTCTAGGAGCAAAAGTGATAGCAACGTATTCGATGCCGTCGTTTTATGACAATTTTATAGAAGGTGAAATCATCGAGGAGCATTCTAGAAATGAGTTGGAAGATAAAACCGCTTTGTTTTTTGCAGCACTATAATGAAGACTATTGGGGCGAGCCTTTAGAAAAATATAGGTAAGTCCCTTTCTAAATTCTTCTTTCAACCTCAATATTAAATTTCGATTGGTCGTGCAATGTACTTTTCGAACAAATCATACTTCCGCTCGAATAAATGATTAGAGGTATATCTCAGCAACTTTGTGTCTAAATTAATCATTAACCTATTTATAATGAGTGTACTAACAAAACTAATCATAACAACTTGTCTCTCAATTATGACAGGACTAAGCGAGTCAAAGACATCGTACGATGACTCCTATTATTTAGCAGTTGAGGCACCTATTCATTGGGTAGTTTTAACGAAAACTTCGATACTACCTCAAATACCATTATAAAGGAGGAAGAACTAAGATTGGTTGATCGCAGATTTAAGGCATTCGTTGGTGAAGATGCGGAATTAAAAAGCAACAAAGAAGTTGTGCAAAACTACTTTAAAGCATTCCAAAGAGGAGATTTGGAGGTAGTGCTGCGCACATTTCACCCTGACTGCTATATAGTTAGTGTAAAGGAGGAAGAACGTTCAACGGAGCAACTTCATGGAATTTACCGAACACGTGAAGAGGCAAAACAATTTCTCAAGAACATAGTTACTCTATTTGACACCAAGGATTTTACGGTGGACACGGTGGTTGAAGCTGAAGGAAATATTGTAGTGTCCAAGGGAACATTTTCACACTTAATAAAAAGCTCAGGAAAATTGTTCAATAGCAATTGGGCACAATGGTGTTTGGTCGAAGACGAAATGATCAAGGAATATAGATTTTATGAAGATTCCGCGGCTTTGATAGAAGCATCAAACGTTGAATTTGCTGAGCCATAAAATCTAAAGCTATAGCTCACCAATTTGAGTTTTGGAAATACCTAGGTGAAGCCGGAAATTACTTTTCATGTGATGGTGGTTATTCCACAATTTCGGCGAAAAATTTAACTTGGCCGTCTAGAATATTTAACTTGGCAAATCCTGATATCGGACTACTGAAGCAAACAATCCAATTAAAAGGAATGCCCCATTCGATTGCTGTGGAAGAAGGAGATGGCATTGGGGAGGACATGGAAAACAAAGGTTTTCAAATAAGTTCTATTGTAGACGGAATGACTTTGCTGTTGAAACCTTCCATGTCGTTTTCAGCATCAAAGAACATTGACAGGGTCGGAAACCAAGAAGATATCAAAGTATTTACCAATATTGCTTCAGAGGCTTTTGGTTATAACATTTATCCATCTTCTCTTTCAGGACTTATTGGTGAAAACAGGACGACGCTGTTTATTGGGAGATACAAAGACAACTACGTAAGCTGTGGAATTCTGTTTTTGGATTCCAACAAGGATTCCGGGTTGCACATGATAGGGACAAGAAAGGGCTTCCGAGGTTTAGGTCTGGGCAAAACGATGACAGAGCATTTATTGTATCAAGCAACTAAAAATAAAAGCGAACAAGTGCATTTGGTGGCTTCAAAATTGGGTTCACCTATCTACAATAAGCTGGGTTTTCAAAACCGTGGGTATTTAAAGTCCTACGTCATTTAAGTAAGATATTATGAAATATATATTATTAGTCATGTTCGGCACTATGTTCTGCGCCAATGCACAAGATATCAATCAGTTATTGGAGAGTAAACTTGATTCCTCATCAGAGAACCCTGTGCATAGCATTTCCGTTTATGTAAAAACCAATGATAGCGTGATTGTAGACGAAGCCGTCGGACTGCGGCGAAAAAATGGAGAGAAAGCCAAGACTACGGACCTATTTAGAATTGCAAGTAGCACCAAATTATTTATAGCAACGATAATATTGCAACTTGAGGAAGAAGGTAAGCTCCAGCTTGAGGATAAAATGTATCCTTACCTAAAGGATATGGATTTTTTGCGACTGGATGACTTTCATTTTTATCAGGATTCGACGAATTTGAGCCAGAGGAGTACAAGTTTTTCGAAAGCAATGACCATAAAACAACTTTTATCCCACAGAAGTGGTCTGGCAGATATTTTTAATGATAGGCAGGAGGCTTTCTTCAGTATGGTTATGAGGGAACCTGAACAACAGTATCGGCCAAGAAACATTGTCAATTTATATTTTGAATACGGGCTCAACAAAGAAGCCAAATTCAAACCTGATGAAGGTTGGCACTATTCCGATATGAACTATGTGCTGTTGGGCCTATTAATTGAAAAATTGGATGAAAAATTATTGTCCCAGTCCATGCGTGACCGGATTCTGCATCCCTTAGATTTAAAGGACACTTATTTCGAGTTTTATGAGACAACTGAAACCAAGGAAAGTCGGATACATCAATATGTAGGAGCCATCAATTTCAATAGTGTGAACACTTCATTTGATTGGTCAGGGGGTGGATTGGTAAGTACGCATCAAGACTTGGCTACTTTTATGGAGGCTTTGTTCGATAACAAGCTGATCTCAGAAAAATCATTACAAAAAATGATAAAGGCAAAAGCAACTATTAAGGATCATCTGCCTTACGGACTTGGAGTTTATAAATCTATTTACAATGGAGAAACCTACTATGGTCATTATGGATTTTACGGGACTTACATTGGATACAGTCCAAGTACCAATACAGTGCTTTCATACTGCATTTCACAGGCTATGCCTTCTTTTTACGTTTATGAATTAGTTGATTCTTTGTTCAAAAATTTAAAATAGTCATTCTAAAATGTATTTTATAAATTAAAGAGGGGGTCTTTAAACATGGTCCTTTTTACTGGTCTCTTTGTCTGATGCCATAACCTTTAATCTACAGAGTCCCAAACACGGTCTCTTTTGGTAGTATTGTTAATTCTCTTTTATAGGACAGTTCGATGCTCATATTCTGTTTCTATAGCATTTTGATTTCAATTAATGTTAAACAACTTCATACTTTATGTCCAACATTCTCATTTTCTTTAAACTTTAAGAATCAATGAAATTTGCAATGTTTTAGATAAATATGGTTGATGTGAAAGGCACCCAGTGTTTACATTTTTTGTCCTGCCAGCAGGACGAGAAATGTAAAGCGAGAGGGTAGCACGGCAAGCCGGTGCTACGTTGTCCAATTTCTGGCCAAAAGGCCAGTGAAATTAGGGCTTTAGTCAGTTCATTCTCATGAATGAATTTTCATTTTTTTACTGTAAAAACCCTTGAAACCCCTAAAAACATTGAAAAAGTTTACAGTAAAAACAGAAAAACCACGAATAAAGAAATGATGCTTTTTTGGTTGGTTCAAGAACACAGTGAACTAACCGTTTTCCAATCAATGTTTTTTGTGAATTGGGTCAAAACGTCTCGAAAGCCCTAAAAAAAGAGAATAAAATTGATCCATTTTTGCTTTTAATGGAACTTTTGCCTCGCTCAGTAAATTAGTTTGTGTAAGGTTTGGGACGCTTGCAGCACTTCGCCTTGCTACGTTCGCCTCTTTGATTGTAAAACATATTTGATTTGGGGATACTATTTAGGATATATTGCTTTTTTATTGGGTTTGATTTTATAAAAAAGAACGGAGAAATTATCCCCGTCCCTCGATATCAAAATATTATCCCTTCAAAAATTTAATCTATCTAAAAAGAGCTTCAAATTCTTTGGTGGTGTATACGTGACTAGCCACAAATCTATAATTAATTTCTGCAGCTGTATTGCCATCGTAACCAGGCGCAACTGCGGAAGCAGTGGCATCCTTAACAACAGCTACTTCAAAACCATCTTCCAGTAGTTCCCTTAAATGTGATTCTACACAAAGGTTACCTGACATTCCTGCTAAAACAATCTTATCAATTTTCTGTTTTCTCAATTGAAGAGAAAGATCATTTTGTTCAGGACCGTATACTTTGTGCGGACCAACCACCGTAACAAAGTCCTTGTCGATGTACTTTTTATATCGGGGTAACCAATCGGCACCAGACCCTTCAAAACCTTTTTTGTTCAATTGATCCCCACGGTCAAACATACCTATGTCATGCATTAATTTTTCAAGTGCTCCTTCAAATTGCCATTTATGGTCATGTTCATAGTAATAATGAGGAGAAATAAATACTTTGATTCCATTGGCTTCTGCAATTTTGAACAATGTCTCCAAGTTTTCAACAGTGTTATTTTTCATAACACTTTCGCCAATAACACCCCATGTGACTCCTTGAGGACTTAAAAAGTCATTTTGAGGGTCAGTAATTACAATTGCGGTAGTTTCATCAACTTTGAATCCTGGGTCTGGTATCTGGGCACTCAATTTGAAACTTGAGCCCATTATTACAGCTAGAATTAATAATGTTTTTGTTAATCTGTTTTTCATTTTTCTTGATTTTACGTTAAACGATTATTTGATTTTCAATATGTTTTAAAGCGACATTTTATTGCGCTTTTGAGAACATGCCTTCGGACACATCCTAATTGTTATTTAATCCAAAAGTAGGCCGTATAACTGGCCAGAATTGTGCAATCTTGGCTGGGATGTTCTATTATCGCTCTTTGATTATTGACTCTTTGATTTCGAAGTCTGTAGAGGTAAAAATGGCAAATCACCTAAGGAGATGTCCAAAGGTGATTTTCATGGAAGGGAATTAATTAGGGTAGGAAGTTTTGTAGAAGCTCGAGATTAAAATGATTATTGCTATTTTCAAACAAACCAACCATTTTCGTCACAATAAAATTCTGATTGGGCACTGTGATCACAATAGTTGTTGTTATTGTAATTCTTGCTTTTTCGATAGGATTTCTTCAACCTACTGTGAAAATATGTTGCTAGGCTGTTTGATATTGTATTTATGATATTCATGGTCTTTTATTTATAAAGTGAACAGGTTCTTATTGCGCATATAGAATGGTAATACTATCATATTTATAAGCTAGGGGAAGCTTAGGGCCTTTCACTTATTTCCAAGTTATTTCCTTCTGAATCCTGAAACCAAGCAGACAAGCTACCGTCGAGATTGTAGATTTTTTTCCCTTGGGATTCAAAAAACTCCACACCCTTTTCTTCAAGCTCAATTATAGCTTCTTCAATGTTTTCAACAGTAAAACTAATAGCGGTATGTTCTGCCTTGTTTTTATCGTTTCTTTTATATAGAAGAAACTTTCCATTCCCTTTCTTGGCCCAGTACATATCTAAGCTTTTGCTTAGCAAATCCAGTGTGAAGCCAAGCGTGTTCCCATAGAAATCTTTAGCTCTAATCACGTCATTTATGGGAATTGCTGCTACTATCTCATTGATTTTCATAGTTATAAATTCTTTGATGATTAAGTTCTTTATCCAAACAATCAGTTTCTATTCGAGTCTAATTCAAACAAATGATCCAATCGGATTTTGATTCTTCAATATGACTTTTAATCCGGTTCATGAGCATGGTAAAATCCTCTTCAACATTGACCATTTTGAACTTGTTTTTGTTCATTTCGCGACTGTTTCCATAGTACTCCATATCCTCTTGTTTAATAGTTGACCACATAGGATTATGATGCAGCAAGCGCCATTTGCCGATGTGCTTTCCTGAATCTCAAAGGCGTTATTCCATAACTGCTCTTGAAAAGTTGGGTAAAATGACTTGCATTGTCACAACCAACACCCATGCCAACCTGGATAATATTGTCTTCAGAGTACAACAACAATTCTTTTGCGCGCTGCATCTTCAATCGTTTCGTAAACTGTTGTGGGGTTTCTCCTGTAGTCCTCTTGAACATTCGAATAAAATGGTGGACACTTAACTTTACCAATGATGCCAAATCCGTTGTACTTATTTGGTGATCTATATTTTCAGTGATATGATGCTTTATTTTCTGCATCTGGAATGGGGTTATGCCCATCTTTAGTTCATCATTGTTGGAGAGATTCCGTGAAGTCTGTTTGACCAAATAGTCAGCTATGGTGATCACCATATTCTCCAAGTACCATTTATCATCGTAAGGACGGTATAAAAGCTCTTGAGTTAAGTATATGGCCAATTGGTTGCTTAGGGCATCATCTAAAAAAGATTGCTTTTGAAAGCTGTTATAATTAAGATCCAAGTCCATCTTACCAAATACACCATTGTATATTCCTAGGACTAAAGGTCCTTCTGTGGTACGGGCATCTGCCACCTCCAATTGAAAGATAAATTGATAATCTTTATTGACTGCATTGGATTTTTGCCCATTTCCCTGATTGTTTATTAGAAATAGAAAAACGGATTTCCTGTGAGCCAATGTTCTTACTGTTTGCTTCTCCTTTATAATCTCTTTAAGTTTCTTTACGTATTCCATGGTAGTAGATTTATTGAATGTCTGGTTTATCGTTTCATTGATTCAAAACTAGTATAGCTTTAAGGGCATTCCCAGTGGAAGTATATAAGCGTAGGCACTTTTCTAATAAGCGTAGGATCTGGCGGAAATCATTTGAAAAAGAGGCAAAATGAGATCATGATCGCTCAAAAACGATCTTCTTAACGTAGCTGTTAAACTTCTTAACGTACCCTAGTTTTATTATAAATTCACTACTTTGAAGTCTAAATGAAAGGCTATGATAGCGCCGAAAACACTGCATGTGGATCTAAGGAAAGATGTTCAGTCCAACAGGTATTTGGTCGAAGAAAATCTGAATGAAGAAATTGATCCGCATGTAATACAAGAGCTGGAGAATTTTGGCTTTTTTGAATATACTTCTATCCGGGACATTGCTATTTCCGACGGTCATAGACTTTCCTATACTATACCTGTATCCAAAGAAAATTTGTTTTCAGCTCCTGAGAATAAATCTGAATTCAGCCGCTTTTTGAATTTGGCATTATTGGTGACTAAATCAATTTCCGCTGTTCATCAAGCTGGGTATTGCTTTGGAATTATGCATGAGGAACGTTTTTCAATTGATGAAAACGGGAATCTCATCATTATTGGTTTAGGCGACATTAGAAAAGGATATAATAGTCTAAGTTTAACGGAGCACGGCAAATTGGCCTATCGTTATATAGCGCCGGAATTCAATTCAAGGACAAACCATAATCCAGACTATAGAGCTGATTATTATGGCTTGGGCATATTATTGGATTTTTGGTTGACGGGCGGTTACTTCGTTGATGGGGCTGATGTCCAGGGCATAATGCATCAACACTTGACCAAGAATTACCAAGCATCCAAAGATTGTCATTGGAGCAGTACAGGGATTTATGAGATTATTTCGGGGTTGTTACGTAAGAATCCATCCGAAAGATATCAATCTTCCACTGGCATTATTAAGGATCTAGTTACAATACAAACACATTTAGAGTCCAGCGATCATCCAGAATTATCCGAATTAAGTGTGAACCATAATCCAGGAGCATTAAATTTAGATACATTTCTATACGAGCGCGATAGAGAGTTGGCTCAATTGACCGAGTGTTATGAAGAAGTTCGAGAGGGTGCGGTTTCCATAATATTTATTGAATCTGACGAAGGATTGGGAAAAACAAAACTGGGCAATCAGTTAAAAGATATTGTTTCAGATTCAGAGGCATCATTCTGTTATGCTTGTTCCGATCAATTTCAATCATCAGATTATTTAGCTTTTCACTTGGCATTCCAGGATATAGTAAGGAGAATTTTGATGAAAACCGGTCGTAGTCATTCAGAATTAAGTGAAATTTTTGAAAATGGGGTCGGAACTGACCTCTCGCTTCTGTTTGATGTGATACCTGATCTAAAAGAGTTAACAGGGTTCACGGACTCTCCAGAAAAATTAAATCCAATAGAAACACAAAATCGTTTTTTAAATGTGTTTGTGAGATACTGTGGCACATTAGGTCAATTGGGATTAAAACGACTTCTGTTTTTTGATGACGCACAATGGTGTGACGAACCATCATTGAACTTGATAAAGCACCTGATAAATTCACAAATCTCTGGTGTTATGTTCATGCTTTCCTATAACAAGACACATCTAACGGATGATCATCCCTTGCTGCGTTTTAAAAATGAAATTTTAAAATCCGATAGGCATTCACATACAATTGAACTGAAAGAGCTATCAAAATCCGCTACGCGAAAGATGGTGTCAGCAATGCTTTCCGAACAAAGTGAATCCATCCGGAATTTGTCAAATATAATTCACAACAAAACCCATGGGAATCCCCACCATATTAAAAACTTGGTTAAATCGCTTTACGACAGCAATATTTTATATTTCAATCGTGAGGGAAATAAATGGGATTATAGCCTGGGCCAAGTAAAATTGCAGGATGTAACGGAAAATGTTGTCGGAATTGTTGAGCATCAAATTAGACTACAATCATATCAAGCTCAGGTACTGTTAAAAATAGCAGCTTATAACAATGGCATATTTGATATGTCCATGCTGTCAGAAATCAGTGCTACCTCTCCTCAAATTATCAATTTGCTTCTAAATGTTTTATCAGAAGCAGGGTTGTTGACTAAATTAAATCCCAGTCATGGCCCTTTTGTTTTCAATCATAAAAGAATTCAAAAGGTTGCACTAGACTTAAAAATCCCCGGGTTTGAATACAATGGTGATCAATTACACCACAAAATCGCCTTGTATAAACTTCAAAACAGCGGCATCAAGCACTCTGTTGAATTGAATCAACTTGTGCAACATTTGATAAATTCAAGGGACCTACTGACAAGGCATACAGTAGAGAAATCAATGGGATTGATAGTGAGAGCGGGAAATCTGGCCAATGCTTCCAACTCTTCGTATTCTGCGAAAGTGTTTTTGGAATTTGGATTGGAGCTGGCAGAAAAATTTGGGATTCCAACTTATGAATTTGAATTACTCTATGGCTTAGCCAAAGCGTATTTTCTGATGAACGATTTTGAACAAGGAAACAATTTAGTGTTTCGTGCAAAGTCCTTGGCAAAGGATAGAAGTGAAAAAATCAAATTACTTCAATTGACGCTTGATTTTTATGAAGCCTTTGCACTATATGAGGAAAGTATAAATGTTGGTTTCGAGATACTTGCTTTATTGGACGTTCCGTTTGAAGAGAAAATCTCTGCCAATAGCAAAGATCTAGCTCATTTAATTGACACTGAGTACAAGGCTTTTAGGAACACTGCCGGGGAATCGGATACGTTGGAAGATGATTTCAAGGAACGGATGAGTGATGAATCTGATATTTCTCTAATGAACGTTTTGGCAAACATGTCAACATCTGCAGCCTATGTCAACAAAGATTTATATATCTGGACGGTACTTAAAATGTCCAATCATACCATAAATAAAGGACTGGCCGATTCATCATCATTTGCTTTGGTACACTTGGGCTCGCTGTTGATACACAAATTTGAAGAATTCAATTTGGGAATCAAGGTTGCCAAGGCAGGATGGAATATCTTGGATCAATTGAAATCGGACAAATATGTTAACCGAACAATTCTATGTTATTATGATCTAATTGGTCATTTCAATGAGCCTTTTTTGTCACTTCAGCAAGAATTGGAAAAGAGGGTGTCCACATACGTGAGGTCCGGGGACTATCTATCCTTAAATAAGCTGTGTAGAATTAGTGTTAGAAATCAGCTCTTGTCTGGAACTGCCTTATTTGATGCGTTGAACAATTGTGAAAGAGCCATCGAAATTATGCCTGTAAGTTACAGTGAATGTTTTGGGGCTCAATTGACGCTGATCAGGAATGGCTTGACAATTCTGCAAGATGAGAATGATGATGAAATTGAAGTATCCGATAGAAAAGCAGTTGACTTATTATTAAAAAAGAAATGTTTCTTTATTCTAGCCGAGCAATATGTTTTTAAGAGTTTAATTTATTGCCTAAAAGGGGATTACGAAAAAGCATTTTATTTATTGAATGCAAATGAAGAATTCATTGGGTTGACCACAACTCAGCCCCAAGCTGTTAGGAACAATGTGCTTAGAGTGGTCTGTCAAATGATGTTGGGAAATTCTTCCAAAGAAAATCTGGTAAAAGAACTGGATACAATCCAAAAATCAATGAGGCCATTGTCGGAAAAAATCCCGGAGAATTTTAAAGCCGAATATGAACTTGTTTGCTTTTTGATAAGTCTGTGCAAGGATGATTTCCGAACAGCGGTTATAAGACTTGAGGAAGGATTAAAGTGGGCGGAAAAAGGTGGTCTAATAAGTATAAAGGTGTTGTTATGTCATATAGGCAACAAATTAATGCCCCAAGAAAGTTTTGGTTTTTTGACAAAGTATTTACGGCGCGAGATAAAGAGGGTCTATAAAGATTGGGGAACATTGATCCAGGCTGAAAATTCAAGTAAAAAACCGCAAAACCTTATTCGAAAGGAACAATCTGCACTTGCAAGTTTTGATACTCAGAGTCTTTTGAAAGCTACACAGGCAATTTCCGCAGAAGTGAACCTGGAAAGCCTTGTGCAGCAATTATTGAATATTGTAATGGAGAATGCGGGCGCAGACAAGGGTGCTCTCATACTTATTAAAAATGACACCCCTTATCTAGAATCCATAGTTAGTACTAATAACAAGAAAGCTTCCGATTTTTCTGAAATTGAATTACATGAATGTGACGAATTGCCTGTTAACATTATTGAGCATGTAATCTCCACAACCAGGGAGCTTAGTATTGATGATATCAAGAAAAACAATTATCCTGAGGAAAGTTATTTTAGAAAGAATAGGATATCCTCTTTGGTCATTTTACCATTATTGAAGCAAAAAGACCTTGTAGGGGTACTTTATTTAGAAAACAGTCAAGTAAAGGGATTATTTACGGAGGGAGACCTAGAAGTGCTTCGAATTATTGCTTCGCAAGCTGCAATTTCAATAACAAATACGATGCTCTACGAGCAATCCATGGAGTTGAATCAGGAACTGTCTGCATCCAAAGAGGAATTGGGTAAAGTAAATGAAGCATTGGAAGATCGTATCAAAATAAGAACTGAGCACTTACAGCAGGAAATTGAAATGAGAAAAAAGGCAGAAAAAAATCTGCTTTACGCAAAGAACGATGCAGATAATGCCAATACTGCCAAAACACAGTTTCTTGCCAATATGAGTCATGAAATAAGAACACCACTCAATGCTATTGTTGGTTTCTCGCAGATTCTTTTAAATCAAAGCAAGGATTTGGAATTGACCCAGAAGTTTGAACGATACCTCAGTAATATTCATCAAAGTGCTGAATCACTTTCAGAAGTAATCAATGATATTCTGGACCTTTCCAAAATTGAGGCGGGGAAATTTTCTCTTAGCAAGGAAGATGTCGATTTGAATCAAATTGTTACTTCTGTGTGCCGAATCAATAAGGGTATAGGTAAGGTAAAGGAAGTCAGTCTCATAAGTAATTTCAATTCAACCGTACCCAAACATATTCATACAGATGGCAGCAAGCTTAAGCAAATATTGATGAACATAATAGGTAATGCCATCAAGTTTACACCCGAAAACAAGAATGTATATGTAAACGTCCAACATGAAGATTCCTGGATTGTGTTTTCTGTAGAGGACGAAGGAATAGGAATCCCTGAAAGTCAATTGCAACAAATCTTCAACCCATTTATTCAGGCAGATGCGGGGATTAACCGAAAATTTGGGGGAACCGGACTTGGTTTAACCATTACGAAGAGGTTGGTGGAAATATTAAATGGAAGGATTGAAGTTAAAAGTCAGGTTGAACAGGGTACATCATTTAAGATTTATCTACCCTATGAACAAGCTAAAAACTCATGGGTTGATGAAAAAGAAGCTTCAATTTCTAATTTCAAAATTCCTGATTACAAAAAAATCCTTGTGGTGGAAGATAATTCCATGAATCAAGAAATGATCCGAGCACTTTTCGCTGAACTGGGGTCAGAGATAATATTGGCAAAAGACGGTGAAACGGGAATTAAGATCAGTGAAAAATACAATCCTGATATTGTTTTCATGGATATACATATGCCTAACATGGATGGTTTTGAAACGGTAAAACGAATTCGCAAAATGAACAACAAAATTCCTATTGTTGGTCTTTCGGCAGATGCCTTTACGGAACACAAGGAAATTGCTCTCAATTCTGGATTTTGCGATTATCTTACCAAACCGATTCAGTTTCCTGAACTGGTTAGGGTATTGAAAAAATTCCTGGTTGCGGATATCGATAAAAATAAGAATCGGGCAATTAAAAAATTGAGTGAAGAAGAAAGGCGCATTATGGATGAGGCATTCCAATCACTTGGTCAACTACCGATTTTTGAAACAGAAAAACTGGTTGTAGCCGCTGAACCTTTAAATTCAATCATGCCCCCGGATGAATTCAATAAACTTGAAGAAGCAATCTACTCGGGCGACGATGAAGCATTGAGAACACTCATATCAAATACAATAAATGCCCAATAACGTTGCTAACATTTTAGTGGTCGACGATAACCGTCAAGTCCTTGAACAGGTCAATCACGTATTGGCCGAAGAAGGATTTAGCATCTCGTTTATACCAAAAGGTGAATTCCTTTTCCAGCGACTGGAGAGGCAACACTTCGATTTAATATTGCTGGATGTGAACTTGCCTGGAATCAGCGGCTATGATTTGTTACGGGAAATTAGAAAGCATCCGAAGTATAAGGATCTTCCCGTAATAATTATAACTGGTGAAGATGAAGACACCACTTTAACCAAATGTTTTGCCTTAGGAGCACAGGACTATATAAGTAAGCCGATAAACCATCTGGTTCTTAAGGTTCGGGTTTCATCTGTGATTTCTGCTTCCCGTTTTCACCAGAAGCAGATAAAAAGTGAACGGGAAGAGGCATTACAAGCACGAATGAAGATGTTGTCTTCACAAATGAATCCACATTTTATTTTCAATGCGCTTTCATCAATTCAGGAATTCATTCTAACAAATGAAACAGAAAAAGCAATAGATTATGTCTCTGAATTTGCTGGATTAATGAGGCAAAACCTTGAAAATTCTTTGGTGCCATACATTACCTTGAAAGAAGAACTACAATTTCTTGAAACCTACCTGCGATTGGAACGCACCAGGTTCAACAACTCATTTGATTTTGAAATTATTTTGGATATCGATGATTATCAAGACTTAATGGTCCCTCCAATGATTATTCAACCCTATTTGGAAAATGCCATTGTCCACGGCCTTAGAAAAGTTGACCGAATTGGAAAATTAACATTGTTGGTCAAAGAAAAAGACAATAGGATACTATGTATAATTACCGATAACGGTATTGGGAGAAAGCAAGCTGAAAAGATCAATCTAAAAAAGCATAAATCCATCGCCATGTCAAATATAGAAGCTCGGCTGGAATTGCTTAATCTCGATGCAAAAATGAAAGAATTTAAGGTGGAAATTGATGATATTTATGATTCTAATACGCCTGCAGGAACAGCAGTTTCACTATGTTTCCCTAATGATCTACATTAACCTTTTTAGAAATTTGTCCTTTTTGCGAACGGAAACATCAACATTTGAACCGTCTTTCATAATCACATAACCTCCTTTGCCTTTAACATATTTTGAAATGTGATCAAGATTGATCATATGGGATTTATGTACCCTGAAAAAATTGCAGGATTCCAGCATGCTTTCAAACTCACCCAATGGTTTGGACACTAATATTTTCTTTCCATTTTGAAGGTAAAAATTTGAATATACCTGATTGGCCTCCACCCGGATCACATCTTTGGCTTCAACAAAATCAATTCCCTCAGAAGATCTTAAGGCAATTTTTGTTAAACTCCTATCCTCTAGTTGAATATTGGATTTTAGTGCCTGTATTTTCTCGATGTTCTCCCTGTTTTGTTTTGCAAGTACCTTCTCCGCTCTGGTAACCGCATTTTTTAACTCCTGAATGTTGATTGGCTTTAATAAATAATCCAGTGCCGCATATTTTATAGCATTTATAGCATACAGGTCAAAGGCCGTGGTAAATATTACCTGAAAGGGGGGTTCTTCAAAGTGATCAAAAATTGTAAAGCCATTACCTCCTGGCATTTCAATATCCAAGAATACGAGCTCCGGCTTGTTCTGTTCAATTAGTGGAATCGCTTCACTTATGGAATAGGCATTTCCTACAACAATAATTTCTGGACAAAAATTCTTCAGCATTTTCCCAAGAACACTATGATGACGTTCCTCATCATCCACTATAATTGCACGTATTTCCACCAAATTTGACTATTTGAATTTTTTATTTCTAAATATAAATTAAATATAAAGTATTATGTTAATTTAGGACTTATAATCAGAAGTTTACAATGGAATTAGGGTTGGAAAGCAATGCGCCTAATTTTAAGGCATTGACCACAAGTGGGCCTATTGATTTTTATGATTGGTTAGGGGATTCTTGGGGTCTGCTTTTTTCCCATCCAGAGGATTATACTCCAGTATGCACAACCGAATTGGGTGCCGTTGCCCAATTGGAACAGGAATTTAGCAAACGAAATGTGAAAGCGATCGCACTAAGTGTAGATAGTTTGGAATCACATAATGGGTGGAAATTGGAGATAGAAAAATCAATGAATGTCAAAATTGGGTTTCCTATAATTGCCGATGAAGGTGCCGAAATTGCCCAATTATACGGTATGATCCATCAAGGAAGCTCTTCAAAGCATACCATTAGATCGGTTTTTGTTATTGGTACTGACAAAAAGATAAAGTTGCATTTGACCTATCCGATGTCAGTAGGTAGAAATTTTGATGAAATTCTTAGGGTAATAGATGCGCTTCAACTTAGCTGTGAACATCAGGTTGTGACTCCTGCAAATTGGAATCAAGGTGATGATGTCATAGTTGATGTTGCTTTGAGTGATGAGGAAGCCAAAAAGTTGTATCCGTATAAAGCCTCAGAGGAAGCTTCCTACCTTAGATTTACTCCTAATCCTTCCACCGACTAGGTTATGTTCTAAAGCAAGGTCATTTTGCTTCGAGAATAGGTATCCTTTTCAACAACTCCTTTAAGCATTATGCTAGCTTGAAGAGTGTATGTCCCTTTAATTTTTGCCGAAAATCAATCTTCCACCAATTTTATCGAGAGCTATATGGTGCTTAATGACAATACACAGAGATTGACGATAGCAAAGCGCAATTATGCAATATAAAAGCATAATTGAAACGTATTGCACAAATGAAATAGCGGAGTTTTGTTCTATAATATTTTGACTCATTGATAAAGCGCTTTGAAATTGAGTTTAAATGTAGGTTGAGTTAGT
Source organism: Flagellimonas sp. S3867 (assembly GCF_014698935.1). Lineage (GTDB taxonomy): Bacteria > Bacteroidota > Bacteroidia > Flavobacteriales > Flavobacteriaceae > Flagellimonas. Next base: position 1,033,173 of record NZ_JACVMN010000002.1, read on the forward strand.
TGTTAGAACGGTTGTCCGGACGACCAATATTATTTGAATGAAATAGATCCAAAACACCAGGTAATGAAAATGATAAAAAATCCAATACCACCATTTGATAAGCAAAGTGCCGAACTAAAAATACAACTCGCTGAAGATGCTTGGAACAGTCAAGATCCAATCAAAGTATCCATGGCCTATACAAAAGATAGTGAATGGCGCAACCGTTCCCAATTCATCAATGGGAGAGAAGAAATACAAAAATTTCTGGCGAATAAATGGGAAAACGAGTTGGAATACAAACTGAAAAAAGAATATTGGGCACATTCCGATAATAGAATAGCGGTTCGTTTTATATATGAGTATCGAAACAAATCGGGTGCATGGTTTAGAGCTTATGGGAACGAAAATTGGGAATTTGATGCAGATGGATATATGCAGAAAAGGTATGCAAGCATTAATGATATATCAATTTCAGAATCAGAAAGGTTGTTATAGCTATCACCCGTAATCATTGTAAAAAGAGCCAAAGCAGGATGTATTCACATTCTGCTTTTTTTGTTTCAGAAACATTGATTGTTTTTTGATTAACTGTAGTCACAATTTTAATGATTCCGCAATGATATTTTAGCTCAATAAACGAATATGATCCAGCAAGAAAATAAAATTCCAAATAGAAAAGAGCAAGTATCCAATAATAAGGTTAATACGCTAAATTTTCAGTTGACGTACCGATATACTTTTACTTATAAATCATATTAAACATTAAAATGTATATCAAATGAAAACTATTAGTAATCGTAATTTAATCAAACAAGTTAGTGGGTTAGTTGTTCTTCTGTTTATGGGTATTGGAGTACTTTCTGCTCAATCCCATAGTTACAGCATTGACGACAGTAAAATTGCTTTGGAGGGGTATAGCCCAGTTTCCTATATCGATATGGGAAAGGCAGAGCTGGGTAACAAGAAACACAAATCTACTTTTGATGGGGTGGCCTATTATTTCACCAACAAAAAACAGAAGGAAACTTTTGATGCAAATCCTGCAAAATACAAGCCACAATATGGTGGTTGGTGTGCTTTTGCAGTATCCTTGGGGGCAAAATTCCAACCGGATCCATCCAGATTCAGAGTGGTACATGGAAAACTCTACATGTTTACAAGAAACGTAGAAGGCGATTTTGTAAAAGTTTGGGAAAAAGATGGCAGAACCAAGCATATCTCCCAAGCAGACAAGAATTGGAAAACAATGGAAAAGTTCAAGAGCTAGAACTATTAAAAACCAAAAACAGTGAGAGCATTATTGTAGCTCATGGTGTCTTTGAAAGAGAGGGAGTAGATAAATCATCTACTCTCTTTTTTTGTCCTTTTTTCAAAAAGTTAAAATCGAGCAACCAACATTTTATCCCATGTCAAAACAAGATCAATTTAACAACAGAATAGCATAATTAGCCATAATTACAATGTGAAAACTAGGGACTTTTATAAGGTAGAATATGAACGCAAAAATTAGAAATCATGTATGAAAATGCCATTATTCCACTCATTTTTAGAAGTAAGGACAACCAGTTGTTTTATGAGTTTATTCTCAATGGTCAAACAGCATCCATAGAATACCGATTTGCTGATAAAAACCAATTGTTGCTGCTGAACACAAAAAGATCCAAATATCTAGCTGAGGAAGTTATACATGCACTAATTGAGCGAATTGCTGTTCATGCCCGAAGGATGGAATATGAAGTTTATGTCCAATGCCCGTCAATAATAGAGCATCTTAAAACAAACAAAAGATTACAGAGCATAATAAGGGTCCGTCCTTTTGCTGACAATAGTCTTTAGTCATACTTGAGCGACTTCAATTAATAAAAAACTACCAATTACAATAGATCAAACAATTATGCAATCCAATCATTCCACTCGACAATTAGAACCCCAAAATTGGGTACACAACCACAAAGGATATCTTTTCAGTTTTGCCTATAAGAAACTTCCACAAGACATGGTGGAAGATTTCGTTCAGGATACTTTTCTTGCCGCTTTAAAGTCAGCACATCGGTTTAAAGGGATCTCAAGCGAACGGGTTTGGTTGACTGCTATTTTAAAATACAAAATAGCGGACCATTATAGAAGTAATAAAAGCATGAGGTATTCTGTCAGTGAGAATATTGAATCAAGGTTGAGTTCTTCAAGAAAACTTGATCAACGGTTTGAGAACACCCATGATCCAATAGTTGATAGCATGAATGAGAACGATTTGAAATTGGTGCTCAATTCAGGTATGGAAATACTATCTACACGGGAACACCAAATATTGCAACTTAAACAAAACGGTTTTAGCACGGAAGCCATTTGCGATAAACTACAAATAAGCCGTGCACATTGCTGGGTATTGCTCCATAGAGCACGAAAGAAGCTTCAACAATATTTAAATAAGAATTGGTGAAATGGGATTTAGCAACGACGTCATCTGGAAAACATGGTCAAACCTACAATTGTATGCATACTATGTGGGAATAAAGCTTATCGAAATGATACGTGGAATCAGAGCTAGGCTTAAAAAATGAAACCGTAACATCTCGAGTACCTGATATTCTTCTGGGAACCTAAAAAATAACACGCTATCATGAATATCCAATGCATCAGGACATTAACCGTAATATGGTTGTGCATAACAGCGGTATCGTCGCAAGAAATCAAAAATGAAAATCTAGCTGAGGACAATAATTGGAAAAAATTCACCTATGATTTAAACAGTATCATTGGAGGTGTTGGGTATGCTTATAAACGGCCCTTTTCGTGGGAGGAGAATCAACTTCGGCTCTTTGGTGGAGTTATAATTGGAACCATAGGCTTATATGCCATTGACGACGACGCGGATAGATGGTTTATAAAACAAGAATCACACATCCCTAATCTGATAAAAGATTACGGCTGGTATTATGGTAACCCACAAAACAACTATGCATTTAATGGAATAGTTTATTTCACCGGGCTTCTATCCAAAAATGATAAGATTCGAAGAACGGGGGTATTAATGATTTCCTCTGCAACCGCCACTGGTCTTCTACAACAAATATCAAAATCGATAGTCGGTCGAGCTAGACCAAGATCGGGGTTAAACAAAAATGACTTTCGTCCTTTTCAACGAAACTCAGATTTTCATTCATTTCCATCTGGACATACAGCACTTGCGTTTAGCAATGCACATGCATTGGCCAAACAATTTAAAAACCCATGGTTAAAAGGAGGGATTTACTTATTAGGTAGTATTCCACCACTTACACGTCTATGGAATGGTGCCCATTGGTTAACGGATATTGCCTTGAGCATTGCATTAAGCGTTGCTACTGTGGAGGCCATTGACAACTATTTGGACAAACGTTATGGCGGTTTATCCGGTAATGAAAAAGTAGAAGCAAAAAAGAGGATTGCTTGGCGACTTGTGTTAAAGCCCAATGGAGCTGGAGTGGTAATGAACTTTTAAGAATGATCTATCACGATGGACTGTTTAGAACATTTTATTAATGATTTAGTAATAAGTAAAGGTTGAAGTAATATTAAAAACAAGAAAAATGGAAACATTAGAAAATGTAGAATTTAAAATTAGAACAATTGACAATGCACCGGAAGCATCAAAGCCAATATTGAAGGCTGCTAAGGCTGCATAAGGATTTGAAGCAAATCTATTGGGATTAATGGCCAATCATCCAGCTTTGTTGTATGCATATTGGGAAGGGGATAAGTTTTTGACCAAGAATAGTGTGTTGACGGCAAAAGAAAGACAGATAGCCTTCCTAGCTTCAAGTTATGAAAACAATTGTCAATATTGTATGGCCGCACATTCCAGTATCGCGCAGATGAACAAGGTACCCCAAGAGAATATTGATGCTTTGCGTGAGGGCAGGGAATTGCCAGATAAAAAATTAAATGCCCTAAGTGAATATGTAAAGGCAACAACTACCAAAAGAGGGCAGGTTACCAATGAAGATATCGGTAAGTTTTTAGATGCAGGATATACAAAAGAGGCCATGCTTGAGGTTATCACAATAGTAGGTTTTAAGGTGATGACCAATTATATGGATCATTTAGCTCAAACCCCGGTTGACCATCCTTTTCAGGGTAATTTATGGATTCCGAGAAAATAATTGTAATCACCTATCTGGAATAAAATTCCAGATAGGTGAACAATAAAATGTATTGTTTGAAAGAACATAATATACTATAACAAGTCGGCTAAACATCAAATAAAGATTCCATCGCAATCCCTGTTACCGGAGACATACCGTAGTCTGATTTTATATGGAGTTAAGTTCTGCTTGGTAAGTATCGAGTATATTGCTCGGCAACGATTTCAGGTAGATTTGAGTTGTACTTAACTTATTATGTCCCATCATCGCGGAAATTGCCTCTAAAGGAACTTTTTTGAACATGGCATGTGTTGCAAAACTATGTCTTGATACGTAAGAGGTCAAACGTTCTTCAATACCGCACTTTTTCGCTATTTCTTTTAGTCCAATATTATACCTTCTCAGTTCCCATTGAGCATCTTTGTACTGCAACTCTAGTGTGTCTCGATAGATGATGGGCAATAAAAAACCAGAAGGATTGGGGTAATCCATATAGTATTGAATTATGGGTTTGATCTGATTTGTAATAACTATATCATAGCGTTTTCCTGTTTTCCGTCTTTGGAATTTGACACGACCATCGATAATATTTTCCCTTCTCAAAAAAGCCATGTCAATAAAGGACATGCCTAACATGAGGTAGGAGAGGACAAAGTAATTTCGATAGTGAAAATGCTTGGAACCTATCTCCGCCTTCATTTCGAGTATTTTCTTTATACTCTCAATTTTAATTGCTCTTTTTTCTGTGGGTTTTGTTTTAATGGTGTAGTACTTAAAAGGATATAAGGATTCATCAACCATGCCTTCCTTGATGCCCTTGTTGTAAATTGCCTTTATTGTTCTCATGTAAGATGCTATTCCATTAACAGAATTGCCCGGTTTTGATAAATGGTGCCGTTCAAATCGTTTTAAGAATTCAATGTTGAGCTCATTGAATTTTAAATCCCTGTTGTTTGTAAATCCTTTTAATCTGCCTATGATTCCCGAGTAATTTCTGGATGTTCCAATTCGTTTTTCTTTTTTAAGCTCTTCAGCCTTTTTAAGACCAAATTCATAGAAGGAGTTTAACCGTTTTCTATTGACAATTTTATCGGCAATATCTTTGGCAGTAAGTCTATCTAGTTGGTCAGTATCGGCCAGTTTATTTATAACCTCCTGCGCCTTAACTTGTTTTTTTAATAAAAGAGTATTCATCAGGTGAACTGAGTCAACGTCTGGAAAATTTCTTTTTACTTTACATCTATTATTATCCCAGTATTCCTCTGGCACATAATGGCCTGTTTTTATCGAAGTGGTTTTTCTAAAATGGGTCAGCCTCAAAATGATGGGGAAACATCCATTTTGGGTCATTCTACGGGTGTCCAAACTTAGTTTTATGCTCGTGTTCATGAACATAAGTTATAAAAAAATTTGCACGCAATTTGCACGCAAAAAGTTGATTTCAATTGATTTTGTTTGGCAATAAAATTTATTAAAATACTGATAATCAATAAAATATGTGATTTTTGAAATTTGCTTGTACCCCATTCGGCGACGCTGTTAATCAGAGGGTCCTTGGTTCGAGTCCAAGAGGGGGAGCAGAGTAACAAAAGCCTTTCGAGAAATCGAGAGGCTTTTTTTATTTAACATATTACTTCGTAGGGCCAAATCGTTTTCTTAGGGTAGAAATATGTTTTATCAAGTGTAAGGCAATTGGATGCTATCGATTTAGTATATTAGTTCCTCGGTTCAATTAGCTCAAACATAGTTTAATAGGTTTTTATCAAAGAAATGCCGGATAAACATTCGTTGTTCTCTTTGTGGCTTTACAGTATCTCATACTGGTTTTAAGCATTTTAGCCTGTTAAGGGTCAATACAAGTATTAATTTTTTGACCCCTTATTTAGATGTTCTGGAGCTATACATTTCTAATTCTATTTAAATTCCTCCGGAGACTTTTAAGGGTGATTTGATTTGAAGAACCATTCCATGAAAAGAAGAAATTACTTAAAAACTTTGTTAATAGGGGCTATTGCCCCCTGTATTTCCCCATCTGTGTTGGCCAATGGAGCCTTTAAGTCCTGGCCATATACTAGAGGGTTGAGTTTCAATAGCAACTGGCACAATTGGCCCAACATGAAATGGGTAGGACCGGAATATTGGGGCAACCGATTACAAGATTGGTTCATAGAAGATGGCAAGGTTATCTGCGATGTTACCGATAAAAATAGAAACCTTCATTTGTTGCCAATCCAAAAACCGGAAAAAATGGTGGGTTTTATCACTTCAGTTATAATTGATACACTTAACCCAAAATTGGAAAAGTTTGAGGAAGGATGTTTAGGACTTCGATTGGGAGTAACCGGACCAAATGAGGATTATCGATCAGCCGCGGTATTTGGTAAAGGAACTCCTATTGGATTAACACCCAAAGGGAAGCTCAAAATTGGAGATCAGATTTTTGAAACTACCTTAAACAAGATTCCCAAACAATTTGGACTTGTTGTTGAGGCCATTCCCAGTAATGGCTCATATATTGTAACCGTCTCCGTGACCAACCCAGAAGAGGATTTTTTGCTTTTCAAAAAGGAATCAATTGTATTGTCCAATAATCAACTTACTGGAAATTTTTCTTTGTTGTCAGATTTCAAACTTGATAAAGGGGAGGATTCAGAAACACCAAGTGCGGCTTTTTCCAATTGGCATATTGTCTCCCAAGATTTGACTTTTAATGCGGATAATTTTTTTGGCCCCATTTGTTTTACCCAGTATACGTTGAACAAGGGTAAGCTTAAACTTACTGCGCAAATGGCTCCCATTGAGAAAATTGAAGGACGCCTTGTTCATTTTCAAATAAAAAACGATGAAAACAAATGGGAAACCCTTGAATCAAAGACCATTGAACCTGAAGGACGTTCTGTTCATTTTTCAGTAATCAATTTTGAACAGGAAAAGGACATTCCCTTTAGGATTACAAGTGATATTCCTTTAGCAAATAAAATGGAGTCTTATTATTATGAGGGGACCATTTCCAAAGAGCCCCATGATAAAAATGAAATAAAAACAGCAGTTTTTAGCTGCAACTTCCATTATGGTTTTCCGGACGCCGACATTCCAGCAAATGTATCTAAGCTCAATCCTGATATCATCCTATTCCTAGGTGACCAGTTTTACGAAGGAACAGGTGGTTTTGGCGCTTCTTTTAAGGGAGAATTTGATAAAATGTGTCTGGATTATTTGCGAAAGTGGTATATGTTCGGCTGGTCATATCGCGATTTGTATAGGCATCGACCATGTGCTATTATACCTGATGATCACGATGTGTATCATGGCAATATTTGGGGAGAAGAAGGTGAAAAAGCAGATATTTCTAAAGGTTTTGGAGCTTTTGCCCAAGATAGTGGGGGCTATAAAATGCCTGCCAAGTGGGTAAATATGGTGCAACGCACCCAAACGGGCCATTTACCGGACGCATATGATTCATCACCAGTAAAACAAGGAATAGGAGTATATTATACGCATTGGAATTATGCGGGAATTAGCTTTGCAATTCTTGAAGACCGAAAATTTAAATCAGCACCAAAGAACGTGCTTCCAAAAAGTGCTAAGGTCAACAACGGTTGGATTATGAATGATGATTTTGATATCAAGGAACATCGAGATATTGAAGCTGACCTTTTAGGTGAGAGACAGCATAAGTTTTTGGATAACTGGACTTTGGACTGGAGTAACAATGCGAAAATGAAAGTGGTGCTTTCCCAAACCAATTTTGCCACAGTGGCCACACTTCCCAAAGGTGCCAAGACCGGAGCGGTTATACCGTCCTTACCCATTCCAAAAAAAGGGGAATATATAAAAGGTGATCGTCCTACTGTGGATATGGATTCCAATGGCTGGCCAGCAAAAGGGCGCGATCTTGCGGTTAAAACCATAAGAAAAGCCTTTGCGTTCCACATTGCAGGAGATCAGCACCTGGCCAGTTTTGTCCAGTACGGTTTAAAGGAACATGGGGATTGCGGCTATGCTTTTGCCGGACCTGCTCTCAACAATATTTGGCCGCGTCGGTTTTGGCCAGATGTTGATAGTAGTCGGCATACTTATGAAAATCCTTCTTATGTAGGAGAACATGTTGATGGTTTTGGAAATAAAATGACAGTTTTTGCTGTTGCCAATCCTCATGACAATGGTAAAGAGCCCAAAATTTTACACAATAGGGCAGTAGGTTTTGGTATGGTTACTTTCGATAAAAAAAAGCGAACGATCAAAACTGAATGTTGGCCCAGATTTGTGGATCCAACAACGCAAAACAGCCAATACCCGGGATGGCCAATTACTATTCAACAAGAAGATAACTACACTAGAAAAGCCGCCGCATGGCTTCCGAATATGGAATGGAATGGAAATTATAACCCTGTTCTAAAAGTATTTGATAAAGAAGGACAATTGGTATATGCCATTAGACCAGAAACAAGTGGGTATAGTCCCAAAGTTTTTAAAAAGGGAAAATACCGAATTGAAGTAGAGGTGCCTGAGCTTGGTTTTAGAAAAACCTTTGACCGTGTAAAAGCGGGTGAAAAACGAACCAATAAAAGCATAAAAATCAACCTAAAGGGTTAGAGGGAAAGATGCACCTCAAGAGCAGAAAATTTATGATTCCAAGGGTTGCAAAGCAACAATGTTATACTTTTTGATCAATTTGGCTATTCCAATTTCCTTGCACTCATTTTTAATGGACATAGGAGGTTTTCCGAATTCATCTTTGAAACACTTGGTAAAATATTTTGAATTTTTATACCCTACCATGTAACCAGCCTCAGAAACATTGTAGCCATTTTCCAAAAAAAGCAGGGCTGCATGTTTCAGCTTGAGGGTTTTGTAGAAGTCAACCAGGGTCTTACCGGTAATTTCTTGGCATTTTCTATAAATTACCGAATAGCTCATATTCATGATATCAGCTAAATCCTCCAATCTAAATGTTGAACTTTCCAATTGGTCGTTTAGTGCATTGACCAATTTTTCTATAAAAAGCGCATCTTTGGATTTTACCTGTTCCATTTGCGGATCACTGATTACATCCGTTTTATGTTTGATAATGGTTTTTTCCTTGTTGTCAAGAATGTTGTTCACCTTTACCAGCAACTCGTTGGGGTTAAAGGGTTTTTGGATATAAGCCAGGGCTCCGGTCTGCAATCCTGCCAGTTTGGCTTTGGCTGCATCCTTTGCAGTGAGCAATACAATTGGAATATGAGTAGTGGCTTTTGATTTGATCAAGATTTTGCTCATGGTTATCCCATCCATAGTAGGCATCATAATATCGCTGACAATAAGATCTGGAAGCTTTTTTCTGGCTAACTTTAGCCCCTCTTGACCGTTATCGGCTATAAGCACATGGTACTTTTCGTGAAATAGATCACGTAAAAATATTTGCATCTCTACATTATCTTCTACAATGAGTATGGTAGCGTACTTATCAACTTTAGCCTGTGAAGAAAGGTCCAACACCTTGAGTAGATCCACATCGGCGACTAATTTTGGATATATTGGTCTTGTATTAATGCCAACACCTTTTTCTTCTTTGGAAAAGATATCTTCAAGTTTTAGGCTTACGGTAAAGCAAGTGCCTTGATCGGAAGAAGCAATTTTTATCTTTCCGTGGTGAAGGTCCACCAACTCTTTGGTAAGTGCAAGTCCAATGCCCAACCCTTTCACATTTTTGCCTATTTCAGATTGATAGAACATTTCAAAGATATCTTCGCGTTCCTCCATTGGGATTCCAGGACCTGAGTCTATGACACAAATCTTCAACCTTTTCTTGCCTTCTTTTACCTGTAATACAATTCTTCCGTTTCGGGGGGTGAATTTGAAGGCATTGGATAGCAAATTGTAAAAGATGTGTTCCAATTTTTCAGCATCATACCACAGAAATACCTCTTCCTTTGGGTATTCTTGAACAAAATCTATATCCTTGAACCTGGCCTGTTCGGAAAATGAATTGGCAATTTTTTTCAGGTCATTGATGATATTTTTCCTCAAAGCATAAACGCGCAGCTTGTTTAACTCCCTATCACGCACGGTCATCAAACCTTTAGAAATTCGTGAAAGTCTTTGCGCATTATTTTTGATCAAGGAAAGACGTTGAAGCAACAGCCCATTACCGTTGGAAGAAGCCCTTTGTAACATATCGTCGATAGGGCCGGTAATCAATGTCAAGGGAGTTTGTATCTCATGAGACATCTTAGCAAAGAAATTCATTTTCAAAGCATACAACTCTTTCTCCTTATTGAACTGAAATTCTTCTCTGTGCAGTTTGTTTCTGAGCCTTACCCAAAAAACAATGCCCAATATAAGTAATGCTGTAATCAGAGCATAAATTGCATAAGCATGTCCACTGGCCCACCAAGGTGATTTAATGGAAATGGCTATTTGTTTAGTGGGAATATTCCAAATACCCTTTTGCGTGCCAGCTTTAACTTCAAAGACGTATTCTCCGGGAGGGATATTTGTGTAGGTCGCTATGCGTTCCCCCCTTGGAGTAATCCATTCCTTGTCAAAGCCTGTTAATTTGTAGGCATAATGGTACTCTGGCTTAAGCACGTCGCCAATGGCCGCAAACTGAAATGAAAAAGATGATTGATCATAGTCCAGATTTAGCGACTCCACATATTCAATCCCCTTTTCTATTTGATTTGGAATTAAATCGGTAGCAGGTTTGTTTAAAATTTCGATTTGGCTAACCACCAGATTGGGTGTCAGCTCATTTTTTTTAATCGACATAGGATAAAAAGCGCTGACGCCATCATTTCCACCAAAATAGAGCATGCCGTCGTTTGCCTTAAAAGCACTTTTACGCATGAAGCCGTTTCCTTGAAGTCCGTCCATATTAAAATACGAACCCAATGAATCTCTTTCTATATTATAATGGTGGAGTCCGTTTCTACTGCTCAACCACAATCTGTTATCATCGTCAAAAAGCATGGCAGTAATGGTCAAGTCCTTAAAGCTGTCATGGTTCAGGAACGACTTATATGAATTATCATCGGTATTTAAATACATTAGAGTTCCGGAAAGAGAGGTTATCCAAAGGTTATCTTCTTGGTCAGAAACGATATAAGCGGGATCGTAATTATTGGTATCCTCTTTATGCGTCTTTTGGTAATAATTTATTTTTCTAAATGTTGAATTTTGCAGAAGATTGGAGTGTTCTTCAAACCTAAAAAGTCCTCCTTTGTTAACACCTATCCATATTGTACCGTCCTTAGTTTCATGAATACTTTCAGAAATGGACCCCGACAATCCACGCGAGTGATAACTGAAATGGGCCAACAGCTTTTCGTGTTCATCGAAAATAAGTATGCCTTCCGTTGTCGTGGCCCAAATACGGTTCTTAGAATCCCGATAAAGAAAACGAATGTCGGCACTTGATTTTTCTGAGATCCCTGGAATTTTAATCTTTCTGAACCTATCTTGTTTTGGATGGTACACGAAGAGCCCATTTTTATAGGTTGCTATCCATACTTTTTTGTTTAAATCCTCAACAATTCGTTGAATGTACCTTCCCTTAAAGATGGATGGATCGTTACTTTTACTCGTATATTGAATACTCTTTCCATTGGCAAGCACCCTGTTCAATCCTTTTCCGTCCGTACCTATCCAAAGTGAACCCTCAGATGTTTTAAGCATACAGAGTATGGGGGAGGGAACATTGTCTTCTGATCCAGTATAATACTGAACGTTACTATTATAGTTTGGAAGAATATGCATTATTCCCTGTTTACATACTATCCAAAGATTGCCATGGGTGTCTTCGGAGATATTGGTGACAGTATTGTTGGTAAGGGAAAATCTATTGTTGTCTTGATGCCTAAACTGTGTAATGGTATAATTGTCTTTGTCAATTTTAATCAACCCTTCTCCATCCGTACCTGCCCAAATGTTCCCGCTTTTATCACAATACAGAACATAAAAAGATGGTGTTCGACCTGAAAGCTTTACCTGGGTATCTGAAATTGGAAAAGATTTTAATTCTTGAGAGCTTGGCTGGTATAAATAGAGTCCGAAAAGTTCAGATGCTATCCAAAGCTTTCCTTTTTTATCTGCAACCAAAAGAAGTGAATGGGAAATCTCGTCGTCAAAGGGTATTTCCAATTCTTGTAGTTGTTTTATATCCTGTTTGTAACCATAGACCTTGCCTCCCAAAGTGCTTACCCATATTTGGTTGGAATCTGTTACTGCTATGTTGTTGATTGCTTGTGGGCGATTTTGAACGTTGGGCAAGGTAGCAACTGTTGATATCTGTGAACTGACATAATCATATTTGTAAAGAGAGCCTTCGGCAGAACCAAACCAAACCAGATTTCCGTGAGGAACAACCGCAGTGATTCTAAAAGATTTTTCTCCTTTGGCCAAGCTATCCTTAAAATGAATATGCCTATCATTCTTGCCCATCCGGGTCAACTCTCCGTTGTATGTGGCCAACCAATAATTGTTCTTTGAATCTTTTTCAAAGTAGACCTTCCGTTTATTGATGAATTGGTATCCAAAAACAGAGGAATAAGATTTAAAGTCAAAATCGTAACCATTGTATTTATAAATACCATTGGTAGATGAAATAAGAATATTTCCTAAACTATCATTTTTTATACTGGAAGAAGGATGGAATGCCTTTTCAAAATGAATGAAATTGTTGAGTTCTTGCCCTTTAAGGAATTGAAGATTTATTAAAACAACAAAAAAGCAAAGCAAGTTACGTTGAAAACGAAATCTCGTTTCAGGCTTTGATATAATATGTTCAGCAGATATCCCCGTATTTTCAGCTAATGCGATTCCCATATCCTCATCTTACTTTTTTCCTTGTCAAAATCTGGACAGCACCAATTCCCAATATATCGGCCCGTAAGAAATAATCGTGTTCAGATTGCATTTTTTTTGGATAATCTATTAATGTTGTCGTACACATCTATAATACAGGCTAATGTTTAAAGATGTTTCAAAATACGGATATTATTAGGAAAAAGGACCAAAAGCTGAAAATTTAGGTGGTCTTAGACTAAAAAATATACCCTTTTTGCCAGCAGTTATACTAATATTTGACAACGAGCAATTGACCGAGGACTAATTAAAAAAACACCTCATTAACACATTATGAATTCAAGAAGAAGTTTTGTAAAAAAATCGGCATTGGCCGGTACCGGTTTAGCATTGGCGCCGAACATCTCTTTTGGTACCGGAAAGGTAAATGCGAACAAGTTGAATGTCGGCCTCATTGGGGTCGGTTTACGTGGAACCAATCATTTAAACAACCTTTTATTAAGGGATGATATAATTGTTGGGGCTATTTGTGATGTGGATGATGCCAGAATACAATTGGGCCTGGAAATTATCTCCAAAAAAGGTAAGACCAAGCCAAAAGTGTTCGGAAAAGATGAATTGGATTATCGCAACCTGCTTGAATTGAAAGAGTTGGATGCAGTAATAATTGCAACACCCTGGCTGTGGCATACCCGTATGGCCAAAGATTCCATGTTAGCAGGAAAATATACCGGTCTCGAAGTATCGGCTGCAAATACTTTGGAAGAATGTTGGGATTTGGTAAACACCCACGAACAGACAGGAACTCATTTAATGATTTTGGAAAATGTCAGTTACCGAAGAGACGTGTTGGCCGTGCTCAATATGGTAAAGCAAAACCTTTTTGGGGAAATGGTACATTACAGATGTGGATACCAGCATGATCTTAGAGGTGTACTTTTTAACGACGGAAAAACCGCCTATGGAAAAGGAGCTGAATTTGGTGAAAAAGGTATTTCAGAATCTAAGTGGCGTACACAACACTCTTTATATAGAAATGGGGACTTTTATCCCACGCATGGCGTAGGGCCTATAGCTGCAATGGCAGATATCAATAGAGGAAACCGTTTTTCAACAATCACCTCGCATGCAAGTAAAGCCATTGGTTTTAAAAATTACATTAAGGCGCAAGGCGGGGAAGAGCATCCGAATTCAAAGTTAAAATGGAAACAGGGCGATGTGGTAACAAGTACAATTGAAACGTCAAATGGAGAGACCATAATCATAACACACGACTGCAACCTGCCCAGACCATACTCTTTAGGTTTTAGGGTACAAGGAGCAAATGGATTGTGGGAAGCAGATGGTCGCAGAATTTATATTGAGGGAGAGTCAAAACCACATAGATGGGATGAAGCCAAAGAATGGGTTGATAAATACGAACATCCCTTATGGCGAAAGTATGGCGATTACGCTAGAGGTGCGGGGCATGGTGGAATGGATTTCTTTGTAATAAATGCATTTGTAGAGTCTGCCAAACAAAACATAGCTCCACCTATGGACGCTTATGATGCAGCCGCTTGGAGCGCGATTACCCCACTTTCCGAGCTGTCTATTGCGAACAATGGTGAACCTCAAGATTTTCCTGATTTCACACGCGGGAATTGGATAAAGAGAAAACCATATGATTGGATCAAGGATACGTTTTAAATCATAATGCAAGCAACTAAATAACTAAAACAAATTACTAACTACTAAAATCAAATTATTAATGCAAAAACTGAAAACTAAAATCTCATTTCTATTAGCCTTTGCGGTTTGCGGCATTTTATCTGCCCAAACAATCAAGGTTACCGGAAATGTTACGGATGTTGAGACTGGAATGCCAATTCCAGGTGCCAGTATCATAGAGCAGAATACAAACAATGGTGTGGCAGCAGATTTTGATGGTAATTATGAGATAACGGTTCCCTCCAGCGCCTCATTAATTATAAGTTCTATTGGCTTTGTTCCGCAAACGATTTCGTTAAATGGGCAAACCACTATAAATGTTTCCCTATCGCCCGATGTTTCACAGTTGGATGAAGTGGTCGTGGTTGGTTTTGGTACCCAGAAAAGGGAAAATGTTACCGGAGCAGCCTCCTATGTTCAAATGGATGAGATCATAAATGATCGTCCCATTGTTGATGCCACGCAAGCACTTCAAGGGGCCGCTGCTGGATTACAGATTGTTCAAAGCTCCGGGCAACCGGGAGATAGAAGCACCTCGATTAACATTCGTGGATTTACTTCCATAAATGGAGGTTCCCCATTAATCCTAATCAATAACGTACCGGGAGATATAGAAGATCTAAACCCTAGGGATATTGAATCCATCTCCGTTCTTAAGGATGCGGCAGCCTCATCCATTTATGGTGCTCGGGCAGCTTTTGGAGTAGTTTTGATTACCACTAAAAGCGCCAAAAGAAATCAGAAAGTATCATTTAGCTATGATGTTACCACCAGCGTTTCCCGCGCAGTTGATCAACCGGAAAAGGCCACAACCCGGCAATTTGTCGAGTCTCTCGATACTTTTGGAGTAAACGCTTACTTCGCTGGTCAAAATGTGGATAGATGGATTGAACTTTTGGATCTTTATGATGCTAACCAGCTAAGTCAACTTAATCTGGTAAACGACCCAATCAACAATACCACATACCCCATTCATTTTGAAGAAAGTAGCAGTCAATTTTACCCTTTGGCAGACTCTGACATTATTGATGACTTCATCAAGAACTTTGGGTATTCCACCATTCATAATTTTGCCGTCTCAGGAGGAGGTGAAAAAGTAGGATATCGTTTAAGTACGGGTTATGCATTTGAAGATGGGGTCATGGTAACCGATAAGGATTCCTTTAAAAAATATAATGTCAATGCCCTTGTTGATGCGGATATAACTCCTAAGTTGACATCATCATCCAATATATTGTTCCGCTCCAGTATCCAATCTGTTCCCAATGCGCAATACAATCAGGCTTTACAGTTGAGGATGTATGATCCTACCGGGTTCTTTGATGACGGAAGCGGAGATGTGCTACCATTTGCAAGCCCTGGAAACATTGTTCGCTTTTCTGTGCCCACCAAAAGAGATGAAGATAACATTAGGCTGTTCCAACGCTTGGAATGGAAACCTTTCAAGGATTTTTCCTTGACCGGAGAATACACTTTTGAAAAAAAGTACATTAATACGGTAGCGGTTAACAACGCACAGCGTTATTACAGTACTTTTAGATTTAATCCAACAGTGTCGGCAGAAGATGCATTACGAAATTCTAGCCTTAGAAAGACACAGACTAATAGGATTTACAATGGGTTTAATATTTATGGGAAATATAACCTGACATTTGGTGATCATAATTTCAACTTTCTATTAGGGTTCAATAAAGAAGATGAAAAACAAGATTCTTTCAGTGCCTTTAGAAACGACCTCATAGATCCCGACACGCCTACCTTTAATTTGGCACAGGGAGAGAATTTCTCTATAACCGATTCGTTTTATGACTGGGCCGTAGTAGGTTATTTTGGCCGGGTGAACTATACCTTTTTAGATAGATACTTTATTGAAGGAAATTTACGCTACGATGGTTCTTCAAGGTTCGCTTCAGGTAGCCGGTATGCCTGGTTGCCATCAGTATCTGTAGGTTGGGACATCAGCGAGGAACCGTTTATGGAAGGTGCTGACTTCATTTCCCTTTTAAAGCCAAGAGCCTCTTGGGGAAAAATTGGAAACCAAGAATATAGAAGACCAGGCACCAACGTACAAGAATATTATCCTTCCATTCCAGGTTACGAAAGCTTTTTGTCTGATTGGATTAATCTAAGTACAGACCAACGGTTTATCACATTTAATCCGGCCCAATTGGTGAGTGATACCTTTACCTGGGAGGAAGTGGTTACAAAGAATTTGGGGATCGATGCCAATTTCTTTAAAAACCGCTTAAGCACATCCTTTGATATTTATACTAGGGAAACCCTCGGAATGCTTAAAGCGGCACTCCCTCTGCCCGCAATTCTAGGAACATCTGCTCCTTTACAAAACGATGCCGATTTGGAAACCAAGGGTTGGGACCTAGAAATTGGCTGGAATGATAAAATTGGAGAGTTTAGCTATGGAATCAATGTTAATGTTTTTGACAGTCAGTCTGAAATCACCCGTTTTGAAACTGCAGACAAATTTATCGGTCAATTTTATGAAGGTCATGAAATAGGTGAAATCTGGGGATATGTCACGGATGGGTTCTATACAGTCGATGATTTTGTGGAGGGTACTTTGAATGCAGACCTTTCTGGCTCTAATAGAGAATTAAGGGATGGTGTTCCTTTTGTGGAGAATTCTCCTGTTCCTTACCCAGGGGATATTAAATATAAAGACCTTGATGGGGATGGACTGATTACGGATGGAAATGGAACCGTAACTCCCCAATTTGATGATAATGGAAATTTGATTGCCGATACAGGTCCTGGTGATCGCAAGCGAATTGGTAATAACACAAGAAGATATCAGTTTGGAATCAATGGTAATGCAGCTTACAAAGGATTTGACTTTTCATTTGTGTTGAGCGGTGTGGGTAAACGAGATCGCTGGAGGGCAACTGGTGCCGATTTAGATGTGATTTTCCCCTATCCTTCGGTTTTCGATCATATCTATGCCAATCAATTGGATTTTTGGACACCAGATAACCAAGATGCTTTTTATCCAAGAATATATGGTGATGCTAGTACAGGGAATATTGATAGCAACTATGCTAGAAGCCGATTTGTACAGACCAAATATCTAAGCGATGAAAGTTATCTGAGAATTCAAAACCTAACTTTTGGTTATTCTTTTAATGACAACTTGTTGGAACGCTTAAGATTAAACAAATTAAGAGTATTTGTTTCCGCAAACAATCCGTTCATTTTTGACAATTTGCAAAGAGGGCTTGATCCTGACCAACAGAACGATGGTGCCGGGATAAGAACGAGATATCCAATAATGGCGCAATACTCTGTAGGACTTAATGTATCATTCTAAAAAAATTGAAATGAAAAATTTTAAACACCTTTTAACCTTGATATGCTTGACCGTCCTTACCTTGGGTTGTGATGATGACCTAGACCTTGCCCCACAGGACGAATTATCCGAAGCAACAATATTTAGCACATATAATAACGTACGCACCTATGCGTGGAGTTTCTATGACTTTTTAGAGGCATTTCCCAGAAGCACAACTTGGGCAGCAACAAGAGACTTGGATGGGGATTTAATGCAAAATGGCGGAAGCAGTGTATCACGTGCTTACATTGGACAGAATATTAATGTACCGGCCAATAGTGCTGGATCAATATATGGGGTTTCCTATGCGAACATTCGTAGGGTCAACATCATGTTAGATCGTATTGCAAACTCTGAAATGACTACAGAAGAAATTGCGCATTGGCGTGGGGTAGGTCTCTTCTTTAGGGCGCATGAATTCTTTGATCTTCTTAACACCTATGGCGGGGTAACTTGGTTAGAAAATGAATTAACCGACACTGACACCGACATTCTAAATGCCCCAAGAGATTCCCGAGATTTGGTCGCAAATAACATATTGAGAGACCTGCAGGAAGCCATTGGTATTATAAAGGAAGATGGAGATGGCCCAAATACAGTTAATCCAGATGTGGCTAGAGCATTGTTGGCCCGTTTTGCGCTTTTTGAAGGAACATGGCGCAAATACCATGGGCTCGGGGATCAAGATAAATTTTTAAATGTCGCTGTGCAGACCTCCGCAGAGTTGATTGATAAACACCCAAATCTACATCCCAACTACGACCGTGTTTTTAATAGCATTGATCTGGGACCAATAGAGGGTGTATTATTGTATAAGCACTATGTCATTGATGAAGTGACTCATACCGCTTCTACAAATACTAGATCAACAAACAATAAATATGACATTACCCGAAAGGGAATCGACAAGTTTTTGACCAAGAATGGACTTCCTGTTAGAAATCCAAACAATACGCAATTCCAAGGGGATCAAGATTTTTATGCAGAATTCAGAGATCGTGATGATCGCCTGTTGATTATGAGTCCACCACCCTATACAGTAAATGGCGATGGAAGTCAGAACTGGACATCCACAGGGAATCCTGGCGATGAAGAATTTTTTCCTATTCTGCAAGCCATTACCGGAGGGTTTCCATACAAAGAATTACCAGATCGTAACTGGTCAAAAAGGGTAACTGGCGAAGTGCCTAATTTTGATATGCTTGTTCCCACCCAAACAGGAAACGGATATCGTTTCTGGAAAATATGGAATGATCATAACGATGCTGTTTCTTCCAGAGACCTTAACGATGACCCCATATTTAGAATGGGAGAGATACTCCTGATACATGCAGAAGCAAAATTTGAGGTCGGTGAGTTTAATCAATCCGTTGCAGATATGACCATCAATAAATTGAGGCAACGTGGAAGTGTGGCGCCAATGACAATTGCACAGATCACACCAGATTTTGATCCAACCAGAGACCCAGAAGTAAGCCCTATACTTTTTGAAATTAGACGGGAAAGAGCTGTGGAAATGATGGGTGAGGGAGTAAGAAGGGACGATCTTAGAAGATGGAAAAAAATGGATTATGCAACTGAAGTAAAACTAGGACGTTGGATTGCCCAGGCAGATTATGCCCAGAACATCCCCATTCAAGGGAATGCACCTGAAGGGTATGTGCAATTGATTCCGCTTGTTCCACCTGCGTTTCCAGATCATTACTACCTTTTTCCATTACCTGCAGATCAGCTGGTGCTCAACCCAAATATTGAACAAAACCCTGGATGGTAACCACACTAAAATTAAAGAGTATGAAAAGTAATACCATATATAGAAAAACAAAGACACTGGGCCTAATGGTTATTATAGCCGCAATTTTTGGGTCCTGCGCTAGAAATGATGATGGCTATCTGAGAGAATCCAATGTTGATTCAGCGTTATTGCCTGAGGCAGATTTTACTGCATCACAAACTACGGTTGATCAAGATGGAACAATAACGTTTACAGATGCATCTACAAATACTCCTATTTTGTATACTTGGAACTTTGATGGCGGAAATCCTCCCACCAGTACAGAGGCAAGTCCGACTGTAGAGTATCCTATTTCTGGAGAATTTAATGTCAGCCTAAAGGTTCGTAACGACTTTGGCGCTGATGAAGTTCTCAAAGAAGGATTTATTATTGTGGAAAGTACTGCTGAACCCTTAGATCCAGCCATAACAGTTCGAATGAACTATGAGGAAAGTTTATTGAACGAAGGTTCTGCTGGTGGAGCAGGCGCCTCCACAGGGGCACCTGCCTACGAAACCGGGATAATTGGTGAAAATGCATACAGTTTTGATGGTAGCAATGCGGTCACGTTAAATGGGTACACAGGAGTGAACGGGTCCAATTCAAGGACCGTGTCGGCTTGGGTTAAAACCACTACCACGGAGAGGATTACAATTTCTCATTGGGGCGAGTCAGGAACCGGAAGCAGGGCAACCTTTGCGATAAACCCTGACGGGACCATACGTTCAGAGTTCCAGGGAGGTGGACTGAACAGCGTTGCGACCGTAAATGACGGCGAGTGGCATCATGTGGCCCATACCTATGACGGGGCCGTCCTAACGGTCTATGTCGATGGTATCGCAAGTGCATCATTGCCCACAACCACAATAGATACAGGAAACGCCGGAGAGACCGATGTTGAAATTGGAGCACAGTTCGGAGCCAGGATATTCAATGGAGCCATGGACGATTTTAGGATTTACGACATTGCCCTTGATGCAGGGAGCATTGGCCTATTGGCGGCCCAACCAACCGTTGAAGCCCTGCTAAACTTTGAAGGCAGTCTTTTAAACGAGGGTTCCGCAGGTGGAGCTGGTGTCTCCACTGGGGCACCTGCCTACGAAACGGGGATAATCGGTGAAAACGCCTACGCCTTTGACGGAGCCAATGCGGTTACGTTATCTGGGTATACAGGAGTGAACGGGCCCAATTCAAGGACCGTGTCGGCATGGGTGAAGACCACTACCACGGAAAGGATTACAATTTCCCATTGGGGGGAGTCGGGAACTGGTAGTCGGGCAACTTTTGCGGTAAACCCAGACGGCACCATACGCTCGGAATTCCAGGGCGGTGGCCTAAACAGCACTGCAGCTGTAAACGACGGCGAGTGGCACCATGTTGCCTATACCTACGATGGGGCGGTGCTCACTGTCTATGTCGATGGTATCGCAAGTGCATCATTGCCCACGACAATAATAGATACGGGAAATGCCGGAGAGACCGATGTTGAGATAGGAGCGCAGTCGGGGGCTAGAATATTCAATGGAGCCATGGATGATTTTAAGATTTATTCGACTGCTCTTTCTCCAGAGGCCATAATGTTTTTGTCACAATCATAATCATGTGAAAAATATAAGTTTAGTTTGAGTTAGTTCCTAAGAAAGATGCCCGAAACATTCTAATTATGGGTGGATTGTTCGGGCGTTCTTTCTTTTCAATAATTTAGTTGATCTGTAAATGATAGCGTCCACGATTTTATGAAAATTAAACTTGCATTAATTGTCAGTTTGCTGTTTGCGATGATAAGTTGCGGAAGCAAGCGATCATCTAACACCTCGGTACAAACCAAGCCAAACATAATCCTGATCAATATTGACGATTTGGGTTGGGGAGAACCATCTTTTATGGGAAGTACCTTCTATGAAACTCCAATAATAGATAATTTGTCCAAGCAAGGTATGGTATTTACCAATGCCTATGCCGCCGCCGCAAACTGTGCACCGAGCAGAGCAAGTTTAATGACGGGTAAATGGACTCAAAGACATGGAATTCTTACTGTAGGAAGTTCCGAAAGGGGAAAATCTGAGGATAGGAAGTTGATACCCGTAGCCAATAGCACTGATATTGACAAAAAGTTTTTACTCCTTCCACAATTACTAAAGCAAAATGGGTATCATACCATTCATGCAGGGAAATGGCATCTGTCCGATGACCCAATGCAAAATGGGTTTGCATCCAATATTGGCGGCAGTCATGCTGGGCACCCATCAGGCTACCATGCCCCGTTCAAAAATATTGATATAGTAGCAAATGATGGTGAAAGGCTAACCGGCTTGATTATGGATAAGCTCATTCAAGCCTTGGAAAAAAATGGAGAACCGTTCTTCGTGAATTATGCTCCCTATGCTGTACATACCCCCATACAACCCGTAGACTCTTTATTGGAAAAATATCAGACAAAGGAAAAAATCCAAGGTAAAAGCAATCCCAAATATGCGACCATGATTGAGGATGTAGATACCAATATTGGAAAACTTATTACGCACTTAAAACGAACCGATCAATTTAAAAACACGATTATCATATTCACCTCAGACAATGGAGGCTTGTTTTTTGTCAGTAACCAGCATCCTTTAAGGGCAGGCAAGGGAAGTTATTATGAAGGAGGAATAAGGGTTCCATTTTTTGTTGTTTGGGAAGGCAAAATAGCTAATGGAAGTAAGGATAGCACACCCGTATCCAACATGGATATTTACCCAAGCCTACTCGAGATGGCAGATATTGATGTCCCAATAGATTTGAATTTGGATGGGAAAAGTCTGTATCCCGTTGTATCAAAGAAAGAAACTTTTGAAACCCGCCCTTTGTTCTGGCACTTTCCAGTGTATTTACAGGCTATTACAAAAGAAAATGAAAATCGTGACCCTAAGTTTAGAACGCGTCCAGGGTCTGTGATCCGATATGGTAAATGGAAGTTGCACCATTATTTTGAGGATGATGCTCTTGAGCTATATAATTTGGAAGACGACATAGGAGAAAAGAACAATTTAGCCAAAAACTTACCAAAGAAAACAGAGGAATTATACAAACTTTTGAAGCAATGGCGAGCTGATACCAACGCTCCCATTCCAACGGAAGATAATCCCGAGTATCTCGAATCGACAAAATAAAATTAATGAAACCAAAATATTATTTACTGATTTTTTTAACGGTCTTTATGGGTTCATGCTCGTCAGATAGCGTTGAAACCCCTAATCCACCGACCACCAATGAAAAACCAAACGAACCAGAAGAACCTGAAACTCCAGAAGAGGATATTTGGAGCGTCAACAAAGCTGATCAATATGCTGTAAATATAATTTTCTATAAACCTTCGGATTTTAACGTTACTGATGATATCATTAATAAGCTAAGCGATATGGCTTTGTACATACAAAAATGGTATGAGGTGCAAATGGAACTTAATGGTTATGGTAAAAAAACCTTTGGGCTGATCACAAATCAAAATAACAAGGTTCGGATACATGTTATTGAGAGCAATAACCCCAGCTCTTACTATCATAACAAAGAGGAGCAAAATCCATATTCTACGCTACAAGAATTAAATGCTGCAGTTACTAATTATTTCAATTCCAATACAAATTTTAAAGCGAGTTCGCATTCTCTAATTCTATCCAATGAAGAAACCCTTATAAGATTCGTAGGGTCTGGTAAAAATGCTTACGCTAGATCGCCCGATTTTAGCCTTGTACCGACAGGTAAATTTATTGGCGGTTTCCAATTGATGAAATCAGCAGGACTTGGAGGAATCATGCATGAATTGGCACATGGTCTAAACGTGCCCCACAACTGTCATAAAAACTCTGAGCTACCCAAAATATCATTAATGTCTTTTGGAAACCACACCTATGAGAATGGACAAGAGGATATGGTTTTTATGACCAAGACCACTGCGGCGATTTTAAATGTTAATGAAGCCTTCAACAAGAACAACAATGGCATTGGATACTATGCTCAGGACGCTATCGCGCTAGAATCTCTGAAAGTGGAGAAAGATGTTGCAATAAACAGTATACATGCAGAGGGTGTAATTTCCTCAGACGTTACTCCAACACATATCTATATCAGCAACGATGGTGCTCCCAATGGTCAGGCCAATAACAATTACGATGATGTGACTTTTGTTACAGAGCTTACCGACCTAGGAGAAAATAAATATAGTTTTAGTGTTGATATGCCCTACGAAGAGTTGTTCAATAATTATAAAGATGATGGTAAGAACGAGATGCTACTGTCTTTAAAGGGACTGACAATACAAGGAAACAAGCATGAGCTTTACAAGTACAATTACTCTATAGACCTTACGACCAAAATACCCAATAACAATGTGAATAAAACCTATGAAATCTTTACATTTTCGGATCGTTCAAATTGGAGTATTGCGGCCAACACTACAAGCCCCAACAGTGCCAGGAATGCGGACACCACCTTAGATGGAGATTTATCTTCATATTGGCACAGCAACTATCCATATGACATTTCAGCCAGTGGAAACCACGAATTGACTATAGACATGGCCAGTGAAATAGAGTTTAACGGAATTTATCTGCATTCAGATAGGGGAGGAACAAACTTTCGCCCAAAACATGTTATCATCCAACAAAGCGTGGATGGAAACACTTATACCACTATCAAGGAATTTGATCTTGAAAATATTCCGGAGAACCAATTGTCTTTTGATGCCGCGGTAACCACAAGACATCTTAAAATTTTGGTAAGTGAAGTGCATATATCATCCGGCACAGAAGAAAATCTTATCTTGAACGAAATCGATATCATAACCGAATAACCTTGCCAAAAGCATGAAAATGACATTCCAACTGTTTAAAATCAAATTGATCCTTAATTCAATAAAATACACCATCGGCCTTTTCTTTTTTCTATGTGCTCTAGCGTCTTGCAAAGATGGAGTCAAGGAAGAAGTAAAAGTTGAAAGACCCAATATCATATACATCCTGGCTGATGACCTTGGATATGGTGAATTGGGGGCATATGGACAAGAAAAGATTGAAACACCCAATATTGATGCCCTTGCCCAAAATGGAATGCTGTTTACCCAACATTATACAGGAGCACCGGTCTGTGCCCCCGCTCGATACATGTTAATGACAGGAAAGCATGCTGGACATTCCTATATTCGAGGCAATGATGAATGGAGAGAAAGAGGAGAAGTCTGGGATTATCGAGAAGCGATTTTAGACTCAACATTGGAAGGGCAACGTCCAATACCGTCCAACACTGTTTTGTTTCCACAATTGTTGAAAAAGGAAGGTTATGCCACTGGCATGGTGGGTAAATGGGGACTTGGAGCGCCTCATTCCGATGCCATCCCTACAAAAATGGGCTTCGATTTTTTCTATGGATACAATTGTCAGCGTCAAGCACATACCTATTATCCAGTTCATTTGTACAAAAATGAAAATAGGGTCCATCTAAATAATGATACCATTCCCCCCCACACAAAACTAGCCGAGGGAGCTGACCCGAACGACCCGGCAAGTTATAAGAACTTCAATTTAAACGACTACGCTCCGGATATGATGTTTGATGAGATGATGAGTTTTGTTTCAGAGAACAAAGACAATCCTTTCTTTTTGTATTGGGCTTCGCCGATACCTCACAATGCAATTCAAGCTCCACAGAAATGGGTAGATTATTACAAGGATAAGTTTGGTGAAGAAGAACCATATTTAGGGAATGCCGGGTATTTTCCACATCAAAATCCAAGAGCTGGCTATGCTGCGATGATTTCTTATTTGGACGAAAATGTGGGAAAACTTGTAGATTATTTAAAGGAGAACGGACTCTATGAAAACACAATTATCATGTTCACCTCTGATAACGGGGTAACCTTTACTGGCGGAACGGATGGAGAATTCTTTAATAGTTCTGGAGTTTTCGGTGAAGCATACGGCAAGGGCAAAGGCTTTGTTTATGAAGGTGGTATTAGAGTTCCAATGATCGCTTCTTGGCCTAACCGTATTAAACCGGGGAGTAAAACCAATCATATTTCTGCGCATTATGACGTAATGTCAACATTATTTGACCTTATTGATGTTGAAAACCCTATGGAAACGGATGGCATTAGTTTTTTACCTACCCTTTTGGGTGAAGAAGATCAGACCCAGCACGATTTCTTGTATTGGGAATTTCCGGAATATGGGGGACAAGTTGCCATTCGAATGGGAGATTGGAAAGTGGTACGGCAAAACCTAAAGAACCCAAAAAAGGAACCGACATTGGAACTGTACAATCTTGACAAAGACCCTGCTGAACAAAACAATGTGGCTGATGAAAATCCCGAGATTATCGCAAAAGCAGAAGAAATATTTGCCAAAGAGCACCTTAATTCAGAGGTAGAAAGATTCAGGATTCCGATAGTGGAAGATGGGTTACTGTCTGATTTACAAGATTAAATGTAACTTGCCCTTATGGGTTTTAAAAAGTGCGAGTGGTTCATTTTTGCAGTGTTATTGCTAACATTTACGTCGTGCAAGACCCAGAACAATTGGTTAAAAAAGCCGAATGTACTTTTTATCATTGCAGATGATCTAACAACAACTGCCGTTTCTTCTTACGGTAATCAAGCCTGCAAAACTCCTAACATTGATGGTCTTGCAGCCGAGGGCACTAAATATACCAAAGCCTATTGTCAATATCCAGTATGTGGTCCGTCACGAGCATCGTTCATGTCCGGATATTACCCCAATGCTACCCAAACCTTCGGTTATGTGAGTGGAAGGGAGAATATTGGCCCTAATCGATTCACATGGCCTCAATTGTTCAAAAATAACGGGTATTATACGGCTAGGGTAAGTAAAATATTTCATATGGGAGTTCCCATAGATATTGAAAAGGGTTCTAATGGAAAGGATGATGAGGCTTCGTGGACAGAACGCTTCAACAGTCAAGGACCCGAATGGACAGCCAAAGGTGATGGAGAATTGGTGCAAGGAAATCCTGATGGCTCCAAACCGATTCGGGGAGGTAATGTTATGACCATTGTCAAGGCCGAAGGTGATGATTTGGTTCATTCCGATGGGAAAACCGCATCCAAGGCTTCCGAATTAATACAGAAACATAAGGACAAACCCTTTTTTCTGGCAGTTGGCTTTGTTCGGCCACATGTTCCTTTTGTGGCACCAAAGAATTATTTTGAGCCGTATCCATATGAAGGAATTAAACTTCCGTATAATTTTGAAGAGGACTGGGACGATATTCCCAAAAAAGGGATCAACTACGTGACCAGTAAGAATGCTCAGATGGACAGTATTCAAAAAAAGAAAGCAATCGCAGCGTACTATGCCTCCGTGGCGTATATGGATAAACAAGTAGGTAAGGTTCTTAAAACATTGAAGGACGAAGGGTTGGAAGACAATACCATTGTCATTTTCACCTCGGATCACGGGTTTCATCTTGGAGAACATGAATTTTGGATGAAAGTAAGTGTCAAGGAAGAATCGGCAAAAGTACCTTTAATCATAAAAATGCCGGGCAAAGAGCCAGCGGTGTGTAATTCGTTTGTGGAATTGTTGGATTTATATCCAACAGTAGCGGAATTGGCAGGGCTTTCCTATTCGGAACACCTGCAAGGGAAAAGCTTGGTCGAAACATTGGATGATCCCAATCACAAGGTGAGGGATATGGCATTTTCCGTTACACAAAATGGGGAAACCTACTTATTACGAACGGAGAATCGGGCTTATATACAATATGGTGAAGATGCTTCTTTGGGGATAGAGTTGTTCGATATGAATAATGATCCACAACAGTACACTAATTTGGCAATGTTACCGGAATATTCAGAAGAGGTAAAAGACTTTCAGCAGAAATTGAAGCAGAAATTGAAGGAGATAAGGACCAACGATTTAGGAATTGATTATGGGAAAGAAAAATCCGAATAAATCACATTGAAAATGAAAAGATGGCTTCCAATACTTTTTATCATATTTATTTGGGGATGTAAGCACCATAAAACTTCCGAAAACATTAAACAGAGGCCAAATATCATTTTGATAATGGCCGATGATCTAGGTTATGAAACCTTGGGTGTCTATGGAAGCGATAGTTATAAAACACCCCATTTGGATAGGTTGGCCAATGAAGGAATGCGTTTTGAACATTGTTATTCCACACCACTCTGTACACCCTCAAGGGTGCAGTTGATGACCGGGAAGTACAGTTTTAGAAACTACATTGGGTTTGGACTGTTGGACCCAAATGAGAAAACGTTTGGACACTATATGCAAAAAGCCGGATATGAAACCTGCATTGCGGGCAAATGGCAATTATTGGGAAATCCACATCAACAAAAATTGGCGGGAGGTAAGATAGGAACCTTGCCGGGAGAAGCAGGCTTTGATGATTATTGCCTTTGGCAAATTGACCAATTTGGGTCACGGTACAAAGACCCTTTGCTCAGTGTAAAAGGAAAGGGAACAAAGAAATTTGAAAGCCAGTTCGGCCCAGACGTGTTCGTAGAACATATAAAGACCTTCATGCGCGCAAACAAGGAAAATCCCTTTTTTGTGTACTATCCGATGGTGCTCACGCATGACCCTTTTGTTCCAACTCCGGATAACGCAGGATTTGTGGATTTTGATACTACTACTAAGGTGAATGACACCACCTATTTTGGTGAAATGGTAACCTATATGGATAAATTAGTTGGGCGGATAGTTGATGAAACCGAAAAATTGGGAATCCGAGAGCATACCTTAATACTTTTCATTGGAGATAATGGAACCGATCGAGATGTCATCTCATTAATAAATGGAAAACCACTGAAAGGAGATAAAGGATACACTACAGATGCTGGAACCCATGTACCTTTTATTGCCAACTGGAAAGGAACAATAAATCCTGGGAGTGTAAACAATAATTTGATTGATTTCACGGATTTTACACCCACCCTTTTGGAGGTGGCCACTCAAGAAAAATGGGATGAAAAAGTATTGGATGGCCATAGTTTTTATCCACAACTGGTCAACCAAAAATATGCTCCCAGAGATTGGGTATTTTGCCATTATGAACCGAATTGGGGAAAATTTGAGCCCAGAAGATATGTGCATGACAAAACATGGAAATTGTATGAAAATGGAAATCTGTTTAATATAGAAGAAGATCCCCTGGAGGAAAATCCGTTACAAATTGAGAATCAACCAGAAGCAGTTAAGAGTAAAATTAAAAACTTTAGAAACGTATTGAAGGAATATCAATAAAGATAACTCTCAACATTTTCTGAATTGATAATTTGGATGGGCAGCAAACTTTTCTTTGACAATTCCTTTCCCAAAAGCAGGTTATCCACCAATCCTTTTAATCCCAATGAAGCTTGAAGCTTTGGAGATTGGTGAATTAAAAACTTGATGTCGTTGGATTGTAAGGCTTTAATATTCTCTTCAAGAAGATCATAACCGACCACCACTTTAGTTTTTCCAAGTGCTTTTAGAGCTTTCACAATTCTGTAGACCTTTGAGGTGGTTACAAATATGCCACCCACACCCTCATCTTCGATAAAAGCTGCGAATTTTTGCTCAAACCCAGAAGCTCCAATTGCCAATGTGATTACTTCGTAATCCTGCATTTCTTTGAAAAATTGCCTAAAGCCACGTTCTTTTTCCCGTAAATGTACGGCATTGGTCGATTCCTCATCAATATGTACAAGAGCAATTTTAGATGGCGCTTTAAGCGCATCGGCCATTAATTTTGCTGCAACTCTACCACTCATAAAAAGATCTAATCCTACATAAAGATCTACAGTTCCCCCATGAAAACTATTGAAAGTACCGGTTAGGATGTCTTTATTTTTTAACTCATCCAAAAGAAGGTCACTTTCCTTTTCAAATAATGGAACAAATAGAAAGGCGTCTATATGTTGACCCAAAAGACCAAACCCGATGTCTAAAAATGATTTCGAGTCCGCAGGATTATAATAGTGTACCGAGATATCTATATCAAACGCTCCATATTCTTCCATCACCTCTTCAATACCTTCTTTGCCAGGCAACCAAAAGGGATCTTTTGCCGAATCAGGAAGAAGAACTTTTATGATATAGACCGTATTGTTTTTAAGCGTACGGGCTATGGGGTTGGGCTTATAGTTAAATTCTTTTAGTGCATTATTTACACTGAGCAAGGCTTTTTTGGACACTTTGCCGCGATTGTGAAGTACCCTGTCTACGGTTCCTATCGAAACACCAGCGGCATTGGCGATGTCCTTAATAGTGTACTTTTTCCTCATACACCTACAAATATATCAAAAAGAGATTGTTAAAAAATGTGTACGTTAACACGTTTTACTATATTTGCTCTTGTCATCAGTGTAAAGCCCAATAAATTGTACAGGAATTAAACGTATTTTCGTCCGAAATGAATAAAATGCATAAAGAGAGAATTGTAGTTAAGGCACCAGGGAGAACATGCTTGTTTGGTGATCACCAAGATTATTTGGGTCTTCCGGTGATTGCCTGTGCGATTAACAGGCATATGATTCTTACTGCTACAATTAACAATAGTGACCAACTGGTGGTTAATATGCCCGACGTAGGGCATCAAAGAACCTTCAATGTTGGCAAAAATAACGGACAACCCCAACCTGGCGATTTTTTGCTTACGGCGCTTAAAGTATTGGAAAATTATGATTGCGTTCCCACAATGGGATATGATGTTGAGATTACCAGTAACATTGCCATTAATGCAGGTACATCAAGCTCGAGCGCATTGCTTTTGACCTGGGCACAATTTCTAATTGAGGCCTTTGGGTGTAACCAAGAAGTAACCAAAGAATTTCTCTCTCGTGTGGCCTATGAAGCCGAGGTAACCTATCATGGTAGTCCTGGTGGAAAGATGGATCAATATAGCATTGGGATGGGAAATATTATTTATTTGGAAACTGGAGACAAGTTTTCGTATGAAATGTTTCATAAACCAATTGCGGGACTGATTGTTGCAGAATCCGGAATTCCCAAACAGACTACAGGGGTTTTGGGTGAACTCAAATCAAAAGCACGAATGGCTATCGACGAAGTAGAGCAAAAGTGCCCTGATTTCATTTTGGAAAAAGCCACGGAGGAAGAAATCCCCAAGTATTTGGAGTATGTTTCCGAAGATTTAAAAATATACTTTTCAGCCGCAATTATAAACCACAGCATAACCCAAAAGGCACTGCAAGAGTTCAAGAGATCCGAATTGGATGTAAATAAGATTGGCGAACTAATGAATCGTCATCATCATATTCTTAAGGACTACCTAGAACTTACAGTTCCGAAAATTGACAACATGGTCGATGCCGCATTGGATGCGGGTGCTTTGGGAGCAAAAATTGTTGGGTCCGGAAGAGGAGGTAGCATTGTTGTGTTAGCCAAAGACGGAGAGCAAAATAAAGTGGTGAAAGCCCTGATCGAAGCAGGGTCGAAAAACGCTTATGCAGTTTCTGTGGATGAAGGGGTACGAATTATTGAATAAAATGAATTGTCCCTTCGATGGGACTTTAGGGTTGATTTTAATTACATAAAGGAAATGAAAATAAATCGCACTACTAGCCTAGTGGTTTTGGCCGGGGGAGCCTCTTCAAGAATGAAGAAGCCACCGCAAGATGGTAAAGAACTGTCAGAACAAGAGATCCAAGAAGCCAATCAAAGGAGCAAAAGTCTTATCAGTGTGGGCAACGATGGTCGCCCGATGATGGATTATGTGCTGTACAACATCAAAAAAGCTGGGTACACCAATATTTACATTGTAATCGGTCCAAAAGGAGATCTTTTCAAAGAGTTTTATGGAGACCAGGATAAGGGTAACGATTTTCACGGAATGAAATTATCGTTTGCCGTACAACACATACCCGAAGGACGCGAAAAACCTTTTGGTACGGCAGATGCACTCTACCAAGCAGTGGAGCAATTCCCAGAATTAAATGAGACAAGCTATGTAGTTTGTAACAGTGATAACCTTTATTCGGTGGAAGCTTTGAGGTTACTTTCAGAAAGCACATCACCACACGCCTTCATTGCTTACGATAGGGACGCCTTGAGTTTTCCCTCCGAACGAATTTCCAGATTTGCTCTTGTTGAACTTGATTCAGCAGGTGCCTTGACCAATATTGTCGAAAAACCCTCAGAAAATGAGGTGGAAAACTATAGGGACGCTTCGGGCAAGTTAAGGGTGAGCATGAACATTTTTAAGTTTGATGGGGTAATGACGTATCCGTATCTCAAAAATTGTCCAGTGCATCCTGTCCGAAATGAAAAAGAACTTCCTTCCGCGCTGATGAACATGCTTTTGGATAACCCTGGGACAATGGCAGGTTTGCCCCTGTCAGAACATGTTCCAGACCTTACTTCCAAGGAAGATATTCAAGAAGTAAAGAAATACTTGGAACAGCATTATCCCAAACTGGATTGGAATTTTTAAACAGGATATTTTGTTGATCACACCCTCTGATTTCTAATGTATCTAGATCAACTTTTTAAGTTTTGCTTGTTTTGATTCTGCATTCCCCTTTTTGAATCTTATTTTTACATAAAGTTCAATTGAATGCTCAAAAAGCTTTTTCCGATTTTATCGTGGATAAAAGGGTATGACCGTTCCTATTTGTCCAATGATGTAACTGCGGGTATTACCTTGGGCATTATGTTGGTTCCACAAGGCATGGCATATGCCATGATAGCCGGGATGCCTCCCATTTATGGACTTTATGCAGCCTTGGTTCCCCAGATCATCTATGCAATAACAGGAACATCAAGACAACTTGCTGTTGGCCCGGTGGCCATGGATTCCTTATTGGTGGCCGCAGGAATTGGGGCATTGCAACTTTCCAATACCCAGGATTACATTTCGGCGGTATTGTTTCTTACGCTGATCATCGGGGGCTTACAGCTTCTTTTAGGATTCTTGAAAATGGGCTTTTTCGTCAATTTCTTGTCCAAACCAGTGATTAGTGGGTTCACTTCTGCAGCTGCTATTTTAATAGGCTTGGGGCAATTGAAACATGTTTTGGGGATAGAACTCCAACAATCGAGCAAAATATATACACTCATCTCAAATATTTTTGGCGAATTGAATAACATAAACGGATACACGCTAGTTATGGGGGTTGCGGCTATGCTATTGATCCTATTGGTAGGAAAAATGAGCAAAAAAATACCCGCCCCATTGTTGCTGGTGATTTTAGGAATTGTTACCGTTTTGGCTTTTGGATTGGAAACCAAGGGGATAAAAGTGGTTGGCCAAATACCGAGCGGATTACCAGAATTTGTCTTGCCAAATTTCAACATTAATGGGTTAGGACAGTTAATGCCAATTGCGATAACCGTAGCACTCTTTGGTTATATGGAATCCATTTCCATTGCAAAAGCGGTGGAAGAAAAACATCCCGAATATGAGATTGATGCAAACCAAGAGTTGCGGGCGTTGGGCCTTTCCAATCTGTTGGGGTCCTTGTTCCAATCCTTTCCTGTATCCGGTAGTTTTTCTAGAACGGCCGTGAATGATCAAGCCGGGGCCAAAACAGGAATAAGCCTGATTGTAAGTGCTTTGATCATAGTGGGAACATTATTGTTTCTCACTCCTTTCTTCTATAATCTTCCGACAGCAGTACTCGGAGCTATTATTATGGTTTCCGTTTTTGGATTAATCGATATGAAGTATCCAATATTCCTTTTCAAACATAGAAAAGATGAGTTTTTCCTACTGATAACCACCTTTATCATGACGCTTTTCATTGGTTTGATTGAAGGTATATTGCTTGGAGTTTTACTCTCCTTACTTCTTTTGGTTTACCGAACCTCACATCCACATATAGCCATCTTGGGAAGAATCAAAGGCTCCGATTATTTCAAAAATGTAGAACGATTTGCACAAGAAGTGGAAATAGAGGAGGATAAATTGATTTTTAGATTTGACGCTCAATTATATTTTGGCAACAAGGATTATTTTAAGAAGGAATTGTACAAACATTTAGATCAAAAAGGACCAGGCCTTAATTATGTGATATTGAATGCCGAAGCCATAAACTATATTGATAGTAGTGCCGCTTCAATGTTGGAAAGAATAGTAAAGGATTTGCACTCAAAAGACATTCGTTTTTTTGTGGCGGGGGCCATAGGACCTACCCGTGACATTTTCTATAGCAGTGGATTGATAAATGTCATTGGAAGGGAGAACCTTTTTGTCCGAACTTTCGAAGCTGTGGCCTTTTGCACAAATAAAACAGAAAGAAATGAAATTCAAGAAAAAATATCATTACAATCCAAAGCAAAGCATTTGTAACTTTGATGCTTGGATTGTTACTCGTTCAATCTTAAAATTATAGCACATGAACATAGAACAAATATATACAGGATGCTTAGCTCAAGGAGCTTATTATATAGAAAGTGAAGGAGAAGTGGCCATTATTGATCCACTACGGGAAGTGAAACCTTATATCAAGAGAGCTAATGATGATGGGGCCGAAGTCAAATATATTTTCGAGACCCATTTTCATGCCGATTTTGTAAGTGGACATGTAACCCTGTCCAAAGAAACCGGAGCTCCCATAATCTACGGCCCCAACGCCAACCCATCCTTTGATGCGATTATAGCCGAAGATGGACAGGAATTCAAATTGGGCAAATTGACCATAAAGGTTTTGCATACACCGGGGCATACCATGGAAAGTACCACCTTTCTTTTAAAAGATGAAGCAGGAAAAGATTATGCCATATTTAGTGGTGACACGCTCTTTTTGGGAGACGTTGGTAGGCCAGATTTGGCCCAAAAGGCCGCGGATATGACCCAAGAGGAATTAGCAGGGACTTTGTACGACAGTCTTCGTAACAAAATAATGCCCTTGGCAGATGATGTTATCGTGTACCCGGCCCATGGAGCAGGGTCAGCCTGTGGTAAGAACATGATGAAGGAAACAGTGGATACCTTGGGCAACCAAAAGAAAATGAACTACGCCCTTCGGGCGAATATGACCAGGGAAGAATTTATTAAAGAGGTTACAGATGGACTTTTACCACCTCCACAATATTTTCCTTTGAACGTAAAAATGAATAAAGAAGGATACGAGGATATCGATACTGTTTTAGAACGTGGTACCAGGGCGTTATCAGCGGATGCATTTGAAGCAGCCGCCAATGAGACCGGAGCTGTGGTATTGGATGTGCGTCACCAAGATGATTTTGCAAGAGGCCATGTGCCAAGATCAATTTTCATAGGATTGGGCGGCAGTTTTGCGCCATGGGTTGGAGCGTTGATCGCCGATGTAGAACAACCCATTCTTTTGGTTGCTCCTGAAGGTAAGGAAGAAGAAACCATAACACGACTTTCCAGAGTTGGATTCGATGGCACTTTGGGTTATTTGGAAGGCGGCATTGATGCTTGGAAATCTGCTGGTAAGGATGTAGATAAGGTTGATAGCGTAAAAGCGGAAACTCTCAAACAAAAATTAGATAGTAAAGTTCCCGTGTACGATGTCAGAAAAGAATCTGAATACAATGCGGAGCATGTCGAGGAAGCCAAGTTGACGCCATTGGATTTCCTCAATGACCACTTGTCGGAATTTCCGGAGAAAGAAACATTCTATGTGCATTGCGCTGGGGGATATCGAAGTATGATCGCAGCCTCCATTTTAAAAAGTAGGGGAATCCATAATTTGGTCGATGTTGCAGGTGGATTTAAAGCAATCAAAGAAGCAGGTATTCCTGTTACGGATTTTGTATGCCCCACAACACTTAAATAACATGAGAATTTTTAAAATATTTACTGCGCTATCCTTGCTGATTTGCGTTGGATGCGGAAAAAAAGCTTCCCCTGAAGTCATTTCCGTCACAAAATCTGAACTGGTCGCGGCCTTGGAAAAAGGAGATATTCAATTATTGGATGTTAGAAGGCCGGAAGAATATGATCAAGGACATATAGGTGATGCCGTAAACGTCAATGTCTTGGATTCTGTCGGTTTCAAGAAAGGAGTCGCTTCCTTGGATAAAGAAAAACCTATTTATATCTATTGTCAGGCAGGAAAAAGGAGTAAAAAAGCTTCTGAAAAGTTGAAAGCAATGGGATTTTTGACCATTTATGATTATTCAGATGGATACGGTTCATGGGAAAATGAAAACTAAACCCCTTTCTTTTTAGATTTGAACCCATACACCAATCGATTCCAAAAACTTTTTGGAATGGATTGATCGGCGGGAAAACCAAGAGGAATGGTCCCACTTTGTTCAGGAATGTAATTGGTCCTAAATAGATAGTCCCATAAACTAAGACTAATACCAAAGTTTACCCCATACTTTCCTTCAGGTAGTGTACCCATGGTACATTGAACAATATAGAGTTCCATGTCCATTGCAAAGAACCTTCAACCCCATGAATTAAGGCCGCTATATAATCATTCATAATCGAAAGATATGACTATTTTCAACCAAAATTATGTCTCGCTTTATCCTGATTTTTTTTAAAGGCGTAATTTTATCAAAACAAGAATTACACTATGGAAATAATTTATCATCCTTGGCCATGGTACGTATCAGGGCCGTTGATCGCGTTTGTCATGTTTATATTGATAATGGTAGGGAAACGTTTCGGAATGTCATCAAATCTAAGAACACTTTGCACGATGTGCGGAGCAGGAAAACACGCGGATTTTTTTCGATTTGATTGGAAATCACAACGTTGGAACTTGGTGGTTGTGGCCGGGACAATAATTGGCGGATATATCGGAGCTAATTTACTGTCTCATGAATCAGCAGTTGCAATTGACCCTAGTACTATTAAGGAATTGCAAACACTTGGATTTGAAAGTGCCGGTATGGCCTATTTGCCATCAGAGCTTTTTGGCAATACAGTTTTTTCAGACCTTAAAAGTTTGGCTTTGCTGATAATAGGTGGACTTTTAGTTGGTTTTGGGGCACGCTACGCCGGGGGGTGCACCTCCGGACATGCGATTTCTGGTCTTAGCAATTTACAATTACCATCGCTGATCGCCGTGATCGGATTTTTTATAGGTGGTTTATTTATGGTTCACGTTTTATTTCCTTTGATTTTTTAATATGAGAACATTAATACATTTATTGATAGGGATATTTTTTGGGATTTTGTTGTTCAAATCCGAAGCGGCTTCTTGGTTTCGGATTTATGAGATGTTTCAGTTTGATGCGTTTCACATGTATGGCATAATGGGTTCTGCATTGGTGGTCGGCATGATAATGATTCAACTCATTAAGCGATTTAAAATCAAATCTTTTTATGGTGAAAAGATCGTTATCCTACCTAAAGAAAAAGGTTTTAAAAGATATATGTTCGGGGGAATCCTTTTTGGATTGGGCTGGGCTTTGGCCGGAGCGTGCCCCGGACCCATTTTTACATTGTTGGGAGCTGGCTTTCTTCCCATTGTCGTTGTATTGGTTTCTGCAATTCTGGGAACATTTATATACGGTATTTTGAAGAATAGATTACCTCATTAAGATGGTCTTGACGGGATATTTGGGCAAGATGACGAATTTGACTGGTCGTTTAAACACAACATACTAGATTTACCCGCTTGTAAAGAAATGAACGTGCAAAGAACCGTTTGTATAATCGATGATGATTTGGTATCGCAGTTTGCAACCAGATACTGCATACAACAATATCAAGAAGAATTTAATATCATCACCTGCGCCAGTGGCGAAGAGGGAATCTCCACATGCATTGACTTAGTAGAACATAAAAAAAATCTACCGGATATTATATTCCTTGATCTGGTTATGGATGGTATGGACGGATGGGCTTTCTTGGAAAATCTTCAAAACCTCTTTAAAGATCAAGAATTGCCTAAAATATATGTGCTTTCAGCTTTTGCCAATGCAAAGGATCGAACCATAGCCAAAGAGCACAAATTGGTTTTGGGACACATTGACAAACCGCTTTCAAGAAATCGTTTGGAAGGGATTTTTGCAAGTTAAACGCGAAGATTTACGCCATTATCACAGTAGAATTTGATGCCAAAAGTAAAGCATTGTGAAGGTCAGAAAGTTTTTCAAAAAAAAGCATATTTTTGCTTCCCGTTCTGGTAATAGCTTCGTAATTCAAAAGATAGATTAGAAGCCTGCCCGTCAAAATGATTAAGGCCTCATAGTTCAAGGGATAGAATAGAAGTTTCCTAAACTTTAGATCCAGGTTCGAGTCCTGGTGAGGCTACTTCGGCAGGTGGGTTTCCTAAACTTTAGATGCAAATTCGGTTCTTGGAGGGTACAAATTATCCTCATTTTTGACTTTTCTTATTTACCTTAGCAAAAACTAGTTCTTCCATGGAAAAGAAAGTGAAAAATGTTTTTGTAAAGGGTGCTATTGTGCCATCCTTTATTGCAGATTCCATTGCAAAACACCAGACCAAAACAGAAATTGGGGCACATGATATTTTTTTAGGCCAGGTAAGAGCTGATAAAATTGATGGGAAGATAGTAGGCGCCATTGAGTATACCGCCTACGAAGACATGGCCAATCTAAAATTCCATGAAGTTAGGGAAAACACTTTTTCAAAATTTGACATCACCTGTATGCACATCTACCATAGCCTAGGCACAGTTGGCGTTGGAGAGATTTGCCTTTTTGTTTTTGTTTCGTCGCCTCATAGAAGAACAGCTTTTGAAGCATTAGAATATGTGGTAGAAGAAATAAAATCACAGGTCCCAGTTTTCGGGAAAGAGCTTTTTGAAGATGATTCTTATCAATGGAAAGTAAATACCTAAGCTATGGTTGATATTACTGAGAAACAGTCCACACATAGAACAGCAATTGCTCAGGCAATTGTAAAAGTAAGTTCCCAAAACACGATTGTTGCTATTAAAGAAGGAACCGTGCCAAAGGGCGATGTGTTTGCCATGAGTAAGGCAGCTGGCTTTCTTGGGGTAAAAAAAACAGCGGACCTACTTCCCGATTGCCATCCACTACCTGTGGAGTTTTGTAGCATTGATTATGAAATCAACGGCCTTGAAATTGTGGTAAAGATAGTAGTAAAAACATTCTACAAAACGGGAGTGGAGGTCGAGGCTATGCACGGAGCAAGTGTTGTTGCCCTAAATATGTACGATATGCTCAAACCCATAGATAAAGGAGTAGAGATACACCACATTAAACTCTTGAAAAAAACAGGAGGTAAGTCCGATATCAATCTGAGATGAAATTTATCGGAGGTTCCTTAAATTTTCCAACATTTCTTTTGTGGTATCGTCCAAATCAAACCTTGGTTTCCAATTCCAATCATTTTTAGCCGCAGAATCATCTATACTGCTTGGCCAAGAATCTGCAATTTGTTGTCTAAAATCAGGATTGTAGCTCACTTTAAAATCTGGAATATGGGATTGTATGCTCTTCGCAATTTCCTGCGGACTAAAACTCATGCTTCCCAAATTGTAGGAAGATCTTATGTTTAAGCTTTCAGCCGGACTTTCCATTAAGCTAATGGTGGCTCTAATGGCATCATCCATATACATCATGGGTAATTTTGTGTTTTTGTCTAAAAAACAATTGTATTCACCCTCTTCCAAGGCCTTATGGTAGATTTCCACAGCGTAATCGGTAGTTCCACCGCCAGGCATCGTCTTCCAACTGATAAGTCCAGGATATCTTACGCTGCGCACATCAACACCAAACTTGTTGAAATAGTATTCGCACCAACGCTCTCCCGCTTGCTTGCTTATACCATATACCGTACTTGGTTCCATGATTACATTCTGCGCAGTGTTTTCCTTTGGAGTATTCGGACCAAAAACAGCAATACTCGAAGGCCAGAAAATTTTAGTAATTTTTTTCTCCTTGGCAAGGTTGAGTACATTAAAAAGAGAGTTCATATTTAAACTCCAAGCGCGCATGGGAAACTTCTCAGCGGTGGCACTCAGCATAGCTGCCATCAAATACACCTCATCTATTTCGTAATGCATTACCACGTCTTCAATGGCCTCATAATTGGTGGCGTCCAAAATTTCAAAAGGACCTGACTCCATAAGTGTTTCGGTGCCTTCCCTTATATCACTGGCTATAACCGTTTCGGCACCATGTTTAGCCCGGAGTTCCATCGTAAGTTCCGTCCCTATTTGCCCACAGGCACCAAGAATGAGAATGGGTTTCTGCATTTAAAATGAAGTTAATTATATCAGGCTGCAAAGATAGCCTTTATTAAAATTTGTACATTCGCTTATGCGAAAATTGTCCTATTGGTTTGCAGCTCTTTTGCTATTGGCGGCCTGTAAAAATAATAATGTCACTCCAGACGAAGCGCAGGATGAAGATTTGGCATTCAACTATCAAAAAATGCCGAAGAAACTTGAATTAAACCCCGAAGCTGCCAAATTGGTGGAAGGTTGGATAGAGTTCAAGACCTTGTCCAGTAGTTTTGATGTTTTGTACAAGGCTAAGAACAATGAAGATTTGATTTTGGCCATTGATGATCTCATAGAAAAAGAAAAGTTGTTGGCGGCCTCAACCTATCCTGGAATACTTGATGACCTTCAGATTAAGAGCCGGCAACGTGTCCTCAAAACATATTTTCTAAAAGTAAAGGCCAGTATTTTAAACAATCATGATGCCACAGAACCCACAATAGAAATGTTGGAAGCATACAATGCTTTTCGCAGACAATTTAATGTGGTCTTAAACAGCCAATTGGATGAAAAATTGATTTTGGATGAAGAATAGCATGTTTTTATGGGTTTTGATGACCCTTTGCCTTGGCCTAAAAGCTCAGGAAAATGAGAAGAAAACTATAAACAAACTATTGGATAGTTGGCATTATGCTGCCGCCAATGC
This sequence comes from Flagellimonas sp. S3867, assembly GCF_014698935.1. GTDB lineage: Bacteria > Bacteroidota > Bacteroidia > Flavobacteriales > Flavobacteriaceae > Flagellimonas. Next base: position 1,073,701 of record NZ_JACVMN010000002.1, read on the forward strand.
CAATTTTGAATCCTATTTTGGAATGATGACCAGTAACGGGGTTTTTATTGGTACAGACGCAACTGAAAATTGGCAAAACAAGGCATTTAGGGAATTCTCAAAGCCTTATTTTGACCGAGGGAAGGCTTGGAGTTTTACATCGGTGGAACGAAACATTTATTTGAACGAAGCTAAAGATATAGCATGGTTTGATGAACTACTGGATACCCAAATGAAACTGTGCCGTGGATCGGGAGTGATAAAAAAAGAAAATGGGCAATGGAAAATTGCCCACTATGTACTTTCAATTGCTGTTCCCAACGAAAATGTTGGGGAACTTATTCAACTTAAAAAGGAAAAAGACAGCCTTTTGTTGCTTGATTTAAAAAAGAAGAACTAGTTTTTGTTTTCTCCTTCGGGCTGTTGCTTGCGCGATTCCAAAGCTTGCTTGCTTAAACTTGCCAAATTAAAGTTGGGGTCAATTTTTAGCGCCTCATCAATGGAAGCAATCGCAGTATCTATATTATTTTTATCCTTGTTGAAGATTACCAAACCTTTTAAATGGTGAAAAGCTGCCTTTAAAGGAACCTCATACGGTTGCTGCCTTTCATAGAAGGCATATTTCTGGTCATCCTTGGCATTGACAATGCCATATTCAATATTGGTAGAAGCTCCATCCGTATCCCCAACCTGGATTTTAAGATCTGCCAGTTCATATGCCAAATAGGCCGATGGATTTCTGGAAAAAAGTACTTCAAAATGTTCCAAGGCCCTTTTAGGTTGGTTCAATCCTTTTAAAGAGACCGCTTTTACCTGAACTGCCAAATCAGAATCGTCAGTTTTCTTTTCAATACCAATGGTGTTCAAAGCCTGCAAATGTTGGCCGTTGTTCATGTACACAAATGCCAATGTATCTCTCCGTGCCGTAGATGGCGAAAGCACATTTAAATGTGTAAGAGCGTTGATGACACCAGCAATATCGCCTTGTAAACGCATCTCATTATAAAAAGCCTTATAGTGCTCGGTAAGTTCGTTGTTGCTTTGTGAAATTCCGCTGAAACCTATGAATAAAAGTATCAACACCGCAATTTTTCTCATCTCTCATGTTTTTTGGTGCGCCAAAACTAAAAAAATAATTGGTATTAAGCTGTTAAAGAATACTATATGAATCGAGAAAAAATCGAAATAGGATTTATCAACCTACGAAATGACCGAAGTATTGAAACGATGCGATTTATCCGTAAAATTTTTGGCAAGAATGATCTTGTTCAATTTAGAAGGAAGACTTTTTGAATAATTTGGTTGTGGAACACTTATTTTAAGGGCTTCTTGCGTATAATACTCCTTTTTAGTAGGATGCAACGGATAAACGCCATTGAAGATTTCTCCCCAATAATTGTTTTTTAAAATGGTGCTAATCATATGTATACAATCATCCAAATGTATTAGGTTGATGGGGTCATTCCCATTGGTGAGATTTGGCCTTTTGGACAACATGATCACCGGATGACGATTTGGGCCTATCAATCCCCCAAAGCGAATAATGGTCGAATTGAGTTCAGGATCCTGGGAGAAAAGTTGTTCAGAAGCCAATAATTGCTTCCCTGATTCGGTAACAGGTTGTGGAATGGAATCTTCGGTAATTTCACCTGTAATATTACCATACACCGCTGTGCTACTAACGAAAATGATATGCGAAACCGAGCTTTTTTTGATTTCATCATAGAACAACCCCATTTTTTCATAAAAGCTCTCAGAATTTCCGTTGCGCAGTTTTGGAGGCACGTTTATAATCAGGAAATCTATTTGAGACAGGAAATTTTGAACATCTCCACCAATGGTTGCGGCCGACAATGCAATTTCATGGGCAGTTATTCCGAGATTTTCCAATACGACAATTTTTTCCTTGGAAGTTGTGGTGCCATGCACGTTATGTGAATCGGCTACCAGCTGTTTGGCAAGGGGCAATCCGAGCCATCCACAGCCCATAACCCCTATTTTTTTATTCAAAACGAAGACTTTTGGTCACCAAAATGGCGTCATTGAGCACAAAAGGCATAGGAATACTGGTTGCGGGACGTTGAGGGACCGTAAAATCCGGATTGTTGAGCAAATCGTTGGACGACTCATAAAAGGTAAGTTCCAAAACCGAATCTTTAGGAAAGCTCATTTCCAATTCCGTATAGTCGTTATTGCTAATATAATGAGTTACCAATTTTTTCCTTCTCTTTTTCAAGAAATCGTCGGATAAAGGAATACTGTTCACCTTAACTGCACTGAATTCGAAAGAACTTGCATAAACATCAAGTCTGTTCACCTTCCTTTTCGGAGTAACGCATAATTCAAGTATTCGATTATCTCCAATAACAGTATCCTTTACCGTATCAATCCATGGAACCGCGATATCCTTTTTTGGCGCTTCGGAGGTATAGGTAAAACCGGACCCATATTTACTGGCCAGTGTTTTGAATCCTGTGGATTCTGAAGTTTTTGCTTTGTCCTTCAAGAATTGACCATTCCAACCAATCAACTGTTTATCATAGGTAGCCCACGCAGCACTATCATTATCTGCATTATAAACGTACAACAGACTACTCGGCTTTGGCCTTTTTTCATTAAAATCAGACTTGATGTGCGCAGAGATGCTAAAAACAAAGAAAAGGAACATAGCTAAATAAGCCATTCGATTTCTGTTTTTAAGCTGTCCAAAAAATGGGAGCACCAAAACAAAAAGAAGGGTGGTGAAAACCGTAGCTGCAACCATCATTTTTAATCCTAGCCCTACAGGGAACATTTTTATAAATGGAGAATACACAAAAATTGCTGGAAGTGCTAAAAATACGAGCAGAAAAGGATTTGGTTCTTCTTGGTTTATGGTTACCATAAGGGCCACCAGCAAACCGAAAAGTGGCACTACAAAAAAACTTGCACCTTGAAGATAAACCGACACCAGTCCACAAATAAGTAACCAAACAAAAATGGGGGCTATCAAAAGCTCAGGCACACTAATCTTTCGGAATTTATGATAAAACCAAAAACATACGGCCAAGGATAACATGGCGAACGACATAATGTACAGGTGGCCGTTATAGGTGAATCCATGGAGCATATCACCAAAACCTGGATACCACCATTGTATGGCTTTCCAGCTAAAAAATCCAACAAGACCATTAATGATAAGGGACAACAAAAGGGGCACAAACCCTTTAAGCATACCACTCATGCCCAGGCGTTGTTTTTTTAAACCCATGATCAACAAAATGATGAAAGCAATAAGGGCTATTGCAAACATGGGCCATATCCAACTAAACGGATAGGAAACCAATTTAAAGTATGGAAGGTTGAAATAGATATAATCTTCATTGGTTTTTAAGTTGTTCAAATCGGCATCGCTAAAGTAACGAAGTAAGGGCATCAAATAGCTTCCTTGATGCGCCAGGGTGTTTCTGTCGAGCCGCTCATAATTATCAAGAACAGTATGGTAATCATAATGATCATCGATGAAGGCAAAATTGAAACCTTCAATGTCTCCATCTTCTCTAAATACGGTAAGGTCAGTATCGTTGGGAAGCATTTTATAAATACTGTATGCCAAAGAATTCGCCACGGGATATTCGGGATTTGCTGCGGTAAATTCCTTGATCAAGGTTCCATTGCCCTGATTGGTTTCGATCAACATATAGCTAGGGCCACCGCTGCCCCTTGCCTCAAAATTTAGTACGAGTCCAACTTCCTTGGCCCAAGGATGATTTTTCACAAAAAGGTCTGCTCCGTTCAGCCCCAGTTCTTCTGCATCTGAAATAAGAATGATAATGTCATTTTTGGGCGTCCTGATTTCGGCTAAAAAAGCTCTAATCCCCTCCAATATGGTGGCAACACCGCTCCCAGCGTCACTAGCACCAAGGGACGAATGGGGGCTGCTATCGTAATGGGACAGCAAAAGCAGAGCTTTTCCTTGTTCAGAGCCTTCAATTCGGGCCAAAATATTGGTTGCTTTGCTCAGATTCGCCCAGTCGCCAGCAGTATAGCCTTCTTGCAAAGTGGTTTCAAGCCCTAATTTTTTTAATTCTGAAATAACGTAGCTTCTTGCATTGGCATGACCCGGAAAACCCACTGCATGGGGTTCTTTGGAAAGGTTTTTTACATGGACCAAAGCCCTGTCCGTTGCAAAGGAACCTGGTTCCGCCTCTAAATCGGCCTTGTAGGTAGGCATTAAAGATTTATAGCTCCAGTAAACGGCCAGTAAGAGAAATAAAAGGGCAAGTGTTCGGGAAAATTTCATGGTTTATCGAGTTGGCACATAAAAATATGAAATTAAGAAAGGTTTGTGCATTTGAGCTTAAAAATTTAAATAATTCGAGGAAAAATCCTATATTTAAGATTCAACCTTAAAAATCAACACTATGGCAATCAAGAGTTTTCAGGGTGTTCGAGCAAAGGGTTCCTCAAAAAAAGATTATGATGCGCCCATACTTGTTGAGGACTATATGACCAAGAAATTGGTGACTTTTGCTCCGGAACAATCTATTTTGGAAGTTATGGAAGCGTTTGCCAAACATCATATTTCCGGAGGGCCGGTAATGGATGAAAATGGATTTTTGGTAGGAATCATTTCCGAAGCGGACTGTATGAAGCAAATTTCTGAAAGTAGGTACTTCAATCAACCCATATTGGATAAGAGTGTAGAGCGTTTTATGACCAAAAATGTGCAAACGATTCCGCACGATATGAGCATATTTGATGCTGCAGGTGTATTCGATAAACATAATAGACGTCGACTGCCGGTCATGAAAAATGACATTTTGGTCGGGCAAATTAGCAGAAAGGATATTGTAATTGCCGCACTAAAATTAAGTGCACAAAACTGGAAATGATAGACTATTCACGTTTGACGATCATATAACGGTCGTTATCCAATGGTAAATATCCTAGATCATAAAGGAAGTAATACGTGCTTCCTTTTTTTGTGGTGTATAGGTTTGTGATATATTCAAAGTCAAAACCCTTATCGATCAACTGCATTTTTGTTGTAGTGGTCTTCCCATCTTTTAAAGTGAAACTATTCAGAATTCTGTAATTTTTTCGCAATCTATTGTTGATGTTCCTGACCAGGTTTTTGCTATCCTTGTTCAGTTTGTTGTTATAAGCGTTTCGACAATGGTCGGAACAGTACTTTTTGTCGACCCTGCCAATCAATTTTTCCCCACATTCCAAACAATTTTTTGCGGACATAATTTTTGATTTAGGATACTACAATATCGCGCATTTTTCACAAAATGCCAGAATTCTAATTGGGAAAAGCGTGAGTCACGAGTCAGCGCGACGCTTTCCGTTATGGATTTGCATCGCTATTGGTATCTTTTGTAATTGAAAACCAATTCTTGGGCGCTATCATGCTTTCCTATAACCACATACACCTGAATTTCATCATCACTCAATTTCTTCATGGTCAAGCCTTCAAAAAAAACCTTGTCCTTTTCAAGGTTCACAAGTTTAAAATCTATTGTCTCATCTTTGGTTTCCCAGCCTTTTAAATCTCCATGAAAATGTTTAAGCTGTAATAGGAGTGTGGAATCTATTTGGCGTATGTGTCCAACTTCATAGAATGAAACTTTACCATTGTTGATCAGTCTAAATGAAAACATCATGGATTCTCCCAATGGAGGACTCCAAATTTCTTCGACAATACCACCCAAAGCTTCACCTCTCCAATGTCCTGTTATCCAAGAGACGTCATCCAAAGTGGCATTTGGCGACTGCTGTCCCTCCTTTAACTGAAGGGTGTTTTGGGCATGGCCAAAACTCAATCCGAATGCTAAAAAGCAAAATAAAATTTTCATAAACTGTCATCTTTGTTATAAAGACGAACAAGGAAGGCTTATTTGGACAATTCAAATTTTATGTTGACAGAAGTCTCCACCTTTATTTTCTCAAAATCAATATCCAAAGGTTCAGCCTGGCCTGAATCCATGGAAATTGCTTTCATCTCCATTCTGGGAGCTTGATTATATCTTGGATAATACGGTGTCGATGTGTCCAAAATATGAATCGCGGCACCCACTTTTTGCCCAAGGGGAGCTGTTAAGGCTTCTGCCTTTTTCTTCGCCTTTTTAACGGCCTTGGATTTGAGTTCCAACTCAAGTTCATCCATTTTGGAATATTCAGTTTTCTCAAGATAGGTGTTGGCAATATCCAATTTTTCTAGAGCGACCATTACTTCACCGGCTTTTTTTCCTGAATAGACCAAAAGGGAATATTGCTTGCTTTTAAGCACGGCTTTTTGCCTTAGGAAATACTTTTTAAAGTTACTGCTCAGGTCTTTAATGACCAATTGTTTGTCCAAATCGATGCCCAACATACGCAGACTTTGTGCCATCTTGTTTTCTTGTTCCTCAACGGACTTTCTACCCTTCGAATCTTTTTCCTGAATGGTTATGTTCAAATAGATTTTATCCGGTGTGACCAAAGTATCCACTCGGGCCGATGTTTCTAAATAGGGGATGTCTAAAAAGTTTTTGGTTTGTGCAGAAGCCATAACTAAGCTGAAAAATATTAAAATGGTTACTGTTTTTTTCATGATATGAAATTTATTTAAAGGTAATTACTTTGAGAGTGGAAGCAAAACGCATGCCGTTTTAAAATGGATAAAAAAGAAATCTTACATTTAGAAGTATGAAGTTTATTTTGGCTCCAGACAAATATAAAGGGTCATTGACCGGACAGCAATTTTGCGATGTGGTTGAAAAGGGAATGCGAAGGGTGTTTCCAAATTCCGACATCATACATATGCCCTTGGCAGATGGAGGAGATGGGACCACGGATGTGGTACAGCATTATTTGCAAGCTTCCAAGGTCGAAGTGATGGTGAAAGACCCTCTTTTTAGAGATATCGAATCCGGCTACCTCTTCTCAAAAGAAAAAAGAATTGCATTTATTGAAATGTCGGAAGCCTCTGGATATAAGCTCTTGACTAAAAGTGAACTTAATTGTATGAAAACAACTTCGTTAGGGATGGGTCAACTAATTGCCCATGCCATAGAACAAGGTGCCGGGGAAATTGTTTTGGGTATTGGCGGAAGTGCAACTAATGATGCCGGAATGGGTATGGCATCAGCCTTAGGGTACCGATTTTTAGATTTAAAAGGAAACCAACTTTCCCCTATAGGGGAAAAGCTTATTGAAGTGGTCAAAATTGATGCTTCAAATGTGCTTCCTGAGCTTAATAATGTTCAAATCAAAGTGGCTTGTGACGTGAACAATCCGTTATTTGGAGAACAGGGAGCGGCTTATGTGTATGCCCCACAAAAAGGAGCTTCACCCGTGGATGTTGAATTCTTGGATGAAGGACTTCAGCATTTTGCTGCGGTTGTCCACAAAGAGTTTGGGATTGATGCGCAAGAAATCCCTGGAGCGGGAGCTGCGGGTGGAATGGGTGCTGGGACCAAGGTCTTTTTGAATGCAGAATTGACATCCGGGATAGACTTGATAAAGGAAATGGCAGATTTTGATAAAGATATTGATGGTGCAGATTGGATTATTACCGGAGAAGGACAACTGGATGGCCAAACGCTCTCTGGAAAAACAATAGATGGAGTGGTGCAATCTGCCAAAACAAAGAACATTCCAGTAGCGGCGCTATGTGGTTCGGTAGCGGTGTCAATAGATGAGCTGGAAGCGATGGGACTGAATTATGTAACTTCCATTATCAATGGAATTGGAACTTTGGATGATGCTAAAAGAAGGAGTTCCGAAAATTTGGAACAGGCCAGTTATAATTTTGCCAGATTTCTACAACAAGCACAAAAGTAACTGCTTAAAAATCTTAGGAATAGGACTTTTTCATTTTAAAATCAAGTGACTTTTTCACTGCGGGCCATTCCGTATCCAAGATGGAGAACACAACGGTATCCCTAAGAAGTCCATTATGGTCAATTTTATGATTTCGAAGAATGCCTTCTTGTTTGGCTCCCAATCTTAAGATGGCATTCCTTGATGGATGGTTATGAAAGTGTGTTCTGAATTCTACAGCTATAGTGTTCAGAGTCTCAAAGGCATGGGTAAGCAACAGCTGTTTGCACTCTGTGTTGATACCCGTTCGTTGCGTTCGTTTGGCATACCAAGTTGCTCCAATTTCCACACGTCTATTTTGGGAATCTGCATTTAGGTATCTTGTGGTTCCGATAACTTTTTCGGTGGCCTTTTCAACCACAACAAAAGGAAGGGATAAACCTGCTTTTTGCTCATTTAAGACCGTTTGAACATAGGATTCAACAGTTTTTACCGAAGGCACCGAAGTATACCATAATTCCCAAAGATTTCCATCAGAAGCAGCCTCAAGCAAAGCGGAAGTATGGAAGGTGGCCAAAGGGACTAGTTTGACCAAGTTTCCCTCCAGTTCAATGGGATTTAACCAAGTTTGCATGCTAATTGATTTTAATCCCAAATATAACTTTATTGTTTTTCCAAACTGTATATTTTGTTCGGATACAATGTCCGCAAGGACGGTAACCTTCCGCTATAGCCTCCTCTTCTGAGGTGAAGAAAACACGATTGATTTCTTTCATGCGCTTTCCTGATTTGCACTGCAACAACCCGTATATTTTTAATTTCTTATTTCCAGCCCATTGTATTTTTTGATGTTTTAGCGCTTGGAAAAGCTCCGAAGGGGTTAACTCTTGATGTGAAATCATGTTAGGCGGAAGCGTCATGAAAAATGATTCCCAGAGTATAACGTTCTCCTGAAAGCACTTTGCTGACCCCATGCTTCATCGCAACCCTATAATGCCCTTTTTTGCCGAGAATGGGCCTATGATTGGTAGTAAACAACAACATAGATCCTTTTTTTGGACGTAGTACAATAGCTTGGGATTGCGCTCGGGGGATTTGTTGGGTCATTACAAACTCACCACCCGTATAATCTTTTTCAACCTCGTTTAAGAACAGCACTGCCTGCATGGGAAAATAGACGTCACCATAAAGATCTTGGTGAAGTGTGTTAAAACCTCCCTTTTCGTATTTTAATATGAGAGGAGTAGCCAAAACCTGGCCATGATTGGCACATTTGGCATGAAGCTCGGAAAGGTTTTTAGGAAAAATGACGTCATTTTTTAAATTGTGCATCCACTGATTCGCTATAGGAACCAGCTTTGGATAGATAAGTTTTCGTAGTCCACTTAGTACATCTGGCAAAGGATATTTGAAGTATTTGTATTTCCCTTTGCCAAAACGGTAGCGCTCCATATCAACAACTTTACGATACAGTTTGTGGTTTTCAAAACCTTTTATAAGTTCCATGCAGTATTGGTCATCCAATACATTTTCAATGATGGCATAACCTTGCTCATTCAATTCTTGGGTGATTTTTTCCCAAGGAATTGTCGCTAGCTTTTCTTTAAAAATTTCCATTTAATGTACCTGTGCAGCTTCCCATCCGATAATAGCAGTTTTACGATTGCTATCCCATCTATACCCTCCAAAATTCCCTGAAGATTGAATCACCCTGTGACATGGGATAAGGTAGGCAACCGGATTACTTCCAATTGCGGTACCCACTGCCCGTGAAGCTTTAGGTCTTTCAATCATTTTGGCAATTTTTCCATAGGTGGATAACTGGCCTTTAGGAATTTTAAGCAACGATTCCCAAACCTTCAACTGAAAATCGGTTCCTTTTAGATGTAGTTTTATCTCTGAAATTTGACTCCAATCATTGGCAAAAACCATAAGCGCATTTACCTGTGTCTGATCTACTCTTTGATGATATGTTGCCTCTGGAAATTGGGTTTTAAGCTCATAAAGCCCCTTTTCCTCATCATTTGTGAAAGCGACATAACATAGTCCTTTTTCGGTGGATGCGATAACTACCAATCCAAAAGGACTTTGCGCATAACTATAGTTGATGTTTAGGTTTTCACCGCCATTTTTATATTCTCCTGGGGTCATTCCCTCAATGGAAATAAAGAGGTCGTGCAATCTGCTGGTTCCCGAAAGTCCGGTGTCCATAGCGGCATCAAAAAGTGTGGTTTTATTTTCATCCAGTACCTTTTTGGCATGTTGTACACTGGTATATTGTAAAAACTTTTTAGGACTGATGCCCGCCCATTCTTTGAACATACGCTGAAAATGGTATGGACTCAAATGTACCTTTTCGGCAATTTCATCCAAAGTTGGTTGCTCCCTAAAATTGGTATTGATATGAGCAATGGCTTTTGCTATTCGATTGTAGTTAATGTGTTCTTGACTTTCCATAATGCAAATTTGTTTTCCAAAAGTAATGTCAAAGTCCTTCCTTCAAAACCCGATTCTTGCTATCTTGACGGCAATCATGAAAAGTAGCGAATGAAACCCATTGTAGCACTAAAATAACATGAAGACGAAGAACTTTCTGATTCTGATAACCACAATTTCCATGGTTTTGGGAATATTGATCTATTGGCGAGAGTATGCTACCCGAGACCAAGTTACCCTCATTCATGTTCTATTATGGCAATTGCTCATCTGGTTGCCATGGATTTTAATTTTTTTGGCATTCAAAATACTTATTGAAAAGCTTAGACGAATTACCTATGGAAGAGCTCTGATTATCGGAATTGGGTTTGCTTGGGTCGCTATGCACTTTGGTTGGTTTTTTAACCTCAGTTCAACCATTAGCCCTTACTTGGACTTGACAGGATCCAAATATGGTGTATATCGATACTTTTTTGTGTTTTGGACGTTGATTGATTTTGGAATATTATGGTTTGTAATTGACAAACTTTGGTGGAAAAAAGATGCTAAAATCGAAGCTCCGGTACTTTTCGAACTGACCAGGGGTGGTAAAAAACACTTTTGTGAACCAGCACAGATTCATTGGTTGGCCGCAGAAAATTACTATACCAAATTGTTTACAACAGAGGGTGTTTTTCTAATGCGAAAACCCTTGAAATCATTCTACGATGTACTTCCAGCCGAAACCTTCAAAAAAATCCATCGATCTACCATTATCAATGTGGACTTCGTATCCGAGCTTGCAAGAGGAACCGGAAGTACTCTTGAGGTCATTATGAAAGACGGCACGAAACGGAGAGTGAGCAAAAGTTTTATCAAAGACATCACGCACTTTTTTAAGGATAGAACGTATTAAGTCAATTCGCTGACAAAAATAGGTCAGTTTACTGCAAAACCCATTTTTCTTCTACCGTTTGGGGTAAGTTTAAGTGTTGGAATAATCCATCAAATTCTTCAGTCAAAATCAAAAAACGAAAAATAGTATGCCATCGTATGCGCTAAATATAAATTTTGAAAGAAAAGAGGTAATTGCTGATTCTGATACTCCTTTGCTATGGGTACTTCGTGATGTTTTAGAGCTCACAGGGACAAAGTATGGTTGTGGACAAGGGCTATGCGGAGCTTGTACGGTACTGCACAATGGTAATCCAATACGGTCTTGTTCGCTTACAGTTGAGTCGGCAACAAAAGGAGAAATTACCACCATTGAAGGAATTTCAGAAAATAGCGACCACCCTATTCAAATGGCTTGGATGGAGATGGACGTGCCGCAATGTGGCTACTGTCAATCTGGACAGATCATGAGTACCTATTCACTACTTTCCAAAAATACTAACCCTTCTGATGAGGACATAAACACTGCACTTTCGGGAAATATTTGCAGATGTGGCACCTATGGACGAGTCAAGAAGGCGGTAAAATTGGCATCAAACAAAATGAACAAATAATGCGTGTAGCTATCTTCCTTTTGTTCATTTGCTGTGTCCCTGGAGTATTTGCCCAGGACTTTTCCTTCAAAAAATTGGATTTAGAGGGCCAGCCTCAAGGTTCTAGAGGTGTGTCTATTGCAGATTTGGATGCAGATGGTTTGCTTGACATTGTTGTGGCCAATCAGGTAGATTCTACCTTAATGTTGGGAAATACGATCCTATTCAATAATGGAAACAAGTTTGGAAGAATTCCAATTGCTGAAAACAAAGTCCAGGCCTGGAGTGAATCTGTTCATACGATTGATGTAGACAATGACCGTGATTTGGATATTTTTTTCACCACCCAATTTGGTGTTCCCAACCTGCTTTATGAAAATAATGGAGAAGGCAACTTTTCAGCTTCAAATGCAGGAGATTTGACAAGTGATCTGACCAACTCGCCGGGAGCATGTTGGTGTGATTATGATTTGGATGGGGACATGGATGTTTTTGTGGTAAATAGAGATGGCGAAGACGATAATCTGTATATCAATATGGGTAGCGGAAAGTTTAAAAAAGCTGCTTCTGGACCATGGATAAATAACAATGGAGATGGAAGAGCTTGCTTATGGGGAGATTTAAACGGAGATGGATTCCCTGATCTATATGTAGCGAACTTTGTGGTTAAAAACAATGGAAAATTTACAGGCAAACACCGAAACTATCTGTATTGGAATTCACCCAAAGGGGAATTTATAGAGCAGACAGAAGGGGATTTGGTAGAAGAACTGAATGCTTCTTATGGAGTTTCTTTTGTGGACTATGATTCTGATATGGATTTAGATATGTATGTTACAAATGTCTCAATCTCTGATGAAAATGCATTGTATCAAAATTCAGGTTCAGGAGTTTTCAAAAAAATTACGGAAAATGGGATTACTTATGAGGTAAGAAGACCATCAAAAGGACAAACATGGGGCGATTTTAATAATGACGGTCGCCAAGATCTTTATGTTGCCAACGGAACTGAGGGTTATCCTGAAATTCAAAATTTCCTTTTTGCAGGCCATCCCGATCATGCATTTAAAAGAATGTACAATTCACTGCCGGCAATTGAGGGGCACATTTCCGCAGGTACGGCTTCGGGGGATTTAAACCGGGATGGATATCTGGATCTATATGTGTGCAATTGGGGAGGAGAGGCCGAACCCAACGACTGCTACATCAATCAAAAACAAGGAGATAATTGGGTCGTTTTTCAACTCTCCGCAATAGCATCAAACAGTTACGGAATAGGTAGTTGGGTGAAACTAACTGCTTCAAACGGTACCGTTCAAACAAGATATCTGGTTAGAGAAACGGGTTACGGTAGTGAAAATGCACCGGAAATCCACTTTGGATTGGCGTCTCAGGAAATTGCCAAGGTTGAATTCATATGGCCCAATGGCACAAAACAAAAAGCGACAAATCTAGTCAGCAACCAAATCTATAAGGTGATTGAAGGCAAGGAAATAAAACAAGTAGGAAAATGAAAAACACACTTGGAAGAAGAAATTTTATCAAACTAACAGCATCCGCAAGTGGTGCTCTTGTGATTGGGGTGCATTTTCAATCGTGCGTGACTGGAAAGACACCAGCAAAAAACTTCGAATTTTTACCGCTTGTAACCATTGATACGGAAGGAGAGGTGACACTAATCGCTAAAAATCCTGAAATAGGCCAAGGTGTCAAAACATCTTTACCAATGATTTTGGCGGAAGAATTGGGAGCCGATTGGAAAAAAGTGAAGGTCATCCAAGGAGATTTCAATGAAAAATATGATGAGCAATGGGCAGGAGGCAGCTATGCTGTAATCTTGAATTGGGATTTAATGCGAACCGCAGGGGCCCAGGTCAGATTTGCCCTTATTACGGTGGCATCCCAAAAGCTAAAACTTCCGGCAGCGGAATTAATCAGCAAAAATGGATCTGTTGTTCACCAAGCCTCGGGTAAATCCATTCCTTTTGGGGATTTGGTGAAAGAAGCTGCACAAATACCATTGCCCGATGAAATCGAATTCAAACCAAGTGATTCATATACTATAGTTGGTCAGCCCATTCCTCAAGTCGATTTGGATAAGATGGTCTCCGGAAAAATGGAATACGGCATCGATATTAAGCGACCAGGAATGGTATATGCCACAGTTCGAAAGAATCCGGTATTCGATGGTGGCATCTCTGAGTTTGATTCCACAGTAGCAAAAGCCATGGAAGGTGTAATTGAGGTACTTGAACTAGATAATAAAAAATATGGAGGTAGACTCATAGGACCCAATAGCCCAAACTTTGTAAATGGCGTGGCGGTCATTGCCAATTCAACTTGGGCCGCATTTAAGGGTGCGGAAAAACTAAAGGTAGTATGGAATAATACGGAATCACGAAAGGAAAACACCGATGAAATATTTGACCGTTTCCATGCCCAGCTCTCCAATACTTCCATAGAAAGGGAAGACGGCAATTTTGCCTTGGCCAAAAGGGAGGCTGCTTCCACCTTAGAAAAGGTATACGAAGTTCCTTTTTTGGCACATGCAACCATGGAGCCCATGAATTGTACTGTGGATTTTGGTGATGAGGTCTGTGAAGTCTGGGCACCGACACAAAACCCAGAAGCTTTACAAGAAGGCTTGATTAAACTATTTGACTTAAAGCCGGAACAGATAAAAATTCATTTGCCTAGGGCAGGAGGAGCATTCGGAAGAAGATATTATGTGGATTATGCCATGGATGCAGCAATCTTGTCCAAGGAAATGGGAAAGCCAGTTAAATTGACTTGGACCAGGGAAGAAGACACAAAACATGATTGGTATCGACCTGGGAGTGTTCAAAAATTGACTGCTACACTGGATAAGGATGGAATGGTTACAGGATGGCAACATATTTTGGCCAATGCCTCACGGAAAACATCCTTAGGTCGTGAAGGGAGACCAGCAGGGACCGAAATTGATGAATATGAGTTTCCGGCAGGATTCGTTCCAAATCTACAATTTGAATATGGACATGTCTTAAGCGATGTGCCCTTGGGGCAATGGCGGGCTGTAGCACCTGGGGCAAATGCATTTCCCATCCAAAGCTTTTTGGATGAGATGGCATTTAAAAACAATATGGATCCTATAGACTACTTCCTGAAATTTATAGGTCCAGCTCGAATGGTACCGGTGGTTGGCGAGTATGAATTTGATAACGCAAGATTCATTCAAGTAATTGAAAAGGTCAGAAAGAATAGCGACTGGGACACCTCACTGCCCGAAGGGCAGGGTAGAGGTTTTGCTGCTCGTAAAATGTCAGGATCTTTTATTGCTGAAGTGGTAACGGTGGATGTATTGGAAAACAACAAGGTAAATATTCTTAAGGTAGATGTAGTAGTGGATTGTGGAATTGTGGTGAATCCATCCGGTGCCAAAGCGCAGGTTGAAGGAGCTATTTTAGAAGGATTCTGCGCTGCACTTTATGGAGAAATCACATTTAAAGATGGAGCTACCGAGCAATCCAATTTTCATAATTATAGGTGGATGCGGATGAATGAAACCCCTGAAATACATATTGAGTTTATTAAAAATGACCTACCACCACGTGGATTGGGAGAGCCACCTTTACCTCCGGCAATACCTGCACTGACCAATGCCATTTTTGCCGCTACAGGAAAGCGGATACGAAAATTACCCATAGTCAGCAATTTTGATACTTGATTAAATGAATCGATTCGTTTTGGATTATCTTTAGGAAAACGTTGACTCGGATGAAGAGATATCCTTCAAAGATTAGCTATGGGTTGCTGTTATTTGTTCTTGCCGTAATTATTGGCACCACTATTCCAATAATTTCGCAGGGTAATTTACTTGGTTTAGGTATTAATCTATTTACCTTGATATTCGTGCTTTATGTGTTTTTCTCGATTTACTATGTAATCGAAGGGAATAACTTGGTAATAAGAGTAGGGGTTTTATTCAAATGGAAGATTGAAATATCCACCATAAAAATAGTGGCCAAAAGTAATAGTTGGATCAGTTCTCCCGCAGCATCCCTAGATCGACTTAATATTATCTACAATAAGCATAGTAGTATTTTGGTTTCACCAAAAGACAAAGAGGGCTTTATAAAAGAACTTATTAGAATTAATCCGCAGATAGAGGAGCTATAAATAAACATCAAGCTTTGGATGTAGGACTAGATATTGCCAATCCATGGGCAGATACTACCATATGGAATAAACGGACATTATTTTTGGTTGAATTGAATCAACGATTTATGAAAACCGGTTTCAACTCCTAACCAAAGCTAGGCTTATTTCCGCTGGATCCGGGGTGCCATTGTCGTCAAAATCAAATTCTGCCGGTCCATCAAGAGTTAAGTTATTTGTTCCGTTGAATGTTATTCGAAAAAATTCATAATCATCAGCGGCATCCCCATCAAACCGTACCACCAAAAGATCCTCATCAAAACATAAATCTCCAGAAAAACGGGTGTTAGATCCATCAGATTCTGCAATGTTAAGGGTAAACCTACCATTGGATTGGATTGATAGTGTAACTGTACCACCTTCGGCCACAACGTCGACCACCTGAATTGGTTCTGTAGAAATGTTGAAAAAACTTGCTTCGGTTGCTGTCCAGTTCCCAGAAATTTCGGAAACGGAAAAATTTGTACCCTGTAAGGAACAATCTGGGCCTTCATCGTCAGTGCTGCAAGACACCAAGGAACAACCAACCCATAGAAGGGATAGCAAGTGGTAGAGAAATCTTCGTTTTTTAATCATCGGAAAATAGCTTATACGTTTCATATTATTGGATTTTATGGGTTATTGGAAAATGTTAGGCTATCTATGGAAATTACTATGATTAAAAGTACCGCATGACCCCCCTATACTTTGCTACCCATGTTTCAATCTTTAATACTTAGGTTGCGCCTATCCATCTCAGTACCAATGAAATCAATGTTAATTCTTGAGATAAGACAGATATTACCATTATCTTAGTAGAAGCACCGGTAACCCATCTAACCCATATGAGAAAGCTCGTCCTTTTTGGCTTTGTCTGCATTAATTGTTGGGTTACAAGTGCCCAGCTCCGAACACAAATAGATAGTCTTACCCATTTGCTTGAAAACAAGCGCGAGCAAGATACCGTGACAGTTAAGTTGCTCTTGGATATTGCCAATACCTACCGAGGAGTCAATTTGGACACCTCTTATCTATATGCCAAAAAAGCTTTCAACTTGGCCTCTAATATTTCCTATGATTATGGGATGGCCTCTGCCGATAAGATCAAAGGGACCTATTTTCTTTATACAGGCGTAATGGATAGCAGTGTCATGTATTATGAAAATGGACAAAAGCTATTTCGAAAACTGGGAGATTTGGATGGGGTCCATGATATCAACTACAATTTGGGGTTATTGCATTCCTCAATTTCCGAATATGACAAAGCCATTTCATATTACCAAAAAGATTTTGCTTTTAGAAATGAGATTGGGGATACCCTTGGCATAGCAGATGGGTACCTGAACATTGGGGCGGTTTATCTTTATAAAGGGGATAATAAAAAGGCCTATAAAAATCTTACCGCCTCAATCCCATATTTTGAACAGGCAGGTGATCAATTGTCCGTTGCCAAAGTAAACTTCAATCTGGGCACCATTCAGTGGAACTATAGTAATTATGATCTGGCCCTAAAAGATTTCTTTGCATCGCTTACGGTATTTGAAGAGGAAGAAGATCGGTATTTATTGGCCAGCTGTTTTGAAAACATTGCCGGTGTCTATGAAAACATGGAGAACTATAAAAGTGCTCTTAAATATTATCGTGCCTCTTTACACAACAGTGAAGAAGTGGGTGATGCCCGACTTACGGCTTCCAACAACCATAGTTTAGGAGTGGTTATGGACAAATATGGGCAGCGGGATTCTGCCCTGTATTATTTTGATAAGAGCCTTCAACTATCACAAGAAAGCAATTTTAGGGACCTTTCAAGTTTAAATTATCACAGTTTGGGTGTTTTGCATGGCAAGGATAATGCATCAAAAGGGATTGAATTTCTTAATAAAAGCATTTCCTTGAAAAAGGTCATTGAGCTTGACAATTTCAACATAGCTACTTCTTTGTATGAATTGGGGACCATCCAAGCGAACCAAAATCAATTTGCCAACGCCAGAAAAAACTTTGAGGAGGGATGGAAGGTATCTCGACTGACAGATTCTAAAGAAATAAAAAGTAAACTATCGTTTGCCTTGTACAAACTGAACAAGAATATGGGCAACCAAACCCATGCCCTTACCTATTTGGAGGAATATCATCAGCTAAAGGACAGCATTTTTGATGATGAGGCCAATAAAAACTTGGTGGCCAGGGAAATACAGTATGAAACCGCAAAGAAAGATCAGCAAATAGAGTTATTGACAAAGGAGCGGGAGTTAAAACAGGCTGAGGTCGCAGCCCAGGAGGCATTGTTAAAACAAAATACGACCCAAAGAAATCTGTTGTTGGCCGGAATAGTTTCAGTTTTAATAATTTCAATACTTCTTTTTAGAAATTATCTGGTTAAACTGCGAGCTAAGGAAATGGTGAACAAAAAGCAAAGAGAATTTGTGACCCTAAGGTCCCGTTTTTTCGCGAATGTATCACACGAGTTCCGGACTCCGTTGACTTTGATTCTTGGCCCACTAAAGGACTTGCTATCCTCCAATAAAGAAAATCAGGAGCACCAGGAAAGCTATGAACTAATGAAACGGAACAGCGAAAAGTTATTGGGCTTGGTAAACCAGCTGCTGGATCTTGCTAAATTAGAAGCTGGCGCGTTGCCTCTGCAGGTCAGGGAAGATAACCTAAAAACCTTTTTAAAAACAGTAACAGCTTCCTTTAGTTCTTGGGCCGATTATCAAAACATTAAGTTCAATGTGACCATTGCGGACGAAATTAGTAGTGCTTGGTTTGATGGTGATGCGTTGGAGAAAATCCTGAACAATCTATTGGCAAACGCCTTTAAATTCACTTCCAAAAATGGCAGCGTTGATTTTAAGGCCAAATTGATCATCAGAAACAAAACTGAGGGAGAATCCATAAAAATTGCGGTGCAGGATACGGGAAAAGGAATAGCAAGTTCCGACTTGGATAAGGTTTTTGACCGATTTTACCAGGCCGAAGCATCCCAGACCGGAGCTAAAAAAGGAACAGGTATTGGATTGGCATTGGTCAAAGAACTCACAGAATTGCATCACGGAAACATTGCTGTTGAAAGCGAAGAAGCAAAGGGCACAACTTTCACCCTGATTCTTCCCATTTCAGAAGAACAATTCGATGCAAGTGAAATTACACCTGTTGTATCAGAACAGCCATCAACTATAAAGGATTCCATTCCATCTAGGCCTTCCAAGACTTTAAAGGAGGAAGAAACAATTAAAAAAGACTTACCGCTTGTTCTTATCGTTGAAGACAATGACGATGTTAGATCATATGTCATAAAAAATCTGAACAACACTTACAATATTAAGGAGGCCACCAATGGTGTCGAAGGTTTTGATATAGCGCAAAAGGTAGTACCAGATCTTATTATCAGCGATGTTATGATGCCCGATATGGACGGACTTTCGCTTTGCAAAAAGTTAAAAGAGGACGAAAAAACAAGTCATATCCCCGTTATTTTGCTTACTGCTCTGGCCTCTCAGGCTTCAAAGGTGGAAGGAATTGAGACAGGGGCGGACGATTATATTATCAAACCTTTTGATAAGAAAGAACTGATAGCCCGTGTAAAAAACCTAATTGACCAACGACAGCGATTAAGGGAAAAATATAGTCGGCAGCTTACCTTGGAGCCAAAGGTTCTTGCTATTACATCAGTGGATGAGCGCTTTTTGGAGAAAATAGTACGGATTCTGGAACAACGGTTGGATGATTCCTCCTTTGGAGTGGAGGATTTGGCCAAGGAAACAGGAATGAGCCGTACCCAATTGTTCAGAAAGATGAGGGCATTGCTCAATCAATCACCCCAAGATTTTATTCGCGATTTTCGACTTAAAAGAGCGGCTCAATTGTTAGAAAATAAAGCCGGGAATATATCCGAAATTGCCTATCAGGTGGGTTTTAATAACCTCTCCTATTTCACCAAAAGATTTAAGGAGCTGTTTGGCAAAACCCCTTCGGAGTATAGTCTTTAAGGCATCTATATACAAAGTGGGACAAGCCACTTGAAAAAGATTCAAAAGCGGTCTAAGGTAAAATTGTAAAGGAGGATTGTTATTCGGAATCTTCTGTGGAAGCTGATTTATTTCCACTACCATAAATCTCAATAAACTTTGGAGAGATATGTCCAACAAGGGCAAATGCTATGATGTAGAGATATTTCATAATTTAAAGATACGAAAACCCTCCTGAACCAGAAAAGAGCTTATAATTAAAGATTTCAAACATTTACATCCGTTTACAAACGAAAACAAATGTTTTAATACCGGTTCATGTTTTTTACCGCTACTATGTTTGCCCTGTCGGACGAAATTAGTTCGATAGTATTAACTGTTTAATCGTAAAATTAAAAATCATGAATTCGCTAAAAAACAAAGTACAGTTGATTGGAAACTTAGGAAATGACCCTGAAATGGTAACCTTGGAAAATGGCAACAAGTTGGCCAAATTTTCCATCGCAACAAATGAGACCTACAAGAACGCCACAGGTGAAAAGGTGACCGATACCCAATGGCACAACATTGTAGCATGGGGTAAAGTAGCAGAAATTGTTGAGAATTTCTTGGAAAAGGGAAAGGAAGTGGCCATTGAAGGAAAGCTTGTATCACGCTCTTATGAAACCAAAGAAGGTGAAAAAAGGTATATAACCGAAATAAAATGCAATGAGCTATTGATGTTAGGAAAGTAGCACATATGATTTACGGATTATCGATAAAGGGGGTCAATTGACCCCCTTTCTTTTTGATTGTCAATGTTTAACAGTAAATTATAGAAAGATGATGCAACCCTTTGAGGAATTGAATGTCTTATATATGAAGTCAAGACAAGATGAAATTGGTTCGAATACATATCATAGTTTTCGCAAGCTGCTGCGGTATCGGAGTTTCTGCTCAAGATAATCTGCATACCACGCATAGCTTACGCTTTTATGAGACCATGGCACAACGGGACGCCAATTACGAACACTCCTTTCAAATGGCGAATCATCAGGATGAGCAAGATTATTGGATGGACCAGCAGAATTTTGAACGCCATTTGGGAACTGCTGATTTTACATCGTATCTAGTTTATATGAAAGGTAAAAAAGAAGCCTATTTTAACCATTTACAAAGCTGCAACAATATGTGCAGGCATAGTGAACTCTATTTTAAAAAGGCAGGGGAATATCTTTCCTCTTCGGATTTCGATAAATTGTTGGAGCCTGAAACAGGGGAAATGGTCCAAAATATTCCTAGGAAAAAACAAAATTGAAAAAAGAAAACCACCTTAAGGTGGTTTTTTTATGCAACTTTCTTTAAAAGGTCAAAACAAGGACAACGTTTGCAGCGCTTGCTTTCACACTTTTTATATTTTTTACAACATTTCGACTTGCAATTTGAAGGGCAAAGTTCCCTGAGCTGCGACTTGTTGTCTTTCTTTTTTTGCTTCTTTTTCCCCATTGCTCTGAACAGATGGGCCAAAAATAGCTATTTTTAATTAATCTAAATAAAAGATTTAACAAAAATTATTCTCCAGCAGTATCCGAAGCTGCACTTGCCACTATTAATTGCTGTATGTCGCGATCAAAAAGATATAATCCACCTTTGTCGTTACCAATAAGGTTGATTTTATCCAAAACAGTACGGGCCAATGCTTCCTCTTCCAATTGTTCCGCTACATACCATTGTAAAAAGTTGTGCGTGGCATAATCTTTTTCTTCTAAAGTCACATGAACCAATTCATTGATACTTTGCGAAACAAAGATTTCATGATCATACAATTCCTGAAACATCTCTTGAAGCGTTCCGAAATCGGTTTTTGGTGCTTCAAGGTCCGAAACATGAGCATGCCCTCCACGTTCATTTACATATTTGACCAATTTGAGCATATGCATTCGCTCTTCATCCGAATGCCCATACATGAACCCGGCCACTCCTTCCAAACCTTTTACCTCGGCCCAAGAGGCCATAGATAAATATACTTGTGAGGACTGTGCCTCTATTCGAATTTGTTCGTTAAGTGCTTTTTCAAGTTTTTTGGATAGCATGTTCTTGATTTTAGAAGTATAAAATTACGAAATGGGTTTGACTCAAAATAAGATATATTCAATGCATTGCTAAAATCGGACAGCCACACCCATAGTTCCTGGACCAAAACTGAGATTCCAGCTCAGCTTTTTTTGAGTATCATTATATTTTTCATTGTATTTGGAATCGAGATAACGATCTATGGATTCCACAATAAATATGCTGAGAACAGTACTAAACGCGATATCTGAAACCCAATGAAAACGATCTGTGACCCTTGCAAATCCGGGAATCAATCCCACCGTATAAATTCCAGCCTTTACCCATGGATTTTTAAATTGTTTAGCGATTGCATAAGCATTGGTAAAGGCCAACATGGCATGCCCTGATGGGAATGAGTCGTAATTAAGTACTCTTTTAACATGAAAAGGGTCAAATTCATTGGAAGATTCTCCACTTTTAGGTCTAGCCCGGCCGATGAGTCGTTTACTTACTTGTTGTAAAAAACCACCAGCGGTAGCTGAAGCAATCAAAAGCACCCCGGTCCTTCGTAATTTTTCATTTTTGGTAAATAAACCTGCCAGGTAAACTCCGCCGGTAAACATATAATTGTTCTCCGGACTTCCATATTCGTTTCCATAATCCACCAAAAAATCAGGGACATCCTCTCTAAATCCACCCACCCAATGATCCAGCTCATCATCAACAGTAAAAAGTACGGCTGTACCAGCTACCATATAACCTAAATTGGCCCAGTCATTTCCTTGCCAATGAAAAGGGCGACTATAGGCGTGTCCAATCCCCCCAAGAACATTGCCCATGTCGTAGGTGAAATTGTTCCAAAGATTGTCTTTGTTGATATTAAGGTCTTGAGCGTTTGACGGAATTGCAAAAAGCAAGAAAAGGATAATAATAAACGGTTTCATAATGCAGAAGGTTGATCAACTAAAGTTAAAAAATAAATTTATTGAGCAAATATTAGATACATGAGACGGTATACCCTTTCGAACATTACTGTCCCCCCCAACTTATTTATGCAATGCCAATTGAATGCGTTTTCTGGGAATGTCAATGTCTAAAACCTTTACAACTACTTGTTGATGAAGACTTACATGTTCATTGACATCTTTCACGAACGAATCGGAAAGGTTGGAAATATGGATCAATCCACTTTCTTTAATCCCAATATCCACAAAACAACCAAAGTTGGTAATGTTGTTGACGATTCCAGGCAGTAATTGTCCCTGTTGTAAATCCGTAATTTGTTTAATGTTTTGGTTGAAGGTAAATACTTTGGCTTTTTCCCTTCGATCTAACCCCGGTTTTTCCAATTCTTCCAGAATATCTTTCAAAGTTGGCATTCCAATCGTATCTGTGCAGTAACTTTTTAAGTTGATACTTTGCAAAACGGACTTATTTTGGATGATATCTGATACGGGTACTCCTTTATCCTTGGCCATTTTTTTAACAATGGCATAACTTTCAGGATGCACAGCAGAGTCATCCAATGGATTCTCACCTTCTTTGATGCGCAAAAAACCAGCGCCCTGCTCAAAAGCTTTCCCACCAAGTCGTGGTACTTTTTTGATCTCTTGTCGATTGGTAAAAGCACCATTTTCATTTCGATAGGCAACAATATTCTCGGCTAATTTTGGGCCAATTCCAGATACATAACTGAGGAGGGGTACACTGGCAGTATTGATATTCACTCCAACAGAATTCACACAACTTTCCACTACTGTATCCAAGGATGTCTTTAGTTTGCTTTGATCTACATCGTGCTGATATTGGCCTACACCAATGGATTTGGCATCTATTTTAACCAACTCGGCCAACGGATCCGCCAAACGGCGTCCAATGGAAACCGCACCTCGAACGGTTACGTCGTAATTTGGAAATTCTTCCCGGGCAATCTTGGAGGCAGAATAAATGGAGGCGCCTGCTTCACTGACCACAAAAACCTCGATTGGATTTTTAAAATGGATTCGTTTGACCAATTGCTCAGTTTCCCGGGAAGCCGTTCCGTTACCAATGGCAATTGCTTCAATTTTATGGGCATCTACCAAAGAGCTTATTTTTTTGATGGCACCAGAGCTATCATTTTGTGGAGCATGTGGATAAATGGTTTCGTTGTGTTTTAAATCACCCTGGGCATCTAAACAAACTACTTTACAACCTGTTCTAAAACCGGGATCGATGGCAAGGATTCGTTTTTCCCCTAAAGGAGCTCCGAGCAATAATTGTTTTAAATTTTTAGAGAAAACCTTTATCGCATCGGCATCTGCGCTTTCCTTGGCATTTTTTAAGAGCTCGTTGGATAACGAAGGAAACAAAAGGCGCTTATATGAATCCGCGATGGCCAATTCAATGTGTTCCGTGCAGGAATTGTTGGATTTGATAATCCGTCTTTCCATATTGTCCAACGCCTTGCCCTCATCAATTTCGATTTTAACCCGGATGAAACCTTCTTTTTCCGCACGTAAAATAGCCAAAAATCGATGCGAGGGACAACGGCTTAATAATTCGTTCCAATCAAAATAATCTCGATATTTTTGGGCTTTCTCGTCATCCTTTTTGGTTTTGATGACCTTGGTGACCAAAATGGCATGTCGCTCTAACTGATTCCGGAGTTGATTTCGAATATCTGAACGTTCATTAATCCATTCGGCAATAATATGGCGAGCACCTTCCAAGGCATCATGCTCATTTTGGATTTGGTTGTTGAGGTATTTGGAGGCAATGAACTCAATTTCATCGCTTCGTTGCGACATTATATTTTTGGCCAATGGCTCAAGCCCATTTTTGCGGGCGGTCTCCGCTTTAGTTTTTTTACTTTTTTTGAAAGGAAGGTATAAATCTTCCAAACTGGTCAAATCCGAACAGTTTTGAAACTTAGATTGTAGTTCTGGAGTAAGTAACCCCTGTTCGCCAACCGCTTTTATAATAGCAGCTTTTCTTTTTTCTAAAGCTTCGAATTCTGTTTTGAACTTTACAATGGAACCAATCTCAACTTCATCCAGATTCCCGGTACGCTCTTTTCGGTATCGAGCAATAAATGGGATAGTGCAATCTTCGTTTAAAAGAGCAACCGTATTTTCAATACTCTTTTCTGAAAGCTGAGTGTGCTTAAGGATGTACGGGATGAGTTGCATGAAGTTACTTTTAGTGAGAAGATGACTAGCTGATACCTTCCCCATTCCCAACCCCATCCTCATCTGGGTTGACAAAAACTAATTTCCCTTCTTGGTTTTCGGTCATCAGAATCATGCCCTCGCTTTCCACACCACGCAGTTTTCTAGGAGCTAAATTGACCAAAACAGTCACTTTTTTGCCTACAATATCTTCAGGTTTAAAGCTTTCAGCAATTCCTGATACAATGGTACGAGTGTCTAATCCAGTATCTACTTTCAATACCAAAAGTTTGTTGGCTTTGGGCATCTTTTCAGCTTCAACGATGGTGCCAACACGCATATCCAATTTGGTAAAGTCATCAAAAGTAATGGTCTCTTTTTGTGGGGTAACTTCTTTCTCCATTTGTTCATTTACTTTTTTGGTGGCTTCTAGTTTTGCCAATTGAGCTTCAATTTCTTTGTCTTCCACTTTGCGAAAGAGGAGCTCACTTTTATTGATTTGATGTGCTGAAGGAAGTAGTGCTTCTTTCGTACTTAACTCATCCCATGAAGTCTCAACTACATTTGATTTTATATTTAAGATGCTCTTGAGTTTCTCTGAGGTGAATGGCAAAAATGGTTCGCTAATAACTGCTAAACTGGTTGCGATTTGAAGCGCTATGTACATTACAGTTTTTACGCGTTCCTCATCTGTTTTGATCAACTTCCATGGTTCTTCATCAGCCAGATATTTATTCCCGAGGCGGGCTAAATTCATCAATTCTTGGCTAGCCTCCCTAAAACGATAGCGGTCCAACGAATTGTCGAGAATTTCTGGAAAGCCCTTTAGGGCTTCCAAAGTCTTTTTATCAACATCGGTAAAGTCGGATGGTGTCGGGACAACCCCATCATAATATTTGTGGGTGAGCACAGTTACCCGGTTGATGAAATTGCCAAAAATGGCAACCAACTCGTTGTTGTTTCTTGCTTGAAAATCTTTCCAGGTGAAATCGTTGTCTTTGGTTTCTGGTGCATTGGCAGTTAATGCGTAGCGCAAAACATCTTGCATATCCGGGAATTCCTCCAAATATTCATGTAACCAAACCGCCCAGTTTTTGGAAGTGGAGAGTTTGTTGCCTTCCAGATTTAAAAACTCGTTAGCGGGAATATTTTCAGGAAGCACAAAATCACCATGTGCTTTCAGCATACTTGGGAAAATGATACAATGGAAAACAATATTATCCTTCCCAATAAAATGCAGCAATTTGGTATTCTTATCTTTCCAATAAGGCTCCCAATCCTTGCCTTCGCGTTCTGCCCATTCTTTTGTTGATGAAATATATCCTATTGGTGCATCAAACCAAACATAAAGGACCTTTCCTTCCCCACCATCTACGGGAACGGGGATTCCCCAGTCCAAATCACGGGTAACGGCGCGGGGTTTTAGCCCATCATCAATCCAAGATTTGCATTGGCCATACACATTGGGCTTCCAATCATTTTTATGTCCTTTTATGATCCATTCTTTTAAGAAATCTTCATAACGATCCAAGGGTAAAAACCAATGTTTGGTGCTTTTCAAGGAAGGGACTCCTCCCGTGATAGTAGATTTTGGATTAATTAGATCGGTAGCATTCAGCGAAGAGCCACAGTTTTCACACTGATCGCCATAGGCTTCTTCGTTTCCACATCGGGGGCATGTACCGGTAACAAATCGGTCGGCCAAAAATTGTTGGGCCTCTTCATCATAAAGTTGCTCAGTGACCTCTTCTATAAAATCACCTTGATCATAGAGTTTTTTGAAAAAGTCGGATGCTGTTTTATGGTGGACTTCTGCTGAGGTTCTGGAATAATTGTCGAAGGTGATCCCAAAATCAACAAATGATTTTTTGATGATTCCGTGGTATTTATCAATAATTTCTTTTGGACTTACTCCTTCTTTTTTCGCCTTCATTGGAATGGCCACACCATGTTCATCACTTCCGCATATGAACGCAACATCATTGCCTTTCAATCGCAAATACCGAGAATAGATATCCGCAGGAACATAAACCCCGGCCAAATGGCCTATATGGATGGGGCCATTGGTATACGGAAGGGCTGCAGTAATGGTATATCTTGAAGGAGTTTTGGTATTCGACATGCTATGCTGTAATTAAGCCCCAAAAATACTGAATTTCATTGGAGTGATTTTGGCATTTTTTGTAGCTTCTTGGAAGTGCTGTTAGAATAGAAAAACTTATGATTATTAAAAATAAAAGAAAGGATTATCAGTTATTTATAGGAATTAACTTACAATTAATTAGCTATGAGCACAGGAAACCCGCAAAAATTTAAAAAGCTTGAAAAATTCAAGAAGGTTTTAAAGGAGGAAAAGAAAGAGGAATTGTCCAAGGTCTATAAAGACAAAAATCATGAGGTCAAGAAAGCACTTGGGTTTAAAACTGATAAGGATAAATCCAAATTGACTTAAAAAGGAAACCTCCGAATCGCGCATTCCATAATTGGGGTGGGGATATGCACTATCGGAGGATTCTGGAATTTTACTTTATATGTTTGGTTACATAATCATAACCGATTTACTCATTCTTTCTTCTCCTACGGAGATACGGTAAATGTATTTACCGGTAGAAAGCGTATCCCGCATTCGTTCACGGATATTAATTTCGGCTGAGCCTTCCAACATCATTTCATTGAAAACGGTACCTACATTTTGCCCGAGGATATTGTACAATTGAATATCAACATGGGCAGCAACAGGCATTTCCAAATAAATATGCGGAGCTCGCTCTGTTGGATAATATGGTCTATGGACAATTGCTGCCAATGCATCTGGATCTGGATCCATTCCATCTGGACTCGGAGGAGTATCAGGTAGTGTTGGTGGATCACTATCCATAGCGATATCATCAAATACCTCTCCGCTACAATTAAAGCCAAGATCAATTGCTTGATATTGATAGCCCAATAAGTGTTCTTCTACTTTTGCTCTTGGTACGCAGAGCCATTCGGCAAGTACGGTACCATATAGATTTCGGAAATCCATGGTGTATTCCAAATTACCTCTACTGTTGGGACTATCCAGAGATGGATGGTCTCCAATAAAGGCACTTCCATTCAATCCTGATCCGAAGAAAAGGGTAGGGGCTGCTTTCCCATGGTCTGTTCCGTTAGAACCATTTTCAAAAATCCTACGTCCAAATTCTGAGAAGGTCATGCTCAATACCTTATCATCTTGTTGGGTAAAGGCAACATCTTCATAGAAGTTGTTAATGGCAATGGAGAGATTGGTCATCAAACGTTCATGGGCAAGTGGCTGATTACCGTGAGTGTCAAATCCACCCATGGAAATCATATATACCTTGGTACCCAAGTTACCTTTGATCAATCGAGCCAACAAGGCCAATTGTCTTGCGAATCCGTTGTCTTGGTATTCAACCTGGTTTTGTCCCCTTTCGTATGCCTCGTGAATTTTACCGGCATATTCATAGGTAGTATTGGCAACACCTCTTAAGAATCTAAGTTGATCACCGTACATACAGTTGTCAAAAGGTGCATTTTCAATGTCATAAAAGAATCCGGTCTGTGCAATTTCTTCCAACTGATCTATATTGTTGGTCACAAAAGCATAATTGGTTTCTTCACCTTGGAAAACCAAATTGGACAGGTTTCCAATCTGGATGGCCGCAGGGGATTCGGGTGGATTGATCAAATAATCAGGGTAGCATTCTTCAAAATGCCTTCCCATCCAACCAGTATTCAATCCATCGAAACCGGTTGTGGTGAGATCGGTGTTGGCAAAAATATCTGACCCCGTAAAGTGGGATAGACTTTGGCCTTCGTAACCTACTCCATGTACAGCTTTAAACTGTCCATCGCCCCATAAGGGCTCCAGAGAATTCATGTACGTAGGCACACCGAAATCGTCGGTAAGTTTTAGGACCTTACTTTCTGGGATATAAATGTTAGGTCTTGCGTTAGCATAAGTATCATATTGTTGAATGGGAATAACAGTACTTAATCCGTCGTTACCTCCAGATAATCTGATCAGGATTAAAATGTTATCGGTCTCAGCATCTGCAATAGCGGCTGACAGCGGTGATGGTGCAGCGGCGGAAACCAAATTGCTTCCCAAGAACATAGATCCAGAACCGGCTATACCCAATGCTTGGATAAAGGACCGTCTGCTCCATGCTTTGTGTTCTAAATCGTGACCTTCGTGTTCAAGGCCTTTATGAGGTGATGTATCGTGAGTATGATGAGTATCGCACATGGTGAGGTTATTTTAGTTGAAATTCGGGTTCTCTGGATAAATGTCTTAGTAAAACATATACTTGGGTAGGTACTTCCAAACTTGCTGAAAGTATCCAAAGGCTCAATCCGCCAGCAATGTAATCTGGAGAATAGTAGTTTTCTGGGACATCATCAATTTTGAAGGCATCCATGGCGTTTTCAAAATCTTGATCCGTTAATAAACCTTTTGGCGTGAATTTGTTCACTAAAGCACGCACAACAGTTTCCGGATTACTGGTATTTGCATCACCAGCTCCTACTGCGTCCATGGCCAATGTTCTAAATTGTTCTGGATTGGCCTGGAAGAAACGTTCCAAGAAAACCTCAGAGGTCAACCAACGACCAATGATAAAATTGGTATTGATCCACTGTCGATCTCTTTGCCAACCGGCCACATCAAATGGATCAAAGAGTGTTTGTCCAATTAACCTCGATGCATCGATCACATTGATCACTGTACTGTCATCGTAAGTGAAACCAGTTTCTTTAATCAAGTTCATATAAAGGTCGAAAGGACTTTTTATGATTACCCCAATAGCGTCTTCGTCAAAAAAGTGTTGACTTTTAAATAATTGACGTAGTACAGGGGCTAGTTCAAAGTTGTTGGATGTAAAAGTGGCTGCCATCCCATTGATTATGGCCTGGGCATTGCCATCAGCATCATCAGAATCTGGATGAACAAAGAACTCATATAGTTTTTTACAGATAAACCAAGCAATTTCATTGGGTCTTTCGGTAAATAAGATATTGATGACATCATCATAACCCCAATTTCCAGTTTGCCCAAAAATGGTCTTGTTTTCAGTATTGAATTCTGTGGGGTCAAATGTGACCTGAGTACAGCCAACTTCCCCATTTTCGGTATATCCAGAAATTGCTTTTGCCGTTTCTATGATATCGTCTTCCGTGTAATTGTTGCCTTCACCAAGGGTGAAAAGCTCATACAGCTCCCTGGCATAGTTTTCATTCGGATTGTTACCACGGTTTCTAACACCATCCAAATAATATAACATGGCGCTGGTCAATCCAATTTCACTTACAAAGGTTCGAAAGTTTCCTATAGCGTTTCGCTGTAGACAGTTTATATAATAGTATAAAAATGAATTACAATTATAAACATCTATCTCTGTAACAAAATGGTTGCTCCAAAAGAAGCTCAATCTGTCACGTAAATTGTTATCTAAAAGTGAATTTCCGTATGCCGTAGCAAACTCTTCTTGTTGAGCTCTTCGTAACTGACCGGCAAGATCATCATCAGCCGGATAGTCATCATTGGTCCAATCTGCCCACGCTGGTGGTGCTATTGGTGCAAGCGCGAGCGCTTGGTCTACAAGATTGTCAATAAGTGTGTCAGCAGTCTGTCCAACAGCTGCATTAATGGTCTGTACCGAGGCGCTAAAGCCTAACCTCCGGTACAAATGGGCCGCGCGTAGCTCATCCAAGGGATCAGTGTACGGCGCCAATGTTGAGGAATTACAATTGATAAAGTACTCCATAGCAATGACTGGCGTTAATTGGTCTATAGTTTTGGGGCAACTATATGTTTAGATAACGTTGGGTGTGGTTCAGTTGAACCGACAAATTACAATCTAAACGCTGTTTTCGCCGTGAACGACCAAATTTTTCGATGAACTGCACTTATTTTTTAATATTTTTCAAAATAGATGGGAAAACACAATGAATTTGGAAGGCTTGGCGAGCAAAAAGCCGTTGATTTTTTAATAAAAAGGGGCTACAAGATTCAAAAAACCAACTATCGTTACCTAAAAGCCGAAGTGGATATTATTGCACAAAAAGAAGGTATTCTTTGTGTAATAGAGGTTAAATCAAGGACAGGAGGGTTTTTGGAAGATGTTTCCGAAACCATAAATCAAAAGAAAATTAACCTCCTTGTAATGGCCGCTAACCATTATGTAGAGGAAAACAACTTGGACGTTGAAGTACGCTTTGATATCATTTTGATCATTAAAAAAGGAACAACATTTGAAGTGGAGCATACCAAAAATGCTTTTTATCATTTTTAACCATTTGTTTTATTTGTAACAATGTGTTAATTTTGTATCACCATTCCAAACCAGAAAGATGAAAACAATTTCAGCAGTAGTTGAGCATTACATTAAAAAGAAACCTTTTTTACAAAGTGCACTTGCCCAAGGAATAATAAACCTTACTTCATTATCCAGGCAGATCAAACCGGAAATTTCTGAAGCCTTGGGAAAAGAAGTAAAAGATGGAGCCATTGTTATGGCCCTCAAACGTCTTTCTGATGATTTGGAATTTAGGGCAACCCATAGAATTGTAAAAGTTCTAAAAAATATTGGGGAAATTACTGTTCGTTCTTCGTTGACCGATTACACTTTTTTAGCATCAGATTCCATTTTGGGACAACAGGCTAAATTGTTGGAAGAAGTCAATATGAACCAGGATGTGTTTTATACTTCTTCTAGAGGTGTAAATGAGATCAATATTGTAATAAGCAGTGTAATGGATGGGGTGGTCGAAAAATACTTTAAGCATGAACGCTGCACCCAAAAAGCAGAAAACCTATCATCAATTACTGTGAAATTACCTGCTGAGAATGTCTCTGTGCCAGGAATCTATTATTTTATCTTTCAGCGCTTAGCTTGGGAAGGCATAGTGCTTTACGAAGTAATATCCACTACAAATGAGTTTACCATATTGGTGAATGAGGAGCAGGTAGATGTGGCATTTAAGACCATTAAGGACCTGAAAAATTTATAGCAACCTTTTACCTAAACTATATATACCTTTTTATTCCTTTACACTAAAGGACAAAACCGGGTGTTACATGGGTGGTCTTGATTTCTTCCATTAAGTTTTCAGTATTAGGATTGCAATTACTAACTTGATTTCCAAAATTAATTGCACTTCCATGAAAACTATTAGCTGCCCCATCATATTATTCCTTAGTCTATTGATGCCACTACAAACGGTGGTGAGTCAGGAATTTTATTTTCCACAACGAAATGAGGTTTGGAAGAAAGCAAGTTCAAATCGATTTACCCACAATCAGAAAAAACTACAAATCGCTGTTGATTTTGCCATGGAGAATGAGTATTCTGGTTCACGGGATTTGCGTCAAGCCATCCTAAAAGGATTTCAACGAGAACCCTTTCATGAAATTCTGGGACCAACCAAAAAACGTGGTGGACCGGCAGGAATGATTTTGAAAAATGGATATCTCTTGGTTTCATGGGGAGATACCGAACGTGTGGATATGACATTTAGTGTCACCAAAAGTTTTCTTTCAACCACTGCGGGGTTAGCCGAGAATAAAGGGCTTATTTCCAGTATCGATGATAAAGTAGGGAAATACATTTGGGATGGCACCTTTGAAGGCGAACACAATGGAAAAATCACATGGGAACATTTGCTCCAACAAAATTCAGACTGGTCCGGCGAACTTTGGGGCTTAAAAGATTGGGCGGATCGTCCTCCAAGGGAAGGGGGATTGGACGATTGGAAGTTCCGAAAACTAAATGAGCCAGGTACGGTAATGGAATATAATGATGTTCGGGTCAATGTTCTGTCCTATTCGCTTACCCATCTTTGGCGTAAACCCTTACCCATGGTTTTGAAAGAACATTTTATGGACAGGATTGATGCATCCACTACTTGGCGCTGGCATGGTTACGACCATGCTTGGACAGAAATAGATGGCATACAAATGAAATCGGTTACCGGGGGAGGTCATTCAGGAGCGGGATTGTTTATTAGCACAGAGGACATGGCTCGTTTCGGTTTGGTTTTTTTAAATGATGGAAAATGGAAAGACCAACAAATAATTAGTAAAGATTGGATTACAAAAGCAACAGAACCTTCGGTTCCCAATCTTAATTATGGCTATATGTGGTGGCTGAACAAAAAAGGATCAC
Organism: Flagellimonas sp. S3867; assembly: GCF_014698935.1. Lineage (GTDB taxonomy): Bacteria > Bacteroidota > Bacteroidia > Flavobacteriales > Flavobacteriaceae > Flagellimonas. The sequence goes on from NZ_JACVMN010000002.1 coordinate 1,106,865, forward strand.
GGCATTGGGAAGGCGTTCCTGAACATATATTCTATGCTGCCGGTTTCGGGGGCAATTTTATAGTGATAGATCAAAAAAGCGGGTTGATGTTGGTCTCTCGATGGTTGGAACCTCAAAAAATTGGAGAATTTGTAAAGCTGGTCTACGAGGCTTTTTAAGAACAAACTTTTTTCGATTTCTCAATCGTAACGATGTTCCTCATTTCGAACGCATGTGAGAAATCTCATCCCTCCGTTTCGACTTGACCTATAAATCCAAACCAAAACCTATTAAGGCCAGTCCCGCTATCCTAGGCAGAAGCTTTTAATAAGATTAATCATTGCACACTCTTGGCACAAGCTCAAAGCAAGGAATCTCGACCAATATTGATTGTCCACCCAATTACCAATAATAAACCGGAGAGCATGCTACATATCACTCCTAGCCGAAATAAAATATCCCTATCCATAGAAAATTATTTCACCAGACAGTGTAGTAAATTTAGTGCCTCTAAAATTATATTAACCATTTCCATGCATCTGTGATAAGTTTCTTTGGCTAGATTAAAAATGGAATAATCTTTGTAGATTCAGATTTGAAACTAACCTCTTAAAGCCCAACATGAAAAGCGCAACCAAAAGATTCTTTTTTTCTGTTTTTGCCATTTGGACGATAGGACAAACCAAAGCCCAAAATGAGTTGCGGGACTTCTATGGAGTATATTATGACCCAGTGCTTTACTTAAAACAATATGAAAGTGAAGAAGGCTCTCCTTATTTGAACGTTGATTTTAAACCTGCTAAAATAAACGACTCTAAAAAGACATATTTAGTGCGGATTAACGCCCACAAAGGGAGTGCTGAAGTATGGGTTGGTGAAAATAAGATTATCGAGTTGTCCAATGAAAGTGCCAATCGAATAAGATTGACCCATGGAATTCGGAAACAATATGAATCGGCCAAATACAAAAATCCCAAAGGGGCATTGGGGTACTCCTTTTTTCAGGTTCTTAGTAAGAACAACAAATATGATCTTTATATTAAAGAGCGTATAAAATATTTTAAAAAGCAGAAGGCGGAAGCCTACCAGGCTGCTAAACCATCAAGGTTTGAAAAAGTAAAACCCCATTTCTATGTCCGTATTGGGAAGGACGAAAAAAAGCCGCTGTTATACATCCCTCAAGGTATAAAACGATTTGTTCAGACCTTTTCAAAAAGCAATCAAAAATCTGTAAAAAGCTTTATTAAAGAAGAAAATATAAATCTTCAAACCAAAGATGATCTTATTCGAGTTTTTGATTTTATCACAAATCTTTAATCGTTAATTGAGGTCTTTTCAAGATTGTTTCCGTGAAAAGTGGAGAAAGGTTCCAAAGCCTTTAATGCTTTCTTCACCGAATCAACTCCATCAAAAACCAATAACAACCGCAAGCCATTACGGGTCTGCTTTTCTTTTAATTGACAGGTTCTAGGGTTGGATTGAACATAATTCAATACTTTGGTAAAGGTTGGACTTTGATAAAAAGCGGACTCTTGGTCGGCGATAAAATACCCAAGAAATTTCCCTTTCTTTAATATTACGCGCTCCAGTCCAATGCCATTGGCTATCCATTTAATGCGAACAGAGTTGAGAAGATCAATAGCCGGAGCGGGCAATTCTCCAAATCTATCTGTTAATTGCTGCTCATAATTACGTAATCCATCTTCGTCTTTAACCTCATTCAATTGAGTGTATAAATTAAGACGCTCTGTAATGTTATTGATGTAATCGTCAGGGTAGAGCAATTCAAAATCTGTATCGAGCTGGGTGTCCTTTACATAAATTTTCTCTTGCGGGCCCTCAACCTCTTCATACAATTCTTTGAACTCATTTTCTTTGAGCTCCTCTATTGCCTCTGCCAATATTTTTTGATAGGTTTCAAATCCAATCTCATTGATGAATCCGCTTTGTTCGCCCCCCAATAAATCTCCGGCACCTCTAATTTCCAAATCTTTCATGGCAATGTTAAAACCGCTACCCAATGCTGTAAATTGTTCTAAGGCTTCGATTCGTTTTCGAGCATCTGGGGTCATCACTTCGTAAGGCGGGGTAATAAAGAAACAAAAAGCTTTTTTGTTGCTTCGTCCAACCCTTCCCCGCATTTGATGCAGGTCGCTCAAACCAAAATTATTGGCATTATGGATAAAGATGGTGTTGGCATTGGTTACATCCAGCCCACTTTCCACAATTGTGGTGGAAACAAGTACGTCAAATTCCCCATTCATAAAGGCTAACATCAATCGCTCTAATTTTTTGCCTTCCATTTGCCCATGGCCAATTCCAATTTTAGCATCAGGAACCAAACGTTGGATCATTCCGGCAACTTCTTTGATGTTTTCAATACGGTTATGGATAAAAAACACTTGTCCGCCACGCTGGATTTCATAAGAAACGGCATCACGAATGATTTCTTCATTAAATCGGATTACCTGACTTTCTATGGGGTAACGATTTGGAGGTGGAGTATTGATGACCGAAAGATCACGGGCCGCCATCAAGCTAAATTGTAGTGTTCTCGGAATCGGAGTTGCAGTTAACGTAAGCACGTCCACATTCTCCTTGATAGATTTGAGTTTATCCTTGACAGATACACCGAATTTTTGTTCTTCGTCTACAATCAATAATCCCAAATCCTTAAACTGCACATTTTTGTTCACCAATTGGTGTGTGCCAATAATTATATCAATTTTGCCTTCGGCAAGGCGCTCTAGAATATCTCGCTTCTCTTTGGTAGTTCTAAATCTGTTGAGATAATCCACGCTCACAGGAAGTTCGCCCAATCGTTTTTTAAAAGTATTGTTATGCTGAAATGCCAAAATTGTAGTAGGAACCAATATAGCAACTTGTTTTCCATTGTCCACAGCTTTGAAAGCGGCACGAATAGCTACTTCCGTTTTACCAAAACCAACGTCGCCACAGATCAAACGATCCATCGGTCTTTCGCTTTCCATGTCCCTTTTTACATCTTGGGTCGATTTCTCTTGATCCGGAGTGTCTTCATAAATGAAAGATGCCTCCAACTCATGCTGTAGGTAGCTATCTGGAGCATATTGAAACCCCTTTTCCAAACGACGCTTTGCATAAACCTTTATAAGGTCGAACGCGATTTTCTTGACACGGCTTTTGGTTTTTTGCTTTAGTTTTTTCCAAGCGGCGGAACCTAACTTGTAGATTTTGGGTGGGGCTCCGTCTTTTCCATTGAATTTGGAGATTTTATGGAGTGAATGAATGCTAACGTATAAAATATCCCGATCGCCATAGACCAGTTTAATGGCTTCTTGTTTTTTCCCTTCTACATCTATTTTTTGAAGTCCACCGAACTTTCCAATACCATGATCTATATGGGTCACATAATCCCCAATTTCCAATTTGTTAAGTTCCTTAAGGGTAATGGCTTGTTTTTTTGCATAGCCATTCTTTAATTGAAATTTGTGATAGCGTTCAAAAATTTGATGATCGGTATAACAAGCCAGTTTAAGATCGTGATCTGTGAATCCTTGATACAGCGGAAAAACAATTGTTTTGTAATGGACCGTATCTTCCATCTCCTCGAAGATGTCGGTAAGTCGCTTGGCTTGTTGATCCGTCGAACAGAAAATATAATTGGTAAAACCTGAATTGTGGTTCTCATTCAGGTTTTTAATGAGCAGGTCAAATTTTTTGTTGAAAGCTGGCTGTGGTTTTGTATTGAATGTGACCTCATGCGTGAATGATGACTTGTTGGAAGCAGTTAAATCAATTAATTTGAAATCTGCCAATTGCGATTTCAGCAAAGTTGAGTTCACAAAAAGTGCTGATGGCTGTGCATGTTTAAGTTCGCCTTGAAGTTTGGCAAAACTTTCTTCGGCTTTTACAAAAAACGAGTCAATTCGACCATAGACCAAATCTAGATTTTTGGAAAAGATGACAGTTTTGGGTGAAATGTATTTTAAAAAACTCTCCCGTGATTCCTTAAGAAATTTGTTTTCCACATTGGGAATGATAGTAATTCGTTTTACTTTTTCCGTAGAGAGTTGGGTTTCTACATCAAAAGTCCTGATACTATCCACTTCATCTCCAAAAAACTCGATGCGATAAGGTTCGTCATGAGAAAACGAGAACACATCAACAATACCCCCTCGAACTGAAAATTCCCCAGGTTCCGTCACAAAATCTACTCGATTGAATTGATATTCGAAAAGAACTTCATTTAAAAAATCAAGTGAGAGCGTATCATCCAACTTAATTTTCAGTGTGTTCTTGTCCAGCTCTTTTCGGGTGACCACTTTTTCAAAAAGGGCATCCGGATACGTAACAATCACAGCTGGTTTTTTTCTGGAGTTGATGCGATTCAAGACTTCGGCCCGAAGCAACACGTTGGCATTGTCAGTCTCTTCAATTTGATAGGGTCGGCGATAGCTTCCAGGATAAAAAAGCACTTCGTTCTCCCCAATTAACTGCTCAAGATCATTCAGATAATACGCGGCTTCTTCCTTATCGTTCAATAAAACCAAAAAGGGTAATTCTTCTGATTTGAACAGCGAAGAAATCACAAATGAAAGGGAAGAACCTGTAAGTCCTTTAACGCTGATTTTTTCAGTTTTGGCAATAGTGTCCTTCAGTTTCCCAAGTTGTGGAGACTGTTCAAAAAGTTGAAAAATGGATGCTTTGGTCAATCCAAAAACTTTGCGGCAAATATAGACTGAAGAATAGTAGCCGACAAGGTCAAAATTAAACTTTTACTACTTCGTTCTCAACAATTACAAAAACCTCGTCTCCTTTTTTTGGTTTTAGGGTATAGGTGCCGGTAAATTCTCCAAAGGCTGGGAAAATAAGTTGGTTTTTAGACTTGAAAAAACAAGATAGGCGAAGATTTTGACGCCCGAATCCTTTGAGTTTAATAGCAGGGTGAATATGACCGCAGAAATTGAATAGACCATTCCGTTCTTCAGGGTGGTGGGTCAACAGAAAGTCATCCAGAATCAGTTCCTGAAAAATAGGAATACCCACTTGTTCAAACTTTAGAGGAGAGATGATATCGTGGTTGCCTGACACCAAAATAATTTCAGAGGGTGTTTTTGCCACCCAGTTTTCAAAGAGTTCCCATTCTTTGTTTAAGGATGAATGGAACAAATCTCCTAGAAAACAGATTTGGAAGGGATTAAATTCTGACACTATTTTATCCAGCAATAAATAATTTTTATGCATCGCTTTTTGAGGAACCGCTGCTCCGAATTTTCTGAAATGAGCGATTTTTCCCAGGTGGACATCACTAATCAGCAACATTGATTTTTCTTCCCAAAAGATTCCACCCAAAGGGTGGAGTACAAAATTTTGGTTTTGTATGATAATGGTTTCGCTCATCTAGTCAATATCTTGGTCATCCGTTTGATACGATCTGCCAATTTTTCGTTGGATAATTTTTCCCTTAATCTGTCTGTTATAATAGGAAATGAAAAGGGAGTTGGATTTTGGCATTTTCTCCAGATGATTTCTTGCTTTTCGATGCGTTCCAAGGCCAATCGAAGACGACCTTCTTCTAGTTGGTGTTCAAAGGTTTCGGTAAAAGCTTGTTGATAGAGTAAATTATCATCCTCAAAATCCTTGAATACATCAAAAAGCAATTGTGAGCTGCTCTGTAGATGTTTCATTTTCACCCCTTTTTCTGGATAGCCGGTAAAAACCATACCACTGATTACTGCAATATCCCTAAACTTACGGCGTGCCATTTCGTTGGAATTCAAACTTTTTTGAAGATCACTCAACATGTATTCGGGGGTAAACAGATTGTTGTCCAGCACTTCTTGAATATCAATTGCTTTATCAGAAAGCAGTTCAAACCCATAATCATTAAAAGCCAAGGAACAAGTGATGGGTGTAAGCAAACTTATCCGGTAGGCCAATAAACTGCTCATGCCTTCATGGATGGCCCTACCTTCGAAAGGATAAAAAATATGGTGGTAGCCGTCATTGGTTTTGAAAGTTTCTATTAAAAATTGATTGGGTTGGGGCACCATGCTCTCCTCACGTTGTTTTGAAAACAGTGGGGCTAAGGACTGTATTTCAGGAGATTGAGTTTTAGATTCGAGTTCTGCAGAATACAATTCTTGCCTCAACAGTTCCGACATTTTTGCTGAAAAACTCAAACGACCTCCCATCCAAGATGGAATTTTATTGCTTCGTTTAGACGAATTTCGAACTTGGGCAGTCATGCCCTTAATGCGAATGAATTCAAGATTTCGTCCCGCAAAAGTAAAAACATCACCAGGAGACAATTTTGAAATAAATGACTCTTCTATGGTACCTATATAGCCTCCTTTTTGATAGCGAACGGATAAACTTGCATCACCTACAATAGTCCCAATTTGAAACCGATGCCTGCGGGCAATGGACAGATGGTTAACCTTGAATTTCCCATCAGGCTCGACCTCCACTTTTTTATACTCGTCATAGGTCTTTAGACTTTGACTACCCATCACCAAAAAATTCAACAGCCATTGCCAAGTTTCTTCGGTAAGAGCTTGATAACAGAAAGTATTCTTGATTTCCTGATAGATTTCCTCTGGATAAAATCCATCCGAAACCGCAAGGGTGGTCAAATATTGAATCAATACGTCATAGCTGTTCAGATATGGAATCCTATCTTCAACTGCAGCATTTAACACCGCTTTTTGCATGGCTGAAGCCTCAATGAGCTCCATGGCGTGGGTGGGCAAAAAATAAATAACACTTTCTTTGCCTGGACGATGTCCACTTCTACCAGCGCGCTGAAGGAAACGTGCCACTCCTTTAGGGCCTCCAATTTGAACAACGGTTTCCACGGGAGCAAAATCCACTCCCAAATCTAAACTAGAAGTACAAACAACAGCTTTTAGACTTTCATTCCGAATGGCCTGTTCTACCCATAGTCGGGTATCCTTGTTTATACTGCCATGATGCATTGCAATCTCCCCAGCATATTCTGGGTGCTTTTCCAGTATTTTTTGAAACCAGATTTCGCATTGTCCACGGGTATTTGTGAACAACAAAGTGGTTTTACTTTTATTGATGATGGGGACTACATCTTCCAACAGTCTCAAACCTAAATGTCCTCGCCATGGAAAGGTTTCCATTTGTTTAGGAATTATGCTTTTGACCGTGATTTTTTTGTTGAGTTTGGCTTTCACCAAGATTGAATTTTCCAGTTCTGTTGATGCAGGTCCCAACAACACCTCGCGAGCTTGTTCCAAATTTCCTATAGTGGCTGAGATTCCCCAAATGCGCAAATCTTGGCAAATGGTTTTTAATCGGGAAAGACCAAGTTCCATCTGTACACCCCGCTTAGTACCCAAAAGTTCGTGCCATTCATCAATCACTATGGCGGAACAATTTTTAAAGACCTTATCGTATCCCTTGGAAGAGAGCAATAATTGTAGACTCTCTGGTGTGGTAATCAACAAATCGGGCATGCTCTTTTTTTGTTTTGCCCTTTCGGCTGTTGAGGTGTCTCCTGTACGAATACCAACCGTCATTTCGATTTCCAAATCTTGGGTTATGCGTTCTGCAGATTGTGTAATTTCTTGCGATAGAGCTCGCAAAGGAGTTATCCATATTGCTTTGAGGCCTTTTTTGTGCTTTGTCTTATAGTCTGGATTGTTTTTGATGTAGTTTAATACAATTGGAAACCAGAGTGCATAAGTCTTTCCGCTACCAGTAGGCGCATTGAGCAATCCGTGCTTACCATTCAAAAAAGCTTTCCAAGTTTCTTTTTGAAATGGGAAGGGTTTCCAATCTTGTTGATGGAACCAATTTTCGGCAATATGGAAAAGTTCAGATTGTCGCAGTGGAACAATTTTGAAAAGTTAGATAGCAAAATGAAAATTACAAATTTCTTTTGGTCATAATTTTACAATCCTTTCTACTTTAAGAATTATATTTGCCGAACAAATTTTAGCACATGCCCATTTTAGATTTATACGAGCACGGAGAACAGCGTAAAAACTTGGCTCATTTTGCTACTTTGGCCACTTTGGCCGCCGCAGACGGTATTATAACTGAAGAAGAAAAGGCAATTCTGGATAAGTTTGCCTTCAAACTGAACATAACCGATGCGGAATACAAAGAGGTAATGAAAGAGGAGAACAAATATCCAATCGAAACTCCGCATAGTGGAGAGAAGCGATTGATGCGCTTGTTCGACTTTTTTAAGATGGCATTTGCGGACCAGAACATTGATCAAGACCAAGAAAAGCTTATTGAAAAATATGCTATTGGTTTGGGTTATTCACCTGAAGATGCGGCAGCGATAATCAAAAAGTCCTTTTATATCTTTTGCGGTAAAATAGCTTTTGAGGATTACCAATATCTGCTTGAAAAGTAGGCTTAGGACTGCATAAATTCTTCAGCTTTTTCTACCATTCTTTTACTGCCACAGAAAAAAGGAACGCGTTCATGCAATTCCGTGGGTTCAATTTCCATGATTCGTTGGTGTCCATCACTTGCTCTACCGTTGGCCTGTTCTGCCAAAAATGCCATGGGATTGCATTCATAAAGCAAGCGTAATTTCCCTTTTTGAGCCTTACTGCTTTTCGGATACATATAAATTCCGCCTTTGATCATATTACGGTGAAAATCGGAAACTAAAGAGCCAATGTATCTTGAAGTGTAAGGTCTATCCTCCTCTTCTTTTTGGCAATATTTAATATAATCCTTAACCCCTTGCGGAAAATGAATGTAGTTCCCCTCATTTACAGAATAGATTTTTCCTGTTTCAGGAAATTGCATGTTAGGATGGGATAAGTAAAAGGTTCCAATGGCTGGATTTAAGGTAAAACCATTCACTCCATGCCCGGTAGTGTAAACCAACATGGTGGAAGTACCATAAATAATGTAACCAGCTGCCACTTGATTTTTTCCAGGTTGAAGAAAATCCTCAAGAGTTACGGGGGTGCCAACTGGGGTAACCCGATGGTAGATGGAAAAAATGGTTCCGACAGAAACGTTTACGTCAATATTAGAAGACCCATCCAAAGGATCCATGAGCACAACGTATTTGTTCTGATGGTTTTCATCCTGACTGTTTACGCTGATATAATGATCTTCCTCTTCTGAAGCGATTCCGCAAACAATTTCCCTGTTCTTTAAGGTTTGGATAAATTTTTCATTGGCCAACACATCCAGTTTTTGTTGATTTTCACCTTGTATGTTGGTGTCACCAGCAGTGCCTAAAATATCCACCAAACCTGCTTTGTTGACCTCATGATTAACTACTTTAGCAGCCAATCGTATGGCATTGATCAATTTAGAAAGCTCCCCAGTGGAGTACTGGAACTCGGTCTGGTTTTCGATGATAAATTCACCAAGAGTCTTGTTCTTATTAAACATGAATGCAGGCTGTTTTATTTGGCGACAAATATCGTGTATTTTGTTAAACTATAACGATTTCGCAAAAACATAATTATAGATTTTTATAACTTTGAGTTTTATTTATAACAATATGGATTTTTCAATCAGAGATGCCCGCCAAGAAGACATGGGAGAAGTTTTAAGCCTTATCAACGAATTGGCAGAATTTGAGAAAGACCCTAATGCGGTCGAAGTAACCAAAGAAGATTTGGTTAAGGATGGTTTTGGCGATAAGAAACTGTTTCATTGCTTTGTAGCGGAAAATGAAGGAGATATTGTTGGTATTGCACTGATCTATCCAAGGTACTCAACATGGAAAGGAGCAATGGTTCATTTGGAGGATTTAATTGTTACTGAAAAAATGAGAGGTAGTGGTTTGGGTACTGCACTTTTGGACGAAGTTGTCAAGTATGGACATTCTCTAGGTGTAAGAAGAATTTCTTGGGAAGTTTTAGATTGGAACGAACCGGCAATTACGTTTTATGAAAAGAAAGGTGCTTTGGTTCGAAGAGATTGGGATGTTGTTCAACTCGATGAAAGTGGCATTAAAAATTATATCGAAAACATAAATTGACCCCATACGGGTATATAGAAAAGAAACTTATGAGAGTTTTTAAGTTTGGAGGTGCGTCAGTAAAAGATGCGGCGGCAGTTAGGAATATGGTAAGAGTTTTGCAGGAGGTTGGACACGAGAATACATTTGTGATCGTTTCCGCAATGGGTAAAACCACCAATGCTATGGAAAAGGTGGTCGATGCTTATTTTAGTGATAAGGCTTCTATTATTTCATCAATCCAAGATGTGGTAGAATATCATGAAAATATTCTTTCAGAGTTATTTGAGAACAAAGATCACCCCGTTTACGCAAAGGTTAAATTGCTTTTTGAAGAGGTAAAAGGTTTCCTTACTTGGAATAAATCTCCAAAATATGCATTTGTTTATGATCAAGTTGTTGGTTACGGTGAATTGGTATCCACAACCATAATAAGCGAATATTTAACCAAAGTCGGAATTGCGAATGCATGGCAAGATGTTCGAAATTTAATCAAAACCGATAATAATTATCGTGATGCAGCAGTGAATTGGGAACGTACCCAAAGTCAAATTGCCAGTAATGTAGATATGTCCAAGTTGAATATCTCTCAAGGGTTTTTAGGAAGTGATGATAACAATTTTACGACCACTTTGGGAAGAGAAGGTTCCGATTATACGGCAGCTATCTTAGCGTATTGCCTGAACGCAGAATCCGCTACCATCTGGAAGGATGTACCCGGAGTACTTAATGCCGATCCAAGAAATTTTAAAGAGACCCAGTTATTGGATAAGATTTCATATCGTGAAGCTATTGAGCTTGCATTTTATGGTGCTTCGGTTATTCATCCGAAAACACTTCAACCTTTACAGCGAAAAGAAATTCCTTTGCATGTCAAATCCTTTGTAAACCCAAAAGATAACGGGACAACTGTGGGCAAGGGACAAGATATCTCTCCAAAAATTCCGTGTTTTATTGTAAAAAAGGATCAGGTCTTACTTAAACTATCATCACTTGACTTTTCATTCATTGTAGAAAACAACATCAGCGATATTTTTAAATTGTTCCATGATCATCGCATGAAGGTTGACCTTATTCAAAACTCTGCTATTAGTTTTTCGGTTTGCCTTGACAATAAATTCAATGGACTTCAACCTATGCTAAATGAACTAAAAGGAAAGTTCAAGGTGGTTTGTCATGAAGAAGTATCATTGTATACTATTCGCCATTTCGATGACAAAGCCGTTAAGTCACTCCAAAATGGGAGGTCTGTGTTGGTGGAACAGCGAGGGAAAGAAACAGTTCAACTGGTGGTGAAATAAAAAAGATCACATTCATCAATGGGCTAGAATTCTACCGTTGGGATTTTTCTATCTTTACGCTTACCTAATTTATTTTTTATGGGGCTGGTTTCCGCCAAAGAAGTTGCAAAGGTCATTAATCTTGACAAATATGGGTTTCTGGGCACCTTTGTTGGATGGCTCTTAATGGTTGCTACCAAGATTACCACCATTAATCGATTTTATAATAAGAACAAGTCACTACCGGGAAGAGAATTTCTGGATGAAATTCTGAACCATTACGAAATTGATTTTGAAATTCCTGAAGAAGATTTAAAACGTCTACCCAAAACAGGGCCTTATATTACTATAAGTAATCATCCGCTGGGGGGTATAGATGGAGTTTTATTATTGAAACTGATGCTCGAAGAGCGAAGTGATTTTAAGATTATAGCTAATTTTCTATTGCATAGAATAGAACCCATTAAGCCATTTATAATGCCTGTAAACCCTTTTGAAAGTCACAAGGATGCCAAAAGCAGCATTATGGGATTCAAAACAGCACTTGTGCATTTGCAAGAGGGACATCCGCTGGGTATTTTCCCGGCTGGGGAAGTATCTACCTATAAGGATGACAAATTGGTGGTGGACAGGCCTTGGGAAGAAGCTGCGCTAAAACTAATTAGGAAAGCTGAGGTTCCAGTGGTTCCCATTTACTTTCATGCCAGAAACAGTAGACTTTTTTATCGACTTTCCAAGATCAACGATGTATTTAGAACGGCCAAATTGCCATCGGAGCTTACATCACAGAGTAGCAGGCCCATTAAAGTGAGAATCGGCCAACCCATTTCAGTTAAAGCGCAGCAAGAAGAGCCCACTTTAGAGTCTTTTACGGAATTATTGCGCAAAAAAACATATTTATTGGCGAACGTTTTTGAAAAAGAGCGTTTGATTGACAAAGTTCCTACCACCTTAAAAATTCCAAAACCGCCAAAGAAAATTGTTACCGCAGTGAGCTCAAAAGTGTTGCAGGGCGAGATTGATAAATTAAGAGAGAAGGATTGTCGAATGCTGCAAAGCAAAAATTATGAAGTATTTCTGGCACAGCAATCCGACATGCCATTCATTTTGAACGAAATTGGGCGACAGCGCGAGATAACCTTTCGTGAAGTAGGCGAAGGGACCAACAACTCCATTGATTTGGATCAATTTGATACCTATTACCACCATTTATTTCTTTGGGATAATGATGATAAAGCAATTGTGGGGGCCTATCGAATGGGCTTGGGCTCGCAAATTTTCAAAACATATGGTATAGATGGGTTTTACCTGCAAGACCTTTTTCGTTTTGAACCAGAATTGTATGGCATGATGGAAAAATCCATTGAAATGGGGAGAGCCTATATCATGAAAGAATATCAGCAAAAACCCATGCCGCTCTTTTTATTGTGGAAAGGTATTGTGCATACTACCTTGAGGCATCCTGAGCATAAATTTTTAATTGGAGGAGTTAGCATCAGCAACCAATTCTCCAATTTTTCGAAGTCATTGATGATTGAATTCATGAAATCTAACTATTGGGATCCTTATGTGGCCCAATACGTAAGACCAAAAAAAGAATTCAAGGTCAAATTGAAAGATGCCGACAAAGAATTTGTATTTGATGAGACTCAAGCCGATCTAAACAAGTTCGATAAATTGATCAGTGAAATAGAAACAGGAAGTCTTCGTTTACCGGTGCTTATCAAAAAATACATTAAGCAAAATGCAAAAATGGTTGCTTTTAATGTGGATCCGCTATTTAATAATTCTGTAGATGGATTAATGTACATCAAGATTGCCGACTTGCCAGAAAGCACGGTAAAACCAGTTATGGAAGAATTCCAAGCTGAATTGGAGCGAAAACTGACGGAAGGGAATGCCCAGGCCATCAGCGACTAGTATAATTTATGACTTAATTTACCAATTCCTCCTTCACAAAAACATGGCAAAACTCTTTGATTTCATCCCTGGCTTTTAGAAATGCTGCATGCTTCACGTCCGGTGTGCCCGTAACCTTGGACGGGTCGAAAAAGTTATGGTGTATGCGTTCTGCATTTTCTGATGGGATGAAAGGACAATTTTCCTTGGCATGATCGCATACGGTGATGATAAAATCCCAATCAATGCCTTTATATTCATCTACGTGATTGGAAGTGTGGTTCGAAATATCAATTCCGTCCTCTTGCATTATAGAAACTGCTCCAGGATTCAGTCCGTGTGTTTCTATTCCGGCGCTATAAATGTTGGCAAGCGAATTTTGAAAATAGTTCAAATATCCATGGGCCATCTGACTACGGCAAGAGTTTCCAGTGCAAAGCACCAATACATTTTTCATGTTAATTGTTTAGTCTATTCCAACGTTTTTGCTTCTTTTTTCAAATAATAGATTGTCTTTCCAGACCCCATGAATTTTTCCAACCCGTTCACGTTTTCCGATGAAGCGAAAGCCTACTTTCTCATGCAAACGAATACTTCCTTGGTTTTCTGGAAAAATCCCAGATTGGATAGTCCAAAAGCCAGCTTTTTCACTTTCGATAATTAGTTGTTCCAACAAAAGGTTTCCTATTCCTTTGCCTCTGCTGTTTTTAGAGATATAAACACTTACCTCGCCAACACCACCATAAACGCATCTATTGGAAACGGGTGATAAGGCTGCCCAACCGGTGACCTTGCCATTTTCTTCAGCCACCAAACGACATTGTTCCACATGTACTTGACTCCAATCTTGATAATCTGGTGTTTTCTGTTCAAATGTAGCAAAACCTGTGGCAATTCCCTCTTGATAAATTTGGGAGACCTGACTCCAGTCAGACGCCTTCATTTCCCGTATCAACATAACCAATTATTTAGCAACAACCGGTATCTGGACCACAACAACTGGCTTCCGCCACTACTTTTTTGGATTTCTCTTCAACTCCACAAGTTTCTTTGGCCTTACAATCGGTTTTTTGAACAGAAAGCTTAAAAATCAAGGAATTTGCATCCAAAGAATAGTCGCTCACAAAAAGTTGGGCCGTGTGAAAGTTATCATTGCTATATTCAATTTTGACTTCGGCCTCTCTGGTCATGGGTTTTATTTTATCCACTTTGTTTAGAATTGCCAAAGCTTTATAGACCGACATGTACTCTGTTTTTCCAATTTCCTTCGGACTTTCCCAAAGTTGTACAATGGTTTCTTTCCAAAAGTCGGTCTGGGTACCACAATCAATAGAATCGATGGTGATGTTCTTTACTTCTGTTATATGGTAATTGGCCCCGACATATTTACCATTGGAATACTCAAACAATAGACTTTTGTCTTGGTGTTGTTTTAATAGTGATAAAAATTCTGATGTATTCATAATCAGCAACAATTAAAGTTAATATTAGAAAAGAACACTTGAAAAGATTGTTGTAATTCTTCCCAGCGTTCTTCATTTATACCATAACAAAGATTTTTGCCTTCAAAAGTTCCTTTTAAAAGGCCAATTTTTTTGATTTCATTCAAATGTTGGGAGATAGTGGGTTGGGCCAGCCCTATGACATCCACAAGATCGTTGCAGATACAGCCTTGTTGTTTGCTTATATAATCCAAAATGGCAATTCGGGCCGGATGTGCCAAAACCTTGGCAACCTGTGCCAATTCGTTCTGACTTGATGTAAACATATGTGTTTTAGTAACTCCCATTTGACTACAAATATATATAAATATTTTAATATTGCAATATTACGATAATATAAACAAATAAAAAGCCAGGGAGATTTTCCCTGGCTTAGTTTTTTTAGAACCAAGGCTTCTTTCCTACCTGGTATGTGTTATAAAATTCCTCATCAGACTTTGTGAGGTAAATAATTCCTTCGACAACAGTTACTACCCAGACTATCATGTTTGCTATTCCACAAGTAACTATACCTAGAATTATGGTGCAAACCAAAAGAATGATGCCTTCTTTGTTATAACCTAAAATGAATTTGTGGATTCCAAAACCTCCGAGAACAATGGCTAAGATTCCCGCAAGAATCTTTTTGTTATCGGCATTGATGGTTTCTTTCACCCCTTCGCTAAATTCTTTAGCTGTTTCTTTTGCTTCTTCGGCAAACTCATTTGCAGCATCTTTGGCTTTGTCTCCTAAATCTTTTTCTTCTTCGGACATGGTATTGTTTGTTGGTTAATACTAATTCTAAATGTAGCAAATAATTCAATACCTAAAGAAAAGCTTTATCAACAGGCTCCCAAAGCTCTAATTTATTGCCTTCGGGATCTAAAATCCACCCAAATTTACCATAATCGTACTCTTCAATGTCACCTATAATGGTTACACCTTCGTCTTTTAGGGTTGCCAATAGTTCCACTAAATTTTCAACCCGGAAGTTCATCATAAACTGTTTTTCGCTAGGTTGAAAATAGGTGGTATCGTCTTTAAACGGACTCCATTGCGTCATGCAATCATTACCTGCGGGATCTTTCCACCAAAAACTCCAACCATATTGATCGGTTGGAATGCCTAATCGTTCTTTATACCATTTTTTTATAGCATCGGGGTCTTTTGTCTTAAAGAAGAAACCTCCTAATCCTGTTACCCTATTTTTCATTTGTCTATTTTTTTCGATTTTTCACATTCTTTTCATAAAGCGCAATCCAAGAGTCTGGCGTCATTTTTTGACACAGCTCGGCAATAAGATCATATGGAATGGTCTCCACTTTTTTAAACCGAATACAGCTTTTGCCCATATCCAATTTGGTCTTTACATGCTTGGGATATTCACCTACAAACCAATCTAAAAGCTTTTTATCGGCATAAATTCCGGAATGGTATAGGGCCACAAAATGCTTTTGCGAAGCAATATTGATAAAAGGCAATGGTAGCTTTGGGTCGCAATGATAGCCATCTGGGTAATGTGAATGAGGAACCACATAGCCAATCATTTTGTAGCTGATACATTCTTCAAATCCTTTTGGTAGATTTTCCCGCACCGTTACACACAATTTGGAAACGGCTTCTTTACGATCTTCAGGTAGCTTGCTTATGTACTCATCCGGAGTTTTGGCGTCTATTGTCATGGCTAAATTATTTTCGTTGTAAAATCAATGCTGAAATTAAGGAAATAATAAAACCGATTACAAAAACGGTCATGGCCATAAACGCAAATGAAATTACTGGATTCGAAAACATTTCCTTTTCCGCATTTATTTCTGCCAATCTTTTTTCAAACTCATCTGGTGGTAGGGTATTTCTTAGACCTTCAACAATGGTGTCGTAATAGTCCACCAAGAAATCCGGATTCAATATTTTGGCATAAATGGTGTCTAGGACCCCAAAGGCCAAAGCGGTTATAAGACTGATTAAAATTCCTATGATCAGCGCGTTTTTAAAACTAACCCTACCTTCATTTTCCTTGTCCCTGAAATGCTTAACTCCAAAATAGACAAAGCCCAAGGAAATAATCATAGACGCATAGCCTAAAATTTCCTGTGTGGTGAATGACAAGTTGTCCAAGAGGAACAAACTTATAAGAAATAGAATCCAAATAGTGACTGCTCCATAGAGCCCATATCGAACTACTGTTTTTTTCATGATCGTTTATTTAGATGATTGCCATAAAAGTAAATCACGTGGTGAGTTAGGCAGTCATACTAAAGTACCAAAATCATTTAATGGGAAAGAATTTGAAGTTCTTTTGCCTTCTGAATAGCCTGGGTCCTTCGCTTGGCATCGAGCTTTACCAGAAGATTGGACACATGTGTTTTTATGGTGCTTTCAGAAATGAACAATCTATCGGCAATCTCTTTATTGGACATTCCTTCGGAAATGTGAACAAGCACTTCATATTCCCTATTGCTAATACCCAACTCGTTTATCTTTTTTGTGTCGATGGTTGATGCGGTTGTTGACTTCTGACTCAGGGATTTTTTGTTGATGAAGACTCCTATTATAAAAAAAATCACCGCGGCAATGGCAATGGCTATTTCAATGGTAATATCTCCAGAGACGTAAGCATATTTGCTTAACTGAAAGAGAACCAACAGTGCGATAATAAGTGCAGAAAAAACAAAAATGGTCTTTTTCACCCATTAAATTTAGGAAAATCTAGCTTGGATTTTATCCACGATGGTCTGCGCTAATTTTTCTTTGCTTTCCACGGTCCATCCTGCTACATGGGGTGTCAATAGTACATTTTTAGCTTTCCGAAGGTATTTAAATGCTTTGGGTTTTTGTGCGAACATGTTTTCGTAAGACTTCTTTTCATATTCCAACACATCCAATCCGGCCCCCAATATTTTTTTGGATTTTAGGGCTTTGACAAGATCTTTGGTAACCACACACTTGCCACGGGCAGTATTTAAAAGCCAAAAAGGTTTGTGAAACTTGTCTATGAATTCTGAATTGACCATTTCTGTGGTCAATGCAGTCTGCGGGACATGCAAACTAACAACATCCGATTTTTGTTGAAGCTCCATAATACCAACCTGTCGAGCATTTTCATCATCTACGCCTCCAACAATGTCATAACAGATTACCTCTGCATCAAATCCTTGAAGTTTTTTAGCAAATGCTTTTCCCATATTTCCATAACCGATAATGCCCACTGTTTTTCCATCCAGTTCCACACCACGGTTGCCTTCACGGTCCCATTTTCCTTTTTTTACCTGTCTATTGGCCTTGGTCATTTTGTTCAGCAATGACAGTAACATTCCCAGCGTATGTTCTCCAACGGCATTTCTATTGCCTTCCGGTGCAGATGCCAAAAAAACATCCTTTTGCTTGGCATAATCCGTGTCAATGTTTTCCAATCCAGCACCTACCCTTCCAATAAATTTTAGGTTTGTGGCTTTGTCCAAAAATTGCCGATCCAATGTAAACCGGCTACGGATGATTACTCCGTCATATAAATGAATTTTGTTTTCCACTTCTTCCTTGGAAGATTTATAATCTTCATCATTTTCAAACCCCAATTGGGAAAGCTGTTCTAAGAGTAGGAGGTGGTTAGTGTCAAGGTGGAGAACTTTCATATTTTTGGATATTCGGTCTGTGTCATTTCATGTTTTACATCACCAGTGTGGGCCGTATTTTGTTTTTCAAAAAGTAAAAGGTGCACCTCTTCTCCATTTTTGGTCATGGGATTATGCTCCACTCCCTTCGGGACCATTATGATTTCACCTTCCTTGACCACTTCAGTTCTATCTCTGAATTGCATGTAAAGAGTTCCTTTAATCACTTGGAAGAGTTCATCTTCATGCTCATGTGCATGCCAGACAAATTCACCTTGTATTTTTGCCAAAAGTACCTGCATGTCATCTACCACTGCTATTTGGTGTGGATGCCATTGCTTGGTGAATTCGGCATGCTTTTGTTTTATGTTGATAGGTTTCATGAAATAAGAAATTATATGCCTAAAATGACTTTGGCGATCCAAAAGTAGATTAGAATTCCGAAAATATCATTGCTAGTGGTGATAAAAGGACCGGTTGCGATGGCTGGGTCAATTCCCCTTTTATCCAAAAATAAAGGAATAAATGTGCCTATTATGCCAGCAACAATAATGACCACTACCAATGAAATGGATATGGCCAGCGCTGTCAGGAAATCACCTTTCCAAATCCAAGTGAAGATTAGGAGCAGAGCGGCTAAAATAAGTCCGTTCAGCAAGGAAAGCAGCATTTCTTTGATAAGTCGGTTGCTGATGCTACCCTTTAAATCATCATTGGCAAGTCCTTGCACAATTATGGCACTGGATTGTACTCCTACATTTCCGGCCATGGCCGCGATCAGCGGAGTAAAGAAAAAGAGAATGGCATGCTTGGCAATTATTTCTTCAAAACCGCCCATAATGGCCGCGGCACCAAGCCCCCCAAATAATCCTAAAATTAACCAAGGCAAACGAGCTCGGGTCAATTCCCAAATGCTATCATCCGCCTCTACGTCTTGTGAGATACCTGCTGCCAACTGGTAATCTTTATCTGCTTCTTCCTTAATAACATCTACAATGTCATCAATGGTGATTCGCCCTACCAACCTGCCAATTTCATCTACCACGGGAATAGCTTCCAAATCGTATTTGGACATGATCTTGGCGACTTCTTCTGCTTTTTCATTTACGTTCACAGAATCCACTTTGGAGATATACACATCTTTTATGTGCGTTTTTGTGGATGTGGTCAGAAGATCTTTTAGAGAAAGCCTGCCCTTAAGTTTTTCCTCATCATCCACCACATAAATAGAATGAACCCTAGTAACACTTTCAGCCTGGGCCCGCATCTCTTTCACACAGGTTAGCACATTCCAGTTTTCCTTAACTTTTACCAATTCCTTTGCCATAAGACCACCAGCGGAATCCTCATCATAACGCAAAAGGTCAACAATGTCCTTGGCGTGTTCTTTGTCCTCAATTTCTGAGATTACCTTTTGAACAATTTCTTGTGGAAGCTCACCTACAATATCGGCAGCATCATCCGTGTCCAATTCTTCCAGCTCACCGGCAATCTCCTTTACCGAAAGGTTATTCAGTACTGCTTCACGGATATCCTCATCCATTTCAGCAAGAATGTCCGAGGTTTTTTCGCTGTCCAGCAGCTTGATTAGATATGTAGCTTCGTCTACGGTTAACTCATCAGCAATTTCCGCGATATCGGCATAATGGAATTCCTTCATCGTTGAGCGGAGGTCACCATTCTTGTTGTCGGTGATCAACTGCTTGATGTCAGCTATAAGCTCGTCTGTGAGTTTAAACGGGGTCATTGGCTATCTTCTGTGTTAACGCAATAAAGTCTGCTACGTTTAGCTGCTCCGGGCGCCGGTCAAAGATAGTATCTTCTTTTAAATTTTGGGAAAGGTTAAATGTTTTAAGACTATTGCGGATGGTCTTGCGTCTTTGGTTGAATGCTATTTTGACCACTTTGAAAAACAAATTTTCATCACAGGGTAAGGTAATACTTTCCTTTCGGGTCAAACGTAAAACTCCTGAATGCACTTTCGGAGGAGGGTCAAAGACATCTGGAGATACTGTGAACAGATATTCTGCTTCATAAAACGCTTGAACAAGCACTGATAAAATACCATAGGCTTTATTTCCTGGTTTTTCACAAATCCGTTGGGCCACTTCTTTTTGGAACATCCCAGAAAATTCTGGAATTTGTTGCCTCATTTCCAGCATTTTAAAAACAATTTGTGTAGAAATGTTATAGGGGAAGTTTCCTGTTATGGCAAATTGTTCATCTCCGTATAGTTGTCTTAAATCGAATTTTAAAAAATCGGCTTCAATTACATTCAACCTGTTATTTCGTTCCAAAATCGCCGGATGCTCCGATCGAAAACTATGATTCAAATACATAATGGACTCCTCATCGAGGTCCATGGCAACCAAATCCAAATCTCTTTGCAAAAGGTGTTTTGTGAGAATACCCATTCCTGGGCCAATTTCTATGACTTTTGAATAACCGTTAAGAGAAAGGGTTTCGGCAATTTTTTTGGCAATGGATTCATCTTTAAGAAAGTGTTGCCCTAAATGCTTTTTTGCTTTTACAGCACCTTCAAAATTCCTGTTTTTAGATTTTTGCGTCTTGTGATGGACAAACTTCTTTTTGTTTTTTTTGGACACAGGACTTTTTTTGCAAGTTAGTGCGAATTTTCAATATAAACCCAAGCTGAAATACCCGATATCAACGACATTTTTATCCGTTTATAGGCATTGGTTTCATAAACATCTGCTTTGCCCAGCTCTTCCTGGGATACTTTGTAAACCATGCCTTCAACAAAGTCTTGTGGATTTCCAGTTCGAATGACCAAAGGATAACGGTCGTAAACTGCATTTTCCAATCGTTTGAAACCAGGAAGAGAATCTGATTGACCTTCCAACGTACGCTGGAAAATATATTGTTGCACTTGCACATCTTGAAGCGTGCCATAGGTAAAAAGATGCTCCACAACACTAAGGAATCTGTTGACTTATGACCTCCAATTCGGTTCTGAAGGCTACAAATTTATCGGCAAATAGCTTGATTGCATCGCCTCGAAGTCGTTCGGCATCTTCCTTATAATACAATTCAAGGGTTGTGCGGTCTTTGGTGGTATATTGAACGGAGTAGGTAATACCTCCCATATCTTCTTCCACCAATACCTTCGTCATTTTTGCATGGGAAAATTTTCCTGTGGCCAACATGTCGGGCACGTGTTTGTCCTTCATCCATGATAGCCATTGGTCATGAACACTTTTGTCTATATTGATGGTAACATTGTATATGAGCATTGACTTTTTTTAATTGCCCAAAAGTAACGAAGAATTAGTTGATTGCATCACCCCTGAGTCTTCTAAAACGCTTTCGGGCCTTCGGAAAGTAATAGCTGTCCTGATAGTTGTAAATTATCTTTTCGTAGTGTGTCTTTGCTTTTTCGGGTTGATTCAATTGAGTTCTATATAATTCACCTAAGGCAAAATGGGCGTCATCTGCGAGTATTCCATCAGCATAAAACTCTACTATCTTTTTATAATTGAACTCGGCATCGGCATAGGATTTTTGGTCTTCCAAAAGCTGGGCCTGTCGCAATAGCGCCTCATCCTCAATTTTTTCGCCTTTATGGTTTTGTAAAATGTCTTCCAACGCTTGAATGGCATCTTTGTTTTTGTTTTGATAGGCAAGTAGATCGGCCCTGGCATATTTTTTAAGAGCCGTTTGGGTTGAATCTTCCAAAGAATTGTCCGAAATCAACAAACTTAATTGCATTGCATCATTGGCAATCAATTGTGAGGTGGAACTACGTAGCACTTTTAATTGTGTCAATGCCCAATCAAAATCCCCTTTGTAAAAACTGGTTTGAGCCACTTTGAACCGGGCATCTTGCCCCAGCACGTCATTTTTTAAACTTTTTTGGACCTGTGTGAAATAAATCAACGCTTGATTGAATCTTTGATCGAATACCAAAATATCGCCAAGGGCCAATTTTACATAAGCTACACCCATACGACTCAAAGGAAGTCGTAAACTTTCTTTTAGGATTGCAATTGCAGGAGCAGCACTTTCTTTTTTGAAGGTGAGAAAATTGGCGTAGGCTATTTGCAATTGCAGTGTCTTGCTTTGGTTTCCGTATTCTAAAACCAGTGCATTGAATTTCTTTTCCACCGCATCCAGTTTTTTGCTGTTGATATCAACAAGTTCTATGTCAATTAGGTGAAGCTCGGCATTCAATTTAGCCACGGGATTATTACTGTTCTCAACGATAAATTCAAAAATTGAAATTGCGGAGGGATACTCTTTGTCTTCCAAGGTAATTTGTCCCAAACTGTTGAGCCTGTCCATTGAACTTTGGTCTGTTCGTTTATAGATGGCCTTTTCTTGCCCGAAAGCGCTTTTGTATTGTTTTTGTTGAATAAATAGCCAACTCAATAACTCATTCCACAGCAAATCGGGATTTTGTTGCGCATTTTTTAGTAGAACTTTTCTTAGCAGGATGTTATTTTCATTGGAAGGGTCTTCGGAAATAAAATCATCGATATTCCTTAGTACGTTGGAACGCGAGGTTCTGCCTTCGGCAATAAGGTTCAGATAGGATTGGTACATTTTTGTGATATCACCTTGTTCCCCATAAATTCGAGCCAACTGAAAATCATAATTCAAATCTGGTTTTAAGGCCATGGCCCGGGTATAGGCTTGTATGGCGTAATCCAACAAAGCATATTTTTGGAAACGGTACCCCACACTATAACCAAAATTTGGATTTTCTTCTATTTTTTGGAGGGCCTTATCATAATAAACGTTTGATTGGTCAGCCAGATTTTGCAAAGTGTAATTGTACCCCAACTCAATAAAAAAGGTTGGGAATGCATAGGTGTCCTCAATTTTTTTTAACAGAAAGCTTTCGGCATCTGTATACCGTTCCAGCTGCTGATAACATGCAACCAGCCCTTCGGAGTAATCGGTACGTCTGGGATTCTTCTGTACCAACTTTTCATAAAAGACTACGGCTTTTTCATAGTCTCCATCGTTATAATACTGTTTGGCCAGAAAGTCTTCCTGAGAATAGGCAAAAGTCTGAAGTACGACGAACGAAATAAGAAATAGGAGAAACCGCAATGTGATGTTTTATATCAAATATAACGTAGAAATGTGCGGAATTCTGTTAAGTGAATCCAAATAAAGGGATTCAACAAGGATTATTCAATCACCTTAAATCCACAATATGGTACCAAAACCTCTGGTATTCTGATTCCATTTGGAGTTTGATAATTTTCCATAATTCCGGCCAATACCCTTGGCAGTGCCAATGCACTTCCGTTTAAGGTATGTGCCAACTGACTTTTTCCATTTTCATCTTTAAAACGAAGTTTTAATCGATTGGCTTGAAAGGTTTCAAAATTGGAAACGGAACTGATTTCCAACCATCTATCCTGAGCCGTAGAAAACACCTCAAAATCGAATGTTAGGGCAGCAGTAAAACCTAAATCTCCACCACAAAGTCGAAGTACACGGTAAGGTAATTTCAATTCACGAAGTATGTTTTTGACGTGTTCCACCATTGTGTCCAAAGCTTGGTAGGAATTATCGGGATGTTCTATACGAACCACTTCCACCTTGTCAAACTGATGCAAACGATTCAATCCTCGTACATGGGCGCCGTAACTTCCAGCTTCTCTTCTAAAACAAGGGGTGTATCCAGTATATTTGATAGGTAAATCTTTTAGGGATACCATATCGCCCCTATGCAAATTGGTAATGGGCACCTCCGCGGTCGGAATCAGGTATAAGTCATCGGCCTGTACATGATACATTTGCCCTTCTTTATCGGGCAACTGTCCTGTACCATAACCCGAAGCTTCATTGACCATAAGTGGGGGCTGTACTTCGGTGTATCCGGCTTCGGTATTTTTATCGAGGAAATATGAAATCAAGGCACGCTGTAATCGAGCACCTTTCCCTTTATAAACGGGAAATCCTGCACCGGTGACCTTTACACCAAGTTCAAAATCGATGAT
The DNA here is from genome assembly GCF_014698935.1 of Flagellimonas sp. S3867. Classification (GTDB taxonomy): domain Bacteria; phylum Bacteroidota; class Bacteroidia; order Flavobacteriales; family Flavobacteriaceae; genus Flagellimonas. The sequence continues at coordinate 1,131,045 of NZ_JACVMN010000002.1, forward strand.
ATCATATTTTTTTGCCAATTCCCAATGGGGTAGTGCGCCATCGGAAAGTGAAGGAATTTCCCCTTCACGGAAAATTTCCTCATTGTCTTCATCTGTGCTGCCTGTTGGAACCGATTCATGGGGAATGTTGGGAACCTGGTACAATTGTTCTTGTAAGGCTTCAGCGGTGGCATTCAGTTCTTCACCCAACTGTTTGGAAGCATCTTTAAGACCTGCTGTTTGGGCTTTTAGGGTATTGGCTTCTTTTGCCTTTCCAGATTTGAAAAGCATACCAATTTCCTTGGAAAGTTTGTTCGATTCGGCCAATGTACCATCCAACTCAGTTTGAATGGAACGTCTTTTTTCATCTAGATCAAGGATGGCGGACAAAATGGGCTCGGCATCAATGTTTCTTTTTTTAAGAGCGGTGATGATACGTTCTTTGTTTTCCCTAATGGTCTGTAATTGAAGCATGGCCTTGTTTTGAGCCGCAAATTTAAGTCAATCTGGATAGTTGCCCAACTATTATTCCTTTTGGGAAGGTCTAATCCATTCGTTATGCGAGAAATGCTTCCAGGGAACACTGGCCAAATCTACTTTGGGATCTATAAATTCTTGGGATTTTCGACTGTTCACTCTTGCCTGACCATAGGCGAAGACTTGGATGTCCTCTCCTTTTTTGGTGTATTCTTTCTTTAAATGTTGCGCAAATTGCCACACAAAATCCGGATAGGTTGCTACTTTTCCACGTTGTTTTTTGGTTAGGTAATCATCCAAATCTATGTATTGACCCTTATTGGTCTGTTTGTTGACTACTTTAAAACGGATGGTCCCAGAACGACTGCGAAGCATCATGCGCCAGCTCATGCGATGCCCTTCTTCGGTCCAAAGCACATCATCTTTAATAGTATGGTGCCTCAGCGGCAATAGTAGTTGTGCAACAAAATAAATACTAAGAGTAGCTACAACCCATTTTTGGTTTTTGGGCTCAATTAATGTGTTGTCTATGGATACAGTCTTCGGCTTAAGAAAGATATTTCGTATTGTCTTCGGAGGAAAGAAAAAGATCGTAAAGGCCAGAGATAGGTACGGAAAAATCCCAATTTGGAAGACAATACTGTTGAACAAATGGAAAAATATGGATAATCCGAAGGCTATCTTTCGGGTAGGTTTCCAAAGTAGTGCGGGGACGATGAGCAAATCAAAAAGGATTCCGAATACTGCCACTATTTTGTGCACCCATTGTTGTTGGAGGAATTCACCAATCAAATAATAGTCACTTTTGGATTTCATCAAGATTTCGATAATGCTGAAATCGAGCCAATCTTCATAAAGCTTTGCAACAGAGGCATAGGTATATACGATGAAAAGCTGCACAATGATTGTCCATCTAACCCAATTGGACATTGAATGCTTCCGAAAGGAAGGGTTTTGTTTGGCATCCAAAGAAAAATCTCGACCAGCAGGAAAAAAAGCCATGATGTAGGCCAATAACATCAATAGATAGTAATGGTTGTTGTACGAGGTCTTTTGCATCAAATAAACCGCAGTCCACATAAAGGCAAAGGCAAAAGCACTATATCGATATTTATAGCCAACAGTGATTAAAAGTCCCAAAGTGCCCATAATGGCAAAATAGATGTACATTCCGTTCCCTGGCAAGGGCTGCAACCATTCAAAACCAATGAAAGTGAAAGTAAACTTGGGTTCAACAAGGGTTTTTCGAACCCAACCCGTAGCAATGGCACCATAGCACTCCGCACTCACCAAAAGCCCATAAAAAACTCGAAACACAATGAGTTGGGCGTTATCAATTTTTTTAAACAGAAATTGGTTGAGCATTCTATTTGGAAATTAACAAGAGCGACTGTTTCTTATCTTGTTTTAGTTGTTCTTGTAGTTCTTTTACCGAATCAAATTTGTGCTCATCGCGGATGCGATGTAAAATGTTCACCTGTATTTTTTTATCGTATAGATCTCCCTCAAACTCAAAAAAGTTGACCTCTATACTTTTTTCCGTGCCCGAAACCGTTGGATTGAATCCGATGTTCATCATTCCATGATGTTCTTTGCCGTTTATTATACTTTTAACCACATAAACGCCATTCTTAGGAATTAGTTTGTAATCCTCTGCTATGTGAAGATTTGCTGTGGGAAAACCGAACTGCTTGCCCAGACCTTTTCCTTTTTTAATGGCTCCTGTTAGCATATAGGGGTAGGTGAGATAGCTGTTGGCGGTGGTAATATCGCCCTCTAATAAGGCATTTCTAATTTTTGTGGAGCTTACGGACACCGCGTCGATTTCTTGTGCCGGGATTTCCTCGACCTCAAAATCGAGAGCGTTTCCAAACGTGACCAAATCTTGGATGTTGGCATTGCGGTTTCGTCCAAACCTGTGATCATAACCGATAATAATCTTTTTCGTTTTTAAACTGTTGACCAAAATGTCCCGAACAAATTCTGTTGCAGATAGTCGAGAAAAGTCCTTGGTAAATGGATGGATGATTAGATAATCCAATCCCATTTCGTCCAAAATTTGAATTTTCTCATCCAGTGTATTCAACAGTTTGATATCCGTGTCTTTTTGCAAAACCATTCTAGGATGCGGAAAAAAAGTAAGTACTGTGGACTTTAGCCCATCATTTTTGGCATTATTTATGAGGCGTTCCAATATCTTGCCATGACCAAGATGGACACCATCAAAGGTGCCTATGGTTACGGCCGTTTGAAATGAACTATCGGAAAACTGAGAAATGCCTTGGACTGTTACCACGTAATCAAGAAAATAAAAAAGGCTATTTTTGAATTTGACTTATGCCCCATGCGTATGAAAGCTAAATTACATCTTGTTTTTTCAATAACCATATTTTTTGCCTGCTTTTGTACATACGCGCAACAAGGATACTGGCAATCTATACCGAAAAAATCAAATTTCAAGAGTATTTCGGTCAAGGATATGGATAAGGGTGGCGCAGTTTTCTCCTTGGATGACAGTCTTTTTTCCAAAGAACTTAAGGCTTCAAATATCGCTAAAGGAGGTATGCACACAATCTATCTTCCATCTGGTAACGGCAAAGTGATTGCTTTTCAATTAACGGAGACATCGGTGCTTCATCCAGAACTTGCCAAGAAATACCCTAATATAAAATCCTTTACAGGGCAAAGTTTAGACGGAAAATATAGAGTGAAACTTAGTAGTTCCCATAAAGGACTGCAAAGTATGATTGTGGATTTGGAAGGTAGTGAAACTACATTTATGGAACCTTTGTTAAATAAAAAGGGAACCTATGTTATTTACAATAAAAAGGAACAGACCAAAATTGGATTTGAATGTGGTACGGAAAAACTACAACAAACTCTTGAAAAGAAATTAAACCAAAGTACGGGAAAGACCATTGTGCCCTTGGTTGGGGATCAATTACTTCGGAAATATCGCATAGCTGTTTCAACAACCGGTGAATATGCCCAATTTCATGGAGGTACTGTGGCCGATGCCCTAGCTGCAATAAATGCTACCCTTACTAGAATTAATGAGGTTTTTGAGACTGATTTAGGCGTGACTATGGAATTGGTCGCAAACAATGATCAGGTTATTTTTACTAATGCAGCAACGGATCCATATAATGGAAACTTAAATGCTCAAGTACAAAGCACTTTGACCTCTACTATTGGAGAAGCCAATTATGATGTAGGACACCTTTTCAACAAAGTAGCATCGGTTGCTCAGAACAATGGAAATGCTGGTTTTATTGGAGCTGTTTGTGTTGACAATAGAAAAGGGAGTGCGTTTTCTGCTGCGTTTGAGCCACAGGGTGATGTTTTTGATCTTGATTTTGTTTCACATGAATTGGGTCACCAATTTGGAGCCAACCACACATGGTCCTTCGAATCTGAAGGAACCGGTGTACAAGCTGAACCTGCAAGTGGGACCACAATTATGGGTTATGCAGGAATTGTTCCGGGAAACAATGTGGCTCCCAACGGGGACGATTATTTCCACTATCACAGCATCGTTCAAATTTCGAATTATTTGCAGACCGTTTCATGTGCTCAAACAACTGCATTGACCAATATTCCACCTGTAGTTACACCAATGGGGGATTATACCATTCCAAAAGGAACAGCATTTATGCTGGAAGGGTCGGCAACGGACAGTGACCTAGGTGATGTGCTTACCTATGCATGGGAACAAATCGATGATGGGGTGGTCACAACAAATAATTTTGGGCCAGATAATCCAAGTGGGGCTAATTTTAGATCATTGCCTCCAACAACAGACCCAACAAGATATTTTCCAAGACTATCAAGGGTAGTTCAGGGAAATCTTACCCAAACGATGCCACAGACAAATGATGCTTGGGAAACCGTATCCAATATAGAACGTAATATGAAGTTTGCCCTCACCGTAAGGGACAATGCCGCCGGAGGGGGGCAGGTGGTTTCGGATATTCTTGATGTACAAGTATTGAAATCGGCAGGTCCCTTCTCTGTAACATCACAAGCTACAAATGTGGTTTACGAAGGTGGTTCCACGCAAGAGGTCACTTGGGATGTTGCCAATACCAATTTGTTGCCAATAGATGCCAAAAATGTTGATATACTATTGTCTTTGGATGGTGGCAACACCTTTCCCATAACGCTTGCTGATGACACCCTGAACGATGGGAGTGAAGAAATATTGATTCCTGGTGATGCGACCACCACTGCCCGCATCATGATCAAAGCGAGCGATAATGTCTTCTTTTCGGTAAATGCTGCGGACTTTACAATTCAGGAGTCACCGATTGTGCTGAATTTTCAAAATTTATCATATCAAGTTTGCCAGCCAAGCAACAGTGTTATTCCATTTGTTTATGAAACTTTTGGAGGTTTTAGCGAAACTTCTACCTTCTCGGTTACAGGATTGCCCGCAGGAGTAACTGAATCTTTTTCGCCTACTCAGGCAAGTACTGATGATACCGCGGTTAATTTAACTATTTCAAATACCAATGCGACCACGCCGGGAACCTATGCAGTTACGGTAACTGCGACTTCTACCTCGATCACAAAAAATGTTCCCTTGACGCTGGTGATAAACGACGGTAATTTTGTTGACGTGGTACTTACTTCACCTATAGATACTGAAGCGAACACTGCTGTTCACCCTTTGTTACAATGGGAGAACAATGAGTTGTACTCCAATTATGATGTTGAAATTGCTACGGATGTTGGCTTTTCAAGTCTTGTGGAATCTGCCTCTGGACCTTTTAATTTTTACCAGACAACCAGCCTAAGCGAAGAAACCGAATACTTTTGGAGGGTAAGACCTAGCAACAATTGTGGAACTGGTACATTCGGAACACCATTTAGTTTTACGACCAATCAAGTTGACTGCAAAAATTTGAATCCGAGTGGTCTTCCTTTGGAAATAACAGCCTTGGGAACCCCCACGGTTACATCTGCTGTCCAAATTTTTGAAGATTTACAAGTTTCCGATGTCAATGTCAGCATTGAACTTACCCATACCTTTCTTGAGGATTTGATCATAGATCTTATCTCACCATCAGGCACACGTGTCACCTTGATTTCCAATGCTTGTGGAGATGCGAACAATATGAATGCCGTTTTCGATGATGCTGGAACCGCTTTGGTGTGTGGAGGCAATCCTGCTATTTCAGGGACTGTTGCTCCGCTAGGGTCCTTGTCCTCTTTAAATGGCGAAACTACATTGGGCGAATGGACATTGGAAATTAGAGATACTTTTGCAAATGATGGCGGTTCGCTGGTTGCTTTTTCACTGGAAGTATGTGCCGAAGGAGCTTTCCGCCCAGATGATGATGAGGACGGAGTGTTTGACGATGGCGATGATCTTTGTTTGGGGACCCCAAAAGGAGTGGAAGTTGATACAAATGGCTGTCCCGTAAACAGATTTGCCTCTGATAATTTTACCGTGCAGATCCAAAGTGAATCGTGCAGAAACAATAACGATGGTTCGGTGGGTATAACTGCTTCGGATACCTCTATTACCTATACTGCGGTTTTGAGCGGTGGGAGTGCTGACCTGAACATGGATTTTACAGATGCGCATACCTTTCAAAATCTAAATGCGGGAAATTACTCACTCTGTATCACCGGCACCGATGGTTCCATTACCTATCAAGAAGTGTGTTTTAATGTTGTGATAGAGGAGCCAGCTTTGCTTTCTACCTTCGCCACCGTTGACGAGAATGTGTTGAGCTTGACCATGGAGGGCGGTTCATTATATAATGTTGAGTTGAATGGATTGGTCACGCAGACGATAGATTCGGAAATTCAACTAGAGTTAAAAGAAGGATTAAATACGCTCAAAGTGTTTACCAACCTCAGTTGTCAAGGTTCTTTTGAGGATACTTTCTTTATTTCTTCCAAACCAATTTTGTATCGAAATCCAGTAGGTGCAGATACAAGAGTGTTTCTCAATGGTTTTGTTGGAGATTTGGATATTCAAGTGTTCTCTGCCAATGGACAAATGGTGATGAAAACGAGAAGAAGGATGGAAGGAAATGAACTTGAAATGGATTTTTCAGGATTGCAGACCGGAATTTATTTTATGAGAATTCAAGGTTCGGAAATATATGAGGAGTTTAAATTGATTAAAGAATGAAGCGGATTTTTCAAAGTTTGGGATTACTTGTTATACTATGGTCTTGTGGTAGTGATGATCCACCACCGGCACCAGGAGGAACCAATTTGGTCTTTCCAGACCAGAATTCGGAATGTACAACCGGAATCAGCGTTAATGAAACCCTGAGCCAGGTCACTTTTCAATGGCAGACTTCTGCCAATACCGATAGCTATACCTTGAGTGTTGTAAATTTGGAAACCAATATTCCTCAGACCATTTCAACCGCAGCGAATTCTGCTAGTTTATCCATTGTTAAAGGGGCACCCTATTCCTGGTCGGTAACTTCTTTGAATTCGAAGTCAGATCAGGTTGCAACCAGTGAAACATGGTTGTTTTACAATGCTGGCTCACAAACTACCTATGCGCCATTTCCTGCACAATTGGTTAGTCCGGTTTCGGGATCAACGGTGCAAAAAAATATTGATAATGAGGTGATGTTGGTCTGGCTTGGCGCAGATGTGGAGAATGATATTACTGGGTTTGAGGTTTTCTTTTCAACAAGCAACCCGCCAACTACTTCTGTGGGAACAACTGCTGCAAATACCATGGAACTAAGCGTAGGCGTTGAATCTGGAATGATTTACTATTGGAAAGTTATCACCACTGATGCCGAAGGGAATAATTCAGATTCGGGTGTTTTTGAGTTTAGGGTATTTTAAAACTAGGTGCCGTTAAACTGGTTCATGGTGTTTTTTACGCCGGAAAAGATAAATGACCTGATAAGGTCCACGGATTTCTGCAATCGTTCCGGCAAAGCGCTAATTTCATCCTCATTCCATTTTCCAAGTACATAATCTATTTGCCTGCCTTTTGAGAATTCTGCCCCCACTCCAAATCTTAAACGATTGTATTGGACAGTTTGGAGTGTATTTTGAATATCCTTTAAACCATTATGACCCCCATCACTCCCTTTCGTCTTTAGACGCAGCGTTCCAAAGGGTAAATTGATGTCATCAGTAATTACCAACACATTTTCCAAAGGAATTTTCTCTTTCTCCATCCAATATTTAACTGCTTTACCGCTTAGGTTCATATATGTGGAAGGTTTTAGGCACAACACACTTCTTCCTTTATGCTTAAAAGTTATGATCGCTCCCAACTTTGCACTTTCAAATGAAGCAGTTTCCTTTTCGGAAAGAAAATCCAAAACCTTGAATCCAATATTATGTCTTGTTTCTTCGTACTCAGATCCAATATTTCCAAGTCCGATGATGAGGAATTTTTTCATACTGTCAGTTTCTTGTAAAATGTACTGTGGTCTGCCAAAAAGTGCTTTGATAAATTGGAACATGGGAAGATCTCCATTTGTTCAAAAATACAAAAGCATCCCAAAACTTTACACGTATGTAAAATCGGGATGCTTTGATATAGTGTTTTGAAACTATTCTTTGGCTTCTGCTGCTGGTGCTTCTGCGCCTCCTTCAGCCGCCGCTCCTTCTGCTGCTGCTTCAGTTCCTTCTGCTCCTTCAGTTTCTTCCTCTTCTTCTTCCTCATCATCAACAGATGTTCTAGAGGCCTTAACCTGAACTACCGCTGTGCTGTCTGGGTGAAGAATGGTATAATCATCATTTAAAAGCGTTTCCACAGGAATGGTTCCACCAATTTTTAGTTGAGATATATCAATAGTGATAAAATCAGGTAATAAATCTGGTAAAGCCTTTATGGAAAGTTTTCTTTTTCTGAAAAGCAAACGACCACCGTTTTTTACACCTGGAGAATTTCCTTCGAGACGGATTGGAATATTCATGGTTACAGGCTTGTCGTTGAACAATTGATAAAAATCTATGTGAAGAATTTTATCGGTTACAGGATGGAATTGGATATCCTGTAATACCGCTTTCAACTTTTGGCCATCTTCCAACTCAATCACAACAGTGTGTGCGTTAGGAGTGTACACCAAATTTCTGAATGCTAATTCATTAGCTGAAAAGTGAAATGGTTTATCCCCTCCGTACAACACGCAAGGAACCTTTCCAGCATTACGTAAGGCTTTGGTCGATGCCTTGCCCACGCTTTCTCTTTGAGATCCTTTGATAGTAATTGATTTCATTATATATATAAATTGATTTACATTAAAAATTTTGATGAAATAGAAGTATTGTGGTGAACCCTGTGCATAACATCTGCAAATAGGTCTGCACAACCCAATACCTTAATTTTTTTCTTATCCACTTCAACAGGAATAGAATCCGTAACGATAAGCTCTGATAATTTTGAATTTTCTATTCTTTCATAGGCATTCCCAGACAATAACCCATGAGTGGTAATGGCTCGGACACTAAGCGCTCCTCGCTCCATCATAAGGTCTGCGGCTTTGGTTAGTGTGCCGGCGGTATCCACCATATCATCTACCAAAACAACATTTTTACCTTTAACTTCACCGATCAATTCCATATGGGATATTACATTGGCCTTGGCACGTTGCTTATAGCAAATGACCACGTCACTTTCCAAAGCTTTGGAATATGCATATGCCCTTTTGGAACCACCCATATCTGGAGAAGCTATGCAGAGATTGTCTAGATTAAGGTTCTTTAGGTAAGGTAAAAACAAAGTTGAGGCAAAAAGATGGTCTACAGGTTTTTCAAAAAATCCTTGAATCTGATCTGCATGCAAATCCATGGTAATAATTCGAGTTGCACCAGCAGTTTCCAACATTTTTGCTACCAATTTGGCCGCAATGGGAACACGTGGTTTATCTTTTCTATCCTGTCTGGCCCATCCAAAATAGGGTATTACAGCGGTAATGTGTCTTGCAGAAGCTCTTTTGGCAGCATCCAACATCAACAACATTTCCATTAAATTTTCTGAACTAGGATTGGTTGAGCCAATGATAAAAATACGGGTACCCCTTATTGATTCTTCGAAAGAAGGTTGAAACTCACCATCACTATATCTGGAAAAAATTACCTTTCCTAGGTCAGCGCCGTAGGAGGCTGCAATTTTCTCACCAAGCACTGTACTTTGGGTACAAGCGAAAATTTTAGGTTCTGGAACTTGGTATGACATTGCAATCTCTTGTTAACTAGCTTATTAAAGTGCTTTTTCTTAAAAGAGGTGCAAATTTAAAAATTAATTCGGGTTGCTCAAGGATTAATGAAGGTATTTTTGGTGGTAAACAAAATATTTTTTTAGCTTTGCAGTCCTTTTTGAAAATTAATGCTCGAGTGGCGGAACTGGTAGACGCGCTGGATTCAAAATCCAGTTCCTTTGGAGTGTGGGTTCGATTCCCACCTCGAGTACTTAAAGAAAAAGCCGAGATTTTATGTCTCGGCTTTTTTATTTGGCACAACAGTTTTGAATTGTTTGATTCTAATCTTAAGAATTAGTGCTATGATTTGGTCGATTCATTTGCTTTGGATAGAGAAACTAAACCACCAATTGCTCCTAAATTCATCGAATCCAAGGCTGAACTTGGAACGATTACCATAGATCCTTTTTCTTTTAGACCTTCAAATAACATGTTCATACCCCGGAGGTGCAAGGCTACAGGATTTTCACTATACTGTTCACTTGCTTCGGAAAACTTATGTGCTATTTCTGTTTCGGCTGTCCCTAAAATAACTCTCGCCCTACGTTCCCGTTCGGCCTGTGCTTCTTTGCTCATTGCATCGGCCAATGCTTGTGGGATAATGATGTCTTTTATGCCTACGTTTTGGCATGTTATGCCCCAAGGATTAGTGTTGTGATCAAGCACTTTTTGGAGATCTTCGGCTATTTTGTCTCTGTCTTGAAGAATATCAGCCAACTCATGTTTTCCAATTATATCGCGAAGCCCGGTCTGTGCGATATAGAAAATGGCCTTCTCGTATTCCTGTACTTCTAAAGCTGCTTTCTCCACATCCCAAACAGTCCAATACACCACGGCATCAACATTAACTGGAACCGTATCCCTGGTCAAAGTTTGCTCTGCTTTAAAATCCGTGACGCGAACACGCTGGTCGACATATTTGTCTATTTGATCAATTATTGGGATTATTAAAAATATCCCAGGGCCTCTTAAACCTATGAATTTTCCCATTCTGAGAACCACTGCTTTTTCCCATTGGTCAGCAATATGGATTGACTTTGCAAAAAAGAGAGAAAGCAACAATAAAAGAGAAGCCGCTATCAAATCTAGTATATCAAAATAATACAGTCCGGCGCAAAGTGCTATCGCAAATACTATAATAGCTGTGGAAATGGGATTCCCAATTTTTTTAATAGAAGTTTTCATCTTAATTCTGAGTTTTAAGTTGATTAATTATGTCGTTTACTGAAAATCCATAGCTAAATGCGATAGTGGAAAATTCATTACATATCTCATTTAGTTTATTTCTCTTCTCCTTGTCCGATATTTGGATTTTTGCTTCATTTATGAAAGTTCCGGTACCTTGTTGTGTCTCTAGAATATTTTGAATTTCCAATTCTTTATAGGCCTTGGCAACCGTATTTAGATTTACTTTCAACTCAACCGCCAGAGACCTTACCGTGGGTAATTGTTCTCCAGTTTTTAGGTTTCCGAAAGCAATGCCAAATTTTATCTGATCGATGATTTGGCGATAAAATGGTATTCCGGTCTTAGGATCTAATTTAAAAGTAATCATTGTTTTAATGTACTATACATATAGTACAAACATACAACTTTTTTTCGAATAGCTTATTTTGCAGTTTTGAATTCTAAAATTGAAGCTATTTAAAAACCATTTGTCAATTGTCAGTCATATCTATCGCGCTGATTAAAGCTCTAGTTTTAAGGAGCTAAGCCAAGCTGTTATGAAACCCATCATCGTTTTTTGTTGGATGAGCCTCAGCGTTCAAATCCTGTAAAAACCAATATCCATGATATTGGTTTTTACGTTTATTGATCCCATTAAATCTGGATGACATTTTTGTAAGGTTTTTGCTGTTTTATTGGCTAAGGGGATATCATGGAGAACGCTCAATATTTTATGACTCGGTGTGAAGAACTGGCAAGTCAAGCCATGGCTAAAGGAAACAGTGCGGTGGGGAGTCTGATTGTTGTTGATAATAAAATTGTCGCCGAGGCAGAGGAGGCTGTTGCGACCAAACAAGATATTAGCTGTCATGCCGAAATGGAAGTTGTCCGGGCGGCAAGGAAAATATTGGGGAAAGACATGTCAAATGCCACACTCTATACCACCAAGGAGCCCTGTGTTATGTGTAGTTATGCCATTAGGTTTCATGGCATTGGCACAGTGGTCTACAAAGAGAAGTCAATGGAATTGGGTGGTGCAAATAGCACGTATAATCTGTTGGTAACTGAAAATGCCCCGAAGGGTTGGGGTGCGCCGGTACGCAGTATTCATTTAGAAGAAGAATAAAATGAACTATTCAAAATTAGCTTTTACAGATACGATTAAAAAACTTCAAGAAGAACAGGGCAGTAGACATTCCTACGAGCGCATGGAACGTATGGAATTGCCTGATGGTCTGTCTTTTAGGGAGATGAGTTTTATCAAAGAGCGGGATAGTTTTTATATGGCCTCCTACGGAGAAAATGGGTTTCCCTATATTCAGCATAGGGGTGGACCCAAAGGCTTTTTAAAAATGATCGATGTTAAAACATTGGCGTTTCTTGATTTTACGGGTAACAAACAATACATCTCCACAGGAAATGTTCAAACGCATAATAAAGTATCGCTGATTTTTATGGATTATGTCAATCGTGCGCGATTAAAGATCTATGCCGAAGCTGAAACTGTTTCACTGGATGAAAACAAAGAACTGGCGGAGACATTGGAACTAGATTACAACTATAAAGCTGAGCGGATTTTTGTGTTCCATATAAAGGCCTTTGATTGGAATTGCCCCCAGCATATTACACCACGATATACTTATGAGGATATTTCTAAAATGAATGAAGAACGAGAAGGTCATATTCAAAATCTGGAAAACGAAATTGTGTCGTTAAAGCAAAAACTATTGGATTTTGAATCAAATAAGGGAAAATGAAAACCTAGGACTTTACTTTTCAGATTCACTTGCAAGCACAGCACAATATCCAATTGATCTTTATCTGTTTTTACATGTTTTCTTACAAGTAGATCAATGTTCCCATCACTTTTTTTAGCTGTAATATTTCACATCATTTTTTAGGTTAAGAATAGGTGTGGATATTAACAATCTTCGCTTGCTGTGTTTCTAAGTTAACCCCTTAATAATCAACTATTTTCAAATAAAATAAATAGACACTGATTAAGGAATCTTACTGTTTATTGGTAAAAATGGGCCTAGTAATGAAAATGCTTTCATCGTTTATCCGATGTTTCACAACAAATGATCGATGAAATACAACATATTTTCCTTTTAACGGATTGTTGTAGATATGTTTGAATAATCCTACAAGGAAAAACAACCTCATTACTAAACTATGATTGCACTGATAACCCGCCTGAAGAAGAGTAATTTTCTGCTGTCTTTTTTGTTTTTGCTTGGAATGATCCAAATGGGCCATGCCCAAAATTGTTCCATTAATGCGGGGATACCAGAAACTGTGTGTGAAAATGTTGGAATTTTCAATTTATCGGGATCCTCGGCAGGTTTGGTTCAAAGCGGACCTACTTGGTCTCAAGTGGGTGGTCCGTCGGTAATAATAGATGATGTTTCCAACCTTACAACTGGAATTAATGGCCTTGTTGGTGGGAATACCTACACATTTCGATTAACCGCTGTATGTACTGATGGAACTACACAATTTCAAGATGTAAACATTACCGTTCAACCAATCACCGTTGCCGATGCGGGAAGTGATATCGCTTCATGTCCAGATAATTCGGGAACAATCATTACCAATGCAAATACACCACTCAATGGGGGTGAAACAGGACAATGGAGCATTGTTGGAAATAATAATGCTGGAGTTACCATAAACTCGCCGAGTTCCCCAACGACTAGTTTGACATTGGTCGAGGGAAATGCAGGAGTAACCACATTGCAATGGACAATTACGGGACCTGATTATGCTCCTGGACAATTTTGTGAGTCAAGCGACACGATAACCGTTACCAACTACGGAGGAGTTTCGGTAATTGATGCCGGCCCAGACCAGAATCTGGACAATTGCTATACAGTAACCCAGTCCACTTCGATGGCTGCCAGTTTTGGTGGTAATAATATTAATGGTCAGGTAGGTACATGGTCATTCGTAAGCGGGCCCAATACTCCTACAATCTCGAATGCCAACAACAATAACACCAACGTTTCAAACCTTGTTGAAGGTTCTTATGTTTTTAGGTGGTCGGTAAGTGGACCATGTGCAACTGGAGAAGATACAGTAACAATCAATGTGGCGGCTGCCACACAGGACATTTCTACGGCCTCAATCCAAGATGACAATATTCGTTTTTGTGATGCAAGCATTACCACAGTAACACTTGAAGGTTCACTACCTCTGTTTACAGGAGAAACGGTTACTTGGACCCAAACGTCCGGTCCTGGCGGAGCAAGTATTTTAAACCCTAATTCTCCAACGACCCAAATAACGGGATTAGATGGAAGTAGTACCTATAACTTCACCTATACCATAGAAAATTCAACAACACTTTGTAACGATTCCGCAACGGCAACCGTTCGATATTCTACCAACCCTGTTTCCATTTCGGCAAACGGAGGCAGCGATATTGTTGCAACGTGTGGAGTAACAAGTGTTGATATTCCATTTACCACTACAGGGAATGGAACCAATACATACAGCATTATTAATGGTCCAAGCGGTTCAGCTTTGGTGAACCCGGGCACGTTTACAAATACTGGAGGTACACCTTTGAACATTGATTTTGATGTTGAAGGAACATATACCATATTATTTAGAAGAGCGCTTAGCGGAACCATACAAACAGGATGCGATGTGGCAACCGATGCCATAAACGTAACCGTTGCTCTGACCCCGACGGCATCCAATGCAGGTACGGATCAGAATTTGGCCTGTAATGTGACCAGTACGGATATTACCGGGAACACGGTAACTGTAGGAAGTTCACTTTGGTCGCAGATCAGCGGACCAAATACAGCTACAATTGCAACACCCTATACAACTACCACAAATGTTTCCAATTTAATTCCTGGAACCTATGTGTTCCAGTATGGAGTATCCGGAGGAAGTGCCTGTGCTCCTTCAATGGAGGATACCGTGGAGGTTGTAGTGTCTTCAGATGCTCCAGTGGCCACAGATGCAGGGTTGGATCAAAATATTTGCTTTGGAGCACCAACGCAGTTGGATGCCAACGCACCACCATCAACCAATTTGGAAGGAACATGGACAGTGGACACCGCTCCGGTGGGAGCAACCATCGTTTTTGCAGATGCAAATGATCCTAAAACCTTGGTTTCAGGATTAAACGATCCCAACGAGACTTATATTTTCCTTTGGACAATTGATAACCCGGGCGACCCGACCTGCCCAAACCCTGGAACAGATACCGTTACCATTACTACAAATGCAACGCAAGGACCTCAACTGGCCGATGCAGGCCCGGACCAATGCTTAACCACAGGTACTTCCTCTGGAACTTTGGCTGGAAATCAACCTGCTGTGGACGAAATTGGAACATGGACTGCTGACCCAGCCACCGGAATAACATTCAATGATCCCAATCAATTTGATACCAATGTTACTATCACCATAGAACAGAGCTACATGCTTACTTGGACCATATCTAAAATTGCTCCTGGTTGCCAATCTACTTCCGATGAAGCGGAAATAACGGTTGGCCCAAATGCTGTGGCAGATGCGGGACTCGATCAAACAGCCTGTCAATCTATTTTTACCATGGATGCGACCGGATCCGTAGGGAGCAGTGGTGCCTGGAACCAAATTTCTGGCCCAGGTGGATTTACTATTGATGATAACACCAGTCAAACAGCCCAAATTACATTCAACTTTTCAGGGCAATATGTTTTCGAATGGACAGCAAACAACGGCTCTTGTTCCTCAGATACTGACCAAGTAACTTTGAATGTTGGGATTCCTCCAACAACGGCGGTTGTTACAACCCCTGCGGAGACCATATGTTCTTCAACTTCAATTGTGTTGGATGGAAACGTTTTTAACAGCAATATAGAGACCGGTTACTGGACGCTTCTTTCGGGAGCACCAAATACACCGACTTTTTCAGATATAAATGACCCTAATGCCTCCGTTACAGGAATGGTTTCAGGGACCTATACCTTTAGATGGACCATTGCTGGGGATACCAATTGCCCAGTTAGCTTTGCCGACAAAACCGTAGATGTTTTTGTTCCAGCGGATGCAGGTCCAGATTTAGAGTTGTGTCAAGTTCAAAATTTCTTGCTGGAAGCCACCTTTGGTTCAACCGGTACTTGGGTACAAACCTTTGGTCCTGGTGTTGGAGGCCTTCCGGGGGCTCCTGCCACAATTTCCCAAAATCCGGTGGATAGCAATGTTGCTGAAGTAAGTAATATTGAATTGGGAAGAGTGTACAGATTTCAATTCACTACAAATTATCCTGGTGCTACAGGCTGTGGAAATACCTCAGATGAAGTACAGGTAGAATCGAGTGGATTACCAACTGTTTTACCAGATGCAGGACCAGACCAATTATTATGTTTGGGAGATTTGGTAGTGCCCAACCAAACTACTTTGGCGGGGAATACCCCACCAGATGATGTAGATGAAGCTACATGGAGTTTTACAGAACAACCAGCAGGAAGCACGGCAGTAATTACTAATGTAAATGATCCTCTTTCTACAATAACTGGATTGACTGTACCCGGAACCTATATTTTAGAGTGGAATTTTGAATCGGGATTCTGTTTTACCACATCAGATGTAGTCCGTATAGAAGTATACGAGGCACCATCCGCCGCAGATGCCGGTCCGGATCAGCTAAATGCTTGTCAATTGGATGCACAAATGAATGCAGTTCCTCCTACTTCAGGAACAGGAACATGGACCTTTACTGTTGACCCTTCTGGAGGTGCTGCAGTAATTGACAATCCAAATTCCCCTACAACAACTATATCCAACATTACAACAACAGGAATCTATACCCTAACATGGACAGTAGCACATAACGGCGTAGCTTTTGTGGATAGTCCCTCTGCCTGCGATCCAACATCCGACACCATAGATATTACTTTTCCGGCCGATGCACCTTCTAGTGCAGATGCGGGTACAGATCAAGAATTGTGTGCCGCTACACAGACCAATATGGCAGCAACTGCAATTGTTGTGGGAACAGGAACCTGGACCCAGACCGCAGGTCCTGGTGTTGGAGGAACTCCCGGAACACCCGCAAATATTGTCGCACCAAATACCGAAACGACACTTATAGATACTTTAGAACCGGGCACATACGAATTTACATGGACCGTTGTAAATGGTGGTTGTACTTTCGTTGATATTATGGAATTGGTTAATTATGCCGATCCTGGAAGTGCAGATGCTGGCCCCGACCAAAACTTGGACCAATTTTCTTCTGTAACCCTAGCTGCTATTCCGGCAACCGCTGGACTAGGCACTTGGTCTCAAATTTCAGGTCCAACAACCGCTGGATTTGTAAACGAAAATGACCCGAATACAGAGGTTTTCGGCGCAACCAATGGAACCTATGTTTTTGAGTGGAGAATATCCAATGGCACATGTGCTGATGTTTTTGATACGGTAGACGTGTCCTTACTTGGAATTGATTTGGAATTGACAAAATCCGTACTTCCAACTTCTGCAAACCCTGGCGACACAATCACGTTCACAATAGATGTTTTTAACAACGATGCATCAACTTCTTCGGATGCAACCGGAGTTACAGTCCGGGATGTTATCCCTACAGGATATACCTTGGTTCCGGGAACAGTTAGCAATGGAGGTGTTTACAATGCAGGAGATTTGTCCATTACGTGGTCCAACCTGTCCGTTACCAATGGTAACACGCAAAGTTTAACGTTCGATGCTACGGTAAACGCATCTGGAAATTATGTCAATACCGCTGAAATAACTGCAAATGATATTTTTGATATTGATTCTACAGTCAATAACGGTTTGGCCGGAGAAGATGATCAAGATACCGCTGAGGTAACGGTAACCATTGCAGATTTAACTCTGGCAAAAGATATTAGCGCCGGATCAAGCCTTACGCCCAATGTGGGTGACACCGTAGTTTTTGAACTCACAGTTACCAATGCCGGACCTGTTACCGCTACCAACATTACTGTAGAAGATGTAGTCCCTTCTGGATTTACCATTGGAACCATTAATAATGGAGGCACGAATTCTGGGGGTACTATCAGCTGGAATATTGCATCATTAGCAGTAGGTGCTACAACAGTATCCTACGAAGTAACTGTAAATGCCCCAACAGGAACACCCAATGAATATGTAAATACTGCAGAAATAACTACCTCGGACCAGTTTGATCCCAACAGCTCGCCCAACAATGATGATGGAGATCAAAGTGAAGATGATGAAGATTCAGTGACTATAACGGTAGCCGAAGAAGCTGATTTGAGTATGGCCAAAAATATAATCGTTGGCTCCATAACTCCAAATGTTGGGGAGACACTCACGTTTGAGTTGGTACTTTCCAATGCTGGCCCTAATGATGCGACTGGAGTTTCTGTTGAAGACGTCCTTCCTGCAGGGTTTACTCTTACCACAGTTAATGGTGGAGGTACCGCAGGCGGAAATACAGCTAGCTGGTCAGGATTGTTCATTCCGTCGGGAGGAAATATCGCGCTGACCTATCAAGCAAATGTAAATGCACCTACGGGTACACCAGGAGAATATACCAATAGTGCTCAGATTACCGCCAGTAATCAAACGGACCCGGACAGTGATCCAACTGTTGGTCCAGGAGCTGATGATTTAGGGGATGCTATTGCCGATGATGACGAAACAAGCTTAACAATTACCCCTCAAACGGCCAACCTTTCGGTAATTAAGTCAGTTGACAATGCTACTCCGGATGTTGGTGATACGGTAACCTTTACAGTTCAAGTGGACAACGCTGGACCGGATGTAGCCTCCAATGTGGCTATTGAAGATGCAGTTCCATCAGGCTATACTATAGCTGGTGGAAGTGTTTCCAATGGTGGAATCTTCAATTTAGGAGGGTCCGAAGTTATTTGGAATTTGGTTTCAGTACCATTGGCAGGAATAACTTTGACTTATCAAGCTACGGTAAATGCACCTACGGGAGCACCAGGGGAATACGAAAATATTGTACAAATAACCGCTGTAGATCAATTTGACCCCAACAGCTCACCCAATAATGACGATGGCGATCAAAGTGAGGATGATGAAGATGCACAGATCGTAACCCCAACAGCTTCCGATTTAAGTTTGGTAAAGGATATCAATGTTGCATCATCAACTACACCAAATGTCGGAGATACTGTAGTGTTCGAATTGACAGTGGCCAATGCAGGTCCAAGCACGGCTACCAATATAGTATTGGAAGATATTGTTCCTTCAGGATACACCTTGGGAACGGTAAATAATGGCGGAAGTGCTATTGCAGGAACCTTCATCACATGGAATATTGCCACTTTACCAGTAGGATCCACAACAGTTTCCTATGAGGTGACCGTGAATGCCCCAACAGGATCAGCCGATGAGTATTTGAATACAGCTGAGATTGCCTCCGTAGATCAATTTGATCCAGATAGTTCACCGGGCAATGACGATGGTGATCAAGACGAAGACGATGAAGACTTCTTTGTGGTTATCCCACAAGTCACGGATATTGAATTGGATATTTTAGCCAGTAATACCACACCTGATGTAGGTGATGTGGTCGCTTTTACTATTAACTTGAGTAATACAGGGGCAGATGCTGCAACCGGAGTTTCAGTTGAAAACTTGGTGCCCGTAGGATTTGGAACAATCGTAGGAATAAACAATGGTGGAACGTTCAATTTTGGATCAGGGATTATTACATGGACCGGTCTTACGGTTCCTGTAGGAACAAATACAACCGTACTGACATTTAATGCAACAGTGGGAACTCCTACAGGTGCCTTAGGTGAATTCACCCATATTTCCGAAGTAACATTTAGCAATCAATTTGATTCAGATAGCACACCCAATAATGACGATGGCGACCAAAGTGAGGATGACGAAGATGCAATCACATCTGCACCAGAACAGGCCGATCTTTCTTTGACCAAAATTGTGGTTGATAATGATCTTACCCCAAATGTGGGGGATGAAATAAGTTTTGAAATTACCATTTCAAACACAGGGCCAAATGATGCAACCAATGTCATAGTGACGGATTTGCTTCCTACAGGATTTGATTACGTTTTATATAGCGCAACAGCTGGAGTCTATAATGACACCACTGGGGAGTGGCAAGTTGGAACTGTTAGCGGAGGAGGTTCCGAGACTTTGATCATTGATGTATTGGTCAATGCAACAGGGAACTATGTCAATACCGCTCAGATTACAGCTTCAGATGCTTTTGATATTGATTCAACACCAAGCAACGGAGTTTCTGCAGAAGATGACCAAGACGAGGTGACAATTATCCCGAGTGCTTTGGTAGACCTTTCGTTGACCAAAAATGTAGACAATGCAAACCCAGTGGTCAATACAAACGTGGTGTTTACCTTGACCGTTTCCAATACTGGACCAAGTGATGCCACGGCTATTCAAGTCACGGACCAATTGCCATCAGGATTCACCTATGTTTCAGATGATGGAGGTGGAAATTATGATGACGCAATCGGCATTTGGAATGTTGGAGCATTGATTAATGGAGGGAACGCTAGCTTGAACATAACAGCTACCGTAAATCCAACCGGAAGCTATACCAATATTGCAGAAATTACGGCCCAAGGAGAAACGGACAGCGATTCCACTCCAAACAATGGAGTTGTCGGAGAAGATGACCAGGATCAAGTGGTAATCAATGCGGCACCGCTTGTAGACATTTCTGTTACAAAAACAGCAGATGATCTTACCCCGAACGTGGGTGATCCAATCCAATTTACGATAACCGTTCAAAATGATGGCCCAAATGACGCGACCAATGTTGTGGTTACCGATGTATTGGCAGCGGGCTACGGATTTGTAAGTGCAGTTCCGTCTACCGGAGTTTATGAATCTTTAAATGGCTCATGGACTGTTGGAAACCTTGCGAATGGTGCTTTAGAAAATATTGTAATAACTGCCAATGTATTGGCTAATGGAGACTATACCAATATTGCAGAATTGACAGGTTTGACGGAAACTGATGTAGATTCGGAACCTTCCAATAATGATGATACTGAGGACGATCAACAGACCATTGAACCGATCCCTGTTCTGGTTTCAGACCTTGTATTGCGTAAATCAGTTAACATTTTGAGTCCATTGGTTGGGGAAGATGTGATTTTCAATATCAGCATTACAAACAATGGACCAAGCGATGTTATTGGAGTTGAAGTTTTAGATTTATTGCCTTCCGGATATACCTATGTCTCCAACAATAGAACAGCTGGGGTTTATGACCCGGGAACAGGTATTTGGGAATTGAACGGAGTAATCCCGAATGGAACCACAGAGACCATGAATATTGTGGCAACGGTGAATCCTACAGGAGATTATTTCAACGTCACCGAAGTTTTCTCATCCAGTAACTTGGATCCCAATTCAACCCCAAATAACAACAACATATTTGAAAATGACCAGGATAGTGCAGGGACCACACCAATTCCAGCCTCAGATTTGGCGTTGGACAAAACAGTGGATAACGAATTCCCTGATGTAGGCTCCAACGTAACCTTTACAATTACGGTGACCAACGACGGTCCAAGCGATGCGACCAATGTGGTGGTTTCAGACGCATTGCCATCAGGTTATATTTACCTATCGGATGATTCAGGTGGAACGTACAGTGATGCAAGTGGACTTTGGAATGTTGGCATTATTGCCGGCGGAGGTAATGCCATTTTAAATATTACAGCACAGGTGAATAGCTCCGGGGATTATAACAACGTAGCTGAAGTAATAGCCACTATCCAGTTAGACCCAGATTCAACACCCGGGAACAATATACTTTCTGAAGATGATCAAGATGAACAATCGGTTACACCAAGATCGGTAACTGATATCTCTGTTTCAAAAACGGCAGATAACTTAAGCCCTTCAGTGGGTGAGCAAATCGTGTTTACTGTAACAGTTACCAATTCAGGGCCCAATGTGGCTACCGGTTTGGTGATTGAAGATGCTTTAGCCACTGGATATAGCTTGGTTTCGGCTGTGGTTACATCGGGCACCTATGATCAAATTACAGGAGCTTGGGCGGTTCCAACAATTGCCAACGGAATGTCTGAAATACTTACAATTACTGCTACCGTACTCGCTTCTGGAGAATATGGCAACACTGCCGAGCTGATTCGATTAGATACGTTTGATCCTGATTCAACACCGGATAACCGTTTGAGTTCCGAAGATGACCAAGACACTGTTGTACCCGTACCTAATGGTTTAGCTGATCTTTCATTAACAAAAACCGTTAACAATTCCACTCCAAATGTTGGAGACGTAATTGAATTTACTGTAAGTATAACAAACGATGGAATAAGTGATGCCACAGGAGTGGTGATAACCGATTTATTACCATCAGGATATACCTATCAATCCCATGTAACAACCGCAGGGACTTATGATGCAAACACCGGACTTTGGAGCATCAATGGAACAATATTCAACCAAAACACAGAAAGTTTGGTGGTATTGGCAACTGTAAATGTACCAACTGGAACTGTCGATGAATATTTGAATGTTGCAACGATTACGGCAAGTGATTTGGCAGACCCCGACAGTGACCCGAGTCAAGGAATCAATCAAGATGATTTCTCTGACGGACTTGCAGATGACGATGAAGCAGTTATTGCTGTTATGCCTCAAACCACTGATATAGCGGTCACCAAAACAGTGGATAACACATCCCCAAATATTGGAGATCAGGTGATTTTTACAATCACACTTACCAATCAAGGTAATGTTACTGCCACCAATATTGGTATTGAAGAACAATTGCCATCCGGATATCGATTGATAACCTCTCAGGCTTCGGTAGGAGCTTATGACGAAGTCTCAGGATTTTGGGAAATAGATTCCTTGGATGCATTGGGAACAGCAAGTCTTCAACTTACAGTTGAAATATTGGACATCAATGATTATCTGAATACAGCAAGTTTGGCTTTTGTAGATCAATTGGATGTAAACCGAAGCAACGACTCAGACCAGGTAGCCGTTGAACCTTCTTGTTTGACAGTGTATAACGAGTTCTCACCAAACGGTGATGGTGTCAACGACCGCTTTAAAATAGATTGTATTTCCAGATACCCGAACAATGTGCTCAAGGTGTATAACCGATGGGGCAACATTGTATACGAACAACGCTCCTATAATAACGATTGGGACGGAACCTCAAATGGCCGTGCCACAGTGCAAAAAGGAGATCAATTACCCGTGGGCACCTATTACTATGTGCTTGACCTTGGAAACGGCTCTGCCCCAAAAACAGATTGGTTGTACATAAACAGATAGAACAATGGGTAGGAATACAGTGAAAAATACAAAACGAATGAAAAACCAATTACAATATACTTGCCTTGTGGCCTTAATGCTGTTAACCTTTAGCGGAGTTGCACAGCAAGACCCACAATTTACCCAGTATATGTACAATACCCTTAATGTTAATCCAGCCTATGCTGGGTCCAAGGGACATTTGACCGCTTTGGTGCTGCACCGATCCCAATGGGTAGGTGTCAATGGAGCTCCAAATACACAGGTCTTGGCCGTTGATGGTCCAATGGGCAATAACGTTGGACTCGGATTGGTACTTTCACATGATGCCTTGGGTCCTTCCTCTGAGACATTTGTAGACGCCAATTTTTCTTATACCGTAAAGTTGGACGATAACAACAAGAAGCTCTCTTTTGGACTTAAAGGAGGAGGAAGATTATTCAATGTTGATTTTTCAAAAGGATTGACCGAGAATCCAGATATAGCATTTCAAAACAATATTTCAAATAAGTTTTTCCCAACAATCGGCGCAGGTGTATATTACCACACCGGTAAAAGTTATTTGGGACTTGCAGTGCCCAACTTTTTTGCCCAAGATCATTATGATGGACAAGAGCAAGAAATTGCGGCTGAACGGTTACATTACTATTTAATAGGTGGAAGAATTATTGACCTTACCCCAGATATAAAGTTTAAACCGGCCTTTTTTGTGAAATGGGTGCCAGGCGCACCGGTAATTGCGGATATATCTGCAAATGCAATGCTGAAAGAAACCTTTACGGCTGGATTAGCCTATCGATGGGATGATTCTTTTTCGGTTTTGTTGGGGCTTCAAATTTCACCGGACCTGAGTGCAGGTTATTCCTATGACCTCACCACATCTGACCTAAGAAGCTATACCAGTGGCACCCACGAAGTGTTCCTGAGATACGAGTTCAAGACCGTGGAGAAGCGACTTAAATCCCCAAGATTCTATTAAGATGAAGAATTTAAAAACAAACATACTGGCAGTAGCACCATTTTTATTTGTTGTTTTTACTGCCAACGCTCAGCTTAACTACCAGAATGCGGACATCAATTTTGATAATTTGATGTACGTAAGAGCGGCCAAACAATATGAAAGTATTGTACGAAAAGGGGATGATTCCCAACAGGTATTGGAGCGTTTAGGAGATGCCTATTTCTTTAATACCGATATGGAAAAAGCCGTAAAATGGTATGGCACACTTTTCTCAAAATATGAAAATGCGATATCTCCAGAATATATCTTTAGATACGTACATGCCTTAAAAGGTGTGGGCAATTATACCATGGCCAAGGCAATTATGAAGATTTATTCCTCAAGACTTGAAAAAGAAGGTTTTTCAGTTGAGCATCTTAAGGACAATGATGAAAAGTTGGATGAGATCTTAAATAGACAACCGCAATTCTATATTTCAAATTTGGCTATCAATACCCCTGTGGCCGATTTTGGAACCATGTATTATAAAGATAAGATCGTGTTCTCATCAAGCAGGGATTCGTTAAACCTGGAAACCCGGGTTTATGAATGGAATCGCCAACCTTATTTGGACTTTTTTATGGCAGATACAAGCAATCTGGGGTCCGATTTGGCAAGTGTAACCCAGTTTTCATCCATTTTGAATTCCCGCTATCACGAAGCCATTGCTGCTTTTATTCCAGAGGGGAATGTAATTTACTTCACCAGGAATAATTACTCCAACCAAGCCTTGGGTAGTGACGAAGAGGGCACCAACCATTTAAAAATATATACCTCCGAACTAAGAGGGGGAGAGTGGACCGAAGCAACCGAAGTTTCATTCAATAGTGAGAATTATTCCGTTGGACAACCAACCCTGAACCCAGATGGCAGCAAACTATATTTCGTTTCCGATATGCCGGGCAGTTTAGGGTCAACCGACATTTTCGTAGTCGATATACATAAGGATGGGAGTTTCTCCAGACCCAGAAATATGGGTCCTACCATAAACACGAGTGGAAGGGAAATGTTTCCTTTTGTAACAGATGAAAAAATCTACTTCGCTTCCGACGGACATCTAGGCCTTGGCGGACTTGACATATTTGAAACCGAGATTAGCAGCAATGGATTTTCTGAACCTGCTAACCTGGGTCAACCGGTAAACAGTAATCGTGATGATTTCGCATATATTGTTAACGAAAAAACACAAAGAGGATATTTTTCTTCCAACAGAGAAGGCGGTAAAGGAGATGACGACATCTATTCTTTCCAACGAATGGAAGAAACCTGTCAACAAACAGTAAAAGGTAGTGTGGTTAGAACGGCCAACGCCCAACCAATCGTAAACGTCAATGTCGAACTTATTTCTTCCGATGGCAATTCGCTGGCAAAAACCAGCACAGACCCTTATGGCGCATTTGTTTTCGATTTACCCCTGGAGTGCGAGACAACCTATGCCATAAAAATTGGCAAAGAAGGCTTTGAATCAGGTGGTGCAGGTTTTAGTACATCAAAAACAAAAGATTATGTGCATGACGTGCCCATGGAGATAACCAAAGAACTCAACAAACTTATTGTGAGGGAGAATGGAGTGCTTAAAATTAAGATTGATAATATCTATTTCGATTTGAACAAGGCTGAAATTCGACCTGATGCCGCACAGGAACTCAACAAAATTGTTGAGGTCATGAAAGAGTATCCCAAAATGGTCATTAAAATTGAAGCACATACCGACTCTCGAGGAAGTGACCGATATAATGAAACCCTCTCCGATAAAAGGGCAAAAGCCACCGGAAATTACATTGCTTCACAAGGAATTGAGGCAGGAAGAATTGAAAGTGCCATTGGATATGGAGAAAAACAATTGTTGAACCATTGTAGCAATGGGGTCCAATGCACAACCGAAGAACACGATGCCAACCGAAGATCAGAATTTATCATTGTTAAGCTGCAATAACCAACCACAAATACCCCATAACTTAAAACCCTCAATATATATTGAGGGTTTTTTCATTAAAAACTTCTTCAAATGCAACCCTTCAATTTTTAGTTTGTCTTTGGATTAGATGAATAAGGATTATTTTTAGCTGTCATTGAATAACCGTCCAGGATTTTTGGAAGCAAACGTACGTTTTACACATCAAGCTTTGGTAGAACAGAGCAAGGAAGGCAACAGGAATGCCCAGTACCAGTTGTATGGGCTGTACGTGGATGCTATGTTCAATGTGGCTATGCGATTGTTGACCATTCGTGAGGATGCTGAGGATGTTTTGCAGGAGAGTTTTGTTGAGGCATTCAAAAAACTGGACACCTTTAGGTTTGAAAGCACTTTTGGAGCATGGTTGAAGCGGATTGTGATCAATAGGAGTATCAACCATTTAAAAGCCAAACGTCTACTGTTGTCCTCATTGGAAAACGAAGGCGAGCCTTTGGAAGATGACCAACCGGAAATTGATGTAAAGTTTGAGATTGAAAAAATAAAAATGGGTCTGGGACAGCTTCCGGAAGGTTATAGACAGATAATCACATTGTATTTGATTGAAGGATATGATCATGTGGAAATTGCAAAAATCATGGGAATTTCCACTTCCACATCCAAATCACAATATCATAGAGCAAAGAAAAAACTGATTCAAATTGTAAATGAACTGTAATGGACAATTTTGAAAAACATATAAAGGAAAACAAGCAAGCTTTTGACGTTCACAAAGTGGACAAGGATAAGCTTTGGGGGAATATTACCGAACAACTGGATACCGAGGAAAAAGTCAAGGTAATTCCGTTATGGAAATCCCATAAACTTCGAATAGCCGCCTCCATTGTGCTATTGATCGGATTATCGGTATTTGTAATGATAAACAATTCCGTTTCCAATACTATGGATGGCTATGCCAATGAAGAACTCTTCGAAATAGACCATCACTATAAAAACCTGGTTTTTCAACAAGTGCAATTGGTGAAAAATCATCCCAGCCTAGCCAATGAAGACAAGGAAGAGTTTTTATCCTTTATGGATGAACTGGATGAAGAATACGAGCAGTTAAAACTGGAAATGCAAAACAATTTAGACAATGAGCTGATTTTGGAAGCCATTGTAAACAATTATAAAAAACGTATTGAATTGATTGAGAATTTACTCAAACAAATCAACGCTTCTAAAAATGAAATGGATTATGAAGGGTATATATTATAAAAGCACAGTATTAGCCATGATGAGTTGCTTTTTGGCAATGATGGTGTCCGCCCAGAGCGAACGTTCCAAGCAATGGAATAAGAGCTATGACCTTCCGGCCACAGGAGCCGTACAGGTTGAAAACAAATATGGTAGCGTATCCATAAATGGCTGGGATAGAGACGAACTAAAAGTTTCAGTTTCCATGACCGTAACCCATAGGAAGGACGAAAACGCAAAAAAACTTTTAGATAGGATTCAACCTGAAGTAACCCGTGCTGGAAATCTTATCAAGATTTCTTCTGAAATAGCAGAAAGGAGTTCCAGCGTTTTCAGCAGATACTTTAACAAGGCGAATCCTTTTGATTTTGATAAATCCAACATAAAGATTGACTATGAAATATATATGCCCGTAAACGCAGAACTTACCATTACCAACAAATTTGGTGATGTGATCATAGGAGCTTGGAAAGGAGATCTAGATGCCAACGTTCAGCATGGAGACCTTTGGGTTAACGAGGAAATATCCACAGCCAAGATCGATATGCGTTTTGGGAAATTGAATTGTGGCAACCTGGGCTATGGAAACATTAAAATGAGCAATGGGTCCATTGATATAGATAAAGCGCAAAAGCTGAAAATAATAAGCAACGGAAGTGAGATAAAACTAGATGAGGTCGCGACATTGGAACTATATTCCAACAAAGATGAAGTATACCTGGAAAATGTAGGAAGCCTTCGAGGAGATTTTAAATTTTCCAATGCAGATATCTCAAGTGTGGACACTGAGTTGTTCTTGACCTTAAGAATTGCTGAAATCGACATCCACAAAATATTGAAACAAGATGCGGAGATAGATATAGTTCAGGAATCTTCTGAAATTAATTTGAACATTTCTGGCCTTTCTTTTGATTTTAAGGCCACTTTGGAACAAGGTTTGTTGCGAGTTCCTAAAACTTTTGCCAATGTAAAAACGGATATGACCAATGCGGGAAGAAAGATAAGGGATATTTCCGCCACTTATGGATCAGAACCAAAAGGTGACTTTGCTATCAACGGTATAAAAGGTGTGATTATACTATCGGACTAAAAAACTAACCATCAATCACAAAAATTAATTCAAAAAAAGACAGTGAACATGCAACCTTTTTACACCTCACTTGTCTTTAACTCGACAACCTAATCAAAAAACGATGAAACAGAACAGATTACTACTCCCCATGTTACTGCTTTTTGCATGCAGCGCATTGGCTCAAACGGAAGACGATGGGGATTACATTGAATTTAATGACCGACGAAATGTAGTGCATGGTGTATATCTTGGACTGGGCACCTATTTTGGCGAAATTGATGGTAAAAACACGTATCACGGACACTTTAAAGTTGCCTATGTGGCCAACCAACAAGTGGAGGTCGGTTTTGCTGCAGTAGGATTTTATTCCCAACAAAACATACTGCAAAGTACTTTTGAGAACCTAGATTTTGCTGGTGCTTATGCCGGGCTTCATGTAGAACCCATCCTATTTGGCAAATCCAAGATTAATTTGTCATTCCCGGTTATGTTGGGTGCTGGTGCGGTAGTATATGTAGAAGATAACAATCGGGATGTAGATATCGATTTTGATCGGAATGAATGGGACGAAGTTTTTGTTGTAGAGCCAGGGCTCAATCTACTGTTCAATTTGTCAAGATATGTGCAATTAGAGGCAGGGATGAGATACAGATTTTCGAGCAAGATCGACTTGGCGCCGAACAGCATAAAGAATATCAATGGCTTTTCCGCCGGATTTGGTATAAAAGTGGGCGTTTTCAATATGGGTAGAAATCGATATAAAAAACACTTGCGCAATGAATAACAAATCAAAAAACGAACAGTCAATCAATCAAGGTTTAGTAGCAAAACACGTATTTTCAAAGAACGGAGCTGTATTTGTAAGAAGCACCCAAAATTTGGAAATAGACGAATGGTCAGCAATAAATTTCTACTGGATGCCCATGCTCAAACTAGAAAGGGAACTGGCCTAAAGACCATTCAGAACATTAAGAAAATACGATTACGGCAGCACATCATTTTGGAGGATTGATACATGGTTTTCTCATCGTATCAATGGCCTAATTTCTTTAACCTAGTTGCAGAACAACAGAGGCGGAGTGCCAATTGGAATGGCCACCTTTGTTGAGCTGCCGAATAGAATTTTAATCAAAAAACGAACAACATGATAACAATCAGAACAATTTTTATTGCTGCGGCAATAGGGGTGTTTGCCTCCTCTTGCTCCTATGAAACTATTAGGGTATCCGATGAGATATCCACTATAGAATACGATTTTGACAATATTACGGCGCTATCGGTCGCAACGGATTTTAAAGCATATGTTACCTTTTCGGACACCGAAGAAAGTGTTCGAATAAAGGCCAATGATAATTTATTTGACAAAATCAGGGTTTATAAAGAAGGAGGAAAACTTACGGTCAAACTTAAAAACTATATCAACATTAAGGGCAAAGAAACCTTGCAGTTGCATATTACCACAGCTGAAATCAAGGATTTTGAGGCATCTTCCGATGCATCCATTTATTTGGATGATTTCTTGAATGCTGATGACGTTACGATAGATTTAAGTTCCGATGCATATTTTGAGGGAAATATTACAACGAATGATTTTGAGTTAAGAGCTTCCTCTGATAGTAAAGTGAATTTAATTCTAGATGCATCACGCGCATTCATGAACCTCTCCTCTGGTGCTAAAGTGGATGGAGAAATTAGAACACAAGATGCCACACTCAAGTTAACTTCCGACAGTGCCATCGATGCCATTGGCACAATGGATAATTTGGAAGCCACATTATCTTCCGACAGTAAGTTGGGTGATTATGGACTTCACATTGAAGATTTAGAGATTTCGTTGTCATCCGATAGTGATGCCTATCTGACTGTTTCAAACACGATTGATGTTACCGCGAGTTCAGATGCCAGACTTTTTTATAAGGGCGACGCCGAAATTGTTAGGCAGATATTATCCAGCGACGGGAGGGTCATCAAAAAATAATTTCTCGGCTCAGTTCTAAATTTTTTAGGGGAAAGAGCATCGCCTTTTGTGGTGTGGGGTATTCTGAATACTTTTAATAAAAAAAAAGGCAATGCCTGAATCCCAAAAGCTGTCTATGGCGTTTCAACTTTTTGACGAGGCCAATAGCAAGGATCCCAATATCGAAATGTATAACGGAGAAAAATTTCCGAAGGAGTTGCTGTATGCTACCCGTATGACGGACACCTTGAAGGAATTTGCTCCTGAAGTTTCAGAGGGATTGCAACTGGCAGCGCGATCGCAGCACATCTGCAGATGGCAAATTCCTAGAAGTGATTATGAAATGAATCGTACGGGATATTTGAAATGGCGACAGGATTTAAAAAAATTCCATGCGCAAAAAACAACGGAAATACTCAAGCAACTAGGCTATGAATCTGAAATTATCGATCAAGTAGAGTTTCTTTTGCTAAAAAAGCAGCTAAAGAAAAACGAAGAGACCCAAACCTTGGAAGATGTAGTTTGTTTGGTATTTCTACGGTATTATTTTGAGCCCTTCGCGAACAAACATTCTGATGAAAAGGTAGTGGAGATACTTCAAAAAACATGGAGAAAAATGTCCTTGAAAGGGCAGAGTGCGGCAACTAAGTTGCCAATTTCCGACCAGTCCATGGGTTTAATCAAAAAAGCGATTGCGAATGGAACGGAATGAACTGTACCCCATTTTTCTTAAAGCCGCAAACTTGAACATACTTGTTGTTGGAGGAGGTAATGTTGGACTAGAAAAATTGACTTTTCTGTTAAAATCAAGTCCAAATGCCAATGTTCAAATTGTGGCCCCAAAATTTTTAGGAAATACCTTGGAGTTGGCCAATAAACATAATGTTGAGATAACAACAGCCGAATACCATAAAAAATACCTGAAAGGGAAGCATATAGTTGTTGCATGTACGGACAACGTCAACGTAAATGAGCAGGTCTACCATGATTGCAGAGCGCAAAGCATTTTGGTAAATGTAGCAGACAATCCACCATTCTGTGATTTTTATATGGGTGGAATAGTGACCAAAGGGAATGTGAAAATTGCTATTTCTACAAATGGAAAATCTCCAACTGTAGCAAAGAGGCTAAGACAATTCTTTGAAGATATTGTTCCCGAAAATATTGATGATTTGGTCAAAAATTTGAATGAATATCGAAAAACCTTAAAAGGAGATTTTGATGAAAAGGTAGATGCATTAAATGAGTTTACCAAAAGTCTGGTGGACAAAAAGAAATAGAGTAGAACTCAAGTAAATTCAAGCACTCAACTCTTATAACCTTTTCATCGCATCGATAAGATCATCTTTTTTCCTAGGAGAAAGGCTAACATGCATATCGTTGCTCATAATTATATAACCACCATCAGATTTAATATACTTTTTTACCTCTCTTAAATTGATGAGATAGCTATTATGCACCCGCATGAATAGTTGGTCAGATAACAAGTTTTCATATTCTTTAAGATGTTTGCTGACCAAAAGGGAGGTTTTGTTTTTCAGAACAAAGGAAGTGTAGGAGCCATCCGCTTTACACAGAATAATATCGTCAATTGCGATAAATTCCATGCCCGCCGTTGTGGCCAAACAAATTTTTTCTTGTTTGTTAGATTCTCTGGAAAGGCTTTGCATAAGAGTGTCTATCTGCTGCCTATATACATTTGTGTCCATGCGGGTTCTTGCTTTCTCAACAGATTGTTGTAGTTCATCTAAATCAATAGGTTTTAGCAAATAGTCCAAAGAGCTAAATTTGATTGCTTTAACAGCATATTTTTCGAAAGCTGTAGTAAAAATAACTTCGAAACTAGGCTCTTTGATTTGATTCAAGACATCAAATCCCACACCTGATTGCAATTCGATGTCAAGAAATACAACATCTGGGCTATAAACAGACAGTACTTTAACAGCTTCCTGGACAGAACTGGCCATGGCTATTACTTGTACATCTTTGCAAAATTCTTCCAACAATGATTTGAGCGTTTCACGGCTGTGTTTTTCATCTTCAACAATTACTACTTTTAGTATCATAAGGTTGCTTTTGGTTGCACATGAAAAGTGCTCGCTTGTAGTTGAACAAATAATTCATAACAAGCAGAGACTTTCACATTATTTAGCTTTTTAGAATAATAGTTTTATCTATTGTGTATTTATTATACTGTTAGGTCAATTGTATTAATTTAATAATTAATTTTTTCATGAATTTCCATAAAAAATCTTCTCCTTTTGATAAGGAACCGAAGTTTCTGGATAAATTGGGGGAATTAATTTTGACTAGGAGGTAAATTTCGGATTTTTTTAATTCTTTTAAAATAACCCATTCTAATCTTAATTTTAAATAAGATTGGATAACCTCTCTTTAAAAAGCTCACCATTTTCACCTCTTAAATTACTATTGCGCAGCATAACCCCATACTTGCTTACAGTAAATTAGAAGTTACTTGTGGTGAGCGTAGCGTTAATGTCATTGATATTAAACTCTTAAGTTTAAATCTTTAATGATTTTCATCGAATGAAATTACAAGATTTGGTCATTCATTAATCGTACCGGTTGACGTATCCTTGTTCTCAATTGATAAATTTGTTGTTTTAATATATGGAGCGATTTTTTTTGTAACCATATAACAATTACAAAGAATTAAATCTATCTTCAGATACTACTACAAGTATTTTCATAATCCCAGAATTAAGCTGATTTAACACCTAAATTGGATGTTGAAATAGTCGTAAGTCGTGTTGGAGATTTACCCGTACTTGCTGATGGTTTAAAATGCCCTTTAAATTCTATTGGGGCTAAATTGCTAAAATAAGTTAGCACATCATTATAGTTGTTAATATTTACCCCAGCCCTTTGCAATGTCTCGTACACCATCAGTTTTCCTGATTTTCCTACGTCATTATTAAATGTATTTTTATGCTTCGATTTTATGATAAGAATTTTAAGATTTATCAGATGCCTTGGCGGCACATGATAATTGGAAACACTGTCCAAAAGACTTTTAAAAGTAATATAGACCCTGCCTACATTTTTATAAACATTTGCAACGTATCCCAAGGTGCCATTGTTTAAGGGTAGTTTTAAACAGGTTTCTTCAGTTTCCAAATAGAACAAGATAGGATAATGGTGTAATGTTTCTTCGGTTATTTGGGGGACATCTAAAATAAATGACCAGCCTGGTGATTGCTTGCTCATATCATAGGAAAGAAGCTCTATTGTGTCGGAAGACAGTAGCGAATGTTGATTTTTAATGGTAGTATGTTCGGTATAAGATTTGTTAATAAGGTACATAGGATATCCTATGATTATGGCCGCACAAATCAATGTCCAAATTATTGTTAAAAGATGCATGATCAATGATTAAGTTAAAAGACTTGGGAACCTTTGTTGATACATTATCTAAGTAACGGAATATTAAGATGAAATAATCCGGTAATGGACGGATGCAGCCTTTAATTTGACAAATGCCTCAAAACCGACCAAATGCCTTTTTTGTCGATAAAATGCAAATCAACCCGTGAATCAAAAACCCATAACCTTTCTTGCAAAGTTTATTTCCAACTATAAAATTGAGAAAAACTACCTGATTGGATATTATTTCAAAAGCTCACAACACATTTAATAGCCAAACAAGCCAGTGTTTGTTTTTGGGGATAAGTTGAAGATTATGTTTTGGCATCATTGGTTTCACCTAAATGTTCCAGCTGGCCAACGACGTTCATTACATCATAATTGGCAATTCTTCGGGTACTATAGTTTCTTTTAATGTGGTTTACATATGAATGAATTTCCAGGGTATAGTAATTTTCAAGGTCAAAAATCGAATCTTCCACAGATTCGGTGCTTTCACTTATTCTCCTTTTTCCAAATGATCTTGCGTGGTAAACCATTTTGTAACTGTTATTGTCCTCATCCATCCAATCAATGGTTACCTCTATAAAATCGTCCATTCTTTCCCTAAGCTTATAGGTTGCTTTTTTGGGGATGTTACCAAACTCATATTCGGATTTTACGAGGTTTAAAATCCATTTTTCAAGAAAGTTATCTCTCATGTCTATTTAATTATTTAAAATGTTCTGGTTTAGGCTCAATAGAACCCTTTCCTTTTTTGATTTTATTTTTTGAGGATGATTTGTGTTCTCTGGTTATAGTGAAACATTTAGGTTTCATACAGGAGTCGGATTGGCGTAATTTAATTTGGGGAACAAAAGGTTGTAGAAGTTGAAGTAGATTATCTAAGAAGGGTTGTTGATAACATATTATTTGGTCCGAACTCCAATTTTATACGTTGTTAATGCTATTAATTCATATTAAAGAGTTCTTTGAACCAATCAATGGTATTATTTCTTGCCCGTACACTTTGCTCAAGCTCATCCGTGTCAAAACCATGCCCGACGTTCTCAAGCAGATTTAGTTCTATGGGATTTTCCTTTTCCATGAGCAGGTCTACCATGCACAGAGCATTTTCGGCCAAATAACCTTCGGCAGCAATATGGAACAACATAGGGGCGTACACCTGATAAATGTTATCCGTAAGAGCGTCGTCTCCACAAGGATTTCCGCCCCAATAACCATGGCCATAAACTCCTCCGTAATAAAAGACACCACCTTTGAAACCTCCCTCATTGGGAATTACGGGTGGTGGCCGTACCCCGTCGGCCTCGGTATATTCCTTGCCATCGTATTTTTGGGTCCATTTCCAACCTGATGGTGTGGCATTTGAATCATAAAGAGTAGCAAAAGTGGCTCCTGCACCATCGGAAAAACCAAGAATGCCAATATCTTTTGATCTTACGATTTTGGAACCGTCTTCAAAAGTCAAGTTCCGTAAAAGAGTAAGGGCGGCATTGGCATGTCTGGGGCGCACAAACTGAGCACTTATCTTAAAGGTCTCTGGAGGAGTGTCCCATTTTCCTGATCTTTCAACTGCTCCAGCACCTGTGTAGCTGTCCACGTAAGCCCCGACAAAACAATTCTCATTAAAAATATCTTTCCACTCTCTGTTTTGACTTGACATTATTCCTTTGGATGGATCATCATCTTTCCACATACCTCCTGATCCGTGCTTAAGAACAACTGCGGGAAAATCCTTAAGATTACAATCTTTGGGGATGGATATATAGACTGGGATGTCGTAATTATCAACAGTGACGTACAATATGGTATCCGAACTGGTAGCAGATATTGTGGCTCCTTTATCTGGTGGTTTAGATAAAGGACCATTGTCATCTTTTCCGCAAGAAAAACACAAAACACAAAACATAACAAGCGTAAGTAGGTTGATGATTTTAGGTGGTTTTGGGTATGAAATCATATTTATAAAATTTAAAGTTTATCAATAAGTGCACGTACAATTCGAAATACCTTGAAAAAGGTCTATGCCCAGGGTCAATACATGGGTTCCAGAGGAATAGCCCAATATTTCATTCATTATCACCTGGTACGAATAGCCGAAGTAAAAATCCCCTTTCTTCAATCCGATAATAGGGGCTACATAAAGCGGACTTCCAGGTTGATCGTTTAAAAACCTGTAGGTAAAACCGGCATAATAGTAATCCAAGAAATCATACCACCTAAACTTGATATTGGCATCAGTGACTGATCGGCCATCACTTTCAAAATATTGGAAGAAAAGTGATGGCTCCAGCTCAAATTTGTCTCTAGGGTGTTTTCGATATTTATATCCAGCGTACAAATAATAATTACGCAAAGTATTCGGCTCGAAAATGGGATTGAAATTTTTGAAATTCTTGTTAAGAATATTGGAAACATTCATGCTCAAGTAGAATCCACCCCTTCGATACAGGGCACCAACATCAAAATTGGGATTGTTCGAAGCACGATCATCCACAATTGCTTGATCATTGTTTTCATCAAAATTTTCAATATCTATTCGAAATTGATTCATGTTAAAGCTCAAGGCAAAGGAAAAGAAGTTGTCCTCGTGCCTATCTATGATCAAATGGTGGGCGAAAGAGATTTTGCCACCCCGCTGTTTGGTTTCCCCATTTGCATCGTTGTAGAGCACCATTCCAATACCTGATTTGTTGCCCAATCTCACATCAGCTGACAACGATTGGGTATCGGGAGCATTTTGGACCCCCACCCATTGGGTAAGCCCGTTCATTCGTACTTTTACATAATTACCGATTCCAGCGTAGGAAGGCGACATTAGAAAGGGATTGTCAGAAAGGTATTGTGAAAGTTGAGGAATGGTCAATTCTTGCCCTCTTACCAGGAACAGGCTCATTAATAGTATAAATAGGGTTATTTTTTTCATTATAATTTATTTATCTGTACAGCGTAAAATGTCCAACAAACTCCCGATCACTTTCATCATTGAGCCTTACGATATACCAATAGTCACCAGAGGGAAGGGGGCTACCTTCGTAATGGCCGTTCCATCCTGCATCCAAGGCACCCATAATTCGTATTTCCCGTCCATAGCGGTCGAAAATGATAGTCTCGATTTTGGGGAATCCTTCAATATTCCTGGGACTCCAGAGGTCATTTTGCCCATCATTGTTGGGAGTGAAGAAGTCGGGAATCTCAATATCCAAGAATTCGAGTACCATTGTTTCAATAGTTTCACAACCATTGTTATCAATAACACGAATAGTATGGGTTCCGCTTTGGGTTATGTGAAACACATTGGCATTGGTTCCTGGCCTATCATCAAAGAAATACGTGTAAGGACCAATACCTCCGGTTACAGAGGCCGTAATCTCATTGATATTGGTATTGGCCAAGTCAAGTTGTAAAGGAGCTATGGATTCAACTTCAAAAGGAATTGTTTCCATACAACCATTGTTATGTAAGATTGAAAGGAAATGAGTCCCCGGTGGAATATTGGTGAAGCTTGAACTCAACACAAAATCATTGGGGCTTGTGGAATCAAGTGCATATAATACATCTGATGCAACTGAAGAATCTTCCATTACTACTTCAATAGTGTTGGTCGATGCATTGGCGTTACAACCATAAATAGGTTGAACAATTGCATTTAAGTTGACCCCTTCTGTTTGAACTTGAATCATTTCGGTCATTTCACAGCCATTGGCATCAACTATGGTATAAGAATAATTGCCCGTTGATAATCCATTGATTATGAAATTATCATTTACAAACATCACTTCTGGATTTGCATCAACCTGAATCGTGTATGGTGCCAGACCACTATCTATCGATATGTTGATTGCACCATCATTTGTTCCTAGACAGGATTCGTTTTGGATTGATGTGTTGGCGGATAAGCTGTTTATGGTGACCACGAAGGAGTTCTGTGCATCGGGGCACGATCCGTTGCCGGGGCTGAAGACGTACAGTGTGGTGGTTGTGGTGATGTTGTCCCCTGTGGAGAGTGCGTTGCCCCCTCCGTTGGGCATATCGAAATAGTTGCCGTTGGTAAGGGCCGGCAGGGTGTAGGCGTCACAGTCCTCGACATCCGCCGGGGCATCGGCCAGGGGCTGTTGGTGGAAGTTCACGGTTATCTCGCTGAAGTCGGTGCAGCCGTTGTTGTCCTCGGTCCATCTAAAGGTATAGGTGCCGTAGGCGTCCACGTCGATATCGGTGACATCGTTGTTGGGTGCCGAAAAGGTGGCGTTGCCGACCATGGGGGTCTGGTTGGTCCATGTGCCGGTGCCGTTGGATGCGGAGGCACTGGTGACAAAGGCATTGGCGATGTCGCAGACGTCGCCCCCGCTGCCGGCATCGGCCAGGGGCTGTTGGTGGAAGTTCACGGTTATCTCGCTGAAGTCGGTGCAGCCGTTGTTGTCCTCGGTCCATCTAAAGGTATAGGTGCCGTAGGCGTCCACGTCGATATCGGTGACATCG
>NZ_JACVMN010000002.1:1169286-1259403 GCF_014698935.1 Flagellimonas sp. S3867
AGGTGGCGTTGCCGACCATGGGGGTCTGGTTGGTCCATGTGCCGGTGCCGTTGGATGCGGAGGCACTGGTGACAAAGGCATTGGCGATGTCGCAGACGTCGCCCCCGCTGCCGGCATCGGCCAGGGGTGTGCTGTTTATGGTCAGTATCATATCATCATTTGTAGCTGGGCAGCTACCATTTCCATTTGCTGTAAGCGTGAGCGTTACACTGCCATTGACAATATCATTTGGCCCAGGGGTATAAAATGGATCAAACAAGATAGGATTATTGAAACCACCATCACCTGAAGTATTCCATAGGATGCTACTGTGATTGTTGGCGGTAGGAACAATAGATGAAAGACCCAGATCAAAAATTTCTGTAGCACAAATTTCTTCATCACTACCGGCGTTTACAATTGGTGAAATATCAATGTTGACTGTAAAAAATTCCTCATCAAAACAGTTAAGTGGTGCGCCTGTGGTGTCATAAATATAGTAGGTGCCGGATGCTGTAATCACATCTCCCGGAGCATACTGATTCCCTCCACCAGTTGGGCCGCCAGAGGCATCATAATAAGCTTCATTACCTGTGAGATTTGTACCAACAATATTTGGGAGTACATATTCATCACAAACATCTTGATTGCCTGGATTACTAGTAATATCAGGTGTGGTGTCGCCAAACCCTATGGTAAAAACCTCATTATGCAAAAAGGTTATATCGTCAAAATAGACATTGCCAAATCCATCTACACTTGTGGCGTCGATCATGGTTATGTCACCCGTGGTGAAATCTCCATCTCCATCGATATCAATCAATAATTTTAGAGCACAGGCAACTTTTGCTATGTTCGAACCGGAAAGGTCCACACGGACACTCACTCCTGAAATTGGAGTTCTTCCAGCAGAAGTTGTCTTTTGTACCCTCCATTCTCGGGCTATTCTTGAGTTTATAACAAGTAGGGTAGGAGGTAATTCTACATTGGTTTGGTTTATACTCGCATCGTCATTGGCCCAAAGCAAATAGTTATGGTCATATGAGAATCTGTCACCATCAATCCTTGTTCTTGTAAGGTCAAGATTATCGGTGCTGAAATCCGTGTTGGTGGACATGGTGACAATAGCATCAGAATTGACACTCTTGGAGATGCGTTGATCTATGATATAGCGCAACTCTATTGTTCCTCCATCTTGGTATCTATCCACACCAATTCCTGCTATATCATGTTTATAGGTAGGTTCGGATTGCCAAATTATGGTGCCATCGGCTGCCAAATAGTTGTAGCTATCGTTTCCAACAATGCTGCCCAATTGATTTCCATCAAATAGGGTTACACCATATTTAATGGCAAGATAGCTTTCTACTCTTCGTCTATGGTTGTCAGTTAGCAAACCATCGGCCAATAAGATTTCGGCAATATCGCCACTCAAGTTTCGATTGGAAAGACTGCTATTAAAATGTTTGCCTAATCTATTAAAAATATGAAGCCCATTATCGGCTCTTGAGTGGTCTCGTTGAACTGAAATATCCTCAATACCATTTACATAAGTGGTTAGGGTTTCAAAAGGGTTTAGTGTCATTGGGCGGAAATCGTATTCCCTGGAAAAAACTCCAATTGTAGGTTCGCCAAGCAAGTCAATACCTCCGCTTTGAAAATAACCTCCAAAATCATTCAACCATGTTCTACCTATAGAAAAGCGGTTCCCATTTGAGATACCAAGGGAGAGATTGGTGGTAGAACTATGGTGAACACTAATGTCACCGCCAAATAATAAGCGTTGGGTTTCCGCACTATTTCCTGCCCCCAAAGCTTTGAAGACAATAAAAAGCGTAATGCTGTCACGTGAATGGCTTCGGAAATGCAATGCTTGGCCATCTCCACTTCCATCAAATTGTACTACGGGATTAAAATTAATGTTGTCGGTAGGGTTTCTGCGGAACACTGGAACATCGGGGATTGTTCCTGTTGGAGTTAGGAAGCCTGGTGCCCCAAAAGGATAATCAAAACCACCAAGTGTCCAATCTAACGGATAATCTGCTGGAACAGGATGCTCTATTGCATCTTGGGAGGTGAAATCAACTATATCGTACCATCTTATGACAGAAGTGCCATCACCACCTGGAACTCCAAAAGTACCAGGAACTCCTGGTTCTGGTTGCCAGAATGAGAATGCCGCTGGGTCTGCATTTACGGCTTTGTCTGCCCTAAACCAAGTGTCCACGTCGATTTCTTGGCCAAATGTGCCGATTGAAGAAAACAACAGTAACAAGACCGGTGAAATTTGTAATATCCTTTTGAGGGTATGCTGATTCAGCTCAATTTTTGCTCTTGGATAGCAAGTTGGATGAGAGGGTAGAAATTTGATCATGCGCAAGTAGGTTTTACTCATGTCTTTCCACTGAAGAAAAAAACAAGATGGATTATATATTAAAATAACGAACTTGAAAGCCACCTTTGGGAGGACAATTTATCTATGGGTGCTTACAATTGATGAAAAGCCCAAATGGGTATACCAACAAAGACTTAATCTGATGATTTTATGATATTTGTTTATTCTTTTACATCTTTTTATTCAAGAAAATAAAAATAGATAATTGCGATTTTTCGTATTAAATTGACTAACCTTCTATTAAAAACCGCCAAGAAAACTACTTGGCGGTCAACCATCCTTGTTTTAAGAATACACGAGTTACACCAAACCTTACATTCTTAATTAATAATTGATTATGGAACAAGGACAGCTATTTTATTAAGTTAATTTCTACTCTTCTATTTTGTTTTCTTCCTATTCTGGTGGTGTTTGAAGCAATTGGTTTTTCTTCTCCAAATCCGATGGCGGACAATCTATCTGGGGTTATACCTTCATTGATCAAGAAATCCCTAACCGAGTTTGCTCGAGCCTCGGACAATCTTTGATTGCTGGAGGCACTACCTACGCTATCGGTATGGCCTTCTACCGTGAATTTGGCATTTGGATATTCGTTCAAGATCTGGATGATATCGACCATGGTAGAAACAGATTCTGTTTTAATGGTTGCTTTACCGGTATCGAACAGAATGGTCTTTGCATAATCGTTCAATTGTTTTTGGACTTCTTGGGTAACTTCAGGGCAGCCATTGTTACTGAGTGGTCCATGAACATTGGGACATTGATCATCGATATCCACCAGAGTATCCTTATCTGTGTCCGGACATCCCTTGTTTTCAATCTCTCCAGCAATTTTAGGACACCTATCATCTTTATCAATCAGGCCATCACTATCGGTATCTGGGCAGCCATTGTATTCTTTTGGACCTGGTTCGGTCGGACAATCGTCGTCTTTATCGAAAACCCCATCATTATCCGAATCTTTCCAAGGACAGCCTATATTTTCTTTAGGACCTGCTATTTGTGGACAATCATCGTCTTTGTCAAGTATTCCATCACCGTCGGTATCTTCCCATGGGCAGCCATTATTTTCTATTGGGCCAGGGGTTTCTGGGCAATCATCAGAAATATCTTCGATGCCATCATTGTCCTTATCCTTTAATTTACTTTGGTAAAACGGAATTTTGATGCCGGCATACAGGTCAAAAGATTTTGAAGTATCTCCGAATACTACGGATATAATGGAACCTGACCCCAAATACACTGGTCCCATTCTAAGCCCTGCACCCCATTGTAGCCCTGCATATTGTACAACACGAAATGGGGAATAGATACTTAGCCAAGCGCTTTCATATCTAGGGGTCAATGAAACTTCACTCAATATATTATTGGCGTTTGCAGTGTTCTTGGTGTTCAATGGCATATCTGCATTAAGATTTAAGTAGAATTTGGAATTAATATTCCAATCGGCGTTGGTGTGCAATGCTTTAGGTAATATGGAATTTTGGGAATTGATTACCCTTGTAATTTCAAAATTGTTTTCCAAGGCATCTTCCAAAGAGGCTCCATCAAAATTGTCAATATCTTGGTTTGTGTTAAGATTATAGGTGAACTCCCTTCCCGCAGAGTTTTTAATTTGGCCGATATCCGTTATGGAAACACCAAGTTTTAGTTTGTACTTATTTTTGCCTGCATCCGCTATGGTATTTCCGTTTTTATCAATTTTAGTATAACTGGCATAATCGGGCCGCCATTCATATACAAGGCCCAAGTCTGCACCAAATCCACTGCCATTGTTTATTTCAAAATTGCCACCGTCATCCGATGTGGAAGAATTAGCAAAAAGGAGCTCTCCTGTGGTTTCTATGTTCCGGGTTGCAGCGGTATAAAAAAGACCAACATTAGTGCTATAAAAGTAGGCGTGCCCAGCACTTTGGAGGTATTTTAAAGAAAGTCCACCTTTAATAAAGTGTTCATTATTATCAAGGAGCACTCTGGCATAGGTAAGGCCGATTTCTGCCCATACATTTGTGGCTCCTGAAATTACTCCCTCACTGATATTAAAATCTTGACTTTCATCAAAACCTCCTTCTTTTTCTAACAATGAGCCATCCACGTCGTTTACATTAAAAAAGGCACGACCTCTAGTGAAGAAAGCCAAGGCTGATTTTTCATTGATGTTGAACATGGCTGATGGTCCTAAAACATCTATGTTCCAACCCATGGAGTTGTTGGATGATGGAAAAGTTCTGGCTTCATCGAAAACTTTACTATAATCGGCAAAGGCATCTTTGAGTTTGAAACCGATATAGTCATTTCCAAAGAATGCACTTATGCCGATTAGATTGATATCTAACTTAAGTCTTGAATCGGCAATATTTGCTGGATTTGAGATAATGCTGTGGACTCCACTATAATTATCCATTAAGAATCCTGAATAAGATTGTGCTTGGACAAAGCCCAGAGCGCATGTGAACATAATGCCCAACAATAATTTTCTAAAATACATGGGATTGGGGTTTAAAGGTTGATAAATTTTCTTGGTGTTATTATTTGGTGACAAAGAGAGTATAATGGAATGACATGTTTGATGCCCAATGAATGAAAGGGCCATTTCAATTGATAAATGAGCAAATTGAATTTATAGCGACAGGAATAACAGATTGGATTTTGTTATATGATTGTAAATCAGAAGATTGCCTTATAATAAAAAGAGCCGCTATTGAATGCGGCTCTTTTAAGCATATAGATTAAATAAATGGAGTATGCACTTTTTTGTTTATCCATTACAACCAGAGAATTAGGGCGTAATTCCCTGGTGCAATGGAAACCTCAACTAAACTAAACACTTTTATGACCAATAGCCTTAAAAAGTGCATTGCTATATGGATTAGCGCTAAACCAGTTTGTAACTTAAGTCCTAAAATTGTGTAGGATTGTTTAAACGCTATCTGAAACAAACATACAGTGAAGCAACATAATAAAATGCTCCCACCTTATGGATGGCCTGTTTCATTTTATGAATAGGGGGTTTGGACTAGCCGTTCGTTATAAGCTCAGCTGGAAAATATGAGCTTGAGCTTCTAAATACTCGGCAAATCATTTTTAACTGATTGCCAAAAGGTGTCATCGAACAGTCGAGTACAACCGATAATTGCACCCTTTTCCATGTGTTTGGATATTCTGATGGTTATAGACAATGCGTTTGCATTAAAAACTTGTTGCAATGTATTGCCAAAACAACCATACGCTTTGGAGATATTGCCGCCCAGGACCAAGACATCGGCATCGAAATTTGTAAGCCATGGAGAAAGAAAACGCCCCAAATCACCGCCAAAGTTCTCCAATACTTGTTTGGCATTAAAGTCGTTGTCGTAAGCATCGGCAAGTTGTTTAACCCCTTTAACGGTTCTGCCAGTTGCTTCTGCATAGCCGTTGATGCATCCCCTTGTTGAAAAGTAGTCGTCCGCGATGCCATCTTTGTAGGGAATGTTCCAAAGAATTCCATTGGGAGGAACTGTGCCTCCTGACGTAACCGGAATTCCGTTATCAATAAAACCGGCACCCAAACCTGTGCCAAGGGTAATACATAACTGTTTTTTATACCCTTCGCTTTCTGCCAACCATGCTTCGCCAACGGCAAAAGAAGTGGCATCGTTCAAAAAACGGACGGGCAAAACCTTGTTATGTGCTAATAATGGATTCAAACTTTTTTCGATATCGGTTCCAAACAATCCGCCATACTTAAAACCTTCAGGATATTTTGCCACACCCATGTTGTAATCAAAAGGCCCAGGCATGGCAAAAGCGATGCCTGTTAATGGTAATCCATTTGCTTTTTTCAAGGTTTTGTTCAAACAGTTGGCCCAGGTGTCCAAGATTGTCTCTTGTGATTCCATGTTGGCAACATGACTGGTCGCATACGTGTTTTCTAACAACTTCTTCTGATTCAATGCGACAATGGCCGAGGAAATATGGGTTCCACCAACATCGACACCAATTATATAGGTTTCTTTTTCCAAAATCAGGGAGTTGGATTTGTGGATAGTTTCACCAATTTCAGTTCTTCATTATTGTTTCCAGCCAATATATGTAGCTCTCCTAAAATGTCAATAAAATTCATGTTCTTGACATCTTGGGATAAAAACAAGCCTGTTTTGTCCGCATTAATTGCTTCAAATTGCCCTTCTCCGCTATTTTTAAGAACCATTCCGTATCCCGCATCGTTTCTGGGCGTTTCAATTTCGGAGGCGAACAAATTTCCAGCAATGATCATATCTTTCAAACCATCCTTATCAATATCATAATCTAAAATGGCATTTATGGATGAAATTTGTGCCATTTCCGGGAATTCCATAAAATCGAAATTACCGTTACCATTGTTTAGTAATACTCCACTTTTGAAATTGTATGAGACTAGATGAAGCGCTTTGGACAGCTTTTCAGGTCCATAGATATCAGCAATGGTTGATTTTC
Source organism: Flagellimonas sp. S3867 (assembly GCF_014698935.1). Classification (GTDB taxonomy): domain Bacteria; phylum Bacteroidota; class Bacteroidia; order Flavobacteriales; family Flavobacteriaceae; genus Flagellimonas. The sequence continues at coordinate 1,176,116 of NZ_JACVMN010000002.1, forward strand.
CAAAAAGGTCGTAGGAAGGGGTTATTTCTTTGATGGAGGGCATTTGTTGTGAAGAACACTCACGACCTCTGACCGGATAAAGCTCACCAAAATTGTAATAGCCAAGTACCAAATCTTTTTTTCCATTGTCGTCAAAATCGTTATAGTAGACTTCAAAAGGATTTTTTTCATCGGCCTTGTACTTGTAATTCTGTCCAAGATTGCCCAATACGTAGTCTTGGTCACCATCATTGTCCAAATCGACAGATTTTATGGAAAAATACCATCCAGATAGACCGTTTAAGGAGCTGAAATCCGCTTTGCTAAAGTTTCCGTTATTGTTTGTGAAAAACGTTGGTTCCATCCATTCGCCTACAACACTTAGATCAAAATCACCATCCTGATCATAATCGGTCCAAGAGGCATCAGTAACAAGTCCAATATTTATAAGTTCTGGGGCAGCATTTTCTGTTACATCGATAAACTTGCCGTTTTCATTTTTGAAAAGATAACTGTTTGCAGGGGAGGGGTAGTCTTGGGGAATAAACCTACCTCCAATAAAAACATCTTGAAACCCATCATTGTCATAATCGGCAATCTTAATTTTTGAGCTGCTTACAGAAATTTGTGGAAATAGGTCTTTTCTAAGCACAAATTTTCCATTTCGATTTTCGTATAATCTGTCAGCGTAGTTGGATGAGTTTACTTGAAATTCATTACCGCCAGATGCTACCAAAAGATCATTGTCACCGTCATTGTCAAAATCAAAGAATTGGGCATCTACATCTTCATAAATTGCACCCTTTTCGAATGCTTGGTGTTGCTTAAAGGTTCCATCTGAATTTTGAACATATAAAACAGAAGGTGTACCGGTACTTTGTCCTAAAAACAGGTCGTCCCTTTTATCGCCATTTACATCAGCCACAGCAACGGCCGGACCAAAGTTTGACATTTTATGCGGTAGCAATACTTGAAATTTATAATCATCGAATTCGTTTTCGGTATGTCTAAGTTCCGGAGAAATTGATAAAGACTCAAATGTCTTTACTGTTGCCTCCTGACTGTTATTACCTTGATTTTCTTCAGGATTATACGAAACCGTTATCACTGTATTTATATCTGGATTGTTCAACCGTTGTATCTTATTTCCAGGCCAGGTAATTACCAGTGAGTCGACAGAATTTTCAGTTCCAAGACCTGCTATTATTTTTGGAGGGACCGAAGATTGATAGCCCCTTACACTGTAGTTCTCATAAACTTGTTCTTTGCCTTGTGTGTATATTTTTACTCTGGCACCTATACCCATTGAATTTTGCTCAGGCCCTTTGAATTGAAGTTTTAAATAATTAGGTCTCAGCAAGTTTGAATTATTTCTAAGTATGGTTGCTTTGGCGTCAACATTATTAACAACCATGTCCAAATCACCGTCATTGTCCAAATCGGCATAAGCGGCTCCATTAGAATAGGTGCTTTCGGGGTTTTTTAACCAAACTTCTGAGGTGTTCTCGAAGGCAAGGCCTCCGTTATTTTTATAAAAATAGTTGACGTGTGGACGGTGTGGTGTGGTCTCTATGAGGTGGTTTATTTTTTTTGGATTGGTAAGTGCATCATGATGCTCTCGAAGATATTTTTGGAGATTGTTGAAATAATCCTTGTTACGGAAATCTCTTTTTATTCCATTGGAAATGAAGATGTCCTTATCACCATCATTGTCAAAATCGGCTAAAAGTGGCGCCCAACTCCAATCGGTATTCGAAATCCCGGCCATTTGCCCCACTTCTGAAAAAAATGGAATCCCAGCAGAATCAATATGACCGCTATTTTTTTGTAGGGTGTTATACATATACTGATAATGCTTGCCAGCGTTCACATTATTGTTGAATTTCTGTGGATTCATGCTTGCCATGCTTGTTTTCATACCATAATTGTCCTCAGAAACCATATCAAGGGTAATTATGTCAACAAAACCATCATTATCAAAATCGGCAATGTCATTCCCCATAGCGAAATTGGAGATATGATTGGTCGCGTTTTTTATAACCTCTTTGAAAGTGCCGTTTTGTTGGTTGATATAGAAATAATCTGGTTCATCGTAATCATTGGAAATATAAATATCGGGCCAACCGTCATTATTCATATCGCTAACACCTACACCGAGCCCATAAGAAACAGCATTGGAATAGATACCGACTTCTTTGGTCACATTTACATATTTTCCATTCTGATTTTCATAAAAACGATCACCAAGCGGTGAAAAAGATTCGGTATTGCCCAGGGTAAAGGTCTGGGGATTATGGTTCATCAGGTACATGTCCAAATCACCATCCAGATCATAATCAATAAATGCGGACTGTATGGAATTACCGGTATCATTCAAACCAAATTGGGCTGCAGACTCTTGAAAGACTGGAATTCCTTTTTCATTGAGTCCTTTATTTATAAAAAGCTCATTTTGAAGCATTGATTTTCTTTCATAAGGACCGGATTTACAAACATAGATGTCCAGCAGGCCATCATTATTGATGTCCACCATATTTGTGCCTGTTGACCATCCTCTCTTGCCTGTGGTTTTTGAAATCTTGCTTATGTCTTTAAATTCAAGATTTCCCTCATTTAAGTAAAGTATATTGTTTTCCAAATTGGAAGTAAAATAGATATCTTCCAAACCGTCATTGTTGACGTCGCCAACGGCTACCCCTGCGCCATTGTACACATACTCATATAAAAAGGAATTGGTAAGTTCATTTTCCACATTAATATTCACAAAGTGAATATTGGTATCGTCATTATCCAATTCTTCGAAAAGAAATGCTGGGTCACCCTGTTCAGAGCTACATGAAGCTAAGCACACCAAACATAAAATGAGTAGCGGTTGAATTTTTTTAGCTGCCTTCTTTTTCATCAACAAAAATTTAAAACCCTAATGAACGGCATGGGTGGTGAAAGTTGAGGGAAATTTATAAAAAAGTAAAGGAAGATTGCTCTTCCTTTACTTAATTAACTATGAATAAAACTAACTCAAACTACAAATTAATCTACTTAATGGATTACTTTATAGCAAGATTGTTATTGAGCGAACCACAGCGTGACACCTTGCTCATTTGGACCTTGCGCGCTAAGTGCGGCATCAAAGTTTGGATTTTCCTGAGCACCAGAGCCATAACGCATACGTTGTGGGTACACTCCGTTTAAATCATCACCTAAAGCAAATATCACGGGATCAGAAACCCCATTGGCTAGTTCTGCTGGATAGCCCATGTCCCTTACAACGGCCCAAGCTTCAAATCCATCAGTATAACCTGCCAACCAGCGTTGCGTAGCGATTTTTTCAATCTTTTCATCATCTGTTCCGCCAGTTATATCAGCAATAGGTTGGGAAGCATAATTGGCAGCATCACCACCAGAAATTCCCCATAGTTTCATGGCTTCCTCTATACCAGCATTCATCATGGCTTGTGCATCTCCTGCAGCAAGACCTCTTACTATGGCCTCTGCTTGTAAGAAATATGCTTCTGCACTAGATAGGATAATTTCTGGATATCCATCAGCTTCTTTTCCTCTCGACTGAATGATATCATCTGCAGGCGTAGAGAACAAGTCATATCGTACAAAAGGATAGGTATCTCCATTGATACGCACAGGCTGGCCTACAAACTGGCCAGAACCTAGTTCAATAGTTGTCTCAGTTCCAGCTGTTGATATAGTGTAATTTGCCCCAGCAGCATCAAGAGCAGCAACTATAAAGTCAAGACGATTTTGGAAATTTGGATCTGGTGGATCGGAAGCAGCGGAGTCATAAATGAATGTACCTCCTTTAGCAGGTTTTACATAAACTGTTAATCGTGGATCATTGTTGTCCTTTAGAAGGTTTACCAAAGTACTGGAAACTGTCCAGTCCGAACCACCGCCAAAATCATTCCATACATCACCATATGCAGCAGAAGACCATTTGCTAATTTCAAAATCTTTACGCATGGTCACACTTCCAGAAGCTGCGTCCAATAAAGGAGCACTCATTGCGGAAGTAATCGCTGCGGCAGCAAAGTCGTCACCTGGCGCACCATAGCCTCTCATGGCAATTCTTAGTTTTAATGTATTGGCCAATCGCTTCCATTGCTGCAAATCTCCACCACAATAAATGTCATTTGAACCAGCATCGTCAACACCTATACCTGTTCTTTCGGTGTCTCCGATTATTGCCATTGCCTGATCTAAGTCCGCAATGATACCTTTGTAAATGGTCTTTTGGTCATCATATTTTGGGGTCAAAATACCATCAACACCAGCTTCAGTATAGGGAACCATGCCAAAGGTATCGGTGTACATTTGATAGTATAATCCTTTCATAATCAACGACATGGCAAACATAAACTCATTTTCGAACTCCCCGCCTTCTATAGTAAGGTCGCCGAAAGATTTAATGTTACCGAAATAACCGGCCAGCCAGCCATAAGTGGCATCTGTATAACTTCCGTTGAAGTCATAGGCCAAACCGTCGCTCCACCAAGAGGAGTTGTGTCCAAAGGTAAAGTGACCTGCAAATCTATCAGAATGGATTAGTTGAGCTCTCCAGTATACAAATCTATCTGGGGCATAAAGCCCTACCTGTGAACTGGTCAAAAAGAACTTGGCACTTACCTCATCCGCGGTAAAACCCTGCGAATCGGTATTGATCTCATCAAAGTCTTTGGTACAACTGTTCGCAGCGAACATTAGTACGGCAAGACCCAATAATTTTAATGTGTTGTTTTTCATAATTGCAATTTTTAGAAGTTAACATTTAAACTTAAGCCTAAACTTCTGGATGTTGGCAAAGCATAGAACAGAACTCCTTGGCCAAAGTTTGATGTAGAATAACTTGACTCTGGGTCAAAGTTATCGGCTTTTTTGTAAATAAAGAACAAGTTTCTACCAATAAAGCTAAGCGATGCATTTTGTACAAACGTATCTTTTAACAATTTATTAGGAAATTGGTAACTTACACTTAACTCCCTGAGTCTGAAGTTAGTCTGGTCAAAAACATACTCCGAGCCAATACCGCTTACTGCACCCCAGTAATCTTGTGCACTAATTGTGGTAGTGTTGGGAGTAAAGTTGCCATTACCATCATCCACAACACCTTCTACCAAAACACCTCCATCTCGGAATTCCAACGATCTTTCGGAAACACCCGAACCGTCTAAGGCTGAATCTGTGAAAGAGAATACTTCTCCGCCTACTCTAAAATCAACCAAAGTGTTCAATGTGAAATTTTTATACCTAAAGGTATTTGTAATACCACCAGAGTAGTCGGGTTGGTAGTTTCCAAATTTTTCACGCTCTGCAGTAGCTCTTGGACGCCCTTCGGCAGAAACAACTAGCTGGCCTGCATCATTTCTTAACCAAGTGGTTGTATAAATATCCCCAAAACCATCACCAACTTGGGCACGAACATCAACTATACCACCATTACTACTACTGAACTGGAAGTTTTCTTGACCTTCTATTAAATCAACCAATTTGTTTTTATTTCTAGAAATATTGGCAGAGATGTCCCATGTGAAATTGTCGGTTTGGATTGGTGTACCTCCTATTAAGATCTCAATACCCTTATTAGAGATTTCTCCAACATTTTCCCTGAAAGCACTAAAACCCGTACCTGGATCAACCGGAACATCGAAAATCAAATCCTTGGTTGAAATATCATAGTAGGAAATATCTCCGTATAACCTATTGCCGAATAATCTGAATTCAGCACCAATGGTTGTTGTAGTAATATCTTCCGGACGTAGACTCTCGCTAAACCTAATGTTTGGTCTATTGATCTGCGTATTCCCAAGAAAACCGTTTCCGGCAACCGTAAACAAGTTTGTAATTTGTCTTGGATCGGTATCATTACCTACACTAGCAACACTTGCTCTTAGTTTAAGCATATCAACCGCAGTACCTTGAAGATTGAAAACTTGATCCAACAAAATACTTACGTTGGCGGAACTGTAGAAGAAAGATCTATTTTCTTCAGCTAACGCAGATGACCAGTCATTTCTAGCGGTAAGATCTAAATAAACTGCATCATCATAGCCAAAAGAAACTTGACCATATAGTGAATTCACTCTTTTTTCCACTAAATCACTTTGACTTGCAGTAATCAAACTTCCATCCGTATTGTTTAAGAAATAGCGACCTGGAATTTTGAAATCTTCACCACTAGTACGTGAATTTATCCCAGTGGAATGTCTAAGGTTTCCACCAGCGTTGGCAGTAATATTCAACTTATCGCTAACATCTTTATTAAACATTAACAAGAAATCGTAATTGGTCTCTGTATCATCATTTTTACCAAATGAAATTCGTCCTCTAGGGAAAAAATGATGTCCTACAGCGGTATAAGCCTCTGTATCTTGCGTAACTTGGTCAGTACCAACTCTTGCCAAAGCAGATAGCCAGTCTGTGAACTTATAGTCCAGCTTAACCAAGCCTATAAATCGCTTTCTTTTGTCCCCGTTGAAATCGTTTTCCAAAATCCAGTAAGGGTTTGCGCCTATGCCTACAGGGCCAATAACTGCAAAAGGGTCATTGGGATCAATTGGATTTTCGGTATTTTGAAATACCCGCATATCTGCATTGCTCACATTTCGTGCAATAGGCCATAAATATGCCATAACCCCCTCAGTTCCCTGATTAGGTCTGTTTTTAGCCTCTTGGATGAAGTATGTGGCTTTAGCGTCCAAGGTAAGTCTGTCGCTCAATTGCGCAAATCCACGAATGTTAAAGTTGTTACGCTTTACATTGGAGTTTGGAAGCATGGATTCCAAATCAGAATTGGTATATGAAAATCTTACGGATGCTTTCTCGTTACCCCCGCTCAAAGCTATGGTGTTAACCAAACTAGTGCCTGTTCTAAAGAAATCTTTTACATTGTTAGGTTGTGCAGAGTAAGCTCTTTGTTGCCCATTGTAGGCCAATTGCTGTGAACCATCAAATCTTGGTCCCCAAGAACCGGCTCCTCTAACCGCGTTTACTTGAGTAGATAATGGATCGGATGGATTAATGGTCACAAAATTGCCATCGGTACCACGGCCAAATTCATTTTGGTATTCTGGAATTACCAAAGGATCTTCAAAAGTAACACTAGCGGTATAGTTTACCCCTAAACCTCTGCCGGTAGTTCCTTTTTTCGTGGTGATGATAATCGCACCATTTGCAGCTCTGGACCCATAAAGGGCGGCAGCGTTTGGTCCTTTCAAAACAGATATGGATTCGATATCATCTGAATTGATATCCGAAATACCGTTTCCTAAATCGGGAACATTAAATTCTCCGGCTCCTGCTGTAGCGTTGGTGCCGTTGTCAATCGGAACACCATCTACAATATATAGCGGTTGGTTGTTTCCATTCAATGAGTTGTTACCACGAATAATAACACGTGTACCCCCACCAACACCTGAAGTGGATTTTGATACCACAACACCTGCAACCTTACCGGCTAATGTACTGGCAACGTTGGAATCCTTTATTAAGGAAACCGCATCGCCGTCCAATTCGGTCACGGAGTATCCTAGAGATTTCCTTTCTCTAGTAAGTCCTAATGCTGTCACAACTACTTCGTCCAAAGCCTCTGTGCTTTCTCCTAGGGTAGTGTTAACAACAGACTGTCCGCCAACAGCCACCTCTCTTGAGGTATAGCCAATGGCCGAAAATACCAATATGGCAGCATCACCCGCAACATTGATAGTGTAATTTCCATCGAAATCGGTCGAAGTACCATTTGAGGTACCCTTTTCGACTACGGTAATACCAGGAAGCGGAGTTCCGGTACTCGAATCAGAAACCGTTCCTGAAACGGTTTTTCCCTGTGCCGATATGCCTTGAAGGCAAAAAAGCGACACAATCATTAAAAAGTAATGAAGTCTTTTGATCATACTGTTAGAGTTAGGTTATTGTTAATAAGCCTTAAGTTAGCTTAAAATGTTTGATTTATAAAAGTTTGAATTCCTTTAGGATATAAGAAATAATTTCGACTAATAACGAAATTGAAAAGCTAAAGGGCATAGTTACTATAACGTTTGAAATTTGGGGTTGATGTGAAAATTGTCTCATTCCTCAGAAAATCAAGGCTTCTGGTAATTCTATAGTAGGTTGATTCTGAACTAACTTTAGTCCAAAATAAAGTGTAAACGACTTGCGTTGGTCAATTTTTGATGTGAGATAAAATGTGCATTTATTTTTTTTCCATCTAGCTGCATGTTCAAAAGTTTACCTTGAACTCCTTCCTTGGTTATCTGAATAGAGGTATTGTTATAATATTTTGGATTCAAATGAATGGTAATCTTATCGAAAGTGGGTATGGAAACCGCATAAACAGGATTTGCGGGACTTATTGGATAAATTCCCATCATAGAGAAGACCGCCCAAGCACTCATGGTACCTGTATCATCATTTCCGGGAAGTCCGTCTGGAGCATTTTTGAAATAGGTTGAAAGCAATTCTGAAACCGTTTTTTGAGTGCGCCATGCTTCATCTTTCACATAATTGAACAAATAGGGGTAGCCAATATCGGGTTCATTGGCCATATCAAATTGGTTTTTGTCAAATACTTGCTGTAATTTATTGGTAAAAGGTTTTGGACCACCCATTAGTTTAATAAGCCCTTTTACGTCGTGGGAAACCATAAAAGTGTATTGCCATGCATTCCCTTCAATAAAACCTAGATTCTTTACAAAGTTTGCACCGGTTTCAGGATTATACGGAGTTAGCCAACTGCCATCGTCATTTTTAGGTCGAAGTAGGTTGAATTCTTTATCGAAAAGATTTCGATAAGACACGGAACGCTTCGAAAAACGCTTATAATCTTCTTTTTTGCCTAAAGCTTTTGCCAATTGGGCTATGGCAAAATCTGAAATGTTATATTCTTGCGTGGTGGAGACGGAACCGCTCTTGGTTGTTTTTGTGGTCAAATATCCTTTGGAAATGTAATCTTTGATTCCCGGACGCAACGGGTTGCCTTCCAATTGGTCAGCACTCTTTAACATGGCTTCATAAGCTTTTTCCACATCAAAATCCTGAATGCCCTTCAAATAGGTATCGGCAATAACTATTCCTGCAGGATCACCTACCATGGTTGTTGTTTCTGTAGCATTTAACTCCCATTTGGGCAGCCAGCCGGATTCATCATAAATCTGCAACATACTTTTGACCATATTTGACTGCTGTTCGGGATAGACCAGACTCATCAACTGATGTAAATTTCTGTAGGTATCCCAAAGTGAAAAGACGGTGTATCGTGTACCTTCGGTTTTTAGAGTTTCCCGTGTTTTCATTTTTGGGTATTCTCCATTTGCGTCATTTAGCGTGCTCGGATGAATCAAGGTATGATATAGTGCCGTGTAAAAGACGGTCTTGTCGTCATCAGACCCACCTTCAACCTCTATTCTAGACAAATGCTCATTCCAATCCTTTCTGGTTGCTTCGAGAATTTGATCAAATGTTCTTCCAGATGTTTCTTTTTCTAAGTTCTCTCTGGCATTTTCAATACTGATGTATGAAACACCAATTTTCAATTCTACCTGGGTAGGCTTCTTAAAATTATATCGCACATAAGCTCCAATACTATCCCCGACCACCTCTTTGGTATATCCTTTCATTAAACGGATTTTTCCATTGTAACCCATCCACTGCGCCTCCTCGCCTTTATAGGTGGTTGGTTTTTTCCAGGTGCCGAATTCTTCAGCAGGTTTAGAAAATTGGGCAACAAAATAAACGGGATAGGCTTCTTCCGGTTTGTAGTAACAGAATGAACCTACACTTCTGATTCCTTCAATTTCTGTTGGTGAAACCACTTTTATTTGTGCTCCTTGTTCATTGGTCAGTCCCAATCCTAAATTCAACAAAATGTTGGATTTCCCTTTGGGAAAAGTGTATCTGCTTATTCCTACCCGAGTGGTTGCTGTTGCTTCGACCTTGATATTATATTTATCCAATGTATTGGAATAGTAACCCACTTTGGCAATCTCATCAGAATAACTAGAACCGTAATCAACATGATTGGTTATGACCTCTCCGGTTGTGGGCATAGCCAAAATAACCCCCAATTCCGGGCAACCAACACCACTAAGATTGATATGACTGAATCCTGTCAAAAAACTGTTATCCGAAGTATATGGGGTAGACCACCAACGGCTGTCTTTTTCAAATGGGAGATTTTGAGGTCCGGCCACATTAAAGGGTGAAACGTTGGTCATTCCTCTTACAGCTATTGGTCCAGGATTGGTCGTCCCAAAGTTGGAAGTGCCAATAAATGGGTTCACAAAGTCGATAGGTCTTTCCTGTGCGTTGCAAAGCAAGGAAATCAACAGAAATGCCAATAGGGAATTCAGTTTCATGGCCATTTATTTAGTTGCTAAGTTTTGTAAAAGAATTAGGTGTACCCTTAAATCCATTGTCCAGCTGAGTCAAATTTCCAAAGTCTGACATAGCTTCTTTTTCCATTCGGAATACATGACCTTGGCCACGGTACAGCTCTAAATCATTTTCTAGGGAAACTTCTAGCACGGTCACATATTTGTCAAGATTCTTATCTTTTGGAATGGAAATACGCAAAACTCCCGGAATGTTTTTCCAAGAGGCGCCTCCATTTCTTTCAAAGGACAATTCCTCATCAGTTCCCAATACTTTTATAGAGGTAACTTTATTCTGTAGCCCTTTTAGTGAAATATAATTTTTTGGATTGTTAAAGAGGCAGAGGTAAATTTTCTTTTTATCCTTTGATATCAAGGATGGACCATAAAAATGTCCATAAGGTAATCCGGCGGTGGTATCAAAAACTGCATCGCTGTGTTTGTTGATCCAAGTACCGAGACTTTCCAGACGTTCCAGTTGCTCTTTTGCAATTGTGCCATCTGGTTTGGGGCCTATATTCAACAATAAATTACCTCCATTGGAAATCACCTCAACAAAAGTTCTAATGATTTGCGAGATTGGTTTGTAGTTTTTATCCGAAGGATAATACCCCCAATTATCGTTCATGGTCATACAAAATTCCCAAGGGCCATCTGGTCTTACCACAGGAATTCCTTGCTCTGGGGTTCTATAGTCTCCATATTGATTCAACCTTGAATTGACGATGAGATTGGGATTCCATGACAGCAGCGAATCTTTTAGGGCTTTTGAACGCCATTGCTCGGCAGATTTTTCCCAATCCCCATCAAACCAATATAGGTCTGGATTGAATTGTGAACTCAACTCTTTCAATTGTCCTTGGTAAAACAGAACGAACCGTTCCCACGTATCCATTTGTTTTTGACCTTTTTGCGGATAATCTTTTTTTGTATTTGGTCTTGGGAAAACCACTTCATAGTCTGGATGCGACCAATCGCAGAGCGAATAATAAAGTCCCACTTTTAGACCTTTGTTTCTGAGTGCATTTACATATGGGGTAACCAAATCTCTTTTGGCTGGAGTTTTGTCAACCACATTCAGGTGACTCAATTGTGTATCCCAAAGAGCAACACCATCATGATGCTTGGTAGTCATTATTGCATATTGGGCTCCAATTTTATTGAATAGTTCGGCCCATTCCTCTGGATCATAGTTCGCTGCAGTAAACTTTTTACCCTGTTGCATATAATCTTCGTAGGATATTTTTTTGTGATAGAGTGACCAGGATTCAGTAATGCCATTTACTCCATAATACCCCCAATGGATAAAGACACCTAGTTTGGCATCTTTGAACCAATCCAAACGGGAATCTACTTCAACATCCGCGGTTTGGGCATTTATTCCAGCTCCGAAAAGGACACATAAAGTGATAATTAGGTTTTTCATTTTCATTTTCTCGTTAATCTTAGTGGTTAGAAAGTGAGTAAGGCGCTGATGCTTCGGAAACACCCCAATTTTTGTTTGGTTCCGAGCTTAGAGTAAATTCAAGGTTACCTCCATTTTGGACTGTCTCAGTAGAAATCCAGGTATTGTTGAATGATTTACCGTTCAAGCTGGCGTTTTGTATAAATGGGTTTTTATTTCCATTCCCATCTGAAGTAATGGTAAAGGCATTCCCATTTTCTAGATGTAAAACTGCCTTGTCAAATAAAGGGCTGCCGATAACATATTGATTTGTGGCAGGAGCTACGGGATAGAATCCAAGAGAACTGAAAACATACCAAGCTGATGTTTGTCCATTATCCTCATCCCCACAATAACCATCTGGTGCAGGGGTATAGAGTTTAGTCAAAACCTCTCTTATCTTGTTTTGGGCCTTCCATGGTTGTTTGGCATAATTATATAGATAGATCATATGTTGAATGGGTTGATTGCCATGGGCGTAGTTTCCCATATTCATAATCTGCATCTCACGGATTTCATGTATGGTAAATCCGTAGTAAGAGTCATCAAAATCGGGGGGCATATTGAAAACACCGTCCAGCATACCAATAAATTCATTATCTCCGCCCATTAAATCGATAAGTCCTTGCACATCATGAAAAACAGACCATGTGTAATGCAGGCTGTTACCTTCTGTAAAGGCATCGCCCCATTTCAATGGATTAAACGGGGATTGAAACTCTCCATTTTTATTTTTTCCTCGCATTAGCTTAGTGGTCGGGTCGAATAACTTTTTATAGTTAAGGGATTTTTCATAATAGGTTTTTGCCAATTCATCTTCACCCAATGATTTGGCCATTTGGGCAATGGTGAAATCAGCATAAGCGTATTCCAAAGTTCTGGCGGCATTTTCATGGATGTCCACGTCATAGGGTACATATCCCAAATCGTTGTAGTAATCCAAACCAGCTCTGCCAACACTGTTCACAGGTCTTCCATCGGAGACAGTGGCATTTTTGAGCATCGCCTCCAAAAGCTTTTCTTTATCGAATCCTTCAACTCCCATGAGATGGGCATCGGCAATTATCGGAGCGGAATTGGAACCGATCATACAATCACGATGTCCAGGACTGGCCCATTCGGGCAGCCACCCTGATTCGTTATAGGTATTAACCAATCCTTCCATGATGTGGCCATTTAGTTCTGGATACATCATATTAAAAAAGGGAAAAACAGCTCGGAAGGTGTCCCAAAAGCCATTATCCGTGAACATATAGCCCGGTAAAACTTGCCCGTTGTATGGACTGTAATGAACTACTTCGTTAGCTTCATTGTATTCATAAAATTTTCTGGGGAAGAGCAAAACCCGATATAAACAGGAATAAAAAGTGCGGAGATGATCAATATTTTGTGAAGTCACCTGTATTCTTCCCAATTCTTTTTCCCATGCTTCGGTTGCTTTGGCACTTGTTTCTTCAAAATTTTGATTTCCAATTTCCCTTTCTAGATTTATTTGGGCTTGTTCGGGACTGATGAACGAGGAAGCCACTTTCACATTTATCTTTTCGCCTTTTTTGGTCTTGAAACCAATGATTGCTCCAACATGTTCTCCTTGATTTTCGGTTGAATTTTTTTGCAACTCCCAGTTATCGCCCCAAGTATGGGTAAGTTCAAAGTCCTTGTCGAATTCTGCCACAAAATAATTGTGGAAATTTTCAGGAACACCTCCACTATTATTTCTGCAATAGCCTATTATTTTTCGTTCAGCTGGTAAAACCTTTACCATTGAACCTTTGAAAAAGGCATCAAGCATAATATAGGCCTCGTCAGTTTCCGGAAAGGTAAACCGGAAATGTGCCGAACGCTCCGTGGGGGTTACTTCCGCAAGGACATCATAATCGGCCAAATAAACCCCATAATAATCTGGTTTCACGGTTTCCGCTTTGTGGGAGAAGTACGAAGCACGTTCGTCCTCTTTGTATTTTAAATCTCCTGTCACCGCCATTAATGAAAATGCGGCATAATCGTTGATCCATGGACTGGGTTGATGGGTCTGCTTGATTCCGCGAATGGTTTTTTCGTCATATTTATAAGTCCAGCCATCTCCCATTTTTGAGGTCATCGGGGTCCAGAAGTTCATGCCCCACGGAGTGGCAATGGCGGGATAGGTGTTTCCGTTGGACAAACTGAAATCGGAATCGGTTCCCATTAGTGGATTTACGTATTGAAGCAAGGAACTTTCTTCTTGAGCTTGTTCCATTGCTACAGTCTTGTCCTGTGTTTTTTGGCATGAAAGCAAAATCGTAGTTGTTGCCAAAACCCAGAAGTTCATTCTTAAGTAATATGTTTTCATCGCTTTCAAGTTTTAGTAAATTTTATTTGTTTCAGAATGTTTTGTTTGATTTTTATCTGCCAGCTTAGAGTCTGAAGTCATAACAAAAACCAGTTCTCCTCCATGGACAATTTCTTTGTGGGAAATGAAACTTCTATCCAATTTTTTTCCATTCAGGAAAACTGCTTCAACAAATTCACCGGTGCTGTCCTCTTTCTTTTTTACGGTGAATGTTTTGTTATTTCCTAATTCAATTTCTGCCTTTTCAAATAACGGAAGGCCAATATCATAAACTCCCTGAGCAGGATTTACGGGATAAAGTCCCAGGGAACTTAAAATATACCATGAAGACATTTGTCCGCAATCTTCATTGCCACAATGCCCGTTGGGTTCATTTTTGTATTGATTTTCCAAAATATTGCTAATGAGTTTTTGAGCTTTGGAAGGCTGACCCACATAATTGTATAAATAGGCCACATGATGACTGGGTTCATTTCCATGGGCATATTGACCGATCATTCCCGTACTGAACAAGGGCAATTTGTCTTTAGAACTTGGGGCATAGCTGAACATGGAATCCAATTTTTGCACAAAACGTTCTTTTCCGCCTGTTTTGGAAATAAGTCCTTCTGTATCTTGAGGAACAAACCAGTAGTAATGCCAGGCGTTACTTTCACAGAAATAGGGTGAATATTCCTTCGGAATAAACGGTTCAATAAAATCACCCTCAGGGTCTTTGGGCTGAAGCCAAGACCTTTTGGTGTTGTACAGGTTTTTCCAATTTTCAGACCGTTGCAAAAAATACGTATAGTCATCCATTTTTCCCAAATCCTTGGCAAACATGGCAATGCACCAGTCGTCATAAGCATATTCCATGGTTTTGGAAACGGACCAATTTTCATGACCTTCATCAACAGGAATAAACCCTTTTTCTTTATAAATATCAATTTGACGATCATCGACCATGGCACTTTCTTTGCAAGCTTTATAAGCAAGTTGCACATCAAAGTCGAATCCTTTAAAATAGGCATCAACAATTACGGGAACGGCATGGTAACCGATCATCATATTGGTTTCACTGCCCTGCATGGACCATATGGGAAGAATTCCAGTTTCAGTATAATGGGCCAAAAGTGATTTGACCATATCAGGCACTTTTTCAGGTTGAATTATGGTATAAAGTGGATGGGCAGCCCTAAAAGTGTCCCAAAGTGAAAAAGTGTCATAACGATTATAGTCGACTGCTTTTGCAATGGAATCCGTCCCATCTTTAAGCTTTCCATTAGCGTCATTTGCTGCCTTGTATTCACCGTTGCTATCACTGTACAACGTTGGAGCCAGCATGGATTGATAGAGCATGGTATAAAAAATGATCTCTTTGTTGGTGTCCTGAGATGTTATTTTGATTTTTTGCAGCTCCTTTTCCCAAATATGCTCTGCATTTTGTTTGATAGTTTCAAAATCTCCTTGCGCTTCAACTCGAATGGCCTTACCTGCAGCTTTTGAACTTACGGACGACAAACCTGTTTTGATCTGAATTTGTTCTCCCTCCGTAGTGCTATAATCCAAGATAATTTTTGAAGAGTTACCTTCTGAATCTAAAATAATTTCATTGGATTTGAAGGATTTTGAAAACTGCATTTCAAAAAATAGACGCTGGTTTCTGGCCCATCCAGTTGACATTCGATACCCTTGTAAAGTAGAGTCATTGATTACTTCAATGAAAGTGTCTGTGGGTTTGTCCCAGTTGAGGGAATACCCTAAATCGATATGAATTTGTGTATGCCTATCTTCTGGAAATGTGTATCTATGGACTCCGACTCGATTGGTTGCGGTCATCTCGGCTTTAATGCCATAATCCAACAAATCTACCCAATAATAACCTGGTGAGGCTCCTTCTTTTTCATGATTAAATTTTGAGTATGGTTTATAGTTATTCTCTGGAATACTATCCGAAAAACGACTGTTGGTTGGCATCACTAAAATGTCGTATAAATCACCAGCTCCTGTCCCCGTCAGATGGGTATGGGAAAATCCAGATATGATCGAATCTTGATAGTAATATCCAGCAATTCGGTCCCAACCTGGAATACCAATATCGGGACTCAGTTGTACCATCCCAAATGGGGTAGTGGCACCAGGATAAGTGTTGCCAGGACCATCTGTGCCAATAAATGGATTTACAAAATCAGTTATTTTTTTAACTGCATTAGCTTTTTGAGGTTGAGGTGAACAACCTAATGCTAAAATCAATAATCCCATACATGCGAAACTCAGCTTCATATTATCGATTTATACAATTAATTCACAGCGCTTGTTGACAGTTTGAGACGTATGATAGCTAGTTTTCATAGCTTTCAAACTTACCATCTTTGGTTATGGTCAAGAGTTTGTTGGTAAAAGGACTTTTTACCGAAAGAATGAACCCTTTTGTATACTTTTCGAGAATCGGAGCTATGTTTTTACTGAAAAGTTGTTTCGAAGGCCCTTGAAATCGACCATCAACTTTGTCCCATTCTATTTTTTGTTGATTTTCAGAAATCAAGTCGCGGTAAAGTTCATAGAGATACCATTTGATATGCTCATCCTTTGGTATCTCAAAATTGAATGGCGCACCGCCTGCTTCATTTTCTGAAAAATAAACATAACCCCACTTTTCTGGCTCGTGCATATTAATAACATATTGTGGTGACCAAACCCAATTATTTTCATGTAGAAAATCACCAGTTTTTGGGTCTTTCTTTCTTGAATATTTGCCGTCCGTGACATCAAAATCCCAATTCACCCTGGAAAAACCAACTCTCCAAAATTTATTTTTCGGTACATTGTTTTGATAGTACCCTGATCGTAAATCACTAAATGGAATGGCAATTTCTATAGACCATCCCTGATCAATATCTGAAGGGTCATTTAGGGTGCCTTGGACCGACACTGCAGATTTAAGCCCCAAAGCTTCCCATCCGTTTATGGTTTCGTTACCAGTGCGGTATGGAGCTGTCAAATATTGGTCCCAAACCGTATTTAAGACATTCCACTCCAACTCATAATACCCATGTACATCTGCTTCTGGGTCAAGAAAAACTTCAAAATCATTGTTATGAAAGATAATAGCATCATGCTCGGTAATGTCTCCCCACACATGTGGTTCGTTCAATTGCGCAAAGAAGTAGACATTATTTTCGTCCCAAAGCATTTTCATGCGGGTATCATATGTAGGTTTTTTCATTCCTTCAATATCAATAAACAAATCTGACCATGGAGCTTTCACCCATGAGGACTCGTTAGCCTTTCCGTCAATCAAAATTGAGTCTGTGGCCTTATATGCCACATAGTTTCTTGGTTTTTCTTGTGCACATAACATTATGCAACCCACGTAGACTAAAAAAAGAACTAGACTTATTAATTTTTTATGTTTTCCCACATTATCCATCTTTTCATTTTATAAACTATTTTCTTTAGTAAACTTCAATATTTCGGATATATGTCCGAAAGCTAAACCAACTACTGTATCAGCTGCTCCGTAGTAAATGGCTATTTTGTCCTCTTCTATAGAGTGCAAAGTGGCACAAGGGAAAACCACATTGGGCACGTCGCCCGTACATTCGTATGAAGTCTGCGGAGATAAAAGATAGGGTTGTGTTCTGTATTTCACCTGGTCTGGGTTGTCCTTGTCTAAAATGGCTGCACCCATAGAATATCTGAAACCATTACAGGTATTGATTACTCCATGATAGATCATCAGCCAACCTTCGTCTACCAAAATGGGAACAGAGCCCGCCCCGATTTTGGTACATTGCCAGGCACTATCCTCAAAAGGTGAAGCTTTCATTACGCAACGATGTTCGCCCCAATATTTCATATCTGGACTGTAGCTAATATAGATGTCTCCAAAAGGGGTATGTCCATTATCGCTAGGTCTGCTCAACATGGCATATTTTCCGTTGATTTTTTCCGGAAAAAGCACTCCGTTTCTATTGAAGGGCAAAAAGGCATTTTCACATTGAAAGAATTCCTTGAAATCAAAAGTGTACCCAATACCAATGGTTGGACCATGATATCCATTGCACCAGGTAATCCAATATCGATCTTCCAAAAAGGTGACACGGGGGTCATATTTGTAATCGGAATCGATCATTTGGGTGTTTCCAGCCTCAAATTCTATTGGTTTATGGTTGATGTCCCAATGAATTCCATCTTTACTGAAGCCAGCAAAAATGTTCATCTGCACTGCTTTATTGTCACACCTAAAAACTCCTGCAAAACCATCTTCAAAAGGAACAACGGCGCTATTGAAAACACTATTGGAGGTTGGAATTGCATCTCTTTGAATAATAGGATTATCAGAATACCTCCAAACAACATCTGAAATGTTTGCAGGTCTCTCTTGCCAAGGAATTGCGTTTGTTTTTGTTGAAACTTGATTGTTCATAGTCTATAAACGATGGTTAGAACTTAATTCGGAATTTTTTGAACCTTGTTCAACCAAGTGTACTTTAAAATTATGGAAGTTATAATAAATACGATCAAAGCAACAAGGGTTTTTGGGTAATCCCTAATCACCAAATAGATAGGTAACAAAATCATGCTGGATTGCCAGATGATCCCCACCAAGCAGTTGGCCATGTCCATCCAGAAATCATTGTTCTTTTCAAATCCTGAATCTTCCGATTTCAACTGATTGACCACAGGTTTCCACAATCCCCAGGGCTTAACTTCTTTGTAAAACGATTTCAGCACAGAAATATCTGTGGGTTTGGTCAAATAGGTTCCTAAATAGGAGCCTAATAAAGAAAACCCAAAAATGACCGGAAAAAGGTAAATGGCATGCATATGTGCGATGTTATACAGCAAATCCCCTTCCATAATATGGACTTTATTTTGATCTAGAATAAATTGAAGTGTTGCAACAACCAGTCCTGCTACCATTCCCCAGAAATATCCCCAGCCGTTGAATCGCCACCATACCCATTTTAAGAAATTGGCAGCAACATATCCACCATAAAGCGCACTGGTGATCCAAAGGGTGAGCGAATTGATGGAATCAGCAAAGAAGCCCATACATACGCCAAGACCAACCACAAAGAAAGAAGCAATATGACTTGCCTTAATGTAGTGCTTGTTGGAAGCGTGAGGCTTGAAGTATTTTTTATAAATGTCATTGACAATATACGCCGGACCCGAGTTTACGAATGCGGAGAAGGTCGACATAAAAGCGGCCAAAAGGCCAGCCAATAACAAACCTTTGATGCCTACCGGAACATGAAAGTTGATGACTTTGGGGAGAATTACCTCCAAATCACCACCAACAAGCCCGGGGTTTGCGCTCATGCTGGGAGCTAAAACCACTAAGGCGATAACGACGATTCCGGCAATCAATAAATATCTGGGAATATAAAGGACCAAATTGGTGAAACCACTCATATAGGCGGCCTCTTTTACGGTTCTTGTAGAAAGAATTCGTTGAAAGTCATAGCTTGGGACCGGTCCGGCAATGCTAGCGAAGAAACCTTTAAAAAGGGTCATTCCTATGAAAGCTCCGAACATTTTATAGCCTTCGGAGTCGATAAGATCGTTGAACGCTTGGAATTTATCACTCCAAATCATGTTTAATTCATTGCCAAAGAAAACATTCCTCCATTCTTCAGATATGATGGCATTGATTTCAACATCAGAAATGGCAAAAAAAGTATATCCTGCGACAAGGATACCAGCAATTACCATAATAATGTATTGAAGCACCTCAGTAGCTACAACTGAGAACATACCTCCTTTGATGGTATAAATGGTGGTCAAAAATATAATGATGAGCGCATAGGATTGTTCGGAGGTAAGCAAGAGAACGTCACCAAACTCCAAAGGAATATTCCAAGGCAATATAATGGTCAAAAATTTACCGATACCTTCAAAGAAATAGGCAATGAAACCAACTACTGAAATAATCGCGAATACCGCAACAATACTGTGTGAGGCCCTACCAGCTTTGCCATCACCAAAGCGAGTGAGAATCCATTCCGAACCTGTCATAATATTGGAACGCCTGATCCAAACGGCCAAGAACATCATAACAAAAATCTGGTTCCAAACCGGCCAGAGCCACATGAACATGAAGCTTTTTACGCCATATAGGAATAAGATACCGACCATCCAAGCCGTGCCCGAGATATCGAACATACCCGACCCATTACTTAGACCCAGATAATACCATTTAATATTGTTTCCGCCCAAGAAATAGGATTCGAGGCCTTTTGATGCTTTTTTAGAAACCCAAATTCCGATAAAGAGCGTCAGCAATACATAGATTGCTATGATTGAAATGTCAATTACATCCATATGTTCGTACAGGCCTTAGCTAAAGGCCCCAATTTTTATTCGGGTCTGAACCCATTTCAAATTCCAACGTACCGCCAGCCAAGATTTCATCATGGGTGATATAGGTGCGTTGCAATGACTTTCCATTTAGTTTTACTGATTGAATGTATTTGTTGATCGATGAGGTATTTTTTGCTAGAATTTCAAAATTTCTTTTCTCCGATAATGCTATGGTCGTTTTTTTAAACAGCGGACTTCCCAATTCGTATTGACCTGAAGCCGGATTCATCGGATAGAATCCAATAGCACTGAATATATACCAAGCCGACATTTGTCCGCAATCTTCATTGCCGCTCAAACCATCGGGTTGCGTGCTGTATTGGGTGTCCAGAATTTCACGAACCCAATATTGAGTTCGCCACGGTTTTTTAGCCTTGTTGAACAAATATGCAATATGGTGACTGGGTTCATTTCCGTGGGCGTATTGCCCGACCAATCCTGAAATATCTGCAGAAATATGATCACCTGAAATTTCCGATGTTTCCGTGAAAAGCTGCTCCAATTTTTTTGTGAAAGGCTCATCTCCGCCATGCAATTCGATAAAACCGGGAACATCGTGAAGCACAAACCAGCTATGCTGCCACGCATTTCCCTCGGTATAGTCGGTATGAAACCTGTGATTGGAATATTTTGGGTCAAAAGGCTCTCTCCAACTTCTTTTATCAGCAGACCTACCTCTCATAAATCCAGTTTCAGCATTGAACAAATGTTTGAACGCCTCAGAACGCTTCATGAAATAGGCATAGTCATCATCTTTTCCTAAAGCTTTGGCCATTTGGGCTACACACCAATCGTTATAGGCAAACTCCAAACTGATTGTAACGGATTCATCTAGTTCAGTATAGGGAATGAAGCCATATTCTTTGTACGGTTTCAATCCTCGAATATCGCCCATCATGGTATTGCGAACTGCTTCGTATGCTTTATCCACATCATAATTTCGAATCCCCTTTAAAAAAGCTTCAGCAAGCATGGAAACTCCATGGTTGCCGGTCATAGTATTGGTTTCGTTGGCATACAATGTCCAAACAGGAAGTCGACCTTGTTCTTCATAATAGATCAGCATAGATTGGATAATGCTATTGACTTTTTCGGGTTGAAGAATGTTCAACAATGGATTTTCCGCTCTAAAGGTGTCCCATAGGGACAGTGTAGAGAAAGCCTGCCAATTGTTAGCTTTTACAATGCTATCGTTCTGCAATCGAAATTCCCCGTTGGCATCGCTAAAAAGAACAGGGGCAATTTGTGTATGATAAAGTGCTGTGTAGAAAATGGTTTTTAAAGAATCTTGTGGGGTTTCTATATGGATTTTGGAAAGCAAGGTTTCCCATTGCTCACCAGAACTCTTTTTTGCATCATCAAAAGAAAATGATGCTCCATACAATTTCAAATTTTGTTTGGCATTGGCAATACTAACCGAAGAAACCGCAATCTTGAGTTCAACAGTTTTTAAAGAATCTTGGTTAAAAAAGAATTGCCCTCCAGTTTTTGTTGCTGACACCTCTTTGCTATTGTCCAAAACTTCTTGATCCGAAACAAAAACTGAATTTGTAATAGGTTCGGAAGACTGAATGGCGAAGAATACTTTTTGATTTTTGGCCCATCCTGTACTGTGGCGATACCCCGTTAAAAGGGTTTCGTTTTCCAGATGAATAGAACTTTCCGTTGGTTTGTCCCAGTTAACGGCGTATCCCAAATCAAGAATAAATGAAGGAGCACCTTCGGTTTGATAGGTATATTTATGAAAGGCCACATATGAATTCGCGGTCAGCTCAACTTTAATGTTCGGGTCGTCCAAGTTTACTTTGTAATAGCCTGGTGAGGCCATCTCCGAAGTATGTGAGAATTGAGAGGTATAGGGAAGGCTGTCCTTTGGGGTTCCAAATCGGGACACATCCACAGTATTGTTCGTTGGCATTAGCAGAATGTCGGCCAAATCACCAATTCCCGTACCGCTTAAGTGGAGCTGTCCAAATCCAGAGATGATGGAATCTGTAATATGATAGCCAGAACACCAATCCCATCCCCCAGTACCATTATCAGGGCTGGGCTGTACCATTCCAAAAGGGGCGGTAGGACCAGGAAAAGTATGTCCGTGGCCTCCGGTCCCGATAAATGGGTCCACGTAGGATATCAAGCGGTTTGGTATATCAGATTGCTTTTTTTGTTCACAGGAAGAGCCCATAAATAATACCGATAGCGCCAGGATGTAAAAGAATTTATCCATCTGCTCTCAGTATTGGTATTTTTTATACTTTTCCACAAAAAGCGTTTGATTTGATTGAATTAGCTAGGTAATAACTACGAACAGCCACTACCCTTAAAAGGGCTGAATCTATTGTATTCCTAAATATTTATAATTTTATCCCATAGAAGAATAAAATTAGACCAATAACCAGCCCTAAAAGCTAAACAACAGAAAAACCGCACAAAAAAACACCCGAAATTCCATGTACATAAATGACAAATTGGATGGGCTTTTAAATGCCGAAGTACCTCGACAATATCGCATTACATATAAGCATCATATTGTTTTTTGGTTTATTTATTTTGCTATCAATACACTGCGATGGGGAAGTGTGCACAACGATTTTTCCCTGTCCTTGAAAACAAACCTGATAGGTTTTCCTATCCACATTGCACTATCTTATTTCAATATCTATTTTTTGATGCCCAAATATGTGTATGCAAGAAAATATGTGACCTATGCCGCTTTGGTTATTATTTCTCTTTTTATAATGCTTTTGGTGAAATTTAACCTTACCTATTACCTGATAAGCACCAACGTAATGCCCGAAGGTTCGGGAGTAACAGATAGCATAACTTTTAACTATGCTATTACCACAATGATCGGAGAACTTTATGTGGTTGCTTTTGCAACCGCGATAAAGGTAACGGTGGATTGGTTAAGGGAAAATAGTAAACTACACGATTTGGAGAAAAGGCAATTGTTGACCGAGTTGAAGTTTTTAAGGTCTCAAGTTTCGCCACATTTTTTCTTTAATACGCTGAACAACATTTATTCCCTGACGCTTGAGAAATCAAATAAGGCACCGGAAGTTATTCTTAAACTTTCTGAAATGATGCGATATTTATTGTACGCTACCCGAAAACGTAAACAGGATTTAAGAAGCGAAATCGACTGCATTCAGAATTATATTGACCTAGAGCGAATACGTTTTAACGATACCCTGCAAATAGACGTCGGAATCTCTGGCGATATGGACAATAAGGTCATAGCTCCGATGTTGCTGGTTCCATTAATTGAAAACTGCTTTAAACACGGGGCCAGTAAAAATATTGGCGATATGCATATCTCGGTAGATGTGAGCGTAACGGACGAATTATTATATTTTAAAGTATCCAATACAATTCCTAAAAAAGATAATAAAAGCAAAGCAGAAACCAGTAGTGGGGGCATTGGGTTGTCTAACGTAAAAAAAAGATTGGAGTTGGGCTATGGTCCAGAGGACTACGATCTTTCTATCTTTGAAAAAGATAAGATGTTCCATGTTGATTTAAAACTTAAAGTGTGATGGAGTTACGGGTAATTATTGTGGATGACGAACCTTTGGCTATTAATGTGCTGAAAAACTATGTGGAACAGGTGAATCAACTTCAACTTGTGCAAACTTTTTCAAACGCCATTGACGCCTCATCCTTTTTACAGGAAAATGAAGTGGACATTATTTTTTTGGACATCAACATGCCCATTTTAGATGGGATGGAGTTCTTGAAATCGCTACATGTGATGCCTATGGTGGTAATTACCACAGCACACGAAGAATACGCCCTGAAGAGTTTTGAGCTAGAAGCCATTGATTACTTGGTAAAACCAATACCATTTCCTCGTTTCCTGAAAGCAGTCAATCGAATTATCAGCTTAAAGCAAGATGCTATAAAATCGGGAGGGTCAGCCAACGAACACCCAAGCATATTTGTAAAGGTGGATAAAAAGAAATTGCAAAAGATTTTCATCGATGAGATTGTTGTGGTTGAAAGCCTTAAAGATTATATTCGAATTAAGACTACATCAGCAAAATATATAATTCATAGAACCCTGGGAAGCTTTACAGATGAGTTGCCTTCGGATAAATTTATTCGTATCCACAGGTCCTATACCATCGCCATTGACAAGGTTGAAGCCATTGAAGGCAATAGTTTGGAAATAGACGGTATTAGGTACATTATTGGAAGAAGTTATTTAAATGAGGCGAAAGGCCGAATTTTAAAAGATGGAGCAAATTAAGACTTGTTTGTTCTCCGGTTGAATTGATAATGGCATAACTATATAGTTATCAATTCCTTCATTAGTCTTTGCTGCCTCGCTGTTGGTCGAAAAATTTTAACTTGTAGAAGTTTATCTGGGTAGTTTAAAGGACGAATTCGCTTAATACATCTTGACATGTTTGCCATTCCATTTTCAAGAAAAAAAATAGTCAGCATTGTTTTTCTGGTTTTCCTTATTGCTGCCGTGGTAGGATGCAAGGATGGAAAGGAAAAATATGTGGCCATGTCCGAGACCGGTTCCAGAGGTCAACTCCCGGACAGTGTAGACTTTTCTTTCCATATTAAACCCATCCTTTCCGACCGATGTTTTGCATGTCATGGTCCCGATAAAAATGCAATTGAGGGCGGACTATCATTGAACAAACCTGAAGATGCATATACAGCAATTGGTGAAAACAAAGATAGATATGCCATTGTTCCAGGGAATTTGGAAAAGAGTGAATTGGTTAAACGTATTTTCCAAGAGGACCCCAACCTAATGATGCCGCCACCGGAGTCCAACCTTAGCTTATCCGATTATGAGAAGGAATTATTGAAAAAATGGGTGGCCCAAGGAGCGGTTTTTAAAAAGCATTGGGCATTTGTTCCACCGGTTGAACCCAAAATTCCCGATGTTGAAGGGGATGATTGGAGTGAAAATGAGATTGATAAGTTCATTCTGGATAAATTAAAACTTAAAGGATTTTCGCCTTCTAACAAGGCAGCGAAAGAGCATTTGATACGACGGGCCTTTTTTAGTATAACGGGTTTACCTCCGGCTGTTGAGCAAGTGAATTCCTTTTTGCAGAACAATTCCGAAGAGGCATATGAAAAGATTATCGATTCTTTGCTGAACACAAAAGCTTACGCCGAAAATATGGCAGCCGATTGGATGGAAGTAGCCAGGTATGCCGATACTCATGGTTATCAAGATGATTTTGAACGGATTATGTGGCCTTGGCGCGATTGGGTCATACATGCATTTGATAAAAACATGGCGTATGATGAATTTGTAACCTATCAACTCGCGGGAGATATGTTGCCTAATGCCACTAAAGAATCAATACTGGCAACAGGCTTTAACAGAAACCATAAAATTACTGCTGAGGGTGGCGTCATTCCAGAAGAATATCGCATTGAATACGTAGAAGATCGCACCAATACCTTTGGTACCGCTTTTTTGGGAATCACAATGGAATGTGCACGCTGCCACGACCATAAATATGATCCGGTAAGTCAAAAAGACCATTTTCAATTATTCGGATTCTTCAATAATTTGGATGAAGATGGACTTATGCCTAGTGCACAGGCCATTCCGAAACCATATATGGCGGTAACCAAACAAGATGCTGAGGGAATTTTAAATTTTGTAAACATGACCAATGTTTCAAAACCTAAAATTGATGTTATGGTCATGCAAGATATGCCAAACCCAAGAGAGACGTTTGTTTTGAATCGAGGCGTTTACGATCAACCAACAGATCAAGTATTTCCAGGAACACCAGATGATATATTACCCTTTCCAGAAGAACTTCCAAGGAACAGATTGGGACTTTCACAATGGCTATTTCACGAAAAAAATCCGCTAACCGCTAGAGTGGCCGTAAACCGCATTTGGCAACGTATGTTCGGAAAGGGTTTGGTGGAAAGCTCGTATGATTTCGGTAACCAAGGTGCGCTACCTTCGCACCCTGAGTTATTGGATTTCTTGGCCATCAAGTTTCGAACAGAAGGTTGGGACATTAAACAGATGATGAAATACATGGCCTTGTCCGCTACCTATCAACAAAGCACAGAAATTTCCAAGGAAATGAACGAAAGAGACCCTGAGAACACCTATTTGGCTAGAGCTCCCCGTCTGCGATTAAGTGCCGAAATGATTCGAGACCAAGCGCTGAAAATAAGTGGACTTTTAAATGCCGAAGTAGGTGGACCAAGCGTAAAACCATACCAACCTGAAGGCATCTGGGAAGAAACCACTGGAGGAGGTGGAGGCAGTACGGCAACCTATGTTCAAAGCTCAGGAAAAGATCTTTATCGAAAGAGTCTGTACACGTTTTGGAAAAGAACCGTACCCCCACCGAGCATGATGACATTTGATACATCATCAAGAGATTTATGCACCGTACAGCGACAAGAGACCAATACCCCACTTCAAGCTTTAGTACTGTTGAACGACCCACAGCTTATTGAAGCAGCGAGGGCACTGGCCATAAAAACAATGGGCGCCACAGGGCAAGATGTCAATGATCAAATAAGTTTTATTTTCCAGAGTGCAACCTCTAGAAAACCTAAAGAAGAAGAACTCACTATTCTGAATGACCTATATAACGCATCTTTAGACAGAATTAAAACTGGCGAGGTAATTCCAGAAGAATATCTTTCTATTGGTGAGTCTGTAAGTTCAGAAGATATTCCGGCCGATCAGTTGGCGGCTTTGGCTTTGACAGCCCACACCATTTTAAATTTGGACGAAACCATATCAAGAGGATAACATGGGAGAAAAGAAAATATTAGCCGACAATGCCCTCAACCTGAACCGACGTGCATTTTTAGGAAAATCTGCCCTTGGAATCGGGGGGGCCGCTCTGGGAACGCTGCTAGGTTGTAATTTTTATCGGAAAGAAGGGGAGTTGATGGTGAAGGCAGACAATCCGATGGGAATAAAAGGGATCCTTACCTCACCCCATCATCCTGCAAAAATAAAACGGGTGATTTACTTATTCCAAAGTGGGGGACCTTCACAACATGAGTTGTTTGACTACAATCCACTGTTGAACCAAAGAAGGGGAGAAGATTTACCTGAATCGATTAGAAATGGGCAACGATTAACGGGAATGACATCTGGACAAGATAGTTTTCCATTGGTCGGATCTAACTTTGAATTTAAGCAACATGGAAAAAATGGAACATGGATAAGCGATCTGTTGCCATATACGGCCAAAATGGCAGACGATATATGCATTGTAAAATCGATGTTCACAGAAGCTATTAACCATGATCCAGCAGTAACCTTTTTTCAGACAGGTTCGCAACAACCTGGCCGACCAAGTATTGGGTCATGGCTGAGTTATGGACTGGGAAGTGAAAATGAAAACCTTCCCTCGTTTACAGTATTACTATCAAGAGGAACAGGTAGACCAAACGGACAACCTTTGTACACCCGACTTTGGGGCAACGGTTTCTTACATTCATTGCACCAAGGGGTTCAATTTAGGGCTGCAAAAGACCCTGTTCTTTATTTGAATGATCCCAAAGGTATTTCCAAAGAAACCAAAAGAAGTATTCTTGACAATCTGGCTGAACTCAATGAAAAGCAGTATCAAGAATTTGGCGATGAGGAAATTCAGAGTCGAATCGCTCAGTATGAAATGGCCTATCGTATGCAAACATCTGTACCTGACGTAATGAATACTGAAAAGGAGCCAGATTACATTTATAAGATGTATGGAGCAGAGGCGAAGATTCCAGGAACCTATGCTGCGAATTGTCTTTTAGCAAGAAGATTGGCCGAACAAGATGTACGTTTTATTCAATTGTACCATATGGGTTGGGATCAGCACGATAATTTACCGGGGGCAATTGAGAAACAAGCAAAAGATACAGATCAAGCATCCGCAGCCTTGGTGGCAGACCTCAAACAACGGGGAATGTTAGAAGATACTCTGGTCATTTGGGGAGGAGAATTTGGCAGGACCAATTACTCCCAAGGAGTTTTGACGGACGAAAGCTACGGAAGAGATCATCATCCAAGATGTTTCTCCATTTGGTTGGCTGGTGGCGGTATCAAACCCGGAATTGTCTATGGTGAGACCGATGATTTTGGATATAACATTACCGAAAACCCTGTTCATGTGCACGATTTTCAGGCAACCTTATTGCACTTGTTGGGAATTGATCATGAAAGGTTAACCTACAAATATCAAGGCCGAAGGTTTAGACTCACTGATGTGGAAGGACATATCGTAAAAGATATTTTGGCATGATGAAACGCAGAAAATTTATCGAGCAAAGTAGCTTGGCGGGAATAGGTCTCGCTTCAATTGGAACCATGTCTTTTTCTTCTGATTCTCTAAAAGATGCCATAATTGGGCATGGGGATTATAAATATAAAGTTGACCTGAATTGGGGGAAACTCAACAGTGAACGTTTTCCGGTTCAGGACTGCCATGAAATGGTTCAGGACGCTAAGGGTCGAATCATTTTGTTGACGAATCATACCCAAAACAATGTGCTCATTTATGATAAATCAGGAAAGCTTCTGGATTCTTGGGGAACTAATTACCCAGGGGCTCATGGACTCACTTTGCATGACGAAAACGGAACGGAATTTTTGTATATCTGTGACAATAATCGGCACGAAGTCATAAAAACCACCTTGGATGGAAAAGTGATGCAGGTATTGCCATTTCCAAAGGAAACTGGAAAATATCAGAAGAAGGAAGAATACATTCCTACCGAAACCACTATAGCCGACAACGGAGATATTTACGTAGCAGATGGATACGGAGCCCAGTACATTACACATTACGATGCCAAGGGCAATGTCAAAAATGTGTTTGGCGGTCCAGGAGATGAAGATCATCTTTTTAATAATGCCCATGGTATTTGCATTGATGACCGAGATGCTGCCAACCCCACACTTTTGATTACCGCTCGCCAGCAAAACAAGCTAAAACGATTTTCCTTGGCGGGAGAATATTTGGAAACCATCGATTTACCCGGAGCCTATATTTGCAGGCCAGTAATTCATAACAAACAGGTGTATTTGGCAACTATTTGGTCGGGGGATGGTTCAGAAGGAACCGGATTCATTTCCATTCTGGATGACAACAACAAGCTGGTTTCCGCTCCGGGAGGAAGTACGCCAACCTATCAAAATGGAAATTTAGAACCCATGCACCAATCGCTGAAAATATTTAGGCATCCACATGATGTGTGCATCGATGAAGATGAAAATATCTATGTTGCCCAGTGGAATTCTTGGAACACATATCCCATAAAACTATATCGGGTATGATCAATACATTGGTTAGTTTGATTTTTTTGAGGCCACAAATCCGCAGTTTTATTTTGATGGGATTTTTTTTAATCTTAATTGGTGCCTGTCAATCAAAAAAGGTGGAATTTTTAAAGGCGGAGGAGATACAACTGGCACCGCCAATGATTAGCGTGGACTCCTTACTGTTTAATGAAACGGCACATATAAAATTATTTAGAGGAAGTGATGAAGCTGATATAAGATTCACTTTGGATGGTAGCGATGTCACTTCAAATTCAACTAGCTATACTGCACCAGTAACAGTTTCAGCAACCACACATTTGAAAGTAAAAGCATTTCATCCAGATTTTAATACCAGTGAAATAGAAGAGCGAACTATCATTAAGATGGCCAACGATATTTCAGGGTCAACTATTTCAATACAACCAGAGGCTCATGAAAGCTATAAAGCGGCTGGCCCCAACACGCTTATTGATGGCCGAAAAGGAGAATTTAACTTTAGAAGCGGAGATAGATGGCTGGGATTTCAAACCAATGAAACAGTGGTCAATCTTGAATTTTCAGAAGCCATATCCATGGAAAAAATATTGGTTGGAATGTTGCAAGATCACGGGTCGTGGATTTTTCTTCCAGATGCCATTGAAATAAAGGCATCAAACAAATCTATTGGGAGATTGAAGCTTAAACCCTTCAAAAATGGCGATAGCAAGAAAATGGGTTTTACGGAAATTCCTGTGGAAAAAGGAGAATACGACGAAATAACCATAACCATCCATGCTTTAAATGAAATTCCGGAATGGCATCCCGGCAACGGAACCCTGCCGTGGACATTTGTAGATGAAATTTTGATTGAATAACCAACCGAAAAACGAAACATGCAGTTAGGCAATTTACACCCCTTATTTGTCCATTTACCTATTGGTATTTTGATTCTGGCCTTTCTTATGGAGCTCTATTATAAAAATAGACCTGACCCAAAGGATAACGGAACGGTTTTGTTTGCATTGGGAATAGGTTCGTTAAGTGCATTGTTTTCTGTTGCATCTGGATGGTTTTTAGGTGATGGCGGAGGATATGATGAAACCTTGTTGTTCAATCACAGATGGATTGCCGTAGCTTTTGCGGTGGGAAGTTTATTGCTCTATTTTCTTAAGAAATCGAATGGAAAACAAGCTCAACGCGCTTATTTTCCTGCTTTCATAGTGGTTTTGGTGCTTTTGACATTGACAGGGCACTATGGTGGTAGCCTCACACATGGAGAAGACTTTCTATTTCAAGAAGAATATGAAAAACCTGTAATTGAAGATGTGGGCAAAGCCATGGTTTTTTCGGAAATCGTACAACCTGTGCTCCAACAAAAGTGTGTTAGTTGTCATAATCAAGGGAAATCAAAAGGAGAATTACTTCTAACCTCAAAAAAGGAGTTGCTTGCAGGAGGAGAATCGGGTTCACTATTTGATTCACTGGAGGTGCAACAAACATCTCGCTTTATGCACCATCTTAAACTGCCAATAGAAGATGAGGCCCATATGCCTCCCAAAGGGAAAGTGCAACTAACTTCAGATGAAATGCAATTGCTTGAATGGTGGGTTCAGAATCAGAATTGTTTCGATTGCGTGACCAAAGATTTACCACGAACAGCAAAATTGGATGCTATTTTAGCTTCTTTAGAAAAAGATACTTCCACGAGGGCGTTGATTGCCGAAAATGTTGATGAGGTTCCCTTGGAATTTATTGCTCTGCTTGCCCAAAATAAAATGTCAGCACAACTTGTTGCTGAAAATATGCCCTTGATTTCCGTGAATTTCATGAAACGCAAAGATGTTTCCGAAGCTGACTTTGATCTCTTGAAAAAGTATAAAAAAAACGTTGTGGGAATGAACTTGGGGTACACCAATTTTAATGACACACTTGTAAAACAACTTAAACCGTTTAAAAATCTCACCAAACTTCAATTGCAGCAAACTGATATAAGCAATGAAACGGTTGAACAACTTGCGAAGTTTGATAATTTGGAATTTATAAACCTTTTTGGGACAGAGCTAGATGATTCGGCATTAGAGACATTGGCAAAATACCCAAATCTGAAAACACTCTTTATTTGGAGAACCAAAATGACCGAAGAAGGGATATTGGCATTCAAAGGTCAAAGTGATAATGTAAGGGTTCAGGGCCAGATTGCCGACAGTGTTTTTGCTGCTAGCTCGCTTTCACCACCTACCATATTGGCAGATAATGAAATATTCAAAGATTCGGTTGAGGTATCTATTGAGCAATTTTTTGAAGGCGCAAAAGTGTATTATGTTGCTGAAAATGCAAAAAATGACACCCTTCCGAAAGAATATGCCGGACCATTTTATCTTAATGAAACAACTACTTTAAAGGCATATGCCACTTTGGAAGATTGGGAACCCAGTGAACCAAGTTTTGCCAATTTCCTGAAGAGCAAGGCACAAATTAGCGAGGTGTCACTAGTGAGGGCACCACACCCGAAATATGCAGCAAAAGGTGGAAAAACTTTAATGGATTTAAGACGGGGCACAACCAACTTTGTGGATGGAAACTGGTTGGGCTTCGAGGCCCAACATATGACGGCGACCATAGAATTTAAGGAACAAACCGTGGTCTCAAATGTTTCAGTGGGCAGTCTCTCCATTCCCAATAATTGGATATTCTTTCCTGTGGGCTATACCGTTTGGGGCTCTGAAGATGGAAATACCTTTAGCAAGATTAAAACAGTAAAAGTGGGCATTCAAAAGCCGTCGGTAATCATAGAACGAAAGGCGTACAATATTGATTTTGACCCAAGACCTCTAAAAAAGGTGCGACTTTTGGTGGAAAGTCCATTGAAGAATCCGGATTGGCATGCAGTTCCTGGGGGAAATAGCTTTATTTTCTTGGACGAGCTGGTGTTTAATTAAATATTACGGAAATATAGCATACTCCTTCTGTTGTCCATTGGGCAGATTTTCCTTGGTAATAATCTCTATTGGTGATAAAATCTCCGATTGAGGTGGAGTTTTATACAACAGAAACTTCGAAAGACTGCTCACCGAACGATACCCTTGTTGAAATGGTTTTTGTGAAATCAAAAAAGTGATTTTGCCATCGATAAGCGCTCTGGAATTATGATCGGTAATGTCAAACCCAATCAGATATGGAATTCTTCCTCTCATACCTTCAATGTGCTTGGCAATAATATGTGCTCGACTATTGGGCACAAAAATTCCTTTGATTTTGGTTTGTTTCTGTAATAGTGAAGCAATTTTCTCGGTAAACTTTTCGGCATCCCAAAAATCCTCTACTTCAATTTTGTGGTTGGTGTTGTTTAACTTTTGTTCTTTGAAATAATGGTCAAACCCCTCTATCCTTTGCGATATATTGTTGACGTTGGAAAGGTTGGGTCTTGAGTGGACAGTCAGGATATGATCATTCTCATTTAGGCAAAGTTGCATAAGCTTGGCCGCAAGATAGCCACTTTTAAACGAATCTTGCCCAACAAAACAAAGATTTTCATGACCAGTCAATGCGATATTCAAAAAGATGAAAGGAATTTCCTTCTTCAAAAGTACCTTGGTAAGTTCTTTGGTTTCCTTTTTAAAAGTGGGAACAAGAACAACTCCTTGTGGATTGGTTTTTAACAATAATTCAAAAGAAGCTACATATGATTTTGGGCTTTTTTGGTCAAAAGAAAACGTTTTGACATCCACCCCAAAACTCATCACTTCTTCCTTAGCTTTTTGAATACCTTCCAGCGGGTTTTTCCAAAATTGGTTTTCCTCATCATGATTTGGTAACAAAACAGCGATAGTATACTTCTTTTTCATGGCCAAGGATTGGGCAATACGGTTGACCTTGAAATCATGCTCCTTTAAAATTTGACGTATCCGTTGCGCTGTTTTTTCAGAAACACCTTTTCTGTTATGTATGACCCGGTCCACAGTTCCGGGAGATACATTGGCAAGTTTGGCTATTTCTTTAATAGTGATCATGTGCTGAATAAAGCCGTTAATATACAACCTTCAATAATTTTTTGCCCTCTGAACTTGTATTATGTGAGATGAATTTATATTTTTATCGTGTGCGCACACGAAATCAATCAAAATACGCAAAACAATAAGTTTGTGAAATCAATTTTCGACATAACAAATAAGGTTGCCGTAATAACAGGAGGCACCGGAGTTTTGGGTAGCTCTGCAGCTTTGAGTCTGTCAGGAGCTGGTGTTAAATTGGTTGTACTCACAACAAGCAAGCAAAAAGGCGCAGAACTGGAGAAGACCATTAGGGATAATGGGGGAGAAGTAATATTGTTAGAAGGAAATGTATTGTCCAAAGCTTCTATGGAAGAGGTTCGGGATGTTGTTTTGGAAAAGTTTGGAAGATTGGATATTCTTCTTAACGTTGCTGGAGGGAACATGCCCGGAGCTACCATTGGTCCAGACCAAACCATTTTTGATTTGGAATTGAACGATTTCAACAAAGTGACTGAATTGAATCTGAATGGCACAGTGATTCCTTCATTGGTATTTGGCAAGGTGATGGCAGATCAAGGGTCGGGAACAATTATCAACTATTCCTCGATGGCAGTTCCAAGGGTACTCACCAGAGTTGCGGGATATTCCGCTTCTAAAGCCGCAATGGAGAATTTCACCAAGTGGATGGCAGTCGAGATGGCAACAAAATTTAGTGATAAGATTAGGGTCAATGCCATAGCACCTGGCTTTTTTATTGGAAACCAAAACAGAAACTTACTTCTTAATGAAGATGGCTCTTATACGGAGCGAGGCGCAGATATCATCAGAAATACACCTATGGGTAGATTTGGGGAGCCGGACGAACTTAACGGAGCATTGCATTTTCTATGCAGTGATGCATCAAAATTTATGACCGGAGCGGTGATTCCAATAGATGGAGGGTTCAATATTTTTAGTGGTGTATGAAGGAGTTGCGCATGAAACAAACCTGGAGGTGGTACGGTCCAAATGACCCGGTTTCTTTGTTGGATATCAAGCAAACTGGAGCCATGGGAATTGTAACGGCTCTGCATCATATTCCTAATGGGGAAGTGTGGCCTGTTGATGAAATCATGAAACGGAAAGATACCATTGAATCTCAAGGATTGGAATGGACTGTTGTTGAATCAGTGCCTGTTCACGAAGACATCAAAACTCAAAAAGGAAACTTTCAACAGTACATAGAAAACTATAAGGGGAGTATTAGAAATTTGGCAGGTTGTGGTATCAAGATAATCTGCTATAATTTTATGCCCGTTTTGGATTGGACCCGCACCTCATTGGATTATGAAATGCCAGATGGGTCCAAAGCCCTACTCTTTGAAAAGAATGTTTTTGCTGCATTTGATTTATATGTGTTGCAAAGACCGGAAGCTAGTAAAGAATATTCGAAAGAAGAACGAGTAAAGGCAAAATCTACATGCGAATTAATGAGCAGAAAAGATATTGCCAAATTGACCAAAAACATTCTTGCAGGATTACCCGGTGCAGAAGAGGAATATTCGTTGGAAAGCTTTCAAGGCATTTTAGATACGTATAAAGGACTTTCAAAAACTAAGTTGCAAGAGCATTTGGTTTATTTCCTTTCAGAAATCGTTCCGGTTGCTGAGGAGGTTGGGGTACTATTGTGTGCACATCCTGATGATCCACCATTTCCAATTTTGGGCTTGCCAAGAATTTTGAGTACTGCTGAAGACTACCAATATATGTTCGATAAGGTTCCATCCATACATAATGGAATAACTTTCTGTACAGGATCTTTAGGAGTTAGAACGGACAATAATTTGTCAGAAATCTTTAAAAAATTTGCGCATCGTGTTCATTTTCTGCATTTTAGAAACACAAAACGCACGGAAAAAGGAGATTTTTACGAAACGGACCATTTGGGTGGCGATACAGACATGTATGAAATGATAAAATTAGTGCTTTTAGAACAACAAAGACGTTTGAATGAAGGTCGGAAAGACACAGAAATACCTATGAGACCAGATCATGGGCACCAAATGATAGATGACCTTAAGAAAAAAACGAATCCTGGATATTCCTGTATTGGAAGATTAAGAGGATTGGCGGAGTTAAGAGGATTGGAAATGGGAATTGCTAAATCCCTCATGAATCAATGAGAATTCAAAAAACAACAGAACATGAAAAAGATTGATAAAAACAACCCCTTGGAGTCTTTGGAACATTGGGAAGATGATGTTTTACAACGCTACCCAGATCCAGAAACTCCCAAAAAACAAGAGGAAGAATTCAGGGATTATCAAAATTCGGAGAGGGTCGACACTGTTCGTGAATTTTACAAACTTAACCATCAACATCAGACATACGATTTTGTAAACAAGAAAGAAGAAGAGTTTTTAAAGTTTGACAAAAAAGAAATGTCCCTATGGGAAGCAGTGGATTTCCTAAACACTTTAGTGGATGATAGCGATCCGGACATTGACTTAGATCAATTGCAACACCTTTTACAAACCAGTGAGGCCATTCGAGCCGATGGTCATCCAGATTGGTTTGTGTTGACTGGTTTCCTACATGATGTGGGCAAGGTTTTATGTTTGTTCGGAGAACCGCAATGGGCGGTAGTTGGGGATACCTTCCCCGTTGGATGTAAGTTCTCCGATAAAATTGTGTATCCAGAATTTTTCGAGACCAACACAGATTCAAATAATGAACGATACAATAATAAATATGGGGTTTATAAAGAAAATTGTGGTTTGGACAATGTAAAAATGAGTTGGGGTCACGATGAGTACCTCTACCAAATCATGAAGGATTACTTGCCAGAACCAGCCCTGTACATGATTCGATACCATTCCTTTTATGCACAGCATCGTGAAAATGCATACGACCATTTGATGAGCGACCATGACCATAAGATGTTCGAATGGGTCAAAAAATTCAATCCATACGATTTATATTCCAAGGCACCTGTGCCACCAGATGCTAAAGCTCTCAAGCCTTATTACGAAGATTTAGTAGCAAAATTTTTACCAGAAAAATTAAAATTTTAATCCTTTTAACCTAACCATCCAACCAAATGCTGGCCACCTATATAGGCTTTTTTGGATTTACCCTTTTTGTGATTCTATACACCGCATATAGGTTACGCAAAGACAACTTTAAATCTGCCAAAGGATACTTTTTGGCCGGTAAAAGTCTTACAGGTCCCATAATAGCAGGATCTATGATTCTGACTAATATCTCCACAGAGCATTTGATTGGGATGAATGGCAGTTCATACAAGAATGGAATAATTGTAATTGCTTGGGAGGTAACATCCGCTATTGCCTTAGTGATTGCGGCCATATTTTTTATTCCCAAATTCATCAAAATGGGATTGGCCACTATTCCCCAATTTTTGGAGGAAAGGTACGATGGGCTTACACGGTCAATAGTTGCATTCTTGTTGATGCTATCCTTTGTCATAACCCTTTTGCCCATTGTATTGTATTCTGGGGCCATCAATATTGAAAGTGTTTTTGATTTCTCAACAATGTTCGGAATTGGCAAGGAAAGAGCTATGCTCTTTACCGTATTTGTGATTGGCCTTATTGGATCTATGTATGCCATTTTTGGCGGATTGAAAGCAGTAGCCTATTCTGACAGTTTAAATGGTATTGGACTTTTGCTTGGAGGATTGTTGATTCCTGCGATTGCGTTGTATCAAATAGGAGATGGAAATATCCTCAGTGGATTGGGAACGGTATATGACTTTGCACCAGATAAATTTGATATTGTTGGAAGCGAGGATTCGGTGATGCCCTTTTCCGTGCTTTTTACGGGTTTAATGATTAACCAATTATACTTCTGGGGAATGAATCAAGCCATCATACAAAGAGCTTTCGGTGCCAAGAATTTAGTGGAGGCCCAAAAAGGATTGATTTACACAGGGATACTCAAACTATTTGTCCCCTTGATCATAGTATTGCCAGGCCTCATCGCGTATTATTATTTTCAAGACCAATATATTGACACACCAGACTTAATATATCCCCTGTTGGTTAAAAAAGTGTTGCCAACTTACCTTTTTGGGTTTTTTGCTGCCGTGGTATTGGGAGCGGTGTTGAGCACCTTTAATAGTGTGCTAAATTCAGCGAGCACTATTTTTTGCTACGATATTTATAAAAAACTGATCAATAAAGAAGTTTCCGATGCAAGATTGGTTCATTACGGAAAAATCACTTCGGTTATCCTTGCTGTTTTGGCTATTGGTATAGCCCCTTTGGTTGCATATGCCCCGGATGGATTGTACTTTTTGCTACAAGAGCTTAACGGTATCTTTTTCATTCCAATTTCATCGGTGATCATCGCTGGAATATTCTTTAAGAATATAAACAAAACAGGAGCGAAAGCGGGACTGTTCTTTGGCTTTGCTTTTTACATTTTGACAACCTTCATTTTAGATGTCGACATTCATTTTGTTCACCTCTGGGGAATAGAATTTGTGTTGAATTTTATCATCATGTTTTTGGTATCACAAATGTATCCTGAAGCTGCATATGTTGAAACAAAAGGAAGAGAAGAGAAGCCTTGGCGTTTTGTAAATGCCTTCGGGATTGCACTAACTGTAGCTACCATTTTGATTTATGTGTTATTGGCATGATGGAAAGAAGAGTTGGAAAAATAAGAATCGAGAAAAGATAGATGGGAAAATCATTTATACATAAGGATTTTTTATTGCAAAATAACTTTGCGGAAGAACTCTATCATAACTATGCCAAAGAACTACCTATAATAGATTATCACTGCCATCTTTCACCAAAAGACATTGCAACCGATCGTGTTTTCAGCAATATTACTGAAGCATGGATTGAAGGAGATCATTATAAATGGAGAGCGATGCGAACCGTTGGTGTCCAAGAGAAATTTATTACTGGAACCGCTTCGGACGAAGAGAAATTCCAAGCTTGGGCCAGAACGGTTCCACAAACAATCAGAAATCCATTGTACCACTGGACCCACTTAGAACTGGCCCGATATTTTGATGTATTCGACCTATTGAATGAAAATAACGCGCAAGAGGTATATGATTTGACCAGCAAACAATTAAGATCAAGAAGTTTTTCATGCAGGTCATTGCTTTCCAAAATGAAAGTGGAAGTGGTTTGCACCACAGAAGACCCCACAGATACATTGGAGCACCATCAAAAAATGGCATCCGAAGGAACTGATTTACTAATGGGGACATCTTTTAGACCTGATAAAGCCATACTGATAGGCTCCGAGGATTACAATGCGTACATAGATTCGTTGGCCGAAGTGGCTGACGTGCAAATAAACTCATATGATGATTTGTGTGAGGCGTTGGCTAAACGAATTGCTTATTTTGATGCAAATGGCTGCGCTTTATCAGATCATGGTTTGGAAAACATTCCTTTCGAACCTACAACATCAACTCAGGTTTCGAACGTTTTTGCAAAAAAAAGAAGCGGAAAACAGCTTGATCAAAAAGAAGTCAAGCAATTTGAGACCTCACTGTTGTTGTTCCTTTGCGAAACCTATAACGAATATGGATGGGTGCAACAATTTCATTTAGGCCCTTTGCGAAACAACAATACGCGAATGTTGAAGACCTTGGGTCCCGACACGGGTTGGGATTCCATCGGTGATTTTTCACAAGCTAGAAACCTATCCCGTTTTTTGGATGCGTTGGATTCAAAAAACAAATTGACCAAGACTATTTTATACAATTCCAATCCAGCGGATAACGAGGTCTTTGCAGCCATGACAGGCAATTTTAATGATGGCTCCGTCAAAGGGAAGGTACAATACGGTTCTGGATGGTGGTTTTTGGATCAGAAAGATGGCATCACCCAACAGTTGAATGCCTTGTCCAATGCAGGACTGATTAGCTGTTTTGTTGGAATGCTGACTGACTCACGTAGCTTTTTGTCATTTCCACGGCATGAATATTTTAGGCGTGTACTGTGTAATCTATTCGGGGAAGAAATAAAAAATGGTGAATTGCCCAATGATATGGATCTGATCGGCAAGACCATTCGAGATATTTGTTACTTTAACGCAAAGGAATATTTCGACTTTAAAAACTGATAAAAAATGAAAAAAGTAGTCACCTTCGGTGAAATTATGTTGCGATTATCCCCTCCAGGATTCTTAAGATTCTCTCAGGCCAGCCAATTCGATGTTGTATATGGAGGAGGGGAATCCAATGTGGCCGTTTCTTTGGCCAATTATGGCATCCCTGTTGATTTTGTTACCCGATTACCCAAAAATGATTTGGGAGAATGCGCAAAAATGGAAATGCGCAAACGTGGGGTCAACACAGACAATATTATTTATGGTGGCGACAGGTTGGGAATCTATTTTCTGGAGACCGGAGCCGTTAGCCGAGGTAGCAAAGTAGTGTACGATAGGGCGCATTCTGCAATAGCAGAAATAGAACCCGGAATGATTGATTGGGAAAAGGTGTTCAGCGGAGCGCAGTGGTTTCATTGGACGGGAATTACCCCTGCAATTTCTCAAGGTGCTGCCGATGCCTGTCTCGAAGCTGTAAAAACGGCAAAAAAAATGGGAATTACTATTTCCACTGACCTGAATTACCGTAAAAAGCTTTGGAAATATGGTGGTGATCGAGAAAAGATAATGACCGAACTTACATCCTATTGCGATATCATTTTGGGCAATGAAGAAGATGCCGAGATGCACTTTGGCATAAAACCAAAAGGATTAGATATTACTACCCAGGGACATGAGGTAAAAGCTGAAGCCTTTTTGTCGGTATGCAAACAGATGATGGAAAAGTTCCCCAACGCAAAAAAAGTGATTACCACCTTAAGGGGTTCCATTTCTGCATCACACAACACATGGGCGGGAGTACTTTATGATGGCAAGAAAATGTACGACACTCGTCAATATCAGATTACGCACATTGTAGACCGCGTAGGTGGAGGGGATTCCTTTATGGGAGGATTGATCTATGGATTGTTGACTTATCCTGGTGATGATCAAAATGCATTGGATTTTGCAGTGGCTGCATCCTGTTTAAAACATACTATAAAAGGAGATGCAAACTTGGTTACTGTTGAAGAAGTTGAAAAATTAATGGGTGGAGATGCCTCGGGCAGAGTCTCCAGATAAATAAGATAAAAATGGCACAGTTTTCACGATTGGAAGTAGCAAGCGCAATGAAAGAAACAGGGATGGTACCACTATTTTATCATTCCGATGTCTCCGTTGCAAAAAAAGTGCTCAAAGCATGTTATGACGGAGGGGCAAGGTTGATGGAATTTACAGCGCGCGGGGATTTTGCCTTCGAGATTTTCGGAGAGTTGGTCAAGTATGCACATAGTGAGCTGCAGGGAATGATTTTGGGTGTGGGTTCCATCACCGATGCAGGCGCAGCCTCTTTATATATGCAATTGGGAGCCAATTTTGTGGTTACACCGGTATTCAGAGAAGATATTGCCAAGGTTTGTAACCGAAGAAAAGTATTGTGGTCGCCGGGTTGTGGTTCACTAACAGAGATTGCACAGGCTGAAGAGTTGGGATGTGAGATTGTCAAACTTTTTCCTGGTTCAATCTATGGACCTGGATTTGTAAAGGCTGTAAGAGCGCCACAACCTTGGACGAATATTATGCCAACGGGAGGAGTAAGTACCGATGAAGATAATCTAAAAGCTTGGTTTGATGCTGGGGTAACCTGCGTAGGAATGGGTTCAAAGTTGATTTCAAAAGAGATTATTGCCAATGAAGATTATAAAGGCCTTCAAAAAAAGGTTAAGGAAACACTTGACCTTATAAAGAAATTGAGGGAATAAGATGATTGAGAAGAAGACTAAATACCTATTTCTTATAACTTTTGCGTTCCTTCTATGGGGATGCAAAAACATTGGGACTTCAAAGACCATTAAATTGGCCCATGGTCTGGATGTAAACCATTCTGTGCATAAGGCTTTGGTAAAAATGGGAGAAGATTTGGTCCAACTTTCTAACGGAAAACTTTCTGTTGAGATATACCCCAACCAACAATTGGGTACCGAACGGCAAATTATGGAATTGTTGCAGATTGGTAGCTTGGACATGACCAAGGTTTCAGCAGCTACACTTGAAAATTTTGCGCCAAAGACGAAGGTTTTGGGACTTCCCTATCTCTTTAGAGATAGAGCGCATTCTTTCAAGGTATTTGATGGGCCTATCGGACAGGAACTATTGAATGATGGTAAAAAATATTGGTTAAAAGGCCTTGGATTTTACGACGCTGGCAGTCGAAGCTTCTACACCAAAGAAAAAATGGTGGAACATCCTGATGATCTAAAAGGACAAAAAATTAGGGTAATGCCCAGTGTTACCGCCATGGAAATGGTACGAGGTTTTGGCGGTTCGCCCACACCTATTTCATGGGGGGAATTATATACCTCACTACAACAAGGCGTGGTAGATGGAGCTGAGAACAATCCACCAAGTTTTTATCTATCCAAACACTACGAAATCTGCAAGTATTATTCACTCAATGAACATACTTTTTCTCCGGATGTGGTGATTGTTGGCACCCAATTTTGGGATAGGCTTACCAAAGAAGAGCAAAACTGGCTTCAACAAGCAGTGGATGCATCGGTTATCTACCAAAGAGAATTATGGGCAGAAGCCGAGACCGAAGCATTAGATGCCATTCAGAAATCGGGAGTACAAATTATACGACCAGATAAAATTCCTTTTTCTGAACGAACGGACAAATTGTATGCGAAATACCAAAGTGACGAAAAACTATATGCCATGATTCAACAAATAAGAGCTGTGAACTGAGAATGGAAATTAGAAAAACAATAGATAAAGTGTTGGGTATCGCATTGATCATCATTATGTCTGCAATGGTTTTGAATGTGTTATGGCAGGTATTCACACGATTCGTTATTGGCACACCAAGCTCGTTTACCGATGAGCTGGCTCGCTACCTGATGATTTGGGTGGGAATTCTTGGAGCTGCATATGCGGCTGGCAAGGACATGCATGTGGCCATTGATGTGCTGCCGCAGAAATTCAGTAAGGAAACTCAGAGAAAATTATCGATTACGGTTAAACTGGTTGTGATATTATTTGCTTTGACAGCAATGATCGTTGGTGGTAGTAGGTTGGTATATGTCACCTATGTTTTGGAACAACTATCGCCAGCCCTCCAAATACCATTAGCATACGTTTACTTTGTAATTCCGATAAGTGGGCTGTTGATAGTGTACTACAAGGTTTCAGATATTTTAAAACCTATGGCCTAATGGAATACATTCCGGTTTTAGTATTGATAATAAGTTTTCTGGGCTTGCTAGCAATTGGTACACCAGTCGCTTGGAGCATTGCTGTTTCGGCTTTGTTGACGATGTTGGTGAGCATTCCCTTTTTATCGGCAACAACAACAATCGCACA
Organism: Flagellimonas sp. S3867; assembly: GCF_014698935.1. Taxonomy (GTDB): domain Bacteria; phylum Bacteroidota; class Bacteroidia; order Flavobacteriales; family Flavobacteriaceae; genus Flagellimonas. The sequence goes on from NZ_JACVMN010000002.1 coordinate 1,219,260, forward strand.
AAGAATGGGAGCCGGTTTGGACAGTTTTGCGCTCCTAGCGATTCCTTTTTTCATTCTAGCAGGAAACTTGATGAACAAGGGCGGAATGGCACATAGACTAATCGCTTTTGCCAAAACTTTGGTGGGTGCACTTCCGGGAGGTCTTGCACTGATCAATATTGTTGCCGCTATGTTGATGGGGGCCATTGCAGGATCAGCTATGGCATCGGCATCAGCTATGGGAAGTATCCTGGGACCGGAAATGGAAAAAGAAGGATATTCAAAAGAATTCGGTGCTGCGGTAAACATTACATCAGCAACTACCGGTTTGGTTATTCCGCCTAGCAATATCCTAATTGTCTATTCATTGGCAAGTGGAGGTGTTTCCATTGCAGCGCTGTTTCTGGCCGGATACATTCCAGGAATTCTTACCGGACTCTTTTTAATGATTGTGGCTTTGATATGGGCAAAAAGAAAAGGGTATGCCAGCAAAACCCAAAAAGGAAGTATTGGGATTTCTGAGATAATAAAGACTTTTATTAGTGCATTTCCTAGTTTGTTATTGCTATTTATTGTCATTGGTGGAATCGTCGCGGGCATATTTACAGCCACAGAAGCTTCAGCTATCGCGGTTCTCTATTCCTTGCTTTTAGGCTTTGTGTATAGAGAAATTTCATTTAAAAACTTACCCAACATCCTATTGGAGTCGTCACTTACCACAGCGATTGTAATGTTGTTGATTGCAGCATCTATCAGTATGTCATGGGCTATGTCCTATGAAAATATACCTCAAGCTACTAGTGATGTTTTGTTGGGAATTAGCGACAACAAATTTGTGGTCCTATTGATCATCAATGCCATACTGCTTTTTGTGGGAATCTTTATGGATATTACCCCTGCTGTCCTCATATTCACACCAATTTTTTTACCTGTGGTTGCCAAACTCGGAATAGACCCCGTTCATTTTGGAATCATAATGATTTTGAATCTCTGCATTGGACTATGTACCCCTCCGGTGGGATCTGTACTTTTTGTAGGGGTCGGAGTGGCAAAAACCTCAATTCAAAAAGTAATAAAACCGTTGTTGCCTTTATTTCTGGCCATGATTGTGGCCTTATTTTTAATAACCTATATCCCACAGCTGACAATGTGGTTACCCAATTTATTCGATTTATAACGAAAAGAACATGAATAATTTAAACTGTAGAAAAGTGAAGAATAAACAAAAAGCCCTTTGTAGGGGATCCATAATTTTGGTTTTGGCCATTACAGTCGGTTGCAACCAAAAACCAAAGGATAATACCCCATGGGTCTCCATTTTTGATGGAGAAACCCTTAATGGATGGACGATAAAAGGAGGTAATGCCGAATACGTAGTGGATGATGAAGCTATAGTGGGCAAAACAGTGCATAACACTCCGAACACGTTCCTGACTTCAGATAAAATGTATAGTGATTTTATTTTGGATTTGGAGTATTTGGTGGATTCCACGATGAACTCAGGCATACAAATTCGAAGCAATAGTATTCCTGGCTATCATAACGGGCGCGTACACGGTTATCAAGTGGAGATTGACCCATCTGACCGTGCTTGGAGTGCTGGCATCTATGATGAAGGGCGTAGAGGTTGGTTGAATCCACTGTCCAAGAATGAAGCTGGTCAAAAAGCATTCAAACAAAATGAATGGAATCACTACCGCATCGAAGCTATCGGCGACACCATTAAAACTTGGATAAATGGGATTCCGGCGGCCTATCTTATTGATGATGCCACGGTTTCAGGATTTATTGGATTACAGGTGCACAGCATAGGTGAAAAGCAAAAAGCGGGAACCGAGATACGCTGGAAGAACATCCGAATGCTTACTGAGGATTTGGAAAAGTACAGCATTAAATCACCATTGCAACCCGTAATCACTAAAAACAGACTTACCGAACATGAGGAAAAAGCTGGTTGGAAAATGCTTTGGGACGGAGAGACAACGCAAGGATGGCGAGGTGCAAAATTGGATCATTTTCCAGAAACAGGATGGAAGGTTGAAAACGGAGAATTGACCGTTCTCGCTTCTGGGGGTGGAGAATCAGAAGCTGGTGGCGATATCGTTACACAAGATCAATATGACAATTTTGAATTAAAATTGGAATTCAAGATTACCGAAGGTGCTAACAGTGGAATCAAATATTATGTGAATACCGACTTGAACAAAGGAGCAGGTTCATCCATCGGGCTCGAATTCCAAATTTTGGACGATGAGCGCCATCCCGATGCCAAACTGGGCAACCATGAGGGAAGTAGAACGCTTGCATCACTTTATGACCTCATTCAAGCTGACACTACCAAATATGTAAAACCGATTGGTGAATGGAATACGGCCCATATTATTTCGAACAATAATCATGTGGAACATTGGCTGAATGGAATCAAAGTATTGGAATATGAACGCAAAAGTGAAGCATATAGAAAATTGGTTTCTGAGAGTAAATATGTGACTTGGCCGAAGTTTGGTGAAGCGGATAAGGGAAACATTTTGTTACAAGATCACGGAGATAGAGTAGCGTTCAGAAATATTAAAATCAAACAACTTTAAACCTAAATATAATGGGTACAAGAAGAAATTTTATCAAAAAAACAACTGCTGGAGCAGCAGGTTTGACAGTGGGGGGCATACTGATGCCCAATACCGGATATTCCAGCCTTTTAGGAGCAAACGACCGTTTAGGGGTAGCTGTGATTGGAGTGCGAAGTCGTGCCAAGGCGCATTGTATTGCAATCCATCAAGACCTCAATGCCAAGATTTTATATAGCTGCGATGTAGATGATACCATTATTGAAGAGCACAACACATGGTGTCAAGAAAACATTGGATATGTACCTAAAGTTGAAAAAGATTTCCGAAAAATTTTGGAGGATAAAGATGTGGATGCGGTTTTTATAGCCACGCCAGAGCACTGGCATGCCCCTATGTCCATTATGGCCATGCAGGCGGGAAAACACGTGTATGTTGAAAAACCATGTAGCCACAACCCTCATGAAAACGAATTACTTGTTGCGGCCCAGAATAAGTATGGCAAAAAAGTGCAGATGGGTAATCAACAACGTTCGGCTAGAACCTCCGCTCAAGCGATTGAGGATATTCGAAATGGAGTTATAGGAGAAGTGTACAAAGGAGAGGCTTATTATTCCAATAATAGAGGTTCCATTGGAAAAGGAAATGAGATTAGTATACCCAAAACCTTGGATTGGGATCTTTGGCAGGGACCGGCACCACGGGAAAATTATCGTGATAATGTCCATCCCTATAATTGGCATTGGTTCCGCACTTGGGGAACAGGGGAGATTCATAACAATGGCACCCACGAAATTGACATTTGTCGTTGGGCACTAGGAGTGGATCTACCAGCAACTGTTACTTCTTTTGGAGGAAAATATACGTATAATGATGATTGGGAATTTGTAGACAATCAACAAGTTACCTATTTCTTTCCAGGAAATAAGTTCATCACTTGGTCCGGGCATAGTAGAGGCATCATGAAGCCAGAACGCCCAGGCAGGGGAGTGACCATTTACGGAAGCAAAGGGAGTATCGAACTCAGTAGAAATTTTTATAAATTATATGACCTTGCAGGTAATCCGATTAAATTGGAATTTGAAAAAACCCAAAGTGCCACAACCAACACTCAAGGAATTGGTGGATTGGACGTAGATCACGTGGGTAATTTTTTCAATGCCATTAGAAAAGATGAATCTTTAAAATCTGATATTAACGATGCCAGCATTTCTACCATGTTGTGCCATTTGGGTAATATGGCCCAAGATGCGGGACACTCTTTGGAAATTGATTCTAAAACAGGAAAAGTGCTCAATGACGATGCCGTTATGAAGAAGAATTGGAAAAGGGAATATGCAAAAGGTTGGGAGCCTAAACTATAAAAAATGAAACGAAGAGATTTTGTTGCTAGAACTGGGATGGCTGTTGCAGGAGTATCTGCAATGAATGCGGGAGTGTTATATCCTTCAAAGAGCAAAACGATTACCATTGGTGTTATCGGCACAGGTGACCGTGGTGGGGGACTTATTCCAATAATCAATAAAATAGAAGGATTAGAGGTGACGGCCTGTTGCGATGTGTTGCCCTTCAGATTGGAAAATGCAATGGAGAAGGTTGAGGGCAAAGCAAGGGAATATTCAGACTATAAAGCCCTTTTGGCTGATAAAAATGTAGATGCTGTTCTGATTGCCACGCCATTTAGCGAGCATTCGCACATCGCCCTTGACGCCCTTAATTCTGGGAAACATGTGTATTGCGAAAAGACTATGGTAAAGGGATATGCTGCCATTAAAAGTATGGTCGAAAAAGCTTCAAACTCAAAAAATATTTTCCAAACTGGACACCAATACCATAGTTCTAGGTTGTACACACATGTAGTTGATTTAATCCAAAATGGAAAAATAGGCAAGATAACCGCTATTGAATGCCAATGGAACCGAAATGGGAATTGGCGAAGACCAGTTCCAAGTCCAGAACTTGAGAGGGCTATCAATTGGCGTATGTACAAGGAATTCTCAGGAGGTTTGCTAGCCGAGCTTTGTTCCCATCAACTGGATTTTTGCAATTGGATGTTGGATGCAGTTCCAACCAAAGTGGTTGGAGATGGAGGTATTGATTACTGGAAAGATGGTCGTGAAACCTTCGACAACGTCCATATGATCTATACCTATCCCAATGGGGTTAGAGCAAAATTCACTTGTTTGACCAGTAACTCAAAAGACGATTACCAAATTAAGGTGCTAGGAGATAAGGGAACTATTACTGTTGACTATACAAAGGCCTGGTTCTATCCGGAAAAAAAGGAAAAATCAAAAGAGTTGGGCGAGGTTGATGGGGTTTCTGGCGCCACCATCAAATGGGATCAAGATAAGGGCGTTCCCATTGAAGTGGAACATTTGGATCCTAGTAAACAGGCACTGCTGGATTTCAGAGACAGTATTTTGAGCAGCACAATGCCAAAATCTAATGTTATTAGTGGGGCAAAAGCAGCTATTTGTGTGCAAATGGGTCTTGATGCAATTTATACCGGAAAAGTAATCGGTTGGACAGAAGGGTTGATATGAGGTCATTAATGGCAAAATGCGAGTGATTATAAAAACTTAACTATAAGTCGAGCTTTTTTGCATTAGAATAACAATTATTAGCTGAAGAAACAAGTTGAATATTTGACAGATAGTATTCTTCAAAATGAAACAAATTGAGAGTTCTTCCAATTGAAAAAAATACGATCATAAGAAATTTTTTATATATTGTGATTAACTAACTAAACTAATTTTTGCGATAATGTCATCATTTACTGAGCTTTTATCAGATATTAATAAGGATGACGAGAGGGGCGATTTAGGAAAAATCACGAAATCGTTTGAGTTCGACCCTGCCTCGGAATGGAAGTTGTTCTGCGATGGGAGCGAATCTGCATTTGTTAAAATCTACAATCACTATTTTCAGACCTTGTACAATCTTGGAAGACAATTTTCAGGTGATCAAGACTTATTGAAAGATACACTTCAAGAGACTTTTATAAACATTAGAAAGAAACGCAATAAGCTACATAAGGTAATTTCGGTTAAGGCTTTTCTTATTAAATGTTATCGAAATAAAATAATTACAGAACAAAAGAAACAGAAGAAAAATATGAGGTTGAACTACTCTTCAAACTCACATGGATTTCTTTTGACCCCTTCTCATGAGAGTGTTTTAATTAGCCGGCAATTTCGTCAAGATCAGATTAAGTTGATGCAGGAAGCTTTAAATAAATTAACGAGAAGACAGCGAGAGGCCATTTACTACTTCTACTACAACGGACTTTCGTATGCACAAATTAAGGATGTAATGGGATTTTCGAGTGTGCGAGCCGCAAGAAATCTTATTTATAGATCACTTTCCGAGTTAAAAAAGAAAGCACAGATATCGTAACATAGACGATACGAATGTCCCCAACACTTTTTAGGCGTATTGTTTTAATCTGTATACCACACCACCATTTTTTCTCAAGACAACCATATTAGAAAAAAAGGAATAGAATTCATATTCATGAATTGCCAATTATTCCGATTTTTGCAGCTATCATAACGGATACATCAATGTAGATTTTACTTTTTTAGAAGAAAAGCAATTTTTTTTGATGTCATTTATCAATTTTTAATGTCTTATGTATAACAGAGGCCGACGTATGGATTACCACGAATATGAATTGGAAGATTTTCTAACAGACCCAGAGTTTAGAAACTGGGTGTTGAAACCAAACCCGGCTTCCCACTTTTTTTGGAAAAAATGGCTTGCCGCGAATCCTACGAAAAGAAATACTGTATTGGCAGCTAAGGAGATCATACTCTCCCTTAAATTTCATTCTAACAATGAGGTCGATGATAAAGACCAAGGAGAACTATTAAAATCCATTCTTGGAAAAAGAAAGCCTGTTTCTGGGATTAAAAAGATGGGATTGCATACCATCGCATTTCAAGCAGCGGCCTGTGCATTATTGATGATAGCCTTATCTTTTGGACACCGCGCTTCAACTTCCACTGAGCTGGAACCCGTTTTTAGTTCCATCAGATATATTGTAAAAGAAAACTTCAAAGGACAAAAATCCAGAATTACATTACCAGATGGGTCAACCGTATTTTTAAATAACAACAGTAGCGTATCCTACGCATCACAATTTACCGGAGTACGAGAAATCTTTTTGAATGGGGAAGCTTTTTTTGAAGTGAAGAAAGATTCCACAAAACCCTTCCTAGTAAACTCGAATGGATTGGTGACCAAAGCTCTGGGAACCTCATTTAATATCAAAGCCCACAAAGGAAAGAAGGTTGAGGTTGGACTGGTGACTGGTAAAATCTCTGTGACAGCGGTTTCTAAGAACGAAGACGTTGAAATCATAAATGATACAGGGGGTAGGGCAGTATATGATGCTGCGGATGGGCAGTTGGACATATCAGCGTATGATGATATGGATTTTTATAAGTGGACCAAAAGGATTCTGGTATTCAAAGCTGCCGGCTTTGATGAGATAGAGGAAGCTTTGGAGAACTGGTATGATGTGGACATTACCGTCAAAAATTTGAACAGACCAATAACATATACTGGAGAATTTCCTAGTGAAAGTTTGGAAAGCGTCTTGGAAAGAATAGCATTCGTTGAAAAGTTCTCGTTTGAAATTGATGAGGAAAACGAAAGAGCAGTAAAAATAATTTTTAAATAAAAACTACTAACACTTAAACATATGAAAATGAAGAATTACCCGTAAAAAACAAGTTTGCTCCAAAGAAAATGGCACTTTCGATGGAGACAAACTTATCATCAAAAGTTCAATTAAAGAATATCAACTAAACCGATGTAAAAGTATGAAATTTAAACTATCTAAAACAATCGCTATGCTCTCTAGGATATTTATTTTGCAAGTAATATTCTGCTACTTTGCCATGGCAAACGAAGGGTATACGCAAAGTATGAAAGACATCTACCTCGAGTGGGAATCCGTTCGGCAAGTAAAGGTCTTGGATGTCTTTGAAGAAATCGAGAACCAGTCAGCTTTCAAATTCAATTATGATGAGAAAGACGTGAACAGAAAAACAAAATTTCTTATTGCCCAAGGGTCACACTCTGTGTATGACTTGTTGGAGCAAATAAGTAAAGAAACTTCTTTAAACTTTAGGAGAATAAACAGTACAATTGCTGTTACTCCAAGACCGGAAAAAGAAATTCCGGCAATCGTGGAAAAAGAAGTAGTACAAAAAACAGTTACGGGAACAGTGACCGCTGCCTCAGATGGCGGACCATTACCAGGAGTAAGTATTTTAGAACAAGGAACTAGTAATGGTACACAAACAGATTTTGATGGAAATTATACTATTGAAGTATCCGAAGGCTCCGTTTTAGTATTCTCTTATTTAGGAATGTTATCACAAAGCATTACTGTTGGAGCTTCTAGCACTATTGATGTTGTATTGCAAGAAGATGCAAGTCAATTGGACGAAGTTGTGGTTACAGCGTTAGGTATTAAGCGAGAAAAAAAGTCACTTACCTATGCCACCCAAACTGTTGAAACCGATGGTATTGATGAAGCAAGACCACAGCAAAACTTGGTAAATAGCCTTTCAGGTAGAGTTGCAGGACTTTCCATTCAAAGGTCAGGTAATGGTGTAAGTGGTGCTTCAAAAGTAGTGTTAAGAGGTAACCGTTCCATTGCAGGAAGTAGCCAGGCCTTGTATGTTGTAGATGGTGTGCCATTAGGTGGAGATATCGCAGATATCAGCCCAGATGATGTAGCCTCTATAAACGTTCTTAAAGGTGCAAATGCTGCAGCACTTTACGGAGCTCGTGCAAACAACGGTGTTATTATCATTACTACAAAATCAGGAACTGCAGGTGGTTTTTCAATAGACTTTAGTGCAACAACTACAGCCGAGACTGCAAACGTTATGTTTGATTACCAAAACCAATTTGGTCAAGGTAGCAGTGGCACATATAATCCTGCTTCACTGTTATCATTCGGTCCAGCCCTTGGTGGTGGCTCAGTAGCAAACTGGTCTCCAAGTCCAGATATCACAGGTCAATTGCCATTTAATGCACAGCCAGATAATGTAGAAGATTTCTTTGAAACAGGATTTAACCAAGCTTATAATGTTTCCGTACGTTCAGGTAATGAAAGGGTGCGGACATTCTTTGGATATACCTACGATGACAGAAAAGGTATAGTTAAAGGAAATGAATTGAATAGGCATAATGCCAACTTCAAAATTGACAATGAGATTATTGAAGGTAAATTGGATTTAAGTGCTAGAATCAATTACATAAGGACCAATGTTGACAATCAATTGGACACTGGTGAATCCTTCGCCAATCCATTAAGACATGCGTATAGAATACCTCGTAATGTTAGAACACAGGATCTTCAGGTTTTTGAATATGTGGATGCTAATGGCAATGCAAGACAGAACTATTGGGATCCGGGGAATAATGGAGGAGCGAATCCGTATTGGACAATCAATAGAAACTTAAACGAGATTATTACCAACAGAGTCTTGGGATACTTAAACTTGACCTATCACTTGACAGATGATTTGGATCTGTTGGTAAGAACTGCTGTTGATCAAACTTCCGCCTCTAGAGAAGATAGGGATTTTAATGATTCCTATATCATAGCAGATAATGGTCAATATCAGACAAATAATTCTAATTCGTTAGAATGGAATACTGATTTTCTTTTAAGTTATAATAAACAAATCAATGATGACTTTGCCTTTAACGTAAACCTTGGAGGAAACCATAGGCAGGCCAATAGTAAGTCCGTTGCGACTAGCAATGGAGGGTTAAATGCACCCAATATTTTTGCCATCAGCAATGCTCAAAATTTAACAGCAAGTCAACTTTTACAGCAGTTAGAGGTCAACTCATTATATGCTAATGGTCAGGGTTCTTATAAGGACGCATTGTTTTTGGACTTGACATATAGAAGTGATTGGAGCTCTACGCTTCCTGTAGATGAAAATAGGTTTGATTATTATTCTGTTGGAGTAAGTGCCGTACTTTCTGATTTGATGGACTTGCCAGAAGCTATTTCCTTCTTAAAGTTGAAGGCAAACTATGCGGAGGTTGGTAATGACACAAATCCATTTCAGTTGGTAAGAGGAGCTTTGCTTCAACCTGGAGGGTTCATACAGCTTTCTCCTCAACTTCCTAATGCAGACTTGCGCCCAGAAAGAACAGAATCAATTGAACTTGGGTTTGATGCACGATTCTTGGATAGCCGATTAGGTATTGACTTCAACTATTATAAGTCGAATAGTATTGATCAGTTGTTCGGACAGCAGGTTCCTCAGGCCTCAGGTTCTGTGACTAGATTTGTCAATGGTGCTGATATTCAAAACAAAGGTGTTGAGATTATTATTACCGCAAATCCAATACGTACCGCAGATTTCAATTGGAACATTACTGCTAACTTCACCAAAAATGACAGTGAGGTACTTGAGTTAGCCGAAGGATTGGAAACCTTAAGTTTTGGAGGTGATTTCTTTAGAAGGTTTGAACTGAATGTGGGAGATCCTTGGGGAAATGTTTATTCCAGAGGTTTTGAGCGTGATGCCCAGGGCCGAGTATTGGTTACCGCTGATGGTTTACCTCAAGTTACTACGGGACAAAGCGTTTTGATTGGTAACTTTAACCCAGATTGGCTCGGAGGGATTTTTAATAGTTTTGACTACAAAAACTTTAGCTTTAGTTTCTTGGTTGATATTCGTCAGGGGGGGTCTGTAGGTACATTTACCAATGCCATTTTGGCTTCCGATGGAGCCTTGGCTAGAACCTTACCGGGCAGAGATGGTTCCCTGGTATTTGGCCAAAACGTATTCCCGAATTTTGAAGTGGTGAATGCCGATGGCACGCCGAATACCACTCAGGTTACTGCAGAAGCATTTTGGGGGCAAATTGGCGGAAGAAATTCCCCAGCAGGTGAGGCCTTTGTTGAGGACGCATCCAATATTAGAATGCGAGAGATGACCTTTGGATATAAACTTCCACAAACTTTCTTGGATAAAACTCCAATTAAATCTGCAAAAATATCCTTAGTGGGAAGAAACTTGTTTTTCTTTTCAAATAATGCAACTGTCGATCCGGAAATAACAACTGGGACGGGTGTTAATGTTGATGGATTCAGTTCATTTGCCCCTCCGGCTACAAGAAGTTTAGGTCTTAACCTAAAAGTAGGATTCTAAATTAAAAAAGTTGTAAATTTAAAAGAAAAAGACATGAAAAAATTAATTAGAAAAATTTGTTATTTAAGTTCATTGAGTATACTGCTTGCGGGCTGTACCAGTGATTTTGCGGACACCAATACTAACCCTCTCGATTTAACTCAAGATGCGCTCCCAGGAAATAATCTTTTACAGGGACAGGTTTTTGCGCAAGCACAGTATGTATCGGTTAATGGTTTGCATTGGCGTTTCCAGATCTCACAGAATTTGTTTTCTGATATCTGGTGCCAGTATTTTGCTACAACTGCCTCTGGATTCGATTCTGATCGTTACGTACAAGTAGGTAGATGGGCAGATTTGGCCTGGGGTTCTTTTTACGGCCAAGCAGCACCTCAAATTAAACTAGTGGAAGATTTATCTGAAGCGGATGGTAATGATGTTGGCAATGCCTTGGCAAAGATATGGAGGGTTCATGCCTATCATAGGATAACCGATTATTGGGGCCCTGTTCCTTACTCCGCTTTTGGTAATGGAGAACTTTCGGTTCCTTATGACTCTCAAGAATCTATGTACAATGACTTTTTTGTGACTTTGGATGACGCGGTCGCTAAGCTGCAAGCAAATGCAGGCGGATCATCATACACATCAGGAGATAGGATATATGGAGGTAGTGCTGCTCAATGGTTGAAATTTGCCAATAGTCTTCGTTTACGATTGGCTATGCGAATCAGGTTTGCTGATCCTGGAAGAGCGCAGGCTGAAGCTGAAAAAGCTATAAATGCGGGAGTAATTACTGACAATGCGGATAATGCTTTCGTATCTGTTGATGATACCAATAGAAATCCATTGGAAACCATTACAGATTGGGGTGAATTCCGTATGAGTGCTACCATGGAAAGTATCCTTAAAGGATATGATGATCCACGTATGCCTGAGTACTTTGCACCTGCCGTTGATGGAGATTCTGATGGAGATGGTATTCCTTATGAAGGCCTTTTAAATGGCCAGACCAGAGTTTCTTTGGAAACTAGTAAGAATGCAGGACATTCCGATTTGGCTACCAAGTTTATCGATGTGGCTAAAGGAGGTGAAAATCCACCGTATGAAATCATGAATGCCGCCGAAATGTTCTTTTTAAGAGCTGAAGGTGCTCTTGCAGGATGGTCAATGGGTGGAACAGCTCAAAGTCTTTATGAAGATGGTATCAGAGCTTCCATGACCCAGAAAACTGGGGCCGATGGCGCAGCTATTGATGCATACATCACCAGTGCAAATGTTCCAGTACTTTATGATGCAGGTACTACACCTGTTACTGATATTCCTATTGCATTTGACGCAGGTGGTGGAGCAGAAAGACAACTGGAGCAAATTATTACCCAGAAATGGATTGCTATATATCCTAACGGATGGGAAGCTTGGGCTGAACTTAGAAGAACAGGTTATCCAAAACAATACGCTAGAGTTGAATCACAAAACCCCGATGTTGGGGTAGATGAGATCATGAGAAGAATGGTCTATGTTCAAAGTGAGTTCGATACCAATGGCGATGCTGTTAGTGCTGCTATTGCTCTTCCTGAAATGTCAGGAGGCGATAAAAACAACACCAAAGTATGGTGGGATAAAAAATAAATAGTTTGAGTTAGGTTTAAGTAGTGAAAATACCAATGTGATTTTTAGCATTGGTATTTTTTTTCTCTTGTATTGTTCTTGCCCAACAAAGATTCAACTGCTGGGATAACATAGTATTACCCTATTTATAGATATGAAAAATACCCTTGTTAAAGCGTTTGTATTGCTATTGCTGGTGGTTATCCAGCTGTCCTGTGAAAATAGTCAACCCGATACTATGTTCACACAACTAGATTCTAATGCCACTGGTATTAATTTCATGAATAGGCTTCAAGAAACGGAGCAGTTCAATGTGTTGGAGTACGGTTATCTCTACAATGGAGGAGGCGTTGCCATTGGCGATATCAATAACGATGGGTTGTTGGATATTTATTTTACCGGCAATATGGTGGGGAGTCACCTTTATCTCAATCAAGGTAATTTTAAATTTAAGGAAATTGCAAAAAAGGCGGGAGTATTTGCTGAAGGATTATGGAATACCGGTACGGCCATGGCCGATGTAAATGCCGATGGACTATTGGACATTTATGTATGCCGGTCTGCTGCCAAGGATCCAAACAAGAGAAAGAACCTACTATTTATCAACAACGGCGATTTAACTTTTACCGAGAAGTCCAGGGAGTTTGGTGTAGACGATTCAGGATATACCACACAAGCTTCATTTTTTGACTATGATAACGATGGTGACCTGGATCTTTATGTATTGAACCATTCTACCCAAGAATATGCCGGATTTGATCGTATCACATACAAATTGAAAAATCGCAAGAACAGCGCATATTCCGATAAACTCTATAAAAACGAGAACGGATACTTTGAAGATGTGAGCGAAGAAGTTGGACTTATCTCTAATGTGCTAGGATTTGGATTGGGTATCTCCGTTTCCGACCTGAACAATGATGGATGGTTGGACATGTATGTGTCCAATGACTACAACGAACAAGATTATCTCTATCTAAACAATCAAGATGGAACGTTTACCGAAAGTTTGGAAAACTATTTGGGTCACACATCACTTTTTTCCATGGGAAGTGATATCGCTGACGTCAATAATGATGGCTATACCGATATCATCACTTTGGATATGTTGCCCGAAGATAACTACAGGCAAAAAATGGTTTCCGGACCGGACAATTACGAGAAACATAGTCTTTTGGAGAAATCGGGTTTCCACAATCAAACCATGCGGAACATGATGCAACTGAACAATCAGGGTAATTCATTCTCTGAGATAGGGCAGCTTTCAGGTATTTCAAATACCGATTGGAGCTGGGCCTCGTTGATTGCCGATTTTGACAATGATGGATATAAAGACGTCTACATTACCAATGGGTATAAACGTGACTATACCAATATGGACTTCATCAACTACGCGGTCCAAGAAAAATTGAATGAAAACAAGACCGGTCAGCGCACGGCTATTTCCGAACTATTGGAAAATATACCATCCGCAGTTGTGGAAAACTATATGTACCACAACAATGGCGATTTGACCTTTGACAAAATGAACACTGAATGGGGATTGGACCAAAAATCACTTTCAAATGGTGCGGCATATGGCGATTTAGATAATGATGGTGACCTTGACCTTATCGTGAACAATATTGATGAAAAAGCATTTGTATATAGAAATAACAGTGAACTGATCAAGAATAACAACTACCTGAAAATAAAACTTAAGGGTAGTGAGCGAAACAAATTTGGAATTGGTGCCAAAATAAAATTAGAACATAATGGGAATACCATGGTCCAAGAAATGATGCCTAGCAGAGGATACCAATCCTCAATGCCCTATAATCTCATTTTTGGACTTGGAAAAGACACGGTGATACAAAAATTGAAAATCAATTGGCCCGATGGTAAGGTTCAGGTGTTGCAAAACATTAAAGCAAATACTATACAAGAGCTTTCAAACAGTGACGCTGTTACAATTCTGCAAAGTAAAATAAGTGAAGAATCAGGTTCTTTCTTTGCTTCCGTAACAGATAGTCTTATACCCTATCAACATGTTGAAAATGAGTATAATGATTTTAAAAGAGAACGTTTGTTGCCTCATCAATTGTCAACGCAGGGACCAAAAATCACCCAAGGAGATATCAATGGCGATGGACTTGATGATATTTTTATTGGAGGGGCAAAAGGAAGTCTGGGACAAATATTCCTGCAAAACAAGAGTGGTGATTTTGTAGCTCAGAACAACAATTTCCTATCAGAAGATATCAATTCAGAGGACATTGGAGCAGAATTTTTTGATGCAGATAAAGACGGAGACCTTGATCTTTATGTTGTAAGTGGAGGTAATGCCTTTGACAAAAACGACACTGAACTACAAGACAGGATTTATATTAATAACGGGAAAGGTAATTTTAGAAAAAAGGCTGATGCACTGCCACAAATGTTGACCAGTGGTTCATGCGTACTTTCTGGCGATTTTGATAATGATGGAAATTTAGACTTGTTTGTTGGAGGAAGGCTGGTTCCGGGAGAATACCCGACATCACCAAGAAGTTACATTTTGATTAATGATGGCCATGGCAATTTTGAAGATAAAACCAGTGAGATAAATCCAGATTTGGAGAACCCTGGACTGGTTACAGATGCTGTTTGGACAGATTTTAATTCAGATGATCAGCTAGATCTTATAGTAGTGGGTGAATGGATGCCTATCAGAATATTCATCAATTCTGAAAACAAACTGAACGAAATAAGTGAAGCAAGTGGCACCAAAAATTCAGAAGGACTTTGGAATAGTATCATAGCCGACGATTTTGATGCCGATGGCGACATGGATTTTGTTCTCGGAAATTTTGGTTTGAACTCACAGCTAAAAGCTTCAATTTCAGAACCCGTTTCATTGTACGTAAAAGATTTTGACAATAATGGGTCATTGGACCCTATACTCTGTGCCTATACTATGGGAGAAGAATTTCCAGTTTTCTCTAAAGATGATTTGGTCGACCAATTGAATGGACTAAAAAATAAATATGTGAGCTACGAAGATTATGCAAACGAAAAGATCACAGATATTTTTTCGGCCCAAGAATTGGAAAATAGCATAATGTTACAGGCAAAGAATTTCAAAAGCGGGTACTTGGAAAATTTAGGTAATAATCAATTTCAGTTAACCGAATTGCCTAAGGAAGCACAATTATCCCCAGTTTATGGAATTCTTTCCGAAGATTTCAATGGAGATGGTCACAAAGATGTTCTTTTAGGAGGAAACTTTTTTGGTACAAGGGTAAAATATGGAAGGTATGATGCCAGTAAGGGAACTTTACTTTTGGGTGATGGAAAAGGAAGTTTCACGGGTACGGATGCAGCAGGGAGCGGGTTAAATGTTGACGGTGAAGTCCGTGATTTGGCTCTTTTGAGTTTGGAGGGCGATAACAAAATTGTGGTTTTCGTCAAAAATAATGCCCCAGTTGAAGTCTATACTTTGCATAAATAACCCACTGCTCAGCAGTATAATAACAACCAGAAAGTTCGTTCAGAACTGAAAACCAATACGAAATGAATTTTGTTTTGATGGAAAATCAAAAACGCAGAAAGCTGATGCTAATGCTGGTTTTGATGAGTGTATTTATGTTCTCCTGTGGCCAATCCGGAAAAGGAGAAAAAACAATCATCAAAGTGCTCAGCTACAACATTCATTATGGTGTGGGAATGGATTCGGCCAAAGACATTCAGCGTATAGCCAGTGTAATTAATAAACTTCAACCTGATATTGTTGGACTGCAAGAAGTGAGTGATTCAACCATGGTGGCCGAACTTGCAGCCTTGACGGGTATGGAAGGTGTCTTTGGCGCTTCCACCGAAATAGAACCACCAAACCTCTATCGGTTGTTGGGAATTCCCGTTCCAGAATCCCAGTTGTTTTATGGCGATGCCATTCTATCCAAACATCCTATGAAATATATGGGAAATATCTCCATTCCAAGTGCGAGTAGCAGTAGATACGAGGCCATGTGTGTCGATATAGATATATCACAACAATCCGGAAAAGAAGAAAAAATAAGGTTTGTAAACACACACTTTGACTATTTGGAGACCATTGGTTCCAAAGTAGCGAGAAAGGCAAGTGTTGAAGTTATAGAACAGGCTTTTTTCACTGAGCAGGTACCCCTGGCTATTTTAACAGGTGACTTAAATGTAACCCCAAAGTCCGAACCTATCCAGCTTCTTGAAGAAAAAGGTTGGAGCTATGAAAGTTTGGGCAAGGATCTATTTACAGTTCCAGTAACAGAACCCAGAATACAAATTGATTACATACTTCCAAGACCAAAAAATAGATGGAAGGTTGTCGATGTCCGTGCCGTACAAGAATCCGTGGCTTCGGACCATCTGCCTCTACTGATGAGTTTGGAATTGATTTCAACAAAATGACAATTTAAACCAATTATTAAATGAGAACGCAATTAGAACAGACCATGGGTTTGTTAACCTCAAAAATGTACAGTGTACTGGCAATACTACTTTTTTTGCCTTGTTTATTACTGTCACAGTCAGCTACCATTACCGAAGAAGTAAGACAGTTGGACACTTATGGCTTTGGAACCCCAAATCCAGTGCCGATTTTGACAGAGAACCCAAAAATATTCCCATACTTTAAGTTTGAAGGATATTCTCATACCGCCCAAAAAAAAGGTTGGAAGGTTGTCAAGCTGGAGAACGATTACATTGAGGTGTATGTATTACCTGAGATTGGAGGTAAAGTATGGGGGGCAATCGAGAAAAGCACCGGCAACGAATTTTTGTATCGCAACGAGGTAGTCAAATTCCGAAATATCTCGATGAGGGGACCTTGGACTTCTGGTGGGATAGAATTCAATTTCGGAATAATAGGCCACCACCCTTCAACGGCAACTCCAGTTGATTACGCTACAAAAACAAATGACGACGGCAGTGTAAGTTGTATAGTGGGGAATCTAGATTTGCCAAGCAGAACCTATTGGCAAGTAGAGATCAGACTTGAAAATGACAAAGCCTATTTTGAAACCAATGCTTCGTGGTATAATGGCACACCTTTAAACCAATCGTACTACAATTGGATGACGGGTGCAGCACCTGCTACCGATGATTTGGAATTCTTTATCCCCGGAAATGGGTATTTGGAGCATAACGGAACATGGCAAAAATGGCCCATTGATGACAAAGGAAGAGACTTGTCCATGTACAAGAACAATAATTTTGGTCCATCAAAATCCTATCACATCGTCGGAGACTATAAAAACTATTTTGGTGGATACTACCATGATAGCAATGTTGGATTTGGACATTTATCGCCTTACGAAGAAATGCCAGGGCAGAAGTTATGGCTTTGGGCACTCTCAAGATCTGGCGGTATATGGGAAGACTTGCTTACGGATACCGACGGTCAGTATATCGAGTTTCAAGCAGGACGATTGTTTAATCAATATTTTCCAGGGGCAGAAAACCCAGTTTCACAAGCTAATTTTGACCCCTATGTAATGGATTCATGGCAAGAACTCTGGTTTCCCATTAAGGAAATTGGTGGAATGGAGGCTGCATCTGAATATGGGGTGTTAAATGTGGAGCGTAATGGGGACAATGCTACTCTGGGAATCAATGCCCTTCAGGCATTTAATGAACCATTACAAGTTGTTATCAATGGAGAAGAAGTTTCTACTGAAAATTTAGAAATGGTTCCCATGCAGGTTTTTGAAAAAACCTTTGCATGTAAGGATGCCGATAAATTGGAAATCTTTTTAGGGAAGGACAAACTACACTACACTTCTGTAAATAAGACTTTACTCAAAAGAGATTTCGTGTATAATCCGGAAATAAAGGCGTCTGATATTGAAAAACTGTACCATGAAGCTTCGGAGGCCATGAAATATCGCGAATATGATTTGGCTGATAAAAAACTATCAGAATTGTTGAAACTGGATACAACTCATCCAAGAGCTTTGATACTTTTGGCGGAAGCTGAATACAGAAAAACACAATATGCAAAAGCATTGGGCCATGCCAACACCGTATTGCAGCTCGACACTTACAATCCCGCAGCCAATTATATGGTGGGTATCTCATATTGGGCTCAAAACGATGCCCTTAATGCGCTGGAACACCTAGGTTGGGCCGCAAGGTCCATTCAATATCGTTCCGTTGCCTATGCGCAAATGGCAGAGATATATCTTCATGGGGACAATGTCAAAAAGGCCACAGAATATGCCAAAAAAGCCTTGGCCTATAATAAATTTAACCTAAACGCAAGACAGGTTTTATTGGTGGCTTTCAGAAACACAAATAATAAGGAGGCGTTTACCAAACAACTCGAAAAAGTTTCCAAAATCAGCCCAATAAACCATTTCGCTGCATTCGAGAAAATACAATTTGATGGAGGAACGCCAAATTCCATTTTAAAACAGGTTCAGAATGAATTTGGGAGTGAGTCGGTACTGGAACTGGCGTTGGCATATTTGAATTTGGGACAAGAGGAGACAGCAATTGAATTATTGAATGTAAACACCGATGATAGCAAATCTAAAATGCTTTTAGCCCATTTATTAGACAAGAAGAATGTAGCCAAGAGTGCTTCCTTGATTGAAGAAATGGCAAAGGGGTCACCCAATTTTGTATTTCCGTACCGTCAAGAAATGGTGCCAACTCTTGAGTGGATCGTTTCCAAAAACAAGGATTGGAAGTTTAAATATTATTTGGCGCAGAACTATTTGGCAGTAGGACTAAAGAATAAAGCAAAGACCCTTTTGAAGCAATGTGGAGATCTACCTGACAACGACGCCTTTTACAAATTTAGGGCGAAAGCTTTAAACAACGCTTCCTATGAAAGTAAATTAAAGGATTACAATACCGCTTTGGATTTGAATAAAAACTATTGGAAAAATTGGGATGATCTCATCCTATTTTATCTGGAAAATGATAAAAATCAAGAAGCGACCGCAGTTGGAAAAAAGGCGGTTAAAAAATTTGATGGCAACTATAATGTTGGATTAAGTTATACCAAAGGTTTGGTTGCTACGGGCAATTACTCAAAAGCAATTGCTGTGCTGGGGAGTTTGAATATTCTTCCATTCGAACACGCTTCGGAAAGCAAAAACATATATAATGCGGCCCATATTTATTTGGCAAAACAGTATATGGATAAAAATCAGTTTGACGAGGCGGCTAAACTTCTAGAAGCATCAAAAGCTTGGCCAGAAAATTTGGGAGTGGGAACTCCCTATAATCCTGATGATAGATTGTCAAACTACTTGTTAGGACTATGTAATGAAAAACTGGGTAAACAAAATGAAGCGAACACACATTTTGAGCTTGTAGCCAATTATAAAAACAACAATATGGCAAGCACAAATACGCTTTTCAAGTTATTGTCTCTTGACAAATTGAAAAAGAACAGCAAGAAAGAAGAATTGTTGTCGAAACTCAAGAATATGTCAGGAGAAAACTCAAATGCCGCGTTAGTATTGGCTATCTATAACAAGGAATTGAACAAGGCTGCATCTATATCGGAATCAAAAAATATCGATTCGCGATTGATGGATATCTTAAAATATAGTTCGAATAAATAATTGTTTTTATATAAATGAAACAAATGAAATTTAAGATAGCTGTAGCTGTCCTTGCGGGATTGACGCTGTTACAGGTACAATCCCAAACCAAAAAAGAGGATACTGATAAGAGAGTTAAAGTATTGTCATTTAATATTTTGGGAGGAAGGACCACAAAAGGGGATTTTAATTTGGATGCATTGGCAAAACTTATAAAAGATGCGAATCCAGATTTTGTGGCCATGCAAGAGGTAGATTATAAAGTGAATAGATCAAAAAAGTATGACTTGGTTACAGAATTGGGGTGGAGGACTAAAATGA
Source organism: Flagellimonas sp. S3867 (assembly GCF_014698935.1). Taxonomy (GTDB): domain Bacteria; phylum Bacteroidota; class Bacteroidia; order Flavobacteriales; family Flavobacteriaceae; genus Flagellimonas. The sequence continues at coordinate 1,239,462 of NZ_JACVMN010000002.1, forward strand.
CCCCAATTTTTGCCCGAGCCATGTATTATGATGGCGGGGAATATGGGGAGGGAGTTTTGTCCAAACATTCCTTTTTGAGTACTAGAAATGTCGCATTACCATATTTGGATGGACAGGAGCCAAGAACGGCAATTGAAGTTGTTGCGGAATTGCCTTCAAAGGATACCATTGCATTTGTAGGAACGCATTTTGCCCATGAGACCAATGAAGGCCGAGAAATACAAGCTAAAAAAATCAACAAAGTATTTTCTTTGAATAAGTACCCAACAATTTTGGTTGGAGATCTAAATGCGAAGCCGGGCAGTGGTCCCATCAACACCTTGGAAGAAATGTGGCAAGCTACATACGATAAAAAGAACCCTGAACCGACCTTTCCTTCGGATAATCCACAGGTTAAAATTGATTATGTTATGTTCTATCCAAAAAATAGATGGCGTGTGGTCGATAAGAAAGTAATTGCAGATACCTATGCCTCGGACCATTGTGCATATTTGGTGACCCTTGAACTATTGGATGAATAATTAAAAGGAACATTTAGAGTTACAAATAAAAAAGCCTTCAACAAAGTTGAAGGCTTTTGCGGTCTGGACGGGACTCGAACTTTTCTTGAAAATGCCTTGTATTAAAGGGTTGCCAGAGGGTGCATTTTTGGACTCACCGCACGGCTCACCTTTTAACAAAATTTAACATTTCCATAATTGTCTTTATTGGATTTTGGTGAGCAATCAGACAACAAAGCGAATTTAGTTTAGTATGACTCCACATATTCAAAAACTTTAGCCTATAAATCTGGAACCAATATTTTGACAATGGATTTGGGGTCAAAAAGATTAAAACTTGCCACATTTGTTCGTTCCCCACCTTGTTCAATAAAGAAGATAAATTCGTTGCTATTATGGTTTTTAATGAATCCAACCCCTGCAAAATCTGAATACGATTTTACCTGATTGGCAATATCTTGTTTCAACTTGTCAAGACGATCAAGTATTTCTTGAGTTGGCACAGCATCAAAAATAGCCTGGGCACTGATCATAATATCACTGGTTTCTGCAATGAACTTCACATTATCGGCAGCCAAGGTCAACTGGTTGACTTGTTCATTGGTCAATACCTGAAAATCTAAGGTAACATTGCGGTTGCTGGTAAACGGGACCGCGCATGCAGTAATAGGCAAGCCCCAAGTAATGGTAGCTGTTACCGTTTTGTTCACACGATCCAAACTTGCTAATTGCCTTAATGATGCTTCCAATTCTACCCTGGTTTGGTCATTGTCAGTTTGGTTATTTACGGCGTTTCTCATGAGAATCAAGGCATCTCTGTATGGCTTAACAATACCGTTGACAATACTTGGAATATTATCACTGCAATATACAGCGCCTCTACTGGACACTTCTTCTGCGGCCCTTCTGCGCCCTTCAGCAATCCCTTCAGCTACTTTATCATCTATCGTTTGTAAAGCCGTCGAGATTACTCCTGGTAAAACTTGTCGTAACCCTCGTAGGCTCAACTCAAATTCATAGTCAGAGACAGCTTTTTCCAAATTGGCAAGGGCATCTTGGGCAACGGTCAAAGTCGAATCAATTCTTTGGGATATTTCCACATCTAGGCCAGAAATAAAATCAGTCGGTGCGCTTACCACAACTTCACTTTCTTCCTTTTTTATGGCCGCATTTACGGACCATTCTTTGTTGTTTTTAAAGTACTTGCCACCAATTTCAAACGCAGGATTGGAGAAACGCATGGAGCCTTCAATGCCCTGTTGGTTGTTTGGCGTTTCAATACTAAAGGTTCCCTGAACACCAATATCAAAAACTCCATTTTGGTTTACATAACCATCTGCACTCAAACTACCATCGGGTTTAATAGGGATAAAACTCGGATACCATGATAGATCCGGGTCTACTTCCCCGTTAATAAATGCCCTAGCTTCAATGCCATTATTGGTAGAAGCTTCGGCAACCACAGCTGCACTTCCTGAGGCTATTGGAAAACCAAAGGAGATGAACGAATTAATTTCAAGTGCTAGGTCCATCTTTCCGTTGAAACCAGAGCGATAACCAACGCCAATATCAGAAGACAAAGGGTCTTGTAAATCAGCATCAATGCTAAAACCTTTGTTCTCATACAAGAGTCCGCTCATCTCGACTATTTTGAAGAGAGAGGCGGAACCACCCACCACGGTTTTGGCACCAAAGCTTACCACATCATCAACCGGATTAGTGGGTTCGTAAACGATATTACCCCCAAAAGAACCCCCAAAACTAACACCTAACAATCTACCATCATTACTACTATTACCATTATCTCCTCCATTATTATCACCACCGTTATTGTTGTTGTCTTCTCCATCCCCGCCAGCAATTCCACCTCCAATAGAGAAAAAGAACATTGGATCTGTATAATCCGTTATAAGGGCTATACCGGCACTTCCCGGGCTTATTGAAAGGGGTTTGGTAGCGTTGGGATCATCATTGACTCCAATTTTAAGCTCAATATTGGCTTGTATGTTGAAAACAAAATACGATCTATCGTCCTTGAGAACAATTTCATAATTGCGGTTTTCATTTAGATATTTCCCGGAGTAGAATCCAATATCGGCCTGGAGCGGTTGTGCGAATTCAAAAAAGTTTTCCAGCGGAGGTACTTCAACATTTCCGGTTAAACCTTTTAATGTACCATCATCATTAAACGAGACATCGATATCGGCATTTTCGAATACAACTTCGCCGATGGAGTCCAATGGAATGGTCAATTTACCCTCTAGCATATAACCATCATCCGTTTCGGTTACAGTACCCTCTGTCACAAATGATTCTTGGTTAAGGCCCGTGGCCGGGTTTTCGCATTTGTCAGGGCATTTGTCGGGATTGGCGCAAGGGTCATCACATGGTTCTACTCCAATTGGGTCAGTTGGGTCTGGCACTACAACATCTTCAATATCTTCGCTACCGCATGATAGGGTTAACACAAGTATGAGCAAAAGACCTAATTTCTGAAAAAGAGCGTTTTTGGTTTTCATAATCCTTTTGTTTTGTGGGTTAAACTTGATTGGATTTTGTGTGACTCGCTCGGCAACTGTCCGGAACCCTTAACCGAGCAAGACCACAAAACGGTTGTCATTGCTTAGATTGGTTTTCAATGACATTTCAAACTTAAAGCGCTGGTTTTCAGTATAAAAAAATGCTGTGGGGACAAAAAGGGGACAAGCCCGTAAAGCCTTATTTTATTGGGTTAATGGGAGGTAGCTTCTAGTGATTAGAGCGCCGCAATAGTGGTTTCCAAAGAATCTTGACGTTCTAGATTCATTTTTTTGCGAAGGCGTTGGCGGGCTTTTTTAATGCCCTCACCGGAAATGTTCAAAATATTGGCGATTTCTTTGGAAGAAAGATTCATTCTAATGAGTGCCATGAGCCGCAGTTCACTTTTGGAGATGGTGGGATAGGTCTTTGCAGCATTTTTGGAGAAATCTTTATGTACCGCCTCAAAGTATTGGGTAAAGCTTTGCCAATGTTTATCGTCTTGTTGGTCAAAAGTAATGGTACTGATAAGCTCTCGGTAATCGCTTGACGTTTCTTTTTCTTGTATCTCAGTTACCCTTTGCTTTAAGTTTTCCAGCACTTCGTTCTTTTTCGCAAGATGAAGAGCGTGGGTGGTAAGTTCTTTCTTTTTAAAAGCCAATTGGGCATCAACTTTTTCTTTTTCCAGCTTGTTTCTTTTAACCTTTTGATGAAAGCCATAGAAGCCCAGGCCCAGTACAATTAGTGCAAGGCCCAATCCACCTCCTAAGAGTAATTTTTGCTGATAACTTATTTGAGCTTCTTTCTCCAAAACGGCGATGTCCTTTTCTTGGATGGCAATTTGCTGCTCTTTTTTTTCTGTTTCGTATATCGTCTTAAGTTCCCCTATTTGCTGTGATTTGGTGTTGTTATATATGGAATCACTTAACTGTTTGTGGTATAAATGGTCATCATAGGCCATTTTGTGGTTATTTATCTTGGCGTAGAGCTCTGACCTCCCTTTATAAGCATTACTCAGATTTACTTTCGACCCCCCTTTATTAATATGTTCAATGGACTTAGAATAATAAGAAATTCCCAAATTATTGTTGTTCAACCCAGCATGTACTGCTGCCAAGGCATTATACCCTTCCACCATTTTGTTTTTGGCTCCAATTTTTTCGGCAGTTTCAATTCCTTTAGAGATATAGTCTATGGCTTCACTTGGTCGATTCGATTTGGCATACGCATTTCCCAAATTGGTTAGAACAGTAGATTTGAGACTTTGATTTTTAATGACCTTGTTTACCTCTAGGGCTTTTCCCAAATACGCAATAGCCTGTTCATAATTTTCAAGCGAATAGTAATTGAGACCAATGTCATTTAATACATTGACTTCGAATAATTTATCATTGAATTCTCGGTATACTTTTAGAGCCTCCAGGTTATACTCAATACTTTTCTCGTAATTGGCTTGAATGCTTTCTGTGCTTGCCAGCAAATTCAGAGCATCGGCCTTTTGGATAGGCCTGTTCAATTTTTCAAGAATCCGCAGTTCTTTGATAACCTGCTGTGTGGCAATTCTGTAATTCCCTTTAAATTTATGTATCAACCCTTTATTATGGTAAAATGGAATTAATGCTGTGCTATCACTGCTATGTTTGTTTAAGATAGCTATACCCTCGTCTAAAATCTTAAGCGCTTCATCATAATTGCCTAAATTGTATTCTACGCCTGCAAAATTTCTGATGGCTACCGCTTCTAATCCATGGTGTCCAACATCTCGAAAAATGATTCTGGCTTTGGTGTAATCTATTTTGGCCGAATCCAGGTGGGAGCGATATTCGTCTAATACCCCAAAATGCAAGTAGGCCATTCCCACCCCTTTTTTGTAATCGAGTTTTTGGGATAACTCCAGCTCTTCAATAACGTACTTCTCTGCTTCATTTAGGTTATTGTTCAAGTAACTGTCAAAAAGAAGTTTAATGGTGCCGATTTTGGATGTGTCTTCAGCTTGACTTTGGTATACTTTGAGTAAGCTATCAAGTGTTTTGGTATGTTGGGCATTGGCAATGGATGCCATGAGAAATGCAAATATTATATAGAGCGATGAGGATTTCATAGAGGTCGGTTTATCTTTTAAAAATAAGCAATTTCAACCAACACTCTGAAAAAGAATTGATTATGGAAACAAGCGGGCAAAATGTGATTTAACCTCAAAAAATATGGACTCTCAGTCGTCCACTGTGGGAATCTCATTTTTGTTCATCTACAGAATGTTTAAGGCTGGATTCGGAACGTTTTGAATTAACGGTAACTCTATACTGGTATTTTTACATTTGTATCGGATCCTTTATTTGAACTATTCTATTATTTTCTGCGTGTAACAAATCCAACTATACTCCATAAAATAACCAGCCCCAGCAAACCTATCTTTATATAACCAAAAAACACACTAAATAAGAGTAAAAGAGTAAGGGCTAGAGATATCATATTAAGGGTGTTTTTGTTGCTTCCTTTTGACTTCAATCCTTTATAGTGAATTGACTGATTTAGAAATATTTCATCCGATTTTTTTGAATAATACTGTATTTCAGAATCAGCAAATCCCTTCTCTTCCATTCTCTTTTTTATTTCCTCTGAGCCAAGGCCTTTTGCTCTTAATGATATGCTGTAATCTAATTTGTTCATTCAATCTAAAATTGTCGCTGATTGGTTTTGAATCCTTTATTTGAACTTTGTTCTGATTAATTAAACCTTCATAAGCAGTCGAACTAGCTTATTCATTTCTGAAAAGACTACGGCGCCTTCCTGCTGAAAGATTTCCATATTGTCGTTCGTTACAAAACCAAACACATCAAATCCACCTTTCCTTGCTGCTTTAATTCCAGCTAAACTATCCTCAATTACAGCACAATGTTCCACATTAAAACCCATTTTCCCAGCAGCGTGAAGAAAAATGCCCGGGTCGGGTTTCCAACTGCCAATTTCATAGGAACTGAAAATTCTTCCGTCGAACTTTTCAATAAGATTAGTCAACCTTAAATTATGCCTGATTTTTTCAAGAGGACCACTAGAAGCAACGCAATAGGGAACAGTAATCTTTTCCAATAAATTGTGAATTCCATCAATTGGTTTTAAACCTGCACTAAATTCTTCAAAAGTTCTTTTACGGAATTCTTGTTCAAATCCTTCAGGTAATTTATGGTTAATCCTATCTTCGACATAACCAAGGCAAGTTCTTAGCGATTTTCCGGCAAACTTTTCAAGAACAGAGCCTATACTCATCTTTGCGCCTAATTTGTTGGCCATTTTAACCAAAACGGATGCAGATATAGTTTCGCTGTCGACGAGGACTCCATCACAGTCAAATATTACACATTTATATTTCAATTCTTCATATACTTAATCCAACTCTACATTGGTATATCTATAGATTTTCTTGTCGAGCATCAAAAGTTGGATTTATTGGATTTGCTCATCATTATTTTCACTACACCTCGATAGAGAAACTATTGACATGCAAAATCTTGAACTTTACAGATTACCACAACAGTTTGCTAAGATTCTTGAATAAAAGTAAATTCAAGCCTATATTCTAGTTATTCTTATACTAGCCAGTTTCCATTGATTTTGTTGTAGTTCATAAATACGTAAGCAATTAATCTTATTTATAGTTCTTTTTCCTTCAACTATTTCTTCAATCGTTCCAACACCATTGATATAAGCAGTTTTACGAACAATACTTGTATTGGTTCTATCAGATTTATTCAACGATAATTTCAAATCCTTTTTCTTGATGGAACGAATAAAATCAATCTTTCCTATAACCTCATCCATTCCAATGTTTATATTAAAATCATCACTTAACAAATCGTCCAAAGGCAAAGTTGAATTTATGTTTAGTGCTTCAACTGCAATATCATCAATCGGGGCAATTGTCCAAGGAAATGACGGGACAGTGTTTTCATCAATAATTGCATAATCCACGGACCAATCGAACTTATCGTCGTCATTTTTATCATTAAAAAAAGCAGTGATATTGGAAGGATTTTCGTTGGGTTCAAATGTGTGGTTTGCCATTACACCTACTTCATCGATGTGGTGGTCTTTTCCTCCCGGGTTTTCAAGGGTTCCAAATGTCAACGTAAAGCCTCTTAATACTACTACCCCCTGTGAATCAATGGCCCGTTGTGAATTGCCTTTCACCCGTTGATCACTTACTGTTGCCATTGTTTCAATATATTCATTTGGAACCCAGGCATACCAAATGTCGAAGTGATACGGGTCGTCTACATTCTTGTCCGTATACCGGACAGTAAGTTCATTTTGCGCACGATCAGGCTGAATAGAAACTGTTCCCAAATGATGGTCCTTATATGCAGGCCTCCAATACGAAAGGATAGATCCGAGACTTTCCGTGAAATGGAATTCAAAACCAATCAACACAAATGTATGGTCATTGGATGGCCCGTTAAGATTAAAGCTGCACGCACCTCCATCAGAGTCCCCTTCAACATGTTGGACGATCACTCCTTGCCTACTTTCCTCATAATAGTCGGCCATAAATGTAAAATCATCATTATCCGTTACAAAATTGTCAGAATATTTAGCACAGACATTATTTCTTGTATCACCCGCAACTGAGTAATTGACATGTTCGTACATTGGACTTATGCCCATGTACAACAAGTGATGGTCACTATGATTAAAATCAAATTTAAATCCGGAAAGTAATGGAGCGCCCGTGAATGCATGGGGTGTACATCCAACATGAAAGCCCGGGCCACTGAATGATTGACCCAAAAGAAAAGTAGTGCCCGCTAACAGAAACGATGTAAAAAGGATGAAGTTGTTGCTAGGGTATTTCATTAGATATCGGTCTTTAAATTAAAGATTATCCGGTACAAGGAAATCCAGAATTTCTGGTGTGAACTTTGTTCTGGCAGACAGCAATGTATCGGTTATAACATTATGAATGCCATCAATTTTTGATTGTATCAAAGCAAAACCCTCCACATCGAAATTGCTATTTACTTCCGGCTTAAAGAATTTGGCCAACTCATTACCTGTTATTCCAAAAGATTGTAAACTGTAAGATACAGATGTTTTATTGTTTTGTAATTGGGCCGAGGCCGCTACACTGGCCAAGTTCTTAATTTCAATTCCCCGCTTTACTTTGTTAAATAGATAGTGAATAGAATACCCAATGCCATAAACAGTAATATCAACCACCTTTGTTTCAACATAGCAAATGTTCAGATTAGATTGAGACTTATCCAATTTCAACCCTCCGAATCCAGGAATATTTACACCTGCATGATTTTTGCCATCATATATTTTGACAACCATTTTCAATGCTTCCAGCCCTTTACGCATTTGAGGAATTGTGTAAACTTCCGGTGGTACTGGGGGCGCTGGTGGAGGGGGAGCAGCATCACCTATTTTCCCATTCTGAATCAAAATTGAATCCATTGCATTGAATTCGTCTCCCAATTCTGCCCAAGTTGAATCTCTTTCAAATGTAACAAATGAGGCAGTCAAAGCGTTTGAGAGTTCTTCGAGTTCTATTTCATCATCCCATACATAATCGTCGGCTTCGTCTTGAATATTTTTTCTGCAATTAATGGAGCATAAAATCATAATAGCCACTAAATAAGTTTTGTTTTCATAATGTATACTATTTTGTATTTCAACAATTAATAAACAGCCACGAACCTGGATTATGACTTGGGAAGTAAAGTACTGGGGGAGAGTCCAATATACTGATAATTGCTCAAAATTAGTTATACGGAACCCTTAATTTTTCTATGGTTTTCCCTTAAGAAACTTTGAACATTGGTGTTGATACCACAGCTCGATTATAGAATTTTCCGTTCGCTTTAAAAAATCTACAAAAGAGTTGCCCCGGACGTTCTGCAGCTCGTGACGGCAGCAAAAATATCTACAAATTTTGATGGCCCGTTTCCGGATCAGGATCCTGCAGCCCAAATTTTAGACAAATGATTTCTTTTATTTCTTGTAAGGAATCAAGGGCTTAGGACGCTCGACCTCGTTGGGTGGTGCTGTCTACGGTTTTGGACCAGAATCCCGCTAGCATCCATCTTCACCAGACCGCGTAAAGACCATTGCTACAACCCTTTCCAACGAAAATGTGTTGGCTTCTTTTTCCACAAGGAGAATCCTTTTTTTGAACTTAGAATGATTCTAATGGAAATGGTCATATTTAAGAATTCATTCAATATGGATTTCGGATAACAACTGTTCACCAAAGTAGACTTTTCCTTTTTTAAAATCTTTTCCAACATTAAAAGACAAACCTACTCTTCTAGAACTTAATTTTTTGTATCCATAGTAATATGTGATAGTTTTCGGTTTTTGCTTTTTGAATATAGTGGAATTTGGAGCAATGGAAATTTTTGCTTCACAATCCTTATATCCTGATATGCTATAATCCTTGAAGGTATCTCTTATTTCTGGTTTGTATTTAAGTAGGTAAATTTGATAATCTTTATCTATTAAGGGTTCATGGAGAAGACGGGGAAATCCTTGGTACTCCGATAAATTCAAAAGCCTTACATCTATAGGTCTACGCCTTTCTCTACGTTTTTCATCAAGCAAATAAAACTTATTTGGGTCAAGCTGTACTCTTTTCCCGGAGTTCGAATTTACTTTAAAAACCAACCTTACTTTTTTTTGATTGCTGTTAGCATATACATTGTAGTTCGTGGAATTAGTTGTTATTTTTGGTTCTTTTTTTGCCTTTATCAATTCAAAGCTGAAGTCATCACCGTAAACAACATTTGATTTTTGGCCAAAAGTTGTTTGGCATAAAACAAGTACTATACAAACAAGAAATTTCATTATCATCCTTTATTTGAACTTTTAGGGGTCTACTTTCTTTGTCATCATGATGATTCCAGTGGACCAGTTCATTTTAGTCATTAAGAAATCATCTCTAGTTTCCAATTTACTAATTAATTGATTGGCAATCTTATCATGTCCATCAGGCCAGTTAGGCTGTCTAACCATATCATCTATTAGATAAAATCCACCAGGGACTATCAAATCCAGGATTTCTTCCAATTCACTATACTTTCCGGGCCATGCATCAGCAAATATCAAATCGAACTTTGTCCCACTATAGTTTCTAATCCATTGACCGCCATCATCGCAAATTATCTTTACCCGAGCGTCTTCTTTGAAAAAATCTTGCACCAAGGTCACCAAACTTGGGTCATTATCAATACTTGTAACCTTTGAATGTTGACCCAGCCCATCTACTATCCATGACAGAGATAGACCCACACCGGTACCCAACTCAAGGATATTTGCATTAAGCTTAGAAGCTACAAGTGTCCTAAGAAGAGCTCCTGTCAACTCATCAGATGGCATGGTAAAGCCAATCTCCTGAGATTTGGATTGAATTTGTGCAAGTGTTTTGGGCTTCTTAGGGATTAGAGTGTCTAACATATTAAGATTGTTTTGGACAATCTCATAAATATTTGGGATTTTTAGTAGCAACAAACTGATCATCTACGATGTCCAATTTATTGAATCGTTTATTTGAACTTTTAAGTTAGAAACTTTACCAAATCCCTTCCGCCGTAGAGTACTCTTACTATACGTATGTATCCGTTCATTTTACGGTAGAAAATTATATGAGAGATGTAAGGAAAACTGAAAAGCCCATCCTTAATCTCCTTTCTTTCCTTCCCGATATCAGGGTTCTTGGCAATTGCTTTGAAATGATTGTTCAGGCCGACTAGGTATTCGATTGCCTGGGAGTCACCAAATTTGTATTGCCCGTATTCGAAAATATCCTCAATGTCATCGTCCGCTTCCTGCGATAGAACGTAGTCTTTTATCACCCGTTCTTCTTTGAGGATATAATATCATCCATTGTTCTGGGGCTATCGGGCCCGTTCCAACCTTTTTCTATCTCCCTTCTAAGATCTTCGATGACCTTGTCCCGATAAATTCTATGCAGACGAATGGCATCACGAATAACCTCACTATTGTTTTGATATTCGCCCGTGGCCACCTGCTTAGCAATATATTCTTCCTGTTTTTTTGTAAAACTGATATTCATAACAAACCCATTTTGACATAAACCTACAAAATTTATCCATATTTAGCAAATATGGACATTTAATGAATGGTTTTATTAAACTTTTCTATCAATTTTTATTTCCTAACTAAATCCGAATTGTGAAACTTGTAACCCTCGACGCTCTTTCCAGGGCTGCTCCCACGTTTTCCCTTCACTATTCATAAAAACACCCATGAACCTTATTTTCTTTCTTTTTGGGGCTACCATGCCCCATGTAGCTAGATTCTGTATTTCTGTCGGGTCAGAGATTTTGACTTGTGAACAAATAGGGTCATGGCTTGAAGCTGTATTTTTATACTCAAGCCATTTTGGGACATTAAATATTTGCTCTTTAGTTGGATCAGGTAATCCCGCCTCAGCTTCAACCATCCAAATTTTGGCTTTTGGCTGCATGAGGGTAGCCATGCATTTAAAATAATCTTTCGGATATTTTTCCTCGTAGCGTGCCTTGATTGAATTAAATGCGCCTAACATAATTCCATGAGTGAAATTACGTCCCTTTTGTACACCTAGAGAGAATTGGCCTCTAACTCCTCCAGGACTATTAAAAAAAGCATCGAAGATATCATAACCAAGTTCAAAAACAAATTCAGCCCTATAGTATCCTGGAGCGTGTACAGCCTCTATCCAAGAAGGATCAATAGTGTTAGAATTGCTGTTTAAAGATGTAATGATTTTTGCTGAAATAGTATTAGGATCGGTTAAGTTCCTTAGATATGCTGCTCGGCTATTCTCAAAACCATCGTAACTGAATGACGAATAAACGGGTAAGCATGGTATCCAGATTGACGAACCATTATCCCTGTTATATATTTTTGAAGTTGTGACATTATATATTGACTCTTTACTACAATTGGCCGGGCCACAAACATCTAAGTAACCACCAAATGCCGATTCATATCGGCTTTCAAAGTAAATCCGGTCACCAAGCCTAATAGGAGTTCCAATGGGTTTACCATCAACCGAATTTATAACCCAATTACCTGTGCCATATCCTCTGGTTGTGGTACTAGCTGTTGTTGCATTATACAATGTGTCAGACGCACACTTTGCAGGATTACAAATATCAAGGAATCCCCCCTGCCAATTGTTATGTCCATTCCTCAGGTGTACTATATCACCAAATGAAATAAAAGCAGCAGTTGGTAACTTCGTGGTTGAAAGTATTTGCCAACGACCTGTGAAATTATCTCGTTCAGGGTTACTTGTTGTAGTTACCTGATAAAGTGTTTGTGATGAGCAAGAAGCAGGATTGCAAATATCCAAGTAGCCGGCATCATTGGATAAATATCCACTCTTAAAATAATATTCATTACCGTATCTTAATCGTGAATTGTCCATCCTTTATTTGAACTTTAAATGGATAAGATAATCATAATTCATATTTTGTTTATCAACCATATTATACCGATCCCAGAAAACAACAACCCACCAAGAATGAAAATCAAATGGAAATATGATTTCCAAAATTTACTATTGACCATTACTTCATATTCATTGCCATTTTTCAAGTAGATTATATCTATTGACTCATTGATTTTCTGTGGCTTTTCACTTGAGTCCAATTTTTGGGAGGTTTCAATTCCGTTTCTATCAGTGAATCTTACTATTGGGAAATGATAAATATTTGAGTTACCGTCAGAATCCTTGATTTTTTCTTCAACAAAATCTACAATTTTAGCCTTTGTTTTTATCCCCTTCGTTTGTATTCTATGACTAAAATTGCGCAAGTAAATTCCAACGAATAAAAACACACTGAAGACTTACCCCTTTTCGTGCAGCGGTAAATTAAACAAAATGGTCTTTCAAAGGGGCATGCCCCTTTGAAAATTCCTCTAAAAATTCTTTCGGGCTGCTCCTGCCCAGCGACTTGTGGGGATGGAACCGGTTGTATTCCTCCCTGAAGCGTTCGGTCTCCATGTTCACTTCCGCGATGTCCCTGAACAGGTGCGCGTCCAGCACGTCCTCGCGATAGGTCCTGTTGAACCTTTCGATATACCCGTTCTGGCTCGGTTTCCCCGGTTGTATGTATTTTATCTCGATGTCCTCCACTTCGCAATAGTTCACGAACACCCTGGAGAGGAACTCCGGACCGTTGTCCACCCGGATGGCCAAAGGCTTGCCGTATACCTCTATGGCCTCCCTGAGGTACTCCACGACCCGTACCCCCGGCATGGAGAAGTTCCCTTTCATGCAGAGTGCCTCCCTGTTGAAGTCGTCCATAAGGTTGAATACCCTGAAGCTCCTTCCCGTTACAAGGCTGTCGGACATGAAGTCCGCGCTCCATACCTCCCTCGGTGCATCGGGCACCTCCAGAGGCTCCTTTATCCTTTTGGGCAAGCGCTTCCTGGTCTTTCTCCTGAGCTGCATGCCCAACAGACGGTAGACCCTCAGTACACGTTTGCGGTTCCATTTATGGCCTTGCTTGCGGATGCGGTTGTAGAGCCAGTCGAAGCCACGGTTGGGCTTGGCCTCGGCCAGTTCGGTCAGCTTGTCGATCACTTCGGTATCGTCGCGACGGCTCCTGTAGTACCACATCGACCGGCAGAGGCATACTATCATGCAGGCCCTCGATATACTCAGGCCCTCCTCCTTGACGATACCCTCCGCCAGTTCCCTGCGCGAGCAAGGCCCTAGAGCTTTTTTTCGATGATGTCCTTAAGTATACGGTGGTCCAGGCTCAGGTCGGCGTACATCGCCTTGAGCCTCCTGTTCTCTTCCTGTAACGACTTTAGCTCCTTGAGCTGCTGTGCGTCCATGCCCCCGTACTTCTTCTTCCAACTGTAAAAAGTGGCCGTGGTGATGCCCTTGTCACGACAGATGTCCGTGACCTTCATTCCCGAATCGTACTGTTGCAACATCGCAACGATCTGTGTCTCTGTAAATCTGCTCTTCTTCATGATATAAAAATAGTTGATTTTTATACTGTCCGAAAAACAGGGAAGCCTTCAACACCACCAACGATTAACAAGACTATAGCTCCAATTAAGTTCTCCATTCGATAATTCTAATTGCTTTCATTCCTCTTTTTAAACTATTAGTTAGTTTGAAAACCATTCTTCGAATTTGATTAAATCTTCTCCAATTTCAATATTGTAATCTAAGCTGTCAACAACGATTCTGCCTAAAACTCCATTTAATTGAGAGGCAGAATAGTATGAATTTAAAATTCTTCTTAGAGATTCTAACACTTCATTATTTGGATGGTTTTTAATAACTGAATCCAATTTAAGAAGCAACTTTTCTTTTTCCTCTTCAAATTTCATTCTTAAGAATTATCGTTTATTTGAACTTTATATTTAACAATTCTATTGTTAATCTGTTCTCCAGCTGATGCTCAATAGACTATCTTGTTCTTTTCTCTTTGTCATGTTTTTCAATATCTTTTTTAGCCTTTTTTCCATGCTTAATAGCATAAAAAAGGCCAATGGCAACAACTAAAATAAAAAGCAATGTTTGAGTCATCCTTTATTTGAACTTTCAACGACCCGCTAAACGTAGTTCCGGGATTTTTGTGGAAATATAGCAAAATCGTTCGACTGTCATGTGCGAAGGTTTCCTTGGTGTGGGGTGTATCGCACTTGACGGGCTGTCAAGGAGGCCGCTTGTCGGCCGTATCTTGTCGGTTTTTGCGGTATTGGGAACAAAAATATCGGGGCCAAATTACTTTTAGCCCCTGTTGGTGCACCACGGGGTTTGGATTGTTTGCCCCGTGCTTGGTTTTCCCTCGATGGGCAGCTAAGGGCTGTAATTTGGTTTAGCGGGTCGTTGGAGGACATTTCTTTTGGGGCGGGAGTGCATGGCACGTAGCAACAAAAGTCAGCTTTAGCTGAATGTGCTCCAACGTTTTGGCTAAGCTGCGTTTTAATGCAGTTTAGGTGTTGTTGTACACAGTTTTTATTTACAATTTAATTCGATTCTTTCCCTAACATTTTCATTCCCAAGCTCAAGGGACTTGTTCCAATTTTCACAAGCTTTATCATTGTCGAAATTCAATTTATACACATTTCCAAGATTTGCATAGACAACTGAATATTTAGGATTGATTTCAATTGACTTTATGTAATCTACAATAGCTTCCGAATTTTTACCAATCGCCATTTTCGCTACTCCACGATTCATATAAGCTTCGTGGTCATTTGGTTTAAATTCCAATGATTTGGTATAGTCAGCAATTATAAGTTCGTTATCTCCACCTATGGTCTGGCGACAATAAGCTCTTTGGTAATATGCTTCCCCGTCTTTGGGGTTAGTGTCAATCGCCTTTGTAAAATATTCTATTGCCTTTTCGTAATCACCACTCTTAGCGTGAAAAGTCGCAATGTTATAGTAGTCGTCACCACCACAGCTGGTGATGAAAATTGAAATCAATATTATAGCTACTAAGTTTCTAAGCATCGGTTTTAAATTATGTACAACGACCCGCTAAACGTAGTTCCGGGATTTTTGTGGAAATATAGCAAAATCGTTCGACTGTCATGTGCGAAGGTTTCCTTGGTGTGGGGTGTATCGCACTTGACGGGCTGTCAAGGAGGCCGCTTGTCGGCCGTATCTTGTCGGTTTTTGCGGTATTGGGAACAAAAATATCGGGGCCAAATTACTTTTAGCCCCTGTTGGTGCACCACGGGGTTTGGATTGTTTGCCCCGTGCTTGGTTTTCCCTCGATGGGCAGCTAAGGGCTGTAATTTGGTTTAGCGGGTCGTTGGAGGACATTTCTTTTGGGGCGGGAGTGCATGGCACGTAGCAACAAAAGTCAGCTTTAGCTGAATGTGCTACAACGGTTAGTATATGCGTAGTGCGACCGATAGGGAGCATTATCGCATATACATTGTTGTAAGCAGTTATATTTTATTAACTTGAAGGCTCTCTTCAATTCTTGTCTAAGGAGTGCAGGAACTAACATCAATTTCACTGTATAAATTTGGGTCTTGGTTTGGGTCTTCGACCGTGTTAGCCATCATTGAAATTTTAACAATTTCATCACTTGTAGAAAAACAAAGTTGATGAAAGTTGTCGTTGTCATTTATATCTGCTATCGAAATAGGTACATGTGGAATTAGAACTCCCGAACTATCAGAATAACCAATATAGTATTGAAATAAGTCAGATTCGGTATCACCACTTATAAACGGTGTAATGCCACCATTCCATGCAACTTGAATCGTTTGTGTTCCTGAACTACATTCATTCAGAGTACCATCAATTTTTTGGGCAAAAAATAGACTTGGGCCATCAGCGAGCGGAATAACATTCGTGGTAATGATTCCATTTAGATTTAGGATTTCTGAACAAGCGGACTCTCCTGAAAAAGTATCAGTTGTAAATAAATCCCCCACAATTCTTACCTCAACGGGTGGATTTGTAACAGCGGTTCCAAACTCACCTATCAATAGCACTGTTCGATTTTCTCCATTTTCATTAGCTGGTGCTAAAAGAGCACACATTGGGATGTGTTTATTTCCAAGGCTATCTACAACTTCAAAATCAGTTTCCGATAAACTGGATGCATCTAATGGAAATTTAAAATTAACAGGCATACCATCTAACAGGCTTCCTAGTTGATTACACAATAGACTTGGTAGTGCATTATCAAGTCCAAAAAAAGCTGACACAAGAGCATCTTGATTAACCTGTTCTTGAGGAGTATCTGGGTTAATCTGTTCTTCATTTTTGCTACATGAAAACAAGAGGATTACTGTAAATAATTTAAATAGATTTCTCATATTTTATTAATTTATCTTCAGCTTAGACTCTTTTTATCTGGTTTGGTTTAATTGCTTACAACAATTGTATATGATCATTGATCATATATCCATTATACGTAGAGCTGTATTAATGTTACTATTCGAATATTATTCATTTGTAAATGGTTATCCTTTATTTGAACTTTCAACGACCCGCTAAACGTAGTTCCGGGATTTTTGTGGAAATATAGCAAAATCGTTCGACTGTCATGTGCGAAGGTTTCCTTGGTGTGGGGTGTATCGCACTTGACGGGCTGTCAAGGAGGCCGCTTGTCGGCCGTATCTTGTCGGTTTTTGCGGTATTGGGAACAAAAATATCGGGGCCAAATTACTTTTAGCCCCTGTTGGTGCACCACGGGGTTTGGATTGTTTGCCCCGTGCTTGGTTTTCCCTCGATGGGCAGCTAAGGGCTGTAATTTGGTTTAGCGGGTCGTTGGAGGACATTTCTTTTGGGGCGGGAGTGCATGGCACGTAGCAACAAAAGTCAGCTTTAGCTGAATGTGCTACAACGGTCTTGTGTATGAAACGTAGCGTGCAAAAAGACGCTAAATTTTCGGATTAACACGGAGCCGAATTTTATGTTTTGTTTTTACTTTTTCTTTTTTAAAAGCCAAATTTAAAAATTTGGCGGTCTTTGTAAATAAGTACAAACCTTTCAGTTTAGCACTTACTAGCTATGTTTTATACACGTTGTTACCCAACGTTTTTTATTCCGTTTTTAATTTTTTCAATCCAATTTTTATCAGTCGGTTTGACAATAATTACTTTAAAATTAAATCTCTCACTCTCAATTCCAACTCCTTTTAAATCGTCAATATGCAAATCAAAGTCAAATGCTGGCGGAAATTTCGATGAGTTAATGTTCCGAGATTTTAAAATTTTCCGATTTTGTTTTTCGTTTACGATTCTGTTTACTTTTATTCCATAATATTTTAAAGTCTGTCTTATTTTTCTTTTGCTACGAAACGATGTGGTATAAATGTGAATTTTGTGTCCTTGATTCTGCAAATCGGAAATTAATTCACGTGTTCCTCTTCTTATTTCCTCAATTCCGAAAAGTTTAGCAATTCCGCTTCTATTTTCAGTTTCAAATTCCTTTCCGTTCGGAATTAATGTACTGTCAAGGTCAAAACTTATATTCATTTAATCAATAGTTCTTGTCATTGCAATTGTCATCATTATTCCGATATATAAAAATGGAATTGCACTTAAAAAAATCCAAATCAGATTATCTTTAAGATTAGATTTGTGCTTAATGAATAAGAATGTTGTATTTATAAAAGAGAGAAAAACGCCTCCATAAAATGCGAATAATAGTGTAGGTGCTCCATATCTATAAATCCAAGTTCCTCGATATTCTTTTACTATTTGTGCCAATAGCATTGTAATCAAGCAAAATACTATAATTAGAATTCCACTTTTTTTAGTCCAATTTATATTTCGAAGTACTATGCTCAATGTTATGTCAAATGTTGGGTAACAATTGTATATGATCATTGATCATATATCCATTATACGTAGAGCTGTATTAATGTTACTATTCGAATATTATTCATTTGCAAATGGTTATCGTTTTACTGAACTTTAAGATAAATTGAAACACTGACAATTATAACAATCATTAAGACAGCAAGTATTATTCCTAACCTAGTATTTCCCTTAATGAACTCTATAATTAAATCAAGTATTTGCTCTATCATCGTTTATTTGAACTTTTGTTAACTCAGTTCTTTGTTATAAGTAATTTTCAGTCATTTTTGAAAATGTATAAATTCAAATTATAGCTTTTATCTGACTCATCAATATAAAATGCCAGCTTAGCAGTAGTATTATCTTTTTTAAACCAGTCAATTGAATATAGCGCAGATTCGTGATTGGGGTGGTCGCCTTTATCGATGGACATTCTACTGCTCAAAGTATTCTTTAAAAAATTGTGCTTCTCTCGAAAATCCGATGCAACACTTTCATAGTCCCTGGAGTACCAGCCATTGACTCTCCTTAGTTTCCAAGTTTGTACGACCATTTTAACGTCTTTTTTGCTTTTAGTATAGTAATAGCCAATATATCTTTTAAGGTTTGGGCACTCAGTAAATTCGTAAACCATAGGTTGCTTTACTTTTCTGCTGTTTATGTAGCCGTCCATATATCGCCCTTCAACACTTATTAGTAATTTATCTCCCCATCCCCAAGAAGATGAAATTGATGACTGAATGGAATCTTCAACTTTTATAATCCTTTCGATTTCAGAGTTACGCTTTTCTTCCTTTGAAACAAGATTTAGAATATAATCAATTTGATTTTCAAATATTCTATTTCCTTCAGTTAGGTCATATTTACCCTTACAAATTGTGTCCAATTTTGTGTTTGTTCCAATTAGAACTTGGTCGGACTTTTTTATGTTTTTGATTTTAATAGAATAAATCCGATTTTGCCAGACTTCCATACTAGGAAAGTGGTAAATGGGTTCTGTGGAAGTTTGTTTATACTTTCCATTGTTCTTGGTGTCAATGAATAGTTCGTAATCCAAAAAATTTTCATTCCCAGTTTTAATAATTAATAGAGTGCTTTTAGTATTTCCAAAATCTCCTAAACCAAAAACACCTTGTACTTCATCTTTTGGTAAACTATCACTCAACAATGTGTTAACCTCTCCCAAGTTTAAATCTGAATCTATGGATTCAAGTTCCCTTAGGTTATAATTGAAACTTCCAGAGTTGTTAGGGACAATCTTTAAAGTAAATTTTGATTGAATTGGTATTGTCGGAAAGTCATCTAGCTTTTGAGAATATGACTTAATGGACAGCAGAAGTAACACTATAATCAACTCAAAATATCTCATTGGCAAGAGGGAAATTTAGAATTACCTACAACATATGAAAAAAGATCATATGATCTATATATCTTTTTATGTGCGAAACTAAATTGAGACAATTTCAAAGGTGGATTTAGGTAACGCTGGGCAATGGTTTATTTGAACTTTAGTTTAACTTAACTCTTTCTGACAGCCAGTTTTGTTTTTCCCCAAGCCAATACTTTTACTCCTCTCGAATAATGACTTTTACTTGGTTGCTCGGTTATTAATTTTTTAA
>NZ_JACVMN010000003.1:0-304489 GCF_014698935.1 Flagellimonas sp. S3867
GGGCTGTAATTTGGTTTAGCGGGTCGTTGGAGGACATTTCTTTTGGGGCGGGAGTGCATGGCACGTAGCAACAAAAGTCGGCTTTAGCTGAATGTGCTCCAACGTTTAGTATATGGCAAGTAGGGCAGTAGAAAGCGATAAACTTTCGAGTTTGCACTGAGCCAAAACGTTGTATTTTGTTTTTAATTTATTCATTCTTAAAAGCCAAATTTTTAAGTATTTCCCTATCGGGTAATCTAACGATTTGGCGGTGTTGGTAAATAACACTGAACTTTCGTAAACCACCAAACGCCCTATTTGCTATATACAGTGTTGTAGAGCGTTTTCTTTTCTTACCACATTCCAATCCAATTTTCAAGTTTTCGTTTGAATTCATCAACTGCTAGCCAAGTCCTAACAGATTCAGAATTTGTTTGGTCATATGCTGATAAATATTGAATGTGGATTTGTTCTCCAATTTGTAGTTCTGGTATTTCAGTTTCAAAACCTTCCTTGAGCATATTAGTGATTGATTGATAAAAGTCAACTTTGTTTTTCAATCGCTCAGGAAACCAATCATTAGATTCTGCTCTTGAGTTAAGGATTTCTCCGTCTTCAGTACCTATATGTAATATCCATTCATTATTGCTTGCCTCAATTGCATCTAAATGTTCTCCTGTAGCTGTATCAAAATCCACATTGTCAGAATAATTACTTAGAACACAACTCAACTTTAGGTTGTCAATTGATTCTTTTATTTTCTCTATTCTCCAAATCCATCCATTCGAATCTTTTACAGTCTCTCCGTTGTAAAGCGGTTGCTTGATTTTGAATTCAATTAGTTCAACTTTATGCCCACCAATTCTGTATGAAATTGACCTTCCGTTTTCGTATTCCTTAACTCCAATATTTTCCACATTCTTGGAGTCTGTTGAAAGTCCGCAAATAACTTGTCCTAATGGTGTTTCAAATATTTTTTCTATTGGATTGGTCATTTTTCTAATGCTCTACAACAATTGTATATGATCATTGATCATATATCCATTATACGTAGAGCTGTATTACTGTTACTATTCGAATATTATTCATTTGCAAATGGTTATCCTTTATTTGAACTTTTTTCGATTATTGTTTTCCCAAATAGCTCTCCTAACAATTTCGGCCTTTTCCAAACTGATACTTGTTAATACAATGGAACTTTGTTCCAATGAGTCTTTCATTAGCATATCGATGTCTTCTTGAGTGAGGTAATTGTTGTCTCTTAAATTTCCAAGAATTGCAGAGTATCTATCGGAACTAAAATCTTTATCCAGCATTATCCTTTATTTGAACTTTAATTAATTCTTTTTTGCAATTCCTTCATTTAATTTTTTGAACTAAACTGTCATTATGATACATAGTATGCCTAATTAAGTTCCCAGAATCATCCCATTCTTTTGAATCTCCATTTTTAACTCCATGAGTATAATTCTTCGAACCTATCAAAGTCCCATCTTCATTCCAGTTCAAATATTCTCCATGTAGATTACCAGAATCATCAAAATTCATCTCATGCTTTCTTAAACCATTAAAATAGTAATAAGTATGCCGTCCAACACCAACCCCTTCCTGATTAAAATCTCCCCTGCTTTCAACCGTCTTACCGTCTGGATAATAAAAAGTAGCTCGATTATCTCCAAAAATTGAACTCCATATTGCATACAGAATTCCCAGACCAATTATTGGCAAGACAATGAAGCTCCACTTGGACTTCTTACCAGGCCTTGGGTGGCTAGGCTTTGGTTGACCTAAAACATCTGTATCTTCAATGGATGTTATAATTGTTTGTTCAAACTTTATAATCTTACCTGTTCTTACAAATTTGAAACCCTCTGCGACACATTCAAATGTATTGTCTCTAAAAAAGAAAATATAATGTTTGAAAATATCATTTTCGGAATTAGGTTCTCGAGAGATTACCTTTTCATCCAGTGGAAAATCTTTTGTCCAATTTGAGTTCTTTAATTGATAAAATCCGTAATTATCAATTCCCTTATTATAATATCTAAAGTCACTAAAATTATCCGAGCCCGGTCCACCTAATCTATACTTTAGAACATGATTAAAACGTAATTCAGCTTGCTCATCATCTTCTACATCATTCCAAAGAAATGGATTCAGCAAAAACTTCAAGATTAGGGTAGAATCGTTAATTGAAATCTCGGGACTTGGAGCATTAGGTTCAGCATCAAAATCTAAATTCAATTTGATATATGTAGGTCTAACAATCATCCTTTAATTGAACTTTAAAATTTTTAATAATGCATTCTACAATAAAAATTAAAGAATGTCTTTTCTAAGAGAGCGTATTTCAATTTCATCATCCGCAAGTTTTTCAAATTGGTTTTGATTCATGATAATTAAACCGATATCTGTTAACCCTAATGGCCCAAAACTATTCTCAGTTATATACCTGCCATTTTCAAGTTCAAGAATTCCATTTGAATCGATAGAATGTTCGCCATCTAAGAATCTAAAATGTATGTCTTTAATTTTTCTGTTTTTGAAAAGTATTCTTGAAGCTAACCCACACCGCTGAGCAAATTCAAATTTTGAATACTTGTTTTTATCATGACTTTTAGTCAAGTCATAATCCCCATATGGATCATTAGGGAATAAGATGATTTGACCATCTGAAAACTTAATCTGGGATTGAAACACCTGCATGCTATTATCAATCCTATGATTGAATCTAATTTTTGATATTTTTTTGCCAATTATTTCAGAAATTATCATCGTTTATTTGAACTTTGTTTTGCTGCAGTTCATTTTGTTCGCAGTATTTATCTAATTAATTCTATTTGAAATTTTGTGGCCTCAAATACCATTTGTAAGCCTCTTAGGCTAGGCTGTAATTTATTTTTTTCAAATAGTTCAGTTAAATATTCAGTTTGCTTAGCCACATTATCGTTCTCTTTCTTAAAAATTTGGTATTTCAAGAGAATTAAATTTGCCATAATTTTATCTGATAAACTTAAATCACTTGGATTTAGAGCTTCATCTATTATATTTTTTATTTCGGAATCGTTCTCAGATAGTTCATCGAAAAGATACGCATTAGCCAAGTCAGATTTATTCATACTTGAGTAATCATTCTGATTGGACATATCTTTTCTGTAGGTCATTTTATCTCCATTTAGAAAGTACCATCTCGTATAGGAATCATTTTCCATTTTAATTTCTTTTTCAAATTCTTTCTTTTGTACACTCCAGTTTGTGAAAGCAATTAAAAGCTCGGTTCCATCATCTTTCTTTAAAATTGCAAATCGGATTAAGTAATTTCTTCTTCCAGGTTTTTCAATCTCAATGTCTAATTTGTTTTCTACTGAAACATATTTTTTCATTGCTGTTAAGATTGATGAAACGTCATCTGGACTTGCATCTGGAAATAGATTTTCTCTTAAAAATAGATCGATATATAAATAATGAGTTAAATAAAAATCATCGGTTTTCAGATAATTGGACCCAGTTAAATTACCCGTCTTTATCCTGATTTTTTCAGATTGTGAGAATCCAAAATTTGTGAAAATTAATAAAAGTAAAAGGGGGATTAATGTTCTTAGCATTCTGATAGTATATATTGTGTACAGCTAGTTTTTATCCTTTATTTGAACTTTTGTAAACTTAGTTTTGTTTTAAGGATAGTTTTTTCAATTTGGACTCACTTTCACAAATCCTGAAAAAGTTCCCACCCATAAGTTACCTTTTGAGTCTAGTTCCATATCAGAAATATAGATACTTGGAAATTTTGAGTTCTCAATAGTAAATAAGGACCATTCATTACCATCATATTTAGTTAACCCAACCTTCCATGCACCAATCCAAATTATGTTTCTTTTTTCATCGATTACAAAATCTGCAATCGAATTGGTTGGTAATTTGGAGTTGTCAGTATTCATGACACTCCATTCGCCATTTGGTGTCAATTTTGCTAAACCAGAATGCTTATCTCCCTCGCTATAGAGTGAGAACCATAGATTCCCTTTTTTATCTTCAAAACCATCCAATATTGAACCATGTTTTAAAGGGGTATCAGAATTTTTAAATGACTTGGTCTTTCCATTTTCAATCATTACACTCCCATCATAAATACCCACCCAAATTCTATCTTTACTATCAATAAACACTCCACTGGTCTTGTTACTTGGTAAAGTATTGTTCTCTTTATTATAAACAGTCCATTTATCATCAGAATGTTTGGCTATCCCTTTTCCAGAAGCTATCCAAAGATTGTTCTTACTATCCGCATGAATTCTCCTTCCCCATCCAATTGGCGAATTTATTGAATCAAAGACCTTCCAGTTATAACCGTCAAATTTATACGTATTGTAGCCATCATTAAACCATTTGTTATTCAGGCTATCTACTGCTGAATGCATAATTGATGACGTAAGACGCTTGTCATATATTTCCGTCCTTAGTCCCGAGTTTTTTGAAGTATATAATTCCATTTCACCTTCATCAAATTTCAATATTCCATTATCTGTTCCGACCCAAACAACCCCATCCTTGTCAATAGATAATGCGCGACAGTAGCTATGCCTGATTTTGGAATTTCCCCTATCAAAAACTAGAATTTGGTCTGTTCCCTGGTTATAGTAAGTACTTCTATTTGTGATTTCAAGTTCGGGTTTTTCAGATTTGATTTTTGACATAAAAGAATTATCAAAGAAGTTCTGATAGTTCACTGTTACCCTTCCTCCCTTGAACTTGAAATTCAAAAATACAGTTGCACTTGTAGGCTTGCCATCTTTATCAATAGAGGGTGACCAATCATTCATTTCATTGACAATCTTTCTTATCCCAAGTTTCCGAGAGTTTTGATTCACATCCCTTTGCATACTTTTTACGCACTGCCTACCAAGGCTGTCCACAATAACTTGCACATAAATATTTCCTCTTAAGGTTTTCGGAATGTCAGTTAATCTGTTTTTGAAATAAGCTTTTATATCAGAGCTTGATTTCGCTTTAGGATTGCCACAGTCCAAACAGAATTTTGCCAAATTACAGTCATCATACTTTTCAATGAAAATGTTTTGGCAGTATAAATTTGTTGCAATTAGCATGATACTAATTATAAGTAGTTTCTGCATATCCTTTATTTATACTTTAATATTCCTGTTATAAAGAAGTTTAAAATAATCATTAAAAGGTTAATTCAATATTCTTAACATAAGGGGCTTTGACCACTTTTTTTCGATAAGTTTTATAATTGGAAACAATCATTGGTATAGCTAAACAAATTGAGCCGATTACAGCGCAATAAATTTGGACACTATTTCCCGATGCCGCAGCAGATGTTAACGCAGAGCCGCCACCTACCAAATGTGAAAATATTTCAGTAGGGCCGTATTGTACAGTTGTGTCAATCCGCTTGCCCAGAGATACCAGTTGACTTATTTCCCAACAATAATCCTTCAGTGTTCTCTCTAGTCTTTCCCTATTAGGTCTAGATTGGAAATACGAATAATTAAGAAGCGCTTCAAAATAAGGTCCGCTTCTATTTTTTCTTACTTCTAGTATTTCTTTCGGTTCGACTTTCCTTAAAAAGTCAATTGCAGGTAAAGTTATCTCTAAATCATTTGGTTTTATATTTTCATTTTTAGGTTGATCAATGAATATGGCATCCGACAGGAAATATGAATCAGGTTTATAAGATGAAAAATTAACACCTGCACCTAATTTTTCGGCCATATTCTTGTGATGGCATTTGTTTAACCATGACCATAAAATCTGCAGTGCAAATTGTTTCTCTTGGTCATCTTCCAAGAATTTTAAATTATAATCTAGATGTGTTCCCTTTTTTACATCAAATTCTTTTCCATTTTTTTGAGCTGTTGACTTGATATTTCTTGCTATGGCAAAAAAAGCCTCTGAGCGACTAAGACCCCCATTATTTGTTATTTCAATCGCTCTTTTTAAACTTGAATTTCTCCATTCTTCTGTAGCTTGCCATACTCGAGTCCTAATTTGAATAGATTTCTCATTGTCAACCGCACAGGTTGGTATTTTGTCACCCATGATAAAATGTTCAACCAGATCTCTATATCCTTTAGCTAACTCAACACCATTATCCAAAGTACTTTCACTTTCGAAATGACAGTTTTTAATAAATGCTTCATAACGGGTATTTTCTAATATTTTAATATCCAAATTATGTTCATTTTTACCATAATTTCTTTCACTGGAAAGCTCTTTTAAATTATTAAAAAAAGATAAATTTCTATTACGAATAGTGGGAACAATAATACCTTCTTGAGAGGCCAATTCAAACAAAGAAAATTGATGGAAGGGATTATCTAACACATGAGCTCTTAAATATCTTGAATTGATATAATATGCATCTTGCAGAACCAGTTTTCTTTGAAACAAAACATTATAAATCAAACTCTCTTCGAATGAGTGGCTGTCAACCTCCTGCTTATTAGCTTCATCAGCAGCATTGAAAAAGCTTATATTTTTCTTTTCCATCCTTTTTGAACTTTATTTATTCTTTTCAATTACTACCACTTATAATGGCTCCAGTTTCATTTCCTTCATTAGTTCCATCCGCATGATAATAAATGTAGTCAAAAACATCATCCTGATCGGTATTAACTATAGCGCCAGCTTTTAAATCTGAAATTTCGAAAGGATCATTTTGAAGTATTCCAGTAATTTTCGATTCCTTCCACTCAGTAACTTCAATCCACATCCATTCGTTACCTCCATTATCTGTCTCAAAGGGAGCTTTTAAAAGCAAGGAAAATCCTGGTTCCAGCCCATGGTTAAAAAGTTTTTTATACTCTGGTAATTTTTGTTTTGCCCTATTGCTAGCTGCCAAGACTTTATCGTCGTGATTGATATACTCAACTTGATCGGTCGCTCCGAAAATAGTGCTTATGAGCTCTTCCTGCTCTTCTTGTGGTGACGAGAAATCGAGGTTTTCAAAAATTATTTGGTACTGTTCGTTATAGGCATCTCCTTCTTGGGGAGCTACAGATTTTAGATTCAAGATTCCTTTTTTCTCCGCATTTTCTTCGAGGGAAGAAATCAGGGAATTCCTTACACTGTCATTTTGAATTTTGTTTATGTCAACTAAAATGTTGGACTCATTTGTAATCTTCGGATTCTCAAATAAAGTCTGACCGATCAAATTTATTAGACTTGCGAAAGAGTATTGATTGTTACAACTAATTCCATCAATCGAGATATCTGGTAAACATAATTTACCCATACCGAGGGTAACGGCCCTGCAAAAGCTGCCATCCCGATATAAATGAATAGTATATTGACTTGTAATATCTTGGCTATTATGGTTGAACTTGTCAACCCTATCCGATTTCCAAGAATTACTATTGAACGATTCATAGGTTGCGTAGTCAGTAACAACTGAATTGGACCTATTTAGTAGAGTGTCAATGATTGCGTTTATCTGAATATTATCTGCGATAACATTTTCATTGGTTCCAGTGAAGGTAATAAGCATGGCACTGGTTGGGTTTTGGAGGTTGTCCATTTCTTCTTGCGAAAGATTGTGTCCTGAATGCTGTAAATAGCCAATATCGGGAGCAGGATACTCTTCTTTGGGATTTGAAAAATGAACGATTGTAAACTCATTGGTTTCTGTTTCACTTGAAAGAGAATCTACCAACGTATAGTTTGGTAATAAGTCTGATGTCAACCGTTCGATTGTTTTAGAAGAAACACTGCCATTTTCTTCAAGCGAATAAATGCAGTAAGAAGAATAAAATTGGATATTCTGAACGTTTACTGAGGGTACTGTTTCGGTTTCGGTTTTGTTTTTCTTATTTTGAAAATTGCAACCAAGAACGGCTGTAAAAAAAATAATGCAGAAGGTGACTTTCAATACTTTTCTAAGCAATTGCATCTATTAAATATTTATTTCTTAAACGGATATGTTTTAAAATCGTTTTTTTGAACTTTGTTATTGTGAATTTAACTATTGTTGAGGAATTCCATAAATATCCTTAATAATCTATCCTCTTCACTTTTAATAAAATTCAGAAATCCAAAAATTAGAATTGAAAATAAGAGAAAGGCAATCAAAACAACTGGAAATTCTATTTCTACGAATGTTTGAAAAATTATAACCAAGATTAGTAATACAATCATAAGAATTGGAAGAAAAAGTTTCTTTTTAGTCCTCAAAATGATTTCTGTTTTTAAAACTTCCTTTTCAGCCAAATTTCCGTAAAAAATAATATCACTTTTGGTATTGGGATAGTTCGTATCAAAAACCAAATTAGTTCCAAACGAAAAATTTAAACTTATCACAAAACTATTTTCAGACAGCCATTTGAAATGAAACTTTTTGTGACCTTCATTCAATAGTTTTTTCAAATCCACTAAACTGATTTTTACTGCAAGATTTTCAGTTCGGGATGCGAATAATGATTGAAGTTTCATCTTTTTATTAAACTTTAGTATCGATTAACTCCCTAACCGAATTCACAAAATCTTTGTTGTCCTCTATCCAAGGTTCAAAATCTGAAGAACCTATATTAATTATATAAGGGGCTCCTCCACCATGATGTTCGCTGAAAGGATAAAACTCAATCCAATTCGCTTCTTTGTTTTTGTAAAAAGTCCACCAGTTGACCGAATCAGTAGCTATTTTTTCTAACCGTTTTGATTTTACAAGACTATCGGAAAACTGGACAACACTGAAAACCTTGTATTTCATTAATCCTTTATTTGAATTTTCATAAATGTAGGAAAATCCCATTTATCAAAAATTGGGTTTTCGGTGAAAGGAGAGTAAAACAGTCAATTGGATTTGATTTTCCTTTTGTGCATTTTACAATATGCCTTGTCCAAGTTTTGCTTCTTGTCCCAGAAAAGTGTTCCACACTCTAGGCACTTTCGCCTTCCTTGGTATGCCAGATATTTATAGAGGGTCTTTTTGGATCCAACATCAATGAGCTTCATGATTTCCTCAACACTCAATTTATTGTCCCTGTAGTACCGTTCCGCTAACATGGCTTTGTGCAATGCCTGATTGCTCAGACCAGGCTTCCGGCCGATTTTCATCCCCCGTCGCCTTGAACTCTCAAGCCCTGCCCGTGTCCGTTCAATGATGATGTCCCTTTCCAATTGGGCAACCGAAGCGAACAGGTTGAATATGAACCTCCCGTGTGGTGATGTAGTATCAATGAAGTTTTCCTGAATGCTTTTGAAGTGGATTCCCTTTTGCTCAAAATCCTCAATGAGCTTGGTCAGATGTGAAAGGCTTCTGGCAATTCTGTCCAGTTTCCAGACCACAAGTGTATCACCCTCCCTCAAAATGGACAGCAGTTCATCCAGTCCCTTTCGTTCTGCCTTTGCTCCTGATGATATATCCGCATAAATGTTCTTGGATTTGATTCCTTCCTTCAGAAAGGCATCCACCTGTAAATCGTGTTTTTGGGATTTTGTACTCACCCTTGCATATCCGAACTTCATCTTAGGGGCAATAAAGGGTATATAAGGTAAACTATTTAAGTGTACGGAAAAAGTAAACTCCTTATTATCAATGAACTTGTGTTAGTGCAAAAGTTCAATTAAACGGTGCATTTTGTAAACCAAGATTGTCCCGTTAAAGGTCTATTAACGATACTACTAAAAAAGACCAAGAATCGGACTTATACCTTGGAGTATATTAAATTCAAAATGTTGTCCCTTAAATCGGCGAATTAAAGAGACATATCTAAAAAGTAGTGATTCCTAAAAAATGTTCGTTTTATGGAACCCCTACATAACCCAACTTGCTTTGAATAACCATAAAAAGGTGACAACTACATAAACATACGAATATCCTTGTTCTATTGCATGCAGACTCATTTATAAAAAATTAGTGATGACATTTTGAAGGTTTTTCGATATATAGAAAAGACCTTTAACATGAAAAAAACAAATATTTATTATCTCAGTGTTATTGTTTTAATTCTTTGTTCTTGTAGCAAAGATGATACTGGTGGAGACATTGTAAATGAAAATAATATCCAAGGACTATGTCCAGAAATTCAAGGTGTCACGGCCATATATTGGGAGTTGGGCCATGGCATTCCAGCTCCTTTAACGCAAGTACCTTTGATACCAAATCCAGGACAACGTTATATACACAGTCAATTTCCAGGATTAGGCTTCACAATTCCTCAAAGCTATACTCCATTTGAAATTGCAGATCCACAAACTGGGACTAGAGGAGTCAATGTAATCCGGAATGATGATTCGGCCATATTTAGATATGTTCCGGGTACACAAGCCGTTGGTCAAGTTTCTTCTCAGAGCATCATTGCCAACGAGATTAACAGTATGTTTTCATTTTTTAATTTTACCGGTACACCAGAAGTGGTTTGTAGGACACTTCCTTCTGGTAATCAATCTATTTCTGGAATTCCCATGGAATTCAATGCTAGGTTGCTCCGTTTTAATAATATGACAGCAATAATCACTGTAAGGTCATTATTAATTTCGGGGAGTACTTTCTCATCCATTTCAGCAGTGGCAGCACCTACCTCAGAATTTGAAACTGAGGTATTAAATACTTTTCTGCCAATCAATTTTGAACTATTGGTAGGCCCAGGGGGTAGTTTTGTGGATAAGGATGAGGATGGGGTACCTGCACTTGAAGATCCGGACGATAATAACCCCAATGTTCCTTAGTTGAATAAAAGTTAGAGTTAGTTAATTTCATACGAAGATATCCAACCGGATATGAATAAGAGCCTTCCTAATATGGGAGGTTCTTTTTTTAGGCTTTTTGTGTTGGACATAATTAAACTTTATGGCAGCTCCGCAAAACTGAGCGTTCAAACTGGAAATGGAGTAGCTTGAAACTATCTTTTTGATATAGTGCTATGATGAATTTATATTTCTATGAAAAAGGGATATTCAATTATTTATTTTCTGTTAAACATTACAAAACATTTGTAATAGCACAACCTCCACAATTTCCAAAATCCATATTGTAAATTTTAGGAATTATAGAGCTAAAGAGTAATTAAGTGCTTGTATTATTTAACTACTTTCCAAAAGTATACCCCACAGACACTTGAAAGACCAATATAGAAGTTCCTTCTGTATCACCGGCATCATCTCTAATTACATCAGAAATTTTATAGTTAAGGCGAAATTGAGTAAACCAATTTTTGTTAAAACTGTACGTTGTCCCCAGTGTAATTCCGGGCGCCATTGTTTTATAACGCTCCATTGGATTGTCAGCCTCCCTAAATTCAGCAACCTTTACGCCCAAGTGTAGTCCTCCGTCCACCGTCAAATTATTGGGGAGTTGATACTTGGCAAGCACTGGAATGTTTAGATATGTTATGCGTTCGCGCCCTACGCTTTGGCGCCTACCCACGATTGAAATGTGCGGTTCTAAAGCTATGGCCCATTCTTCGTTTATAGTTCGATCGGCAACACCTCCGAAATGCGCATTGGGATAGACGACTTGTTTGTCATCACCTAAGTCTCCAAAAAGAACCGATAAATTGCCTCCAGCTTTGATGCCCAACGTCCAATGCTGAAATAGACCGTCGTTGTTGGAACTGCCCTGTTGTCCATAAGTTAAGCACACAATAAATAGGGCGAAAATTCTTGTAATTGTTTTCATTTGGTTTGATTTTTAATGAGTTTCCTTTTAGGTATATCGAGGTTTATGGATAATGTCATCACCCAAAGTACATTTGGCAGTAATGCAAGGTTTGTGGAAGTTTTATGATGAAAGGAATCTGCTTAGGGGGAGGTATTCGGATAATCCTGAAAACTCTGTAGTTTTCCTTTTGGGATAAACCGTTCTTAAAGTTTGACTAAACTTTGCGGGCATTCTTTTTTCGTAGGTAAAGAAAACCTACAACCAAAAGGATTATGACAATTGCGGCTGTGAATACAAACGGAGGAACGGATGTGGCAATAGCAATGGGTTCCGCATCACCCATCAATATCAACCCAGCCCAATATTGGGGAGAAACCGTATCTTCCGGAGCTTTAATGATATAATCTAGTTTTGCTTTTTTTAGCGCTTCGTCCTTTGCAAATCCATCGGCCACATATTCGTAAAAGGAAGCTACTATACTGGTGCTGGCCTTCTCATCTATCATCCACAAGCTGGTCAAAATACTTTCACTTCCCGCATAATTAAAGGCATGTGCCAAGGAGATCATGCCTTCGCCCGATTGGTAGGTAGGTTTGCCTGTTTCACAAGCAGTAAGGATGGCCAAGTTAGATGAAAAATCGTGATTGTAGATTTCATAGGTAAAAAGTGAATTATCTTCAAGATTGGCTTCCCCATTTGTGTTTTTCGCAAAAATAAGCCGTGAAAGTTCTGGGCTCACATTGTTGGAATCGGCATGGGTGCCGATATGAATGATTTTGTGCTCTTTGGCAGAAGTTGTAAAAACTGGTTTGGTAGCGTTCGCATTTAAAAATGAGCTACCCTTAAACCTTTTGCTGAATTTTTTCACCAAATCTGAACTGAACGGCTGTGGCAAAAGGGTTAAGTAGGTTTTATCCAAGTTGATAGAATCGGTAATGGCCAACTCATAGTCACCCTTCATAGTATCATTGAACTCAGGTGCAAAAGCTATAAAATCATTACTATAATCAACTGTTTTTCTATCCTCATGTAACAACAAAAGGCTGTAATTATAAGAAATACTATGCTTGGCCAAGAGGCTTTGAGTAGCAAAATCCTTAAAGCTTTTTATTTTTGTTGGACACAACAGATCAAAACTTAAATTAAAAAGCTC
Organism: Flagellimonas sp. S3867; assembly: GCF_014698935.1. Classification (GTDB taxonomy): domain Bacteria; phylum Bacteroidota; class Bacteroidia; order Flavobacteriales; family Flavobacteriaceae; genus Flagellimonas. The sequence continues at coordinate 12,750 of NZ_JACVMN010000003.1, forward strand.
AGCATCGGGGAAAATAATTACTTTTTCGGTTTTTACCAGCTGTGCTAAAGGCTTCCAGAGCTGTTCATATAGTTCCTGCGAGGCATCTGCAATTACGGCTATGGGGTTTTCATATTTGGATAGGAGCTGAATTTTATTGTTTTTCCTATTAAAATTAAGGTGCACTAATTTTTCATGGGTCGCATCGGCCACATATGCGTAGAGCTCATTCTCAATAAATAGATAGCGAACTAAAGTGGTCTTGGACGGAATCTGCTTCTGTAACTTGTCCAAAGGTTCCTCAATTGTAGCATAACGCATTTTGTAATATTTGGGATAAGCTCGACGTAACGAATCCAAAAAAGTACCCCAGGCTTTATCAGTATTAAAAAAGGATTCAATTTCTTTTTGATCTAGAGAACTGGACAATTCATCCCTTAACATTTTTTCCCTTTCCAGTACCTCTTTCGGAACATCTAAAAAACTCAAGTTTTGCTTGATGTTTAATCGAGCCCGAATACGATTATAAATACTGGACTCGTGGATGGCAATTAGCTTTTTTAGATTGGCGTCATCAGTTTTTAACGCATGCAAGTCCAAATACAATCGCTTGAGAAATTTGAAAAAGTCATTGTTTTCTGCAATGAGCAGTTTGATATCATCAACAGATTTAAGGGCAGTTTTGCGTTGTTCTAAAATGGCCACCCCTGATAGGGTATATTCTAATAATTGTTTCAAAAAGGCTTCAGATTTATTACTTTTCAAGTAATATCTCGATTGCGCGTTGATCAATATTGATTTGGGTTTATGATACGTAATTTGAATCGAATCAGATTTGTTATCTGCATCCAAGTGTCCCAATTTAAAAGAGGATAGCGCTTTTTCGCTATATTCCAGTGATTGTTGGTAGTCTTTTAGAATAAAGTTGACCTCGGCCATATTTTGGGTATGATAAAATTTTACCAGCTGGTTTTGGAAATTTGTTCTATTCGTATAGTCATATGCTTGTTTTGCCAATTTTATAGCCCTCTCTTTATTCCCAACTTTGGCATAGAATAAAGACATGGTAATAAAACTGCTTAGCTCCTCTCGTAAATAGACCCCTTTGAACTTTTCATTCAAAATTGCCTCTCCTTTCTCATAAAAAAATTGTGCTTTGGTAAAATCTTCCATGGCTTCGGCCAAAGATGCTCGCAACATTTGTGTGTAACTATTTAAATAGGCCAACCCTTGTGGGTCGCTATCAATAATAACAAGTGCCTTGTCCAGAAAATTTACCGCCTCCTCATAGTTTCTTGCATATAGATGAGCTTCACCAAGAATGACCAATGAAAAAACGATGTCGGCATCGTTATTGTTTAAATATGCAAGTTTTTGCTTATAGGAATAATCGATTAAATCAATTGCCCGCTTATATTCGCCTATTCCGTAAAAAAAGGTTCCGAGATTGTCGATAGTTACAAGCCTATTCCTAGTAGCTCTTAGCTTTTTTGATTCGTCCTCGCCATTATCGATGTAAGTTTGGAAATCAGAGATGGTTTCTTGGATGTATTGAATTCCTTTTTCAGTTTTGCCAATGTTCTGAAAATTTAGGGCTAAATTATTTTTTACAATTGCCCTCCTATAATATACATCTGGATCTCCATCTTGAAGATCATCTAGTACCTTCAAAGCTTTTTCGTAGTAATAAATGGAGCTATCTAAACGCACCAGGTTGGCATGTACTCTTCCCAAATTATTATAGACATTATAAAATTGCTCTACATCAATAATGCCATGGGCTTCCAAAATATATTTGGCCCTATAAAAGTGTTTTTGGGCATCAACATTGTTTCTTAAATATAACAGGGCTGTGCCCATGTTTCCTTCCAAAGCGGATATTTTTGATTTTTCTACGCCGATTGATGACCTTGCAATTTCTACTGCTTTTTTACTTGCTTCATAATTTTTTTGATGATATCGCGCATTAAAATATAGATTCGATAGCGCTATTAAGGCATCCACAATAATATGACTCTCTTTACTTTTTTCAATTTTTTCCACAAAAACTTCGGCCTTATTGATAGCTAGCTTTGGATTATTATTGGAAAGTTCAAAACTCCCCACTAACGGAATATATTTGACCAAAGAATCATAATTTTTTTGTGCGTGAAAAAAAGAAAGCCTGTGGGCCAGTTTTTTTTGAGCCTCTTGGGTTTTACCTTGATCTAATAAATTCTGAATTCCTGTGTAATCTGCCGTAGATTGGTTCTGAGCGTTTAGGCCATGAAAACATCTTATAATAAAAAGGAGAATTAAAATATATCTAATGGATAACATTGATTGATTTTTAACAAGAGAGGGGGAACTAACTTATTCGCCCAATTCGGAAATGAGCTCCTTACTTTTTCTTAAACTACTTTTTTTCAGATTTTCTTTGGCTGATGAAATATCGGCTTGTTTTAAAAGCGCCATTCCCAAATAGTAAAACGCTTTATCCTTAAAAACACTTTGTTCCTGTTTCACTGCTGTTTTCAAAAAAGAAATAGCATTTTTTTCATTTCCATTGGCTAAATGGGCCACCCCCAAGTAATAGTTAAGCGTATCGTTTTTCGGTTTTTGTGACAGCTGCTCTTCCCACATCTCAATAGCGGATTCGTACTTACCATACTTATAATCGACCATTGCTCGTGAAAAGGCATAATTATCGTTCTTGCCCATGGTAGTTGGGAGTCCTGAATCTGGAACAAAATATTGGGAGAAAAGACGGTCACTTTGTGTTGGCTTGTTCATAAGCCAAAAGCTTCCCAGTCCAATCAAAACTGCAACCGAAGCAGCAACCCAATGGAAACGATTTCTTTTGTAAGTCGGTTTTTTAAGTATTTCGGAGTCCGCTTGCTTTCCTTGAAATGGTTTATGAAAATCATTTAATTTGGATATAAGTGCTTTTTCTTCTATGCCTTCTATTAAAGCCCTTTGCTTTTGAAATTCTTCCCGAAATTTTTTATTGGTTTGTAGTTTCATTTCAAATGCTGATTTTTCAGTACCGTCCATCTTGTTAAAAAGATAGCTTTCGATAGCTTCAAGCTCTTGTTCCGATATGTGTTGTTGCTTATTGTCCATTTCTAATTTGGGCCTCAAAAGCGAACTCTCGCAAGCGTTGCATACATCTATATTTCTTATTTCGGGTCGAGGCCGCATCTAACTGCAATTCGCCTGCAATGTCCTTCATCGATTTTCGTTCAAAATAAAATTTCATCAACAACGACCTGCACTGTTCGCCAAGCAGATCTATAGCTTTCATAACAGCTATCTTGGACTTCTCCTCCTGTGTACATTTTTTTTCAGTTTCTATCTCATCCTCCACTATCCTTAAATTTCCCACTTCCTCAGCATTTATTGTATTTCTATGAGTAGTTGACCTTAAAAAATCCTTCCATTTGTTCCGGGCAATTTGGCATAGGTAGGCATCAATGGTAGTGCCGTGCTGTATCTGAAACTTATCGTTTCGAACATTTTTCCAGGTGGCAATAAAAGCTTCTTGAAAAATGTCTTTTGCCATAGTCTTGCTCCCGCTGTTTTTTACTACGTAAGCCTCAATTTTTGGATAGTTACCGTTATATAGAGTTCCCATCACCAATTCGTTATTGGTCTTTAAACCATCTATGAACTCTTCTTGCGTAAGATTGTTTTTATATGCGATGGTTTCTTTGTGCATTACATTGCTTTAAACGCAAACGTAATTTACAGTTTTCCACAGCTTTACAAAACAAATAAGGTCAAAACATATTATTTAACGGTTTTACGCAATACCTCGTTTTATTTTATATGAATTCACGTACAAATAGTTATTAATTATTCTTATTCTACGGAAGATCTTCAATAATGACGGCCCAAATATCAAAGCTGCCATTGTTTTCCCCTACATCCCCATCTGATGAAGATGAGTTACCTACGATTAGAAATCTATCCGCATTTAATAGAACCATCTTGGAAGCGAAGTCAGAATTAGTGCCCCCAAGAGAGACTTGATCTAATATCTCTAAGGAAGGTGATAATTTCAAAACCCAAAAGTCATTTTCTCCCATATTTTCCAATACATCGGTATCCGAGCTATTGGAAGAAGTTGTTAGAAAAAAATTCCCATTTGGCGCTTCTAATAGTGCCGATCTAAAACCTTCAGAGCCACTTCCACCAAAGCTCGCCTGATCCAATAGATTAAGTGAACCATCGATGGTAAATATCCAAAGGTCATCGGAGCCATTATTCGATGTTAAATCACCATCAGCAATGTTGTTGTTGGAAGCGGTAACTATATAATTTCCATTTTGAAGTGCTGTGATGGATGTTCCGCCATTACGTCCGCTAGAACCAAATGTTTTCTGATTCAACAACTGGCCAGTATCATCTATTTGTAATATCCAAACGTCACCATCGCCCTTATTGCTTGATACATCGCCATCCGCAGATGTTGTAGTGCCTACAACAAGAAAGTTTCCATCGTTGCCTTCAATTAGAGAAATGGCTACATCAGAAGCACTGCCCCCATATGTGTTATTCCAAATGAGCACTCCATCTTCGTTGATCATTGTTACTGATATATCATTTATACCGGCACCATCCTCGCTAAGGTCAGGTTGTATAGATCCTACCAATACTATGTTTCCGTCACTGGTTTCTATTAAATCTATAGATGTATCCAGAATACTTCCAACGCCGTAGGTCTGTTCCCAAATGATATTTCCCATAGCATCTATTTTAATAACATAAAGATCAAAATCAAATCCAGATGTATCAGTTTGTGTGAATCCTGCAGCAATAAAATTGCCATCTTCGGATGCGACGATATTTTCTAGGCTTCCTATTCCACTTACACCTACCTCTTTCTCCCACGAGATATTAAGTTCGCTATTTGTAGCCATTAAAAAAGCATTTTCGTCCGATTGTATCCCCGAAAAGATGAAACCTCCATCCGGTGTCGAAACAACCCCATTTCCAAAATCTCCAGATGTACTCCCAAAATTTTGTTCTAGGATTAAGGTAAGCCCTACTGCATCAGAATTTATTGGTGCATCATTATCATCTTTTGGCGGTGTTGATTCCATTGGGGGTTCTATAACCATACTATCATTATCATTGGAACAACTCACAAAACTTATTGATACCATTAGTATCCAGACTACTTTAAAAAATTTAGTTTTTTTCATGACTATACTTGATTTTACTTCGGAACTGGATGTGTTTAATTGTTGGGGCTCACATTGTACCATTCTTGATGGTTCAGGTTCATATCACCATTGGCGTTATAAAAATTATCGTCTGTCATAATGTATTTTCCATCACTGCTCATCCAATAATGTTCTGCCCCCGCTTTTACCTGATATTGCTGTCCATCCGCATTGGTGACAGTTTCTTCTCCATTAATCATATTCAAAAAATTTCTATGATTATTACCGGAGGACCCATAGTTTGTGTTACCATTTAAATTCTGTAAAAAACGAGCTTGACTAGCGTCCATGGCGGTGCTGATATTTCGCATTTTTTGTTGATGGGCATTAAAATTGTTCCATCTATCTCGCATTCTATTTTCATGTTCAACCTGACTTTGCCGCTGTTTTTGTTGTACTACATAATCTCTATATTGTTTCCATTTTTTTCCTTCAACTTCACCTACAGAAGCCGCAACAAATTGCGCTACATTTTTTTCAAAACTGTTATTAGAGGATACCATAAAATGTTTTTCATACGTCCATATTTGTACTTGTGTTGACATTGAAGCGTCTGAATTCATAACGATTTGATGCATGATTATCAATGCTTTTTCATTTTGAGGACTGGCCCATTCCGTTGCCAACATGTTATAGCCATAGTGTCCCATGCCGAGTCGTTGAAGTTTTTGTGCTATTGATGTATATAATTCTGGTATCTCTCGTATTTGTAAAAAATCAAAGCCATACCTGCCCATAAGAGGTACTAATTCACCATTTGCAATATTCTCTAAAGGAATGACCGGACTAATCTGTTGTCCCTGTTGGGACATTAATTGTTTGTAATAAGGGTCGCTATAGTTGTAATATCGCTCGGTTTCTGAATTGAAGGCTATGAGACCATTCTCGTTCTGAATCTGATATAGAAAACTAGGAAAGTTTACATCAAACTTGTACACTGGTCTGGAAACTACATTCCATTCCGTTGGAAATTGCATGGTTTTAGTGGTCAATCCTGTCTTTACATCTTTAAAAGCATGCGGCCTTTTGGCATTCTGGAACATGCCAAAGAAAGATCCATCAGATGACCCGTAGGTAGCATCATCTATGCCATTTGGACTTTCTTGAAAATTAAGACAAGAAGTTGCTATCAAAAGTAAGAGTAAAGAAATAGGTAAGACTAGTGCTTTCATAACTATCTAAATGTTTAGTGTATATATGTAAGTATCGAGAGGGCTTAAAAATGTCATCAATCTTGCTCCTTGCCAATTGAAATCGGAAGTCAAGAAATTATCTTATTTAACGAAAATGGCATAGGCTAGAACAAAGCTGAAGTCATTGTTGGGCAACACTATCATTTCATCATTTTTCCAATAGGTAGCCAAAGCATTTGAACCGCTACCTGTAAACCCTGCATAATACACATCATCCTCATGTTTTGTTATAGAAGATGCTTCACCTATTCTTGGATCTGATAAGATTTCCCCATTTAGCCAATAGCGTAGATTAAGATTATCATTGATAGCCTGACTTGAGCCACAAACATGGATATTGTCATTGTCAACAAGAATCCCAAATGCTCCTGTAAAGGATGTATTTGTTTCAAGTACCGTAATTTGACCATCATGCCAATAACTGGCAATATTAACATCATCCCCATTAATTTCTTTATCTTCTCTTAAAGCAATGTATACTTTATCTTGATCTATAGAAATATCATTGGCCCATCCAAAGCCGGTGCCATCTGTTAAATTGACCGTGGAACCATTTAACCAGTATTTTGCAACGTTTACACCTCCTGGACCAGTGCTTTCATACCCAACAACATGAAGATCGTTTCCTGAAAGCGTAAGCGAAAGTGCTGTGGCAAACTTTGAACCATCTGTTAAGGATGTTGATGTTCCATTTTCCCAATATTTAGCTACTGATTTACCCCCAGCTATTTCTGAATCTTCTTCACCAGCTATATATACATCATCACCATTTACTAAAATGTCATATGCAATAGCGTCTCGAGAACCATCTGTTATTGGAACACCAACCCCGTTCTTCCAATATTTTGCTATAGATACTCCATTTTCATATTCGTATCCAGCTACATAAACATCAGTGCCGGATACATATACTGAAAGTGCTTCAGCGTCTGTTTGACCATCTGTTAATTCGATTAGTTCTCCATTTACCCATAGCAATGCCTGCAAGGGTACTGATCCATTATCTTCATTGCCATTTGATCCAACAACAAAAACGTCGATATCTTCTGTATCGGGCATATCATCAGACATATCCATATCAACATCATCAATCATGTCAATATCCCCTGGTCCGTCATTTGAGCACGATATAAAAATCAAGGCTGTGAATACCATATTCAATACAATAAGTTTTTTCATAATTATCTAACTTGTTTGGTTATATATTACTATATCGAATTAATGGTATTTTGTCATCACTTTTGTTTTAACTGAAGTATAGTTTTTAGATGTCATCTCTATAAATAAATGTTATGCTCTTGAGTGCAGGATAGAATAATTGTCTTCACGGGGTTAACTCTGCACAAGACTTGTCAGTCCTTATAAAAAGACACGTATATACTTTAAAGTGCTTGAATAGGCATATTTAAAAGCTTCAATACCTGATTCTCAAGCAGTGGTTTTGTGATTGTTAGACTAACATTCTTGTTTATTGTATTGAAAGCCAGAAATACTTAAGGGTTGATGTCGGTAATTTTGAAAAAGGGTCTTCAGAAAAGTTTCGTAAAACCAACGTTTCTTGGGACAACCCACTTTTTGATTTGAAGTAATTAATCCCAGGTTTTTCTAGACTTTAACGGTTTGTTTTAAAAGTTCAATTCCCCATTCCTATCTGGAAACTTTCTTCAATATCTGTGGAAGGTGGGTTTTCAAGATTTAATATGGTCCCTTAATTTTTTATAGTTACTATGGAAAGCTGTTATCTAGTGTTGAGTTAAATAAAATCAACAATCAACTCATATTTTTAGTATTTTTGAGCCGAATAATTATTCTAATCGGCTCATGCGTTACAATTGGCAACAAAAAGATTGGCCCAAATTTCAATATCAGACTGCAGACATTGAAGATTTTCTCTTTGATTTTGCACAAAGAACGGGTCGTATCAGTGGTGTGTTGGAAGGGCTTTCCGAAACCGAGCAAACCGAAACCATGATCAACCTTATGGTTTCCGAGGCTATAAAAACCTCAGAAATTGAAGGGGAATACCTGAGCAGAAATGATGTGATGTCCTCCATCAAAAGAAATTTGGGTATTCAACCCAATCTTCCTTTGACCAATGACAAACGAGCTGAAGGTGTGGCTGAACTTATGTTGGCAGTTCGTAATGGTTTTAGTGAACCACTGACCACCCAAATATTGTTTGGTTGGCATAATATGCTGTTGAAAGGAAATAATTTGGTGCAAGTTGGTAAGTGGCGTACCCATGAAGAACCTATGCAGATTGTATCAGGAGCTATGGGCAGGGAAGTAGTACATTTTGAAGCTCCTCCTTCAAAACGAGTTCCTGCTGAAATGGATGGTTTTATCAATTGGTTCAACCAAAGTCAGGATGTTATCAAGAAGCCAATTCTAAGAGCTGCTGTTGCCCATCTGTATTTTGAATCCATCCATCCTTTTGAAGATGGTAATGGAAGAATAGGGCGTGCCGTTGCTGAAAAAGCACTTTCGCAAAGTATAGGCCGTCCAGTGCTGTTCAGTCTATCCAAATCCATAGAGGGAAGTAAGAAAGCATATTATGATGCATTGCAAAAGGCGCAGCGTTCCAATGAAATTACGGATTGGGTGAATTATTTTGTCAAAACTGTTTTAGACGCTCAAATAGATGCAGAACAAGAAATTGAGTTTACATTAAAAAAAACCAAGTTTTTTGATCAGAATAAGGATGCACTAAATGACCGTCAACAAAAAGTGGTTCGTAGAATGTTGGAGGAAGGACATCAAGGTTTTGAGGGAGGCATGAATGCCCGAAAATATATTTCACTAACGGGTACCTCAAAAGCTACGGCCACTAGAGATTTACAGAATTTGGTGCAGAAGGGTATTTTCAAACTGATTGGAGGAGGACGAAGTACCAGATACGAAGTGAATCTATAATCTTCAATGAACCGGAATTTTGATTAATTCAAGATGTGTCTTTGTTACCACAAAGACATCTTGTTTTGCTCCCGTAGGTTGCAAAAGAAAACTATACATTAGGCAGTTGTTTAGAATGGTAAAATGAAAGAGCGAGTGAAACGAAGTTTCACGCTGCAAGCCCTAAATCTTACCAGGGACTAATACTACTGAGCGAGGCAAATGTTATATTTCAAAGCGAAAATGGGTCAACTTTTTTCGCTGTTTATAGGACTTTCGAAAGGATTTGACCCAATTTCTGAAAAAAAGAATAATAGAAAAAATGGTAAGTCTATCTATTTAGGCTGACCAAAAGATGTCATTGCTTTACTCACAATTTTTAGGTTTTTACTGTAAACTTTTTCAGTGTTTTTGTGAGATTCCAGAGTTTTTACAGTAAAAAATCGAAATTTCATCAAGAGAATTAATTGATAGAAAACCTTGATTCTACTGGCCTTTTGGCCAGAAATCGGACAACGTAGCACCGCTTTAGCGTGCTACCCTCTCGCTATACCACCCAACCCTCTAAAGTCGTTGTTTGGTATACCTTCGGCCTGACAAAAAGAAGGTTGCGCCCTATCGTGTTTTTGCCTTACGCTTATCTTTCCGAATGCTACAAAAACCCCACAGGAACCATGCGCAAAAGTTAAGGGTAAGGCTTTGGGACTTGACTACGTTTTGGATGGAGTTTCGTTCTCTGGTTTTGGACTCTCTTGTTCTTTTAACCGTTCCTTTAACAAATCCATTTCATCTGCAATTTTACTATCGAGAACCTTGGCATAGATTTGAGTAGTCTTTAAAGAACGATGCCCTAACATTTTACTTACAGTAGAAATTGAAACTCCGTTGGATAAGGTAACAGTTGTTGCAAATGTATGTCTGGCTAAGTGCGTAGTTAGATTTTTATTGATGCCACATACATCGGAAATCTCTTTTAAGTAGGCATTTGATTTTTGATTGGTCAGTACGGGCAAAACACCTTTTCCATCCAACACATAAGGATGTTCACTATACTTAAGGATAATCTCTTCGGCAGGGGGAAGTAACGGAATACTACTAATCGCCTTTGTTTTCTTTCTTGGCATTTTAATCCATCTATCCCCATTGACTCCGATTATGATATGCTCTTGTTTTAGTTGTTGTACATCCGAATAGGCCAAACCTGTATAGCAGCAGAAAACAAAAATATCCCGAACCAAATCAAGGCGTGGTAAAAATGATTGCATCTCACGTAGTGTATCCAATTCGGTTTGGGTCAAATACTGCTTTTCCTTTGTTTTCCAAGAAGCTTTCCAGTGGAAGAAGGGGTCTTTGGTTATCCATTCATTGGCTAGGGCAATCCGAATAATCTTTTTGAAGTTCACAACATATTTAATGGCGGTGTTATGCTCACAGTTTCGTTGAGACTTTAAAAAGAACTCCAACCCCGTTATGAATTTATAATCGACCCTACGGACTGGAATATCGTTTCTATGATAACTGTGTTGTATGTAAGCCGATACGTGCTTAAAAGCAGCCTTATAACGTTGCAACGTTCCTTTAGTGAAACCTTTCTCTAATAGACTTTCGATTTCATCATTATGCTCTTGAAAGATTTCTAGAAGCATATACTCTTTACCTTCTTTACCCAGATAAATATTCTTTATGATGGTAGCTGAAATATCCTCTCGTTCTTTTAGCAACGAATCGTAAATATCGTAAAGCCTATTCTTGACATTATCCAGAAATCGATTGAAATTGGATACCTCTGTAGTAGTTCCTCTCAGTTTTCCACCCCGTGAATCCCACCGTTGTTCATCTATTCGACGACCTAAGCTGAACTCACCACGCTTACCATTTATAGTAATACGAGCGTAGAGCATCACCATTCCGTAATCATTTCTTTCTGATTTTTTCGGGTAAAAAAGGACGTTCATCTTTCCATACATAGGTGCGGGTTTTAAATCCTCACCAGAAGGTACGAAAAACAAATGTTAAAATTTATCCGTAAAGTTTTCTTTAACAGTCAATTACAGCGATTTAGGTGCGGGTTTTTTGAGGGGTAAAATACGCACCGAATTCCGCCCTTTTTATATGATATTATATGGTGATTTTTGATATTATTTAAAATTAAAAAGCCCGTAAATCATTGATTTACAGGCTTTTTGTGAAATTTTGAACAATTTCTAGCGGTCTGGACGGGACTCGAACCCGCGACCCCCTGCGTGACAGGCAGGTATTCTAACCAACTGAACTACCAGACCAATGATTTTATCTTTGAAAGACTCTGACAACAGTCAGATTCAAATCTTGTTCAATTACTTTTTGCAAAGCGAGTGCAAATATACATTGCCCATTCCTATTCAACAAGAGATTTTTTAAAAATAATGGCTAAACAAATTTCTGCCGCTCAATCATAAAAGTATTTAGTACCTGTGAAAAGTTGGACCCTACATCCACTCCCATGTATTTGATATTGTATTGAGCACATTTCAACTTCAAGTTTTCAATGTATTCCTCAACTTTTTGGTGATAAGCGCCTTTGATATTATCAGCGTAAACATCTATATGTGTTCCACTTTCGACATCTACAAAGCGTTTGGGTGTGTTTTCAAAATCAAAACTAAGTTCATGCTTATGATCCAGTAAATGAAAAAGGACCACAGCATGCTTATTATACTTTAAATGACGGAGTGCGTCAAATAGTTGTGCTTCCTCTGTTTCTGTTTGAAACATATCAGAAAACAAAAAGATAAGGCTTCGTCTGTGGATTTTTTCCGCAATTTGATGGAGGTAAGTATATGTTTTGGTCGTTTCCGATTCGTTTATCGTATTCGAAACTTCATTGAGTTTCGAGTACAACATTTGAAAATGTCGTTCACTACTTTTTTCCGAAGTATAGAAATTATAGGAATCTGAATAGATGCTCATGCCGACCGCATCACGCTGTTTTTTTAAAACTTGCATTAGTGCGGCAATGGCCAGTACACCAAAGCCTATTTTATTGAGGTTGTCCAACCCAAGTTTGTCAATTTTTGGATAATACATGGAAGCCGAATTATCTAAAATCATATGACATCTTAAATTGGTCTCATCTTCATACCTTTTGGTGTACAAACGATCGGTTTTGGCATACAATTTCCAATCAATGTGTTTGGTGCTTTCCCCTGGATTGTAAATTTTATGCTCGGCAAATTCTGCAGAAAATCCATGAAATGGACTTTTGTGGATCCCACTTATAAAACCTTCGACTATTTGATTGGCCAAAAGTTCAAGATTTTGGAACAATTGAGCCTTATGAAGTTCTGATCGGATGTCCATAGTTGGATTAAAAGATCAAGATAAAACAAAAAAGGTTTGGCATTTGCCAAACCTTTTTTAAAATATATGTTTTAGAAACTAATTTTATAATACAGCTTCAATTGCGTCTGTGTATGCTTTCTTTGGAGACACCCCAACTTGACGGTTAACGATTTCCCCGTCCTTAAAAACAAGAACCGTAGGGATGTTACGTACACCGTATTTGGCCGCAAACTGTTGGTTTGCATCTACATCAACTTTTCCGACTACCGCCTTTCCTTCATATTCGTTACTTACTTCGTCAATGATAGGACCTACCATTCTACAAGGACCGCACCATGCCGCCCAAAAATCAACCACTACTGGTTTATCGCTTTTAAGTACTACTTCATCAAAAGTTGCATCTGTTATTTCTAGTGCCATTTTATTTGTTTTAATATTCGCAAATTTAGTCAAATATTGCCCATATTCCTTACTGGCCAAAGATTCATTTTAATTATCGTGCCATCAGCATAAACTATGCTCTATCAATTCAATTTGTAATGTATCTCGTTCGCTTCCAGTACAGAAAGGAGCTCGCTGTTGATTTTCACTTTCTGCTTCCTGCTAGATAGATTAAGCTTTATTTCATCCTGCATCTCGTATACCACAAAATTGAGTGGATGGTCTCCTTTGTAAGATCGTAAAGTGTCTTTAAGGGTCTGAATTCGCTTTTCTTGCAGACGGTCAATATCTAACTTAATAGTCAGTTTTTTGGCGTAGGAATCCATTACATCTTGCAACTGTTTAAAATCATTGAACTGCAATCTCGGGTCTCCTTTTTTTCCAGTTTCCCTGTTCACCCATCCTTCCCGAACGAAGGCCTTGACATGTACAAAAGAGTTGATCATTAGAAAATGCCTGAATTTTAGATACTCTTCACCAAAAATTCGGAATTCATGTGTATCACTATAATCCTCAAGGGTAAAAAGACCCCATCCCTTTCCATTTTTGGAAATCCGATGTTGTACATCTGTAATTACTCCTGCCACGGTTAACTCACGATTTACATAACGTTCTAAATCGGTAAAAGCGGAGATGTTGCTATTGCAAAACGCTTTGATTTCTTTTTTGAAATCGTCCAAAGGGTGCCCTGAGATATAAATACCGACAACTTCTTTTTCTCTACGGAGTTTTTCCATTGTGCCCCAATCTTCACAGGGTGGTACTTCGGGTTCCGCAATTTGGGCTTCGCTCATTCCGCCAAACATGTCTATTTGCGAAGAGTTTTTGTTTTCTTGAAATTTTGCAGCGGATTTTATTACTTTTTCCAGAAAGGTTATTCCGTCGCCTTCGTCATGAAAGTATTGTGCGCGATGGGTATCTCCGAAGGAATCAAATCCTCCGGCCAAAGCTAAGTTTTCGAAAGATTTTTTATTGGCTGCTCTAAGTTCTACGCGCTTGGCCAAATCAAAAACTGATTTATAGGGTCCATCTTCTTTTCTATTCTCAACAATGGTTTCAACGGCAGAACGACCAACTCCCTTAATAGCTCCCATTCCAAATCGGACGGCATTATTCTGGTTGACCGCAAATTTGTAGTAAGATTCATTAACATCTGGCCCGAGTACTTCCAGCCCCATTCGCTTACATTCTTCCATAAAGAAAGTAACCTGCTTAATGTCGTTCATATTGTTGGAAAGCACCGCAGCCATATATTCGGCAGGGTAGTGGGCTTTTAAATACGCTGTTTGATATGCAATAAAAGCGTAGCAGGTAGAGTGACTTTTGTTGAAGGCGTAGGATGCGAAAGCCTCCCAGTCTTTCCAAATTTTTTCCAGAACATCTCTTGGGTGTCCATTTTTTTCTCCTCCATCCAAAAACTGAGGCTTCAATTTTTGCAGCAAAGCAAAAATCTTTTTCCCCATAGCTTTCCGCAGCACATCGGCATCACCTTTGGAGAAGCTAGCCAATTTTTGGGAAAGCAACATCACCTGCTCTTGATAAACCGTAATTCCATAGGTTTCCTTGAGATACTCCTCCATGTCGGGAAGGTCATAGGTAATTTCCTCCTCACCATGCTTTCTGGCAATAAAACTGGGAATATATTCCATTGGCCCGGGTCTATACAAAGCGTTCATGGCAATAAGGTCATCAAAAACCGTAGGTTTTAGATTCTTCATGTGCTTCTGCATCCCAGGGGATTCATACTGAAATATTCCTACGGTATCACCACGCTGGAAAAGCTCATAAGTCTTTTCATCATCCAATGGAAAATCATCAGGAATCAATTCAACTCCAGTTCTTGCTTTGACAATTTTAACCGTATCCTTGATTAACGTCAGAGTCTTTAGTCCCAAGAAATCCATTTTGAGGAGTCCTGCGCTCTCAACAACAGAGTTGTCAAACTGGGTCACATACAAATCGGAATCTTTTGCTGTGGCAACCGGAACGAAATTGGTGATATCGTCTGGGGTGATAATTACCCCACAGGCATGGATTCCGGTATTTCTAAGCGAGCCTTCAAGAACACGAGCCATCTTAACGGTTTGACCTTCCAAATCATCTCCTTCGGAGATGTTCAACAATTCGTGGACTTTTTCCAACTCATCCGAACGGAACTTTTTCTTCAGCTCTGATTCTTCAACCCCAAAAATCTTGTTCAGTTTGGACATGTTTGGGATGAGCTTCGCAATCCGGTCTGCATCGTTCAGCGGCAAATCCAATACCCTGGCCGTGTCCCGAATGGAGGATTTGGCGGCCATGGTACCGTAGGTGATAATCTGTGCCACCTGATTGGCGCCGTACTTATTAATTACATAATCCATGACCTTTCCTCGACCTTCATCATCAAAATCAATATCGATATCAGGCATAGACACCCTATCTGGATTCAGAAACCGCTCGAAAAGCAGGTCATACTTTAAAGGATCAATATTGGTAATGCCCAAACAATAGGCCACTACAGATCCGGCAGCAGACCCCCGACCAGGTCCGACAGAAACACCCATATTTCTGGCTTCACGGATAAAATCTTCTACAATCAAAAAATAACCGGGATAGCCTGAATTTTTAATCGTGGCTAATTCAAAGTCGATTCGCTCGGTAATTTCATCTGTAATTTCATCATAGCGTTTTTCAGCTCCTTGGTAGGTTATGTGCTTCAGATAAGCATTTTCACCACGTTTGCCACCATCAACATTATCTTCTTCTACATTATACTCATTTGGAATATCAAATTTTGGAAGCAATACATCTCGAGCCAAATCGAAAGGTTCCACCTTATCAATGACCTCTTGAATATTGAGAATAGCCTCAGGAACATCTTTGAAAAGCGTCTTCATTTCATCAGAAGACTTGAAGTAATATTCTTGATTGGGTAAGCCATATCGGTAACCTCGACCTCGACCTATCGGTGTGGTCTGTTTTTCACCATCTTTTACGCAAAGTAGAATGTCATGGGCCTCGGCATCTTTTTTATCACAGTAATAAGTATTGTTGGAGGCAATGATTTTCACTTCGTGCTTTTTGGCCATGGGAACCAAAACCTGATTTACCCGATCTTCATCTTCTTGTCCATGGCGCATCATTTCCATGTATAGGTCATCACCAAACTGCTCTTTCCACCATAACAAAGCCTCTTCGGCCTGCTTTTCCCCAATATTCAGGATTTTATTGGGGACTTCACCATAAAGGTTTCCAGTAAGTGCGATTACATCTTCCTTGTACTGCGCTATAATCTTTTTATCGATTCTAGGCACATAATAAAAGCCATCTGTATAGGCAATGGAAGACATTTTGGCCAGATTGTGATACCCAGTTTTATTTTTAGCCAACAGTACGATTTGATAACCGTAGTCTTTTACATTTTTGTTGGTATGATCTTCACAAACATAGAATTCGCAGCCGATGATAGGAGTGATTTCATTCTCCAAAGGAGATTCATCGTTTTCATCCAATTCGGCATTCTTCTCCTGGACTGATTTGTTGTGGGCTTTTACTTCTTTCACAAAATGAAAAGCCCCCATCATGTTGGCATGATCGGTTAAAGCTACTGCGGGCATATGGTTATCTGCTGCAGCTTTAACTAAGCTCTTAATATTTATGGTGGATTGAAGCACTGAAAATTGCGAGTGGTTATGCAAATGCGCAAAAGTGGCATCTGCAAGACTCTCAACATTCTTGTTGATTTCATCCTCTGAAATCTCACCAGTATCTTCGGCCCAAAGGGCATCGGAAATTTCTTTGGAAGCTTTTTTAAGGTTGATGTGCTTTAATCCAATAAGTGGGATTGTCTGAGGATTCGCTTCAGAAAAATGTTCAAAGTAATCAGGTTGAACATCCAGTTCTTCCAGTGAAAAATGTCTTTTACGAACCAATTCTAAAAAGCAACGGGTAGTAGCTTCGACATCTGCTGTTGCATTGTGCGCTTCAGCAAAGGGTTCCCCAAAAAGAAATTCGTGGAGTTCGGTTAGTGTAGGCAATTTAAACTTACCCCCACGACCTCCAGGAATTTTACAAAGTTCAGCTGTGGATTCTGTACACGTATCCAAAACTGGAAGTTGGGTCAATGAATTTTCAACTCCCATTCTGTGAAATTCGCACCCCATAATATTGATGTCGAAATCCACATTTTGCCCCACTACAAATTTTGCTTTGGAAAGCGCTTCGTTAAAAAGCTGTAAAGCTTGGTTTAAGGAGACTCCATCTTGCTCTGCCAAAGCTGTGGAAATACCGTGGATCTGTTCTGCTTCATATGGAACGTTAAATCCATCTGGCTGTACCAACATATCTTGATGCTCTACCAGATTTCCCAGTTCGTCATGCAATTGCCATGCAATTTGCACACATCGCGGCCAATTGTCAGTATCCGTGATTGGGGCATTCCATCGTTTTGGCAATCCAGTGGTTTCGGTATCAAAAATTAAGTACATGTGAGCGCTGTTAGCCTGTGAAATAAATAGCGTTTAAAAATATGCAAACAAGAAGGTTTTATAAAAAGTAGTTTTTAGGAGTTATCAACTAAAGATTTTCCTATTTTGTTTTAATCATAACTGAGATGCTCTTTTTTTGAATTCGGAATTTTTTTTGATGTTATTTACAATTCTTATGAGTCTTATTAATATAGCGAAAAAACCATAACTAAATGAAAGTATCTAAAAGGATATCGAGTCCTATTATTCTAATACTGTTCCTGATCTTTTTCGGAATTTCTGTAAACTCCAATGCTCAGACAAGTTCCAATGACCAGCCAAACTTTATCATCATTTTTGCCGATGATCTTGGATATGGTGATTTAAGTGTATATGGGCATCCTACAATCAACACCCCAAATTTGGACCGAATGGCCTATGAAGGTCAAAAATGGACCAATTTTTATGTCGGAGCCAGCGTTTGTACTCCCAGTAGGGCAGCTTTGCTTACAGGAAGATTACCCGTTAGAAATGGAATGGCTAGTAATAAACACCGTGTACTTTTCCCAGATTCAAAAAACGGATTGCCGGCAAGTGAAATTACCCTGGCCGAACAGTTAAAAAAGGCTGGATATAACACAGCTTGTATCGGAAAATGGCATTTAGGGCATAAAGAGCAGTATCTACCTACCAATAATGGTTTTGATTATTACTTCGGTATCCCGTATTCCAATGATATGGATAGGGTCGTGGAATATCCTGATGGCGGTTATTGGAACCAGCAGAACGAAGACATTAAAACCGAACACTTTAATGTGCCCCTGCTTCGCAATACCGAAATTGTGGAACGGCCTGCCAATCAGAATACCATAACAAAACGATATTCGGAGGAGACCATTTCCTATATTAAAAAGCACAAAGACAAGCCATTTTTTATATACCTGGCCCATAATTTACCTCATATTCCCTTGTTCGCTTCTAAGGAAGCCATGGGAAAAAGTAAGCGCGGATTGTATGGCGATGTGGTCGAGGAAATTGATGATGGCGTTGGAAAAATATTGAAAGCAATTGAATCCGAAGGATTGGCCGATAATACCATTGTGGTTTTTACTTCAGACAATGGGCCATGGCTGCCATTTAAAACCAATGGGGGTAGCGCTGGACTTTTAAGAGCTGGAAAAGGAACAACCTGGGAAGGCGGTATGCGGGAACCCGCCATTTTTTGGGGACCAGGACATATTAAACCAGGCCTGGTTACCGAATTGGGTTCAACGATGGATTTGTTCACCACATTTAGTAGTATGGCTGGTGTGGAAATTCCCCAAGATCGGATTATGGACGGATATGACCTGAGTGAAACGTTGTTGAATCATAATCCAAGTTCGCGAAAAAGCGTTTTGTATTATCGGGGAACGGATTTGTTTGCCGCTCGTTTAGGCGATTACAAAGCGCACTTTATCACTCAGGGTGCTTACGGGCAATTTGGTGAGCGAACCGAACATCAAACACCAGTTTTGTACAATCTGAATCATGATCCGTCAGAACAGTATAATTTAGCGGAGGATAATGCTGAAATCCTTCAGCAAATCAAGAAGCTGGTCCAGGATCATAAATCTAAATTAGTGAAAGGTAAAGACCAACTGGCGGAGCGGGAATAGAAAGTCTGTATTGTCATTGCGCATTAAAAGAAATCAAGTATATTTGCACCCGCTTAACTAGAAAGCGATTTAAAATAGAATTAATAACCAGGGTCGGGCACCCTACAAATTAATGTGATATGCCAGTAAAGATTAGACTTCAAAGACACGGTAAAAAAGGTAAACCATTTTATTGGGTGGTTGCTGCAGATTCAAGATCAAAAAGAGACGGTAAATACTTGGAAAAATTAGGAACCTATAACCCTAATACCAATCCAGCTACTATTAATTTGGATATTGATGGATCTGTAAAATGGTTGAGCAATGGTGCACAACCTACCGATACAGCCAGAGCTATTTTATCTTATAAAGGAGTTATGATGAAACATCATCTATTAGGTGGTGTTCGCAAAGGAGCCTTAACGGAAGAACAAGCAGAGGAAAAATTCAATGCTTGGGTTGAAGAAAAAGAAAAAGCCGTTCAAGCTAAAAGAGATGGTTTGAGCAAAGCTGAGGCAGATGCAAAAGCAAAGGCGTTGGAAGCTGAGAAAGAATTTAGCGATAAAAGAGCTGCTGCTGCATTGCCTGAAGAAGAGGCTGTTGAGGAAGTTGCTGAAGAAGTAGCTGAAACTGCCGAAACGGTTGCAGAAGAAACTGCAGCTGTTGAAGAGCCTGCTAAAGAAGAAGCTCCTGCCGAACCAGCAAAAGAAGAGGCTGTTGCTACTGAGCCAGAAGCCAAAGCTGAGGAAGCTGCTCCTGCCGAAGAAGCTGAGGCAAGCAAAGAAGAAGAGTAAACTTTTAGACGATGCGCAAGGAAGACTGTTTCTACCTGGGCAAAGTCGTTTCAAAATATAGTTTTAAGGGTGAAGTATTGGTAAAACTCGATACCGATGAACCCGAAATCTACGAAAACATGGAATCAGTTTTTGTTTCATTAGGAAACAATCTGGTTCCATTTTTTATTGATCGATGCCGATTGCATAAATCTGCATTACTACGCATCGATTTTGAGGAAGTAAAAGATGAATCCACTGCAGATAAGATTATCGGTTCCGAATTATATCTTCCCTTGGAAATGCTTCCACCGCTTACCGGGGACAAGTTTTACTTTCACGAAGTGATAGGATTCACCTTAATGGATGAGGTTCATGGAGATATTGGAATCATCAAAGCAGTAAACGATAGTGCTTCCCAAGAACTTTTTGAAGCCGAAAAGGATGGAAAAGAGTTGTTGATTCCTATTAGTGATGATATCATCACCAAAGTGGATAGAAAATCAAAAACTGTTCATGTAAAAGCACCCGAAGGTTTAGTAGATCTCTATTTGGGATAAAAACCATAATATGCCGTATTAAGGCTATATTTATGTCCAACTTTTATTTCCAACCATGATTCGCTATTGTTTTATTGCTATCGTTTTTTGTTTCCTTTCCTGTAAAGAGAAAACCGTCAAAAAGGAAAAACCCAATGCGCCCCCAAACGTTGTTCTCATTTTTACAGATGACCAAGGGTATCAAGATGTAGGGGTTTTTGGTTCTCCAAATATTAAAACTCCCCATCTGGATGAAATGGCTTCCGAAGGGGTGAAACTGACAAGTTATTATTCTGCCCAAGCAGTTTGTTCTGCATCTAGAGCAGGAATATTAACCGGTTGCTACCCCAATCGCATTGGAATCCATAATGCTTTGGGACCAGACAATACCCATGGAATCAATTCCTCGGAAACTACCTTGGCTGAAATGCTCAAAAACAAAGGTTATGCAACAGCAATTTATGGAAAATGGCATTTGGGGCATCATGAACAATTTTTGCCCACCAGGCATGGATTTGATGAGTGGTTTGGCATCCCATATTCCAACGATATGTGGCCATTTCATCCCCAACAGGGTCCAATCTTCAATTTTCCAGACTTGCCGCTTTACGAAAATGAAACGGTAATAGATATAGTAACGGAACAGTCACAATTAACCACCCAGATTACGGAAAGAAGTGTAGATTTTATCAAAAGGAACAAGGATAATCCCTTCTTTTTGTACGTTCCACACCCGCAACCCCATGTTCCTTTGTTTGTTTCGGACAAATTCAAAGGGAAATCAGAAAGAGGGCTATATGGGGATGTAATCATGGAAATTGATTGGTCAGTAGGCCAAATCATGGAAGCTCTTAAGGATAATGGCCTTGAAGAAAACACCATTGTTATTTTTACTTCGGATAATGGACCTTGGTTGTCCTATGGTAACCATGCCGGAAGTGCTTTGCCACTTCGTGAAGGAAAGGGTACAGGATGGGAAGGCGGTCAACGTGAGCCTTTCATCATGAAATATCCCAACAAACTTAAAGCGGGTCAAGAAATCAGTGTGCCCGTTATGGCCATCGATATTTTACCAACTATCGCAGAGCTTACAGATTCAAAACTACCCGAGAAAATCATTGATGGCAAAAGTGCTTGGAAAGTAATAACCGGAGAAAGCAAAGAAGCTGTGCAAGAAGCCTATTTCTTTTACTATCGCGTAAACGAAATGTTTGGGGTACGATATGGCAAATGGAAACTATACTTCCCTCATCGTTACCGCACCATGGATGGACAAGAACCGGGAAATGATGGTCAACCCGGAGAATATCGGATGATTGATATGGAAGAGATTGAACTGTATGATGTGGAAAACGATATCAGTGAGACCAAAAATGTAGCTTCTGAACATCCCGAAGTGGTGGAAAAAATCAAACTGTTGGCCAATACGATGCGAACTAGACTTGGGGATTCATTACTTGAACTGGAGGGAACAGAAACTAGGGAACCAGGGAGATTGAATGAACAAGCCCTTTAAATTCAAACAATTTACCATTCACCAAGACCGTTGTGCCATGAAAGTGGGTACAGACGGAGTTTTATTGGGTGCTTGGACATTAATCAACGGAAAACCCAATTCCATTTTGGATATAGGTTCAGGTACCGGCTTGATTGCTTTACAAATGGCGCAACGATGTGATGCAGAGCTTATTGATGCGATTGAATTGGATGAAGATGCTTATGAGCAATGTGTGGAGAATTTTGAAGCTTCCCCTTGGGCCGACAGATTATTTTGTTACCATGCTGGTTTGGATGAATTCGTAGATGAGATTGAAGATACATACGATTTGATCATATCGAACCCCCCTTTTTATTCTGAAGAGGTTTCCAGCGGAGATGCAGCACGGGATATTGCACGTCAAAATGATGCTCTTCCGTTTGATGAACTTTTAGAAGGAGTATCCAAATTACTTTCTCCGAAAGGTGTTTTTTCAGTGATTATTCCATATAAAAAAGAATGGAATTTTGTTGCTTTGGCAGAAAATTTCGGGCTTTTCACCAGAAGAATAACTAGGGTCAAAGGAAATTCAAATTCGGAATTAAAAAGAAGCCTTTTGGAGTTTGGTTTCACTAAGGAAACAATCGTTGAGAATGAATTGATCATTGAATTGGAGCGTCACCAATACACAAAAGAATATGTTGACTTAACTAAAGAGTTCTATTTAAAAATGTAACTAAAACAACTTGTTCTGTTGTTTTTCATTCTTACCTTTAGCCAAATTTTTTTGCATGAAACCTGATTTATTTGAAGCCCCCGATTACTACAATCTAGATGATTTACTCTCCGAAGAACATAAGTTGGTACGTGATGCTGCTCGTCAGTGGGTAAAGCGCGATGTCTCTCCTATTATTGAGGAATATGCGCAGAAAGCTGAGTTTCCAAAGGAAATTATTGGAGGTTTGGCTGAAATTGGGGCCTTTGGCCCGTACATTCCCGAGGAATATGGTGGTGCCGGATTGGATCAGATCAGTTATGGTTTGATCATGCAAGAAATTGAAAGAGGGGACAGCGGAGTTCGTTCAACTGCTTCTGTACAATCTTCTTTAGTGATGTACCCCATTTTTGCTTATGGAACAGAAGAACAACGTAAAAAATATTTGCCAAAATTGGCTACAGGGGAATGGATGGGCTGTTTTGGACTTACAGAACCCAATCATGGTTCAAATCCTAGTGGAATGGAGACCAAATACAAAGATATGGGTGACCATTTTTTGTTGAATGGCGCCAAACTTTGGATTTCAAATTCACCATTTGCAGATGTAGCGGTGGTATGGGCCAAGAATGAAGAAGGAAGAATCCACGGATTGATCGTAGAACGTGGTATGGAAGGCTTTTCAACGCCTGAAACCCATAACAAATGGTCTTTGCGTGCTTCTGCTACCGGAGAATTGATTTTTGACAATGTAAAAGTGCCCAAGGAAAATCTTTTGCCAGGCAAAACTGGTTTAGGTGCGCCATTGGGATGCTTGGATTCTGCCAGATATGGAATTGCTTGGGGAGCCATTGGAGCTGCTATGGATTGTTATGATACAGCACTTCGCTATGCCAAAGAACGTATCCAATTTGGTAAACCCATTGCAGCTACCCAATTACAGCAAAAGAAGTTGGCCGAAATGATTACCGAGATTACAAAAGCACAATTATTGGCGTTTAGATTAGGTCAACTTAAAAATGAGGGGCTTGCAACTACGGCTCAAATTTCAATGGCCAAACGGAACAATGTGGATATGGCTATCAAAATTGCTCGTGAAGCCAGACAGGTTTTAGGCGGCATGGGAATCACGGGTGAGTATAGCATTATGCGTCATATGATGAACTTGGAAAGTGTGATTACTTATGAAGGAACCCATGACATCCATTTATTGATTACCGGAGCTGACATTACAGGACACCCAGCTTTTAAATAAGAAGTATACTTTAGGGCGAAAATGTAAACATCTAATTTGACAGAAATGCCAAATAATGGTTAGCTATGGAACTACATAAACAACAACAGGCTTTTTTTTCGACCCAAAAAACTAGAAACCTCTCCTTTAGGAGAGATGCTCTAAAGCGATTACGAAATGCAATAATCGAACAGGAAGATGCCATTGCTGATGCCATCTATGCCGATTTTAAAAAACCAAGGTTTGAGACATTTGTAGCTGAGACTCAATTTGTATTGGCAGAAATAAATACGATGCTCAAAAACTTGGAGTTTTGGGCTCAATCTGAAAGAGTTTCTGGCAATTTGGCCAATTTTCCATCAAGAAATTACATTTATAGGGAGCCTTTAGGGCAGGTTTTGATCATTGCTCCTTGGAATTACCCTTTTCAATTAACTTTGACCCCCATGGTAGGCGCGATTGCTGCAGGTAATACTGTGGTGGCGAAACCCTCAGAGCTTACACCGAATACTGCTGCAATTGTTGAAAAAATTATTGGTAAAGTATTCGTTGCTGAACACGTTGCTGTTGTACAAGGTGGAGTAGAGACGTCTCAAGAATTATTGTCGAAACGGTGGGATCACATTTTTTTTACAGGGAGTCCACGGATCGGTAAAATCATATATGAAAGTGCGGCTAAACACTTGACTCCTGTTACGTTGGAGCTGGGTGGAAAAAACCCTTGTATTGTTGATGAGACTGCCAATATCTCTCTCGCAGCCAAGCGTATTATTTGGGGCAAGGCCCTGAACTTGGGCCAAACCTGTCTTGCGCCAGATTATCTTTTGGTGCATCATACAGTCAAAGATAAATTAGTTCAAAAACTCAAGGATAAGATTGTTGAGGCATATGGTGAAAAGCAGTCTCAATCCGCAGATTTGGCACGAATTATTAATGAACGACATTACAATCGTTTGAAATCACTTTTGGATGATCAACGAATATTGTATGGTGGGGAAACTGTAGATGAGGACAATTTTATTGGCCTTACTTTGGTTGATGAGCCTGATTTGAACAATCCATTGATGCAAGGAGAGATTTTTGGACCCATTCTACCTATTTTTTCCTACGAAAAAGAACCCGATATTGATGCAATCGTCAAGAGGTATGAGAAACCATTGGCGGCCTATATTTTTTCAAACAAAAGAGATTCTCAAAAAAAGTTTATTGCCCAGCATGGTTTTGGGGGAGGAGTGATTAACGATACGGTAATCCATATTGCCAACAAAAATCTGCCTTTTGGAGGAGTTGGGCATAGTGGTGTTGGTGCCTATCATGGCAAAACTTCTTTTGATGTGTTTTCCCATAAGAAAGCGATTGTGAAAAGAGGGCGCTGGATAGACCCCCCTTTACGCTATGCCCCTTATAAATTACCGGAAAAAATTGCCAAGTGGGTCAAGCATTTGTTTTAGGTTCTTCTAGCGCATTGGAAATTTTGCTATCGAATACTTTTTTGCTTGTTTTCATATCTGCATAGCGAGGATCTGGAACATAATCCTGTTTTTGCATTTTAATCACCTCAATACTCAAAAAGCCAAACTCTTCCACCACCTTTCCATAAAAACGGTAAATGCCCTTGCCTCTAAAATGATATTTGGCGGCAACTGGAGGAAAAAGTACAGTGTCAAACACCTCACCATGTTGATCTACCATCGTAGCAAAGTGCATGCGTTTACCACTATGGGTATTGGTGTTTTTTACGGTGATTAGATAGCCGTAAATATCAATATACTTATTTAAATAATGATGTAAATCTCGTTGTCCATTGGAGTTCTTCGGCGACTCAGTCAATAACTGAAATGGACTGCAAAGACAAAACCCCAAAAGCTCCAATTGATCAAAAGCAGTTTCTAAATTAGTAGTGTGTAATTTGGGAATCTGGAATTTTTGATGCCGTGGCGGAAAGAGTTTAGGGTGTTCCAAACGGTCATTTTTAGAGAGCATTAAATGTGCTTTCCACAGTAATTCGTGTTTGTTGATTTCGGTAAAGCGGAAGGCATCAATCCGGATGAGAATGGAGAGTTGTTCTACAGAAATGATAGTTCGATCCAAAAAATCTTCCAAAGAAGCAAAGCTTCCATTGAGGGTCCGTTCTTTGATGATGCGTTCCATGACCCTATTTTCCAAATCGCGTAGGTACATCAACCCTAAATAAATATGTGTGCCACAAATTCGATTGTCTATATTACTGTTGTTGACGCAGGGAGGGTGAATAATGGCGCCAATCATTCGAGCATCGTGAATGTAGAATTCGGAACGATAAAAACCTCCTCCATTATTGAGAACGGCCACCATATATTCCAATGGAAAATACGCTCGTAAAAAAAGACTTTGATAGCTTTCCACGGCATAGGAAGCGGAGTGTCCTTTCGCGAAGGCATAGCCTGCAAAACTGGCCACTTGATTCCATATTTCAAAAATGAGGGTATCCGAATAGCCTTTTTTTCTGCAGTTGGAGATGAATTTGTCCTTCACTTTTTGAAACTCTTCCCGAGAACGGAACTTTCCGCTCATTCCTCTACGGAGCACATCAGCCTCACCCAAATCCAAACCTGCAAAATGGTGTGCTACTTTAATCACATCTTCTTGATAGACCATTACACCATAGGTGTCCGGCATAATATCAAGCATCACCGGGTGTGCTTTTTCCTCCGCTCTTCCCTGATTGCGATGACGTAAAATATACTCTCGCATCATCCCACTTTTGGCCACTCCAGGCCGAATAATTGAACTAGCGGCGACCAATCCCAGATAATTATCCACTTCCAGTTTTTTAAGCAGCATCCGCATGGCGGGCGACTCCACATAAAAACACCCCATGCATTGGGCGGTTTTGATCAGGTTGTTTATGGTGATATCCGTTTTAAAACCTTTAATGTCATGGATGTCGATTTCTGAATGTTTTTCTGGCTGATTGTAGGCAACGATTTCCAAAGCTTCTTTGATCTTGCCCAATCCCCGCTGACCCAGAATATCAAATTTGTAAAGACCTACATCTTCGGCAATGACCATATCATATTGTGTAGTGGGAAACCCCTTGGGAGGGAGATGGGTCGCCGAAAACCAATGTAAAGGCTTTTCGCTGATCAATATACCACCTGCATGTATGCTCAGATAATTGGGTTTGTCCTTTAAAAGTCTCCCATATTTGAGAACGAGCTTAGACATGCTATCCAATTGAGATGGATTATACCTTCCTGTGGATAAAAAGTCAATTTCCTGTGCCGGAAGTCCAAAAACTTTACCCAATTCCCGGATTACACCCCGTTCTTTAAAAGTGACGTAGGTTCCTAAGAGTGCTACGTGGTCAAAACGCTTAAAAATATATTCGGTCATGGCTGGTCTGTCCCGCCAAGAAAAATCAATATCAAAATCAGGTGGATTTGCCCGATAAAGATTGATAAAACGCTCAAAATAGAGATCCAATTCCATAGGGTCCACATCGGTGATACGAAGTAGATAGGCCACAATGCTGTTGGCACCACTACCGCGTCCCACATAATAAAATCCTCTTCGGCGTGCTTCGGATACAATATCCCAGTTGATGAGAAAATAGGAAACAAACCCCATTTTTTTGATGAGCTTCAGTTCCTTGTGCAATCGGTTTTGGATGGATTTATTTACTTTTTCATAGCGATAAGGCAGTCCTTCACGGCATAATTTTTCAATCAATTTTTCATCTTCTTCCACACTTCCCAAATAACTATTGAGATTTTGGGGTTTCCGACCTTTTGAAAAATCGAAATGGATGCTACAGCGATTGAGGAGTTTTTCAGTATTCTCCAAAATGAAACTAAATTCTGAAAATGCAGTTGCCAGGTTTTGGATAGGGAACATCTTTTCATTTTCGTTGGCCTCTTCTTCCTTCGGAAGTTTGCTCAACAGTAGATTGTTGTCAATGGCGCGGAGTAATCGATGGGCATTAAAATCATTCTTGTTGCGAAAAGTGACCGGTTGCTGAACCACTAATTTATGCTTGAGCTTTACCAATCGGGAAAAAGGCAATCGTCTTAAATCTTGTATGGAAACCCCAACAAATTCATGATCTGAGAAATCCTGCAAATCGTTGAGTAAGACCTGTTCAAAAGGGTAGATCACAAATGCATTTTTGAATATGGGTGCTCGTTCAGGAATTTCCAAATCTTGGTGAAGGTGATGAGACAGAAAGTTGTTGAGTTCCAAATAACCTTCGTTGTTCTTCGCAATTCCCAAAAAACAGGGTAGCACTCCATTTCTAAAATCGATTCCCAAAATAGGTCGAACCCCATATTCTGAAGCTTTCCGTACAAAATTGAGACAGGCAGAGGTGTTGTTGATGTCGGTGAGCACCAGTTGGGTCACTTGGTTTTGTTGGGCAAGTTCCAATAGTTCCAGCTCGGAAAATGTTCCGTAGCGCAGGCTGTAATATGTGTGACAGTTTAGATACAATTATCAGTTATCAGTTATCAGTTATCAGTTATCAGTTATCAGTTATCAGTTATCGGTGTCTATTGTTAATTATCTATTGGTCATTGCCCATTGTAAATTGTTCACTGTTTCCGGTGTGCCAAAACCACAGGTGGTTGTCCATTAAAAGGATTGTGCATGCTGCCAATGGTCTTAGCACCCATGGCGGAAGCTCTTACTACACTTCGACTGCCAAACCTGTTTCGGACATGATCCATGGCATGGTAGAGATTTAAAGTCTCTTCGGTATCCTCAAAAAGATTGATCTGATAGTTTCCTGAGACCAAATGACTAAACCGAATTCCTATCAACCGCACCAACATGCGCTTGTTGTACAGAACCTTAAAAAGTTCCAATATTTTGGGTATGAGAATATGGTCTGCACTGGTATAGGGAATGCGCAATTGCTTGGAATACGTATTGAAATCCGAATACCGGATTTTTACAGCAATACAAGCGGTCAGTTTATCTCCTCTGCGTAGCTGATAGGCTAAATTTTCGGTCATGGCGATTAGAATGCCCTTTAGTTTGACCATATCAATGGTGTCACGATCAAAAGTACGCTCGGTGGAAATCGATTTTCGGTCACAAAAAGGAATCACGGGAGTATTGTCCATTCCGTTGGCCCGCTTCCAAATTACCCTTCCATTTGCACCCAATACCCGCTGCATAATATCCATGGGCATTTCTTGTACCATCCGTACCTTTCGAATACCCAAATTTCGAAGTGTTTGATAGGTCTTGTCACCAACCATTGGAATCTTTTTGATGGATAGAGGGGCCAAAAAAGGTTTTTCATGACCAAAATCTATTTTGAGCTGATTGTTGGGCTTCGCCTCATTGGTGGCCACTTTAGAAACGACCTTATTTACTGATAGGCCAAAGGAAATAGGAAGCCCTGTTTCCGTTATGATTTTTTGACGCATCTCCGAGGCGTATTTATAGGAACCGAAAAATCGGTCCATTCCTGAAAGGTCTGCGTAGAATTCATCAATACTCGATTTTTCAAAAAGGGGCACATGTTCCTTAATGATTTCCGTAACCACATCTGAATATTTGCTATATGTACCAGCATTACCACGAATGACCACCGCTTCGGGACAAAGTTCTTTGGCCATTTTCATGGGCATGCCCGAATGCACTCCAAACCCACGGGTCTCATAGCTGCATGCAGCTACTACACCACGATCACTGGTGCCGCCCACCAATAAGGGCTTGTGTTTAAGCTCAGTATTGATAATGCGTTCCACGGACACATAAAAAGTGTCCAAATCTAGATGTAGAATGGTCTTTTCCATTGTTTAGTTGAGAGAGATGGCTAATTTATGGAATAATTCCTAAAAAATGGAAAATATCCAATAAAAGAAATACAATGATGAGAATCCAGCTTTTATCGGAAAATCATTTATATCTTTGCCGTGTTGTGTTGGATTTCAATCTATATGATTGGAATCAGGTTGAAACATCAAAAACGATGTTCACCAATGAAAGGCTTTCCATATGGAAGGCTTTTTTTGTTTGGACTAGGCCTTGTACAGGGTGTGTATAACAAAGTGCATCAATGAAGCGGCCAGTTTTGCCGTTTGCCCATCAATGTCATATTTGGGGTTCATTTCGGCAAGATCCATGCTAATGAGTTTCCCCGAACCAATAATGGTCTTAAGACATTCCAAAACAATCTGAGGTGTGAATCCCATGGGTGAAGGGGCGCTGACTCCCGGTGCATAGGCAGAAGAAAACCCATCTAAATCAATGGTCACATAAACGTTATCAACCGTTTTAATAAAAGCATTGATCCAGGTATTGATTTCATCTAAAAACTGGATTTGAAAGGTATCAGATAGAATAAAATTGACATTTAAATCTTTTGCGGTTTGAAAAAGTGATCGGTCATTGGCATCTTTTCGGATGCCCAAGCAGAGGTAATTAAAATTGCTATCCTCTTTTTGGGATTCCATCGCTATTTGATAAAATGGTGTCCCCGAATTGTTGTTGTCAACATTCTTTCGAAGGTCAAAATGTGCATCAAAATTGATGATTCCAATCGTTTGCCCTTCTTTTTTTGAATCGAGATAATTTTTGATACCGTGATAATGTCCGTAGGCGACATCATGCCCTCCCCCCAAAACAATGGGGAACTGCTTACTTTCAAGAAGAGAAGCAACCGCTTTTGAAAGTGCGTTTTGAGCTGCTTCCATAGCTGTATTTTTGCAGGTTATGGACCCCGCATCGTATAGTTGCACCGTACTGGGTAAATGATTGGGTAATTTTCCAAAACTGGTTTTAATGATTTCGGGCCCATTTACAGCGCCAATTCTTCCTTGGTTTCGTTTTACACCTTCATCACAAGCATACCCTAACAAGGCAATGGATTTTTTTGGCGGTTCTGGAATTTCTTCCAAGGGAGTGCACTTCACTTTTTCATGAAGATAAAGGCTCTTGTTACTGACCCTTCCCTGCCAAATATCCTTTTTGGGTTTGCTGTAATGTTTCATCATGAATCAAAAAGATGGTCCAAAATATCGGTTTCCACTAGATTTGGTAAAGTTACTTTAAGATTTGGAGTTCGATCCATTTCTCTTTTAATAGCAAACAAAGCTTCTTTATTTCGTGCCCAACTTCTTCGGGAAATACCATTGTTCACATCATAAAACAGCATGTTTTTTAATCGGATTGAAGCTTCTTCCGTGCCGTCGAGTACCATACCAAATCCGCCATTCATGACCTCACCCCAGCCAACACCACCTCCATTATGTATGGAAACCCAGGTAGCACCTCGGAAGCTATCGCCAATCACATTATGGATGGCCATATCCGCTGTGAATTTGCTGCCATCGTAAATGTTACTGGTCTCCCTAAAGGGAGAATCGGTACCGCTTACATCGTGGTGATCACGACCCAAGACCACAGGAGCGGAAATATCTCCTTTGGAAATAGCGATATTGAAAGCATCCGCAATTTTGGCCCGCCCTTCAGCATCGGCATATAAAATACGAGCTTGGGAGCCTACGACCAACTTATTCTGCTCAGCCTCTTCAATCCATTTAATGTTGTCCTGCATTTGTTGTTGAATTTCTTCAGGAGCTTCAGCTTTTATTTGCTTCATGATTTCCAAAGCGATGGCATCGGTTTTTTGCAGGTCCTTTGGATTTCCTGAAGTACATACCCATCTAAATGGGCCAAAACCATAATCAAAACACATGGGCCCCAAAATATCCTGTACATAGGAAGGATATTTAAAATCGATGCCATTTGTAGCCATGACCTCACCTCCGGCTCGAGAAACTTCGAGTAAGAAAGCATTTCCATAATCAAAGAAATAAGTGCCCTTTTCTGTGTGTTTGTTGATAGCTGTAATTTGTCTTCGCAGTGATTCCTGTACTTTTTTCTTGAACTCGGTCGGATTCTCGGCCATCATAACATTGCCTTCTTCAAAAGATAGTCCAACAGGGTAATATCCACCAGCCCAAGGATTGTGCAATGAAGTTTGATCAGAACCTAAATGCACAAAAACGCCTTCTTCAAAGAAGCGTTCCCAGACTTCAACGATGTTTCCGATATAGGCCAAGGAAACCACTTCATTTTCTGCGATAGCAGTTTTTGTTCTTTGAACAAGTTCGGAGATATCCGTCAATAATTCATCTACCCAACCTTGTTGATGTCTTTTTTTAGCTGCTTCGGGATTTACTTCTGCACAAACAGTGACACATTCCGCTATGTTTCCTGCTTTGGGCTGGGCACCGCTCATTCCGCCCAAACCAGCAGTTAAAAATATTTTCCCTTTAGGGGAATCGCCTTTATCCAATACTTTTCTGAAAGCATTCATTACAGTAATTGCCGTTCCATGTACGATGCCTTGAGGGCCGATGTACATAAAAGAGCCAGCTGTCATCTGACCATATTGAGTAACGCCAAGCGCGTTGAATTTTTCCCAATCATCGGGTTGGGAGTAGTTGGG
Source organism: Flagellimonas sp. S3867 (assembly GCF_014698935.1). GTDB lineage: Bacteria > Bacteroidota > Bacteroidia > Flavobacteriales > Flavobacteriaceae > Flagellimonas. Next base: position 45,049 of record NZ_JACVMN010000003.1, read on the forward strand.
AATCATCATGCCATTGGTTACAACAACTCTTGGTGCTTCTTTTGAAGAAGGAAACAAACCCATAGGATGTCCAGAATACATATGCAAGGTCTGCTCTTCGGTCATTTCAGCCAAATATTTCATGGTCAACAGGTACTGTGCCCAATTTTGAAAGACAGCACCGTTACCACCATATGTAATCAATTCTTCGGGATGTTGTGCCACTGCTGGATCAAGATTGTTCTGAATCATTAACATGATAGCTGCGGCTTGCTCGGTCTTGGCCGGATATTCAGAAATTGGACGGGCATACATGGTATAATTCGGCTTAAAGCGATGCATATAGATTCTACCGTATGCTTTGAGTTCCGCTGCAAATTCTGATGCCAATTCTTGGTGCCATGCTTTTGGAAAATAGCGCAGCGCATTTTGAACGGCAAGTTTTTTCTCTTCTTTGGATAAGATGTCTTTGCGTTTGGGAGCTGGATTCCCACCTTCTGGATATGGTTTGGCGAGAGGCAATTCCGAAGGAATGCCTTGTAATATATTTTCCTGAAATGCTGTTAACGTTGTGGTCATATCAATCTTTTTTAAAGACTTGTCTTCCATTTTTCCAAACGGCATTTGGCTTCAGCTGTCCTTGGTGATAGGTAATTTCTTGATAGTTTTTGGTTGGGAAAGTCACAAAATCGGCTTGGGCTCCAGTTTGCAAAACTCCTCTATCTGTCTGTTTTAAAGCAGCACTTGCCCTAAAAGTGATTCCTGACAATACCTCTGCATTTGATAGTTTTTCAAAAGTTCCCAAAATACTCGCTTGTATGAGTAAATCACCCATCGGGGCTGAACCTGGATTATGGTCACTGGCAATAGCCAATGCGCCGCCAGCATCCAAAATTTTACGGGCAGGTGTGTAATCACATCCCAATCCGATAGAAGCTCCTGGTAAAGCCATTGAGATCACATTGCTTTTCGCCAAAAGTTGAATTTCCTTTTCTGTGCTGGCTTCCAAATGGTCGGCACTCACGGCATCAAATTGTACTGCTACTTTGCTGCCTCCGGGAGTAAATTGATCCGCATGTACGGTAATATCAAAGCTCATTTCCTTTGCTTTTTGAAAGTACGGTGCAATTTCTGTAGTGGAAAAAGCACTTTCTTCAACAAAGGCATCGATGCGGTTTGCTAGATTTTCTGACTTGATAATAGGAAACAAAGTTGAAGCCATTTCCTCTAAATAGGTGTTGTCACCATTCCAATCTTTGGGTTTGATATGGGCGGCCAAACATGTGGCGATTAGGTCAACTTCTGTTTTTTCGTTGGCTTGTTTAATGGCCCTGAGCATTTTTAATTCTTGTTCAACGGATAATCCATAGCCACTTTTCACCTCTATGGTGGTAATGCCATTTTGTAAATGTTTTTTACTTCGTTGTAAAATGCCTTCAACAAGTTCTTCTTGCGAGGCTTTCCGGGTCTGGGTTACTGTATCCCATATTCCGCCACCTGCTTTTGCAATCTCCAAATAGGAAATTCCGGCATTTCGCATTGCATAATCCCTGGCGCGAGTGCCACCAAAGCAAATATGGGTGTGAGCATCTACAAATCCTGGAAGGCAGACTTGCTCTCCTTCCACATAATAAATGTCAACAGCATCTGATTTTAAATCCTCAAAAATGCCAACTTGTTCAATTCTTCCTTCGAAAACCAAGATTCCACCATTTTCAATGATGGGCAATTGCTGATCTGTAAGCGCGCCTTTTAAAGGGAGGCCAGACATCGGCAATAATTGGGTAAATGGACCTATTAATATGGGTTTGCTCATGGTTTAATATGTTTCAAATTCTTCAAGATGAGGCGCATTCCATTGAAGGTTTTTGTCCTTCATGGTTTTTTCAACCAGACCAATGATTTCTCCCTGCTGAATCATATCGATTCCTTTTTCAATATCATCGGCAAAAACCCGGTCGCTTTCAGCAAAAGGTACTTTGGTTCGAATGAATTTATGGATTTCATCCAACACTACACCGGATTTTAATGGTTTTCTAAATTCGAAGGCCTGGGAAGCCGTAAGCAATTCAATAGCTAATATTTTTTCGACATTTTCAATGATCTGAAGTGCTTTTCTTCCACTTATCGACCCCATACTCACATGATCTTCCTGTCCCAAGGAAGTTGGAATACTGTCTGCACTTGCTGGGAAACACAAGCTTTTGTTTTCACTGGCCAATGCTGCCGTAGTATATTGTAAGATCATATAACCAGAGTTGATTCCGGTATCTTCCATCAGTAATTTGGGAACCCCTGGACTATTGCCTTCAAGGGCCAAATAGATTCTTCGGTCTGAAATGTTGCCCAGTTCTGATGCGGCTAAGGCCGCATAGTCCAACGCCATGGCCAATGGCTGTCCGTGAAAATTACCACCACTTATGGTAAGGTCATCATTGATAATGACAGGATTGTCCGTTACGGAATTCAGTTCCACTTCCAGCAATTCTTTTAAATGAAGCCATGCATTTCTGGAGGCTCCGTGTACCTGAGGCATGCAACGAAGCGAATAAGGATCTTGTACCCGTTCGCAATCAATATGATCTTCTAAAATTTCAGAACCCTGAACCAAAGTTCGAATTCTTCCTGCAACGTGTTGATTCCCTTTAAAGGGGCGAAGTGCATGCAATTCTTCAAAAAATGGTTTTATGGAACCTTGGAGTCCTTCCAACATCATAGCACCAACGATATCAGCTTGTCGTAAACAATGTTGTAGTTTTTGAACCACCAAAACTGCATGTGCAGCAATAAACTGTGTGCCATTGATTAAAGCCAAGCCTTCTTTGGGTCCAAGTTCCAATGGTTTGAGACTGGTTTTTTTGAACAATTGCTCTGTAGAAATGGTTTTGCCCTGATAATTTACCTTTCCTAAACCAATAAGTGGCAAAAACAAATGGGAGAGGGGAGCTAAATCACCTGAAGCTCCAACCGAACCTTGAGAGGGAACGACCGGAATGGCATCCTGCTCCATATGCCAGAGCATTCGCTGAATGGTGGTTTCTGCTATACCCGAATACCCTTTGGCCAAGGCATGGATTTTTAAAATGAGCATCAACTTGGACAACCTTTCTGAAATGGGCTTACCCACTCCAACACTGTGGCTCTGTAATATGTTGGATTGCAGAATTTTTGTATCCTCCTTGGAAATTTTGGTATTGCACAAGGGACCAAATCCGGTATTGATGCCGTAGACGGTTTCACCTTTGTCCACAATATTCTGAACCCGGCCTTGACTTATCTTGATTTTCTCCAGGCAGAAATCGGATAAAACACCTTTTACCTTGCCTTTTGAAATACCGATGGCAATACCTGCGGTTAAATGGTCTTCGCCAAAATGAAATGTTTCGGGTAGCTGCATGGTCTTTATTTTGATATATAAAGGTACTTTGCTTTATTAATAATTACCAATACTTATTTTTGTAATAATCAATAAGTATGAATTATCAGATAGAATTACGACACTTTGTCTATTTTTTGGCCGTGGCTGAAGAATTGCACTATAGAAAAGCAGCTGAAAAACTGTTTATCTCGCAACCTGGATTGAGCACACAGATCAAGCAGATGGAAGAGATTTTACAGACACAACTTTTTGTGCGGGATAAAAAGAAGGTGAGTTTGACTCCCGCTGGGGAGTACTTAAAAGGCGAGGTAGAATTTATTCTAAACCATTTGGAACAGACCCAAAAGCAACTAAAACTTATTGGTGATGGACATTCGGGTGAAATCCGAATTGGTTTTTTGGGTTCGGCTATGCAAAATGTAGTACCCAAGTTGTTGTTGGATATGAAAAAGAAATATCCTTTGGTGCATACCAGTTTAGACGAACTTTCCAACAAAGCCCAAATAAGTGCCATTTTAAGGGACAAACTGGATCTTGGTTTTGTTCGTCTTTCACGTGTTCCAAAGGGTATAAAAATCAAACCTGTTTTTGAGGATACTTTCTCCTTGGTTTTGCCAAAAGACTATCCGTTGGATGAAAAAAACTTTAAAGGAATCCATCAAGTCTCTAAAGATGATTTTATTCTCTTTTCCCAAGATTACAGTCCGCTGTATTTTGATACTGTGATGAGCATTTGTGAAGATGGTGGTTTTACGCCCAATGTTTCACATAGATCGGTGCATGCACAGACCATTTTCAAATTGGTGGAGAACAAATTGGGTATAGCTATTGTTCCAACAGCTTTGCAATATGGCTTTCAGATGGAGGTTAAGTTTATCGAACTAAAAAAAATAAAACAGCGAGCAACTTTGTCCATGGTGTGGAAGGAGGACAATCGGAATCCGGCATTACAAAATTGTATTGATTTACTTTTGGAAGAGTAAAAAAAGGCAATACTTACCTTTGCACGATATAAAAATTAATCATGGTATTTGATTTAATCAAGAAAAGAAGAAGCATTTTTCCTGCCCAATACAATAATAAGCCGATTAAAAGGGAAGCCATTGAAAAAATCTTAGAGGCAGCCAATTGGGCACCTACCCACAAAAAAACCGAACCTTGGCGTTTTAAGGTGCTTATGGGAGAATCCAAAGCTAAGCTGGGTATGTTTCTTTCCTATAAGTATATGGAAACGGACCCCAAACCCAAACAAATCAAAGTAAAGAAGTTAATGGAAAACCCTAAAAGGGCAGGAGCGATAATTGCCATTTGCATGCAACGTGACCCCAATGAAAGTTTACCAGAATGGGAAGAGGTTGCAGCCACTGCAATGGCTGTTCAGAATATGTGGTTATGCTGCGCTGAAATGGGTATTGGATGTTATTGGAGCTCTCCCGGCCTCACAAAGTTTATGGATGAGTTTGTTGATTTGGAACAGGGCGAAAAGTGCCTTGGTTTTTTCTATATGGGATATTATGATGAAGAACCACCTTTGGTAGAACGAAGACCTGTTGAAGAAAAAGTGGAGTGGTTAGAATGAAAAAAGTTCCGAAGCGTACTTTACGGTAACTATAATAAAGAAAACTAGGTAACCCGCGGTGAGTACAAACTTCATAAAAGTACCTGTCAAAAAACCAATAAATGAACCAAGGGCTGCTTTCATGGCGGTTTTTTGATCAGCTTTGTTCATCAATTCTCCTACCAAAGCACCTACAAAAGGCCAGATGATTATCCCAAAAGGGCCAAATATGGGAAAAAATATGGCGACTAACAGCCCAACAATGGTTCCCCACATACCTGCTTTACTACCTCCAAATTTTTTAGTCCCTGCGGCTGGAATTACATAATCTAAAACAGTGACCGCAAGTGCAAGAACCAAAGTTCCCCCTAAAATCCACCAATTATCGGGTACAGCTTTGGTTAGATATAGCAATAACAAACCTACCCAACTAATAGGCGGTCCAGGCAATACTGGAAGAAAACTACCCAAGATACCCACGAGCATTAAAAGGAATCCGATAATAAGCAGAGCAATGTCCATGATTCAATTTCCTATAAGACAAATGTAAGGGGGATTTGTTACAATAAGACTACGGGTCAATTTTTAACTAAAAAATTAGTTTAAACTAAAAATTTAGTTATATTTGTTTGAAAGTATAACTAAAAACTTAGTTGAACATGAAACAGCTGACCAAAGCGGAGGAAGAAGTAATGCAATTGTTGTGGCAATTGGAAAAGGCAAATGTAGCTTCATTGCTTCAAGAATTGCCAGAACCCAAGCCTGCATATAATACGATATCCACCATTATCAGAATTTTAGAAGACAAGGGATTTGTAGATCATGAAAAAGTAGGCAAGGGACACATTTATTTTCCGCTGGTGAAGAAGGAGGAGTATAGTAACCAATCTATATCGAAACTGGTTGACGGCTACTTTCAAGGGTCATTTAAAAGTATGGTATCCTTTTTTATGAAAAATAATGATATCAGCTTAAGCGAGTTGGAAGAGATTATGCAGAAAATTAAAAACGAGAAGAAATGATAACCTATCTATTGGAAAGTTTGACCATTCAATTGGTCTTTCTGTTGGCATATGACCTGTTTTTGAAAAAAGAGACTTTTCTTCAATGGAACCGCGCTTATCTGCTAGGCACGTTTATACTTTCGTTACTTCTGCCTTGGGTGAAAATTGAAGCCTTTAAAACCACGATTCCCGAAAGCTTGGTACAATATCAACAGTTTTTCTGGCAATTGGATGAAGTTGTTTTGTCAACCAATGCTTCGCAGAGTGGATTTTGGCAAGATATAAATTGGACTTTTGTAGTTCTAGGAGCAGGAAGCCTTAGCATGATAGTTTGGTTGGTGGTGAAACTAAACCGCATATATAAACTTAAAAGAAATGGTGTTGTCTCACGGGAAAGGGATTTTATCAAGGTGGTTATACTTGAGAGTGAACAAGCGTTTTCCTTTTTCAAAAATGTATTTCTGGGCGAAAGCATACCAAAAGAAAAGCAGGAGAACATTCTGGTACACGAAATGGTGCATGTAAAACAATGGCACTCTCTGGACCTTATGTTTTTTGAGATCATGCGAATTGTATTTTGGTTCAATCCACTCGTTTACCTGTATCAAAACCGCATTTCAGAACTTCATGAGTTTATCGCCGACGCACAGGCATCCAAAACGAATAAGCGGGTGCAATATGAGCTCTTGCTCTCCGAAGTGTTTCAAATCCAGAACTTTAGTCTAGTCAATCAATTTTTTAAACAATCATTAATCAAAAAACGAATAGTCATGTTAACAAAGAAAAAATCAAAATCGATTTATCAATTTAAGTACGCATTGTTAATGCCTTTGGTGTTGGGAATGTTGATTTACACATCATGTGATAGTGGATCAATCCAGAATGGAACCCAAGAAGATTCCTTGTCTTCGCAAATTGCGGCACTTCAAGAAGAAATTGAGGCAAAAGAACAACTTTCATCCAATGAACTTGAAGCACTTTCTTCGCTTTCCAATACATTTACCGATAAATTGAAGCAAACAATGAGCACATCTGATGGCTGGACTGTAGCCATGGGAGTTGATGGCGCTCAGGGTGTTTCTGGAGATATTTTTCCCTTTGCAGTTGTGGATGAAGCACCTGTTTTTCCCGGATGTGAAAATGCTGAAGATAAAAAAGATTGTTTTCAGGTAAAAATGCAAGAGCATATACGAAAGCATTTCAATTATCCTAAAGAAGCTCAAGAACTCGGTATTCAAGGTAGGGTAAATGTTATTTTTAAAATCAGCAGTGAGGGTGATATTATTGATATTAGAAAAAGAGGGCCACATAAACTGTTGGAGGATGAAGTGGCTCGTATAATCTCCAGATTACCAAAAATGCAGCCAGGTAAACAAAAAGGGCAAGTTGTAAACGTACCTTTTAGCATTCCGATTACTTTTAAATTGGATTAATGATTCAAGAATTCAAAGTAACAAGCCTGAGAATGTTTTCAGGCTTTTTGCTTTTATCTTTCTGGTCAAAAAATCGTAATTTCAGCCAAATATTAGGGGCTGTATGCGGAAGCTTATATTGTTGATGTTTTTGGGTTTGTTTACTTCTTGTGAACTTTTCACATCAAAGGAAGAACAGACCAAAAATAGAGTCAATGAAGAACTGTTGGCCATTGATTGGAACGATGTTGACCAATACCCACTTTTTGAAGGATGCGATGAAACCGCCCCTAAACAAATTCAACGCGATTGTTTTCAGAACCAAATGCTGCGGATAGCATCCGACACACTGGATAGCTTATCTTTTGAAGTGGATAACGAGTTAGAGGACACCTTATATATAGATTTTGAGGTAGACGAACATGGCTTTATCTCTATTTTGGAAATGGAGGAAAAACAATCTGTTTTAAATGAAATAGCCGATTTTAACGAGCAAATCACGGAAAGATTGAACAATTTAACCGTAGCTCCAGCCCTTAAAAGAGGAATACCCGTGGGCCTTAGGTTTCGACTTCCACTAGTACTAAATACCCAATAACAATTTGGCTACAGAAAAAATCATTTTAGGAATTGACCCAGGGACAACAGTTATGGGTTTTGGTATCATCAAGGTGGTCAACAAACAAATGCACTTTGTGCAGATGAATGAGCTGATGTTACGTAAATATGATGACCCCTACACCAAACTCAAACTGATTTTTGAGCGCACCTTGGAACTCATTGATACTTTTCACCCTGATGAGATTGCAATAGAAGCACCATTTTTTGGAAAAAATGTGCAGTCCATGCTCAAGTTGGGGCGTGCCCAAGGAGTTGCTATGGCAGCCGGGCTTTCTAGACAAGTTCCCATCACAGAATACATGCCAAAAAAAATCAAAATGGCCATCACTGGTAATGGAAATGCCAGTAAGGAACAGGTGGCCAAAATGCTTCAAAGTGTATTGAAACTAAAAACACTACCTAAAAATTTGGATAGCACCGATGGGCTTGCCGCAGCAGTTTGTCATTTTTATAATGAAGGTAGGGTTGAGGTTGGTAAAAGTTATACTGGGTGGGAGGCTTTTGTGAAGCAAAATGCTGATAAAATCAATAAGCAATAATCAATCAACAGCTGCCAATGACTAATCAAAACCTACTTATATGCACAAAGAAAACCCGTTATGGAGCAAATCTTATGATTTTGCCTTGAAAATTGTTCAATTGTATAAAAAGCTGAACAAAGAAAAAAGAGAGTATATCCTATCAAAACAATTATTGCGTTCAGGCACTTCGATTGGTGCAAATATTTCAGAAGCTAATGGAGCAATTTCCAAAGCTGACTTTTCTGCTAAGGTTTCAATTTCGTATAAAGAAAGCTTGGAAACCAAATATTGGCTTTCCTTATTGAAAGATTCGGACTATTTGGATATTGAACAGGCCAATGGCCTAATTAGGGATGCGGATGAACTATCAAAAATCATGTTCTCCATTCTAAAAACCACTAGAATGAATAAATAATCATTATCCATTGTTAATTGTACATTGCAAATTGATTATTGTCAACTGATAATTGTTCAGTGTTATGAGCGGAATTTACATCCATGTGCCATTTTGTAAACAAGCTTGTCACTATTGTGATTTTCATTTTTCTACACAGTTAGGGAAGAAAGAGGTTATGGTTAAGGCGCTTCAACGAGAAATTGAACTGCGAAAGGCTGAGTTTGTGTCCGAGATGGTTGAAACCATTTATTTTGGAGGTGGGACTCCTTCTGTTTTGGAAATTTCAGAAATCGAAGGCCTAATAAAGAAGGTGTACGACCATTACAAAGTAGTTGAAAACCCAGAAATTACCCTTGAGGCAAATCCTGATGATTTATCCAAAAATCGAATAATCCAACTGTCTAAAAGCCCAATCAATCGTCTTAGTATAGGAATTCAATCTTTCTATGATGAAGATTTGAAACTGATGAATAGGGCGCACAGTGCCATTGAGGCCTACGAATGTATTCAGGAGGCAAAAAAATATTTCGACAATATAACTATCGACTTGATTTACGGAATCCCGGGAATGGATAATGAAAGATGGAAATCCAATATTGAAAAGGCACTTGCTTTTGACCTGCCCCATATCTCGAGTTATGCTTTGACCGTTGAACCTAAAACCGCGCTTAAAAAGTTCATTGAAAAGGGAGTGATCCCTGATGTGGATGACGAACAGGCCCAAGAACAGTTCAATATTTTAGTTGAGATTTTGGACAAGCACGAATTTGTGAACTACGAGATTTCCAATTTTGGTAAGCCGGGTTATTTTTCTAAAAACAACACATCCTATTGGCAAGGAAAGAAGTACATGGGAATTGGCCCTTCAGCGCATTCTTTTGACGGAAAAAACAGAAGTTGGAATATTAGAAACAATATAAAATACATTCAAGCTTTAATAAATGGCGAGATACCACAAGAAATTGAATCCTTGACAAAAACGGATAGATACAATGAATATGTAATGACAGGTTTACGCACCATTTGGGGTGTTTCAATTGAAAAAATTGAGCAAGATTTTGGAAAAACATATTCCAGCTATTTACAGGGGCAATCCAAAAAATATGTGGATCAAAACTTGTTGTATTTGGAGAAAGGGAAATTACTGGCCACCCAAAAAGGAAAGTTTTTGGTTGATGGAATTGCGTCAAATCTTTTTATGATTAACTTGGAATCATGATTGCCACTATAAAATATAACTCACGGAATCATAAAATTGATTTATCCAAACCTTTGGATATTTCCATTCCGCTTCGTGGAGGAAAAAACAATGTTAACGCCTGGTATTTGGATGCTCCAAAAATTACTCCGCATCAAGAAGGAGATTTTATTGGGAAAGTATCGGAAGGTGCACCGGTTAACTTTAATGATATTTGGTTCAACCCACATTCGCATGTGACACATACCGAATGTTTGGGTCATATAACAGAAAGCTTTCATTCCATAAACCAAAGCCTAAAACAGTTTTTTTTCTTTGCAGAAGTGATTACCGTGGCACCGGAAAAAAAAGGAGAGGACTTTGTGATATCAGAAAAGCAATTAAAGTACGCTTTGGGAAACAAAAAAAGAGAAGCCTTGATCATAAGGACCATTCCAAATATGCAAAACAAATGCTCATTACAATATTCACATACAAATCCACCATATCTGTTGGAAGAAGCAGTGAACTATCTTGTGGCAAAAGAGATAGATCATTTACTGATTGATCTTCCTTCTGTTGACAAGGAAAAGGATGATGGAGCGCTGTTGGCCCACAACGCGTTTTGGAACATGAATGGAAAACCAAGGACCAAAGCTACGATTACCGAATTTATCTATGTTGCCAATACCATTGAAGATGGCAGTTACTTTTTAAACCTTCAGGTTGCTCCTTTTGAAAACGATGCGAGCCCCAGTAGACCGGTTTTGTTTGAAATTATAAAATGATTCTCAAATAGATTTCGTTATGCCTGATATTTTTACAGAGCAAGCAATGCACGGATTTTTTTCAAGAATTGATGGTTTGACAATAGATCAAAAACCTTCATTTGGCAAAATGAATGCCCATCAAATGATCTGTCATTGCACAGATTTTTTTAGAATGGCAATTGGGCAGAAGAAAGCGTTGGAATATGGACAAGTAAATCCTAAGGAGATTACTGCCCGAGCAAAACGGGGTGAAACGGTTCCAACACCAAAAGGGTTCGGACAAGTAGAAGGGAATGGAACAAAGCCTTTAGATTATGAGGAAGACAAAGAAACATTGAAAAAATTTATAATTGAGTTCCGACAGCTGTCCAGTGACTATGCATTTTTCCCTCATCCGTATTTTGGCAATTTGCCCAAGGAGAAGTGGGAAAGACTGGCAATCTATCATCTAAACCATCATCTAGAACAATTTAATGTATAAATTAGTAATCGGATATGGATAGCGTTTTAGAAGCTTTTTTGGGGCTGGTTCTTGGAGCAATACTTATGTATTGGTTGTTCTCCTTATTTCGGAAAAAGAAAAGTAAGGAGATCACCAACCAGCAATCCACAGTATTGTTGGATAAGATAAAAAGCGTTTGTAAACTGATTTCTGTTGAAGGGGATTTTGCAGAGATTTACCATTACGAGAATACAAAAGGTGGACTAATGAACCTTTTGAGCAGTAAGAAAAAAGCGTTGATCATTGTTAAGGCAAAAGCCCACATTGGTTATGATCTTCAGAAACTGGGTTTGAAGGCAGATAACAAAAACAAAAGAATCATTCTAACCAATTTTCCTGAACCTGAAGTTTTGTCCATCGAACCAGAGCTACAATATTACGATGTGAAAAATGGATTGTTCAATAGCTTTTCATCGGAAGATTTGACGAAGGTCAATCAAGAAGCGAAAGATCATATAAAACAGAAAATCCCAGAAAGCGGACTTATGCAAACAGCGAGAAAGGAAGCTTTACAAGCCGTATTGCTGGTCGAAAAAATTGTGGAAACCATTGGATGGACCTTGGATTATTCCGCTTTGGAAATCACGAATAGGGAAAAACAATTGTTGGAAGAATAAAATACATTATGAAAAGGGCAATTATTACTTTAATATTGACAACCATTATTGTAACAACCAGTTTTGCACAAACCAAAGACGATATGAAGACCTTTGATTCTGCTTTTGCCCATACTGTTTATTTTTGGTTCAAGGACCCAGATAACCAAGCAAACAGGGTAAGATTTGAAACTTCACTGAAGACCTTTTTAAAAAACTCCAAGTTTGCCAAGACCAATTTTATTGGGACACCACCTGTTGCTACAAGAGGTGTGGTTGATGGATCATTTACCTATTCCTTAATAGTGACTTTTGAATCTGCCGAAGCACAGGAGGGCTATCAAACAGAAGAAGCCCATCTGACCTTTATAGAGGAATGCAAAGATCTATGGCAAAAAGTTATTGTGTATGATTCATTTGGTATAAAAGAATGAATGTAGAAGAACTAAGAGATTTCTGTTTATATAAAAAAGGAGTAACCGAAGAATTTCCTTTTGATGAACACACATTGGTTTTTAAAGTAATGGGAAAAATGTATGCATTGATTCCCTTGGAAAGAAAACCACCCCAATGCAATTTAAAATGTGATCCAGAAAGAGCTATTGAACTCCGCGAAGAATATGATGGGCAAATTACCCCCGGCTATCATATGAGCAAAAAACATTGGAACACACTTTTTTTGGACAATCTCTCTCCAGATTTGATTAGGCAATTGGTAAACCATTCATATGACTTGGTGGTATCTGGTTTGACCAAAAAATTGAAAGAAGAATTGGACGCCTTGCCATCCCAATAAGAAAAATCCTTTAGATTTCACCGAAACATTTTTACCATTCGTCGACAGTTCTTTTTGATTTAACTATTTTGTAGTCCTTTTCTGAGGATAATTTTGAAATTTTGTATCCTAAATTAATTGTGCCATGAATGTGCTATTCATAGAAGACGATATGATTGAAACGATGAAGTTGCAACGTGCAATTTCAAAGTTTGAGTCCAAGCACAAGATTGTCGAGGCGAAAAACGGAGAAGAAGCCTTGGGAATCTTAGAGGATGGCGTATTGCCCGATATCATTCTTTTGGACTTAAATATGCCCCGGATGAGCGGTATTGAATTTCTTTCCATTATAAAGGCAGATGACAGACTTAAATATCTTCCAACAATTATTCTGACCACATCTGAAAATCGGGTAGATTTATTAAAATGCTTCGAAATTGGAATCGCTGGCTACATTATAAAACCTTTAAAATATGAGGATTACGAATCCAAACTTAAAAAGGTTTTTGATTACTGGGAAATCAGCGAATTGATCAAAGGCTAACAAAAATCCGTATTTCACAACATAATTTTTAATATAAGGTAGTACAATTCCTACTTTTAAATCATAATACTCTTATTATGAAAGGAATTGTTTTTACCGAGTTTTTGGAAATGGTAGAGGCTACCTACGGTTTGGAGGTTGTCGATGTCATAATCGAAAACTGTGATCTTCCATCCGGTGGGGCATATACCTCTGTAGGCACGTATGATTTTAATGAAATGGTCAGCTTACTATCGGAATTGAGCAACACTACAGGCATATCCCAACAAAATCTATTGTACTCATTTGGGTATTATTTGTTCGAAGGACTTGTGGCCGCACACCCCGATGTGGTTGATAGCTATAAAAGCCCGATTGGGCTTTTAAATTGTATAGAAGATCATATACACGTACACGTAAAAAAACTATACCCCGACGCTGAACTCCCCCAATTTAAAATCCTTTCCAAAACAGACAACTCATTGGAAATGATCTATACATCATCGAGAGGATTGTATGCCTTGGCTCATGGGCTAATTGTAAAAACATTTGAGCATTTCGAAAAATTGGTAAAGGTGGAATATAAACTATTGAATGAAAACGGTACAGAAGTCAGGTTTGCGATCGTCCAAAATGGATAATAACCAAGTTTCCATATTAAAGCGTGCACTGGAACGCGAAAAAAAAGCACGTAAAACTGCCGAAGGCCTTCTTGAAAGTAAGGCGAAGGAGTTGTACGATGCCTCACTTCACCTTAAAGAAGCCAACGGTCGTTTAGAATCCTTGCTCAATAATAAGGGAAACCGAATTGATAGTGCTTTCATCAATATAATTGATCCCTATGTGGTTATGGATATGATGACCAATGTGATCAATATGAATGCTTCTGCCAAGGAGTTTTTGGGATATGATCATACCAAGGAGGAAGTAAACTTATCCAACTTGGTCCACCCAGATTATTTAGAATACACTGCAGAATCCTTTAAGACCTTGATGCAGGTTGGAATACTTAATAATTATACCGCCAAAATAATTACAAAAATTAAGGGAGAGAAATATGTAAACATTAATGCCAGCCTCATTTACAATGAAAGTGGAAGCCCTATTGCTGCGCAAGGTGTAATACGTGACATCACCCAAGAAGTTGAGATTCGAAAACTCTTGGAAAATCAGAAAAAGCAGCAGGACATTATTGTAGAAAATTCCTCTTTGGGAATTTTATTGATTGTAAAAGACAAAATAATAAAGGCAAACAAATCCTTTGTAGACCTTTTGGGATATTCCGAATTAGAACTCAAAAAACTATCAATCAATGATATATCGTCATTGGAGGATAGCAATCTATATGAGGACTTGTTACAGAAAAGTTTGGAAGATGACACAAAGAAATTCTCTATAGTTCGAAAGTTTTATAAAAAAGGCGGCGATACCTTGTATGGAAAAACCTCCATGAGTTCGTTGATGGATTCCAGTGGAGATATAGAGTACAGTGTGGCCATGATCGAGGATATTACTCATGAAAAGATTTCAGAAGAAAAACTAAGGGCCTCTGAAGAACGAATGGCCACCCTCATCAAAAATTTGCAAACAGGTATTTTACTTGAAGATCAAGACAGAAAAATTGTTTTGGCCAACCAAAAATTCTGTGATCTATTCGGCATCCCTGTTTCGCCAGATGTACTTAAGGGCGTTAATAGCAAAAAATCCATTCATAAATACAAACATATGTTCCAGGAGCCTGAAGAGGCAATGAAGAGAATTGATAAGGTAATCGATAAAAAAGAAGTAGTCACCGCCGATGAAATGGAACTATTGGATGGACGAACATTTGAGAGGGATTATATACCTCTGTTTAACAATGGCGAATACCAGGGGCATTTATGGAGTTACAACGATGTTACCCTAAGAAAGAACTATAGAAAGAATCTCGAAATACAAAAGGAAAAATACAGTAGCATAATAGCAAATATGCATCTAGGCCTTGTTGAGGTTGACGGTGATGAAAACATTCTTATGGTCAACCAAAGTTTTAGTGAGATGATCGGCAAATCCGCGGATGACCTAATTGGAAAGAACGCGAAAGATGCCATAACCATTATTGAAGAAGATCGAGAAAAACTGGAGTTGCATAACAAAAAAAGACAAGAGGGTGTTTCAGATTCCTATGAAGTAGAAGTAAAAGTTGCAGGCGGTGAAAAACGGTTTTGGTTGATCAGTGGCGCTCCCCGATATGATGATGCAGGAAAGGTCATTGGGTCCATTGGAATCCATCTGGACATTACGGACCAAAAGAATCTTGAACTTCAAAAAGAGAATCTATTAAAAGAACTTGAGGCAAGTAATAAAGGCTTGCAAGAGTATGCCCATATAGTTTCCCATGACCTCAAATCCCCTTTAAGAAGTGTTAGTGCACTGGCCACATGGATGTATGATGACTACAAGGATGCCTTGGATGAAAATGGCAGGTACAACCTAAAAATGATGCAAGAGAAAATCGAGGGGATGGATAAATTGATCAGCGGAATTCTAAAATACTCTACGGTAAACAGCGATACCCTTGACAATACCAATGTAGATGTTAATGAAGTAATTCGTGAAATCGAGGAAATCATTTATATCCCTGAAAACGTAAAAATAAAAACCAAAAAGAATTTGCCTTCCATTAAGGCAGATAAAACCAAAATCCACCAACTATTCCAAAACTTTTTGAGCAATGCAGTGGTGAACATCGACAAAAAAGATGGACTTGTTGAAATAGACTATAAAGAAGACCAAACCCATTGGGAGTTCAGTATAAAAGATAACGGTGTTGGCATTCCGAAGGAATACCATGAAAAGATTTTTCAAATATTCCAGTCCATTGGAAACAATGAACGCTCCACTGGAATAGGACTTTCCATAGTTAAAAAGATTATTGACCGGTACCGCGGGAAAGTCTGGCTGGAAAGCGAAATTGGAGAAGGCACAACCTTCTATTTTACGTTGCAAAAAGAATCTAAAATCAAGAAAAAATGAAAGTAAATCAAGCAAAACGCTTCAAAGGAGGCGAATGGGATTTTATACAGGATCAACCCCTAAAAGAACCATTGGTTTTGGTTTTTGGAGATAGGTTTTTATTAGAGTCCGAAGAATTATATAAAGAGATAAGAAAGTTGTATCCAGATGGACACTTGGTTTTTGGTTCCACCTCAGGAGAAATAATTGAAACCAATGTGTTCGAAGAAAGTATCACTTTAACCGCTATAGAATTTGAGCGAACCAAGTTTGAAATTGTAAGCGAAAATGTTTCGGACTTTGTTGATATCGAAAAAATGGGATTGGCTATTTCAAATCAATTCAACGCCAAAAAACTAAACCATATGTTCATTGTCTCCGATGGCAGTTTTGTAAATGGAAGTGGATTGATAGATGGCCTTGAATCTGTAGAAGGATTCCAAGCTTCAATTACTGGCGGTCTGTGCGGAGATGGAGCCCGATTCGAAAAAACATTGACATCCTATAACGAAAATCCAAAACAAGGTGAAGTGGTTGCTGTTGGATTCTATGGCGAAGATTTAGAAGTTTCCTATGCCAATTTTGGTGGCTGGACCCCATTTGGACCGGAAAGAACCATCACCAAATCTGAAGGCAACGTTTTATATGAAATTGATGGTAAACCGGCCCTTGATCTCTACAAAAAATACCTAGGTGAAAAAGCAGCTGAACTTCCGCAAGCGGCACTTTTATATCCATTGACGGTGCAACAAAATGATCAATCAGAACCATTGGTAAGAACTATTTTAAACATTGACGAAGATGCCAACTCCATGATACTGGCCGGTGATGTACCCCTAAACTCCAAAGTACAATTAATGATGTCCACGATGGATGATATTGCGGAGGGAGCTTCCAATGCAGCCGAGTTAGCTATGCGAGATAGGAAAAGCAAACCTGAGCTGGCCATATTGGTGAGTTGTGTAGGAAGAAAATTGGTGTTGGATCAGCGAACTGAAGATGAAATAGAAGAGGTGGCCGATATTATTGGCGACCAGGCTAAAATCACAGGGTTTTACTCTTATGGCGAAATGGCACCGTTTGCAGGAAAAAACGAATGCCAATTGCATAACCAAACCATGACCCTAACATTAATGAGTGAATAAATGCATTCTCTACTTAAAAGACAAATAAAGAAATTTTTGCCTACGGAATTGGCCGAACATCCAGAATTGGAGGTGTTCTTTGATTCCGTGAGTAAATCATATTCAGATTTTGATGAAAAACTGAAAATGATTCAACGGGCCACGTCTTTAAGTTCAGAGGAATTGTACAATGCCAATTTACGATTGAACAAAGAAGCGGAGAACCAGCGTAAGGTACTTGAATCCTTAAGTCGGGCAGTCGCTTCCATGCAGGACAAAACCTCGGACAGAATCAATGGAAAGCTGGATGTTAATCCACAGAAATTGGTCGAGGATATTGAGAAACAGGCGCATAAACTTGTTGAAATAACGGCCGAAAAGGACATGCTGCTCAAGAATTTGGAGCAACAGAACGAATCCTTGAACAATTATGCACACATGGTTTCCCATGATCTTAAATCCCCAATTAGAAATGTACACTCATTGGTGAGTTGGGTATTTGAAGATGGGCAGAAAGTTTTTAAAGAACAGAGCAAGGAAAATGTGCAATTGATTTTTCAAAACTTGGCGAAGATGGACAGCTTGATTGATGGAATCTTAAGGCATTCAACCATAGATTCCATCCAAGAAAATGCATCTACCGTTGATTTAAATGAGCTCATTGCTGAAATAGAACGAACCATTTATGTGCCTGAAAACGTAACCATCAAAAAAAGCAGGCATTTGCCAAAATTGTTAACGGGTAAATACAGAATAGAGCAGTTGTTTAAAAACTTGATCACCAATGCCATTGCTGCCGCCGAGGATAAAGAGGACGGATCTATTATGATTGATGTTAAGGAAGAGTACGATGGATGGCTTTTTAGTGTTACCGATAATGGAAAAGGAATACCCAAGCATTTACAGACTGGAATTTTTGGAATGTTCAAAAAACTTGAGAACAACTCCGGGGCAACGGGAATTGGACTGGCCCTGGTAAAGAAAATTATAAATTTTTATAAAGGTGACATCTGGTTATCCTCGGAAGAGGGCATGGGTACCACCTTCTTTTTTACAATTAAAAATGACCCCAATGGCTGAGCAACCCAACTTGGATTATATAAAAGAGATTTCTGGTGGAAACGAGGATTTTGAAAAGAAATTCTTGACCATCATCCAAACAGAATTTCCAAAGGAAAAGAATGACTATCTAGAAAATCTGGAAAGCGACAATTTGGAAGAGTCCGCAAAAATTGTCCATAAAATAAAACACAAATTAGGTATTCTTGGATTGACGGGGGGGTACAAATTGGCCATTAAGTACGAAGAAGATCTTAAGTACGGAGATACAAAGCTCAAAGAAGAGTTTAAGCAAATATTGAAATCAGTAGAAGAGTTCATTTTAAAAATAGCTTAAGGTGAGATGTATAATAGTAGATGACGAAGCGAGTGCAAGGGCGATAGTTTCAGAACTATGCAAGGCTATTCCTGAAATGGAGGTGGTAGCTGAATTTCCCAATGCGCTGGAGGCGCTAAAATTTTTAAAGCACGAAACTGTGGATTTAATCTTTTTGGACATCCATATGCCCAAACTTACTGGAGTGGACTTCATTGAAATGGCGAATGATCCCCCAAAAATTGTCTTGACCACCTCTGATAAAGAATTTGCTATTGAAGCCTATGGATATGAATTTATTGTAGATTATTTGGTAAAGCCAATTACCTACGAACGCTTTCAAAAGTGTATTATAAAGTTGAACAATGCTTTCAGGCAATTGGCCACTGAGCAGACAGAAAACCAATTGATGCAAGCGGAAGATGAAGATCTGTACATCAATATTGATCGTAGACTCATCAAATTAAAATTTCACGATATATTGTTGATTGAGGCGCAGGGTGATTATATAGAAATTAAAACACAGCATAAACAGTATCGTGTACATTCCACCCTGAAAAAAATCAAGGAAAAATTACCACAATCCCGATTTTTGCAAATTCATAGATCGTTTATAATAAACTTCACTCAAATTATTGATATTCAGGATAATAGTGTGTTGATTCAACGGAGTGTCATTCCAATAAGTCGGTCAAATAGACCTGAATTAATGCAACGGCTAAATCTATTATAAAAAAGAAGGAAAAATACTACAATTTAACTATTATTTTACGTTATAGATACGAGCACTTTGTGAAAATGTTAAATGATAGTAGATAACCAATTAAATCTTTTAACATATGTCATTGGAAATAAAAGAACACAGAGGAATTTTTGAAATCTTTGGTAAGGTAACCACACAACATGTTGGAGCGCTGAACTCCTATTTTAATCACATTATGGAACAACACGATAACATTGTGGTTAGCCTGGAAAGGGTTACAGAGTTGGACTCAGCATCCGCGCATTTTTTTGAAAAACTCTACCAAAAATCAGCCCGACAAAACAAAGTGGTTTCTTTGATTGGTCGACAAAATTCATGTGTGACAGAGATTTTGAATGCTACAAAAACCAATTATATTCTTAGTCCAGATAGAATATAAAAGCATAGCTTGGGCATCACTTTTTGGTGATGCCCGAGTTCTTACTACCTAATTATAAGTCGATGGGTTTCCGACTTTTCTTCAGCTATTATCTTTATAAAATAAAGCCCAGAACGATAACTTTCCACATTAAAAGGTGTTCCCATCGTGTATTTGCCCTCGTACATTAACTTGCCATCAAGGTTGATAATTTGAATTGTTGGGTTCTTCATCTCCTTATTGTTGAGGTAAAAGGCTGACCTTGTGGGATTGGGATAAAAAACCGTAGATCTATAATTTTTTGGAAGATCATCGATCAATTCCGGTTCATCAGGAATCCTTGCTCTTAACGGAGTACCTCCAGAGACCTGATATTCGTACGCACCAATATCAAATGCAGACCCTGAAGGTCTGGATTCGTTCTCCAAATCAAAAGTTACACCCCAAGATGAGACATTGGAGCCGGCATCCACAACATCTGAAGTTTCTGAACTGGGGCTGTAATCGTCATTTAAAATATCCGTTAAGCCCAAAGTATCCATTTGCCGTGTCATAATGTTATTGTAAATATTTGATAGCAAACTATCCCGAGCAGATCGGTCATTAAAATCAAAATAACTTTCCTGATTTTGTTTCCATGTATTGCTCCCCTCATAATCATTGCCCGGATCTACGATCAGATTATTCACAAAATAGGAGGGAACTTCATCTTGCGAAGCATAGAGTTTGGCTGGATCGTTGGTCTCGGTAATTTTCGTATTGTACAACATACCGGAATCTCCCGGTTCTATTATGGTGTTGTTCAAAATATAATAGCCTTCATTTATATCATCAAATTCATGCCTGTTGTGCATAAATATGCCATGAAAATCCGGACGCACAATCACGTTGTTGTAGATTTTGGTTCCGCTTTCCGCGCTTATAAATTGAATGCCTTGGCCATTTCCGCTAGAGCCGTTGATCATGGTGTTGTTGTAAACCTCATAGATTCCACCCCCGATGCTCATAGCAAAATCTTGATAATACACATTGTCACGGCCATAATTACTTATGTAATTGTCTCGAATTTTTCCATTCTCGCTAACCAAGTTTAATTGAATTCCATCCCAGTCTACATCCTCAATGATGTTATTGTGGATATCGACATTCTTCAACCAATGCCCAAAAATTTTAGTGCCGTTACAACTTCGGTTAGAGTTGATTTTATATCCACCGGTAAAGCCAACATAGATGCCCTCGCCACCAGTATCGTGAATGTAGTTGTGATGAATATCCAGATTTTCCAATACAAATCCATTCACTCGCCATGTATCTGGATCATTACAATAGGGATCTGTTTTTGCCATGATACCTGCAAAACCCGCAGAAGAAATTTCAATGTGGTCTATTTCGATATCCGTGCTGAAATTCTCTACGTAAATACCAACCGCTCCGCCACCTGTTCCCGCTATTTCAATGCCATAGGTATGGGAAGAATCACCTGTTCCTGTCAATCGGATGTACTTACTTTTTTTAAAAGAGATTCCAGTATAGACGCTTTCCGTTAATACTACTTTCCCGCCGCAGTTTTTAATAATCAGCGGTTGAGCGGCTGTGCCTTCAAAATCATAAAACCGAATACCAGCATAATTCCCGGCTTGAATACAGATGGTGTCCCCGGGAGAATAAGTAACCTGTGATGCCCAAATAAGGTTAAGAGAAGTCGCTGAAAGTCCGGTAAGCGTAACATCGCAGTTACAGTTCTGCGCAAAAGTGAGGGTGGCCCATAGCAATGAAGCCAAGAGTAAAAATCCATTTTTCATAATATATAGTTTTGGTTGTTCTATGCCATGTATCTATTCAAATGCCAAAAAAGCACGGATAGGTTTTGGGGGAAGCTGGAGGGGAATGTTAAAGATAACTACAATGTAATAAAAATCCTACACATTTTAATTTTATTAACTAGTAGTATGGACGAATAACAAATTATTGGATACTGCCATATTTCATAACGGTAAGAAGGAAATACGGTATTGATTTATGTCGTTGGGAATTTCATATACATTAATGGGTCATACACAACATAAATAGGAAAAAACTTACATAAAAAATTGAAATTACGTTTTGTATTTCAATAATACAGATGTAAATAAGCAGAAATGATTTTTAATTCCCTTGAATTTGCCATTTTCCTACCAGTGGTATTTATTCTTTATTGGTATGTTTTTAACAAGAACTTAAAACACCAAAACCTATTGATTTTAGCTTCCAGTTATTTGTTCTATGGATGGTGGGACTGGAGGTTTCTTTCGTTGATAATTTTCAGCACCATGGCTGATTATTTGATTGGTACAGCTTTGGTCAAACAAGAAAAACAAAATGCAAGAAAGGTACTTTTATGGACCAGTATATTTGTGAATCTTGGTTTTTTGGGCTTCTTCAAATATTATAATTTCTTCCTGGACAATTTTGTATCGGCATTCACTTTTTTCGGAAGTGAATTGAATGCCAACTCTTTGAATATCATTTTACCTGTGGGAATCAGTTTTTATACGTTCCAAACCCTTAGCTATACCATCGATGTGTATAAAAGAAAGTTGGAACCGGAGCAAGATTTTGTTGCCTTCGCGGCATTTGTAAGCTTTTTTCCGCAACTGGTGGCGGGACCTATCGAGAGGGCCACAAACCTTTTACCTCAATTTCCGGTCAAACGAAAGTTTAGCTATAGCAAGGCTGCGGATGGCATGCGTCAGATACTTTGGGGTCTTTTCAAAAAAGTGGTGATTGCTGACAATTGCGCCGAGTTTGCCAATATGATTTTTAATGGATCTGAGAACTACTCCGGAAGTATGTTGGTGTTGGGCGCTTTGTTCTTCACGTTCCAAATTTATGGCGATTTCTCTGGATATTCAGATATAGCAATCGGTACTTCAAGACTTTTTGGTTTCAATCTAAAACGCAATTTTGCATACCCCTATTTTTCCAGGGATATTGCCGAGTTTTGGCGACGGTGGCATATTTCACTTTCCACCTGGTTTCGAGATTATTTATATATCCCATTAGGAGGGAGCAGGGGAGGAACTTCTATGAAAATCAGGAATACATTCATCATTTTCATTGTCAGCGGATTTTGGCATGGGGCCAACTGGACCTTCATTGTTTGGGGAGCATTAAACGCCATCTATTTTTTACCTTTATTGTTGACGAATAAGAATAGAAATAATCTAGAAGTTGTTGCAAAAGGAAAATTACTGCCCTCAATCAAGGAGGTGTGGGCCATGTCAACAACCTTTACATTAACGGTTCTGGCCTGGATTTTCTTTAGGGCCGAAAACTTGGGCCATGCACTTACCTATATCTCCGATATATTTTCAAGTACCCTTTTTACAATACCTGAATTTGATAGATACCTGGGCTTTAAGGTGGTTCTGATTTTTACGCTGTTGATTTTCTTTTTGATTATTGAATGGATGGGTCGTGAAAATGAATATGCCATTGAAGGGTTGAGGGTGAGAATGAACAAGAGAGTTTACCGTTGGTCTTTCTACTTGATCATATGGAGTTTCATTTTCATTTTTTCAGGAAACGAACAAGAATTTATCTATTTCCAATTCTAAAAAAATACACCATGATACGTAATTTGATCAAACAAGTATTGGCTTTTGCCGCAATTTGGTTTGTACTTATGTACCTCATATGTCTATTTCTGCCATTCCATTATTTCAATGCGGAATATCCCATGTGGAAAAGTAAAATGGAGGTCATGGAATCAAATAATACCTTCAGTAACCTTATAATTGGAGATAGTAGGGTTATTGCCGGAATCAATCCAGATGCTCTTGGATCCAATTACTACAATTTGGCCTTGGGAGGTGGCACACCAATGGAAGGGTATTACTCCTTAAAACGCATGCTTGAAGCGGGAAAAAAAGTGGATACCATTGTTGTGTCCTATGCCCCAATACACTTTGAACAATCAGAAATGTTTTGGGATAGACAGGTAAAATATAATTTCTATAACCTTGATGAGATTGATGAAATTTTTAGCGAATTGAATACCGAAAATGAGATTTTTTGGACATATGAAGGTGATAAAAACTTTGAGGAATCAGAAAAAAACACCTTGATACGGCGGGCGTACAAAACCTATTTTAAATTTCCCACGGAGCTAAGAACTGAACTGAGTAAATCTTTCTTATTACGAGGTTATACCAACTACAATGTGTACCAAGAAATAAAAAATAGAAGAGGATGTTTTGACTTTGGTCGAGCTGATTTTTCCAACGATTTAAATGTCGAGGCGAAACGGATAGATTTTTCACCAAAAAAAGTGTTGATTTCATCGTTGGAAAAGATGTTTGCACTAGCCGAGAAAAACAGTGTAACTGTTATGTATGTCTCCTTACCCATGAACAGGACTTCGTATCGAGCGCTGAGTGATGAATATCGCGAAGGAGTAAAACAAATGGATAGGGCATTAAAAAGAAAACATCCCGAGGTCGAATTTATAAATCCCGCATTGGTATATTATGATGACACCTACTTTGGAGATGCCTCACATCTCAATAAAAAAGGAAGAGAAAAGTTCACTTTTGAACTTAAACAATACGTGAGCAAAACACTTTTTGAATCCCAAAATTCTTTGACGGGATTGGAATTTGACCAATAGATTACACACTATTTTCTAGAAAAATGAACGGGTAAGAACTTTGATGGACTTGTGCCATATTTCATTGCTGCCCTAACCCAATATCACAATTAAAACCTCTCACCACATAAAGGCCCGCTTTTACAACATTCAATTTATATAAAGTAATACAAATCCTACTTTTAAACCATAATAAATACTACAAAATTAAGATATCATGAAAATACTGGTAGTAGATGACAAACAATCACTGAGTGAACTCGTTGCCCAATTTTTGGGACAATCCCATTCGGTAACAACAATGGAAAATGGTTTGGCCGCTATTTCATGGCTACAGGCCGGTAATTTACCCGATTTGGTAATCACTGACCTCGAAATGCCCGAGATGGACGGATTTGAGTTGATTCGAAGAATCAAGGAATCAGGTGTCTTTTCCGATATCCCAATTATTGTGCTAAGCTGTAGGGACAGTAGTTCTGATCGTGTGGAGTGCTTACGTTTGGGTGCGGATGATTATATAGTGAAGCCATTCAATCCCGAAGAATTAATGATCAGGGTGGACAAGCTGTTAATTAGACAATAGCATGGAAATACTTACAAAGAATAAAACAAGGATACTCTATTTGGGATCCAACAAAAGGTTCGCAGATGAGTTCCATCGCTTTTCCGAAGGTGTTGAGGTCAATGCTTCGCAAACAGGTGTCGG
The DNA here is from genome assembly GCF_014698935.1 of Flagellimonas sp. S3867. Taxonomy (GTDB): domain Bacteria; phylum Bacteroidota; class Bacteroidia; order Flavobacteriales; family Flavobacteriaceae; genus Flagellimonas. Next base: position 70,210 of record NZ_JACVMN010000003.1, read on the forward strand.
TGCCATACGTTGGCTACATCAAAATTGCGATTTCAAGGCCAAAAAATGGATAAACGCAAACCTGACCGTGGATGCAATTCTTTGTGAGCGAAACATTCCTCTGAAAACACTAAATGAGTTCGAAGAATACGTTGAGGAAGTGTTTGATCCAGCCAAGAAAATACCTTTTGTCCTATTGAGCGACAAGGTAAGCAAGGAAGACAAGTTAGAGGCCCTTGAAAGGGGGTTCGATGATATTTTTATTCACCCGATAAGTTTTGAACAGGTTCTGGAAAGAATTAATTTTTTGAAGGAACTTAAATCAAACCTCAGGGAACAAAAAATATCTTCAGGTCAAGAAGGAATTAAAGAATACAAAATAGGGTTTTGGAAAAGAAGCTTTGACATTGCCGTAGCCGCTACGGTTCTTTTGTTGGCCTCACCATTTTTATTACTTGTGATCTTGGCCATTCGGTTAGAGTCCAAAGGAAAAGTGTATTACATCTCAAAACGGGTAGGTACCGGGTACAAGATTTTCAATTTTTTAAAATTAAGATCTATGTATCCAGATGCCGATAAACGTTTAAAGGAATTTCAACATTTAAATCAATATGTGCATAATGATGTTGAACAAGCAAAAACCAATACTTCAGAACAAAACCCTGAAAAAGGAACCACACTTATTGGTGATGATAGCGAAGTGGATGAAACCATGCACAATCAAAAAAGAAAACAAAGTGCAGAAAGTGCCTTTGTCAAATTTGATAACGATCCTAGAATAACCAAAGTTGGAAAGATAATTAGGAAACTGAGCATTGATGAATTACCGCAACTGATCAATGTCTTAAAAGGAGACATGTCCATTGTCGGCAATCGCCCCTTGCCTTTGTATGAGGCTGAAATGCTGACAACGGATGAGTGGACCGAAAGATTCAATGGCCCATCAGGAATTACAGGTCTCTGGCAAGTTGAAGCCAGGGGAAGATCATCAAAAATGTCACCTGAAGAACGAAAGCAATTGGATATCAAGTACGTGAAGTATGCAAATAGTAAGTATGCCTTCTTGATTGATATGTGGATTGTACTTCGAACCTTTAAGGCAGTTTTCCAAAAAGAAAATGTATAAAATGAGAATGAAATATATTGCAATAGCGCTTTTGTTGCTGCTGTGCAATGTGGCCTTAGGCCAAGAAATAGACGAGTTCATAGCCAAAAACCTTGAAAAAAATGATATTACCAAGGTGCTACCATCGCTGGATAGCCTAATTACCCTGGCACACGAAAAATCTCCCGATCTCAAATATCGCGATGCTGACCAAAAATACTGGAAGGCCAGACAACGTTTGGCACAGACCAGATGGCTTGATTATTTTTATTTGGAGGCTGTGTACAGTTACGGAGTATATGACAACCTTACCGCATCCCAGCTATCAGGAGCTCCACAGGCTAGTCAAACCTTATTTTCCACTGAACAGGACAGATATACCTTCGGGCCTTCCTTAAAAATACCCATTTCGGCAATCCTCAATCGGAAAAACACCATAAGATCCGCAAAGGCCGAAGCAGAAAGGTCAGTGTATGAAAAAGAGGTGGACAAAGCCAAACTTCGTGAGGTAGTAATAGTACGTTACAACGAATTGGTTAAAGCGCATCGATTGCTCTTTGTGTACGGATCTATAGTCGACACCTATAAAATTCAAGCATTAAGAGCGGAAACCGAATATAAAAATGGGATTATTTCTGTGCCCGAATATACACGTCTTAGTCAAATGCTCAACGAGGCAATAGTTGCCCACGAAGCACAAAAATCAGAATTAAGCCTTGCTATTCTTCTGTTGGAAGAATTAGTGGGAATAAAACTGAACATATAAAGAATGAAATTTAATCTGCTGTTTTTTGTTAGAATCCTACTTCGGCATATATGGTTGCTGATATCAGTTCCCATTTTGCTGGGAAGTCTGGTATTTATTCTAACCAAGAACCAGCCTAAAGTCTATGATTCCAAAGCTAGAATCTATACTGCATTCGCTACTGGGTCTACGATTGAACTGGACAATACAAAATTTGACTACAGCAAGACTAATATCGCCTATGACAACCTTTTGAACCTTATAAAATCGAGAACGACCATTGAAACCGTTGCACTTAAGCTGTTTGCTCAACATATGCTTTTGGATAGTGCCGATGTAAGGATAATTTCAAAGAAAAAATACGGGGAATTGATGGAAATTGTCCCCGATGATGTGAAAGCTCTTGTGGTTAAAGGCGATTTGCAAAAAACCTATGAAAATTTCTTGACCTATCAAGAAGAAGGTCACGACAACTTCATCAATGAACTATTGAATCTTGAACATCCAGATTACAGTGTTGGTAAAATATTGGAAAAGATTGGGGTAAGGCGTATTTCCATTAGTGATTTTGTGGATATCTCCTATCAATCCGAAGACCCAGGAATATGCCAGAACACATTGTTGATTTTAACCGAAACCTTTATAAAGGCCAATGCAGATATCAAGGCCAACCAATCAGATGCCGTTGTCAGCTATTTTGAAAATCAACTGGATAGAACTACCAATCAGCTTAACGCAGCCGAAAAAGAGCTGTTGGATTTCAATAAGGGCAACAAAATAATGAACTACTACGAGCAGACGAAACAATTGGCTTCGCGTAGAGAGAATTTTGAATTACGATACCAAGAGGTTCAGCAACGCTATCATGCTGCAAAAGCAGTGCTTCCTCAATTGGAGAAAAAACTGGGCACACACGAGAAAAAACGACTTCAAAGCAAACGAATTCTAGAGTTACGGGACGAATTGGCCCAACTCAACTACACCATTTCCATGAAAAGCCTCGATCTCTCACGAGACTCTACCGTGCAGGCTACAAATGCTATAAAAATCGTGGAAGCAACAAAAAAATTGAAGGCAGTCAAGGCTCAACTTAAGCAAGCGGTTGATACAGTCTTTGTTGTGGATCATGATAAAAACGGAGTGGCAACATCAAGCATTCTTGGCGATTGGTTGGAAAATACCATTACCTACGAAGGAGCCAAGGCCGAACTCAAAATATTAGATCAAAAACGTATTGAGTTTGACGAACTATACACCTGGTATGCACCTTTAGGTGCGACAATGAAAAAATTAGAGCGAAAAATCAACATTGAAGAACAAGAATATTTAAGCCTTTTGCACAGTTTGGGATTGGCCAAACTAAGACAGCAAAACGTTGAATTGCAATCCAATCTAAAGATTACTGAAACCCCATTTTTTCCAATAAAACCAAATCCAAGCAAACGGATGATATTGGTAATAGTGGGAGCCGTATTCGGATTTATTTTGGTAGCAATAACAGTGTTGGTCCTTGAGTTCTTGGATGGCAATTTGAACACAGCACAACGGGCCGAGGAAAAAATTGGACTTGCAGTCTCCTCAATTTTCCCTGTTATTTCAAAGAAAAACAAGAAAATTGATTTTGAATACTTGACCAATAAGGCAGTAAATGCCATATCAAAAAACATGATTCTGAACCAATTCAAGAAAAAACCCGAAGGCCCTGTGATCAATATGGTTTTTTCTACACAGGAAAATGAAGGCAAATCCTTTATATGTGAACATTTGGTGACCAAACTGTGCGAGCTCGGATACAAAATCCTACACATTACCTATGATCCATATGAGGTTGAAATGGCACATCGACGCGATACTGCTATTTCTTATGTGGTCAATGATCAATATGAAATTGAGGTTATCGATGAACGATATCAGCAAGCAATGAATGAATTTGACATTCAATGCGAAGTACAACCAATAGATGACAATTATGCGCAGATCGTTTATGAGGTTACCGATAAACTATATAAAATTTCTACCATAGAAGAGTTTGATAGTTCTCGACGAATTTTAGACTTCAACTTTTTCGATTTTGTGATACTTGAGTTACCCAGCATCATCAAGAATCCATTTCCGGTAAAATTGGCTGCAACCATTGATTTTTCCTTTTTGGTAGCTCGCGCAAACCGATCATGGAGCAGGGCCGATGCCAATGCATTGAAAGTGTTCACCGAAGCAACAACAGGACCTGAACCCACAATTATCCTAAATGGGGTAAAAGTGCTTGAAATGGAAACCGTTGTTGGAGACCTGCCCAAAAAACGATCACGATTTAGAAAATGGATGAAAAATTTGGTGCAACTCCGATTCTTTACTAAAAAATCAATAGCGTAATGTTGAAAAGATTGGGGAACATAGCACGGGAAAAAAACATGAGCTCTCTAATGACCAATGTGTTGATCGCTGCTTTGGGATTAATGAGCTTTATGTTGTTGACCAGACAACTGAGCAGGGAATTGTTCGGTGACTGGGTCTTATATGTTACCCTGGCCACCTTTGTAGATCTTTTACGATTTGGGTTGACCCAAACTTCATCCGTAAGGCTATTATCTGGAGCAAAAAAAGAAGATTATAAGAAATTGATGGGTTCCAGCTTTAAGATCAATCTTAAGCTTTTGGGAATCATTACAGCTTTTTGCTGGGCATTATATGCAGTTGTATCACAGATTGGGGCCGAAATAAATTATGGTTACCTCCTCTTTTTAACCTGGTACCCCATTTTAGCATTGGCCAATTTAAGTTGGAACAATTCCATGGCCTTGTTTCAAGCCAAACAAGATTTTACCGGAATGATGTTTGTACGTCTTTCCAATATTGGGTTGTTTGTGGTTTTTTTGATATTGAACCAATGGTGGTTGCATCTGGGAATCCTTGAAATTCTCTGGGTGCATTTAGCCGTAAATATGATGTCAAGTATTTGGTGTGTTGTCAAGAAATGGGATGGATGTCTATATCTAAAACATGCTGAAAAGGAGACCACAAAAGAGCTTATCAACTTTGGAAAATACTCCATGGGAACCCTTATAGGGTCCAGTTTATTAAAAAGTGCGGATACCTTCATTATCGGATTGAGTCCAATTTTGGGTTCGGCAGGAATAGCAATGTATGCCATCCCCTTAAAACTTACGGACCTTTTGGGAATTCCATTGCGCAGTTTTACCATGACGGCCTATCCAAGAATGTCCAAAAAGTGTATTGATGGCGATATGCAGGGAGTTCGGAAAACGTTTTATGCCTATTCCGGCGCAATTACCCTATTGTTTGTACCAATCTCTATCGCATGTTTCATTTTGGCCGAAGAGCTTGTGCTCATTTTGGGAGGAAATGAATATCTCGAAGTATTGCCTCAGCTGACATTGATTTTTAGAATTTTTACCCTTTACACACTTTTGCTTCCGATTGATAGGTTTACCGGAGTGCTTTTAGATAGCATCAACAGGCCCAGATTAAACTTGAATAAGGTCATAATTATGACTTTGGCAAATATTGTGGTTGATTTTGTTGCGGTTTTCGTGTTCGAATCATTGGCTTTGGTTGCGGTGGGAACGGTGATTTTTACCTTGATAGGAATCTTTCTCGGCTTTTATTATTTGCGTAAAGAGATTCAAATTCAATCCAAACGCATTTTTCCCGAAGGGATACTTTTTTTTAAAAGCCTAAATACTTATTTGGTACCATGAATCCGTTTGAACGAACATATGGCCAAGATTTACTGAAGAAACCCTTACCGATTCTAACCCTGTTTTCATTGGCAATTGCATCTGCTTTGCTCATTGCCTCCAAAGGTATTATTGCAGGAGTTGGAATTATTGCTTTCCCTTTGGGAATGCTATATGTGATCAATTTATTTCTTAGTCCAAGAATTGGAATCATAACTATAATAGCTTTCAGCTTTTTTGTAACGGGAATCTCAAGATACTTGCCTGGTACTTGGGGATTGATGATAGACGGATTGTTGTTTATGATGTATATGGCGCTTTTTTTCAAAGAGTTTCGAATCCGTATTCCATGGAACAATGCCCGTTCGCAATTGACCATTTTGGTCAGTATTTGGTTTGGATATGCCATGATGCAAGCGGTAAATCCCGAAGCAGTCAGCATCGAAGCTTGGTTTTATGCCATGAGGGGAATAGCACTGTACCAATGGTTGATTATTCCTTTGTGCTTTATCCTATTCAATCGACCAAAAGACATGATGACCGTATTTATGATTTGGGGAGTAATCAGTCTATTGGGAACTTTGAAGGGAATCCTGCAGATGACCCTTGGTGTTGACTCTTTTGAACAAGCTTGGTTGGATGGAGGCGGGGCAGTTACTCATATTCTTTTTGGAAAATTGCGAATCTTCTCCTTTTATTCAGATGCAGGTCAATTTGGTGCATCACAGGGACATACTGGAGTAGTTTTTGGGATTTTGACGCTGTTCGTAAAAAATAATTTTAAGCTTAGGGCCTTTTTTGGGCTTGTGGCTATTATGGGACTTTATGGAATGCTTATTTCAGGAACTAGAGGAGCTATCGCTGTTCCTGCAATGGGCGGGGTGATGTTCATTATTGTGAGAAAACACATTCCCAGCATTGTATTGGGCGCCATGGCCGGGATTGCAATATTTGTCTTTTTCAAATACACAACCATAGGAAATAACAACGACCAGATTCGAAGAATGCGTACCGCATTTGACCCGAATGATGCTTCTTTACAGGTACGGTTGGACAACCAACGTAAACTATCAGGGTATCTCGCTTCAAGACCTTTTGGGGGAGGTATAGGGTCCACCGGAAACTGGGGGCAACGATTTACACCACATACCTTTTTGGCAAATACCGCAACGGATAGTTGGTTTGTTGCCATTTGGGCCGATATGGGAATTGTTGGACTGTGGCTGCATTTGTTCATTCTCTTCTTTGTTTTGATTACAGGAGCTTACAATTGTATGTTTAAAATACGTGACGATTGGCTAAAAGGACAGGTAACAGCTTTGGTCTGCGGTATGGCAGGAATAATGTTGGCCTCATATGGAAATGGGGTATTTGGGCAGTTTCCCACAGGAATCTTAATGTATGTGGGCATGGTTTTCATTTTCCTTTCACCAAAGTGGGACAAAAAAATTCAGCAAGAAAAAGAAATACTTGAACAAGAAGAGCTGGCTATAGCGGCCTAAATTTAGAACTTATGACAAAAGAATTTCCATTGGTGTCCATTATCACCATAAATTATAACGAATCGCAAGTCACTCTGGAAATGCTGCAATCCCTAAAGGGATTGACCTATCCCAATGTTGAAGTGATAGTGGTGGATAATGCTTCCCCAAATGATAACCCTGATACCATCAAGGAACAATTTCCTGAGGTTTGCTTGATAAAAAGCAAGGAGAATCTTGGATTTGCAGGAGGGAATAATCTGGGTGTGAAACAATCCAATGGAGCATTTTTACTGTTTATTAATAATGATACCATTGTTCCGGAAAGGTTTATTGAACCATTGGTTCAAACCTTACAAGAAGATGAAACCATTGGGATGGTGAGTCCCAAGATAAAGTTCCATTGGAACCCGGAGTTGATACAATATGCCGGTTATACGCCTATGAATCACTGGACCATTCGCAATAACAGTATTGGATACCATCAAAAGGATGATGGCCGTTTTGACACGGAAGGAGAAACAGAATCCATTCACGGTGCTGCCATGATGGTGCCCAGAACTGTGGTGGACAAAGTAGGCATGATGACAGAAATCTACTTTTTATATTACGAAGAGCATGATTGGGCCGAAATGATCAAGAGAGCGGGATACAAAATATTCTATCAGCCAGCATCTTACATTCTGCACAAAGAATCGGTCTCGACAGGCAAATTCAGTCCGTTGAAGACCTACTATATTTCCAGAAATAGAATATTGTTCGCAAGACGGAATTTTAAACCGTTGCAGCTTGGTATAAGTTTATTATTTCAATGCTTTGTTTCCATCCCCAAAAACAGCTTACAATTTCTGATTAAAAATGAATTTCCACACTTTAAGGCATTTTGGAAAGCGATTTCATGGAATCTGACCCATAGGACGGAAATAGGATAGGCCCATCCCTTAGTGTTTTCTTTAATACGTCAAGGCAAATTTGCCTTTCGTCAATTCCAAACCCTATAAGATTGTCTGTTTTTTACATTTAGCATGCTAAATGCATGCAATATGACTGGGAAAAAGAAATCGTTTTCTTCATTTATTTTTATTGGAGGAGTGCTGTTTTGTACATTTTTAATGTATTTGATGTCGGCCAGTGAGACCAACAACAGTTTTGTGAACCTGATTTTAGAAAAAGACAGTAAAATATATGTCTATTCAAAAAGAGGCTCTTATCTCATGAATATTAATATTCAGAGAGAAGAAAATCCTACGGTTTTTCCATTTATACAAGTTTTCGAAGATAATGGTGAACTTTATGTTGCTCCAGATAAACTCAAGGATATAGTCGATTTGCTTTGTGGTAATTTTCAAGTACATGATGTCCCAGCGAAGAGTTCCGATGGTTATGTGACCTCTGGCAGTTCGCCATGTTTTGAAAAATCATTTAAAAATCAAAGTACAGGCAAGATTGGAGAACAGATTCACGTGAACATGGTACGATTGACAAATTCTAGCTTAAAAGAGGCTTTCAATATTAGGTGGGAAACCAATATGAAAACCAATAAATCCAGGGTTTCGGAAAATTGCCATAAAAAATCGTTCACGGTTAGAACCTCAACGCAACCTGGTGAATATGTATTTTCAGCAGAGGATTTCATCATGGTTAACTTGCAAGAGGTGGTAGATTTTTATGGAAACAACGTTGCACTGTCTTTAAACAAAGAAGAGCAGCTTTTATACATTGAGCATAAGGAATAGGTTAAAACACTGTACGTTTTTATTGGATTAAGAACATTGACGTAAATGTTTGGGTTTTAACAAGAAATGGATAAAAAGCTGTTTAAAAACCCCCTTTGTTGTGCGTTGACAACACGAATTCAATACTTTACAACAAATACTTTTCTCTCTTAAAATGTAGGATAATATTTACAAATATTTATTAAACCTACTTTTATGCCCAAAAGTGTAAAAATTACAATCTTATCCCTGTTACTGTCCATTTTATATGGATGTGTGAATGAAAATGATTTGGACCCACCTGCTGAAGTAGAAGGTCCATTATCTGCATTTGATATACCTTCAGATTTTGACTTTTCAACAAGTAGAAGTGTTACAGTTTCTTTGGACGTCCCCGAATTTCTGGATAACGCAGTTTTTACTTTGTACGGAAAAAAGGGGAATCAGGATAGCCTTGCCTTCGCCAAAGCAAATTTTGATGATAATGGCCATTTTGAGAAACAATTTCAGCTAGGTGTAGAAACTGATTCTGTACTCATTTCAACAAATTATTTAGGTTTGACCCCATTGATCAGACTTCCCATTATAAACAATAGTATAAGCTTTGACTACAATACTTTATATGATCGTAACAACCCGGTTTCAAGCAAGTTAAGAAGCATTGCTTTAAAGGCAAAAAACAACAAACCGCCTGGTGATATCGATTTCGAATTTTTAAGCGGTCATAGCTCCAATGGTGTTCCGGATATTATGGAAACACCTGATGTGATTACTCAAGAATTGTTGGATGATATAAACGCATCACTCCCCGAAAATCAAAATGTAAAAGACCTTCATCCAGAGTATTTGGACAATAAAGAAACTAATTTGGTTATTACGGAAGAAGCCGATGTTTGGGTAACTTTTGTAGCCGAAAGCGCTGTTTGGAAGAACACATTGGGATTTTATACATTTCCTGTAGGACTAGCACCAGCTTCACCAGACGATATTACGGCACATACAGTTATTTTTCCAAATGCCTCGATGAATGGTGACGGAGGCGGATTGTTTCCAGGAGATAAGGTTCATCTAGGAAGATTTCCGGCAAATACGGTGGTTTCTTGGTTTGTGGTTTCCAATGGATGGAAAGGAAACAAGGTGGGAAAGGGACAACATACCTATTATTCCGAAGAAACTTTCAATACCGATAACAACAACAAATCACAAATGGTATTGTTGAACGACCCAAGCCGTAATCTTGCTGTTTTGGGTATTGAAGATGGTCCTAGAAATGGGGACGATGGAGATTTTAACGATTCACTTTTTTATATTACCTCAAACCCTGTTGGTGCTGTCCAAGTTTTGGATTTTGCAACGCTTGATGTAGCCAACGATGCAGATGTAGATGGGGTTGATAATACGCTAGACGATTTCCCATTCGATTTTAATCTCGCCTTTAACAATTTTGCTCCTTCAATCAATTCTTCCGGAAAAATGGTCTTTGAAGACTTATGGCCACACATTGGGGATTATGATTTTAACGACTTGGCTATGGATTACAATTTCAACCTTATGGCCAATGCTGATAATATGGTTACCAAAATACAAGCAACTTTTACCATTGAATCTATTGGTGGACATCTTGAAAATGGATTTGCTTTTACATTTCCGATGGCACCTTCAAGCATTTCAAGCATTACAGGGCAGGTTTTGAACGCTGATTATATCAGTGTTGATGCAAATGGAACAGAAACTGGAACGGCTACAAATGAAACTGTTGTTTTTGTAATTGGTAACGTAATTGGTAGACAAGGAGAGACAATAAACATGGAAATTACCTTCGCTAATCCCGTTTCGGTTGATGCCCTTGGAGAAGTTCCATTTAATGCATTTCTAATAGCTGATGGAATTAGGGGCAAAGAAATACACTTGCCGGATTTACCACCTACAAGTAAGGCCATGTTTTTGGGTAGCGCAGACGATTTCAGCAATCCATCCAACGATAGGTACTATAAAACTAATATGAACCTTCCATGGGCCTTGAATATTTATGAAGGCTTTGTGCCTCCCCGTGAAACGGTATCCATAAGTGAGGAATATCCCGATTTTGTGAATTGGGCAAATTCTGGAGGTACACAAAACCTAGATTGGTATGTAAAATAATAGTGATAAAAAGTAAATAACAAAATCAACCTTAAAAGAAATATCAAATTATGAATATAACAGTAATTGGAACGGGATATGTGGGTTTGGTCACAGGAACTTGTTTCGCAGAGACCGGAATCAATGTCGTTTGTGTAGATATTGACGAGAAAAAAATAGAAAAACTCCGAAACGGAGAAGTTCCCATATACGAACCGGGGCTCGACTTGATTTTAGAGCGCAACATTGACAAAGGCAGAATCTCCTTCACCACAAACCTCAAAAAAGGGATCAAGGACAGCGACGCAGTTTTTATTGCCGTTGGAACCCCGCCAGATGAAGATGGAAGTGCAGACTTAAAATATGTATTGCGAGTTGCTCGAGAAATTGGTCAACATATGGAAGATTACAAAGTAATCATCACCAAAAGTACCGTACCCGTTGGAACATCTTATAAGGTAAAAGCTGCTGTGGAAGAAGAATTGGCAAATAGGAACGTTCGTATTCCATTTGATGTAGCATCAAACCCGGAATTCCTTAAAGAAGGAAGTGCGGTAGACGATTTTCTAAAACCAGACCGTATTGTAGTGGGAATTGAGAGCAAGCGCGCCGAAAAGGTCATGCGTAAACTGTACAAACCATTCCTAATGAATGGTCACCCACTTTTGTTTATGGATATTTTCTCTTCAGAGATGACCAAATATGCAGCCAATTCTATGCTAGCGACCAAAATCAGTTTTATGAACGACATCGCCAATCTGTGTGAACTGGTGGGCGCTAATGTGGATTTGGTTCGAAAAGGAATCGGTTCAGACTCAAGAATTGGAAATAAATTCATCTATCCTGGAACAGGATATGGTGGAAGTTGCTTCCCAAAAGATGTGCAAGCTTTGGTTCGTACAGCGGATGAATATGGGCATTCTTTAGAAGTATTGAAAGCCGTTGAGAGCGTCAATTACAGACAGAAATCTGTTTTGGTCGAAAAAATAAAGGCGCATTTCGGTGAAAATCTAAAGGGCAAACAATTTGGCCTCTGGGGATTGTCCTTTAAACCAAAAACCGACGATATGCGTGAAGCACCATCGCTTGTGATCATAGAACAATTGAAGGCTTTGGGTGCAAATATAAGAGCCTACGATCCTGTTGCCATGGAAGAGACCCAGCGCATGTTAGGTGATAAAATAGAATATGGCAAAGACGAGTACGATGCCATTATTGAAGCTGATGCCTTGATCGTGGTCACCGAATGGTCTGAATTCAGAATGCCGAATTTTCGAATTCTTGAGAAACTGATGAACGAGAAACTAATTTTTGATGGCCGAAACATTTACGACCCAGAAGAAATGGGAGAACTCGGATTTGCATACTACAGCATTGGTAGAAGTGTAGTGAACAGTACAGAAAAAGAAACCATAAACATTTAATAGAGCAATGAAACGAATATTGGTAACTGGAGGGGCAGGTTTTGTTGGCTCTCATTTATGTGAAAGACTCCTAAGAGAAGGCAATGAAGTAGTGAGTATGGACAACTACTTCACCGGAAGAAAAAGTAAGATAGTCCATTTAATGGATAACCCCTATTTTGAAATAATTCGGCATGATGTAACCTTGCCTTATTTCTTGGAAGTAGATGAAATCTATAACCTGGCATGTCCGGCTTCACCGGTACATTATCAGCATAATCCGATCAAGACGATAAAAACATCTGTTTTGGGCGCTATAAATATGTTGGGACTGGCCAAGCGTATCAAAGCAAAGATCCTACAAGCATCTACAAGTGAGGTGTACGGAGATCCAGAATTGCATCCGCAACCTGAAGATTATTGGGGGCATGTGAATCCCATCGGGGTCAGATCCTGTTACGATGAAGGGAAACGCTGTGCAGAATCCCTATTTGTGAACTATCACAATTCCAACGACGTTTTGGTGAAGATCATTCGAATCTTTAACACCTATGGCCCAAGAATGGAGCCAGATGATGGTCGAGTGGTTTCCAACTTCATAATGCAAGCACTTCAAGGAAAAGACATCACCATTTTTGGCGATGGAATGCAAACCCGAAGTTTCCAATATGTAAGTGATTTGGTTGATGGAATGATCAAGATGATGGATACCGAAGATGACTTTATCGGACCGATCAATATTGGAAATCCAGGAGAGTTTACCATGTTGGAGCTCGCAGAAAATATTATTGATCTAACTGGATCAAAATCAAGGATTATTCATCTGCCTTTACCTGCGGATGATCCTATGCAGCGTAAGCCGGACATTTCACTGGCACAGGAAAAGCTCGAGGGATGGGAGCCTAGCGTGGATCTTAGGGCTGGTCTTGGAAAGACCATTGAGTACTTTGATAACCTGCTTAAGGAAAAATCCATCAAAGAATTAGTAGAAGGGTAGTAAATACGAATACATAATATGGATGTAGTCAAAATTTTGGTCAATAGTTTGGAGATCCTTTTAATAGGGTATTTTGGATTTGCATCCATTTATGTTTTCATTTTTTCCTTTGCTGGCCTTTTCTCTGCGCGAAAAAGGAAAGAAATTCTACACAAGCAGCGGAAGTTTGCAGTGCTTATACCAGGATATAAAGAAGACAATGTCATTATTGATGTGGCCAAACAAGCACTTCAACAAACCTATCCGGCCGACCTTTTTGAGGTAGTTATAATAGCAGATTCTTTTCAGCAAGAGACTTTGTATAATCTTGAAAAATTACCCTTAAGGGTAGTAGAGGTTTCCTTTGAAAAAAGTACCAAGTCCAAGGCGCTCAATCAAGCAATGAAAGTCATCGGCGATGATTATGACGTAGCCTTGATTTTAGATGCGGACAATATTATGGAAGAAGGTTTTGTTGAAAAAATCAATAAGTCTTTTAATCAAGGATATAAAGTGGTGCAAGGACATCGTATTGCCAAAAACACAAATACTTCTTTCGCCATTCTTGATGCAATCAGCGAGGAGATTAACAACCACATTTTTCGAAAGGGGCACAGGGTTGTTGGACTTTCATCCGCCTTGATCGGATCCGGCATGGCCTTTGACTATTATTTTTTCAAAAGCACTATGGCAAATGTGAATGCCGTAGGTGGTTTTGATAAAGAACTGGAATTAAAACTACTTAAGAACAGGACCAAGATTGAATACCTTAACGATGCATTGGTTTTGGATGAAAAAGTTCAAAAATCTGAAGTTTTTGCCAATCAGCGTAAACGTTGGCTTTCGGCGCAATTTGTCTATTTCGGACGCTATTTTGTCCCTGGATTAAGAGAGCTGATTACTAAAGGCAATGTTGATTTTTTCGATAAAGTCTACCAAATGGTTTCCCCGCCAAGAGTGCTTTTGCTGGGACTGGTTTCGCTAATCACTTTCACATACTTTATTCTGAATTTGATTTGGCCATCCAACCTAATGGCAATACCTGAAATATTCTGGTATGCTAGTTTTGGTTTGGTCATACTTGCCTTTGCATTTGCTGTTCCAAAGAAATTTTACAGCAAGGCTACATTCAATGCCTTACTGACACTTCCCAAAGCATTTATGGTAATGTTTCTGTCTCTGTTCAAATTGAAAGGAGCAAATAAAAAGTTTATTCATACCCAACACGGGACCATTAACAGTCAATAAGAACACATGAAAATTGGAATAGAAGGACAACGTCTTTTCAGAAAAAAGAAGCACGGTATGGATATGGTCGCTTTGGAGTTGATCAAAAACCTCCAAAGAATAGACCAAAAAAACGAATATGTAGTTTTTGTAAAACCAGATTTCGACGATACCTGCATTCCTGATGTACCCAACTTTAAAATAGTGGAGTTAGACTCCAAATGGGGATACCCTGGATGGGAACAGATTGCACTACCGCGAGCGGCCTACAAAGAAGGCTGTGATGTGCTACATTGTACAAGCAATACAGGGCCTTTGTTTTCAAAGGTTCCCATTGTCACCACTTTACATGATATTATTTATCTGGAAAGTATCAGCTTGTTCAAAAAGGAAGGCACTTGGTATCAAAAATTGGGCAATATGTACCGAAGGTACTTTGTGCCCCCGGTCATTCGAAAAAGCAAAAAAGTGATTACGGTTTCCAATTATGAAAAGGAACGGATAAACAATCATTTTGGATTCAAGGATAACCGACTGACTGCCATTTACAACGGTGTGGGATCTCATTTTAAAAAGGTTACCGATACAACTCGGTTAAAAACCATTCGGGAGCAATACAATTTGCCCGACAACTTCTTTTTCTTTTTAGGAAATACCGATCCCAAGAAAAACACCAAAGGTGTGTTAAAGGCCTTTACAGATTTCAACAAAATTTATCCTAAAAAATACAAGCTTGTAATGCTTGACTATGATGAGGGAGAACTTCTGAAACTTTTAGATTCCGTTGGGGGACAAGAAATAAGAGAGTTGATTCATTTAACGGGATATGTGCCCAATACCGATTTGCCCGCCATTATAAGCCAGAGCACTATATTTCTATATCCTTCACTTCGCGAAAGTTTTGGTATTCCAATTCTGGAAGGGATGGCTTGCGGGGTTCCGGTGATTACCTCAAATACGTCGTCCATGCCAGAAGTGGCAGGTGAAGGCACTGCGCTCATGGTGGATCCTTCAAAACCAATTGAAATAACCGAGGCCATGAGAAACTTAATTGAGGATAAAATGTTGGCCAATGTACTTTCAGAAAAGGGAATTGAAAGAGCCAAGCACTTTTCATGGGAAACCATGGCAAAAAATGTGTTGGAACTATATGAAGATGTCCATCGTGAACTAAAAAACAGTTGATATGATAAAAGATCAAGACATTGTTGTTGTGGGCATACAAGCTTGGGACATTGAAATTGGAAGCAATTGCAAGAACATTGCCATGGAATTTGCCAAACATAACAGAGTGCTTTATGTGAATCCACCGTTGGATAGGGCGACCTTAAAAAGAGAAAAAAACACTGAAAAGGTTCAAAAACGAATCAGAATAAAAAATGGAGAGGAAGATGGGCTGGTTCAAATACAAGAAAATCTCTGGAATCTTTATCCAAAATCGATGACAGAATCTATCAATTGGATTCCCATTCATCCCATATTTAAAATTTTCAACAGAAGAAATTCTAAGGTTTTCTCCAATGATATTTTGGAAGCAATGAATCAATTAGGCTTTGAAGATATATTGCTCTTTAACGACAGTTCCATGTTTTTGGGATTGTATTTGAGGGATTTTTTAAAGCCCAAAAGTTACACCTATTACATGCGCGACTACTTGATCAAAGTCCCTTATTGGAGAAAGCACGGAGCACGTATCGAACCCCATGTTATTCAGCAAGCCGATGTGGTAGTGAACAACTCTACGCTTTATGCGGAATATGGATTAAAATATAATACCAACAGTTTTATGGTTGGTCAAGGATGCGATGTTTCCCTTTTTAACGACGAAAATGGTAATATCCAAATTCCGAAAGAATTTGATTCCATTCCAAAACCCATTATTGGTTATGTTGGTTATTTGACCAGCATGCGTTTGGATATCGAGCTTTTGGAGCACATGGCCAATATGAAAGAAGATTGGAGCATAGTTTTAGTTGGTCCGGAGGATGACGATTTTGGACAATCCGATTTGCATCAGATGGATAATGTTTTCTTTTTGGGAAGTAAGGATTCGTCCCAACTTCCCAATTATGTAAAGGGATTTGACGTAGCAATGAACCCTCAAGTAATCAACGATTGGACTATTGGAAATTATCCACGAAAAATTGATGAGTACCTCGCCATGGGAAAACCTACTTTGGCAACCAAGACCAAGGCCATGGAAATGTTCAAAGAACATGTGTATCTCGGGACAAATAAAGAAGAATACATCGAACTCGCAGAAAAAGCTTTGGAGGAGGATTCCCCAGAGTTGCAAAAGAAACGTATCGCATTTGCGAAAAGCCATACTTGGGAGAACAACGTGCGTGCGATTTATGATGCGATTAAAAAATCGGCATAAATAATTCAAGATTATGGGGTTAAAGGATAAAATCAAGAATAACGATGCCATTAAAAAATTTGTGCATTGGCTGTTGGTGCCCAGAAATCAGGCAAGACCAAGATTGTGGGTCAAATGGTTTGTGAATCCCTTTTATCACAAAAAAGGAAAGGGAGCAACCATCTGCAGAAGAACCCGGATGGATGTTTTACCCTGGAATACTTTTGAGTTGGGTGAAAATTCTACCATTGAGGATTTTTCCACAGTGAACAACGGAGTTGGAGCCGTAAAAATTGGAGCAAGGGCCAGAGTAGGTCTTGGCAACACGCTAATTGGACCGGTAACCTTAAAAGATGATGTGCGTTTGGCACAAAATGTTGTGCTTTCCGGACTCAACCATAATTATGAAGATATTTCACAACCCATCCATGCACAGGGAGTCTCAACAGCAGAAATTGTTGTTGGAGAAGAAACCTGGATAGGAGCCAATAGTACCATACTAGCCGGAATCACCATTGGAAAGCATTGCATTATTGCCGGTGGCAGTGTGGTCACCAAAGATATTCCAGATTATTCCGTGGCAGTTGGAAATCCAGCTAGAGTTATGAAAACGTTCAATCACAGTACAGGGGAATGGGAACGTGTTCCCAAGAAAATGGTAGCAGTTTAAAACAGATTCAGTATGAATTTTCTAGAAGTAGTTTTTTGGATTTCGTTGTTCATTATTTTTTATTCCTATTTGGGATATGGAATACTGTTATTCTTGATCATAAAGTTGAGAAGGATATTTGGGTTGGCTAAACCTTTCCATGGAAATGAAGATTATGAACCGGAAGTGACACTTTTTGTCACTGCCTTTAACGAAAAGGACTTTCTAGATCAAAAAGTAAAAAACTCTCAAAGTTTGGATTATCCTCAAGAAAAAGTAACCCAGATTTGGGTGACTGATGGATCAGATGATGGCACTCCCGATTTACTCAAAAAATACGATGGTGTAAAAGTCTATCATAAAGATGAAAGGGCCGGCAAAATAGTGGCCATGAATCGTGGAGTTGAATTTGTACAAACCCCAATTGTTATTTTTTCAGATGCCAATACCGATTTGGGCAAGAACTCCATTAAAGAGATTGTCCGATTGTTCAGAAATCCAAAAGTGGGATGTGTTTCTGGGGAAAAACGCATCTATTCCAAAGAAATGGATAGCGCTGCCGGTGCTGGTGAAGGGATGTACTGGAAATACGAATCACAACTAAAAAAATGGGATGCGGAGCTCTATTCGGTAGTTGGGGCCGCGGGAGAACTTTTTGCTATTCGAACAGAATTATGGCAAGAGGTAGAAAAGGATACTTTGTTGGATGATTTTATCATTTCATTACGAGTGGCCATGTCTGGGTATACCATTCAATATAATCCTGAAGCCTATGCGATTGAAACTGCATCCGCCAATGTAAAGGAAGAGCTCAAACGCAAAGTACGGATTTCTGCAGGTGGCATTCAATCTGTAGTTCGATTGAGAGCTTTGCTGAATTTTTTCAAATATGGAACATTGTCATTTCAGTATATTTCCCATCGCGTATTGCGTTGGACCTTGACACCGCTCTTGTTACTTTTGATTATTCCAATGAATTATATCCTCGCACAAAATGAGGGCTTGTTCTACTTCGGGTTGTTCAGTATTTTGTTTTGGGGGCAAGTTTTGTTTTATGTTGCAGCGTTGACAGGATGGTTTTTGGAAAATAGGCAGATTCGCTTGAAAATACTTTTTATTCCCTATTACTTCTTTATCATGAATCTATCGGTTTACCTTGGTTTTTCCCGATACATAAAGGGAAATCAATCTGTAAAATGGGAACGCGCAAAAAGAGATGTGGGAACTGAAGCTGTGGCTTAATCCTGATCCGAATAGATGGGAAGGTCAAAGTAAAATGTACTTCCCTCTCCAACTTTACTTCTAATCTTTAGATTACCTCCATTTTTTTGAACAAAATTCTGACAAAGAATTAACCCCAATCCAGTACCGGGTTCTTTTTCCGTACCCAATTTGCTAAAATGTTCGTTAGGATTCAATATTTTTTTGATATCTGCCTTCGGTATTCCGTTGCCATTGTCTTCAATCTCAATGACCACATGCTCTTTAGTTTGTTTTGAGTTGATTTTTATAACGCCATCCAGAGGTGTAAACTTTATGGCATTGGAAAGAATATTCCGTAGTACGGTTTTGATCATATTATTGTCCGCAAAGGCAAAAACCTCCTCTGGGACATTATTCTGCATCTCAATTTTTTTATGATCACTACCCAGTTTTAAAAGTCGGAAGGTCTGTTCAACCAAATCGTTCAAGTTCAATTTTTCTGGAATCATCTGGATTTGATCACTTTCAGATTTTGCCCAGCCCAAAAGGTTTTGGAGTAGGTTTAGGGCCTCATCCATAGTTTTCAACAAATCATAAACAGTTTCATCTAAGAATTTATCATCTTTTGGATCTATGATTCCTCTCATGATAAAGTCCATCTTGAGTTTGGCAGCACTCAGTGGGGAACGAAGGTCATGACCAATTATGGAAAACATGCGATCCTTAAGATCATTGGATTGTTTTAGGTTTTGGGCTTGTTCCTCAATCTGGTTTTTGGCACGAATCAATTCAACATGGGTCTGGATACGTGCAATTAGTTCTTGCTCGTTAAAGGGTTTGGTCACATAATCAACCCCGCCAACTTCAAAACCCTTAACCTTGTCCTTTACATTGACCTTCCCTGTAAGAAAAATGATAGGAATGTCTTTGTATGCATTAATTGCCTTGATTTGTTCGCACAGCTCAAAACCTTCAATGCGGGGCATGATGACATCCAAAAGAATAAGATCGGGTTTTCTCTGTTTTAAAAGCTCGAAAAAGTAATCATCATCGCTGGTGCCCTCAAATTGAAAGTCATTCCGTTCTAAGATAAATCGTAAAAGTTCAAGGTTTAGCTGTTCATCATCCACAGCCAGGATATAAGGTTTTTCCGTAACTTGGTTTTCCATTTAAGGTATAAAAGAGTCTATTACTAAAGTAGGAAAAAGATTTTAGGTTTTTCAGGATAACCTGTCAGAAAGCGAATATTACGGTTATATAAATAGGTTTATGTAGCTTTAAAACTTATATTAAAGTGTTCCACCAACAAAAACCAGCCATTCACAACAATAATTGAACGCGCACAAAAAGTAGGATTATATTTACAAAATAAGTAATACGAAATTACAATCTGCATGACAAATATTTTAGTTACAGGAGGAGCAGGATTCATTGGATCCAACTTCGTGCCCTATTTTTTAGAAGCGAATACGGATGTCCATTTAATCAACATCGACGCGCTTACCTATGCTGGTGATTTGGAGAATTTAAAAGAGGTGGAGAAGCATGAGCGATACACCTTTATCAAAGGAGATATCTGCGACAGAAAACTTATTGAAAAGATTTTTGAAAAATATGATATTCAAGGGGTTATCCATTTTGCGGCTGAGTCGCATGTAGATAATTCCATTACCAATCCAGATGCATTTATGCAGACCAATATTTTGGGCACCTTCAATTTGATTGATGTAGCCAAAAGATATTGGATGGTAAGCCCTGGATTATATAAAGAAGCCTATAAAAATTCAAGATTCCATCATGTTTCCACGGATGAGGTCTATGGAACTTTGGGCAAAGAAGGCTTGTTTATGGAGACTACGCCCTACGCACCAAATAGTCCGTATAGCGCTTCAAAAGCATCATCCGATTTTATCGTCCGAAGCTACCATCATACCTATGGTATGAATGTGGTGACCACCAATTGTTCCAACAATTATGGGCCAAAACAACATGATGAAAAGTTGATTCCTACCATCATCAGAAAAGCATTGGCTGGAGAGTCAATCCCAATTTATGGAGATGGGTCCAATATTCGGGACTGGCTGTACGTTTTAGACCATTGTAAAGGCATTGCGCTGGCTTATGACAATGGAGTTTCTGGAGAGACGTATAACATTGGAGGACGGAACGAAAGAAATAATTTGTACATCGCCCAAACCGTATGCGAGATACTGGATAAAAAACATCCAAAATCTGAAGGATCATATAAAGATTTGATCACCTATGTGAAAGATAGGGCAGGGCATGATTTTAGATATGCTATTGATGCCTCAAAAATTGAAAATGATTTGGGATGGGAGGCCGATGAGAATTTTGAGAGCGGAATTGATAAGACCATCGATTGGTATTTAAACAAGTTCATCCATAACAAGACAAAAAGTTTGGTTTAAAACCCCAAAGCAATGAAAGGAATAATTTTAGCAGGAGGATCAGGAACACGTTTGCATCCCATTACATTAGCGGTGAGCAAGCAACTGATGCCTGTATACGATAAACCCATGATTTATTACCCACTATCAACCTTGATTGAATCGGGAATTTGGGAAATATTAATCATTTCAACACCGCATGATTTACCTATGTTCCAACGTCTGCTGGGCGATGGTAGAAAATATGGCTGCAGGTTTGAATATGCTGTACAAGATGAGCCCAATGGTTTGGCAGAAGCCTTTATCATTGGCGAAAAATTTATTGGCGATGATAAAGTGGCCTTGATTTTGGGCGACAATATCTTTTATGGAACCGGTTTGGAAGAATTATTGCAATCCAATAACAATCCAGATGGGGGTATTATTTATGCCTACCACGTAACCGACCCTGAGCGATATGGCGTTGTTGAATTTGATGAAGATGGAAAGGTGATTTCTATCGAAGAAAAACCCGAAAATCCAAAATCCAATTATGCGGTTCCCGGAATTTACTTTTATGACAATGATGTCGTTGAAATCGCAAAAAACATTCAGCCGAGTGTAAGGGGAGAATTGGAGATAACCGACATCAACCAAGAATATTTAAGAAGAGGTAAGTTGAAGGTAAGCATTATGGATAGAGGTACGGCCTGGTTAGATACAGGAACCTTTCAATCTTTGATGCAGGCCTCACAATTTGTTCAGGTTATTGAAGAAAGACAAGGACTTAAAATAGGAGCTATTGAGTCTTCAGCATATAAAATGGGATTCATTACCAAAAACCAATTTAAAAAGCTGACAGAACCCTTTTTAAAAAGTGGTTATAGTAAGCGATTATTGGAAGTTTTAACATAGACCATGGAAGTACACAAGACTGAAATTGATGGCTGCTTTATCATAGAACCCAAAATCTTTGAAGATAATAGAGGGTATTTCTTTGAGAGTTATAATCAAGAAAAATTTGAATTAATGACCGGCGCAAAGCCATATTTTGTGCAAGATAATGAGTCCATGTCCACAAAAGGCGTGTTGAGAGGGTTGCATTTTCAAAAAGGAGACAATGCCCAGGCTAAATTGGTTCGTGTTTTGGATGGTGAGGTCTTGGATGTTGCTGTAGATATAAGGCCAAACTCTAAAACTTTTGGAAATGTAGTTTCGACCTTACTTTCCTCCGATAATAAAAAGCAAATGTTTGTTCCCAGAGGATGCGCCCATGGTTTTGTAACTTTAAGCAAAAAGGCAAAGTTTTCTTATAAATGCGATAATTTCTATAACGCTTCCTCCGAAGGTGGAATCATTTACAATGACCCTACCTTTAATATCGATTGGATTTTGGGCGAAGAGGATTTGATCATTTCAGAAAAAGACAAGTTTTTACCCATTTTTAAAGAAGCGGTTCCGCATTAACATTATATTCGAAGCATGAAAATATTGGTTACCGGAGCATCCGGACAATTGGGAAGCACATTTAAATCCATTGCCTCGCAAGAACAAGCAAAAGATTTGGATTTTGTTTTCAAATCCTCAACAGAATTGGATGTTACTGATTTTGATGCAGTCAATAAAGAACTTGTTTCTTCCGATTATGCCTATTGTATTAATTGTGCGGCTTTTACCAATGTTGATAAAGCAGAAGCAGAGAACGATTTGGCTTATCGAATCAACGTTACCGGAGCACGAAATTTGGCAATGAGCTGTAATGAGAGCAGTACGGTACTGATTCACATTTCCACCGATTTTGTTTTTGATGGCTTTTTAAACACGCCATATTTGGAAGAAGATATCGCCAGGCCAATCGGGTTTTATGGCGATACCAAATTCAAAGGAGAGCGTGCTATTATTAATAATTTGGAAGAGTATTTTATACTGCGAACATCATGGTTGTATTCCGAGTACGGACACAACTTTATGAAAACCATGCTAAAACTTGGCGTAGAAAGAGATGAACTTTCGGTAGTATATGATCAGGTGGGAACACCAACTTACGCACTGGATTTGGCCAATGTGGTTTTACATATTATCAAAGCACATAGCATAGATTATGGGGTGTATAACTATAGTAACGAAGGTGTAGGTAGCTGGTACGATTTTGCCAAGGAAATTTTTGACCAATATAAAATTGATGTCAGCCTAAAACCTATTCGTTCCGAAGAATATCCTACCCCGGCCGAGCGTCCAAAATTTAGTGTGTTGGACAAATCCAAGATTAAAAACACCTTCAATCTTCAAATTCTGCACTGGAAAGATAGTCTTGCCGTTGCCTTAAAGGCGTATTCCAAGATTAATATTTAACTTTATTTGTCATCCTGAACTTGTCGAAGGATATTAAAAAGGTTGACACAAATTTCACATATGATTACGATAGCAACGTTCCTTCCCTTTCCTTTGTTGGACAGGCTTAGGATGACAAGGAAGGTGGATTCCAGCCAAAGGTTGGAAGATGGAAGGGATTGTATGGTTTCCACCCTTTCCGTCCTTCGGACACCTTTCCCTTTTAGGGAAAGGAACACTATGTTATTGCTAACTAAAGTCCCTTTATCTGAACCTTATGAAATGAATCTGCTTGTAGTTTGAGCAATTCTTCTGCTTTTTCCTTTTTGTATCGGTATAGCTCTTCCTCATTTTTGATATCCTCGTAGATTTTTTGGTTGAGTTCACCATCTGTCGAGAATAGCAATTTGCGCTGAGCTACTTTTTGGGTCACCCAAGTGGCAACTACACTTTCTTGTTCCTCAAACTTGTAATCATATTCCCCTTTCGGAGCCAAAAGTTTGGCAATTATTGGCGAAGTTTCTATGGCCAAAAACAAGAGAAAAATAAAAAAGGACGGAAACCATGGCAGTTTACC
The DNA here is from genome assembly GCF_014698935.1 of Flagellimonas sp. S3867. Classification (GTDB taxonomy): domain Bacteria; phylum Bacteroidota; class Bacteroidia; order Flavobacteriales; family Flavobacteriaceae; genus Flagellimonas. The sequence goes on from NZ_JACVMN010000003.1 coordinate 94,166, forward strand.
CAAAGCATTAATACGCGCCATTAGTCCATCAAAACCATCTATAATGGGTTGCGAACCGGCAACCACTTTTTCATATTCCGTATTTAAACCTGCAATTTGAGTTTCTATATCGCTAATCTTTGCTGAATTTGTCTCTTTCAATTGTTGTAGTTCAGCCAGGTAAACATCATGTTTTTCACGCTTTTCTTTATAAACAGGACCTTTGCCTAGCAGTCCAGTTCCAGCGGTTCCTTCAGCTTCCGAAATATACGTGTCATAAAGGGCGTTGGTCTCTGTTTCTTTTTGGGCAATTTCATTTTTTAAATTGGCAATGTCCTGATTCAGACTTTCAACTTTAGGAGTGTACTGCAATGCCAATTGCTCTTTGTTGGCCAGAGTCATTGCATTTTTTTCTTCCAACAAAACCTGGTTGATTTCCTTCTCGAAAATTTTCATTTCCAGCGGTTTGGAAATTACAACCGCAATGATAATTGCCAAAATGATTCTCGGAGCAGCCTGGAGCAATTCGCTTTTAAAATTGTCTCGCTTTTTAATGGTGGAAACGATATATCGGTCCAGATTAAAAATCAACAACCCCCAGATTAAACCAAAGAAAATGGAGGCATAAATGTTATCAAAAACGGTGTAAAGTGCATAACCGCTGGCTATAAATGCCATTACGGCAGTAAAGAAAACAGTGGCACCAATGCCTGCATATTTATTGCGTTCTCCGTTGGAACAAGTAGCTAAAATTTGGGTGTCCGCTCCCGAGCAGAAGATAAAAAAACGTTGTAACATGATAGTGTTCTAATTTGATTGATAGACTATTAGAACGCAATTTTGGTGGTTTTGTTACAAAAAAGCTCCGATTTCAGGGCTTTTTAATCTATTTGGTCATTTCAGTAAAATACTTATAAAAATAAGGGATGGTTTCAATGCCTTTTAAGTAGTTCCATACACCAAAGTGTTCATTTGGCGAATGAATGGCATCACTATCCAATCCAAAACCCATTAAAATAGTTTTACTTTTCAACACTTGCTCAAAAAGAGCAACAATGGGAATACTTCCTCCTGTTCGCTCAGGAATAGGAGTTTTTCCGAAGGTGGTTTCATATGCCCTAGCGGCAGCTTTGTAGCCAATACTGTCTGTTTTAGTTACGTATGGGAGTCCACCATGATGTGGAGTGACTTTGACCTTTACGCTTTTAGGCGCTATGGATTCAAAGTGTTTCATAAAGAGTTCAGTGATTTCATCTGGATCTTGATCGGGCACCAAACGCATGGATATTTTTGCATAGGCCTTGCTAGCAATTACCGTTTTAGCTCCTTCGCCGGTATATCCACCCCAGATTCCGTTCACATCCAACGTTGGACGAATGGAATATCTCTCGGAAGTAGTAAAACCTTTCTCTCCATAAACATCAGCAATGTCCAGGGCATTTTTATAAGCTTCGATGCTGAAGGGGGCTTTGGCCATTTCGGCCCTTTCTTCAGTGGATACTTCTTCAACCTTATCATAAAAACCAGGAATGGTGATATGATTATTTTCATCGTGCAAGGAGGCAATCATTTTGTTTAAAACATTGATTGGATTGGGTACTGCACCTCCGTAGATTCCTGAATGTAGGTCACGGTTCGGACCGGTTACCTCGACTTCAACATAGCTTAACCCTCTTAAACCAGTAGTTATCGATGGTACATCGTTGGCCATCATGCCAGTATCTGAAATCAAAATAATATCGTTGGACAACTTTTCTTTGTGATCTTCCAGAAAATCTGCCAAGCTATCACTGCCCACCTCTTCTTCACCTTCGATCATGAATTTGACATTGCAGGGCAATTGGTTGTTTTTGATCATAAATTCCACCGCTTTCACATGCATAAACATCTGGCCTTTATCATCACAAGATCCACGGGCGAAAAAGGCGCCATTGGGATGAAGTTCAGTTTTTTTGATCACAGGCTCAAAAGGAGGCGAATCCCAAAGATTCATAGGATCGGGTGGCTGCACATCGTAATGGCCATATACCAAAATGGTGGGTAGTTTTGGGTCGATTATTTTTTCACCGTAAACCACAGGGTATCCTTTGGTGTCGCAAATTTCGGTGTTTTCACAACCAGCTTCTATAAGCGATTTTTTAACAAGACGTGCAGTTTCCAAAACATCTTGGGAAAAAGCAGTATCAGCACTGATTGAAGGTATTTTTAGAAGTTCGACCAACTCAGAAATAAATCGGTCTTTGTGAGTAGTAATATAATCTTTTATTTGTTCCATGGATTAGTTTAAATGGATGCTAAAAATACAAAAAACAAGTTTTTAAGAAAGCGTGTATTTGTGAATCGGAAAATTGATTTATATTTGCACTCCTTTTGCGGGCGTGGTGGAATTGGTAGACACGCTAGACTTAGGATCTAGGCAAGAAAAAGTTCATAAAAATATTTAAATGCGGATGTGGTGGAATTGGTAGACACGCCAGACTTAGGATCTGGTGCCGCGAGGCGTGGGGGTTCGACTCCCTTCATCCGCACTAAAAGCTCTCAAATTTTTGAGGGCTTTTTTTGTTTAAAAGCCATCCTATAAAATTCCTGGGTACAACATAGGTACAACATCAGGACTTTTTCGGCTAGCGACATGGATTACCATTATTTGATGTTATTTAATAATTTGCCACTCTAAATTTTAAACTGTCCTATTTTTAGGGAAGGCTACATAGTAACTATTCCAACTGCAAATGAAATAAAGGAAGTCAGTCCAAAAATGATTAAAACGATTTTAAAAATCCAATCATCAATATCGTTTAAGTTGACAATGAATTCGAACAATAAAGCAAGAGACCCTGCAGAAATAGTAGTTAGCAATAACAGTTTTCCCTCGGCATATTTTTGCCATCCGATTTGATTATTTAGAGCAAATCTTAAGGCGTCTATATCTTCAGAGCTAATTTTCTCCTCTTGTTCTTTGTCACTCATAGCTTTTCATAATTGTGCCTAACGACCCGCTAAACGTAGTTCCGGGATTTTTGTGGAAATATAGCAAAAACGTTCGACTGTCATGTGCGAAGGTGTCCTTGGTGTGGGGTGTATCGCACTTGACGGGCTGTCAAGGAGGCCGTTTGTCGGCCGTATCTTGTCGGTTTTTGCGTTATTGGGAATGAAAATTTCGGGGCCAAATTACTTATAGCCATTGTTAGCACCGTTACTTTTTACTTTGGATAATTTGATTCCAACCAAATCATAAAACCACCAACTAGTATAAGTGATGTAATGGAGCCATAGAACAAACCCCAGCCTATTTTTTTTAAACTATTCTTAGAATAGAACTTTAGTAAAAGTCCACAAACCAAGCTTATAATATAAACTGTAATTATTAAACTAAAGTCATCTAATAATTTAAAAATTGCAATTATAGAAATGTGAATTAGCAAAGTCAGAGCAAGTGATATTTTAGATAAATTAACCATCAATTAATATTTCAGTTGCTTTTAAATCATTCATTGTAACTGTTATTGTGTGATTTAAATCGTGCTCTGTTTCAAATGCAATTTCCCAAATTTTGGGCTCTTTTTCACAACGTGGCAAATACAAATACACAGCTTTAAATTCTTTACGAAAATCAGTAATATTAAAATCTTCTTTCCAATTTTGGAATTCACTTTCAATCAGAGGTTTTACTGAAGAAGTAATCTTTTCGTAATCCAATTCGATTAATCGAAAAAAAGTCCTTTTGTAATTGAGTCGGTCCAGTTTGATTACCCGCAATTCCGATTTCTATAATATTATCTGTCGGTTTAAAATGTCTTCTGCATTCAAAATAGTTCTTTTCAGGGTTTTTCTTGAATTCAGAAAATATCATTTCTCCGAATAATTGGTCATCAATTTTTATAGTCTTACTAAAAATAAAGTCAAATATCCCCATTCTTTTTTCGTATTGGTGCTAACGACCCGCTAAACGTAGTTCCGGGATTTTTGTGGAAATATAGCAAAAACGTTCGACTGTCATGTGCGAAGGTGTCCTGACTGGGTTGCCGGGTCTCGCATTCGACAGTCTGCCAAGAAGGCCGCCTGTCGGCCGTATCTTGTCGATTTTCCGATGAAGGACCAAGTTAATTAATTCCGTGGAATTTCTGTTTAGGAAATTCAGAAGTAATTAATTATACATGTTGTTAGGTTTAGTTTTTAAGAATGAATTTCCAAGTTTCACTTAAGAATTTTCCATTAAATCCAGAACTTCCTCCGAACATAATGAATTCATTATTTGATTGATCAAAACCAATTGCATGCGCTAACCTTGCTTGAGGTTTAGTTTCAGTATTAATTTGTGTCCAGATTTTCTTTTTTAATAACCATAACTCATTAGAAACGGAATTCTTATTGTCCCATCCACCAAACAAAATGGCATTACCATTATTGTCAAACTCCATAGCATGTGCCATTCTCGGACTAGGCTTAACTCCAGAATTTATTTCAATCCATTGAACACCATCAAATACCCACAAATCATTTAATAAGTTTTTACCATCATGTCCTCCAAAAAGATAAATATTTTCTGATATTTTATCATATTTTAGCGTATGACCAAATCGACCTTTAGGACCTAAAGAATTCAGTTTTTTCCATTCCTTTCCATTGAAGGACCAAGTATCATTAAAAACCATTTCATTATTTCTCCCGCCAAATAAAATTACGCTTCCAATTTTTTCATTGAATACCAGTGTATGGGCGCTTCTCTTCTCTGGGCTTTCAATTTTTAATTGTTTCCATGTGTTGTTTATATATACCCAATTGTCGTTTAATTCAATTCTTTCTTCTTTGCCTTCAGTTTCCTCAAATGCTCTACCTCCAAATAAAAATATTTGGTTAAAATTTTTCATATAAACATAACTATGATCCCATCTTTTTGTAGCGCCATTTCCAATTAGATTCCATTTACTGCCATTCCAACTCCAAAGATCATTGAAATCTTTAGTATCATTTTTGCCTCCAAATAGTATCAAATTATTATCAATAGAAATTAATTGAGAAATGTACCTTGGCTCTGGACCAATCGAAGAAGCAACTTCCCATTTGCTTGAACAAGAAGCTACTGAAACTATTAAAAAGAGTATTATAATTCTCATTGTAATGGAAATTAAACCTAACCACCCGCTAAACGTAGTTCCGGGATTTTTGTGGAAATATAGCAAAAACGTTCGACTGTCATGTGCGAAGGTGTCCTTGGTGTGGGGTGTATCGCACTTGACGGGCTGTCAAGGAGGCCGCCTGTCGGCCGTATCTTGTCGGTTTTTGCGTTATTGGGAACAAAAATATCGGGGCCAAATTACTTTTAGCCCCTGTTGGTGCACCACGGGGTTTGGATTGTTTGCCCCGTGCTTGGTTTTCCCTCGATGGGCAGCTAAGGGCTGTAATTTGGTTTAGCGGGTCGTTGGAGGACATTTCTTTTGGGGCGGGAGTGCATGGCACGTAGCAACAAAAGTCAGCTTTAGCTGAATGTGCTCCAACGGTCTCGGCTATGATTAGTGCGGGAATAAAAGTGGGCTTTTGTTTCCGTTTAAGCAATTAGCCGAATCTTTTTGTTTGTTTTTATTCTTTCTATTTAAAAGCCAAATCCAAAAGATTTGGCGGACACTCTAAATATACACAGACCTTAGCTTAAAGCCCCAAAACCCGTATTAATTATAGCCATTGTTGTGCAACGTATTTATATTTTTTTTATAATCCAATCCGTTATTTTTCCAATTCGAAAGATTAAAATCAACGCTATTATAGTCCTTAAAATATATTTAGGAGCACTGATATCAGGAATATCAGCGTTTTCATTTCCATTCAGTTTTGAGGCTAGTCCAACACAATATTCTATAAAGTCAGGTGCGAGATAAATTGAAGTAGCTAACCAAACAATTCCAACTGCCATTAAAATGACTTTACTTAACGATTTAGGGCTTAATTCCGCAATTATTTCTTTATCTGTTTTGATTAGTTTCTTAGAAATCCATTCCGCTTTCAAGAACAGAAATAGAGAAACAACAATATTCGCTAAAGTCAGAAATGTTCCAGTGAAATAGAACTTGTCAATAGGTTCTTTCAATAATTCGGCAAAATGAGACATTGCTGCAGTACTATAAACCGAAAGGAAATATGAACCAAAATGGTCAAATATTTTAATGAATAAAAATATTCCAGCTATTCTTAAAGTTAGAGCTGTTAAAATTCGATTCGTCATTAATTTTTCGTTTTTTGGATATGTTGCACAAGGACCCGCTAAACGTAGTTCCGGGATTTTTGTGGAAATATAGCAAAAACGTTCGACTGTCATGTGCGAAGGTGTCCTTGGTGTGGGGTGTATCGCACTTGACGGGCTGTCAAGGAGGCCGTTTGTCGGCCGTATCTTGTCGGTTTTTGCGTTATTGGGAACAAAAATTTCGTGGCCAAATTACTTTTAGCCACTGTTGGTGCACCACGGGGTTTGGATTGTTTGCCCCGTGCTTGGTTTTCCCTCGATGGGCAGCTAAGGGCTGCAATTTGGTTTAGCGGGTCGTTGGAGGACATTTCTTTTGGGGCGGGAGTGCATGGCACGTAGCAACAAAAGTCAGCTTTAGCTGAATGTGCTCCAACGGTTGGGCTAAGGTTCGTTGCTGTGATTCGTCCGAAGGACAATCCAGCCGAACCTAAAGATAGCTTTTTGCGCGTGATTTCCGTTTAGGAAATCCGCAAGCAATGAATTTTAGGCTTTGTTGTATGCAGTTTTTATATTCCGCCAAAATCAGCTTTTTCGAAAACGAGACCATTCAATTCCTTATCGAATTTATAATGAGCTTTAAGTCCACCTGAGTTCGCTAATTCCAAGTTCTTTTTATGATAATAGGCATTGAAGGGTATAACATTGACAAAAAAAGTTCCTTTTCCTATTCTTAGGGGAACAATCCGAATCAAATACATTTTTCCACTTTTCTTTTTGATTGTCTCAACTTGTTCAGTCGGACCGAGAAATTCAATTTTATAGTTCAGAACTGTGTCGGGTAATCTATCAGTAAACAGGTTTTTTTCTACATACAATATTCCATTATCTGCAACAGAACTACCAACTAATTCCGCCATTTTTTTCAATGAGTGATAGTAAATATTCGTAGAATCTCTCTTTTCTGTGTCAAAAATCGTTTGGGAAAAAACAAAGTTTCCAATAAACAGAATAGTCAGAAATAAAATCGATTTTTTCATTTTGTCAAATTGCATACAACGACCCGCTAAACGTAGTTCCGGGATTTTTGTGGAAATATAGTAAAATCGTTCGACTGTCGTGTGCGAAGCTGTCCTGACTGGGTTGCCGGGTCTCGCATTCGACGGTCTGCCAAGAAGGCCGCCTGTCGGCCGTATCTTGTCGATTTTGCGGTATTGGGAACAAAAATTTCGGGGCCAAATTACTTTTAGCCACTGTTGGTGCACCACGGGGTTTGGATTGTTTGCCCCGTGCTTGGTTTTCCCTCGATGGGCAGCTAAGGGCTGTAATTTGGTTTAGCGGGTCGTTGGAGGACATTTCTTTTGGGGCGGGAGTGCATGGCACGTAGCAACAAAAGTCGGCTTTAGCTGAATGTGCTCCAACGTGTTCGTGTATGGTTTGTTGCGTTTGAGCCTAGCGACTCGTTAGGCTTGCCGAGACAGCCTGAAAGGTAGGCAAACGCGCTGGAAAAGGAGCAAGGCTTGACTTGTAACTTTTCCGAAAACTAAATATACAAAAATGAGTTCAACTCGTCCACTTATACACTTGCGCAGCAATGGACTATACACGTTGTTGTGCTTAGTACTTTTTCGGTTCATATTCATAGATGTTTTTCCAAACTTCTTCTCCTAAATGATTAAAGCGAGTTTCTTCTTTAATAAGCCCATTTTCATAATAGAGGTATTCAGTCCGATTATTATTCACGCTATATGAAGTGTGTTTATCTATTTTATGCTCATTACTTACTATTGTACGTGTTTTTATTTTATTTAATTCGTTAAATGAAAAAATCTCTATTTCATATTTATCTGCAAGCCTTCTTGATATTTCCAAAAGGTTATTGTTTTTATCATAAGTGTATTTTCCAATCCAAATAGTATCAGTGTTATAGGTTTCTATTTCTTTGATAATTTGATTTTCTAAATATTCATATTTTTTCCAAATTTCAAAGTATTCTCCATTAACAAGATTGTTTCCACTATGAATATGTTCTCTTGTGAGTTGATTTTTTGAATTGTAAAATCTTGTTTGTTTGAATTTGATTGTATCTCTATCAACTATTGAGTCAGAAGTGTAATATGTTCCAATAAAGTTGTTGTTTTTGTCATAAAAAAGAAGTTTTCTCTGACTTCTAAAACCATTAGTTTCAATTAGATTATTATTGTCATCATAAATTAATTTTGTTCGATATTCGAATCCAACTGTTTCAATTAATAAACTGTCTTTTGAATAATATTTAATTCCTTCTAAATTTTCTTCTGAAACCTTATCGGAATATTTAAGTTGTTTATAAGCAAAGTCAATTTGATTGCTAATGTCAGCAAATTCATTTCTTGATTGACAACTTGAAATGATAATTAAAAGTAATAAGAATGGTTTAAGACGATTCATTTTCGGTATTAAGCACAAAAATATCGGGGCCAAATTACTTTTAGCCCCTGTTGGTGCACCACGGGGTTTGGATTGTTTGCCCCGTGCTTGGTTTTCCCTCGATGGGCAGCTAAGGGCTGTAATTTGGTTTAGCGGGTCGTTGGAGGACATTTCTTTTGGGGCGGGAGTGCATGGCACGTAGCAACAAAAGTCAGCTTTAGCTGAATGTGCTCCAACGTCTCGGCTATGATTAGTACGGGAATTAAAAGTAATTAATTTCCGATTAAGCACTTAGCCAAAACTTTTTATTTTGTTTTATTTTTTTCTTCATAAAGCCAAATCAAAAGATTTGGCGGACTTAGTTAAAAAGCACTACACCTTTGGGTTAAGCACCAAAACCCGTATTAATTATAGCCATTGTTGTACACAGTTTTTTTTCGTTTTATTATTTCAAATATTCCTAAAGTCAAAATTGTAATTATTAATCCTTGAAGAAATATCATTCCAATTCCGAATGCGAATAAATCTATTAATTCAGCATTTCCATTTCCAGGTAAATAATCTCGATGAAAACTAGTCACAATTATTACAAAACGCTCAAAATACATTCCACTTTTCATTCCAAATACGACTAAAAGCACATACCAAAATTTTGATGCTAGTTTTTTAATGAACAAAGTCAGAGGTAAAATTAAAGCAGATAAAAACATTATCCAATATGCCCAAGCATAAGGTCTAGTTGCTCGATTAATAAAAGCATATTCATCTGGATTATCAGTCGTTGCTATTCCTATTAGATAGAAAGTCCAAGTGATTATTGTATAGAAAATAATTGTCCAGCGAACTAAATTCAGCACTTTTTTTGTTTCAAATCGGTTTTTAAAAAATAGTTCTACAAGTATTAAAATCAGAATTATTGGAACCAGACAGTTAATCAGATTCGCGTCAACTATTTCAATAATCCTTTTATATAATTCCATTTTTTGTTTTTCTCAGGATTTTTCTCAAATTGTGTACAACGACCCGCTAAACGTAGTTCCGGGATTTTTGTGGAAATATAGTAAAATCGTTCGACTGTCGTGTGCGAAGCTGTCCTGACTGGGTTGCCGGGTCTCGCATTCGACAGTCTGCCAAGAAGGCCGCCTGTCGGCCGTATCTTGTCGATTTTGCGGTATTGGGAACAAAAATTTCGGGGCCAAATTACTTTTAGCCACTGTTGGTGCACCACGGGGTTTGGATTGTTTGCCCCGTGCTTGGTTTTCCCTCGATGGGCAGCTAAGGGCTGTAATTTGGTTTAGCGGGTCGTTGGAGGACATTTCTTTTGGGGCGGGAGTGCATGGCACGTAGCAACAAAAGTCGGCTTTAGCTGAATGTGCTCCAACGTTCGGGCTATGAAGCGTAGGAACGGTTTGATTGGTTAGGCCTATGCTTTATAGCCATTGTTGTGCACTGTTTTTTATTCCATTTTTTAATTCATCCGAGGTTAATTCAAGTCCATCAATTTTCATTAACGTTTTAAAGTCCGCTCCAAAATATTTTTGATGGGGTTTACTTGAAAGCCAAGAAAGTTCGTTTTCTCGTCCATCGAAAATGAACTTGTGATTTTGTCCTTTAATTCGATATGCAAGGACTCCATTTCCAAAACTGTAAGGTTCAAAATGATATTCCTGTAATTGAAATTCCGCAATCGAATTGAGTTTCGTTTCTATATCGTTTCTAAAATTCTCAAATGTCATTTTCTTAATCCCATTTCTGCATATGCGTGAAACTCGCAAATTGCCATTTCCTTTAAGGCATTTTTATCGCAACCAACCCAAGTACATTTTTTATCACTGATTCCACGATGCTTTTTCAGTAATTCTATTCTTAATTCTCGGTCTTCAAATTCAGTCCAATTTTCAGTCGATTCAAGTTTTACAAAGAACTGTTCTTGGTATTTATCCCATTCATCGAGTCTCCAAAATGAATTGTCGGATTTGTTTTGATACAAAATGAACCAACTTTTTCGGTCAATTAACTCAAATTCCGATTCAATTCTTTTGAGAATATTCTTGTCGGCATAATATATTTTTTCAGTTAGTTCGCTCATTTTTTAAATAGTGCACAACGACCCGCTAAACGTAGTTCCGGGATTTTTGTGGAAATATAGCAAAAACGTTCGACTGTCATGTGCGAAGGTGTCCTTGGTGTGGGGTGTATCGCACTTGACGGGCTGTCAAGGAGGCCGCCTGTCGGCCGTATCTTGTCGGTTTTTGCGTTATTGGGAACAAAAATATCGGGGCCAAATTACTTTTAGCCCCTGTTGGTGCACCACGGGGTTTGGATTGTTTGCCCCGTGCTTGGTTTTCCCTCGATGGGCAGCTAAGGGCTGTAATTTGGTTTAGCGGGTCGTTGGAGGACATTTCTTTTGGGGCGGGAGTGCATGGCACGTAGCAACAAAAGTCAGCTTTAGCTGAATGTGCTCCAACGGTTTCGTATAACCGTCAGTTACGGGTTTTAAATTACTATTTTTCGATTAAGCACAGACGCTCGCAATTCCGAGTGGATTCGGACGTAGTCGAATCCGCCGTAATTGCGGTTATACATTGTTGTGCAACGTTTTTTATTATTTTATTTACCACGAATGAAAATAATACATAAAACTCCCATCGCTTTTTAAATATAGTGTAAATCTTTCTCCTTCCGAATACATATGAGCAACAGTCGCAATAGAATTGTATTCCATTGGGTTTTCGGTAAAATGTAATTCGGTTAAATTTCTGTCCGACAATCCAGTAATTGACTTCTGCCAGATTGTGTTTCCGTTTTTATCTTTACTTGCAAGTATTGTTTTGCCATTAGCTTTTGAAACAACTAAAGTTCCAAATTCAGTTTCCTGCGTTTTGATTGGTTTTAATTCCGATTTTTCTGTATAGTCAACTCCGTAAAAAGGTCCGTCATCAAAAGTTGTTGTCATTTTAGGCAGATATTCCACATTTTCGACTTGAGAATAGAAGTCAGTACGTAAGAAGTCAATTTTTTCAGTGATTGATTTTTGTAGAAATTCGGTCGAGTCAATTTCTCTAATTTTCAAATAGATTTTTGAAATTTTATTAAAATAACTTGTATCAATATTTTTATTACAATTTGGATGATATTCTTTTAATTGATAGACAATCATTGGAATAATGAAATTGGTTTTAATTTCAGATTGACCTCTGTCTTTAGCAAAATCCATTTTCGATAGTCCATCAAGCTCAGATTCAGGCCATTTTATAATTTCCATTTTGTCTAACCCAAAAAAGTCGAGATACTTTATTTCGTAACAGTCTTTAGATTCTTGTCCGAATAAAGTCAGATTTATAGTTAAAAATAATATTGTTAAAATTCGATTTCTCATTTTTTGGTCAAATGTTGCACAACGACCCGCTAAACGTAGTTCCGGGATTTTTGTGGAAATATAGCAAAAACGTTCGACTGTCATGTGCGAAGGTGTCCTTGGTGTGGGGTGTATCGCACTTGACGGGCTGTCAAGGAGGCCGTTTGTCGGCCGTATCTTGTCGATTTTGCGTTATTGGGAACAAAAATATCGGGGCCAAATTACTTTTAGCCCCTGTTGGTGCACCACGGGGTTTGGATTGTTTGCCCCGTGCTTGGTTTTCCCTCGATGGGCAGCTAAGGGCTGTAATTTGGTTTAGCGGGTCGTTGGAGGACATTTCTTTTGGGGCGGGAGTGCATGGCACGTAGCAACAAAAGTCAGCTTTAGCTGAATGTGCTCCAACGTGTTTGTGTATGGTTAGTTGCGTTTAGCAACTAAGATAGCAAAAGGGGACGAGTCTGAGGGAAATTCGGAGAATTTTCCGATTGGCAAGTAGAAACTCTAGCAATTAATTATACACGTTGTTATGTGCTGGCCTTAATTCCGTAATATTCTAACCAATTTAACGGTTCAGTCAGAGAATGTTTATTAAATTCTAAGTGTATTACTCTTCTTTTCTTGCCATTTGTTGTTCTGCTCGAAGCGTGTAAAGTCAGAGGTTTCATTAACATTGCTCCACCTTTTTCTACTTCACAAATAAATTCGTTTTCCGTATTCCAATCTTTAGAATCGTATCGAATTATTCCATTCGAGTGAGATTTTGGTATTACTTTTAAAGCTCCGTTATTTTTGTTTGTTTTATCCAAATGAATTCGCACTGTTATTGTGTCTTGTAAAATTTCAATTGGTGGTTGAACTCCGTATTGCCCTTTTTTAAAAGTCCAATTCGAGTAGTTTTCCAAATCTGCTTTATTGTCAACTGAAATGCTTAAATCTTGGTGATAAGCAACAAACCAATTTGATCCACTCGGTTTATCAAAATAGATTGCTTTTGTCAGGAAATAATCGGATTCGGAAAGCTCAGAGAGTAGCTCAGTCAGCTTTTTGTTGAACAACAAATCGCTTAATTCTGGAACATTTTTGATAAGCTGTCTAATTGCAAACAAGTCTTTCGTTTTCATAAACGAATTTCCATCCTGTTCAGCATTTTCGATGCAGTCTAAAATTTTGTTTATTTCCTGTTCAGAATACAAATCAGATAAAACGGAATATCCATTTTCGTTAAGTTCTATTTTGTTCTTTGCGTAGTTCATTCCTCAGCTTGCACATAACGGTCTTGTGTATGGCTCGTTGCGGAAAATCAGCTATGATTTTCCGCCATAACCCAAAGATAGCGAATAAGCGTTGAATTCCGAATAGGAATTCAGCCGCAATGAGCTATACACGTTGTTGTACCACGTTATTTCTTTGATACCAAATCTTCAGCTTCTTTGCTATAGTTCCAAAATTCGACACCTTTTTTTCTTAAATTTTCTCTCTGCTCGTTATTAACTCGAAGCCATATACTTGTAGACTTAATCGTTTTGGATTCCATTACAATTTGATATGCTTGTTCAGTTAATTTTTTTCTTACTGAAGCCTTAAAGTTTTCGGGGAAAAACAATAAAAATTCTTCAAGATTGGGAATTTGCGAAATTGAAGAAATACCGTTAAGCCTACTGTTGTTATCAACTTGGATTCTTTTTAATGATTTTAGTCCACTTAAATCCGGTAAAATGGACATTTCGGACATACCCTCAAAGCAAAGTTTCTCAAGATTCACAAGGTTTCTCAAAAATTGGTAGTTAGGAATTTGTCTTACTCGGCTTATTTCTAATTCTTTTAAACCATTTAGTTTTGAAACTGCATTTAGGTCTTTGTAACTGCCATAAAGCAGGTTTAATTCTTGAAGTTTTGTCAATTTTGTCAAAAAGTCAAGGTTATCCAATTTCACACCACGAAACGATAATGTTTGTAGATTCGATAAATGTTTAACGTTCTCCAATCCTTTTTTCATTCCGTCAACATACAATGATTCTAAATCCGTAAACTCTTTTATGAATGATATATCAACAGCTTTGGATTTAGTTTCCTCTATTCCAAAGTGTTTAAGCTTTGGATTCGTTTTCAGTATAGAATAGTCTTTTATATTGTAAGTGGCGATTGTAAATTTTCTAATATTCGGAATAAGCTTATAAAAGGATAAATCTTGACATTTATACCAAAGAACTCTTAATCCAATATCTGGATACTTACTGAAGAATTCATTAAGTGTTTCCCATGTTTGCTTTTGCGGATTTGGAAATTGAAATAGTTGTAATGAGTGAATATTCTTTTCCGCTATGATTTTCGGGATATCAGATTTTTTGAGGTCAGAATGGATATTTATGTTTCCACTAAAATTTCCCCATTTCTTTTTTCTGTTAAATATTCCCATTAATTATCTCGGTTCTTTAATGTCCTCCAACGACCCGCTAAACGTAGTTCCGGGATTTTTGTGGAAATATAGTAAAATCGTTCGACTGTCGTGTGCGAAGCTGTCCTGACTGGGTTGCCGGGTCTCGCATTCGACGGTCTGCCAAGAAGGCCGCCTGTCGGCCGTATCTTGTCGATTTTGCGGTATTGGGAACAAAAATATCGGGGCCAAATTACTTTTAGCCCCTGTTGGTGCACCACGGGGTTTGGATTGTTTGCCCCGTGCTTGGTTTTCCCTCGATGGGCAGCTAAGGGCTGTAATTTGGTTTAGCGGGTCGTTGGAGGACATTTCTTTTGGGGCGGGAGTGCATGGCACGTAGCAACAAAAGTCGGCTTTAGCTGAATGTGCTCCAACGTTTAGTATATGGCAAGTAGGGCAATAGAAAGCGATAAACTTTCAGGTTTGCTCTGAGCCAAATCGTTGTATTTTGTTTTTAATTTATTCATTTTAAAAGCCAAATCAACGATTTGGCGGTGTTGGTAAATAGTACTGAACTTTCTTAAACCACTGAACGCCCTATTTGCTATATACAGTGTTGTGTACAGTTTTCTTTTCGAATTCGCTTTTCAGTTTCTTTAATTTCTTAACTATTACATCACGATTTTTACTTGACTTAACCCACTGAGGTAAATTTGTTATCATCGAATATTTATGCCTGCCATCATCTTCTCTAAGTTTGGCTTCAACATATTTATTTAAATAATCTAGGTGGTCGATATTATACAGCCAAAGTATATTGTCTTTTATGGTTGTTTGAAGCCAAAGGTCGAATCCAAAATAAGGGTCAGTTGGTTTGTCATTTCTATAGCGATACCATTGAATCTCATATTCTCGCGTAGCTTTACAAGCGTCACATGTAATTTCTGAAGTTTCATATGGTTCTTGTGTCGGCTGTGTTGAGTGAGATATTGCACTTCCGCAATTTCCGCATGCTCTGTTAATAAACCCCTGAACATAGCCTGACCAACTTTTCTCGTCCGCTTCTTGAAATCCACAAGATTTGCAGTTACATACAGATTTATGACCTGTTGGAAATGGTATTGTATATTTCGGTAATTCGGTCTTAACCAAAGCAGGTTCCGAGCACTTTGGACACTTAACCCAAATCTCTTCACTAAAATAAACTGTTGGATATGCTGGTTTACTGAATTTCATTTTTATCTATTGTACACAACGACCCGCTAAACGTAGTTCCGGGATTTTTGTGGAAATATAGCAAAAACGTTCGACTGTCATGTGCGAAGGTGTCCTTGGTGTGGGGTGTATCGCACTTGACGGGCTGTCAAGGAGGCCGCCTGTCGGCCGTATCTTGTCGGTTTTTGCGTTATTGGGAACAAAAATATCGGGGCCAAATTACTTTTAGCCCCTGTTGGTGCACCACGGGGTTTGGATTGTTTGCCCCGTGCTTGGTTTTCCCTCGATGGGCAGCTAAGGGCTGTAATTTGGTTTAGCGGGTCGTTGGAGGACATTTCTTTTGGGGCGGGAGTGCATGGCACGTAGCAACAAAAGTCAGCTTTAGCTGAATGTGCTCCAACGGTGAGTATAAGATGTCGTAGCAGACGATAGGAAGCTATGCATTCTTATACAATGTTGTAGCGCGTTTTTATTTTTTCATTCCATTTTATTCCCTTAGCTGAAATCGCCAGAACTTCTTTTCTGCTAATTTCTTTCCAAGGAATATTTCTATCGTCATATTCAATTATTTGATATTGTCTTTCGCAATTTTTCCAATTGGTGCAGGGACATTTATTTGGCTTTTCTGCGTAAGGAATTTTTGCTCTTTCTTTCAAGATTTCCAAAGCTTGTTCAAAAGTCTCAAATTTTCCGTCTTGTGGTTCTGCGTGTATTTCGTCTTCTATTTTAAACATTGATTTTTAGGTTCCGATTTGTCCGTGAATGAAAAGTCCGAGAAGCAGAATAAGAGTTGAGCCGAAAGATATGGCTGTCAATTTTTTCTGTCCTTTTATTACTGTCCAAGTGGTAAAAAGCAAAACGGTCAGAAATATTATTCCCCAAATCAAGTTTACTGTTGAGTAAAGTTCAGCTGTTTTGTAATAATAAGGTGTTGGGCCTTCTCCGCCAAAAGGGTATTCTGCTGTTCGTCCTTGAATTTTCACGATATACCACTCCGAGAAATTCATAAGAGCCAAAAATCCATTAAGGATTAATGTCAATGAACTCAATATGATATTTGTCGGTCTATTCATTTTAATATCTGCTGTCTTTTTTCAAATGCGCTACAACGACCCGCTAAACGTAGTTCCGGGATTTTTGTGGAAATATAGTAAAATCGTTCGACTGTCGTGTGCGAAGCTGTCCTGACTGGGTTGCCGGGTCTCGCATTCGACGGTCTGCCAAGAAGGCCGCCTGTCGGCCGTATCTTGTCGATTTTGCGGTATTGGGAACAAAAATATCGGGGCCAAATTACTTTTAGCCCCTGTTGGTGCACCACGGGGTTTGGATTGTTTGCCCCGTGCTTGGTTTTCCCTCGATGGGCAGCTAAGGGCTGTAATTTGGTTTAGCGGGTCGTTGGAGGACATTTCTTTTGGGGCGGGAGTGCATGGCACGTAGCAACAAAAGTCGGCTTTAGCTGAATGTGCTCCAACTTGTTTATATGCTGAACTTTCTTGGGCATATACATCTAATTTGGCTGGCTATGCGTAAGTTCTGGGAATTTTCGTTCAGCTTAGTTCTCATTGGATTTAATGGTTTTTAGTAGTGTACAAGATAGAGATTTATAGGCCATCAAATGGATTGTTGATATTTTTAAGGCTGTTTTCTGTGACATGGGTATAGATCATTGTTGTCTTGGGGCTATTATGGCCCAGAAGTTCTTGGATATAGCGGATGTCGGTTCCGTTTTCCAATAAATGGGTGGCAAAACTATGTCGGAGCGTGTGAAGCGTCACCTTTTTTTTGACTCCTGCAATCCTAACGGACCTCCTCAGCACACTTTGTGCACTGCTGCTGCTATATTGGTCGTTTCCCTGGCCTTCGAATAGATAGACCTTGGGCCTGAACTCTTTATAATATTTCCTGAGCAGGTACAAAAAACTTGTAGAAAGTAACGTGTACCTGTCTTTTTTTCCCTTGGCGCCCTTTACGTGTATAAGCATTCTGTAACTATCAATATCGTTTATTTTCAGGTTGATCGCCTCACCCACCCTTAGACCTCCTGAGTAGATAAGGCACAAAAGGCATTTGTGCTTAAGGTTATGGGTCACTTCCATGATGGCCTTTACCTCATCCTTACTAAGCACAACAGGTAGTTTTTTCTCTTTCCTGGGTCTTGTCAAGTTCAATTTCCCAACGTCCATGTTTTTATAGGCAAGGTATTTTTTAATACCGTTTATGCACTGGTTCTGGTATGAGATGGACTTTCCTTCCTTAACGATAAAATCATAATTGAACGATTCGATCAGCCGCTTTGTATAATCCTTTGCGCCCTTCAATATTGAGTATCTTACAAAAAACCTTGTTACTTCTATATAGGTATTGATTGTGTTATGGCTAAGTCTTTTTTCCTGTAGCCATCTTCTAAATTTCTCGAATTCCTGTTGATTTTCAACCGTAAGGCCTGGTAGTTTGATCTTTCCTTTGTTTGTCTTGGTGTTTTTAACTTTGGGGTTGAGCCCACTATAATCAATAAAACAATTTGCTTTTCGTAGATAGTCAAACAGCATTTTTTTGTTGGCTGAAGTCCGTTCGATATAAAATGTCCCATTGGAACCGCATTGTCCAATGCCAGGGAATTTTTTCAGATATGCCGTAAGGCCTTCATCTTTGTCAAAACTGATGGCAATCTGCTCTTTGCCCTCATGGGTCATGGGAAGGAATAATACTGTTTTCATAAGTAGGCATGTTTATCGCGTTCTTGGAAACTGTTACGACCTCAACAATTCGACAGGATCATTTTACAAAGTACAAAATCGATTTCAATCTGATCTTAAACCGTTTTCCGGATACCTGTTTGATTTGGAATCGAATTAGATGGGCAAACATTTTAAACGTATGTCGATAGTTGATTCAAGATGTGTCTTTGTGACCAGAAAGACATCTTGTTTTGCTCCCGTAGGTTGCAAAAGAAAACTACACATTAGGAAATCACTTAGAGCAGAGAAATGAAAAAGCGAGTGAAACGAAGTTTCACGCTGCAAGCCCAAATCTTACCACTAACTAATTTACTGAGCGAGGCAAAAGTTCCATTTCAAAGCGAAAATGGGTCAACTTTTTATACTGTTTATAGGACGTTCAAGAGAAATTGATCCAATTTCTCAAAAAAGACCAATAGAAATTAGGAGCAAGTCTTTCCAATTAGGGCTGAGTAGGAGGAAGCATTGCTTTACTCAAGATTTTCAGGTCTTTACTGTAAACTTCTCTAGTATTTTTAGAGGTTCCCAGAGTTTTTACAGTAAAAAAACAGAAATTACATCAAGAGAATTAATTGATAAAAGGCATTGATTCTACAGGCATTTTGGCCAGAAATTGGACAATGTAGCATCGCCTTGGCGTGCTACCCTCTCGCTATACAGAACAGCTCCTTCAAAGTCGCTGTTCCGTATACCTTTGGCCGAGCAAAAAGTAGGTTGCGCCCTATTTCAATTTTACTTTGCGCGTATCACCCGAAACGCTATAAAATTGAAACAGGATCCATGCGCAAAAGTCTGAGGTAAGATTTAGGACGTTTTCCATAAAAACAAAAAGCCCCGCGACTGGATATAAATCCACCGAGGGGCCTTTCACTGATTTGACTTTCAATGGCCAAACTATGCAAACAGCCCAGAGATCATGTTCTTTGGTCAATTTTAACAAGTTCTTTGCCTCGGTTTTGAGGTTTTCTCAATGTTTTGACATTCTAGATGGGAATCGAAAAGATATTGATCTAACCAACCTTTCGTATCACATTGTCCAAAGCTTCGTCAGCTTCCCTATAAATGAAGTTGGCCTGATAATTTATTGTGGTCTTCAAATCACTATGGCGGTACAATTTCTGAAGCATTAATGGATGAATGGCATCCCCAGCTATGTTTCCGAAACTATGTCTGGCAATATGCATAGTTAACTTTTTGTCTATTTCAGCTTTTTCAGCAATAGCTTTTAAAGCTTTATTAAGTCTTCTATTCGCTGCTCTTAACTTACTGTAAACATCTTTAGAGTCTTTTATATTTGCCCTTTTAAGTTCTGGGAATATGAAATCATTGTTATGGTTTTTCTCAACAAGATAAAATTTGAGGATTTCCTTTACTTTATCAGGTATTTTTAAGGATAATAGTTTGGAATTTTTGCTCATCCTATAGTATAACCTTCCATCTTTTATATCACTCCATTTGGTTTTAAGAGCATCGGATACTCTTATTCCGGCCAAATTAAAACTAAAGAGCCAAACATTTCTTGCATGTAGCTCATTTGGAGGTAAATCTGTTAATGTTTCAATTCGTAAAATCTCTTTAGCATTTAGGCCTATCTTTTCTGTTTCAGGATATTTAATTTTAATTCTATCTCCTCCAAATGGATAAAACTTCTTTTTTACAATTCTAGCTTTAATAGCTCTATTATAAAGCAGCCTTATAAAAATGAAGATATTCATAACGGAGGTAAGACTTAGAGCATGCTCCTTGATCAAATAGACTTTTAGCCTATTTAAAAAGCGTTCATCAATTTCTACAAATGTCAACCCTTTTGATTTAGCGAATTTTATAACGTAGTTCATATAAGCTCTATCAGACGAATATCTATTGTATTTTTGCGCCACCTCTAACTCATCCAAATGCTCTTGGGCAAGTTCAAGAAAACTTAACTTCCTGGAAGGTTTATATATTTCTTTTTTTATAAAATAGGCTGTAGAATCCTTATTCTTTCTTTGAAGAGACATTAACCCTTTGCTTGCCTCTTGGAGTTTGATATGAATTAGCTCATTTAATATTTCATAATCCGGATGAGATTTTGAAACGTGTTTATTTTTCTCATCCCATTCCTCTATATCAATATAATATCCTAAATGCTTATAGGTAGATTTTCTATTTTTGGTTATCCTTATGGCAAGTGGATATAACCCTTTTTTGTTAGGCTTTTTTCGTAATACTATTTGTGTTGTAGCGGCCATCGTTGTCCAAATTTCGAAAGCCAAATTAGGTACAACATTCTGTGAAGAATCTTGTAATAAAAGTACTAAAAATTTACAATTTTTGGGTACAACATAGGTACAACATTTATTGATTTTTGATGGTTTTGTTTGATTTTGATTGAAATCAATAAAAATGTAACTAATTAATTATCAATGGTTTTGGCTTTCTTTGAACAAAGATAAAGCGAACTTAGGATCTAGTGCCGCGAGGTGTGAGAGTTCGAGTCTCTCCGCCCGCACAAAAAGCTCTCAAATATATGAGGGCTTTTTTTATTGAAATTCTTCCTGATAAAACCTTGGGCCAAGCCTGCTACAGATCTCAAGGACAGCATATTTTTTTGAAGTCAAATAATGACCCTTATCATAATAAAAAAGCACCTTACTTCCTATATTGAGGGTTGGCTGAGAAAAATCGATTCAAAAATGACACTCACAGTTGTTTTGGTGATTTTATACATAATGGTGGCACTTACCATGGTTATCGGTATTTTGGTCAATGGCGCTAGGCCTTCAAAGACCTTGGCTTGGCTTTTGGCCATCTTTACAATACCCGTTGGAGGGATAATCCTCTATCTATTGTTGGGGAGAAATAGAAGGAAAAACAAGATACTTAGGAAAAAACAAGCTGCTTTTAGTAGGGTGAAAACACAGCTCCCAACTGAAATGCTAAAAGAAAATGAC
Organism: Flagellimonas sp. S3867; assembly: GCF_014698935.1. Taxonomy (GTDB): domain Bacteria; phylum Bacteroidota; class Bacteroidia; order Flavobacteriales; family Flavobacteriaceae; genus Flagellimonas. The sequence continues at coordinate 115,347 of NZ_JACVMN010000003.1, forward strand.
AGGCATGGTAGGGTGATGAGCTTGATAAATAAAAATTGCAGATTCCCGCCAACATTCCAAAACTCTGCTGTTTTGCTGAAAGATGGTAAAACCACTTTCGAATCTATTTTTAAGGCATTGGAAGGTGCTTCCAGCTATATCTATCTGCAGTACTACATTTTTGAGGATGGCGAATTGGCGGATCGACTTTTGAACCTATTTCGGTCAAAAATAAATGAAGGTGTCAAAGTACGAATGATCTATGACAGCATCGGAAGTTACACCTTGAGTAAAAAATATGTAAATGCATTAAAATCCATCGGAGTGGAAGTTTATCCTTTTCTTCCCTTTCGGTTCGATTATTTTCTTTCTTCCCTCAACTACCGAAACCATAGAAAAATCATTATTGTTGATGGAATCCAAGGGTTTACCGGAGGTATTAATATTTCAGATAAGTACCTTAGGGGTGATCCAAACCTTGGCACTTGGCACGATATGCACTTGCAGCTTATCGGCCCTGCTGTAAAACAGTTGGAGGAAGTTTTCATTGCTGATTGGTATTTGGTGGCTGAGCAACAGTTACAAATTGGGAGTTATGTTGAAAATGGAGCGTCCAAAAGTAGTGGGGACAAGGTTGTTCAGATAGTTTCCAGTGGTCCCGAAGATGATTTCCCCAACATTCAACAGGTATATTTTGAAATGATTAATGACGCCAAGGATTACTTGTATATCACAAATCCGTATATCATTCCCGGTAACGAAATATTGTTGGCATTACAGACAGCATCCTTAAGTGGGGTTGACGTTCGAATATTGGTCTCGGAACATTCAGATAGTAATTTGGTGGGCTGGACCGTTCGTTCTTATTTTGAGCCCTTGTTAAAAGCGGGAATCCGTTTATTTCTTTTTCCCGATGGTTTCTTGCATAGCAAGGTCTTGGTGAGTGATGATGCTATTGCTTCCATTGGTACCGCCAATATCGATGTGCGCAGTTTTGAGCACAATTTTGAGGTTAATGCGTTGATTTATGACGAGAGTTTTTCAAAACAATTAAAAACAGATTTTCTACAAGATTGCTCTAGAAGCAAAGAACTCATCTTTTTTGAACACAACCAAAGGTCTTGGGCTACAAGGCTCAAGGAAGGTACGGCCAGGATTTTCAGTCCCATTCTGTAACACTTTCTTCAGGCAACAATTCATTAGCACACTTTTCTCCACTGGCCCATGAGTCAATATTTTCAAATGTGGTTTGCGCAATATTCTGTATGGCTTCGGTGGTCATAAACGCTTGGTGCGGCGTAAGGAGGACATTTGACAAAGAAATCAATTTTTTCAACCTTTCATCTGTGATGCCACTCTGCGAATTATCTTTAAAGAATACCCCTTTTTCTCTTTCGTAAACATCGGTTCCATAGGCAGCGATTTGATTGTTTTCCAATGCTTCTATCAATGCATCGGTATGGACAATTGCACCTCGGGCCGTGTTGATCAGTACCGTATTTGGTTTCATCAAAGCCAGGGTCTTTTTATTAATAAGGTCATAAGTTAGGTTGGTCAAAGGAACATGTAAACTGATAATATCAGAATGGGAACATAGTGTTTCCAAATCAGTATATTTTATGGCATACTGATCTATCAAATTGGGGTTTTGCTCAACGTCGTATGCCAAAATATCACAACCAAAACCATGTATGATCTTGCACATCACCGTGCCTATGTTTCCTGTGCCAATAATTCCCACCGTCTTTCCTTTGAGGTCGAAACCCATTAGATTGCTCTGCAGAAAGTTATAGGCATGTACTTGATTGTTGGCATTGACGATTTTCCGATTGAGCGCCAAAAGCAGGGTAACGGCATGTTCGGCAATGGCGTAAGGAGAATAATCGGGGACATTGGCCACTTTCAACTTATATTTTTGAGCGGTCTTTAGTTGAACATTATTATACCCTGTGGAGCGCAAAGAGATAAATTTCACCTCCAGACCTTTTAGGGTTTCCAGAACAATGGATGAAGCATCGTCCCCAGAAAAAATGGAAATAGCCTTATAGCCAACAGATTTAAAAGCCGTATCCAAGTTCAATGCTTCTTTGAGGTATGTCACTTCATGTCGACCATTGTTGGCACGTTCCAAAAATGGAATTTCAAAATCTTTTGCACTATAAACCAATACTTTCATGGTCTTCGTCCTTAGTTTCCTTTCTGAAAATTATATCCTGCTCTTCGAGCGCAAAAACAATCAGTTTAATATACTCCTCCACGGTCTTTTCAATATTAATGGGGTCGGTAATATCGATTGCACCTCTCCAAATAAGTTCTCTTTCCTTATCAACACAAATACAGTATAAAGAAGTTTCTGCGTGGTATACGGTGTATTTATCGTAATAATCGGTTTCGTAATATATGGGCTGATATTCTAGGTAATCATCCCTGAATTTTCCGTAGAGACCATCTATTTCCGACATACGCTTTCGAAACTTTGTAAAATCCTCAGAGCCTATAACTTTGGTGAAAAGAATTGCATCAAAATCTTTGTCCAATAATTGCTGTTCCACATCATCGAGTTCTTCTTCGGATTTGGCCGAATTGGTAAAGGAAACATCAAAAAGGTCGACACTGCGCATGGCCTCAACATCCCTTTTTCTAAACTCACGTCTAAGTTTGGTCTCAAAATCGATTCTGGCATCTTCATTTTGGGTCATACCCACAATAAGTACTTTGCTCGCGTCGAAGATAACATAGTCCGGGTTTTTCCAATTGCTCACCAACTGTGTGGAAGCACAGCTGCTTAATAGCAAAATGATCAGTCCGAGTGAAAGTAAATTTCTCATGATGTTCCATTTAGTGTTAATTGAGCAATCTTTTTTGCTTTTGTGATTTCATGATCTTGGACAATAAAGCGAACAATTTTTTCTTAAGATTTCTATAGTCCACAAGATATTGATGGGCATCATTGGTTAGATCATTGTGAGTTTCCATATAGGCCTTCTCCATTTTTATTTGATCAACATCATCTATCATTATTTGCAATAATCTTTCATGTGCTTGTACCTGGGCAACCAATTTTACAAGCTGTTTTTCGTGATCTAAAAGATTGTTTACCAACTTTTTGCTTTCTCCGAAAATACTCTTATCCGTAAGTTGAAGGGTGTATGATTTAACCAAGCCGTTCAAAAACATTTGTTCATCGGCACAAAAGTGCAATTCGGACAACCAATCCAAAGAGGCTCTGTGCATCTCGTCTGCACTCAGCCATTCAGCATAACTATATCTTTTGTTTATTTTTTTCATTTCGTTTAAGATTAACTTTAGTTCTTTTTCAGGGTATTCTTAAAACAGTATTTCGACATATAATCTGACTTCAATCTAATGTAGTCCAATAAGCTCGGATGAAGAATGACAAAAATCAGTTGTTTGGCTTGTTTTTTCTTAAAATGCCACCAGCGTAATTGAAGATTTCCAGTTTTAGGTTTTGAAAATCCTCAATGCACGACATAACTTCTGCTTCAATAACTTCATGTTCCATTTGATAGGCTTTTTCGCACGATTTGCCCAAGCATTCCATAACCCCACCAAGCTCACTTTCGTGTATGATCAAGCATGATTTGATTTTATCTATGTTATCCTCAGTTTTTTTTATTCTTGATTTGTAATCCATTAGCCGCTCAAATAGATTTGGAGTTTTTGGCTCAAAAACATAAGAGTTCAGCAGTCGATTTATAAAAAGTAACTCATCATCCATCAACAGGAATTGGGATTTCCATTTTAAGGATTCCCAGTGCAGTTTTTCCATTTTTTTTTCTTGGTCTGTTTTTATCAAAGAATTTTTCATTGCTATGTGCTTTGTCACAATTTAAAGTATTGTCCAACTGCATAAAATGATGTGCATCAATGTCATTTGCCCAGCTTAAAATTGTTTCGAGATCAACATCCCAGATTGTTTTTTATTGAAGCCTGTTGTTTAGGGGTTGACCTAGATCATTTCGGAGTGGGGGTTACGCGCTTAATTTTGACCTAGTAAAATGAATCGTATAACCTTAAAAATCAGTATTATGTCATTAGTAAAATTTAAGAGAAGACCTTTTAGAGATCTTATATCATCGGATTTTTTTGATATGGATGATTTCTTTGACAATCGCATGTGGGATAGCGACTTATTGCGTGGCCGTTTTTGGAACGGAAAAACCATTGATCCTGCAATGAACATTAAAGAAACAGATGAAAATTTTGAAATTGAATTGGCGGCCCCTGGGTTCGGCAAAAAGGATTTCAATGTAACAATTGACAACGGGTGTCTCAATATTTCAGCGGAAAAATCAACCTCTGAAGAAGAAAAAGATGAAACCTATACCCGAAGGGAATTTAGCTATGATTCTTTTGAACGTTCACTACAGCTTCCTGAAAGTGTAAAACAGGAAGAGGTAAAAGCAAAATACGACGATGGTATCCTTAGCTTTCAATTGACTAAAAAAGAAGAGGCAAAAAAACAGAAACCAAAGGTGATCGAGGTTTCGTAGCTGACCATTATTTAAAGAGACCCCTGTTACTACAAAGCAACAATACCCCTGCTTTTGTGACAGGGGTTTTTATTCGGTTTAAATTGGTTATGGTATGCAGTTGTACAATGGTGTATTAAAGAGGATATGATTAATGTCATATGCAAATACCGCACAACCATATATATTTGGGAGATTTCAACACCAAACCGGTCTAACCTCATAGATAATAAATGAAACTTTGCCACCCTTCAAAGTTTCAGGTGAATCGAATATATATCCAAAAGCAGGGGATTACATCTGCCAAGACTGAACGGTCAAGGACGAGTGAGTAAGCCGTTGTATCTAAAACTTTTGTAATGAGCGAGCTTGATTTCAAGAAGCGAAATGTCCATAAAACTCCACTGAAAGACATCGCGAAAGAGAAACTAAAAAAGGCCATTATTCAAATGAACACCGAAAATATGTTGGAAGCAGAGAACGGTGTGCTGGATGCGGTGGACAATGGTATTGTAATCGCAGATGCAAATTTGGATAGTTTTCCCATTATATATGCAAACAAGGCTTTTGAAAGAATCACCGGCTATAAGTTGAAGGAAGTCTTGGGCAGAAATTGCAATTTTCTGCAAAGCGACGATAGGCACCAAAAAGAAATAGAGACCATTCGAAGATCTCTTGTAGCAGGGAAATCTTGTAATGTAACACTTCGCAACTATAAAAAAAACGGTTCCATGTTTTGGAACGAGTTGACTATAACCCCTATAAAGAACAAAAAAGGGGAGCTTACCCATTTCATAGGTTTTCAAAATGATATCACCCAGAAAAAGAAACTAGAACTTTTAAGAAAGGCGAAAAGCGATATCCTGGAAATGGTAGTTAAAAAAAGCGCATTAACCCAAATTGTACAAGCAATACAGCAAACTCTTGAACAACAAATACCAGGAGCGATTGTGGCGATAATGATAGCTGACCGGAAAAAAAGAATTTTATCAGAAATCAATGCGCCAAGACTTTCCAAGGGATTGATCACCACCATTTTGAAAAGTGTTCCCATAAAACCTGATTTCTGTTGTTGTGCCACTGCCGCCTATAGTAAGAAAAGAGTGATTCAACAAAATATTGAAGAAGAACTCACATGGCAAAAATATATCGATGTTGTCAAAGAGAGTGAACTGAAATCTTGTTGGTCTTATCCTATATTGGATGTTAATGATGGGATTTTAGGAGTGTTGACCGTTTTTCACCAAAACTCCAAATCTCCAGCCAAAACAGATGAAGAATTAATTTGGGAGATGACAAACTTGTTCAGCTTGGCCATTGAGCAAATGAGAATGAGAGAACAGCTGGAAGCTAACCTTGTAGAGCTTTCATCTTACTCAAAAGGTTTGGAAAAGAAGGTGAAAAAACGGACTAAAGACCTTAACAAGGCAGTTTTGGACCTAGAAGTGACCAATATTGAACTTGTCGGACAGACCAACGAAGCAAAAGCTGCCGAGCTAAGGGCAGAGACCAACGAGGCCATTTTGATGGCGATCATTAAAAAATTTCCAAAAGGGGCCATTTTGCTGGTCGATGACCAAATGCAAATCCAATTTATGGAAGGCACAGAGTTGAAGGATGTACAACAGCAGGTAAGCATTTCCCAAAAAATTAAAATTGACGAGTTAGAAGGATTTTCATCACAGCGAAAGGAACTTTTTATCAATCATGTGCAGCGTACCTTAAATGGGGAGCATTTAAGTTTTGAAACAGAATATCGTAGAATTCCATATGCCATTAATACAACCCCACTTTCAATCTATAATGGAAACATAACCCATGCGCTTTTTGTTTTGCTGAATATCACCGACCGAAAACAAATTGAAGGAAAAATGCTCCAAAACTTGGATAGGGAAAAGGAATTGAGTGATCTCAAATCACGGTTTATAAGTACCGCTTCACATGAATTTAGGACGCCTTTGAGTGTAATACTTTCTTCATCCACCCTCATTGAAAAGCAAAATCAACCAGGAATGGAAGATAGGAGGTTGAAACATTTAAACAGGATAAAGTCCAATGTCCAACATTTGGTAACGGTATTGAACGATTTCCTTTCGTTAAGTAAATTGGAGGAAGGAAAGACCATAGCCCGACCTGAGTGGTTCAATCTAGTTGATTTTTCAAAATCAATGCTGGACCAAATGGTACTCAGCAAGAAAGAAGGGCAAATTATTGCATTTGAGCATGACACTGCCAAGGTACCCGTGCACTTGGATAGTAAACTCATGCGACATATTCTTTTAAACCTTCTTGGTAATGCCATTAAATATTCCGAAGAGGGTCAAAAGATTCTCTTGAAAATCCAAGAGAATGGCCAACAGGTATCCATAGAAGTAACGGATGAGGGTATAGGTATACCGCTCAACGAACAACAACATCTTTTTCAACGTTTTTTTAGGGCAAAAAACAGTTTGAATATCGCAGGAACCGGTTTAGGACTTCATATTGTAAAACAATATGTTGAACTCATGAAGGGAACCTTAAATTTTGAAAGCATGAAAAATAAAGGAAGCACATTTACAGTGACTTTTCCTAAAAACACCCAAGAAAATGAAAAAAGTACTAGTAATTGAAGATCATCAAGATGTTCGTGAGAACACCATTGAAATTTTGGAGTTGGCAAATTACGTGGTTACAGCTGCCGAAAATGGAAAAATTGGGATCCAACGTGCAAAAGAATGGCTTCCCGATATAATAATTAGTGACATTATGATGCCCGAAATGGATGGGTACGATGTTCTAACGGCCTTGTCACATGATGAACAAACCGCAGCCATTCCCTTCATATTTTTGACCGCCAAAGATGAAAAGGGTGATATGAGAAAAGGAATGAGTCTTGGAGCCGATGACTACCTTTTTAAACCTTTTGAAGCACAAGAGTTGCTCGATGCTATACAAACACGACTGAGAAAATCAGATTTTCTTCAGCAAAAGTTCTCTAAAACTGCCATTGGTGTAAACCACTTTTTTAAGGAAGCTTCGACCTATTTGGGAATAGAGTTGTTGTCCAAAGACAGAAAGCATCAGGAATTTAAAAATCGGGAAGAAATTTATCAAGAAGGTGATGCTGCACACCATCTTTATTTTATCCAAGAAGGTAACGTAAAGATTTTTAGGGTCACCGAAAGTGGAAAGGAGATGGTGACCGGAATGTACGGTCAGGGTGATTTTATAGGTCAACTTTCGCTTTTGAACAGTGATGGCACCTATCTGGATACGGCGATTGCCTTGGAGCATGCAAAAGTGATGAGCATTCCAAAGGAAGATTTCACCAAACTGGTGTACAAAGATCGAGAGGTTTCCAATAAGTTTTTGGATATCATTTCCAACAATATGATTCATTTACAGGAACAATTGGTGGATGTTGCCTATTCCACTGTTAAGCAACGCACGGCAAGGGCCTTGCTGGAACTTCATGAAAAAGGTTTCATAGCAGATAAGGAAAAAACAAGGCCAGGAGTTGAAATACTCCGTGAAGATTTGGCCGGAATGATTGGTACCGCTAAGGAGACAACTATTAGGGCAATAACCGATTTTAGGGAGCAAGGATTGGTGGGTGTCGGTAAAAAAAGAAAACTGGTCTTATTGAACAAAAATAGATTGAAGCGCATTGCCGAATTTGGCAATTGACACAAACAAAAACAGGGAGCCTAAGCTCCCTGTTCTCTATGAATAAATCAAATCTCTCATCAATACAAAAACCAAACGTTTACAAAATTTTATCACTAAAACTCAATAATCAAATAGCTGTCATATCGAAAGAATCAATCTATCCAATCTGGTAATTGCCGCCTTGCGACAACAACGACCATTTTCATTGTTTCCTTAAAAGAGACCGGAATACCGAAGTGCTCCGGTCTCAGTGCAGGCGTTGCATCCATCTTATCACTACTTATTTTTAATTTTCAGTGGCCTGCAGAACAGGCGGAAAACTAAATGGGTGATACAATTTTTGTTTTGCCCACTAAACCCTGAAATTATTGCTAACTCCATGGTCCTTACCAATACTTTATGCTTGAGAACGTATAATTATGGCGCTAAGATATGTCCATACTTCATAGCACGGAATGATCTAGGTCATTCCACCACAAATATTTTATAAGTAAACAATAGGCCTCAATGGCGATATCTGATACATATCATTAAAAATGACCGTGGGGTAGGTTATTTTTGTTGACACATTAATACTTTGGTTATGTTGAATTCAGAAAAAATAGGCAACGAATTTTACCAAAATTTGGGTAAATTGTATTACGCCATGGCCATGACAGATGGAATAGTAAGACCATCAGAAGTTAGAAGGTTGCGCAAGTATGTACGTCAGCATTGGTTGGATATAGATGGGATGGAAGATGAGTTTGGCACAGATTCCGCTTTTCAAATAGAAATTGTTTTTGATTGGTTACAAAATGAAGAAAAGGAGGGAAACGAATATTTTTCGGACTTTGCAGAGTTTTACAAAGATCAGCCCAAAAAATTTGGTCCTAAGGTCAGAAAGCTAATTATAGAGACAGCAGATTCCATTGCTTCCTCGTTTGCGGGCAAGAACAAGTCTGAAATAGAATTTTTACAACAGTTGAAAGATCTTTTGGGTAATTGATCAACATCACCATAAAAAATCACATGCATTTACAAGATTATATAGATCATACCTTATTAAAACCTTCCGCGACAGTTACCGACATTAAGCAACTTTGTGAAGAAGCCATACAATATCAATTTAAGGCGGTTTGCGTACAAGGCTGTCACGTTCCTGTGGCTAAGAACGAATTAAAGGGTTCATTGGTAAAATTGGCGGCCGTGGTGGGTTTTCCCCTAGGCGGAATGTCTGCGAAAGCCAAACTTTTAGAAGCTCGTGACTGTGTGGAAAATGGAGCGGATGAGATAGATATGGTCATTAATATTGGATGGCTAAAATCGGGATTGGAACAACAAGTTCGCGATGAAATATTCCAAATAAAACAGGAAATAAGGAATAAAACGCTCAAAGTAATATTGGAGAACTGTTTTTTGTCAGACCAGGAGATTAAAAAAGCATGTAATCTGGCGGTTTCGGCCGGCGCTGATTTTGTAAAGACTTCCACAGGGTTTGGAAGTGGTGGAGCTACTTTTAAGCATGTAGAACTAATGAAGGAAGCTGTTGGAGATAAAGCTTTGATAAAAGCCTCGGGAGGTATTCGCGATCGTGAAACGGCCCTAAAGTATATTGAGATGGGTGTTGCACGGATTGGAACATCCTCCGGCCCCAAGCTAATGGGAGAATCTGGAAAAAAAAGTTTATGAGTTTGCATATTGAAGCTAAAAAAGGTGAAATAGCGGATACCGTTTTACTGCCCGGAGATCCATTACGCGCCAAATGGATAGCAGAGACCTTTCTTGAAAAACCACATTGCTACAACAACGTACGCGGTATGTTGGGTTATACGGGCCTCTATCAAGGCAAAAGAGTTTCTGTACAAGGAAGTGGTATGGGAATACCTTCGGCCTTGATCTATTATCATGAATTGATCACTAACTACGGTGTAAAAAACGTTATCAGAGTAGGTTCTGCGGGATCTTATCAAGAACATATAAAACTCAAGGATGTGGTCCTTGCTATGGCGGCTTCAACAACATCGGGCATTAACAATACCCGCTTCGTAAACTCGGATTATGCACCCACGGCGAATTTTGAGCTTTTTGTAAAAGCGGTCCAATTCGCGCGCGAAAAGGGTATCCCGATCCACGCGGGCAATGTGCTTTCATCGGACGAATTTTACGAAGATGACCCTGAATCCTATAAATTATGGGCCAAATATGGGGTACTTTGTGTGGAAATGGAAGCAGCGGGACTCTATACCCTAGCCGCCAAGCACAATGTAAATGCCTTGGCAATATTAACAATTTCCGATTCTTTGGTTACCGGAGAACAGTTGACCGCAGAGGAGCGGGAAACCTCTTTTAAAGATATGATGAAAATTGCCCTTTCCCTAGCTTGAGCGCTTTTGTTTTGGCATGATTATAATCATTTCACAACATTTGAATAGCATGCATCTTTGATACTGTGTTTTGAGTCGATAGATCTTTATCGGTAAAAAGCAACGCAGAATTTAAAAACAAAAGATCATGAGAACAAGATTCATACTCGTAGTATTCGTTTCAATGCTATTTGCTTGCAAAGGGAAGACCGAAAAGGTGGTGAAGCAACCCACGATCATTGAAGTTGAAAAACCTAAAAAACTGCCTTCCGAGATGGTGAAAATCTCGGAATTTGCCGGAATCACCTTATCAGATACTGTCGATATCAATTCACAAATCCGTTTTAAGACCATAGACCAGAACGGAATGGTTGATACTATAGAGATGGAGAAAGCCATTAAGATCTACAAAACTCGATTTAAATCTGGAAAAGGTGATGTTTATCCCATTTTTGAAATCAACAATTTTGAAGATGCCGTTATAACAACCGTGAGCAAAGGTTACGGAGGAAACATCAGAGGGACATTTTTGATCAACAAGAATTCACTGCAAATCCGAAAGGCTGAATTTGAGCACATAGCCGAGTCTGAAGGATATGGTGCAGCAATAGCAGGTACTCTTTTTGAAAATCAGTTTGTGGGTGCGACTATTAATTTTGAGAAAAATACCTTCGGGTTAAAACAAAATGGAAAGAATATAGTGAAAGGGGAGAACATCATAGATGGAGTTTCTGGCGCTACAACAACAAGCAAGCTCACTATTGATATGGTCAACGATGAGCTAAAAAGATATAGGGCCTATTTTGAATCAAAATAAAAGGCAATAGGTTCAGGTGGACTCGTTTTCTTGACGTGTTTCAGGTTTTGAAACTTTATATAAGGAAATATTTAAAAACGCAAACCACAAGATAAAACTCAAAAAAGTTATTTTTTGGATGATGGGAAGCAGATGAATCAAAACACCTGTCTCATAAATATAATAATTCAGAAAAAAGATGAGCAAGCAATAGATGCCCAATCCAAAGAGAGCATGATACTTTGCCCTGAAGAAGTTTACAAAAAGTAAAATCAAGGCAACTACACCAAAAACTCCAGCAATTCGAATAATAATGTCATGGCTTTCTGAGCCCAAGAGCAAGGTTACACCCAAGGAAATAATCCCTAATGACCGCATGATGTTAGTGTTGCTGTTGTTATGGTAGAAAAGTTTTGGAAGGTTGTACCAAAGCAGCATAAGGCTGGTGCAAAGTATTAAAAGAGCCACTCTGGCATAAATTCGGGCAGGATTGAGCACGCCTAAAATTGTATAGGTATCCAATAGATCGCAAAGGTAGTTGTTCCAATAGCTGAAGCCGATTTGCGCAGGATTAGCCCATGAACCACCTGGATAGTGCATGGCGGCAACAACATATAGAAGGATGAACAGACCCATTCCCACCAAAGGTAGGAGGATAGGTATGCTTTGATTTCGCAAGATCAACTTCATACCACTCACTTTTACAATTTGTTTACTCTAAAATGTAGGGAAGCAAGGTGTAATTTGGTATGACGAAGGTCAGTAAAGCCATATGGATCTATGAAGAACCTTATGGATGAATTGCCAACCCTGTAATATGGTAAGCATTTGAAAATCAAGCGTGGGCAACAAGTTGGACTGACCCAGATCATTGTCCTTGGAGCCATTCCCCTATAAATTTAACAGATGAACAACGAATGTTCTTAAAAAGAATTAGTAACACTTAAATAAGAAATGTCATGAAAAAAATACTGTTAGGTCTATTGGCTTTTGGACTGACCATTCAAGCGTATTCCCAAATCATTAAAACAGAGGAGCTATCTGAGGTGATAGTCTATGCAACCAATTACAAGTATTTGAACAATGTTGATACTGAGGAGGAAGCGTCAATTCCGGTTGAAATGCTTCGAAGAAAGGTAGCTGCGTTCAATGTAAAGGATTCTGATTTTTATCAAGATGATTACGACCTCTACAAGATCAATTTCTTCATACCAGAGGGAAAGATACTTGCCGCTTATGACAAAGAGGGCCGAATTATCCGTACCGCGGAAAAGTTCAAGGACATCAATTTGCCCAATACGGTTAAAAAGGCAGTGCTAAAACGATTCCCAGGATGGACCATTACCAAAGATGTATACTTAGTGCGCTATCACGACAAAAAAGGGATAAGCAAAAAATACAAGCTTAAACTGGTGAATGGCGATAAGGTCATCCGCACCAAAGTGGATGCTGGTGGAAATTTTCTATAAGAAAATATTAAACGAACTATAAAGACAAAATTATGGCTGTTTTAAAAGTGATAGAAATTTTGGGAAACTCGACCAAGAGTTTTGAAGACGCGGTGCAGAACATTATCACCGAGGCGTCACAGACGGTAAGAGACATCAAATCTGTTTATATTAAGGATATGCAGGTTACAGTGGATAACAATCAAATTGCGGAGTACAGGGTAAATGCCAAAGTATGTTTTGGTATTTTGGAAGATACCGCAACTGTTTAATATAAAAAATGGGCATTTTCTATTTATTCAGAGACGCCCATTTTTTTTTGAATTATACCGTGGCTTGCTTTTTCCAACGAAGTAGTTTTGGAAGTCTAGAAACCATCATTGAAGCAAAAAAACTGGGTATGCCCTCCTCCATGATTTTTTGTGTGCAAAACTGTTTCATTTGCTCTACCGTGAAATCCGGTTGGGTAAAAGCCCCATTTTCATAACAATAGCTGCAATACATTTTGCTTTTGGAGCCATCTGCGTTAGTACCTCCCTTTTCCGGGTCCTTTTTAATGGGTATGCCACAACTTTGACAATTTTTATACGTCTTCATGCTTTTAGTTTTTCAATGCCAAACATATATCAACGATGTGCTTGCCTTCGGGATGTTGTGTTGGATCGTTTTTGTATGATTCATACATGGGACCATCCGAAAGAGTTAATTTTTCGGTTTTTAAATAATCAAATATTTCAAACCAGGCGGTTTCATATTCCGTTGGTAGAATCTCAAAGGAACCCACTAAATATTTGCCCTTGGGTAAAGTCAACATTTTGATTTCTTCGTTTGGCTCTCGATCTTCATTGATTGTATAACCTACGCTTATGCGTTGTTGATCTATTGGAACAGTTTCAGAGTCATGGTATACCGTTATGGTTTCCATTTTTGGATTGTTTGCCAATCCTTCCGTTTGAATCCAGTCCAAAGCTTTTGTGAAAAGTTTTCCAAAAAGTTCGGCATCCCCTTTGTATGGCCCAGTATGTGAAATATAGGCCAATGTACGTTCGGGGAACTCTTTTATTTCAACCTTTAATGCTGTTGTTGCTTCCATGATGTCATCTTTTTATGTGTTATTCATTTCAAATTTATCGGGTGTTTCTATCACCATATATCAAGTGTCAAAGTAAAAGTGAATACTAATCGATTCAAATGACTTGGATCAGCCACATCGGGAAATTTTCGGATTGATGAGAATCATTTCCTTACACGAGTCCATCGATTAAATTAGATATACCATTCAAAAAAAGATGAAAAACCTTTAAACCAAGGGCCACAGAAAGGAAGAGAAATACTTGATAGACATACCGCAAGTGATTTAGATATTGGATACAATGGCTCTCAAAAAATATAGCGATGAAAGAGATGAAGGAAATTTTAAGCGAAATTGTTCTCTTGACCAATCAGATTGAAACAGAATATCCAGAATTGTACAAGTTTCTGGAAGAACAGCCCATGACCATTCCAGCGGAGGACAAGCCTGAAATTGACAGGGCAACTATGGAAAACTACCTCATGGGATTAAGAGCGTTGTTGGAACATTATGTAGAGGAGCATCAGTTTAGGTAATTGGGATATTTTCTGAGGCGGGTGCGAGATTGAAGTCATCCAAGGGAACTGATGTTATTTGGACAAAAATCGTTAGCTTCATTGTAATTCCATTTTTTTAGGAGAAAACCCGATTAGATGATAATTCACCAATTTGACCAACAAAACTCACTGTTAAAAAAGTTCATTTCTGAAATACGTGATGTCAATATACAAAAGGATGCCATGCGTTTTAGACGAAATATTGAACGAATAGGGGAGATTTTAGCCTATGAATTGAGCAAAAACCTAGATTATGAAAGTACGGTAGTCACTACTCCCTTCGGAACCAAGCAAACAGCCTTGCCCACCGATGAACTTGTTTTGTGTTCTGTGCTCAGGGCGGGATTGCCTTTGCACCATGGCCTTTTAAGTTATTTTGATGGTGCGGAGAACGCATTTATTTCCGCCTATAGACATCATCCTAATGGCGGAGATGACTTTGAGGTTATTGTGAAATACTTGGCAGCACCATCCCTTGAAGGAAAAACCTTGGTGCTTACAGACCCCATGTTGGCAACAGGCAAAACCCTTGAAAATGTGATAAATGCCATGAAAAAACATGGAACCCCAAAAAAAATACATATTATCTCCGTTATTGGTTCCAGGGCAGGGGTTGCACATGTGGAAGAAGTGTTTCCGAAGGAAACACAATTATGGATTGCGGCCGTGGATGACGAATTGACCAGCAAAGGGTACATCATTCCCGGATTGGGAGATGCGGGTGATTTATCTTATGGTGTAAAGTTGTAAGTATCGGGTTTCGTAAGTTTAAAATCATAATAAGATTTCGACCACCTCATGTAATTTGGGAATATGGCAGCGCCATCCTGTTTCGTCTTCAATTTTCACCTTAAACGTATCCAAGGCCGTTGTTTCTCCATGTATAAGAAAAACCTTTTCAGGAATATTTTTGATGCTTTTGATCCAATGTAGCAGCTCTTGTTGGTCCGCATGCGCAGAGAGACTTTCCAAATGGTAAATTTTGGCTTTTACGGGACGATATTTACCAAAGAGTTTCAGTTCATGTGTGCCCTCCAACAGCTGTCTTCCCCTAGTTCCCTCGGCCATATAACCCACAAGCAGAATGGTAGTTGACGGCGAATCAATTAGCTGTTTTAAATAGGTGAGCACCCTTCCACCTGTGACCATGCCGCTTCCGGCTATAACAATTTTGGGCCTTGGGTCATCTATGGTCTCCCAGGTTTCCCTATATGAACTCACAATGGACACATGGTTGCACATGTTGTGGTATTCCTGTATTGAAAGTTTGTGCCAGGTAGGAAAGCGTTCGAACACATCCAATACATTACTTCCCATGGGACTGTCAACAAATATGGGAATGTTGGGGATCTTATTCTTTTTGTAGAGTTTCCAAAGCAAATACATTAGTGATTGTAGCCGTTCAACTGCAAATGATGGGATGATCAAAGCACCTCTTTCATGTATAGTCCTTGAGATCAAATCGATAAGAATATCCTCTAAATCCTCCTGTGGATGGTTTTTATTTCCGTAAGTACTTTCTACAAACAGATAATCTGCCCAATCGGGCCGCAGGGGTGTATCCAGAAGATCATCTTCAGCTCTTCCTACATCTCCTGAGAATACAAAACGTTTTTCGTATAAATCCAGCTCAATAAAAGTGGATCCAATAATGTGACCGTTGTATCTAAACCGAACTTTGCAATTGGAAGCTAAGGTTATCCATTTTTCACTTTCCGCACTGTTCAAAAGATGAAGGGTCTTTTTTACATCCTCCAAAGTATAAAAAGGCAACGCGGGTTTATGTTTACTATATCCTTCCTTATTGGCTTTTTCGGCTTCTTCTTCGTGGATTTTAGCACTATCTTTCAATATAATCTCTGTAATGTCCAAGGTGGGTGAGGTGCCAAGAATAGTACCTTTAAAACCTTCTTTGACCAGTTTGGGAAGATATCCGGTATGGTCTAAATGCCCGTGGGTCAACAATACCATATCAATTTTGGATACATCAATGGGCAGGGGAAGCCAATTCTGTTCCCGTAACACTTTTACACCTTGGAACACTCCACAATCCACCAGCAAGTTCAAATCAGGTGTTTCCAGGTAGAATTTGGAGCCGGTAACGGTTCCTGCCCCTCCCAAAAAATGGATTTTAACTTTTTTCATAAAGCATTAAAGCTGACACAATAGGTCCATCTCCTTCAAAATTCGCTCTTTTCTGCCATTGGAAATTCCCAAATGATCCAAGTAGAACATGTCCCCCAACAATTGTCTGCAGAGTACAATATCCCTGCTCAACAGAAATTGTTTTTCTCGATTGGAAAGTAATGTGGACACGGTAATGGGATACAGGCCAAGCCTGTCGATTCTATTTTTTAGCCCATCGCCATGGGGATAATCCCAACTTAAAAGATATAGTTCTGCGCATTTTCCATAGGCCAGGGCATCGGCGGTAAAACGGGTATTGGTCACCACCCATCCCAAGGGTGATTGGGCTCCTTCATTTTTGCTGGATTCCATATGTCTGGCGACGTCGTTGAACCGGGAATGAATATAGAGCGGAATCTTTACATTGCATTTGCGACCTTCCTCTCCATGGAATTTACATTCAATAACATTCAAAACACCATTTTTGGTCGCCATTATATCAATTTCGTGGGGAACGCACACACCTTGGACAACAGTGCCGACTTTTGTGCTGTAACCTGAATAGTTTAAAATTCCACTGACAAACCGTTCAAATGGAAAACCGGTAGGGCCAAGCTCATAGATTGCCTTTTTTAACTTATATTTTGATGCATAGACCGATTTTTGCTTCTTCAACATGGAAAAGGCGCGATTGTAGATTTCTTTGGTTGAGATGCCTACATAAAGCTCGTCCATGACCTGACCTACAATTTTCTTCACCAAAGTATCATGCGCACCACTGGCCTTTAATGAATTCTGCAGTTTGTCTACTGAAAACTTGACCGTTTCCCCAGAAGATTTGATGATGTCGAATGCTTTTTGGGCCATAGAACTTTATTGAAGCGTTAATTTATTCAAGTACTATATTTCATCCACCTTGAAAAAGTCGCGGACCAAGGCCTTCACTTGATTGTCCGTCATGCTATCTTTGTTAGCTACAATTTTTACTTTTTTTGAAATTTCTGGATGATTTTCTTTCAATTCGGAACTGAATTTTTCAAAAATTTCTGCTGGACCATAAAGTGCAACACCGTTTGCATCTTTCAAAAAAAGAATCAATTTTTTAAAATAATTTCTCATTTGGTGCTTTTCACGCTCCAGGTACTTACTGTCCTGTACCACATCTTGTGGCCCCCATCTGGTCTTGGAACGTGAGCCTCCTTTAGGATTGAAAAACTCGATTTCGGAGTATACTGTCTCCATTTGTTCCTTGTCGTCATTGAGGGTGACGATTTTTGCTTTCTCTTTATCCATCCAAATGCCAATATTCTTCATAAGTTTTGTTTTAAGGATTGTCATTAAGTTCTAAAATGGGAATGGTTGCGTCATAGCCAAGCTCTTTTATAAGTGGATTGGCCAAAATGCTTCCAAAGAACCAGTGCTTTTTGTTCACAAAAGCGACCATATCACATTTCCGGTTTTCAATAAAAGAGAAAATAGCTTCTTGGACCTTGCCCTTTGGAAGGGAGTGGTTTTCAAAATCGACACCAAGTAAGATGTCTTCCAAAAGCTCTTTATTGTTCTCCTGTTTTTTGCTGAGTTTGGATTCCCGCTCCACATGTACCACATGAATTTGGGCGTTGTGGAGTTTTGCAATTTCCAATAGGTATTTAAGTTCCCGTCGCTTAAAATTGGCCTTGTAATCGGTTGGAAATACAATTTGCTTTGGAGGCATATAATCAAACTGCTCAGGAATTGCCATTACAGGGCACTTCACAATTTTTTCCATAATATTTACGGTGTTGGTGCCAAAGACCTTGGCTTCAGAACCTGTATTCCCTTTTGTGCCCATCATTACCAAATCAATATCTTTTTTGGCAATGGTATCCTTCACCGCCTCCAAAAGATAGTTGAATGAGGAAATGGTATGGTAGGTATGTTTTGGATTATCTTCCTGTAGTTTCAGGATAGCTTTTAGCTTTACAAAGCCTTCCTTCGATTGTTTTTTGGCCGCCTCATAAGTACTGTCCCCTGGCTCTGGGACCATCATATTGTCTAAAGTGTACATATTTACGTGGAACGCGTTCAAAAAATAGAAGTCGCAGTACTGGTCTTCGTAAAGATTCATGCCATATCGAATGGCATTGAACGAATTCTGCGAGAAGTCTGTGGGAAATAATATTCGTTTATCCATGACCTTGTTTTATTGCCCTAAAACTAACTTCATGTAAGCACGTTTACAATGACGATGGTCAGTCTTTGCAGGGAATAACCATAAAGGGAATATGAAGATGCAGGCCTATTTTTTTGATAACAGGTTTTAAGAACAATCGTTCAAGAAACGTATGCTTGTTCATGACCATGGCCAATAGGTTTACCTTGTTCTTAAGTTGAAACGCATTGATTCCGTTGATAACCTCGTTATTGGGCATTTCATGGAAAACATTAGCATAAGGTTTCAACAAATTTTCTAGCTGCTCTTTGTTGGCAATTTGAACATCCGTTAAGTCCCTTCCTGTGGAAATATGAAGTACATCGATTCGAGAAATATGCTCATTGGCCAGATACAACAATTCTCTGAGCGCCTTTGTTTTAAAGGAAATTTCATAATCAGTGGGGAAAAGAATTTCCTTTGGTGTTTCGTACTCAAATCCATCCGGAATGGCTATTACGGGACACTTGGCTTTTTTGATTACATGTACCGCATTGCTGCCAAACAGTAATTCTTTAGCGCCGGTAGCACCTTTGGTGCCCATTATGATTATGCTTATTCCTTCATTTTCCACCATTTCCTGCACTTCTTCCATTAACGTATTAAAAACCGCTTTTACTCGAAATTGATGCAGTGGATTTTTAAACGATTTTTCCAGTTTTTGCTTTATCTCCTCAAGCTGTTCCATGGCATTGGAATGGTAGAAGTCGTCGAGTCCAATCTGCTCAGAACTGAAGGATGCATGTTCTACATAATATATGGGCGGGGAGTAGACGTGCAATAGATAGAACAAGCACGACTCATCTTTATAGAGTTCTTGGGCATATCGGATAGCGTTATATGCATTTTTCGAAAAATCGGTTGGTAATAACACTTTTTTCATGGCATCATGTATTAATGGATGTGAATCAAAGTTACTATCAGGGTGCTTTCAAGCCCATGATTTTGATCAGTTTGCAATAGCAATAGTTTTTCTAATTTTCGACTATCAAAAAAAAATCAAATGAAAACTAGTTTTACGAAACTCATTAAATCAAGTTCCCAAGTTTTAGTAGATTTTTATGCGGATTGGTGTGGACCATGTAAAATGTTGGCACCTATTCTGGCGGAGGTAAAGGAGGATCTCGGTGATCAAATACGGATTGTAAAGATTGATGTGGACAAAAACCCAAAAATTGCGGGAAAATACAGGGTTAGGGGTGTTCCCACAATGCTACTTTTCAAAGATGGAGAACAAGTGTGGAGGCAATCTGGAGTAATCCAAAAAAAAGAACTTATAGGGATTATAAATTCCCACTGAAAGTTTTGCTATTCCACTTCCGGCACAACCAGAAAAGGTATTGAAGAATTGAAAGCCAACTTTTTGATCACTCCGGTTGCAAACAGTTCTTTAAAAAAGCCATAGCGATGATAGATCATGGCCAAAAGCTGCACATTTCGCTCTGCAATTAGCACGGAGATGGTCTTTGCTAAAGACTCAGTAAGGGAAACTTCTTCAAAACTGAAGTTAATACCCTTCATTTTCTTTTTCAGCAACGCCTTTAATTTTTCTTGATATTCGGTCAAAGGGGCACCGTCAATTACATGGACAACCTGAATTTCTGCTCCAGAATTTTTCGCCAAACGGATTACCGGATTTAATTCCACTCTTTCATAATAATGGTCAAAGTTGGTGGCGATCATAAATCTTTCAATAGGACTACGTTGATAGCTCTCAGGAACCATTAAAATGGAGCAAATACGGATACTTTCCAGCATTTTTAATGCGGTACTCCCCATAAAAAGCTCTTTTAAAGCCGAGGAGCCTTTGGTTCCCATCACAATAAAATCAATATCCTTTTCAATAATGAAGCGCTCTATGCCCGCAAATAGATTTTTCAATAGAAGTTTGGTTTCAAAGAGGTGCTCCGAACCTGTAGATTTGTTATTTAGGTGAGCAACGGTTTTGTCGAGTTCTTTGTTCAATGATCCTCCTCGACCAGTGGAAGTGGCATTTGGGTCGGCATGAAGCACATAAAAGGTGCAGACTTCTTTTTTGAAGAGAGCAATGGCATATTCTGACGCTTTTAGGGCGTTTTCAGAAAAATCAGTGGGCAAAAGAATATGTTTCACATCCAAATTATTAAAGGTTGTATACTAAATTAGATCCGGTAGGATCATTAGGGGCACTTGCGAATGGAAGGCCACCCGTTTTACCACCGGTTCCCGTGTCAGTTTTTCAAAAAATGTATGTTGATAGTGAATAATGGTTATTAGATCTGCTCGTTCTTCCGCAGCAAACGCATTGATGCTTTTAGCCAATTTGGAGCTGAATTCCACATCGTGAAACTCAATATCCAATTCGCTCAACCGATCTTGCAGAATTTTTTGGTTTTGTTGTTGAACTTCGTTTTTGTCAAATTCCTGGGTCAAATACAGGATTTTACATTTTGCATTGGTGAGTTTGGCCAATTCAATAAGCGGTGTAAGCTCATATTTGTCGTAAAACCTTGAGAAATCCGTTGGGAAGACGATACATTCAAGTTGTTGAAAATTGTATTCCTTGGGCACCAATATAATGGGGCATTCCCTCACGGATTTTAGCACGCGGACAGAGTTGGTTCCCATAAAAACTTCTTTGGCTCCTGTTGCACCAAGCGTTCCCATAATTATATAATCCGCATCTTTTTGCCTTTGGTAACCCTTCAAAACATGGTCTACATCACCCTTTAAAGAGACAAATTCAAAAGCATGCAATGGATTTTTATGGTTTTCCTCAAGGTAATTTTCTATTTTTTTCAACCCGCCTTGGGATGATTCGGCAAGAGCGTCAATGATCATGCCCGTTCGCACATAAGTTCGAGCACCCATCACATTTTTTTGGTCGGGTGTATAGGTGTTCAAAACAAAAAAACGACAGGAAACATCCTTGAAGAGCTTTAAGGCAAAAAATATGGCATTCCAAGAATTATCAGAGAAATCCGTGGGTAAAAGTATATTTTTCATGGCATATTGTTTTTATGTTGTAACGGGAGCTGTATCCGGTATCACCAAAAAAGGTATGGTGGTGTGGAAGCCCATGGTGTCTACGTTGGGCTTGATCAAAAGACGCTCAAAAAAGTTATGTTTTCTGTTCATCATAACCAAAAGGTCAATGTCATTTTTCTGAATGAATTGATGTATCGCGTCGGGCATGAGGTTTTCATTATCCCATGCAAACTTGTGCTTCGTATCTTTCAATTTTTCGGCCAATAACTGCTTGTTTTTTTTCTGGATCTCTGAAATATGGGCCTTTTCGTTTATGTGCAGCACAACTATCTCTGCGTTTTGCACTTTCACCTGATCTATTAAGAATTCCAGTTCTTCCATTTTGTAATCGCTTAAATAATCTGTAGGAAATAAAATGGTCTTTACCTTGCTGTACGTACAATTTTCAGGAATGACCAAAACGGGCACCTGTGCTTTTCGAAGCGTATGAACGGTATTTGTGCCCAAAAAAATCTCCTTCGCGCCTGTGGCACCTTGAGTGCCCATAATAACAAGTGAAATATCCCATTTTTCACAAGCCGTTCTGATTTCATCAGTCAATGTGTTGAACGATGAAAGCATATTGTATTTGTGCTTGTGATTGGAGAATTTTTCTTTGGCATAATTAACGGTTTTTTCAAGGCCAATAAGTGAAAGTTCTACGGTAGGGTCGGGTATGGCACTGAATGTGGGTCCGCCCATAACATAATCCATTCTATGGAATGCAGGGGTATAGGTATGCAAAAAATGAATGTTGCACTGCTGATTCTTTAAAAAGTTGAGTCCATAGGCAACAGCGTTCCTTGCGTTTTTTGAAAAATCCGTTGGTATCAAAATCTGTTTCATCGTCTCTCGTTTTATACTATCTGGCAATATTTTGCATCACCATTAAGGGCACATCCGTATTGAGGCCCATTTTGTCCACGGTACTTCGGTACAATAGGTCCTCCATAAAAGAGTGTCTTGAATTTATCATCACCAGCATATCAACTTTGTGTTTTTCCCTATAGTCCGAAATTCCCCCAAGCACGTCTTTGGCCTTCAGGTTTTCAAAAAACAGATATGATCTGGAGAGTGTTCCTTCTGCAAAGCGTTTGTTATCCTCTTGTCTGTGCGATAGATTGTCAAAATTTGTAAAATAGACACAATGTACCTCCGACTTGAAGAATCCTGCTATATTATCCAAAAGTTTGAGCTCTCTTCTTTTGTATGGCAATTGATAATCTGTTGGGAAAAGAATGTGTTTTGGTTCTTGATATTGGTAATTTTCTGGGATTGCCAGCACCGGGCATTTCACATATTTAAAAACCTGTACCGTATTGCTTCCAAAGGAGGTTGTCTTTTTCATGGTAGCTCCTTTGGTTCCCATAATCACTAGATCTATATTTTCTTTATCTACCAAATTGTTGACACTATCAACCAAAGATTCAAAGACCACTTCAATCGAATAATTGTGCATGGGATTTGGAATCGGGTCTTGAATGCGGGCAAGGGTATTTTCCAAAGCCAATTTTGCATTTGATTCCAATTCGTTCTTGATGATATCAAGGTCTATCTTGGATTTGGACTTTCCAATTTCATAAACCTCATCGGCATAGGCATGGATAAAATAAAAATGGGAACGACTACACCTAAAAAGATTTAGTGCATAATCAATGGCTTGATCTGCGTTTTTTGAAAAATCGGTAGGTATCAGGATTTTTTTCATTGCTCTTCACTTTATACCATTCTAAAAGTATCTGTGAAAAGTCAATTACCAAATGATAAATATCACTATCCGCTTAAAGGTGTGTGAATTAGCTTATTCATGTATTACCAGCATGGGAACGGTAGTATGGAAACTCATACGCTCAACCTTGGAATCAAAAAACAACTGCTGTAAAAAGTTCAGGTTTCTGGCGATCATACTGATCATTCCAATATTGTTTTCACGAACAAAATCCTGTATGGCATGTACTATTTTTTTGTTCTGGATAATATTGAATGCATATTTTTCTGGAAAAACCTCGTCCAAATAATCAAACAGATAGTCTTTGTTGGTTTTTTGGTTTTCCGTGAAATCCATTTGTACACTTGAGACATGAACCACATCCAGATTGGCTTTATTGATATCCAGTATTTCTGTTAAGCTCTTGAGTACTTTGGGTGTATAAAAGATATTGAAGTCAGTGGGGAAAGTGATACGTTGTAAAGGAATAAATTGGGCTTTTTCGGGAACAACAAGTGTATTACAACGAACTCTGGTGATTATAGCGCCTGTATTACTTCCCATTACCTTTTTTTTCAGGTTGTCAATCCCGGTAGTTCCCATCACAATTAGATCAATATGTTTTTCAGACAATTGTTTTTGAACCACATCGATCAATCCACCGTATTCCATCTGTCCGAAAAAAACATGATTTTCATTTGCAAGTTGATCGCAAGCCTTGCTGTGGAAATTATCTAGAAGCTCTTTTTTATCAATTCCCGTTTGATTACTAAGATTTACGGGTAAGGGAAACAGTCTAGCCGCATCTATGGGTTGGTCTTTTAAGCCGGCAACGTGTAGAATATAGAAATTGCACCTTACCTTTTTATAAAGAGCAACGGCGTAACATAGAGCGTTCCATGAATTTTCGGAAAAGTCTACAGGAACAAGTATATTTTTAATCGAATAGTTTGGCACAGCTACAAAAATAGCCCGGCAAAAAAATCGATGTAATGACAAATGTCATGAAAAATCAACTTTTTAATTGACGTATTGCAGTTGCTTCAGTTGAAGAATACGAATATTCCTACCTTCAATATCGATGAGTCCTTCTTTTTTGAATCCGGAGAGTGTTCTGATCAAACTTTCGGTGGCAATGCCCGCAACGCTGGCCAGATCACTTCGTGATATTTTAATAGGTTCCTCAACTTTTCGATTTAGAATTTCGGCAAATTGAAGCAGCGTCTGCGCAGTTTTTTTTCGTACGGAGCTATAGGCCATTTGAAGGAGCTGATCTTTGAAATCCGTAATATTTTCAGATAACAGTTCCATAAGTTCCAATGAAACATTATGATTCTTTTCCAACACATTCATCAGTTCGGTTTTGGAAATGGCTGCTAGTTCCGTTGGTTCTACTGCGGTTGCCGATTCCAGATAAGGTACATTGTCCATAAATGAGGTAAACCCCAAAAAATCATCAGCCCGATGCAATGAAGTAATCAATTCCTTTCCATCTTCGTCCATTTTATGGCATTTTACCACACCCTTCAGGATTAAAAAGATTTTATTGGAATGCTCACCTTCTTTGTAAACAGCATCGCTTTTATCATACTCAAGAATTTCACCATTGTCGTCAAAAAAATTCTTCAATTCGTTCAACGAGCGCATTTCTCCCCCATTGTTCTTTCCGCCAGAGGCGCTGGACATCATGTTTTGAAGAATTTCTGCTTTGGCCAATCTACTTTCAATGGCACTGATCAAGTCTTCTTCTTCAAAGGGCTTGGTCAGGTAGTCGTCGGCCCCCATATCCATCCCTTTCCTAATTTCTTTGTGCTCCGTTTTGGCGGATAGAAAAATAAAAGGGATATGTTTTGTGGTCTCATCAGACGAAAGTTCTTCCAGTACACCATATCCATCCACTTCCGGCATCATAATATCACAAACCACTATATCCGGCATTTTTTCTTTGGCCATTTGAATGCCAATTTTACCGTTTGGAGCTGTACAAACTTCATAATCACTGAGTTCCAACAGCTCAGCGGTATTTTCTCTTAGCGCTAAATCATCCTCAATCAATAATACTGTTTTCATCTGTCTTTTGGTTCTTCAATATTTGTGGGGATTTCAACAATAAAAGTACTTCCACAATTTTCTTGACTTGTAAACGAAATGTTACCTTCTAAGTTTTCAAGGTGTTGTTTTACAATATTCAACCCAATACCGGTGCCCTGGTTGAGCAAAGCGTTGTTGGCCCTGAAATATCTATTAAAGATAAACTTTTGTTCTGTTTCTGGAATACCAATCCCTTGGTCTTTGATCATTAGCTGCAAACTGTCATTATTTTTGAGGACTTCAATATCTATTGTGGTGTTTTCAGGGGAGTACTTGATGGCATTATGTATTAGGTTTGATAAAATCAATTCAAAGATTTTTTCATCAAATGTGATGATCACATCATCAATATCTTCTGGATAGTTGATTTTTTGACCTGACTTCAGCAATAGATTGGCATCATAGATTACCTGATTGACCACCTTGCTCAATGCGAATTGCTCTAAATTGTATTTTACCTTGCCTGTTTCAAGTCGTTCAATGGACAAAAAGTCGTTGAGTATGGCATCCAATTGCTTTACCTTGTTTCTTATGGTGGTAATATGTTTGTTCCTTTTCTGTTGCTGTTCGGATTCGGTATATTTTGATAATAGGGTAGTGGAAGTGAGAATACTGCTCAAAGGCGTTTTAAATTCGTGCGAGACCAAAGACAGAAAACGGGTCTTCAGTTCGTTAAGCTCTTTCTCTTTTTCCAATGCCTGACGAAGTTGTTGGGTGCGTTCGGCAACAGTTCGTTCCAATTTTTCGGTATAGTCCTTTCTGTCGGTAATATCCAGTATTATGGAGATCAAAACTTTTTGACGCCCAATAAATGAGCGTTGCAGATGTACCTCTACAGGATATGTGCTCCCATCCTTACGCAAATGGACCGTTTCGAAGGTGATTTTCTCTTCTCTTTCCAATTGTAAGGGAGAAATAAGTTCATTGAAGGAGTCCTTGTCATATTCAGGTTTAATATCCAACGGGGTAAATTGTTTCAGTTCTTCCAAACTATACCCCAAGTTTTTTTGGGCTCCTTGATTGGCCCTGATAAATTTTAAGGTCTTTGTGTCAATGATGTAGATTTCATTGAGGGATTCCTCAAAAATCTTGTTCCAGTGGTTTCGCTCTTTTTCAGCTTCAATACGATCGGTAACATCATTCTGAATACCAACAAAGTGGGTGACGTTTCCATTAGAATCCTTTATTGGGGTAATGGAAGTTTTGTTCCACCATAAAGTGCCATCTTTTTTGTAATTCCGAATTTCAACTTCACAACTTTTACCCTCTTTTACCGCATTGTGCAGTTGTTTGACCCCTTCTTGGTCAACGTCTTTTCCTTGCAAGAACCTAAGGTTCCTGTTTATGATATCTTCTTTCGGGTATCCGGTCAGTTTTTCAAAAGCGGCATTGATGTAGATTACGGGATTGTCTTTTTGTTGGACATCTGTAATTGTAATTCCGTTGATCGCCGAGCTTAGTGCTTTGCTCCTTAGGTTTAAATCCTTTTCAATGGCCTTTCTTGCTGAAACATCCATAATCAAAGCCATGATATAGGTAGCGCCATGAATATTGAATGGATTGAGCCCTGCTTCAATGGAAAATTCCTCACCAGTTTTCCGCAAACCGTAAAGCTCCCGACCTTCGGCCATTTTTCGCTTTTTGCCCTGTTTCATGAAGCCTTTAAAATGGCCTCCGTGGGCATGGTGGTATTTGATTGGAATTAAGGTGTTCAGGGATTTGCCAATAAGTTCATCTTCATCATATCCAAATATTTCGTTGGTAGCCGAGTTAACGGCCACGATCTGTTGTTTTTCGTTGACTACAACGATACCCTCCGACACCCCTTCGGAAAGGAGGTTAAACATATCACCGTTTCTTTCAAAAACTTCCATGTTCTTTTCTTTTGGACAAACCACATTTTCACGACTTAAACTTCGAAATTGAGTGTCGAGAAATAAAAAGGTAGACTAGGATTGTTTAACGGTCAGTCCGTTAGGAAATAGACCGCATTTGCTCAGTCTAAAAATACAAAAACTCAACAAGAAGAGCGGTATGATATTTTGATGAAATGGAATCTAAAATTGATAATGGTCATGTTCAGAACCAATTGGGGAACTTACATTTGGGAGAGTGTTTTTAAAAAGATGGAAAAATGAGGCAGTCACAAATCATTGGCAATGAGTTTTACCAGAATCTTGGAAAGCTATTCTATTATGTTGCCATGGCAGATAAGAGTATTCGTGCGGAGGAAATTGATAAACTGAAAACCTTCATCAGAAAGTATTGGTTGGATGTGGATACCATCGAAGATGAATATGGAAAAGATGCTGCATTTCAAATTGAGGCCGTTTTTGATAGGTTATTGGAGTTTGAAGCAAATTCGGAGGCCGGTTTTAATGAATTCAAGGCATTTTATACGGAAAATAAGGAGAAATTCAATTCCTATATCAAGGTGCTTGTTTTGGATACGGCACATGCCATTGCGAATACGGTTTATGGAAAAAATAAGGCTGAACTTATTGCTTTGGCCAACCTGCACTTGCTTTTTCAGTAAAATTTAGGTGTCTATTTTGAAGGTTACCACAGGTATTTTGGCCTGATTGGCGATTGACTCTCCTATACTGCCTTTCAAAAAATGAGCGATTCCTTTTCTTCCATGGGTTGGAATGGCTACCGCATCGGCACCGATCTCTTTGGCATAGTTCAAGATTCCTTTTTCTACGGAAATGTCATTAAAAATGCGTACTTCCTCTTGAATATTCTCCTGCACTCTATAATGGTTGAGTTTTTCCTCAAGGGAGGTGCTGCTTAAAAAATTGACCGTCGGGGTATTTACAAAGACAGGGTACACTTGTGCATCAAAAAATTGGGCAAATTCTTTCACTTTGCTAAAGGTCTGAACTATTTCATCCTTAAAATCCCAGGCAAAAACCAGTGTTTTGAGTTGAAACTCATGCCTAGGTTGTTTAATAACTAGCACAGGAACTTCACAGGTGCGAACCACTTTTTCGGTATTAGATCCTACAAAAGTATCCCTTGCACGACTTACCCCATGTGACCCCATGACCACCAAATCAATATTAAGTTCTTTGACAATTGCATTGATTTCACTAAAAATCTTGTAATTCTGAACCAGTTGCAGCAGCTTTAATCCCTTTAAATATTCCTTGTCCAAGAAAGGCTTAAATCGTTTTTTGGCCAATTTCATATAATACTGAGCCTCTTTATATTCTTCTGCTTCATTTTTGGAAAGAACGGATTCGGAAAGACCGATCATATGCAGAACACAGATAACCATATGTTTTTCCCTAGCAATTTGGGAAGCCACTTCCAACGCATATTCGGAGTGTTCGGAAAAATCAACTGGGACCAAAATCTTTTTCATGGTTTGGGATTTATGACTTTCTTCAAATTTAGGTTGGTTCAGCTTCAACAGAGATGATATGCGTCATTTTTTATTGATTTTCAGCACCATACCTTGAAGCAGATAAAGATTACCATTATGAAAACTATAGGAATATTTTTAGGGATGTTGTTTCTTTTGCATCCCTCTTTGACCGCCCAAGAAAAGTTGGAAGGCATAGACGAAATTACAGCATATAAAGAAGGACTGGCGGCAGTCAGGAAAGGCAACCAATGGGGGTTTATCAACAAAAAGGGCGAACTCGCTATTGATTTTAGAGATGATCTGGTTTGGAACAAGGATATGAAGCCTGGTGAGCAAGAAATTTTGGAAACCCCATATCCTTCCTTTGAAAATGGGATGTGCCCAGTACAAAAAATGGAAGATGAAATTCCGTTGTATGGGTTCATAAACACCAATGGCGAATTGATAGTGGATTATAAATTTCTAAATGTGTCGGCCTTCAAGGATGGATACGCTACAGGCGTATATTTTGACAAAGTTTTTAGAGGTAATAATGAGTTTAATCTAAAGATTTTTGAATTTAAGTTTCATGATGTCTTAATCGATTCCAAAGGAAAGATCATTGAGTTTTTTGACAGGCGCTATAATATACAAATGACCAAAAAACGATATAAAATACCTGCGTTGCGTGCCAAGTTTCTTTCAAATGATATGGTTGCCATATTCATCGAAGGAAAAGGGTGGGAGATTCGAAAAATAGTTCTTTAAAATCTCGACCCCATAAATCATATTTCATGGAAAATTGTTAGTTACAAGTGACCTAGGTCATTGAGCATGTGCACCATGACAACGTACTTTGCGAAAAGCTTTGATGATGTGGTGGATACTCCTTTTAACATTGCTTGTTCTTTTTGGAATCTACCTTTTGTTTGCACCATTGGTGCTGTTCATGGATACCAAAAACCACACCTATTTTATAAAATTGAAAGGTTTGGCCAAGGTAAGTTTTGAACCGGACAAATTGGAAGTTCTTAAGATAAAACTTCGGGTAGCATTCATGAATTTTGATTTTTATCCTTTACGAAAAAGTCATCGACCCAAAAAGGAAAAAGTTGGAGAAAAAAGGCCAACTAAGAGACGTAAAATAAGTCCCAAAAAGATTTTGGCCTTGTTGAGGTCTTTTAAACTTAAAAGGTTTGATCTGAACATGGATACAGGTGATTTTGTATTGAATGCCAAATTATATCCCATATTCAATTTTTTGGATTACCACGCGGGAGGGTTCAATATAAATTTTCAGGGAAATAACAGATTGGTCCTGATGGCAAGTAATAGGCCCATAAACATAATCAAAGTATTTGTTAACACTTAAAAATTAAAGTCATGGAATTACATTTTGAAGAATTACTGAAACAGATTACAGATTTTATCAAATCTGAAGCAAAAACCGATACTGTAATCGGAGAACAATTTGAACTAGGACAGTTTAAATGTGTGCCAGTCATTAAGGTTGGTATGGGATTTGGCTCCGGAGGAGGAGAAGGAACTGAAGCAAAAGGAAAAAAAGGTGAAGGTATGGGAGCCGGAGCTGGTGTAGGCATTGAGCCTATTGGATTTTTAGTGACCAAAGGAGAAGAAATTTCCTTTGTGGAAGCTGGAAAAGCACACGGTCTTGCGGCCGCTCTTGAAAAAGTTCCAGAAATGGTTACAAAACTGGCCGAGAATAGAGGTAAAGAAAAGGAAACGGCTTAGATTCCATTTTTTTAACTACTCTTTCTGGAGATGTAAGAAGGGGAGGCGTTTGCCTCCTCTTTTTTATTACGACTTTGGAGACTGGCATCATATAAGGTTTATGCGAAACCTTTGCTTAAAAGAAAAGCACCCAAAAACAGCATTAACACGTACAGAACTTGAAAAAACGTAACGTTTTTGAACTGTAGCCATTCTGATGATTTCACTGGAAAAGTAAAAAGCGCAATACCAGTGAATAAGGAAACCCAACCGATCAAGGTTATCAATAATCTCCAATCATTTGTCCAAATATTATGGACCAGAACATTCAGAATTCCCATTATAATGGCCACAAAGGCCGTTATTAATAGAAATTTTGGGTCTTCTAAATAGCCAAAAATGTCACGGATGCGTTTTGGATTAAAGACCAGCACCAAAAAAAAGACAATCAGGTAAAAGCCCCAAAATTTGGCTAATAACATTGAAGTTTCCATACATTTTCCAATTTACAAGCTATATCAAAAGTAATATTCCAATGTGCCATGGGTTATGATTTTTGTCATTTCCATTATTGTTGGATGTGCCTAATTTCACTGAAACTTCAAAAATGAAAGGTGTACTTAAATTGGGCAAGGTATCAGGCATCGGAATAGAGGTCCATTGGACTTTTACCCTTCTATTACTGTGGGTAGCCTTTTTAGAAGTGCAAAGAGGAGGTAGTACAACCACTATCCTTATGAATATGGCCTTGGTGATTGTGCTATTTTTTTGTGTGGTTCTACACGAACTTGGTCATGCCCTTACAGCCAAAAGGTTTGGAATAAAAACAAAGCAAATCACACTATTGCCCATAGGCGGTGTAGCTTCATTGGAAAAAATTCCAGAAAAACCTGAACAAGAATTATTGGTGGCTGTGGCGGGTCCAGCTGTAAATGTTCTGATTGCCCTGATTTTATTGCTTTTCATTCCCTTGCAAAGTTATTTGGGGTTGGACGTAGAGGCTTTGGATAAGCTCGTAAATGCACCTGATATCCAAACTTTTCTTTTCTTTCTTTTTGTTGCCAATGTAATGCTGGTGGTCTTCAATATGATTCCAGCTTTTCCTATGGATGGCGGTAGGGTGTTTAGGGCATTGTTGACCTTCAGATTTGGTCGTGTAAAAGCAACAGAAGTTGCGGCGGGCCTTGGGCAAATATTAGCAGTTCTCTTTTTTGTACTTGGGTTGATGTTGAATCCTTTTTTGATTCTGATTGCGCTGTTCATTTTCTTTGGAGCTTATGGCGAAAACCAGATGGTAAAACAGGGAGCCTTGCTCAAAGGGCATCTGGTTGAAGAAGCTATGCTTACCGATATTACCATATTGTCTCCATCAACAACGGTGGAAGAGGTGATTACTATTTTATTGAAAGGGACCGAAAAACACTTTTTGGTTGCTGACCAGAATGAAATTCTGGGAACCGTGGATCATAGGGCTGTATTAAAGCATGCCAAAGAACCCCAGCGATTGGTAAGCGAGATTATGAAAAAAGAAGTCCAACAGGTTGAGTCCTCTACCGAAATCATGGGTGCATTCGAAAAACTGGCCAAGGTAAATAATGATCTTTTGGCGGTGACCAAAAATAAGACATTGGTCGGCGCCATAGATAGAACCAACATCGGTGAATTTATACTGTTGCAAACCACTTTATCTGCAGAATAGATGAAAAATGTTAACCACTTTGTTCTTACTATAGTAGCTCTGTGTTTTTGGGGATGCGGTAAGGATGACGGTAAAATCTTTCCACAAAAAACCAAGATTACGGAATCGGTATACGCCTCTGTGACCATTCAACCCGATAGTCTTTACCAGGCATATGCGATTGTAGCCGGAATTTTGGACAAAAACCTGGTAGAAGAAGGCGATTCGGTAAAAAAAGGACAACCTATTCTTCAAATCATTAACAATACCCCAAAGTTGAGCTCCGAAAATGCCAGATTGGCCTACGAACTTGCCAGAGAAAACTACAACGGCTCTGCGGCTATTCTCAAAAGTATAGAAGATGAGATTGATGCTTCGGTTTTGAAGTTCACCAACGATTCCATCAACTTTTTTAGACAGCAAAATCTGTGGAGCAAAAAGATTGGCTCCAAAGCTGACTACGATAATAAGAAACTAGCATTTGAGCTTTCAAAAAACAATCTGCAGGTATTGAAGAGTAAATATGAAAGGACAAAAAAAGAACTCTCTACCCAACTTCAACAAGCTGAGAACACCTATAGAACTTCGCAAATTGCAACGGAGGACTTCACAGTGACCAGTAAAATACATGGAAAGGTATATGCACTGTTCAAAAATCCTGGTGAGATTGTGACCACGATGGAGCCATTGGCTTCGGTGGGGCGGAGCGACGAATTTGTAATAGAAATGTTAGTTGATGAGAAAGATATTGTGAAGGTTCAACTAAGACAGCGAGTGATTATCTCACTTGATGCCTATAATTCAAAAGCATTTGAGGCCAAGGTAAACAAGATTTATCCCCGAAAGGATGAACGTTCCCAAACCTTTACCATTGAGGCTACCTTTTTGGATCCACCAAAGGTGTTGTACCCAGGTCTTGCCGGGGAAGCGAATATTATCATTGCAGAAAAATCGGAAGTCTTGGTGATTCCGAAAGACTATTTAATGGATGGAAACCAAGTTTTGACAGAAAATGGAGCAATTGATGTTACCATTGGCCTCGAAAGTTTGGACCAAGTTGAAATCATTTCAGGATTGGATGCCGAGACCCAAATATTAAAACCAGAAAGATGATCAATTGGAAGGTGATATTGGGCATTGCCAAAACCCATTTAGTTACCAAAATGAAGTCCACGGTAACCGCATCCTTGGGAGTTACCTTCGGTATAGGTGCCTATATTACCTTGGTGAGCTTTATGACAGGACTCAACAAAATGTTGGATGACCTTATCCTTAATCAAACCCCTGATATTCATTTATATAATGAGATTGAACCTTCAGAAAAACAACCCATCGCCTTTTTTGAAGAGTACGCCAATGCACTCAATGTCGTCCATTCTGTCAAACCAAAACAGAGTCAGACAAAGATTCACAATGCCTTACCTATTTTGAGTCATTTGCGTAAGGATAAATCCATTAGAGGAGCAACCCCACAGATTCGCACCCAGATTTTTTATCTGTCGGGTTCTATTGAATTGGGCGGTAATCTTGCGGGAATTGATGTGATGGAAGAGGTTCGGCTGTATAATATGAACGATTATATTGTTAAAGGGTCACCGGAGGCCCTTCAAAATACAGAAAATGGAATTTTATTGGGTGCCGGAGTAGCCAAAAAAATGTCTTTGGATGTGGGAGATAGAATTCAAATCAGCACTGCCAAAGGAGATGTTTTTCCCTTAAAGATTGTAGGCATCTACCAAAGTGGCATATCGGATATCGATAATATCCAAAGCTTTGCAAAGCTTAAAACGGTTCAACGCATTTTGGGAGAAGCGGAAAATTACATCACAGATATTAATATTAAACTGTTTAATATAGATTTGGCCGTTCCCATGGCAGGGCAATTGGAGCAACAATTTAAGGTGAAGGCCACCGATATTAAGGAAGCCAATGCCCAGTTTGAGACCGGAACCACCATACGAAACCTGATTACCTACTCGGTTTCCATTACACTTTTAATTGTGGCAGGATTTGGAATCTATAATATTCTGAACATGCTGATTTATGAAAAAATGAAGGACATCGCGATTTTGAAAGCCACGGGATTTTCCGGATTGGATGTACAGCTGATTTTTATGAGTCAAGCCGTTTTGATCGGGGTAATCGGAGGATTAAGTGGTTTGGCCATTGGTTTTGGTCTTTCAAGGCTGATAGATAATGTTGCTTTTGAAACTGAGGCCCTTCCAACCATAACCACCTACCCCATAAATTATAATCCCTGGTTTTATGTAATAGGAATCACCTTTGCGATGCTGTCCACGTTTGTTGCCGGTTATCTCCCATCAAACAAGGCCAGAAAAATAGACCCGGTCCGAATAATTAGAGGGACTTAAATTATAGCGGATGGGACTAGTTTTAAAAACAGAAAATATCAACAAACATTTCAAGAAACCTGTATTGTTCCATGTGCTCAAAGACATAGGTTTTGAGGTGAAAAAGGGTGAATTTGCATCTATAATGGGCAAATCAGGTTGTGGGAAGTCAACGCTGTTGTACATTCTGTCTACCATGGACACCGATTATGAAGGAAAATTATACTTAAATGATGACCTCGTGACCGGAAAGCCCCAGACAGAACTTTCAAGAATCCGTAATAAGTATATAGGGTTTGTGTTTCAATTCCATTATCTACTATCCGAGTTCAGCGTACTGGAAAATGTAATGTTGCCCGCCAAAAAACTAGCGGAAAAGACCGATGCGGAAATTGAACATAATGCCATGGAAAAATTGAATATGCTGAACATTGGTCATTTGGTAAATAAAAGAGCCTCAAGAATCTCGGGAGGGGAAAAACAACGTGTAGCAATTGCCAGGGCATTGATCAATGATCCATCCATATTAATGGGGGATGAACCCACGGGGAATTTGGATAGTTATAATTCTGAAAATGTGTTCCAAATATTCAAAAAATTGAAAGAGGAGCAAGGACTTTCTTTATTGGTAGTAACCCATGATGTGGACTTTGCCGAGCGAACGGATAGAATAATACAGATGGAGGATGGCAGGGTCATCAGCTAAGTTGTTTACTCCTGTTTACGCTCTTTCTCCTGTCTTTTGAAATATCTACGGGTCAAAAAATTGTGTTTTAAGGCCTCCATGTTTTCATTGAAGCGTTCTGTGCCTTGTTCAATATTGTCCATTGTGCGCTGTAATTGGTTGGCCAGCAAGGTGTCTTTAACCAATAAATTTACAGCGCCCTTGCCTTCCTTCATCTCATTGACCATTCCATTGAGATTCTGTAAAAGGGTGTCTATGGCAACACTTGAGGTTTCCATATTTTGAATGGTCTTTCTCATTTTTTGGCCCATAATTGAATCATTTAGCAAAACTCCTGCAACACTTTCTTCTAAATCAATGGCTTTTATAATGGAATTGAGTTCCTTCATCGCCGAATTGGCCTTACTGCTGGTGTGTTTTAAATTAACTACGATTTCCTGCAGATTTTTGGCCATTAGGGTATCATTCAGCAGTTTTCCCAAAGTACCTTCCCCATTTTTCAAAGATTGGGTGACCTTGAGCAAATCAGCGGTGAGTAAGGCGGCATTTTGGTTGGTAACATTTAATGTGCTCAACATATCTTCCGCACCAATGCGGCTGTAGGAATCTATTTCCTCACCACTATATACAATTTCGCTTGCCCCTTTGCCTGGAATGATGTTTACGATCATACTCCCGACCAATCCATCTGAACCTATGGTGGCAATGGCATCTTTTTTAATGTGCTTGTGCATTTTTTCTTCGATGGACATCCGTACCCTTATGGTACTGTCATTTTCCATTTCAATGCCTTTGACCGTACCGACAATGATTCCTGAATACCTTACATTATTACCCAACTGAAGCCCATTTACGTTGTTAAAAACTGTGGTAATGGTAAAAGTCTTGCTAAAAAGGCTTTGGTTATTACCGATCAGGTAAGAAGCAATGATTATCAAAGCGGTTCCGAGTACCACAAAAAATCCAAGCCTTGTTTTTTGCGTGTTTGTCCTTGCCATAATGTGTCATTTAAAAAAGGCCCGCACCTTTGGGTCGGTCACCTTTGAGAGTTCCTTAAATGTTCCTTCGGCATAGTTTATGCCATCTACCAATAAAATCATCCGGTCCGAAATTACCCGTGCACAATCCACATCATGGGTAATGATCAGAGAGGATGTTTTATACTGCTCTTGAATGTGGAGCATAAGCTCAATAATCTCTTTTGATGTTATTGGGTCGAGTCCGCTCGTGGGTTCATCATAAAGAATAATTTTGGGTTGCATAATTAGTGTCCTGGCCAAGGCAACCCTTCTTTTCATTCCTCCGGAAAGCTCACTGGGCATTAGATCGACGGCATGGGCCAGTCCAACGTTTTCCAATGCCTCTATGACCCTTTTTTCAGCATTCAACGCTCCGTCAAATTTGTCTTTATGCCTACGCAAGGGAAATTCCAGATTTTCGCGAACGGTCATTGAATCGTACAGGGCACTTCCTTGAAACAAAAAGCCAACATCCGTTCTAAGCTCGTCCAGAGCGGTACGGTCCAGTTTTATCAGGTCTTTTCCCATAACATTCACGCTTCCACTATCTGGGGA
Organism: Flagellimonas sp. S3867; assembly: GCF_014698935.1. Lineage (GTDB taxonomy): Bacteria > Bacteroidota > Bacteroidia > Flavobacteriales > Flavobacteriaceae > Flagellimonas. The sequence continues at coordinate 152,179 of NZ_JACVMN010000003.1, forward strand.
CATTAAACCGATAAGGCACTTGATCATAACAGATTTACCGGAACCGGATTTGCCCATAATTACAAGGTTTTCTCCCTTATGAAGTGTCATATTGAAACCGTTGAGCACATGATTGTCCCCAAAGCTCTTTCGGAGCTCTTTGATGTCGATTACAACTTCACGGTTGGCAACCAAGGAATCTTTATCGATTATTTCTGTTTCCTCCTTCATAATTCATAAAAAATATCTGATATGAAAACCGCAATGAAATCCAAGATAAAAATAAGCATGGAGGCCATTACCACTGCTGTATTTGCCGCCTTACCCACTCCGACAGTACCTTTTTTGCAATAATAACCCTTATAACATCCTACCAAACCGATGGCAAAACCGAAAAAGAAGGACTTAATGGTTGCCGGGATCAAATCGCCATATTGTAAAGAATTAAATACTTCATTAAAATACAATTGGAATGATACATCACCTTTAAAATATTCTACCAGCGAAGAGCCATAAAGGGCCAACATATCCCCGAAAACCACAAGGAGAGGTACCATAAGCGTTGTGGCTACCACCCTGGTTACCACTAGAAACTTGAAAGGATTGGTTCCGGAAACCTCCATGGCATCAATTTGTTCGGTGACGCGCATGGAACCCAATTCGGCACCCATTCCGGAGGCAATACGCCCTGCACAGATGAGTGCAATGACCACAGGCCCTACCTCTCTGACGATTGAAATACCCACCATATGGGGCATCCATGAGACAGCACCAAACTCTTGCATGGTAGGTCTTGTCTGTAAGGTCAATACCAAGCCAATGATAAAACCCGTAATCCCGACCAATGGGGTAGACCTATTGCCAACATTGTAACATTGGCGCAATAGCTCATTAAATTCAAATGGAGGTTTAAAAACTTCCTTAAAGAAACGACCAGCGAAGTAGGAAAGGTCGCCGACCTGTCTCAGAAAATCAATGATATTGTTTCTTATTTGAACTGTAATGGTCATACCTGCATCCTTGAAAATAGGGGACATTATCAAATATACCTTAGGATGTAACCTACTGAAATGACAATTATCACGAACATCAATGACACTTATCATTTTATGGGGATGGAAACTGGGTTAATTTGGCGTTGCATCAATTTGATATGTTATGAAGACAACAGTGAAAATTCAGAATTTAAAATGCGGAGGTTGTGCAAATACCATAGATAAAAAAATAAGTTCCTTAAAGAATATCGACGATGTTTTTGTTAATATGGATACGGATGAGGTCTCGTTTGGTTATGGGGGCAATGAAGATTTAGAGGCTGTGAAGAAAGAACTTTCCAAGCTCGGTTATCCTTTGCTAGGGGAAAACAATCCAAGGATGAGTCAGGCTAAGTCGTATGTAAGCTGCGCGATTGGTCGATTGAGTAAAGAAAATTAAGTTTGTCATGAGACACTTTTATGTTCTTTGTTTTGTGTCTTTCGTTTCCTTTGTCTTGGGATGTCATAAGATACTGGACCCAAGAACCTATGGTACCAAATCCGAGTCGGTGTCAGAAGTGCAGGTGCCAATCCTAGAGGATATTCAAATAAAGAACTATTTTGCCTATATGGATTCTTTGGTGGTTGCACATGATTCCATTACACCCTTTCCACTTACAGAGCATCTTTTGGTGCGTGCCAATCCATGGATCATTGATACGCTCGAAAATACCGATTATTATAGATTGATGGCCAAAGATTCCTTTGTGTATGATCAAAAGAATATGATAGTGCTCCCGAAGGGAGCGAGCTTGAAGATTCCAGATTCACTGGTTGCAAATAGGCTATTGAATGATTTCCGAAACACTTATGTTGATGTGAACATTCCTGAATATAAGCTGCGTATTTACCAAGATTCAACACTCATTTATACCTTTCCAATCCGAGTGGGTAGAAATGCCAAAAGGTATCTGGCTCAGGGTGATAGGGTCACTGATTTACGAACAATCACTGGAAAAGGTATTATTGCGGAACATCATCGCAATCCCCATTTCTATAATCCTGTGAATGGCAAGCGATTCTATGTAACCAAACGGGATGATGAGAAGACTACTTCAATGCCTCAAATCCCATGGACAGAAACGGAGATCAGTGGCATTTGTAATGGTCAAATGATACATCCCACCACAAACCCGAAGACTTTGGGCAAGGCATATTCCAATGGCTGTATTGGCACAAAAGAGGCCGATGCTTGGACTATTTACTACTATACCCCGTTGAATACCCCGATTCACATTCGTTATGAACTAAAAGGTAAAGATGAAAACGGAGTGGAAGTTATACTTGAAGACATTTATGGGTATGGAGATATTCCCTAGAATTCGTCAAATCTGTCCAATTTTCTGCGCAACATCAATACTTCATCTTGTAGTTGTGACATTTTTTGCAATAATTGCTGTATTACATCTATTCCTTCCAGATTGACATTCAAATCTTGATGCAAGCGTACCATTTTTTCGAGTTTGGGTAGTTCTTCGCAATGAATGTGCGGCTGTTTTTCGATGTACAATAATTTAATCAAATGGTTGTCCGCCAAATCCTGAACAAAGGATTTTTTTATATAATTGTATTTGCAGAATTCGATTATTGAAATATGGATTGATTCTTTCATGGCTCTATCATAAGTTGGTTTGTTTAAGCTCCTCAAACAGTTGCTTTTGTTCCATGGTCAATTTTGATGGTATTTTTACCTGATAGGTAATAAAGAGATCTCCGTATTGCCCCTCTTGTTTGTATTTGGGAAAACCTTTACCCTTTAATTTTACTTTTGCTCCATTCTGGGTTTCTGGTTTCACGGTCAGTTTTACTTTACCAGAGAGTGTTTCGATGGTTATTTTTCCACCAAGAATGGCTGTTGTCAATGGTACTTCAATGGTTTTGTACAAATTGGCGCCTTCGCGTTTGAATGCAGTTTTGTTGCTTATGGAAAAAGTGATGTATAAATCTCCATTGGGCCCACCGTTCATTCCAGGGCCTCCATGACCGTTGATTTTAATAGTTTGACCGTCCTCTATTCCAGCTGGGATTGTGATCCTAATATTCTTGCCATTTATGGTCAATGTTTGTTTATGGGTAGTATACGCTGCCATCAGGTCAAGTTGGAGTTCAGCATTATAATCCTGACCCCTAAACTGGGTCGGCCTTCCTTGACCTCGAAATCCTCCACCAAACATGGACTCAAAAAAATCGGAAAAATCGTCAGAAGTTCCGCTTGAATAAGTGTAGCCACCAAATCTATCACCAGTTGATCTAGTTTTACGCGCTTTTTCAAATTCCTCGGCATGTTGCCAATCCTTACCGTACTTATCATATTTTTTTCTTTTTTCAGAATCGCTAAGTACTTCATTGGCCTCATTCACCTGTTTGAATTTGCGTTCCGCCTCAGCATCATTTGGGTTTACATCGGGATGGTACTTTCGGGCCATCTTTCTGTACGCTTTTTTTATGTCTGCTGCCGGGGCATTTTTTTTAAGGCCCAAAACTGCATAATAATCTATGAATTCCATTGACTGACTTTTGTATTGAGCATGATTATAACTGAATTAGACATAAAAACCTATGGGAGTTGAGGTGATGCGTATTCATTTTTTGAGTATTCGCGAGTTCCAAATTTTTTCTTCAACTCTTTTATGGTTTCTTGATATCCTATTTCAAAAACTTCATCGATATGGTCGGTATTGAACAATCCATATTTGCTCAGATCTTTAGGGTAAATCACCAAATCGCATAGTTTAAATTTGGTTATGGAATGTTGATGTATTCTTAGATGAAAAGCCCTATCCAATACATTGTATGAATGTTTAAATTCTTCAGCAGCCATTTTTCGGATGGGGCTTGCGTAGATTCCATATATTACATCACACTGATCTATAATGGGGTCAACAGGAAAATTATCCAGTATACCACCATCAGAATATAATGTGCCCTTTATACTCACCGGAGTCAGTATTCCAGGAAAGGAGGCGGAAGCCAAAATGGGATATATGAGATTGTCTTTGTCAAAAACGTTGACCTTGGCGTTTACAAGATCAGTTGCCGTGACGTACATTTTTTTGGAGAGCGCTTCAAAATTATCCGTTTTGAAATAGTCGAGTAAAAAATCATAAAAGGTTTCCACATTGATAAAACCTGCTTTTTTTCTTGCAAGTCTTGAGATATTGAACAGTTTTATTTTTTTAAAGATTTCTTTAATGGCTTCCGGGGAATAGTTGGCAGCATATAATGCACCAACAAGAGCGCCTGCACTAGCTCCTGATATGATGTTGGGATAAATACCAAACTCTTCCAAAGCTTTTATGCCACCTGCATGTGCGACACCCCTGTGTCCTCCTCCAGATAAAACCAATCCAATGTTCTTTGTTTTCATTTGGATCATCAAAAAGTATGAATCAATGTGGATTGAAGACCAACTGCATTATTTGCAGAAACAACATTGGTCTTAGAGTTCTTTCAAATCTAGTCCGTAAAAAGAAGGAAGGAAATGATATATGTCACGTATAAAATAATTAGCTGGCATTGTGAACGGAGCACTTCATTTTGCAGATCAAATTGCAATATAAGTGATGGTTCAATTTCTTTGAAATAAACTATGTTTCTAGTGTCAATTTTGATTTTTTATGGCGATTTTCTATGTCTGATTAGAGACCATATGTTTGTGGGTAGAGGAAACTTTTTTTATTTGCCAATGTTAAATATGGTTGAATAGATGAAATTCCCTATTTTGTATGGAAACCAACTAGACTATTTAGCCTATGTACACAAGACGAATATTCCCGATAAAGGGAGTAATCCGATGGACACGAAGACATATTTTTCTATTCCTGTTGATGGCCACTGTGCCCGTTTTTTTATTCGACATACTTCGTTGGAAATGGTTACACGTACCATGGCTACCTCTTGGGGTATTGGGCACCGCGGTTGCATTTATTGTCAGTTTTAAGAACAATGCATCTTACGATAGGCTTTGGGAGGCACGTAAAATATGGGGCGGTATTGTAAATGCCTCGCGTTCGTGGACTATCATGGTCAAAGATTTTATCACCAACGAACATGCAAAGAACAATAAGAGCGATGAAGGATTGCAAGAGGTGAAGCGAGAACTAGTGCATCGCCATGTTGCTTGGTTGACAGCACTGCGTTATCAAATGCGGAAAGACAAGCCTTGGGAAATGCATTTGAAAAATTCAAAATCGAATAGCGAGTTTCGGGCTACCCAATACACAGTTTGCGAAGATACCATACCCATTGAAGAAGCAATTTCCCCATATATACCAAAACACGAAATAGACGAGGTTTTTGCTAAGGGAAATCAAGCTTCACAATTATTGGGTATTCAATCCAGGCGATTGGGCGAACTGATGAACGATGGACTTATTGAAGATTTCCGACACATGGAAATGATGTCCATGCTAACCGAGTTTTACACGCTGCAAGGTAAAAGCGAGCGAATAAAGAATTTTCCGTACCCACGTCAGTTTGCGACCTTGAACTATGTTTTTGTTTGGATATTCATTTTGCTTGTCCCATTTGGCATAATGGAGGGATTTGAGGTTATTGGTAATCGGGTGATTGAACATCTTGAGACCAACCCAGCGTATTTTGAGTTTACCCAAAACCTACAGCTTTTTATTGGAAAGCACTTTGTTTGGTTTTCGATTCCATTTAGTGCACTGGTCTCGTGGGTTTTTCATACTATGGAGGCCATAGGGGAGAACACCGAAAATCCTTTTGAAGGAGGACCCAACGATGTGCCTATAACGGATTTAAGTAGGGGAATAGAAATCGATATCCGCCAATTGATCGATGATGATGATATACCAGAACCTTACAAATGGCAAAACGATATTGTGATGTAATGTAGTTAAGTATTGTGGTTTTTGGAGCTAATCCATTGCATGCAGGATGGCTGCTTCATTTTCCAATATTGGACCAACTACTTCTAATTTTCTACCGCCTTTTTGCAGCAACTCCCTTGTGGGCATTTCAAAGACCCAATTAGGGTCATCACGTCCAACAATTTTGTAGTACTCAGATTTGCTCAGTCCGTAAACAAGTCTTCCAATACCACTCCAATAAATGGCGGAGGTACACATGGGACATGGTTCATCACTAGTGTAAATGGAGCAGCTGTTTAAATGGACAAAATCAAATTTTTTACTGGCCTCGCGTATTAAATTGATTTCCGCATGGGCCAAGCAATCATTATCAGTGTTAATGGTATTTTCTCCTTTTAGGATAACCTCACCTTCTGCATTTACCAAAACACATCCGAAGGGGAGATTCCCATTGTTTTTGGATATTTTGGCTATTTCTATGGCCAAGCGGACCAGTTTTTTATCATCTATCATATTTCTTTTTGTTGAAATCGAAATTTTACGTCATAATTTGAGTTGCCCAAACAAGCTTTAAAAGGGAAGGTTACCTAAATCTACATTCCCACCAGATATTATTACACCCACTTTTTTCCTTTGGAAGGTTTCCTTGTTTCGTATCAGAGCAGCTAAGGCAACTGCACTTGAAGGTTCACATATAATTTTTAAATGCTCCCAAATTAATCGCATGGCATCTACGATTTCCTCTTCCGTTACTCGAATAATTTCAGCGACATATTTTTGGATAATGGGAAAATTTCGATCACCCAATTGGGTCCGAAGTCCATCGGCAATGGTATTTGTGGCAGCATTGGTTTCAATAGTTCCACTTTGCAACGAACGATAAGCATCGTCAACTTCAAAAGGTTCTCCACCAATGGTTTTACATTCTTTGCCAAAGTAATTGACTGCCAAGGCAGTTCCTGCAATCAGTCCACCCCCGCCTACGGGAGTACATACAACATCTAAATCGGGATATTGTTCCAACAATTCCTTGCACGCCGTTCCTTGTCCTAAAATAACTTCATCATCATTAGAAGGATGGATGAAGGTTGCTCCTTCCCGCTGTTCAATTTCTTTAGTGGCATTTTCCCTTGCGGTCAAATTGGGTTCGCATTCGGTTATGATACCTCCATATCCTTTTACAGCATTTTTTTTAACCTGCGGGGCATTGTTCGGCATTACAATGAATGCTTTGACCCCCAAACTTTGTGCAGCTAGGGAAAGTGCTTGAGCAAAATTTCCGGAAGAATGGGTAACCACCCCATTTTGTCGTTGCGCATCGGATAATTGCATGATGGCATTTGTGGCTCCCCGCATTTTAAATGCGCCCATTTTTTGAAAGTTCTCACATTTAAAAAACACTTGGGCGCCTATACGTTCATTAATAAGTCTTGAAGTAAGTATTGGAGTATTGTGAATAAACGGTTTTATGCGCTGATGGCATTCGATAAGTTGTTGCTTCTCCATTGGGTTTTTATGCGTTGTTCAAGCTAAAACAATACATAAATATAAGGATGATGTGAAGATTCTGTTTTAATTCACCATAAATAAACCCTATGCGAATATAAAGTTAATTGGATACCGTGTTTTCTTCTTCCTCCCAGTCGTTTGATACGCCCTCCATTCCCAATTCAGGGATGACCAACAACGGTATTTGCGTATGGAATGCGGTACGTTTTACCACAGGTTCACGAGTCATTTTTTCCATATAACTGTGCTGATAGTTCAAGAGTGCCAATAGGTGTATGTCTAACTCCTGAGAGAATATTTCCAAGGTTTGGGAAACAGAATTGAGCTCTGAAACGGTGTGCACATAATGTTCGGTGCCTTCCAGATAACGTCTCAGCATATTTAGGTTGAATTGTTGAAGTTCCGATAATGCCTTGATGCCATATTGAACATGTACTATACGAATAGTTGCCTGGAACATATTTGCCAGTTCCAATAATGGATAGAGCTCGGATGAGGTATAGAATCGGTTAAAGTCCGTTGCAAATGCAATTTCTGAAGGTGTTACAAATGCAAAATGTTGTGGGATGGCCAAAACTGGACACTTTTTGGAACTCTTGATAATTCGGACGGTATTACTACCCATAAAAACTTCATCAATGCCCGACGCCCCCTTGGTTCCAGTAACAATTAATTGAATGCCTTCGGAGTCCACAATATCTGTTACCTCATCTACCAATAAATTAAAAGATGAAATGGTCTTGAACTTATGGTTTGTATTACGGTATTTACGCTTAACGCGGTCAACTGTTTTTTTTAACCCTTCCTCAGAAGCATTTCTAACAGCATCCACCACCCTTATGCCATCTATCATTTTTGCCATAAAACGACTACTGGGAATGACAGGGGTATACGTGTTGAGCAAATAAAAGGTGCAGCTTTTTTTTCGGAACAATTGCATGGCGTAGTCAATTGCGTTCCAAGAGTTCTCTGAAAAATCCGTAGGTATTAAAATCTTTTGCATTCCTTTTCTAATAAAGATGGAATAAAAGTAAATCGATGCGCAAGGGAATACTATGACAAATGTCAGCTTTTGGAATAATCGGGTTTAGAAGCCCTCGACCAATTCGGCAAGTTTGCGTTCCTCTTTGATACCTATTCTTTTGCCAGAGGTATGTATCAATCCTTTTTTCTTGAAGTCGGAGATGATTCGGATGGCAGATTCGGTTGCTGTTCCTACCACATTGGAAATATCTTCTCGTGATAAGGTGAGAGCCAAGAAGCCTTCCTCATCCTCACCAAAATTGTTTTTAAGATATAAGAATGCCTCGGCAATGCGTTGCTTTACGGTTTTTTGTGAAATATTGACGATTACATCATCCGCCTCCTTAAGGTCATGCGCCATATGACGCAATACTTCCAGGGTAAAGTTTGGATTTTTCTGTAATGTATGAACAATAGTTTCTTTCGGAATAAAGCAAACCTCCATATCGTTAATGGCAATTGCGGATAGATTGGTAGATTCTTCAGCAATTACAGAGCGTTGACCTATGACCTCACCTTTGGTGGCCAATTTTACAATCTGGTCTTTTCCATTGGAGCTCAATTTAGAGAGTTTGGAAACTCCATTACGAACACAATAAACACCGTTTAATTTATCACCTTCCTGAAAAAGAGGTTGTCCCTTTTTGATTTTTTTGGTGGTTTTGGTGTCCGATACTTTATTTAACTCCTCTTTGCTCATGGCCCTAAGGGAGTTGAACTGCCTAATGATACAATTTTCGCATCTGCTCTCCATAACACTTTAATTTACCCGAATACGGCAAAATTAGACCTAACAGCATAAATAGGAACTGATAAATGTCATGTTTTTTCACCAAAATGCTAGTCAAATTTGCATCAGGTAAAGCAAATGTACATGGCAAACATGATATGTTACCATTGTGGTGACCAATGTAGTAAGACCAAGATTTCTTTTGATGAAAAGGATTTCTGCTGCAATGGTTGCAAAACGGTGTACGAAATATTCACCTCCAACGGACTGTCCAAATTCTACGATTTGGAGGCTAGGGCGGGTATGACCCCCAATGCAGTTCCAAAAAAATATGACTTTCTCGAGAATGAAGAAATTGTTGATCAGCTTGTAGAGTTCGATGAGGAAGGTGTACAGGTGGTGAACCTGAGCATTCCGAATATACACTGCAGCTCATGCATCTGGGTATTGGAAAATTTGAACCGATTACACCCTTCCATTAAAAATTCCCAAGTCGATTTTCCAAAAAAGACCATACGGGTTACTTATGATGTTGCGGATTTTTCATTGAAGGCATTGGTAATGCTTTTGGGGAGCATTGGCTATGAACCCTACATTTCCCTGGAAGAATTCAACAAAAAGGATCAAACAAAGGATCGGTCACTAATTTATAAATTGGGCGTGGCAGGTTTTGCCTTCGGCAACGTAATGTTGCTTTCATTTCCAGAATATTTTGAAGTAGAGGAATTTTGGCTGAACCAATATAAACTGGTATTTCGCTGGTTGATGTTTGCTTTTTCGCTTCCTGTGGTATTGTATGCCGCCCAAGATTATTTCCTATCTGCAATTAAGGGATTACGTTCCAAACTCTTAAATATTGATGTACCCATTGCACTAGGGGTATTGACCTTGTTTCTGCGAAGCACAGCCGATATTATTTTTGATTTGGGTTCGGGTTTTTTCGATAGTTTGACCGGTTTAGTGTTCTTTCTTTTGCTCGGGAAATTCTTTCAACAAAAAACCTATTCCTTCCTTTCCTTTGAACGGGATTACAAATCGTATTTCCCAATTGCGGTAACCAGATTGGGTACTGATGGCAAAGAGGAAAGTGTACAAGTATATAAAATAAAGGTCGGAGACCGATTACTGATACGGAACCAGGAAATTATTCCAGTTGATTGTATTTTGATCAAGGGTGCCGCAGAAATCGATTACAGTTTTGTAACAGGTGAATCCCAAGCCATTTTTAAGGAATCCGGAGATAAACTTTTTGCTGGAGGCAAGCAACTTTCAGGAGTTCTTGAAGTTGAGGTGCTAAAATCAGTTTCACAAAGCTATTTGACCGAATTATGGGGGAATTCTGTTTTCCAGAAAGACAAAGTATCCGATTTTCAGTCATTGACCGATAGCATCGGCAAGCGTTTTACAATGGCCGTATTGACCATTGCCATAGTGGCGAGCATTTTTTGGTTGTTCTATCAACCCAATATGGTGCTCAACGTTTTTACAGCGGTTTTGATAATCGCCTGCCCCTGTGCCATAGCACTTGCTGCTCCGTTTACACTTGGGAACATGCTTCGCATATTTGGAAAACATGGATTTTATTTAAAAAATGCCAATGTAATCGAAAGATTGTCCAAAGTCGATACCGCAATTTTTGACAAAACAGGAACGATAACTACATCAAATAAGGATGTCGTCAGTTACGAAGGAATAGCATTAACGGACGAGGAAAAGGCTTTACTAAAGACCACCTTGCGAGCATCCAATCATCCATTAAGCAGGTCTTTATATAACATTTTAAAATCCAATGATATTGAAACCTTGGATGAATTTCAGGAGCAGACCGGTTTGGGTATCGAAGGTAGAAGTAAGGAACATAGTATTAAAGTAGGTTCGGCCGCCTATGTTGGAAAGGAAACCAATGCAACCCATGCAAATACTTCAGTTTATGTTAGTTCCGATGAAGATTTTAAAGGTCGATTTGTATTCCAAAACAAATACCGCGAAAGTGTGGAAGAATTGTTCCATGAACTTGGGAAATCGATGGATATTGGAATTCTATCCGGGGATAATGATGGAGAGAAAAAACGGTTACAAAAATTGCTGCCCGGTAAAACCAGATTGTTGTTTAATCAAAAACCCAAGGACAAGCTGGAATATATCGCTCGATTACAAGAATCAAACCAGGTAATGATGGTCGGTGACGGTCTTAACGATGCAGGCGCATTGGCCCAAAGTGATGTGGGAATTGCGATTTCTGAGGACATCAATGTTTTTTCGCCAGCCTGTGATGCCATATTGGATGCTTCAAACTTTAGCAAGTTGCCGGTCTTTGCCAGTCTTTCACAGAAGGCTGTCAAAATCATAAAAATGAGCTTCATTCTTTCCCTGTGTTACAATCTTGTTGGACTCTACTTTGCGGTAACGGGGCAGTTGCAACCCGTTGTGGCAGCTATTTTAATGCCCTTGAGTTCTATCAGCATTGTGGTGTTCACTACCCTCATGACAAATTTGCTCGGAAAAAAACTAAACTAAAACTATGGCGATATCGATGAAAATGATTGAAAATATTAAAGAAAAAGTAAGGCCCAATTTATTGGCCATTAGCATAGGAGTTGTGTATTTGTGGTTTGGGAGTCTTAAGTTTTTCCCCAGTTTGAGTCCGGCCGAAGGATTGGCTAAAAACACAATCCATGAACTAACTTTTGGATTTTTACCAGATTCACTTTCCATTGTCCTATTGGCAATTATGGAGGTAGGGATTGGTATTTGCTTGCTGCTCAATATCTGGAGAAAACAGACAATTATAGTGGCATTGTTCCATATGGCTTTGACATTTGCGCCCTTAGTGCTGTTTCCTTACGAATCATTTCAAGAGCCACCTTTGGTACCGACACTTTTGGGACAATATATAGGAAAGAATTTCATTATTGTGGCTGCCCTTTTATCCCTGATGCAAAAGCAGTCAATGTCAACATCCATAATTAAAGACAAAAGCTGATATATGTCATTTTTTACAAGAAACCATCAAAGTAGTTTTACCCCCAGATTAGATTAGGTATGAGTGTTATATACGTGTTGTTGGCAATCAGCATAAGTGTAGCGATTGTTTTTTTTGCAGCCTTTGTCCTTTCAGTAAGAAACGGACAATACGATGACTCCTATACCCCTTCCGTACGAATGCTTTTTGAAGATGAACTACTTCCCGATTTGGATGAGGACATTCCGGAAAATCAAGAAATCAAACAAACTGAAAGTACAAACCAATAAATATGGAAATACAACAATTTCGATACGATAACAAGATCGTGCAAAAGTTTTTATACGCCACCATGCTTTGGGGCGTTGTTGGAATGCTGATTGGGCTCTTGTTGGCCTTCATGTTTTTGTTTCCGAACATAACGGACGGCATTTCATGGCTAAGTTTTGGACGTTTACGTCCACTTCACACCAATGCAGTGATATTTGCCTTCGTAGGTAATGCAATTTTTGCAGGGGTTTATTACTCAACACAAAGACTGCTTAAAACAAGGATGTTCAGCGATGGCTTGAGCAATTTCAATTTTTGGGGTTGGCAATTGATCATTGTGGCCGCGGCAATTACTTTGCCTTTGGGGTATACCACCTCAAAAGAATACGCCGAACTGGAATGGCCCATTGATTTGGCCATCGCAGTGGTTTGGGTAGCCTTTGGATGGAATTTAATTGGTACTATCCTAAAAAGAAGACAACGACACCTGTATGTGGCCATTTGGTTTTACCTAGCCACTTTTGTCACTGTCGCCGTTCTCCATATTTTCAATAGTTTGGAACTTCCAGTGTCCGCATTAAAAAGCTATTCAGTTTATGCTGGGGTTCAAGATGCTTTGGTACAATGGTGGTATGGTCACAACGCGGTGGCTTTCTTCCTAACTACTCCATTCTTGGGGTTGATGTACTATTTTGTTCCTAAAGCGGCCAATAGGCCCATTTATTCATATCGATTGTCCATTGTTCACTTTTGGTCGTTGATATTTATTTATATCTGGGCGGGCCCACACCATTTATTATACTCTTCATTACCCGATTGGGCCCAAAATTTGGGAGTAGCTTTCTCCGTAATGTTGATTGCACCTTCATGGGGTGGTATGATCAATGGTTTATTAACCCTCCGTGGCGTATGGGATAAAGTACGAAGCGATGCAACCCTAAAATTCATGGTCGTTGCCATTACAGGTTACGGTATGGCAACTTTCGAGGGTCCCATGCTATCCCTTAAAAATGTAAATGCAATCGCCCACTTCAGTGATTGGATCATAGCGCACGTTCACGTAGGTGCACTGGCATGGAATGGCTTCCTGACATTCGGGATGATCTATTGGCTGGTACCCAAAATGTTCAAAACAACGTTGCATTCCAAGAGTTTGGCCAACCTCCATTTCTGGATTGGCACGCTCGGAATCATATTATATGCATTGCCAATGTACGTGGCCGGATTTACCCAGGCTTTAATGTGGAAAGAATTTAATCCAGACGGAACTTTGGTTTACGGTAACTTTTTGGAAACCGTTACCCAGATTATCCCCATGTATTGGATGAGGGCTATAGGAGGAACTATGTTCATTATTGGTATGCTCATTATGGTGTACAACGTAATTGTAACCATCAGAAAAGGAAGTAGCGTTGAAGATGAATTGGCCGAAGCTCCGGCGTTGACCAAAGTTTCCAAAAGACGAGTGGCTGGCGAGACTTTCCATAGTTGGTTGGAAAGAAAACCCGTTCAACTGACCATCTTGGCTACCATTGCTATTTTGATTGGGGGAATCATTCAGATTGTTCCGACCATTTTGGTGAAATCCAACATCCCAACAATTACCAGCGTTAAACCTTATACGCCACTGGAGTTGGAAGGACGTGACCTTTACATCAGAGAAGGATGCGTGGGTTGTCACTCCCAGATGATAAGACCTTTTAGAAGTGAAGTGGAGCGCTATGGCGAATATGCCAAAGCAGGAGAATTTGTTTATGACCACCCCTTCCTTTGGGGAAGTAAACGAACAGGCCCTGATTTGCTTAGGATAGGAGGAAAATATTCAGACAATTGGCACTTAAGCCATATGTATGATCCTCAGATAACCTCGCCGGGGTCCATTATGCCTGCTTACCAATGGTTGGTTCAAAATGAACATGATAGAAGTGGTGTACAAAGCAAAATGGAGGTCATGGTTAAATTGGGCGTACCCTATACCGATGAGGACATTGCGAATGCGCAGCAGTCCATGGCAGAGCAAGCTGGGCAAATTGAGAAAAATCTGTATTCAGATCCTGAATTTGCTAGAAGCTATGAAGCAGATAAAAAAATCGCGCAGGAAAATGGTGAGGATTTTGTAGAGATGCGTGATCGTGAAATAGTGTCCTTGATCGCCTATTTGCAACGATTGGGTACGGATATCAAAGTGAAGGATACCGAAGAATTATTATCTCAAAACAAATAAGCCATGTTGAAATTTGTAAAAAACCATATGGAAAGTATCGAGGGTATTGCTAGTTATCCGATGATATCGCTTTTGATCTTTTTCGTGTTTTTTGTTTTACTGTTTTGGTGGGTTTTTACGGCCTCCAAAGCACATATCAAAGAGATGGGAGAATTGCCTTTAGATAACGATCAACATAACAAACTATAAAATTATGAACACAAGAACACCATGGTGGATACGTATTCCAGTACTATTCTTCCTAATCTTCGGATTAATGGAATATTTTATAGACTCTGGAGACAAGCCGGCAATAATAGAATATCCAATTACGCAGTTTTTCCTGCTGTTGGTTTTAATGATTTTGATTGCCATAGAACTGATATTACATTCCATAGAAAATGTAATGTTCCAAACGCTGTCCGAAGAAGGGAAAGCAAAATACTTGGCCTCCAAGACCAAAAAACTCGAATGGAAATGGGCCAAAAGAGTATACCAGAACCTTACTAAAAGTAGGGAGATAGAAAAAGAAGGAGAAATAATTTTAGATCATAACTATGACGGCATTCGGGAGCTGGACAATGTGTTACCACCCTGGTGGGTGTACCTATTTTATGGAACAATCATTTTTGGCGTAATTTATATGGTTAGGTTTCATGTAACTGGTGATTATACCCAAGCAGAGGAATATGAACAAGAAGTTGCCGAGGCCAGATTGGCCATTGAGGAGTATAAGAAGACTGCTAAAGATTTGGTAGATGTAAATACCGTTGAATTCCTATCCGAAGCTGCTGATCTAGCTGCTGGCGAAAAAATATTTATCGCCAACTGCGTGGCCTGTCATATGGCTGATGGAGGTGGTGGTATTGGCCCTAATTTAACCGATGAATACTGGATTTTGGGTGGAGGAATTAAAAATATCTTCAGTACCGTTTCCGAAGGTGGGCGTGATGGAAAAGGAATGATTGCCTGGAAGCAAAGCTTAAAACCATTGGAAATTGCGCAAGTATCAAGTTATATTATGACGATGGAAGGCACAATGCCTGCAAATCCCAAAGCTGCGGAAGGAGAAGTTTGGACCAATCCAGATGCCGCTAATTAAGTTAAAGTAATATCCCTCCCCTTGTCATCCTGAACCTGTCTAAGGAAAAGGGGAGGTGTCAGAAGAACGGAGGGGTTGATCGATAAATAATTGCAATGGAAGAGAACTTTAGGGATTCCATAGGAACGATTACAGAAGAAGGCAAGCGGGCATGGATATTTCCCAAAAAGCCAAGCGGACGTTTTTTTAAGTACCGCAAATATGTGAGTTATGGACTTTTGTTGTTCCTTTTTGCATCTCCATTCATAAAAATCAATGGACATCAGTTTTTGTTGTTCAATGTGTTGGAGCGGCGGTTCAATATTTTTGGATTTCCTTTTTGGCCACAAGATTTTCACTTGGTCGTTGTATCCATGATTGCCGGGATAATCTTTATTGCGTTGTTTACCGTCGCATACGGGCGTATTTTTTGTGGATGGATGTGCCCCCAGACCATTTTTATGGAAATGGTTTTCAGAAGAATAGAATATTGGATCGATGGAGACCGGGGTGCCCAAATGCGATTGAGCAAATCCTCATGGAACGCAAAAAAAATTCGAAAGAGATTGTTGAAATGGGCCGTCTTTTTTATCATTTCATTTTTAATAGCAAACGTCTTCCTAGCGTATTTAATCGGGAGTGATGAATTGATACAATACGTTTTTGACGGTCCAATGGCGCATTTGGGAACCATGGTTCCCTTATTGATATTTACAGCGGTCTTTTATTTTGTTTTTGCTTGGTTTCGTGAACAGGTCTGCATCATAGCCTGTCCATATGGAAGGCTTCAGGGAGTGCTTTTGGATGATAAATCCATTGTTGTGGCCTATGACCACAAACGGGGAGAAGGAGATAATGGACGCAAAAAGTTCCGTAAAAACGAAGATCGCGATGCTTTAGGTCACGGAGATTGCATTGATTGTTTTCAATGTGTAAATGTTTGTCCAACTGGGATAGATATTCGAAATGGAACTCAATTGGAATGTGTGAATTGTACTGCCTGTATCGATGAGTGCGACCACATTATGGACAGCATTAAAAAACCAAGAGGGTTGATTCGTTATGCTAGCGAAGATGAGATAAACAAGAAATCGAAATTCAAGTTTACAGCCAGGATGAAGGGGTACACGGCCGTATTAATTGTGTTGACAGGTATCCTAATTGGGATGTTATTCCTAAGAAATGATGTAGAAGCAAATATTTTAAGATTACCAGGACAGTTATATCAGCGCAAGGCGGATAATATTATCAGTAATGTGTATACTTATAAATTGGTGAATAAGACCTCCAAAGAAATTGATGATGTCAGATTTGAATTGCTGTCACATAAAGGCACCATACAAATTGTATCCAAGGAAAATTTCAAGGTTTCTCCAGAGGAAATGGCGGAAGGAACCTTATTTATTGAAATCAATAATTCGGTACTGACCGGAGATAAGGATAAACTAAAAATCGGAGTTTACAGTGGAGACAAGCTCATAGAGACCACGGTTACCCAATTTTTAGCGCCTAGAAGTTATAATTAAAAAGTAAAAAGATGAAAATAAACTGGGGAACAGGAATAGTGATTGCGTTCATCGCTTTTATAACATTTATACTCTACTTCGTTGTGCGCATGAGTACCGATAATAGTGCAAATCACGATTTGGTCACAGAAGATTATTATAAGCAGGAATTGGCTTATCAAAAAGAAATCGATGCATCCGAATCGGCCTTGGCAATGGATGCGAAACTTAAAATCGTAAAATCGGAAAAAGGAATAACCATCTTTTTTCCGAAGAAATTCGACTACAAAAAAATTACGGGAACAGTGTCCCTATACAGACCGTCTAACAAGCATTTGGATTTAGACTTTCCTTTAAGTTTGTCCAAAACACATTTGCTCATACCTGACAATCGCTTGGTGGACGGTCGCTGGGACATTTCCGTAAAATGGCAATACGAAGAAAATAAATTTTTGTTCAAAGAACGATTGACATATTAGATCATGTTGGCATCAGCGTTGATATTGGGTTTTTTGGGTAGCTTGCACTGTTTGGGCATGTGTGGCCCCATTGCCTTTTTATTACCGCTTGACCATGAAAACAAGGGTAAAAAGTTGGCTCAGGTTTTTATCTATCATTTCGGAAGGCTTCTGGCTTATGGGGTTATTGGTATCCTATTTGGTTTATTGGGCAAAGGCCTCTCCTTATTCGGAATCCAGCAAAAATTGTCTATAGCGGTTGGAGTAATCATGATTCTGTTGGTTCTGCTGCCCAGCAAATATTTTATGGCCAGTAATTTTTCAAAACCCATTTATACCATCCTTGGAAAAGTTAAATCCCGTTTGGGAACTGAGCTTAAGAAGAAGACACCGGATGCTTTGTTGACCATAGGCTTTTTAAACGGATTTTTGCCCTGCGGGTTGGTTTACATGGCAGTTTTAGGAGCCATTGCATACGGTAGCGCATTAGAAGGAGGTTTGTACATGGTTTTATTTGGTGCTGGCACAATTCCATTGATGACAGCAGTTGTTTTTTCCAAAGCATTTTTTAATACACCGGCGAAAACGAGGTTACGAAAGTTGATACCTGCGTTCGTAGTACTTGTTGGAGTGTTATTTATTATACGAGGACTCGGGTTGGGAATTCCGTATGTATCCCCCAAGGAGATTTCGACAAATTCGGCATCGGCAAATATAGAATGTCATCAACCATAAAAGGTTGCTTGTGCATAAATATGAAGATAAAGCATAGAAAATGAGAATTACATCATTAGAAGAAGCAGTAAGTATAGTCAAATCCGGCGACCGGATATTTTTTCAAGGAGCGGCAATGACACCCAATGAACTCATTGATGCTCTCTGTGATCGTTACAAGGAGTTGGAAGATGTTGAGATAATCTCAATCCATACCGAGGGAGGGGCAAAATACGTGCAAGAACCCTTTAGTAGCGCATTTACATTGAACTCTTGTTTTGTTGGAGGTAACGTAAGGAAAAGCGTAAATACACCTCATGCCGGATATATTCCCATCTTCTTAAGTGAAATACCATGGCTTTTCAAAAGAAATATTCTGCCGTTGGATGTTGCTTTCGTCCAAGTTTCAAGTCCTGATAAACATGGTTACTGTTCTCTCGGTGTCTCTGTGGATGTGGCACTTCCCGCAATTCGGACGGCTAAAAAAATAGTTGCGCAAATAAATCCCCATGTTCCGAGAACACATGGAACAGGAATCATTCATATTGATCAAATAGAGTTTGCTGCAGAGGTTAATCGCCCAATACATGAACACGAACAAGGAGAAATATCCCAAATAGAACAAAAAATTGGGTTCAATGTGGCCTCTTTAATAGAAGATGGAGCCACCCTACAAATGGGTATTGGAAATATTCCAAATGCGGTGTTGGACAATTTAAAAAACCATAAAAGATTGGGGGTTCATACGGAAATGTTTTCCGATGGAGTATTACCGTTGATTGAAAGTGGTGTAATCACTGGTGAGGAAAAAGTGATTAAAAATGGGAAGATTGTGAGCTGCTTTGCCGTAGGGTCTAGAAAGTTGTATGATTTTATTGATGATAATCCCATTTGTGATTTTAGAGATTCGGGCTATACAAACGATACCGCAAGAATTCGAAGGAACCCTAAGGTTACTGCAATAAACAGTGCCATTGAAATCGATTTGACTGGGCAAGTATGTGCAGACACTATTGGCAGCTATCAATTTTCAGGTGTGGGCGGTCAAATGGATTTTATCCGTGGAGCATCATTGTCTGAAGGAGGGAAACCAATTTTCGCCATATCATCAACTACTAAAAAAGGAGGACCCAAAATAGTTCCTTTTTTAAAGGAAGGAGCCGGGGTTACAACCACCAGGGCTCACGTACACCATGTGGCAACCGAGTATGGCGTGGTAAATCTGTATGGTAAAAATCTACAGCAACGTGCAAAAGCATTAATATCAATTGCACACCCAGATCATCAAGAAATGTTGGAAAAAGCCGCATTTGAAAGATTTAACCGATAGCAGCAAATGAAAAAGGGAAGTAATTACTTCCCTTTTTCTGAGTTAGGTTTAATTAAAAAACAATCAATAAATCAATTAAACCAAGTCTAAATTTTAAATGTGATCACAGGTATCTGTGAGTGATTGGCTATGTCTTCGCCAATACTGCCCATAAAGAAATGCGATAATCCTCTTCTCCCATGCGTCGGTATTCCAATAAGGTCCGCAGCAACAGATTCACTATAATTCAAAATCCCTTTTTCAACGCTGTAGTCGTTATAAATTTCAACCTCCAATCCCAGTGTGGCAATATTCAACAATTTTGTAATTCTGGAATAGGCATCTTCTGTACTTAAAAATTCATCTCCAGGGGTGTTGACATAAACCAGGTAAAGCTTGGATTTGAACAACTTGGCTATTTCAGCGGCTTTTTTAAGTGCTTCAATGTTCTCGTCCTTAAAATCACAGGCAAAAACAAAGCGTTCCACTTTAAACTTGTCGTTATCATCTTTGATGACTAGAACTGGAACATCCGAAGTACGAACCACACGTTCTGTATTGGACCCAATAAAAATCTCCTTCAATCCATCGGTGCCATGGGAGCCCATAACAATAAGATCGGCATTGTGATTTTGGGCCAGTTCATTGACCTCACTGAAAACTTTATAATGTTTAATTACGGGGGTGACCGCCACTCCTTTCATATATGGTTTGTCCAAGAATTTGGCGAATCGTTTTTCGCCAATTCTAATTAGATGGACTACTTGTTCTTGGGAAACATATCCCGACTCGCTCATGATTGCTGGAGAGAGCTCGAGCATATGGAGCACCAATAGTTCAGCATCATGTTCTTTTGCCAGATTGGCCGCAACTTTTAGTGCTTTTTCTGATTGTTCTGAAAAATCTACGGGTACGATGATGCTTTTCATTTGTCTTAGTTTTAAGATTAAACGGTCATGGAAAATAGCCTGGTCTCAGGCTTTTTTCGATGCAATTTCAGGTCAAAGGCCATGCTGATGTTTCGAATGAAAGGTCTCCCTTTTTTGGTAACTTCAATGGTATTGGCCTCAATGGTTACCAAGCCATCCGACTTGAGTTCAGAAAGATTCTCGATTATTTTATCGAAATCAATAATTTCTTTTTCATCTGGAATCAATTCAGTTTTAAACTGACACATTAGATTAAGAATATGTTTTCTTACCAGTTGATCCTCAAGGGTTAAGATATGTCCTCTAAAAATGGGCAATACCCCATGTTCAACCAAGTGCTCGTATTCCTCAATGCTTTTTACATTTTGGGCGAATCCATACCAACTGTCCCCTATGCTGGACACTCCCAATCCTATCATTAACTTGGTTTTCGAAGGGGTATAACCCATAAAGTTTCTATGCAATGTTCCATTCAACAAAGCTGAATACAAATTGTCGGTAGGTAAGGCAAAATGATCCATACCTACGTCCTTGTATCCTGAATCGGTCAGCATTTTTTTGCCCAATTCGTATTGTTTTTTCTTTTCTGACGAAGAAGGAAGGTTTTCTTCCTTAAAGCCCCGTTGTCCATTTCCTTTTAACCATGGGACATGCGCATAACTGTAAAAAGCTATTCGGTCAGGATTAAGGACATTGGTTTTTGCAATAGTTTGTTTCACATCTTCCAAAGTTTGGAAAGGCAGTCCATATATAATATCATGCCCTACAGATGTATATCCGATTTCACGTGCCCACGCGGTCACATTTTTGACATTTTCGAAAGGTTGTACCCTATTTATCGCCTTTTGTACCACCGGGCTGTAATCTTGCACACCTAAACAGACCCTTTTGAACCCTACATCGAAAAGGGCCTGAAGGTGTTCTTTGGTTGTGTTGTTCGGATGTCCCTCAAAGCTAAATTGCGCATCAGGGGCTTTTTTTACATGGCGGAGAATCCCCACAACAAGAAATTTCAAATTCTCAGGAGAGAAAAATGTTGGAGTGCCTCCTCCAAGGTGCAATTCTTTTATGAGTGGTTTTGTACCCAAGAGATCTCGATAGAGTTTCCACTCTTTGAGTACTGTTTTTATATAGGGCAGTTCCAGTTCATGCCGTTTTGTAATACGTTTGTGACAACCACAAAATGTACACATGCTCTCACAATAAGGAAGATGGATATATAGACTTACTCCACCTTCGGGGTCTTCTTGGAATGCTTTTAGCACGCTGGATTTCCATAATTTACCGGAGAAATTCTCCAAATCCCAATAAGGAACTGTTGGGTAACTCGTATAGCGGGGACCCGGCACATTATATTTTTGAACAAGTTGACACATAATTGGTTTCTGTTACAGTTCAAAAGTAGTTTCGGAACCAAACAAAAAACATGATAATTGTCAGTCTTATGCAATCTTTCGCATGACAAGTATCATATTTTAATGCATGCGGGCTTTGTAGTTTAGTCCATGTCAAATCAGAATTAACAACTGATATGGGTGAACATATAGTACAAAGTAAATTTGACCAAGCGGAACGAAAAGCGTTTGTCCAACACCTTATTGATGATATCAAGGCCATGGAGATCATGGTGCAGCAAGGGATGATTGAAAACGATATAGTAAGAATTGGTGCCGAGCAAGAAATGTGTCTGGTCAATACAGATTATAGACCTTCTGCAATATCACTTGATCTTATTGAAAAAATAGATGACGCACACTTTACTACAGAGTTGGCCAGTTACAATCTGGAAGCTAACCTTGATCCTTTTACTTTAGATAAAAATTGCTTTTCAAAAGTCGAAAAACAATTAAGGGAGTTGTTGGGAAAAGCAGAGGCCGAAGCAAATAAAATGGACACAAAGGTGGTGCTGACGGGCATTCTGCCAACAATTAGCAAAAATGAACTTGGGATTGATTTTATGACCCCCATTCCACGATATTATAAAATAAACGATGTTTTAACGGCATGGCGGGGAGATCACTTTACCCTAAAAATAAAAGGTGTGGATGAATTGTCATTGCACCATGATTCTGTTTTGTTTGAGGCGTGCAACACAAGTTTTCAGTTGCATCTTCAGGTTTCATCCGATGATTTTATAAAAAGCTATAATTGGTCGCAGGCAATTGCGGGGCCGGTTCTTGGCATTTCATGCAATTCACCTTTACTTATGGGCAGGGAGCTTTGGAAAGAGACCCGTATTGCCCTTTTTCAACAAAGTTTGGATACCCGAAAATGGAGTCATTTGCCCAAAGAACAAGTTGCTCGGGTAAGTTTTGGTGAACATTGGCAAAAAGATTCGGTGGTAGAAATATTCAAAGAAGACATTTCGACACATCGTATCCTTTTGACCAAACCCATAAAACAAAATTCACTTTTATTGCTTGAAAATGGGGCTATTCCAAAATTGGAAGCCCTAAATCTTTTCAATGGAACTGTGTACAGATGGAACAGGCCGTGTTATGGAGTTGGAAACGGAAAACCCCATCTCCGAATCGAGAATAGGTACATTCCTTCGGGCCCCTCCGTAATCGACCAAATGGCAAATTTTGCATTTTGGGTAGGTTTGATGGTTGGTAGACCCGAAAAATATGATAACATTTCCGAAATAATGGATTTTAGGGAGGCCAAGTTAAATTTCATGAAATCGGCAACCAATGGTAGGCAAACCATACTTTCTTGGTTAGGCAAACCTATGACCTTAAAAAAACTGATTCGAGAAAAGCTTTTGCCAATAGCTTATGAGGGCTTAAAAAAATATAATGTTGCGGATAAAGACATCAATTACCTTTTGGGCATTATTGAGGCAAGAACCAAGGGAAGTACGGGTGCTGAATGGCAAGTAAGAAATTTTCGAAGATTGGGGAAGCAAATGAAAACTGACACTGCCTTGGTTGAAATGACCAGAGCCATCTATACCAATCAGCAAAATAATTTGCCAGTGCACCAGTGGCCAAATATTGAAAATGTTGATCAAGCCAAAAAACCTTTTAAATGGGTGGAGCAGATCATGTCAACCAAGCTCATGAAGCTCTACGAAGACGATTTTGCGAATTTGGCCATATCAATAATGCAATGGAACAACATACACCATCTACCCATTGAAAATGGCAAAGGAGATTTGGTGGGTCTTTTAACTTGGAGCCATATAGAGAAGTTTGGGAATATGCAGGATAACCATGCCAGAGTTTCAGATATTATGATAAAAAAAGTGGTGACCGTAAGACCAAGAACAAAGATTGAAACAGCAAAAAAACTTATGGAAGACTATCAAATTGGATGCTTGCCCGTGTGTTCTGGGTCTAGTTTGGTAGGTATAATCAGCAAAGTTGATATTTAGTATGCCAGCAGTCCAAAATCCAGTTAAGCAACACGTTTTGGTCAAGCGGATCATTGGTCATTTACAAGGGAAGAATAAAGGCCCAACAGTTGTGTTCTTTGCCGGTATCCATGGTAATGAGCAAGCAGGTGTGTTGGCATTGAACCGTGTTTTTCAAAACCTGGAACAACATAAAAGCGGTATAAATGGCGAAATATATGCCATAGCCGGAAACCTTCAAGCGCTTGATAAAAAAGTTAGGTTCCAAACCGAAGATTTAAATAGAATTTGGATCCCGGATAGGATTCAGACCATCCTATCAAAAAATGGAGAATGTAGTGAAGAGGAGATAGAGTTACTTCATTTACATGAATTACTTTTCAATATTCTAAAAAAGGGAAAACCACCATTTTACTTTATCGACCTACATACGACTTCTAGTGATACCATGCCTTTTGTTGTGTTGAATGATAGCTTGCTCAACAGAAAATTTGCCTCAAATTATACGCTACCGATTATTCTTGGGATTGAGGAATATCTTAAAGGGGCGCTTTTGAGTTTTATAAACGATATGGGTTATGTTTCGTTAGGCTATGAGAGCGGACAACATGATGACCCAAAAGCTGTGGTAAATTGTGAAGAGTTTATTCGCTACACATTGAAGATTGCTGATTCAGTAGGTTTTGATCAAGGTAAAAAGACTTTTTTGGAGAACGAAATCTTTACTCAGCACAAATCCTTGCCCATTTTTTATGAAATTTATTACCAATACCGTATAGAATCCAAACATGATTTTAAAATGCTTCCAGGGTTTGTCAATTTTCAACAAATCGCTAAAGGAATAGCCATTGCCCACTGTAATGGAACGGTTATGCAAACGGATCGCAAAAGACAAATTTTTATGCCATTGTATCAAGATCAAGGGAGTGAGGGATTTTATTTTATACGGCCCATTCCTAGAGCACTTCTCTGGTTATCAAAAGGTCTCAGACGATTTAAGGTAGACCATTTTTTAGTGAAATTGCCAGGTATTGATTGGAAGTCCAAAGAAAATGGGACCATGATGGTGGATCAAAAAGTAGCCAGGTTTATGGCTAAATCGTTTTTTCATTTATTGGGTTATCGCGCTAGGCAATACGATAGCGCGCATCTAGTGGTGAAAAGTAGGGAAGCTGCCTCAAAAACCAAAGAATATGAGAACGCAAGTTGGTTTAGGGGCAAAAAAAGAGGCCCATATTAATTGGGCCTCAATCAAACCTTGTATTGTTCTATTTTATTGCAAAATTTATAGGTATGGCATACCTTACCTTGGTAGGTTTCCCCCGTTGTATTCCAGGTTTTACCTTGGGCAAAGAAGCAATTATACGTACAGCTTCTTTTTCCAAAAGTCTGTCCGGGCCTCGTTTCTGGATATTACTGACCTCTCCTTTTGAATTGATATCGAACTGCACAAAGACCTTACCTGAAATGCGCATTTCTAAAGCGGTCTGAGGATATTTAAAATTTTTGATAATGTGTTTCTGCACCATTTGGTTGAAGCATTCCTTGCGTTCTTCCTGAGTTTCATAAATTTCACATCCAGGAAATACGGGGACATACTCCACAACGGCGAAGGGAACAACAACATCTTCCTCAACTTCACCAACCTCTACATCATCTATGTTCACCACGGCATCTTCGATATACACTTCTTGGCTACTTTCAGTACTTTCAATAACCGTTTCCTCCACATCGTCCACATCCTCTACAATTTCAATAATATCGGGGGCAGCAGGCGGTGGCGGTGGCGGCGTGGTTCTAAGAATTTCTGTGATGGGAACATCCTCTTTGAGGTCATCCGTTACCTCTATGGTATTTAAAGCCACGGATTCTTTTTCGTAGGTCTTCACCTCCAACGATTGCCAAGTGACGAAAAGCACTGAGGTAAGACCAATCATAAAATAAAGGCTGCTATTGCGACCAATATCTGCATTTGGATTCTTTTTCGGTTTCATGACTCATCTTATTTAATTGATATAAAAATAGATACCTCTAAAACCAAAAAATATGATAATAATCAGCTAAATCGTTGGAATTCAGAACTCCTTTGTGCACCATAGGATTTCAATACCTAATAATGTAGTAGGACGCTGCCTTTGTATTGGCCCTTTCTTTCGGCAACGGCAAAACATGATTTCCATCATATTTTAAATCTGGGGCCGACGTTACTTTTGAACTGATGATTTTGTTCAATTAAATATATATGGTATGAGTAGTATAGATAAAATTTTGGTTCCCTTTGATTTTTCAGAAGCCTCCATCAACGCTTTGGAATATGTGGTAAACTTTGTCGGCCCAAATAGAGAGGTTGATGTTTATGCGCTTTATGTGTCCACAATGCCCATTGCAAAATCAGATATGGATTCACTTAAAACGGATTTTAAGAAAACAATAGACTCCTTTAAAAAAAAGGTAAAAAAAGCACCGGTAATCATCAGTAAAACAGGTGAAGTCATAGAATCAATCCTATCTGCCCGGGAAGAATATTATGCCGATTTGATTATTATGGGAACCATGGGTGATCAAGTAACGGATGAGGCTATAACCAATACCTCAAGATTGGTACTCGAAGCTAATTGTCCGGTAATATCTATTCCTTTCGGTTGCAATCTAAAAGAACCAAAAGATATAGCCTTGGTTATGGGAAAAGAAGAGATTGATGACAAGAAGGTGCTTAGAACACTGTTGGACATTGCCCGAACATTTGATTCAAGAGTACATGTGCTAACCATATATAAAGAGTCCGTTTATGCAGAGGAATCTGTGGTGGAAAGCACTGAACATTTATTGGAGTACTATCTCGAGCATTTTTATGAAGAACATGCTTTTACCAAAAACCAGGATGTTGAGGAAGGTATTTTGGACTACATCAACAAGAAAAATATAGATATGCTTGCCATTTTACCTCGAAATCATGCCAGGATGAGTACTCCTTCTGAAGGAAGGTTGACAAAGCTGTTGACCCTGCACTCAGAAATTCCTGTTTTGACCTTGGATTGATTCACCATAGCAATTAAGTTATGATTACATTATTGGTAATACTCGGTATTACAATCACCTTGTTCATATGGGGTAAATTTCCACCCGATGTCGTGGCCCTTATGTCCATGCTATCGCTTTACCTTTCAGGTATATTGGATATCACGGAGACACTCTCTGGGTTTAGTAACACGACGGTAATAATGATTGCCGCCTTGTTTATAATTGGAGAAGGACTATCTAGAACCGGATGGACCGCTATTGCAGGACGTTACTTTGTAAAATGGGCCAAAAAAAGCGTTCCAAGATTGTTGGTTATTGTAACCTTGGGCTCCAGTTTGTTGTCGGGTTTTGTGAGTAACACAGGTACAGTGGCGGCTTTATTGCCAGTTACCGTTACAGCAGCATGGAGTGCGGGCACCTTGCCCTCCAAATTGTTGATGCCCGTTGCTTTTGGTTCCAATACAGGCGGTTTGCTCACACTGACAGGAACACCTCCAAATATAATTGCAAGCAATGCCTTGGTGGAAAATGGTCTTGAAGGATTCTCATTCTTCGAGTTTGCACTCATAGGATTGCCATTGCTGCTGATTTCCATACTGTATTTCCGTTATGTAGGGTATCGATTGTTACCGAGTCATAGTACAAAAAACAAACCCATGGCCATTGATCAGGAAATGCACAAATGGATGGAGAATTACAGTATTGGCGATAATTTGTATCGTTTGCGCATTAGATCAATGTCGCCATTGATAAATACCAAAGTTGGAGAATGGGATTTTGAAAAAACATACAATATTTCGTTGATGCGTTTAAAGCGCAGACACCCCAATCCGTTGCAAAGGGTACATGAGTTTGTAGAATTGCCCGACGACGATACTGAAATGCGCTATCATGATATTATTACGGTGAAAGGTGACGTCGGTGATGTGGACAAGTTCATTTTAGAGTTCCATCTGGGGGTGATTCCGTTAAAACCCGAGCGAGATACCCTTGTGCAAGAATTGATCAATCAAGAAGTGGGTATGGCCGAAATGATCATCACACCAAAATCGGTTTTTGTTGGTAAGACAGTTCCTTTGGGACATTATTTAAAACAGACCGGGGTGCAACTTTTGGCAGCATCAAGAAATAATGCGCCGTTAAAAGGAAAAATAAAGATAAAAGCCGGCGATGCATTTGTAATTCGAGGGCAATGGGAAAATATTGAAGCATTAAAATCGGTATATGAAAATTTGGTGATTTCAGGAAGTCCCGAAGCACTCTCCAAAAATGTGGATGTGCTTACGCCTAAAAGCTATATTGCCCTGGCCACTTTAATCTTAATGGTATTGCTCTTGGTGCTGAAGCTGCTGCCAGGGGCAATTGCAGCACTCGTTTGTGCTGGAATTATGATGTTAACCGGTTGTGTACCCATTACCAAAGCATATAAGGGTATTAGTTGGACAAGTGTGATCATGATAGCGGCAATGATACCAATGGGTCTGGCGCTTCAAAAAACAGGTGCTGCCCAATTGGCTGCAAATAGTTTGGTTGGGGCATTAGGAAACATTCACCCTACCGCGTTGTTGGCAGGTATATTTCTGCTAACTACAACATTTAGTCAAACCATCAACAATTCAGCTACAGCGGTGCTCATGGCACCCATTGCAATTATGGCCTCAACAACACTCGGGGTATCACCTAAACCCTTTATGATAGGAGTGGCAATCAGCGCATCAACAGCATTTTTAACTCCAGTGGGAACTACCACGAATGCCATGGTACTTTCCTCTGGAGGATATAGATTTATCGACTATGTAAAAGTGGGAGGGCCCTTACTTCTCCTATTCTTCTTAACAACATTGATACTAGTTCCTATAATATGGAGCTTTTAACTTTTTAAAATTTGGATTATGAGCGAAATAGCAGAAAAAACAAAAGATTTAAGCAAATATGGCTTAAAGAATGTCAAGGCACTTTGGAATCTTAGTGCCGAGGACTTACAACGAATTACCCTTGAAAAGGGAATGGGAGTGGAATCTGAAAACGGTACCCTCGCTATTAACACGGGAAAATTTACCGGTCGTTCCCCAAAAGATCGTTTTTTGGTAAAAGATGACTATACCAAAGACAGAATTTGGTGGGGCCGAATTAACAAACCAATTTCTCCTGAAAATTTTGACAAACTTTATGATGAAGTGGTGAATTATCTTTCAGGAAAGGAAATTTATATAAGGGATGCAGCCGTTTGTGCCGACCCAAAATATAGAACAAACGTACGAACCGTTACGGAGTTCCCTTGGTCCAATTACTTTATCAAGAATATGTTTCTAAGACTTTCAGAAGAAGAGTTGAAAGATTTTGATGAAGATTGGCTGGTGCTTTGTGCCCCTGGTTATGAATGCCCAAATCCAAAAGAATTTGGAATCATTGCCGGGAACTTCTCCATTCTTAACTATACCAGAAAAGTGGCCCTTGTGGGTGGGTCTGAATATCCTGGAGAAATGAAAAAAGGCATTTTTACTGCGCTGAACATGATTCTTCCTGTGGATAAAAATGTCTTACCGATGCACTGTTCTGCCAATGTAGGGGTAAAAGGAGATACCGCAATCTATTTTGGATTGTCTGGAACAGGTAAAACAACTTTGTCAGCAGACCCAGACCGAAAACTAATCGGTGACGATGAGCACGGTTGGACCGCTGATAATACCATCTTTAATTTTGAAGGAGGTTGCTACGCAAAAGTCATAGATTTGACCGAAGAAAAAGAACCGGACATTTATCGGGCCATTAGACCAGGGGCATTGTTGGAAAATGTAGTGTTTAAGGAAGGAACAAAAGAGGTGGACTTTTTTGACAGTAGTATCACGCAGAACACCAGGGTGAGCTACCCCATCGAACATATCGATAATATTCAAGTACCTTCATACGCTTCAAACCCCAAGAATATTTTTTTCTTGACCTGTGATGCATTTGGGGTATTGCCTCCGGTATCAAAATTGACCCCAGGACAAGCTGCCTACCATTTCATTTCTGGATATACGGCAAAAGTTGCGGGTACAGAGGCTGGAATAAATGAGCCAGTGCCTTCTTTTTCGGCTTGTTTTGGAGAGCCCTTTATGCCCTTGCATCCAACAGTTTATGCCGAAATGTTGAGCAAAAAAATGACTGAGGCGGGTGTAAACGTTTGGTTGATTAATACAGGATGGAGTGGGGGTCCCTATGGTGTGGGCTCAAGGATAAAATTGAAGTACACCAGAGCCATGATTTCTGCTATCTTGGAAGGTAAATTGGATGAAGTTGAGCTGGAAGTACACCCAATTTTTGGTTTGCATATGCCAAAATACTGCCCAGGAGTGCCTACGGAGATATTGGATCCGATGAATACTTGGCTGCAAAAAGGTGCATATGTTAGCAAAGCAATACAATTGGCACACTCATTCCATATAAATTTTGATAAGTTTGCTAGTGAAGCATCTGAAGAAATACTCAATGGAGGGCCACTTATCGATTCCCACCATGCTTTGGAGGACCATTTTTAAGATATAAAAGATTGGAAGACAAAATAGCATTTGATATTCATAGTTTGGGAGAAACCAAATACAAATCTCCCCTTCAGTTAAGCACTGTTAGGGGAGATAGTATTTTTAATTTTGTTGATGAGAAGGACAGAATGGTTTTTGACCTTTCTATGGAGCATTATCAACAATGTGTTTCCAATCAAGACGAACCCTTATGTCTTGAAAAAGCAGGCCCGCGACAGCAGATATTTTTTGACCCCGCTAAAACTACTGCTGCAATTGTGACTTGCGGTGGACTATGTCCAGGGATCAATAATGTCATTCGCGGTGTGGTAATGGCACTTCATTACTTTTATGGTATAAAACGAACTTTGGGAGTTCCGTATGGTTATGAAGGCCTAAACCCGGCATTTGGTCATGAATTGATTGAATTGAACCCTGATAAAGTTAAAGACATTCATCAATTTGGAGGAACCTTTTTAGGATCTTCCCGAGGAGGTCAAAGTGTTTCGGTAATGGTAGATACTTTAATTCAGAATAAGGTTGATATCCTTTTTGCCATTGGTGGAGATGGCACCCTAAAGGGTGTAGATGCCATTGGTGAGGAAATCGAGAAAAGAAATGCAAAAATCAGTGTGGTTGGAATTCCAAAAACCATAGATAATGATATCGACTTAATTGATAAATCTTTTGGTTTTGAAACTGCTTTCGATGTGGCAAGTCCCATATTAAGAGATGCCCATAATGAAGCGGCTGGAGCTTACAACGGAATTTCCATTGTAAAATTGATGGGAAGGGACAGCGGATTTATTGCTGCTTCGGCTTCACTTGCCATGCCTGTGGTGAATTTTGTATTGGTTCCCGAAATGGACTTTGCATTGGAGGGTGAAAACGGTTTTTTGGAGGCCCTGCGAAAACGACTTGAACATAAAAAACATGCCGTTATTGTTGTGGCAGAAGGAGCAGGACAACATTTGTTCCAACAAAAAAGTGAAGTCAAAGATGCATCAGGAAATGTAAAACATGCCGATATCGGTCTTTTCTTAAAAGAAAAAATTAAAGAATATTTTACAGATATTCCTGTCACTATAAAGTACATTGACCCTAGTTATATTGTTCGAAGCGCTCCTGCAAACTCCAGTGATAGTGTTTACTGCGGAAGGCTAGCTTACCATGCTGTTCACGGAGCAATGGCTGGCAAAACAAGATTTGTGGTAAGCAAGGTCAATAACAAGTATGTTTACATCCCCATTTCTGAGGTGACCAAAAAGCGAAAAAAGATTGAACTCGAAAGCGAATTCTGGTTTTCGGTTTTGCAGAGTACCGGTCAACCCTTCTCTCTTAAATAGCCCACCCAATTTTCAAACTGTGACAAATGTCATTTTTTTCCCTTGCCCAAGTCGGTAATTTGGTGTAAACATTAATGCAAATTGTCATGGTAGTAAACATTCAATATCAGAAAATGCAAACAAGTGAATCGTTGAACAAACTCTTGTTGAAAAAGCTCGACAGGCTTGGAAAAAATTACAGCTGGTTGATCAAGGCCAACGTACTTTTTAAAATTGAAAATGACAGAGCTGGTGAAGACAAGGTTTGCGAGATTGAATTGAGTGCTCCTGGACCACGCCTTTTTGCGAAGTCGAAATCTAACGATTTTGAAAAATCCATGTCCGAAACCGTGGATGATCTTAAACGACAGTTGGAGAAAAGACAAGGGATGTTTATTGCCCATTAACGATGAGTGCTTCAGAGCTTGATTTGGAGCGAATCAAAACCTTTTACAATGAAAACTAAATTGTTAATCCTTAGTATTTTGATTTTATCGGGATGCTCTTCCACCAAGTTGGTAAGTACATGGAAAAACCCGGATATTGTATTATTTGATGCGTACAAAGTGCTAGTTGTTGGAATGGCCCAAGATGAGAACGTTCGTATTGAATTTGAGACTCGTTTAAAAGAAAGGTTGAACAAAAAAGGAGTTGAAGCTATGCGGAGCATAGATCTTTTTGATGTGCAATTTACTTCTTCAGAAAAATCGGAGAAAGAATTATCAGAGGTTGAACAGCAGCTTTTGGACAAAGGTTTTGATGCCATTTTGTTTACAAAGGTGGTAGGCACAGAGAATAAAAGAACATTTCGTGAACGAATGCGGAATTTGAACAATATGTACACCGATTTTAGCAACGACTATTTGGAACATCAGGATATTTATTACGATTCTGGGTATTATGAAACTTTCAATATTTATCAAACTGAGACGTCCTTGTACTGTATTTGTGTGGACAAGGAAAGGGAATTGATTTGGAGGGGAAACATTGATGTTTCTGAACCGGTTAATATGGATAAGACCATTGATTCATACATCAAACTTATCGCGGAAAAAATGAAAGAGCAAGAGGTGCTCTTTTAGGCTTTTTTCATGAGCAAATGGGTGTTGGGCATTTATAAAAGGCCAATAAAATCCAATAAAATGCATATTGGGATTGCAACCAAAATAAGTACAAGCACAAATACCATTAGTCGTAAAAAGCCAACAAGCATCTTGCTGCCAAAGGAAACTTCATCAGTCATAATAGTGTAATTTCCTTCAATGTACGGAATTATTCAATTATCGATTATAAATTTTTTACCGTTATTCGATTAAAGGACAATTTTTAAGTATGTCCTGTTATGATCTACTCTTTTTTAATCAATTTTTTGGCTAATTCCTCTAAAGAAACTCCTTTTGTTTCTGGCATTTTAAAGATTGCCCATAAGAGTTGTAGTACCATCATACCGGCAAAAAAGTAATATATGTACCATACAGAGTCCTTCATGTAACCTTCTTGGCCATCAAGAAATAGTGGAGTCACCAAGGTAATCAATGCGGCAAAGACCCAATGTGTGCTTGTGCCCCAAGACTGTCCATAGGCACGAACACGATTTGGGAATATTTCGGAGATAAACACCCATATTACCGCACCTTGCCCTATGGCATGCGAAGCCACGAACAAACATATAAATAGGATGGTAAATGAAGGGGCCAATTGCTGTTGAAAACAAATACCCACCATAATCAAACTGAAGATATATCCTATGGATCCAATAATGATCAACTGACGGCGGCCTAATTTATCAAGCAATCTCACTCCAATAATGGTAAAAACCAAGTTTACAATGCCTATGGCTATAGAGTTGAAAAGCGATTCTTTTCCTCCCAGTCCTGCTTGTTCCAATATTTCGGGAGCATAATACAGGACAAAGTTTATTCCTGATAATTGATTGAAAAATGCAATGAAAAACCCCAACCATAAGATGTTCGAGTATTTTTTTTGAAATAGGCCGTCATTGGTGGTAGATTGATCGAGATTGGATTCGATTTCCCGAATTTGGTTTTCAGCCTCTTCTGGAGAATAAATTCTATTGAATACTTCCAGGGCTGCTTTGGTATCTTTTTTTTGTGAGATCAACCACCTTGGACTGTTTGGTATCTTCAATACCATGAGGGTGTACAGTAAGGCAGGAATAGCTTCAATTCCAAGCATCCAACGCCAGTCGTTCGCTCCATCAAAACCTTTGAGCGCCCAATTTGATATAAAGGCGATTAAAATTCCGAAAACAAGCCAAAATTGGTATAATCCTCCCAATTTTCCACGGTTACTGCTCGTAGTAATTTCAGAAATGTAAATAGGGGCAGCAACAGACGATACGCCGACCCCAATACCGCCAATAAAACGAAAGAAGGAAAATAGATATGGTTCAGGTGAAAAGGCACATCCCAGAGCGGAAATGAAAAAGAACACTCCTACCCAAAACAAGGTTCTTTTCCTGCCCAATATTTTTGTGGGGATTCCTCCAAGCAAAGCTCCGAGAACCGTTCCCCATAACGCCATGCTCATGATAAATGTGCCATGAAATAATGGACTTGTGTTCCAAAGTTCTTTAATAGGCAGGTTGGCCCCGCTGATGACAACGGTATCAAAACCAAATAAAAAACCCGCTAAAGCAGCGGTGAGTGAAATTCTAAAAATGCGATTTTTCATATAAAAGTCGGTTCGTATTGGCCTGCGGAAGTTAGAGAAAAGTTTTGATATGATCTAGGATCAAGTTGGTGGCCCCTCTATTTTCATTAACATAAGACGCGTTTATTGTTCCGGTTTTCCGCATAAAATCAACATCGGTTATAAAACGATCCATAAGACTTTTGAACTCCGACGGATTGGTGATCACCAAAATCCCTTTATTGTCCACTAAATCCTCTGCCTCTTTAAAACCTTCGTACTTAGGGCCAATTACTATGGGAATGCCAAAAGTTGCGGGCTCAAGGGTGTTATGTAATCCTGTAGCGAAGGCTCCTCCGACATAGGCGACATTGGCATAACTGTAAATTTTGGTCAGTAGTCCAATGGTGTCAACAATCAGCACTTCAAAATCAGCAAGACTTTTATCTTCTATCTCGGAAAAACAAATGGATTTTTTATGGATGATGTTTTTCAAACCATCAATATGTCCTTGTTTTATGTTATGGGGAGCGATTACAAACTTTGTTGGGGCATCTGTTGAATTTATATACTCGACAAGTAATTTCTCATCTTCAGGCCAACTGCTGCCCGCTACCATGCAAAAATGGTTGTTTTTAAATTTCTCCATAAAGTCAAGATGGTTGTCTTGCCCCATTATTTTTGAAACCCTATCAAAACGCGTATCACCACTGATGGTAACATTATCATACCCGATTGATTTCAACAGTGCTTCGGAAGTTTTGTCTTGGACAAAGAAATGTGAAAAAGCGCCTAGAGTTTTTCGCATAAAACCGCCATACCACTTAAAGAAAATCTGTTTTTTTGAAAATATGGCCGAAATCAAAAAGGTTGGAATGTTTCTTTGCTTCAGTTCATGTAAATAATTTGGCCAAATTTCATATTTCACAAAAATTGCCACTTCAGGATTTACCATTTCCAAAAACCGCTTTGCGTTGAATTTTGTGTCCAATGGTAGATAAACAACAGCATCTGCAATGGGGGAGTCCTTTTTGATTTCATACCCCGATGGGGAAAAAAAAGTTAGTACAATTTTATATGATGAATAGTGGACTCTGAGTTTCTCTAAAATGGGCAGCCCTTGTTCATATTCTCCCAATGAAGCAACATGCATCCAAATGACCTTTTCATTGGTCAAGTGTTTTGCACTTAAAATCGCTCGCGTTCGTTTTCTGCCTTTAACAAAAAGGCTGATTTTTGTGTTAAAGATTGCAATTAGGTGCAATACGATCCAAGTAAAGTGCAGTAGAATGTTATAAAGTGAACGCACTGAAATCATTTTCCGCTAAAATACATTCTTTCAGCAATAGGCCATCGCCGCTTTATTTCTTAATTTTGTTTACTCACATATTTTTCGGATGAAGAAAATTCAAATGGTTGACCTTAAAGGTCAATATGAGGGCATAAAAGAACAGGTAAATACCTCCATTGCCGAAGTCCTCGATTCCTCAGCTTTTATCAATGGTCCACACGTTCATTCTTTTCAAAAAGAACTGGAAGATTATTTGGGGGTGAAACATGTAATTCCATGCGCCAACGGAACAGATGCACTTCAAATTTGTATGATGGGACTTGGTTTGGAGCCAGGCGATGAGGTTATTACGGCCGACTTCACATTTGCTGCAACCGTGGAGGTAATAGCGCTGCTGAACCTGACCCCTGTTTTGGTGGATGTTGAGCCTGATACCTTCAATATTGACCCAAAAGCAATTGAAAAAGCCATTACGCCAAAGACAAAGGCAATAGTTCCTGTGCATTTATTTGGCCAATGTGCGAATATGGATGCGATTATGGAACTGGCCGAAAAACATAATCTTTTTGTAATTGAAGATAATGCCCAAGCAATAGGAGCAACCCATACATTTCAAAATGGGAAAAAACAAAAAGCCGGAACCATAGGGCATGTCGCATCAACCTCTTTTTTCCCATCCAAGAATTTGGGATGTTATGGAGATGGTGGCGCAATTTTCACCAATGATGATGATTTGGCACATACCATTCGTGGAATAGTAAATCATGGAATGTATACAAGATATCACCATGATGTTGTAGGGGTAAACTCCCGATTGGATTCTATTCAGGCAGGTGTGTTAAGGGCAAAGTTACCCAATTTGGATAGCTACAATAAAAAGCGAAGAGAGGCAGCCAAAAAATATTCCAAAGCTTTTGAAGGACAGCCCAATATTGTTGTCCCAAAAATACTGCAAGAGGGTCCGGAGGGTCACGTGTTTCATCAGTATACCCTTTGTATTTTGAACGAAAAAAGAGACAATCTTGTGCAACATTTAAATGATAACGGCGTTCCATGTGGAGTATATTATCCAATTCCGCTGCACCTGCAAAAGGCTTACACGGATGAGCGATATGATGAGGCTGATTTTCCGGTGACCAATCAGTTGATCAAAGAGGTAATTTCGCTTCCAATGCATACGGAACTGGATGACGAGCAAATTGAATTTATCACCAACCTGATCATTGACTTTATAAATAATTAACCATGAAAATACTTGTAACAGGAGGCCTGGGATTTATAGGTTCCCACACTGTTGTGGAACTTCAAAATGAAGGTTTTGAAGTTGTTATTATCGATAATCTTTCTAATTCTTCAGAGGATGTTCTGGATGGAATTGTTGCAATTACCGGGCAGCAACCTGTTTTTGAAAAGTTTGACCTTAGAGAAAAATCCAAAGTACAAGATTTCTTTGCAAGACATCACGATATAGAAGGAGTTATTCATTTTGCCGCATCCAAAGCAGTGGGTGAAAGTGTCGAAGAACCCTTGTTATATTATGAAAACAATCTTGGGGTTTTGGTATATATGCTTCAAGAGCTTACCAAAAAAGATAAGGGCAACTTTATATTTAGTTCCTCATGCACAGTTTACGGACAGGCAGATAAATTACCCATAACAGAAGATGCACCTGTTAAACCAGCAGAATCACCTTATGGCAACACCAAACAGGTAGGTGAGGAAATTATCAGGGATACCTGTAACGTAAATCCAGATTTATCAGCAATAGCACTTCGTTATTTTAATCCTGTGGGTGCCCATCCAACAGTTGAAATCGGGGAATTACCTATTGGAGTACCCCAGAATCTAGTGCCTTTTATCACACAAACAGGAGTTGGGTTAAGAGAACAACTTTCCGTGTTTGGAGATGACTATCCAACAAACGATGGTACCTGTATTCGAGATTATATTCATGTAGTTGATGTGGCCAAAGCACATGTGGTGGCATTGCAGCGTTTGTTGAATAAAAAGAATGAATCCAATTATGAAGTTTTCAACTTGGGAACAGGTAAAGGAAGTTCAGTTTTGGAAGTGATTAAGAGTTTTGAAAAAGTTTCTGGAGAAAAGTTGAACTACAAAATTGTAGATCGCAGAGCTGGTGATGTAATCCAAGCTTATGCCGATACACAAAAAGCCAATAATGAATTAGGATGGAAAGCACACTCCACTTTGGACGACTCCATGAAATCCGCATGGGATTGGGAACGAAAAATTCGCAACTAGAAATAAATTAAAGCCCATCCAAAAGATGGGCTTTTTTATTATTTGAGGTGTCGGTTATTCGGATTATGGTTTTCACAAAATCTATCCTTACATTTAAAACCATAATTAGCTAACTCAAATAAAATGAAAAACTTTCTTCTATTTTCTTTTTCACTGTGCTGTTCTATAATATTTGCTCAGGACACCTATTTACATTGTGGAAATATTGTTGATGTAAATTCTGGTAAAGTACTCTCCGAAAAAACCATTGTTGTTTCTGGAAAAACTATTAAGTCCATTCAAAATGGGTATCAAACGGGTGATACGGATGACATCGTTGTTGACTTAAAAAACAAGACCGTCCTCCCAGGATTCATAGATATGCATGTCCATATTGAAGGCGAGTCAAGCCCAACTCGCTACTTAGATCGTTTCACTAAAAATGAGGCTGATGTGGCATTTCAGTCAACAATTTATGCAAAACGAACTTTATTGGCTGGCTTTACTACTGTTAGGGATTTAGGCGGTTCCGGAGTAAATATTGCTCTTCGTAAGGCCATAGCAAAAGGCTTGGTAGTAGGGCCACGAATTTTTACCGCTGGCAAGGCAATTGGAACTACTGGAGGACATGCTGACCCAACCAATGGAATGAAAAAGTCCTTGATGAGTGATCCAGGACCAAAAGAAGGTGTGGTCAACTCCCCAGAAGATGCTCGAAAAGCGGTTAGACAGCGCTATAAAGATGGGGCAGATGTTATTAAAATAACAGCTACTGGAGGGGTTTTGAGTGTAGCCAAAAGTGGACAGAATCCTCAATTTACTGTTGAAGAAATTAAGGCTATCGTTGAAACAGCGAAAGATTATGGAATGCTAACAGCTGCTCATGCCCATGGTGATGAAGGTATGCGTAGAGCTATCCAAGCAGGTATAAAAACAATTGAGCATGGTACCTTAATGAAGGAGCCCACTATGGATTTGATGGTAAAACACAACACCTACCTAGTGCCGACTATCTCTGCAGGTAAAGCTGCTGCACAAATGGCGGAAATTGCAGGCTTTTTACCTCCAATTGTTGCTATAAAAGCTAGAGAGATAGGTCCGGTAAGTGAGAAAAATTTCAAAAAAGCATATGAAAAAGGAGTGCCCATTGCTTTCGGTACTGATGCTGGTGTATCACCCCATGGTGACAATGGAAAAGAATTTACTTATATGTATGAAGCAGGTATGCCAGTGATTGATGCATTGCGTTCCGCTACGATAACCAATGCAGAACTCCTAGGTATGAAAAATGAACTAGGGCAACTAAAAAAGGGTTTTATCGCAGATATTGTTGCTGTTGATGATAACCCTCTAAATAATGTCAAGACGCTGGAAAATGTTGTCTTTGTAATGAAAGAAGGAAAAATTCACAAATCTGAGTAAGTCCTTAAGCAGGAATTGGACGTAAATACGATATGAATTCCAATTTCAATACAAGTTTGGAAATACTGCAATCGGCACGAGAGGAATTGCTGTACAATAAATTGTTGCAACAGATTAAAAAAGATTTCACTTTAGCCAATGTAGAGTTGAAGCTTTTCGATGGAATGGAACCAACCCAGCTCAAAGATGTTCTTCATGAGAAAATCTACTTTTTGTTATTGGAAAAGTTTCAACAATATCTAAATCTGCTGTATATAATTGATATTCCCGAAAAGGAATTGAAGAAAATTCGTTCGCTTGATGCTGTGGATGCATCTTCGGAAGTGTGTTTTTTAATACTGAAAAGGGAATGGCAGAAGGTTTGGTTTAAAAACAAATATAACACCTAGGCGGATTTTGTCAAATATGCCCAAGTTTGTTGACCTAACTTTAGTATTTGTTGTATTTTTGATTAAATTTTTGGATAGGTTTTAGCTAAAAACTGTCAATGGATAAATATTCATTTTTAAATGCTGCGCATACCTCATTTTTTGCGGAGCTGTACGATAAATACCTAACAAGCCCCGATAGCCTTGAGCCCAGTTGGAGGGCTTTTTTTCAAGGATTCGATTTCGGTCTTGAAAGCTCATTGGATGAACTTGATTTGACTGGGGCGAACGGAACGTTGTCATTGGCCAACGGTCAAGAAATCGAAATCCCTCAATCGCTTCAAAAAGAATTTCAAGTCATAAAACTGATTGATGGCTATCGAACCCGCGGGCATCTATTTACCCAAACAAATCCCGTTCGCGAGCGAAGAAAGTATGATCCCACTTTGGACCTGTCCAATTTTGGACTTTTAGATTCAGATTTGGATACGGTATTCGATGCCGGAAAAGTTATTGGAAAAGGACCAAGTGCCCTTCGGGAAATAATCGCCCATTTAGAACACATTTATTGTGACGCCATTGGGGTGGAGTACATGTATATTCGTACCCCAGAACGTATTCAATGGATTCAAGATTGGCTAAATGTCAACGACAATCATCCAAATTTTTCTCCAGAAGAAAAGAAAAATATTCTTAGAAAACTTAATGAAGCAGTTTCCTTCGAAGGCTTTTTACATACAAAGTATGTAGGCCAAAAACGCTTTTCTTTGGAAGGTGGCGAATCATTGATTCCAGCTTTGGATGTTATTATCGAAAAAGCGGCAGATGCAGGG
Organism: Flagellimonas sp. S3867; assembly: GCF_014698935.1. Classification (GTDB taxonomy): domain Bacteria; phylum Bacteroidota; class Bacteroidia; order Flavobacteriales; family Flavobacteriaceae; genus Flagellimonas. The sequence continues at coordinate 192,731 of NZ_JACVMN010000003.1, forward strand.
GTCAAGCAATTTGTAATGGGGATGGCTCACCGTGGACGTCTGAACGTATTAACGAACATCTTTGGGAAATCGCCAAAAGATATTTTCAGTGAGTTCGATGGCAAAGACTATGAAGAAACCATCTTTGATGGAGATGTGAAGTATCATTTAGGTTGGACATCCAGGCGTGAAACCGATTCTGGGAAAGTGGTCAATATGAACATTGCACCAAATCCCTCACATTTAGAAACCGTCAACTCCATTGTCGAAGGAATCTCCCGGGCCAAACAAGATCGTTATCACCAAGAAAATGTATCCGAAGTACTACCAATTTTGGTACACGGCGATGCTGCTTTTGCCGGGCAGGGAATTGCCTATGAAATTATTCAAATGGCCCGCTTGGATGGATACCATACTGGCGGAACCATTCATATAGTGGTCAACAACCAAATTGGGTTTACCACCAATTATTTAGATGCCAGATCATCTACCTATTGTACAGATGTTGGCAAGGTCACATTATCACCAGTACTTCATGTAAATGCAGATGATGCCGAAGCTGTGGTTCACGCAGCAACTTTCGCGTTGGAGTATCGTATGCGCTACAAAAGAGACGTCTTTTTGGATTTATTGGGATACCGTAAATACGGACATAACGAAGGAGATGAGCCAAAATTTACCCAACCGCTGCTATACAAATCCATATCCAAGCATAAGAATCCGAGAGATATTTATGCAGAACGTTTGATTGCAGAAGGTGTCATTGATAAGGATTATGTAAAAAGCCTTGAGGCGGAGTACAAGAAAAACCTTGAAGAAAACTTATTAGATTCCCGTAAGGTTGAAAAGACTCGAATTACTCCGTTCATGCAAGATGAATGGGAAGGCTTTGGTCAGGTAGTAGAAGACGCAATGTTGGGGGAAATAAAAACTTCGTACCCGCAGAAAAAATTAGATGCCATTGCCAAGAGCATAACAGCACTTCCAGAAGGAAAGAAATTTCTACGAAAATTGGAGCGATTGGTAGGCGCACGGAACAAGATGTATTTTGAAGATAACCAGCTCGATTGGGCCATGGGAGAATTATTGGCCTATGGTTCGTTGATTGAAGAAGGTTATGATGTACGCATGACCGGGCAAGATGTAGAACGAGGAACATTCTCGCATCGTCATGCGGTGATTAAAACCGAAATGCATGAGGAAGAAGTCACCTTGTTGAATGAACTGGGAGTCAATCAAAATGGAAAATTCCATATCTATAACTCCTTACTATCCGAATATGCCGTAATGGGCTTTGATTATGGGTACGCCATGGCAAGTCCAAAAACGTTGACCATTTGGGAAGCACAATTTGGAGATTTCAGTAATGGAGCGCAGATTATCATAGATCAATATCTTTCCTCAGCGGAGGACAAATGGAAATTACAAAACGGATTGGTGCTTTTGTTGCCACATGGCTATGAAGGCCAAGGCGCGGAACACTCTTCTGCCCGGATGGAGCGCTATTTGCAACTATGTGCAAAAGACAATATGTATGTTGCAGATGTGACCACACCGGCAAACATGTTCCATTTGTTGCGTAGGCAAATGAAAGCTGATTTTAGAAAGCCGTTGGTAGTCTTTACTCCTAAAAGTTTGCTGAGGCACCCTAAAGTATTGTCAACAAAAGAAGAAATGGCCAAAGGAAGTTTCCAAATGGTCATTGATGATACGGCAGCTCCAGCCTCCAAGGCAAAAACAGTGGTATTCTGTACCGGTAAGTTCTACTACGATCTATTGGCTAAAAAAGAGGAATTAAAGCGGGATGATGTGGCCTTGGTACGAGTGGAACAATTGTTTCCTGTACCGGCTAAAGAGATGCAGAGCATCCTGAAAAAATATAAAAATGCAGATGATGTGGTCTGGGCACAAGAAGAGCCTAGAAATATGGGAGCTTGGGGACATTTATTGATGCATTTTGATGAAGCAAAACAATTTAGAGTGGCATCCCGAAGATTTTATGGGGCACCGGCTGCAGGTAGTGCGGTCCGATCTCAAAGAAGGCATGCCCAAGTTATAGAATATGTCTTTGATAAGACCAAGGACAACATGGTAAGAAGATAAATTACAAAAGCATAAAACTAGAATAAGATGGTTTTAGAAATGAAAGTTCCCTCTCCAGGGGAATCGATTACCGAAGTGGAAATTGCAGAATGGTTGGTGCAAGACGGGGATTATGTAGAGAAAGATCAGGCAATAGCCGAAGTTGATTCAGATAAAGCAACTTTAGAACTTCCAGCTGAGGAAAGTGGAATTATAACCCTAAAGGCTGAAGAGGGTGATGCCGTTGCCGTAGGTGAGGTGGTTTGCTTAATCGACACCAGTGCTGCCAAACCCGAGGGTGACGCGGCGCCCGTTGCAAAGGAAACCAAGGAAGAACCAACCAAAGCTGAAGCTCCGAAACCAGCTGAGGCAAAAAAAGAAACCTATGCATCAGGAACACCATCTCCAGCAGCCAAAAAGATTTTGGATGAGAAAGGCATTGATGCTGCTTCAGTTTCTGGAACCGGAAGAGATGGTCGTATTACCAAAGATGATGCGGTAAAAGCCGTGCCATCTATGGGAACTCCGACCGGTGGAAATAGGGGAGAATCCCGTTCCAAATTATCAATGCTGCGCAGAAAGGTGGCCGAACGTTTGGTTGCTGCCAAAAATGAAACCGCGATGTTGACCACCTTCAACGAAGTGGATATGTCGCCTATTTTTGCGCTGCGTAAACAATACAAAGAAACTTTCAAAGAAAAGCATGGGGTAAGCTTGGGATTCATGTCCTTCTTCACCAAAGCGGTTGTGCGTGCTTTGGAAATGTATCCTGCCGTAAATTCCATGATCGATGGCAAAGAAATGCTGTCCTATGATTTTTGTGATATCAGTATAGCAGTTTCTGGTCCAAAAGGATTGATGGTCCCTGTAATCCGAAATGCGGAAAATCTAACCTTTAGGGGCGTCGAAGCTGAAGTAAAACGTTTGGCAATTCGAGCTAGGGAAGGCGAGATTACCGTGGATGAAATGACCGGAGGAACCTTCACCATAACTAATGGAGGTGTATTTGGTTCAATGCTGTCAACACCTATTATCAACCCACCACAAAGCGCTATTTTAGGAATGCACAATATTGTGGAACGACCCATTGCCAAAGATGGTCAAGTGGTCATTGCGCCTATCATGTATGTGGCACTTTCTTATGATCATAGAATTATTGATGGAAAAGAATCCGTAGGATTCTTGGTGGCTGTAAAAGAAGCATTGGAAAGTCCAGAAGAATTGTTGATGGAAGGCAATGTAAAAAAAGCATTGGAGCTTTAAAAAGCATTCAACTAACATAATAACAGCCTTTACTTTTTCAAGTAGAGGCTTTTTTTGTCATAATCAATAACAGCCTGCCCTTTTTTGAGCACATCGGCACCAATAATGCCATCCACAGGAAGAGAATTATGTGAAGTCAAGGCTTGGTTCACATGAACTAAATCAAACAAGACAATTTTCTGTTTTTTCTTTTTCCAATCTCCAATCTGGATTTTGTTTTTAGCGGAGACCAAGGTTTCCATTTCAGTGGCTCCGGCTCCGGCAGCCTTGATTTCAGAAACTTCCGAGACCATTTTAAAAAGATTAATTTTGTCCATATCAACGCAAGTGTTGGAAGCGCCTGTGTCCAAAATAAACCTTCCTGAGATTCCATTGATTTTTGCCGATATCTCAAAGTGGTTGGTTTCGGTAAGCACTAAAGGAATGTTAACATAACTTTTGGCTTTCAAATACTTTTTAAGGGATTTCATATTTTAATTGTCCCCATAAGGAGGCTTTTTAGATGTTTTTATTCTTGCCAATTCATTCAAACATTTAAAGATAAACCTATTTTTGCTTTATGATAATAACGGACACCCACACCCACTTATATAGCGAGGCCTTTGATGAAGATAGAGCCACCATGATTCAAAATGCTTTGGATGCTGGAGTGCAACGCTTCTTTATCCCGGCAATTGATTCCACCTATACGAGTGCGATGTTGGATTTGGAAAACAGATATCCCGAAAATATCTTTTTGATGATGGGATTGCATCCTACCCATGTAAAAGAAAATTACAAAGATGAACTGGCCCATGTGGAACAGTTGTTTTCCGAAAGAAGTTTTTATGCCGTAGGTGAAATAGGCATTGACCTATATTGGGACAAAACCTTTTTAAAACAGCAGCAAGAGGCATTTGTATATCAAATCCGATTGGCCAAACAGCATAAACTTCCTATTGTGATTCACAGTAGGGAATCCTTTAATGAGATTTTTGAAATTTTGGAACAGGAGAAAAGTGATGAGCTCTATGGAATCTTTCATTGCTTTACGGGAAACTTGGAGCAGGCGCAGAAGGCCATATCTTATAATATGAAATTGGGCATAGGTGGCGTGGCCACATTTAAAAATGGGAAAATTGACCAATTTCTAAACGAAATTGATTTAAAACATATAGTTCTTGAAACAGATTCGCCCTATTTGGCCCCTGTTCCATATCGTGGAAAACGAAACGAAAGTGCCTATATAATTAAGGTATTGGAAAAGCTATCCTCAATTTATGGCTTATCCATGGATGAAATAGCACTTATAACCACAGAGAACTCCAAAGAAATATTTGGCATATAACATATGAAGGACAAGACCAATATTCTGCTCATTTATACCGGAGGAACCATAGGTATGGTGAAGGATTACAAAACGGGAGCGTTAAAAGCTTTTGATTTTAAGGAACTGATATCCAACATTCCCGAGTTGAACCAACTTGATTGTAGATTAAAAGGAATTTCCTTTGAAGAACCCATTGATTCATCCAATATGAATCCCAAGCATTGGGCCACTATTGCCACAATGATTGAGGATAACTATGACCAGTATGACGGGTTTGTGGTACTTCATGGAAGCGATACCATGAGTTATTCTGCATCGGCCTTGAGCTTCATGTTGGAGAACTTGTCCAAACCGGTGATCTTTACGGGGTCACAACTTCCCATTGGAGATTTACGCACCGATGCCAAAGAAAATCTGATTACTTCTATTCAAATAGCTGCTTTAAAAGAAAAGGGTAAGCCCGTTGTTCAAGAGGTCGGATTGTATTTTGAATACAAGTTGTACAGGGCCAATAGAACCACCAAAATAAATGCCGAGCACTTTGAGGCATTTACTTCACCAAATCATCCACCATTGATTGAGTCCGGGGTGCATTTGAATATACATTACACCAATCTTTTAAGAATACCAGGCCAAAAAAAAACATTACAGGTGCATAAAACCATGGATGATAATATAGCTGTGCTTAAGCTGTTTCCTGGACTTAATGAATCGGTTTTGAAATCAATATTGGGAATTCCGGGGCTCAAGGCATTGATTCTTGAAACCTATGGTGCAGGCAACGCTCCAATGGATGAATGGTTTTTGAAAGAACTGAAAAAGGCTGCCTTAAGCGGATTGCATATTATTAATGTTACCCAGTGTTCCGGTGGTGGTGTGGCCATGGGCCACTATGAGACCAGCGCGAAGCTAAAAGAGATGCAATTGGTTAACGGAAAGGATATTACGACCGAGGCTGCAATAACCAAAGCAATGTACTTATTGGGCAGTAAAATTTCAGGGAAACTCTTTAAGACAATTTTTGAGACATCGCTTCGTGGTGAAATGCACTAAAATTAACTGCTTAAATTTTATTAACTAATTATTTTTTTGTTTATTGGTCGGCCTAACTATAACAATAGAGAGGTGGCCGAGTGGTCGAAGGCGCACGCCTGGAAAGTGTGTATACACCAAAAGTGTATCGAGGGTTCGAATCCCTTCCTCTCTGCTAGGTATTTTAATTTTGCAATTATAAAATTTTTATATCTTTAACATTATTAACTAACTAAATTTAAGTTTGAAAGAAATGAAAAAAATATCCTTTACTCTGGCTGCTGCCGGAATGTTTGTTTTGGGAACTACAAATGCATCAGCGGCTATACTACAAGACGAAGCTGCGGCCGAAGCCAGCAAAGGTTTCACTCAAGTATTAAAAGAACAGTTCATTCAAGGGGGTCCTGCCTTCATGGGAATTGTACTATTATGTCTAATCTTGGGATTGGCGGTCGCAATTGAAAGAATTATTTATTTGAATCTAGCTAGCACTAATTCAGCTAAGCTTAAGCAACAAGTGGAAGATGCATTGGCATCTGGTGGTGTCGAAGCTGCCAAAGAAGTATGCAGAAACACAAAAGGACCTGTTGCTTCTATTTTCTACCAAGGATTGGATAGAGCAGGCGAAGGACTGGAATCTGCAGAGAAAGCTGTCGTTGCCTACGGAGGTGTACAAATGGGACAGTTGGAAAAGAACGTTTCATGGTTATCCCTATTTATCGCCATTGCACCGATGCTTGGGTTCATGGGTACGGTAATCGGTATGATCGCGGCCTTCCAGAAAATTGCAGCTGTGGGTAACTTGAGTGCATCTTTGATCGCTGGAGATATTCAGGTAGCATTATTAACAACCGTATTTGGTTTGATCACTGCAATTATCCTTCAGATTTTCTACAACTATATCATTGCTAAAATCGATAGTATCGTAAACGACATGGAAGACTCCTCTATATCTTTAATAGATATGTTGGCGGCGCACAAGAAATAATTACGAAATTTAAACTATCGGGAATCATGAATAAAATAATTAAAATAGTACTGATTGTCATTGGACTGGTAGCCACCGTTTTATGGTTTGGTATGCCATCAAGTGATGATCCAGATGCGATAAACAGTGGTTCTATGAACTTCATGTTCATAATCATGTATCTGCTGTTGGCCATTGCTGTGGTCTCAACAGTGTTTTTTGGACTTAAAAAATTGCTCTCCACTCCAGGCAGCCTTAAAAAGGCATTGTTTGGCATTGGTGGTTTAGCAATAGTTGTTGCTATTTCTTACGGACTTTCTTCTGGAGATGAAGCAAAAGCAGTAGCCGACGCAATGGCTGATAAGGGAGCAACCGAAAGTACAGTTAAGAATATTGGTATGGGATTAAATGTATTCTTTATCCTTACAGCTGTAGCAGTTGCACTTATGGTGTTGCCAGGATTGAAGAAAATGTTTGTTAAGTAAAAACCTAAAGTTATGCCTAGAAGAAAAGGAGCACCAGAAGTTAATGCTGGTTCCATGGCAGACATAGCTTTCCTGTTACTTATCTTTTTCTTGGTTACCACAACCATAGAAACTGATGCCGGACTGGATCGTATGTTGCCTCCTATGGAACCGCCCGAGGAAGACGTGGTAATTAAACAAAAGAACATTTTTACGGTAAACATCAATAAAAATGGTCAATTGTTGGTCGAGGATGAGTTGATGCAGCTTAAAGGTTTAAGAAATGCGGCTATCGCTTTTCTTGAAAACGGAGCTGATGGATCTTGCAACTACTGTAAAGGTAGAAGAGACCCAGGTTCGTCAGATAATCCCACTAAGGCTATTATCTCTTTAAAGAATGATCGCGAAACCAAGTACAGTACCTATATCACGGTACAAAATGAATTGGTTGGTGCTTACAACGATTTAAGAGATAGGGAGTCCCAACGAATTTTTGGTCGAGATTTTACGGATATGGAAAAAGAGTATCTAAATCCGGAAACCGCATCAAGTATTAGGGATGACCTTAAAGACAAAGTAAAGCGAATTCAAGATATGTTTCCTCAGAAATTGTCGGAAGCAGAAACAACAAGTAACTAAAGTAAATAACATATGGCAAAGTTTGCAAAAAAGAAAGATGGCGATTTGCCTGCGGTTTCTACCGCATCGTTGCCAGATATCGTATTTATGTTATTGTTCTTTTTCATGACGGTAACTACGATGAAAGATAGTTCTTTGTTGGTTGAGAATACGCTTCCAAACGCAACTGAAATTAAGAAGTTGGAGAAAAAAGACCGGGTAATCTATATTTATGTAGGTAGGCCTACGCAAGAATATCAAAAAGTTTTTGGTACAGAACCAAAAATTCAATTGAATGATAAGTTTGCAAGTGTAGAAGAAGTCGGTTCTTATATTTTGGCTGAGCGTGCCAAAAAACCACAAGAAATACAGAATGTTTTAACTACTGCGTTGAAAGTTGATAAGGATGCCAATATGGGTCTTATCGCAGATATTAAACAACAGTTAAGAGAAGTAAATGCCCTAAAGGTCAACTATACGACCTATGAAGGCGATGCTTTTAATAATTTGCAGTAAGCTATAACTTAGATTTAGTGAAAAACGCTCCAAGTTCAATACTTGGAGCGTTTTTTTATGCCATAGTGTGAGGTTTGTTTTGGAATAATTGTTGTGATACCTAAATACCCTTTAAGGGATAAAATCGAATCATTAATCCAACTAAACATTTTATTATGGCTAGAAATAATGAGATTCCAGAAGTGAATGCAGGGTCAATGGCCGACATTGCCTTTCTATTGTTAATCTTCTTTCTGGTAACCACGACCATTCAGACCGATGTCGGTATCGACAGAAAATTACCACCCCAAGAAACTACCCCTCCACTTCCGATTAACGAACGAAACATTTTCAGGGTAAGTCTAAACAAGAATGATGAACTCTTTGTAGAAGGTGATGTATTATCCATTGACCAATTGAAAACCTCAGCCATAACCTTCTTGGATAATGGAGGAAGCTCAAAAGAGGATGCCAATCACTGCAACTATTGCAAAGGGGAACACAGAGTTGATTCTTCGGATAACCCACAAGAGGCAATAATTGCCTTTAACAGTGACCGTGAAGCCAGCTATGGAATGTATATAAGAGTACAAAATGAGCTCACGGCGGCATATACGGCATTAAGAAACCGAGAAGCCCAAAGAATGTTCAATATGGATTTTGTGGATATGGAGGAAATTTATTTTGATGTCAAAACATCTGTCCAAACGAAGAAAAAGCTTAAAACAGAAATAAGCCAAATACGGAATATGTATCCCATGAAGTTATCCGAAGCCGAAACAAAGTTTAACCTGTAACCGTGCCATTTATGAAAATTTCAAAGAAAACTACAAATAGACTCCCAGCAGTTTCAACAGCGTCCTTGCCCGATATTGTATTTATGCTTTTGTTCTTTTTTATGACAGTTACGACTATAAAGGACAATACATTGCTCGTGGACAACAATCTCCCTAGTGCGGATAAGGTAAAAGAATTGACCAAAAAGGATAGGATAATAGAGATTTTTGTCGGAAAACCGTCGCCAGAATTAGCAACCATCTTAGGTGCCGAACCAAAAATACAACTGGACGATAGATTGGCTCATGTAAAGGATGTTGGCCCTTATGTGCTGTCTGAGTTGGCCAAAAAACCAGATGCAATCCGAAATTTGGTTACCGTTTCATTAAAGGTTGACAAAAATGTTAATGTGGGAATAGTTTCCGATATCAAACAGGAGCTTCGAAAGGTGAATGTGCTCAAGGTAAATTATACCACATATGAAGGTAGTCCGGAAAGAATTTCACAATAAATAAACAGGGTGGGTGTAAAAACAATCCAAATGTGTAATTTGGATTGTTTTTAGTATCAACGTATTTCTACATGAAACATTACTGCGTTTCCATTGTATTGCTGCTCTTTTTTTTGGGCCATTCCCAAGAAAATCCACCTACCAAACAATATGGAGATAAATACTTGGAAGACCAATTTTATATTGGTCTAGGATTTAATCTTTTGATGAACAAGCCAACAGATGTCGCTCAAACCAGTTTATCGTATAATCTACAAACCGGTTTCATAAAGGATATACCCTTTAACGCAAAGCGTAATTTTGGTATTGGCGTTGGTTTTGGGTACGCGACCAATTCATATTATAGCAATATTGTGGCCACCCAGGCAAACAATACCATTGCCTATCAAGTTGGTGGTGTAGAAGATTTCAGAAGAAGTAAATTTGAAACACACGCAATCGAACTACCTTTTGAACTTCGGTGGCGGACATCCAATGCAAGTGACTATAAATTTTGGCGCATATATACTGGTGCAAAATTTGGCTATGTGTTTGCTGGAGAATCTAGATTGTTGACCGAATTGGATAAATCAGGATTTTCAAACGATGACATCGAGAAACTACAATATGGATTAATGTTGAGTTTTGGATATAATACCTGGAATGTACATGCTTATTACAGCTTAAATCCGTTGCTAAAAGATGATGTTATGATTAATGGTGGAGAGTCCATTGATCTACGTGTGCTCCGAATAGGAGTGATTTTCTATATTTTATAGCCAGTATTTTAGGGTAATCAACTGAGAACAAAACCCTATTAAAAACCCTATCAACAACTCAACCCTACTATGAGCCTTAAGATACAATCTGGAAGTGGCCACAAGTCCGGTGAGTAGGGTAAAAATGCTTATGGCCAAGGTAATATTGATTTCAAAATGGATGCTCAAACCAATCATGAACATCAACAAGCTTCCCATTCCCATAAGATGAATACTGGTCTTAAATTTTATGAATAAGAGAATTAAAGCAGCCCCTGTTGCGGTCAATAAACCTGTGAAAAAGTAAAATAATTCGTGCACGTAATTGTTAGGAATCACTTTGTACAGAATCATCAACAATAAGACACAACTGATATACAGAGGATATTTTCGTTCTTTTATAGTAGGTAAAAAAATAGAACTGATAACACCAAGGTTTTTAAGAATCAGAAAAAAAATGATGGGAATAATTACCGTAAGAATAAAGATGGGAAGAACATTGCCGCTCTGAATCTCTAGCGAGCTTGCCTTTGGAGTTACCAAAAAATAAAATACCGTTCCTCCAATGGGAATAAACAAAGGGTGAAAAATATAAGAGATGATGTTAAGGAAGTGGCGCATTAGATTTGCTTTCTAAGCCTGGCAACTGGTATTCCCAATTGTTCCCTATACTTGGCCACAGTACGACGGGCAATAGGGTATCCACGTTCTTTTAGTATCTTGGCCAATTTATCATCAGTAAGTGGTTTTTTCTTTTCTTCCTCACCGATAACATTTTCCAATATTTTTTTAATTTCCTTGGTCGAAACATCCTCTCCCTGCTCATTTTTCATGGACTCCGAGAAGTATTCCTTAATGAGTTTGGTGCCGTAGGGAGTATCCACATATTTGCTGTTGGCAACCCTTGAAACTGTTGAAACGTCCATATGAATCTGGTCGGCAATATCTTTTAAGATCATGGGCCGAAGCATTCGCTCATCACCACTCAAAAAATAATCTTTTTGGTAGTTCATAATAGCGTTCATGGTAATGAATAAGGTCTGCTGCCGTTGTTTAATGGCATCTATAAACCATTTTGCCGCATCCAGCTTCTGTTTAATGAACAAAACAGTATCTTTTTGGGACTTTGATTTCTCCTTGGAACTTTTATAGCCTTGCAACATATTATTGTATTCCTTGGAAACATGGAGCTCGGGTGCATTTCTTCCGTTTAGGGTGAGTTCCAGTTCGCCCTCAACAATTCTAATGGAGAAATCGGGCACAATATGCTCAATAATTCTTGTGTTTCCAGCGTAAGAACCACCGGGTTTGGGATTTAACCTTTCAATCTCTGAAATGGCATCTTTTAGCTCTTCTTCGCCAATATGGTGCTTCTGCAATAATTTGGAATAATGCTTTTTGGTGAATTGATCAAAGGATTTTTCCAATATCGCAATGGCCAGTTCTATAGAAGGCGTTTTCTCTTTTCGTTTCAATTGAAGTATTAAACACTCATCCAAAGAACGAGTGGCAACCCCTGGGGGATCTAAAGCCTGAACGGTTTTGAGAACATCCTTTATTTTGGCTTCCTCTACATAAATATTCTGGGTAAAGGCAAGATCGTCCATGATGTCGGTCAATGGCCTGCGTATGTAACCACTTTCATCCACACTGCCCACCAAAAACTCTGCAATGGCCCATTCCTCATCATCCAAATAAACGGTATTGAGCTGATTGATCAAATATTGGTTAAAAGACATCCCAGCCGCATAGGGAATACTTTTTTCATCATCATCTGGGCTATAGTTGCTCGTTTGGGTTCTGTAATCAGGAATCTCATCGTCACTCAGATAGTCATCAATGTTGATTTCCTCAGCGGAAATACTTTCGCTATCTGCGGCATCATCATAATCGTCTTCATACCCATCCTCAATGGTATCATTTTCGGCCTTCCCACTTTCCAATGCGGGGTTTTCCTCCAACTCCTGTTTCAGTCGCTGTTCAAAAGCCTGTGTGGGCAATTGAATCAACTTCATCAACTGAATCTGCTGTGGAGACAGTTTTTGGGAAAGCTTAAACTGTAAATGTTGTTTTAGCATGAGGATTGATTTGCAATCTTCCTTCTTATAAATTTAAGAATTCAATTTAAAACTCTGCGTTCTGCGGAGTTCTTGGGTATGGTATTACATCTCTTATATTACCCATTCCGGTGGCAAACTGTACCATACGCTCAAATCCGAGTCCAAATCCACTATGGACAGCGGTTCCAAATCGACGAAGATCTAAATACCACCATAGTTCCTTTTCATCGATATCCAGGTCCTTGATTTTCTGTTGCAACACTTCTAACCGTTCTTCACGCTGAGATCCACCAGCGATTTCACCAATTCCGGGAAACAATACGTCCATGGCCCTAACCGTTTTTCCATCTTCGTTCAATCGCATATAAAATGCTTTGATATTCGCTGGATAATCAAAAAGAATTACGGGACATTTAAAATGTTTCTCCACTAAAAAGCGTTCATGTTCACTTTGTAGGTCGGCTCCCCATTCGTTAATAAGAAACTGGAATTTCTTCTTTTTATTGGGCTTACTGTTCTTTAATATATCGATAGCTTCGGTGTAGGAGACCCGTTTAAAATTATTGTCAACCACAAATTTCAACTTTTCAATAAGGGACATGTCCGAACGCTCATTTTGGGGTTTGGTTTTTTCCTCATCCAAAAGACGTTTTTCTAGAAATTGAAGATCATCTTCACAATGGTCCAAAACATATTGAGCTATCGATTTAATGAAATCTTCTGCCAAATCCATGTTGGCATCAAGATCATTAAAGGCCACTTCAGGTTCTACCATCCAAAATTCGGCTAGATGTCTGGAGGTATTGGAGTTCTCTGCCCTAAATGTGGGGCCAAATGTATACACTTTACCTAATCCCATGGCATAGGTCTCTGCTTCCAATTGCCCTGAAACGGTTAGATTGGTTTCTTTTCCAAAGAAATCTTCGGTATAATCTACTTCGTTATTGGCATTCAACGTAGGACTCTTTGGGTCCAAAGTGCTTACTCTGAACATTTCGCCTGCGCCTTCTGCATCGGAACCCGTTACAATTGGGGCATGCATATAATAGAATCCGTTTTGCTGAAAATAGTTGTGTATGGCAAAAGCCAAAGTGGACCGGACCCGCATCACTGCTGAAAAGGTATTGGTGCGTACTCTAAGGTGTGCTTTTTCCCGCAAAAACTCCAAAGAGTGTTTTTTGGGTTGAATTGGATAGGTTTCCGGATCTGCGGCTCCATGAACAAAAACGTCAGTAGCTTGAATTTCAATGTTCTGTCCTCTTCCTTGACTTTCTACCAGTGTGCCGGTAACTTTCAAAGCTGCTCCGGTTGATACTTGCTTTAGCAAATCTTCATCAAAATTTTCAAAATCGACAACGCATTGCAAATTGTGAATGGTAGAACCGTCATTCAACGCAATAAATCTATTGCTTCGGAAGGTTTTCACCCATCCGTTCACTTCTACATTTTCTCCTACTGGTTGCTTTTTAAGCAATTCTTTTATGGAATAAGAGCTCATTTTAATTTGTCCTGAAATTAAGCGGTAAAGATAGCTTTTTGATGAAATATGAAGGCAATACCAAGGGTATATTTATACCTGATCAAAGTACTATTTGTCTTTGATATTGTCCTCTTCTTTGGGTAAAATATCGATTTGTGGTTTTTTGAGGACTTGTTTGTTGGCAATATTGCGTTCCAATGAAAGGAGCAGGGAAGGCAACAAAATTAAATTTGCCAACATTGCAAAAAGTAATGTTGCAGAGACCAATCCTCCCAAAGCTTTGGTGCCACCAAAACTTGAAATGATAAAAACCGAGAATCCAAAGAAAAGCACAATGGAAGTATAGAACATGCTCACCCCTGTTTCACGGAGTGCGGCATAAACCGATCTTTTAATATGCCATTTATGTGTGGCCAGTTCTTGCCTGTATTTCGCTAAAAAGTGTATGGTGTCATCCACAGAGATGCCAAAGGCGATACTAAATACCAGGATAGTGGAAGGTTTTATGGGAACTCCCAAATATCCCATTAACCCGGCAGTGATTACCAAGGGTAAAAGGTTGGGCACAAGTGAAATGATGATCATTCGGAACGAACGGAACAGATAGGCCATAAATAAGGAAATCAAACCAATGGCCAGTGCGAGTGAGAGCATCAGATTTTTTACTAAATACTTGGTTCCTTTTAGGAAAAGCAGGGCCTTGCCGGTCATAAATACATTAAATCTTTCGGAAGGGAAAATTTTTGCAATGGCCTGTTGCATGTCCTGTTCAATTTCTTCCATACGGTCAATCTTTACATCGCGCATAAAAGTAGTTACCCGGGCAGTTTGGCCAGTGCTGTCAACAAAACTTTCCAAAAGATCACCATCATTTTCCGATTTTCGAACAACATCCATAATAAAGGTGTTCTCTTGGGAAGTGGGCAGTTGATAATATTTAGGAATCCCGTTGTAAAAGGCTTGTTTGGAATATTTGACCAGATTGACCAATGATACGGGTTTTGAGAGCTCTGGTGTCTCCTCGATTATTGCGCCCAAACGATCCATTTTTTTCAAGGTGGCAGGTTTTGAAGCACCATTTTTACGTTTGGTGTCAACCACAATTTCCATGGGCATTATACCATCGAATTCCTCCTCAAAAAAGCGGATATCCTTAAAATAATGGGTGTTTTTGGGCAGGTCTTCAATCCGACTTCCTGTAATTTCGATTTGATAGATGCCTATAATACTTAAAATCAGAATTACTACAGAAGTAATATAAACTCCGATTCTATGGTGTCTTACCATACGTTCCATCCAATTCACAAAAAGGTCGATCCATTTTTTGTTCAAATGTTTTAGATGCTTCGTTTTTGGAAGCGGCATAAAACTGTAGAGAATAGGAATTATCAATAATGATAGAATAAAAATGCACAAGATGTTGACCGAGGCTACAATACCAAACTCTCGTAGGAGGTCGCTATCCAAAATTATAAATGTTGCGAATCCTGAGGCCGTAGTAATATTGGTCATTAATGTGGCATTTCCAATTTTAGAAATGACTCGCTGCAATGAAAGGGCTTGGTTTCCATGTTTTTTGACCTCTTGTTGATATTTGTTGATCAAGAAAACACAGTTGGGAATTCCAATTACAATAATCAAAGGTGGAATCAAAGCTGTTAGAATGGTAATTTCAAATTGAAACAATCCCAAAATGCCTAAGGCCCACATCACTCCAATTATGACTACGCACATGGAAATCAGAGTGGCTCTGAAGCTCCGGAAAAAGAAAAAGAAAATAATTGATGTTACCAGTAGGGCCGCACCAACAAATAGCCCAATCTCATCTACAATGGACTTGGCATTCCAAGTTCGAATATAGGGCATGCCGGAAACATGGACATCGAGATTGGTCTCTTCTTCGAAGTTCTTGACCAAATCGGCAAGATCGTTCAAAATAAACTCATTTCGAACGGTGGTGTTCATAATATCCTTATCTATATAAGCAATGGTCTGGAGGGTTCCACTTTCTGCATTATAGATAAGATTATCATAGAACGGAAGTTCATTAAAAAGGTGGTTCTTGAGCTGATCCACTTCGTTTTTGGTCTTTGGAGCTTTATCAATAAAGGGTACCATAACAAAAGCTTGTTGCTCATCGTCTTTAACCAATACTTTTAGGTTTTCCGTAGATACCACAAAATCTATTTCAGGAAAAGCTTCTAACTGTTTGCTCAATTTATTCCAACGATTGAACTTGCTGGGAGTGAACAAAGAGGAATCGCGGACACCAAGTACTATGGCATTGCCTTCTTCGCCAAAAATGTTCTTAAATGTATTGTATTGAATTGTGGCGGGATGATCATCAGGAAGTATGTTGGCCTCGGTATTGGAAAACCGCATATGTTTCCATTGAAGACCTAAAAAAACCGTACATGCGGCAACGCAAAGTAGGATAAGAATTCTATTTCTTAAAATTATGCGAGCGACCTTTGGCCAAAATCCTTTAGTAAGCTTAGCTACCATACCGGTTTTATTGGGCGCAAAGGTAGAAAATGATCGGTTGTGTTCCTAGGGAAAGCAAATTGATCTATTGAAAGGTTAAACCTTCATTATTTCTGTTTCCTTAACCTCTAAGATTGAATCGACTTTATTGCTGTAAGTGTCAGTAAGTTCTTGGATGTCAACTTCTGCATTCTTCTGACGATCTTCGGATATTTCAAGTGCTTTGAGATCCTTATTGGCTTCTTGTCGGGCACTTCGAATACTTACTTTGGCGTCTTCTGCTTCCGATTTTGCTTGTTTTACCAATTGAATTCTTCGCTCTTCTGTTAATGGGGGAACATTAATGATGATCATTTCCCCATTATTCATCGGATTGAATCCTAAATTGGAATTCATGATGGCCGTTTCGATATCTGGAAGGATATTTTTCTCCCAAGGTTGCACCGAAATGGTTCTGGCATCTGGCGTGTTGATGTTGGAAACCTGAGACAGTGGAGTCACTGAACCGTAATATTCTATCATAACGGTTGACAACATAACAGGACTTGCTTTTCCTGCTCGAATTTTCACCAAAGCCTTTTCGAGATGGGAAATACTACCTTCCATACTTTCTTTGGTACTATCTAGTATAAAGCTTACTTCTTCTTCCATAATTTTAAAACTTTATTTGCTGCAATCAAACTATATGCCAACTTAAACATTGACAACGGTTCCTATATTTTCGCCTGAAACTATTTTCATAAGATTTCCTCTTGTGTTCATGTCAAAAACAACAATGGGAAGTTCGTTTTCTTGACTTAGCGTAAACGCTGTGGTATCCATTACCTTAAGTCCTTTTGAAAGCACATCGTTAAAGGAAATACTGTCAAATTTGGTGGCTGTTTTATCTTTTTCAGGGTCAGAGGTGTATATGCCGTCGACCCGGGTTCCTTTTAGGATAACATCTGCCTTTACTTCAATCGCTCGTAGTACGGCGGCGGAATCTGTTGTGAAATATGGGTTTCCGGTACCACCACCAAAAATTACAACTCTACCTTTTTCCAAATGACGAATGGCTCTTCGACGAATAAAGGGCTCTGCAACTTCATTGATTTTAATGGCTGATTGTAATCTTGTTTCAACTCCTTGTAGCTCCAAGGCACTTTGTAATGCCAGACCATTGATTACTGTGGCCAGCATGCCCATATGATCTCCTTGTACACGATCCATACCTTGACTGGCACCGGAAAGTCCTCTAAAAATATTACCCCCTCCGATTACAATCGCGACCTCAATGCCTTTTTCAATTACGGCCTTGATATCTTCGGCATATTCCGAAAGTCTATGGGCGTCAATTCCGTATTGTTGTTCGCCCATTAAGGCTTCTCCACTTAACTTTAATAAAATTCTTTTGTATTGCATTGAGATATGTTGAAGTCCGGACAAAAATAATCAAAATTATTTACGACTGAATGCCTGTATTCAAGATGATTTTGAAGAATATATGAACAAAAAAAACCATCCCTTAAAGGATGGTTTTTTATTGTTTTGATTTGCTTGTTGTTATCCCAAAGCAACTCTTGAGAATCCTGTAACTTCCAGATTAGAATCCACAGATTTCACATATTGGGTAACATTTTGCTTGCTGTCTTTGATAAAAGCTTGATTAACCAAAGTATTGTCCTTAAAGAAACGCTTTAGCTTTCCTTTGGCAATATTATCCAGCATTGCTTCTGGCTTACCTTCTTGACGTAATTGGTCTTTGGCAATCTCAATTTCTTTGTCAATAACCGATTGATCAACACCTTCTTCATTCAAGGCAACCGGATTCATGGCGGCAGCTTGCATTGCAACATCCTTAGCGACAGTGGCAGCACCATCAACGGCAGCTGATAAACCAACTAAAGTGGCAATTTTGTTTCCGGCGTGAATATATGATCCTACAAAAGGAGCGTTCAATTTTTCAAAACCTCCGATTTCAATTTTTTCACCAATTACTCCGGTTTGCTCGGTAAGTTTTTCTGCAACTGTCAGCCCATTGAACGAAGCGGCTAGAAAAGCATCTTTGTTGTCAAAGCCTAGAGCAAGTTCGGCCAAATCGTTCGCAAGTGTTATAAAGCTCTCATTTTTGGCTACAAAATCTGTTTCACAATTCAATGAGATGATAACTCCAGTAGAATTGTCAGCATTTACTTTTGCGATAGCAGCACCTTCAGAGGAATCTCTATCCGCTCTTTTAGCAGCTACTTTCTGACCCTTTTTCCTAAGGATTTCAATTGCCTTATCAAAATCACCATCAGCCTCAACCAAAGCATTTTTGCAATCCATCATGCCAGCTCCGGTACTCTTTCTTAATTTATTTACTTCTGCGGCGGTAATCTTTGCCATTTTTTCTCTATTTAAATATTTGTATAAAGTAAAACACCCAAAGAGTGTTTTGTTTTAAATCAGGGTTGGTTTACTCAACTCCACCTTTGGCGTTTTCTTGCCATTCTTTTAGTTCATCCCAATTTCCATCAGCAGCCATTTGAGCTTGCTTTGGCCAAGAGGTAGGATCCAAATGAGCCATTCTTGAACTCGCCTCGGTCAAGGTTTCTTTAATTTTTTCTGGGTCAGCTTTTGCCAATTTTGCAAAAGTATCTATCCCACTGTTCACCAATGCTTCAGCAGCTTTTGGTCCAGCACCTTCAATTTTGGTCAAATCATCGGCTTTGGCAGCTTTTGCTTTAGCGGGCTTAGGTGTTTCCTTTTTTGGTTCATCCTTGACCTCTGCAACGGCTTCTTTCTTGGCGGCAGGTTCCTTAGCAGCTGTTTTTGGCTTTTCCTCAGCAGTAGGCTTTTCGGCTACCGGCGCTGCTTCTGCTTTAGCGGGTGCTTCTTTTGCAGGAGCTTCTTTGGTTTCAGCGGCTTTTTCTTCTTGTTTTTCGCTCTTACGTTCGGCTAGGCCTTCAGCTACAGCTTGGGTAACTTCCGTCATGATGGCTTCAATGGATTTACCAGCATCGTCATTTGCAGGAATCACATAGTCAATTGGTCTAGGGTCAGAGTTGGTATCCACCATTGCAAAAATTGGAATTTTCAATTTTTGGGCCTCTTTTACCGCAATATGCTCGCGCATGGTATCCACGATAAAGATGGCACCTGGCAAACGGGTCATGTCTGCAATGGAACCTAAGTTTTTCTCCAACTTGGCACGCAAACGATCAACTTGCAATCTTTCTTTTTTGGAAAGGGTGTTGAATGTACCATCCTTTTTCATACGATCGATAGCAGCCATTTTCTTAACAGCTTTACGAATGGTAACAAAGTTGGTCAACATACCACCTGGCCATCTTTCAGTGATGTAGGGCATGTTTACATTGGATACTTTTTCTGCAACAATATCCTTTGCTTGTTTTTTTGTAGCTACAAAAAGAATTTTTCTTCCAGATGCAGCAATTTTTTTGAGAGCCTCGTTGGCCTCTTCAATTTTTGCTACAGTTTTGTAGAGATTGATTACGTGTATTCCGTTACGCTCCATGTAGATGTAAGGAGACATGTTCGGGTTCCACTTTCTTGTTAGGTGTCCAAAATGTACACCTGCTTCTAGTAAGTCTTTGACTTCAATTTTACTTGCCATTTTCTTGTAATTAGTTTACGTTCCGTTGTATTAGCAATGGATTGGTGGTTGCAAACTTTGCGCGCCCTACCCATTTAGATGCTAAACTAAATTCCAAAAAGTCGATTTTTTGCTCTTTGGAACAACGACAACTTGGTTAAAAATTTAACCCTGAAATTTTTCAGGGTTTTCAATGAACTTAATCCTAAAACGAGTTCAGGATATTTTATAATAGATACCGAAAATAGATCCGGTATGATATTAACGTTTAGAGAACTGGAATTTCTTACGGGCTTTCTTCTGTCCGAATTTCTTTCTTTCCACCATTCTTGGGTCTCTTGTTAACAAACCTTCAGGCTTAAGAACAGTTCTGTTCTCTTCATTTATTTCACACATTGCCCTTGACAAAGCTAAACGAACCGCTTCTGCCTGACCAGTGATTCCACCACCAAATACATTTACTTTAACATCGTAAATATCCTCAGAATCTGTCAAAGCAAAAGGTTGCTTAACCTTATATTGCAATGTAGCCGTAGTAAAGTACTCTTTTAAATCTTTTTTGTTGATGGTAATGTTTCCTTTTCCTTCGGAAACATATACCCTTGCCACAGCAGTTTTTCTTCTACCAATCTTATGAACCACTTCCATTATTTGTAGTCGTTTAAGTTTATTGCTTTTGGTTTTTGTGCTTCTTGACCGTGTTCAGAACCTGCATATACTTTTAGGTTTCTGAACAAATCAGCTCCCAATCTGTTTTTTGGAAGCATTCCCTTAACGGATTTTTCAATAATGCGCTCAGGTTGCCTGCTCAACAATTCCTTGGCCGAAGTAGAACGTTGTCCACCCGGATACCCAGTGTATCTCAAATACTCCTTATCCTCCCATTTGTTGCCAGATAGATTGATTTTCTCCGCATTGATAACGATAATATTATCGCCACAATCAACATGGGGAGTAAAATTGGGTTTATGTTTTCCTCTAAGCAACTTAGCTACTTTCGATGCCAATCTCCCTAGCGTTTGTCCCTCAGCGTCAACCAACAACCATTGTTTGTCAACGGTAGATTTATTGGCAGAAATAGTCTTATAACTTAATGTGTCCACTTCTAGAATATTATTGATTTAAATAACCTATCCCGATAAACGGGCTGCAAATGTACAATTATTAGATTGAATTACAAATGGTTGATTTGGAATTTTTTTACTTTTTCTATTCGTCCCTTTAAGCCAAAATAGTGCAACGGCTTTTTGAACACTTAATGTTAAAAAATGGCTGAAATTTATAAGGAGGTGTAACGGTTCACATTTTTGCTGGTCTTTAATGTGGCTAATCAAATCAAAAAACGGATATAGTGAAAAACCTAATCATTTTCTTCACGCTTATTTTATTTATAAACAATACTACAGGTGCGCAGGATTCTACTGAGGTCATTCGTAAAAAGATTTATGTGACCAAATCAATTGAGCAGACCTTGCCGCCAGTGGTTGATGGACTTTTGAATGATAAGGCATGGAATCTTGTGGAGTGGGCGGGGGATTATATCGAATTTCAACCTGACGAAAATACGCCCCCAAGCCATCAAACCAAATTTAAAATTGTTTACGATAGTAAGAATCTATATATAGGAGTTAGGTGTTTCGATGCCGAACCAGATAAAATTGTAAAACGATTATCAAGAAGAGACGGTTTTGAAGGCGATTGGATTGAGTTTAATATAGACAGCTATCACGATAAGAGAACTTCGTTCTCATTTAGTGTTACGGCAGCCGGCGTAAAAGGTGACGAGTTTGTTTCCAATAACGGAAACAATTGGGATGAAAGTTGGAATCCAATATGGTATACCAAAACCAATGTTGATGAGGAGGGCTGGACCGCAGAATTGCGAATCCCACTGAGTCAACTGAAATTTGGAAAAGAAGATGAACAAGTCTGGGGGCTGCAGTCTACACGAAGATTTTTTAGGGCCGAAGAACGTTCGCTTTGGCAGCGAAAACCCATAGATACTCCGGGCTGGGTCAGTGAATTTGGAGAACTACATGGTCTAAAACATATAGAGCCACAAAACCAGTTGGAAATTCAACCTTATACCGTAACGAGTGCTGAAACTTATGAAGCTGAAGATGGAAATCCTTTTAGGGATGGGAATGAAAATGATATCACTGTTGGACTCGATGCCAAAATTGGTATCACTAATGATTTGACTCTAGATCTAACAGTGAATCCCGATTTTGGGCAAGTTGAAGCGGACCCATCTGCGATTGCTTTGGATGGATTTCAGATATTCTTTAGAGAACAGCGGCCCTTTTTTGTTGAAAACAAGAACATTTTTGATTTCAGGGTTTCTCGATCTGAAGCTGGGGATACATTTGGTTTTGACAATATATTCTACTCAAGAAGAATTGGAAGGAGTCCGCAAGGGTCACCTGACACAGGTGACAATGAATTTGTAGACCAACCAGACAATACACCCATTATTGGTGCGGCAAAGTTTAGTGGCAAAACCAAAGATGGTTGGGCGATAGGTGTATTGGAAAGTGTTACAGCAAAAAAATATGCCCTCATACGAAATGAAGCAGGAGAAGAGCGAAGGGAAGTAGTGGAACCTTTGACAAATTACTTTGTAGGAAGGCTTCAAAAAGATTTCAATAATCGAAATTCATATATCGGAGGAATCTTTACGGCCACAAATCGCGATAATTTGACCCAAGAATTGGAATTTCTTCACAAATCAGCCTTCACGGGAGGATTAGATTTCAAACATCAATGGAACGAACGTGATTGGTACGTGGGTGGCAATATAACTTTTAGCCGTGTGAGTGGGAGCGAGGAGGCTATTAAAAATACCCAAGAATCTATAACACATCTCTTTCAGCGTGTTGGTGCCGACCACGTAGAGCTGGATTCTACCAGAACTTCTTTGGCGGGGAGTGGAGGTAATTTTCAAATTGGAAAGGTTGGTAATGGGCATTGGAAGTTTGAATCTGGTGCTACCTGGCGTTCTCCGGAACTGGAGTTAAACGATATTGGTTTTCAAAGACAGGCCGACGACATTCGTCATTATACATGGATTGGCTATCAAACTTTGAAACCAGATAGTACATTTAGAAGGGTTGGAATCAATTACAATCATTGGAGCGCATGGGATTTTAACGGCAATCATAATGTGTTGCGGTTTAACACCAACAGCTGGCAAAACTGGAAAAACAACTGGTTTTCCAACTTGGGGGCAACCTATTCCCCGATACAATATTCCAATTTTGCATTGAGAGGAGGTCCAAGGCTGAGGCAGTCTTCCGGAATCAATATGTGGAATAGTGTTAGTACAGACCGAAGAAAAAAGTTGCGGTTTAGTATGTTTCAGCGGGGGAACAAGGCTTTTGACAATTCGTACCGGTTCTATTATATTGAGGCCGGAGTGACCTATCAACCCATAAATGCATTACGTGTTTCTGCTTTTCCCTCTTTAAGTACCAACAATGATAAATTACAGTTCATTGATAATTTTGATGATGTAAATGGGTCGCCTCGATATCTTAATGGACAGATTGAACAGCGAACCTTAAGCATGTCTTTCCGGTTGAATTATACCATTAATCCCAACTTAACCATTCAATATTGGGGCCAACCCTTTATTTCAAGAGGACGATATTCCAACTTTAAGCATATAGCAAATCCGACGGCAAAACGATTTGACGATAGACTCCAATCGTATGCAGGTGACCAAGTAACCTTTGCAGATGATTCGTATTCCATTGATGAAGACTTAAACGGAACTGAAGATTTCAGTTTTGATAACCCAGATTTTTCCTTTGTCCAGTTCCGTTCCAATTTGGTCATACGTTGGGAGTATATACCGGGATCTGAGATTTTTCTGGTTTGGTCGCAGGATGTTTCACAAGATGGAGACCCATCAGATGGATTGTTGTCCAGTTTGGGAGATAATATATTTGGTCAAAAACCTCAAAACATTTTCTTGCTAAAGGCAACCTATCGATTTGTTTTATAAAAGCTGAAAAGAAATCAAGTAAGTTTTTCCAGTGCAGCGACCAAAGCTTTATTGGCTTCTTGATCTCCGATAGTGATTCGTACTTTTCCAGGGGCGCCAAATTGAGAGACAGGCCTCACCATAACCCCATGTTTCATTAAGAAATCGGCAAATTCCAATTCTGGTAGTGGAGGGTCGACCAAAAAGAAGTTTGCTTGTGTGGGCCAGTACTTTATACCAAGTCTGTCAAAAGTTTCGGCAAGAAACTCACGGCCTTCCAGCACTGTTCTTACCGTTTTTTGGATAAATTCAACATCATTTAAGGCGCCAATGGCAGCCTCTGTTGAGGTGTGTGGCAGCAAAAAGGGTTTATGGATTTGTCTAATGTATTGCGCAATTTTTAAGGTGGTGTAGCAATACCCTATACGTTGACCAGCCAAACCATAAGTTTTTGAAAAACTGTTGATGGCAATTAGGCTATGACCTTCTTGTACATATGGCAAGCCCGAAACATAATCCTCAGCATCTGCAAAATGACGATAGACCTCATCCAGTACCACCACTATATTTTTAGGGATTCGGGATAAAAAGTCATCAAGAACTGGTCTTGGGATGTATGTCCCCGTTGGATTATTGGGACTGGTGAGAAAAATAATTTTTGTTCGGTCAGTTATGGAAGCCAAGATCCCTTCCACATCCAACGAATAATCAGGTTCCCTTAAGGGAATATCTACTTGTTTTGCGCCGTACCATCTAGAGAAAACGGAATAGGGCAGAAAACATGGATTGGAAAAAATGACCTCATCACCTTCGTTGATAAAAGCACGCAAAATCATGTCAATGATTTCCGAACCACTATTTCCGCAAATGAATTGATCTTCGGTGAGTTGTCCATCGAAATCTTTTACCAATGCATTTCGTAATCGAATATCGGTTTGATCAGGATAAATATGCACATTTTTGGCAGCTGCTATCAATGCTTCGGTAGCCAATGGAGATTGACCCAACGGATTTTCGTTGGAAGAAAGTTTGTAGATTTTCTGCCCACCATTGGAAGGGATGCCCTTGCCTCCTTCATAAGCTTTCTTGGGTTGTAAATGCGACTTAAAAATGGATTCTATTTCCTTGCTCATTATCTTAATTGTTCAGCAAAAATTAAGATGGCCAACGCTTTTCTGGTATCGTTTTCATTCAAAACTTGTTGGGCTACCCAATGGAGTTCGTTTTTAAGTTTTTCGGGACTATCCTTTAATTTTTTGGAGAGCATCCTGATTTCATCATCTTGGGCAATTTCTTCAACTTCACCATTGGTTGGAAGCTGTTCCATATTTCCCAATCGGCCAAGATTGTTTCCGGTAAGTACATTGCTATTTCTAATTCCCTCTGGTAATTGATCTACACCAATACCCTTGGTTCTTATAGGTTTCGGAATTTCGAACAGTGAATTTCCACTTGCTCGTGTATACCAACTTCCACCCATTCTGCCTACCAAATCCAATTTTAGAGGGTCCAGTTTTCCTTCCCCATCCAAAAAATCTGAATTGATATGGATAAGCTCTACTTTAGCCAAAATTAAATTACCAGCTCCGGGAGTATCTGCCAGTTCGATTACTTCGGTTACCGAACACTCAAAAGAAACAGGAGCTTCCGCTACGCGGGGAGGTCGAACTTTTTCACTTGGAATCGCTGTTAATCCGGATTTTACAAATTCATTTACCCCTTTTTCATAGGCAGTGCTAGAAAGTGACATTTGCTCTACCAAAGGAAAGTCTACGATGTTGATGACCACCTCCGGAACCTCTTTCACGTTTTGATGTGAATGTTTCAGTGAATTATCCCTTCCGCTCCGTGATGGAGAGAAAATCATGACAGGTGGGTTTGAACTGAACACGTTAAAAAAACTGAAAGGGCTCAAATTGACATTGCCTTCAGCATCAATGGTACTTGCAAAGCAAATAGGTCGCGGAGCTACTGCGGAAAGTAGATATCCGTGCAATTCGGGTTGTGGTATGGCCGTTGGATCTATGGTTTTGATCATGAATATGCTTTTTCTGTCATATCGAGCGCCGTCGAGATAAAAGAAAAGTTCAAGATGCCATTGTCTGCGCTCAATGTGACAGCTTGAACAAACTTAACTTATTTTGCTGGAAGCACTTTGGCGGAAACCTCTCCAAAACCAACTCGCTTGCCATCTTTTTCAGCATAACCCCTCATAATTACAGTATCCCCATCTTGAATAAACTTGCGTTCTGACCCGTCTTTCATTTTGAGTGGTTTGGTTCCCATCCATGCCAATTCCAACATAGAACCGTATGAATTTTCATCCTTTCCGGAGATGGTGCCAGAACCATATAGGTCACCAATATTGATGTTGCATCCATTCACGGTATGGTGCGCCAACTGTTGGGTCATGTTCCAATACATAAATTTAAAATTGGAATGGCAAACCACCTGCTCTTCTGTGCCTTCTGGTGCTATGCCAACCTCAAGATTGATGTCATAATTTTTTTCACCATTAAACTCCAAATAGGGGAGCACT
The DNA here is from genome assembly GCF_014698935.1 of Flagellimonas sp. S3867. Taxonomy (GTDB): domain Bacteria; phylum Bacteroidota; class Bacteroidia; order Flavobacteriales; family Flavobacteriaceae; genus Flagellimonas. Next base: position 219,090 of record NZ_JACVMN010000003.1, read on the forward strand.
TGTGGATTTTGTTCTGGACCAGAAACCCTGAATTGATCCAAAGCTTCCAAGGTTATAATCCATGGAGAGATGTGTGATGCAAAGTTTTTGGCTAAAAACGGACCTAATGGAACATATTCCCATTTTTGGATATCACGAGCTGACCAATCGTTAAGCAATACCATGCCAAAAATATAGTCTTCAGCATCGCCAGTGGAAATGGATTCGCCAAGATTGGTATTCTTTCCGGTGATGAAACCCATTTCAAGTTCAAAATCCAATCGTTGTGAAGGTCCAAAAATTGGTGTATCGGAATCCTTAGGGAGTGTTTGTCCTTTTGGTCTTAGAATATCTTCTCCGCTCACCACGATTGAACTTGCTCTACCATGATATCCAACCGGGATGTGCTTCCAGTTAGGCATCAATGCTTTTGCAGGATCACGAAACATTGTGCCCACATTGGTAGCGTGCTCTATACTGGAGTAGAAATCGGTGTAGTCCCCAATATAGACTGGCATGTGCATCTGAGCTGCTGATTGAAGGACAAAAAGCCCTGGCTTTCCTGCCAAAACAGAATCCTCATCTTGCAACCAATGCTGAATATCTTTTCTAACCTTATTCGTAATCTCTTTGCCTAGAGAAATGAAATCATTAAGAACTTCTTTCTCTAGGACGGCTGTATTGAAATCAAATACATCCAATTCGGCCACGGCGACCAAATCCAGAATGTGGTCACCAATAGCGACTCCAGCTCTTGGACTTCTGTCTGATGTTGAAAAAATTCCAAAGGGAATATTGTGAATTGAAAAATCCGATTTTTCAGGTATGTTTATGATCATATTAAATTTTATGTCATTCCCGTGAAAGCGGGAATCTATCTGTTAATCATTTATTATGGATTCCTGCCTTCGCAGGAATGACAAATAGAGGAAAATTACTCTACCCATGACTTATAGTAACTACCATCATCAATTTTTAGGGCATTTTCGGTTACCTGTAATGGTTTAAAAGTGTCGATCATTACAGCTAGCTCCAAAGTTTCCTTTTTACCGATGCTTGCTTCATAAGTGCCGGGATGAGGTCCATGAGGAATTCCCGCCGGATGCAAAGAAATATGCCCAGGCCCAATATTGGTCCTGCTCATAAAATCTCCATCCACATAGTATAGCACCTCGTCTGAATCTATATTGGAATGATTGTATGGTGCCGGAATAGCCTTTGGATGATAATCGTATAACCTTGGACAGAAAGAGCATATCACATAAGCATCTGTCTCAAAAGTCTGGTGCACTGGTGGCGGTTGGTGCACTCGACCGGTTATCGGCTCAAAATTGTGAATGGAAAATCCATAGGGATAATTGTATCCATCCCAGCCCACAACATCAAATGGGTGCGTTGCGTAAACCATGTTGTGCAGCATCCCCTGCTTTTTTACTTTGATTAAGAAGTCACCTTTCTCATCATAAGTTTCCAAATCTTGAGGCAGTTTGTAGTCGCGCTCACAGAAGGGTGAGTGTTCCAACAGCTGTCCAAACCAATTTCTGTATCGTTTGGGCGTATAAATTGGACGAAAAGATTCCGAATACAAAATTCGATTATCGTCTGTATCAAATTCAATTTGATAGATCATACCGCGAGGAATGATCAGGTAATCGCCATATTCAAATGGAATATTTCCCACAAAGGTTCTTAACGTTCCTGACCCTTTATGAACAAAGAGCATTTCATCGGCATCAGCATTTTTGTAAAAATAAGATGTCAATGATTTTTTAGGAGCGGCCAATCCAATATGAACATCACTGTTCACCAAAAGTGGTTCCCGAGCTTCCAGGAAATCATCTTTTGGAGTCACATCAAACCCAATAAGCTTTCTTGAGGTGATGTTTTTTTCCACTGCAATTTTGGGTCTCATGTCAATCGCCTCACCAATTTCCTTGACCTGTGTGGGCCTGTGGTTTTGATAAAGTAATGAGGACATCCCGTCAAAGCCAATGGTGCCGAACAACTGCTCGTAGTAGAGACCTCCATCCGGTTTTGAGAACTGGGTATGTCTTTTCTGCGGAATTTTTCCGAGTTTGTGATAGATAGGCATATCTGTTAGTTTAGAGTTAAGGGTTTAGAGTTATGAGTTGAGAATCCCAATCTTAAGATTAAACGCTCATAGCTCAACACTTTTAACTTGTTAGTGTAATGTGCCTCGAACCTCTTGCTCTCGCTCAATAGCTTCGAACAGTGCCTTAAAGTTACCTTTTCCAAATGATTGTGCGCCCTTTCTTTGGATAATTTCAAAGAACATAGTCGGTCTTGGCTCAACTGGACGGGTGAAAATCTGAAGCAAATAGCCTTCATCATCACGGTCTACCAATATGCCCAATTCTCTTAAAGGAGCAATGTCTTCGTCTATTTTTCCAACACGATCGGCAACAGCATCATAATAGGTATCAGGAACTCTCAAGAATTCAACTCCTCGACTTTTTAATTGTCTTACAGTAGATATAATATCATCTGTTGCTACGGCAATATGTTGAACTCCTTCGCCTTCGTAAAAGTCAAGGTACTCTTCTACTTGAGATTTTTTCTTGCCTTCGGCAGGTTCGTTAATAGGGAATTTAATGCGTCCATTGCCATTGCTCATCACTTTACTCATTAAAGCAGTGTACTCGGTTGAAATATCATCATCATCAAAAGAAAGGATGTTCACAAAACCCATCACGTTTTCGTAAAAATGCACCCATTCATTCATGCGGTTCCAACCTACATTGCCGACCATATGATCTACAAATTTCAATCCAACGGAAGAAGGATTGTAATCAGGAGTTTCCCATTTTTTGAATCCGGGCATAAAAACACCTTTATAGTCTTTTCGTTCCACAAAAATATGAACCGTCTCTCCATAGGTGTAAATGCCTGATCGGACCACTTTTCCAGTACTATCTTCTTCGGTCTGAGGTTCCATATACGATTTGGCTCCTCTTTCCATGGCAGCGTTGTAGGCATAAGTTGCGTCATCGACCCAAAGGGCTACGACTTTTACTCCATCACCATGTTGATCAATATGACGACCGATATCGGTTCCACTCTTTAGAGGGGAAGTCAAAACCAGACGAATCTTATCTTGAACTACCACATAACTTTCCCTATCTTTTAAACCGGTTTCCAAACCAGCGTAGGCCATGGATTGAAATCCAAAAGCTGTTTTATAAAAATGAGCAGCCTGTTTAGAATTGCTCACATAGAGCTCCAAATAATCGGTTCCATTTATGGGCATAAAATCTTTGGCTGCATCGTGTAATTTGGGAAGTGTGGATGTTTCCATGGGTTCTATATTTTTAAGTGTAAAATAATTTATTGTTGTTGATGCAACAAAAATAGTAAATTTGAAATGATTTTAGGGCGGAGAAGAACAAATTGTTGTTAAAATTGTTATGTGAAGCTTGTATTTTTCACACTGAGTTTGTCGAAGTGTGATATTCGGACATTTATGTTTCGACAGGCTCAGCATGACAAAAAGGATAAATATATGCTCAATCGTATTGATGAAATATCGGGAATTGGTTTGCATTTAGACCTAGTGCTTCGGAAGGTGCAAGATGCTTACTTACAAAAGTTCAAAGAATTGGAAATTGACCTTACCATTGAGCAGTGGGTGATTCTGTACCGTATTTATCAGTTGGGTGAGAATGTTTCCCAATCCGATATTGTGAAATCCAACTTTAGAAACCGCGCTACCACATCAAGAGTCATTGGAGGTTTGGAACGCAAAGGTTGGATTTCTAAAACACGATTTGACGGCGATCTGAAACGTTTTAAATTGCAGTTGACCTCCAAAGGAAAAGCAGTGATTGCTGCCATTGAACCTCATGCCAATCTATTGCGCAAACAGGCCATCAAAGGTTTGGATAATGAAGAATTTGAAACCTTTTTAAAGGTATTGGACCAGATTTGGGAAAATTATCACACCTAATTTTTAAGTGTCGTATTGAAAAAATCCCAGCTGGAGACCAACTCAAATTCAGGAGTGTTGTCAAACAACATGTCTAATGTCCATTTATGATTATCCCCAACAATTATCAGCATACGATCGTTAGGTTCGTTCATTTTGATTACGTTGGCAAGCATTCTAACATTTCTTCTGTACCATCTACCTAACCAGTCGGGACCAATCCAGTTTTTCTGAATGCCAACCCTAACTTCATAATTGTGCATTCTTTGAGCATTTATGTATTGTGCCCGTGGAGAATTACGCAAGACAATTTCATCTAAAAGAGACATTTCTTTTAAAAGCTTTTGATTGTGATTATGGGTCACGATAATTTTCTTTTCATGGGCATCAAAAAAGCCTGCATCATTATTTTTGGCATATTCCCCAAAACTAGAAAAGGAGAAATTTTCAAGAGACCCAATAAATTCGGTTTGATTGTCAAAAAAGTACAACCTATGATGTTGCATTGCTTTGGCCAAGCGAAATCCTATTTGATATACTTCGTTTTCTTTATTGGTAATATATTCTGAATCTTCTACGAAGCTCATATAGTTTTTATTGGCCAGTTCTGAGGCCGAAGGTTCCCACTCCAAAACTATTTTAGTAGGCTTATAGTTTTTTAGGATTTTAATAAATTGTTCAATGGATTTCTGGTTTTGGTCGGTTAAGACCGATTTGTCAAAATGAAAAGTACCTACAACCATTACTTTGGATGTAGTCAATGAATCATAATCCATTAGTTTATTTTCAATCCTTTGAAGTGATTGATGTTGTTTGAATTGGGCCGAAACACATGACCATGAAAAAAGTGTGGAAAGCAACAGAATTACCATTGCAGGTGAATTGTAATTTGAGTTCATAGGAGTCAATTGATTAGCTATGGCTAAAAGATGCAAAAAAAAGCAGGTTGTTGCACCTTGGAATTTGAAACTTGTAAATTAATGTCTAAATATCTCGGTTTTTGGCTTTCCAAGCTTCCAGAAGCTCCAGTTCCCTGGCCCTTGTTATTCCATTAAAGGGCCTACTTTTATCAATGCCCGGATCAGTTGAAGAGGATTTTACATTATCGTACCATTTGAGCGCGCTATCAAAGGTTTGTTCAACAGGTGTGAATGACATTCCAGCTTGTATGGCTTTTTCTGAACTCATTGTATGTCTTCCCGCCCTCCTAGACTTTGGCTCCCAAATAGGAATATCGACGATAGGCCTAAGCTTGTGTTCAGCTATGAACTCATTGTCTACCCAAACCAAATTTGCTCGATTCCCAAAATGGGCATTAATACGTTCTAGGAATTCCTTGAAAACCATAGGCTCTTTCATTGGCCCTATTGTGTTGTAGATCCCATTTTGGTTGGTTTCCAGAGCATGTAAAATAAAATGGGCAACATCCCTTACATCAATCCATTGGACAAAATCGGTTCCATCTCCTGGGGCAAGAACTGGGCCTCCGGCTCTAATCCGCCATAGCCAATAGACTAGCGACCAACTTTCATCTCGTTTTCCAAATATTCCCGGTGGACGGACAATTACATGATTTTTAGGGAAAGCGGCTTCGACTGCGGCCTCACAAAGCACCTTAGATTGATAATAGGACATTCCTGGTATGAATTCCGTTACCTCGTGAAGAGGTGATGTTTCGGTAATGCCAACAACTGTTTTATCTTTATAAACAGCAATAGAAGAAACAAAAATATATTTTTTTACACGGTTCTTTAGCAGCTCGGCTGATCTACTGATCATTCTAGGGTCTGCCGTCCAAGTATCTATTACAATATCCCAAATGCGATCACCTTCAAGGGCACTTAAATTTTCCTCTTCAATGGTTCTATTGCCTCTTAATTTTTCTAGATTTGGATATAGGTCAGGATTAGTGATTCCCCTGTTGAACAAAGTAATCTCATGCCCCATGGCAAGGGCGCGATCTACTATTGCAGGCCCTAGATAGTTTGTGCCTCCAAGGATTAAGATTCTCTGGTTTTTATCGGGATTTAGACAGGATGATAACGATGCAAGGCCCAATGCCATCGATGCAACACTAGTAACATGCAAAAATTCTCGTCTTTCCATTCTTTTGATACCTAAAATGAATTAAAACATATAGTGTTATTAATTTTTTAATGCGCCTCCAACCAATTATCGCCAATACCCACTTCCACGTCTAAAGGCACGGTTAGTTTATAAGCATTTTCCATTTCGGATTTGATGAGCTCTTTTACTTTTTCCAATTCAGGTTTGTAGGCGTCGAACACCAATTCATCATGAACTTGTAACAACATTTTGGTCTTATATCCACCTTCGGAAAGTTTTTTATGGATATTGATCATGGCAATTTTAATGATATCTGCCGCACTACCTTGAATAGGTGCGTTTACGGCATTACGTTCTGCTGCTCCACGTACGACTTGATTACCAGCATTGATATCCTTTAGATATCTTCTTCGACCCAAAACCGTTTGTACATACCCATTATCGCGAGCAAAGTCGACCTGCTCCCCCATATAATTTCGCAATTTGGGATAGGTTTTGTAATAAGTTTCAATGAGTTCTTTGGCTTCGGAACGACTCAAATCAGTCTGGTTGCTCAATCCAAAGGCCGAAACCCCATAAATGATTCCAAAATTCACGGTCTTGGCATTTCCACGTTGTTCACGGGTTACTTCTTCAAGGGGTACATTAAAAACCTTGGAGGCAGTAGAGGCGTGAATGTCCTCTCCATTTTTAAAAGCCTCTATCATGGTGTCCTCCTCGCTTAATGCGGCTATGATGCGAAGCTCAATTTGGGAATAATCCGCAGCTAGCAAAACATAGTTTTCATCTCTAGGTATGAAAGCCTTTCGCACTTGACGCCCGCGTTCGGTTCTTATGGGAATATTTTGCAGATTCGGATTGTTACTACTCAATCGACCAGTGGCCGCAACAGTTTGCATATAATCCGTATGAACCCTACCACTATGTTGCTGTACTTCATTGGGTAAAGCGTCCACGTAGGTGCTTTTTAGTTTGCTGAGCCCTCGAAAATCCAATACATTTTGAATAATCTCATGGTCTTTGGCCAAATAAGAAAGCACATCCTCTGCGGTGGAATATTGTCCCGTTTTTGTCTTTTTGGGCTTGTCTACCAACTTTAATTTATCAAATAAAATTTCGCCCAACTGTTTTGGTGAAGCAATATTGAATTCTTGACCGGCAGCCTCATATATTTTTTGTTCCAGATTTTTGATGTCATTGTTCAAATCTTCGGAAAGGGAGTTTAGGAAATCCTGATTAAGATTTATGCCTTCGGTTTCCATATCGGCAAGCACTCGGAGTAGGGGAACCTCAATATTTTGAAAGAGCTCATCGGTTTTGGCTGCTGCAAGCTCCGGTCTAAAATGTTGGGCCAATTGTAGGGTAATATCTGCATCTTCGGAAGCATATTCGGTTTGCTTTTCTAAAGGAACCTGGCGCATGCTCAATTGATTTTTGCCTTTTTTACCAATAAGCTCGGTAATGGAGACAGGGGTGTAATTCAAATAAGTTTCGGCCAATACGTCCATATTATGACGCATATCTGGATTGATGAGGTAATGTGCCAACATGGTGTCGAAAAGCTTTCCTTTTACCTCGACTCCGTAATTTTTCATCACTTTGATGTCGTACTTCAAGTTTTGACCTACTTTTTCAATGGCTGTGGATTCAAAGAAAGGACGAAGCTGTTCCAAAATTTCCATGACAGCTTCCTTTTCTTCTGGAATAGGTACATAAAATCCCTTTTTGGCTTCCCAGCTAAAAGCAATACCAACAAGCTCAGCTTCCAATGGATTTATGGAAGTGGTTTCTGTATCAAAACAAACCGAGGGCTGTTGCATCAGTTTTTTGATGAAAAGCTTTAGTCCAAGGCCAGGTTGGATGCTCTGGTATACATGCTGGACATCCGAAACTGTATTTCTACTGCTTGAATCTTTAATGGTGGCCGGGGCATCTGCTGGACTCCCGCCAAACAGGCTAAACTGTCCGCTGCCTGCGGCCTGCGGTTTTTCCGTCGGTTTTGGGGTTGCCGAAGTGGTTTCTGGTTCAGGAGTTTCCTCAGAGAAGATTTTGATAAACTGGTCTTTTAGCCGTCTAAATTCAAGCTCTTCAAAAATCTGCTGCACTTTTGTGCCATCTGGCTCCGACATTTCATAATCGTCCGCATTGAAAGTAACGTCACAATCGATTTTGATTTCTGCCAATTTTCGTGAAAGTCGACCCAATTCAGCATTTTGTTCCACTTTCTCCTTCATTTTCCCTTTCAGCTGTTCCGTGTTGGCCAAAAGTCCTTCCATATCGCCGAAATCGGCCAAGAATTTTTTGGCGGTCTTGTCGCCAACCCCTGGAAGACCTGGTATGTTGTCACTCGCATCTCCCATCATCCCAAGGTAATCGATGACCTGCTCCGGACGTTCTACACCAAAGCGTTTTTGTATTTCGGGGATTCCCCAAATTTCGATACCATTTCCCATTCGTGCTGGACGATACATGAAAATATTTTCAGATACCAATTGGCCAAAATCCTTATCAGGAGTGACCATGAATACCTTATAATCTTCTTTTTCGGCCTGTTTGGCCAAGGTGCCTATAATGTCATCAGCTTCATATCCGGCCAATTCCACTACAGGAATTTGCATGGCCTTTAGAATATTTTGAATGTAGGGTACGGCTATTTTGATGGCATCTGGGGTTTCGTCTCTATTGGCCTTGTAATCTTCAAAAAGTTCGGTACGCTCCACACTGCCCCCTTTATCAAAACACACGGCCAAGTGGTCTGGTTTTTCGCGTTTGATCACATCAAAAAGAGAATTTACAAACCCCATAATGGCCGAGGTGTCCATTCCTTTGGAATTAATTCTCGGGTTTTTGATTAAGGCATAATATCCTCTAAATATTAGAGCGTAGGCATCAAGAAGAAAAAGTCGTTTTTGGTCAGACATGGTCAAAAATTAGTAATGTAAAGTTAGAAGTACGGACTTTTTGTTGTACAGTCTTTAAAAGTAGAAAAAAGAGATAAGAAATTGGTATTGAGATGTGAGATGTTGGTATGGAGAAACTAGAACGCCTCGCTTCTAGAAGTGCAATTTGATCAAAAGTACAGTCTCAATACTCACGTCTCAATACTAATGTCTAACCCGTATAAAAACTTTGCACTTGTCTATTCTCATGTCCATTTTCCGAATATTCCCGATACGTAAATCCAGGATGCACACAGTATCCTCCAGTTTCGCCTTTTTTGTTGACGGCCAAAAAACCAATTTGGAAATCCTTACGACCTTCATTCTTTTTCATGATTCGTTTTACACCTTCTTCACAAGCTTCTTGCGGACTTTTTCCTTGTCGCATCAATTCCACAATTAAAAAACTGCCCACAGTGCGAATGACTTCTTCACCCACACCTGTTGCGGTTGCGCCACCAACTTCGTTGTCCACATAAAGGCCAGCTCCAATAATCGGAGAATCGCCTACGCGTCCTGCAACTTTATAGGCCATTCCGCTAGTGGTACATGCACCTGCTATATCACCATTTTTGTCTATGGCCAGCATCCCAATAGTGTCATGATTTTCTATGTTGATGGTGGTCTCATATTTGGAAGTTTTCTTCCATTCTTCATATTGTTTTCGGGTACTTTCCGTCAACAAATCTTCTTTTTTGAACCCCTGTTCATAAGCAAACTGCTCGGCTCCCTTACCTGCAAGAATGATATGCGGCGTTTCTTCCATCACTTTTCTTGCCACGGAAACAGGATGTTCAATGTTCTGTATGTACACCACAGAACCGCAGTTACCGTCTTTGTCCATAATACAGGCATCTAAAGTAACATTGCCATCTCGGTCGGGTCGTCCACCTTTGCCTACAGTTTCGTTGTTGACATCCGCCTCTTCTACCATAACTCCTTGTTCAACCGCGTCGAGCGCATTTCCATCATTTTCGAGGACTTCCCATGCTTTGGCGGTGGCATTCACAAAATTCCAGGTACAAATGGCAATCGGTTTTGTAACCGAAATAGTTGCTGGAGTATTTTCAGGCTTGTTTTCCGTCTTGCACGAGGCCAAAACAGGTGCTGACATAAGTCCAGCTGTAGTAAGCCCCGATTTTTTTAGAAATTTGCGTCTTTGCATGATTTGGATGTTTAATTTTAGTCCTGCTAAAGATAGCAATATGCTTGTAGAAGTTTGTGCCAACTCGTTGGAATCTGCCCTAATTGCCCAAGAGGCTGGAGCTGACCGTATTGAACTTTGCAGCGAGTTGGGAGTTGGTGGAATAACCCCTTCTCATGGACTGATTGAGATGGTGAGAAATCGACTCAAAATTCCAATCCATGTTTTGATAAGACCGCGAAGTGGTCATTTTACCTATTCCGATTTAGAGTTTGAAGTAATGCTCAGGAATGTTGCTTTTTGTAAGCAAGTAGGTGTGGATGGAATCGTCTCTGGAATCCTTCAAGACGATTGCAACCTGGATATGGAACGGACCAAGTTGTTGATTGAAGCCACTAGGCCGCTTAAGTTTACTTTCCATAGGGCATTTGATTGGGTTACAGACCCAAAGAAAACATTGCAACAACTGGAAATTTTGGATGTGGATTATATTTTGACTTCTGGTCAGGAAACGTTGGCCGAAAAGGGATTGAACTTACTTCAAGAATTAAACGGTATTTCGCAAAGCACAGTTGTAATGGCAGGTGGAGGTGTGCAACTTGATAATTGCGAAAAGTTTAAAACAGGCGGATTGCGTACCATCCATCTATCTGGAACATCATTCGGCAACGAAGTGCACATTTCGGATAAAATCTCGATGAATTCGGATGTACACTTACAAGAAGATCAGGTAGCTGTAACAAATTTGGACAAGGTTCGTCAAATTGTACGTAGCGTTAAATAATCGCTAAATAATTCAGTTCCAGAACTAAAGAAATATCTTTGCAAAAAAGATTTGAATGACCAGATTTCTAATCATTTTATCAATCATCTATATTGTTTCGGCCATTTATGGGTTTCAAGGCTTTAAGTTGCTTTTTAAAAATGTGTGGCTACATTGGGGGTACGGGGTGTTGTTTTTAGCTGCTCTGGCCAATTTTATCATCCGGGTACTCAACTATATCCCTGGTGATGGAGTAAGAGGACAAATAGCCCATGCCGGCGGTATTTTCTTTGCCTTTTTGTTATTGGGATTGGTGTTTGGTGTATTTCTATTGCTTGAGGATATTGGCCGACTGTTTGTGTTCGGATACAATAAAATAGCAGGTCTTTCGGAAAACGAAACCCAATTTTTTCCTTCCCGTCGAAAATTCATCAGCGGAATGGCTCTGGGAATTGCCGCTCTGCCATTTGGAGCGCTGCTCTATGGAATGTACAAGGGCAAGTACAATTACAAAGTACTAAAATATCAACTGGAATTTGACGATTTGCCGGAAGCTTTCGATGGATACAAGATTACACAGATATCTGATGTGCACAGTGGTAGTTTTGACAATCGAAAAAAAGTGGCCTATGGAGTTGATTTGATCAATGAACAGCAAAGCGATGTGATTCTGTTTACGGGTGATATGGTAAATGACAAGACTTCGGAAATGGAACCATGGGCAGATTTATTTTCGACCTTGGAGGCCAAAGATGGTAAGTTTTCCATTTTGGGCAATCACGATTATGGGGATTACACTTCGTGGCCTTCGGATGAAGCTAAGGCCCAAAATCTGGAAAATCTTAAGAACCTTCAACAAGAAATGGGCTTTGATCTGTTGCTCGATACCCACCGTTATTTGGAAAAAGACGGCCAAAAAATAGCATTGTTAGGTGTTGAAAATTGGGGTAGAGGAGGATTTAAAAAGGCCGGTGACCTTGAAAAGGCAAAAGCTGGAATCTCCAAAGATGACTTTAAAATATTAATGAGCCATGATCCTTCCCATTGGGAAGATGTGGTTATCCAAGATGATTATCACTTCCAACTTACCTTGAGCGGACATACCCACGGGATGCAGTTCGGGGTAGAGATTCCAGGATGGGTAAAATGGAGTCCGGTTAAATGGCGTTATAAATATTGGGCCGGAGTGTATGAAGAATTGGGTCAGTTTATCAATGTGAACCGTGGATTTGGTTTTATTGGTTATCCGGGTCGTGTGGGGATTTGGCCTGAAATCACTGTGATTACGCTAAAAAAGAAAGGTTTAACCTGAATTTAACGCACTTCTTCCAAGGTTAAACGAGTGTCTGATTTAAATTTTAACAAATTTTCTTACTTTTGGTTGGTAAACCGAGTAAGTATACATGTCTAAATTTGGTGAACTTATTGATGTAAAAGTGCCAGTGTTGCTGGACTTTTATGCAGAATGGAACGATCAATCCACTTCTATGCACCCCGTGTTGCGCGATGTCGCTGCGGCACTAGGTGACAAGGGAAAAGTGATCAAAATTGATGTCGACAAAAACAAAGAGCTTTCCCAAGCACTCCGTATCAAGGGGTTACCTACCTTGATGATCTACAAAAAAGGGGAGATGGTCTGGCGACAAAGTGGCGAACAGGATGCCAATACACTTATTGGTATTCTAAATGAATACACCTAGGTCGATATTCTTTGAATTTCAACTTATTCTTCGAATCGTGCAGAATCCTGTACCGATTGGATAGTATCCAATGGAATGGAATCTTCTAGATCGGGGTCTGGTAAGGCAGGTTCTTCAAACGCATCTTCATCATCTCCTACAAATTGCGAGAATTTGTCAATGTACTCATTAAAGATTATTGTTTCTGATTCGGCCAAATCCCTATCCTGATTTTCAATCAAGATGTCAATATTCCTTCTATACGCTTGCATATCGGCTAAAATATCATCGATTTTGTCATACTGTTCATCCAAGGGAATTTGTGAATAGTACTCTAAACGTTCTTGATATACCTTTTTCAACTTTTCGTAAAGTGCCCTAGCTTTTTCAGTTTCACCTACTTTGTAATAGCTATCAACAAAGGGTTCTACAAAGGCATAAAAACCGTATTGCTCCACAGGCATATTGGTCATGGCAGTATCAGTAATATCCTTTGCCTTGTCAATTTTGTTTTCAGCTATCAGGGTTTCGGTCAGTCGAGCCAAATTACTTCTGAATGACAATCCTTGTGAACGTGTTTGGGGGTCGTGGTAAATATCTTTGTTTGAAGAATTTCCCCAATCCCATTTCTTAACAATATCGTACATCAAATCACTATCAATACGACCCATTTCAAAAGAACTCTGATTTTCGGTTTTAATGGGAACCAATTTATAGACCAATCCATCCAATTGCAGATAATCCTTCATCCAAATGTATTCTGCCTTATCAAAACTTCCACCAGAAAAGTAAATAGGTCTTTCCCAATCGTTATTGGCGATAAGGTCCAACATTAGGATCCTGTTCTTTGGAAGTGCACTTTTAGGGAGGTCAATATCTATATAATCAACTATAAGGGCTGAATCTTTTTCTTTGACCAATCCACTTTCCAAAACATTCTTTTTGTTTACTGGAATCCTGATTTTATTTGTGGGATAGTAAATAATGTTTAAGGTGCCTTCTGGAACTTCACTAACATCCGCGCCTTGCTTCTCCAAAAGATATTTGTATTTGGTTTGCGGTTTATCACTTCCAATCCAATTCACAAAATCTTTAATGCTCCATCTATTCTCTGTTATGCCTTGGTAGTAGACCGCGTCGCGTGATCCGTATCGATATTTGTCATGGGTCAATTGTGATGGTATAGGGTCACTTTCATATGCCCTACGTTTCATTTGATCAATATACCAATCTGTGGCAAAGAGGCTTGTGTTCACTACGCGAACATCGGTACGATGGTTTTCGATTTCTTGTACATACCACAAAGGAAAAGTGTCATTGTCACCAATGGTAAACAGAATGGCGCCAGCATCTTCTTCACATGAATTTAAATATGCTTTCGCTGTTGAATTAGCGGTATATCTTCCAGAACGATCATGGTCGTCCCAGTTTTGAAAGGCCATTAATAAGGGGACCGCAAGTAGACAAATAATCGTAATTGCTGGTGCAACTATTTTGGCGGATAAAAGTTTCCGGAACTCGTCAAAAAGGCCATAAACTCCAATTCCTATCCAGATACAAAAGATGTAGAAGGACCCCACAAGTGAATAATCCCTCTCCCTTGGTTGAAAAATATAGGGATTGGTATAGAATTGAATTGCCAATCCGGTGAACATAAAAAATACAAAGAGCACCCAAAAGTGTTTAGGATTTTTGGAAATCTGGAACACAATGCCAATAATTCCCAAAAGCAAAGGCAAAAAGAAATAGGTGTTGCGACCTTTATTGTTCTCCCAATCGCTAGGCAGATTTTTTTGGCTTCCCAATCTCAGGCTGTCTATAAAACCGATACCACTGAGCCAATGTCCGTTTTCATCGTATCTTCCTTGAATATCGTTTTGGCGCCCAGCAAAATTCCACATAAAATAGCGCATGTACATATATCCAAATTGAAATTGGAACATGTATTCAATGTTTTGCCACAAAGTGGGAGGCTCTACTTCTATATATTCTCCAAATTCCCGTAAAAACCGAATGTACTGTTCGGCATCAAGCTCCCGTTGGGCATATGCATTTTTAAATTGGGCAACTGCTTCTCTAAGATCGTTGTTGGAAATATATTCTGATTTGATCTTAAACTCCAACACCCCAAAATAGCGCATGTAGTTCTCCGCATGTTGATCACTCCAAAGTCTTGGGAGAACGCCTACATGTTTTTCATGTGGTCCTTGGATGGCGTTTTTGTAATTGTTAACAATCACATATTTACCCGATTTTTCATCTTTCTCATATTTTGGTCGGTCATCTTTGTCTTCACCGGCTGGAGCAAAAGTGTCTGAAAAATAGGCGCCATAAAAAGGACTTTCAACCCCGGGATACTGCTCCCTGTTATAATAGGCCAGTAGCGAACGGGCATCTGATGGGTCATTTTCATTGACCACGGTCTTGGCGTTGGCACGAATGGGCAGCATTAACCATGACGAAAAACCGAGCAACAGAAACATCAAACATAGGACAATGATGTTTCCTGAATAGAAACCGTTTTTTCTGGTGTAACGGAGCGCAAAATAAAAAGCACTTATAAAAAGGAGTCCTATAATTATGGTTCCCGAATTAAAGGGCAGTCCAATACTGTTTATGAAAAAGACCTCACCCCAACCAAATAGTTTTAGTACGTAAGTCAAAGAGAATTTATAAACCAGCATCAATAGCGTAACCACAACAATATTGGCTAGTAAAAAGTTCTTTATGGTGGTGGTTTTGTATGTTTTGAAATAATATAAAAGTCCGATGGATGGAATGGCCAAAAAGCCCATAAATTGTATTCCGAAAGTAAGGCCGATAACAAAACAAATGAGCAATAGCCATCTGCTACCCCTGGGGTCATCAAGGTTGTCTACCCACTTCAGTCCCATCCAAAGCAAAAGGGCCATGATCAAGCTGGCCATGGCATAGACCTCTGTTTCTACCGCATTGAACCAAAAACTATCGGAAAAAGTGAATGTCAAAGCACCCACAAGACCGCTGCCCAGAATGGCAATTGCCTTGCTGTTGGAAATCGATTTCTTTTTTGAAATCATTTTTCGTGTCAAGTTGGTAATGGTCCAAAAAGTGAACAACACGGCAAAAGCACTTGAAACGACGGAGACGGCGTTGACCATCAATGCGATTTTGGTAACATCACTAAAAGCAAACATTGCAAAGAAGGCACCTATCATTTGCAAAAGTGGGGCTCCCGGTGGGTGACCTACTTGTAATTTGGAAGAAGTGGTGATATATTCACCAGCATCCCAAAAACTTCCAGTGGGTTCCACGGTAAGGGCATAAACTACAAATGCAATGGTAAAAGAGACCCATCCTAGTATGGAATCCCATTTTTTGAAGTCTTTTGCAAACATAAAAGGTGGTGTTTACCAAGTTGGGGCGAATTTAGTAAATATAGTAGAGACGACTGATGAATTTTGGAAAACCTTTAACAACGGTAGTTGCAAAAAAAATAAGCTTGGAATCTTATCAAATTATTTGCCCATACAAAAGTTTGTTTTAAATTTGCACCCTCAAATGTGGTACTGGCCTATGGTGTAATTGGTAACACAGCTGGTTTTGGTCCAGTCGTTCAAGGTTCGAGTCCTTGTAGGCCAACACAATTTTATGAAAATCCCGATTTCAAACGAAATCGGGATTTTTTGTTTACCATTATTTGGGTACATTTCATAGCTAAACCAAATGGCCGTTATGAACAACCATCCAAAAACCATTCTAGTTGCCTTTTTCGTACTTACAGTTTTGAGCTGCTCCGAAAAGAATGCCAAAGAAGTGTCTATCGAGCAAAAACCGAATATCATTTTTGTGTTGGCAGATGATTTGGGTTATGGCGATATATCAGCATTTAACAGTAACAGTAAAATAAAAACTCCGCATTTAGACCAGCTGGCACAAGAGGGAATGATGTTTACCGATGCGCATACCTCTTCGGCGGTTTGTACACCAACGCGATACGGAATTCTTACCGGTAGATATAATTGGCGAAGCAGTCTTAAAGAAGGAGTGTTAATAGGAGCTTCCAAGGCTTTGATTCCAAAAAACAGAACTACGGTAGCTTCCATATTAAAAAAGAGTGGATATAGCACAGCTTTTATAGGCAAATGGCATTTAGGCTGGGACTGGGCGTTGAAAAATCCAGATTTGGAGCCCACAACAGGATGGCAGGATACCACGTTTACCAATATAGATTACACCAAGCCTGTAAAAAACACACCCAATGATTTGGGGTTTGATTACGCTTACGGTCATAGCGGTTCTTTGGATATGGCTCCCTATGTATATGTAGAAAATGGCATGGCCACAGAAATACCTGATTCTACCACAGTTAATACAGGTAAATATTCTTGGTGGAGAAAAGGGCCAACTTCCAAGGATTTTGTTCATGATGATGTGACGCCAAATTTCTTTAGAAGAGGAATCAAGTACGTGAAAGAACAAGCCAATAAAGAAGAACCATTTTTTCTTTATTTGGCGTTGCCATCTCCGCACACTCCCATTTTACCCACAGCAGAATGGCAAGATAAAAGTGGTCTAAATCCTTATGCAGATTTTATGATGATGATCGATGATTATATGGGAAAATTGAATGCCACTGTAAAAAGTGCCGGAGTTGCAGATAATACCATAATAGTTTTTACCAGTGACAATGGATGCTCCCCTGCAGCTAAAATTGAAGAATTGACAGAAAAAGGGCATTTTCCAAGTCATATTTACAGAGGTCATAAGGCCGATATCTTTGAAGGGGGACATCGCGTGCCCTATATAATAAAATGGCCTGAGAAAGTAAAAAAAGGCTCCGTAAACGCTCAAACTATATGTACTACCGATTTTGTGGCAACTTGTGCCGCGATTGCAGGTTACCGATTAAAAGATAATGAAGGGGAGGACAGTTATAATCTTTTGCCTTTGCTTAAGCAAGAGCCCGTAGAAGGTAATTTTAGGGAGGCTACGGTACATCATTCCATAAATGGAAGCTTCGCTATTCGAAAAGGAGATTGGAAGTTGATTATGTGTCCCGGTTCTGGTGGGTGGAGTTTCCCAACACCTAATAATAAGGAAGCTTTAGAAGGGTTGTCCAAAGTACAGCTATATAATTTAAAAGACGACCCTGCAGAATCGGATAATTTGCAAGCATCCAATAACGGGAAAGTAGAAGAGCTCAAAAAACTGCTCACTAAATATATTCAAGATGGGAGAAGTACCCCTGGAATTGCCCAACGAAATGATGGTGAAGAAGAAATTTGGAAGCAGCTGTGGTGGATGGATAATGTGAACTAATTGTTTTAAGAAGTTTATGAAAAGATTCGAGCTTAAATATTGAGCAGAGCAAAGCCATTTTCAATTTTGCAAACTCCATAATTATTGTATCTTTGCGCCACTGAACGGATATAAAAGTATTCATGAGGGGACTTCTAGTCCCCTCTTTTATTAGTAAAACTTAAATTTTTGGAGTCTTATTAGGCGAACAAAAAGTTACAAGTTGAACTAACTCCGCCGAAGGGAGGAATCTTTTTAAATTGTTTTGAAAGAGTATTTGTAATGTTGAAAGAAAAGGTAACATCATTATTGAACAAGGCATTGGAGGAACATCCATCGTTGTTCTTGATTGATTTTACCATTGTAGGCGATAATACGATCCGTGTGGTTTTAGACGGCGATGAAGGGGTCAATCTTCAAGATTGCATGAACATAAGTAGGGCCATAGAGCATAACCTGGATAGGGAAGAAGAGGATTTTTCCTTGGAAGTGACCTCGGCCGGAGCTGCATCTCCTTTAGAATTGCCACGTCAGTATAGAAAGAATATTGGCAGAAAATTAAAGGTGAGGACAGGTGAAGAGGAATTGGAAGGAAACCTGACCCAAGCCTCGGAAGACAGCATTACCTTAGAGTGGAAGGCTCGAGAGCCCAAACCCGTTGGTAAAGGAAAAGTTACAGTTCAGAAAAAACGGAGTATTCCCTTTTCTGAAATCCATGAAGCAAAAGTGATATTAAAATTTTAATTGTAATTCAAAAATGGAAAACCTAGCGCTCATCGAATCCTTTTCGGAATTTAAGGACGATAAGTTTATAGATAGGGTAACCCTTATGGCAATTTTGGAAGATGTATTCCGAAATGCACTAAAGAAGAAGTTTGGTTCTGATGAAAACTTTGACATCATTATCAATCCTGATAAGGGCGATTTGGAGATTTGGAGAAACCGGATTGTGGTCGAAGATGGTGAAGTGGAAGAGCCCAATGAAGAAATCTCATTATCCGAAGCAAGAAAAATTGAACCTGATTTTGAAGTAGGAGAGGATGTTTCGGAAGAAGTAAAACTTATGGATTTGGGTAGAAGAGCCATCTTGGCACTTCGTCAAAACCTGATTTCTAAGATACATGAGCATGACAACACCACCATCTACAAACAATTCAAGGATTTAGAAGGTGAGATTTATACTGCGGAAGTGCATCATATTCGTCACAAGGCGATTATTTTGTTGGACGATGAAGGCAATGAAATTATCCTTCCGAAGGAAAAGCAGATTCCATCCGACTTTTTCCGCAAAGGGGATAATGTAAGGGGAGTAATCGAAAGTGTTGAGCTAAAGGGCAACAAACCTGCGATTATCATGTCCAGAACATCGCCAATTTTCTTGGAGCAATTGTTCTTCCAAGAAATTCCAGAGGTTTTTGATGGATTGATTACCATTAAAAAAGCAGTGAGAATCCCTGGCGAAAAAGCAAAAGTTGCCGTAGATTCCTATGACGATAGAATTGACCCAGTAGGTGCTTGTGTGGGAATGAAAGGATCTCGAATCCACGGAATTGTCCGCGAATTGGGCAATGAAAATATTGATGTGATCAACTGGACAAACAATTCCCAGTTGATGGTCACCAGAGCATTGAGTCCGGCAAGAGTATCGTCGGTTAAATTAAACGATGAAAAGAAAACGGCTCAGGTGTATCTAAAACCTGAAGAAGTTTCCAAAGCAATTGGAAGAGGTGGTCACAACATCCGTTTGGCAGGTCAATTAACTGGTTATGAGATTGATGTGTTCCGTGAAGGTGTGGAGGAAGATGTTGAATTGACGGAATTCTCAGATGAAATAGAAGCGTGGGTGATAGAGGAGTTCAAAAAGATTGGACTTGACACAGCACGAAGTGTATTGGAGCAAGATGCGAAGGACCTTATCAAAAGAACCGATTTAGAAGAAGAAACTGTTCTTGAAGTAGTACGTATTCTCAAGGAGGAATTTGAAGATTAAACTATATATTAGCAGCGAATTTTAGGGCAAGTAAAACAATTTATGGCAGGAAACCCAACAATACGACTCAACAAAGTTCTAAGGGAATTGAACATTTCATTGGACAGGGCTGTTGAACATCTCACTTCCGTAGGGCATGAAGTGGAGGCTCGTCCTACAACAAAAATTACCGATGAGGTATACCAAGTACTGTTGGATGAATTTCAAACGGATAAGAGCAAAAAAGTAGCTTCCAAAGAAGTTGGTGAGGAAAAAAGAAAGGAAAAAGAAGCGCTTAGAATCCAAATAGAGCAAGAGCAAGAAGAACGTCGTATTGCTAGGGAAAAAAGAAACGCAGAGCAAGTTATAAAGGCCAAAGCGGAGCTTTCTGGACCAAAAACCGTGGGTAAGATTGATTTGGATAAGAAGCCCGAAGCTCCCAAAGCAAAAGCTCCTAAAGCAGAAGCCCCCAAAGCAGAAGCTAAAGAGTCAAAAGAAGTAGAGCAACCCAAAGCTAAGGAACAACCAAAGGTTGAGGAAAAGCCAAAAGTAGAGGCCAAAAAACCTGAAAAGCCAGTTGAGTCCAAAAAAGAAGAAGAGGCGCCAGCCAAAGAGCCTGGGGCTATTCAAACCCAATATAAAAAACTTAGTGGCCCTAAGATTACCGGTGATAAAATTGACTTGTCCCAATTCAAAAAGCCCAAGAAGAAGAAAGAAGAACCTGCTAAATCTACAGGGAGTGCTGCTGGTGCTGCCGATAGAAAGAAACGCAGAAAGCGTATTGTAAGCAAAAATACGCCCCAACAAGGTGGAAACCGCCCGAGAGGAGGAAGTGGTCCAGGTAGAAAAGGAAATCAACGTTCCGCTCCAAAGGTTGAGCCTACAGAAGAAGAAGTACAAAAACAAGTTAGGGAGACCTTAGAAAAACTTCAAGGGAAATCCAGTAAAGGAAAAGGTGCCAAATACCGAAGGGAAAAAAGAGATCAACACCGTCAGCAGACAGAAAAGGATCTTGAACTTCAAGAACTGGAAAGTAAAATCATAAAGGTTACGGAGTTTGTTACCGTTAATGAAGTGGCAACCATGATGGATGTGACCACTACACAGATTATATCTGCATGTATGTCCTTGGGGATCATGGTGACCTTGAACCAGAGATTGGATGCAGAAACACTTTCCATTGTAACCGAGGAATTCGGATATGAAGTCGAGTTTGTGACTGCCGAAATTGAGGAATCCATTGAAGAAGAAGTTGATGCTCCGGAAGATTTAAAACCTAGAGCGCCGATTGTAACTGTAATGGGTCACGTTGATCACGGTAAAACATCTCTTCTGGATTACGTAAGGGAAGAAAATGTGATTGCCGGTGAAAGCGGAGGTATCACCCAGCACATTGGGGCATACGGGGTTACCTTGGAAGATGGACAAAAAATAACATTCTTGGATACTCCGGGTCACGAAGCGTTTACCGCAATGCGTGCAAGAGGTGCCCAGGTTACTGATATTGCAATAATTGTGGTTGCGGCGGATGATGATATCATGCCACAGACCAAAGAAGCGATAAGTCATGCGCAAGCCGCTAACGTACCGATCGTTTTTGCAATCAATAAAATTGATAAACCAACAGCAAACCCTGATAAGATCAAAGAAGGTCTTGCTGCAATGAACCTTTTGGTTGAAGATTGGGGTGGTAAAATACAATCCCATGACATTTCAGCTAAAACAGGAGAAGGTGTTAAAGAACTCTTGGAAAAAGTGCTGTTGGAAGCTGAGCTTTTGGAGTTAAAAGCGAACCCTGACCGTTTGGCAACAGGTACCGTGGTAGAAGCATTTTTGGATAAAGGCCGAGGGTATGTTTCCACGATTTTAGTGCAAACCGGTACTTTGGAGATAGGAGATTATGTATTGGCAGGAACTTGCAGTGGTAAAGTAAAGGCCATGCAGGATGAACGCGGGAATAATATCGAGAAAGCTGGACCGGCAACACCAATTTCAATTTTAGGATTGGATGGAGCACCACAAGCAGGTGACAGGTTCAATGTGTTGGAAGATGAACGCGAAGCAAAACAAATTGCTACAAAGCGTTCCCAATTGCAACGTGAGCAATCTGTAAGAACGCAGCGTCATATCACACTGGATGAAATTGGTAGAAGGATAGCGCTTGGCGACTTCCAGGAACTAAATATTATCCTTAAAGGTGATGTGGATGGATCTGTTGAGGCATTAACGGATTCTTTCCAGAAATTGTCCACCGATGAGATTCAGGTCAATATCATACACAAAGGAGTTGGCGCAATCACCGAATCAGATGTATTGTTGGCTAGTGCCTCCGATGCAATTATTATCGGATTTAATGTGAGACCAATGGGTAATGCCAGAGCAGTTGCTGATAAGGAGGAAATTGATATCAGAATGTACTCCATTATCTATGATGCCATCAATGACCTTAAGGATGCGATGGAAGGAATGTTGTCTCCAGAAATGAAAGAAGAGATAACAGGTAATGCTGAAATCAGGGAAACTTTCAAAATTTCAAAAATCGGTACCATTGCCGGTTGTATGGTTACCACTGGTAAAATCTTTAGAAACTCTCAAATTCGTTTGATCAGAGATGGAGTGGTCATATTTACAGGCGAGCTTTCATCCCTTAAACGATTTAAAGATGATGTCAAAGAAGTGGCCAAAGGATATGACTGTGGATTGCAGGTCAAAAACTACAATGACATTAAAGAAGGTGATATTGTAGAAGCCTTCCAGGAAGTGGCGGTCAAGAAAAAACTGTAAGCTTCATTTGAATACAAAAAAAAGCCGCATTATGCGGCTTTTTTTTGTGTAAGGTTTGTCAAACGTTACTTTCCTTCCGGTTTTAGAAGAATAGCTTCGGGATATTTTTTTCGTACTTCAAGATATTTGCGTTCCGCTTCAAGTTTTGTTTTGAATTTTCCCAATCGCACACGATAAGTGGGCGACTCAAATTCAATTTTAGAATACCAACCGGCAAAATCAATGTCCACTTTTGTTTTTAAATTTTGAGCCTTCTGATAGCTTCCAAATCCTACCTGAATTTGGTAAAAATCAGACTTGGAGTTGACCTCTGTGTATAATTTCAACAGCTCATCGATACGAGGGTCCTGTTCTATGGTAACGTTCCCTTCCTGAGCGGAAACCTGAAGCGTAAAACCAGTAAAAAGGGCTATATATACAAGGGTTTTCATAATCTTTGACCTCTTTTCTAAATTGCGTTTGTACAAATGTAATTTATTAAGTATTAAACAAGAGAAATGCATATTATTTAGAACGCTTATAAATTATATATTATAAATACCTTAACATTTTAAAAAATGTGGCTATGTTGTACTTTTGTGTCCGATTTTGGGCCGTTTAAAGCTATTGTTCTCAATATCAATGGAAATAACCGTGCCAAAGATTTCGATAGAAATTTCGTTAATATGAAAAAGGTTTTATACCGCCATCTATTTTCTAAAGTTTTAGGTTTATCCCTCCTATTTTTTTCCGTTTCATTTTATGCGCAAGAAGAAGCTGCAGAAGCTTCTGGTGGCGATGTAGCCAAAGGAAAGCAGCTCTTTAATCAGAATTGCGCTGCTTGTCACTCGTTGGACCGAAAAATGACCGGGCCTGCATTGGCAAATGTTGAAGCAAGATTGTCTGAGGACGAAGGATTGGACAAAGAATGGCTCTATACTTGGATTAAGAATAGCCCGGGAATGATTAAATCTGGGGATGCATATGCCAACAAGATTTATGCTGAGTACAACCAAGCGGCCATGACGGCATTTCCAACGCTGTCCAATCAAGATATGGATGATATCCTGGCCTATACTGCCGCTCCTCCACCTGCTCCTGCCGTTGTTGTAACAGCTGACGGAGGTGATGGTTCTGCTGAAGATTCTTCCGGTATTTCAAACGAGATTATCCTAGGAGCACTTGCCTTGGTTTTTGGTCTGTTGGTCATTATGTTGATTTTGGTGAACAGGACCTTAAGACGAATTGCAGAAGCGAACGGTGTGGCTGTTGAGAAGGAACAGGCTGAAAAAAGAGTTCCAATTTGGAAAGCTTTTGCGCAAAACCAATTTTTGGTTTTGGTCACTGCAATCTTTTTGCTATTGGCAAGCGGTTATTTTGCTTACGGATGGATGATGCAAGTAGGTGTTGATCAAGGTTACGCACCGGTACAGCCAATTCACTATTCACATAAAATCCATGCTGGGGATAACAAAATAGAATGTAAATACTGCCACTCTTCAGCAAGAGTTTCAAAAACATCGGGCATACCAGCATTGAATGTGTGTATGAACTGCCATAAATCTATATATGAGTACAAAGGAAATCCAGAAGGACCTAGTGCTGAAGATTTGGCAAATGGATATACCAATGAATTCTACACGGGTGAAATCAAGAAATTGTACAAAGCCGTTGGATGGGATGAGGATGAACAAGAATACACCGGTGAAACACAACCTGTTGAATGGGTAAGAGTGCATAACCTGCCAGATTTCGCATATTTCAATCACTCGCAGCACGTTTCAGTTGCTGGAATCGAATGCCAAACCTGTCACGGTCCTGTTGAGGAAATGGAAGTCATGGAGCAGTTTGCCCCGTTGACCATGGGATGGTGTATCAACTGTCACAGGGAAACCAATGTGAAAATGGAAGGCAATGAATACTACGAATCCATTCATGCAGAACTTTCCAAAAAATATGGTGTAGAGCAGCTTACCGCTGCCATGATGGGTGGTTTGGAATGTGGTAAATGTCACTATTAAGAATTAAAAGAAGATAATCTCAGATATATCGTATGGCATCAAACAAAAAATATTGGAAAAGCGAAGCGGAGTTAAATCCGAACGATTCCATTGTTGAGACGCTAAGACAAAACGAATTTTCGGAAGAAATCCCTGTTGATGAGTTTTTGGGAGATAAGGAAAACCTATCTGCTTCAACTACCAATAGAAGGGATTTTCTAAAGTATGTTGGGTTCAGTACTGCTGCCGCTACCGTGGCTGCATGTGAGGGACCTGTCCATAAGTCCATTCCATATGTGGTGCAACCTGATACCATAGTACCAGGAGTTGCCAACTACTATGCAACTACAATAGCTGATGGATTTGACTTCGCCAGCATTTTGGTGAAGACAAGAGAAGGCAGGCCAATCAAAATTGAGAACAATACCGAAGCCAAGATAGGCGGAAGTGCCAATGCACGTGTTCAAGCATCTGTGTTGACACTATATGATAGCAAAAGGGTCCAAGGACCGATGGCTAATGGGGAGCCTATGGATTGGAAAGATTTGGATAACAGAATTAAAGGAGGCTTGACGGCTTCCAAGAATTCTGGCAAACAAATCGTTTTGTTAACCCAAACCTATGCAAGCCCTTCAACAGATAAATTGATTGCTGAGTTTAAAGCTGAGTTTGGTGATAACGTAAACCATGTAATATACGATGCAATTTCGGAAGATGCAGCACTGAATGCATTCAATGCCGCCTATGGAGAAAGAGCTTTGGCGGATTATGATTTTGAGAAAGCTGATGTTATCATCTCCTTCGGAGCGGATTTCTTAGGAGATTGGCAAGGTGGTGGATATGATAGTGGTTATGCTAAAGGACGTGTTCCAAAAAATGGAAAAATGTCCAAGCACATCCAATTAGAATCCAATATGTCACTTTCGGGGGCAAATGCAGATAAGCGTTACCCGATGTCACCTACCCAGCAAAAAATAGCTTTGGCCAAATTATATGGCAAGCTTAATGGAACTAATGTAGGTGGCGGAACTTCCGATGTAGATGAAGCGGTTGAAAATATTGCTTCGCAAATCAAAAAAGCGGGAAACAAAGCTGTTGTGGTTACCGGCCTCAACGATATTAATGCACAAACTGTAGTTTTAGCAATAAACAAATTATTGGGTAGTGCGGCCTTTGATGTTGAAAGCCCTAAATATGTTCGTCAAGGTGATATTGCCAAAGTGAACAAGCTGGTTTCTGATATGAATGCCGGTCGTGTAGGAGCTTTGATTATCGATGGTGCCAACCCCGTGTACTCATTGCCAAATGCAGCTGATTTTGTTGCTGGTCTTGATAAGGTGGATGTTTCCGTAAGCTTTGCTTTCAATAATGATGAAACAGCCCAGTCCGCTGGATATGTAGCCGCCGCTTCCCATTACTTGGAATCTTGGGGCGATGCGCAATTGAAAAAAGGACAATACAGTTTAATGCAGCCTGCAATTCGCGAGTTGTTTGATACTAGACAATTTCAAACAGCCCTGTTAACATGGATGGGTAGTGATAAAACCTACTATGAATACATTAAAGAAAATTGGAATACTGCGATTCTGCAAGGCGATGATTGGAACAAAGCTTTACAAGATGGTGTTTTTGCGGCTACAGCAAGTGCTGAGGTTGCAGAGGAGCCAGTTGTTGTTCCTGCTGAAACAGAAGAAGAGCAGTCTGAAATTGTTCCGATTGCATCCTCAATAAGATCATTGATCAATGCTACCAGCCAAGGAACCGAATTGGTATTGTACTCCAAAGTAGGTATGGGAGATGGTCGTCAGGCCAATAACCCTTGGTTACAAGAATTCCCCGATCCAATATCAAGGGCTTCTTGGGATAACTATGTTACCGTTTCCAAGGCTGATGCTGAAGCATTGGAGCTGGAAAATTATAATGTAGCCAATGGCGGATTGAATGGAAGCTACGTAAATCTTACCGTGAATGGTACTGTTTTGGAAAATGTTCCAGTTATCATTCAGCCCGGTCAGGCAAACGGAACCGTAGGGCTTTCATTCGGATATGGTAGACAGGCCGGAATGAAGACTGAATTGGCAACCGGTGTAAATGCCTATACCTTATATAATAACTTTTCCGATGTACAGTCGGTGAGCATGGAAAAAACTGCTGGAGAACACGAGTTTGCATGTGTGCAGTTGCATAATACGTTGATGGGACGTGGTGATATCATCAAGGAAACAACCTTGGAGATATTCAATACCAAGGATCATGATGAGTGGAACCATATGCCACAAGTTTCTTTGAACCATCAGGAAATTCCGGTGACCTCACCAGATGCTGATCTTTGGGAAGAATTTGATCGTTCCATTGGGCACCACTTTAATTTATCAATCGACTTGAATGCCTGTACCGGTTGTGGTGCATGTGTAATTGCTTGTCACGCAGAGAACAACGTTCCTGTGGTTGGTAAGGAAGAGGTTAGAAAATCCAGAGACATGCACTGGTTGCGTATCGATAGATATTATTCATCCGAAGAGACCTTTGAGCAGGACGATGAGAAGAAAGATGGAATGGATGGTCTTTGGGGAGACAATGGTTCTTTAGGAGGCTTTCAAGAAATGGAAGATGCTGCAGCTAACCCACAGGTTGCTTTTCAGCCCGTAATGTGTCAGCACTGTAACCATGCTCCTTGCGAAACCGTTTGTCCTGTAGCCGCTACCTCACATGGCAGACAAGGTCAAAACCAAATGGCATACAACCGTTGCGTAGGTACAAGATATTGTGCAAACAACTGCCCATACAAAGTACGAAGGTTCAACTGGTTTTTATACTCTGATAATGATGAGTTTGACTTTAATATGAATAATGACCTTGGTAAAATGGTCATTAATCCAGATGTGAATGTTCGATCTAGAGGGGTTATGGAAAAATGCTCCATGTGTATCCAAATGACGCAGAAAACCATTTTAGATGCCAAGCGAGAAGGGCGAACCGTTAAAGATGGTGAGTTCCAGACGGCATGTTCAGCTGCTTGTAGCAGTGGAGCTATGATATTTGGAGATATCAACGATAAAGAAAGTAAGATTGCCGAGTTGAAGGAAGATGATAGAATGTACCATTTGTTAGAACATGTGGGCACAAAACCAAATGTGTTCTACCATGTTAAAGTAAGAAACACCAACGAGGCTTAATCAATAAATAAAAGAAGTAACTAGAAGATAAATTATGGCGTCGCATTACGAAGCACCTATTCGAAAGCCCTTAGTACTTGGAGATAAAGGATACCATGATGTTACTGTGGATATTGCCGCTCCTGTTGAAGGAAAGGCGAACAAACATTGGTGGATTGTCTTCACCATTGCCCTGGTAGCGTTTCTTTGGGGTATAGGATGTATCATTTATACCATATCCACAGGTATTGGGGTTTGGGGTCTTAACAAGACCGTCAACTGGGCCTGGGATATTACAAACTTTGTATGGTGGGTAGGTATTGGTCACGCAGGAACGCTGATTTCAGCGGTTTTGCTATTGTTCAGGCAGAAATGGAGAATGGCCATCAACCGTTCCGCAGAGGCAATGACCATATTTTCCGTTATCCAGGCAGGTTTGTTCCCAATTATTCACATGGGTCGTCCTTGGTTGGCCTATTGGGTACTTCCAATTCCAAACCAGTTTGGATCTTTATGGGTAAACTTTAACTCACCCTTACTTTGGGACGTATTCGCGATTTCAACATACCTTTCCGTTTCAATGGTATTCTGGTGGACAGGATTGCTTCCTGATTTTGCCATGATTCGTGACAGGGCGGTAAAACCTTTCCAAAAGAAAATATATAGCCTTTTAAGCTTTGGTTGGACAGGTAGAGCCAAAGATTGGCAGCGTTTTGAAGAAGTTTCCTTGGTATTGGCAGGTTTGGCCACGCCATTGGTACTTTCAGTACACACTATTGTATCCTTTGACTTTGCCACATCAGTAATTCCAGGATGGCACACAACCATCTTCCCGCCTTACTTTGTTGCTGGGGCAATTTTCTCCGGATTTGCCATGGTGCAGACACTTCTCATTATTATGAGAAAAGTGTGTAACCTTGAAGCCTATATCACCGTGCAGCATATCGAATTAATGAACATCGTGATCATGATTACAGGTTCCATCGTTGGATGTGCCTATATCACGGAGTTATTCATCGCTTGGTATTCTGGAGTTGAATATGAACAATATGCATTCTTGAACAGGGCTACAGGACCTTACTGGTGGGCTTATTGGTCCATGATGACCTGTAACGTGTTCTCTCCACAATTTATGTGGTTCAAAAAATTGCGTACCAGTATCATGTTCTCATTCTTTATCTCCATTGTAGTAAACATTGGAATGTGGTTTGAGCGATTTGTTATTATTGTTACCTCCTTGCACAGGGATTATTTGCCATCTTCTTGGACTATGTTCTCCCCAACATTTATCGATATCGGAATCTTCATTGGAACCATCGGTTTCTTCTTTGTACTTTTCTTGCTGTACTCCAGAACATTCCCGGTAATTGCTCAGGCCGAGGTAAAATCGATTTTGAAATCCTCTGGAGAACGATTCAAAAATTTACGTGATGCAGGAAAACCCTTGTACCAAACGCCATCAAAAGGTGGGGCAATAACAGAAAAAGCAGCTTCAAAAGAAGAAAATTCTGGGGCGGACACAGCAAAAGTTTCCTCTTTATTGGATTCCATTGGAACGTTTGATGCGGATACCGAAACTGCTGACGATTTGAAAAAAGTAAAAGGAATTGGTCCACAAATGGAGCAGACCTTGAACCAAATTGGGATTTTTACTTTCGCACAAGTAAGCAAAATGACCGAAAAAGAATATGATTTGTTGGATTCAATCACTGGTTCGTTCCCAGGTAGGGCGCAACGTGATGATTGGGCAGGACAGGCTAAAAAATTAAACGATAAAAAGTAATTATGGCATCAAAAGTTATACAGGCACTTTATAATGATGATGATGTGTTGATGCATGCCGTAAAAAAGGTAAGGGCAGAGCACCATCATATAGAAGAGGTGTATACCCCTTTCCCAGTGCACGGTTTAGACAAGGCGATGGGCTTGGATGATACCCGAATAGCTATTACCTCATTTATGTATGGTTGTTTAGGACTTATTGTGTCCATTGTGATGATGAACTACATCATGATTGCCGATTGGCCTCAGGATATCGGTGGTAAGCCAAGTTTTACGTATTTGGAAAACATGCCAGCATTTGTTCCCATTATGTTTGAAATGACAGTTTTCTTTGCGGCTCACCTAATGGTGATCACATTTTATCTTAGAAGTAGAATGTGGCCGTTCAAAAAAGCCGAAAATCCAGATGTAAGAACTACCGATGACCATTTTTTAATGGAAATTGGACTAGGGGACAATGAAAAAGAATTGACAGCACTATTGTGGGAAACAGGAGCTGTAGAAATAAATGTTACAGAAAAGGAGTCGTAAAATATGAAGCATTTAGGTAAAATAAGTGTTGTCTTGGTTTTGGTCCTTTCTTTTACGGCTTGTGCCGATAAGAACAATCCAAACTACCAATATATGCCAAACATGTACGAACCAGTGGGTTATGAAACCTACCAAGGGGTCGATAATGGTTTGTTTCCCCAAGGTACAGAAGCTATGCTTCCTGTCGAAAACACCATTCCAAGAGGGTATTTACCATACAAGTTTGAAAATACCTTAGAAGGAAAAGAGTTGGCAAGACTGGAGCCAAGTCCGTTGGATTCATTGCAAAGCGAATCCAATTTGGCAAAAGGAAAAGAATTATATGATATTTATTGCGCAATCTGTCACGGACCAAAGGGAAAAGGACAAGGTACTTTGGTAAAGCGTGAAAAAATATTGGGAGTTCCAAGTTACGATGATGTTGCACGTAATATCACTGTTGGTACTACGTATCATACCATCTATTATGGACTGAACTCCATGGGATCCTATGCCGCCCAGTTGGCCAATGAAGAAGAGATGTGGCAAGTATCCGAATACGTGATGAAGTTAAAGGAAGATCTAACAAAATAATTGGATAAGAGCATACTATGTATACATTTTCAAACAAGCTAAAAATAGGATCTTTCATCGCAATGGCGTTAGGATTGATTTGTTTAGCAACTGGATTTTTAAATGCTCCCAGCACCGTGGAAGAAGCCAAGGAAATGGTTGCAGCTGCACATGATGACGGACATGGAGGAGGACATGCGGAAGAAGCTTCACATGGCACGGAAGATGCACATGCGCCAGCGGATGCCCATGGCGAACAACACGATGCTTCGCATGATGAGCACCTGTTGCACCAATTACAAAATAGACCTTGGGCTGCTTTGTATGTAGGCGCTTTCTTTTTCTTTATGATTGCCTTGGGTGTTTTGGCCTTTTATGCAGTTCAAAGAGCTGCGCAGGCCGGTTGGTCACCCATGCTGTTCAGGGTTATGGAGGCGATTACAGCCTATTTGGTGCCTGGCGGTATCATTGTATTTGTGATTTTGGTACTCTCTGTACTACATATGAACCATATGTTTGTTTGGATGGATGCCGATACCGTAGCTCATGACAAACTATTGCAAGGAAAGGCAGGATATTTGAACCCGACCTTCTTTTTGGTAAGAGCTGCAATTTTCTTGGGCGGTTGGATTTTCTATAGAGAAATTTCCAGAAAACTATCATTAGCACAAGACGAATCCGACGACAATAAAAACTTCGTAAAAAACTTTAGATGGTCGGCTGGGTTCTTGGTTTTCTATCTGATTACCGAATCCATGATGTCATGGGATTGGATCATGAGTTTGGACCCACACTGGTTTAGTACACTATTCGGTTGGTATGTATTTGCAAGCATGTTCGTTTCCGGGATAACGGTAATCGCTATGGTTAGCATCTACTTAAAATCCAAAGGATATTTGGAAAATGTAAACGACAGCCATATCCATGATTTGGCCAAGTTTATGTTCGCCATCAGTATTTTCTGGACCTATCTATGGTTTTCACAGTTTATGCTGATTTGGTATGCAAACATTCCAGAAGAAGTAACCTATTACATCGCTAGGTTCCAAGATTATAAATTACCTTTCTTCGCCATGGTGGCCATGAACTTCATCTTCCCATTGTTGGTGTTGATGAACAGCGACTACAAACGTGTAAATTGGTTTGTGATCATGGCAGGTATCGTGGTATTGTTGGGTCACTATTTAGATGTGTTCAATATGGTGATGCCGGCAACAGTGGGTGATCAGTGGCATATTGGTGTACCTGAGATAGGAGGAATATTGTTCTTTGGTGGATTGTTCGTGTATTGGGTGTTCAATACACTTACCAAGGCACCGTTGCAGCCAAAGCGCAACCCATTTATTGAAGAAAGTAGACAATTTCATTATTAATACGATTAAGTCTTAGAAAGAGATACAATGACTGCATTATTAACATTGACTGTTTTAGTTCTGGTAGCAATCGCAATCTGGCAAATGACCAAGATTTTTGAATTGTCACAACTAAAATCAGACTATTCAGAGGTGGCCAACGATTCAGATAACAATTACAATGGTTATCTAATGTTCGCATTCCTGATTTTTATCTACGGAATCACCATTTTTAGTTTTGCGAAGTACTCAAAAGTGTTGTTGCCCGAGGCATCATCAGCCCATGGAGGTGAATATGATCAGTTGATGTGGGTGTCGTTTGCCATCATCTTTTTTGTACAGACCATCACGCAATTTTTATTGCATTACTTCGGATATAAGTATCGTGGAAAAGAAGGTCAAAAAGCACTTTTCTTTGCCGATAATGATCGTTTGGAGTTCATCTGGACCATTATTCCAGTAATTGTTTTGGCAGGATTGATCCTTTGGGGATTATATACCTGGACGAACATTATGGATATCAACGACGACGACGATCCACTTATCGTTGAGCTTTATGCCCAACAGTTTAATTGGACGGCCCGTTACGGTGGAGACGATAATGTATTGGGTGATGCCAGTGTGCGTTTGATCGATATAGATCGTGCCAATGTACTTGGTTTAGACGAATCAGACCCCAACTCCTCAGACGATATTATTGTAAAAGAGCTGCATTTACCTGTCGGTCGTAAGGTCAACTTTATGATGCGTTCTCAAGATGTTTTGCATTCGGCCTACATGCCTCACTTTAGAGCACAAATGAACTGTGTTCCAGGTATGATTACCCAGTTCTCATTCACACCAACAATCACTACTGAGGAAATCAGGCTAAACCCTGACGTAGTTGATAAGGTAAAAAGAACCAACGCTATTAGGGCCAAGCGAGCAGCAAAAGGAGAACCCAATTCGGAACCTTGGGAATATGACTATGTATTGCTTTGTAACAAAATTTGTGGAAAGTCACACTATAATATGCAGATGAAGATTATTGTAGAGACAGAAGAAGAGTTTAATAAGTGGTTGGCAGAACAGACCACTTTCAAGGAAACTATTGCACCCGCAGAATAATAATAAGATAGGATAAGAACCTTAATAAAACTTAAAAAAGATTATGTCAGCTACTGGACACGAACACGGACACGAAGATCACGGACATCATCATAAAGAAACCTTTGTAACCAAGTATATCTTCAGTCAAGACCATAAGATGATTGCCAAGCAATATCTTATTACGGGCGTTTTGATCATGGGATTCATTGGAATTGCAATGTCTTTGTTCTTTAGAATGCAATTGGCATGGCCTGGAGAATCGTTTGCCATCTTTGAAACGTTTATGGGCAAATGGGCTCCTGATGGTGTTATGGATGCCGACATGTACTTGGCATTGATTACCATGCACGGAACCATTATGGTATTCTTTGTGCTTACAGCGGGATTGAGTGGTACCTTTAGTAACCTGTTGATTCCATTGCAGATTGGCGCACGTGATATGGCATCCGGATTTTTGAATATGCTTTCTTTTTGGATGTTCTTTGTATCGGCTGTAATCATGGTTATTTCATTATTCGTTGAAGCAGGTCCGGCAGCAGCAGGATGGACCATTTATCCTCCATTAAGTGCTTTGCCATCAGCTCAACCAGGTTCTGGTGCCGGTATGACATTATGGTTGGTATCCATGGCAATATTTATTGCCTCATCACTTTTAGGGTCCTTGAACTATATCGTAACCGTTTTGAACCTTAGAACAAAAGGAATGTCAATGACACGTTTGCCGTTGACTATCTGGGCATTTTTTGTAACTGCGGTTATCGGTGTAATATCGTTCCCAGTGTTACTATCAGCAGCCTTATTGCTGATTATGGATAGAAGTTTCGGAACATCTTTCTTTTTATCAGATATTTTCATTCAAGGTGAAGTATTGCATTACCAAGGAGGATCTCCGGTATTGTTCGAACACTTATTTTGGTTCTTGGGACACCCGGAAGTATACATTGTGATTCTTCCAGCTATGGGTATTGTATCCGAAGTAATGGCTGTAAATGCACGTAAACCAATTTTCGGTTATCGCGCTATGATTGCTTCCATTTTGGCGATAGCGTTCCTATCTACAATCGTATGGGGTCACCATATGTTTATCTCAGGAATGAACCCATTCTTGGGATCGGTATTTACCTTTACAACATTATTGATTGCGATTCCGTCAGCGGTAAAAGCCTTTAACTGGATAACCACGATATGGAAGGGAAATCTACAACTGAATCCGGGAATGCTATTTTCCATTGGTATGGTTTCTACCTTTATTTCTGGAGGTCTGACCGGTATTATTTTAGGAGATAGTACACTTGATATCAATGTTCATGACACCTATTTTGTAGTGGCTCACTTCCACTTGGTAATGGGTATATCGGCCTTGTATGGTCTTTTTGCGGGAGTATACCATTGGTTCCCGAAAATGTTCCAAGGCAGAATGATGAACAAAAATTTAGGATATGTCCATTTTTGGATAACAGCGATTGGTTCTTATGGAATTTTCTTCCCTATGCACTTTGTGGGAATGGCCGGTGTGCCAAGAAGATATTATGAGAATACCGCTTTCCCAATGTTTGATGAACTGACCAATGTTCAGGTTTTGATGACCGTTTTTGCAATAATTACGGCCGCAGCCCAGTTGGTGTTTGTGTTCAACTTTGTACGAAGCGTTTTTTACGGAAAACGAGGCCCTTTAAACCCATGGAAAGCTACTACCTTGGAATGGACAGCCCCTCAAGAACATATGCACGGCAACTGGCCAGGAGCTATTCCACATGTGCACCGTTGGGCATATGACTACAGTAAAACGTATGAAAATGGGGAATATATTCTTCCAGGACAGGATTTTGTGCCACAAACTGTACCCTTACAAGAAAATGAGGAAGAGCTAAATCATTAGTGATTTTCAAATAGAATATGAGCCCATCCTTTAGGATGGGCTTTTTTGTTTAAAGAGTTTGGTACGGCAATTGTTAGCTGTAATTGTAATATCTTTAATAACCCTATAAGCGAACACTTGTGAAAAATTTAGCTATTCTACTAGTATTGATGTGTCATATTGCAGCGATGGCACAACGCAAACCAAAAATAAAAGGAAGTCGGGTTGTAACGGAGGTAAGCGATGAACTTCCAGCTTTCAATGCAATTCAATTAAATGATGATTTGGACGTTGTTTTAAAAAAATCTTTCGGATCAGGGTATGAAATTGTAGCCGATGATAATCTAATCGACATATTAAAATTTCGAGTCGAGGATAGCACCCTTGTTATCAGCTCCTTTTATAATGTAACGGCAAAAAAACAATTCGACATTACTATCAATTACACCGAACTCAAAGCGATTACGCTAAAAAAAGGTAGTATAACGGTTGATGATGTTATTAGCAGTGACGAATTGTTTGTAGACACGTTTGAAAACACCAGATTAAATCTGAAAGCTAGCGCTGCCGTTATGGACATTAATATGGAAGGTATCAGCAAAGGCGATTTTAATGTGGATGTAGATTCGTTGAGCGTTAGTTTGAGCAATAGAGCAGAGGCTTTTATTTATGCCGTTAACGAAGTCAGTCTTGTGGAATTGGACGGAAATGGTATGCTGACTTTGGAAGGTACTTCGGATAGAATCCAGGCAAATTTATCAGGAAACTCCAGATTTAAAGGACAGACGATGGAAGCAGGGTCATTTAATATCAATATTGAAAATACAGCTAGTGCACGGGTATATGCTTTCCGCGATTTGGAGCTGAGAGCAAAAGAAAATACCAAAACTTACCTTTATGGGAATCCGCAAATCACCATTCTGGAATTTCTGGACACCGCTCAACTGATTAAAAAACAGGAGTAGTACTATTTTGCAATTGGAGCAGTGAGGCAATGCTCAGGTATCCCAAAACCATCTACCAACACCTCTATATGTGGCCGAAGTTCTGTGGACAATCGTTCTACCCGTTGTCGTATCGCTTTGGATTTGACTCCGCTATAATAACCTTGTTCCAAATACCATCTTGAATCAGTATGTAACCCATGCAAGGCGTAAAGTGAGCCCAATTTTTCCATTAGGCTCCGATATTTTTCATCCGTTATAGTAGTGCAATATTCCTCAAATATCTGATAGGCCAATTCAACACTATAAGCCTTTCCCAGAGCCAACAAATGCGTTTGAACCTTTAAAAAAGCTTGGTACGAAGGAACCCCTTTTTTAATATAATTTCGAATACGCATGGCCAAAGTATAGGTCAACCTTCGCGTACGATAATTAAAAGCATGTTTATGGAATTTTGGATTGTACAAATGCTCCGAATCCACCTTGTTGGAATAAATAGGATTGATTGTGGTAAGCGTATCCGACAATTGTGAGCGCAATAACTTGAGTACCGAAGTAAATCCTGCGCTATTGAATTCAGCTTTAAAATCGGATAGTATTCCCTTGGCCGCAAGTTGAAGTAACACTGTATTATCTCCTTCAAAAGTTGTGAATATATCCACATCCCCTTTCAGGTTTGCAATGCGGTTTTCCAACAAATAACCCTTTCCACCGCAAGCTTCCCTGCATTCTTGTATGGTGTTGTTGGCAAACCAGGTGATTATGGATTTTAACCCAGCTACCTGTGTCTCTACTTTTCTTTTATCTGGTTTGCTGTCGTCACTATACCTACGCATCATTTCTTCCAAAGTAAAATGATACACATAGGCACTCGCAATGGCTGGCGTTAACCGAAGTTGATGGGTGGGGTAATCCATTATCAGGTCTTCTTGGATTTTTACATTGTCATTGAACTGTCGTCTATTCAATGCATGTTTGACCGCAATGGTCAAGGCCATTTTTGCTCCTCCCAAAGCACCTTTGGCTACGCAAATCCGACCACCGACCAAGGTCCCTAACATGGTAAAAAATCGTTTGTTTGGATTCTTTATGGCTGAAAAATAGGTGCCGTCATCCTTGATTTCTCCGTATTTGTTTAACAAGTTCTCTCGAGGAACCCGTACTTGATCAAACCATATCTTTCCATTATCTACCCCATTTAATCCAAGTTTATAGCCATTGTCTTCAATGGTAATTCCTTTAAGTAAATTATGCTTTTCATCCCTCAAAGGAACCAAAATAGCATGAACTCCTTCATTTTTTCCATCTACAATGAGCTGCGCAAAAACTGAGGCCATGTTAGAATGCAGTGCGTTGCCTATATATTCTTTGTTGTCATTTTCACCAGGTGTATGAATGACAATAGCATCTGTTTTTTGATTATAGGTGGCTGTTGTTTTTACCCCTCTTACATTAGAGCCATGTCCTGTTTCCGTCATGGCAAAACAGCCTAGGAGTTTGGCTTTTCCGGCATCATTTAAATAGTGGTCATGATGTTTTTTTGTGCCCAGCTTTTGGATACTTCCACCAAAAAGCCCGAACTGTACGCCAAATTTTACGGCAAGACTTCCATCAATGAACATTAAATGTTCAAAAATTGAGGCATAAGCTGGCATATTCCCGATTCCGCCATACAATTTTGGATAGGCCATGGCCCCATATCCATTTTCACCCAAGAGGGAAACTTGTTGCAGTACTTTGTTTCTGAATTCATCCTTGTTACGAGATACGGTCCATTTAAAAATATCTTTATCAAGAAAAACACGAAAGGTGTCAACTTCGGATGCATTGGACCCTTTGAGCAGTGCATCCAAATCTTGTGCATTGTATAGGTTAGAGGTTTTTTCATGCACTACCTCCACATCGAATAAATGGTTGTAATGGTTGGGTTGTATGCCCAAGTTGATTTCAATATGTTTTAAATGCTCATTAAAATCACATTGCTCACAATATAAATTCCCCAACCGTTGACTTAAAGCTGACAAGGGATACGTATCACTTTCAATAAGTTTTACATTGGAAGTTGCAATGGTCTGTTTCCACAGTTTAAATTGCTTATTGGAAGGTGGTTGTTCCCTGTTGAGCCATTGCAACAACTGTTTTTTTTCTTCGAGGTTTAATGTAGCATCATCATCAATGGTTTTTTTGATGACGGAAACCTCCGAGGCTGAAAGTAAATCGTCGGACCAGATCACATAAAAAAAGGGAATGTATTGCAAAATGCCAATTGAATAACTAGGTTTTACCATAATGTGCCAGGTTGCGAAATCTTGTTTTACAGTATCTAATTTAAGCTATAGATTTTTAAGACAAGTTCCTATGACATGCCACTGGGTTATTTTAATCAAATTGGTTTCAAGTGCATCGGGTTTCGACTATATTTGTTAGGACATGAACGAAAACTTAGATCCAACATCCGATAATTTTTCTGAGGAAGAACTGGACATTGAAAGAGCATTACGGCCCATTACTTTCGATGATTTTACCGGTCAGGAGCAGGTGTTGGAAAACTTAAAGATTTTTGTTCAGGCCGCAAATCTTAGAGATGAGGCCTTGGACCATACATTGTTTCATGGACCACCTGGACTTGGAAAAACCACTTTGGCGCATATTCTTGCCAACGAATTGGGTGTGGGAATCAAAATTACATCAGGACCAGTTTTGGACAAACCTGGAGACTTGGCCGGACTCTTAACCAATTTGGAAGAACGGGATGTATTGTTCATTGATGAAATTCATCGCCTGAGTCCTATTGTGGAGGAGTACCTGTATTCCGCTATGGAAGATTATAAAATTGATATTATGATTGAGACTGGTCCCAATGCAAGGACCGTTCAAATAAATCTAAGTCCATTTACTTTAATAGGCGCAACAACTCGCTCCGGATTACTTACGGCACCGATGCGGGCAAGATTCGGTATTCAGAGCAGATTACAGTATTATAATACAGAACTGCTTTCAACCATAGTAGAACGTAGTGCGGATATCTTAAAAGTCCCAATAACAAATGATGCTGCCATTGAGATTGCAGGTCGCAGTAGAGGAACCCCGAGAATCTGTAATGCACTTTTGCGAAGAGTGAGAGACTTTGCCCAAATAAAAGGTAACGGCAACATAGATATGGACATTTCCAAGTTTGGACTCAAAGCCCTGAATGTTGATGCCCATGGCCTTGATGAAATGGACAATAAAATCTTGACCACCATTATTGATAAATTTAAAGGAGGCCCAGTGGGAATTACCACCTTGGCCACTGCAGTTTCAGAAAGCGCCGAAACCATTGAAGAGGTCTACGAACCCTTTTTAATCCAACAAGGATTCATTATGCGTACCCCAAGAGGTCGCGAAGTAACTGAATTGGCCTATCGGCATTTGGGTAAATTAAAAGGGGGAGCTCAGGAAGGACTTTTTTAATGAAAAGATTGCCTCACATTTCTACATTTAAGGTAATTGCCAATCGCAAGAGAATACAGAAGAACCCTTTACCCTTCCATCACGAGAACTTTGAAAAATTAGGAGATACTTTTTGCGTTTCCATTCCTGCAGAAGGGAAGGTAATTTTTTCCCGTGACCCTGAATTGGTCAAACAAGTCCTAAAAAAAAAGCATCGATTTTATTCCAAGTCCAAATTACAGATCCAAGATCTGGCAAAGTACATTGGAAATGGATTACTGACTTCCGAAGGTGATCATTGGCGTACACACCGCAGAATGATACAACCTGCCTTTCACATGAAAAAATTGAAAGGTCTTTTTGTGATCATGCAGAATGCTGTAAAAAAGGAATTAGATCGTATTGTACCGAGCACCAATCAGGATGCTTTTTCCTTAATGGGGGATTTGGCTTTTCAGGTGGTTGCAAAATCTTTGTTCAGCAATAATGATATTCGGCAACCTATGGCCGAACTCAAGCAGATTACCCAGGAAAATCAGGAAATGTTGGTTAAAGAGATGAGGCAACCGTACTTAAAATGGTGGTTTGCTTTGTCGGGAGAGATAGCCAAACATTTAAATAGGGGTAACAAAGCGAGGGATATTATTAACGATTTGGTCGAAGAACGATTATCTAGCGCAAAGAATGAGAGTGATTTATTGGATATGTTGCTATCCACGACGTATGAAGATGGAACGCATATGCCAAGAAGGCAACTGATTGATGAGGTAATGATTTTGTTTACAGCAGGACATGAAACAACAGCCAATGCACTTGCTTTTACGCTTTATTTTATTGCAAAAGACCGCGATTTACAGGAAAAGTTGTTTGCTGAAATAGGATTATTGAATAAAGAAGGTTATGATTTGGAAGATCTGGGAAAATTACCCTTGACGGCATCCTGTATCAAAGAGGCAATGCGTTTGTATCCACCTGCATATTTTATAGATAGGGTAGCATTGGAAGCACATGATTTAACTGGGTTGGAGCTAAAGGAAAATACTATGATATTGCTCTCACTGTATGAACTTCACAGACATCCCAAATTTTGGAAAGATCCTGAGAAATATATTGCAGACCGTTTTGTTGGACTTGACACAAAGGAATACAATAGCTATTATTATCCCTTTGGCGCTGGCCCACGAATGTGTATTGGAAATGCTTTTGCCACGTATGAAATGATTATTGCCGTAGTGGAGATAATCAAAAAATACAATCTTTCCACTAAAATGGAAAAGGTTGATATAAATCCGATGATAACCCTAAAACCCAAAGAAGTTTTTATAAACTTTGACCCAAGGTAAATCCGTGAGCATCCAATCAAATACAAAACTCATTAAAGCAGAGGCAAAACGTCTCGGCTTTTTGTCTTGTGGTATCTCCAAGGCAGAATTTTTAGAAGAAGAAGCCCCTCGTTTGGAAAATTGGCTCAACCAGAATATGCATGGCGAAATGCAGTATATGGAGAATCATTTTGATAAACGATTGGATCCGACTAAATTGGTGGAAGGTTCCAAATCGATAGTTTCCCTGCTATTAAATTACTTTCCTTCCAAAGAACAAAATCAAGAATCCTACAAAATTTCCAAATACGCATACGGAACCGATTATCACTTTGTGATAAAAGATAAGCTCAAGGGTCTTTTGAATTTTATTCAAGAAGAAATCGGTGAAGTCCATGGTCGGGCCTTTGTAGATTCTGCCCCTGTTTTGGATAAGGCATGGGCAGCCCGAAGTGGTTTAGGCTGGATTGGTAAACACAGCAACTTGCTTACACAACAAGTAGGCTCTTTTTATTTTATAGCCGAATTGATCATTGATTTGGAATTGGAATATGATGCTCCGGTAACGGATCACTGCGGCACTTGCACTGCATGTATTGATGCTTGCCCTACCGAGGCCATTGTAGAACCTTATATGGTTGATGGCAGTAAATGTATTTCGTATTTCACCATCGAATTAAAGAATGAAATTCCAACAGATTTCCAAGGCAAATTTGATGACTGGATGTTCGGTTGTGATGTTTGTCAAGATGTCTGTCCTTGGAATAGATTTTCAAAGTCACATAACGAACCGCTCTTTGACCCCCATCCTGAATTGCTATCCATGTCAAAAAAAGATTGGGAAGAAATTACAGAGGATGTTTTTAGGCAAATCTTTAAAAAATCTGCGATTAAGCGAACCAAATTTTCCGGACTTGAAAGGAATATTAATTTCCTGAAATAGGATTTTGTGAAAACTCAATCGTTTTCGTAAATGATATTGTCACTTTATACCTCAAATTTTGTTGAGACACTAAAGAAAACTGTATATTCATAGGATGCTCGGAGGACATGGGACGCCATTTTTTGTGATCTAAAAGCACCATTGAATTATGAAACTAACCAAACCGAAACTGAATTTTTGGCAAATATTCAATATGAATGTGGGATTCCTTGGAATCCAATATAGTTTCGGACTTCAACAAAGCGCCATAAACCCTATTTTTCTTTTTTTAGGAGCTGCGGAGGAGATTTTACCCATTTTGAATATAGCAGGACCTATAACGGGTCTTATCGTCCAACCAATTATCGGTGCAGTTTCCGACAAAACTTGGTCGGCCAAATGGGGTCGAAGAAAACCCTTTTTTCTTATAGGAGCAATAATGGGAAGCTTGTGTTTGTTTGCCTTTCCACTTAGTCCAACATTATGGTTTGCAGTAGGTCTCTTGTGGATTCTTGACGTTGGCAACAATATGGCCATGGAACCTTACCGAGCCTTTGTTGGTGATAAATTGCCAGACAGCCAATTAAGTATTGGATATCAAATGCAGAGCTTATTTGTGGGAGCCGGTATTCTTTTGGCAAATGCTTCTATTTTTTTGTTTCAAGATTGGTTTGGCGGAGGCCAAGAAGTAGAAGGGACAATTCCCAAATGGTTGTACTATTCCTTTTTTATAGGTTCGTTTCTTTCCATAGCAACCATACTATGGTCCGTATTAAAAACACCTGAAATTCCTCCAAGTGATAAAGAATTACAGGAAATAAACAAACATAAATCCTTACCGTTTATAGAGCGTTTTAAAATGCCCTTTGTTGAAATTTCACATGCGGTAAAAGAAATGCCGA
This sequence comes from Flagellimonas sp. S3867, assembly GCF_014698935.1. GTDB lineage: Bacteria > Bacteroidota > Bacteroidia > Flavobacteriales > Flavobacteriaceae > Flagellimonas. The sequence goes on from NZ_JACVMN010000003.1 coordinate 261,457, forward strand.
AGTTTATGTGGAAACTTTCAGCAGTCTATCTATTTCAATGGTATGCCTTATTCATATACTGGCAGTTTATAACACCTTTATTTAGGGCCACCATGGGATTCGATACTTCAGAAGCTGCGGCACAGGCTGCAAAGATGAGTACCACATATAATGTGGTGACCGCTGTGGTTGCGTTGATATTGGTGCCATTGACCATGAAATTTGGAGGTAAAAAAATATATGCTTTAAGCCTGTTCGGAACCGCATTGGCATTATTTGCAATTCCGCATATTGATGACCCTATTAATGTTTTGTTCCCAATGATCTTGTTTGGAATTGGATGGGCGGCCATGATGGGAATTCCATATAGTATGGTTTCCAAAATAGTTCCTCAGGAAAGAAGGGGTGTTTATATGGGAATTTTGAATATGATGATTGTTATCCCAATGGGAATACAAACATTGTCCTTTGGTCCTATTTTTAAAAATCTGTTAGGTGGCAACTCGGTAAATGCGATGTTGTTTGCAGGAACTTGTTTTGTAATAGCATCAATTTTAGCGATGCGATTAAATGTCGAAAAAGAGAATACTTAAGATAATTGTTTGAAGTAGTTTAAGTTCAATAAATGGCACCAAAATGTTTTGGTGCCTTTATTTTTAAATACCTTTGAAGCTTGTAAAATAAACAAGCTGTTCTAAAATTCAGGTATGAGCAAAGAAAACCAAAGAAGGGAAGCATTACTCTATCATGCCAAACCCCAGCCAGGAAAAATAAAGGTTGTCCCCACCAAACCTTATGCAACACAACGTGATTTGGCATTGGCATATTCACCCGGGGTTGCCGAGCCCTGTTTAGAGATTGAGAAAAACCCCGAAGATGTTTATAAATACACGGCAAAAGGAAATATTGTAGCCGTAATTTCCAATGGAACCGCTGTTTTGGGATTGGGAAATATTGGACCCGAAGCCTCCAAACCTGTAATGGAAGGAAAGTGCTTGTTGTTCAAGATTTTTGCCGATATCGATGGGATGGATATCGAACTCGATACCTCGGATGTTGACAAGTTCGTTGAGACTGTAAAGACCATTGCACCCACTTTTGGCGGAATAAATTTAGAAGATATCAAAGCGCCTGAAGCTTTTGAAATTGAACGACGGTTGAAAGAGGAATTGGATATTCCGGTAATGCACGATGACCAGCACGGTACCGCTATTATATCCGCAGCTGCTTTGCTGAACGCGGTGGAATTGGCCAACAAAAAAATGGACAAGGTCAAAATTGTGGTGAGCGGCGCGGGAGCGGCTGCAATTTCTTGTACCAGATTATACAAAGCCTTCGGTGCAAAGGCCGAGAATATTGTGATGTTGGATAGCAAGGGTGTAATCCGAAGTGATAGGGAAAACCTTTCCTCTGAAAAAAAGGAATTTGCTTCAGATAGAAAAATAGACACACTGGAAGAAGCAATGAAAGATTCTGATGTTTTCATTGGACTTTCCATTGCAAATATCCTGACTTCTAAAATGCTTAAATCCATGGCCAAGGACCCTATAGTTTTTGCCATGGCAAACCCCGACCCTGAAATTGAGTACAGTCTGGCTTGCAAAACTCGAGACGATATTATTATGGCCACGGGTAGGTCTGATCATCCAAATCAGGTGAACAATGTTTTGGGATTCCCTTTCATTTTTAGGGGAGCTTTGGATGTACGTGCTACTAAGATCAATGAAGAAATGAAGAAAGCTGCCGTGATGGCACTAGCTGACCTGACCAGAGAGCCCGTTCCAGAACAGGTAAATATTGCCTATGATACCACAAGACTAGCCTTTGGAAAAGATTACATCATTCCAAAACCCTTTGATCCGCGTTTGATCACAAAAATCCCTCCGGCCGTGGCAAAAGCAGCAATGGAAAGTGGCGTGGCGAAGGCGCCTATCAAGGATTGGAAAAAATACGAAGAGGAGCTCTATCAGCGATCTGGCAACGATAATAAGGTAATGCGCCTAATGCACAATCGTGCTAGATTAAATCCAAAACGGATTGTATTCGCAGAAGCAGAACTGTTGGATGTGCTGAAAGCTGCTCAGATTGTTCATGACGAAGGAATTGCAATTCCGATACTTTTGGGAAGTCGGGAGGTAATCGAGGAATTGAAAAAAGAATTGGATTTTGATGCTGATGTGCCCATTATTGATCCAAGATCAGATGATTCCAAGGAAATTCGAACCAAATATGCCATGAAGCTCTGGGAATCCCGCAAACGAAAAGGGGAGACTCAGTACAGCGCCCGAATCAATATGGGCAAGCGCAACTATTTTGGGGCCATGATGCTATTGGAAGGTGATGCCGATGGCATGATTTCCGGTTACTCAAGATCGTATCCAAAAGTATTAAAACCAGTTTTTGAAGTATTGGGCAGATCCAAGGGAGTGAAAAATGCTTCGACTGTAAACATCATGATTACTGACAGAGGTCCACTGTTTTTGGCCGACACATCAATTAATGTAGATCCAAATGCGGAAGATTTAGCGGAAATTGCCAAGATGACAGCCAATGTGGCCAGCACTTTTGGCTTTAACCCGGTAATGGCCATGCTATCGTATGCCAACTACGGTTCCTCCAATCATCCCAATGCCCAAAAAGTAAGACAGGCGGTTGAAATTTTGCATGAACGTATGCCAGAGTTGATCGTGGATGGTGAGATTCAAACCGATTTTGCTCTGGACCAGGAGCTGTGCCATAACAATTTTCCATTTTCCAAATTAGCCGGAAAAAAAGTCAATACATTGATATTTCCCAATTTGGAATCGGCAAACATTACTTATAAATTGCTCAAAGGATTGCACAATGCAGAATCAATTGGCCCAATAATGGTCGGATTGAGAAGGTCGGCACACATACTTCAACTCGGAGCAAGCGTAGATGAAATGGTAAATATGGCTGCCGTAGCAGTTATTGATGCCCAGGAGCGGGAAAAGAGAAAAAAGGCTAAAATGGAATCGTAATGATTCATCAATTTACAATGACCAATTATCGATTGGAAACAATCCAAAAATCTAATTATCCTATCTAATCTGATAATCTAAAATGATTACCCATCTTAAAGGAAAACTGGTCGAGAAAAATCCCACTTATGTTATTGTGGAGTGCAATGGAATTGGTTATTTTCTAAATATATCATTGCATACATTTTCGCAGTTAAAAGATCAAGAAAATATCCAACTATTTACGCATTTACAGGTTAAGGAAGATTCGCACACCCTTTTCGGATTTGTGGAAAAAACAGAGCGCGAAATTTTTCGGTTGCTGATTTCGGTTTCCGGGGTCGGTTCCAGCACAGCGCGAACCATGTTATCATCTTTGTCGCCTGTGCAAGTTCGTGATGCGATTGCCAATGGTGATGTCCCTACCATTCAGTCAGTCAAGGGGATAGGGGCCAAAACAGCACAACGCGTAATACTTGACCTAAAGGACAAGATTTTGAAAGTCTACGATATGGGTGAAGTTTCCCTACAATCAAACAATACAAGCAAAGAAGAAGCGTTATCTGCTTTAGAGGTTCTTGGTTTTGTCCGTAGACAATCTGAAAGGGTTGTGGACAAGGTGTTATCCGAAGATCCTTCACTAAGCGTTGAGAACATTATTAAACTGGCGCTGAAAAATTTGTAACTAGTTTGAAAAGAGGGGCAAAACCAATACTTAGATCGTTAAGATTTAGGCACTTTTTCTTTGTTGTAGGTTTACTTACCACCATCACCAGTATGGGGCAAGAAACTGATGTCCAGGTTCAAGACTCTGTGCAAACAGGAGTGGCTCTAGGGCGTTTGATTTTGGAGAATCCCAATAGCATCATAGCAAAATACACCTACGACCCTAAGTTAGACCGCTACATTTATACCGAAAGTGTTGGGGATTTCAATATTAGCTATCCCACAATTCTCACCCCAGAACAATATTATGATCTAGTTCAAAAAGAGCAGATGAAAACCTATTTCAAACAAAAGATAGATGCTTTTGTAGGAAAGAAACAAGGTTCTGAAGAAGCTAGAAAAAACTTGTTGCCCAACTTTTACGTCAATAATAACTTTTTTGAATCCATTTTTGGAGGTAACACTATAGAAGTGATACCACAGGGTTCAGTGGCCATGGATTTAGGCGTCTTATGGCAAAAAAATGATAATCCGGCACTTTCACCACGTAACAGGACCAATCTTTCTTTTGATTTTGACCAAAGAATCAGTTTGAGTTTGTTGGGGAAAGTAGGAGAGCGTTTGCAGGTAACGGCCAACTACGATACAGAAGCTACTTTCGACTTCCAGAATTTGGTGAAGTTGGACTATACTCCAGATGATGATGATATTCTGCGCAAAATAGAGATCGGTAACGTGAATATGCCTCTCAACAGTTCATTGATTTCGGGAGCGCAGAGCCTTTTTGGCGTAAAAACCCAGTTACAATTCGGAAGGACTACAGTTACTGCAGTATTCTCGGAGCAACGTTCTCAAAACAATACCGTTGTGGCCCAAGGAGGAGGAACACTCAATGAGTTTTCCCTGACCGCTTTAGATTATGATGAGGACAAACATTTTTTCTTGGCCCAATACTTTAGGGGCAATTATGATCAGGCATTGGAAAATTATCCTTTTATAAGAAGTCAGGTCCAAATAACCAGGCTTGAGGTGTGGGTCACCAACAGAAATCAGCAAACTTTGAATGTGCGAAATGTAGTTGCCATTCAAGATTTGGGAGAGGCATTGGAAAATGAAACCCGAATTGGTATTAACGGTGGAGCTCCTGCAGGATTCTTCAATCCAGCTGCAATAGCCACGGGATATCCCCAAAACGGAGCCAATGATTTTGACCCGAATGAAATTGGAACCGGAGCATTGACCACATCAATACGTGATATTGCTACCGTAGAACAAGGTTTCAATGTCCCTGGTTATCAAGTGAACCAAGGGTTTGATTACGCCATTTTGGAAAATGCCCGAAAGTTGGAGATTGGAAGAGACTATCAGTTCGATTCACAATTGGGCTATATTTCATTGAATCAGCGTTTGAGCAATGATGAAGTATTGGGTGTTGCATTTCAGTATACCATAGATGGCCAAGTTTTCCAAGTGGGTGAATTTGCCAATGGCGGAATTGATGCCACAACAGTCTCCGGTGGAGTTAACCCAATCATCGAAAACAATACTTTGATTCTGAAGTTACTAAAAAGTAATATCACCAATGTGGAAGACCCTATTTGGGATTTGATGATGAAGAATATTTATTCCACAGGAGCATTTCAATTAAGTCAAGAAGATTTTAAGCTGAATATTTTATATTCAGACCCTACGCCAAGAAACTATATCACCCCCGTTGACCCCAATGCAGGTTGGCCTGTCGGGTTAGAAGAACGTATCCTTTTAGATGTTTTCAATCTAGACCGGTTAAATGTGTACAATGATGTGCAACCGGGAGGAGATGGTTTCTTTGATTATGTTCCGGGCATTACCGTGGACACGCAATCCGGACGTATAATTTTCACAAAAGTGGAACCTTTTGGTGAGTATCTCTTTGGTGAACTTGGAGGTGGAACCTATGATGTAGAAAACGATCAGGGCTACAATGTAAACCAGCAGCGGTATGTATTCCGAAATATGTATGCCAAAACCAAGGCCGCTTCTTTACAAGATGCCGAAAAAAACCGTTTCCAAATAAAAGGACGATATAAATCCGAAGGAAACAATGGTATCCCGATTGGAGCATTCAATGTGCCCAGGGGATCAGTAAGAGTGACCGCAGGAGGCAGACAATTACAAGAGGGAATAGACTATACAGTAAACTATCAAGCCGGAACCGTCCAGATTTTGGACCCAAGTTTACAGGCCTCCAATACACCGATAAATATCTCAGTAGAAAACAACGCGGTTTTCGGACAACAAACACGAAGATTCACCGGAATCAATGTAGAACACAAATTCAACGAAAACTTCGTTTTGGGAGGAACCTTATTGAATTTGAACGAACGTCCATTGACCCAAAAATCAAACTTTGGAGTAGAACCGGTCAACAATACCATCTTTGGACTGAATGGAAACTTTAGCACGGAAATCCCATTTTTGACTCGCTTGGCAAACAAATTGCCGAATATAGATACAGATGTGCCCTCCAACCTTTCCATTAGGGGAGAAGTTGCGGTCTTAAAACCTAATTCTCCCAAGAATGCAGATTTTCAAGGAGAAACCACAACCTATATTGATGATTTTGAAGGTGCACAGGCCTTGATTGATATCCGATCTTCGCTAGGATGGTCTTTGGCAAGTCCGCCAGTGGAATTTTTACAAGATAGAACTGATATTGATGTGGGTTATGAGCGAGCCAAAATGGCTTGGTATACTATCGACCCCATTTTTTATACCAATCAAAGACCTACTGGATTATCCGATAACGATGTTTCCTTAAACACCACCCGAAGGGTGTTCATCAACGAAATATTCACGGAGACCGATATAGCACAAGGGCAGACCCAAGTTCAGGGCACTCTGGATTTGGCGTACTACCCAAATCAAAAAGGACCTTATAATGCCAATCCGGACTTTGTTGGGGAAACTCCTGTAGAAAAATGGGCTGGGATTACACGACCGCTGAGCAGCACCAATTTTGAACAATCCAATGTGGAATTTGTACAGTTTTGGGTGCTAGATCCTTATATAGATGGTGAAACTACTGATGGCAATGTTGGTGAATTGGTATTCAACCTCGGAAATATTTCCGAAGATATCTTAAGAGACGGGCGAAAACAATACGAGAACGGACTTCCGGCAACTACAAACAACGAAGTGCCAAGGCAAACCATTTGGGGTCAGGTTCCTTCCACCCAATCTTTGGTTTATGCTTTTGATGCCGATGAAAATAACAGGGCCCTTCAAGATGTTGGATTGGATGGACTGGATGATGCAAATGAGCAAACCATTTATAATGGTCCAAGCGAAGACCCGGCACTGGACAACTACCAGTACTATTTGAACAGGGAAGGAAGTATCTTGGAACGCTATATCGACTTTAACAACCCTCAAGGTAACTCGCCGGTAGCAGTGACCAATACCAATCGAGGGTCTACAACTTTACCCGACGTAGAGGATATTGATAGAGATTTAACGATGAACACGGTAAACAGCTATTTTGAGTACCGCATTCAGATCAGACCAAATACCACCATCGATGATCAATATGTAACTGATATTCGTGAAGGTTTAACACCAACACTGCCCAATGGAGGTCAGCTGAACAGAAGATGGATACAATATAAAATTCCTTTGAGTGATTTCACGCAAGCAGTTGGCGGAATTACCGATTTTCGTTCTGTGAGTTTTATGCGGATGTACCTTACCGGTTTCTCCAACGATGTTGTGCTTCGTTTTGCCACCTTGGATCTAGTGCGTGGCGATTGGAGGACGTATACAAATTCTTTGCAACCCGATATTGATAACGATCCGTCAGACGATGGTACAGTTACCGATGTTAACACTGTGAATATTGAAGAGAATTTTGGTAGGCAACCCATTCCCTATGTTTTACCTCCTGGAGTGATCAGGGAGCAGTTGAACAACAACAATACAATCATCCGTCAAAATGAACAGTCCTTATCATTTGTGGTGGAAAACTTGGAACCACAAGATGCAAGGGGCGTTTTCAAAAATGTCAATATGGATGTAAGGCAGTATGAGCGTATTAAAATGTTTATGCACGCCGAAAAAATATTAAACGGGGATTATTCGGATGATGATACCCCTTTGGTCGGTTTCCTTCGAATTGGTACGGATTTCTCTGAAAACTTCTACCAAATAGAACTTCCGCTCCAGTTTACCTCATTCAATGTAACATCAGCAGATGAAATTTGGCCCGATGTCAACCAAATTGACATCGACTTGAGTGATTTGAACAAAGTCAAGTCCAGAGGGATTGCAGAACAAAGCCTTAACCAGATTAATTACTACGAAATTGTTGATGGCGTAGCTGTTCCTGTTAATGAGTTTGATCCACGGACCCTGGGAAGGTTGCGTATAGGAATACGAGGTAATCCGTCTTTGGGAAGCCTACGTGGAATGATGGTGGGTGTGAAGAACATTGATAATCTACCCGCCCGTGGCGAGGTTTGGTTTAACGAATTGCGTTTGGCCGGTTTGGATAACAACGGTGGCTGGGCAGCTATCGCAGCTTTGGATGCCAACATGGCCGACTTTGCCAATGTGACGGCTACAGGAAGTAGAAGCACCTCCGGTTTTGGCTCTATTGATCAAATGCCCAACGAACGTTCACGAGAAGATGCAATTGCGTATGATGTGGTCACCAATGTAAATGTTGGTCAATTGCTCCCGAAAAAATGGGGAATACAGATTCCTTTTAACTATGGTATTTCGGAAAGTTTGATCACTCCTGAATTTGATCCAGTTTATGATGATCTTAAATTGGATGATCGAATTGCGGCTGCGGCGACGGCAGAAGATGCCGAAACCATCAAAAAACAAGCTGAAGACTACACTAAAAGAACAAGCATAAATCTTATTGGAGTTCGAAAAAATAGAGGAGAAGAAGCCAAAGAAAACTTTTTTGATGTGGAAAACTTCACCTTCAACTATTCCTATAACGAGACCAACCACAGAGATTTTGAAGTGGCGGACCTACGCGATCAAAATGTGAACACCGGGTTTGTGTACAATCACAATTTTAAACCTGCTACCGTCTCCCCATTTGTTAAAAACGATTCCCTTTTAATGGGAAAATATTGGCAATGGCTCAAGGAACTTAACTTTAATTTGTTGCCGACCAGTTTGTCCGTAAATGCCAATTTAAATAGATCATTCAATCAACAACGGTTTAGAGATGTATTGGAACCAGGTGTGGATGCTTTAGAACTGCCATTATTGCAACAGCGTAACTATTTGTTCAATTGGCAATATGCACTCAACTACAATCTTACCAAATCATTGAGGTTGAACTTGACGGGATCCAATAACAACATTGTTAGAAATTATTTCAATTTAGATGGGGATTCCAATTCGGGAATCAATCAAGAGTTGGATTTATGGGATGGATTTTTCGATGTGGGAGAACCCAATCGACATTCCCAACAAATGCAGTTGAACTATGAGCTGCCCTTTGATAAAATACCCTTTTTGAATTTTATCAACTCCCAATACACTTACACCAGTAATTTTGATTGGCAGAGAGGCGGAGATGCATTGAATGAAGTTGCTGGAGAGGATATCAATACCGTGCAAAATGCAAGTACACACAACCTAACGGCAAATTTGACCATGCAGCGCTTTTACGACTTTTTAGGTTTGAAAAAGCGCGATGGAAAGGTTACTGCGAATCAAGTAGCTGTAAGAAGAGATAAAGCGGGGAATCCGGCATCAGGTGCTGAAGATCAAAAATCTCCCAAGAAAACAAGCAAAGCCTTTAATACCTTAGTTGATATTGTGACCATGGTAAAACGGGTCAATGTAAACTATAGTGAAAATCGAGGTATAGTACTACCGGGATATACACAATCCATTGGGTTTATAGGAACAACACGTCCTACTTTTGGTTTTGTTTTCGGAAGTCAGGCCGATGTTCGTTTCCAAGCCGCCCGAAATGGTTGGCTGACGACCTTTCCAGAATTTAACTCACAATATATGCGTAATGTCAACAGGCAGTTGAACATTACCGCTACCGCCCAACCAACACAGGATTTGACCATAGATTTAACCGCGGATAGACAATTCTCTAGCAGTCTACAAGAAAATTTCAGTCCGGAAGAGTGGATAAATGGAAACAATGGACTAATTAATGAATTAGGAAATTTCAGTATTTCCACAGTGATGATCGGAACCATTTTCAATAAGAGCGACGAATTTGACTCCAAAACCTTTGAGCAATTCAAGGAGAACAGAATCACCATTGCAAACAGATTGGTTTCAGATAGGGGACAGAACCCTGGCACTCTGGACCCAGATGGATTCCCTGAACGTTATGGAAAGACCCAGCAAGAGGTGTTGTTACCTGCGTTTTTTGCTGCGTATACTGGTCAAGATGTGAATCGGGTGAATCTGGATGCGATGAGGGAAATTCCTATCCCCAATTGGAATATCAAGTATACGGGTTTAATGAAGAACAGATGGTTTAAAAAGAAATTTAAGCGTTTTTCTTTGAGTCATGGATATCGGGCAGCGTATAGTATTAACTCATTTCAGACCAATTTAGAACGTCAAAATTCTACTATAGATTCAGAAACGGGAGACTTTCTACCGGAAAACGTTATAAATAATGTGGTGTTGACAGATCAGTTCAGTCCTTTGGTACGTATGGATTTTGAAATGAAAAATTCCTTTAGCTTTTTGGCCGAGGTACGTACAGATAGAACGTTGTCATTGAGTTTTGATAATAACCTTTTGACAGAAATCAACGGTAAAGAATACACTTTGGGCCTAGGGTATCGATTTAAAGATGTAAAATTCGTGACCAATATTGGAGGAGAAAAAACCAGACTTAAAGGAGATTTGAACCTAAAAGCCGATTTATCCCTTCGGGATAATATTACTATAATCCGAAATCTGGATATTGACAATAACCAGATAACTTCCGGTCAAAAATTAATGTCCGTGAAATTCACGGCAGACTATGCTTTGAGCAAAAACTTGAATGCCTTGTTCTTTTATGATCACTCATTCTCGCAATTTGCCGTGTCCACAGCTTTCCCACAGACTACCATTAATACAGGTTTTACCCTCAGGTACAACTTTGGAAATTAATCTTACCACTTAGGTTTGCTTCCTTCGTATTGTCAATAATTTTTGTTGTAGAATTTACTTGAAAAGCTATGCTTTATCTGTTACATTTGTCAGCGTACTCAAACAAAATGGAACAATGAATTTACCAGCAGAATTAAAATACACCAAAGATCACGAGTGGGTAAAAATCGATGGCGATGTTGCCACAGTTGGGATCACAGATTTTGCCCAGGGCGAATTGGGCGATATTGTTTATGTAGAAGTTGAAACTGTAGATGAGACCTTAGATAAAGAAGAGGTCTTCGGTACCGTTGAAGCCGTAAAAACAGTTTCAGACTTGTTTTTGCCCTTGAGCGGAGAGATTATCGAATTTAACGAGATTCTTGAAGACGAGCCTGAAAAAGTGAACACTGATCCTTATGGAGAAGGTTGGATGATCAAAATTAAAATGAGTGACCTTTCGGAAACTGAAGGATTAATGAGCGACGAGGACTATAAGGCATTGATTGGTGCTTAAAACTCACATTTTCACCTTTTTATTCATAAGCTGGATATTGTTTATTACAATGCTCAGCTTATTTTCTTTTTCTGGCCTAGATTTGGATACCGGTGAATTGAACATCCCCTATGCCGATAAGATTACCCATTTTACCTTTTATTTGATTTTTGCTATTTTGGGATGCCTTTTTCTTCGCGAACGTACGCGAGGTGCTTTGAAATTGGAAAAAGCTGCAATTTTAATGGGTTTTATAGCTGTGTTTTATGGTATGCTTATTGAGGTATTACAATTTACACTGACCACAAATCGAATGGCAGAATTCGGCGATGTTCTTGCCAATACCTTCGGAGCAATTGTAGGAGTTGGCTTAATTAAATGGTATTTTTCTAAAGAAAGGCCGTTAAAATGGGAATTTTAATTGTTTATTTAACCAATTAAATATTAAATTAGCAAATACTAAAATCAAAACAATGGAACTAAAAAAGAATCCAAAAGCAGATGTAGGAAAAAACAGTTCGCTCTATTTTGTCATAGGGTTGGCAGCTGTTTTGGGGTTGGTTTATGGAGCCATGGAATGGAAGAAATACGATAAAAGCAATGATTACGATATCTCAATGAATGTTGAGGATCAGTTGGACGAAGAGGTACCAATGACGGAGCAAATCAAAACACCGCCACCGCCACCGCCACCAGCTGCCCCCGAAGTAATTGAGGTTGTTGAGGATGAGGAAGAGGTTGAAGAAACCGTTATCGAGTCTACCGAAACTAGCCAAGAGGAAGAAGTAATGGAAGTTGAAGAGGTAGAGGTTGAGGAAGTTGAAGAAGATATTTCGGTTCCATTTGCTGTGATTGAAGATGTACCTGTTTTCCCTGGATGCGAAAGGTCCAATAATAAGAAGGCCTGTTTCCAGGAAATGATGCAGAAGCATATCCGTAAAAACTTCCGTTACCCTGAAATTGCCCAAGAAATGGGTGTTCAAGGAAGAGTAAACGTAATTTTCGTTATTCAGAAAGATGGAAGCATCGGTAATATTAGAATGCGTGGACCGGACAAGAATTTGGAAAAAGAAGCTCTTCGTATCATTCAGAAGTTACCGAAAATGACTCCTGGTAAGCAAAGAGGTAGAGCTGTAAAAGTTCCTTTTAGTATTCCAATTACTTTTAAGCTACAATAAAAGATTTTATGTTCCTGTCGAGGCGGGAATAGGAAAAGCCCTAGTTGAAAAACTAGGGCTTTTTTTGTTTGAATATATATGGATTAAGCGTGATAATAACGCTCGTTAATGATTTTTCCGTCTTTCCATTGGGTGCGAACAACCTGCTCAAACTTATGTTGTGTTCCGTCGTTGGTATCAAACTCCATTACTGCTTCATAAAATGTAGTATCACCTTTTACAGCAGGACCACTAGTAACTTTATAGCCATGGAAGGCGGTTACCGTGTCCAATAATTTTTGTTCTTCAGCAAGGCAAAAAGCTTTACCAACTTTTGCTGCATTGTTTCCTTCGAAAAGTTGCACATCATCAGCTAAGTAATTTTCCATGGCTTCAATGAATTTTCCTTCAGCCAATAGGTTCGTTACTTGGTTTGCATTTGCCAGCAATTCTTGCTCCTGTATTGTAGTTTCCATACTTAAAATGTTTAGGTTAATAACTTATTTTGAGCAAAAATAGCTGTCAGACAGACCTTTTTGTTAGTCGATTTTTCCCGAAAACTGTTATTGATTTCCCTAAGTATTGGGAGTTGCTGTTTTTGATGGGAGATAAGAAGTGAAATACAACAAACTTGCAACCACAAACACAAGAAATATAGCATCATCATATACGGTTCCATGAATTAACCTTGTAATTAAAGCACCGACCATAACGGGAGCTAGAATCAATCCGCCCCAATGCCGTACTTTGGGAATTAAAAGGAGCAGACCCCCGCCGACCTCAAGGATTCCAACCAATACGCGAAACCAAACAGCATAGCCCCAGTCGTTGAAAGCATTGGTCCAAAAACCATCAGGGTCGAGCTTTCGGGCGCCATTGAGAATCATTGAATGGGCAAACCAAGCTGTCATTATCCAAATAAGGACAGGTTGTAGTTTTGTGAGCTTTGCTCTTACAAGTGATAGATATTTCATTTTAAATCAATTTAATTGACCTAAAATTAAATGTCATCGGAAAGTCAAGCTTAGAAATGTGATGACTTACCCAATTTTTGTGATGGAAGTTTGGATTCGGCTATAAACTTTTTGAAAACTTGGGAATAACTCTTGCTAACTTTTGAATTTTCCCCGTTTTCGAAGCGAATCAAATATCCACCATTAGGATCAATAGTGTACGATGTAAGCTTTTTGGTATTGATTATGGTTCTTCGATGCACCCTTAGAAAGTTGGTGGGGTTCAGTTCACTTTCTAGGTCACCAATTTTCTTTCGTATCAAAACTTTGGTTCCATCGCTGGAATGCACAGATACGTAGTTCCCTTCTGACTCAAAAAAAACAATGTTGTCAATTTCAACAAAAAAATGATCATTCCGAATACGGTACGGAATTCTATCCGAATAAGAAATGGGTTTACTGGTAATGTTGACCACTCCCAAAAAGAATAAGATAGCCGCGATTGCCGCATAAACTATAGATGTAAAAATGGAGGAATGTAGTAGCATGAATCTATAGCTCATCCAGAGATCGTAACCTTGGCCCCTTGCATACCACTCGATTATTGATAGGATAAAAAAATAGATAAGGACAAAAATTAGTCCTGTAAGGCCAACCGATAAGGCCCGTAGCGTCTTATTATCTTTTTTTAAGTTCCAACTCCAAGGGAACAAAAAAGCAACCAGGGAGAAAGAAAGATATTCGAAAAGTAGCGGAGCAAACAATAGTGTTGGGGGGTTGTCATATTGTCCGTAAATGATTTTATTTCTTAAAAAAACCGATAGGGCTGTGCCAAAGCCTCCTAAAATAATCCAAACAAAGGCTTTAAAGGATTTATTGTTGTTGTAGACTTTTACCAGTTTTTTTCTCAATAGGTTTTTATGCTATAATGTGATTAATTGGTTAAGCTCTTGTACACCGTCTCTCGCATCTTTTCAGGATTTATATACCCATTGCCATGCGTAGCATCATATTTAGACAAGAGGGATTTATTGTTTTTAACTTGATCTAGAGTTTTTTCCGCATCAATTTCCTTTTGAACAATAGTTTGTATGTCTTCCAGCATCTTTGTGTAGGTTCCTAATTCTTTTTGGTTGGAGGGCCTCCCATGACCGGGTATAATTTTGGTATTCTCATCGATGACCATCAGTGCTTTTTTATGGGCTGCGATGTAACCTTGCACGCTGCCACCATTATTTAGGTCAATGTAGGGGTATCGTCCAGAAAAATAAGTGTCGCCCATATGCAACACATTTTCATTTACAAAATAGATCATGGTGTCCCCATCGGTATGCGCATTATGAACATGAAAGGCCATTATGGTTTCATCACCATCATAAAAGGTCATTCCTTCAGAATACGTAATTTCTGGCAAGCTTTTTTCATAGTCCCCCTGGCTCATTTTATTAGCTACGACCTTTTTTTGTCCATTTACTTCAAGTTTTTTCCGAACGTTGTCATGGGCAACTAAAGTAGTATTCTCTGTATTGAAATTAATATTACCGCCGGTATGGTCGCCATGCATATGCGTATTTACCAAATATGAAATGGGTTTATCGGTCAAAGTGGAAATGGCAGCTTTTATTTTATTGCTTAATGGCGCAAATTGATCATCCACCATGAACACTTGATCATTACCTACATAAATTCCAATATTACCACCTCTTCCCGTTAACATAAAGGTCTTTTGGCTCAAGGTGTCAATTGAAATAGAAACATCTTGGCTGTAAATTGAAAGTGCTAAAAGGAATACCATGGAAAATAAGGAAGCGCGCATAGCTGTAGTTTTAGGTTTGAATTTGATTAATTGGACGTAAGGTCATTTCAAAAATAACATAAAGACAGACAATAGGTTGGAAATGAGATATGGCGACGTTATCTTTGCCAGCCAATTGAATTTGTGGATGAAACCCACCGTAAGTTCCATAAAAAATACTCCTTTGTCTTTGACTTTTGCCGATTTTAAGGAAATCACTAAAGCCAGGCTGGCCGTTAGCGTGGTTTTTTCTTCCATCGCTGGTTATTTTTTGGGAGCGTTCCAGATTGATTTAATCTCAGTGCTATTACTTGCCTTTGGAGGGTATTGTATGGTTGGAGCCTCCAATGCCTTCAATCAAATTATTGAAAAAGATTTGGACGCGTTGATGCAGCGCACCAAAAACCGTCCAATCCCCGCAGGAAGAATGTCGGTACAGATGGCTATGTTTATTGCTGTGACATTAACGATTGTTGGTGTGGTTGCTTTGTTTATGTTGAGTCCGAAAACGGCCATGTTCGGCGCCATTTCTATTTTTTTGTACACCAGCGTATACACACCGCTAAAGACCAAGACGCCACTTTCGGTTTTTGTAGGGGCATTCCCGGGGGCCATTCCCTTTATGTTGGGTTGGGTGGCGGCCACAAACGAATTTGGTATTGAGCCGGGAACTTTGTTCATGATTCAGTTTTTTTGGCAATTTCCCCACTTTTGGGCGTTGGGATGGATGTTGGATGAAGATTATAAGCGTGGCGGATTCAAAATGTTGCCCACAGGAAAGAAAGATGCAGGAACAGCACTTCAAATCATTTTATACACCATTTGGATGATTGTTATTTCTGTTATGCCTGCCTTTGGTTTTACTGGAAGATTGCACTTGACCATTCCAGCTGCGGTGATAGTATTGATTTCCGGATTGGTGATGTTGATATTTGCCTTTAAGCTGTATGAGAAAAGGGACAATGCATCGGCAAGAAAATTAATGTTGGCCAGTGTCACCTACATTTCACTCATTCAAATAATATACGTAATAGATAAGTTTGTTAGCTAAACATATGGATTTAACAGAAGTAGATATTGAAGTAAAAAACCGTCGCGCAAAAAAAATGATGCTGTGGTTTGGTATTGTGAGTTTGATTATGGGATTTGCCGGTTGGACCAGTGCTTACATTGTAAGCAGTAAGCGGGAAGATTGGATAAGTGATCTCGATTTACCCCAGGCATTTCTAATTAGTACAGGTGTTCTTTTAATAAGTAGTGTCACCTATTTTTTGGCCAAACTTGCCGTGAGTAGAAATGATCAGTCCAAAGGAACACTGTTTTTGATCATTACCCTGGTTCTGGGGATAACATTTATTATTCTGCAGTTTTTGGGATTCTCACAAATGGTGGAAAACGGATATTACTTTACAGGTCCCACAAGTAATATTAAAATGTCATATGTGTTTTTGATCGCTGCAGTGCATATTGCCCACTTGGTGGCGGGTCTCATTTCACTTTTGGTGGTCTTAGTGCAACAATTGCGTGGAAAATATATGCCGGGAAACATGTTAGGATTGGAACTTGGTGCCACATTCTGGCATTTTTTGGATTTTCTTTGGGTGTATTTAATACTATTTATGTATTTCGTGAAATAAAATTGAATCGATTTAGTTTTCATTCAACTTTATCTTTTCGAATACGTCAAAAGATGTAAATTTGTGAAAGTTTTATTAAAACGACCTTTTATATGGATACAACGGTGACTACCGGTACTGAAGAAAGCGTTTGGGGAGGCGGAAATCAGCCATTGAACGCTAGCTACGGAAAAATGATGATGTGGTTTTTTATTGTCTCGGATGCCTTGACCTTTTCTGGCTTCTTGGTTTCCTATGGTTTTTCAAGGTTTAAGTTCATCGAAACTTGGCCAATTGCCGATGAGGTGTTTACCCACGTACCCTTTTTCCATGGAAATTATCCCATGATTTATGTAGCCTTTATGACCTTTGTTTTGATTATGTCATCCGTGACCATGGTACTTGCTGTGGATGCAGGACACAAAATGATGCAGAAAAAGGTAATTCTGTATATGTTCCTTACAATAATTGGAGGTGCAATATTCGTTGGTTCACAAGCTTGGGAATGGGCCACTTTTATAAAAGGTGACTATGGAGCGTTGGAGACTAAAGGAGGAAGAATACTTCAATTTGTAGATGCAGAGACTGGCGAAAGAGCTGCTTTGGCCGATTTTTCAAAGGCATTGCCCGAAGATAGGGTGAAACACGAGAAAAGTGAAGGTGTATGGTTTATGCAAGATGGTTATAAAACTTCATTTTCTTTAAATGAGGTAGTAGCAGGATTTAAAGCAACACCTAACATTTTGATTCGTACCGAGACAATCAATGAAGAAGGTGAAAAAACTTTGTTATCTCGTCAAGAATCCTTGGCTAAACTCAAAAATGCAACACAAGTTGTAGAAGGTGCAAACCTAATACACAATGAATACGGGAGCCGTTTATTTGCCGACTTTTTCTTTTTCATAACGGGATTCCACGGATTTCACGTATTCTCAGGAGTGCTTATCAACATTATCATCTTTTTTAATATCATTTTAGGAACGTATGAACGGCGAGGACATTACGAAATGGTAGAAAAAGTTGGTCTGTACTGGCACTTTGTAGATTTAGTATGGGTATTTGTATTCACATTCTTTTATTTGGTATAATTTTTATGTCATTCCTGCGAAGGCAGGAATCCAATCAATAACAATATAATGGCACACGAACATAAACTGGAAATTTTTAGAGGACTTGTAAAGTTTAAAAACAATATCCAAAAAATATGGGGAGTATTGATTTTTCTTACCATAGTCACTGCGGTAGAAGTAGGACTGGGTATTGTAAAACCTGCGTTTTTAACGCAGAATTTCTTTGTTGGAATGAAACTACTCAATTGGATATTCATCATTCTTACTTTAGTAAAAGCATATTACATTGCTTGGGACTTTATGCACTTGCGTGATGAAAGAAGTTCCTTGCGTAGAGCTATTGTATGGACTCCAATATTTTTGATATGTTATTTGGTGTTTATTTTGCTTTTTGAAGCGGATTATATTTACACCGTATTTAAAGAAGGGTTTTTGGCCTGGAACTTCTAGAAAAGTATTAACAAATGAAAAAGGCGGTTTTAAACCGTCTTTTTTATTTTTGTACAACCCAGATTCTGATGAAAAAGACTTTTGTTTTAGTTGTTCTGTTTGTACTTCCACTGGTGGCCTACCTATTCTTTGCGTCCGGAGTGAACAACTTTGGAAAGCTTCCGATACTTACCACAAATTTGCCCGAACTATCTAATTTTGAGGGCGAGGTTAAACTTGAAAACAAAATAACCATTCTTGGATTTTTAGGGAATGATATTGAAAATAGAAGGGGAAATGCCTTCAACCTGAACCAAAAAATTTATAAACGATTCGGAGATTTCAACGATTTACAGTTTATTATGATTGTTCCTAAAGGCACGGAGAGCAAGGCCGCTGCGTTAAAAAAGGAGTTGGGAAAGTTGTCAGATGTCACAAAATGGAATTTTGCCTTTGGCACCAACCAAGAGATAATTTCATTTTTCAATGCTATGCAAACAGGATTGCAGCTAGATGAAGACATGGGCACTCCTTATGTTTTTATAGTGGATAAAGAATTGAATCTTAGGGGAAGAAATGATGATGAGGATGAAGGTGTCAAATACGGATTTAATACAACCTCTGTAGCCGAATTGAATAACAAAATGGAAGACGATGTAAAGATTATTCTTGCAGAATATCGTCTAGCACTAAAGAAAAACAATGCCAATAGGAGCGAACAGTAAAAAGAAATACAACTACGTATGGGTGTCTGCCGTAATTTTGATTTTCGGCATTTTTGCGGTGTACGAAATGACCAAGAAACTCAAAGAAGGTGATGTTGTGGAAAAAGATAGAATGAGTGTCCATTCGCCTCAAAAAGAATTGGGTTTTATCATTGGGAATGGTCAAAAAAGAAAGGTTCCACCCTTTTCCTTTTTAAATCAGGATAGCGTATTGGTCTCCAATGAAGATTACCTAGGTAAAGTATATGTGGTCGAGTTCTTTTTTACCACCTGCCCCACCATTTGTCCTATTATGACAAGAAATTTGGTGGAACTTCAAGATACTTTTAAGGATGATAAAGATTTTGGCGTAGCATCGTTTACCATAAACCCTCGGTACGATACTCCACGCATTCTCAAAAAATATGCTGAGAAATATGAAATCGTAAATGCAGATTGGCATTTAATGACCGGAGATAGAGATGCTATATATGAACTGGCACAAGAAGGGTTTTATATTGTAGCCAACGAAGTTGAGGATGCTCCGGGCGGGTTCGAACATTCAGGTATGTTCGCTTTGGTAGATAAACAAGGTTATATCAGATCTAGAGACGATGCACATGGAAATCCTTTAATCTATTACCGTGGAACGATCACCGAAAAACAGGGCGTGAATGCTGAGGGCGAAGCACAGCAGATAACAATGTTAAAAGAGGATATTAAAAAATTATTGTTGGAGAAATGAAGGAAGTAATTTCAGCAAATGAAAAGCAATTTAAAAGATGGATTACCGCCGTTTCCATTGCCGTTCCATTACTTGTGGCGCTGCTTTTTATGTACAAGATACCCAATGCAGAACCATTGACTTTTTTACCTCCGATTTATGCATCAATTAATGGACTTACCGCTGTTTTGCTTTTTGCAGCTGTAATGGCAGTTAAAAATGGGAAAAGAAAAATTCACCAAAGATTGATGACAACATGTATTTTACTTTCCGCATTATTTTTGGTCATGTATGTGGCTTACCATATGACTTCAGAAAGCACATCCTATGGAGGAGAAGGAGTCTTGCGTTACATATACTATTTTATTTTGCTCACCCATATTCTACTTTCAATTGCTGTAATTCCCTTGGTGCTGATTACCTATTCCAAAGGATATTTAGAAAATTATAAAGCCCATAGAAAATGGGCAAAATATACATTTCCTATTTGGTTATATGTTGCCGTTACCGGGGTTGTTGTGTATCTTATGATTTCACCATACTATCAATATTGACTTTAGCCGTGAAAACCAGATTTTTTATACTGTTGCTTATTTTTATGGCGCTTCCCCAAATAACCGAGGCGCAATGTGCCATGTGCCGTGCAGTGGTCGAAAGTGAAGTTGATGGCAATACCGCCGAAGGAATCAATAATGGAATCGTTTACCTAATGGCAATTCCATATATTTTGGTGGGAGGTCTTTTCTATTTTGTATATAGAAAACTACGTAACTAGCATATTTTTAAAGTTTTAACACTTTTTTTACCTTTAAAGTGTAACAATATGACATAACTTTTGTCATATTTGGGTACGTTAACGTATTTCATCAATCATCAAACACCAACCATCATGTTCGACATTGAAAGGTGGCAAGAAATTTTTGACACCATTAGGAAGAACAAACTCCGAACTTTTTTGACGGGACTTTCCGTCGCATCCGGTATTTTCATTCTTGTTATTTTGTTGGGCTTTGGCCAAGGCATGCAAAATGGTATTGAGCACGAATTCAAGCAAGATGCCACCACAAGCGTTTGGGCTTGGCCGGGAGTTACCTCAAAAGAATTTAAAGGTCTTAATCCAGGAAGACGTATCCAGTTCAACAACGATAACTTCGAGAATACGGCTTCTATGTTCAAAGAGACGGTTGAGTATAAATCTCCCCGGATATTTGTGCGAAACATTACCGTGAATTATGGTAAAGAATCTCTTGTTTATAGTGTTCAGGGCGTTAGTGCCGATTTTCAGTTTATAGAAGGCCCCAAAATGAGGGAAGGACGCTTTATAAATTTCCAAGATGAAAATTCCACAGGTAAGATAGCGGTAATAGGTGATAAAATTAAAAAGGATGTATTTGCCGATGTCGATTCACCAGTGGGGGAGTTCATCGAAATTTCAGGAATACCATTTAAAATAGTTGGAGTTTTTGGAGAAATGCAAGACAGGGAAGAAGAAAGAATTTACATTCCCATTACAACGGCGCAAAGGGTTTTTAATGGGGGAGATAGAGTAAACAGTTTATCATATACCCTACCTGAGGTCGAAAACTTTGATCAAGCTGTTGCACAGGCTGTGAAATTCAAAGATGACTTAAGATCTTATTTGCAACAATCACATACCGTAGCTCCAGATGACGATGCTGCCATGAACGTATGGAGCGCCATGGAAGAAGCCAAAAGATATTACGGAATAACCAATAGCATGAAAATATTCTTTTGGTTTGTTGGAGGATGTACCATAATTGCAGGAGTAGTCGGTGTGAGTAATATAATGCTCATTGTGGTTAAGGAGCGTACACGCGAAATAGGTATTCGTAAAGCCCTTGGGGCCAAACCTTGGTCCATCGTGGGAATGATTTTGCACGAATCCGTTTTTGTTACGGCCATTTCCGGATTTTCTGGTTTGATTTTTAGCATGGCCCTTCTCGAAATATTGGGTCCCCATGTACAAATAGATTATGTAATGAATCCATCGGTAAATTTCAAAGTAGCCTTCTCAACTGTTTTGGTTTTGGTTTTTGCGGGTGCACTTGCAGGGTTGGTGCCTGCATTAAGAGCGGCGAGAGTACAAGTCATAGAATCATTAAGGGATGAATAATTAAGTAACCGGTAGAATAACTCAAGATGTTCAATAGAGATAGATGGAGAGAAATATTGGAGGTACTCACGAGCAATGTGGGTAGAACAATACTGACTGCATTTGGCGTATGCTGGGGAATCTTTATTCTAATTGTTCTGTTAGCGGCAGGGAAAGGTTTTGAGAATGGAATTAGAGCAGATTTTGGCGATATTGCTACCAATACCATGTTCATGTGGACACGTAGAACTACCAAACCATACGAAGGTTTACCCAAGGATAGAAGTTTTGAGTTCAAAGTGAGTGACGTTCAGGCCATTTGGGACAATGTACCCAACCTACGCTTTGTTTCACCGCGAAATCATCAAGGAGGAACTGGAGGAGGTAATAATGTTGTAAGAGGTATTCGGACCGGAGCATACAGTGTTTATGGAGATTACCCTGAGATCATCAATCAAGACCCCATGACCATAACTTCCGGCCGATTTTTAAATTACAATGATATTAACGAAAGACGTAAAGTTGCTGTAATCGGAAGAGGGGTTCTCAACGATTTATATGAAAAGGATGAAGAATATTTAGGCACTTATATCAAAATCCAAGGGGTCAATTTTATGGTAATTGGGTCGTATAAGAAAAATAGCAATGATGGTAATGGAGAGGACTCCCAAAAAGAAATATTTGTTCCATTCACCGCTTTCTCCCAGGCGTTTAATCGAGGAGAAGATGTGGGGTGGATGGCTATCACCGCAAAAGATGGAAGCTCAATATCAAAATTGAAAGACAATATTATCAATGTTATGCGGGAACGACACAAGGTACATCCCGAGGACAAAAGGGCAATAGGTTATTTCGACCTTTATGAACAGTACAACAGGGTGGAAAGTCTTTTTGTAGGTTTAAAGGCCATTGCCTACATCGTTGGTATTATGGTGCTGCTATCCGGAATTATTGGGGTGAGCAATATTATGCTCATAGTGGTCAAAGAACGCACCAAGGAAATCGGAATTCGAAGAGCACTCGGAGAACAACCATGGTCCATTAAAAAACAGATTCTGATGGAATCGATATTCTTGACCATAATCTCTGGTATGGTCGGAATTATTTTCGGATCGCTGGTTATCTACGGTATCAACTCGTTGTTGGATAGTGTAGGACCTGTTGATATGTTCATCAATCCAAATGTAAGTGTGGGTGTTGTAAGCGGAGCCTTAATGATATTAATGATTTCAGGATTGCTCGCAGGGTTCATTCCAGCGAACAGTGCCATACGGGTGCGTCCTATTGAAGCCTTACGAACAGAATAAAAAAATCAATCAATCAAAATAAACCATAGAAAATAAAATGAAAAAGTCAGTAACCATCATCATCTTGTTGCTCATCATAGTTGTTTTTGGGGGATCCATGTATTATCTCTATCAAAAAAATGCTGAGGACCCGGTCGTCTATGAGATAGAAGAACTTTCAAAAAAGAATATTGTCAAAAAAGCAGTGGCCACAGGTAGTATCCTTCCTTTGGAAGAAGTTTTGATCAAGCCCAACATTTCAGGTGTAATCGAGGAAATTTATGTGGAAGGTGGCGACTATGTGAAATCGGGCGATTTGTTGGCCAAAATAAAGGTGGTGCCCAATTTGAACGCCTTAAACGATGCTAAAAATTCCATTGATGAATCTAAAATCAATCTGGACGACCAAAAAAGAAATTATGAAAGGCAGTTGTCACTTTTTGACAAGGGAGTAATTTCAAAAGCTGATTTGGAACGTGCACAAGTGGCTTTTGATCAGGCAAGACAATCTTATGGTGCGGCAAACAAGCGATACGATATTGTGAAAACTGGGACTACATCTGGATTCGGTAATGCGGCCAATACCTTGATTAAATCTACTGTTAGCGGAATGGTCTTGGAAGTACCGGTGGAAGTTGGCAACCAAGTTATAGAAAGCAACAACTTTAATGAAGGAACCACAATTGCCGCTATAGCGGACGTGGAAAAGATGATTTTTGAAGGAAAAGTTGATGAATCCGAGGTAGGTAGAATAAAAGAGGAGTTGCCTCTTGAAATAACCGTGGGTGCAATCGAAAACAAGGTTTTTGATGCAGTGCTTGATTATATAGCACCCAAGGGAAAAGAAGAGAACGGTGCCATTCAGTTTGAAATCAAAGGGACACTAAAAAAACAAGATTCCATCTTTATAAGAGCGGGCCTCAGTGCCAATGCTTCTATTATACTAGCTAGGGCAGATAGTGTTTTGGCTTTAAAAGAAGCTTTGGTCCAATTTGATGATGAGACCAAAAAACCCTATGTGGAGGTGGAAACTTCCGAACAACAATTTGAACGCAGGGAAATCGAATTAGGTGTCAGTGATGGCATTTTCGTAGAGGTAAAATCCGGACTTGATATAGAAGATAGGATCAAAGTTTGGAACGCCATTGAGGAAGAAGAAAATGCAGATTAACCTTTTAACAAAAAATTTCAAATAATCTTGTAACATTTTAACAACTTGTAAGTCATATTACAGGAGTTAAAATGCCAGATAGCTAATAGCACCAATCATGATAGAAATCAACGATCTACATAAGTCCTATAAAATGGGCAGCAATTCCCTTCATGTATTAAAAGGAATAAATTTTAAAGCTGAAGCTGGAGAACTGGTGGCCATTATGGGGTCTTCAGGTTCTGGTAAATCTACTTTATTAAACATATTGGGTATGCTCGATGGAGCAAATAGCGGTGAGTACACCTTGGATGGTGTACCCATCAAAGATTTGAGCGAAACCAAAGCAGCACAATATAGAAATAAGTTTTTGGGTTTTGTTTTTCAATCCTTTAATCTGATAAATTATAAGAGTGCCTTGGAGAATGTTGCACTACCACTATATTACCAAGGAGTTCCTAGAAAAGAACGACAAGAAAAGGCGCTCAAATATTTGGAAAGAGTTGGTTTAAAGGAATGGGCAACCCACTTGCCAAGTGAACTTTCCGGAGGTCAAAAACAGCGTGTGGCCATTGCAAGGGCCATGGCTGCAGAACCCAAAGTTCTTTTGGCAGATGAGCCAACAGGAGCACTTGACAGTACAACATCTTACGAAGTCATGGATTTGATTCAAAAAATTAATGATGACGGAAATACAATTCTTGTAGTAACTCACGAAGAAGATATAGCACATATGTGCAAACGCATCGTCCATTTAAAAGATGGGGTGATTGTTGAAGACAAAAAGGTAAAGCAAGTTAGGGCCGAACAATATGTTTGATAGAGATATTTGGCAGGAAATATTCAATACCCTCAAGAAAAACAAATTAAGGGCTTTTTTGACAGGTTTTTCTGTGGGATGGGCCATATTTATCCTGGTCTTACTTCTGGGTTTGGTCAATGGTATGCAAAATGGTTTTACCAACCAATTCAATGATGATGCCACCAATACTATTTTTATTAGGCCTGGAGCAACCTCTAAAGCCTATGCAGGTTTTGAAAAGGGTCGTCGTATTCAATTAGATAATGATGATATTGAATACATTAAGAGAAGTTTTCCAAGTGACATCGAATATTTAAGCGCGCGTTATTTTTCAAACACAGTAGGAAGGTATAAGAGTGAAACGGGGTCATACCCAGTTCAAGCAGTGCATCCTGAATTTCAGGCAATTGAAAAACTTATCATCACCAAAGGGAGATTTTTTAATGAAGCTGATCATACAAATAAATCCAAAGTTGCCGTCATCGGGAAAAAAGTAGCTGAAGATTTATTTAAAGATGAGGAACCTGTAGGAAATTTTGCCGAATTCAATGGACTGCCGTTTCGCATTATTGGAGTATTTATAGATGAAGGTGATGACAACGCGGAAAGAAGGATTTATGCACCAGTTAGTACCTATCAAAGAATTTATGGGAATACGGACAATATCAATGCAATTGCATTAACCTATAATCCATCATATAATTTAACCGAAGCATTGGAGTTTTCAGGACGTTTGGAAGATATCATGAAACGAAGGCATAAGGTAGCACCAGAAGATCAAGCTGGAATCAGAATCTGGAATTATGCTGAAGCATTTAACGACATTAGTAATTTCACAAATGGTTTGGGTATGATGAGTGTTTTTGTTGGTTTTTTGATATTATTTGCAGGCATTGTGGGTATTGGGAACATTATGGTTGTTTCTATTAAAGAGCGTACTAAAGAAATTGGAGTACGAAAGGCCTTAGGAGCGAAACCAAAACAGATTGTCAACCTAGTTCTTTTGGAATCCATTTTTATTACTACACTTTCTGGGTTTATTGGATTGTTATTTGCTTGGATAATATTAGCGGCAATAGGGCCAAATATAGAGACACAGGCGTTTAGCAACCCATCAGTTGAAGTTTCAACCATATTAACTGCAACCATAATTTTGATTGTTGCAGGGGTTCTTGCAGGGCTTTTGCCAGCCATTAAGGCTGCTAATGTAAAACCAATTGTTGCACTAAGTGATAAATAAGTAGTATGTGGTTATTTGATAGGGACTTATGGTTTGAAGTATTTAATACACTAGGCAAAAACGCTTTTAGGACTATACTAACGATGTTAGGTGTTGTCATTGCGATGTTAATTTTGGTATTGTTATTGGCTGGGTCAAATGGTATGTCAAACATGTTCAATAGTATTTTTGCAGGTACCGCATCAAATAGTCTTTTTGTTTGGGGACAGAGCACATCAGAACCCTATAAGGGATTCGAACGAGGCCGAAGGATCAGATACAAAATTGAAGACGCTGAGATTCTGAAAAAACAGATACCTGAAATCGAAGTTTTGGCTCCAAGAATAGAATTGGGCAATCACAGAGGTGTTACAACAGTTTATAGAAAAGGACGTACTAGTGGCTCTTCAGTATATGGTGACTATCCTGAGATAGATGAAATAACTAAGAAAAAGTTAGTTGAAGGCCGTTTCTTGAATAGAACGGATATCGAAGACTCCAAAAAGGTATGCGTGATAGGTGAAGAAACCTATAAACTACTTTTTGATAAAGGTGAGGATGCTATAGGCGAAGATATCCGTATCAATGGAGTATTCTTTTCAGTGGTTGGAATGTATAAGCCAAACAACAATATTAATATTGACGGCGAAAATGCGGTATTTATTCCATTCACCACCTTTCAAAAAGCATTTAACAGTGGAGATCGCATGGGTTGGATGGCCATTTCAGTCGAGCCCAATACCAAGGTGGCCGTGGTTGAGAAAAGAATTAAGGATATTATTAAATACAAATATGATATTCATCCTGATGATGAAAGAGCCATTGGGAGTTTTAATATGTCGGAAATCTTCAACAACATCAATTCTTTTACTAGCGTTTTGAGGTTTGTTTCTTTCTTTATTGGTGTAACATCATTATTTGCTGGAGTCATTGCGGTTAGCAATATCTTACTCATAACCATAAAAGAACGAACCAAGGAGTTAGGTGTGCGCAGAGCATTGGGAGCAACACCTAGAGTCGTTCGAAGGCAGGTACTATTAGAGTCAATCGTTATAACCGTATTCGCAGGGTTAATTGGATTCACTTTTGCCATAGGCCTCCTTTATTGGCTAAATACCTGGTTGGGAGATGGCAAGGAAGGTATACCTCTTTTGGACCCCATGGTAAGTGTACCTCAATTTTTATGGTCTTTTTTCTTTATGATAACATTGAGTTTGTTAATTGGATTAATACCAGCGTATAGGGCAGTAAAAATTAGACCTATTGAGGCATTAAGAGAAGAGTAACCAAATAAAAATTAAATAACAACAATCAAATAAAGTACAATGAACAAATATTTAAAATATGGATTAATAAGTGTGTTTGTTATACTTGTTTTAGCTGCTATTGTTTATTTTCTTAAGAAGAATAGCACTCCAGCAGAACTGTATAAGACTGAATCCGTAGAACGAAAAGATATTGTAAACAAAGTCGTTGTTACCGGAAAGGTAATCCCTGAAGATGAAATCAATATTAAACCTCAAATCTCTGGGATTATTGAAAAGGTTCACCTTGAAGAAGGAGTTGATGTTAAAGCAGGGGATCTAATTGCGGTGATCAAAGTTGTTCCCAACGAACAATCATTGAACCAAGCTGCAGGTAGGGTCAGAAATGCCGAATTGGCATTGAACAATGCCAAAGTAGAATATGACAGAAACAAGGCCCTATTTGATAAAGGGGTCATCTCAAGCCAAGATTTCAACAATCAGCAATTAACATATGATCAGGCCCAGCAAGAACTAAAAAATTCAAGAGCGGATTATCAAATTATAAGAAGAGGTTCTGCCGGTGGTTCTTCAAGCGCAAATACCAATATCCGGGCAACAGTTTCTGGAACAATCCTTGAAATTCCTGTAGAAGAAGGTGATCAGGTCATTCAAAGTAACAATTTCAATGACGGTACCACCATTGCTACAATCGCTGATATGACAAAAATGATTTTCGAAGGGGAAGTTGATGAAGCTGAGGTTGGAAAACTGCATGAAGGAATGCCACTGGAGATTAGTTTGGGCGCTTTGGAAAAAAACAAATTCCAAGCAGAACTTAAATTTATTGCCCCTAAAGGTGTAGAGGAAGAAGGTGCTGTTCAATTTAGGATTGAGGGTGATTTAGTAATGAATGATAGTACTTACGTTAGAGCTGGATACAGTGCTAATGCCTCAATAGTTTTGGAAGAGAAAAAAGATGTCCTGTCCATCAAGGAAGCCTTGTTACAATTTGATAAGGAGACTGAAAAACCATATGTGGAAGTAGAAATTGGGGAAAACGAGTTTGAGAAAAAAGAATTGGTATTAGGCGTTAGTGACGGAATCGATGTAGAAATACTTTCCGGAATTGAGGAGGATGCCAAAATCAAGGTATGGAACAAGCTGGGGAAGAAAAGCGATGATGACGAAGATTCTTAATCAATTAGCCTAATAGAGAATTAAAATCAAAAAACGAATGAAATTCAGAATCACTTTACTACTAATAATTTGTGCTACGTTCATCACAAACGCGCAAATGAGAAAATGGACATTACAAGAATGTGTTACCTACGCGGTTGAAAATAACTTGACCATTGAACAATTTGAACTTGACTTGGAAAACGCCAAAATTGACGAGTCGGATGCCATAGGAGCGCTTATACCCGATTTGAATGGATCTAGTACAATATCATCAAATACAGGTTTATCATTTAACCCTGCAACTAACGAGCCCACCACAAATACTATTTTAAATGTAAATGCAAGTTTATCATCCAATGTGGTATTATTTAATGGTCTTAGAAACTTCAAAAGAATTCAGAGGGCGAGGTTGAATGGGATAGCAAATCAATATCGTGTTGATGACATAAAGGATGATATAAGATTGAATGTGGCCAATGCATATCTACAAGTGTTATCAAATAAGGAGACACTTAAGACGTTTCGGGCACAGTTGGCGGTTACGGAACAAGATTTAAAACGAACCAAGGAACTGGTGGAATCGGGAGTTTCTCCACGAGGAGATCTTTTGGAAATTGAAGCTACCGCTGCAAATCAAGAACAACAAGTTGTCAATGGAGAGAGTTTGGTGTTGATTTCAAGAATCAGCTTGGCCCAATTGTTACAAATTACAGATTACGAAAATTTTGATATTGCAGAAGAATCTTTCGAAATACCTATTTCAGACATTCTTTCCAATTCGGCCAAGGTTATTTTTGATAAAGCGTTGACTTTTAGAAATGATATTAAGTTTTCTGAAAGTAGCGTTGAGCTATCCGAAAAGGATTTGGAAATAGCAAAAGGCGCAAGATATCCTACTTTGGTGGGCTTTTTCAACTATAATACAAGGTATTCGGACCAAAATAATGCTTTTGGCAGCTTTTTTGACCAATTGTATATTTTCGATGGAATTTCGTACGGGGCCCAGCTCAATGTGCCAATTTTTAATGGCTGGAGCACAAGAAATAACGTAAAAAGGGCTAAAATTAACGTCGATATTTCAAAAGTTCAGCTTGAGCAACAAAAGCTAGAATTGGAAACCAATATCAATCAAGCCTATGTTGATGTAACTTCTTTTTTCAAGGCCTACGAGGCAGCTGAAAAAACTTTGGATGCAAGAAGATTGGCTTATGATTATGCTAGAGAACGTTTTGATGTGGGATTAATGAACGCATTTGATTTTAGCCAGGCACAATCAAGGTTGGACAATGCTGAAGCGGATGTAATCCGAACCAAGTACGACTATATTTTCAGATTGAAGATATTGGAATTCTATTTTGGCATTCCCATTTCTTTAAACTAGTATCTTTGTGGCCGCTATGGCCAGAATACTAAATTTAGAAACAGCGACCACCAATTGTTCCGTAAGTATTTCGGAGGGTAATGATATTGTTTACTTAAAAGAGAACAATGCTATAAACTATTCCCATTCAGAACAATTGCATGTTTTTATAAAGGAGGCTCTTGACGAGGCCTCCTTATCTTTTTCCGATTTGGATGCTATCGCCGTAAGCAAAGGTCCAGGGTCTTATACTGGACTTCGGATAGGAGTTTCAGCCGCTAAGGGATTATGCTTTTCTCTGGATTTACCCCTTATTTCTGTTCCAACACTGCAAAGTATGGCTCATCAAGTTGAGGTTGTTGATGGGGAAGTGGTAATTGCTGTGCTTGATGCACGGCGAATGGAAGTGTATTCCTCAGTATTTGACCATGATTTTAATGAAATAAGGGAAACCAAGGCCGAGATTATCACAGAAGATTCTTTTAGCGAGTATAGTTCTTTTCAGAAAGTGCATATTGTTGGAAGTGGTGCCGAAAAATGCAAGGATACCCTAAACAGGGACAACTTTTATTTTAATACAGCCATAGTGCCTTCCGCCAGAGAAATGGCAGTAATTTCTTTAAGGAAATTCCAAGAAAACTCTTTTGAAGATGTGGCCTATTTTGAACCCTACTACCTAAAGGATTTTGTGTTGCAGACCAAAAAAAAAACTAGCTGATTATTCCGCTGCTCCATGGACCACTCGTTGTGGGAATGGGATTTCAATTCCAGCCTGATCAAAACGAGATTTGGTTTCTTCAATCACATAGAAGTGGGCCGGCCAAAACACATCATTTTTGGCCCAAAACCGTAACGTAAGGTTCACTGAACTATCACCCAATTCTCCCACATATACTTCGGGCACTGGTTCTTTTAATATTTCGGAACTGTCCGCACAGACCTGCAACAACATTTCTTTGGCTTCTTTAATATTGGATCCATAGCCAATACCTACATCAAATTTATCCCTTCGGGTGTTTTCCATGTTATAGTTAACAATGCTGCCGTTGGAAAGTTGTCCGTTTGGAATAATGGCCACTTGGTTGCCAAAAGTGTTGAGTTTGGTACTGAAAATTGTGATTTGCTTTACGGTTCCCTCTACGCCTTGGGCAGAGATCCAATCGCCAACCTTGAACGGTTTAAAAAGGAGAATTAAAACACCACCGGCAAAATTGGCCAAAGAACCTTGTAATGCCAAGCCAATTGCTAAACCGGCCGCACCGACCATGGCAATGAGCGAAGAAGATTGTACCCCTAACTCAGTGACTACAGCAACAATTAAAAGTACTTTAAGGGCAATACTGATAAAGCTTTGTAAAAAGCTTTCCAATGTTTCATCATAATCTTTGTGATCAAAGAATTTGTGAACAAGACGATTGATAAGTCTTATGACCCATAAACCGACGACAAAGATTACAATGGCCCAAATCAGTTTTGGGAGATATGCCAAAACTAGATTTAGTCCGTTTTCCAATTGTTGTTCAAGGTTCCAAAACTCTTCCATAATGTTCAATAAAAAATAAAGAAATATAATGTTATGTTAGTGCAAGTAAGAAGTTAATCGTTGTTTAATTCTGTAACTGTCCTATCGCTTTTTCGGCCGAGGTAACGGGTAATTTACAAGCTCCTTCAATACAGACATAGACCAAGGTTTGACCTTCATTATATCTGCTTTCCAACAGTTCGATGTTACCCTCTTTAGGGGAACCTACCAAAATACTGTTGGGTAAATAATTACTTGCGATTTCCTTTCCAAGGGCTTTGTAATTTTCTCCGACAACCGCAATTTCATAGAAATTTTGGTTTTTGTACAACACCAAATGGAGCCAATTGGTAAATCCTTGAGCACTTTCATCAAAATCTGCCTGAACATTTTTGACCATTTGTTCTGCCATCGCACCATAGCCTTCTTTGGAAAATAGTTTGTGGTATTTTAAAAGATTTTTGGCCATAATTGAATTGGAAGCGGATATTACATTGTCGCTCGTCTCTACAGTTCGTCTTATCAATGAGTCATCTTCATCTGAGGTATAGAAGAACATGCTCGATTCACTGTCAAAAAAATGTAGTTTGGTATAATCCAGCAATTTTTTGCCCTGCATTAGCCATTTTTCATCAAAGGTGACTTCATAAAGGGCAAGATAGGCTTCGATAACTGTGGCATAATCATCCAGAAATGCGTTGATACTGCTGTTGCCCTCTTTATGGTTTCGGAAAAGAGAAAAATCATCTTTGAACATTTCCTTTTCGATAAATTCGGCATTTTTCAGGGCCAGTTCAAGATATGCGTCATTTCTTAAATATCGATAAGCATCAACAAGTCCTTTTAGCATTAAACCATTCCATGAAGTAAGGATTTTATCATCCAATCTTGGTTTGTCGCGTTTAGCCCTTTCTTGTTTTAAGATATTCAGGGAGGTTTTCATTTTCTTACCTAAGTCAACCACTGAAATACTATGTTTTTTGGCAATTTCATCGTCATTTTTATCCCTAATCAGCACATAATTTCCTTTTTCCCAAAGCCCATAGGAGTTGATGTTGAAATAATCTTTGAAAAGGTCATAATCTGGGCCTAACAATTGTTTTAACTCCTCTTTGGTCCAGACATAATAAGCTCCTTCTTCCAATTCACCATGTTCATCCAAACTATCCGCATCCAAGGAGGAATAAAAGCCATTATTTTCATCAAGCAATTCCTCTTTGACAAATTCGATGGTTTCTTCGACTACTTTTTTATAGCGTTCGTCGCCGGTCACGGCATATGCTTTTGCATAAAGGCTGGTCAATTGCCCATTATCATAAAGCATTTTTTCAAAATGGGGTACGTGCCATTTGGTATCGACAGCGTATCTGGAAAAACCACCACCTACATGATCATATATACCACCGTAGGCCATTCTAGTCAAGGTGGTATTGACCTGTTCCAACAACTCCGGTTTGTTATTGGCGGTAGCATAGTGCAATAGAAAATCCCAGTTATTGGGCATCATAAATTTTGGCGCACGTTTGTATCCTCCTAAATAATTATCAAAATGTTTGGACCAATTTGAAATAGCATTGTCAAGCTGTTCCAAAGAATAGGTGTCGGCATCAGCTTTGTTTTCAACCAGGTTTATAGCATTGATTCCGTTGGACAGGTCAGTGGCGACTTGAACAATTCTTGGTTTGTCTTTTTTATATAAATTGATAAGTTGGTTCAAGGATTTGATCCAATTACCCTTGGGAACGTAAGTGGCTCCCCAAAACGGTCTCCCATCTGGCAGGGCAACAATATTTAAGGGCCAGCCACCATTCCCGGACATCATTTGGATGGCATCCATATAAATTTGGTCCACATCTGGTCTTTCTTCCCTGTCAATTTTAATATTGATGAAATTCTCGTTCATCATTTGTGCCACTTCCTCGTCCTCAAAGCATTCTTTTTCCATGACGTGGCACCAATGGCAAGCGGCATATCCAATACTAATTAGTAATGGTTTGTCTTCTTTTTTTGCGCGTTCCAGAACTTCTGGGCTCCATGCTTCCCAGTTCACAGGGTTGTGCGCATGTTGCAACAGATAGGGACTTGTTTCGTTGATTAGGGCATTGGTGTATTTGTGGTCCATGTTGGTCGCTTTTTGTGTGCATCCTTGGGTTAAAGAAAACAGAACCGATAAAATGGCAATTCTTTTGATCATAACAATATTTTGGCCATAAAAAAAGCGCCCAAATAGGGCGCTTTTTAGTGCCCTTTGATTATTTTACCTCGAAGGTAATCTTTACGTTCACTCTATAGTCATCAATTTTGCCATCTTTAACAGATGCACTTTGTTCGTTGATATAGACCGAGCGGATGTTTTTGACGGATTTGGATGCTTGATCCACCGCATTTTTTGTGGCTTCTTCCCAACTTTCACTTGAGTTTGCCAACACCTCGATTACTTTTAATACTGCCATAATAGTTAATGATTTTAAATTTATTCAATTTAGGAAAAATTAGGGATAACAGACAGCATACCCAAAGGAAATTAGCCGTTGATGGCGACCACCTCGTTTACTTTGTCGCCCATCATGTTTTTCAACATGGTCTCTATGCCATTTTTTAGGGTAAAAGTAGAAGATGGGCACCCACTACAAGCTCCTTGCAAAACAACGTTTACCGTTTTGCTTTCCTCTTCATAGGACTGAAATAGAATGTTTCCACCGTCGCTGGCAACAGCTGGTTTTACATACTCCTCCAAAATATCAACAATTTGTTGTGAAGTGGTATCGTATTGAGGTTGGCTTAGTTGTTTTTCGGCAGTTTGCTTTGCTTTTTCAATTGATTTTTGAGAAACGACTTCCTTTCCATCAGCCAAGAAATTCCTTATAAACTCACGTACCTCCATGGTGATTTCGTCCCATTCGGCAACATCAAATTTGGATACGGAAACATAGTTTTCATCTAGGAAAACCTCTTTTACAAAAGGAAAATGGAAGAGTTCTTGGGCCAATTGCGAATCTTTGGCCTCATCAATATTCTTAAACTCGTAAGTTGAGGGCACTATTTTTTTATTGGAAACAAACTTCATTACCGCCGGATTTGGGGTAACTTCTGCATATACCGTAATGGGTTGCTTCTTTTTGGCCTCTTCTTCGTTAACTACAGGCTCACCTGCATTCAAATATTCCACCAATTGCTGTGCTACCTCATCCTTTACGTCTTCCCAGTCCA
The DNA here is from genome assembly GCF_014698935.1 of Flagellimonas sp. S3867. Lineage (GTDB taxonomy): Bacteria > Bacteroidota > Bacteroidia > Flavobacteriales > Flavobacteriaceae > Flagellimonas. Next base: position 296,228 of record NZ_JACVMN010000003.1, read on the forward strand.
CAATATCAAATCGCTCCAAAGCGATGAAGTTACCTGAGACATAAACCGTCTTTATAAAAGGTAGGTAAAACAGCTGTTGGGCCAAGGGTGAATTTTGGGCTTCATCGATGTTTTTATACTCATAATTCCCTTTGACAAGGAAATGATTGGTCTCGAATTTTAATATTTTAGGGTTATTGGTGGTAACCACAGTAATGTTATATTCTTTCATAGCGACTATTTAGTGCAAAAATACCAAAGTAAATAAGAGGGTCAAAATATATAATAATGTACGGCTTCGACCGTTATTTAAATGTTTGATTACCTTTAAACCCCAACTATAGCCCAAAATCGTTGCATGAGACGCTATTTAACCCCATTGATTTTAACTCTATTTTTTGGGCTGACCACTAAGGCTCAAGAAGGAATCCCTGTGTATTTTGATTATTTAGCTGATAACTATTACTTGGTCTATCCTTCAATGGCAGGAATTGCCGAAGGAACCAAAATTAGACTTACCGCCCGAAAACAATGGTTTAGTGTGGATGAGGCTCCTAGTTTACAGACAGTGAACGTAAATGCAAGAGTTGGTTCTCGTAGCGGTGTAGGTGGAATTTTGTTCAACGATTCGAACGGGTATCATTCCCAAACAGGATTTAAGGCAACATATGCACATCATTTGCAATTGGCGGGTGATTTTAGAACATTGAACCAAATTTCTTTTGGATTAAGCGCTGGGATTATTCTAAGTAGCTTGGACGAAACTGAATTTAGATCTGTAATTCCTGATCCCGTGATAACAGGTGTCAAGAATACTGCAAGTTATTTCAATGTGGATTTAGGGGTGTCATACAATCTTTTTGAATTCTATGCCCATGCCGCAGTTCTGAACATACTGGGAAGCGGACGTGATTTATATACAGCAGCGGAATTTGATAACCTTAGAAGATATTTACTATCTGCAGGCTATGTTTTTGGTAGAAAGACCAGAATTGAGCCATCCGTACTTTTTCAATTGACAGATTTTACGAAGGAAAAAACGGTTGACTTTAATGCAAAAGTGTACCGAGATGTTAGTTTTGGAACCGTTTGGGCCGGATTATCATACCGAAGAAGCTTTGATGGAGCGCAGTTTCAGACCAATGGTGCTTTTGGGGAGCAGCGGTTACAGCTGTTTACGCCGATCATTGGGGTTAATGTAGACAAGTTTTTGTTTTCCTATAATTATTCTTACCAATCTGGAGATATCCGTTTTGATAATGGAGGGTTCCATCAAATAACCCTAGGTTATGAGTTTGGTCAGAATGATCAGGGCAAACGCTATGATTGCTACTGTCCTGCTGCCAATAACTAAAAAAGGCCTATCCAAAGGATAGACCAGTTTTTATCTGTAATCCGGAGTTTATTTATCCCATTTGTAATTTTTCTTGGATGCTTGGGCTTTTATTGCCGATAACATTGCATTCTCCAATTCCCCGGCTTCCTCCTTTTGATTTTTGGCAATATAGGCTTCACGCTTTTTATTGAGTTCCTGTATTTGCTTTTGGATTTTTTCCCGCTCGTTCTTTTTAGAGGTTACGTATTCCTTTATTTCCTTTTCCGATTTTCCCTTTAATGCTGAAGGTAAATCTTCTTCCTTTAGCGTGGAAACCACATCTTCGTCATCCTCAATTGCATCTACCAAGTCCCATTTAGAGTTTTTGTACAATCTAGAACTTTTGCTCACCGCTCGTTTTACCGCAACCACCTCTTCAAGTTCTGCCGCATTGCTGTCTTGCATGCCCTGAGCCGCTTTTTTCTGCCTTCCCATGGCACCATACGAGATATACGTACCATTCAATTGACCATTCAATTTAATGATGATATCGTCATACGGAGTATCAATATGAACAACCTGTCTATTATGATCTATGGCCATATACTCTCCGCCTGTCATGATAGCCCCATTTTTCCATTTTGTGGAAATGCCCTGGTTATAGTTACCACAAAAAATGGTGTTTACAATAACATCTTTTTCCTTGGCATTATGCGCGGCATCCTTATAGTTTAACTTGCCTTGGGTGAAGGGTTCGTTACCCGCGATAAAAATCATTTTTAGATCATCGGCATTTTTACCCCAATCCAATTGCTTTAAAGAGGTTTGAATGACTTCTCCGCAATATTCCTCACCTCCGTTTGTGGTCAGGGAAAACAATTTTTCGGAGATTTCATCAAGATCATTGCTAAATCCAATAACTTGACGAATATAACCTTCATTAGAACTTAGGTTATCGTTGCCATATTCGTACAGTGCAATTTGTAGTGAAGGTCTAGTTGCATTTCCGCATTTGGCGTGTGTAAACTCGTTTACAATATCCCAAAGCTGCGCCTTTGCCTGGTTGATAAGTCCATCCATGCTGTTACTGGTATCAAGTAGCAATGCGATTTTCACATATTGTTTTGCAGGCTTTTCAACAATCGATTTGGTGACCAATGCCGTTTTTGGATAGTGTTTTTCATTAATGTTACACCCGTAGATGTTACTGATGGTTATTGAGGCCAAGGCCAAACCCAATACATATTTTACATTTTTCATGATTCAAGATTTTAAAAGATGCCATAAAAGTATGATCAACATATTTCAATAAAAATTGGAAATGAGGGAACGACGGGTTAGAATGAGTGAGTTGTCCAAACGCTTTTGTAAAGCGGTAAATAAGTGTGATTTTCACACCTTTTTTACGGTAACCCTATTTTTTAATACGCTTTAGATCAACTAAGTTTACCTAAGTTTCAAAAGCGAAAATGGTTAAAAGAACATATATCATATTCTTTATTTTAATTACTGCTTTTACCGGATTTTCTCAGGTTAGTAGCAGTAGTTCCGTTATGGAAATTAAGGGAACCGTTAAGGGAATGGAAAACTTTGAGCCCATTTCAGGAGTAGATGTTTCTACGAGTTCGGGAAGGTATGCCAGAACCAACGCCTTGGGGGAATTTAAGATACAAGCATCTATTGGCGATATACTTATAGTTGAAAGTCAGGAGTTTGAAACTGTTAGGCACCGCATTAAGTCCCATGAAGATATTGATGTTCGTGTACAAGGTTACGACCCTTATAAGGTTGATCAAAAGAAGAAAAAAGAAGCCGCTAGGAGTGCCATGAACCATGAGCGATTTCTGGATTCGGCCAATTTTTATAAGAAAACAGACCTTGAAAAAAGTATCGATTTTATAGCTAAATCCATTTCACAGTTGGGAAAAAGGGGCAACAAAAGGGAGTTATCATCGGCCTTGACCACTCTTGGTGATATTTATTTGTTTCATAAACAGTATGATCTTGCGATTACCAATTTTAAAGATGCTTTGGCACATAGAGAATCAGTAAAAACAAAATTACTGCTTGGAAAAGCATATCTGCTTATTGGGGAATTTCAAAATGCGGAGCGTACACTTTCACCACTAATGGAGTCAAAAGATTTGATTCCCTACCAACGCATCGAACTTTATGAAGCGCTTGGAGATGTAAACAAGGCATTATCCAAATTGGAAAAGGCCTTGGATTTTTATCGAGAGGGTCTAGAAGTGGCCCAGAAGAATCAAATATCACCCAAGGTTATCGACTTAAATTCCAAGATAGCTGATGCCTATGCCGATGAAAACCGTGTTATCGAGGCCGAAGGATTTTATAGCAATTCTTTAAGTCTATCGGAACAAGTTGCTCCAGAAAGATTGATTGAGGAAAATGAAAAGGTAGCGGATTTTTATAGTGATAAAAATAGATACGATGATGAAATAAGACTGAGAAAGAAGAGTTTAAACGAATTGAAACAATTGCCCCAGCAAGCTGTGTCAAAACCAAAAGCGGGCCTTTTAAACCCAGATTCCATAACATCGCAACGTATCAACTACAAAATAGCGAATGCATATATAGCGCAAGATAAGTTGGATGAAGCCATTCCCTATTTAGAACGGAGTATTGTTGAAGCGGATAGTGATGATGATTTGGTCGTTCAAAAAGATGCCACCCGAAAGCTCTCGGAGGTGTATCGATACAAAGGGGATTTTTCTAAAGCACTCGAATCTTATCAGGATTATGTCGCAGTAGTAGATAGTTTGTATGTGCGAAAAGAGCAAGAGATTTCCCGCGCAGCCAGATTCAATCGTGAAATTGCCACCAAACAAAACCGCATATCAAGTTTGGAACAAGAACGTCAATTATCACAAAGCAAATATAGTTTGGCGGTTACCGAACAGCAATTGTTTGAAGCAACCAGCAAAAAACAAGAATGGATCATTTACTCCTTGGCCATTGGAATTATACTGATGACATTGACAACATTTTTATATTATCGCAGCAATAGGCAGCAAAAATTGGCCAATAATTTATTGGCCTTGAAATCACTTCGCACCCAAATGAACCCGCATTTCATTTTTAATGCGCTCAATTCCGTTAACACGTATATTGCGAAAAGTGATGAAAGAAGTGCTAATCGATTTCTAAGTGAGTTTTCGGTGCTAATGCGTAGTGTATTGGAAAATTCTGAGGAAGATTTTATTCCATTATCCAAAGAATTGGAGTTGTTGGAACTGTATGTGAAACTGGAGCATTCCCGTTTTGCTGATAAATTCGATTATGAGATTGATGTTGACAAAAACATCGATATTGAAGCTTTCGAAATTCCTCCTATGCTTCTTCAGCCTTATATCGAAAATGCAATTTGGCATGGATTGCGTTACAGAGAGGAAAAGGGATTTCTGAAGATTGCCATAGAACAGTTGGACCTGGATATGCTCGAAATCAACATTACGGATAACGGGATAGGTAGAAAAAAATCGGCAGCACTGAAAACTTCAAATCAAAAGAAGCAAAAATCCAAGGGAATGGGCAACATTAAAAAACGTATTCAAATCCTGAACGATATGTACAAGAATAAAGTTGATGTATCCATTTCTGATTTATACAATGATGAAACGGGAACCAAGGTATCGTTAAAACTTAAAAAGGATTGATGGAGTTAAAAACAATTATTGTTGAGGATGAAGCCAACAGTAGAGAGATTCTTAGAAACTATTTATCCAAATACTGCAAGGACGCAAAGCTGTTGGGCGAAGCCTCCAATATTGAAGAGGGGCATGAGTTAATCAAACAACATGGGCCTGATTTGGTGTTTTTGGACGTGGAAATGCCATTTGGGAATGCATTTGACCTCTTGGACAAAATACCGGACCGCACATTTGAGACAGTATTTGTAACTGCCTATAACCAATATGCCATTGATGCGCTGAATAACCATGCCGCTTATTACCTTATGAAACCAATTAATATTGATGAGCTGGTAAAAGCTGTTGGTTATGTGAAAGAAATTAAGGAAAAAGAAAGTGCCTTGGAAGGGCAGGTTTTGAAAGCCAAAACCTCGAAGACCGAAGGTAAGATTACCCTGCCTCAACAAGATGGCTTTCAAGTATTGGATGTAAACGATATTTTCTTTTGCAAGGCGGATGACAATTACACAGAAATTTATTTGGAACACAAAAAAATAGTGGTTAGCAAGACCCTTAAGTATTTTGAGGATGCACTGGTAGAATATGGCTTTGCTCGAATACATAAATCCTATTTAGTGCACGTGGGCAAAGTCGTAAAATACAAAAGGGGAAAAGGGGGAAGCGTGGTGTTATCCAATGGGAAAGAACTATCAGTTTCTGCATCAAAAAAAGCTACCTTGCTATCCTATTTTCAATAATTAGACACAAATGATTATCAAACCAGTTAGAGGTAAATCGCCGATTATGGGTGAAGATTGTTTTATTGCAGAAAATGCTACGATTGTAGGAGAAGTAACAATGGGAAATCAATGCAGTATTTGGTTTAATGCCGTTGTTCGCGGAGATGTCCATTATATAAAAATGGGTGATAAGGTTAACGTACAAGATGGTGCCGTTATACATTGTACCTATAAAAAATCGCCAACCAATATTGGGAATAATGTATCAATAGGTCACAACGCTATTGTGCATGGTTGTACTGTAAAAGACAATGTGCTCATTGGAATGGGGGCTATCCTTATGGATGATTGCATTGTGGAAAGTAATTCAATTATTGCGGCTGGAGCAGTTGTTACCCAAGGAACCCATGTCAAATCAGGTAGTATTTATGCCGGAATGCCGGCTAGAAAAATTAAAGAAGTTAGTCCAGATTTGAGCGCTGGCGAAATAGACCGCATTGCCAATGCTTATGTAAAGTATTCGTCCTGGTTTAAGGAAGATTAAGAAATATCTACCTTGTCCTCTGACTTTTCACCTCCCAAATAATCCCTATTTTTGGACCACTTAAAACCAAACCGATGAACGCATATATTTTTCCAGGACAAGGAGCCCAATTTGTAGGAATGGGTTTAGATCTTTATGAAAACCAACCTTTGGCCCAAGAATTATTTGAAGAAGCAAATGATATTTTAGGATTTTCCATCACAGATACCATGTTTGAGGGAACCCCAGAAGACCTTAAGCAAACGAAGGTCACCCAGCCAGCGATTTTTTTACACTCTGTCATTTTAAGTAAAGTTTTGGGTGAGAACTTCAAACCAGATATGGTCGCAGGCCATTCATTGGGTGAGTTTTCTGCATTGGTGGCCAATGGTACCCTCAATTTTGCGGATGGATTAAAATTGGTTTCTCAAAGAGCCATGGCAATGCAAAAAGCATGTGAAATGCAATCGAGCACCATGGCCGCAGTTTTAGGCTTGGAAGATGAAGTGGTGGAAAAGATTTGCAACGAAACGGAAGGAATTGTAGTTCCGGCCAACTATAACTGTCCAGGACAATTGGTAATTTCTGGAGAAGTTGATGCAGTTAATATGGCTTGTGAAAAACTCAAAGAAGCTGGAGCACGAAGAGCATTGTTGCTTCCGGTGGGTGGTGCTTTCCATTCACCCTTAATGGAACCTGCTAGAGAAGAATTGGCAGCTGCGATAGAAGCTACAACTTTCAATGAACCAAGTTGCCCTATTTATCAAAACGTGACCACTACAGCGGTTACCGATTCAAATGAAATTAAGAACAATCTGATTCTACAACTTACCGCACCCGTAAAATGGACGCAAAGTGTGCAGCAAATGGTAAAAGATGGCGGAAAAACATTTGTTGAGGTGGGACCTGGAAAAGTACTTCAAGGCCTAGTTAGAAAGATTGATTCAGGAGCTGAAACCTCTTCGGCAGCCCTTTAAAAATAGGATTTTTCCGACCCCTATAACCATTCACCCGAGAAACTTAGATTTAATCTGTTAAGTAGTGGGCTTTCCTTTAATTTTTAGTAATATTGATTCTTCCCAAATCACCAACTTAAATGGAATAAAGAACGATACTCAAATTTATTTGAATAGGTAATGTTACCCTTCATGAAAAAAGCCTCAGCAAGACAGTTTTCCAGCTATGGATATAGGAAGCTACTGTTTATAGCATTTACCTTTTTTACTTTTAGTTTTGGATTTGGACAGACTGTGACCATCGATGATGTCAGTGGTGCAGAAGATGGAGGAGCTATTACTGTGACCGCCACTCTAGATGTTGCTGTCCCGGGTGGTTTTTCAGTTGATGTTAGTACAAATGATGGCAGCGCAACTTTGGCCGATAGTGACTATACCCAGATATCTAGCCAAACGTTAAGTTTTGCCGGAACTATTGGAGAAACACAAACTTTTGATGTTATTCCTACATTGGATAGCACGGTTGAAGGAGATGAGAGTTTAACCATTACAATGGATAATCTTCTGGGGACAATCACTCCGGTTGATATTTCCGATACGGCTACTGTAACGATAAACAATGACGACAGTGTCATAGTTGAGTTCTCCCAGGCTACGGGCTCCGATGCGGAGAACGTCGGGGGCAACCTTCCAACACTTTTTATAACGGGGACCGTTGTTGCTGCGACCACCGTCACGGTCACGGACGCGGGCACGGGTGATGCGACCTCGGGAGTCGACTATGCCTTCACGAGCCCCCAGGTAGTGAACATCCCAGCGGCTACCTACGACGGCACCTCGGGCACGGCCATAGCAATACCGACCCTGTCGATAACTGGGGACACGGATGTGGAGGCCAACGAGACGATCGACCTTGCGTTGAGCGCCCCTACGGGCGATGCGACCCTTGGTGGTCAGACCACCACGACCTATACGATAAACAATGACGACAGTGTCATAGTTGAGTTCTCCCAGGCTACGGGCTCCGATGCGGAGAACGTCGGGGGCAACCTTCCAACACTTTTTATAACGGGGACCGTTGTTGCTGCGACCACCGTCA
>NZ_JACVMN010000003.1:304589-603073 GCF_014698935.1 Flagellimonas sp. S3867
CGGTCACGGACGCGGGCACGGGTGATGCGACCTCGGGAGTTGATTATACATATACAAACCCTCAGGTGATTAATATTCCAGCCAATACTTATGATGGTACAGCCGGCTCTGCAATTCCTATTCCAACACTTTCAATCAGTGGTGATATCCAAGTAGAAACAAATGAAGCTATAAATTTAATTTTAAGTACTCCAACTGGGGATGCTTCTCTTGGCGGACAAACCACGACAACATATACCATTAATAATGATGATAATGCAGCTGTTACCATTGCAGATGCGAGTGGAAATGAAGATGATGGATCGATTACCGTAACTGCCACTTTGGATAATCCAGTGGATGGCGGATTCACCGTGCAAGTTTCAACAGCAAATGGTACGGCCACTATTGCTGATAATGATTATACGGGGTTATTAAATCAGACCTTGACCTTTGCAGGAACAGCAGGTGAGTCTGAAGCTTTTGATGTTACCCCCAATGTGGATAGTGTTATTGAAGGTAATGAGACGGTCACAATCTCAATGGGAAGTTTGGGGAGCACCACTTTGACTATTGATATTTCTGATACAGCGACTGTTACATTTAATAATGATGATAGCTGTGCGGCAGGTAACTCGGCACCAATATTGGATAATTCTGTTGTTAGAGATTTCTGCGATGCATTTACTCAAGACCTTGATGCTTACAATAACAATGCAATACCACCAGGATCTGATCTTAGATGGAATACTAGTGCCGATACCTCCGATGACACAACATTTTTGTCCACAAGTACAGTGGGTATACCAGGCACCTATTTTGGATTTTTCTATGATGACTTAAACGATTGTGCTAGTCCCACTTTTAGCGTATCAATCACGCAGAATTTTACACCTTCCGCGGGAACAGCAAGCAACGTGGCTACTTGTGATGATTCTAATGAAGGAGACAGCGTTGTCGATTTGGATGATCAGTTGACAGGAGCTGATGCGGGAAGTTGGTCGTTGACAGGGGCGCCCGGTGGAGCTTCAATTACCATTAATGCGAGTAATATTGTTAATTTTAATGGACAACCTTTAGGAGATTACACATTTACATATACCACCTCAGGAGCAGTTGCACCTTGTGTAAATCAAACTGTCGATTTAACCGTAACCGTTCAAGATTGTGCCATTCCTTGTAATGCTGGAATTAATGCACCTACATTGGACACCTCGGAATCAACAGAATTCTGTGATACGGTACTGGCCGATTTGAACGATTATGTTACCGATACCGCCCCAGCGGGTAGTGTACTTACATGGAGTACAAATCCAGATCCTTTAGAAACCATTGCGCATAGGAATAGTTTGGTAAATGCTCCCGGATCTTATTTCGGTTTCTTTTACGACTCAACTAATAATTGTGCTAGCCCTGTTCTTACCGTTACCCTGGAGCGATTTGATACACCCACGATTGATAGTACTGCTGGCGATACCAGATGTGGTGATGGCACCTTGACTTTGAGCGCCGCTGTAAGTGATGGAAGTTTTTTAAATTGGTACGATGCACCCTCCGGAGGTACCATTCTAGGCTCTGGCCCATCCTTTGAAACACCAATCCTTACTACTACAACTTCTTTTTATGTTGATGCTACTGCCAATAGTTGTAGTACAGCAAGGATTGAAGTTGTTGCAACAGTAAATCAAACCCCTTCCGCAGGTACACCTACCAATACCGAAGCTTGTAATGCAGCAGGAAATGGAGGCCCAACTGTAATTGATTTAGATGGTACTCTTACGGGTGCAGACCCTGGAACTTGGGCCATAATTACTGACCCATCAAGTGGAACTCTTTCAATTGGTGCAGATAACGATGTTGATTTTGAAGGTTTACCTGATGGGAGCTATGTTTTTGAATATACTACTAATGAAGCATCAGCACCCTGCACAAATAGTTCCGTACAAGTAACAATTTCGGCAAGTGATTGTGTTGTGGATACGGACGGAGATGGATTAACAGATGGCGAAGAAATTGATTTGGGCACAGACCCAAATCTTGCGGATACGGATGGTGACGGGTTAACAGACGGGGAGGAAGTTTTGAATGTAGACGACCCCAATACTACCGCCATTCCAGAAAATGCTACGGATCCATTAGACGATTGTGACCCGTTCTTAACACCTGCATGTAACCCGGACCCTATTGATTTGGCCATTACAAAAGAAGTGGATGATGATTCACCTTTGCTAAATAGCAATATTACGTTTACCATTACACTAGAGAACACTACAATGGATAGAGTTCTTGATATTGTGGTAACCGATTTGATAGGTGGAAATACAGGATTTGATTATGTTTCCCATACAGCTTCAAAAGGAACCTATGATCAAACAACCGGTGAGTGGTCTATTGTTGAGTTAACCTCAGAAGAAACGATTACCTTGGAAATAACGGCAACAGTTTCTACAGCGGGACAGCTTCAAAATACAGCAACAATAACTGCGTCTTTTCCCTTGGATGGTGTAGAGTCCAACAATGTAGCTACCGTTGATGTAAGAGTGAGTCAGAGTCCATGCAATGATCCCGGTACTATCTGTAATATATTTTCACCAAATGGGGATGGTGTCAATGATACCTTGGTATTTATTGACCCCAATGGAGAATATCCGAATAATACCATAGAAGTTTTTGACCGATACGGAAACAGCGTGTTCCAAATGGATCGATACGATAGTTCATGGGATGGAACAGGAAGCAATGGTGATTTACCGAAAGGAACCTATTTTTATATACTAGATTTAAATGGAGATGGAAGCGAAGTGGTTAAAGGCTGGATTCAAATCTTAAGATAAAGTGAATATGCCAAAAAACATTGGTTTACAATTATATAAGATAACTGTACTTGTGCTTTTGATGGGCCTTGTGTTAAAAACCCATGCGCAAAAAGAACCACAGTATACCCAATACATGTACAATATTGGAAGTTTTAATCCGGGATATGTGGGAACGGTGGAAAGCCCTGAGATAGCTGGTCTGTATAGAGCGCAATGGGTGGATATTCCAGGAGCACCTACCACTATGCGCTTTGGTGTAAACGTTCCATTTGCGAATGAAAAAAGTGGATTGGGACTGAATGTTGTACAAGATGAACTGGGACCTTCCAAGCAAACCTATGCCAATCTTTCCTATTCTTATCAGGTCAATCTTTCTGATGATACCAAACTTTCTTTTGGAATGGTTGCTGGAGGCTCTTTTTTAAACTTGGATTATTCCGAAGGGACCTTTGTAAACCCATCAGACCCAACATTGATAGGTGAAAATCAAAGCAATTTTTACCCGACAGTGGGAGCCGGGTTGTTCATGTATGGCGAAGAAGAGTGGTATCTTGGACTATCGGTTCCCAACTTCTTGACGAATGGACTTTATAACGATGAAGTAGCCACCATAGTGGAAGATAATATGCAGTTTAATGCCATAGGGGGTTATATTTTTCAAATTTCGGATAGGACTAAATTCAAACCAGCTTTTCTAGTAAATTATTTATCAGGTTCGCCTGTAAATATAAATTTATCAGCTAATTTTCAGTTTATAGATGCACTCACCATAGGTGCTTCCTACAGATTTGACAATGCAGTAAGCGGATTGGCAGGTATTCAGATTTCCAATACGTTGTTTTTGGGATATACCTATGATTATAACACGAATGGACTTGGTGAGTACTCCGGAGGTAGCCATGAGGCCATATTAAAATTCTATATCGGTCGTGAGAGTTCCGGAAACAGAGGCTCTAGAACGAAGAACAAAGACAAAAAACAAAAAGGCAAACCCAAACAAATAGATTCCCCAAGATTCTTCTAACATGGCACAAACAAAAAAAATATCCCTCGCACTATCTTTCTTCATGTTGGGTTTGATGGTAGGTTTGGCCCAATCCAAACGGTCAAAAGGAGACACCTATTTTTTTCAATACGATTATAGAAATGCTATTGTTGCCTATGAATCTGATTTGGCCAAAGGGATATTGAACGAACAACAATACCTTAATCTCGCCGATTCCTATTTTAAGACCAATAACTTTGAAAAAGCATCCAAGGCCTATATTGAATTATATGAGAAGGACAAATTGGATGATCAGCATCATTTGAACAAAATGTTGCAAAGTATTTCCAAGAGTTCAAAAAAAGAAAGAAAAGATGCTTTTTTGGCCACCATGTCTTCCAAATTCCCCAAGGAATTTTTAGAGAATTTAGAGTTCAATACGCAGTTGTTAAGTGGAGAAACACTTGGAGGGAATTTAGATTTTGTGGTATTTAATCTTAAGACGAATAGTCCACAGTTGGATTTTTCACCTAGTTTTTATGACAACAAACTATTGTTTTCAAGTGGACGGATTTTAGACAAAAAGAAAAGTTCACGAACCAATAATTACCTCAATATTTATGAAGCTTCGGTGCTGCAAGATGGTCAAATTTCTTCAGCTATTCCATTTTCAGGGATAGCCAGCTCCAATTTTCATAAGGCAACACCAAGCTATTCCAAAGAGTTGCAAAGCATATTTTATGTCATGTCCAACACAGAGGATGGGGAACTTTCCTTTGACGAAAATGGAAAAAATGCGTTGGCCATTGCAATGCAACAAAAAGGCGGTCCACTTAGGCTGTTGTTAAAAGATTTGAGCACATCATTTTATTATCCTTTTTACGATTATAAAAGCGGAAAACTCTATTTTTCAGCCAATTTTGATGATGGTTATGGAGGTACAGATATCTATTTTGTGTACACGAACAACGGGCAAATTATGTCCGCTCCTATAAATTTGGGACCAAGAATAAACTCTTCAGGAAATGAAATAGCGTCATTCATTTTTGAAAATAGTTTCTATTTCTCCTCCGATGTTTTTTATGGATTGGGAGGAATGGATGTTTACAAATCCAATATTGAAGGTGATAATTTTAGCATTCCAGTGAATTTAGGAATGGGCATCAATTCTTCAGAAGATGATTTTGGCTTGGTCATGCGTAACGATGGTGATGGACTTTTGGGGTATTTTGCCTCAAATAGAGCTGGAGGAAATGGAGAGGACGACCTGTATGGCTTTAAAGTTGACCAGAAACCAGGACTAAGAACAATTGCGCTTAAGGGAAAGGTTGTGAAATCCAACCGAAAATCTGAAGTTGTCGAAAAAACAGCAGTGCGCCTATTGGCAATGGATGGCTCCTTACTGGCTGAAACATATTCGGATGATGATGGAAATTATCGACTAGAAATTCCATGGAAGGATCAAGTGATACTGGAAGCAGGTAAAGAGCGTTTCTCAACCCTTAACCAACAGCTTGGTGAAGAAGAACTGAATGCAATAGGAAACTCACCTTTTGATATTGAAATAGCTTCTTATGATGATTTGGTCGAAGAAAAGGAGGGCCAGATGGTGGTTAAGATGAAAAATTTCTTTTTCGGGAGAAGCGCTACACAAATAACACCTGAAATTGAAGCCGAATTGGACAAAGCGGTTGCCTTTGTCAAGGGTTTTCCATCGGTACAATTGCGCATAGAAACGCATACGGACAGTAGGGGTGGTGGTAGTACCAACTTCAGGTTGACGCAAAGTCGTTCAGATGCTATCAAGACATATTTGATAAAAAAGGGTGTTCCTTCAACAAATATTATCTATTCCATAGGATATGGAGAGGATAAAATTCTGAACAATTGTACAAACGGCGTTTATTGCATAGAGATGTTGCACAAGCAAAATCAGCGATCATTAATTGTAGTGCTTAATGATAATGTACTTTTCAATTGATCAGGAAAACAAAATCCAACAATAATACAAGGCAAAGAGCGCTAGGAATAACATTCCAATATAGGTAAGCCACTGCAATCTCTTTTTAGGTCGATATTCCATGGGCATATCATTGCCCATTACTGTTTTTAAGTTCATCCATCCTATCAATGGAGCCATTACAAATGAAACGAAGGTAGCAAGGGCTACCAAATTGCCCATGTTGGCACCAAAACCTACAATCACAATCCAATTTATAATCGCCATTAGAATTACGGTAATTGGGAAAGCCTGTTTGCTCGAAAAGGATGTAATCTTGGGGAAAAGTTTCTGGAGAACATCCAAACTTACCCTCGATACGGCATCATGAGCGGTCATACACGTACTGAACATAGTCGCAAAAGCCGCCACCGCAATCAGAAAATAAGCCCAGTTACCAATATGGGAAGTAAATAGACTTACCACTTGGTCGGCAAAAACAACAGCACTGCCGCTCAGTACCGTTCCTGTTCCATACAAAGTCATCCAACCAATGATTAGAAAGAAAATTGCCAATATCGCTGTTAAAAGGTAACCTAGCCCAAATTCTTCAAGAGCTTCTTTGAGCGATGGTTTTTCTTTCATGGTCTTCATGTTTTCCATACTCCAAAGACTTACCCAGCCCGAAGCTTCCACCGCGGTGGGCATCCAACCCATAAGGCTTATCAAAAACAGAATGCCAACTTCGTTGAAAATTTCAGGTCTCTGAAAAGTTTCCGCGCCGGGAACACCTCCCTTATTAAGCACTACAACGGTAGTAATAATCAACGCTACAAATAAAATAGAGATGACAGCTTTCAATGAATTTTCAAGAAATCGATACTTTCCAATAATCAATAGCACCCCGATAAAGGCAAATAAGCAAAGGGCGACCGTTCCAACCCCAACGTTGGAAATATTGAACAAGTTCATAAAGAGTCCAGAGGTGACCACATAAAGGGCGGCCAAAAGGGTAAAAATCGAAATTATGGTGACAAAAGCATAAATCCATAAATATTTTTTGCCCAGATTAAGGTAACCCTGAATCAAACTTTTTTCGGTTACCGTGGTATATCGAATACCAAATTCAAAAAAGGGATACTTCAAGATATTGGCCAATACTATAGGAATAACCATGACCCAGCCGAATTGGGCGCCTGCCTTTGTCGAAAGTACCAAATGGGAAGTCCCGATGGCCATACTGGCAAACAACAGTCCAGGGCCAAGGTTTTTTAGAAGAATCTTAAGTTTTGACATGAAGGTTAAAAGTACGTCTGACTAAAATAGTATATTTATATCACTCCGTATTAAACGTTTTAACCAGGGCCTACTTAAACACATTTCCATGAAATTACTATTGAAGATTTTTAAAAGCTTTTTGCTGATTTTGGCCCTTTTCGCCATTGTTTATCTCTTGGGTCCGAAAGTTGACCAACCAAATTTGGACAAAGCGCTTCCGAAGGTAACTTCAAATTTGGTGCAATTGGAAAAATGGATTAAGGCAAAAGAAGATAGAATCCCCAATATCAAACCGGAAAATGAATCACGAATCATATGGTTTGACAGCATTCCAACAAAAACGGAATATAGCATCGTATATATTCACGGATGGTCTGCCAGCAGTAAAGAGGGGGATCCCATTCATCTGCAAACAGCCAAGCGATATGGATGCAATCTATACTTGCCGAGATTGGCAGGTCATGGATTGATTGAAAAAGAAGGAATGTTGAATTTGACAGCGGATGATGTGTTGAATTCGGCAAAAGAGGCAATCGCAGTTGCGAAGCAATTGGGAAACAAAGTACTAATAATGGCGACTTCCACAGGAGGCACATTGGCTCTTCATCTTGCAGGAGGCGACGAGGATATTGCCGGAATACTACTGTATTCCCCAAACATTGAAATCTTTGATCCAAACGCAAAACTATTGACTGGACCTTGGGGAATTCAGTTGGCCAAAGCTGTCAAAAAAAGTGACTATTATGAGTTTGAGGCCACTGATGAAAAGAAAAAATACTGGACCACAAAATATCGGATGGAAGCTTTAACGCAACTACAGGCATTGGTTGACAATACCATGATTCCAGAAACATTTCAGCAAGTAATACAGCCCACATTTTTAGGCTATTTCTATAAAAATGATTCCATTCAAGATAAGGTGGTGTCCGTTCCTGCCATGCTTGAAATGTATGATCAGTTGGGTGCAAATGTGGATTTGAAAAGAAAAAGGGCTTTTCCAAATACAGGGGATCATGTAATGACAAGTTCAATTACTTCCATGGATTTGGAATCCGTTCAAAAGGAAACAGAAAAGTTTTTGGAAGAGGTGCTTAGGTTAACTCCTCGATAAGTTGATTTCTTATTAATTCTCCCAGAGAGACGTGTAAAACTCATTGCATTGTCTTTGTCTTCAAACACGAGTTGTCTAAAAAGGTAGTCACTTTTGAAGACAAAAATGTTTACATTTAAATATGATGCAAGAAATACCCATTAGGATAAATCTTATCTCCACGATTATAATTTTTGGGATACTCTTGGGTATTTATATTTCCTATTTTCTTATCACGAAATCAATTAAAACAAAATCTCCCAATCTTTATATGGGACTATTTCTGTTGATTTTGTCGCTTATTATGTTTGAAGGGTGGTTAAACTATACCAGTTATATTTTTAAAATTTTACCACTGACCAATTTTTCGGAACCTCTCAATTTTACAATTGCTCCGGTTATTTATTTGTTCATGTCATCGCAATTAGGAGATAAGAGAACAAGGAAAGATTGGCTACATTTTGTGCCTTTTGCGATTTGGTTAGTATATTGTATGTTCTTTTTTTTGCAGCCAGATGTTTTTAAGTACAATGACGGTCTTATCGTAATGAACTTAGATATTCCACCCATTAAAACAACGACATATACGGGAGACCCTTTAGGACTTAGAAATTATGTGAACATTGCTACAATTATTCACATTGTTATTTATAACATTATCCTGACAAGAAGATTATTGCTGGCTGTGCGCAAAAAAGGTGAAACCGTGTTCAATACCAAAGATGAAAACTTACGTTCCATAAGAAACTCGTTTTATCACTTTTTAATCGTAACCCTAATTCTAATATTTGTAAAATCCACTTACGAGAGTGATGTGGGGGACTACCTGATTTTTCTGTATATCTGCTTTATGATTTTCTTGACCTCCTATCAAATCATGAATGCTTCATCATATTATTTACAAACCTCATCTTTTTTGGAAGGCCCAGTTTTAAAGTATGAAAAATCGTCTTTGGCAAAGGAGGACAAAGCTATCATTTTGGAAGCCATTTCAAACCAGATGAAAAATGAAAAATACTTTCTGAGCAGTACAGCATCATTGTCCGGATTGGCAAAATCCATTAATGAAAGTTCCCATCATGTATCCCAAGTCATTAATGAAAAACTGGGACTCTCTTTCTTTGAACTTTTAGCTTCATATAGAGTGGAGGAGGCCAAAGAAATATTAAATACGGAAATGGGCAAGAAATTAACCATTGAAGAGATAGCCGAGAGGGTGGGTTACAACTCCAAATCGGCATTTAATACTGCTTTTAAGAAAATTACGTCCCACACTCCATCTTCCTACAGAGATTCGTAAGTAGTTGATTATCAATTAAAATTAGTTCATACTTATAAGCTCGAACACCGTGCTTATCGGCAGATTCGTGCGTAGCCTGTAACTGTCAATACTTTTGGGTCAAATCAAAAAACGAACAGTTATGAATGCTCAAGTAAAGGATAAAAAAGAAAGAAAGTATTTTATCGATTGGCTTAGGATTGGCCTTATTATCAGTGTTTTCTTTTTTCATGTGGGGATGATTTTTAGACCTGAGCAATGGCATGTAAACAGCACGGAATCTTTTGCTTTTCTAGACCCCATTATGTGGTGGTTACATTTATGGAGGATGCCATTATTGTTTTTGGTGTCTGGAGTGGGAACTTTTTATGCCATTGGCCATAGAACTAGCTGGCAATATCTAAAAGAGCGCTTTACCAGACTGTATATACCATTCACTATTGGGTTTTTCACAATTGTGCCCTTAATGGTCTATGTAGAGCGTATTGATAAGTATAGTTCGCTATTGGATTTTATTCCACATATGTTTGATGGTGGACCTTATCCAATTGGTAATATCTCTTGGCATCACCTGTGGTTTATTTTGTACTTGTTTATCATCTCTCTATTGATCACCCCATTTTTGAACTATACAAAGAGTGGGCATTATAATATGGTAAGGGGAAAATTGATAGCAATAGTTTCCAAAAAAATGGGCTTAAACTGGCTTCTTCCAATAATCATCATATCCCAGGTAATATTAAGACAGTACTTTCCAAAAAGTACACATGCACTTTATAACGATTGGGCCTATTTTACCTACTACTTGCTATTCTTTTTAAGTGGCTTTATGCTGTTTACCAGTGATAAAATTATAAATGCCCTTGCTGCCAATCGAAGATTGTATCTGTACCAAACCATCTTGTTTACCATTATATTATTTGCATTACCATCGCTTTTTAGTGAACCTTCTATAGTTCAAGATTACTCACGTGGTATTACAGAGATGATAATTTCGCTCTCTTGCGGATTGACGGCAATTGGGTATTTCAAACAATACTTTAGTAAAGATCATAAATTCAGAAAAGCACTGAACGAAGCCATTTACCCCTTTTATATTTTACACCAACCGGCCTTGATATTTGTGGGCTACGCGGTGCTGCAATGGGATATCTCTTATGGTCTTCAAGCACTGTTGATAACTGTACTATCGTTGGTTTCAATTATAACAACCTACCTCATTATTAAAAGATTCAATGTCCTCAGGGTTGCCTTTGGAATGAAGTGGTTGCAAAAAAAACAAATTGCGTTGGACAATCAAGTGTCAAAATCCCATGCATTTAATAAATGATTTAATCAAAACCAACCAGTTATGAAATTTTTCAGAAAAACACGTCAAAAACTAATCTCGAATGGAAAATTTAAAAAATATCTACTGTACGCTGTTGGAGAAATTCTTTTAGTGATGATAGGTATCAGCTTAGCATTCCAACTGGACAATTGGAATGAAAATCGTGTAAAAGAAAACACAGAGGTTGGTTATTATAAAAATATTCGAGCTCAAATTGCCGACGATAGGGATTTGGTTGTGGAGCAACTACATTTTAATAATCGGTATATGGCTGAATTCAAATATGCCAATGAGATTCTGGAATCTGATGACAAAAGCCGAATGGATACCTTGGGACTTATTGTTCGTAATCTTACGCAATATTCGGATTTTGATAAAAAAGGAAATATTTATGAAACACTGGTAAATAGTGGAGAAGTAAAATTACTTCATAATCATTCAATTGTAAAGAGTATAAGAGAATTGGAAGAAAAGTATACCTATATCAATAGAATGGAGAATATCCATTATGATGCGACTATGAGGCATGTAATTATAGCTATAAGCCCCATACTTAAGTTTTCAAATGCTTCAGTCCAGAACCCCGACCAATTATATAACTATCAATTTCAAAACCTTGTACTGTCACTAATTCAAATTATGACAGAAAAAGATAAGGTATACCATGAAGCTTTGAACGAGATTGAACTAATTACTGAATTAATTGATGATGAACTTGCTCCAGCTTGATTTTTGCTCCAAATAAACCAACAATTAAAGGAGTATCCTATACTGAATAAATCTTGAATGAAATGCCCCTATAACTCAAAAGAACTTTATCTTGAGCTTCTAAAAGTCATAAACCTTGTTGTTTCTTAAAAATGAAGAAACCATTGATTTGGAATAACTAATGAAATAGTATCGGTTACATGAAGCTAATAAAAGTATGTATTGTAATTGTCTTTATCCTGATTTGTTCTATCAAAACAAGCGCCCAGGATCTTATTTTTCAATTGGATTTTGATGCTAACGGATTTGAAGAAACCATCATTCCAAAAGAAGAAGCCGTATATATGGTAGATTTACTGCAATCGCAATATACAAACGGATTAACAGGTAGGGCTTTGGACCTTTCAGCAAATGCTGCATTAAGAAGACCAATACAATTGGAAACAGGGAAATTGCCAAACTTTACTAAAGATGTTTCATTTTCCATGCAGATCTGGGTCAAAACCTTGCCCAATGCAAAAATGGGCTCTCCAATTATGGGAAATAAAAAAGCCAACGACCCAACAACAAAGGGATGGCAGCTATATACCCGTGAGAATGGTGCTTGGGCATTACTGTTGAATGATGGAAAGAGTCGGTATGAATATCGACCCACAGCAGAAAGACAACGTATAAATGATGGAGAATGGCATCAAATAGTATTCACGGTAGATCGTGCAAAACAAGAGGCATGGATGTACTTTGATGGAAAGAATGTGGCTATTTATAATACACCAAATCTTGCTGGTTTTGAAACAGATTTGGCTACGGTAATTGGCGGATCTGATGAAAAATGGGAGTATGGATCCAAGGGGCAGTGGAACGCCTTTAATGGATTTTTAGACGAAGTGAAGATGTGGAGCAGACCATTAAAAGCCAAAGAAGTGGAGACGCTGTACAAACAGTTTTATCCTAACAACAAATCTGATGTGAGGGACAACTTACCACAGCACATAAAAGTACTCTCTTGGAACATTTGGCATGGTGGGCACAGATATGGTGAAGTAGTTGGATTGGAACGGGTAATTGAGACGATTAAAGCAACAAATGCTGACGTTATTGGTCTGGTTGAAACCTACGGGTCCGGTGAGATTATCGCTGATGCTTTGGGCTATTATTTTTATCTCATAAGTTCCAATTTATCCATTATGAGTCGCTACCCAATTTCAGAAACCATTACGGCTTACAAACCTTTTAATTTTGGTGGAGCTAAACTTAAGATTGGAAAAAGGGACCTTATTTTTTTTGATACCTGGCTTCATTACCTTCCTGATTACGGCAAAGAGGTTCTTGAAGGAAAAAAGACTACAAACGAGCTAATAGAAGCTGAAGGGGAGACTAGACATGGTGAAATTAAACAAATAGTAAAAGAGATTACCTCATATATTAAAAACTCCGATAAGATACCTGTTATTATGGCTGGGGATTTCAATGTAGGCTCCCATTTAGATTGGACAGAGTATACCAAGGCAATCCATAATAATAAGGTAGTAGAGTGGCCGGTGAGCAAAGAAATGACTGATTCTGGTTTTTTAGACAGTTATCGCGAACTGCATATTAACCCATTATTGGACCCTGGTTTTACATGGACGCCTCGCGCCGC
Organism: Flagellimonas sp. S3867; assembly: GCF_014698935.1. Classification (GTDB taxonomy): domain Bacteria; phylum Bacteroidota; class Bacteroidia; order Flavobacteriales; family Flavobacteriaceae; genus Flagellimonas. The sequence goes on from NZ_JACVMN010000003.1 coordinate 317,636, forward strand.
AACCTCATCCGATAAATATGGATTAAGGGATAGAATTGATTATATCTACTATAAAGGCATTGGATTAAATGCAATTGAGTCCAAAGTGATTGATTATCACCCAATAATGTTTCCTTCCGATCATGCGGGCGTAATTACTACTTTCAGATTAAAATAAAAATTCAGGAACAGTTTTTATACAAATTGTTTCAATTATTGTTGTAAAGCTCACGTGAGCATTTTATATTTACATATCAAAAATTAAAATGAAAGGTTCCATAACCATCAAAGATGTAGCTCGCGAACTGGGAATTCACCATGTTACGGTTTCACGTGCCTTGAGGGATACTGGGGCTGTAAAGCAGGAAACACGGGATTTAATTAAAAAGAAAGCCAGTGAGTTGGGCTATAAACCCAATCGTTTAGCCCAGGACTTTAGAAATAAACGAAGCAATGTTCTGGCAGTGGTGGTTCCCGATTTAAGACCTTACTTTTTTGCAAAATTTGTATCTGATTTTATGGAAATAGCCAAGGAGGTAGGGTATTCAGTAATGATTTTCCAGTCTGGTGAAAAACCAGGTATTGAAAAAGATATTATCGATTCTCTCATTGGTTATAGAGTGGCCGGGGTTGTTGCCTCCGTTACCCAGGACACAGTTCATGAAAGCCATTTCGATATATTGAAGGAAGAAAACATCCCATATGTGTTTTTTGATAGAGCACCCGAACAGACAGAGGCTTCCCAAGTATTGGTCAACAATTTTAAAGGAGCATATGATGCGGTAACGGCGATGATACAATCGGGGAAAAAGCGCATAGCCTATATTTCAACGCATTATAAACATCAAATTTTCCGCGACCGTTTGGCGGGGTACAAACAGGCATTAAAGGATAATAATCTACCCTTCTCTGATAAAATGGTTGTTGAGGGAGGGTTTTTTATGAAAGATGGTTTTCATCATGCCAAGAAATTGATGGAACTGAAAGAAAAACCAGATGGTATTTTGGCTGTAAGGGATGAAATCGGTATTGGAGTAATTAAATATTTAAAGAAAAATGGATTTCGTGTACCAGATGATGTGGCTGTAATAGGGTTTGATAATGATCCAATGGGCATTGCATGTGAACCTGAATTGACAACTGTGCAACAATCAATACCATCAATGGTAATGGGTTCATTTGAACTACTACTGACGCAGATAAGAAGCAGCACCTTGAGTTTTGAAAAGAAGATTATCGAACCCAAAATTATATTCAGGGGTTCAGTATAATGTTTTGAATGAGCAGCTTACGTGAGCATGGAACGGAAGAACCAAATTTTTCGATCAAAAGAATTTTATAACTTGACTATTATGTTCAAATTCATGGATGTCATTAGAAAACTAAAGAAAATGGGAGCGCTGAGTTTGCTTTCTATCGCCCTATTTTCTTGTGGTAATTCTGATACTAGCTATGAACCACTTCCTAAAACAGTTGACTTCAATTTTCATATCCGACCCATATTGGTTCAAAACTGTTACCTCTGCCATGGTCCAGACCCCAGTAGTCGCAAAGCGGAGCTAAGACTGGATATCTATGAAGGTGCCACCGCCGAATTAAAAGAAGGAGGTTTTGCCGTAGTTCCTGGGAAACCAAGTAAAAGTCAATTGATGTTCCGTATCAACCATGAGCATGAAGACAAGATCATGCCTCCACCAGAAACCAATAACAAGCTCACTCAAAGAGAAAAAGACCTTTTACAAAAATGGATTAAACAAGATGCTGAATGGAAACCGCATTGGTCGTTTATTAAACCCAATTTAAAAGAAGAAGATAAGAATGCGGACATTGATCAACTGATTGACCGCCAATTGGAACAAAAAGCCCTCGTGAAGGCTCCAATGGCCAACAAGAATACACTTATTAGAAGAGTTGCTTATTTGATAACAGGGCTTCCCCCATCTCCAGAGGAGGTCGAGAGTTATATTTCAGATACCTCCGAAGATGCCTATGAAAAAATGGTGGACGGTTATTTGAATACCCCGGCCTTTGGAGAACGCTGGGCGAGACATTGGATGGATTTAGTTAGATATGCAGAAACCAAGGGGCATGAATTTGATTATGCCATTAGCGGAGCTTGGAAATATCGGGATTATCTTATTCGAGCTTTTAATAATGATTTACCCTATGATCAGCTATTGAAAGAACACCTAGCCGGTGATCTTTTGGAGGAAAAGCGTTACGATGAGAAAACGGGAGTATTGGAATCCCAAATAGCAACAGTATTTTACGCCATGGGAGAGGGCACCCACAGTCCCGTCGACATTAAACAGGATGAAGCCAACCGTATTGATAATATGATCGATGTTACCACTAAAACCTTTCAAGGTCTAACCGTGTCCTGCGCAAAATGCCATGACCACAAGTTTGATCCCATTACCGCAGCTGATTACTATGCAATGTACGGTGTTATGGAAAGCACCCGTTTTACCCCTTTAGATGCCGGTCAATCCATTTCAAAAGAGGTCACTGCAAAAGAAATATTGGATATTCAGAGTTATGTGAGGAAAACCGTCACTGAAAAAATTGCCGAAAAACAAGTTGTCAATTCAACCTTTAATCGCACATCAAAACCTAGGCCAGCCTTAAAATTCAAGAAGCTTGGTGATTTTAGAAACAAAGATTTTGATGGTTGGGTGAGCACTGGGTTAGCCTTTGGTGATGGAACAACCTTGGGGAACCCCGTTTTAAAAACCTCCTCCGGAAAGTTATTGTCCTTGGATGAGGGCAAAGCATCAAGCAAGATTTTTGGTCCAGGTGTTTTAGGAACGTTACGGTCTCCTGATTTTATTTTGGATGCCGATGTTATAGGCGTTCGTGCCAGAGGAGAGCAAAGCACTATTCGAATCATCATCGATAATTTTCAATTGATTCAATGGCCCATTTATGGAGGACTTACCCAGTCGGTCAGCAGTACAAGATGGAAAAATTACAAGTTTAATGTTGAGTCATGGAAAGGACATAAAGCCTATATTGAAATACTACCTGGGGGATATGATCAACATAATTTCAAGTTATCTCCAAATGCTTTTATTGAGGCCCAGTATGCCATTTCTTATGATTCGGAATGGCCTACAGAAGTGAAACCTTTGAATAATGAAACATCTTCCGAAGATTTTTCCTTTGATAAGGTACATGCATTTAATGCCAGTATTAAAAGCGGCCAATTAAATCTTCGTTTTCCAGAATTGATAAAAACCAAGGAAAGTGCGAGGAAGCTCTCCGATGCTCTCAAGAGCGATTCATTTATCTACGGTGTTTCAGATGGATCAGCTATCAATAGTCCTGTGTTTATTCGAGGAAGATATCAAGAACCTTCTGAAGAAAACATCCCAAGAAGATTTTTGTCAACACTACCTCAGGGCGACGTGCCATTTAAATCAAAGGGAAGCGGTAGGTTGGAACTGGCAGAAGCTATGTTGCATGACGATAACCCACTTACATCCAGAGTCATGGTTAATCGTATTTGGCATCATCTTTTTGGAAGAGGAATTGTTGAGACGGTGGATAATTTTGGACTTCAAGGAAAATTACCTTCGCATCCACAATTGCTTGATCACTTGGCCATAAAATTTCGGGAAGAAGGATGGTCAGTCAAAAAAATGATTAGATACATTGTTTCTTCCGAAACCTTTAAAAGAAGCGCCATTAACGAATTGAAACCATCTGAAAAAGATCCAAACAACATATTTCTGGCCTCTTTTCCAATTAGACGATTGGAATCTGAAGCCATTCGCGATGGAATACTTGCTGCTTCCGAAAGTATGGATGCCACATTGTATGGTCCTCCAATACCCACGTACCTAACAGATTTTATGGGAGGGCGAGGTAAACCAGAACAATCAGGTCCTTTGGATGGTGATGGAAGAAGAAGTATTTACCAAGAAGTTAGACGAAACTTTTTGGAACCCATGATGACCACCTTTGATCGGCCAATTCCGTTTACAACCTTTGGAAGGCGCGATGTGACCAATGTGCCGGCTCAATCCCTGATCCTCATGAATGATCCTTTTGTGATTGCACAATCCAAAATACTGGCCGAAAAATTGTTGGCCCAGGAGTTGTCATTCGAGGAACGAATAGAATGGATTTATATGCGTACATTTTCTAGAAAAGCAACAGAGAAAGAAATTGAGAATGCTTCCCAATTCATAACTACAATAGAAGCGATGAAAAAGATGGAAGGTAATACCGATGACCTAGACTTGGATGTATGGAAGGAGTATTGCCATAGTATTTTTAACCTGAAAGAATTCATATACCTGATCTAATGAGCAAGTACCACAATTTTATGCAAAAACCGCTTTCACGACGTGAAATGTTGACCATATGTAAAGGAGGATTTGGATCTCTTGCCTTTATGAGTTTATTTGGAGCTACGGCGTTTTCCTGTAGTCGTTCCAAGGACACCGTATTAGATTCCGGTTCCAATTTGCTCTTAGGACCGCACCACTTGCCCAAGGCTAAGAATGTAATCTTTCTTTATATGGACGGAGGCGTATCCCAAGTAGATTCCTTTGATCCCAAGCCAAGGCTTGCCAAGGAGAACGGGCAAGATCCCAGAAAAAAATTCAAGGTTGATGCAACTCAGTTTGACAACGTAGGCAAAATATTGAAAAGCCCTTGGGATTTTAAACAATATGGAGAATGTGGAATGCCGGTCAGCGACCTTTTTCCACATATTGCAACCTGCGTTGATGATATTGCATTGATCAGATCTATGACTTCCCAGTTTCCTGAACATACCAATGCTAACTACTTTTTGCATACCGGAAGTGGTCTTCAGGGGAGACCAAGCATGGGTTCTTGGATGACCTATGGTTTGGGAAGCGAAAACAAGAACATTCCAGGTTATGTGGTTTTAGATGGAGGGTTGATTCCTCCTGGTGGATTAGATAATTTTAAAAATGGATTTTTGCCCGCTTCGTATCAGGCATCGATACTCAGAGCAGGACCACAGCCTGTGGCCAATATCATTCCAAAAGAGAACATTGCTAACCTTCAAGAGCAAAAGTTGGATTTCATCAAACAATTAGATCAAGAACAATTGGAAGCCGTGGGCGAAGCTGATGCTATAGAATCTGCTATTTCTAACTATGAATTGGCTTATAAAATGCAATCTTCCATTCCGGAACTGACAGAATTCAAGGAAGAAACCGAAGCGACCAAGAAACTATATGGTTTTGATTCTGATGACCCCCACACCCGCGGATACGCTGCCCAATGCTTATTGGCGCGAAGATTGGTAGAAAGAGGGGTCCGGTTTATTGAATTGACATGTCCAAAAGTAAGCGCTGATCGTTGGGACCAGCATGGAAACTTAAAGGATGGTCATGAGAAAAATGCGCATGCTGTGGATCAACCTATTGCAGGGTTGTTAAAAGATTTGAAGTCAAGAGGCATGCTCGAGGAGACCTTGGTGGTCTGGACAGGTGAATTTGGTAGAACCCCTTTTGCCCAAGGCTTGGACGGTCGGGATCACAATCCATCGGCATTTAGTATGTGGATGGCCGGCGCTGGAATAAAAGGAGGCACTATTTTCGGCAAAACCGATGAATACGGATATCGGGTCATTGAAAACGAAGTGACCGTGCACGACCTTCATGCAACCATTATGCATTTAATGGGTATAAATCATGAACACCTCACCTTTCGTTTTGGAGGTCGTGATATGAGATTGACAGATGTCCACGGGCATGTAATAAAAGATGTTTTAGCTTAACTCAAGAAACCAAATGCGAATGAAATCAGTTTTAAAAGTTGGATTAATATCCATTTTACTAATGCCATTGTTTTTAATGGCTCAAAACCCCTCATCGACGATTCGCCACTCATTTTTTATAGCAGGGCCACAATTTACTGGTATTATCGATGAAGCTGGCAATGTTGCCTGGGATGCAGAAAAACCGTCCGCAAGAGATGGCTACGTACTTAAAAACGGAAACATCTTGATTTGTTGGGCTGATGAGGTAAGGGAGTACAACAAAAAGAAGGAGGTTATACTAAAGTATAAAAGATCTGAAGAACATATGGAATTGGGCACTGCGGTTCGACTCTCAAATGGGAATACCATGATTACTGAATCGGGAACCCAACCTAGAATTGTAGAAATCAATAAAAAAGGCGAGGTGGTCAAAAGTATCCCACTTCAACCCGAAACCGAAAATGTGCATATGCAAACACGCATGGCACGAAAGCTTAAAAATGGAAATTACCTTGTTCCTCACTTACTGGCATTCGCGGTCAAGGAATATCAACCAGATGGAGCAATTGTAAAAACTTTCAGTACCGATTATGCTGCATTTGGAGGGCGTGAGGCCAAGACCTGGCCATTCACAGCAATTCGAATAAAAAACGGCAATACATTGGTCACCCTTACCAACGGCAATAGAGTAGTGGAGTTGAATGCTGAGGGCGAGATTATTTGGCAGATAGATAATTCCATTTTCGACGGTAATCCATTGGTAGACCCTTGCGGAGCGCAAAGACTTCCTAATGGAAACACAGTGATTGCCAGCTACGGTGCCCAAAAAGGAATCAAACTATTTGAAGTGGATAAAAACAAGAATATCGTGTGGACTTACACCGATTATAGAGCCCATCATTTTCAAATATTGACCACTAATGGTAAACCGGTAAAAGGAACTCCGCTTAAATAAAGAATGAATTTGTTCGATGTTTTATTAAATAGTGGTGTCACTGAAGGTCCTTCGGATTTTCTAATTTTTTTAGGTAGAATACATCCGCTGGTGGTTCATTTACCCATTGGATTTTTGTTGTTGGCTGCTTTAATAGAACTCGTAGCTAAAAAACCGAAATTTCGACCCCTAAAAACTTACACACACTATGTATGGGCTTTGGGAAGTTTAAGTGCTTTTTTCGCGGTACTTTTTGGTTACTTTCTTTCACTTTCTGGTGATTATAATGAGGATACTTTGTTTTGGCACAAATGGATGGGTGTTGCTGTTTTCTTGTTTTCGCTTGTCTGTTACCTTGTTTCCAAAAAACAATGGAAACTCCCGTTTTATGGGAAGTCTATTTTGATATCCTTAGTCGTATTTACCATTTTTTATACAGGTCATTTGGGTGGCAACCTTACCCATGGATCTACATATTTGTTGGAACATGCTCCAAATGTGGTTCGGAATCTGGCCGGAATGCCGGACAAAGCAATTCCACGCGAAAAGGTGACGGTGTTGGATTCAGCCGATGTGTATTTAGATTTGATTTCACCCATATTAGATAGGCGTTGCGTTAGTTGTCACAACGATGATAAAAAGAAAGGAGATTTAGACTTAACCTCTTATGCAAATCTTGCTTTAGGCGGAGAGAACGGTGAGGTTGTCGTTCCTGGCGACCTCAATACAAGCGATATATATAGGAGAATAACCCTGCCTGAAACACACGATGATTTTATGCCTACTGAGGGCAAGCCACCATTGTCCGATGATGAGGTGGCAATAATCGGTTGGTGGATTGAGAAGAATGTACCTCCAGCGGGTTATTTTGTGGAAATGGGTCCTGACGATAAAATAAAGATTATTGTAGAAAAATATCTGGGTCTGGATAAGAACAATCTGTTGAATCAGAAAGTTGAGGCACCAAATAAAGCGATTGTTGATTCATTAGTGAACCATGGTTTTATTTTAAATCCATTGATGATGGATAATCATTTTATGGATGCAAACTTTAGTTTGAGTGAACAAGAACTAAATGATCAGGCATTGACAACCCTTCTGGTATTAAAAGACCAAATCATTTGGCTGAACATGAGTAATTCGGGAATCAAGAATGCCCAACTGGAACACATAGGCCAATTGGAAAATTTGATAAAATTGAATCTCAGTACAAATGTAATTTCTGACGAAGGATTGATGCATTTGTCCCAGTTGCAAAACTTGGAATCTATTAATCTTTATAAAACTGATGTTTCAGAAGGACTACTTACCTTAGTTCCGAAGCTTCCCAATTTAAAAAGGCTATACCTCGCTGAATCCAAAGTCGATAGCATAACCGTAGCGCAGCTCCGACGAGAGCATCAAAATTTGCAAATAGTCTTTGAAGAAAAGCGTTAAGGCTTCAATTTTACCCGCATCAATTTAGGACCGGAGGTAATATACAAAGTCTCCTCCGTATCATCCAGAACGCAATTGGTATTGAATTCATCATTTAGAATAGTACCCAAATGTTTTCCTTCCTGACTCAGAATATAAACTCCTCCTGGACCGGTAGCGAAAATGACTCCTTTTTTATTGACTTTCAATCCATCAGGATGTCCTTTTTCCTTGGGAGCGTTACCCGTGGCATCAAAAAACTTCCTTCCATTGGAAATAACACCATTTTCATCTACATCGGCTGCAATCCAAATAGCATGTTGCCAATCTGCATTGGCAATGTAGACCGTTTTTTCGTCGGGTGAGAAAGCAATACCATTGGGGCTGGAAAGCGAATCGGTAACCACCTCGATTTCACCTAAAGGTGAAATGCTATATACTGCCGCTTTCAATCGTCCTTCCTCAACCGGAGGTGGGTCGGACATGATCATATTTCCGTTGGAGTGAAAGGTGGCATCGTTGGTATTATTAAATCGAATTCCCTTATAATTATCCACAAAAACCTCAAAATCATTGGTTGGATTATTTATTGAACTTTTCATTCGCACAGCTTCCCCATGGCCATACCGCAAAATGACCAACGAATCATTTTGGTCAACCAAAAGAGCACTTGGTCCCGGTCTTTCTGGGTCGGAATCTTTCATATCCAGATATAATGTGACGCTATCCTTTTCTGTCCATTGATATAATTTCTGATGTCCAACATCCGTATAAACCAATTTTTGTTCATCCTTTAACCAGATTGGTCCTTCCGACCAGGCATGTGCGGTGGATAGAACTTCAATAACGGCATGGGGTGAGATGACATCGTCCAAAGCTTTGTCCAATCTTTCAATTTTGCCAACCGTTTGGAAAGTTTTTGGTTGTGGTTTGGTCTTTTTCTGTTCCCCGCAGGAAGAAATCAATAGGAATGCCAAGAGCACACCAATTATTTTATTTGAAATTTCCATAGGTCAATCGATTTTAATGCTTGCTATTTTTACAGGTCGGTTTTCTTGTAAGGATGTATTGGCGGCTTCGGCCAATATCATGGCCTTAAGACCATCTTCCCCAGAAACTGGCATTGGTTTTTTGTTCTGTAGTGCACCCACAAAAACCCGTATCTCCTCAAGATAGGAGGATTCATAACGGTCCATAAAAAAGTTTAAATGTCTATCTAAATCGGAGCCGGTTTCCGTGGCTACGCTTACGTTACTTTTCAAGGGATTGTCAACCTTTATGACACCTTTAGAGCCAAATACCTCCAATCGCTGATCATAGCCATATTTGGATTCTCTACTATTTTCAATTGTGCCGACAGCGCCATTTTCAAATTTCAGCAGAACTGTGGCACTGTCAATATCTCCAGCCTCTCCTATGGCTGGATCAACCAAACAATTGCCATAAGCAAAAACTTCTTCGACCTCGGATCCCATAATAAATCGAGACATATCAAAATCATGAATAGTCATATCCTTGAACAGTCCACCCGATTTTTTGATATAAGAAATTGGCGGTGGTTGCGGGTCTCGGCTAACAATATGGAGACTGCGTAAACTCCCAATTTTTCCATTGGAAATCTCGGTCCTTACCTTGGAGAAATTGGTATCGAACCGTTGATTGAAACCAATCATAAATGGGACATTCAAATTGGAAATGGTTCTAAGGGTCTCGTTTGACTTTTTAAGGGATTTGTCAATAGGTTTTTCACAAAAAACCGCTTTTCCTGCTTGAGCGGCTTTTATCGCATACTCCGAATGGGTATCACTGGGCGAACTGATAAGCACTGCATCAATTTCTGGATTTTGAAGAATGATGTCAATATCATCAGAAACGTTTTTGACCCCTTGCTCCAAAGCAAATTTTTGACCTTCTGCTCCAGGATTGACGGCAGCGATTAGGTCTACACCTTCAATTTTTCTGGAAAGGTTTTCGAGATGGATTTTGCCCATTCTTCCCACCCCGATAATTCCAATTTTTATCATATGCCTCGGTTTATATAAAAATACGGGACATAGGCCATTAATACAACTTGATTTTGTTGTGAAAATTGGTGTTTAATGCCTATAAATCCATTTGGTACAACCCTTCCAATAGTAGTTGTGCATGGTTTAATAAGAATCTAAATCTATAGGGTTAAAACCCCTTTAAAATCCTCGCATCAAAACAGATTAAATATTGATTTTGTAATGCTCACTGGTCATTTGCGGAATTGATTCTTTGTTTTAATCGTTGTTATCTGGAAAATAATGGAAATAATGTAATTTTTTACCGTTTTTTATTAAAATGAACTTCAATTGCAAAAAAAGTATTGGAATTTGCTAAAAAACTGGAATGTTTGTACTTCGTTTTTTTAGTTATTGGTTGTGTGGATTTTTTTGCTTGGTATAAATCAAGTATGATATTCTAATGATAAACCAAAAAAAAACAACTATTCTTCATACCGATGAGGCCTTGTTGGATCGTTTAAAAAAGAACGATGCAGATGCCTTGACGGAACTTTATGATAGATATTGGGATGCTGCGTTTTTGGCCTCATACAACGTGCTAAAGGATAAAAAACTCTGTGAAGACGTAGTGCAAGAGCTATTTCTGGATTTTTGGAATAGAAGGCAAAAAATTACTATAAAAACCACGTTCAAAAGTTACTTTTTCTCCTGTGTACGCTATCAGGTTTTTGCTCAAATTAGAAAAAGAGAAAAAAACCCTAGAGCGGAGCTTTACGAAAATCTTGAACAAAGAATACATTATAGATGCCCTGAATCGGAATTTTTGTACCACGAGCTTGTTGGAAGAATTAATTCTTCGGTCGAGCATTTACCAAAGAAATGTAGGGAAGTATATAAACTGAGCAGAAATGAGCATTTGACCCATGCCGAAATTTCCAGCCGACTTGACATCTCTACGAAAACTGTGGAAAACCACATGACCAAAGCACTTAAAATACTTAGAAATTCTGTTGGGAGTGCACTTCTCTTTATTTTGTGGTATCTAAATTGATTTTTCTTCAATCACCCTCCTTGCTTTAGTTGATGTTTCAACTTTGGCAAATAAAAATTCAAAAAAAAAATATTTAAGTAGGGGATACCCAAAATTATCAACACTATATATAAAAGGCCATGATTTGGCCAATAGCATTTATATGGATAAAAAGAAATTTTTGACCTTATTGGATAGATACCTCAAAGGAGTTACAACTGAGGAAGAAGAAAAGTTGCTGTTAAACTATTTCAATAGCTTTCAGAACAGTGAACTTGATGGGTGGCCCATAGAATTGGGAGATCCACAAGAACTTAAGGAAAAGATGTTGGGACGAATTTCGCAAAATATCGAATCGAAAGCATCTCATAAAAACAAGCTAAAACTGATTAGGTCCAATAGGTTTTTGAAATATGCAGCCAGTATTGCAATCTTATTTGGAGTTCTGTATGTATACTTTAATGAAAAAGAATCTTCCCTTCCAGCAATATCTGATGTTGAAACTTCAAATTCGATTATGCTAAAACTGGACAATGGAAATGTCGATGTGATTTCAGAGAACGATCAAAAAAAGATAACCGATTCTAAAGGAAACGTTGTAGGTTTCCAAACGGGTAACACCATAGCTTACGAGCCAAAAACTACATTAACCAAAGAACTGGTCTATAATGAATTGACAGTGCCCTTAGGCAAAAAGTTTGATTTGGTACTGTCAGATGGAACAATGGTAAAGCTCAATGCAGGCAGTACTATTAAATATCCAATTCAATTTATTGAAGGCGCCTCAAGGGAGGTTGAAGTATGGGGTGAAGCCTATTTTGATGTTACCAAGGATGAAAACCATCCCTTTTTGGTCAATGCCAACAACATTCAGATAAAAGTGTTGGGCACAAAGTTCAATGTATCCTCTTATCCAGAAGACGAAGATATCCATACTGTTTTGGTGGAAGGATCAGTACAATTGTTTAATACGGATTCGGAGCATGCTGAAAATTCCTTTGTTATTACTCCTAGCCAAAAGGCGTCATGGGACAAGGAATTGGGTGAAATGACGATTAAGGAAGTGGATACCAATATTTACACTTCGTGGATTAACGGAAGAATAATTTTTAAGAACATTCCTTTTAAAAATATCAGAAAAAAATTGGAAAGGCGCTACAACGTAACGATAACCAATAACAATGAGTCTTTAGACGAAAAATTTTATAACGCCTCTTTCGATATAGAGACTATTCATCAAGTTATGGAGGCTTTTAGGGAAAATTACAATATAGACTACACTATAACCGACAACCAAATTATTATTAACTAAAAACCAGCTTGTATGAAAGCAAACTAATGAACCTATTAATCACAAAATCGGAGGATGCGGCAACATCCCCCGATAGCTTAACGTGATTCTAACTAATGTACAACCACAATAACGCTATTAAAAGTATGAAAAAAACAACTAATTCAGGTGTGCTAATATGCGGCATCCCGAAATTTGACTTAAAAATGAAACTCACTACAATTTTCTTGATTGTTTCGTTGTTCAGAATTCAGGCCAGCACATACTCTCAAACAACGAAAATCACACTTGACCTGAATCAGGTCAGTGTTGAACAAGTGCTCGATGAGATAGAGCGCAATACGGATTTTAAGTTCTTGGCAGATACCCAAGAAATTAACTTGGGGAGAATTGTTACTATCAAAGTTAAAAACCAAAAGATTAAGTCCATTCTTAATAGAATATTCAACAGTGGGGATGTGGTTTACTCCATATTGGGCAGACAGATAGTACTAAAAAAGAACCAGTCACAGCAGTCAAATGAAGACGTGGGCAGTGTGCAAAGAACTATTTCAGGGACCACCGTTGATGTTACTGGGCAACCTTTACCTGGGGTAAATGTGGTGCAAAAAGGAACAGGAAATGGAACATCTACTGACTTTGATGGTAATTATACCATTAATGTGTCCAGTGATTCTGCCGTCTTGGTGTTTTCCTATATAGGTTTTGTAACTGTGGAAGTTCCTGTGGAGAATCAGAACGCGATCAATGTGACTATGATGGAAGACGCAAGCGAACTTGATGAAGTGGTAGTAACTGCATTGGGTATTAGAAAAGATGCTAAAGCATTGGGTTACGCAGTTTCCAAGGTAGACTCAGATCGGGTCCTTGCCAGTGGATCTCCCGTTAATGCTTTACAATCACTTTATGGAACCGCTTCTGGGGTACAGGTTGCTGGTACGGCTAGTGGACCCACCGGAGGCTTTAAGATCAATATTCGTAATGCGGTATCCTTTGACCAGAACTCTACCACGAGGCCTTTGATTGTTGTGGACGGTATCCCAATTTATGATCAAGATACCGGGATTACGTCAAATGCAAGAACAGGAAGGGATAATGGAACGGGAATTAATGATATTAATGCCGAGGACATTGCTTCCATGGAAATCCTTAAAGGGGCAAAAGCTTCAGTTCTTTATGGTAGTGAAGGGGCCAATGGGGTAATATTGATTACCACAAAGTCAGGCTCCAAAAGTAGAGGGCTTGGTATTAGCGCTTCTATGACCACAACGATTGAACAAAGTGCGTTTACACCAGTGCTTCAAAATCAGTATGGAACAGGTCGTAGTGCCAGTATAGATGCAAACGACGACCAAGGCTTTTATATCAATGAGGCGGGCGAAAGGGCGCTTGATGTTAGCGGCCCCGGTTTCGGTCCCAGATATGACCCCAGTGTACAGCTTCGCTGGTGGGATGGTTCTCTACGTCCTTGGCAACCCACAAGAAAGGATGTTTTTGACCAACTTTTCAGAACAGGTAGTCAAAGACTTCTTAATGTTGCTGTAAGTTCAGGTGGAGAAAAGGGGTCCGTACGTTTTGCATACACCAATATGGATTACAAACCCATTACCCGAGGTGGAGATTACGACCGAAACACCTTTAGCATAAACGCTTCGTATAAACTAAATGATGCTATTTCGCTTAAATATGTAGGGAACTATTTTGTGACCGATAATTTAAATGCTTCTTTTGAGGGGTCTGCGGACTCACAAGGTTCCACTTCTGGTTTGGGAGGATATACCCGAGATGTTGATGTTGATCTGTTACGCAGATTTTTGGTAACTGAAAATGGGTTTAACTTTTTTCAAGGCGAAGATCAGCAAAGGGAATTTATCTCCACAGGGAGACGGACCGTGGTAAACTCGCTTTGGGATTGGACCCAGAACGAAAGTGAATTTAGACGTATTCATGGTATACAGTCCCTAACCTTGGATGTAACCTTGAGTAAAGTCTTCAGCGCACAAATCCTTGCTGGGATAGATAATACTGATGAAAGAAGTATATATAGGGGTAAGCTGCAAGACCCCAGTTTAATAGGACCAAATAGTGGCTCAGTGTTCAGGGATCAAAATCGTGAAATTAGAAGATCCTACATTCAAGGAACACTTAATTTTAATAAGCGCTTCAATGATTGGGGTATTTCTGGTCTTGTAGGTGCCATACATAGGGATAATCGCTTTCAGACTAAAGGAGCTGAGCGTATTGGTGGATTTGTAATACCTAACTTCTTCTCCTTCAGTAATTTACCTTCTGGCCAACAGCCCAACTACATTAACGATAACGGGCGGGATGTACTTTATGGAGTTTTAGGATCTGTTCAAGTGGATTGGAAGGATCAAATTTTTGTCGAGGCGCAGGCTCGTCAGGACTGGTCTTCCATCCTGCCTCCGAATAACAACAGTTACTTTTACCCTGGTGTAAGTACTACTTGGATCGCTTCCAACTCCTTGAATCTTCCTTCTTTTGTTAAATTTCTTAAACTTAGGACTTCTTGGGCAGATGTAGGAAGACCAGGGCCATTGTACTTTGGTAATGTAAACCTTGATGTATCACAATCCGGGAATGGATTTATTCTAAGCCCTCCCAATTCCTTGCCTCCGATCGATGCCCAGTTTGTACAAAACCTGAAACCGGAACGAAAACGTGAGTTTGAAGCAGGTCTCGAGGCCTTCTTGTTTGAAAACCAAAGAATAGGCATTGACTTTTCCATATACAGGGCAAATACCTATGATCAGATCATGGCCATTACCGCTCCACCAGGACTTGGGGTAAACACAATTAGGGTAAATGCAGCTGATGTACAGAACACCGGATGGGAATTGGGACTTAGGACCAAGCCAATATTCAACAAGAATTTCCAATGGGGGTTGGATATGACCTTTGCTTCGGCCCAGACCAAGGTAAACGGTCTAACGGATGATCTTACTTCCCAATTGTTGTTCGAGAGAAACGGCCTTAACTATGTTGCTGAAGTTGGGGGAGAGTACGGGACTATCATCCAACAACAAGGATTCCGGAATTACATAAACCCATCTGATGACAATGATCCCAATAACGGGGCACGCATTGTTGAAAATGGTGGAGCTCGCTATGCATATAACAGGAGCAGTAACAGAAAGGTAGGAAAATTGCTTCCTGATGTTACAGGTGGTGCGTTCAATAGATTTAGCTATAAGAACTTCACTTTAGTGGCCAATATAGATTATTCCTTTGGCGCTACTTTTGTAAGTGAAGCTGAGACTTATATGTTGGCCGCAGGAGTCTTGAGAGAAAGTTTGCCCTTTAGGGATGCTGCTAATGGAGGTCAAGCCTATTATATAAATGATGAAGGTACCAGAGTAGCAGGAACAAACCCTGGAGCTGGGGCAACTTTTAATGACGGAGTTATATTGAATGGTGTGCGTAGCGATGGTACACCAAATACCCAGGTTGTATCTGCCGAGGATTATTATGGGTCATCTTACTTTTCCAATGGTTTCTTTCCTGAAGATCGAATTTTTAAAAGTGATTATATAGCGCTACGTAATGTGTCATTGGATTATAGACTTCCCGTTATTGCAGATAAAATGGGGTTATCGGAAGCCGTAATCTCTGTTTTTGCCAATAATGTCGTTTATCTCTATAAAGCTGCACCAAACTCCATTCCCGAAGCTAGCAATGGAACTGGTTGGTCGGCTGGCGCTTTTTCCACTACGGCATTACCGCTACAGAGATCTTTAGGATTATCGTTAAGAGTTAAACTATAAAATTGCGAATTATGAAAAATGTATTAACTAAATTGACTTTATGTGTTCTGGTTTTGGCCACATCCTATAGTTGTCAGGATCAGCTAGAGGAATTGTACCAAGATCCAGACGGTTTTTCCAAAACCCAGGCAGACGAAGCCGGCGTTAGTATTATCGCCGGATACTTTACCTCCCAGTTGACCCAAGGATTTTATTTAAGGGGCGATTACGGTGCCCAATATCATCAGTTGCGAAGCGGATCCCGTGTAATGGGAACTGGGGTGCAGTTATATTTTACAGCACCTGAAGCATTTGGGGTTCCTTACACCTTACGTGATGTTGAAAACGATTGGGGGTCCAATGGGTTTAACCGATCAGTTTTTAATCAATTGAACAGCAATTGGGTAAAGGGTATCCTTTGGGCCCAAAAGGAGTTCAATAACATTGCTGAAGCAGATCGTACCAAGTTGGATGTGCTTTTTATGCGATTACTGCATGCCTTGAAAGGATATGCCTACCAACGCGGAATTGACGGATATGAGAACGTACCATATTTTCAGACCGGGTCTGCCGGAGCCTTGGACGGGGATAGAGCTGAATGGTTAGGTCAAGAGGAAGTATACCCCATTATTATTGCTGAACTGGGTGAGATTGAGGAATATTTGGCCAATTTGGAATTGGATTCTAGCGAGCAGAGTGTTTTTCAAAATCAAGATGTTATTTTTAATGGTAACATCTTGCAATGGAGGAAGTATATAAACTCTTTGCGGCTACGATGGGCCATGACCGTTAGCGAACGACTTCCGGACCTTACCACGGCAACTATCAATGAATTGACAGGAAAACCACTTTTCGATGAAGCCAACGATGTAGCTGGATTAGCGGATATTGCTATTGTTGATCCCGCCCGCTTGCAACGTGAATTGGGAATAACACGGGCTTTCCGGGAAAGAGCAGATGAAAGTCGTGCTCCAAAACGTTATTTGGAAGATACCATGTTTTGCATCCCAACGGAAGAAAGTGTGGTAGTGGAAGGAGAAACCTTATACTATTTTAGTGGTGATAATGCTGCTGAGGGACTTGAGAATGGAACGGTGGACCCAAGAATCAAATACGTTTTCTCTTCGGATATATTAGGACGGTACATCGGTGCCAAAACCAGCTGGGATAATGGTAGCGACCCCAATAGTTATTTGAATAAAATAATTCGAACCTATTATATTAACGATCCCATTATGACGGATGTAAGTGTTACTGAAGTTTCTTTTGGTTCTGAAGATGGGGATGAACAAACTATTGCGCTTAGTGCAGACTTGGAGGGGACCTTGGTAGGTCGCGAGGCTTTCTTATTAGATGCTTTCCGTGGCTACCTTACAAGTTCTAGTGATACTAATTTTCAAATTGGTACTGACAATAACATGATTGCAGAATTCAACGTGCGCCCTTTGTATAATTTTGACATCAGGTATCCCACCTTGCATGCTGTGGAAACCGAGCTTTCCTTGGCTGAGGCCGCAGTACGTGGCTTTGGCAATGTCGGATCGGCCCGTGAACATTACGCAAATGCCATTAAATTATCCTGTGATTATTGGTATGACATTAATAACGACAACTCATATAGTCAGCAAACGGTGCCTTCATTCCCAAGCAACATGGATCCATCCAGAATTGAAAGGGATAGACCTACAAAGGAATATAATGCTACTGCCTTCGCTGAATATGCCGCCCAGCAGTTCGACACCATGACAGATGAGGAGAAGGTTCAAGCCATTTTCAATCAATTGCAGCTGCACTATGGCTTATTTAATTTTGAGGTGCCATGGACATCTGCCAGACGTTTGATAAAATATTTAGGAGACAATCCCGGATCACCTTATGAAATATTTCAATGGAAGGAGCGCTTTTTGTACAATCCTAGTATTCAAGCAACAGATCCAGCGGCTTGGGCGATCATTAGCCAAACTGACGATCCCAATATCCCAGTTTGGTTTACCGGACGCGATACTAAATGGAGAAATACACTTGAATAAAGTCTAAACATGACCGAATAGATATCATGGAGCCAAAATGCTTAAAACGATGGGTATTGTAAATAAAATTTTGGGTTCTTACTGCGGTCAAAAATATAATAAACAAATGAAAAGAATTTTTTATGTTATCCTGACGTTGGTTTTGGTGGTTTCTTGTACCAAAGATGATGAAGGATCTATATTCGGAAACGCAAGTGGAGATGACGGCAACATACTATCAGGTATTACCGTAAAGTTATATTCTGAGAATACGGCCTTGCTCCTACAAACAACCACGGATGCAGAAGGTAATTTTACCTTTACAAGCTTAGATGCGGCCAATTATTATGTCGGTGCTACCATTACTGTTGGTGATGTTGTTTGGGATACAGGTAATACTCCTCAAATTGTGTATGTAGGAGGGGAAGTTGCCAAGGAAGTTGTACTCACCTTAAACCAGAAGTAACTATTTGATTTTGTTCATAAAACTCAAAGTTTTTTGAACAAAGAATTACATCGAATATTGTTTGAGTTATGTTAGTTGGATTGCCGACCATTTATGGTCGGCTTTCTTTTTTTAAAAGTAGAAACAGAACTAAGAAGCTAATCGCTAAGAAAAGCATTGAAGATTTTCAGCTTTTTGTTTGGGGTAGGGCAACAAAAAAGCCGAGATATAAATCTCGGCTAATTCGTACTCGAGGCGGGACTTGAACCCGCACGGGCAAATGCCCACAGGATTTTAAGTCCGGCGTGTCTACCAATTCCACCACTCGAGCAGGACTTAAATAAAAAAACGCTGCAAGCAGCGTTTGGAGCGAAAAACGGGATTCGAACCCGCGACCTCCACCTTGGCAAGGTGATGCTCTACCAACTGAGCTACTTTCGCATTTTAAAGAACATCTGCAGCACCAGTTACTGCCGATGCGGATGCAAATTTAAAACATTTCCGCAAAAAAGAAAGAAATATTTTAAGAGGAGGCCTTTTTCTTTTTACCCAGCAAACGTTTGATCTCGTTAAGCTTCATTAATGCCTCTACAGGGGTGAGGGTATCAATGTCCAAATGCAGAATTTCCTCCTTGATTTCTTCTAACAAAGGATCGTCCAAGTTAAAAAAGCTTAATTGCATTTCTTGCTGTGATGCCTGTAGTTTATCCGAAATCTCTTCACTGGAATGGGATTTTTCGAGCTTTTTCAAGATTTTATTGGCTTTTTGAATCACCTGTTGGGGCATTCCGGCCATTTTAGCCACATGAATTCCAAAACTATGTTCGCTACCACCTGGAACCAATTTACGCAGGAAAAGTACGTTGTCCTTCAATTCTTTGACCGAAACATTGTAGTTTTTGATGCGTTCAAAGGTGTTGGTCATTTCATTGAGTTCGTGATAATGCGTGGCAAAAAGTGTCTTTGCTCTGGACGGATGTTCATGCAGGTATTCCGATATGGCCCAAGCAATGGAAATACCATCATAGGTGCTGGTTCCTCGGCCTATTTCATCCAATAAAACCAAACTACGTTCCGAAAGATTATTGAGTATCGAAGCAGTTTCGTTCATTTCTACCATAAAGGTAGATTCCCCCATAGAAATATTATCACTCGCGCCAACACGGGTAAATATTTTGTCTACAACCCCAATAGTGGCTTCCGAAGCCGGGACAAAACTTCCCATTTGGGCCAAAAGGACAATTAGGGCGGTTTGCCGAAGTATGGCCGATTTACCACTCATATTAGGACCTGTAATCATGATGATTTGTTGTTCATCACGATTTAGGACCACATCATTGGTAATGTAACTTTCACCCAAGGGCAATTGTTTTTCAATGACCGGATGGCGCCCATCTTTAATTTCCAGTTGGGTTGATTCATCCATGATGGGCAAGGTGTAATTGTACTCATTGGACAACTGGGCAAATCCAGAAAGACAATCCAGTTGCGCAATCAATTGCGCATTTTTTTGCACCGGAACAATATATTCCTGCAACCATACCAAAAGCTGTTCGAACAATTGCTGCTCCAACTGCAAAATGCGTTCTTCGGCACCCAATATTTTAGCTTCGTATTCTTTGAGTTCTTCCGTGATGTACCGCTCAGCATTGACCAAGGTTTGCTTTCGAATCCAAGTTTCAGGGACCTTATCCTTATGCGTATTTCGTACTTCGATATAATAGCCAAAAACATTGTTGGAGGCTATTTTAAGAGATGTAATTCCGGTGAGTTCCGTTTCCCGCTTCAACATTTTGTCCAGATAGTCTTTGCTCGAGAATGCTAGGTCTCGTAATTCATCCAATTCTTCCGAATATCCTACCGCAATGGTATTTCCTTTTTGCAGATTGATGGGGGCTTCTTCGTTCAGCATTTCCTTCACCTTATTGCGAAGGGCTTCGCAATCATCCAATTCCTCACCAATACGTTGAAGTGAAGTATTTGAACTTTCAGTGGCCAATTGTTTCACTGGTCCAACAGCCTCCAGTGAATTCTTTAATTGGATGACTTCTTTCGGATTTATTTTTCCTGTAGCAAGTTTCGAGATCAAACGTTCAAGGTCGCCCATTTGTTTGATCCAATGCTGTGTTTTTTCAAGTTGTGCCTCGGCTGACTTTAAATAAGATACTACCTGATGCCGTTGTTGTATTTTTTCGATATTCTTTAGGGGAAGTGCCAACCATCGCTTTAAAAGTCGACCTCCCATGGGAGATATCGTTTTGTCAATGATATCCAACAAAGTGACCGCATTGAGATTATGGGAATGGTATAATTCGAGGTTTCGGATAGTAAAACGATCCATCCAAACATATTCCTCTTCAGCGATTCGTTGAATTTTGTTAATGTGCTGCAACTGCCGATGTTGCGTTTCGGACAGGTAATGCAATACCGCACCTGATGAAATTATCCCATTTCCCAAATGATCTATGCCAAAACCTTTAAGATTATTGGTCTTAAAATGATTGGTGAGACTCTCGTGCGCATAATCTTCTTGGAAAATCCAATCCTCAAGAAAAAAAGTGTGAAACTGTGTCCCAAACTGATCAGAAAACTCCTTTTTATGCGTTTTTGAGACCAAAACCTCGTTCGGGGAAAAGTTTTGCAGCAATTTATCTACCTGCTCAACTGAGCCCTCTGCAGTTAAAAATTCTCCTGTTGAGATGTCCAAAAACGCGACCCCCAATCTATTGCGCCCAAAATGGACCGCACATAAAAAATTGTTGCTTTTGGAAGATAAAATGTCATCGTTGAGCGCTACCCCGGGCGTAACCAACTCCGTAACCCCTCTTTTTACAATGCTTTTGGTGAGTTTTGGGTCTTCCAACTGGTCGCAGATGGCCACACGTTGACCTGCTTTGACCAGTTTAGGTAAATAGGTGTTAACTGAGTGATGGGGAAAACCGGCCAATTCCGTTTTATCTCCACCATTATTTCTATAGGTTAAGATGATTCCCAGAATTTTACTGGCCTTAATGGCATCCTCACCAAAGGTTTCATAAAAGTCCCCTACACGAAAAAGTAACAATGCATCAGGGTGCTTTACCTTGATGGCATTGTACTGCTGCATTAAAGGAGTTATTTTCTTTGTTTTTGAAGAAGCTGCCAAAGCGATGGATTTTCCGTTATTTTTGAACCGGGTAGAAACGAATGTACCGTTTTCCTAATAGTCCAAAAATTTTTGTTGATATATTTCACTTTGATGTTGAAAAAATGAAGCGTAAACTTGAAAATAGCGAACTCGCTAGGTTGGATGTTGAGGGATTTAAGAATGTGGAGAAGAATCCCATTATATTGATTTTGGACAATATCCGAAGTCTGAATAACATTGGATCGGTATTTCGCACCGCGGATGCATTCCTGATCAAAAAAATTTATTTGTGTGGAATAACAGCAAGCCCGCCACACAAAGACATTAGAAGAACAGCTCTTGGCGCCACTGAAAGTGTGGATTGGGAATATAAACAAAGCACCCTTGAGCTGGTAAAAGAGCTTCAAGCCGATAACGCCAAAGTGATAGCTATTGAACAGGCGGAAGACGCCATAATGCTTCATGATTTTGATATAGTTTCCGATCAGATAATGGCGTTTGTTTTTGGTAATGAGGTAAAAGGTGTTTCACAAGAGGTGGTCTCAGCTTGTGATATCGTCTTGGAGATTCCACAATTTGGTACAAAACATTCATTGAATATATCGGTAAGTGCTGGGGTTGTTGTTTGGGATATTTGGTCGAAAATAAATGCCCTAAAAACAAAAAAGCCCTGAAAAATCAGGGCTAAACATATAGTTTGAGTTAGTTAGTTCCTCTATAAAGAGAAGGCTAATAAAATAAAACCATTCGTTATATCCAAACTTTTTCAGAAAATTCTCTTAAATCTTTGATAAAAGGATCTGGTCGGAAAGCGCCGTTAAAATGGTGTTGTAATCGTTAATATTGCTAACAAAATCGAGTTCACTGATATCTAAAATCAGGCTATTTTGGTTGGGATGGCCTTTAATAAAGTCCAAATACCCTCTGTTTATCTGCTCCAAATAGTTGGGACTTATATTTTGCTCATAATCACGTCCTCTTTTTTTGATATTATCCAGCAAACTCGCTGTATTTTGATAGAGATATAGATAGATTTCAGGTTTTTTGACCTCTTTGTACATGAAGTTGAACACTTTTTTATACAAGTTGAACTCCTCTTGCTGCAAAGTGATTTTTGCAAAGATCAATGACTTAAAAATATCATAGTCACTGATCATAAAGTTTTTAAAAAGATCAAATTGGGTGGTATCGTCGGTAAACTGCTGGTATCTATCAGCTAAAAAAGACATTTCGAGTGGAAACGAATAGCGGGATTGATCTTCGTAGAATTTGGGTAAAAATGGATTGTCGGCAAAACGCTCCAAGACCAATTTTGCATTGAAGTCAGCAGCAATCATTTTTGATAGTGTGGTTTTACCTGCACCAATATTGCCTTCAATGGCTATGAACTGAAGCTGGGAAAAAAGCTCTAACCTACTTTTAACAAGCCGATGTTTTGTTTTTTTTAATTCGCTTCGATCTTTACACTGTTGCAACAGATTTCGGATATCCTTATTTAAAACAGGATGGTAATACTGAGGAGCGATATCGGCCAAAGGCCTCAAGACAAAGTTCCGATTTGCCATACTGGGATGCGGAACGGTCAACGCTGCCGTATTGATTATTTCATTTCCATATAGAATGATATCAATGTCCAATATTCTAGACCGGTATCCTTCGTGCTCACTTCTTTCCCGACCAAAATCCCTTTCTATCTGTAGTAGCGTTTCAAGTAAATCCAAAGCGGACAGCTCTGTTTCAATGGCCACACAAGCATTTAAAAAGTCGCCTCCTTCAAAACCAATCGCGGGGTTTTCATATACAGCAGAAACCTTCAGAATCTCTCCAGCTTTTTCCTGAATACTGAACAGGGCATTTTGTAGTGTAAGAAAGCGATTGCCCATGTTGCTTCCCAAAGAAAGATATACCTGTTGTTTTCGACCCATAATCAGAAAAACAAAGTAAACAAAACAATATAACAATGGTTATATTTGACCAAGAATAAAATTATTTTAATGAATTTTTTGAGAAATCTTTTAGCCTCAATTTTAGGATGTTTGGTGGCGTTTGGTTTGCTGTTTGGCATGTTCATGATATTTCTGGCATTGGTGAGCAGCGCAGATGATGGTGTTGTGGTAAAGAAAAACTCCATTTTGGAAATAAGTTTTACCGAACCTATCCGGGATTATTTAGGCAAGGATGAAACCGACCCTTTTGCTGGATTTTGGGATGATGAGGCCGGTCTGGATGAGATAGTGCACACCATAAAAGTGGCGGGAGACGATGAAAATATAAGAGGAATCAGCCTTACCACCAGTTTTGTGCAAGCTGGTCTTGCCCAAGTGCAGGAAATACGTAAAGCACTAAAAGATTTTAAGGATACCGGAAAATTCATTTATGCCCATTCCGATTATTTTACACAAAAGGATTATTATTTGGCCAGCGTTGCGGATGAAATATATTTGAACCCGGTGGGAGGGATGGATTTTAAAGGACTTTCCACTGAAGTATTGTATTTTAAGGATTTGCAAGAAAAGACGGGGGTTAAAATGGAAGTGATTCGTCATGGAAAATATAAAAGTGCAGTCGAGCCATATCTTTCCAATACAATGAGTCCTGAAAATCGAGAGCAGATTCAGGAACTGATAACGTCTTTATGGGATGAAATGCTGGGCGAGATTGGTACTTCTCGAGGTATGAGCACGGACCGACTTAACGTGGTAGCCGATACCCTCGGAGGACGAACCCCTGAGTTTGCGGTTGCTTCTGGTTTGGTTGACGGGAATCTATATTTTGATGAATATGAAAACTTAATGAAGGAAAGCATTGGAATTGACCAAAATGACGACCTTAACTATGTTAGTTTTCAAGATTATATTCCAATTGCTAGCGGAACCAGATTTCACACGGGCAAGGACAAAGTCGCTGTAATCTATGCCCAAGGTGAAATATACTATGGAGAAGGCTCCAAAGAGTTTATCGGACAGGGTTTAATGTCAAGTGCACTTCAAAAAGCAGCGAAAAATAACCGCGTAAAAGCCATTGTACTTCGAATTGACTCTCCTGGAGGCAGTGCCCTGGTTTCAGATATTATTTGGCGTGAGGTAGAATTGGCCAAAAAAGAAAAACCTGTGGTTGTTTCCTTTGGAAACGTTGCCGCTTCCGGTGGATATTACATTGGGGTAGGAGGAGACAAAATTTATGCAGAGCCAACAACAATTACGGGATCCATAGGCGTTTTTGGAACTATTCCCAATATAAGCGAATTAGCAGGTGATATCGGAATCAATGCAGAACAGGTGGGTACCAACAAGAATTCTGTGGATTACTCATTGTTTGAACCCATGAGCAATTCATTTCGAGATGTGGTACAAGAAGGTATAGAAGACACCTATAATACCTTTTTGGAGCGTGTAGCAGCCGGAAGAAATATGAGCGTTGAAGAAGTAGATGCACTTGCCCAAGGAAGAGTTTGGAGCGGTGTAGATGCGAAAGAAAATGGTCTGGTAGACGAATTGGGAAGTTTGGAAGATGCTATTGCTGCTGCAGCGGAAATGGCCGAAATGGATACCTACGGTATTCGAAAATACCCAAAATACAAATCAGACTTTGAGCGTTTTATGGAAAATTTTGGCGGCGCTAAAGCCAAAATTGGAGAAGCCTTGATTCAAGAAGAAATAGGAAACGAGGCCTATCAAATACTGAAAGAATTCAAACAATTGACCAAGCAAAAAGGAATCCAGGCCAAAATGCCATTTAGCCTAAACATTAAATAGCGGGATGACGCAAAAGGATAAAAAAGTTGCGTTTTCCATTTACCTCTATTTAGGAGCTTTGTTCATCACTTCCTTGGTGGTGTCCAACCTTATTTTTCAAAAATTCTTTTACTGGCACCCCTTTGGTGATGTTACCATTTTGGGAGCGCCCTTGTTTGAGATTTCCGTGGGGATTTTACCCTATCCTATCACCTTTTTGATAACGGACCTTATTTCTGAGATTTTTGGGAAAAAGAAGGCCAATCAAGTAGTAGTGGCAGGTATTTTTGCTTCTTTCTTTTCCTTGTTGATTGTTTCTACGGCCTCGGCCGCTTCGGCAACGGATTGGTCCCCTGTTTCCAACGCATTGTTCGATTCAGTTTTTGGCAATACCATAGTTGCCGTTTTTGCTTCTATGATGGCCTATTTGTTGGCCCAATTTGTGGATATTCAGTTATATCACTTCTGGAAAAGGCTCACCAAAGGAAAATATCTGTGGCTTAGAAATAACTTCTCAACCTTTTCCTCACAGTTCATTGACACCTTTACCGTAGTGCTTCTGCTATGCAGTTTTGGAGAAATTCCTTGGGAGCTTTTTTATGGTCTTGTCATCAGCGGATTTGTTTTTAAGATTTTTATTGCCCTTCTCGACACCCCTTTGCTCTATCTTTTCGTATATCTCATACGAAGAAGATTTAACCTAAAATTAGGGGAAGAAATAGCCCTTAATTAAGCACTTCTTTCTTATTTTGTCGTTATAAACGCCCAAATTATGAGAACTAAAGCCTTTAAAATCATTGGCATAACCCTACTTGTCCTGATTTCACTACTTTTTGCCCTACCCTTATTACTGGAAGGGAAGATATCGGAAATCATCAAAAACAAGGTCAACAATAACATTAATGCAACTCTGGATTTTGAAAATGCCAGTTTAAGCTTGATCAAGAACTTTCCCAATGCCCATGTTGAATTGGAACGGCTTTCTTTGGTAAATCATGCACCTTTTGAAGGTGATACCTTGTTTGCATCTGACCAGATAGCACTCAAAATGTCTATTAAAGAACTATTCAAGACCGCTGAAGAGCCGATTACCATTAAAAGCCTAAAAGTTGATGGAGCAAAGCTCCACATTAAGGTTGATTCTTCAGAAAATGCCAATTATGATATTGCAAAAACAGATGAATCCGGTTCGGATTCCGGTTCAGGAGAGGAATCTGCCAATTTTACCCTGGCCATGGATGCCTATGAGCTCACCAATTCCCAGATTACCTATGATGATATCTCTAGTGGAATGCACTTGACCATTTCCGAACTGAACCATTTCGGTGCTGGTGACCTTTCTTTGGAAACATCTGAGTTAAAAACCATGACAGATGCGCTAGTCTCTTTTGAATTGGACAGCATCAAATATCTGAATAACAATAAACTGTTCTTAGATGCCTTGATTGGCATTGACCTGAATCAAAACAAATATTCCTTTCTGGAAAATAAGGCCATGATAAATCAATTGTCGCTGGTTTTTGATGGATTTGTGAAGGTGAATGACGAAAATCAGGAGGTGGATATTAGTTTCAAGACGCCTTCTTCCGATTTCAAAAACTTTTTGGCAGTGATACCTGAAGCCTATTCTAAGAATATTGAAGATGTACAAACCACAGGGAATTTTGAAGTGGCCGGACAATTTAAGGGCATTGTCGATGAAGACCATATACCTGCGTTCAACATTAAAATAAACTCCGAAAATGCCTCTTTCAAATATCCGGATCTGCCCAAATCAGTACAAAATGTATTCATCGATACCGAAATCAATAACACAACTGGAATTGCAGAGGATACCTATGTAGACATTAAAAAGGCCACTTTCACCATAGATCAAGATAAGTTTGAACTAAAATCCAAGATCAGTAATTTAATGGGCAATACTAAGGTGAACGCCCATTTGGATGGAAAAATGAACCTTGGCAACATTTCCAAAGCTTATCCTGTTTCTTCTGACTATAATTTAAAAGGTATTTTAGAAGCCGATGTTACCACTTCTTTTGATATGGCTTCCCTGGAAAGCAATCAGTATCAAAAGACAAAGACCAATGGCAATTTGGAGCTTTCCAACTTTGAATATGCATCCGAGGAACTGAAGAATCCTGTAGCAATTAATTCGGCAGGTGTGACATTTACGCCAGAGACGGTTTCATTGAATTCGTTTAAGGGAAAAACAGGCCAAACAGATTTTGATGCCTCTGGCACTTTGACGAATCTACTCGGATTCTTGTTCAATAATGAAAATATCAAAGGGGATTTTAAGCTTTCGTCAAACACTTTTGCACTGAATGATTTTATGGTCGAGGGAACAAGTTCTGAGGATGGTTCGGATGATATGCATTCGGAAGATGAGGAACGTATCAAGATTCCATCTTTTTTGGATTGTACTATTGATGCTGCCGCAGGAACTGTTCTCTATGATAACCTCAATCTGAAAAATGTACAGGGAACATTGATTATTAAGGATGAAACCGCAACAGTACAAAATTTAACCTCCGATTTGTTCGGAGGCACTTTGGGAGTCTCCGGTGCTGTATCCACAAAAAATGAAACATCCACCTTCGATATGGATTTGGGCATGAGCAATTTTAATATTGGAGAATCCTTTTCCTCATTAGAGCTTTTTAAGGTGTTGGCTCCTTTGGCCAATGCCCTTCAAGGAAAATTAAATTCCGATGTCAAAATATCGGGTAACTTGAAGGAAGATTTTACACCCAATCTAGCTTCAATTTCGGGCGATGTTTTAGCAGAATTGTTGTCAACCAAGGTAAATGCCGAAAGCGCACCTTTACTTTCAGTTATGAGCGGTAAACTCAGTTTTTTAAATACCGATGACTTGGACTTGAGCGACCTTAAAACCGCCCTGAGTTTTGACAATGGTTCGGTTAAAGTAAAACCATTTGAATTAAAATATAAGGATATAGCGGTAAATGTAGACGGTAGCCATACGTTCGATAAGCAATTAAAATACAAAGCTACCTTGGATGTTCCGGCCAAATATTTAGGCAATGATGTAAACAACCTCATAGCCAAAATGGATGATGAAAGTTTGAAGGATATCACGATTCCTGTGGTTGCCAATATTGGAGGTAATTACACCAACCCTACGGTCAATACGGATTTAAGTTCAGGGGTTACCAAATTAACAAAGCAATTGGTAGAGATTCAAAAGCAAAAACTATTGAATCAGGGTAAGGATACGGCAAAGGATTTACTATCTGATGTATTTGCTAAAGATGATACAGATTCTACGAAAACGGAGTCTACCGGAGTTAAGGAAGCATTAGGCACTCTTTTGGGAGGAAAAAAGGAAGATAGCACCCAAACGGGTGATTCTACAAAGTCTGAAGATCCTGTAAAAAATACCGCAAAGTCCATTTTAGGCGGTCTTTTGGGCAAAAAGAAAAAAGATACGGTCAACAACTAATCCAACGTAATCAATACAGGTAAATGGTCGGATGGGTACAACCCATTTTTTCTTCGATCATCAATAGTACGGAAACTTTGAACATCTAGGTTTTTGGTTAGAATATAGTCGATTCTCCTAGTCAGCTTTTCATTTGGATTGAAACCATTAAAGGTTCCAATAGGGCCATACACGGGGGTAGGGCTGTTTTCAAAAGCATCCGGCAACGCTGCGGTTAAAATTTGAATAGGGATTTCCTCTGGGTGACTGTTCAAATCTCCAATTACGGCGATGCGCTTATTCATAATCCCCATTTTTTTAATAAGATCAAGTACCAGTTTGGATGAATTTTCCCGAGCCAGTTTTCCTATATGATCATAATGACAGTTAAAAACATGAATTATTTTTTCGGTGTTTTTATCCTTGAACTTCGCATAGGTGACAATACGTTCCATTGAGGCGTCCCATCCGACGGAAACGATATTAGGTGTTTCTGAAAGCCATTGTGTTTTGGTTGTTATTAATTCGACCTTCTCTGTGTTGAAGAAAATCGCAGCATATTCCCCTTTTTCTTTTCCATCATCTCGGCCCACACCTACAAAAGCATAGTTTTTCAACGTGTCGTCCAAATATTTTACTTGATCATGTAAACCTTCTTGAATACCTAAAATATCAGGATTATAGAATTGTATCAACACCGAAACATCTTCTTTCCGGTTTTCCCACCAATTTTCCTTGTCTCCGGGATTGTTGTACCGAATATTGTAGGTCATTATAGATTTTTGGGCATTTATACCCAATGCCATTAGTAGGAGAATGGTAACTATCAGCTCTTTTTTCACAGATGTTTATTTTGTTGTTTTTTGTTGAATAAGTGGGTCATTAATTGTCGGGCAATGAATCAAATAGTTCTCTTTTGCCCTGCATCCATTTTTGCATCTCTTCTGGAGATTGCATCAATGATTGCATTTCCTCCATAGCTCTTAAGTGTGCACTGTCTTGTTTTTGAAACATTTCCATACCATGATTTTTGCTCAATTCGGCCATTTCTTCAAATGTTTCAGCAGTGAACGTTTGTTCACATGCACCGCCTAATTGTTTACAAGTCATTGTTTTCATAAAGAATGATTTTCTGCTTAAATTATTATTCGAACAATTGAATGGTGTAATCCAAAAGTTCCATTCCCCCACCTTTACCATGTCCGGGGATAACAATGTTTAATCCGGGAAATTCCTGTTTTATTTTTCGAACAGTCGAGGCCCATTCAGAGACATTGGCATCTTCCAGATTGCCTTTGCTTGCTTTTACTGATTTTAAAAGACAACCACCAAATAATGCTTTTTCCATGGGCACATAACCAACTACATTGTCTTCTGTATGACCAGCCCCAAAATGTTTTATAAGGACCGATGCTGAACCAACTTCAATTTCAATATTGTTTTTGAAATCATGTTGCGGCAAAAGTTCTAACCCTTTTTGTTTAAGTAAACCAATGGTTTTTTGACTCCCGTATGATTTTATGTGATTAGTGTGAAATTGATTAAGTCCACCCCAACAGTCCTCATGAAAATGAGTGACTACAATGGCGATAATTTTCTTTTTCTGCTGTTTTTCAATCCATTCAATAAGCTCTTTGGATGCATTGTCATCCGTTGGAGTATCAAAAACTATTGCCTGATCTTTATTGAAATAAACCATACCATTGCATCCCACTTTTCCAAAATCATTGGTTTGTAAATACGAAACATGTACAAAAACATTGCTGTTTAGAGGTTTGACCTTCAATGTTTCCGATTCATACATTGAAGGCATGTTCTGGCTGAAACAATCTGTGGACAAGACCAAAATGATCAATAAGAAAAGTATTTTTTTCATTGGCTTAGCTAGGAAGAAATAAAATCACTTTATATCAATACCCACATAATAGCCTTCGCTTCCCCTAACATTGAAAACAGTACTATCCTCAAAAAGTAAATATTGACCTTTTACGCCTTTAAGTACCCCTGTATAGCTTGGTGTTTTGTCCAAATTGAGGCTATTAACTTTTTCCGGATACTGTAATACTGGAAAATCCATGTGGGTTTCCGCGTTGGAATCGATAAAATAATCAGCGGCTTCTTCCGGGACGATGGATTTTAACTTGTTTCTCCATTCTACTAAATCTACATCCTCTATACTATTGGTAAGCATTTTGCGCCAACTGGTCTTGTCACTTACATGCGCCTTTAGGGCCACTTCGGTGATTCCGGCCAAATACCTATTGGGTGTTTCCACAATTTCAATGGCCTCATGTGCACCTTGATCTATCCATCGTGTAGGTACCTGCGATTTTCGGGTAACTCCGACTTTAACATTACTGCTATTGGCCAAGTACACTATGTGCGGCTGTAGCTGTACCTTTTTTTCATATTCCAAATCACGATCCTCTTTGTCTAAATGGGCAGTACTCAACTCAGGTTTCATGATCCAGTCACCCGCCGCTGGAGAGTCATAAAAACACGATTTGCAAAAACCTTGTCTGTAAATGGGTCTTTCTCTTCCACAATTCAGACATTGGTATTTTATAAAATCAATTTGTATTTCCTTGTCCAACAGTTGGTTCATATTCAAAAAATCGTTTTCAAAGACCAAATAATATTGAATGGGATTTCCTATTTCGGTTTGCATTTTGCGCAGTACACCTTCGTAAAGCATGATGAATTGGATATGTTTTTAGACTGATTTGAAAATGAAGGTAAGATGACCTATTTTAGCTATAGCACCTAACCTCATTATAGGTTAAAGATACCTAAAAATGCCAATACCATTATTCAATTCCGTAGCTTCTTGGTTACTTAAAAAACGCTATCATCAGATTGAGCTTTTTTTAAAATATCCTTTGGATGTGCAGGATGAGGTGTTGCAACATTTAGTCGATTTTTCTAAAGACACCATGATAGGAAAAAAGTACGGTTTTGGTGATATTGAAAAGTATGAGGATTTTGCGAATAGGGTACCCATTGTAAACTATGAAGGCATTGCGGATCTGATAGAGCGAAGTCGCCGAGGAGAGCAAAACTTGTTTTGGCCTACTGCAATAAAATGGTTTGCAAAAAGCAGCGGTACTACAAATGCCAAAAGTAAATTTATACCTGTTAGTACTGAGGCGTTGGAGGATTGCCACTATAAATCCAGTAAGGATTTGCTCTGTTTGTACCTGAACAACAATGAGAATTCGCAATTGTTCCGCGGAAAGAGTTTACGGCTTGGCGGCAGTAAAAAACTATATGAGGATAACGGTACTTTCTTTGGAGACCTTTCGGCAATTTTGATTGATAATATGCCCCTTTGGGCAGAATATAGTAGTACCCCGGGCAATAAAGTATCCTTGATGAGCGATTGGGAACCCAAATTGAAGGCTATTATTGACGAAAGTATTCAGGAGAATGTAACCAGCTTGGTAGGTGTTCCTTCATGGATGTTAGTGCTGCTCAATGATGTATTGGAAAAAACAGGTAAAAATCATCTTTTTGAGATTTGGGAAAATTTGGAAGTTTATTTTCATGGTGGGGTAAGCTTTGCACCCTACAGGGATCAATATAGGAAGTTGTTGCCTCGAAAAAATTTCAATTATTATGAAACGTACAATGCGTCGGAAGGTTTTTTTGGAATTCAGGACAGGAATAATTCCCAAGACCTGCTGTTGATGTTGGATTATGGTATTTTTTATGAATTCATACCCATGGATTCTTATGGAAAGGAAGAGAAGGCGGTTCCGCTTTGGGATGTTGAAGTAGGGGTGAATTATGCTATTGTTATCACCACCAATGCCGGTTTATGGCGTTATAAAATTGGGGATACGGTACGTTTTACTTCAATAAATCCTTACAGAATACGGATAACTGGCCGCACAAAGCATTTTATAAATGCATTTGGGGAAGAGCTTATAATTGAAAACGCAGAAGAGGCCCTAAACCAAATATGTCAAAAAACAGATGCCCAGATCATGGATTATACCGCAGCGCCTATTTATATGAATGGAAGCGAAAAAGGAGCTCATGAATGGATTATCGAGTTTAGGAAACCACCAAAGGATGTAGCTTATTTCACAGAATTTCTGGATAATGCCCTTAAGTCTTTGAATTCGGACTACGAGGCTAAACGTTATAATAATACTACACTACGGATGCCCAAAGTGCACGTTGCTAGGCAAAATCTCTTTCACGATTGGTTAAAATCCAAGAACAAGTTGGGAGGACAGCACAAAATACCCCGACTGTCCAATGAAAGGGCGTATATCGAGGAATTGTTACAGATGAACGTGAGCGGTCAAAATTAAACTTTCCAAGATTTACGAAAACGTTTTCGTAAACACAGTCCATTCATCGAACAATCTTTTATTTTGGACAAATAAATCAGGATTTTTAACGTTAAAGACTGAAGTTTGGTTTAAATGTTTTGAGTTCCCTCTTCTTAATAAACTGATATAGATTTCGTTATGGCTGAAAAACTTGTTATTATCTCCGATATGTGGGGAGTAAAGAAAGGACTTTGGATTACTTCCTATTTTGGATATCTGCAACAATACTACGACATCGTTTTTTATGATTGTCAACAATTGG
Organism: Flagellimonas sp. S3867; assembly: GCF_014698935.1. GTDB lineage: Bacteria > Bacteroidota > Bacteroidia > Flavobacteriales > Flavobacteriaceae > Flagellimonas. The sequence continues at coordinate 351,143 of NZ_JACVMN010000003.1, forward strand.
GCAACGTAGATACGCCTGTTTCCACAGAAGAAAATATCCATAAAGCCTTTGTAGAAGGCGGAATTGATACAGCTGTTGCCCATTTGCTTAAAAAAGAAAATGAGGCTAGCCATTATTTGGCATTCAGTATGGGAGGAACAGTTGCATGGAAAGCTGCACTAGAAGGTTTGCCTATGAAATCGCTAACGGCTATTTCACCTACCAGGATAAGACTGGAAAATGAGAAACCTGATGTGCCCATGAACCTAATTTATGGGGGAAAAGACGAATTCCGCCCAAACACTGCATGGGTAGATGAACTTGGAGTTGACATCAATGTGATTCCCAACTTCGGGCATCAACTGTACTCCGACGAAAAAATAATTGCTGAAGTTTGTCTGAATCTACTAAATAAGGTGACAAAAAAGGCAGTATAACGCTAAGAAACCGCTTTTAACTTTTTAATGGTCTCATGCGATAGTTTTTCTTCCGCATAGGCCTTGGTGACCTTAAACTCCTTTTCTTCACTACTCGGTAATATAAACATGGCATCGGTGAAAACAGCTTCGCAAAGTGAGCGTAATCCTCTGGCGCCCAGTTTATACTCTACTGCTTTTTCAACAATATAGGACAATGCCTGTTCGGTAATATTAAAGGAGATGCCATCCATAGAAAACAATTTTTCGTATTGTTTGATGATGGCATTTTTCGGTTCGGTAAGAATAGCCCTTAATGTTTTTGAATCCAAAGGATTCATATGTGTAAGCACAGGAAGTCTACCTATAATCTCCGGAATGAGTCCGAATTCCTTTAAATCTTTAGGAATGATATATTGAAGGATGTTTTCATTGTCTAACCTATCTTCTGCCTTGGATGCACTATAGCCGACGGCTTGCATATTCAGGCGTTTAGTGATAATACGCTCTATGCCATCAAAGGCACCACCAGCCACAAAAAGAATATTCTCCGTATTGACCTCAATGAATTTTTGGTCTGGATGTTTTCTTCCACCTTTAGGTGGTACGTTGACAACCGTTCCCTCGAGCAATTTTAAAAGTCCCTGTTGAACACCTTCACCAGAAACATCTCGGGTAATGGATGGATTATCGCTTTTGCGGGCAATTTTATCTATTTCATCAATAAAAACAATACCTCTTTCTGCTTTCTCCAAATTGTAGTCAGCAGCTTGTAATAATCTTGTCAATATACTTTCAACATCCTCACCAACATATCCAGCCTCAGTTAAAACAGTAGCATCTACAATGGCTAAAGGTACGTTGAGCATGCGCGAAATGGTCTTGGCTATCAGGGTTTTTCCTGTCCCTGTTTGCCCGACCATAACAATGTTACTCTTTTGAATTTCTATATCATCTTCATTGCCCTTAGGCTGCAAAAGTCTCTTATAATGATTGTATACGGCAACTGACATCACCTTTTTGGTGCGTTCTTGTCCAATAACAAATGTGTCCAAAAAGTCTCTGATCTCAACGGGTTTCTTCAAAACCAACTCTGAAGAAAGGTCTTGATTTTTGGATTGTTTGGACTCCTCTGCTACAATACTATGGGCTTGTTCTATACATCTGTCGCAAATATGTGCATCAAGACCAGCTATAAGAAGATTGGTCTCTGGTTTTTTTCTACCACAAAAAGAACATTCCAAGTTTTCCTTTGCCATATAAACATTTAAAGTTCAACCACTAATAACGTAAAAAATATAGATTTTGTTTGTTATCGACGGTCTTTTTTTGACTTCTTAGTACGGAATTAGGACTTATCCCTTACCAATATTTCATCGATCATACCGTATTTTTTGGCTTCTGGCGCTCTCATCCAGTAGTCGCGATCACTATCATCATAAACCTTATCGAATGATTGTCCTGAGTGATTGGCTATGATGTGATATAGTTCGTCCTTGATCTTAAGTACTTCTTGCGCCGCAATTTCAATATCGCTTGCTTGACCTTGTGCACCGGACAAGGGTTGGTGAATCATAACCCTAGAATGTGACAGACCACTACGTTTCCCTTTTTCCCCTGCACACAACAGTACAGCGGCCATAGACGCGGCAATACCGGTACAAATAGTGGCAACATCGGGTTTGATGAACTGCATGGTATCATAGATACCAAGACCGGCATAAACGCTTCCACCTGGAGAATTGATATAAATTTGAATGTCTTTAACGGCATCCGCACTTTCCAAAAAGAGTAATTGAGCCTGAACTATATTGGCCACTTGATCATTGATGCCTGTTCCCATAAAGATGATTCGGTCCATCATCAATCTGGAGAAAACGTCCATTGCAATGGCGTTCAATTGTCTTTCCTCAATAATATTTGGGGTCATGCCCACTGGATGCATACTACTTACGATTTGATCGTAATACATGCTATTGATTCCGTGGTGTTTGGTGGCGTATTTTTTGAATTCTGTTCCGTAATCCATAGGATTTTCTTCGATTTTGCTTAAAAAAAAGGTGCCGAAAACTGGGCTTTCGGCACCGTAAAGATACTTAATTTTCTTTTTAGCTCAATCTAACTATAGGCTTCCTTAACAAAGTCGTCATAAGTAACCTCTTTTACTTTGAGGTTAGCATGTTCCTTGTAGTAAGTCAATAATTTTTGACTCATCAATTGCTCTGAAAGTCTTTTGACCTCGTCTTGATTGCCCATGATTCTATTGGCAATATTTTCCAATTCTTCTTCCTGTGGATCTAGATGTCCGTATTGTGCCATTTGGGATTTGATAAATCCTTTGGCAAACTCCTTCAACTCATCAAATTGAACCTGAAGGTCATTTTCTTTGATTATTTTGCCTTCTATAAGTTGATAACGAAGTCCTTTTTCTGATTTTTCAAACTCTTCTTTGGCTTCATCATCGGATAGCGGATTTTCACCGCTTACCTGAATCCATTTTTGAAGGAATCCAGAAGGAAGGTCAAATTTGGTGTCATCGATTAATTTCTCAGTGATATCGTTCAACAATTTTTGATCAGATTGTTGCTCAAATTGCTTTTCCGAATCCTCTTTGATTTTTTCTTGAAGCTCTTTTTCCGATTTTACATTGTCTTTTCCAAACAATTTATCGAACAATTCTTGATCAAGCGCAGCAGGTTGGCGTTCGTTGATTTCTTCAATGGTAAATGCAACCTCGATGTTGAGTTTTTCTGCCTTTTCTTTACTGATGCCCAATGCGCTGGTCAATAAATAGTCTTCTTTGAAAAGACCTTTTGTTTTTAATTGAACAGTGTCGCCGGCTTTTTTTCCGACAAGGGCATCCAAAGCTTTTTTGCCTTTGATTTTATCTAGCTCAATTGTGGTCTTGTTTTCAATTTCTTCAGCTTCATTGGCAAAAGTTCCGGTGATTTCATCAGATTTACCTGATTCTGTTTTAGAAACCAGTTTCCCATATTGTTTTTGAATGCGATCCACTTGTTCCTGGATCATCTTTTTATCTGCAACAATCTTATATTGGGTTACTGCTTTTTTGGTTTTTACCTTCACTTCAAAATTTGGGGCAAGACCCAATTCAAATTCGAAATCCAGATTATCCTTGTCCCAATCAAAATCTTCTTGTTGTTTTGGCAAAGGATTGCCCAAAACGTCCAATTTTTCTTCGGTAAGATATTTATTGAGATTATCCTGTAATAATTTGTTCACCTCATCTACCAAAACGGCCTTGCCATATTGCTTTTTAATAAGCCCCATGGGTACTTGTCCCTTACGAAAACCAGGTATGTTCGCCTGTTTTCTGTAGTCTTTAAGGATTTTTTCTACTTTGTCTTGATAGTCATCCTTGTTAATGGCAACTTTAACAACTGCATTTAGTTCGTCAATCTGCTCTTTTGTGATATTCATCTCCTACCTAATTTGCTATTCAAAAATGGGAGGCAAAAGTAATGCATTTTCTGATTGACAGCAACTTTTTAAAACATTGAGTGCCAAACAAAATCAATTCTTTTTATCCTCCTTGAAAATGGAGTGTAAAATGGATTGTAAAAATGATAGCAGCAGACTGAAAATTAGTGCCCACCAAATGCTTGACACCTCAAAACCGGAGATGAAGTGGGCTGCAATAAGTATGATTATTGCATTAATGATCAAGAGGAACAAACCCAAAGTAACAATGGTAATTGGCAAGGTGAGTATAATTAGAAGGGGTTTCACCAAGAAATTTAAAATACCCAATACCAAAGCTACTATGATGGCAGTGGTTGGTGAGTCAACACCTACACCAGGTAGAATATAGGACAGGATAACAACTGCTACGGCATTCAAAAGAAGTTTTAAAAGAAGTTTCATAAGCTCAACAATTTTAAAAAAAGAAAGGCACCGCTTAAACGGTGCCTAAAATATAGTGAATTTAAGTAGTGTTATCTAATCGATATAGAGGCCTGTAAAATCCAATGGATTTACTCCTGGGAGGTTAGATCCATGTTTTGCGTTTATCGCCTCGATGAATGCATTGGCTAAAATAGCATATCCTCTTGGAGCCGGATGTACACCATCCAAAGAAAACCCTCCGCCCGTGGCAAAAGTAGAAGTGACCGTGCTTCCATCAGCTAAAGGAAAGCCGCTGGCATTTAATTCACCTAATAGTGCGTTAGCATCTACAAACGCTAAATCGAACTGTGCAGCCAATGCCTCTATTGTTGCGTTATATGCTGTTAGTGCATTGCCAATGGCAGTTTGTTCTTCTGGAGTTAACACCCATTGATCTTCCAAAGGAAAAGTAACTCCGTTAATTGCCAACTGTCCGGCTGTGGCGGGATCAACACCAAGACCTTGTAACATGGCAAAGGCATCTTCATTTAAGGTTGCTATAGCCGTTCTGCTTGTCAACACCAATAAATCATTCTCATTGGCCTGGCGAGCTTGACCATACAATAAACCTGTCACGGTTGCGGTTCCGGCATCAATTCCAAACCCTATTAAAGCACCTGTTATTTGAGCTGATAGATCTGGTAAATCTTCATCTTTGATGATTACGGCACTTGCGGCCGAATCAGAGAAGGTAAACTGTCGTTCTGGAACTCCCAAACCTTGAAAAACTTGGTTCAATCCAGCAAATTGCGCATTTAAAACCGGTATTTGCGGACCGAATGCGGGATTTGTGGGATCCAAGGGTGCATATGGAACTGTGGTAAAGAATGGAATATCGGTAACATTTGGAATGTTGGCGATAACCCCATCTGCTCCTCCAGCAGTCATTGCCGTAAGAATGCCATTTAACGAACCGGCAAAAACGTTAGGGTCTGTGATATCATTTCTGTCATAGGAGGCAGGATTCAAATTTCCTGTTCGATCTACTCCGGAACCTCCATTGGTGGCATACAAAAGAATGTCGTTTGCTCCAATCCATGCGGAAAAGAAAGTAGCACCTTGAGCGGCGGCATCACCAATTACCGTGGCATCTTCTGCTGAAGATATTCGCGTATAATAAGGGTTGGCAGCTCCAACTGCCAAAGCGGCTAAACTTCCGTACCCTGGGGCTAATAATTCGTAGCTTTTAGCTCCGGGGATACCCATGTTGTTAAACGGTCCCGATAATTTTGTTGAAATTTCAGTGCTTCCCGTTCCTGTAGCTGGAACCGGCGATGGTCCATCAGGTAAAAAAGCTAGAATCAATCTATTTCCCAATATAGGATTTCCTTGAAGTGTAGCTCCTCCTAAATTATCGGCCATAAAAGGTATTTCAAAAGAACCCCCACCAACCAAGGCAAAGTTAGATGCCAGCATATTGGGAAAAGAAGCTTCCTGTCCGGCACGGAACAATGCATTATCCGAAAAACCGGCTGTTAATGAGTTTCCTACGGCCACATAGTTTGAGAAATTGGCTGTACCAGCTGTGTAAACTATGGGATTTGGGTCTGGTGGTGTGACAATTGAAGTTTCATCGTCTTCACATGCGATCAAGAATAACCCTAAGAAGGGGAGCAGGGCATATAACTTTTTCATATTCAAATCTGTTTGAGTTAGCTTAAGTTAGATTTATGTTCAAACCAGTCTTACCAAAACTAGGTGAAATTTGTTATACAGACAATAAAATGGATAAAAAAATTATGCATGCATAATAAAATGGGTAGAATTTTATGAATTTAGAAAGTGAAGCGATTTTTCAAAAAACTGTATGGGGTTTTCTGCATGTAGCCAATGACCAGCGTTGGAAACTGTGTCAATTTCGGCATTTGGAAAGTGTTTTTTTATTTCGGGAAAGTCATTTGGCAAAATATATTCTGAACGGTCACCCCTTAAAAATAGGGTAGGGCCTTCATATTTGGCATTGGAACTTATGTTTTCGCCAATTTCATCCATTTTATCCTTAAGAACTTCAAAATTGAATCGAAATCCTAATTTTCCCGGTGCTTCCCAATACAGATTTTTTAATAAAAATTGACGTATGCCAAATTCGGGCAGGTAGTTGGAAAGTACCTGATCTGCTTCTTTTCTACTTTCAATTGTGTTAAAATCCAATTTAGCCAAAGCATCAACTATTGGTTGATGGTGTGGTGGATAGTATTTTGGAGAAATATCAGCTACAAGTAATTTGGATATTCGTTCTGGTACCGTAACCGCTAGTTGCATCGCCGTTTTACCTCCCATGGAATGTCCTATCAAATTTGCACCGTCCATTTGGTGTGAATCCATGTATTTGATGATGTCAGCACTCAAGAATTCGTAATCAAAATCGTTGGAATGAAAACTTTTTCCATGGTTGCGCTGATCAACAAGGTGCACCTGATATCCATGTTGTGCATATTGGTTGCCGAGTGTCTTCCAATTATCGGACATACCCAAAAAACCATGTAAAATCAGCAATGGTGTTCCTTCGCCCAGGATTTTAGAATGTAATGCCTCCATTATTTCAATCGGTGTAAGTACATATTGACCACATTCTCCAAGCCCAAATATAGCGACTCACATATAAGCGCATGTCCTATGGAGACTTCCAGAAGGTTGGGAATGTTTTCTTTAAAAAATTGAATATTTTCAAGATTAAGATCATGTCCAGCGTTTATCCCCAGACCAAGTTCGCTAGCTTTTTTGGCGGCTTCGGTAAAAGTTTTAACACCCTCCGCTTTTCTTCCCAATGCAAAATCGTGGGCAAAACTTTCGGTGTACAATTCAATTCTGTCGGTACCTGTATCTGCTGCTCCTTTTACCATTTCAATGTTGGGGTCTACAAAAATTGAAGTCCTAATGTCATTTTCCTTGAACGTTTGAATGATATCAACCAAAAAGTCTTTGTGTTTTATGGTATCCCAACCGGCGTTGGACGTAATGGCATCCTCTGCATCGGGTACCAGTGTAACTTGGGTTGGTTTTACCTCAAGAACCAAATCTATGAACTTCGGAATCGGATTACCTTCAATATTATATTCAGTAGTGACCACTTTTTTGAGGTCACGGGCATCTTGGTATTTGATATGGCGTTCGTCCGGCCTTGGATGGATGGTTATACCCTGGGCTCCAAATGATTCAATATCCTTTGCCGATTTAATGAGGTTGGGCATGTTGCCGCCTCTTGAATTTCTTAGGGTTGCCAGTTTGTTGATATTGACACTCAGTTTTGTCATGTATTCCAATTTAGAACGTCAAAAATAAGAATTAGGCACGCCTTTTGCGATTTAAAATTAGTATTTTGCGACCGAATAAATTGTTATGCAAATCCATAGTCAAATAATATCAACGGTTCCCATTTTTGAGGTCTCAGAGACTTTGAAGGAGGTTATCCAGTTTTTTGAGGAGACTACTTTTTCTCATGTGGCGGTGACAGAGAACGGGGTTTTTATTGGATTGCTCTCCGAGAACGATTTGGCTTGTTTTGAACCCAAAAAGAAAATCGAAGATTTTCGGTTTGAATTGGAAACCTTTTTTGTGACCAAGGAAACCGCTTGGCTCGATGTTTTGGAAATGTTCTCTAGAAATGAGACCAATATTCTTCCAGTGCTTGACAAGGATGAAATAATCGTTGGATATTATGATTTGGAGGATATTGTATCGGTCTTTATCAATACGCCATTTTTCAGGGAACCTGGCGGAATTCTTGTGATTTCCATTGGCATAAAAGACTATTCTTTTAGTGAGATTGCGCAAATCGTTGAAGGCAACAATGCACGTCTGTTAGGTGCCTTTATTACCGATTCGCAAAATGACATTGTGGAAATAACACTCAAAGTTGGTTCCGAGAATCTTAATGAGGTAGCACAGACCTTCAGAAGATATAACTACACCATTGTTTTTGGAAACAGCGACGACCAATTTTTGGAAGACTTGAAACAGCGGTCGGATTATCTGGAAAAATACCTTAACGTTTAGCATGAAAGTAGCTATCTACGGGCAAAGTTTTCAGGAAGAGAACAAAACCTATATCATAGCGTTGTTGGAAGAACTCCAAAGAGTTAATGCATCTATTTTTGTTGAAACGGGATTTGATCAACTTGTGAATAAGCACATCTCCAAATATGATTATGGAGCCTTTTCGCAGGATGCTGGTCTTGATTCATCCTTTGATATATTCATAAGCTTTGGAGGAGATGGCACCATGCTTAGGGCAGTAACTTATGTGAAAGATTTGGGCATACCCATTGTGGGTGTGAACACCGGTCGATTGGGTTTTCTATCTACCTTCAAAAAAGAGGATGTGCGTAGGGTGGTTACCGAATTTACAGCAGGCAATTATAAAGTTGAAGAACGAAGCTTGGTAGAGGTTGAAGTAAATTCCGATCTCAACGAAATAGGAGAGCTGAACTTTGCCTTAAACGAGATTACGGTAAGCCGAAAGGATACCACTTCGATGATCAATGTGGAAACGTATTTAAATGACGAATATTTAACCACATATTGGGCAGATGGTCTAATTGTATCCACCCCAACAGGGTCAACTGGGTATTCGTTGAGTTGCGGAGGGCCGGTTATTGAGCCAACTGCTAAATCTTTGGTGTTGACACCTATTGCTCCCCACAACCTTAATGCACGTCCATTGGTAATTTCAGACGACACCCAAATACGATTAAAGGTTTCAGGGCGGGAAGAAACCCACCTTGTTTCCTTGGATTCTAGAATAGCCGATATACCCAATGGCAAGGAAATCAGGGTGCAAAAATCAAATTTTACCGTTAGAATGATAGAGTATACATCAGAAAGCTTCTTAAAAACACTTCGCAACAAACTGCTCTGGGGTCAAGATAAGCGTAATTGAATCCATTAAAAAACAATAAAAGAAGCTAAAAACTGTTTAACAAAAGAGAACATTCTAACAGTATACCTTATAGACTTTCCTTTACCTCTAATATGTTTAATTTTTTGATTGTATGCGGATAGTTTTGGCTATTTTACTTTGCTGTGTGTTTAAGGTTAGCGCCCAGACCTATGAGATTGGTCTTTTTGCAGGCGGTGCCAACACCATTGGTGATGTGGGAAGAACAAATTTCATTTTGCCTTCAGGGCCGGCATTTGGTGGAGTCTTTAAATGGAACAAAAGCAAAAGATACGCATGGAGGGCAAGTGTGCTTTATGGAACTTTTACTGCCGATGACTCAAAATCCAGCATGTCCTCGCGTAGACAAAGACAATATATTATAGATAATTCCGTGTTGGAATTCTCCGCAGGCATTGAATTTAACTTCGTTGAATACAATCTTCATAAGCTTGGACCAGCTTTCACACCCTATCTTTATACAGGTTTCACCTACTTTAGGTACGATTTTAATTATTTTGATGCCCTACAAGTGCAGGATATTAACCAAAAAGACGGTAGTTTTGCAATTCCAATGACGGTAGGGGCGAAGTATCGTTTGAATCAGTTTTTGATTCTAGGTGCTGAGATTGGGGCCAGGTATACATTTACAGACAATCTGGATGGAAGTAATCCCGAGGGATCCAATTTTGAGCAATTTAGATTCGGAAATATATTGAGCGACGACTGGTATGTCTTTTCAGGTATTACATTAACGTATACCTTTGGGCGCAAACCCTGCCAGGATTGTTTTCAATAAAATGTACACATTAGAGGACGTAGATAAAGACAAACTTCCCAAACATGTTGCCATTATAATGGATGGTAATGGTAGGTGGGCCAAACAACGTGGCAAACTTAGAATCTTTGGGCATGAGCATGGGGTGGAAGCGGTTAGGAACACCGTTGAAAACTGCGCCAAACTACAAATACAATACCTAACACTTTACGCATTTTCCACCGAGAATTGGAATCGACCAAAATTAGAGGTCGAAACCTTGATGAGGCTTTTGGTCACTTCACTTCGGAAAGAGTGGAAAAGACTCCATAAAAACAATATTCGGTTAACGACCATTGGAAACATAAATTCCCTTCCTTCAAAAGCACAAAAAGAATTGGCGGAGGTCATTTCAAAAACCAAGGATAATACGGGAATGACACTTACTGTTGCCTTGAGCTATGGCTCCCGCGAAGAAATAAAATCAGCTGTTAAGGAAATCAGCATCAAAGTTAAAAATAGTATAATTTCACCTGAAAATATTGACGAAACGGTTATTAATACTCATCTTTACACGCATTTTATGCCAGATGTGGACTTGCTTATCCGAACCAGTGGTGAACAAAGGATAAGCAATTTTTTACTTTGGCAGATAGCATACGCCGAATTACATTTTATTGACGTATTTTGGCCCGATTTTAGTGAACATCATTTGGTAGAGGCAATACTAAATTACCAAAATAGAGAACGACGATTTGGAAAAACAAGCGAACAACTTAACTAAGGTTATAAAAAATACCACCCAACTATACTTAAAACTACTCCTTCTTTTACTTTACACAGGCCAAAGCTTTGCACAGGACACCTCTTTCGAGAATGGTAAGGATTATATTTTAGGAGGGTTAACAGTAACTGGTCTTCAAAGTTATAATGAGCAAACCGTAAAGACATATACGGGTCTGCGAGTTGGTCAGCCAATTACCATCCCCGGAGATGAAATTAGTGCCGTAATTAAGAAATTATGGAGCCTGGAGTTGTTTAGTAATGTGGAGTTTTACTACACCAAAATTGAAGGCAACCAAATATTCTTGGAGCTTAACATTTTGGAGCGTCCTACACTTACCGATGTTACCGTTTACGGAGTTAAAAAGCGTAAAGTTGAGGACATTCTCAACGATACAGACCTTAAAAAGGGCAAAAAAATAACGGAAAGTTTAATTGCCAACACCAAAAACTATCTTCAAAACAAATACAAAAAGCAAGGCTTTCTTAATGCCAAAGTGACCATTGCCACGGCTAATGATACAGTGGGCGCCAACGCCCAAAGTATGGTCATCAATGTTAAAAAAGGAGATAAGGTAAAAATTAGGAACATTGTTTTCAATGGCAACGAACAGCTTGCCGACAAAAGACTTCAAAAATCATTTAAAAAAACCAAAAAGAGGAAGTTCTATCGTTTTTGGAAAAAATCAAAATACATAGAAGACGACTATAAGGAAGATTTGTCCAATCTAATAGACACCTATGCCGAAAGAGGTTATAGAGATGCAAGGGTGTTATCCGACACCTTTGTTAAAGTGGATGAAAACAGCATTGACTTAAAGATTGATGTTGAAGAAGGTAACAAATACTATTTCGGTGACGTGAATTTTGTTGGAAATTCGGTGTATTCTGACAGGATATTGAGTCAAGTATTAGGAATTCGAAAAGGGCAAACCTATAATGGTGTGTTGCTTAAAAAACGAATTGCAGACGATTCTAAGCCCGACGGGGAAGACCTTACCAACCTTTATCAAAATAATGGATACCTTTTCTCAAGTATCAATCCAGTTGAGGTTTCGGCGATTAATGACACCATCAACTTTGAAATTAGGATCATAGAAGGTAAGGAAACCTTTTTAGATCATGTAACCGTAACCGGAAACGATAAGACCAACGACCACGTTATTTTCAGGGAGTTACGTACCAAACCAGGACAAAAGTATAGCAAGGATAATATTGTAAGGAGTATTCGAGAACTAGGGCAACTTGGATTTTTTGATGCGGAGCAAATAGCACCGGACATCCAAAACCCTGATCCCAATGCAGGTACGGTTGACATAAACTATAGCCTGGTAGAATCCGGTTCCAGCCAAATTGAACTGCAAGGAGGCTTCGGTGGAGGTGGATTCATTGGAACCTTGGGGTTATCGTTCAGTAACTTTTCTCTAAAGAATATTTTTAATGGCGAGGCGTACAAACCAGTTCCTATGGGCGATGGGCAAACATTTGCTTTACGTTTGCAAGCGAGCAGAACCTTTAGGGTGTACAGTTTAAACTTTTCTGAACCTTGGTTAGGAGGTAAAAAGCCTGTTAGATTTAATCTATCCTTGTCCAGAACACAGCAATTCGCAACAAGTTTTAATAACCGTGGAAGATTTGATGTTGATAAAGACAGAGGATTTGCCATTACCGGAGTTTCTGCAGGTTTGGCAAAACGGGTGCAATGGCCGGATGATTTCTTTACTATTTCCCACTCGGTGAGCTATCAACTGTATGATTTTAACAATTTCAACAACGGCCTCTTTAATTTCGGTAACGGTAGTTCAAATTCATTGAGTTATACCTTGGGAATTTCTAGAAGTTCACAAGGACCTAGTAGAATATTTCCTTTGCGTGGATCAAATTTTGAGTTAACAGCTAAGTTTACCCCTCCCTATTCCCTTTTTGGAAACAAAGACTTCAAAGACATTCGTAATCAAATCGACGAAAAAACAACCAGGTTAATTGAAATTGGAGGACCGAATATCGGAACCGTTGAAGAACAGGCCGAGTTTGTGCGTCTTGGTGATGAGGTGGAAAACTTGGAAGAAGAACGTTTTAAGCTGTTGGAATTTTACAAAATAAAATTCAAAGGTGATTGGTATACCAATTTGGTTGATAAATTGGTGTTGCGTACCAATGCCGAATTTGGTTTCTTGGGTAGTTATAACAACGATATCGGAGCCGTACCCTTTGAACGCTTTTTTGTTGGTGGAGACGGTTTAGGAAATTTCACACTTGATGGTAGGGACATAGTCCAACTGAGAGGTTATGAAAACAGTTCGTTGACTCCGTTTAGTAGAAATGCGATAACAGGTCAAGATGAAAGGGACGGAGGCACCATCTATAACAAATTTTCTTTGGAACTTAGGTATCCGCTTACCTTAAAACCCTCGGCTTCCATATATGCGCTGTCTTTTTTAGAAGCAGGGAATGCATTTAACAATTTTAGTGAATTTAATCCGTTTGAATTAAAAAGATCTGCCGGAGTGGGGCTACGTATTTTTATGCCGGCATTTGGTCTCTTGGGTATCGACTTTGGTTATGGATTTGATACAGATGCGAATCCAACCTCCGTAGGACCAAGCGGCTGGCAAACACACTTCATTATCGGTCAGCAGTTTTAACTATAAGAAAACAAGGGCTTGAATAAGTTAATAAATAGCTCATTTTTAATTAATTAGTTATTTTGGCACGATATTTTCTTTGTAAAAGCGGAATCAAAAATGAATAGTAAAGTTCTTTTGTCATTGGTTGTTTTATTGCTATCCTTAAATAGCTTTTCCCAAAGAGGTGTGCGAATAGGATATGTGGACATGGAATACATCTTGGAAAATGTAGAAGAGTATAGAGAAGCGACCGAGCAACTAAACGCCAAGGCCATTAAATGGAAGCAAGAAATTGAGCTCAAACAAAGTGTTGTTGAGCAAATGAAGAAAGATTTGATGGCGGAAAAAGTATTGTTGACGGATGAGCTCATCGCCGAACGTGAGGAGGAAATCCAAATTTTGGAAGCAGAGATGCTCGATTATCAACAAGATCGCTTTGGACCACAAGGAGATTTAGTTCTGCAAAAGCAACTATTGATTCAGCCCATACAAGACCAAGTTTTTAACGAGGTCCAAAAAATAGGCGGTAATAAAAGATACGATTTTATTTTTGATAAATCGGCAGATGTTGTAATGTTGTATTCCGAAAAAAGACACGATATCAGTGACTTGATTTTAAGGGAGATAGCACGGACACGGAAAGTCAGCAAGTCAAACAAAAGAGCCAAGGAAAAGAGCCGATTGGACAAGTTTAAAGAAGAGCAGACCGAAGAGGACAAAGAAATAAGTGAAGCCTTAAAAGAACGTCAGGCCAAAGCAGAAGAAACCAGAGATGCGAAAGCAAAATCTGCAGATGAACGAAGGGCCGAACAACTGAAATTGAGGGAAGAACGAAAGAAGGCATACGAAGCCAGAAGACAAAAATTATTGGAAGAGCGTGAAGCCAAACGGAAAGCAAAGCTAGAAGAAAGAAAAAAAACGCAGGAACAAGAAAAAGATTCAATACAACAGTAAATATTGAAACACTAAAATTAACACTCAAAATAGTAACTTAGAATCATGAAAAATGTAAAGAAAATTACTGTAGCCTTAGTTTTATTTGTTGCGGCTACGGGTTTTGTAAATGCACAGAGCAAGGTTGCCCACATTAATGTGCAGCAGTTATTGCAAGAAATGCCTGAAATGAAAGCAGCTCAAGCAGAACTTAAAAAATTACAAGAAACATATAGGGCCGATATAGAAAGTTCTATGACGGAACTTAGAAATAAATACACTCAATACTCAAACGAAGCCACTTCCAAGTCCAAGGAAGAGAACGATAAAAGAGCACAAGAGCTTCAAGGGTTCGAGAAAAATATTCAAGAAGCAGAACAAGCTGCTGTTCAAGAAATGCAGAAAAAACAACAAGAATTGTTTGCTCCCATTTCCGATAAAGCTAAAAATGCAATCGAAAAGGTGGCCGCTGCCGAAGGTTTTGACTACGTTGTAGATGCCAGTCCTGGACTTAGTCTTATAGTAGCTAAAGGAAAAGATTTACTTCCTGCTGTAAAGCAAGAATTGGGCTTCTAAATCGCATTACACAATATATTTAAACCGCTTCTTTCAACAGAAAAAGGCGGTTTTTTTATTCCATTGATTCAATAGTACATATTTTTGAACATGCACAATCCAATAGGCATTTTTGATTCGGGTGTTGGGGGAACCTCAATTTGGAAAGAGATTCATACGATGCTCCCTTCAGAAGACACTATTTATCTGGCGGATAGTAAAAATGCACCCTATGGTGCAAAATCCAAAGAACAAATACTTCAACTAAGTATAAAGAACACCGAGCTTTTGCTCGAAAAAAATTGCAAACTTATTGTGGTTGCTTGCAACACGGCTACTACAAATGCCATAGATTATTTGCGTTCAAACTACAAAGTGCCCTTCATAGGTATTGAACCAGCCATAAAACCAGCAGCCTTTCATACCAAAACCAAAAAGGTGGGAGTTTTGGCAACCAAAGGAACGCTCTCTAGCAGTCTTTTTCACAATACCTCTAAAATGTTTGCCGAAGGAATCGAAGTTTTTGAACAAGAAGGAAAAGGATTGGTGGATTTGGTCGAGGCAGGTCAGGTAGATTCCGAGGAAATGCGAAACCTTCTTCAAACTTATGTGAACCCCATGCTTGAACAAGGAATGGACTGCCTTGTCTTAGGTTGCACTCATTACCCATATGTGATACCCGTACTTAAAGAAATACTTCCAACAAACATCACAATTATTGATTCAGGAGAAGCTGTGGCGCGTCAAACGAAGGCCGTACTCATTAAAAATGGAATGAAGATTTCCGAAAGCCGGACATCCAAACATAATTTTTATTCCAACGCACCAATTATGGTGTTGCAAGACTTGGTCAAGGGTCCGAGCATTACAATTAATTATTTAGATTTTTAGTTAGGCTACTTCTTTTTATAGGTAAGATAGGTGAAGTCGTATTTGTGCCCATCATCCTTTGGATGATATTTTTCCTTCACCAATTCCCAAATGGAATCATCTATGTCAGGAAAAAAAGTATCCGCCTCAAATGCATGATGTATGCGGGTCAATTCAATGTCGGTGGCAAATACCAATGACTGTTTATAAATTTCACCTCCACCAATAATAAAAGCACGCTCATCAGTCTCAACTAATTCAATGGCACTTTCCAAGGTATGGACCACTGTGCACGGAAACTTGGGTTTATATCCTTGGTCTCTGGTGACCACAATATGTTCCCTATTGGGTAATGCCTTCGGAAAACTTTCCAAGGTCTTTCTGCCCATAATAATTTTATGATTCGAGGTCAAGGCCTTAAAACGTTTAAAATCGTCAGGTAAGTGCCAAGGAAGGTCATTGTTAATGCCCAGCGCGTTGTTTTCGGCTGCTGCTGCAATGATGATCAATTGTTTCATTGATCTTTTTTTTTATTGATATTGGAAATGGGGAAATCCGTTTCTATTTCCTTTTGTATTGCTGAAATACGTTGTTTTTGCTTTTGCACCAACTTTTCCCGTTGTTGTCTTTCCCAATCCTTTCCCATAAATCTATGGGTCACAAAAACATTAAATGTATGTAGGATCAACAAAAAAGCCCAAACAAGAATGGCCCAAATAGACCAGTCGTACCCTTCACCATATTTCAGAATTTTATTTGCGAGCAACAATAGTACACTCCCAATCAAGAACATAACAAAATGGGAAAACAGTTTTTTCTTCTGTCTTACCCACTTTTGGGCTTTTTCCAACAGCTCATGCTGTTCAATATCAACAGTACTTTCGGGCTTCTTTTTGGATAACATTGAATGGCTATCTTTATCAACAAATATAACTTAATTAGACTCAAAATAATTGGTAATGCAGAATCTCCGAAAAAAATTCCCTGTACTAAAACAGTGTATTTATGCAAACACTCCCGCTACTGGATTATTGTATGAAGACTTATTGGAATGGCGACAAGAGCATGATCTGGATTATTTAATAGGAGGCAGCAATGCCAAACAAAAGAATTTTAAAAACATGTTTAAAATCAGGGATGCTGTTGGTCGATTTTTCAGATGTAAATCGGAAAATGTAGGTCTGGTCCCAAATTTTACACTGGGCTTAAATATCTTATTAGAAGGATTACCCAAGAACAGTCGAGTACTTTTACTTGAAAATGACTATCCATCTTTGAACTGGCCTTTTGAGACTAGGAATTTTAACCGAGATTATGTCGAAATAGACGGGCGATTAGAAGAAAACATCTATTCCAAAGTTGAATCTGGAAAGGTGGATGTTTTGGCATTCAGTATGATACAATGGATAAATGGAATTAAAATTGACCTTGAATTCATTAAAAAACTTAAAAAAGACTATCCGAATCTTTTGATTATTGCCGATGGAACCCAATTCTGCGGAACACAAGCTTTTGACTTTAGCGATTCCGGAATTGATGTGTTAGGGGCAAGTGGTTATAAATGGCTTTTGGCAGGCTACGGAAATGGCTTTATTTTGGTTTCAGAGATGGCCAAAGAACGTTTTGAGCCCAAGTTTATTGGAAATGGTTCCGTTGACAGGGATATCGATAAAAGAAATTCCATCCCATTTTGCAAATATTTGGAACCTGGACATTTGGATTCATTCAATTTTGGAAGCCTCGAATTTTCTTTAAACTTTCTGGATACCATTGGCATGGACCATATCGGAGCCCAACTGCAAAAACTATCGCAAAAAGCGAGGAATGGATTCGCTTCTCAGGGCTTATTGGAGAATACAGTGGTAGACAGGGCGGTTCACAGTACCATATTCAATATCAAAGGAGATACCCAGTTATATACTAAATTATTGAACGAAAACGTGGTGTGCATACCACGAGGCAACGGAATCCGATTAGGTTTTCACTTCTACAATACAGAAAATGAAATTGATAGGATTATGGATATCATCAAATCTTAGTTGCCAATATTTCTTTTATTAAAAAAACCACCCTCTATTTTATAAAAGTAATCCCATTGTTAGGCACATTTTATCAATTTGATAAATCGTACTTAACTTGTTGTGCATAAGAGGTTTTATCTATTGTTTTGCCCTAGTTTTTAATCAGAAAATAAAATACCATGGCAATAAAAAAGCAATACCTAAAAAGCAAGCCTGTTTGTAAAGTTACATTTACAGTGCCTGCAGAAGAAGCTAAAAAAGTAGCTGTTGTTGGTGATTTCAACAACTGGAACCCTAAAGGAAGTACCTTGAAAAAGCTAAAAAATGGAACTTTCAAAGGCACTTTTGACCTTCCAAAGGAAAACACTTTCGAGTTTAGATATTTGGTGGATAGCACCTATATCAACGATGCTGAGGCAGACCGTTATCAGTGGAACGATTACGCTGGAACAGAGAACGCTGTTCTAGAACTTTAACCTATCAATGTCGCCATTGGAGCATTACGCTTCAATGGTGACTCCTTTCCAAAAGGCGACCCTTCCTTTAATACCCTTGGCCAATTCACTGGTTTCTGGGTAGTACCAAGCTGCATCGGCATTTTCTTCTCCATTAACTTCCAAAGTATAGTAAGATGCAACACCTTTCCAAGGGCATGTGCTATGGGTATCACTTGATTTGAAAAATTCTTTTTTGATGCTTTCCGCAGGAAAATAATGGTTGTTTTCTATGACCACGGTATCATCACTTTCTGCTATCACGGTATTATTCCAAATTGCCTTCATATCTTATTTTTTTAAAACATAGTTTTTGAACCATTGTTTGTCATCTGTAAAATATGTGACAATTTTGAGATTGGCCTGATTCGCCAACCATGCTACAACAGTGTCATCATATTTTTGGGAAATCTCGGTATGGATGGTTTCCCAGGCATTAAGACGTACTTCCAAGTCTAAACTTTCAATCCTGACCACTTGGGACTCTTTGGAAACCAAATAACTCTTGGCGGTACCCGTTTCAGGATCATAGACTTCCCAATGTAGAAACCTATCCACATTAAAATTTCCTCCCAGCTCGGTATTGATACGTGTGAGGATATTTTTATTGAAAGCCTCCGTAATTCCAGTTTTGTCATTATAGGCATCCAAAACGGTTTGTGGATTCTTTTTTTGGTCCAGCCCCATAAAGATCAGGTCATTTTCGTTGATGGACTCTCGCATATTTTTTAAAAACTCCACAGCTTGTGGGTGCAATAAGTTACCCATATTGGAGCCCAAAAATAGGATGACCTTGCGTCTTCCATTGACTTCACTGATATCCCGAAGCGTTTCAAAATAGGTGCCTTGCAGCGTATTGATCTCAACTTGCGGAATTTCTTTGGTGATGGATGTTTCAAGTTGATCTAAAGCGTTCTGACTAATATCAATAGGTCGATAATCAAAACAAATTTGGTTTTCTGCAAAATACTTGAGCAAAATTTTAGTCTTTTTGCCATCACCCGCCCCTAGCTCAAATATGCTGAAAGGTTGACCATCCTTTTTGAATAGTTCTGCGATTTCTACCTTGTTGGCCTCAAGAATATCGAACTCGGAATCGGTAAGATAATATTCCGGCATGGCCATAATATCTTGAAAAAGCTTATCACCTATCTCATCATAAAAATATTTTGAGGATAGATGTTTGGGAAAAGCAGTCAATCCTTCATAAACTTCTTGTTCAAAGGCTGAAATAAGAGTTGGAGCTTGTTTTTTTTGCATGGAATCTATGTCGAAATTATTTGGCCAACCTTAAACCGGTAAACTGCCAACGTAAATAGGGGTGGAAAAAGTTTCTGTAAGTATGTCGGGTGTGTTTTTCGGGTGTGGCCACCGAACCGCCACGTAATACTTTTTGGCTGACCATAAATTTGCCATTGTATTCACCAAGGGCTCCATCAGCTTTTTGATAATTGGGATAGGGGAGATACGAGCTCTCGGTCAATTCCCAGCGTTTTCCCCAAGGAAAGTAAGCCTGGGCAACTTCCCATTCAAATTCAGTGGGTAATCGATGGCCTTTCCATTGCGCATAAGCAAAAGCCTCAAAATAACAAATGTGGGTCAATGGAGTATCCGAATTGATTATTTCAAGGCCTTTAGAAGTGTAATGATGCCATTCCCCATCTATTTTATGCCAATATAGGGGAGAAGTAATTTGGTTTTGGTTGACCCAATCCCAACCTTCGGCATGCCAAAGGTCAAAACGCTCGTACCCTTTATCATTTATGAATTCGATAAATTCACCATTGGTGACCAGTTTATTGGAAATCTCATAAGTGTGCAGAAACACTTTGTGTTTACCCAATTCATTGTCGTAGCAAAAACCTTCAGAATTATGTCCGATATCATAAATGCCTTCCTCCATGGAAATCCATTCTTGCTCATGCGTTTCGATAGGATGATCTTGGAATTGCTCGGAATAAACAGGTAACAAAGGATTGTTTCCCAAAATATATTTGATATCCGTCAGCAAAAGCTCTTGATGTTGCTTTTCATGATGAATGCCTATTTCCAATAAAGAATTCAGTTCATTATTTTGAGCAGTTTCAAAAAGTTTCTGGATGTTTTTGGTGACATACTTTCGATATGCATAAACTTGCTTCACCGAAGGTCTTGAAAGATTTCCACGATCTGAACGTACCACTCTTTTACCTACCGTTTCATAATAGCTGTTAAAGACAAAGGAGAAATCCTCATCAAATTGAACATAGCCATCAAAGTGAGGTTTTAAAATAAACTCCTCAAAAAACCAGGTGGTATGGCCCAAATGCCATTTGGGCGGACTAACATCCACAACGGGTTGCACCACGTAGTCTTCAATTTCCAAAGGTTCACAAATAGATTCGGAATGTTTTCTGGTTTCGAGAAAGAAACCCAACAAGGAATCGGTTAAGATCATAGCTGCTTTTTACTCCTTAAAGATAACGAATATGGTTTAGCCAACGGCGTAAACTGGAAGACTAAAACTGAAGGAAGTGCCTTCATTGGGCTTACTGAACACCTTGATGCTGCTATCGTGTATTTCAACAATTTTTTTAACAATGGCAAGCCCCAGACCAGCACCTTCTTTTTGCTCACCCGCTTTGGTTTGTCTGTAACGCTCAAAGATCAATGCTTGATTGTCCTTTTTTATTCCCGGGCCGGAATCTTTGATGATTACCTCGACATGGTCGTCCTCTGTTTCGATTTTTACAGTAACTTTTCCTCCTTCTGGAGTGAATTTAAGAGCATTGTCCATCAAGTTTTGAATGGCCCTTTCCACCAAGGAAATATCAGCAAAGACCAAAGGAGTGGTCTTGGCCATGGAAAGCTTTAAATCAATATTCTTTTGCTCGGCCAACAGCATATAATTGCGGTGGATATCATTGGCCAGTTCACTGATTAGAAAAGGCTCTTTTTGAGGTTGAATTTGATTGGCTTCGAGTTTGGAATATTCGAACAATTGGGAAATCAGTTTCGATAAACGTTCACTACTTCGTGAGATAGTCTTTAAATATTCTCCTCTTTCCTCTGCACTTAACTCACTATCCTTCATATGCAAGGTTTCAATATATCCTTGAATAATGGAAAGCGGAGTCCGCAGATCGTGCGAAATATTGGCGATAAGTTCCTGACGAAGTTGATCTACGGATTTTATTTTTTCAATATCGGACAGGATTGTATCCGCCATATGGTTATATGTGCTGGCTACATTTGCCAAGTCTGTTTTTTCAGCATTTTCAATGCGGTATTCCAAATCGCCCTGTTGAAAACGTTTAGCAGCGTATATAATTTTCCGTAAACTTCGGGTCAAGTACCAAATGGCAAGTACACCTAATAAAGTGGCAAAAATCAGGGTCAATATGGAACCACCAAGCCCTAAACGCATAAAATAGCTATTGAAAAGGTCACTTCTGGTTGCTAAAAAGTCCTTTCCGGCCAAAATGATGTAGACATAACCCTCATGCCCATCCTTATTGAAATGGGCAGCAGAAAAGATGGCTTGCTTCGCAAGATCCTTGGGGTCGTCCCCAAGGGTGTAGTTAGTCCCATTTTCATTAATGAACGTTTTTATGGGTGTTAGATCTATCTTTTTTTGTTTGGTTTCAGGAGCATCATGATCTAAGACGACCGAATATTGTACGTACCCTTCATTATCCAATAAGTAGACCTCAATGGCCCTGTTTACGGCCATCATATCATGCATAAGGTCACCGAACAAAGCTTTGTTTACATTTCCGGTTGAGTCAAAAGGGTGTTCGTTCTTAAACTTTTCATCAATAAGATCCTGGGCAAGATTAGCATGCAACCGTTGCGTGGTCTCATGGAAATATTTGTTCGAAAGATATATGGAGGTTACGGTATACCCGATTCCTGCCAACAATAAAATTGCCAAAAAAGAAAGGGAAAGCTTTAGGATGAATCTTCCGGAAAGAATGCTGTTTTTCATTGGTCAGTTTTTTGGTCAGGCACCTCTAAGTTCCTCATTGAATTTATATCCTACGCCCCATGTGGTCAAAATAAACATTGGGTTGCTCATATCGGGCTCAATTTTAGAGCGAAGTCGATTAATATGTGAGTTTACAGTATGCTCATATCCTTTAAAATCATATCCCCAGATCATATTTAAAAGTTTGGTTCTGTCATAACTTTTTCCGGGATTGGAGGATAGCAGCACCAGTAGCTCGAACTCCTTTGGAGAAAGTTCAATTTTTCTGCCATCGAGCAACACTTTCCGCATATCAACATCTATCGAAAGAATGTCGAACTCCATCAGTTTAGGGTTCTCTTCTGAAGAAAGCTCCGTGGTATCCATCTTTTGTCGTCGGAATATGGCTTTTACTCTTGCGATAAATTCTCTAACACTAAAAGGTTTGGTTAGGTAGTCATCGGCTCCAACCTCAAGTCCCAATACCTTATCAATTTCTTCGGAACGGGCGGTTAACATCATGATCGGGGTTTTGATCTCGCGCGCACGTAGCTTCTGGCAAATTTCAATGCCATCCATTTCGGGTAGCATTACATCCAATATAACAAGGTCTGGATTTTCATCAACGGCCTTTTGCAGGCCAATGTCGCCTCGATTCGCTGTTATCACATAACAGCCCAAATCCTTTAGATGTATTTCCAATAGACGAATGATTTCAACATCATCCTCAACAATCAACACTTTTTTCATGATACAGCGAAGTAAAAAGTAAAATATCACGGAAAGTTCACCATTCCGTATAAAATTTTGATAGTATACCTCCTTAACAGTCTGTTTTTGGGGTAAATCTTTACATATTTCGCTCTTTTAAATCATAACTATTTGAAATTCAACGCGTAATGAATTTTGACTTTTACGTGATATTTCTGCAACATCTTCCTTTTTCATTTGTAGTACAATTTAAAAGAACAAGAAAATGAGCAACTTAAAATCTTTATTAATGTTATTGGGCGTGGGTATGCTTCTGATTTCGTGTGACGCGGAATCGGATGATGCGCCATTGGTATTGAATGCTGGAACATTATCTGGAGGACCATTTACCTTTACTGTTGATGGAACTCCCGACATGGTAAGCGGAATCACCTTGGATGATTCCGATGTTGTAGGAATCAACAGAGGTTATGTTATTACCGATGATACGGGGAAAATTTTGGGACTACCCCCAACATTGGCAGACGTTGAAGGAGTGAACTTTGATGGAGCAGGTGCTGGCGTTTGCTTTATTTGGCATATTGTCTACGAAACTGGCCTCTCCGGGCTGGAAATGGGAGAAAATACCGATGGCTTATCTGGAGAATATGAGCTTTCCAATTCCATAATGGTTACACGGAACGGTTTAAATGCTGGAATACTGGCAGGCGGCCCTTTCACTTTTACGGTTGACGGTACTCCTGATATGGTAAGCGGAATCACTTTGGATGATACTGATCTTAATGGGACCAATCAAACTTATGTGATCACAGATGACCAAAACAAGATTTTAGGCCTTCCACCGACGCTTACTGATGTTGAAGGAGTAAATTTCGATGGAGCAGGTGCTGGGGTATGCTTTATTTGGCATTTGACCTACGAAGAAGGACTTTCAGGTTTGGAAGCTGGCGAAAACGTAGCTGGGTTTAGCGGAAATTATGCACTTTCCAACTCCATAATGGTGACCAGGAATGGTCTAAATGCAGGGATGCTTTCTGGTGGACCTTTCACTTTTACAGTTGATGGAACTCCTGATATGGTAAGTGGTATCACTTTGGATGATGCAGAACTTAATGGAACCAACCAGACTTATGTTATCACGGATGACCAGAATAAAATATTAGGTTTACCACCAAGTCTTGAGGCTGTGGAAGGGGTAGACTTTGATGCCGCTGGAGCGGGCACTTGCTTTATTTGGCATTTGACCTATGAAGATAACCTTGAAGGATTGGAAGCTGGTAAAAATGTGGCCGATTTTAGTGGAAATTATGCCCTTTCAAACTCCATAAAGGTTACTCGCAATGCCTTGCAATCCACCAGTTTTAAGGTGACCATTGAAAATGTATTCCAGCCTAGGAGTTATTTTGCCAATGGAACCACAGGGTTAATTCAACCTGGTAATTCAGAATCGATCACTTTTAACGCCGGTGTGGGACATTATTTGAGTTTTGCTACCATGTTTGTACAGAGTAATGACTTGTTTTTTGCGCCGGATGAAGGAGGAATAGCTTTGTATGATTCCAATGGTTATGCAAAAACTGGAAACATCACCCATAAAATTGAATTATGGGATGCGGGTACCGAAGTGAACGAAGAACCTGGGGTTGGACCCAATCAGGCACCAAGACAGTCGGGTCCAAACACGGGAGATGCCGAAAATGGAACCGTTGAATTGATTCAGAATATCAATGACGGTTATTCATATCCCGCAGTTTCAGAGACTATAAAGGTTAAACTGGAGCACGACGGAGGAACGCAATTTACACTAACCATTCATAACATTTCCAACACCTGTTCCATTGCGACGCCTTTTGCGCCCGGCACGTGGGTAATCCATAGTGGTGGACAAACGCCGCTCTTTGTGGAAGGAGAACCAGCTTCAGAAGGCTTGGAAGATATTGCCGAAGACGGTGATGTGAGCATATCCGATGCCGAGTTGTCCGCTGCCAGCGGACTGGTTTCACCTTTTGCACCTGGTGCATACGAGATCAACGGACAGGTATTTACCACGGGAGAGGTTTCTTCAGCAGCATTCGAAGCCTTGGCCGAGGACGGTAACCCTTCGGGATATGACAACGTCTTTAACACTCCTGTGGGAGCGGGAGGGCCAGCACCCATATTCCCTGGCGAAGCCTACAGTTTTGAATTTACGGGACAGGCAGGGGATGTACTTTCATTGGCAACGATGTTGGTACAGTCCAACGATTGGGTAGTTGGCGCTAACAACATTGCCCTATTTGATGGTGATACAGCTCTGTCTGGAGATATCACCTATAAGTTCAGTATCTACGATTCTGGAACCGAGGTGGACGAATATCCCGGTGCGGGTGCCAATCAGGCTCCTAGACAATCTGGACCAAATACTGGAAAAGATGAAAACGGATATGTTGCGTTGGAAACGGACATTCCAGCAAACGTACCTGCTATTGCCGACATGATCAAGATTACCATCACTGCCAATTAATTGCTATGAAAGAGAAAATTGAGTAGGTAGTTTGTTTAATTGTTTGTAAAAAGACACCCAGGTTGATCAGCCTGGGTGTTTTTGTTTATATGAATTAGTGTGTTCATTTTGTCTAGAAACAAAACCCTTCGACTTCGCTCAGGATAAACCAAGCCAAAAATTCAAGAAGATTTCAAGGAAATTTTTGCGATAAAATCACAAAATCGCTGATAAATCCAAACGCTCCATGTTCTTTTTTGCTGTGCAAAACGCAATTATGCTCGATTTACAGCTATTTCTGGGAAAACTTCATCGTTGAACGCATTAAAGTGGAGTTGAATTGGATGCTGATGTCATCTTGAGTGGGGTCGGGGAGTGAGACCTAAATTACTTCTCGACTGCGCTCGAAGTGACAGTTGGGACTTAAAATATTTAACGGAATTCATGTTGAATTAGGAGCTGATGTCATCCTGAGCCTGTCGAAGGATGAAAATTTCTATCTATTTCCCACACTTCGACGAGCTCGGTGTGATGCTTTAAAATTGAAGATTACCGCTCAAAAAGAATTGGGTTTAAATGCGAATCAATGACGGCACCGATTTCCACACCGGGGCACCAAGTTTCCCAATCATTGACTTGGCCATCGTTTTCCGGTTTTTTTAAGGTGATGTCCTTGTCCATATAAATGCAGGTCATCACTTTTCGGGTTTGATCGGTGGTGTTGGCCCCTGCACGATGAAAAATCCAGCCGGAATGAAAACTGATTTCCCCAATATCAAAAGCTTCTGCAACTTTCGGGCAATCGGTCAATCGTAATTTTTCACCGATCAAGGTTTCGCTTTCATCGCTGATGGACAAATCCCTTCCAGTTAATATATTTTGACTGCCGGATGCAAATTCCAATGGACCCATTTCCATGGGAACGCCCTGCAACGGAATCCAAGCGGTAATAACATTGTTATTGGATAGCGGCCAATAATACTGGTCGGCATGCCAGGGCGTGATGCCTCCGCCACCTTCTTTAAAAAGGGCTTGATCGTGGTACATGCGAACCCCATCCACTTCCATAAGATCAGTGGCCAATTGAGCCAGTCGTTTACTGAACATAATTTCCTTAATCTGCTCATCTTGAGTCCAGAGGTTGAAAATCTGTAAAAAGGCCTTGCCGTAGGTGTCCCGATCTTTTAGGGCGGTGGTTTGGGTGTTCAATTCATCCACTTTGGTGGATATTACCGTGTTGATGTGCCCAACTACCTCCGGCGGCAACGCTTCCTTGATCTTTATAAAGGCGTTTTGTTGGTAAAAATCGATTTGTGCCTGGGTCAAGGTGAAAGGTTGTTGGAGGATATTGAGATTCATAGGTTGGGTAAAAGGTGAAGGATTAAAAGTTCTAAAACAGCAAGTTATAAAAGAAGCGCCAACAATTAGGAAGATTTCCGTGTTTTTAGGATTGGAATCCAACACCTGACCTTTCTTTGATAGGCGATATACTCGTCGCCAAAACGTTTGGTCATATTTTTTTCTTCAATCGGTTTTACAACAATGTGCCAAACCAACCCTCCAATTAAGGTATAGACCAAGATATGAATTGAGCCAAAGCATAAACTTATTGCAATTCCTTGTCCCATACCTGCAATGGCCATAGGGTTTCTAACATATCTGTATGGACCGTAGGTAACTAACTTTTTGGTCTGATCAATGGGTAGAGGTGTACCTTCTCCTTTACTTACAATTGAGTAAGCACTAAAAAGGCCCAGAAAACTTGAAAGCACAAATAGAACAATGCTTGAAACAAAAATTATGTTGTTCGAGCTTATATCTATTTCAAATGCTTGTATGATCAACCACGGGAAGAATACAAGGGTTATAACCCAAACACAAATGATCTGAACAAATGTTTTTAAGGCATTTACCCATATGTTACTGGATTTTGATTCTTTGAAGGCATGATCGTAATAGACTAAAAATAAATTGTAGCCTAAACCAAGCAACATGATAGTTGTTGCCAAATAGCCTCCTCCTGAAAGTATGGATGCATTAAGGCAGTAAAAACTTCCGTAGGCAAAACCTCCAAGAATAATAAGTTCTAAATCCCTTATGGAGCGATAAGCCCTTATAATTGATAGAACTGTTATAATTATAATATCAGGAGCTAAAAACGAATTGAATGCTAGACTGCTGATTTCGGGAAATTGGAACGCTGCAAAGAAATTGGGGTTTATGGATAATCCCAACCACCAAAGCAGGATAAGGGTAGATTGTACTAAATAGGCCGTTCCTTTCAAATACTAGAATTATGGTTTATGATGCTTAAAGATGCAAATATTATTGAAAAAAGAACAATCAAAATTTGACAGCTTATCTCAAAATATAGCAAAGTCATAATTTGTTATGACCCTTAAAACCACAGTGAGATTTATCTTTGACCGATATATAGGGCTACTAGTTTGAAGAAGGTTTTGCACTTTTGGAAAATCATTGCGAAGAGGTGAAGGGTAAAAGGTAATTGAAGCACAGATGTTGGATACGAAACAACTTGAAAATTTAGAAGAACTTATAAAAGAAGGCTATGGCAACCCGGCCGAAATGGCCAATGTTTTAGATCTGGGTGTGGAAATGCTTTTTTATATAGAGGAAGGTGCCTTTTCCCAAAGGGAAATACAGCATGTGGTCACCGCCATTAGAGAGATTGTTGGGATTTTGAGAGGGTAGCGTTTTGGACTAGGCGCAGTTGTATGGTTTTGTTCTTAACTTGTAAGGATACACCTGACTGAGCATTTTATAGGGATATTAGAATTAAGCCATAACAAAGGTTTATTTAAAACCAATATTAGATAATGTTACTTTCTTCTCCATTTTCTAACCAACATCATATCACGTAATGATTTTCCAAGTCCATCTAACCCAGGAAATAAACTTTCTGCGGTGATATTCATAGTTCTTAAACGGGCAACAAATTCCATTTTGAGTTCAGCAGGTATTTTCAATTTAAATAAACCGCTAAAATTTTCTATTTCGTTTGATTCCGATTCAATTATGTCATCATGGTCTCGTAAAATGTTATTCGAATAATGAAAACATCCTTGTTGTCTCACAATTCTATGATTTTTTTTAATCGGATAAATTACATTTATAATATCAAACTCTTTAAAGTCAAGAAAGTCTTGATTTTTTGGCATTTTAAAATCTGGATGGTTGGTTATTAAATTATTATTGTAATTTTTAAAATCGAAAGCATAAAAAGCTCCGTCTGTTTGTAAATTTTCAGAAACACAGAAATAGAGAGCTACATATGGTGATAAAGTCCAGTCAACTAATCTTGTCGGACAAGAATAATGTTGCATATCTAATAATAAAGAAGTTGAATCTACATTTTCATAGCTCATATTTGGATCCAGCAGATGAACCTGAGAATTAAATTCCATTTTAGATTGGGCTTCATAATACTCTGCTAAAGATTCACTTTTTTTATCGCCTTTGATTAAACGAGCAAAAGAAGAGTTTATATTCCAGTAATAATCAGATTGTCCCCTAAATTGAATAGCATCACCAAAGTCAATAATGTGCCCTTTCATTTTATGTTCAATGAAATCAGTCCAATCTTTCCAACTATTAATATCGGGTCCAATCATTTTTCACATTTTACCTACTTTTTGCATAGATGTAAAATGCATTCATATACACCTAAATATGGCATAAAACAGTATGTTTTAATTCTTTATAGTGTTATCCCAGAGGTTATCCATTTATTCTTTCAACAACCTCTTGGGCCATACGTTTATAAGAGGTTTTGAAAATTTCAATTTCAAAGCCTGTGGCTATTATCTCAAAAATTTCATCCTTAAAAGTCAAAAGGTAGTGTTTTCGATTTTCCCATTTGGATTCGTTAAAATATGGGTGAACCTTATGAATTGTTTTTAGTTCCTCAATCCATTTTGAGTTTTCAATTGTTTGAGCCCATTCAAGTCCTTGTGAATATAGAGGTAAGCCGCTAAAAACTTCATCGTTGGCAATCCCGAATTTGAATGTCTTTCCATGAAATCCAACCAAGGCAAAATATTCGGCATAGCCATCATGTTCCAGGGTCTTAAATTCAGAAATGGATTCCTCATCCCAGTCAGCAACAACATAGGTCAGATAAGTTTTAAAGTCACCATTGTATACCTTAGGCATTGGCGCGCCACCATCCCATTTTGGCTTCCAATCAATTATTTTAAGTTTTTCTGAGTCCAATTAGATTTTTATACAGCAACAACCCCTTTAATATGTGGGTGGGGGTCGTAGTTCAACAGTTCAAAATCGTCAAAAGTAAAGTCAAAAATGTTTTGTGCACTGGGGTTTAACCGCATAGTAGGCAAGGGGCGTGGGTCGCGGCTCAGTTGTAGCTCCACTTGTTCCATATGGTTGTCGTAAATATGGGCATCACCAAAGGTGTGTATAAAATCCCCGGCCTCATAGCCACATACTTGGGCCATCATCATGGTAAACAGGGCGTAGGAGGCAATGTTAAAGGGCACGCCCAAAAAGATGTCGGCACTACGTTGGTAGAGCTGGCAAGAGAGTTTGCCATCAGCCACATAAAACTGAAAAAAAGCATGGCAGGGGGGTAGGGCTGCCTTTCCGTTGGCCACATTCTCACCAAAAGACACCGAAGTGTCTGGTAACACACTGGGGTTCCAGGCAGAGACCAACATTCTACGGCTATTGGGATTGTTTTTTAAAGTTTCTATCACTTCTTTGATCTGGTCGATCTCTTCGCTGTTCCAATTGCGCCATTGGTGTCCGTACACCGGGCCTAGATCTCCGTTTTCATCGGCCCATTCGTTCCAAATACGTACGCCGTTCTTCTGCAAGTAACCCACATTGGTATCTCCTTTTAAAAACCAAAGCAATTCATGTACAATGGATTTTAAATGCAATTTTTTGGTGGTCACCATGGGAAATCCTTCGGAGAGGTCAAACCGCATTTGGTAGCCAAAGACACTTTTTGTTCCTGTTCCTGTACGGTCGCCCTTTTGGTTTCCGTGTTCCAATACGTGTTTTAGTAAGTCGTGGTATTGTTTCATAATGGGGTTAAAGATAATGGGTAAAGTGGGAAAGGTAAAAGGTGAAGGGTTGTGATTTATTAGATTTTATTAACGATGGGTTGGGGTGAAGGTAAAAGGGGAAAAGGGAAAAGGGAATAAAGGTGGAAGGGTTATGGATATTGTTTGTTATACTTTATTAGTGCGGTGATTCTCTTTTGTAAGCGTTGGATTTTTTGAAGTAGTGGAACGGATTGTTCTTGGAGGATAAAATTCA
Source organism: Flagellimonas sp. S3867 (assembly GCF_014698935.1). Taxonomy (GTDB): domain Bacteria; phylum Bacteroidota; class Bacteroidia; order Flavobacteriales; family Flavobacteriaceae; genus Flagellimonas. Next base: position 381,800 of record NZ_JACVMN010000003.1, read on the forward strand.
AATCTTGGCATAAAATGATATGCGTTTCAAGCTCAAAGGCCGAACCTAAACTGATCTAAAAAAACGGACAAAATCCTTTTGCGAAAACTTGCTGGAACCTTCGGCAATATTTGCTGGAATGGAAACAACACATCTGTTGATTTGTGAGACTAGTCCGTATTTTTCAGTTTCAGGTAGTTGGGAGGTGATATAATAAACTTCTTTGACCAATTTTCTGGCATCTTTCCAAATCTCCAGCTCTCGAAAATTTCACATGGTATAAACCTTTAAAATCTTGAGGTTGATTTTATATGTTTATTTCGGTGGCTAAACTTTACCCCTTCACCCTATTATCCAAGAATCATCCCAGCAATGGTAGCTGAAAGGAGGGAAGCAAGTGATCCCCCTAAAACGGCCTTCATGCCGAATTCGGAGAGTGTTTTACGTTGACCTGGCGCCAAAGAACCGATACCGCCGATTTGGATACCGATGGAAGCAAAATTGGCAAATCCGCAGAGCATATAGGTGGCCATGATTACCGATTTGTTATAGGTGAAATGTAAACTGTTGCCCATGTTTTTGAGTTCGGCAAGCTGAATATATCCGATAAACTCACTAGCCGCCAGTTTAATACCTAAAAGTTGCCCCATAAGCATAACATCGTCACCTGAAACGCCGATCAACCACATCAAAGGAGCGAAGACGGTTCCCAAAATGGACTCAAGCGAGAAGCTATCATAAGGTGAATTGATGGCAATCCAACCGTTTAATGTGGTGATATCTCCAACCCAACCTAAAATTCCATTGATCATGGCAATAAAAGCCACAAAAACCAGCAGCATAGCCCCCACATTCATGGCTAATTTTAGTCCTTCGGTGGTTCCGTTGGCAATGGCATCCAAAATATTGGAGCCAATTTTTTCTGTGGACACTTTTACGTCGGTATTTACTTTTTCGGTCTGTGGATACAAAATTTTGGAAATCACGATAGCTCCGGGAGCTGCCATCACGGATGCGGCCAATAAATGTTTTGCGAAGACGAGACGCAATGCAGGGTCACTCCCACCTAAAAATCCAATATAAGCTGCCAATACTGCACCGGCCACAGTGGCCATTCCCCCAATCATCACCAAAAGGATTTCCGACTTGTTCATCTTTTCCAAATATGCTTTGATGAGCAAAGGAGCTTCGGTTTGGCCTAAAAAGATATTTCCTGCGATTGAAAGACTTTCCGCTCCCGAAATTCCTAAGGATTTTGTGAGTAACCATGCCAAAGCTCTTACCACTTTTTGAATCACTCCCATATAGAAGAGCACGGATGTCAATGCCGAAAAGAAAATGATTGTGGGCAAAACTTGAAAGGCAAAAATAAATCCGAAGGTATCCATGTCCACCACAAGGCCCTCAAATAGAAATTTACTTCCTGCTCTAGTGAAATCGAGGATGCTGACAAATACTTGTCCAATTTTTTCAAATACCAGCTTTATAAAAGGAACTTTTAAAACTCCAATTGCAATTAATAGTTGGAGTGAAAGACCAATGCCCACGGTTCTCCAATTGATGGCTCTTCGGTTAGAACTAAAAAGAAAAGATATAAAAATCAAAACGGCCATACCCAGGGCACCGCGCCAAAGACTATTTATGGAAAATCCCTGATTTGCAATTAGTTCAGGCGTTTGCTGAGGGGTGATATCGTCAATAACTGTGGTTTCAACAGCAAGGTTTAGCGAATCTGTTGGAAGTGCGTTCTGACCAAAAGTGACTGCACAGGTAAAGAATAAAAGTATGAGTAAACTTCTGGTTTGGTTCGGCATGTAGTTGGTTTATTTGCGCTTGGAAATCTCGTCCCGTAGTTTGGCAGCTTTTTCGTAGTCTTCGTTGGCAACTGCTTTATCCAATTCTTTATGGAGTTCTTCCAAGGTCATTTCCCTATACCCTTGCGATGAAGCCCCGGACTCAATTTCCACGGTTTCTCCTTCCTGAAGGATTTCATCCACTACGATGCTGTCATCATCTTCATTTTCCTCATCTTCCTTGGAAGAGAACTTCAAGAAAATGCCAGCTTTGTCCAAGATGGTTTTATAAGTGAAAATGGGCGCGTTAAAGCGTAAAGCCAATGCAATGGCATCACTGGTTCTTGCATCGATGATTTCTTCTGCCTTATCACGTTCGCAGATGATGCTGGAATAGAAAACGCCATCAACTAATTTATGGATGATGACCTGTTTGACCACAATCTCGAATCTGTCCGAAAAGTTTTTGAACAGATCATGTGTCAATGGTCTGGGTGGTTTTATCTCTTTTTCAAGTGCAATTGCAATGGATTGTGCCTCAAAGGCACCAATGACAATGGGAAGTTTTCTATCTCCATCAACCTCATTTAAAATAAGGGCATAGGCACCATTTTGTGTCTGGCTGTATGAAATCCCCTTTATTTTTAACCGTACTAAGCTCATATGATCTTCCTAAAACGCAAAAAAGCTGTTCAAATAAGTGGCAATACCTGTTATCTGAACAGCCCCTTGCAAAAGGCAAATTAACAAAATTTAAGCGTTTTGGGCTTTAAATTCTTTTAATTTTTCAATGAGTTTTGGTACCACTTCAAAGGCATCCCCAACGATTCCGTAATCCGCGGCCTTAAAGAAGGGAGCTTCGGGGTCATTGTTGATGACTACTTTGGTTTTGGAGGCGCTTACTCCAGCCAAATGTTGAATTGCCCCTGAGATACCAATGGCAATATAAAGGTTACTGGCAACAGGTTTTCCGGTTTGGCCAACGTGTTCGCCATGTGGGCGCCATCCTAAATCGGACACCGGCTTGGAACAAGCGGTAGCAGCTCCCAATACATCGGCCAATTCTTCAACCATGCCCCAATTTTCAGGACCTTTTAGGCCACGACCTCCAGAAACCACGATATCTGCATCTGCAATAGTAGCTTTGCCGACTACTTTATCCACTTCAATAGACTTTACAGCAAAATCCGCACCGGAAAGTGATGGACTAAAATCTTCCACATTGGCTGAACCTCCATTTTCATGAATTCCGTATGCGTTGTTGGATACTCCAATGATTTTGACATCAGAGCTTATTTCGGTATGTGCAAAGCCCTTGTTACTAAAAGCGGTTCTTTTTACAACAAAGGGTGATGTGCTCTCTGGTGCGGCAACTACATTAGGAACATAGCCTGCACTTAATTTGGCAGCCAAAATTGGAGCCAAAAACTTTGTATCGGCACTTGAACTGACAATAATGACTTTAGCACCATCAGCTTGAGCAGCCTGGGTCAAAACATTGGCATAGGCCTTTGCATTGAACGTGTCCAACTGACCATTGGAAACCTTTAGTACTTTGGATACACCATAATTGCCCAAAGTAGCATCATCTTCTGTATTTATGGTAACAGCGGTTACACTTCCGCCGACTTCCTGAGCTACTTTGTGCGCATAGGAAGCTGCCTCGAGGGCATTCTTTTTAAATTTTCCTTTATCTGATTCGGTATAAACTAATACTGACATAATTTTTTCTGGATTCTAGTTCTTAAATCACTTTAGCTTCGTTGTGCAATAGCTCGACCAATTCTCCGACATTTTCTGCATCAACCAATTTTACCTGTCCTTTTGGTGTAGGTTTTTCAAATTTTTGATCTTGGGTGTGCTTTACGACATCAACGGGCTCAACTACATTGAGCACCTTTTTTCTTGCCATCATAATTCCCCTCATATTTGGAATGCGAAGATCACTTTCTTGCACCAAGCCTTTTTGACCTCCTATTACTAAAGGTAATGAGGTGCTTAATTTTTCTTTTCCGCCATCTATTTCGCGAGTGGCGGTAGCATTGGTTCCATCAACTTCTAAACCAATACAGGTATTCACAAAATTCATATCCAGAAGCGTAGCTAAAATTCCTGGGACCATTCCACCATTATAATCTATGGATTCCCTACCAGCAATAACTAGATTATATCCACCGGTTTTTACGATTTCCGCAAGCTGCGTGGCTACGAAAAAACCGTCTGTTGGTTCTGCATTTACTCGAATGGCTTCATCAGCTCCAATGGCCAAAGCTTTTCGGATGGTAGGTTCGGTTTGTGGACCTCCTACAGTGGCCACATGCACCGTTGCACTTTGTTTTTCCTTGAACCACATGGCGCGGGTAAGTCCGAACTCATCATTGGGATTAATAACAAATTGAACACCATTTGTATCAAACTTGGTGTCCCCTTCCGTGAAGTTGATTTTGGAAGTGGTATCCGGTACGTTGCTGATGCAAACTAAAATCTTCATAGTCTATTTGAATTTAACGCCGCTAAGATAGCCATAAATATTCTATATTTATTATGCATGCATAATAAAATTTCATTCTTTTTTTAAATTGTACGCGGGGGTTATTCTTGCAGATTTTGCTATTTTTGCATGCATTTTTTAATGCACACAAACTAAACTTTTTAGTACTACTTAATGAAAACACTACAGTTCAGAGAGGCTATCAAGGAGGCTATGTCCGAAGAGATGCGCAGGGACGATACAATTTATTTGATGGGTGAAGAGGTTGCCGAGTACAATGGCGCTTATAAAGCCTCAAAAGGAATGTTGGACGAATTCGGACCTGAAAGGGTTTTGGATACTCCCATTTCTGAATTGGGCTTTTCCGGTATCGGGGTTGGTTCTGCTATGATTGGCAACCGTCCAATTATTGAGTTCATGACCTTTAACTTTTCTTTGGTCGGGATAGACCAGATTATAAATAATGCAGCTAAGATCAGGCAAATGTCTGGTGGTCAGTTTGCTTGCCCTATCGTTTTTAGGGGGCCAACAGCTTCTGCAGGTCAATTGGCGGCTACACACTCACAGGCATTTGAAAGTTGGTTCGCCAACTGTCCAGGTCTAAAAGTAGTTGTGCCTTCCAATCCTGCTGATGCTAAAGGATTGTTGAAATCTGCAATTCGAGATGATGACCCGGTTATTTTTATGGAGTCAGAACAGATGTATGGTGATAAGGGTGAAGTTCCTGAAGGTGAATACACTATTCCAATCGGCGTAGCAGAAATAAAAAGAGAAGGTTCGGATGTAACTATTGTTTCCTTTGGAAAGATCATCAAAGAAGCGTACAAAGCTGCTGATGAATTGGAGAAGGAAGGAATTAATTGCGAAATCATCGATTTAAGAACTGTTCGACCAATGGATCATGATGCCATTTTAAATTCAGTAAAGAAAACAAACCGAATGGTGATCTTGGAAGAGGCTTGGCCTTTTGGAAATGTTGCCACGGAGATTATTTACCATGTACAGGACAAGGCTTTCGATTATTTGGATGCTCCGATAGTGAAAATTAACACGGCAGACACCCCTGCGCCTTATTCTCCGGTGCTTTTAGCGGAATGGTTACCAAATTCCAAAGATGTTGTCAAAGCTGTTAAGAAAGTGTTATATAAATAGCTAACTTATATTTGTAAGGTATATTAGCCTTGTCGACGAATGTCGTCAAGGCTTTTTTTAAGGAACAGTTTTTGATAAGAAATTACTTTTAAACCAAAATGACCATTTCGTTTTTGAAAATCCTTGCTTAGGGTTTTCAAAGATGACACATATCAAAACATGAAAAGATTCCTTTTAGTTTTTTCTCTTACGTTTAGCGTTTTTGCATTTTCCCAGACCAAAGTTGGCGGTATCGTTTTGGACGATTCTGGTTCACCCGTTGCCTTTGCCAATATTGTTTTCAAGGATTCTTCGGAAGGAACCATCACCAATGATAATGGGCGGTTTTATATTGAATCGGATGAAACCTACAACACAATCCTTGTTTCTTTTATTGGCTATGAAACCAAGGAAATTCAGCTAGAAAAGAAGGTAAATTTCAACATGGAGATTGTATTGGCCGAATCTACCGAGCAACTTAGAGAGGTTATCGTGTATACTGGAAAACAATCCAAAAAGAACAATCCGGCCATAGATATTTTAAAGAAAATCTGGGCCAAAAAGCGGGAGAATGGAGTTCGCAAGTTCAAACAATACCAATACGACAAGTACGAAAAAGTAGAGTTTGACCTTAATACTATAGATAGTGCTTTGATCAAAAGCAAAATGTTCAAGGGGTTGGAATTCATGTTTGCAGATTTGGATACCTCCCGAATCACAGGAAAGACCTATCTACCGATGTTCTTGAACGAAAGTTTCTCCAAAGTTTATGGAGATAATGTTCTGGGAGAAGAAAAGGAAGATGTTCTAGGGAACAAAAACTCAGGTTTTAGTGGAAATCAGGCTATAACCGCATTTGTAGAGGACCTGTATTCCGATTACGACATATATAACAACTACCTCAAATTTTTTGACAAGAGCTTTACCAGTCCGTTATCAAAAACCGGAGTTGACACTTATAATTATGTACTTTCTGACAGTACTTTTATAGATAATAAATGGTGCTATAATATTATATATTATCCGCGGAGGAAAAATGAATTGACCTTTAAAGGGGATTTTTGGGTGAACGATTCTACCTATGCCATCAAAAAAATCAATCTACAAGTTACCAAAAGCGCCAACATCAACTGGGTAAAGGAAATCTATATTGAACAAGATTTTGATGTGGTGAACGATTCCATTTTTCTGTTGCAACGAGATTATATGCTCAGTGATTTTAGTTTCTCCAAAAAGGAAAAATCACGAGGAGTGTATGGCAAGCGAACCACGGTTTACGATAATTATCAGTTTGACACAAATCGCCCTGAAGAATTCTACAAGGCGGAGTCTGATCCTTACGACCCCCGGGTGTTTGCAAGGGATAGTACCTTTTGGAAAAATGCCCGATTGGAAACCCTTAATGAAGATGAATCTGGCATATTCAAACTTTTGGATACCTTAAAAACGGTACCCAAGTTTAGAACATATTATGATATTGTCAGCATTTTGGGCTCTGGATATATTGAAATAGACAAATGGAACATTGACATCGGGAATATTTACAGTGTTCTTGGTTTTAATGACGCTGAAGGAACCAGGGTCAGGCTCGGTGCTAGAACCTATTTTGGGCAAAATGATACTTGGCGACTGGAAGGTTATATGGCCTATGGATTTACCGACAAAAAAGCGAAACATGGCTTATCTGGTAAATTCTTATTAGATAGAAAGAGCAGGCTTATTCTTTCTGGAGGAAATCGACGGGATGTGGAGCAATTGGGACTCAGTTTGACCAGTACAAATGATGTGCTGGGTAGAAGTATTGCCTCTTCTTCACTGGTAACTGTCGGCGCTAATGACCGATTGACCAACATCAATTTATCCACCTTTAACTTGGAAATGGAACCTGTAAAAAACTTTAGGGTTCGATTGGGAAGTTCATTTCGTACGTTGAGTTCCGCACTGCCAGATGCCTTTAGTCTTGATTATATAGACCCCGAGTCACCAACTGGAATATCATCAGAGGTAAAACAATTCGACATTAATACTACCTTAATATATACTCCTGGAAAAAGAACAATAGGCTACGGGGTGGAACGTGCCAATATTAATGATAATCATAGTACGCTGCTTTTAAATTACACCAAGGGAATCAGCGGATTTTTGGAAAGCGATTTTGACTACGAACGACTGCAATTTTCATATCGCCAACCCTGGCAGATAGGAGGTTTTGGAAGATTGACGAGTAGTATTGAACTTGGAAAGACCTTTGGAGAGGTGCCATTGAGTCTGTTGAGTGTGGTGCCAGGTAATCAAACCCTTTTTTCCTTGTACAATGTTTTTCCCAATCTGGATTTTTACGAGTTCGTCACCGATACTTACGCTACTGTGCATTTGGAGCATAATTTTAATGGTAGATTATTCTCAAGAATACCAATTTTAAGAAACTGGAATCTAAGAGAAATTGTTGGTTTAAGAGGCGCATGGGGACAACTTTCAGATGAGAACAAAGCTTTGAGCTCACCTACCAATATCCCGCTGATAGCTCCTGAAGACCAGATTTATTGGGAGTATTCTTTTGGGGTCGGGAATATCTTCAAGATTTTCCGAATTGACTTCAACTTCAGAGGAAATTATCTCGACAATCCAGATGCCCGGCCATTTGGTGTCACGGGGACCTTCGGATTTAATTTTTAAATAACAGAAAGGTTGAGATTTGTTGACCTTATTCCCATTTTGCATACTATTTTTGCAAAAAATTTAAAACCTTACAATGTCTAAGAAAGAAGTAACCTTCGATGTGCTGATTGAAATTCCAAAAGGAAGTAGAAATAAATATGAATATGATTTTACCCTGAACAAAATTCGATTCGATAGAACTTTGTTCTCATCTATGATGTATCCTGGAGATTATGGTTTTGTTCCAGAAACACTTGCCCTGGACAAAGATCCTTTGGATGTATTGGTGTTAGGTACTGAACCTACCTACCCTATGGTAGTTATGGAGGTGAAGCCAATCGGTGTATTTCATATGACTGATGAAAAAGGACCTGATGAAAAAATTATTTGTGTGCCTGTGCATGATCCTGTTTGGAACAATAAAGCGGATATTACTGATATAAATCCACATAGGAAAAAGGAAATTGAACACTTTTTTGCGGTCTATAAAGATTTGGAAGAGAAGAAGGTGGATACCGGTGGATGGGGAGACGTTAATGAAGCCATAGAAATCTATCATCAATGTGTGAAACGCTACGATGAAAGTGAGCACAAAAAGAAAAGAACTTTTACCATTTAAGGTAAAAATCAAGTAAAGATTTATGCGCTTTTGATTGCCAAAAGCGCATTTTTTTTATTAGTCCGTATTTTACTACTTTAGCATCCGTTAAAAAAAATATAAATAATCAAATAAAATGGAACTGATCGTAAACTATTTACCGGTATTTGGTGTTTTGGCACTTGTCTTCGTATTCATAAAGAATATGTGGGTTGGAAAGCAAGATGAAGGAGATGCAAAAATGGCAAGAATTGCTAAAAATATTGCAGATGGCGCTATGTCTTTCTTAAAGGCCGAGTATAAAATTCTATCAATTTTTGTAATTGCCGTAGCTGTATTGCTTTATTTCAAAGGCAGTAGTGAAACTGGCTCCAACGGTATGGTAGCCCTATCCTTTGTTGTAGGCGCAATTTGTTCTGCATTGGCAGGATTCATTGGTATGCGTGTTGCTACAAAGGCAAACGTAAGAACTACACAAGCAGCTAAAACGTCTTTGGGAAAAGCCTTGGAAGTTGCCTTTGCCGGAGGTGCCGTAATGGGCTTGGGCGTTGTTGGTCTTGGGGTATTGGGACTAAGTGGATTGTTTATTGTCTATCAAAATATGTGGCCTGGAGCTGATAATCTTGGTTTAGTATTGAATGTATTATCTGGATTCTCACTAGGTGCATCATCTATTGCACTTTTTGCACGTGTTGGTGGTGGTATCTATACCAAGGCTGCGGATGTTGGTGCAGATTTAGTAGGTAAGGTTGAAGCAGGTATTCCTGAAGATCATCCATTAAACCCGGCTACAATTGCGGATAACGTTGGAGACAACGTTGGTGATGTTGCAGGTATGGGAGCTGACCTTTTTGAATCCTATGTAGGTTCCATAATCGGTACAATGGTTTTGGGAGCATTTATTATTACTCCTGATTTTGCCGGTTTAGGTGCAGTTTACCTTCCATTGGTATTAGCTGCGGTAGGAATAATAATGTCAATTATAGGTACCTTCTTTGTAAGAGTTAAAGATGGTGGAAATCCACAAACAGCATTAAATATTGGTGAATTTGGATCGGCTGGTTTAATGGTCGTTGCTTCTTATTTCATTATTAATGCTCTAATTCCTGAGACAGTCGATGGATTACCTTTTGGAGCTATGGGTATTTTTTGGGCAACATTGGCCGGTCTAGTTGCTGGTTTAGGTGTTGGTAAGATTACAGAGTACTATACAGGTACAGGTACAAAACCAGTAAATTCTATTGTAAAACAATCGGAAACTGGTGCTGCTACAAATATTATTGCAGGTTTAGGTGTTGGTATGATGTCAACAATGATTCCTATTCTTTTAATTGCTGCTGCGATTTTGGTCTCACACCATTTTGCAGGTCTTTACGGTATTGCTATCGCTGCAGTTGGTATGTTGGCAAATACAGGTATCCAATTAGCAGTTGATGCTTACGGACCAATTTCTGATAATGCTGGAGGTATTGCTGAAATGGCTGAACTAGACCCAGAAGTTCGCGAGCGTACTGATAAATTGGATGCTGTTGGTAATACTACTGCTGCTATTGGTAAAGGTTTTGCAATTGCTTCTGCTGCCTTAACGGCTTTGGCGTTATTTTCTGCCTTTATGAAAGTTGCAAACGTTACATCTATTGATGTTTCTAAACCTACGGTAATGGCAGGACTCCTTGTAGGTGCAATGCTACCCTTTGTATTCTCTGCACTTTCGATGAATGCAGTAGGTCGTGCCGCTATGGCAATGATTGAAGAGGTACGTCGTCAATTCAGGGATATTCCGCAATTGAAAGCGGCCTTAGAGGTAATGAGAGCTGTTGATTCAGATATGTCTAAAGCGACTCCGGAGCAGCGTGCTACTTTTGATGCTGCCGATGGTTATGCTGAATATGACAAATGTGTTGATATTTCTACAAAAGCATCAATTAAAGAAATGGTATTACCAGGTCTTTTGGCGATAGCGGTTCCTGTTGCTGTAGGATTTATTGGTGGAGCCGAAATGTTAGGTGGTCTATTGGCCGGTGTTACTTCTGCTGGTGTTTTAATGGCAATTTTCCAATCTAATGCAGGTGGAGCTTGGGACAATGCAAAGAAAATGATAGAGTCTGATGGTCGTAAAGGAACAGATGCCCATAAAGCTGCTGTTGTAGGCGATACAGTTGGTGATCCATTTAAAGATACTTCAGGTCCATCTTTGAACATTTTGTTGAAATTGATGTCAGTTGTAGCGTTGGTTATTGCTCCGAGTATTGCAATAAGTGCAGATAAGATGATGGCATATAACGAAACTAATGTTGCCACAGAAGTTGTTGAAAGACAAATGGAGCAGCACATTAATGTTGAGATGAGCAATACTGAAGATGGTGCTTTCAAAGCCATTGTAATAACTACGTCTGAAGTTGATGGAAATATTACAGAAGAAGCAAAAGAATTTACTGCTGCTACTAAAGAAGAAGTGGAAAAGTTGGTAAATGAATACAAAGAAGCGAAGGAGTAACTTCAATTCTCAATTAATATACGAAAGGGCCGCACTTTAGTGCGGCCCTTTTTTGTGCTGTCCATTTTGTTGGACATCACGGATTGTCACCATGAACACAATCAACCTGTAAATCATTTCCACGCCTCATTGCCGACAACCTGATTTGTTCACTATGACATATCTATTGTAGTTTAAAAGTTATGGGAATGGAAAAAGGAACTTTAACCGGAGTGCCTCGTTGCTTTCCAGGTGTCATTTTTGGCAATTTGGAGATGATTCGAGCCGCTTCTTTTTCCAAAGTTTCATGCGGACCTCGCATTCGAACTTCATCGATGCTTCCATCTTTTTGAATGGTGAAAATGATATTGACCCGACCTTGTAATCCCATTTCTTTGGCTATTTCGGGATAACGGAAATTCTTTCGAACGTGCTTTTGCATCATTTCTTGAAAACAAGCTCGTTTATTCTTTTCGTTTTCACAACCTGGGAAAATGGGCACATCTTCAATTACGATAAAAGATATTTCGTCAGGAATATTATCCTCAATTACAGGAATATCATCTATGGGAACAATTTCGGTCGTATGGTCTATCTCTGTAGAAGCAATTATGGAGTCTTCAATATCAGGGTCATCAGGAATTATTTCAATAACGGGGGGTGCCTGAATTTTTGGTGGGGGGAGCTTAAGTTCATGAAAAGTAATAGGAGGTTCTTCATCTAGGCTATCAGGAATATCTAAGTTTTGGACAAACTCCGGGGTTTTATAATATGTCTTCCATTCGATGGCGACATAAGCAAATAGTAAAATAGCGGTCAACCCTATCAAAAAATAGAGCGTACTGTTCTTTTTCAGTTCTAATTTTGGATTTTTCTTTAATTCCATGTTTGCAAAATTTATGAAGCAAAAAGCTTCGAGTTAGAAATTATGGGTGTTAACCCTAATCTAAAACTAGGTTGAAAACAAAGGGAATAAAACCAAGAATGAGTGAATAGGCCTTCTCAGTGAGGGAAAAAGAGATTAATACAAAAAGAAGTTATGAATTGCCTTGTTCAGCTAAAATAAACCATGAATCTCAGCATCAATTTTATTGATTACCTGCCCCAAGTCTTCGGGTTCATCAACAAAGTTGATATTGTCAACATCTATTACTAAAAGGTTGCCTTTTTCATAGGTGTTCACCCAAGCTTCGTAACGTTCGTTCAATCGACTGAGGTAATCTATAGAGATGCTGTTTTCGTATTCCCGACCGCGTTTGTGAATTTGATTCACCAAATTGGGAATGGAACTTCTCAAGTAAATCAACAGATCGGGTGGTTGCACTAAAGTTTCCATCAGCTCAAAGAGACTTTTATAATTTTCGAAGTCCCTGTTGGTCATCAGTCCCATAGCGTGGAGGTTAGGTGCAAAAATGTGCGCATCCTCATATATGGTCCGATCCTGTATTACATTTTTTCCACTTTCCCTGATTTTGAGAATCTGACGGTAACGACTGTTCAAAAAATAAATCTGAAGATTGAAACTCCAGCGTTCCATCTGAGTGTAGAAATCATCCAAATAAGGATTGTCAACAACATCTTCAAACTGGGCATTCCATTTGTAGTGTTTGGCCAGTAAGGTGGTCAATGTGGTTTTTCCTGCTCCAATGTTTCCGGCTACGGCAATGTGCATGCGTGTTGATCTTGAATGGTTATTTTACAGTGTTTAGTTGCAAAGGCATACAATATACAACGAATCTTGTGGAAGGTAAAACCAACCTTGATGGTTTTGTCAACCTTTCGATGAAAAACCATTATCAGTGCTTTAATGCATGGCAACTGCAACCGGGAATGGTAAAACTCTGGGTTTGTTCATGCCATGGAAAAGCTTGATTGTATTTATTGTTTTCCCAATAGAATTTGCCACGCTCTTCAGGCTCGTTGCCAATTTCATTCATGGTTTCGGTGTCGTACAGGCGTCCATTGATCATCGTATAGCGAACAGAATTGGTGTTTTCGATATTCTCCAGTGGGTTTTTATCCAAAACAATTAGGTCAGCTAGCTTGCCTACTTTCAACGAGCCAATTTCATTGCCCATACCAATGTATTCGGCTCCATTGATGGTAGCAGCTTTTAAGGCATCCATATTGCTCATTCCACCGGCTTTAAGCATCCAAAGTTCCCAATGGGCTCCCAAACCTTGCAATTGACCATGGGCACCAAGATTGGCCTTGACCCCAGCATTGGACAAATCGGTAACCGTTTTTGAAACCAAAACATGGCCATTGGTATATTCTTCTTGCGGTGCTTTGGTTCGATGACGACTTCTAGAATCAATAATATGCCTAGGAGTGTATTTCAACAATTTTTCATTTTCCCAGACATTGTCACGTTCATAATAGAAATACTCTCCATTTAAACCGCCATAATTTACAATAAGAGTGGGGGTATATCCACTTTGGCTATTGCTCCAAAGCGCGATGATATCCTTGTAAACTGGAGCCACTGGAATATTGTGCTCTATTCCTGTGTGACCATCCATGATCATGCTCATGTTGTGAAAAAAGGTAGATCCCCCTTCGGGCACTACATTGACACCCAATTCTTTGGCAGCTTGCATTACTTGCTGTCGTTGTTCACGTCGAGGTTGATTATAACTTTTTACAGACGTAGCTCCAAAGGCCTTTGTTCTTCGGATGGCGGAACGGGCATCGTCCAAACTATTGACAACTGCCTTGAAATCTCCATCGGCCCCATAAAGAATAAAACCGGTTGAATAGATTCTGGGTCCGACCATCTCACCACTTTTTACAAGTTCAGATAAGCCAAAAACCGTTTCGCTGTTGGCTGAAGGATCGTGTGATGTAGTGACGCCAAAAGCGAGATTGGCATACAATTGCCAATGTTTTTTGGTGTTCAAGCCTGATCTAAAAGCCCCAATATGGGCATGGGCATCTACAATACCGGGCATTATGGTTTTGCCCTTGGCATCAATTATTTCAGTATTTGATGGGATGGTGATTTCTGAAGCGGTACCTATGCTTTCAATTTTGTTGTCTTTGATAATTATTGTGGCATTTTCTAGTATTTCATCATTTTCCATGGTGATGACTCTAGCATTGGTAAACGCAATTCTGCCTTTTGGTCTATCCGTTTTGGCAATTAACCCCACTTCAATGCCTTTTTCGGTTATGGGTGGAATGCTGTCTGGAGAATTTTTAAGATAGGTGAACCTTTGCTTCACATCGTTGGAGAAATACTCACTCCCCAAAGTCCAATGTAGTTTTTGGCTGTCATTGGACCAATGAAGGTTATAACCCGCATCCTTGGCTACTTGTGTCACAGGGAACGCTTTACTTTTTGGGTCAAATTCAATGGTTTGGCCCGTCATGGTCATCGGCGCCACATACGCTTTGTGTAAATTGGAAAATAACAACCATTTGTTATCAGGTGATGACACAATATGATTGGCGTATTTGGACTTGAAATGAACGCGTTCATCCTTACCATTCAAATCAACACTTTTAAGTTCCTTCGTCAACGATCCGAAGAATTTTCCACCGGTTTGAAAGAAGACACGAAGGTCATCAGCACTGAATGTTGGCGTTAACCCATTCTCGGTAAGTTTTTTGATATAGTTTCCATTGGTGGCCATCGTGTAAATACCAGACTCTTTAGTGAACGTTCTACCTTGATCATTACTACCGCTTTGTTTCCCATAAACAATGTAATTTCCACTGTTTGAGAAAGCGGGAAAACGATAAATTCCTTTGGTCAAAGTCAGTTTGGTCGATTTGCCACCTGTTGATGCTATTTTATGAATGGCGCCCAGCAGCTCATCATCCCAGGTCACATAAATAATTTCCTTTCCATCAGGAGAAAAAGAAGGCTCAAACTCCAAATCAGTACCTTTTGTTAGGCGTTTTGGTTTACCATTTGGTAAAGTTTTGGTCCAAAGGCGTCCCAATGCACTGAAAACAATTCTTTTTCCATCTGGGGAAGTCTTAACATGGCGAATTACCTTAGCTGTAAATTCATCTGCATCTACTTGATGTTGAACCCGGTGCGTCTCGGCAATTTTAATTTTTGTATCTACTTGGAATGGAATAGACCCGACCTGAAGGGTTTCAATATTGATTTTTTGAATTTTACCTCCTGCCCAAAAAACGATTTCATTGCCATTTGGCATCCAGCTGAAGTTGGGATAGGTGCCAAAAATGGCCCAAGCTTCCATCTGATCCTTGTTCAAAGCATCATAAATAGGCCACTCTTCACCTGTTTCCAAATTATGGATAAACAGAACAGTTTTAGTTCGAACACGTTTTACAAAAGCAAGCTTTTTGTTATCAGGTGAAACAGTTGGTCTTGAAGCACTACCAGGACCTCCAGTTATGGTGATGGTCTTTCCGGTTTCAAAATCATAACGTTTGATGGCATAAATCTGTGAATTGGGATCTTTGTTGTATTGAAAAAATCCACCTGGGTACATATCCTCGCAGTAGTACAAGTATTTACCATCATTAGAAACCGAAGGTTCGTTGACATCTTGTTGGTCATTTTTTCTTTTTGTCAACTTTAAACCACTTCCACCTGTAATATGATATTGCCACATTTCGCCTGCACCCAAGGAACGTTGCGATGTGAAGTGTTTTCTGGCAATCAAATGGTTGCCATCCGGTGTCCAAACGGCATTGTTCAACAATCTGAAGTTTTCTTTGGTGATTTGTTTCGCATTGCTGCCATCAATATCCATCACCCAAATATTGTCTCCGCCTCCAGCATCGGAAGTAAAGGATATCTTTTTTCCATCTGGGCTAAAACGAGGTTGAACTTCAAAAGGCAATCCAGTACGCAAAGCTTTTGCATTTCCTCCCGAAACGGGCATGATGTATATATCCCCAAGCATATCAAAAACAATTTGCCTTCCATCTGGGCTGACATCTAGATTCATCCATGTGCCTTCATCAGTCGATAAAGCAACGTCATTGATTTTCCAATCAGAATAGGGATTGGATACATCCCACTTTTTTTCATCCTTTTTATCTTGACCTACAACTAAGAATGTAAATGAGAATAAGAGAAATGAAAGTAATGCTTTGTTTTTCATGATATGTAAATTAGTCGGACAGCAAAATACGGATAAACCACTTATAATAGATATAAGGCTTTTAAAAATATTAGGTTTTTAAGACCAAAACATTTTCATATTTTTGCCCACGATTAATGAGGAAAGATTTGACTGCTTGCAACCTCCAAAAAAAAATGCTAAAAAAGGTGTGTAAACTTTTTTGGGCTGCATCGTCAAATCTCACCACATAAAATAGAAGTACATGCCATATCTGTTTACATCAGAATCTGTTAGTGAAGGACACCCAGACAAAATAGCCGACCAAATCAGTGATGCGCTTTTAGACAACTTTTTAGCTTTTGACCCCGAAAGCAAAGTGGCTTGCGAGACTTTGGTAACCACGGGCCAAGTAGTTTTGGCAGGAGAAGTTAAAAGTGACACTTACTTAGATGTTCAAAATATTGCCAGGGAGGTCATTAATAAAATAGGATACACCAAAGGTGAATATCAGTTTAGTGGAGATTCTTGTGGCGTTATTTCTCTGATTCATGAACAATCTCAAGATATCAACCAAGGGGTGGATAGGGGAAGCAAAGAAGAACAGGGAGCAGGTGATCAAGGTATGATGTTTGGCTATGCAACCAAAGAGACTGAGAATTATATGCCTTTGGCATTGGATATTTCACATAAGATCCTTCAAGTTTTAGCAGATTTAAGAAAAGAGGGAACAAAAATTTCATACTTAAGACCGGATGCCAAAGCCCAAGTGACTATCGAATATTCGGATGATAATGTGCCGCAGCGAATAGATACCATAGTCGTATCTACCCAACACGATGATTTCGATGCTGATGAAAAGATGTTGGCTAAAATCAAAGAGGATATTCTTACTATTTTAATTCCAGAAGTAAAAAAGTTGTTGCCGGAATCCATTCAGGTGCTTTTCAATAACAACATTAAATACCATATTAACCCAACAGGTAAGTTTGTTATAGGTGGTCCGCATGGAGATACCGGACTGACCGGACGCAAAATCATCGTTGATACCTACGGAGGAAAAGGCGCACATGGCGGTGGTGCCTTTAGTGGAAAAGACCCAAGCAAAGTGGATAGAAGTGCAGCTTATGCAGCGCGACATGCGGCTAAAAACTTGGTGGCAGCTGGGGTGGCAGATGAGATATTGGTACAGGTAAGCTACGCTATCGGCGTGGTTGAGCCAACCTCCATTTTTGTGGATACCTTCGGTACGGCAAACGTGAATCTATCTGATGGTGAAATTGCTGAAAAGGCTTCGCAATTATTCGATATGAGACCTTTTGCCATTGAAGAACGCTTAAAATTGAGAAATCCGATTTATTTGGAGACCGCGGCATACGGTCATATGGGAAAACAACCGCAAAAAATCGCCAAGGTTTTTGAATCACCTTACAACGGAAGAGTTGAAAAAGAAGTGGAACTTTTCACTTGGGAAAAATTGGACAAGGTCGAAGCCGTAAAAGAGGTTTTTGGGCTTTAAGCTCATTTCTGTTTCTTTCTAACCCGTCTTGAAGAAATATCAGCTAAAGATTTCTTTGTAGTTTTAGGCGTCAATCAAAATTTTATTAAGATGAAAAGAGTACTTCGTCCGGTTATGCTAATGTTCGTTTTGGCATTGGCAATATCATCCTGCAAAAAAACCGTCAAAAAGGAGATTCAGCAAGAGGATACCTACGTAGCTGATAATTACAACAAGCAAGAAGTGGATATTGAGATGAGGGACGGAGTAAAATTGCACACCACCATTTATTCGCCAAAAGATACCTCAAAGGAATATCCCATTTTAATGCAGCGGACACCATACAGTTCTAGACCATATGGTGAAGAAAATTTTAGAAAGCAGATTGGTCCCAATGTGCATTTAATGAAGGAAGGAAATATCATTGTCTACCAAGATGTTCGAGGAAGATGGTTGAGTGAAGGACATTATGAGAACATGCGGGCGTATATTCCCAATAAGACTTCTGATCAGGATGTTGATGAAAGTTCGGATACTTACGATACCATTGAATGGTTGGTGAACAATGTGGAGAACAACAATGGTAGAGTGGGCGTTTGGGGCATTTCATATCCTGGATTTTATGCAACTTACGCAACCGTTGATGCCCACCCAGCTTTAAAAGCTTCTTCACCGCAAGCTTGTATTGGGGACTTCTTTTTTGATGATTTCCACCATAACGGAGCATATTTACTGAGTTATTTTAGGGCAACATCACTTTTTGGAACACCAAGACCCAATAACGATCAACCCATAGACACGGCTTGGTACACTTTACCGGATATTCAAACGGAAGACCAGTATCAATTCTTTTTGGATGTAGGCCCTTTAGAGAACTTGAACTCCTTTTTTGAATATGAAACGGTAGACACACCGACAATGCGACCTGACGGGGTTACTGACGACTTTTTCTGGAACGAACTGAAGGAACATCCTAACTACGACGAACTTTGGCAGAGTAGGGGAATCATTCAACATCTAAAAAATGTAAAGACCAATGTTGCCACCATGATCGTTGGTGGATGGTTTGACGCGGAGGATTTATATGGCCCACTGGAGACTTATAAAAATATTGAACAACATAACGAAGGCAACTACAATACCATGGTTTTTGGACCATGGGATCATGGTGGATGGGCACGGAAAAAGGATAGGAATGTAGTTGGCAATTATTATTTCGGAGATTCCATTTCGCTGTTCTACCAGAAAAATATTGAAACGAAATTCTTCAACCATTTTTTAAAAGGAGAAGGGGATGAGAATAGTGGACTTCCAGAAGCCTATGTTTTCGATTCGGGTCGTAAAGAATGGAAAACATATGACTCATGGCCTCCGAGAGGAGTTGAAAAAGAGACCAGGTTTCTTTCAGAAAATCAAAAATTGACCTCAGAACAAAAAGAAGTTTCGGGCATTCAATTTGTTAGCAATGTAAAAAAACCGGTTCCTTACTCAGAGGATATCAAGTCTGTGTTTACACCCAGAAAGTACATGACCGATGATCAGCGATTTGCAGCTCGCAGATCAGATGTGCTCATTTTTGAAACAGATGTATTGGAAGAAGATTTGACTTTGGCCGGTGATATTCTGGCAAAGTTAAAGGTAGCAACGACTGGAACCGCGGCTGATTGGATTGTTAAAGTAATCGACGTACATCCAGCGGAAACAGAAACCAACGAGGAGATGCAAGACCATTTAAAAATGGCCAATTATCATCTCATGGTTCGTAGTGAGGTGTTAAGGGGAAGGTTCAGAAACAGTTTTTCCAACCCCGAACCCTTTACACCAAATAAGAAAACAGATGTAAACCTTAAGCTACAAGATGTTTTTCATACCATTAAAAAGGGACATAAACTTCAAATTCAGGTGCAGAGCACATGGTTTCCTTTAATAGATTTAAATCCACAGACCTATGTAGACAACATTTTTAAGGCTGATGAGGAGGATTTTAAGACCCAGACACATACGGTTTTTACTGATTCTAATGTGGAATTTTCGGTTTTGAGATAAAATGGGTGGTTTTTTTAAACCATTTGCAATCTTCTGTGAATTTTTCGCAAAAGATTAGGATATTAAAAGATTCTGCCTTTATATTTGTCCTCACAAGTTCAAACACGTATTGAATAGTTATCAAGAAAGGTGGAGGGAATAGACCCTATGAAGCCTTAGCAACCCTTGACTTCCAATGTCAAGAAGGTGCTAAATTCTATCCCATTTGGGAATAGATAACAACGACCAATTTATTTTGGTTTCACTTTCTTATAACTTTTTGATTTTTCCTATCGACAGAATAGTCGAGTAGGGTTTGGCTTTTTTATGCTTTTTAAATGAAATTGAAAAGCATTGTCATTCCCACGAAAGTGGGAATCTAAAAACAGAACAGGTTTAATTAAAAACAAAAAATCATGAGTGATCAAAAATTTTCAACCAATGCTTTACATGCAGGCCACGATGTAACCCTTAATGGAGGAACAAGAGCGGTGCCCATTTACCAAAGTACGGCATACGTGTTCAATAATGCTGACCATGCTGCCAATCTTTTTTCATTGGCCGAATTTGGAAACATTTATTCCCGAATCAACAATCCTACCAACGATATTCTGGAACAGCGTTTAGCAGCCTTGGAAGGTGGAATTGCTTCTGTGGTGACTTCATCCGGGACCGGTGCAATTAACACGGCATTGTTGGTATTGTTAAAGACTGGCGACCATATTGTTGCCTCCAATAGTCTTTACGGAGGAACATATAACCTTTTGAGCGTAACTCTACCACGTTTGGGAATTACCACAACTTTTGTTGACCCTTCCGATCCATCCAATTTTGGAAAAGCCGTTCAAGAAAATACACAGGCATTTTTTGTGGAATCTTTGGGGAATCCCAAATTGGACGTTTTAGACCTCAAAGCAATTTCCAAAGAAGCGAAAGCGGCGAAGGTTCCTTTTATTGTGGACAATACGGTGGCCTCACCTGCCTTATTGAATCCTATTGAGCACGGAGCCAACATTGTAATCCATTCTTTGACCAAATACATCAATGGAAACGGAACCGCTTTGGGTGGTGCGATTATTGATGCCGGCACATTTGATTGGGCCAATGGAAAATTTCCTGAATTTACCGAGCCATCTGCAGGATATCACGGATTGGTTTATCATGAAGCGCTTGGTCCAGCTGCATTTATTGCTAAAGTTCGAATTGAAGGTCTAAGAGATCATGGAGCTTGTTTGAGTCCATTCAATGCATTTCAAATTATCCAAGGACTCGAAACTTTGGAAATTCGCATGAAAAAACACAGTGAGAATGCATTGGCATTGGCAAAATGGTTGGAAGATCGGGATGAAGTAATATGGGTTAACTATCCGGGACTGGAATCAAGCAAGTACAAATCACTATCTAATGAGTATTTACCCGACGGACAGAGCAGCATTGTCACTTTTGGTGTAAAAGGTGGATTTGAATCAGCCAAGAAAATTGCGGATGAAACCAATATTTTCTCATTATTGGCCAATATAGGTGATACTAAATCTTTGATCATTCATCCTGCTAGCACTACGCACCAACAATTGGATGAGGCCCAGCAAGAATCTGCTGGTGTGACCAAAGATTTGATTCGATTGTCGGTGGGACTCGAAGATTTATCCGATTTAAAGAACGATTTGGAGCAAGCATTTGCAACCATTGATAAATCAGTTTTAGCCTAAAAATGTCATATTGAGCGCAGTCGAGATGATCTTGTTTTAAGTATCTCGACTGTCCTTGAATCAGCATCAATTTTTAAGAAATGCTCCACAAAACAGAAATAAAGAATTTCACCACCATAAATGGGGTCTTGCAAGACTTCCAGCTCTCCTATCAGATTTTCGGAAAGGAATTGCATACAGCACCCATTGTATTGGTCAATCATGCGTTGACAGGAAACTCCAACGTAACTGGAGATTCAGGTTGGTGGTCAGAAATAATTGGCAAAAACAAAAGCATTGATACCGACAAGTACACGATTTTGGCCTTCAATATCCCTGGAAATGGATACGATGGTTTTGTCATTGATAATTATAAAGATTTTGTGGCCGGAGATATTGCAAGACTCTTTTTGCAAGGATTACAACGGTTAAAAGTTGACCGATTGTACGCCATTATTGGCGGTTCATTGGGAGGGGGCATTGCTTGGGAAATGACGGCGTTAAACCCTAAAATAACAGAACATTTAATTCCGGTAGCTTCGGATTGGAAGTCTACAGACTGGTTGATTGCAAATTGCCAGATTCAAGAGCAGTTTTTGATCAACTCAAAACAACCTGTGCATGATGCTCGGATGCATGCCATGCTTTGTTATCGCACGCCGGAATCGTTCAAAGAGCGATTCCAACGGAGTACCAATGAAGAACTTCAGGTTTTCAATGTGGAAAGTTGGTTGATGCACCACGGGAAAAAGTT
This sequence comes from Flagellimonas sp. S3867, assembly GCF_014698935.1. Lineage (GTDB taxonomy): Bacteria > Bacteroidota > Bacteroidia > Flavobacteriales > Flavobacteriaceae > Flagellimonas. The sequence goes on from NZ_JACVMN010000003.1 coordinate 403,936, forward strand.
GCAAGAAAGATTTCAGTTATCTGCGTATAAATTGATGAACCAATTGTTGAGAACCATCGATATCACCAGAGAAGGAGATGAATCTTTCAAAGCGCTTCAAGAAAGTGATACCAAGATTCATATTATTGGGGTTAACTCAGATTTGTTTTTTACAGCTGAAGAAAACAAGGAGACTTTCAGGCGATTGGCATTGGTAAATACCAACGTCACCTATGGTGAAGTACAGTCACTTCATGGCCATGATGCTTTTTTGATGGAGTTTGAACAGTTGGAAAAACTCTTGGAACCAGTGTTCCAAAAAAATGGAAAGCCGGAGCGTATCAAAATTCTAAAATTTGGCGGTAAATCCTTGGCCAATGGCGAGGGAATTGAACGAGTTCTCAAGATCATTTCAAATAAAGCCAATACAAAAGAACAATTTGCCGTAGTGGTTTCTGCACGTGGAAGAGCAACTGATCAGTTGGAATCCATGCTCAAAACGGCAGCAACCGGTGATGATTTTAATAACGAATTGAAACGTTTTTCTGATTATCAAAAAGAGGGCCTATCGGATATTTCCGTAGTTGAAAATGAACTTCAGACTGTTGAAAAAATACTAAAAGGAGTTTCACTTACAGGTGACTACAGTTCAAAAACCAAAGATGAACTTATGTCACATGGCGAGTTGATTTCTGGTAAATCGGTAACTACCCTATTACAACAATTGGGTGTCAATGCCCAATGGATAGATTCAAGAGCATTGATTAAAACTGACGATACCTTCACAAATGCAGAAGTAGAAGAGGGAATCTCCAAAGAAAATGTAATCAGATGTTTTAAAAATTTGGATTCAGATGTAATTCCAATAGTTACAGGTTTCATTGCATCCAATAGTGAAGGAGAGACCACTACTTTGGGAAGAAATGGGACTAATTATTCCGCAGCACTTCTGGCAAATTTTTTAGATGCCAGTGAATTGCTCAATTATACCCATGTAAATGGAATTTACACAGCAAATCCTGATTTGGTATCCGATGCCAAACTTATCGATGTCATTTCTTATGCCGAGGCTAATGAGTTGGCCAATTTTGGGGCCACTATATTACATGCAAAGACCATTATTCCGCTTATTGAAAAAAATATTCCGTTGCGGATTCTCAATACGTTTAATGATGACAACAATGGAACGCTGATTGGACCGAAAACCGATAACGGTAGAATTAAATCCTTGTCCGTTTTGGAAGATGTTGCCTTGATCAATCTTGAAGGAAGGGGACTTTTGGGCAAAATTGGAATCGATGCCCGAATTTTTAAGACACTCGGACAGAATAACATTAATGTTGGAATCATTTCCCAAGGATCTTCAGAACGGGGCATTGGTTTGGTGGTTGATGCAAAAGAAGCTCAGAAAGCCAAAAAAGTACTGGATTTAGAATTTGAAACAGACTATTCTTCCCATGATGTCAACCAAATTACCGTGGTGACGGATGTTTCTGTTATTTCTATTGTGGGAATGGACCTGAGCACTTTTCACAAACCATATAACGCGCTGGTTAAAAATCAAGTGGTTCCATTACTTTTTAATAACACGGTGACGGGTAAAAATGTGAGTTTGGTTTTAAAAAAATCCGATTTGCACAAAGCAATCAATGTGGTGCATGGGCAAATTTTTGGCATTGCCAAGAAGGTGAACCTTGCGGTTTTTGGCCATGGTAATGTTGGCGGAACCTTGATTGACCAAATATTGGATTCCAAGCTGAGCATTGAAAGAAGAAAGGACATTGACCTCAGAGTTTTTGCTGTTTCCAATTCCAAAAAAGTAGTGTTGAATACCGAAGGTATATCCCAAAATTGGAAGAAAGATCTGGATAAAAACGGGATTCCCTATCAAATCGAGGATATAATCGAATTTGCAAAGGCAAATCATTTAGAAAATTTGATTGCGGTGGACAATACAGCCAGCGAAGCATTTGTATCAAACTATGAAAGCTTCATCGATAATGGATTTGATTTGGTTTCTTCAAACAAAATAGCGAACACTTTAGGTTTTGATTACTATAAATCCATAAGAAAGCATCTTGAGAAAAATCAAAAGCAATACCTGTACGAGACGAATGTGGGTGCAGGACTACCGCTTATAGATACTATAAAGCTATTGCACCTTTCCGGTGAGAATATTACCAGAATCAAAGGCGTGTTTTCTGGTTCGTTGAGTTATATTTTTAATACATTTTCAGAAAATGAAATCCCATTTTCCCATATTGTAAAAGAAGCCATGGAAAAAGGGTTTACCGAACCAGACCCTAGGGAAGACCTTTCAGGAAATGATGTGGGTAGAAAATTGTTGATTTTGGCCCGTGAACTCGATTTGCAAAATGAGTTTTCGGATATCAAGGTTGAAAACCTAATTCCGAAGGAATTGCAATCTTTGGATTTTGATGAATTTATGGAACATATTGCGGTTATGGATGAGGTATATGGCAAAGTCAAGAAATCACAAAAAGAAGATCATGTTCTTCGATATATTGGAGATTTGCATGGCGATTTACAGCAAGACAAGGGTAATTTGGATGTTAAATTGGTGTCCGTGCCCAAAGAAAGTGCGTTGGGGCAGGTGAGTGGTTCAGATTCCATTATTGAGATTTATACAGAATCCTATGGAGAAAATCCATTGGTGATTCAAGGAGCAGGAGCTGGCGCAGCGGTTACCGCTAGAGGTGTTTTTGGAGATATTTTAAGAATAGCAGAAAAAATATAATAGTATTAGTCCCTTAAGGGGATTTTAGGGGTGTTTTTATGAAAAATAATAAGCAACGAAATTTTGAAACTGAAGCGATTCGAACGCAAATAGAGCGAACACAATTCTTGGAACATTCCAGTCCAATGTATCTGACCTCTAGCTTTGTTTTTGAAGATGCCGAAGATATGAGAGCTTCCTTTGCTGAAGAAAAAGACCGAAATATCTATTCAAGATATTCCAATCCAAATTCTTCGGAATTTATCGATAAGGTATGCAAAATGGAAGGAGCTGAGAGCGGCTTCGCATTTGCATCAGGTATGGCCGCGGTATACGGTACTTTTGCTGCTTTACTGGAAAGTGGAGACCATATAGTTTCGTGTAAGAGCATTTTTGGCTCTACCCATACGCTTTTTACTCAGTTTTTTCCAAAATGGAACATTTCAACGAGCTATTTTAATGTAAATAATTTAGATGCGGTTGAAGGTTTGATTACGAATAAAACCAAGATTATTTATGCCGAATCCCCTACCAACCCAGGAGTGGATGTTTTGGACCTGGAAGTTTTGGGCAACATTGCCAAAAAACATAATTTGATTTTTATTATCGACAACTGTTTTGCATCGCCTTATTTGCAGCAACCCATTAAGTTTGGTGCCCATTTGATTATTCATTCAGGAACAAAATTGATGGATGGCCAGGGCCGGGTTTTGGCCGGAATCACTGTTGGTAATAGCGACCTTATTGATAAGGTCTACCGTTTTTCAAGGATAACAGGACCTGCACTTTCTCCGTTTAACGCTTGGGTTTTATCCAAAAGCTTAGAAACTCTGGCACTTAGAGTAGATAGGCATTGTGCTAATGCATTGCAATTGGCAACATACTTGGAAAACCATCCGAAGATAGCGTGGGTTAAATACCCTTTTTTAAAATCGCACCCCAAATATGAGGTTGCAAAAAAGCAGATGAAAGCAGGAGGTTGCGTTGTGGCATTTGAAGTAAAGGGAGGTCTTGATGCGGGAAGAAAATTCTTCGATTCCGTTAAAATGCTGTCTCTTTCCGCCAATTTGGGAGACTCAAGAAGTATTGTTACCCATCCAGCGTCAACAACACATAGCAAATTGAGCGTTGAAGAACGAAAATCGGTGGGAATTTCAGATGGAACAGTGCGCATTTCCGTTGGCTTGGAACATATTGACGATATCATCGCTGATATTGAACAGGCGTTGGACTAACTAATCTTGACTTTCAACCAAATTAGAACAGTCGATTGTTAATTTTCGCTATCTTCGTTAGATGCTCTCCAAGAAGACAAAATACGGTTTAAAAGCACTTACTTACCTAGCTTCTTTAGAAACTAGGGAACCCGTTCAAATTGCTGAAATAGCCAAGCACGAGAACATTTCACAAAAGTTTTTGGAAAGCATTTTGCTCACCCTTCGAAGAAATGGATTTTTAGGATCCAAAAAAGGAAAAGGAGGGGGGTACTATCTAATCAAAGAACCAGAAGACATTTTAATGACCGCGGTAATGCGGGTTTTGGAAGGCCCTATTGCAATGGTGCCCTGTGTTAGCCTAAACTTCTACGAAAAATGTGCTGACTGCCCCGATGAAAACAAATGTTCAGTAAACAAATTGATGCTTCAAGTGCGAGATAGTGCGTTGGAAGTCTATCGAAGCAATACTTTAGCCGATTTGATAGCTTCTTAGGTCTATATTCTGCAGTATTTGGCATTTAAGATCAATAAATCCATAAAATTTGTGCGTTCATCCATTAAAATCTATAAAAACTATAGGGTAATAGTAATTTTATGCAGCTTTTAACGATTCCATTGAAATAAAACATTTATGTTTGTATTTCCTAGTAAATCGATAGGGTAATATTATGATAGCAGACCAATTAATATTGAATTCGAAAGAAACCAAGACATCCTTTGAAAAGGATAAGAATTCCGAGAGACCAATTAGAAGTATTGCCAAAGCGGTTAGCTGGAGGGTTATTGGAACCTTGGACACGTTGATTATCTCCTATTTTTTTGTTGAAGAAGTGATATTGGCAGCATCTATAGCCTCTATAGATTTTGTTACCAAGATGATTCTGTACTTCTTCCATGAAAGATTTTGGAACAAGATAGGTTGGGGTAAATAAATTATTATGTCATGGCATTTTCACAAGAAAGCATAGCGAAATTAAATAAGCATTTTAAGGGCATTGATCCCCAAGAAATAATTTCTTGGGCGATTGCGAACGGAAAGTCTCCAGTGGTGACCACAAATTTTCGTCCTTACGAAGTGGCCATACTTCATGCAGTAACGGATATTGATAACAGCATTCCTGTGATTTGGTGTGATACCGGATATAATACACCAAATACCTATAAGCATGCTGATGAGTTGACCTCTCGATTGGACCTGAACATCAAATTATATGTGCCAAGGCAAACAGCTGCACATCGTGATGCAGTTATGGGAATTCCACAAATAGATGATCCAAGACATGCCATTTTTACCGAACAAGTAAAGCTTGAACCTTTTAAAAGAGCAATGGAAGAGCACAAGCCCGATGTTTGGTTTACCAACTTGCGAAAAGGGCAAACCACCCATAGAGATTCATTGGATGTGTTGAGCTTGAGCAAAGATGGCGTACTTAAAGTAAGCCCATTTTATTACTGGAGCGACACCCAATTGGATGCATATTTGAACCAGCGTAATTTACCTAACGAGCATAAATATTTTGATCCCACAAAGGTTTTAGAAAACCGGGAGTGTGGATTACATACATAAAAGAAATCGGACATTGAGTACACTTTTAGAAGAAATACAAAAACCAGAACTATTGGATTTGGAAAAAAGACCAAAAGCCAATGCATTGGAGCATGAGGCTATTTATATCATGCGTGAGGTTGCGGCACAGTTTGAAAAACCGGTATTGTTGTTTTCAGGCGGAAAGGATTCCATAACATTGGTAAGATTGGCACAAAAAGCCTTTTGGCCTGCAAAAATTCCTTTTCCGTTAATGCATATCGATACCGGCCATAATTTCCCCGAAACCATTGAGTTTCGAGATAAATTGGTGGAGGAACTTGGGGTTGAACTTATTGTAAGAAACGTTCAAGATTCCATAGATCAAGGAAAAGTGGTTGAGGAAACCGGAAAATATTCCAGTAGAAACATGCTGCAGACTACAACATTGTTAGATGCGATTGAAGAATTCAAATTCGATGCATGTATTGGTGGAGCGCGTAGAGATGAAGAAAAAGCTCGTGCCAAAGAACGCATATTTTCTGTTCGTGATGATTTTGGTCAGTGGGATGAAAAAAATCAGCGCCCAGAATTGTTCGATATGCTGAACGGTGAAATTGAAATGGGACAAAATGTGCGAGTTTTTCCAATCAGTAACTGGACGGAGCTCGATGTTTGGAGCTATATCGAAAAAGAAAATATTGAGATTCCTTCCATCTATTTTGCGCATAAAAGAAATATCTTTTTAAGAGATGGATTGATTTGGTCGGCGGAAGATGGTGTGGTATTTAGGGCAGATGATGAGGTTGTTGAAGAGCGAATGGTCCGTTTTAGAACTGTGGGTGATATGTCGTGTACTGCGGCAGTTGCATCCCATGCCGATACCATAGAAAAAGTTGTGGCTGAAATCAGAGAATCAAAAATTTCAGAACGCGGAGCCAGAATTGATGACAAACGTTCCGAAGCAGCAATGGAAAAACGTAAACAACAAGGATATTTCTAAATCAATTTGTCATTTCCGCGCAGGCGGGAATCCAAAAGAATAAAAAATAAAAAAATTGGAAGTACTAAAAATAGCTACCGCAGGTAGTGTAGATGATGGTAAAAGTACCTTGATTGGTCGACTGTTATACGATACCAAATCGTTGACCGACGATAAATTGGAGGCCATTGAAAAAACTAGTAAGCAAAAAGGGTACGATTACCTTGATTTTTCTTTGGCAACCGATGGTTTGGTAGCTGAGAGAGAGCAGGGAATTACTATCGATGTTGCACATATCTATTTTTCAACGGCGAAAAAAAGCTATATCATAGCAGATACCCCAGGGCATGTGGAATATACCAGAAACATGGTTACTGGAGCATCTACTTCACAGACGGCAATCATATTGATTGATGCTCGAAAAGGTGTGATTGAGCAGACCAACAGACACTTTTTCATCAACAACCTACTGCGTGTAAAAGAAGTTATTGTTGCCGTAAATAAAATGGATTTGGTAGATTTCTCTGAGGAGAAATACAACGCCATCAAGGCCGACTTCGAACAATTGATGAGCAAACGTGATTATGCAGGACAAAAAATCACCTTTATCCCCGTTAGCGCATTAAAAGGAGATAACGTAGTAGAGAAATCCAAGAATACACCTTGGTATGATGGCGAAACCATACTGGAACACTTGGAAAGCTTGGATTTGGCTGCCGTGTCCAACGTGGGAACCCCAAGATTTCCGGTACAATACGTAGTCCGACCCAAGACAGAGGATTTTCATGATTTTCGTGGATTTGCTGGAAAGGTATATGGTGGTGAATTAAATGTTGGTGACGAAGTTGTCGTATTACCGTCAATGACCCGAAGCAAGATTAAAAACATTTATTTCTACGATAAAGAATACCAAACCGCGCCAAGAAGGTCATCTGTGACCATTACTTTGGAAGATGAGGTAAACGTAAGTCGAGGAGATATGTTGGTCAAAGCAGGTGACTTGCCGACCATAGACAAGCAGTTGACCGCCACAATTTCCTGGATGGACTCAGATAATCTTACCACAGGAGGCAAATATGTGGTACAACATGGAATAAATAAAGTATTGGCAAAAGTTGATGCCATTGAACATAAGATTCATCCCGATTATTCAGGTATTGAAGAAAATGTTTCAACCCTACAAATGAACGACATTGCAAAGGTGAGGTTGAAATTCAACAAACCCATTTTTTACGATCGGTTCAAAGACCATCGTACAAACGGTTCCTTTATAATTATCGATAGTAGAACAAATACCACTGCAGGTGTTGGTTTCATAAACTAAAAAGAAATCAGACCAGAATGCATAGGTGATAACATAGTTGTGAATAAAATCTATTAACCAGATAGGAAAAATAGAATAATGAGAAGCTTTAGAACAGAAATAGAGAGCCCAATTGTTGAAAAGGACATTATAGAATTGGAAAGAAAAATTCGCCAATTCAAAGGTGGCGAATTGGACGAAGAAAAATTCAGAAGCCTACGTCTAGCTCGTGGAGTCTACGGACAACGTCAACAAGGAGTTCAAATGGTACGTATTAAGTTACCATATGGTAAAGTAACCTCCAACCAATTGCTTCGCATTTGCGATGTTTCTGACGAATATTCAAGAGGCAGATTGCACATTACCACCCGTCAAGATATTCAAATCCACTATGTGGACCTTGACCGTACCCCAGAACTTTGGGCCGAACTGGAAAAGGATGATGTTACGCTTCGCGAAGCCTGCGGAAATACCGTTCGAAATGTAACCGCTAGTGAAACAGCCGGAATCGATATTGACGAACCTTTTGATGTCTCTCCCTATGCCCATGCTGTTTTCCAATACTTTCTTCGGAATCCTATCGGGCAGGAAATGGGTAGAAAATTTAAAGTTTCCTTCTCGTCTAGCGATGCCGACACAGGACTTTCCTATATGCATGATCTTGGTTTTATCGCAAAAATCAAAAATGGAGAAAGAGGATTTAAAGTGATGTTGGCCGGTGGTTTGGGTTCACAACCCCGTCATGCCGATGAACTCTACAGTTTTTTACCGACAGACAAAATTGTTCCATTAATGGAAGGTGTAATCCGTGTTTTTGACAGATACGGAGAACGTAGGAGCCGTGCAAAAGCGCGGATGAAATTCTTGCTGAAGGATATTGGTCTTGAAGGATTCAAAGTGTTGTTGGAAGAAGAACAATTGGCCATTCCAATTAAAACCTATCCCATAGATTTTGAAAGCTATCCACAACCTGTGATTGCCAATGCTGAAGCACCATCAATTCAAATTGAGGAGAATGAGGAATTTCAACAATGGAAATCCACGAACTTGGTTTCACAAAAACAAAAAGGTTATGTAGCCATCGGAATCAAGGTGTTATTGGGGGATTTTTATACCGATAAGGCTAGGGAATTGGCCAAATTGGTCCAAGAATATGCCGCAGGAGAAATTCGTTTGTCGCTTCGTCAAAATATCCTGATTCCATATGTAAAAGAGGAATTGGTTCCATTTTTCTATTCAGAACTCAAAAAATTAGGATTTGTTGAAGCTGGATACAACAAGGCATTGGATATTACCGCATGTCCGGGAACCGATACCTGTAACCTTGGAATTTCCAGTAGTACGGGAATCGCCGAGGAATTGGAACGTATGATCAAGGTAGAATATCCACAATACATCAACAATCCAGATGTGGTTATTAAAATAAGCGGTTGTATGAACGCTTGTGGACAACATAATATGGCAAACATCGGATTCCAGGGAATGTCCATCCGTACCAAGGATAAATTGGTGGCTCCGGCACTTCAAGTGTTGTTGGGCGGTGGAAACTTTGGAAATGGTAAAGCACGTTTTGCCGATAAAGTGGTAAAAATTCCTAGTAAGAGAGGCCCCCAAGCCCTCCGATTGATTCTGGATGATTTTAATGCAAATGGCAATGGGGCTTCCTTTGCGGATTACTATTGGGAAAAAGGAGAACATTATTTCTATGAGTTTCTTAAACCACTTTCCGATATTGAAAACCTTACCCAAGACGACTTTATTGATTGGGGTACCGAAGTAAAATATAAAAAGGAGATTGGAATTGGAGAATGCGCTGGGGTAATTGTGGATTTGGTCGCTACCCTATTTTTTGAAAGTCAGGAAAAGATTGAAAAGGCAGAAGAAGCATTGGACGAAGAAAAATGGGCGGCAAGTATTTACTACTCCTATCAATCCATTGTCAACTCTGCAAAGGCACTTTTAACATCTGAAAAAGTTAAAGTAAATACCCATTCTGGAATCATTAGGGATTTTGACAGATTGTATGTTGAGTCCGGAAAGATTGATTTCACGGGAAGTTTTGAAGAATTGACACTTCAATTGAATAAGAACAAACCTTCGAAAGAATTTGCACAAGCCTATATGGAAGATGCAAAAATAATCTTGGATAGATTGGAAGCTTATAGAAAATTGGAATTGGCACATGTATAACGGAAAATTAACAGTGGTAGGGGCAGGCCCCGGGGATGTAGATTTGATAACCTTAAAGGGCATCAAAGCATTACAGCATGCCAATGTTGTACTGTATGATGCCTTGGTGGATGCTGAATTGTTGAATTATGCCCCAAATGCTGAGCATATTTTTGTGGGTAAACGTAAAGGATGCTACGCCTTTCAACAAGATCAAATCAATGAGTTGATTGTGCAACGTGCGGGTTTAAACAAGCATGTGGTACGTTTAAAAGGAGGTGACCCGTTTGTTTTTGGAAGAGGAGCTGAAGAAATGGAATACGCTGCTGAAAATGGGTTGGAAGTTGAGGTCGTTCCTGGAATTTCATCTGCTGTTGCCGTACCTGCGTCCCAAAATATTCCAGTCACCAAAAGAGGTGCAACGGAGAGTTTTTGGGTGATTACAGGCACCACAAAAGAACATAAACTATCTGCAGATGTTGCTTTGGCAGCAAAATCTAACGCAACTGTTGTGATTTTGATGGGTATGTCAAAATTGGTGGAAATAGCAGAGCTTTTTAAAAAAGAAGGAAAATCCAATCTACCTGTTGCCATCATTCAAAATGGTACAACGGAAGATGAAAAAGTAGGAATTGGCACTATTTCCACAATCGTGGAAAAGGCAAAAAAACAACAGCTGTCAAATCCGGCTATCATTGTGATTGGCGAAGTTGTTAACCATCGACAAAAAATAATAGAGATTCAAAAGAACCATACAAGAGAGGGAATAAAATTGTTCGAAAAAGTTTAAATATCAAGTCGAGTTGTCACCATTGTCGCACTGAGCTTGTCGAAGTGTTAGCTATGGAGCAGTCAAGACCATTAAATTAAGATTATGATCAAAACAGATATACTAATAATTGGAGCAGGACCTACAGGACTGTTCACCGTTTTTGAAGCTGGCTTGTTAAAGCTGAAAACGCATTTGATTGATGCACTTGCCCAACCAGGTGGTCAATGCTCAGAGATTTATCCAAAGAAACCTATTTACGATATTCCAGCTTATCCAGAGATTTTGGCGGGAGATTTAGTGGATAAATTAATGGAACAAATTAAGCCTTTTGAACCTGGATTCACCTTAGGTGAACGTGCTGAGACTTTAGACAAACAGGAAGACGGTTCTTTTATCGTTACTACAAATAAAGGCACTAGGCACCATGCTTCGGTTGTTGTAATTGCCGGCGGATTGGGCTCATTTGAACCCAGAAAACCTATAATTCCCAACATAGCGGATTATGAGGACAAAGGGGTTTCGTATATCATCAAAGACCCGGAAGTGTTCAGAAACAAAAAAGTGGTTATTGCCGGAGGGGGCGACTCGGCATTGGATTGGGCCATATTTTTGGCTGATGTAGCCTCCGAAGTTTCCCTTGTACACCGTAGAAACGAATTTAGAGGAGCTTTGGATTCTGTTGAAAAAGCTTCAGAGTTGGCCAAATTGGGTAAAATCCAATTGTTTACAGAAGCAGAGGTAAAAGAAGTACATGGAGAAAGTGAGTTAAAAGCTGTGGTTGTCAAGCACAATGACGAAGCTAAAGGACAAACCTATGTGGAAACAGACCATTTTATTCCACTTTTTGGACTTTCACCAAAACTGGGTCCAATTGGAAACTGGGGCTTGGAAATTCAGAAAAATGCCATCAAAGTAAATAATGCAAAAGACTATCAGACCAACATACCTGGAGTTTTTGCCATTGGCGATGTAAATACCTATGAAGGAAAATTAAAATTGATTTTGTCAGGATTCCATGAAGCTGCGGTGATGTGCCAATATGCTTACCAAATTATCAATCCCGACAAACGATTTGTGATGAAATATACCACTGTAGGAGGCGTAGAAGGTTTTGATGGCTCTAAAAAAGAAGCTAAAAAAGAAGTGGTACAAAGTATAGTCTAAAAGTTTTTTTAGGTTATTTGAGTTAGTCAAACCTTCCATTGTTCCACTTTGGAAGGTTTTAACGTAGAAAAAAGGGATATTAAAGTTGCTTTTGATTATAAAGTGTGGTTATTTTGTCCCCAGTTCATTAAAAGATTGAAATTGTTATCAAGAAAGGTGGAGGGATTGGACCCTGTGAAACCTTAGCAACCCTTTACTTATAAAGAAGGTGCTAAATTCTACCCTGTTCTGAACTAGTTTCAGGACCTCATGGAGGAAAAAACCGTTCATGTCAGGGAAGGATAACGCAGGAAGATTTTACATCATATTCCTACATTTTTCTTGATACCATATATAACCCTTTAAAAGGGTAGTTGTGTTATGAAGAATATCGAAGAAATATTACAAGAACGAATTTTGGTGTTGGACGGAGCTATGGGCACCATGCTGCAACGCCATAAATTCGAAGAAGAGGATTTTAGAGGGGAACGCTTTAAGGATTGGGAACACCCTTTGAAGGGAAACAATGATTTATTGTCCTTGACCCAGCCGGAAGCAATCGCCGAAGTCCATAGAAAATATTTTGCCGCCGGAGCAGATATTGTTGAAACCAATACCTTTTCAGGAACTACCATCGCCATGGCAGATTACCATATGGAAGAATTGGTATACGAACTCAATTATGAATCTGCCCGAATAGCAAAAGAAGTAGCAAACGAATTTACCGCCAAAGAACCTAATAAACCTCGATTTGTAGCTGGAAGTATTGGTCCGACCAATAAAACGGCCAGTATGTCTCCAGATGTCAATGACCCTGGATTTAGGGCTGTCTCGTTTGATGAACTTAGAGAGGCTTACAAAGAGCAGGTGGAAGCTTTATTGGATGGGGGCTCCGATATCCTTTTAGTGGAGACTATTTTTGATACTTTAAATGCAAAGGCTGCATTATTTGCCATTGAAGAGGTAAAAGATGAGCGAAATATTGAAGTTCCCATTATGGTGAGTGGCACCATTACCGATGCATCAGGCAGGACACTTTCAGGTCAGACCGCAGAAGCATTTTTGATTTCCATTTCCCATATCCCCATTCTTTCGGTCGGTTTTAATTGTGCTTTAGGCGCAAAACAACTAGTTCCGCATTTGGAAGTAGTTTCAGCCAAAACGGATTATGGTGTTTCTGCACACCCCAATGCTGGTTTGCCCAATGCCTTTGGGGAATATGACGAATCTCCAGAAGAAATGGCCTCCCAAATACAGGAATATGTGGAAAAAGAATTGGTAAATATTGTTGGTGGATGTTGCGGTACAACCCCAGAACATATTAAGGCCATTGCCGATTTGGTTAAAGAATACGCTCCGCGTAAGTTGACAGTTCATAGTTTTTAGTTAATGACAAGGATTCATATGAAGCAGACAGATAACCATCAATCATCAACCGTTAACCATAAACGTCCATTGCGTTTGTCAGGCCTTGAGCCTTTGGTCATAACCCCGGAAAGTAATTTCATCAATGTAGGGGAGCGGACCAATGTGGCCGGATCTAAAAAGTTTCTTCGTCTAATCAAAGAAGAAAAATTTGATGAAGCTTTGGATGTTGCCCGACACCAGGTAGAAGGAGGAGCGCAGATCATAGACATTAACATGGATGATGGCCTTATTGACGGAAAAGAGGCTATGGTTAGGTTTCTGAATCTCATTGTCGCCGAACCTGATATTGCCCGTGTTCCTATTATGATCGACAGTTCTAAATGGGAAATAATAGAAGCAGGGCTGCAGGTGGTTCAAGGAAAATGTGTGGTGAATTCCATCAGCTTAAAAGAAGGAAAAGAGCAGTTTATCCAGCAGGCCAAATTGATTAAACGATATGGGGCTGCTGTTATCGTTATGGCCTTTGACGAGGTTGGCCAAGCAGATACTTATGAGCGACGAATTGAAATCGCCGAACGTTCGTACCATATTTTGGTTGATGAGGTGAATTTTGCACCAGAAGACATCATTTTCGACCTTAATATCTTTCCTGTGGCAACAGGAATGGACGAGCATAAACTCAATGCCCTTGATTTTATCCAGGGAACCAAATGGGTGCGTGAAAACTTACCGCATTGCAGCGTGAGTGGAGGGGTCAGTAATGTGTCTTTCTCTTTTAGGGGAAACAATCCTGTACGGGAAGCCATGCATTCCGTCTTCTTATATCATGCTATCAAAGCTGGAATGAATATGGGTATTGTGAACCCAGCTTTGCTGGAGATTTATGATGATATCCCCAAAGACCTTTTAGAGCATGTCGAAGATGTGATATTGAATAGAAGGGATGATGCTACAGAACGTTTGTTGGAATTCGCGGAGACTGTAGTAGGGAAAGCCAAGGAGAGCAAGGTGGATTTATCATGGCGGGAAGAGCCATTGCAGGACAGAATCACACGTGCCTTGGTCAAAGGAATCGATCAATATATAGTTGAAGATGTTGAAGAGGCAAGATTGGCTGCTTCCCGACCATTGGAAGTGATTGAAGGCAATCTAATGACCGGAATGAACGTAGTTGGCGATTTATTCGGTAGCGGAAAAATGTTCCTTCCCCAAGTGGTGAAATCTGCAAGGGTGATGAAGAAAGCTGTTGCACATCTTACCCCATTTATAGAAGCATCTAAAGATGCAACCACATCAGCTGCAGGTAAAATTTTAATGGCGACGGTAAAGGGAGACGTTCACGATATTGGAAAAAATATAGTCAGTGTGGTTTTGGCCTGTAACAATTATGAAATTGTGGATATGGGTGTGATGGTCCCACCGGAAAAAATCATCAATAAAGCCAAAGAAGAACAGGTCGATATTATTGGTTTGAGTGGTTTGATCACCCCTTCATTGGATGAAATGGTCTTTTTAGCTAAAGAAATGGAGCGCCAGCAGTTCGCTGTACCGTTGTTGATAGGCGGAGCTACTACTAGCAAGGCCCATACAGCGGTTAAAATCGACCCGCAATACAGCCAAGCTGTTGTGCATGTAAACGACGCCTCGCGCGCAGTAACAGTTGTTGGCGATCTATTGAAAAAAGAATCATCGGATAACTATAAAAAATCCATCAAGCTGGATTATGAGAGTTTTCGAGATAAATTCTTGAACCGAAGCAAACAGAAAGAATATTTGACCCTCGAAGAGGCCAGAAATAACAAACTACAAATCAAGTGGAATCCTGCTGACATAGCGAAACCCAAGCAAACCGGAATTCAAGTATTGGAAGATTTTGATTTAAAAGAACTGCTGGATTTCATTGATTGGTCTCCATTTTTCAGAAGCTGGGATTTACATGGAAAATATCCCAACATCCTAAAGGATAAGGTAGTAGGAAAACAGGCAACAGAGCTTTTTGAGGATGCGCAGAAGATGTTGAAGAAAATTTTGGACGAAAAGCAACTAAAAGCAAAGGCCGTTTTTGGATTGTTTCCTGCCAATTCGGAAAACCAAGATGATATCGAAGTCATTTCGAACGAAGGTGAGAAATCCATTTTCAGAACTCTCCGCCAACAATTAAAAAAAAGAGCAGGAGTTCCGAATATCGCTTTGGCCGATTTTATTGCTCCGAAAACTTCGGGAATACAAGATTATATGGGCTGTTTTTGTGTGACCACAGGCTTTGGAACCCAAGAATTGGCCAAGGAATATGAAGAAAAACTGGATGATTACTCCGCTATCATGGTAAAGGCACTGGCGGACCGTCTTGCTGAAGCTTTCGCCGAATACCTTCACAGAGAAGTACGAACGGAGCATTGGGGTTATGCTTGTAGTGAAAGTTTTTCGAACAAGGAATTGATTGATGAAAAATATCAGGGAATACGACCTGCGCCTGGTTATCCTGCCTGTCCTGATCATTTAGAAAAACTCACCATTTGGGAAATATTGGGTGTAGAAGAAAAAATAGGGGTCAAACTAACAGATGGTTTGGCCATGTGGCCGGCAGCTAGTGTTAGCGGATATTATTTTGGACATCCGCAGTCCAAATATTTCGGATTGGGAAAAATTAAGCAAGATCAAGTAAAGGATTTTGCCAAAAGAAAAGAAATTGAATTGGAGAAAGCACAAAAATGGCTTGCCCCCAA
This sequence comes from Flagellimonas sp. S3867, assembly GCF_014698935.1. Classification (GTDB taxonomy): domain Bacteria; phylum Bacteroidota; class Bacteroidia; order Flavobacteriales; family Flavobacteriaceae; genus Flagellimonas. The sequence goes on from NZ_JACVMN010000003.1 coordinate 419,857, forward strand.
TAGTATAGATGAATAATAATGAAAGTAACCGACCACATACAAGCAGCAAAAGGAGAAACACTCTTCAGTTTTGAGATTATACCCCCTGTAAAAGGAAAAAGTATCCAAGAACTTTATGGCAACATCGACCCTTTAATGGAATTTAAGCCTCCATTTATTGATGTCACCACTTCAAGGGAAGAGTATGTTTATTTAGATCGTGATGGGCTTTTGGACAAAAAATTGACACGAATGCGTCCAGGAACACTTGGTATTTGTGCCTCCATTACCCATAAATACAATGTTGATACTGTTCCCCATGTGTTGTGTGGAGGGTTCACCAAAGAAGAAACCGAGTATCTTTTGGTAGACTGTCATTATTTAGGAATCGACAATGTGATGGCGCTAAGGGGTGATGCCATGAAAGAAGAAAAATATTTTTTGGCTACTAGTGGCGGGCATCAATTTGCGTCAGATTTGGTACAGCAAATCAATGATTTGAACAAGGGTAACTATCTGCATGAGGTCATAGAGACGGATAACTGTGCCAATTTTTGCGTGGGTGTGGCCGGTTATCCCGAGAAACATATGGAAGCCCCTTCCTTAAAATCCGATTTAAAGCGGTTAAAACACAAGGTGGATTTGGGAGCCGATTATGTGGTGACTCAAATGTTCTTCGATAATAAAAAGTATTTTGAGTTTGTGGATGAAGCTCGAAAAATGGGGATAAATGTGCCTATAATTCCCGGAATCAAGCCCATAGCCGTAAAAAGGCATCTGCAGTTATTGCCACAAGTATTTAGGGTAGACATTCCTGAAGATTTGATTGATGCTGTTGAGGGCTGTAAAAATAACAAAGAGGTACGGCAGGTGGGGGTGGAGTGGTGCATCCAGCAATCCAAAGAGCTTAAAGAAGCTGGTGTTCCGGTATTGCATTACTATTCCATGGGGAAATCAGATAATATCAAAGCGATTGCCAAGGAGGTTTTCTAGGTTAGTTAAAGTTTAAGGAACAACTTTTTTATATTCACGGTTTGACACGAATTGGACTAACTTCTTTGAAGAGGTATTTTTACCAACATCCAACATCCAACATTTTCCCACATCAACCAAATATGTCTATTTTTGCGCCTCATGAAGCGCCTACTTTATTTATGTTTTTTTTTATGCAGCTCCTATGGATTTTCCCAGCACAAGGAAATTCCTAAAAAATACGTGCTGGATGTGAGCCAGTTTTATGGTTCGGTACTACTCCACAACACTGACATTTCCCATCTGATAACCAACCATCCCGGTGGTCTAATCCTTGGATTTAACCGTAAAAGGTTCGGTAACAATGAATGGGAATCACTTTATGGATATCCAGACACTGGTTTTTCTTTTGTTTATCAGAATATGAACAATTTCACCTTGGGCGAAAATTATGGGTTATATGCCCATTATAACTTCTATTTTCTTAGGCGGAATTTACAGTTTCGTGTGGGTCAAGGAGTGGCCTATAATACAAATCCATACGACAAGAATACCAATTTCCGTAACAATGCCTACGGCTCTCATCTGTTGGCGTCAACTTTGGTAATGATTAATTATCATAAAGAAAATTTATTCTCAAAACTAGGGTTGAAAGCGGGACTTTCGTTGATTCATTACTCCAATGCCAACTTTAAAGCACCTAATACATCCACAAATAGCATGGCATTAAATGTAGGTTTGACCTATGATTTGGATGGAGGGGATGATTTTGAATTTATAACTCGGGAATCCAAAGAAAAAATCTCAGAACCAATTCGTTATAATCTAGCCTTAAGAACAGGAGTAAACGAAAGTGATGTGATCAATTCAGGGCGATATGGATTTTGGATACTTTCAGCTTATGCCGACAAACGTTTGGGAAGAATAAGTGCAATTCAATTCGGAACAGATGTGTTTTTTTCCAATTTTTTGAAGGAATTAATTCGTTTTCAATCTATTGCTTTTCCTGAACTTAATGTGGATGCAGATACCGATTTTAAACGTATTGGATTGTTTGTTGGGCATGAGTTGTTCATCAATAAAATGAGTGTCGAGACCCAATTGGGTTATTATGTCTATTACCCGTTTGATTTTGAAGGCAAGGTGTACAATAGGATTGGATTGAAACGCTATTTTGGGGATAAAGTTTTTGGGGCCATCACCTTAAAGTCTCACGGAGCCAAAGCGGAAACAGTTGAATTTGGAATAGGAGTTCGATTATGAAGAAAGGAATAATCACATATCTAGCCCTGCTTTTAATTGCCTGTAATGGGGAAAACACTCCCGATTGTTTCCAAAATGCCGGTGATTTAGTCAGGATAACGGTTGAAGTTCCAAGTTTCACGACCATTACAGTTTTCGAGAATATCAATTTGGTCATAAGACAAGGAACCGAACAGCAAGTAGAAATTGAGACTGGAGAGTTTTTGCAAAATGATGTTACAGCATCGGTAGAAGATAATCGACTCATTTTAAGAAACGAAAATGGTTGTAATTTTATTCGGGATTATGGTTTGACCACTATTTATGTGACTTCACCCAATATTACCCAAATTCGCAGCAGTACTGGATTGTTGGTGTCCAGTGATGGGATTCTGAATTACCCGAATCTTAGCTTGATTTCTGAAAGTTTCAATAATCCGGAGTCGGAAACCACAGATGGTTCTTTTGATTTGAATGTAAATGCTCAAAATATCGGAATTGTTGTCAATGGAATAGCCTTTTTTAAGTTGCAGGGAACAACCGATAATATTAATATCACTTTGGCTGCAGGTGATTCTCGTATTGAAGCAGAGAGGTTAATCACACAGAATGTGAGTTTGAACCATCGTGGGTCCAATGATATATTGGTGAATCCCCAACTGAGAATTTCGGGAATAATAAGAGGTACAGGAGATGTCATTAGTGTCAACCGCCCACCGACTGTTGAGGTAGAGGAACTATTTAATGGGCGGCTAATTTTTAGGAATTAATCGAAAGTTAAAAACCGTAATTAAACAGAGTCTTTGATTTCTCATTAAATTCGATTCAAGGAAATCTACACATTTGAAATCACTCTTCACATATTTTAGGAATCTTTTAGACTCCTATCAGGTTAAATCTTTGGAAGGTCTGCAGGGAATAAAAAAGGCTGATACCATGTTCCATAATTTATGGGCAGCAGGGAAAGTGCCCGGAATGGCCGTTACCATTTTGAATGAAGGTAAGACCATGCTTGAAAAAGGGTATGGCTATGCCAATCTGGAAAAAAGAATCCCTGTAGATCCCCAAAACACCATAATTCGGATAGCCAGTATTTCAAAATGTATTACAGGAATGGCTTTGGCCAAAATGATAGAGGAGGGGTTGATAGATCTGGATACTTCATTCTATAAATACGTGCCATATTATCCGAAAAAGAACTATGATTTTACACTTCGACAATTAGCAGGACATACAGCTGGAATCCGTGGGTATAGAGGAAAAGAATTTGCTCTGAACCGCCCTTTCTCCATAAAAGATAGTATTGAGGTTTTTAAGAATGACCCTTTGGTTTTTGAGCCAGGAAAAGGCTATTTGTACAATAGCTTCGATTTTGTGTTACTTTCCCTAGCAATGCAAGAAGCTGCCGGAATCCCTTTTGAAGACTATGTCAAGGAAAAAATTCTGGATCCTTTAGGTATGAACAATACTTTTCCTCCTGATTCAAATAAGGCCAATTTGAATGGTGTGGATAACCTTGCTGAAAGTTACACCACATCAACAACTGGTTTTAAAAAGGCCACATCCATAAACAATCATTACAAGATGGCAGGAGGTGGTTATTTATCTACAAGTAGTGATATTGCCAAATTGGGTAACGCAATATTGGACAACAATGTAATAGAACCTAAAATTCTTAAGGCTGTTCTTACGTCACAAAATGTTAGCGGGAATCCAACTTACTATGGCTTGGGCTTTCAGGTGAGCCAAGATGCCAATGGTAAAAATTTTGTTGGACATGTTGGTAACAGTGTTGGGGCATATTCCAATTTTTATGTGTATCCAAACAAGAAAATTGTGGTTTCCATTTTGATTAATTGTACTGATCCTAAAGTTCAAAAAGAACTTGATTTGATAAATATTTTATTTAATTAGGAATCCTTACTATATTTGTAAAGCAATATTGCAAAAACTCAAAAATTTAAAGAAATGAGTAAATCAATTTTTTATCATGCAGGTTGTCCTGTATGTGTAAGTGCAGAACAAGATTTGGTAAATCTTCTTGGTTCTGAAAATGTATCCATTATAAATATAGGTCAAAACAAAGAAAGTATAAGTGAAGCTGAGGGGAGAGGTGTTCAATCAGTTCCTGCTTTGGTAACTCCCAATGGTAACGTATTACATATTAATTATGGTGCGTCTATTGAAGATTTAAAGAATTAATTTTTATTCTTTAAAGTTAGGAATCCTAATAAAATTTATTCAAAATGAAAAACAAAAATTTATTTATGCTAAGCTTGTTGTTGGGCTGTGGTCTGTTTACTTCTTGCGCCCAGAAAGGCCCATACGACAATGCGGATTTTCAAATTAAAACAGTTGAAGTTAGCAACAAAGCTGACTTGGGAGTGTTGGTTTGGGAGATTACTGTAAATGGTCAAGCTGGCTCTACGGTTCCAGTACCAGCTGGACAGTTGGATGGAGCACCCGTTTTGGGTTATGTTTTTCCAACTAGTCTAAAACCCACCGATGTTGGTTTTAACGCAACAGAAGGTATTGTGGCTTTGGCCCTGACCTCACATCCCGATTTTGATGACACCCCGTTATGGGACGAGAACAGTGATTCAATTTTTGACAACGACGGAATAATATGGCATCCCCATTGGGTTATACTTTCTGAAGACAAACGGGTAGCAGGTGGACTTTCGGTAAAACAGTTCAAAAAAGCCGATGAAACAATTGTGTTACCGCCAACAAACCCTGGTATGCCAATGTATATGGATTCTCCTGGGTATCCTGTAACAACTAAAAGCAATAGCATAAAAGTTGTTGTGCCCAATTATAGAATCAACAACAAAATCGATTTTAAATATGATGGAGTTGCTGCTTTTATGAAGGTGAATACAAGTATAGAAGATAAGCCGATGCTTGGAGTGTATGAAGTTTTTAGCGTGGCAAGTGGCGACTTGTCCTTACCCTATACCGTGAAGTAATGGAAGTTTCGGTTTGGGACACATATGTGCCTAGGGAAGATGGTAAAGTGATGCATTTTGACATTCTGGTTCCATCGTCCACGACGGATACTGATGTTATTTTTGAGCATGGAAGAGAATATTTACGGTCCAAACCTTTTCAGACTGGAAAATTGGCTTCGAATGAATGCCGATTCTGTCATATGCAATCAGCTCCTGCCAATGTGGTAGAAAACATTAAAGCGGAAGGATATTACATCATTGAAATGGAAAATTGTTCCTAATTTAATTAGGATAACTAACTTTGCCTGTCGAGACTCTCGGCAGGCATTGTTCACTATGGATAAAAGAAGCGTTTTTGACCCAAAACAGCAGCAAGATGATCTTTCGAGCAAAATAATTGCTGGATTGGAACGTATTTCACAAGCGTTCAAAGCCCTTTTATGGGAAAAAGCAAAACAATTGGGGTTAAGCCCCATCCAGATTCAAATCTTGATTTTTGTAGCTTATCATAAAAGCGAATTCAACAATGTGAGTTTTTTGGCCCAAGAATTCAATGTGACCAAACCTACTATCAGTGATGCCATACGTGTTTTGGTGAAAAAAGAGTTAGTGGTCAAAGACCATTCTTCAAGCGATAATCGAAGTTATTCGCTTCTTCTTTCTGGCGAAGGCAAAAAAATGGTAACCGAGACCGAGCATTTTGCCAATCCTCTGGTAGAACAATTGGAGTTTGTTGAATCTGCTGAAAAAGAAAATCTATTCAAAACCTTGAGCAAATTGATTTATCAACTGAATCAAATTGGGGTATTGACCGTGCAACGCACATGTTTTGCCTGCAAGTTCTATGCAAAATCGGCTGATAACCACTACTGTAATCTATTGGAAAAACAATTGAAACACTCCGATATCCGATTGGATTGTGTGGAATTTGAAGAAAGATCATGATTTCGGAAGCATTGTTGAAAAAGTACGGAGCTTCAGAAACACATCTCGTAAAAAAGAGAAGTACTCTTTGCTGTTGATACTCAGGCGCGATATTTCTGCCAAGTGGGCTCTGGCAAGACCAAAAGTGGTTTTTAACTTGTTTATTATTAGTATAGTGCTCAGTACTGTGGTATTAATCCTAAATTTGCTATAGTATGTCTAGAAAGAATATCGAAACACGGGAAGACGTGAAATTTTTGGTGACCAAATTCTATGAAAAGGTCAGAAAAGATGAAGAAATAGGTCATTTTTTTAACGAAATCATAGAAGATTGGCCGGAGCATATTGAAAAGTTGACCAACTTTTGGGAAACCAATCTGTTTTTTGTTCAAAAATATAAGGGCAATCCACTAGTGGTTCATGCCGAGGTAGATGAAAAAGTGGACCAAACCATTACCAACGAGCATTTCGGAATTTGGTTAAGGCATTGGATTGATACTATTGATACCAATTTCATAGGAGACAACGCCGAAAAGGCTAAACAAAGGGCCAGAAATATCAGTGTACGCATGTTCATTACCATTTTTGAGCATCGAAAGCGTCTTTCTGCTAAATAACCAACGTTTTAATTATCGGGATAATCTTGGGCAAAACCTTCGCAAAGTGCTAATGTCTCCTTTACATCATCCAAAGTTGTTCTTGGGTTAATGAGGCACATGCGCAAAACTATTTGGCTGTGAAGAATAGTGGTAACTAAAAGTGCTTTTCTAGAGGAAACGACCTTTTCTGAAATGTATTGATTGATTTCATCCAATTTCTTTTGAGAATATTTTTTCCCAATCGGATTGTACCTAAAATTGATCACTGCCAGAGTCGCAGGAAATACAACCTCCCATTTTCCGCTTTTCCGTAAAATAGATTCCACTTCCTCTGCTAAATCAATATTATAGCTAATGGCGTTTCGAAACTCCTGAAGGCCAAAGGTTTTAATCGACATATAAAATTTAAGCGCCCTAAACCTTCTAGTCAATTGAATTCCATGGTCGTAAAAGTTGATTTCCGATGTATTTCCTTCGATATCTCTTAAATATTCAGGTTTTTCGGTGAAGGTGTGGCTTAAATGCTTATGATTTCTTACCAAAAGGCACCCCATCTCATAAGGCTGAAAAAACCATTTGTGTGGATCAACGGTCAGGGAATCTGCCTTTTCAATCCCCTTCATCAATTGTTTTCCCTTTGGTGAAAGAATGGCTGCTGCGCCGTATGCACCATCGATATGAAACCAAATGTCCTCTTTTTTGCAAATTTTGGCCAAATCTGATAGTTGGTCGACCGTACCTGTATTTGTTGTCCCAGATGTGGCAATCAGGCAAAAAGGATGAAGTCCTTCCAACCGATCTTTGGCAATGCAGTTTTTAAGTTTATTAATGGCAAACTTGAATTCAATGTCGGTTGGAATGATACGAATTTGCTCTTTCTTAAATCCCAAAACCTGAATGGCCTTAATGTTGGAAGAATGTGCCTGATCAGAAAGATAAATTACGGCTTTGGAAAAATCTTCACCACATTTGACCTTTCGAGCTGTTGTAATAGCTGTTAAATTGGCCATAGATCCACCACTGGTAAAAATTCCGCCACCCTTTTTTTGGGGAAAACCGAATATTTTTAGCAACCATTGAATGGTAATGATTTCAAGTTCCGCCGCGGCAGGTGATGCCACCCATCCACCGGAAAAAATATTGAATCCCGTGGCCAATGTATCGGCCATAACACTTACATAGTTGCTTGGACCTGGAACAAAAGAATAAGATTTTGGATGCGACATATCCGTACTATTCGTCATTACCTTTTCAAGAACAAAATCTATTACCTTATCTGGGGAAGTGCCCTTTTCCGGAGCTTCCTCAAGAAAAAGAGAATCCATTTCTTCCCTGGATCCCATAGCAACGGGCAACTTGTTTTTTTGGGAATCAAAATGTTCTACAATGGCATCTACAACTTGATAACCATAGGTTTTCATGTCTTCTGAAGATAGTTCTAGTTTGGAAGGGTTCCTTTTCATTTATTCAGTTTAGCCGGAACTGCAAAAATACCGATTTGGAGGTGGCAATAACATGATATTTGATATAAAATTGGAATTGCATCTACCATGCAAATACCGTAATTTTATTCAGTAAGTTTTACCGATGCTCAAACAAGTAGTAGTTCTAGTCTTTGTTTTCCTTGGAATGCAGCTTACTGCACAGCAGGCTGTTTCCGGATTTGTAAATTTTGATGATTCTGATTCTTGGAAGCTTAAAATTTATCTCAGTCAGGTGGATTTATCCGATATCGAAAATAATGCGAAAGTAAAGACCATTGCTATTGAAGATGTTCAAAAAAATGGCTTCTTCAAGTTTGATAAAAAACATTTTTCAAACAGCGACAAGATATACCGATTACATGTTGAACGGATACAAAAAATTGTAAATGACACAATTATCAAGAATGTCACTTTCATGTTATCCGAAAAAGATAGGATTGAATTTAAAAAAGGCACACAGATTTTTGGTGATTATATCACTACCAACCAAGCGGACAGGGAATGGCAAAAATTAAAAGACTTCGAGTCAAAACTGGTTCTCCAATATTTGGCCCAGGATGAAAGGGTAAAACCTAGAAAAGGTTTTGTAAAAGATTCTTTGCAGATATTATTGGTAAAATTGGTTGGAATAAAACAATTGGAGAGCAAACAATTGTTGGAAAAGGACATTACCGAAAATGAAGCTTATTACTTAAACTTGCTTTCAGAATTACAGTCCAGTGAATTGAATCCATCTACCTATGCATTTTTAGAGCGAAAACTGGCTTATTTGACCAATGTAGACTTGGAACGAAAGCTAGCGCAAAGCAAATGGTTGAATGTAGGGTTATTTTTCTTGACCCTAGTTTTAAGTTTGGTAGCATTGAAAATAAGAAGAAAACGATATACACTTCTGGTTTCGGACCTGAGCAAACAAGAGCGAACCATCCGCAATCTCATTCTTCAGGGAAAAAGTAACAAAGAAATTGCCAATGAGCTTTTTATAAGTTTAAGTACTGTAAAAACCCATATCACCAATATTTATAGCAAGCTAAACGTAGCCAATAGAAAGGAGCTACTACAAAAAAGTACGGGGACTAGTACCTAAATCAGACCCCAAAGATGCTGCATTAAGTTGTTTTCCGAACTTATTTTGTCTCAAAACGCAATACTTTGAGACGAATTACTTTAGCATTCCTTTTGTTGACCTGTAGCATATATGCTCAAGATTTCTACAGTTTGGAAGGGCATGTTTTTGATGAAAATGGGGATGTCATTTCGATAGGAGATGTGCTACTGCTTGAAGCCGAGACAAATACATTAGAGAAGTACACTACCATTTTGGAAGGTATTTTTGTTATGGAAACCGTTCCTCAAGGCGATTATATGCTACAGATTTCGGCATTGGGTTTTGAAGCGCACCAAGAAACCTTGTCCTTAAATAGAAATCGAAACTTCACCATAACCTTAAATGAAGAAGTAACGGAGTTGAAGGAAGTTGAAGTCATTGCAGCTAAAAACCCTATTGCATACAAAGGGGGCAATCTAAAAGTGGATGTTCAAAACCCATATTTCTCATCAATTCCCAATCCATTGGATCTGTTGTCCCGTCTTCCCAATGTGCAATTGTCTCCAGACAGGGAATCTGTATCGATTTTGGGCATGGGTAATCCGTTACTGTATTTGGGAAATCAACGTATTTCCATGGAGGAGTTCAGCGCGTTGCCCATTGATGGTATTGCAACGATTGAGCTGATCAATAATCCATCGGCCAAATACGAAGCTGAAGGTCGAGCAGTTATATTAATAGCCCTAAAAAAAGAAACAAACCAAGGTTTGCGTGGAAGTGTGACAGAGACAGCATCCGCAAGACGGAACTTCAACAATTATTTAGGATTCAATACAAGTTTCGCGAACGAAAATTGGACAGTTCGAGGAAATTTAGGGTACAATCAGTTACAACAATGGGAAAGCAATAGCTTTTTGTTTGAAATTCCAGAAAGAGATGTCTTGGTAGATTATATTGTATTGATTCCAAGAAATGATAGGGTTCAATTAAATGGAGGCTTTGGGGTGTATTTTCAATGGAATGATGCCGATTATATTTCATTCAATTCCACAATACGCACACAAACCGATGATGCTCCCTTTTTCACGGATACTTTTTTGAGGGATGGCAATTATCAAGAATTTATACAAACCCAAACCGGAAATGACAATGCAAAAGACTATTACACTGCTTCATTCAACTTCAATAAAAAATTGACCAATAGTTGGAATCTTTTTACTGGGGTTCAATATTCAGGGTTCAAACAAACTTTGGCGACTGAAATTGAAAACAACATTGATAATTCTGAATTTATCTTGGACCAAACAAGAGCGCAAGAATATAGCATAAACTCGCTGGCATTTCGACTTGATGTTGAAAAGACATTTTCAGACGATTTAAAATGCGAATTAGGTGTAAATATAAGTCAGGCCAAAGCGGATGCTTTTACAGAAATCCAGCAATTTTCAACAGATAATGAAACGCTTATCGATTTTGGTTATGAAGAAAAACTATATGCGGCATACAGTTCTGTTTCGGGAAAACTAACTAAAAAGACTGATTTTGAGATGGGTCTACGTATTGAGCACAACACCGTTGATGGTGCTATTGCTTCCGAAGATTCCCCAATTATTTTCAGGGCAAACACCAATCTGTTCCCAAAGACCAATGTTTCTTTCGTTTTGGACAGTACCCAAACACTTAGCTTCAATTATGCCAAAAGCATTCGACGACCAGATTTCTCAAGAACCAGTTCCATTACTGCATTTATCAACCCGTTTTTGGAAGGATCTGGCAACGTTAATTTAAGACCTACGTTGACCAATGAACTTTCGATAAACTATCAAAAAGGAAATAAAACATTATTCATGACATATTACAAAAGTTCAAATCCTACCAATTTTACCATCTCGTACGACCCCCAAGCCGATACCGCCTTACTTTCCCTAGTGAACCTTGAAAAGGAAAACGGATTCTATGCTGGAGTTACCCTGCCCTATTCCAAAGGAATTTGGACCTCGAACAACACAGTGACTTTAAATTACAACAAGTTGAAAGATACTGGTGCGACCTTTTCTTCAGCTAAACCTTATATCTACGCTTACACCAATCACCAATTGAAGATTGCAAAAGATACCACTTTGGTTTTAGGAGCTTGGGCCATGGGCAGAAGGCAAGTGGGTATCTTTAAAAGAAATGGCCTTGCGGTTTTTGAGGCTTCCCTTTCCAAAACCTTTTTCAAAAATTGGGATTGTACATTCCGGCTCAATGATATTACGCGAGCAATGAACTTTGAGGAACGGTACGCTTTAAATGGAGTTATTGCAGATGGGGTATATTTTGCGGATGTTAAAGAAGTTGCACTTTCATTGAAATATCGATTTGGAAATAACAACAACACCAATTTTAAAAATAGAGATGTGGATTCTAATTTAGAGCGAATTAATTGAGGAATTAGGTTATGAGGTCAACTCTGTAAACAAACTTTCCAAATTTTTGTTCTTTCTGCTCAGCTGAAGCGTTTTCAACTTGTTGTCATGTGCGAAATCAAAAACAGCAGGCCGCATATCCTCCGAAGTACTAAATGTTATCTCGTAAACAAAACCTCCTGTGTTTTTTATTTGAGAAACATGCGGTAAGCTTTTCAACAATACTTCCTCCACTCGATAGTCAAACTCCACCTCAATAATCTGCTCTGTTGCTTCACGTAGTTCCTCCAGTTTTTTATCGGCTACCAGTTTTCCTTTATTAATAATAATAACCCTATCACAGACAGCCTCAACTTCTTTCATGATATGGGTTGAAAGTAAAATGGTCTTCTGTTTACCAATGGAACGAATAAGTTTTCGGATTTCAATCAATTGGTTGGGGTCAAGTCCCGTGGTAGGTTCATCAAGAATCAGGACATCGGGGTCGTGCAACAGTGCTGCCGCCAAACCTACCCGTTGTTTATATCCTTTGGATAACTGCCCAATTTTCTTATGTGCTTCTGGTGAAAGCCCAGTTTGTTCAATAACCTCTTCGATTCTAGTCTTGGGCGTTTTGTAGACATCGGCATTGAAGGCCAAATACTCCTTTACATACATTTCGTGGTATAAAGGATTGTGTTCTGGTAGATATCCAACACTGTTTTGAACATTTTTTTCTGCGGTAAGGACATCATGTCCGTTGACGGCGGCTTCTCCTTGATCGGCCTTATAATAGGTAGTTAATATTCGCATCATGGTTGACTTTCCAGCACCGTTGGGTCCTAAAAAACCAACAATCTCTCCCTTTTCAATGGAAAAAGAAACATCATTTAATGCTTTTTGTTTTCCGAAAGTTTTGGTGATATTATTAACGGTAATCGACATGATGTGAATTTGAAATCAAAAATACTGTTTTAGAATTCTCTATGGGAAATCGAAATCATATTTTGGATTTCTATTAGCGATTTGAATGGATCTTTAGGCTTCCTGAAATTCCAAATCCTTAAAAAATCGATGCTTCTATGAAGCAAAATGTAACAAATTGAACAATTTTACTAAAAATCGAAAAAATTTTGGGTTTGTCTTTTGTTTTTCAATTGAATACCTATCTTAGCCCAAGAATTTAATGAAATGACAAAGACGTATTTCTGGAACGGTTTTTATTTCTACTTCTTTTTTAAGAGAAGTACGGGACTGTTCTAGATATGCATTAAGTATAAAAAAGATATGAAGTCCCGATGTAAATCGGGATTTTTTTTTGCCATGAGTTTAAAAGTAGCCATACAGGGAATTAAAGGATCCAACCATCATCAGGTAGCGAATGACTTTTTTGGGAACGACATTGATTTGGTGGAATGCCTCTCATTTGATGCCATGATCGACCATTTGTGCAGTGGAACCGCTGATAAAGGTGTTATGGCCATTGAAAACTCCATTGCCGGCTCCATAATCCCAAATTATAATCTGGTTTACCATAACAATATCCACATTATTGGAGAGCATTACTTGAGTATTCATCATAATTTGATGGTTTTGCCAGGAAGGTCTATTGAAGATATTGAGGAGGTACATTCGCATCCTATGGCATTGTTGCAGTGCAAGGAATTTTTCAGAAAATATTCCAAAATCAAGTTGGTGGAAAGTGTGGATACCGCAGAAACTGCAAACAGGATAAGTGAGCAAGGACTAACCAACATTGCGGCAATTGCCCCTAAAAAAGCTGCTGAACTCTACGATTTGGAAATTATAGCGCCGGAGATTCAGACTATAAAGAATAACGCAACGCGTTTCATAGTCCTTAAAAAACAGAACAAGGTTCTTCCGAAGGAAGAAATCAACAAAGCTTCGCTAAGATTTATTACCGATCATAAAAGAGGAAGTTTGGCAACTGTTTTGAATGTAATGAGCGATTGCAATTTGAACCTGACTAAAATCCAATCCCTACCTGTGATTGAGACGCCATGGAAGTATGCCTTTTTTGTCGATGTCACATTTGACACTTATGATCAATTTGCCAAGGCTAAATCGTTGCTGGAAATTATGTCAGAAGATTTTAGGATTTTGGGAGAATATAAAAACGCACTAATATCATGATAACAGCTGAGCGGCTAAATACAGTTCAGGAATACTACTTCTCTAGAAAATTGAGGGAGGTCAGAGCTATGATCAATGCTGGAAAGCCTATTATTAATATGGGAATTGGAAGTCCTGATTTGGCCCCATCACCAAAGGTGCTGGAGACCTTAAAAGCTTCCATGGACGATATTGGGGCACACCAATACCAAAGTTACCAGGGATTGCCTGAGCTTCGCGAAGCCATAGCTGATTTTTATCAGATGAAATTTGAGGTGCAAGCCGACCCAGCCACTGAAATATTGCCGTTAATGGGCTCTAAGGAAGGTATCATGCACATCAGTATGGCCTTTTTGAATGAAGGAGATGAGGTGTTGTTGCCCAACCCAGGATATCCTACCTACGCTTCAGTGACCAAATTGGTTGGAGCGGTACCCAAAACCTATGATTTAAATGCTGACAAAGGATGGTTTCCGGATTTAGAAGCACTTTCAAAGCAAGATTTGTCCAAAACCAAAGTAATGTGGGTAAGTTATCCGCATATGCCGACCGGAGCTACTGCGAATATTGAGCAACTCAAAGCATTGGTGGATTTTGCCAATACCCATGAAATTTTATTGGTGAATGACAATCCGTATAGCTTCGTCCTATCCAACAACCCCATAAGTATTTTGTCTATCGAAGGAGCCAAAAACTGCACACTTGAACTCAATAGTTTAAGCAAAACTTTTAACATGGCAGGATGGAGAGTTGGGATGCTTTTGGGCAGTAGCGAACATATCAATGCGGTGCTCAAGGTTAAAAGCAATATGGATTCGGGAATGTTCTATGGTATCCAAAAAGGGGCAATCGCTGCGTTAAAAAGCGGACCTGAATGGTTTGAAGCCCTTGATGAAGTATATACCAAACGAAGGAAACTTATGCTCCAACTGGTTGAAAAACTGGGCTGTGAATATTTAAAAGATGCTGTAGGCATGTTTGTATGGTGTAAACTTCCAGAAGATGCCGCTTCGTCCGAAGAATTCATAGATAATATCCTAATTGAAAAGAACATATTTATTGCTCCCGGAACCATTTTCGGGAGCAATGGAGAAGGATATATCCGATTTTCACTTTGCGTGAAAGAAGAAAAGATAAAAGAAGCGATAAATAGATTTGAGTAGTCAGCTATGAGAAACCAGTTATTGATAAAAAATGGAAACGGCGAATCGAGAATCCCAACACTCACATCCAAAATCTAATAAATGAATATAGCTATCATCGGAGTTGGGTTAATAGGAGGTTCTTTTGCAAAGGATATTAAGTTGTTGCATCCCGATTCCAATATCATTGGAATCGATGCGAGTGAGGAAAATCTGGATAAGGCCTTGGACCTTGGACTTATTGATCAAAAAGGTTCATATGATGCTCTTGCCGATACCGAAATGGTTTTTGTATCTATTCCTGTTGATGCTCTTGTGAAGGAATTGCCGAAGATTTTAGATGTAGTAGGTGACGACACCGTTGTTATAGATGCCGGGTCTACCAAAAAACTGATTTGTGAAGCAATAGCAGACCATCCAAAACGAAGGAATCTTATAGCCTGTCATCCCATTGCTGGAACTGAATTTTCAGGTCCTTCGGCAGCGATTTCTGGCTTGTACGAAGGAAAGACCAATATTATCTGTGAGGTTGAAAAAACAGCTTTCAAGCTACAAGAAAGGGCATTGGAGATTTTTCAACAATTGAAAATGCGCATTCGTTATATGAATCCTGAAGCACATGATAAGCATATAGCTTATGTATCCCATTTATCACACATCAGCTCGTTTATGTTGGGAAAGACGGTTATTGAAAAAGAAAAAAATGAACGTGATATTTTTGACATGGCTGGCAGTGGTTTTGAAAGCACAGTGCGCTTGGCGAAAAGCTCTCCGGACATGTGGACACCGATTTTTGAACAAAACAAGGAAAATGTAATCGAAACCTTGGAAGAGTACATTCAAAATCTGGAAACATTTAAACAATTGCTTGTCGACAACGATTTTGAGAACGTTTACAACGAAATGAGTAATACCAATAGAATCAAACAAATATTAAAAGGAATACCACTTACAAAAAAATAAAAAAGAAGATGGAAAACAGTAAGGAAATGAGAAAATGGCTGGATGGTATGGATTTACCACATCCTTTGGTAATAGCTGGGCCATGTAGTGCTGAAACGGAGGAGCAAGTACTCAAAATTGCCCACGACCTAAAAGATACGGATGTAAACTACTATCGTGCGGGAATCTGGAAACCCCGAACACGTCCGGGTAACTTTGAGGGAGTAGGCGCCATCGGATTAAAGTGGTTGCAAAAAGTAAAGGAGGAAACCGGTTTAAAAACGGCTACAGAGGTGGCCAATAGAGCTCATGTAGATCTTGCATTGGAACATGATGTGGATTTACTTTGGATTGGTGCCCGTTCTACTGTAAGCCCATTTATAGTTCAGGAAATTGCTGATGCTTTAGAAGGAACGGATAAGATAGTGTTGGTCAAGAATCCGGTGAATCCTGATTTGTCGTTATGGCTAGGAGCAGTTGAAAGACTGTATACCGCCGATATCAAGAAGTTAGGCGTCATTCATAGAGGTTTCTCAACCTATGAAAAGACCAAATACAGAAACATTCCAGAATGGCAAATGGCGATTGAATTGCAGTCCAAGTTTCCTGATTTGCCCATCATAAATGACCCAAGCCATATCACAGGCAAACGAGATATGATCTTTGATGTTTCACAAACTGCTTTGGATCTGAATTTTGATGGTTTGATGATTGAAACGCACCATGACCCTGACAATGCTTGGAGTGATGCCGCCCAGCAGGTAACCCCAAAAACCTTGGTTCAGATTATGAGAGATCTTCGCATACGTAAAGAAACCGATCAAGAAGCCGAATATAATAGCAAATTGAGTAACCTTAGGGCCCAGATAGATGTTATTGACAACCAATTGATCGATACCATGGGCAAGCGGATGAAAATTTCGGATGATATAGGAGAACTTAAGAAGAAAAAGAATGTTGCCGTACTTCAATCCAACAGATGGAACGCCATTTTGGGCAACATGATTCTTGAAGGTGAACAACGTGGGCTTAGCGAAGAATTCGTTTTACGAATGTTCAAAGCCATTCACCAAGAATCCATCAACCACCAAGAAAAGATCATCAATAAATAGTTTTTGATTTTTTTAGAGGTATTCAACCATTTAGGGCGGGATGTTTTTCTGTTCTAAATGGTTTTTTGTTTAAAACTGTAACAGCTATCAAAAAACCGTATCCTTGTTATATTAAATAACACTACTATGAAAACACTTTTCACACTAAGTCTTTTTTTACTAACTACGGCCATTTTTTCACAACGTATGATCGATACGGAAGTGGGTGAATTCAATAAAATCAAGGTTTTTGATTTGATAGAAGTGAATTTGATTCAAGCCGATGAAGATCGGATTGTGATCAAGGGTAGAAATGTGGACGATATTATTTGGATGAACAGGGATGGAGTTTTGAAGCTCCGCATGCAGTTGGATAAAAAATTCTTGGGAGAAGATACCTTGATTGAGGTCTTCTACACCAATTTGGATGTTATTGATGGCAATGAAGGTGCCAAAATAACGTGCAATGAAATGGTGAAGAAGGATAAAATAGAACTTAGAGCACAAGAAGGTGCCGTCATTCGTATTGGGATGGATGTAGAATATGCAGATATAAGAGCGGTGACCGGAGGAGTTGTTCAAGCGACCGGATTGGCTAAAAATCAAAGTATTGTAATCAACACAGGTGGTATTTTCGACGGTAAGGATTTGCGCACGGCCACAACCGATATTAAAATCTCAGCTGGAGGTGAAGCCGATGTGTTTGCCTCTGAAGTTGTGGATATCAGCGTAAAGGCAGGCGGAGATGTGCATGTCTATGGAAAACCCAAGAAAGTATATAAGAATACTTTTATTGGCGGAAGGGTGTACATGGTGGATTAACAAAAAGTTGATTAACAAAAAGCCCCTTCTTAAGAAGGGGCTTTTATTTTTTCCATGATTACTTCCTGAAAATATATCTGGTAATAAAAATTCCCTGGCCATCACCTTCACCACCATCACTTTCAACGGCGCTGCTAACAAAAGCGAGTTCCCAGCCGTTGATTACCATGTTGTTGATCATGGACGACAGTAAGGCATCGTTGGCTGCAATATTCTGAAAACGGATTCCACCAATGTTGAAAAAGTTCAACAGTTTGGTTTCTTCAAAATTTTTCACCCTGATTTTTCCTCTTTTCGATTTGTTTCGGGTATTGTCATCCTCCGTTTGTACACTTGTGTACTCGCGATAGTCTTTATCTTCCAGAGCATTAATAATTCGAGACCTCCCCAATCCATTGGGAACGATAGACTCTACACTGGTGATTACCTTATACTCTTGAGCGCTTAGACCAAAGTTCATGGTCAAGGCTAAACTTGCAACTAATAAAAATTTCTTCATGATTATTTTTCTTTATGATACCAGAAAGACAAGTGTGAAGATCAAAAGGTTGCATATGACAAATAAAAAAAGCCCTTTGAAAAATCAAAGGGCCTCTTGTATTAAAAACGCTATGTTTTATTTCTTAAAGATATATCGAGTGATAAAAATACCTTGGCCATCGCCTTTTCCTCCCTCACTTTCAACAGCACTGTTCACAAAGGCAAGTTCCCATCCGTTGGCAACCATGTCGTTGATCATAGAAGTGATCAAAGCATCATTGGCAGCTATATTCTGAAAACGAATACCGCCAAGATTGTAGAAGTTCAACAATTTGGTTTCCTCAAAGTTCTTCACACGGATATCGCCCCTTTTGGACTTGTTCCTTGTGTTGTCTTCATCGGTCTGCACGCTGGTATATTCTCTGTAATCTTTATCCTCCAAAGCATTAACGATTCTGGAACGTCCCAAACCGTTTGGTACAATGGACTCTACGCTGGTAATAACCTTAAATTGTTGTGCATTAATTTCAACTGTTGCAGCTAGGGCTATCACTGCGATAAAAAAGATTTTTTTCATGATTGGATTTTTTTGGTTTAATAAACTGTTAACTACATATATCGTACCAATTAGAGGATTATTGTTTCTTTGCAGTGAAAATTTTAACGAATAATGCAAGGAACTGTTTATAAATCTACCGGAAGCTGGTACACCGTAAAGTCGGAAGACGGTAGTTTTTATGAATGCCGTATAAAAGGTAAGTTCCGAATAAAGGGGATTAAAAGCACCAATCCCTTAGCCGTTGGAGATGAGGTTATTTTTGATTTGGAAAAGGTTGGTGATGAAACTGTTGCTGTGATTTCCCAGATCATGGAACGGAAGAATTACATTATCCGTAAATCCGTAAACCTCTCCAAACAGACCCATATTATTGCTGCCAACTTAGATCAAGTGTTTTTGTTGGTTACTTTGAACAATCCTCAAACTTACACAAGCTTTATAGATCGTTTTTTGGTTACTGCAGAAGCCTATGAAATTCCGGTCGTACTACTGTTCAACAAAATGGATGTATATGATAAGGACGAAATGGTGGAAGTGGATTATTTGGTCCAATTATATCGAGAAATTGGATACCAATGTATAGAAATAGCGGCAAAAGAAGGGGATAATGTAGATCAGGTAAAGGATTTAATGATTGGAAAAACCAGCATGTTTGCAGGCCATTCCGGTGTTGGAAAATCAACTTTGGTCAATGCATTGGAACCTGGACTGAAACTAAAAACCGCAGAAATTTCCCAGCAGCACCTTCAAGGACAGCATACGACCACATTTGCAGAAATGTACGACCTATCCTTTGATGCACAGATTATTGATACCCCGGGAATAAAGGGATTTGGTATTGTGGATATGGAACAAGATGAAATAGGAGATTATTTCCCCGAATTTTTTAAGCTTAAACCAGAATGTAAGTTCAACAATTGCATGCATTTGGATGAACCCAAGTGTGCCATAAAAAAGGCCTTGGAAAATGATGAAATTTCATGGAGCCGCTATCGCAGCTATGTTCAAATGCTTACAGGTGAAGATGACAATTACAGGATTGATATACATAAAGAGCGTTAAATGAGAGCTGTAATTCAAAGAGTTTCGAAAGCAAGCGTCACTGTGGATGGAAAAATAATCTCAAAGATTGATGAGGGGCTTTTGGTTTTATTGGGAATTGAGGATACCGACAATAATGAAGACATAAGCTGGCTTTCAAAAAAAATTGTCAACCTTAGAATTTTTAATGATGAAGAAGGGGTAATGAACTGCTCGCTTCAAGACGTGGATGGAGATGTTATTGTGGCAAGTCAATTTACCCTGCACGCCCAGACCAAAAAAGGAAATCGTCCGTCCTATATCAAAGCTTCAAAACCGGACATAGCCATTCCTATATATGAGAGTTTTGTCCAGCAAATAGAACAGGATCTTGGTAAAAAAGTTGGGACAGGCATTTTTGGGGCAGACATGAAAGTTGATTTGTTGAACGATGGCCCGGTCACGATATTTATAGATACAAAAAACAAGGAATAATAACCTTTAATCGAATTTGTTTTTATAATTTGTAGGAAAATCAGCATTTTAGTACCATCTAAATCAACCTACCAACCTTAATGCGAATTCTTACCTTTCCCCTTTTTGTGCTAATTTCTTTTTTTTCATTTTCTCAGGATAGCAACATAACTACAGATTCAATTCCACAGCACTTAATATCCGGTGCAAATGCAATTGTAAGAGACCATCAAATGGATGTGGAATTGGTTTCTAGGCGTGAAATGTTGGTCAATTATAAACGAACGGTTACCGTTCTCAATGAAAAAGGGAACCAACATGTTCAGGCTTTTGTCCATTATAACAATGCGATTACTATAAAGGGAATCTATGCCGAAGTCTACGATAAGAAAGGTGAAAGCATAAAAAAAATTAGGAAAAAGGACTTTTTGGACGTAAGCGCCGTTGACGGAGGAACCTTATATTCTGATTCCAGAGTTCTTTATATGGGATATTTGCCCGTTGATTATCCGTATACCGTTAAGTTTTCCTATCAAATGAAAACCGATAATACCGGCACTATTCCCTCCTGGTATTTTTTGTCGGGGTTTTTAGTGAGCACCGAGTACTCGAAATATACGGTCAAGTTCTCTGATCAGAATCTTAAACCATCCATTCTTGAAAAGAATTTTGGTGATTACAATATCACACCCCAAAAATCCGACAATCAGATTAGTTATGAAGCCAGGGATATAGAACCTCTCAAAGATGAAAACTTAAGACCACCCCTTCATAAAATTTTTCCAAGACTAATGGTTAGTCCAGTAAACTTTTATTATGAAGGATATAATGGGCATATCACAAATTGGAAAGAGGCCGGACACTGGATGAACAACAATCTTCTAAAAGATCAGGACGAACTGACTCCTTCCACCATTTCAATTGCAAAAAAATTGGTTGAGGAAATTGAAGACCCCTTGGAAAAGGCAAAAAAGATTTACCAGTATGTTCAGGAAAATACGCGATACATCAGCGTTCAAGTGGGCATAGGAGGGTTAAGACCCATAAGTGCGATAGAGGTCGACAGGGTTAAATATGGAGATTGCAAAGGACTTGCAAATTACACCAAGGCATTATTAAAAGCTATCGATATTGAATCGTATTATGTACATGTGGAAGCTGGGCAAGATAAGGTAGACTTTGAAGATAATATGGCCTCTTTTGGTCAAGGTAACCATGTTATTTTGGCCATTCCACATAACAATCAATATTATTGGATTGATTGTACATCGCAGGTACACCCATTTGGGTTTCTTGGAGATTTTACCGATGACCGAAAAGTGTTACTTATGAAACCAGATGGTGGTGAAATTGCAAATACCGATGCATATGTGAACGAAGACAATCATCAATTGACCAAAGCCAAATACATACTAAATGAAAAAGGAGGTATTACAGGCGATATTACAATTTGGACAAAAGGTATTCAGTATGACCAGCATTTCGCGTTAGAAGGAATTCCAGATTTGGAAGTAGATAAATACTATAAAAATTACTGGTCTAACATCAATAATCTTAAAATTGAGGAGTTTTCCACAAAGAATAACAAAAACGATGTTGTTTTTGAAGAAAACATAAAGATTACAGCCACTAAATACGGTATTCCGTCTGATGATAGATTGATTTTGGTTTTAAATGCATTCAATAATTCCCAATATGTACCTGCCCGAAGCAGAAATAGAAGATTTCCATTAGAAATTTCCCGAGGATACCTGGATGAAGATGAATATGAATTGCAACTGCCGGAAAGCTATAGTCTAGAATCCCTACCTCAAAACGTAAATTTAGAAACCAAATTCGGCGAATACCAAATGGAATTTGAAAAAGAAGCGAATAAAATCAGAGTGAAGCGAAGGTTGTTTATAAAAGAAGGCACATATCCGAGCTCAGATTACAAATTATACCGCAGTTTTAAAAGAAGCATCGTAAAATTTGATAACTCAAAAGCAGTATTAATACAAAAGATATAGTATGATTAAAAAAATAGTTGTTTCAGCGTTACTATTGTTGATTTTTACACCTAGTGTAGCTCAGGAAATCAAGTTTGGACAAATTGAGAAAGCTGAACTAGAGGAGACAGAATATGTGAATGATGAGTCCGCAAGCGCAGTTATTCTTTACAAACATAGAAACACCTATTTGCTCTCAAACAATGGTGTTAGCCGTTTGGTGACCGAGATACATGAAAAAATCAAGATATATCGTAATGACGGTTTTGACTATGCTACCGAAGAAATCAATCTTTTTAAAAGTGGCAACGATGATGAGCAGGTGAAAAAAATAAAAGCCGTTACCTATAACTTGGAAAACGGAAAGATAATTGAAAGTGAACTTCAGAAAGAAGAGATATTTAAGACGGAAGCTAGCCCAAACTATAATCAAGTAAAATTTACAATGCCAAACGTAAAAGTAGGTTCGATTGTCGAATTTACATATAAAGTAACCTCTCCTTTTATTTGGAACATAGACGAGTTTCGTTTTCAATACGACATCCCCGTAAAGTGGATGAAGGCAGAAATTAGAACACCAAAAGGATTTAGATTTAAGCAAACCCCAAAGGGATTTCAGAATGTTTATCCCAAAACATATACCAAACAGGATAACCGCATTGGAATGGAGGTTGTGGTTAGAGAGTACAATATTCACAATATGCCAGCATTGCAGCAAGAGAGCTATGTGGATAACATTGATAATTATCGCTCAGGAGTAGTTTTTGAGTTGGTTTCAGTTGACTTTCCAGGTTATTTTAGGAGTTATTCACGAACCTGGGGAGATGTGGCAAAGGTAATTGGTGGTTCAGATGACTATAAAAATCAGTTAGATAGGACAAGGTCTTTTGATGACGAAATCGATGCTCTTTTAGAAGGCAAAGAAAGTCAAGAGGACAAAATGAAAGCCATTTTTAAATATGTGAAAGACAATATCACTTGGAACGGGGTAGACGGTAAATATTTTTACCATGGAATTAAGAAAACACTGAGTGAGAAAAAAGGAAACTCTGCTGACATAAATCTATTGGTGGTGGCAATGCTGAGATACGCAGGTATAGATTCCAATCCAGTTGTTATAAGTACAAAAGACAATTTAATCCCATTTTTTCCTACCATAAACAGATTGAATTATGTGTTGGCATATGCTGTTATAGATGAAAAGCAATATTTTATGGATGCTACCGAAGAATTCAGTGACCTAAACGTGCTACCGACAAGAGATTATAATTGGAAAGGCATTCTTATCGACAATAACAAAAAAGTTTGGAAACAAATCGATATTGCCTCTCCAGGTAAATCTACCAGTTTCTATGTTATGGACATCAATTTACAAGATGATGGGTCTTGTGAAGGAACTTGCAAGACAAGGTTTAACAGGCATAGCGCGATGAGTTTTAGAAAAAAATATAATGGGCAGGATGTAGATACTTACCTAACAAGTAAAGAAAACAAGTTATCCAATATTGAAATCGATAATTATACGGTCAAGAACGCAGATAGTCATGAAGGCAATGTAAGTGAATCGTTTGACTTTTTTGATGACTATGGAGCTGATGCCATTGATGGAAAACTTTTCTTGAAACCGCTCGGGTTTCTGTCAATGAAAGAAAATCCTTTTAAAAAGGAAAAAAGAGAGTACCCTGTTGATTTTGGATATTCATTCAAGGATACCTATATGGTCAATATTAATATTCCAGAAGGTTATAAAGTTGAACATGCACCAGAATCGGTAGTTGTAAGTTTGCCGGAAAAATTGGGCACTTTCAGATACATTGTAGCGCAAGCGCCTGAAAAGGTTAGTGTTCGGGTAAACTTTGAAATAAATAGGGAAATGATTGCGTCCGATTCTTACCCTTTTTTAAGGGAATTTTTCAAACAAATTATTGCTAAAGAATCAGAACAGCTAATTTTGTCAAAAATATAGACGATGAACATCCAAAACGCCCAAGAAGCAGTAGATGAATGGATTAAGGCCCATGGCGTTCGCTATTTTAACGAGCTTACCAATATGGCCCAGTTGACCGAGGAGGTAGGTGAGGTGGCAAGAATAATTGCAAGACGTTACGGTGAACAAAGTGAAAAGGAATCCGATAAAACCAAAGATCTGGGTGAAGAGCTGGCCGATGTCATGTTTGTGGTTTTATGTTTGGCCAATCAAACAGGAGTAGATTTACAAGACGCTTTTGATAAAAAATTGGAGCTAAAGACCAAACGTGACCACGATCGTCACCAGAATAACGAAAAACTTAAATAAAACGGTTTACATCACAGCATGATAAAGCGGTTTTTTCTAGTTTTGGTGTTTCAATCAAACCAGAAGTAATTGAGACTCCGACTTTCCTTTCCGAACAATAAAAAAATCACTAAATCAATAAAGATTACAGGCTCCAAAAGTGAGACCAACCGATCTTTATTATTACAAGCACTTTTTCCCAATATTACTATAGAAAATAAGTCCAACTCTGATGATGGCCGGGTAATGCAGGCAGGTTTGAAAAAAACTTCAGAAGAGGTGGATATCCATCACGCGGGCACGGCCATGCGGTTTTTAACCGGTTATTTTGCTACTCAAGAAGGAAAGGAAGTGGTGTTGACAGGTTCTAAACGAATGAAGGAACGTCCCATAAAAGTTTTGGTCGAAGCACTAAGGAAATTGGGTGCGCAAATAGCCTATGAAAACCAGGAGGGATACCCGCCCATAAAAATTACGGGAAAGAAACTGAGTAAAAACAAAGTTTCGCTCCCCGCAAACATCAGTAGCCAATATATTTCCTCGTTGTTGCTGATAGCACCTAGTTTGGAAAACGGTCTGGAAATAGAGCTTTTAGGGAAAATAACATCAGTGCCCTATATAAAAATGACATTGGGACTTTTGGAACAGATAGGAATTGAAACCCATTTTGAAGGGAACTCCATCAAAGTCGCACCATCCCAAAAAGTGAACGATACAACTTTGGTGGTGGAATCCGATTGGAGTTCTGCCAGTTATTTCTATAGCATTGTCGCTATGTGCGATGTGGGAACGGAAATTCAATTATCTTCCTACAAAGAGAACTCCTTGCAAGGCGATAGCGTTTTAGCAGAAATCTATACCGATTTTGGTGTAGAGACCAAATTTTCAAACAATCAGATTACCCTTTCAAAAACAAAAATTTGCAATCTCGAAAAGGTCACTTATGACCTATCCAATGCGCCGGATATTGCGCAAACCATTTCTGTCACTTGCCTTGGACTTGGAATGGGTTGTTATCTTACAGGTCTCCATACATTGCCTATTAAAGAGACAGATCGTTTAGGTGCAATGAAGACCGAATTGGAAAAATTTGGAGCCAAAGTGAACATTGATTCTGAAAGTTTGACCCTTCGACCCTGTCAAACCATAAAATCAGAGGTTGCCATAGATACCTATAATGATCATCGGATGGCGATGGCATTTGGACCCTTGGGATTGTGTACATCCCTGAAAATCAATGATGCAGGAGTGGTTTCTAAGTCCTATCCCGATTTCTGGAACGATCTAAAAACATTGGGCTTTTCAATCAACGAGCTGTAATTCGCATTTAATTACCAAAATACTTGACATCCCCTATGTCGAGATTGTATATTAGCGCTCTTTTAAAAACATCCTAATAAAGCCTACATGAAATTATCAAACTTCAACTTTGAATTACCTGATGAATTATTGGCGGAGTATCCTGCTGAAAACAGGGACGAATCCAAGCTGATGGTGATTCATCGCGAAACTGGAAAAATTGAACACAAAATGTTCAAGGACCTAATCGATTATTTTGATGAAGGAGACGTGATGGTCTTGAACAATACCAAAGTATTTCCAGCGAGATTATACGGAAATAAAGAAAAAACTGGGGCTCGTATCGAGGTTTTTCTTTTGCGCGAGTTAAACCAAGAACAGCGTCTTTGGGATGTTTTGGTAGATCCAGCCAGAAAGATTCGTATAGGAAACAAATTGTATTTCGGGGAAGATGAGAGTTTGGTGGCTGAAGTTATCGACAATACAACCTCTAGAGGAAGAACATTACGTTTCCTTTATGATGGGTCTTATACCGATTTTAGAAGAAAACTTCGAGAATTGGGTCAAACACCTTTACCAAAATACATCAAAAGAGATGTTGAGCCAGAAGATGAAGAACGTTACCAGACCATTTATGCGAAATATGAAGGAGCGGTAGCCGCACCAACAGCTGGTCTACACTTTTCAAAACATTTGTTGAAAAGATTGGAAATCAAAGGACTTGATTTTGCTGAAGTAACACTGCATGTAGGATTGGGAACCTTTAATCCTGTTGAGGTAGAAGACCTATCCAAACACAAGATGGATAGTGAAGAATTGGTGATTGATGAAAAGGCAACCGAAATCGTAAACAGCGCCAAGGAAAACAAGAAACGTATTTGTGCTGTAGGAACCACTGTGATGAGAGGTTTGGAAAGCGCAGTTTCATCGGAGCATACGCTGAATACATTTGAAGGTTGGACCAACAAATTTGTTTTCCCCCCGTATGAGTTCAGTATTGCGAATTGCATGATTACCAATTTTCATTTGCCAAAGTCAACCCTATTAATGATGGTTTCGGCATTTATTGGTCATGATCTAATGAAAAAAGCATATAAACAGGCCATTTTAGAGGGGTATCGTTTTTACTCCTACGGAGATGCCATGCTGATTATTTAAAAAACTTTACAAAAGTTAACCATAATAGAAATCCCGTTTGGTAAAAACCTTACGGGATTTTTCTTGACTATATTTGATCCGTGGAAGTAAAAAAGAAGGATATACGCGCACTTTCAAAAGAACAGCTTCGCAGCTTTTTCGAAGAGCAGGGCGACAAACCCTTTCGTGGAAACCAGGTGTATGAGTGGTTATGGCAGAAATCGGCACACTCCTTCGATGGAATGACAAATATTTCCAAAGAGACCCGGAAGATGCTCGAAGATAATTTTGTCATCAACCACATTCAGGTAGACCAGATGCAACGGAGTTCTGACGGGACAATTAAGAATGCGGTTCGACTCCACGATGGATTGATTGTCGAATCTGTACTGATTCCTACGGACACAAGAACAACAGCATGCGTGTCCAGTCAAGTTGGATGCAGCTTGGATTGCAAATTTTGCGCTACAGCACGGTTAAAACGAATGCGCAACCTTAATCCAGATGAAATTTATGATCAGGTGGTTGCCATCGACAAAGAAAGTAGATTGTATTTCAATCGACCGTTGAGCAATATTGTGTTTATGGGCATGGGTGAACCCTTGATGAATTACAAGAATGTACTTAAGGCCATTGAAAAAATAACTTCCCCAGAAGGACTTGGAATGTCTCCCAAACGAATCATTGTTTCTACATCAGGTGTACCAAAAATGATTAGAAAAATGGCAGACGAAGAGGTTAAATTTGGATTGGCCGTTTCATTGCATTCCGCTATAGACGAAGTGAGAACCTCCATTATGCCCTTCAATGCCACATTTCCACTCAAAGATTTAAGAGAAGCCTTGGAGTATTGGTACAGCAAGACCAAAAACAGGATTACCTACGAATATGTAATCTGGGAAGGTATCAATGACACGCCTGAAGCCGCCAATGCCTTGGTCAAATTCTGCAAATTCGCCCCGTCAAAAGTCAACTTAATCGAATACAATCCCATTGACGATGGAGAGTTCCAACAAGCATCTGCAGACGCAGTCGAGATGTACACCAATATATTGGAACGAAACGGAATTACAGTAACTGTTAGACAATCTAGGGGCAAAGACATTGATGCCGCTTGTGGACAGTTGGCCAATAAAAGCTAAATTCAATTATCAATTATCAATTATCAATTATCATTGTCCATTGTTAGTTGTAGTAGTCCATTGACCGCTTCGTGTTGTAGATTATCGATGGTTTTACCCGACCGACCTAAATATGAAAGATTCTGACCATCAACTCTTTCATTTTCCCTACTTTTAGACATTCAAAACCGAATTCACCAAACCAGGGTTGCATTGAAGGTAGTTTCGCAAATTAGGGAGCCCATAGAGCAGGAAATGGAGCTTTTCGAAGAAAAGTTCTTAAAATCCATGTCATCTAAAGTGGCCCTTTTCAATCGTATTACATATTACATTGTAAACCGTAAAGGAAAACAAATGCGTCCCATGTTTGTTTTTCTTACCGCCAAACTGATCAATGGTGGCAAGGTTAACGACCGCACCTATTGTGGAGCCTCCATTATCGAATTGATACATACAGCAAGCTTGGTGCATGACGATGTTGTGGACGACAGTAATAAACGAAGGGGCTTTTTCTCCATTAACGCCCTTTGGAAAAACAAGATTGCGGTTTTGGTGGGAGATTTCCTTTTTTCAAAAGGAGTTTTGGTAGCCTTGGAGAACAAAGATTATGATCTTCTCCATATCATTTCCAACGCGGTCAAGGATATGAGTGAGGGTGAACTCCTTCAGATTGAAAAAGCACGCTTGCTCGACATAACCGAAGAAGTATACTATAGTATTATACGCCAAAAGACAGCTACCTTAATTGCTGCTTGTTGTAGCATGGGTGCCTGCTCTGTAAAACCCGATTCCGAACATGTTGAAACTTTTAGAAGGTTCGGGGAGCTCTGCGGAATGGCCTTCCAAATCAAGGACGACCTTTTCGATTATGGCGCCGCTAAAATCGGAAAACCTACCGGGATAGATATTAAGGAACAGAAAATGACTTTGCCTCTAATTTACGCACTCAACAAAAGTGATAGTGAAAAAAAGCGTTGGTTGATCAATTCCGTAAAAAACCATAACAAGGACAAAAAAAGGGTCAAAGAAGTAATCGCCTATGTAAAAGAAATGGGTGGACTGGAATACGCTGTGACCAAAATGCTTGAGTTTAAAGATGAAGCATTGTCTTTGTTAGATAACTACCCAGATTCTGATTACAAAAGTGCCCTTACTCTTATGGTCAACTATGTTGTGGACCGCAAAAAATAATATCGACATAGTTTTTACGTGAATGAGTCACCCTGAGTTTGTCGAAGGATAGGCACTAAAAAATTCCGGTCCAGGCAACCTTTTTAGAATTCACCTCGTCTATCTTTATAGAAACAAAACCGAGAACCACTTTTGAAGATTATTTCTTTATATAATAACGAGAAGCAGTTGATCAAAAGATCAATTTCGGGCAATCGGCAAGCACAACAATTTCTTTATGAGAAACATGCCCCGAAAATGTTGAGCATTTGCAGACAATATGTAAAGGATGTACAGTTTGCAGAAGACGTTATGATAAATGGCTTTGTGAAGGTTTTTGAAAATTTGGATTCGTTCCAACATCGGGGAAGTTTTGAAGGTTGGATACGGAAAATAATGGTGAGGGAGAGTATTTCATACTTGCGCAAAAAACAGTTTGTGGTCTATGATGATGAGATATTGGAATCTAGACCCAAAGAATCAGATGATAGTGCATCCATATTGGATGAAGAATATGTGCAGCAATTGATAGATAACCTGCCCGAGGGATATAAAATGGTGTTTTTGCTCTATGCGATAGAAGGATACAAACACCATGAAATAGCTAAAATATTGGAAATTTCAGAAGGCACATCGAAATCACAGCTGTTCAAGGCACGAAAAATGCTCCAAGAAAATTTAAAATTAAAAGGAATATCACCTCAAGTGAAGACTAGGGGGCAATAGTTTAGTATCATGGAAAAGTTGGAAAAACATATCAAAAAAACTTTGGAAGAACGGAGAATTGTTCCGTCTGCCCAAGCTTGGGACAAGGTTTCTGGCCAGTTTAAGGTACCCGAAAAGCATTCAAACAATAGATGGTTTATGTATTCAGTGGCTGCCAGTTTTATCGGAATAATTTTGGTTTCCGTATTCTTTTTCCAAACAAAGAAGCCATTTGAAAACACTCCGCAAGTTGTAGATAAAGAAAATCCACAAGAAGAATCTGTCCAACCAGGCAATGATAATCTGGTTCCATTGGAAATGGAGCAAAATCAAAACGAGGTTACTGAAACTGACATGAAAAATATACCAGTCGAAAATTCAGATTTAGCCCAGATTGCATCCGTAACATCCAAAGAAACGATATCCGAAACAGCCAGTAATCAACCTTTAAAGGATGATATCTTAAAAACTCCAGATGGCTTGATAGCCCAAAAAGTAAATGAAGTGGTGGCCCAAGTTACATTGTTGGAAAATATGAACAATGAGGTTAGTGATGTAGAGATTGACTCTCTTTTAAGAGCAGCTCAACGACAAATTCTTTCAGACAAAATATTTAAATCGGACAAAGTTGATGCCATGGCATTGTTGACCGAAGTGGAGGATGAACTGGACGAGTCCTTTAGGGATCAAATATTTGACGCCCTTAAAGATGGCTACGTTAAACTACGAACCGCCGTCGCCGACCGGAACAATTAAAAATATTCATCAATCAAAAGACCTTTTTACTTTCCCTTCCCCTTTTTTGGGAAGGGGAGGAAAGAAGGGATAAAATCAAAATCAATCATGAGAAATATTACACTGTTTTTCGCAGTAATGTTATTGTCTTTACTTAGTCAAAACCTCTTTGGACAAGAAGGGTATAAACGAGAAATAGAGGACTTAAAGACACAAAAGGAGCAAATTGTACAACAGGAAAAGGAAGCGCTAAAACAAGAAGTAAAAGATATTAACCGGCGAATGGAACGCGGAGCCTTGACTTCTGAGGAAGCAAAGCTCCTAAAGGCTGAAGTGGCCAGAAAAAGAGCTTTAAATATTGAAAATCGCGTTGCCATTATAGAAAATAAGATACTATTGGTTCAAAGAAACCAAGGTCAGCTTTTGACTTTGACGGAAACAGACTCCATAGATGGTTCCCGGGTAAGATTTGGAATCGATATTGACGGCAAGCGGGCTTTCTCCTTCAAAAGTCGTAGACATGATAGAGAAATCACTTATGACAGACGTACCTACTCCGATTTTGTTTTTGCGATTGGACTAAACAATGCAATTATCGATGGACAATCTTTGGATGATTCTCCTTATAAAGTTGGTGGAAGTCGCTTTTTTGAAATGGGGTGGCAATGGCGAACACGAGTTTTTAGAAATTCTAATTGGTTACGTTTCCATTATGGTTTTTCTTTTCAGTTTAATGGTCTAAAACCAGATGACAATCAAATTTTTGTCCAAAATGGTAATCAAACCACTCTGGAGGAATTTGAGTTTGACTTGGATAAGTCAAAACTACGGATGGACAATTTGGTTTTTCCTGTTCATTTTGAATTTGGTCCTTCCCGATTCCGAGAAACCGAAAAAAGTGTTCGATATTCTATTCAAGATCAAGTTAGGTTTGGAATTGGAGGCTACGGTGGTTTCAATTTGGGAACTCGTCAAAAATTAAAATACTCCCGTGATGGGCAGCAGGTAAAAGATAAATTCAAAAGGGATTATAATACCACCGACCTGATTTACGGGCTCAGCGCATATGCCGGATATGATGGGGTGCTGTTGTATGTGAAATATGATTTGAATCCCATATTTAAGGATGCTGTTGTAGAACAACGAAACATTTCCTTGGGCCTTCGGTTCGATTTATAACCAATCAACCTCTATATTATCAATTCGAGCGAAGTCGAGAATTTAATCCACCACTCGGCTTTGTTCGTTTTGACTTCATGCGCGAGAATTTTAAATCGCTCTTTTCATTTCAGGTGAGAATTCTTCATTATAAAACCCTCTTTTACAATGCGAACATTCTGCAAATTGCGAAGTTTTCAATTTAAAAATGGGAATCCAGAACAAGTGCACATAATTGGCTTGCGAAACGGCGGTCAATGTTCCCGTTTGGGTACAATGCGGACAAGAAACATTAAATAATGTTTTGGTTTCTTTTTTACCTGATTTTGTACCAAAGAAGAGAATCATAGTATTGCAAATCTAAAGTACTTTCAAAAAACTTCAATGAAAAGGATTTGAAAAGTGGAGTATTTAAATGTCAATACATTAAGTACTGCTTTGATTTATCCTTCCAACCAGACTTATAGTCTGAATCCACAAAATAAACTTTGAGATCAGCTTTGTAATCCGCGTCAACAAAGTAAATTTTCTTTTGTGATTTATATTCCGCATCGGTAAAGTACCACTTGCCATTATTTTCTTTGGCTTTGTAAGCCGCATCTACCTTGTATACTAAAAGATCGGCCTTATACTCTTGATTGACCACGTAGATTTTTACATCGGCTTTATAATCTTGGTCAGTGGAGTAAACTTTTTGTGCATTTAAACCATCAATGCCGAACAAGAACAGAACTAGAGGAAGTAATACTTTCATATTCCGAATTTTAATAGTAAGCTATCAAAGCAACAATATAATGGGTTTTTTATATCAAGTTTTGTTCCAAAAGATGGAATCATGGTCGTTTAAAAGAGTTTCATTGGCGATTTTGCCAAAAAGAAGATTATTGAAAAGTTAGCAATCTGCTTGTTAAATTGGCAGATAAGAAGGTTTACAATTAGGCATGGTATATTATTGGCCTAGATTGGGTTTCAATTCCTTGCGCCTCCCTAATGTCCACATCAAAATCCCTCCTGTTGCGAACATCCATATGGAATAAGCACCTGTAGGAATTCCCATTTCTATATTGTTTAGGATCGTGGTTGCAATTACAAAGGCAAGAGTGCCATTCTGAATGCCACTTTCCACTGTAATTGAAATGGCATCTTTTAGATTCAGTCGAAGAAATTTGGCGGTCAAATATCCCATTCCCATGGTACCAATGTTAAGGAGCAATGTAACTGGGCCAACTTTTTTCATGGCTTCCCCGAGCAGACTGAAATTGGCCGCGATCACTGCAATAAATATGAGAGTAAAAATGACAGTCGAGGCAATTCGCATTGGCCGTTCCATTTTATGGGCAAAATCAGGTTTTAATCGACGAATAATCATACCCATGGAAATAGGTACTACTGTAATTACCATTATTTGTAGAATCGTATCCAAAATAGGAAGTTTTATCACAATGTCACCCCCACTACCAAAGTGATTTAAGGCATATGAAATAATAAAAGGAATGGTGAGTATGCTTATGAAACTGGCGATGGCGGTTAAAGTTACAGAGAGTGCAATATTACCTTTACAAACCTGAGTAATAAGGTTGCTGGTAGGGCCACCGGGACAAGCTGCCAAGATCATAATGCCAACCGCCATGGTGGAATCTAAATTAAAAGCCCAGGCGAGAAAAAAACCAATAAGAGGCAAAAAAATGAGTTGATTGGTAAGGCCCAATAAAACTCCTTTAGGATATTTTGCAATTCTAGCAAAATCAGCAGGGACTAAAGTCATTCCCATTCCGAGCATAATAATTGCGAGAGATAGCGGAAGTGCCACTTTTGTCAATATGGTAGTGATCATAGGTTGGTTATTTCTATTTTAAATGGTGAGGTTGTATTGGGCAAAGTACAATTTATTTGAAGATGATCAGTTGTTTATTGCTCCACAATGGGAACCAGCCCCCGAACTCCCATATCCACCACCACATCGCCTTCGGTGGGTTCAAAGCTGCCATTGGCATTACCATCTACCCACTCAAAGCTATTATTGACGGAGATAGAGCATATAATGACAACATCTTCGGTTTCATTGCCAGTAATTTCGAATGGAGTTATGAAAGATCCCGTCACCAAACAAGAACCGGGAGGAATTGGAGAAAATTCACTAATAGGATTTGGAACCGTTGTGGCATTGGGTGGAGCTTGCCCTTCCAAAACGGAAATTCTGGGAATATCAGCTTCAAAAGCCCAATACCCTTGCAATTTATTACCGTTCACTGCTACTGCCTGATTCTTCACCTCGAAGGATTCGATATAGGTATTGGCACCAACAAAGGATGCAATGGTTCCGGTAAAGCCCAAATTTTGCGCCCGAAATGCAATGTCGTAGTTTTGATAGGAAAGCGATATCCGTAAATATTGGTAAGTTCCGGATTCGATACTCCGTAAATCCGTTTCATAGAAAATTTCGCCATCCGAGGCGTACAGTGCTTGATCAAAATCTATGGCTTCGGACCCACCTTTGCTGGTCACGGGACTTTCATACACCAAGGTGCCATTGTAAGCTGGAATGTCATTTTTTTTGGCCAATTCGATATAATGTGCACCCATAAGATTAAAAGTTGGGGTTTGGGCGGCGTGCCCTTCAGGGATGGATTGGGGTTCGCCAAAATTCCCCAAACGTTCTTGGTCAGGGTCGAATTTAAATTTAAAGATGAGTTTGGGACTGATAGGGGTATTTTTATCAGTGCTGCAAGATGTAACAATGGCTGTAGTTGTGAAGATTGTGAATAAGATTTTCGAGTATAACAGCTTCATTTCTTGTGGTATTTAGTCATTTCCATTGAAATATTGAATTTGTTTAAGGATATCATTAACAAAAACCAGAATCATTTGGTCATCCGTTAATTCATTCGATTTAGTATTAAGAAAAATCCGCTTTATAGAATTTCCAACGGAATCTTTAGAAACTTCCATTTTTTCTTGGGAAATACTTAGATTATTGTGAATTGAATCTATATGAAGGAAATTCAAAGGTAAACCTTGGTACTGAACTTTCATATCGCTTAAATCTAGATGAGTGAAGTATACTATTGAATTAGAATAGTTGAATCTAGATTTACCAATAAAAAATGTTGCAATTGTATCACCATCTCCAAATTCATCTTTGGAGTGAATAACGGAATCGATAACTTTAAATTTGGTATTGAAATCAACAAGACTTGAATTGGTTATATAATTTTCTCCAATGGTTAACTTTGAAAGTTCTGCATAGTTAATAACTTCCACTTTTTTCACTGAGTCATTTGCTTTTGCAGGAATTGATTTTTTAATTTTTGCATTGCTACTTTGTTCGAATTGATTACAGGCAATTAAACTAAAAAGAGAAAAAATGAATAAAAAAAACCTCATGGCGGTGATTTATTTTGTTCATATAATATCTTAAGAATCTACCATTAATTTTACCCGTAACTAATGAAAGTCCAATATGATCTGACCAAAAATCCATTTCTAGGAAAATTTCGTTTTTTGGTTACCTTTAATGGCTATTATAAAACGCTGATTTGATTTCAAAAACCACCATAGACCAAGTTTACGAAACCGCCCGTTTAGAGGAGGTCATCGGGGATTTTGTACAGTTGAAGAAATCGGGTTCCAATTTTAAGGGACTGAGCCCTTTTACCGATGAGCGTACTCCCAGTTTTATGGTCTCACCGGTAAAGCAGATTTGGAAGGATTTTAGTAGTGGCAAGGGGGGCAATGTGGTTGCATTTTTAATGGAACACGAGCATTTTACATACCCCGAGGCCATAAAATACCTCGCCAAAAAGTACAATATTGAAATTGAGGAGACGGAACAGTCCGATGAACAGAAGGAGCAGGCCAATGAGCGGGAAAGTATGTACTTGGTATCTGAATATGCCCAGAAAAATTTTGCAGAAACCCTTTGGGATTCCGAACCAGGAAAAGCCATTGGACTCACATATTTTAAGGAACGTGGTTTTACGGATGATACGATTAAAAAATTCGGATTGGGTTATGCTCTTGATGAGTGGGAAGCCTTTACCAAAACCGCGTTGGAAAATGGATATCAGCTAGAATTTTTGCAAAAAACCGGTTTGACCATTGTTAAGGAGCAGGCAGGGGGAGAGTCCAGAAAATTTGACCGTTTTAAAGGACGGGTCCTATTTCCTATTCATTCCATGAGTGGACGGGTGCTCGGTTTTGGTGGAAGAATATTGACCAACGACAAGAAAGCGGCCAAATACTTGAACTCTCCTGAAAGCGAAATTTATCATAAAAGCAAAGTGCTCTATGGTATCTATTTTGCTAAACAGGCCATTGCCAAAGAGGATAATTGCTATTTGGTGGAAGGCTATACCGATGTGATTCAATTTTATCAACGGGGTGTACAAAATGTAGTGGCTTCCAGTGGAACTGCTTTGACTCCAGAACAAATCCGACTGATCAATCGGCTTACCAAGAACATCACGGTTCTTTTTGATGGAGATGCTGCGGGTCTAAGGGCTTCGCTTCGAGGAATAGACCTGATCTTGGAACAGGGGATGAACGTTAAGGTGTGCAGTTTCCCCGAAGGGGAGGACCCCGACAGTTTTGCCAAGAGCAACACCTATGAGGATTTAGTGCTTTATTTGGAAGAGAACGCAAAGGATTTTATCCAGTTCAAGACCTCTCTTTTAGCCAAGGAAGCAGCCAATGATCCTATAAAACGTGCTGATACGGTAAGGGACATTGTGAATAGTATCAGCAAGATTCCCGATCGCATAAAAAAGGAGATCTATATTCAGGAATGTGCTAAAATAATGCAGATTTCAGAAGAGGTGCTCTATAATACATTGGCCCAAATTGAAAAAAAGGGGTTTACCGACGCCTCAAAGAAGCTTAAACAAGAGCAAAAGGCTTTTGAAGTAGTAAAAAACGAACAGACCGTTGAAAAAGTAGATGTTCAGTACGAATTAGAGCGGAAGATCATTGAAATGCTCCTTTTATACGGAAATCAAAAACAGGAGTTTGAGGATTTGGTACTGAAGGAAAATGAAGAAGGCGATTTGGTGCTAGAACCAGAGGTTGTTGAAGCCAGGGTATATGAGAAGGTATACCTTGACCTTCAGGAGGATGAAATTGAGTTAACGAACGAGCAGTTTAGGACAATCTACTATAAACTTATTGAGGACCTGAACGAGAGTGAAGATTTTGCTGTAAACACATTTCTGTCCAATTTAGATCAAGAAATGGTTAGTGAGGTCTCTTCTATTTTGATGGAAGAGGAAAAATATGCTTTGGATGATTGGACCCGAAAGGATATTTATCCCAAAGAGAAACAGCAAGGAGTGGCCCAGTTGGTAGGGGAGACGATCCTAACTTTGCGATGCAACTTGATAAAAAATCGCATTTTGAAACTTCAGAAAAGTACAGAAGACAACAATGGGGATAACTCTGAGGTATTGGAAGAAATTGTCAATTATTTGCAACTCAACAAATTGCTGAATGCTAAATTGAATAGAGTACTTTCCTAAAAACAAAAACCCCGAGTTAATACCCGAGATTTTCATCAGTTTGAACTGGTTATTTTAATAAAGCTCCAACGCTTTTGCTTGTTGCAAAAGATCTACCAAATTGTCCACATTCAATTTTTTCATTAAACGTGCCTTATAGGTGCTTACGGTTTTTTCGTTTAGGTTTAACCCTTCGGCAACTTCCTTGTTACGTTTTCCGCTGGCTAGAAGTTTTAGTACTTCAACTTCACGGGAGGATAACTTTCTAAAGAACCTTCGAGGTTTTTGTGTTCCCTCATCAAACGCTAGGCGCTGGGCCAATTCATTGGTGATGAACATGTTGCCTTCGCTTACTTTGCGAACAGCAGTGATAATGTAATCCAAATCGGCAGACTTTGCTAGATAACCGAAGGCTCCTGCACGAATGGTGCTTAGGGCATAGACATCTTCAGATTGTCCACTGTACATTAGGGTTTTTACGTTGGGGAACTCCTGTTTCATTTTTCTAAGGGTAGCAATCCCATTGATTTCAGGAATATCCATTTCGAGCATTACAACATCCGGAGAGACTTTCTCCAAAAGCTCAAATAGTTCAGAAGTGGTAGAAACATCAGCAATGACTTCAATATCTGAACTAGATTCGAGCACCTGCTTAATGCCGAGTCGAACTATGGGATGGTTGTCAGCTATTAATACTTTAATCATTTGGTTTGAGTTTTATTCGTGTTTAGTACTTAATTACTTACGCGGCGTGGCGAGCAAGATAACAATTTGTAAGCGTAAAACTCTGTAATTTTTCTTAAAACCATAGAATTTCTATGGTTTTTTTCGTCTTAAGCTGGGATTTTTAGGTTGAAAGGTCATTTTAAGTGCTCAGGGATTTCACAAATGGGTATAGGAATCATCTTATGCTTATTAGATGTATTAAACTTTTTATAGATAGAGAATACTTCCATTTTTCTGTGAGAAAAATCGTCAACTGTTTTTCCGTTATTTTCCATTTCCATGGCCCATTCCAGTTCTGGATAAGATGCGCCAATTTGATCTTCATCTGTTCTGCTGTCACCCCAAAGCCCGTCGGTTGGAGCGGCATTCATAATATCTTGGTTAACACCCAATACCTTGCCCAGTGCGTAGACCTCTGTTTTTAATAGGTCGGCAATTGGACTAAGATCTACACCTCCATCACCATATTTGGTATAGAATCCGATACCAAAATCTTCTACTTTATTGCCGGTCCCGGCTACCAAATACCCTTTTAAGGCCGCAAAGTAGTATAATGTGGTCATGCGCAACCTTGCCCTAGTATTGGCTAGCGACATAAACCGCTCTTCTTCGCTATCAACTTTTGGAAAGGATTCGACCAGGCTATCGAACACCGGGGTAAGGTTTACCTCTTGGCGTGCGGTATTTGGGAAATGCTCAATGAGCCACTCAATATGCCTATCAGCTCGGGTTACTTGATTTTTTCCTTGGTGAATGGGCATTTCCAAACATAAAAGGTCAAGACCGGTCTTGGCACATAGCGTGGAGGTGACAGCAGAATCTATTCCACCGGAAATACCTATAACAAAACCTTTGCACTTTGCCTTTGTGGCATAATCCTTTAACCACTCAACAATGTGTTCTATTACCTTTTCGGTTTGCATGCCTTTCTTTTTAGATTCAATAAATTACCTTTGTTGGCTGTAAATTTAAACGCTGTTGTGTTAAAAATGAAGAGGTTGTCAAAATACTTGGACTTTCACCCGCATATCCTTTTACTTTTTCTGATTTCAACGCTGTATTTGGCATGTAAGGAAGTTGATAAGACCGAAGAATCAATTGCCAAAATTCCTATTGACCTGACCATTTCACGTTTTGATAGAGAGTTTGCCCGTGCAGAGCCAGATGGGATTTCGTTATTAAAAAGTAAATATCCCTATTTGTTTCCATCTCAGTTTCCAGATAGTATTTGGGTGGCCAAACTCACGGATACCATACAGCTAGAGCTATCTCAAGAAGTTGATAAGGCTTTTGGCGATTTCACAGAACAATCCACGGATTTGGAGTCGCTTTTTCGGCATATTACCTATTATTTCCCAAAATTCAACATTCCAAAGGTGGTTACGGTTACTTCCGACGTCCGATACAACGACAGAATAATATTGACAGATACCCTTTTATTGGTTGGATTGGATAATTATTTGGGTGCACAACACCATTTTTACGAAGGTATTCAACGTTATATAGCTGCCGGGCTAGATGAAAAATACCTTACCTCTGATGTGGCAAGTGCCTTTGCCAAGAAAGTGTTGAAATATCCAAGAAATCGAACATTCTTATCAAGAATGGTACATTATGGTAAAGAATTATACTTGAAGGACAAGTTGCTTCCACAGATTACCGATGCCCAAAAAATTGGATATACAGATGAAGAAATACAATGGGCAAGGGAAAATGAAGAGCAAATGTGGCGCTACTTCGTGGAAAACGAATTGCTTTATAGTACAAAATCTGAATTGGATAGGCGTTTTTTGGATCCAGCCCCATTTTCAAAATTTAGACTAGAGTTGGATAGTGAATCACCAGGCAGAGTGGGACGGTACATAGGATGGCAAATTGTAAGAGCCTTTATGGATAAAAATGATATTACCTTACAGCAATTGTTGGGCTTGCCTGCCGACGAAATTTTTAATAAATCAAAATACAAACCAAGAAAATAGATGGCGATAGCACATACTTCTGAAATAAAACTAACGGTAGGATTGGATGAAAATCGTGTTCCTGAAACGCTGACATGGTCGGCTGAAGATGGAGGCGTGGAAAATGAGGATGCAAAAGCAATGATGCTTTCGGTCTGGGATAGTAAGAATAGAGAATCCTTAAAAATAGATTTGTGGACCAAGGAAATGCCAGTGGATGAGATGAAGATCTTTTTTCATCAAACCCTGGTAACCATGGCGGATACTTTTATGAAGGCTACACAGGATGAGAAAATGACCGCTACGATGAAAGATTTTTGCGAATACTTCGCGGAAAAATTGGAGCTTAAATAAACCTTATGGATCTAACTGTTGATCCAGTCTATAGAACAAATCCTTGTTAGGCCCTTTTAGATTTAAGTCACGAACAATTTTTTGTTTTGTAGGCCTGATTAGAAAAAAATACAATAAGATTGTTGATGATAGGAGAAGGAAAATGAGATTTTTGTTGATGCAAAAAGAGACGATTCCGAATAAAATAGCAGATTCAATCAAAGCATAATTAATAATCGAAGCTGTTTGAAACTGGACCAACTGGTGCTTAAGAGCTGCTGTAGGTGGAATGTTTTTGACGGACTGTTTATAAATAAAATGTCCTATAAATATGCATACTAAGGCAAAAACAGGAACAACAATTAAGAACATGTTGTCCACTTCCCTAAAACTAAAATGGGTGTTTGGTATTGCCCGATAAGCAAGTATCCCAAAAACAATGCAGCTAATTGCCAGCCCCAAATGTATGACGGACAAGTTCCAAATAAATCCACCGGGCGTGGTTTGATTGGGTTGTTTTTCCATACAAATGATTCTAGGGTTCCTTAATATATAAAGGAATGTAAAATAATCATAACACTTATGTGTCAATTGATTAAACCCTTATGTGAAATAAAAGATATAGGGTTTGGTTTGATATTTTTAATAGGTGGGTGCAAAATACAAAGCTGTTATTGTCAATTATGGATCCTTTTTAAGACTAATCCGTATATTTTGAGCAATGAAAAGGGAAAAAACAGCCAAACTCTTATTTGTCTACAATGCTAATTCAGGAATACGAAATACCATTCTAGATAGTATGCATAAGGTTTTTAGCCCTTCTACATATGAATGCAACCTTTGCGACATTACCTTTGGAATTGTTTCTGAAAACAAAACATGGAAAAAGTTCAGGCAGGAAAGTCAATATAAGATGGTGTTCCTCCACAAAGATGAATTTGCTAGAGCATATGGATCTAAATTGGTAAATAAATTCACCCTTCCCATTGTACTTTCCGATAGCGAAAAAGGATTGAAAATTTTCATTTCTACCGAAGAATTAAATCAATTAAAGACAGCCCAAGATTTAGTCGAGTCAATAGAGAAGCAAACCTAGAGTTGTGAGATAGATTGATTAAAATATTCCTTCGGCGATGTGCCCATCAGTTTCTTAAAAGATTTATTGAACGTAGTTTTTGAGTTAAACCCAGCTTCTTGGGCTAGTCCAAAAAACGTTAAGTTTTTGGCTTTATCAGATTGTGCCAATGCTACAAATTCTTTGATTCTGTAATAATTGATGTATTCAAAAAAATTCATTCCAATACGTTCATTCAACAGTCGAGCAATTTCTGGATTGCTGATACCGAGCATTTCTGAAAGTTCAGACTTTACCAATTTTCTGTTGAGGTATGGTTTTTTCTCAATCATCAACTCTTCTAACCGGATTTTCA
Source organism: Flagellimonas sp. S3867 (assembly GCF_014698935.1). Taxonomy (GTDB): domain Bacteria; phylum Bacteroidota; class Bacteroidia; order Flavobacteriales; family Flavobacteriaceae; genus Flagellimonas. The sequence goes on from NZ_JACVMN010000003.1 coordinate 461,630, forward strand.
GATTATCGAGCTCTGCTATAGAAAGTTTTGACTGTTGGTACTTTCTTGGTTTCACCTGCTCGCCTACCTTAAATAGTTCCGGTTCTTTCATGCCATAATAGGTTATAAAAAGAATAATTAGGGCAATACTCAACCAAATGGTTCTGCGTGCTGTTCTTTCCAAAGTATTGTGTTCCAAAGTGCTTACCAAGTATATGATTAGCCAACTTACAAGGCATAATCCTATTGCAATAAGAAAATTTGAGAAAAATCGTGTCTTAATTGCATAGCTAAGCTCGTTGCGCAATTTCTTTTTGGTCACAAAAAAGAGGCGGCAGCTCAATATCCAATATGTAATATTAAATGCTAGTCCGATACCAACAAGCAAAGTAATTGTTCGATTTAGTTCGCCACTTTTAAATCTTTCCCCGATCACCTGGTCAGAAGGTATCATGAAATAGAAAATGATGATGAGTATATAAATTGTACCGGGGAGATAGTGAAGCAATTCCATTGCCTCAAATTTTTTCCCGGTAAGGGATGAACGGGTAAACAGATAAATGGTAGAGCCGAACATTAAGATTGAAAATTCGGAAAATGCATAGAAACGAAAGTTCTCCTCAAAAAGTTCTGAGATAGAAATAATACGGCCTGTTAAACCTATCGCCAATAGCAACACCAAAAAAACCAAATAGCCATTAATGTTTTTTCGGTTATTAGGAGAAAAAGCATAAATGAACAGTAAAAAGAGGCATTGGAAGTAAGCGAAATATACGAACTGGTTAATTACTGTTTGCATGGTGCTAAAGTAAGCAGACCATTGTTAAATGATCTGCTCGGTTGTTGTTAAAGAATAAATTGATTTACATGCTCCACAACCTTGTGGTCCATAGCCAAATTGGACTTAAGGAATGCATTAAAGGCAGCTTCATTTTCCCATTCTGTAATAATTAAACAATCTGGGTTGTAATAATACCCAAAAGGTGAAGCTCCATTAACAAGGGCTACTTTTATTTTGGCACCTTGTTGTTTTGCTTTGCTTGACCATTTATTTATAAATGGGTCAATAGATTTCCCTTCCTTTTTCCAATAGGAGGTGACCACATTGTACTTATTGGAATTTATCTCAAATGAAAGATCTTCTTTCAACTCCCAGTAGGTAAGTGCAAACGTTGACCATAGATCTCTTCTTCGCTTATGGAAATCTGGGAGTACATTTTCAATTTCGACAAGAAACTTGGATCTACTATCCAAAGTGTTCCAATAACCGAAAATCATACTTTGGGGATGATAATTTCCTTGTGTGGATTTTTTAATGGAAAAACCAGGTTGTTTGTTGTACCCATTTTTAATCGCTACAGGAAATGCTAGTTTAAAATATTCTTGCAGCAAATCGCCCTTATCCGGTTTTTGATTTAAAAAAATAATATCGAAAACCTGTCCCTTTTTAAAATTGAAAGCGATTTTCTTTTCTTGAGCAATTGTGGTTGAAACACAAAGGATCAATAAGAGTGTAGGGAATTGTTTTTTTAATGATTTCATAAGAATGTAATTTTGTTTGGCCAAATGTAATGGAGGAATACGCCTGAATTAAAAGAAAATAGGACGCAAAACGTACATATACCGTAAGCGTACTACATAAAACTTAAGATGGCTAAATATGGTCTGTAAAGGTATTACGGCTAAGTGTTCTGTCCGAAAAACTCCTGATTGATTTCATCAATATAATCGAGCAATTCGTCACGGCCAATACGGTTCGCCGAAGAGGTAATGAAGTGCGGAGGGGTTTCTTCCCAAGCACCCTCCAATAATTTTTGAAGATAAGTACCCGCCTGTTTGTCGATTACAGCCGGTTTTAATTTATCAGCCTTCGTAAAAATAATGGCAAACGGAATTTGGTGTGTTCCCAACCACTCCATAAACTCTAAATCTACAGGTTGCGGTTCGTGCCTGATATCGACCAGAACAAAACCACAGACCAATTGTTTTCTTTTTTGAAAATACTCTGTAATATATTTCTGAAAGACTTTTTTGTCCTTTTTGGAAACACGGGCGTATCCGTATCCAGGTAAATCCACCAAAAACCAATTTTTATTGATTTTAAAATGATTTATAAGCTGGGTCTTTCCGGGGCGACCAGAAGTTTTGGCCAAACTTTTCTGATCTACAAGCATATTGATCAAAGAAGATTTGCCAACATTGGAACGTCCAATAAAAGCATATTCGGGTAATGGCTCATTCGGACATTTGGCCACACTGGAGTTGCTCATCACAAATTCGGCCGAAGTAATTTTCATAAGTTAGAAGTTCCTTTGGTTGAGCCAGGCCTCTAGAATCTTGTTAAAATCCTCTGGGTGCTCCATCATAGGCGCGTGTCCGCACTTTTCAATCCAGAACAGATCAGAATCGGGCAGCAGTTCGTGGAATTCTTTAGCTACTTTGGGGGGGGTAACCGTATCATTTTCGCCCCAAATAATACAAGTGGGTGTTTTCATATGGGGTAAATCCTTAGACATATTATGTCTAATGGCACTCTTTGCAATGGCCAACGTCTTTACCAATTTCATACGATCGTTTACCGTGGCAAATACCTCATCCACAATCTCTTTGGTTGCTACAGCTGGGTCATAGAAAACATCTTGTGCCTTCTTTTTTATGAACTCATAATCCCCACGTTTAGGGTATCCATCTCCCATGGCGCTTTCATAAAGACCAGAACTACCAGTAATCACCAAAGCTTTGACCATTTCAGGGAACATTTTGGTGTGCAAGAGTCCAATATGACCTCCTAGGGAATTTCCCAATAGAATTACATCCTTTAGCCCCTTGAACTCGATAAAATCCTCTAAAAACTTGGCAAAGTTTTTCACCGTGGTCTTTAACATGGGCATTTCATAAATAGGAAGCTCTGGAATAAGCACCTTATAACCCTTGGATGGGAAATTGTCCGATACCCCTTGAAAATTACTCAATCCACCCATTAATCCATGTAAAATAATCATGGGAGTGCCTTCTCCTTTTTCAATGTAACGGTATTTGCCTTCCTTGATGATTTGTTCTTCCATCTAAAGTTAGTTGGTCCTAAGAAGGGCAAATATAGGCAATTCATATCACACCATTTTCTGCATTATTGCCTTCTGTTTACATCTATTTTGTTGCTGCTTAATGGGTGTTAATTATCAAAAACAAATAGGGATTCAGTTTTTTGGGAAAAACATGATGAAATAGATCAAAAAGTGGAAAATTTATCAACAATGTGTCGTTTAGTGGAGAAATGTGGAAATAAAATCTATATATTTGAGTTATTATTCTTAACCAATTGATTTCTAGTGACCCATATCATAGGACAACATGATTGTAAAGCTGATGCCAAAGGAAGGGTGATTTTACCCATTTCCCTAAAGAATCAGTTGTTGCCTGTTTTAAAGGACGGCTTTGTGATCAAACGATCCGTTTTTCAGCAATGTTTGGAGTTGTACCCTAAAGAGGAGTTCGATGTTTTGATGCAAAAGGTCATGAAGAAAAGCAAAATTAACCGAAAGTACGATGCCTTCGTTAGAAATTTTGTAGCGGGAATGAAAGAGGTCACTATTGATGGCGATACAGGTAGATTACAGATTCCGAAAAATTTGGTCGCCTATGCCGAAATTGGAAAAGAAGTGGTTCTCAATGCGGTTTTCGATAAAATAGAAATCTGGAACAAGGATAACTATGAGGCCGTCTTGGCAGAAGGTGAAAAAGATTATGCCGATTTAGCAGAGGAGATTTTTGACGACGATGACTAGCGAATATCACAACCCAGTTTTGCTCCAAGAATCAGTTGATGGGTTGGACATTAAAAAAAATGGAGTGTATGTTGATGTCACTTTTGGTGGCGGAGGACATTCCAAAGAGATTCTGAAAAGATTGGGAAGTGAGGGCAGATTGATTGCCTTTGATCAAGATGAAGATGCCCTGGCAAATGTGATAGATGATGAGAGGTTTCAATTGATCAATCAAAATTTTCAGTTTCTCAAACAATATTTGAAGTTCTATGGCATTCGGAAAGTTGATGGAATCTTAGCAGATTTCGGTGTTTCTTCACATCAGTTCGATGAGGCGGACAGAGGTTTTTCCATTCGTTTTAATGCGGATTTGGATATGCGGATGAACAGAAACAATGAGGTATCCGCCTATGAAGTGGTCAACAAGTATTCCCAAAAAGATTTGGCTTCAGTTCTGTTTCAATACGGCGAATTGCGCAATGCAAACGCCATGGCAAAAACAATTGTCGAATCAAGGGCAGGGAACTTTATAAAAACCACAGATGATTTGAAGAAGGTGCTGACTAGGTTTTTGCCAAAAATGAAGGAGAACAAGATTTTGGCTCAGATCTATCAAGCCATTCGGATTGAGGTAAACCAAGAGATAGCGGTGCTCAAGGAATTTTTACTCCAAGCACCTGAAGTGTTGAAAGAAGGAGGACGGTTGAGTTTGATAAGCTATCATTCATTGGAAGACCGATTGGTAAAGCGTTTCATTCGAGACGGACGTTTTGAAGGGTTGGCAGAAAAGGACTTTTATGGAAATATAGATGTTCCATTAAAAAAAGTCGGAGGATTAATAGTTCCATCGGCTGAAGAAATTGCAAAAAATAACCGTGCAAGGAGTGCAAAACTCCGTATCGCAGAACGAATATAAAAGTTGAGATGGTCTCCTTGAGAATGTCACACTGAGCTTACCTGCACTGAGCATTACCGAAGTGCATAAGAAAATAAATAACCGAACACAAAAATGAAAAAGGGAATACTGGATTTATTAAAAGGAAAGTTTTTGGTGAGCGGGGATGCTCCCAAAAACTGGATGTTTTTGTTGTTCGCCTCTTTTTTGGCAGCAATGATGATTTCCAGTAGCCACAATGCAGATAAAAAAGTTCATGAAATCGCAGCCTTGAGCGAAGAAGTACGAAAGCTTAAGAGCGAATTCTTCGAACATCGGTCCATGGTTCAGCAAATGAAACTGGAGTCCACCCTGCGGCAGACTGTCGCGGTTGAAGGACTGAAGCCATCAAAAATTCCTCCGCAAAAAATAAAGGTTAAATCGAATAAGTAGTGGCGATAACCGAAAAAAATATCATGAACAGACTTTACTTGGTTGCAGGGGGTCTGCTGGTCTTCGCTATTTGTGTGATAGTGAAACTCGTAGATATCCAAATGATCAAGGGTGAGGACTACAAGGAACTGGCACTGAACAAAACTGAAAAAATGTTCACCATTGAGCCCAACCGGGGCAATCTCTATTCTGACGATGGTAGTTTGTTGGCCGCTTCCGTTCCAAAATATGAGATCCGATTTGATGCCAAAACAGTATCCGAAGAAAACTTTCAAAATAATGTAGCGGCCCTGTCCGATTCATTGGGCAATCTTTTTAATAGACCTTCTTCGTATTACAGACAGCTTTTCAGAAAGGCAAAGGCCAATAGCAATCGTTATAAACTTGTCGCAAGAAATGTGGATTATTTGGACTACGTTCGAATCAAACAATTTCCATTGTTCAAACTGGGACCTTATAAGGGTGGTTTTATTGAAACGCACCGGGTGGTTCGTGAATACCCTTTGGGTAAAATGGCAGCCAGAAGCATTGGATATGAGCGTGTAGATGAAAACGGTTATTATACTCGAGTAGGACTTGACGGCGCTTTTGGTGAGCAATACTTACGAGGTAAGGAAGGAAAGCGACTCAAACAAAAAATAGCCAAAGGACAATGGAAGCCGGTCGGTCTGGATAATATTGTTGAGCCCCAAGATGGGCTGGATGTGGTTTCCACTATCGATATAAACATTCAAGACATAGCGCATCACGAACTTTTGGCACAGCTTGAAAAATACAATGCAGATCACGGTTGTGTTGTGGTAATGGAAACTGCGACAGGTGAGATTAAGGCGATCTCCAATTTAGGCCGTACTTCCGAAGGAAAATATTACGAAAAACTGAATTATGCAGTTGGTGAATCCCATGAACCGGGATCAACATTCAAATTGATGTCCATGGTGGCAGCACTTGAAGATAAGGTCATTGACACCAGCACTGTAATCGATACCGAAAAAGGAAGGTATCGTATTTATGACCGTGTTGTTAAAGATTCAAAATGGGGAGGATATGGCAAAATATCAGCTGCACATGCCTTTGCGGTCTCCTCAAACACGGCATTTGCCAAGATTATTCATGAAAACTATAAAGAAACCCCTGAAAAATTTGTCAATCGCTTGATGAATATGGGACTCCATAAAAAATTGGGATTACCCATAATCGGTGAAGGAAAGCCTGTGATTCGGTATCCTGGAGATAAAGGCTGGTCAGGGATATCCCTCGGATGGATGTCACATGGATATGAGGTGTCTATGACCCCTATACAGACACTTGCATTCTACAATGCCATTGCCAATGATGGTGAATTTGTAAAACCTAGGTTGATCAAAGCCGTACGGGAAGGGAATAAAGTCCTGAAGAGCTTTGACAAAGAAGTGGTAAATCCATCCATCTGCTCAAAGGAAACTGTGGAAAAGGTTCAGCAATTGCTAAAAGATGTCGTGGAGAAAGATTATGGAACAGGACATAGGCTTTACTCCAAGAGTTTTTCTATGGCAGGAAAAACAGGCACTACCCAGAAGAATTATGTAGCCAAAGACCCCGATAAGATGGCATATATCTCGTCTTTCGCAGGATATTTTCCGGCGGACAACCCAAAATATTCTTGCATTGTGGTTATCCACGAACCAGATAAAAGTGTAGGCTATTATGGGGCGGACGTTTCCGGACCGGTTTTCAAATCGATGGCACAAAAAATCTATACCACATCCCCAACAGTTGATGAGGTCGAAGGGAAGGCCTTAAATGAAAAGGAGTTGGAGGAAAAATATGAAAAGTACTACGCAAAAGTGCAAAAGAACCATGCCCAAGTCCCAAATGTAAAAGGAATGTGCGGTATGGATGCCATTTCACTTTTAGAGAATTTGGGATTGCAGGTAGAGGTGAGAGGTAATGGAAAGGTTAAGAAGCAATCAGTAGATCACGGAACAAATATTGATCAAGTTAAAAAAATTGTATTGGAACTTTCATGAAATTATTGAAAGACATATTATATAAGGTTAGCCTTGCCGCCGTGAGTGGTGATACCAATGTTATGGTCAACAATGTCCACTTTGATTCTAGAAAAGTTGGAATGGACGATATTTTTGTTGCTGTACGAGGTTTAATCACCGATGGGCATAAATACATTGGAACGGCTGTGGAGTTAGGGGCCAAGGCAGTGGTTTGCGAGGAGCTTCCTGAAATATTGGTCGGTGGTGTTACTTACCTTAAAGTTCCAAATAGCAATAGCGCTTTGGCAACCATAGCCGCCAACTTTTACGAACATCCATCGAAGAATTTGAAATTGGTGGGTATCACCGGTACAAATGGTAAAACAACAGTGAGCACCTTATTGTACCGTCTGTTTAAAAAAGCAGGGTTTAAAGTTGGATTAATTTCCACTATTAAGGTAATGGTGGATGATACTGAACATCCAACCAGCCATACCACACCAGATGTACTTACAATAAATGAGTATCTCTCCCAAATGAATGAAAAAGGTGTGGAGTTTTGCTTCATGGAGGTGAGTTCGCACGGAATCCATCAAAAAAGGTCGGAGAGTTTACATTTTGAAGGAGCGATCTTTACCAATCTTTCCCATGACCATTTGGATTATCATAAAACTTTTGCTGAGTACCGCGACACCAAGAAAAAACTTTTCGATGACCTGCCCAAAACAGCCTTTGCTTTGAGCAATATAGACGATAAAAATGGCTTGGTCATGCTGCAGAATACTAAAGCAAAAAAACATACCTACGCTTTAAAATCGTACGCAGATTACAGAGCACAGATTTTGGAAAAGCAGTTCAACGGACAGCTACTGAAAATTGATAAAAATGAGCTTTGGTCTAAGTTAATAGGAGATTTCAATGCGTACAATTTATTAGCGATTTATGCCACTGCAGATATTTTGGGTCTTGAAAAAATGGAAACCCTTCAGTTGATCAGTCAACTTGAAAACGTCGATGGCAGGTTTCAATATTACATATCAAAAGATAAAATAACGGCAATTGTTGATTATGCCCATACTCCGGACGCGCTAAAAAATGTGTTGATTACGATCAATGCATTGAGGACTGGAAATGAAAACGTCATCACCGTAGTGGGGTGTGGTGGTGACCGTGACAAGTCTAAGCGTCCGGTTATGGGTCATATCGCATCCGAAATGAGCAATCAGGCCATTTTCACATCCGATAATCCAAGAACAGAATCACCTTCCATAATTATTGAGGAAATGGAAGCAGGAGTTGAGGCCCATAATACCAAAAAGATCTTGTCCATTGAAAATAGAAAGCAAGCTATTAAAACAGCATGCAAGTTGGCCTTGGCCAATGATATCATTTTGGTGGCGGGCAAAGGACATGAAACCTACCAGGAAACCAATGGGGTTCGAGTGGATTTTGATGATTTTAAAGAAGTAAAAGCGGCATTGACCGATTTAAACAAATAATGTAGCCAATGTTATACTACTTATTCGATTATTTAGAACAACAGTACCAACTGCCTGGAGCAAGTCTTTTTGGGTTCTTGACCTTCAGAGCGGCCATGGCTGTGTTGTTGTCACTTTTAATCGCAATGGTATATGGTAAGCGAATCATTCTCTTTCTTCAAAAGAAGCAGATAGGTGAAAGCATTCGTGATTTAGGTTTGGAAGGCCAAAAACAAAAAGCTGGAACCCCAACAATGGGTGGATTGATCATTATCATATCCACACTTTTACCTGTACTGTTGTTCGCCGATATCAAGAACATTTATGTGATCCTTCTGATAATAACCACCATTTGGATGGGTGTCATAGGTTTTATAGATGACTACATCAAAATCTTCAAAAAGGATAAAGAAGGTCTAAAAGGGAGATTTAAGATAATGGGTCAGGTGGGACTGGGCTTAATCGTGGGCTCTATTTTGTATTTCCATCCGCAAGTAACAATCAAGGAAAAAGATACCACTCGAATTACGGAAGATTTTAGAGTAGAAGAAGTCTTTGGACAGGAAATGAAGACGGTTAAAACCAATGTTCCCTTCATGAAGGATAACGAATTGGATTATGCCGATTGGATTTCTTGGGCAGGAGAAGGAATGGCAGACTATGCATGGTTGATTTTTATTCCAGTAGTAATTTTTATTATTACCGCGGTATCCAATGGCGCAAATTTAACTGATGGCATTGATGGCTTGGCTGCTGGCTCATCCGCCATAATAGCGATGGCATTAGCAATATTTGCCTGGGTTTCCGGAAACATTCAGTTTTCGGATTATTTGGACATTTTCTACTTGCCACGAGTAGAAGAGCTTGTGGTTTTTTTAGCGGCTTTTGTTGGAGCTCTGGTTGGTTTTCTTTGGTACAATGCCTATCCGGCCCAAGTGTTTATGGGTGATACGGGAAGTCTCACCATCGGTGGGGTTATCGCGGTGATAGCCATAATTGTAAGAAAAGAATTGTTGATTCCCATGTTATGCGGAATCTTCTTTGCAGAATCACTTTCTGTGATGTTACAAGTAGGATATTTTAAGCATACCAAGAAGAAATTTGGTGAAGGTAGGCGCATGTTCCTGATGGCTCCCTTACACCATCATTTTCAAAAGAAATTATATCACGAGAGCAAAATAGTCACACGATTTTGGATTATAGGAATTCTATTGGCCATCATTAGTATTGTGACGCTTAAGATCAGATAAATGACTCGTTTGGTGATTCTTGGGGGAGGTGAAAGCGGGGTGGGAACAGCCATTCTGGGCAAGAAAAAAGGATTTGAAGTCTTTGTTTCGGACAAAGGAGAAATAAAAAAAGAGTACAGCAACGTTCTTGAACATTTTGAGATTGAATGGGAGTCAGGTAAACATACGGAATCCAAGATTCTAAATGCAGATGTGGTAATGAAAAGCCCCGGTATTCCAGACAAGGTGCCATTGGTGAAAAAACTCGTCGAAAAGAAAATTCCAGTGATTTCAGAGATTGAGTTTGCATCAAAATACACCGATGCAACCTTAATTGGGATTACAGGAAGCAACGGAAAAACCACCACAACTATGCTAACACACCATTTGTTAAAGGATGATGGTTTTCATGTGGGCATGGCCGGCAACATTGGCGACAGCTATGCTAAAATGGTGGCAGAGCGGGATTTTGACCAATATGTATTGGAAATAAGCAGCTTTCAATTGGATGGCATTGTGGATTTTAAACCTCACATCGCCATTTTGACCAATATCACACCTGACCATTTGGATAGATATGATTATCGGTTTGAAAATTATATCGCTTCTAAATTTCGAATAGCACTGAATCAGGATAGTAATGATTACCTGATTTATGATGCCGATGATGATGTGATTCAAGATTGGTTAAAAAAACATCCAATTCAATCCAAATTAGTTCCCTTTTCCTTAAAGGAAAAGCAAGAACAAGGAGCATGGCTCGAAAATGAAATAATAAAAGTGAACGTAGAACATAAAACCTTGGAAATGAGTACAGATATTTTGGCCCTGCAAGGGCAGCACAACGTTAAAAATACCATGGCGGCGGGTTTGGCTGCTATGTTGGTCAACGTGAGGAAGGAAACCATCCGTAATAGTATCCAAACATTCCAAGGCGTTCCACACCGATTGGAGCAAGTACTGAAAATTAACCATGTGGAATACGTAAACGATTCCAAGGCAACCAATGTGAATGCAACCTATTATGCGCTTGATGGTATTAAAAAACCCATTGTTTGGATTGCAGGGGGTGTTGATAAAGGCAACGACTACTCAGAATTGATGCCTTTGGTTCGTGAAAAAGTAAAGGCAATCATCTGCTTAGGAATGGATAATTCCAAATTAAAAGATGCCTTCGGAAATGTAATTGACTTGATGGTTGAGACCTATTCCATGGAAGAAGCCATAAAAGTGGCCTATAAAATTTCAGAGCGCGGAGATTCAGTTTTACTGTCTCCGGCATGTGCAAGTTTCGACCTGTTTGAAAATTATGAGGATAGGGGAAATCAATTTAAGGCAGCAATAAAAAATCTATAAATAGAGTAAAATGTTGGCAGTATTTAAAAATTTGAAAGGTGATAAAGCCATTTGGGGCGTAGTGGCCCTATTGGCACTTTTCTCATTTTTACCGGTGTACAGTGCCAGCACCAATTTAGTTTATGTAAATGACGATGGGACAACCATCGGACACTTAATAAAGCATGCTATACTCTTGTTTTTGGGCTTCGGAATTATTTACGCCGTCCATCGCATACCAACTCATTATTTTAAAGGACTCTCAATCATAGCTTTGCCCATTGTACTGATTCTTTTGGGTTACACTTTAACTGTAGAGACCAAAATTGGTGGGGTAACCGCAAACAGGTGGATAAAAATTCCATTTGTAGGGGTTAATTTCCAAACCTCGACTTTGGCCTCGGTTGTTTTGATGATTTGGATTGCTCGCTATTTGACCAAGATCAAAGATGTGGCCATCACATTTAAGGAAAGTATACTGCCGCTTTGGTTACCGACTGCTTTAGTGGTCTTGCTAATTTTACCAGAAAACTTTTCTACAGCGGCTATCATCTGCTTTTTAGTATTGGTATTGTGCTTTTTAGGAGGATATCCCTTAAAGTATTTACTCAGTATTGTAGGAGCAGGTCTCGTGCTGGCTTCCATGTTTTTGTTTGTGATTTTTAAAACCCCAGAGGTGATTCCAGGACAAAGGGCCACCACCTGGAAATCAAGAATTGAAACCTTTTGGAGTCCGGAAAAAGCAGGAAAAGATGATTTACACCAATTGACTTTGGCTAAGATTGCCATTGCAGAAGGGGGAGTAGTGGGCAAAGGTGCGGGAAAAAGCGTGATCAAGAACATGCTTTCCCAAAGTACATCAGATTTTATTTTTGCCATCATTATTGAAGAATATGGACTGTTGGGAGGAGGAGCGCTGCTATTTTTCTATTTGCTCTTGCTATTTCGGATAGTGGTAGTGGCCAATTCAGCCAAAACCGTTTTTTCAAAATTATTGGTGATAGGTGTGGGTTTGCCCATCGTTTTTCAAGCTTTTATTAATATGGCCGTGGTGGTACAGTTGTTTCCCGTGACCGGGCAGCCCCTTCCATTGATCAGTATGGGGGGAACATCCATTTGGATGACCTGTATGGCCATTGGAATTGTACTGAGTGCGAGCAACAAAAAAGAAAATTTAGAGGAGGAATCCTACGATATAGATGAAACCAATCCTTTAGAAGTATTAAGTGGACAATTATAGGTTTATACTTTCTGGAGGGGGTACGGGAGGACATATTTATCCGGCAATAGCCATAGCCAACGAGCTAAAAAAAAGATATCCAAAAGCGGAGTTTTTGTTTGTGGGTGCCAAGGATAAAATGGAAATGGAAAAAGTGCCGCAGGCTGGTTATAAAATTGAAGGCCTTTGGATAAGTGGATTACAACGGAAACTGACTTTAAAAAATTTGATGTTTCCTTTTAAACTGATAAGTAGTTTGATTAGAGCGCGTAGCATAGTAAGAAGGTTTAGACCAGATGTAGCCATCGGGACTGGTGGTTTTGCTAGCGGACCATTATTGAAAATGGCGGTCGGGGTCGGAGTTCCTTGTGTGCTTCAAGAACAAAATTCTTTTGCGGGAATTACAAATAAACTATTGGCCGGGAAAGCAAAGGTCATTTGTGTCGCTTATGATGGAATGGAGCAATTTTTTCCGCAAGAAAAAATAATTAAAACTGGAAATCCGGTGCGTTCCGATTTGGTCAATCTTCAGGTTGATAGGTCTGAAGCGATTCAATTTTTCGGATTGAATCCGAGTAAAAAAACCGTATTGATTATCGGCGGAAGTTTAGGCGCGCGAAGAATCAACCAATTGATTGAAAAAGAACTTGGTTTTTTTAAAAAAAATGGAATCCAATTACTTTGGCAATGCGGTAAACTTTATCACAACGACTATAAAAAATATGATTCCAATAGGGTTAAGGTAAAAGCATTTCTAAATAAAATGGATTATGCCTATGCCTCTGCAGATATTATCATATCAAGAGCAGGAGCTGGGTCAGTATCTGAGCTTTGTTTGACAGGAAAACCGGTTGTTTTTATCCCATCCCCCAATGTTGCAGAGGATCATCAAACTAAAAATGCGAATGCTTTGGTTTCGAAAGAGGCAGCCATACTATTGAAAGAAAACGAATTGGATGAAAAGTTCGAAAGCACCTTTTTGGAATTAATGAATTCCGACCATATGCAAGTATCATTGGGTGCTAACATCAAAAAATTGGCTTTGCCAAAGGCTACGGAACATATTGTTGATGAAATAGAAAAATTGCTACAATGAATCTAAAAGATATACATAACGTCTTCTTTATTGGCATTGGAGGGATAGGTATGTCTGCATTGGCACGATATTTCGATTTTGTTGGAAAGCAAGTTATGGGATATGATAAAACACAAACTCCAATCACAGATGAACTGGTTGAAAATGGAATAGCAGTTCATTTTGAAGACGAATTGAGTTGGATTCCCGAATCTTTCAAAAACATAGAAAATACATTGGTGGTTTATACCCCTGCGGTTCCCGAGTCGCATTCACAATTACAATTTTTTCGAAACAACGGTTTTGAGGTGAAAAAGCGTTCAGAAGTCTTGGGCATCGTTACAAAAGATACGTTCTGTTTTGCGGTAGCTGGCACTCATGGAAAGACCACGACATCCTGTATTTTGGCACATATCCTAAAAGAAACTGGAACACCGCTTACCGCATTTTTAGGTGGAATTTCAGAAGATTTTAATAGCAACTTTGTGCTTGAGGGAACCGAATATTCTGTTGTGGAAGCAGATGAGTTTGATCGTTCCTTTTTACAGTTATCACCTAATGTGGCTTGCATAACTTCGATGGATGCCGATCATTTGGACATCTATGGAACGGATGAAGCATTGCAACAATCTTTTGTTGATTTCACTAAAAAAATAAAACCCGAAGGGGTCCTTTTCGTGAGAAATGGGCTGCCTTTGACTGGATATACCTATGGTATCGGAGACGATGCTGACTATCGCATAGAAAATATTTCAATTGAACGTGGCACCTACGTATTTGATTTAATCACGCCTTCCGAAGTATTGAAGCAAGTTCGCTTTACCAAGCCGGGAAGGCATAATCTGCTCAATGGATTAGCTGCTTTTGCAATGGCGGTGCAAACAGGGACCCCACCCCGCCGCCTAGCTAAAGCTTTGGGGACTTTCAAGGGTGTACAACGCAGATTTTCGTACCAATTGAAAGAAAAGGATTTTGTGTTCATTGATGATTATGCGCATCATCCTACCGAAATAAATGCAGTTCATGAAGCAATTAGGGAAATGCACCCAAATGACAAGGTGACCGTAGTTTTTCAACCGCATTTGTTTTCAAGAACAAGGGATTTTGGAGATGAATTTGCTTTGAGCCTGTCAAAATTTGACACCATCTTATTAATGGAGATTTATCCCGCGCGTGAAGAACCCATTGAAGGAATAACATCGACTTGGTTGTTGGATAAAATCGAAAATCCCAAAAAGAAATTGATCTCAAAATCAAACCTAATAGAAGAAATAACGAATTGTAAAACTGGAGTTTTGGTAACCATGGGAGCTGGAGACATTGGATTGGAAGTGCCAAAAATCAAAAAAGAATTGGCTTATGCGAGTTAATTGGAATCACATCAAGTTAACGGTCTTGGGCGTGGCCGTAATCGGACTTTATGGCTTTGCTGACTACCGGAGTCAGCAGAAAAAAGTGGCGGATATCTCCATTAATTTTTTGGGAGACAACAGTTTATATTTAACTGAAGCTTCAGTTAATAAATTGTTAATACAAAATTATGGAAGCCTAAAAAATAGGCCTAAAGAACAGTTAGCTTTGAATACCATAGAGCAGGTAATTCTGTCCAACGATATGGTGAAAAAAGCCCAGGTCTATCTTACTATAAATGGAGAACTTATATCTAAGATTGTTCAGCGTAAACCGATTGGGAGAATAGAAGGAGTCTCTAAATTTTATTTGGATGATATAGGAGAGCGTATGCCACTTTCCAAGAATCATTCGGCAAGAGTACCTATAATAACAGGCGAAATCACGGGTAAAACCTTGGAAGATGCCTACACCATTCTCAATTATATAAACGAGGATGATTTTTTAAGAAAAAATGTTATTGGCATTCATATTGAGGAAGAAGGAAAATATCAGCTCAAGTTTCGATTGGAAAACTTTGTGGTGAATTTAGGAGGGGTGGAGAACCTCAATGAGAAGTTCAAAAATTTTATGGCTTTCTATGCAAAAGCAACCAAAGACAAATCTTTGGAGAAATATGCCATTGTTAGTTTAGAATTTGACAATCAAGTGGTTTGTACCAAAATTTAAAATATGGAACAAGGTAATTATTCAGTTGGGTTGGACATTGGAACTACCAAGATCGTTGCGATCATTGGAAGGGAAAATGAATACGGCAAAATAGAGATTTTAGGAACGGGAAAATCCAAAAGTTTGGGGGTTCACCGTGGAGTGGTCAATAATATCACCCAAACTATTTCCTCTATACAGCAAGCTGTAGAGCAGGCAGAGGTGGATGCAGGATTAAAGATCGGCTCCGTTGTCGTGGGCATAGCAGGTCAGCATATCAGAAGTCTGCAACATAGTGATTACATAACCAGACCAAATTCTGAGGAAGTAATCAATGATGATGATTTGGAAAAATTGTGCAACCAAGTATATAAACTGGTCATGCTTCCGGGTGAAGAGATTATTCATGTTTTACCACAAGAGTATAAAGTAGATGGTCAGTGTGAAATAAAAGAACCCAAGGGAATGTATGGCGGCAGACTGGAAGCCAATTTTCATGTTGTGGTCGGTCAGGTTTCCTCTATAAAAAATATTGGTCGATGCATCAAAAGTGCAGGACTTGATCTTGGAAATATCACACTAGAACCACTGGCATCCGCAGAAGCAGTTTTAAGCCAAGAAGAAAAAGAAGCAGGTGTTGCTTTGATAGACATAGGAGGTGGAACCACCGATTTGGCCATTTTTAAAGATGGAATAATCCGTCATACCTCTGTGATTCCATTTGGAGGAAATGTGATTACAGAAGATATAAAAGAAGGCTGCTCCATTATCGAAAAGCAAGCAGAATTGCTCAAGATAAAATTCGGTTCAGCTTGGCCAGGAGAGAACAAGGACAATGAGATTGTTTCCATTCCCGGTTTAAGAGGCCGTGAACCAAAAGAGATAACATTAAAAAATCTGTCCAAAATAATCCACGCCCGTGTAGTTGAAATAATTGAGCAGGTATATGTTGAAATTAAGAATTACGGACACGAAGAGCAGAAGAAAAAACTGATTGCCGGAATTGTTTTAACAGGCGGCGGAAGCCAATTGAAACATTTGAAGCAATTGGTGGAATACATCACCGGGATGGATACCCGTATTGGATACCCCAACGAACATTTGGCCGGAGATTCAGATGAAGAAGTTGCCAGTCCTTTATATGCCACTGCAGTTGGACTGCTTATGAATGCTTTGGAAACAACCAACAATAATGTGCTGGAAAGTGAAATGGAGCAAGCAGAGGAAGAAATGTTGGTTGGACAAGAGAGTGTGGCCGGTAAGTCTGTAAATACACAGACAGCACCCAGAAAATCAATTTTTGATAAATGGTCTGAGAAATTGAAGGATTTCTTGGACAATGCAGAATAATAACCCCTAAACAACAAACAAAAAACTGTCATGAGTAATAGCACCGAATTTGACAATATTGGTTTTGACCTTCCAAAGAACAAGAGCAACGTTATAAAAGTTATTGGCGTTGGCGGTGGAGGTAGCAATGCCATAAATCACATGTTCCAAGCTGGAATTAACGGAGTTGATTTTGTAATCTGCAATACAGATGCGCAGGCATTGCAGAACAGTTCCGTTCCCAACAAAATTCAATTGGGCGTTTCATTGACCGAAGGACTTGGCGCTGGAGCCAATCCTGATGTTGGTGAACAAGCAGCACTGGAAAGTATGGAAGACATTAAGGTTATGCTGGAGCATACCACTAAAATGGTCTTTATTACCGCTGGTATGGGCGGGGGAACAGGAACTGGTGCAGCTCCCGTTATTGCCAAAGTGGCCAGGGAAATGGATGTTCTTACCGTGGGAATTGTTACTATTCCTTTTCAGTTTGAAGGAGCTATGCGAAACAAGCAGGCTCAGGCAGGTATTGAAAAATTACGGGCCAATGTAGATTCGTTAATTGTAATCAATAACAATAAGCTTCGGGAAGTATACGGTAATTTGGGGTTCAAGGCCGGATTTTCCAAGGCAGATGAAGTATTGGCAACTGCAGCAAGGGGTATTGCAGAAGTTATAACACATCACTATACACAAAATATTGACCTTAGAGATGCCAAAACGGTACTTTCCAATAGTGGCACTGCCATCATGGGTTCATCTACAGCATCTGGTTCAGCTAGAGCAGGTGAAGCAATTGCCAAAGCATTGGACTCTCCATTATTGAACGATAACAAGATAAACGGAGCTAAAAATGTACTCCTGTTAATTGTATCAGGTTCCCAAGAAATCACTATTGATGAAATTGGGGAAATCAATGATTATATCCAGATAGAAGCAGGTCACGGTGCCAACATCATAATGGGTGTGGGTGAAGACGAAAACTTGGGCGATGCTATTGCAGTTACTGTAATAGCGACGGGTTTTAATATTGATCAACAAGATGAGATCGTAAACACCGAAACCAAAAAAGTTTTTTATACCCTTGAAGATGAGCAAATTGCAGAGCAAGAATTGACCACTGAAGCTACCGCTATTCAAGATATCAAAATAGAAAAAACATCTGCGCAGCCAGAGCCAGAAGTTGTGCGTCATACCCTGGAAATGGAGGAACCAGAGGAGGTGAAACCCAAAGAACCAGAATCTGAACTTATTCCGACTACCAATTACATTAAAAACTTCAACGTTTTTTATGAAGAAGTAGTTCCTGAAAATGTGGAAGATGATTTTGTGATCATCGAGGCTAAAAGCATTTTAAATGACATTGAGGTCGTTGAGCCGGAAACAGTTTCTCCCAATGCATCTGAAGATCAATTTGCATTGAGTTTTGATATGCCTTTAAATACGAATCAAGTAGAGGAGGAAAAAGAACATACCATCACTTTTAATTTAGATGATAGCGTAAAGGACATCGACGTAAACGAATATGTTGAGGTTAAACCCGTCTTGGAGTATAAAAAAGAAGGAGAGACCCGTTACGACCTTGAAGAATACATGGAATTGGAAACGAAGTTGACCGGCGCTAGATCAGTGGCCGAGACCCATGAGCCCAAATTGGTAGAAGATGAACTTGTTTTTGAAAAGAAAACGATTAAAACTGAAGCGTCTACAAAAAATGAAGATGCATCAGGAAATGTTGACCCATTCAATAGTTCTATCAGTGATTTGTTGAAAGATAGAGCTGATGAACGGAGAAAAAAGCTGAAAAATTTCAACTATAAATTTCAAAACAATAGAAACAGTATAGACGAAATCGAAAAACAACCTGCGTATAAAAGACAGGGCGTTGATTTGGATGATACCCCACAAGAACAGAAGGTGTCCAGAACAACCTTGAGTGAGGATAGCAATGACGATTTGCAATTGCGTTCCAACAACTCCTTCTTGCACGATAATGTTGATTAGTAGTGTTTAAATTGACTCCATTTTTTAATGGAAAACCTAAACCCGTTAGTTAAGAGACTTTCGGGTTTATTTTTTATCTTCGCAGCCCAAAATAACGAGAAAATGAGTTTGCAAGAACAAGTAATGACAGAGATGAAAACGGCTATGAAAGCCAAGGATACTGTTGCCTTGGAATCTTTGCGAGCCATTAAATCGGCAATTTTATTGGCAAAGACCGACAAGGGCGGTGGCGGAGAGCTTTCGGAAGAAGATGAAGTGAAACTGGTTCAGAAATTGGTAAAACAGCGTAAGGACAGTGCATCCATTTTCACAGAGCAGGGAAGAGAAGATCTCGCAGCACCCGAATTGGAGCAAGTTGCAGTAATTGAAAAGTTTTTACCCGAACAGCTCACTAAAGAAGAAATTGAAAAGGTGGTAGTGCAAACAATTGATTCCATTGGTGCATCAGGAATGCAGGATATGGGCAAGGTAATGGGCATGGTTTCCAAAGAATTGGCTGGTCAAGCTGATGGAAAGACCATTTCTACCATTGTAAGAGCTAAATTAAGCTCGTAATATAAAACGGCCACGTAGCTCAGCTGAATAGAGCACTGGATTTCGGCTCCAGCGGTCGGGGGTTTGAATCCCTCCGTGGTCACTGAGGATTATCATCCAAATTCGAAAAGTCTGTAAATCAATGGTTTACGGACTTTTTCATTTTTACCAAATCCATCTGATATCATATAAAACCATGCAATTCGGTGGACGATTCGGTGCGCTCTTTTTCATGATTCGTAAAAAGAATATCCGATATGTGTTAAAGAACCGGAGATGGGGTTTTTAAACGGAAAGTTATTAGAAATTCAGTAACCTAAAGTTTGGAAAAAATGAGAGATTCCTTTTCTACATTGTTCTACATCCGGGGCAGTAGGCTCGATAAAAATGGCATGAGCCTTATCTATTTGCGGGTCACCGTCAATGGCAAGAGGTCAGAGATGAGCCTGCAAAGAAAGGCAAGGCCCGAGAAATGGGACCCTAAAAAAGGAAGGGTCAGGGGCACGGTTCCTTCCACCCTGGAACTGAACCGGTTCCTCGATGGGACAGTATCGAGGGTCTATCAGATACAGGGGGAATTCATCTCCGATGGCATTCCCTATACCTCGGACATGGTCCTAAATGCCTTTCAGGGAAAGGGCAACGGGCAAAAAACACTTTTATCAATTTATGGCGACCATAATGAAGAACTTTCAGAATTGGTCGGAAGGGAATTCTCATCGGGGGCATACCAAAGACATCTACGGACCGCTAAACATTTACAAGCTTTCATAAAGAAAGAATATGGCTATAGTGACATCGGTGTAAAAAAGGTGGACCTGAAATTCATCAACCGTTTTGAACATTTCCTAAAGACAACTTTGAAGGACTGTGGGCAGAACACAGTGACCAAATATGTGACGAATCTCAAGAAGATAATGCGGATATGCTATGCCAATGGTTGGATCTCAAAGGATCCCTTCTACCATTGGAAGGCCAAATGGAAAAAGGTGGATCGTGAGATCCTCAATGAACGGGAACTGAAAGCCATAATGGAAAAGGTCCTTCCTTCAAAAAGATTGGACCAGGTGAGGGACATCTTTGTCTTTTGCTGTTTTACCGGCCTTTCCTATATCGATGTGCAAAAACTTTCGGGCAACCATATCGTGTTGGCAATGGATGGAAAGAAATGGATAAAGATAAAGCGCACAAAGACCGATACCAAGAGCAGTGTCCCGTTGTTGCAGGTCGCCGAACAGATATTGGACAAATACAGTGTATGCAACGGAACGGACAACACGGGCAGGCTTCTCCCTGTGGTCAGCAATGTGAAATTGAACCTTTATCTAAAGGAAATTGCGCGTCTATGCAACATTGAAAAGAGGCTCACCTTTCATTTGTCGAGGCACACTTTCGCCACGACCGTCACCCTTGCCAATGGGGTCCCCATAGAATCGGTCAGTAAAATGTTGGGGCACCAATCTTTAAAGACCACTCAGATCTATGCCAAGGTGCTGGACAAAAAACTTATGGAGGACATGGAGCTGGTAAGGGCCAAATTCAAGATCGGGGGATGATATGGATACAAGATCAGCGAGCAAAACCGGGTTTTGCGCTGCAAGCCCAATCTTACCAAAACAAACCTGCTGAGCTTGGTGCAAAGCTAAATCACAGTTCGTAAATTATCTATAGGTTTTGAAGTGTCCGTTTATAATTCTCCAATTCCCCTTCTGTGATTTCCAACTTCAGATAGGGTTTCCCAAAAGAGGGCTTTGTCAAGCTCACATGGTCAATTACATATTGACTCTCTCTTTTGAGCATTTCCATTTTATCTGTTAGGCGCTCATATCGAATCCTGGGAACGGTTACTTCGATCTCAGGCCGTTTCTTGACTGCTTTTTGTTCAACCCTCATCGGTTTTTCATGCTTGGCCTTTTGTTCCAGTAAGGCGTTAAGAATGGCATTGGTGGGTCTTGTCTGCGTTATCTCAATATCACGGATGATGGCTATTGACGCTTCAGTACGTTTCCGGTTCTTAAGGATTTCTTGAAGAATGTTCTTTTCGAATTTTTCATTGGGAGTGAACCCGTGCCACTCAAAAAAGTCCATAATGCACGTCAATGTTTCGGTATGTGACCTGGCGATCCTCTTGGAGAAACAACGGAACCTTTTTGCGACATTTACCTTGATGCTGATGGCTGAAAACCCATGTTCTTTTACTTTCTGGACCATTTTACAGTAACTTTTTTCAGTGTTTCAGGGTTCTTCGACAGGGTTTACAGTAAATTCCCAATTCCACGGGAATCTTCATTTTTCCATTAACTCCTTTGTTCATAGGGTTTTGCGGAGCAAAAATATTATCGTAGCACCGGCTTGCCGTGCTACCCTCTCGCTTCTCCCAACAATCACCAAAGGTGATTTCGAAGAACCTTTTAAATTAAGGTAAAAGGCACTTTAAAAAGAGAATCGGGTTGAACGGATTTTAAGGAATTGAATGGGAGCGTTTTACAAATAATGCATCAATCGTTTAAGATTCACGGAAATTCATCGATCACCTTTTGATATCCTTTAATTTTAAGTAGGCAGGCAATACTGCCTCGAAATCTTTCATAAAACCATCCGAAAATTCCATTTTCATCATTTCTCCCGAACTGTCTGAACCCGTATCTTTCTGCATCCCCATATAGCCCTCATTGCCCGTCATAGTCTTGCCGCCAGTTTTGTTCATCATACTTTTTTGCCTTGCAATTGTGCCGCGGCATCCACTGTGAAGGTCCCATTGGTCACAATTTCTTCACCAGAATCAAGCCCATGCGTGATTTCGGTAATATTCATTTTATGTTTCAATAGTTTAACCAATCGATGATTTTGTTTTCTATTTCAGAGTAAATGCTTTCATCTGGAATGTGCTTAGTCTTTTTTAATACATGATAATCTTTCAAATTATTAAAGAGTTCTATACTTCTACCAAGAACTTTGTGTCCTGGAAAAAACACATCCATATCCGCTGCCATTATAAATGTTGGCGAATTAAAGTGAATTAGATTTTCTTTCTTCAATAAAGGTGGTCTTCTATAATCCATTTTGGTACCTAGAAGAATGTTTTTCTGGAACAAAATATCATCTTCCTTCTTCGTCATATAAAAAGCATCCATGAATTGGACTAAGCTCTTTTCTGTTTTTGTTACTAAAAACTTAAGCAAGGGAAAAGTCAGTTTACTCATTGAGTTCAAAAAATCACCATTGACAATACCTGCGGGAACAACTAAAATGACCTTATTAATTCTTTCAGGTGCAAATTGAATCAGTTTTTGTAGTAAAAAAGCGCCATAAGAAATTCCAACAAAACATGCATTTTCAATCTTTAGACATATTAGGACCTCTTCCAGCCATTTTCCATAATCATCATTTTTAGCGGATAATCTAGTTTCAGCACTTTTGGTTGTTTGACCTATAGTGTCTAAAGCATAGATTCTGAAATTTTTTGATATTCCTTGAATTGCCTCTAAGGATATTGGAGCACCGGCATTGATTCCATGTAATATCACTACAGGCGGATTGTGAACATCGCCAGAGGCAAGAATATGTGTTCTGCCTGCAAATGTATCTACATAGATATCTTCTGTTGGGATTTTTAAACTTTTTTGTTTCTTGTTATATAGCTTTAAAAGTTCAGTTTTGACATGGTCGCTTTTGTAGATTGATGATGATATGAATTTTTTTTGAAATGGGTTTGACCTATATACTTCCCCCTTGTTTTTTAATAGAATACAGGCTTCCTTCCAATGAGGTAATCGGTCGACCTCGATTGTTATAATCTTAATTTCTTTTGCTATTGATTCAGATTTCTTTATTACTTCAAGATGAGCTTCGCTATGAAAAAACCTTCTCATATCTCCCTCATTCCTCCATAGAGTCATGGCGTAATGCTTTGTCCAAAAACCTTTTTTCTTAAACTCAATATACGGTGAGATTTTCAGCTGATTTGCTATATGTAGAGCTAAAAAAGACAGTTTAAAAAAACTTAAAGGAGATTTTAGTTCTATAGAAGTTATACTAACTTTCATAATGGCTGTATTTATCAAATCTCATCACTAGTACTTTTTGTCTCGTTTGGTCAAACTAGTATTCTTTATTTAAATAATGTCTATTAGCATTTCTGTGCATCTTTATAAGCCCAAGAATTCCTTTAATAAAATCCAAACTGCAATAGCCCCACCATGCGTTAGTGCTTTAATTGCTACCGCAGGATTAGGTTTTGTTGGTTCAAAATGTTCTTCAGTATATATTTTGTTATCATTTATACTGTTTAGCACTTTTTTTAATTTTGATATGTTATTCCAATCGCCTCTAAATAATACTATTCCTTCTGCATTAATTACATAAACCATATTAGGGTGTGATCCATAAGTTTTATGAAAAAGTCCATCAATAGAATCTACAAGCACCGTTCTATTATCGTTATAAAGTTTTTGAACTTTCCGTACTTCAATAATTTTGTCAGTCAATGATTCATGACTTTTAACTCTTTCTCCTGGATGTGCTTCTCTAACATAAACCATTAGAAAATTAACTTCAGGACACATTTCCCTAAAAATTTCCATTTTTGGCACGCATTTGACGTACATAGGACAAGTATTACTACCTGTTTCAATAACCATAGGCTTATAATTCAATGAAGAAAGAGGTGTTTTTACACCATCTAGACCATACAAATCAATACTATATATTTATCTCCGGCTTTGGGTCCATAAAAATTACGCATATCATAATATTCTGGTTTAAAGTTTTTGTAATTGTATTTGTTTTTTTTGTTTTCATCATTCGTACAAAATTGCATTTAACTGATTTTATGCTTTCGGACTTAATTTGTTAGACCATTATTATGATTAACTAGGTTGTCTTTTCACATTCAATTTTCAACATATCAACCCAATTTTGCATTCCCTTTTCTATGGCCATTTTTAATTGCCTTTTAAATAGTTTCGCCAAAAAGCCATTCATACTTTCCGACACATTAACTATTGTTCCCCCATCAATGTCTATTAATTTCCAATTATGTACGGCTAATAGACCAAGTGTTTTTCCTGCCCACCCAAAATTTTCAAAGGGTTCTATTGTATGAATGGTTGAATTGATTTTTGTTCCACCCGATCTCCAGATAAAAGTTGAATTCAACCCGAATTCTCCTTTTAATTTGGAACTGGTAACATCGCTTTGCCAAGTTGACCATTGGTCAATATTGATCAAAACTTCCCAAACATTTTCAGGAGAGGCATTTATTAAAACTATTTTGTTACTGACTACTGGCGCAGATATGTCTATGGTTTTGTTCATGGTTTAATTGACAATGAATTTGTATAATGAATCACTGTTTCTTTCTTCCATCATTTCTTCAGAAACTTGTTTTGCCCTTTCCTTGTAAACATTATTTTGGAAAAGGTCTAATAGCCGGGGTTCCAAATTCTGTCTGTTCATTTTCTTTATGGCTATTCCTTTTGGCCCGACCCCTAAGTTGTAAATAATATTCTGCCACAGAAATTGGTCTATGATATGAGGTATAATAAGGGAAGAACAACCATGTTTTAGCCCTAAGTGTGTAGTGCCCGCCCCACCATGATGAACCACAGCATGAACTTTAGGAAATACAGCATTATATGGGATGCCATGTACAAACTTTATCAATTCAGGATTGTATGATTCTGTTTCAATCAAACCGTTAGAAGCTGTATTGATAATTGCCGGAATATGATAGTCTTCTAAAAGGTTTACAATTAATCTTGTTTTTTCTTCGGGAGCCTCATTCACCATACTCCCAAAAGTGATAAAAAGCACCTTCTTATGTTTAGCAAAAAATGTTTCTAAATCATATGGAAGCTTGCTTTGTTTTTGAGGCTTCTCTGGATAACCCACTACTTGTACATTCTCTTTCCAATAATCTGGTCTTGGAATAATTGCAGGCGCAACAGTGAAAAGCATTGGAGTACTCGATAGTATTTTTTTTAGTTGCCTATGCCCTACATCGCGGTATCGCGGTATTTCATTCATTACTGACTTCACATTTCTTATGAATGCGAAATTCGCCAAGGTATATGTAATTCTGTTGAAAAATAGACCGTAATTCCTGTTGAAACCAATATGTCCATGATTCTTTGTGTAATGAATTAGGTAAGGTATTGGACTTACTAAAATTGTTTTTTGCATATTCTCAACGCTCCAAGCCAATGGATAGATGGATTTAATATTATAGATTACTTTGTCCGGGTTTATTTCTTGTATGAATTTATGTTGTTGCTTTATAAGGGTTTTATTGATGATTGATGATTTTTTATATAAATGGTAATAAGCTTTTGTTTTTTCCAAAATGGAAGCTTTGCCTCCCATGGCTATTTTACCGGCACGACTGTCCAATAGTTCAAGAAATTTGGAGTTCAACCCTAAGAACTCAATATCAGATTTTGTAACCATTTCCCTAAATTGTTCAGGAAAACAGCAAATAGTATTATGTCCTTTTTGCCGCAGCATTTCTGCGATTGTTAAAAAAGGTTCTATATCTCCACGGGTACCGACCGAAATAAGGAGTACTCTCATAGTTCAAAATTTATTGACAGCCTAAAATTGGTACACCAAACCTAAGATGAAATCGAATTTATCATCAACATCCATATTGATCTCTTCATCGTAATCATTACTAACTCGGCCAACCGCTGCCTTGATATTGAACTTTTTATAAACAGGTGTCTCTAATCCCATACCATATCGTAAAAATCGTTGCCCGTCTTCTTGATTAAAAGATGCTCCAAAGGTGTCCAGAATTGTAATGTCAAAGTTTCTTTTAGTTATACTG
This sequence comes from Flagellimonas sp. S3867, assembly GCF_014698935.1. Lineage (GTDB taxonomy): Bacteria > Bacteroidota > Bacteroidia > Flavobacteriales > Flavobacteriaceae > Flagellimonas. The sequence goes on from NZ_JACVMN010000003.1 coordinate 487,757, forward strand.
CCATAGGTATACACTAGTATATTTTTCTTTTTTCCAAGCACCAAACCTAAGTTAATTCCATAGCCAAATTGACTATTGTTTTCATACTCAATATCCAATTGATTTCTAGAGTCAGTTTGTGTCAAACCGCCATCGGTAATTCCAAATTGAAGTTCAGCTCCAACTAATAATCTATCATTTAACAGCTGCATTCTATATCCCGAAGAAAGTTCAATAACAAACCCCGATTTTTGACCAAGCACATCTAGATTGTCAATGAAGGCCCCACCAAATATGTTCTGTGAGCCAAAGCTCAGCCCTACGTGGAATCCATCAAAATATTTATGTATATCTGATTTTCCCTCTTGATTTTGGGCTACTGAAATAGAAGCAGAAAAAACTATCAATAACAAGCTTGCACGCTTGAATGTTAACTTTCCGTATTTAATTAATTTTAGATTCATGATTTTTATTTTTAGTGATTGTTGGACAAAAATTGTCATATATAATCTATAAAATGCTTCAAGTGATAAGTTGAGACATATTAAATATCAAACATCAATTGGTCAAAAAGCAAGAGAATTTAGTTTGGTGTAATTATGTACAGTGCTACATTGGATTGGTTTTAAGAAGTTTGGAGCTTGGGTAAATGCAGAGTACAGAAACTGCATGTACAAAGAACATATAACGGAGGAGGTACTATTCATGCCTTCCCTCTTTGTTGATTTGAGATTCTTTAAGAAAATGAAATAAAGGAAAACCTCCTGCCAAACCAAATAACAAAGTAAACAACCAAATGAAGTATAGATATTTTAGATTGAACTTTTTGCTTGATGATAAGACCAAATAAAAAAGACTAGGACCGTAAAGAAAAGATCAATCGCAAATATTGAGGATATACTGTTTGCAAACATTCCGTTCAGAGTTGCTAGAGGGTCTGCATAAAGTAAGATATTACCCATGTCGATGGATTCTATGATAACCAATATTGTTGGTAAAATGAATCCTATTATGGTCAGCAATAAATATATTGTTTTTTTAATTTCTTTCTTATTTCTTAATGAACTGTACTTATAATTAAATTTATAAAATAGAAGAGAGATATACTTTTTTAATCATAATTCTATCTTAAAGACTCAAACAATTCAAATACATCGTTGATATAAAGTATTCCAGTAGTAAAGTGATCTTCACCTTCATAAATGACCCTATCAACATTTGCACTATCAGTTGAAAGATTTTCATATGCCGTTTCGGAATTTAATGGGAATACTAAATTATCATCTGTACCATAGAAAAATGTAATAGGGTAATTTGGAGTCCAATTGAAAACATCATTATCGCTTATGATATTCAAGAACTCAATATCTGAACCGTTGACCAATCCATTTCTAAATTCTTCTGTGTACAGGTCTTGAGGATTTTTAGAAATGTCCGTACTAAAAAAATCAAATGGGTGGCTTACGTCCTCAATGATAGTAGCGTATGGCTCATTAATATAATCACTCCAATCACGGTTTAAATTATATATCCTATCATAGGAATCAAAAACCCACATTGCCAGGCCAGGATAATTGTAATCTTCATTTAGCAACATCATTTCCTGAAAGAAAGCAGAACTATTATAAACGCCAGACGCAGGTGCGCTCATTGTTACTTCCAAAATTGAATTTTCCTCAATATGTTTTTGCAAAGCCAAGGTGGCAAACCCTCCTTCGGAGTAACCGGTTATAAACAGTTTATCATTTATAATTAGATTGTCTACAAAATTAAGTCCTTCCTTTACTGCCCTTATCATATCATAAGATGTACTTCCTAAAGTTTTTCTATGCTGAAAAGGGTGTGGGTAATTCCTAGAAACGCCATACCCCAAATAATCAGGCATTATTACCGCATAATTGGCTGAAGCTAACGTCATTGCAAAAAGAGTGGCAAGTTTTTCAGTATTGTAGCTCGAAGGAGCGTCATCATCAGTAAGTAGTGTCCCATGCTGATAGGATACCAAAGGAAGGTCAACGCTGTTTTTAGGTATAATCACTAGCCCAGAGACTATAATATTGTTTCCATCAACATCTATGGTATTATAAGTGATTTTATAAACTTTTATGTCTTTTAGTTGTCTACTAGTGATAATTGGTGTTAGTCCAGGTTCATTTTGACTTACCAAATTTCTAATTTGATTCTCCGATACGGTTGCCAATAACTCCCAACTTTGAAGGTCTTCAAACTTAGGTCCAATTGTCACCACCTCATCAACATCAACTTCGACACTACAACTTGTAATACTCAATAAGACAGTTACTATTAAAATGACCAAGTGTGCTATTAATCTAATTTTATTCATGATTGCATTTATTTTATGGTTATAAGTTGCAAATATGAAAGAGAGGTAACTATGAAATGCTTCAAACGGTAAGTTGATACCTATTGTTCAGTATGAAAAAGGCTTATCCTATAAATTGAGTCTTTGAATTAAGTAGATAATGGGGGAGGGGTATTCTTTGAGGTAATTTTGTTTTAAAATTGTGACTTTTGAAATTCTTTTGGAGATTGCCCCACATAACCTTTGAATATTCTATTTAAACTGGCCTTGGAGTTAAAACCACTTTCAATTCCCAATGCTAAAATGGTGTATTTTCGGTTTTTGGGATTAGAAAGTAAATTTTTAAAATGCTCAACCCGATAATGGTTTACATAATCGTAAAACGATTTCTTTGATATAGTATTAATTGTTTGGGATACTTTATGAGTGGTAACTCCCAATTGTGTAGCAATTTCATCGATTTTCAGTTGCGGCTCTAAATAAATTTCATCAATTTCAAAAAACCTTTTAATCGCTATATGTAAGTTATTCATTTCATCCTCGGAAAGTGATGAAGATTTATATTTAGAGGTAGAATGAGCTATGTTTTTTTTCTCTGATTTATCTCTAATGCTTAAGTCTGTTCCATTTTGTTTTAAGTAGTTCTCATACTCCGTTAAAGTATATTGTCTAATACCATTGTAACATAAATAAAATAAAGAAATTATAATAGAAGCATAAACAATCAAATAAAGGGCGTCCAGACTACCTATATGCAAAAAACTAAAAGCTAAAGATAGTAACAAGATTGAGAGGTTATTTATAAAATAAACCCATGTAAAATTCCGCAGCCAAGTCAAGCTAATGGTTTCAATATAGGAATAATCATTCTTTAGATTTTTACGATATTCCTTCAATTTTTTCAAATACCACAGTAGAGCAAAGAACACAAAAATATTACCTCCCCTATAAAAAAATTGATAAAATAAAGAGGGTGTTTTATGTTGAATTTCCAATTTATCACCATTATAATTAGTCAAAAAAGTAAAGTCAACGAAAATAAAAATAGTGAAGGCTATTGCGAAAGAACCAAACCACCACCATTTTTTCTTTAATTTATTATCATCACTTATAAGGAGCATTGAATAAGTTAGAAAAGCAGGGACGATATAAAAACTTGGTAATTTTTCTAGAATAAAATTGAAATCATTAAGCCCATTACTAATCCATAAATTACTTATAAAAATAGTGCTGATGAGGATTATTGTAAGAATAAGCATATAGTCGCTTAACACCTTCCCTTTTTTTTGAATGATGAATAAAAGGAAAATGGCAAGAATACCGATACCGATGATATTGATGAAAATCATAGTATATACTCTATTTGCATGGAAATTTTAAAATCAATTAAAGGGATTTTGGTTATAAATAAGTTTTAAAGAATACCCATTACACTTTTAAATATAGCCAATATGTCTAAAGGTTTGATGTAAATAGGTATTAGCCCTTAAAAATAACACTATTGAGACTGTGGTTTGCTTTTTCTTTTTTCCGTTCGATCAACCGTTTTATGGAATTATGCTTTGAATAGGAAAAAAGTTGGACTCTCAAAAAATGACTATTTACTTGAAAAATTAGTTCCACAAAAAGAACCTTTTTCGGAGCTTTTAATCCTTTAGGTAAGTAGTAATAAACCCCACCTTTATCCATACTAATTCTGTTACAAACTTTCTTTCTTTAGATGGACTGGCCTTATTGCTTTCGAACTGGAAAAAAATGGTTAAATTTAGGGTCAAATAAGTTCATTTAAAATCCAAGTGCGATCCGGCTGGCATTTCGGTGCGCACCTAGAATTAATAAAGTTATAACTTTCTGAATATCAGATGGATAATTGAGGTATAACGACCCCTCCGTGGTCACGAATAAACCAAAATGCTTCGCGTCAAATCAAGTTTACTTGATTTTGTTAGTGGAGCTTTTTGATTTTAAAAACGGAGCTTTGTATGGATATTAAATCCCTCCGTGGTCACTAAAATAAAAATTAATCAAGCTATCTTTACTTTTTACTGATTTTCAATCACTTGGAAATGTAATTTTCTTACCCCGTGGAGAATATTTTTTTGAAGTCAATGCATTAGGTTTGACGATCGGTAAGAGTTAGTTTTTGCCCCATGGGTTATTTCTGTAAATGGAATCATGGTGTGGCATTTTTAGGATTAACTTTTATGTAATTAGTCTACTCCTGTTCTTGATTTTCTGAAGCAATAGGTTTATTTTCTTCAACTGTTCGTATTCATCCTTAGGAATCATTTCCATATTGATTTTATAATTGGATTTAAGCGTGACTTAATTGCCCCCAACCGATTTAAATGATATTCCCCATATTCATTCTTAAAATCAATATCATACCTATCAATATCCAGTATTTCTATATCATTTGGAAATTTTAATATTGCCATCAAATAATCTGAATAGCCATAATCTAGATTGTAATTTGGATGGGTAGATTCCTGATTACTTTCAAATTGATTATGCTGAATCAATTTGTCCAGTGTAATACTGACCATCTGATTATTAAAAAAACACCATTCAAAAAGCCTGCAGCATTCATTGTATAACTAAAAGGTTTGGCGACCATAAATTTGGCACCGGTAATTGTATCGATTTCTATCAGGTCTTCGTCTCCCTTAAATTCATCCAATGCCTCATAAAAATCACTAGCTTCTTCGTCTTGTGCCAGTAGCTCAAAAATGATGTTGATCATTTCACAAAACATTGTTTCTAAATACTTTCGGAACGAAATATTGAAAAATTATGAAAAAAGATTTTGAAACTAAGTTTACGGGTTGGACATTTATTGTTGCTGCAGCACTGCTTTGGGGTGGATGGTTTTTATCTCCACATCATGTAGGGGAGTATTTAGTTGCCTCGGACTTTACCGCAATTGGAGAGGATTTATGGTATTGGATTTGGATGTATAGAATTCATATTTTTGGATGGGTCACCATGGCAATAGCTTTGTTTGCCCTTGTATCAATAACATTTAAAAAACCGTATCGAACTCTAATATTACCTGGTGCAGGGATGGTAGTGGCAGGAACTTTCACCTTGGCCATTGCGTCTGCATTCTATTATAACTTCGGTGCCTGGGGTGTTGGCCTTACCGCTGGCAAGTCCGTTGCAGAAATTCAAGAGTTTATGGATAAAATCCTTTATACGAACCAGTATGTTACATGTTTTGTGCGCTTTGGGCGTGTTTTTTCAGGAGTTGGTCTAGTATTGTTGGGCTTGGGATTTGTGAAATGGAAAATTATCTCTGGATGGCTAAGTTGGTTTACGGTTCTATTGGGTCTTGCGGCCATGGGAATTGTTATGGGTATACCCGACAACTTCGAAATTTACAAACCAATTTTTCATATCAAAGCTGTTTGGTTGATGGTTATGGGAATATTCATATTGCGCCAAGGAATAAAACTTCCAGAACCCAAAACTTGATGTCACTATTAATCAAGGATTCAAATTTTTGTTAGCAAATACCAACCTCTTATTGGCTTGTATTTGCTAACATTAAAATGTATTGTCCCTCAAAATTAAATCGCCATGTAGGGTTTCCGAATTATAACTTTTTAGATTTTCTAAACCCATATATTTCTTGATGGATAAAATCCTGGGGAAAGTTCTTGTCTCCCGGAAAGCCTAACTCAATAGTGCCGCTGTCCTCAGGAATATAGTTGGTCTTAAAAATGTAGTCCCAAAGACTAAGGCTAATGCCAAAATTAACTCCATATGAACCTTTTGGAAGTACATAGCTATGATGATACAGGTGCATTACTGGGTTATTGAAAATATACTTTAGAGGTCCCCAGGTAATTTTAATGTTGGCATGATTAAGATGTCCTATGGCTATGGCTGCAAAATGAACAACATAGGCCTGTTCGGGTTCAAAACCTCCTAATATCATGACGCCAAAAACCTTTAAGGGTTTGTAGAGAATATTTTCCATCCAATGATAACGGAGATGAGCTGCAAATCCCATTTCCTTGACTGAGTGGTGTACCTTGTGAAAATTCCATAAAAAACGATATTTATGGAGTAAAACATGCGTAAACCATTGTACAAAATCGAGGACGATAAAAAAGAACAACAATTGCAACCACATGGGCATCGTTGTAAGATCTACGATGGCTAGACTCTTGGCAGTAACCCCAATATCCAAAAAGAAAACTTCCAACAATTTGTAAAAACCACTGATAACTATGGCGAAAATGAAAAAATTGAAATACATATAGAAAGCATCCAACCAAAAATCTCTTCTAAAGATAGACTGTTCCTTTCGCCATGGAAACAGAATTTCCAATATCCATACCACTAATGAAATGGCCGTAAGGCCCCAAACATAATTTGTGTACCACGGAACCTCAAACAAAATGGATTTCCAGGTCCATTCCAAGCTGCCCATAAAGGAAGCTCCAAATGCTTCTAAATACTTTTCCATAATTTATTTATTTACTATTGTTATACTGTCTTTTACAAAAGGTAATTCATCAAACTGGCTCCATTGCGTCCAGGAACCATCATAGTTTCTCACATTTTCATAGCCCAATAATTCGGTCAAAACAAAAGCTGTATTTGCGGATCTTACACCGGTGTGGCAATACACAATGATGGTATCATCTTTGGATGCTTCCATTTTGCCATAAACAGCTTCCAATTCAGCGAAAGTTTTAAACTTCTTTGTTCCTTCATAATCAATTGCGTTTGCCCAATCAATAGATATACTTTTTGGTATTCTTCCAGCCTTGGCGGCCCCTTTCTTTCTTCTTTTTCCGCTAAATTCATCTTCGCTTCTGGCATCTAGGATGATAACATTGTTGTTTGAATTTATTATTTCAAAAAGTTCATCCTTGCCTGTCCATACATCCAAAGTCTTTTTAACTGGAAGCCTAAAAGTTGACCGTTCTCTATTGTTAATTTTGGAACTGATATTTCCTCCTGCCTTTATCCAAGCATCTAGTCCTCCGTTCAATAATTTGATCGAATCAAAACCATAATACTTCAATAGCCACCATAACCGTGCTGCGTCACTGGAGCCTTTGTCGCCATAGACCACTAAAATATCATTGTTGTTAATTCCCAATTTGCTAAAAAGTGTCTCGATTTGCTCTTTTCTTGCCACCATTCCACTATATGGGTAAGAGGCGTCTTCTACATCAGTTCGCCAAATATTTAAGGCACCTTCAATATGGCCTTTTATATATTCTTCGTCTTTTCTAAAATCGATTATTACAACTTTTTCAAGCCAATCCATTTTCAGCAGTTCCTTTGCTTCAATAATATGTTCGACACTTGCATAGGTTTTTGTATCTGCTAGGGGATTGTCCTTGTCTCTTTTGCATGACAGTGCAACAGATATGAATAAAATGAGCCATATGTTATTCTTGAAGCTCATACCACTCAATATTTGTCAATATCCCCCTTCTTCCCTTTTTCTTGGCTGGATAGTTAATGACCAGATAATTGATTATGATGTCCTCATTGTTACCCAGATCCCACAAATTTTGGGTCTCCTGCATCCATCTTATGGTAGCTATCCAGCGTTCTTTGTCCATCCTATTTTGGGTAACCAATTTAGCTGAATGGCAATTGGTACAATTATTCACCACCTCCATCAACCCTTCGGCCTCCACAAGACCTGTACGTACATGAATGCCATTCTCAATTTTATCAAAGTCTTCGTCGCTATCGATAAGTGGGACAGTTACATATTCTTCAGTAGGGGCAGCAGGGTTAAAGGCAGAAAGCGTTGGATCCACCATCAGGTAAACGAGTATGGCTGCCATAACACCAAATACAACAAATATTACCGTCATTAACCGAGATACCTGCTTTATCGCTTTTCTAACGTTTTCCGAATTATCCATCAACTTACTTTAATTGCGATTCGGTGACATGCATTGTTCAAATAGCCCTTTGGATTCCAACCTGGCAAAACCATGGGTTGGGACACACCGTGTTGGTCGGTAGCCCTGGCCCATACTTCGTAATAGCCTTTTTTCGGGAATTCTATACTGGCTGAAAAATGCTGCCATGCCAAACGACTCACAGGTTTTTCTATGGGACAGGTGGCCCATGTAGACCCAAAATCGATAGAATATTCCATTTTGAAGACCTCCAGCTCTCCTGCCCAGGCATGTCCCCTAATATTCAGTTTTTTTCCTTGTTGTATTGTGGCCCCTGATTTAGGATAGGTAATCAATGATTTTACAGGCATTGATTCGATGATGCACATATCCTCATCTTTTACTTTTTCACCTGGCGCCACCGGATTACACGGAACTCGATAGGCTGTTCCTGTCATTTTTGCTCCGTCGTGGACTTTGTTGCGCACACTAATCCGGTTAACCCACTTACCTGAGACCGAAGCTGGCCAACCACCTGCTACCAATCGCAGTGGGAAACCATGTGCCAATGGAATATCCTTTCCGTTCATTTTGAATGCCAAAAGTGTTTCCTCCTGCATTGCCTTAGACATAGGAGCACCTCGTGAAATAGGTTCCTTATTTGGGTCCCTGCTCAAATGGACATCGGCAGCATGATAGCCTATGTAAATGGCATCGTCTGCTATATCCACATCGGCAAGCACATCCCTAAGTCTTATCCCTGTCCATGTGGCACAGGAAACGGCACCCACGGTCCATTGGTTTCCTTTAGCAGGCGGATTAAATTCGCTACGGCCATTGCCACCACATTCCAATGTAAGTTGATAGGTATATTGTGGGAATTTTGACTTTATTTCAGCAAGTGTAAATGTTTTCTTTTGCTTTACGGATTCTCCTTCAATGGTCAAAGTCCATTTATCTGCTTCGATATTTTCTGGAATTAATCCGTTGTTGCGAATGAACATATACTTGTTTGGGGTAATCTTATCATCCAATAAATGGGCTTGGGCCTCAATATTCCATGGCTTGTCGTTTAGGACAACCATTTCCTTATTCTTATTGAACATCTTAAACGGATCCGGATCTTGAAGTGCCAAAGGCATATAACCTTGTGGCATGGATGAACCAAAAACTATCTCTGTGCCAATGATTGCTGTCATTGAACCCAGCATGGTATGCTTAACAAAGTTTCTTCGTTTCATTTGCTTTTATTTAAAAAACCAATATGATACTAAGTTATTTTTTTTTCTAACTCTCTCAGGTGATATGAGTCACTTTTGAAAAATAAGTGAACGTATCTAAAAACAAATAGCATATGAATAAATTGGCAAGGGTCTAACCAAAGTAATCTTCTATATTATCGGAAGACCCGAATTTAGTATAAAAGTATGTTCCTTCCCATTTTTGAACAATGACTTTAATCATCCTTATTTGTCTAAATATCAGATACTTTAGCTATTAAAATCAGCATATCTCTAACCTGCGATTTCATAATAGCTACGGCATTGTTTTATGTTCAAAAATTAAAACTATAAAATCATGAGAAACAACTATTTAAATTTTTTGGTTTTGCTCTTTTCAACGGCCATGTTTTCACAAGCAGGCCACATTATGCAGGGTGTTGGGTCGGTAAACATGTCAATGGGTGGTGCTGCCACAGCACAACCTTTGGATATCTCTGGTGCCTTGCATTGGAACCCAGCCACAATTTCGGCTTTTGATGAAACCACTTTGAAATTTGATATTGGATTCTTCTTTTCTTCACCAGAATTGCGTTCAACAGTTCCTGAATTTGATACTGGTGGACAGCCAACAGGTAATTTTTTCAGTGGTGTTACAGAAGATGACCGGGGTGTTTCTCCACTTCCGGCGCTAGCATTTGTCTGGAGCAAGGAAGGCAGTAAGCATACTTTCGGCGCTTCGGCATTTGGAATCAGCGGTTTTGGGGTCACTTTTCCAGAAAGTACTACCAATCCCATAAATTTGCCCCAAAATCAAGGAGGTTTTGGCAGAATTGAATCTGATTATTCCTTGTTGCAAGTTGGCTTTACATGGGCCTATGAATTGTCAGACAAGTTCTCGATAGGTTTACAACCTACGGCAAACTATGCCTCTTTGGAATTGATTCCGAATCCAACGGCAAATCCAAATCAATCTGGATATCCTTCCACTGACAATGCCTCAGCAATCGGTTTTGGAGGGCAGGTTGGTTTGTTCTTTGATTCTGGTTCGGGGTTCAAAGTAGGGGCTTCGTACAAAACATCCCAGTACTTTGGTGATTTTGAATTGGACAATACTTATCTGGATGGTTCTACTGCAACCAATGAGTTTAATATAGACTATCCCGCGATATTATCATTGGGTTTAGGATATTCTTTGGGCAATGTTGATATGGCCGTGGATTATAGATTTGTGGATTATGAAAATACTGATGGTTTTTCGGAAACAGGGTGGACACCAACTGCCTCAGTGTCCGGATTTGGTTGGGAGAATATCAATATCATTTCTGCTGGTATACAATATAAAGGTGTCGACAAATTGCCCATTCGTGTTGGCTACACCTATAGCTCTAACCCGATTAACGATGATGTAGCTTTTTTTAATATCCCAGCAACGGCGATCATCAAAAATGCATTTCAGCTAGGTTTGACCTATGAAGCAAGTGAGAGGTTTTCTTTGGATGCTGTATTTCATTATGGAGATAGTGGTGATGCTACTTCCGGACCTGTGCTAAACCCACAGTTTATGCCAAACTTTCCTCCGTATGGTGCTATACCCGGTAGTGAGATTTCTTATGACATGACCACTTCAATGATCATGGTTGGTGCTAGTTACACCTTTATAAAGTAAAGGGATGTAACAGTATGGTATAACAAAAAGGAAAGGCGATATCTCGTATAGATATCGCCTTTTTAAGGTCTTGTTCTGAACCTTCTAGATAAATAGCAAGTGCGTTCCCTCTTGATCTGCTCTGCTATAAAAGTCACCAATAGTTATAACACCATCCAATTCATCAATCAAATCTTCCTCTTCTAAGTGAAACATATCAACCGCTAATTTACAGCCCCATAGTTTACATCCTGAATCTGATAAAATTTCTAAAAACTCACCTACTGGTGGCATATCCAATTTCTCCATTTCCTTTTTCATCATCTTTGTGGCAAGGGCCTCAACACCTGGTAATCCACCCAACATAGTTGGCATGTGCATTGCGGGGTTGCCCACTGTTGCAACTCGTAGGTGCTCCAATTTTTTCTTCTGTATGGCCTCTAGACCAAAAAATGTGAAAAATATCTCCGATTCAATACCTTCCATTCTAGCTCCGTTAGCCATAACAAACGCAGCGTACGCATTTTCAATGGTTCCTTTTGAAAGAATGAAAAGCATTTTTTTGACTTTGGTACCGCTCATAATCTTAGTATTTAATAATTATCTGTTTTTTGTATTGATAGCCTTAAAATTTTAGATACAACTTTTAGGCTTTGGTATTCCGGCAATCATGGTCGCTTTCTTGAGTGGGCCACCCGGGAAAAGGCTGTAAAACTCCTTAATGTTTATAACCCCACTTTTTTTGATGCCCCTAATGGATAAAGGTTCTTCATTATTGTACTTTTCATGGATATAGTTGATGACTTCCCAATGTCTGTCGTTCATGCATATGCCATTTTCGTCTGCGATACATTCGCCAATCTCTTTAGTCCATTGGCTGAAATTGGTCAGATACCCTTCTTCGTTCACTTCAATTTCCGTATGTGCTATTAGCTTTCTCATGTTATTGGAATTTATACTTTTAATTATTATTTATTTCCTCTAATTGTTTTCCCTTGGTTGACATGGTGGCCGATACAAAAGGGATATGTATACCTTTGATGAGCATGTTCCAATACACCCATCTGAAGGCCATTTTACCCATATGGTTTGTTCTACTTTCCTTTAACAGCTGTAGCGGTCCAACCCCTGGAAAAGGGAATGTTCCTTCAACAGGTTCATGGGTATAGTTGAAATCAATCAACAGGGCTTTACCATTACCGGTCTCTATAAAGCAGTTGGCATGGCCATCAAATTCTTCCTTCAAGGATTCCCCATTGATATATCTTATAATATTCTCCGTCAGAATTTCTGCTTCAAAATGTGCAACAGAACCTGCTTTTGAAGCGGGCAGGTTGGTGGCATCACCAATGGCAAAAATGTTTTCATGAGCAAGGGTCTGCAAGGATGCTTTGTTCGTGGGCACAAAGTTTAGATCATCACCCATGCCAGAACGTTCAATCAGTGCGTCGCCCATGTTTGTGGGAACCGTTACCAGCAAATCATAATCCACTTCGGTATCACCGTAATCTATAATCTTGTTGTTTTCATAATCGACACGTTCAATATTGAAGTCGGTTACTTCCTTAATGCCTTTTTCTTCTAGAAGATAATGAAGGGCCTTTGTGGCCTTTGGTTTAGTAAATGCACCACCAAGTGGGGTTACAAACGTAATGTCCACTTTATCACGCATTCCTTTATTCTTGAAGAATGAATCGGCCAAGAAGGCAAATTCCAATGGTGCAACAGGACATTTTATGGGCATCTCGGTAATATGGACCACTAGTTTGCCCCCTTCCCATTCCCTTAATTTATTTCGTAGGGCTTTAGCGCCGTCATATGTATAAAAATCAAAGATGTTTTTTTGCCATTTAGGGCCTTTCATACCTTCAATTTCCTCAGGAACAATATCGGTGCCTGTTGCAATAATAAGTATGTCGTATGGTAGTTGCCCGCCCTTTTCCAACTGAACGATATTCTTTTCTGGCTCAATCAATTCAATTTTTTCTTGAATGTAATTAACTCCCTTGGGAATAAATTTTGTGCCATTTTTCTTTACCTGCTTGGTCGTATAAATATCAAAAGGAAGAAATAAAAACCCTGGTTGATAATAGTGCGTTTTATATTGGTCAACGATCGTAATATTCCATTCCTTTTTGGGGAGTTTTCTAATGAGATGGTTTGCCATCATCGTTCCTGAAGTCCCTGCACCCAATATGACCAAATTTTTCATCTTTCTTTAATTTTGTTTATCCTTCTTTTTACAGCAATAAAGATATTTGATGAGCACCTCAGAGGGTATGACGATTGTCATATTTTTGAAAAAGTTTGGTAACTTAAATTGTATAATGTGTTGTTTTTTAATGCTTTGGAAGCATGGGTGTTGGTGTTGAAATGTGAAACTGAGTTAAATCTTATGTGAAACTAAAAACGGGAGCATTTGCCCCCGTTTGTGATCATTGTCCCATTCTCCTCATAACTCTATAAAAGTGGTTGATGTCATTTCATCTTGCTGCTCTAACGGCAGCCTGTGCAGATGCCAGTCTAGCAATCGGAACCCTAAATGGTGAACAGCTGACATAGTTCATTGCTGTATTGTGACAAAACTCAACTGAACTGGGTTCGCCTCCATGTTCTCCACAAATGCCAACTTTCAAATCTGGCTTTGTGTCTCTACCTCGTTCAGTACCCATTTGAATCAACTGTCCGACACCTTCTTGATCCAATACTTCAAAAGGATCCACTTTTAAAATTCCTTTTTCTATATAAACAGGCAAAAATTTGGAAGCATCATCTCGTGAATAACCAAAGGCCATCTGAGTAAGGTCATTAGTGCCAAAAGAGAAGAAATCCGCCCTTTTTGCGATTTCAGAAGCCATTAAAGCGGCCCTTGGGATTTCAATCATGGTTCCTACCAAATACTCAATGGAATCATTTCGTTCTTTGAATACTTTATTTGCAGTTTCTCTAATCACCTTTTCTTGTTCAATAAACTCATTTGAGGTACCTACCAATGGCACCATGATCTCAGGCTTGGTTGTAATACCTTTTTCTTTAAGGTTCAAAGCTGCTTCAATAATGGCCCTTGTCTGCATTTCGGTGATTTCTGGATAGGTATTTCCCAATCTGCATCCCCTATGTCCAAGCATAGGATTAAATTCTTCCAGTTCGGCAACCTTGTTTTTGACTGCAGCGAGAGAAATGTGCATATCTTCAGCCAATTCTTTTTGAGTCGCTAATTGATGGGGTACAAACTCGTGTAGTGGAGGGTCTAGTAGGCGAACTGTTACAGGAAGCCCTTCCATGACCTCAAAAATAGCTTCAAAATCACTTCTTTGCATGGGCAGTAATTCTTGTAAAGCATGCTTTCTGCCTTTAACAGTATCGGCCAAAATCATTTCACGCATGGCCCGAATCCGGTCAATTTCAAAAAACATGTGTTCGGTTCTCGTCAAACCAATTCCGTTTGCACCAAAGCTACGTGCAATTTTAGCGTCTTTTGGGGTATCTGCATTGGCTCTAACCTCCATGGTTGCATACCTATCGGTCAACGTCATAATTTGGGCAAATTCTCCACTCAGTTCAGGTTCCATGGTAGCAACCTTTCCTTCTATAATATTCCCTGTAGAACCGTTTAACGAAATCCAATCGCCTTGATGGTATTCTTTTCCGTCAACGGTCAGGACACGTTTTTTATAGTCTATTTTCAAGGCTCCGGCTCCAGAGATACAACATTTCCCCATTCCTCTTGCTACCACTGCCGCATGGGATGTCATTCCACCACGTGCGGTTAATATTCCTTTTGCCAGATTCATGCCTTCCAAATCTTCGGGAGAGGTTTCTATCCGGGTCAAGATGGTGTTCTTGTACATCCTTGCCTCATCCGCGAAAAATACAATTTGACCCGTCGCCGCCCCTGGTGAAGCGGGTAGGCCTTGAGCTATCACATTGGCCATTTTTAATGCCCTGGGATCAAAGATTGGGTGAAGTAGCTCGTCCAATTTGTTGGGTTCAATTCGCAATAGGCATTCTTGCTCATCTATAAGCCCCTCTTTTAGTAGGTCCATAGCGATTTTCACCATTGCTGCTCCCGTACGTTTACCATTTCGTGTCTGCAATATCCAGAGTTTTCCTTCTTGAATAGTAAACTCCATATCTTGCATATCGCGATAGTGTTTTTCAAGAACATCTTGATACTGTTTCAGCTCTTCATAAATAGAAGGCATTAGCTCTTCCAGCGAAGGATAATTTTCTAAACGGTCTGCTTCCTCAATCTTTGCTAGTTTAGCCCAACGCTCAGAGCCAAGTTTAGTGACTTGTTGGGGAGTTCTAACCCCGGCAACCACATCTTCTCCCTGGGCATCTATTAAATACTCTCCATTAAATACATTTTCTCCGGTTCCGGCATCTCTTGTAAAACATACCCCTGTTCCAGAATTTTCACCCATATTGCCATACACCATCGCCTGAACATTGACCGCGGTTCCCCAATCGGCAGGATACCCATTCATGGTTCTATAATAAATGGCCCGGTCACCATTCCAACTATCGAATACAGCCATTACCGCACCCCATAGCTGCTCCCATGGGTCTGTGGGAAAATCATGCCCTGTGCGCTTTTTTACGATGTCTTTGAAATCGTAGACCAAATCTTTTAAATCTTGAACAGTAAATTGGGTATCTAATTGAATGTCTCTTTTTTCCTTTAGATGCTCCATGATTTCCTCAAACGGATCTATATCATCTTTGGATTCAGGTTTCATTCCCAAGACCACACCTCCGTACATCTGAATAAAACGACGGTATGAATCCCAAGCAAAACGTTCATTATTGGTTTTGTCCACCAAACCTTGAACCACTTCATCATTAAGTCCGAGATTCAACACGGTATCCATCATGCCAGGCATGGAAACCCTAGCCCCAGATCGAACGGAAATCAACAATGGATTTTCACTGTCACCAAATTTGGCGTCCATTATGGATTCGATATTAGTTATGGACATTGCAACATCTTCTTCCAACATCTTTATTGTGGCATCCTTACCAAGTCGATTATACTCAGTACAGACCTCAGTGGTAATTGTGAAGCCAGGCGGTACAGGAACTCCTATGGCGCTCATCTCTGCCAGATTGGCCCCCTTGCCACCTAAGAGGTTCTTCATTTTGCTATTTCCATCTGCAGTTTTGTTTCCAAATTGATAAACTATTGTCTGGACTTCTTGCAATGCTTCCATAATTAATATATTAAATGAGTACCTGTAAATAGTTGTCAAAATTACTATCTCGCCAGGTACATTTTTATGATATATATCAAGTAGGCCAAGTAATGGTAACCAAACAGGAAGGGAAATTTCCTAAAAAAGTTGAGTTCAATCATGGTTACAAAGAAAGTTCGCAAAACATGAACACCTATTGGGGCTGCTGACCTAGGTCATTTCACTTGCCCCAGTTGAAAAATACCTTTACCCAGATATTAAATAAAACCTTTTACAATGAAAAAGATAATGGTAACAGTAGCATTTGTAGTTCTAGGAGCTATCATGCTCAATGCACAAGATCAGGACAGGGTACAAGATCGTGACCAGGACCGTTTGATGATGGTAGATGGCGATGTACTTCAAATTCGTGATCGTGACCAAATACGGTTGCAAGATCCGATTACCTTAAATGACGGTACTGTGGTAAACCCAGATGGTTCTTACATGACAAGAGACCGGGACAGGTTACGTTTGCGCGATGGTGAATGTTTGGACAATGATGGTATCAAATATCGCAACGAGTATCAATATCGGTACAAAGTGAAAAAAGAAAACAATGGATTGACGCAAGCCCAAATTCAAAAACGAAACCAAAATAGATACCAAGTTATGGTGATTGATGGTCAGGCCTTTCAAATTAGAAACCGGGAACAG
The DNA here is from genome assembly GCF_014698935.1 of Flagellimonas sp. S3867. Classification (GTDB taxonomy): domain Bacteria; phylum Bacteroidota; class Bacteroidia; order Flavobacteriales; family Flavobacteriaceae; genus Flagellimonas. Next base: position 504,697 of record NZ_JACVMN010000003.1, read on the forward strand.
AACCGGCTTCAAAATCAAGTCAATCTTGGTGATGGTCTAGTGGTGAATCCAGATGGAAGTTATCAAAATGCACAGCAAAAACAACTTCGTCTTCGCGATGGTGAGTGCATTAATATGGATGGTGCCAAATTCACAAATATGTACCAACATCGTAAAATGATGATTCAAAAAAATAAGCTGTCCCGTAAAAATATGATGAAGAACAAAGCGGGCAAAACTTCAATGAAAAAGAAGAAGAAGAGCACATTATAGGTTTTTTAAAAGGAATGTTTTGGATGTAAGACGGAACTTGAGGTGGATTTTCTTCCCGGGCATTCCGAATCTATGACAATTTTAAAATCTTCATTATGAAAGCTTGGTTCATTTTCTTTTTCAATTTAGTCATTCTGCCTACGTTCGTATTGGCTCAGAACAACAAGAAATCCGCAGAAGAAATGTCAAGTAATGGGGAATCCTATGTCCTAATGGATGTCAGCTATATCAACGATGCCGTTTTTATGGGCAGGCGTGATTCCATTTCTACTCCTTACATTTTTGCTTCCATTGGGTATTATGATAAATCAGGTGTTTTTATCGATGCCTCGGCCTCCTATTTAGTCAGCTCAGAAGAGAATCGGATTGACCTCTTTCTGATCAGTACTGGTTATGTGTCAGATGCTGAAAAATTCAACGGAGGTATTTCGGGTACAGCATATTTTTTTAACGAGGATAGCTACAACGTAAAATCAGAAATCGTAGGAGATATTTCAGGCTTTCTGAGTTATGATTTCAAGGCATTGGAAGTATCTCTAATGGCAAGTACCTATTTTAATGATGGAAGTTCTGCGGATATTTTTACTGGATTGATACTAGACCGTATTTTTTACAGCAATGATAAAAATTTTTTGATCGATCCGACCATCGCTGTTTATGCTGGATCTCAATATTTTTATCAGGAATATTATCGAACAAGCCGTCTTGGAAACCGAAAGGTTCGGGGACAAGGTCAAACGGGTGCCTCAAATATTGCTGCAGCTACCACAATTGAGATTGAGGAAGCTTCGGAGTTCAATATCCTGAATGTGGAACTGAGTCTTCCCATTCAATACCATCATAAACGGTTTATTCTTTCTTTTACTCCTGCCTTGGCCCTGCCACAAAGCAGCGCCACGATTACCGTTGAAGATTCAATAATAGCCGAGGATTTAAAAAGTGTTTTCTACTTCTCGGTGGGGATGAGTTATTGGTTTAACACCAAAAAGAGGGAGCAGTAGCCCCACCGCTTCTTCTACTTGGCCATTACCTACATAAATGAGAACATAATTTATGACAAGAATCGAAGAATTTGATAGAAAAACGCACTGGGAAAATCTATATAGGATGAAGGAGATTAACGAGGTCAGCTGGTATCAACCCAATCCTGAAACTTCTTTGCGGTTAATAGAACAATTTAATCCCCCGACAAATGCAAAAATTATTGATGTAGGTGGTGGAAATAGCTTTTTGGTAGACCATTTACTCGATTTGGGCTATACCAATGTCACGGTTTTGGATATTTCCGGAGCTGCAATAAAAGGAGCAAAACAGCGACTAGGTGAAAAAGCTTCTCAAGTAAACTGGATCATCACCGATATCGTGGATTTTAAACCTATCGAAATATATGATTTTTGGCACGACCGTGCCGCATTTCATTTTCTAACGGAGGAAGAAGATATCCAAAGCTATCTCATTAATGCCTATCGGGGCATAAAACCCAACGGGATTCTGATACTGGGAACCTTTTCCAATAAAGGGCCAAAGCAATGTAGTGGAATCGAAATCCGGCAATACTCAGAAACGAGTATGGCCCAAAAATTCAAAAAATACTTTAAAAAAATAGGATGTAAGATTGTTGACCATATAACACCATCTGGCACAATACAAAACTTTGTTTTTTGTAGTTTCAGGAACCTAAGAATAAAAGAACTCTGAAATAAGGAATTAAATTATATTAAAGATTTAAAACAATAAAGATGGAGAAGACTGACAGTTTGGATAATTATTTGGACCCTCATTACATAACTCGAAGTAATTGGTTAAGAGCAGCTGTTCTTGGTGCAAATGATGGGATTTTATCAACCGCAAGTCTAGCAATCGGTATAGCCGCAGCAAGCAGTTCAAGGGACCCCATTGTGCTAGCAACTTTGGCAGGGTTGGTGGCCGGTGCTTTGTCAATGGCAGCAGGAGAATATGTTTCAGTAAGTTCACAAACAGATGTGGAAAAAGCTGATATTGAAAGGGAAAGGGAAGAATTGAAGGAAATGCCCGAAATAGAGCTACAACGTTTAGCGGAAATTTACGAAAAGAGAGGTTTGAAAAAAGAAACTGCAATAGTTGTCGCTAAAGAATTGACTGAACACGATGCGTTGGGAGCACATATTCGTGACGAATTGGGTTTAAACGAGATAAGCCAGGCCAAACCAATACAGGCTGCATTTGCTTCAGGCGCTGCATTTACCGGAGGGGGAATACTTCCTTTTTTAGTAGCCCTTTTTCTGCCTTTACATGGCATGGAGTATTATCTATACGGTTTTGCTATTTTCTTTCTTGTTGTTTTGGGAGCATTGGCAGCCAAAACAGGAGGTTCAAGTATTGGCAAGGCCATATTGAGAATTACATTTTGGGGAACAATCGCGATGGGATTGACCGCGCTCGTTGGGTATTTGTTTAATGTGAATGTTGGATAGTAAATAACTGTACACAACAACGAGGCTGAATTTTCCAATTTTTAATTAACAACAATGCATTTTCAATAGTTTCATAAAAAGAAGGTTTTTTGGAACTTTTCATATATGGAAACAACCCCACCTTTATGTAAACTAATTCGCTACAAACTTTCTTTCTTCATATGGATTGACCTTGTTGCTTTTGAACTGAAAAAAATGGTTAAATTTATCTTTAAATAAGTTCATTTAAAATCCAAGTGTAATCCAGCTGGCATTTCGGTGCGCACCCAGAACAAACGAAATTATAACTTTTTGAATATCGGATAGATATTGAGAGTTCAAACACCCTACCGTGGTCACGATAAATCAAAGCCTTAAAAAATCGATTTTCCAAAGCTTTTTTATTTGTCCGAACTTCTTATTGAGTTCCTTCCGAATTATTTAATCAAATCGCCACAAAGCTTTACTTTTAATTTGACTGCTCCTGGAAGATATGCTAACGGTATTGATTCTTTAGCAAGTATATTAATGCTATTTTCAAACGCTCCGTTTTTCAATAGCTCAGTCTTGACTTTTTGAAGAAGCTGTTCCAAAGCTTCAGTCTCATCGCTTTGCATAGTGTTGATTACCAGTTCTTCCTCACAACCTATTTGGGCTATACAAGCGCCGAATGCGTTGGCCACTTCTAAATGTTCTGGAAAAATCACCTTTGAAGCACCGTTGATTTTTTTAGGTAATAAAAATGCCCCGCCACCGCATGCGATAACAGGAATTTCTTTCGAATCTGTTTTTAGTTTGTCAACTAACTTCTCAATGGTCAACTGAATCTGATATTTTGCAGCGGAAAGTGCCTCTGAAAATGTACTGCCCACATTTTTTTCAATTGCTTTACGCAAGGTTGATGCTTCTTCGGCGCTTTCTATTTCCAATTCATTATTTGCAATAAAAAAGTCTGATAAGGTTAGTGTATCACCCCCAAAAGCTATGGCCTTTTCTTTAAGTTGATACCCAACGGAATCTGGACCTAGACAACATTCGCCATCTGCGAATCGCACTATGGTTCCACCCCCAATTCCAACTGCTACAACATCTGGCATTCTAAAATTGGTGAGCACACCACCTATTTGTGCAGCTTGGGTACTTTCTCTTGGGAAAAAGTTGACCAACACCCCACCATCGGAGGTAGTGCCGCCAACATCAATTACAATTCCATTTTCTACTTTGGATAGAGCTCCAGCTCCTCGAATACTGTTTGTAGGTCCGGAAGAAATAGTGAGCACTGGATAATCTTGTACTTGCTCCAATGACATTAGGGTTCCATCATTTTGTCCAATGAACATTTGGGAAGATAGTCCCAGCCCGTGCACAGTGTCCTTAAAGGCATTCACCATTTTAGAAGCTACCTTTTGAAGTGCAGCATTTAAAATGGCTGCATTTTCCCTTTCCAGTAAACCGAGCCCACCAAGTTGATGAGAACAGCTTGTTCTTACTTCGTTACCCAAGATTTCCTTGGCCCAGACAGCTACCTGTAGTTCTTGATCGGGAAGGGTCTTGGAAAAAATACCAGTTATAGCCAAAGATTCAACATGCCCTTTCATGGCATAAAGGTATTTTTTTACTTCCTTCTCATTTAAAGGACTTATCAATCGACCATCAAATTCATAACCGCCATGAACCATATAATTATGCTCTCCCAAAAGTGCTTTCAAATCTTCGGGAAAGTCTGCCATGGTAGGTATGGAACTACTAGCAGGAAGACCAATTCTAATGGCCCCAATTCTGTTCAACTCTTTTCGCTCCACCAGGGCATTGGTACAATGTGTCGTACCCAACATGATGTATTTGATGTCCGCTTTAGGAACATCTACTTTGGAAATAACCGCACCGATAGCATTTCTGATGCCAGTGCTAACATCCAACGTGGTAGTCTGCTTGGTTTTAGCCAAGATTTCATTGGTATGGGATACCAATACGGCGTCTGTATTGGTGCCTCCGACATCGACCCCTATTTTGTAATACATTTTTCTAATTTTTGTTCAACTCCTCGATAGGAATAAATTTTTCCTCATAGCCGAATTTTTGCGGACCTCCTAGGGCAATACCATCTGAGGTCCTCCATTGCACATCGGCTTTCATGCCCAAAACCACTACTCTGGTGCCAAATTGAACTGATTCCGCAGTTATAGGCTGTGCATTTTCTGCATCTATAAGTACAATCAAATCTGGAGTGATAGCCACAGGCTGCCCGTCTTTTTTCGCCATTAAAAACTCATTTTGAAAATCCAATTCCATAAATGACCCTTGATTTTCATCAAGACCCATAATCTCGCAAATTCCCTTATTCCATCGGCCCTCCGTTTTGATGGTAACATTGCTTATTTTTCCTGTAAAAAGTTTGATGGCCGAAGCTTCTTTTATCAAAGAGTTTAGTGGACTACGGTTTTTGTCTTTTGCATCCAGGATGGCTTCTCCAAGTTTTTGGGCGTAGGTAACAATACCGTGCACGGCGGCTTTCTTTACTTGTGCACCACTCATGGGATAACACCCAATGGCGCAACTGCCTCCCATTTGAATTGTAGTGGCCCCGACAAGGGTTTCTCCCCAGACATTATCAATGGTGTGATATATGTTTCTGTTCCCTTTTTCATCGGCTTGTGCTATAGGTGAAACAGGAATATCATGTAGGGTAAACGTAACCATTTCCAAACGGGGAAATGCTCTTCCCATACCATCAGCATCCACTATGGGAATATTTTTTTCAGCGGCCACCGCAAAGGGGATTACTCCATTTAGTCCACCAGCTTCAGCAGGCATAACAGCATCTATTTTTTTTCCCAAATATTCCTCCATCATTTCAAAGGCCTTGATGAATTCATTTCCTGAAAAAAGCTTTTCAACAAGAATCATAGGTGCTCCGAAAGCCGCTATGGGAACTATCAGCGCATCATCTCTTAGTTCTTCTGCTGCGATAAGGGAAACTTCACCATAGGTGTTAATGGCTTGTTTTACCAGAAGCTTTCCAATATAGGGGTCACCTCCGCCTCCTGTCCCCAAAACAGTGGACCCCATAGCTATATATTCAATGTCTTTCGTATCGATTTTTCGCATACTTACTTCATAATTTTTTTAAGGATATAATAGACCATTGCCGCGATTACAATCCCCAAAATGTTTTTCACTGCAGAATCCATGATCAACATAATTGTTACTCCTGCAGCCCAAGAAACTATTCCTTTCCAGTTTATTTTGGCGGCTTCTTCTTGGTATGTTTTGGCAATGTAATAATCAGAAATCATGACTCCGGCTATTGGGGTAATTGTAATGGTGAGAAGAGTAATAAAGCTCATGAAATGAGACAGAATTCCAATGGCTGCAAGCAGTATTCCAACAATTCCAACCAGTAAAGTGGTCTTGGAACGAGAGGTGTCCTCTAACTTAAAAAGGTCATTAAAGGCCAATCCAGAGGAATAGATATTCATAACGTTGGAAGTCCATGTAGCCAGGATAAGAATAGACATGGCAAAAAACGGGAATCCTAAACTTGAAAATATTTCAACAATGTCATAAGTTCCCTGTGTAATGGCTAAAATTGCTCCAATGGCCAGAAGACATAATGCTGAAGGAATGATTCCAAAGATTGAACCCAAAACGGCATCCCTTTTAGTTGCCGCAAAACGATTGTAGTCTGGTGAAATGACACCGCCTACGGAGATAAACCCTATAGTGAGCCCTATAGCTTGTAAAAATGGCATGTTGCTCTCAGGTTTAAAATCCAATACTTCTTGAAAACTATGGGTTTTAAAGGTGATAACAAGACCGTAAATCAGTAATAAAACGATTGCTGGTACAGCCACATAATTGAGCCATTTTAGGTATTTGAACCCAAAAACTGCGGTAAGAACCATGATGATACCCCAAAAAATTGAGGTTGCCCATATGGGGATTTCAGGTCCACCCATTTCCAAGAGAATTTTTGAAAAGGAAGCCCCAGCGATGTTACTTTGGATTCCAAACCACCCTAAGGTGGATAAACCAATGACCAGTGCTACAATTACTTTGGCCCCATTCTCACCAAAACTACTCGAAGCCAACGCTACGGTAGCTTTTCTTCTGTCAACAGCTGCCATGCTCAAGAACGACATAAACAGCACCACAAAACCGAAACCGATAAGACCTGCCCAAATAGAGGAGCCAAAACTTAGGGCACTTATCAAAGAACTTCCGATGAGCAAAGCCGGTACACTTACAATACCGCCGAACCAAATGCCAGCAAGGCTATACCATTTTGTATTAGTTTGATTGTTTTCCATATGCTCATGCCTTGATTAATATATAAATGAGTTTTGTGTCCTCCAGTACATTTCCTGCTTGGGCCTCGAAAGCTTCCAGATAAACTACATCCCCTGATTTTAGATAACCTTTAATTGAACCATCTTCATTGAGCATTTCAATATTTCCTTTTTGAATAATGGAAATTTCATGACTTGGATGTTTTGTAAACCCAACTTCTGGGATTCTGGTTCCTTTTTTTAAGGATACGGTACCAAATTGAAACTCTGTCTGCTCTTTCTGAATATGAAAAAGGGATTTGTTATAATGCTCTTTGGGCAATGGGTATGTGATTTTTTTTATCTCCATTAACTCACGATGATTCTATTACCAAATTGATAGGGCTCGGAGAATAATCCAAATTGTGTAATATCTTGTTCCGAAGGGGGTTCACAGCTCCATTTTCTTGATGGTTTCCATCCATATTGTTTTTTTAAAATGGCTGCCTGTTCTGCCTGTTTAAGTGCAGCTAAAGAGGGATCAATAACAGGTACCTTAAGTTTTTCCTGAATTTCATTAAAGAAGCCAAATTCGCAAGTACAGCCTAATATGATGGATTCTGCAAAGTCTTCATTTACAGCTTTTTTAGCTGCTGTAAACAAATTGTTGGCCGTGATATCATGGTCCTTTTGAAACTCGCAGACGTTCATGCCAACATCCCGGAAGGATGCTAAATGTTCTCCATAACCATATTCTTTTATGGTCGAGTGCATTTCATGTTCCCATTTTTTTTGACCGATGATTACAGAAAATTTGTTGGATAGCTTTAAGGCAATCTCGATGGAGGATTGGCAAGGGGCAACGACGACCATATCACCAGAAATCTCTCTGGCATCCAATAGATAAGGGTCGTAAAAACAACCAATGATCATTGCGTCGAAACCTTCTACTGAAGCTTGCCGCGTGGCCTTGATCAAATCAGAGGCAATAAGTGCATTGTAGGTTCTATACTCTAGGTTATCCATTAGACCCACTGATGATTTTAAAGAGGTAACATGAACTTCGGTGTTTAGATTCTTATTTTCTTTGATCATCTCGGCAAAAAATGCGTCGTATGCATCAAAGCCAACTGGGTTCAGGTACATTATTTTTAGTATATCTTCCATGTTAGATATGATAGAATTCTTTTGCTTCTTTTTTAGTGATAAATCCATTTTTCACATCTAGGAGTACTTTCTCCTTTGGACGATCTTTAGGGTCTCCGTAACCACCTCCGGTTGCGGTAACACATCTTACGACATCTCCTTTTTCCAAGGCTATGTTGGTGCCCAGGCTATGCCTTTCTTCTATTCCATCTTTTCGGATGATCAGGAAATAATTATAGGACCCATCATGCCCTCCATTCATGCCCCAGGTTTTTGTTTTTTCGCCTAAAAATGCAGCTGTAACATGAGCTCCGTCGGAAACAATTTTATAATCTACGTACTGTCCGTTGCCTCCTTGATATTCACCATACCCACCTCCTTCATTGTGAAAAGCATACTGTTCAACCTGAATGCCATAGCGCATTTCACGGATTTCTATGGGAATATTGTAAGATTCACCACTACCACAGGAGAGTTGTCCTCGGTTTCCATCATGTGTAGAAGAAGCTCCCCAACCACCAGCTAGCGGTTCGGCCTGAATGTAAAACTGACCTGTGTCCGGATGCATTCCAGAAATAAATGTGGCGCAGACCGAACGTAAATGTCCCGCCGGTAATTTATCGGGAATCATTGGCGCCAAGATTTTCCAGATTAAATCTATGGAGGTAATCAAAACTTCATAGTAAACCGATACTGCCGAAGGTGCTTCGGCGCTAACAATGGTTCCCGGTTCACAGATGACTTTCATGGGCCTGAATGCACCACCATTGGCGTCCATTCGTGGTGTGGTTATGGCCTTAAAAAGACTTCGACAACCCGTGACCAACCCACTAAAAGCTAAGTTGGTAGCACCTTTTACCTGAGGGTGTGAACCATTAAAATCGGCTATGAACTCATTGTCTGTAATCGTGATTTTAGCTTTGATAGGAAATGGGCCTTCTCCAAAACCATTGTCTTCAATTTCAGACAGTCCTTCATACACTCCATTTGGAATCTTCTTTAAGGCTTCAATGCACATGCGCTCCCCGTAATCGAGGAAATCTTCTTTTGCTTTGATAAATGTTTTCAAACCGTATTTCTCAATAATTGAAATTACCCTTCGAGCACCTACTTCCGATGCTGCTATTCCCGCATAAAGATCACCAAGGGTACTATCTGGTAATCGAACATTGGATTTTATCAGGTCAACAATGGCTTGATTAATTTTACCTTTTTCCCTCACTTTTATAAATGGAAAGTGAAGCCCTTCTTGATAAATTTCTGTGGCTACTGTGGAAACAGAACCTGGGAATGTTCCCCCTAACTCGGTCCAATGTGCTTTGTTGACTGTAAATGCAACAAGTTCAGTTTTATAAAAAACAGGATATATCACCGACACATCGGATAAATGGGTTCCCCCACCTGCATAGGGTGTATTGGCTATAACCACATCTCCTTCTTCCAAAGCGTTTTCTGCGTTGAATTTTTCCAAGGTGGCCCTTACAACAGAATCCAAAGCTGCCAAAAATGCTGTTACTCCGTTACCTTGGGCCAAAAGTTCCCCTTTCGCATCGGTTATGCCCACGGCATAGTCAAGTGATTCATATATGATGGGACTCATACTGGTCCGCTGTAACGTCTGAAACATTTCATCACCAGCAGCCACCAGCGTATCTTGTATGATTTCTAAGGTGAATTTTTCCATAGCTAGGCTTTTTGTAATGTTAGGATTAGGTTACCATACTCATCTATATGTAAAACATGCAATGGGGTAACCATGGTGGTGGTAGCTTTTTCGGCAATTACGGCAGGTCCTTGAATCTTCATTTTCGGTTCTAAAAGATGTCTGTGATAGAAGGCTGTTTGATGAATTCCCAAATCATCAAAATCGACCTCCCTAGTGTCAAATAACGCGTCCTCGACTTTTTTATCTGTTGTAAGCAGTTTAGGAAAATCCGGTTTGTCCACTACTACTTCTGCTACTAAATGAAAATTCACCAACTCGACAATTGCATCCAGTTCAAATGAATAATGTTTTTTGTGTTCTTTGTGGAAATGCTGGATAATGGTATCCAGTGGAGTATTGTCATCAAAATTGGACAGCAACACTTTTACATAGTGTTCTTGACCGGCATAGCGTAAATCGGTATAATAGGTAAACTTGATATCGTCGTTTGTATAACCATCCAATTTGAAGTTTTTGATGGCCTCATTTTCCATTTCTGAGAAGGTTGATTGGATAATGGCCCTTTGTTCTGGTTCTAAGGTTATCACATTGGTTCTGATAAAGTCCCTTCGGATATCGGACATGAGCATCCCGAAAGCGGAAAACACTCCGGCGTGTGGTGGCACAATCAGTTCCGATACTTGAAGCTCTCTTGCAAGATCGGCTCCATGCATTGAACCTCCGCCTCCGATGACAACCATGGTAAAATCCCTGGGGTCATGTCCTTTATTTACGGAAATAAGTTTTAAGGCATTTACCATATTGGAGTTGGCGATTCGTAGAATACCTTTGGCAATGTCTTCTTTTGATGCATTTAGTTTCTCACATAACACTTTGGATGCTTTTTCAATACTTGGGTAATCGGGTTGAAGCTCTCCTCCTAAAAAATAATCAGGATGTATTCGTCCTGTGATGATATTGGCATCAGTTGTTGTTAGATTTTTTCCGCCACGGCCGTAAGCTGCGGGTCCGGGCATGGCTCCAGCACTCTTGGGGCCTACATGCATTTTTCCTCCTTCATCAATCCAAGCTATGCTTCCTCCTCCGTTACCTATTTCAACAATATCGATTACTGGGGTTTGGATAGGATAACCGGCCTCAGTTCTTGAATGCTCAATTTTATAATTGGTGGTGATTTTTACCTGTCCATTTTCCACTAAGGCACATTTAGCAGTGGTTCCGCCAATGTCCAAAACAATCAGATTCTTCTTTCCAATTACCTTTCCCAAAGCAATAGCTCCAAAAACACCACTTGCAGGACCAGATTCTACCATGGTTATTGGATTGTTCTTTACATCGTTCAAAGTGGTGATGCCACCATTGGATTGCATTATGTAAGGGGTGTCCTGTAACCCTTTTAAACTCAATTTTTCTTTGAGCTGGTTTAGGTATTTTTTGGCAATGGGCAAGACATAGCCGGATAATACCGTTGAACTTGTTCGTTCATATTCGCGCCACTCCCGAGTAACATTGTGTGATGCGATAATTTCGATAGAGCTTTCGAGCTTGGACAATTCCTCAATAAGCTGGATCTCATGTTCTGGGTTTTTATAGGCATGTAAAAGACAAACCGCAAGGGCTTCAACGTTTTCTTCCTTACAGATTTTTAGAATGGCTTTTAAGGTGGCCAGATTCAACTCTTTGATGACTTCACCCTTGTAATTTATTCGTTCTTCCACCTCAAACCTTAGATGCCTTGGAACGAAAGGAGGTTGTTTTACAAAATTGAAGTTGAAGAGGTCAGGTCTATTGCAACGAGCAATCTCCAACACATCTCGAAATCCTTTGGTGGTTATCAGGGCCGTTTTTGCACCTTTACGTTCTGTAAGTGCATTAATGACCACTGTGGTGCCGTGTGCGAAGAACTCTATTTCTTTTAAATCTACCTTTCCTTTTTCTATGGTATCCAATATACCCTGTTCAAAATTGGAAGGTGTGGTATCTGATTTTGCAACTTTTACTCCTGTTGGTTTACCTGTTTTTTTGTCAAACTCCAGGCAAACAAGGTCCGTAAAAGTCCCGCCTATATCTGTTGCGACTCTCATAGTATTATTGATAAATTTTAAAGAAAGCCACTAATGGGTTTTAGTGGCTTTGCATTTGCAATGGATCACTTAAACTAACTCAAAACTTAATCGGGCCTACTGGAGTTAGAACTTGTAGGCTATACTGACCCCGTAGGTGGCTGGTTGTCCAAGCCATGCTAGATCAGAACCACCATTGGAAAATGTTTGCGCAAAAAATTCGGTAATGTACTCTGTATCGGTAAGGTTGGTGCCCCAAAGGTTTATTGAAAACTTATCGAAGCTAACACCAAGCCTAGCATTCAAAAGATTGTAGCCCGAAGACACTGCGGCATTGTCTTCGTGCCAATAGATTTTACCGGTTCCTTCTAAATTGACATTCCCATTAAAGGAGACATTCCGCGCAATATCAAAGTTGGACTCCAAACCAAAACTATAACTGTCTTGCGGTACTAGCGGAGTGTTGTTTCCTGATACATTTATGGTTTCATTGGCACCAGTGCTCACTGTGGAAGTACCCTCGGTGATTCTGGCCTTGCTTACGCCATAACTTCCTAAGATATCCAACCAACTTGTGGCCCTCAATTTTAAGTCTGCTTCAAACCCGACAGATTCACTTTCCGGAACATTGAAATTACCAATGAGTATGCTTCCGTTACCACCGTCAAGCACAAGGGCGTATAGCTGTTGGTTACTGAAATCGATGTAATATCCTGATAAGTTCAATATGAAACGGCCACCCCATAGGGTGTTTTTCATTCCAATTTCATAATTATCGGTAGTTTCCGCTTCAAAATCCGAATCATATCTTACGGTAGTACCCTGGTTAAAGCCTCCAGTTCTATACCCACGACCGTAATTAGCATACAATAGCATGTTTTCAGTTGCGTTTAGGGCCAACGACAGCTTTGGTTGCAGTTGTGTGTTCGTTTTTTCTGGATTGGTATTTTCCGTGACGTTATCTTGTTGAATGTTGTCTCTGTCAAATCGAAGTCCAGCGGATACTGTCAACTTATCTGAAACTTGGAGGTCCATAAAACCGAACGCAGCAATAGTATTGTAGGTATTGGTAAAGTTTCCAATCGCTAATCTGGATTGTGTTCCTGTAGGTTGAAATGGCGGTCCAAAAAATCCAAAGTCAGCAGTTGCGTCTGTAATGAGCTGTTTGTCCAATTTTTGATAGAAAGCTCCTAAATCCCAAGCAACCTTACTGTCAGTATCAGTCGAACTTAATCGAAATTCCTGGTTAATAGTTTCGGTATTGCTATCTTGAATTTGTCTTAAAACATCGGCCGCAGTAAAATCCAAATCACCAATGTGGTTACGTTCTCCTTTGTTATAGGAAGAAGAGGATGTGAGCTTCACATTGCCAAGATTAAAATCAAACTTTAGGTTTCCGTAGATAGCATCAAGTGTAGACCGGCCGAACTGATCTCCTTGAATAGCAAGATTGTCAAAATCATCTGGGTCAATAGTTGCATTTCCCGTTGTCGGAGAGGCATAATATACCGCTCCGGCTTCTGCATCTATAAACTGACCTGTAAGCGTAGCGGTGGTATTGGATGATAATATCGCTTTTAACTGTCCCCTTATGGATACATCCTCTACAAAATCTGGAGCCGTATTCAACGTAACGTTGTTTAACAAACCATCTCCTTTTTTATAGGAACCAGAAATCCTATAGAAAAGTTTGTCTTTTACTAAAGGCCCGGTGGATGATAGTTGCGCCTGTAAAAGATTTCCATTGGCATAACCAAATTGAATCTTATTACGTGATGTGTTTGTAGGCTCGTTGGTAACAATATTGATTGCCCCAGCTATGGCATTTCTACCATAAAGTGCTCCTTGAGGTCCTTTTACAATCTCAATAAGTGCCAAATCAAACAATTCTTGGTTGATTAAATTGGCATCGGGCAAGGTGACTCCATCTATAACAAATGCGATGGGAGATTCGCCATTACGTATGTGTGAAATTCCCCTAACTGTGATAAAATTGTTCCCAATGTTCTGTGAATTGGTAAAATTTACGTTTGGAATTTGATCTGCGAATGTCTGCACATTATTTATACCCTTGGTTTCGATGGCTTGGGCCGTAAATGTGACAACGGATTCTGGAATGGATTGCACGGATTCGGCGCGTCGTCGTGCCCTACCTACAACATTGTCAAACCCCTTGACAACAACCTCTTCAAGTTGAGAGGCGTCTTCCTCCATAGTTACATTTACCGTATTACCGTTAACGGTAATTTCTTGGGTTTTAAAACCAAGATAAGAGAAGACCAGGGTTGCTCCTGAATTCACCCTGATAGCATAATTGCCCTTAAAATCTGTTGTAGTACCATTGGCTGTTCCTTGCTCAATGACTGAAACACCTAAAAGAGGTCCATCTGAAGACTGAACATTACCGCTAACCTCAATGTTTTGGGATAAGCCCCAAAGTGGAAGTAGCAATATCATTAGTAAAGTTGATCGTAGCATTGGTTATCTGATTAAAAATTAGTTGGTTAAATATAGACAGGTCAATTTTCCTAAATTTTTTTTCCCAATTATATATTCTATTTTAGTAATTCCTATTTAATAATATGGAAAATAATGGAAAATGTATTGAAGAGAAACGAAAGTGAGACACTGCTGTTGACAAAACTGGTATTTAATCTATTGTTAGACAATGTTATATCTCATTTCAAAGTGTCACATCATATCGATGGAAAGTATAAAGACTCTCAATTGTATGGTTTTGGAAACTATGATACTGAAAAACCCAATCTAAAAAATGACTTGGAACTGGTCCTACGCGGATATGTGAACGGAAAGTACTTGTATAACAAACATAGGGAGGCTTCCTCAGGCAAACCGATAATTAAGATAAGTAGGGAATATAGGTCACTATTTTTTAACTATTTGGGATATAGGGATGTTATTGAATTCATTGAAAGTGATTTGTTTACCTCCAAACAACGCGATAAACAATTTGATTTGTTAAGTCGACGAGGCAGTTTAATTGATCATTATTACGTGTGTTATTATTTTGGGGAAGACAACAAGATGAACAAGGGGCAAGTGATCATTTACAATGATTGGAAAACTGTTGAAATGATATATGTCTATGTTGATGAAAATGGAGCTAAGGGCATTTATACCTTTTATGGAACTATAAGTCAAAGTGAAGATTTTGCCCATTTCGATACGAAGTATTTTGTGGGAAACAAGAAAAGTGAGGGAGCAAAATTCATTTTTTTTATCGGGAAGTCATCCGCCAATGAACGGCAATATCTCATAGGGACCTATTCTGGATTCGATAAATATGACAGGGCCATAGCCGGAAAAATGATTTTAAAAAAATACGGCACCAAAACGGAAATTGAAGATGAGGTAAACAACAAATCATTTGACCCCATTATTTGCCAAGACCTTAATAAAGTCAGGTTGGTTGTGGAAAGCAGTATAAGAAAAAACCCTTTGATGTTCTCCAAAAAGAGCCCATATGCACAAGTTTTGACTAGATCTGCCGGAGATTATTTATTTGAATTTGCCATAGAGGGTAAGAAACATGGATTAAAACTAAGAATAGAAAAATACCATTACAATATTGTGAGTTTGAATGATTCGATAATTATTGAGGAGGATAAAGTCCTTGTCCTGAACAAAGGGCAGATTCTAAACCTTGATTTTGCAATTTCTGGAATGTTTCACCTTCAAAAAACGTCTATTTATATTAATGCGATCGATTTTATTGACCACAACAAAGGAATAGAAGGAAATTTTAATGGAGTGGACATAAACAACAACATTGTTTCTGGTATCGTAAAAATATCAGGAATCATTTGACAACATAAAGAATTTCCGATTTAAACGGAGAAGTTGGCTTTCCAACAAGATTAAATATATTTTTTAAGTTTGCTTATAGTCAACTGAAGACTAGGGCAGGGTCTATGCTCAGTTAATTACTCGATTATATATGGATCAGGGCAATTTATGGTCAAAATTTAGAGCCGGTGACAAAGCTGCTTTCGAGTTAGTTTATAAATCATGCATTGATGATATGTATGCATATGGCCTAAAGTTGGATTCAGATAAGGAATTGGTCAAGGATAGTATACAAGAGGTGTTTATAGACATTTTTGAGCATAGAAACGCGATATCCGAACCCAATAACATCAAGTTTTATATTCTAAAGGCACTTAAGCACACTATTTTCAAAAAGCAAAAAAAAGAACGAAAAAAAGCACAATTGCACGAACAAACGCCACTTAGTTTTAGTGCTGGACACAATTTTGAGGACAAAAGAATTTTGTCCGAATTGGATGAGGAAAAAAAGCGATTGGTCAACGAAGCGTTGGATTCTCTTTCATCAAAACAAAAGGAAATAATGTACCTGCGCTTTAGTGTGGGCCTTAGCTACAATGACATTTCAGAAATTGTAAACATTGACCATTCCTCTGTTCGAAAACAAGTATACAGGGCTGTAAAGAAACTTAGGAATAGTAAAGCTTTTGACGATTATAAGGGGATTGTCCTCTTTTATTCTACTCTAAGAATTTTTTAATTCTTCTTGATTTTCGATTTTTATTAAAACCATTTTTGTAGTAAAACTTAAAGCCTTCATTTCTAAAAATGCAGGGAATTAAATGAATTATTAAAAAAATCTTAAAAAAAGTGTCTACAAAATGCAAACTTCTGTCCCTATAGAACAAATAGCATAGAATTGGACGATTTTACCAGATATCTTGATGATGAAAAATTTGTGGATTGGATAGCCCATCCTACAGCGGAAAAAAATGCTTACTGGGAAACTTATATCCTAGAAAATCCTGACGAGGAAACGAAAATCCAAATATTAAAGGAATTCCTTGAGGCCTTGGAGGCAACAGACAAAAAGCTCTCACAAGATGAAAAAAAGGAAATATTAGGTAGAATATATAGCAAAGTGGGTCTGGAGAAGTCCAAAGGTGGCCCTATCTATTTAAGCATTTTAAAATATGCAGCGATTTTTGTGGTTCTTATTGGTTCCGCGATCTATTTCAGCCTCGGAACTCCTAAGGAGAACAAGGTCAATATAGAGGCATTGCTACAAGTTTCCATTGATTCTGCAACGGACACAAAATTGATTCTTGAAAACGATCAGGAAATAGCCATTGATCAAAAGAGATCAGTGATCAACTACTCAAACAAGGACAATTTGGTCATCAACAAAAAAGACACCTTGGATATTGGTGGTGAAAACACCTCAGATGTTCCACAAATGAACCAGTTGATCGTTCCGTTCGGAAAGCACAGTAAGATTACATTGAGCGACGGGTCTATTGTACATGTAAATTCAGGATCTAGAATTGTTTTTCCTAAACGATTTACAGGAAACTCTAGAGAGGTGTATTTAGATGGCGAAGCCTTTTTTGAAGTGGAGTCAAACACTGACAAACCTTTTACAGTTAATGTGATCAAGGATGAAGGGTTTTCCATCACTGCGGTAGGAACCAAGTTCAATGTTAATTCCTATAGCAAAAATGACAAGGTAACTACGGTTTTGGCCGAAGGGGAAGTTCATTTGACCAACCAATCCAATAAATTGTTCGGCAAAGAAAAGAAAACTGTTATGAAGCCCGGAGAACTTGCAGAATGGAGTGTTTCGGCCAAAGCTATCCAAAGCAAAATGAAGGTGAACACCGAAATGTATATTTCTTGGATAAGGGGATTATTAATATTCAAGGGAGAGACATTACAAGATATTATAGAACGTGTTGAAACTTATTATAATGTCGAAATAAGCTTAGCAGAAGATATCAACCAACAATTTAGGTTAACAGGCAAACTGGATCTTAACGATTCAATTGAAGAGACTATGGAGAATTTAGCCATATCTGCTTCAGCTAAATATGAAAAAAATGGAATCAATGCATATGTGATTACTAAATAAAAAACCAGAGCATGTTCGTACCATGCTCTGGCGTGTAACCTGTAAAAAACAGGAATTGTTTAAACAAACAACTAACTAAATTATGGAAAAAAAGGGGTTTCCATATGATTGCCATGGCAATTTTATGGACAAAATCAAAAAAGTGATGAGGTTTCTGACACTATTTTTATTGCTCTTCACACTTTATTCTTACACGGACGCTTACTCACAAAAGACAAAGTTAAAAGTCAACCTAAAAGATGCCACACTATTAGATATAATCTATAGCATCGAGGATCAAAGTGAGTTTGTTTTCATGTATGGTGAAGATCTATTACCTGCCTTAAACGAAAAAAAGGGGGACTTTAAAATTAAAAACCAGACTATTGATGCGGCATTGAAGCGTCATTTTAAGCCAAACCATATTGATTACCATATAAATGGTAGACAGGTAGTGCTCAAAAAAGACGAAGTGCCTGTGGTGGCAAAACCGCAGGTGGTAGATGAAGCACAAATTACGGTTACTGGTGTGATCAGTGATGATTTGGGGCCATTGGCCGGTGCAAGTGTTGTAATTAAGGGCACCACCACTGGAACAACAACGGATTTTGATGGAAACTTCTCCATTGAAGTTCCCGACACAGATACTGTTTTGGTAATCAGTTATATCGGATATGCCACAACCGAGATTTCAGTAGGTGATCAGACCGTAATAAATGTGGTCTTAAAAGAAGATGCTCAATCTTTGGAAGAGGTAGTGATAACCGCTCAGGGTATAAAGAAATCTAAAAAGGCGCTGGGGTATTCCGTTACAAAATTGAATTCAGAAGATGTAGAAAAAAGACCAGAGGCCAATTTGGCAAAAACATTACAAGGTAAAATCGCCGGGGTAAATATTTCTACTACGGATGGTCAAACCGGGTCGGCGGCACAAATTAGAATAAGGGGTTCAATATCCCTTACCCAGTCCAACGCACCATTACTGGTTGTTAATAATGTTCCCTTTGCCGGTAGTATTAGGGACATAGATCCCAACGATATCCAAAGTATGAATGTACTGAAAGGGTTCAATGCCGCGGTCTTGTATGGTAGCGAGGGTAGAAACGGAGTTATCTTGATTCAGACCAAAAGCGGAAATACCGCATTAGGTGAGAGCAAGACAACCGCATCGTATTCAACAACAACCTATGTAAACACGGTTTCACAATTACCTGAATACCAAAACACCTTTGGTCAAGGACAAGAGGGTAATTTTATCCCTACATTTTTATCTGTATGGGGGCCTGCTTTCTCCGAGTTGGATGAAGTAGCCCATCCTTTTGCAGGGCAAAGCGATATCTTCCCTGAGTTCGAAAATGCCACAATCCCGTATGAAGCAAAACCAGATAATGTTCGAAATCTATTCAATACTGGTTTTGGGACCATTCACTCGTTTACCGTTTCTTCATCAAAAGAGAAACTGGCCTATAATATTTCAACAGGTTATACCGATGAAAAAGGAATAATCGGTGATAACGATTTGAAAAGGTTCAATATTGGCATTGGAGGTAATGCTCAGGTGACGGACAACTTAAACATTTCTGCAACCTTAAATTATTCGACCCGAAAGGTAGATCGAATCCAAACGCAGGAAATATTTAGGAGGATCTTTTACTTACCTAGAAACATTGATATTACGGAGCTGCCATTCCAAAATCCGGTGACTGGCGAATCTGTGTATTATAGAAATGACACAAATCCGCTTTGGGTGCTTAACAACTCTGGAATTAGGGATGATGTTGTCCGTGTTTTCGGAACGGTAAATGCCAATTATCAGTTTAATGATGCCCTTAACCTTACGTATAGGGTTGGTTATGACAGTGAGCATTGGGACACATTTGACTACTCCAATAAAGGAGGGTTTAGGGACGACGAATTTAGAAATGGTTATTTGGATTTGGATTACAGAAAGGAAGTAACCGTGGATCAGACCGTAATTCTTGGGTATAATAAATACCTAACAGAGAACTTAAATTTAGATGCCCAAATTGGATTTAACTCCAAATTGACAAGGTCAAAACGAATTTCATCGGATTCCGATGGACAAATTGTTTATGGTTTTTTAAGACCTAGCAATTATGGTACTTCGGAAACTGATTTTGCATCGTCAAGAGAGAATATTGCCGGCGCTTTTGGACAGTTTCAACTAGGCTATAAGACCTTTTTGTACGCCACACTTTCTGGAAGAAACGATTGGGGAAGTACCGTAGAATCTGAAAACCAGACCTTGTTTTATCCAGGTGCTTCGGTGTCGTTTGTGCCTACTTCGGCCTTTGATTTTGGAGACAGTTTTGTCAACTATTTAAAGTTTAGAGGTGCTTACGCCACTTCCTCTGGATTCCCGGAACCTTTTAGAACAAGGAACACCTTGATCATTGATGCTAACCGCTTCGCCGCAGCCGATGGAACTTTTCCTGTAACCAATAGATTCAGTAGAATATTTGCGAACCCAGATTTAAAGCCCGAATTGCATAAGGAATTTGAAGTGGGTATTGAAGCAAAGCTTTTCAACAACAGGGTAACCCTAGAAACATCATTGTACAAAAGGATTTCAGAAGACCAAATTGTAGAATCACCTTTATCCCCTTCAACAGGATTTGACATTCAGTTTATTAATCTGGGTCGGGTAGATAACAAGGGTATTGAAGTGGATTTGGGCATTGATTTGATTAGAAAAGAAAACTTTAGATGGAACTGGAGGAACATTTTTACTGCAGATGAGTCTTTAGTGGTCAAAACCACTGAAACCGGTGCCGATATCAGACTATCACCTACTGATGCAGATAGATGGGCTGTTGAAGGAAGACCTATAAACGCCATAGTTGGTGATTATGCCTTAAGGGATAGCGAAGGCAATTTGTTAATCAGTGGCAATGGATCTAGTTCTAGGGTCGGTGAAGTTATTGTTAGCTCTGATGTTGGTTTGGATAATAGAGTGATAGGTGATCCAAACGCTGATTGGAGGTTGACAACCATCAACAATCTTACCTATAAAAACTTTTCATTTTCTACTCAGTTGGAATACAGGCACGGTGGAGAAATTTCCTCAAGGTCCGTAGAAGATATTTTGGAAAGAGGTGTGACACGTGATACAGAAAATAGGGAAGGCTCATTTGTACTTCCTGGCTTTTTGGCCGATGACGATACTGGAGAACTATTATTGGACCCTAACGGAAACAAAATACCCAATACCATTCAGTTGAACGGATTAAGAACCGTTTTCTCCAATTTCTATAATGCCAATGATCTGAGCATGTGGGATGCTTCCGTATTTAGAATACGGGAAATTTCACTGGGATATACACTGCAAGGGAAGAGCATCCATAAGCTTCCTTTTGAAAAAATCGATTTCACATTAACAGGACGGAATTTATGGTATGTAGCACCAAACTTTCCAAAATATGTGAACTATGATCCAGAAAACGATCGCGGTTTAGGTAGGAACAACATTCCTTCCACAAAGCGATTTGCCTTTGGCCTAACAGTGACATTCTAATTAAAAAAAACAGTAATACGATGAAAAGAATATCAAAATATTTCAGTTTAAGTGTAGCTGCTTTCCTGATGCTTTTGTCCTGTGAGGTCAGTGATTTTGATTTGCAGGAGAACCCAAACTTTTTAAGTCCGGAAAGCGCAGACCCTGAATTTTTACTCAACGAAGTACAATATCTATTTCAAGATATCATGGGCGCTATGATCATCAATACAGATGATATCATGCGTTATGAAGCAATGACCGATAGTTATGGAGATGTAGCCGATGTAGCTGTTCTCAATGCCGAGTGGGAAAGATTCTATGAAGCATTGAACATCTCAAGAACTATTGAAGATCAAGCTTCATCAGATTCAAATTTACTCTTTCATAATGCGATTAATAAGCTCTTATTGGGCTATCTCACCATTACCATGATAGATTATGTAGGTAGTATACCTTACGTAGAGGCTGGAAATCCGAGCGAGTTTCCAAGTCCAAAATTAGACAGTGGTGTGGATTTATACAGACAGGTTTTGAGCGATATTGATCAAGCCATTTCGGATATCAATGCAGCTACCTTTAATGTTTCATCTGACTTGTTCTATGGAAGTGATAAAGCAAAATGGATTGCATTTGCCAATTCTTTTAAGCTTAGACTGTTGGTACAAGCCAGGTTGGCAGGGGGAGATTTGAATGTTGGAAATCTACAAAGTGAGATAAATACTTTGTTGAGTTCAAATATTATTGATAGCGAATCTGAGGATTTTGTCTACAACCATGCGGCTGTTGAAGAACCTGAAAGCAGACACCCCTATTTTACAAGAGGCTATATCAATGGTTTCTCCCAGTACATCGGAAATTATTTTATGTTTATGTTGAAGGATTCCAAGAGCATTAGTGATCCAAGAATTCGCTATTACCTCTATCGTCAGTCCAACGAGGATCCATTCAGTGGACCTCCATTCTTGGCTTGTCAAGGAGACCCAGAAGTGGATTTTTGTTATGTGGGCGACCAATATTGGGGGCTTGATCATGGAGAAAGTAGAACCGGGCGTGGTGACAATCTGTTAAGGACTGTTTATGGAGTTTACCCAGCTGGTGGGTCATTTGATGAAGATCAGTTTCAAGAATCTCCGGATACTCAAAATTTAGCAGGAGCCGGCTTTTTACCGATACTAACCGCATCCTACGTAAAATTCCTATCCGCAGAGGCGGCCTTGGTATTGGGCACGAACGGAGACCCAGCCTCTTTGTTGGAAGAAGCGATTAGGGCATCAATGGAAAAAGTTCTAGGATTTGGAGGAGTGACTTCAACATTGGCCGCAACAAGTGCCGATGTTGATGACTATGTAAATGAGGTTTTGGCCAATTATGCTGCTGCCACTTCAGACGAAGAAAGATTGGATGTTATTGTAACCGAGTATTATTTGGCGGCATTTGGGAATTCTATTGAGGCATATAATGCATACAGAAGAACCGGATATCCGTCGAACATCCAAATACCCATCGATGATGACAATCCAACATTTCCAAGGAGTTTTCCATACGCAGATGATGCCGTTTCAACAAATGCATCAATTTCACAAAAACAAAATACAGTCAAAGTATTTTGGGACACAAATCCTGATGGGTTCATTAAATAACAAAAATTAAGAGCATGAAAAAAATAATCAAAATACTAAGCTGCTTTTTTCTGATAATGGGGTGTTCCGATGATAATAACCTATTGGAAGATATAGCTGTAAGAGGTGGGTTTGTACAGTTTGTCGACGTCCCTGACCTAAATTTCAACATATTGGAAGCAGATTCCCAAACGATTTCTGCAAGATTGGTCGATCCAAACAACAATATAACCAGTTATTCACTATCTGCCGTTTATGACGGTAATGTGGCCAACAATATTGTTGAGATAACATCTTTTCCTGCAGACTTAAATCTTTCAGTTGGCGATATTTTAAGTTCCTTGGGCATTACCAACAGCGATCTTAGTTTAAGCGAGGGAATAACCCTAGTGGCGATGGTTACAACACCAACCGGTGTTTTCTCAGGGGAGACTCCGGCCTATGATGAAAACAACGTAAATCAGGGTGGTGATTCAACAGTACGATTAAAAGCGACCGGCTTAAAAGATGCCATAGAATTTGATGTCACTTTCTTTTTACCACCGGCAAAAACGATACGAAGCACATCCTTCGAAGAAGTTGCCATTGGTCCTAATACCGATGATGTGTATGATCGTAACGGAGGAAATGATGAAACAGGAGACCTAATCAATGGGATCAATCCACCTTTTGTGGATTACACGGCTGTTGGAACAGGTGCGGATAATGAAATTGGCTTTAATACAGAATATTTTGCCATACCCGGTATCAGCAGTAGTAGTTTAGGGTTTTCTGAGGAACGAATAGGCGTATATAGCCTATTTGAAGACTACGAAGCCTACCCAGATGGTACTCAAGGATATCATATTGAAGATGCCGATGGAGGTATCCGAATTACATTCGATACCGTTGATGTTCCTGCTGGACAGAACAATTCTGGAATTTCATTCCAAGCCTTTTTTGGAGACACCTCTTGGGAGTCGGAAGATGGCATACATGCCTTTGTTAACATAACCACCGATTCAGGAAACGATACCATCGACATGGTCGATATTTTCGATGATGATGTTGAAGCCGTTGCCGGAGTATGGAATGAATATAATACTGGATTTCTGCAAGGAGTGCGTTCCTATCAATTGGTGATTGAGGCATCCTGCGGAGCAACAACAGAATCTTTTGACTTTGATAATATTGTAGTTTTTGAACCAGAAGATTAGGCACATACTTCCTAAGGCTTCTGCGTTAAAAAATGACATTCAAAAATCAAGAATTAGCTAGATTTTGTTTGGTAAAATAAGAAGCTGTTTGAATACATCTCGGGCAGCTTCTTATTAAAGGTCAGAAAACACACCATAGGGTTAGTTTGAGTTTAGTGATTATGTTTTTGTTCTCTAAAGCAGGTCGTTCTTGCTGGAATGGAACGGCCTGCCAATGGGATAAAAAATGAATTTAGATTCTTCTTTTAAAAAAGATTCAAGGAGTAATTCTTTAAAGACCAAAAAGCAACACGATTTTCAGCGATTTTAGTTTAACACGGATCCAACCATCAATAAAAAATCATGTCAACTAGACAAATAGTAACATTATGTGGTTTTTGCCTACTGATTTTTGCTTGCAAGCAGAAAAGAAATGCAGAAACTCCTCTTTTGGGTGATGGGGTTACTTTTGATACTTCTTTTAATGGTGCACGACTCAGTAAAGTTTATCGGTTAGAGGAAAACCAATATATAGGTGAAATTTTTCCTGAATTCGAACCCGTCAACAATAGCCCATGGTTTGCTTTTGGTGTAACAGCAAATGATAAAAAATCCATTCAGATCACACTTGATTATGGAGCTTATCCCCACCGTTATATCCCCAAAATCAGCACAAATAAGATCCATTGGAAAGCACTGGATACTTCCAAGGTAAAAATGGACACCCTTAATGGGGATGCCACATTAATTCTTGATGTATCCCCTCAAAAAATATATGTCGCAGCCCAAGAAATTGAAACCTCTGCAGAGACCTATAGTTGGATGAACAATTATGCCAATGGCAACTATGGCATCAATATTAAAGAGGCTGGGAAAACCGCACTTAACAAACCCAATTATGTATTGGAGCATGAAACGGAAGCAGAAGACTGTGTTGTTTTAATTGCCCGGCAACACCCTCCAGAGGTTCCAGGCGGAACCATTGCATTCAAGAAGTTTTATGAAACCATGGTTTCTGATTCCGATATCTCAAAAGAATTTAGAAAACATTTCAATATATACACCTTTCCACTGCTAAATCCAGATGGAGCGGATATGGGAAATTGGCGGCACAATGCCAAAGGTGTTGATTTAAACAGGGATTGGGTCGATTTCACCCAACCGGAGACCAAAATGGTCAAACGTTTTGTGGAGAATAAGCTAAAACAGGGTAAAAAAGTTCGCTTCGCTTTGGATTTTCATACTTCCTATAGTGGCCCATATGTATTGGTGTTGGATTCGATAAATGAAATCAAAACTTCAGGAATCATTCCAAACTGGATAGCGCAGATAGAATCAAATTCATCCTTTAAAGTGGAAACAAGGCGAAGAAGTCAAGCGCTGCCCTATTGTTACAACTATTTCTTCAACAACTGTGGAGCCGAAGCGGTCACCTATGAAGATGGCGATGAAATTGATCGGGATACAATTCGAAAAAGAGCTGCAGTATATGCCGAAAACCTAATGCAAACCTTATTGGAAAAACAAAAAGATGGTGTGTTTAAAAAGTAAAGTTTTATTCCTAATGGGGCTATTGTCCACTGTAATTTCCTGTTCCGGGCCACAACAGCATATAGATTTACTCATTGTAAATGGCAAGGTGTACAATGGTACCGATGCTGAGCCTTCAGAGGTCGCTATTGGCTTAAAGGATGACAAGATTGTCTTTGTTGGTGATAAATCAGAAAACATAACCGCACAGAAAACAATTGATGCTTCCGGTTTAATCGTTTCTCCGGGATTTATTGATCCGCATACCCATGCAGATAGGGATTTAAACAAACCCGAAATCGCACACAACCTCCCTTTTTTGATGCAAGGCATTACTACAACTATTGTTGGCAACGATGGAAACAGTTTTTATCCGCTATCAAAATATAAACAGCTGTACGCAGAACAGGGTATAGGCACAAATGTGGTTCCCCTGTTGGGACACCATGAAATTATCAAAGCAGTACTTGGCAGAAGTGACAAGAGGCCTTCACCATCGGAAATTGAGAAAATGCAACAGTTGGTGCAAAAAGAGATGGAAGCCGGTGCTTTTGGAATGTCAACAGGGCTGTATTATGCCCCTGGCAGCTATTCCCAGACAAATGAAGTAGTGGCACTCGCAAAAGTGGTAGCCCAAAACGGAGGTGTCTATGATACCCATCTTCGTGATGAAGGTTCCAGCAATGTTGGTTTGGTCAATGCGGTAAAGGAGGCCATTGAAATAGGACAACAGGCAAAACTGCCTATTCATATATCACATATCAAATGTTTAGGGGTCGATGTTTGGCACAAAAGTGACTCTATTATAAAACTTGTGGAAAGTGCCCGTGCCAAGGGTTTGGAGGTTACGGCAAACCAATATCCCTATGACGCTTCTGCCACCAGCCTGAATGCAGCTGTCTCGCCAAGATGGGCCGAGAGTGGAGGTAAAGATTCATTGTTGATCAGGGCAAAAGACCCAAAAATCAAAAAAAAGGTTTTTACTGAAACCAAAAAGAACATTACCAAGCGGGGAGGCCCTGATAAATTATTGATAGTGAAGTGCGATGACAATAGGTTTCTTGGCAAAACGTTATTGGAAGCTTCCAAAACTTTGGAGATTCCTCCGGAAGAAGCAGTCTATCCCATTTTGGAAACTGGATATGTTCGTGTGGCCTCCTTCAATATGAACCCATATGACATTGAAAATTTCATGAAACAGGATTGGGTGGTTACGGGATCTGACGGGAACACCGGGCACCCGCGCAAATATGGTTCCTTTCCCAGAAAATACCATAAATATGTAAAACAAGATGGCGTAATGGAT
Source organism: Flagellimonas sp. S3867 (assembly GCF_014698935.1). Taxonomy (GTDB): domain Bacteria; phylum Bacteroidota; class Bacteroidia; order Flavobacteriales; family Flavobacteriaceae; genus Flagellimonas. The sequence goes on from NZ_JACVMN010000003.1 coordinate 531,564, forward strand.
TTGGCCACTTTTATAAATGGAAGTACCTCTAAGACAGCTAAAATTTTCAGAATTCCGAATAGAGGTGAGATTAAGGAAGGCTATTTCGCCGACATCATCATATTCAACCCTAACACTTTCAAGGACAAGGCAGATTACTCAGATGCATTCCAATTTTCAGAGGGATTGGAGTACAGTATCATCAATGGAAAGGTTTCCGTGGAAAAAGGTGAGTTCACCAAAAACTTGAACGGAAGGGTATTGGAAAAATAGTTTCATCAAAAAACTGAAACATAAAAAACATGAAAAGAATGAAGATTTTTACTTCACTTTTAGCAGTGTTGTTTGTTGTTGCCTGCAAACAAAAGACAGTTATCAACAATGAACAATCCGAGGTAGCTAAAGGAGATATTGTCAACACCATCATCAATAATGAGGATAATTTTTACCATATCGATTTTAAAAATTACCCCATCAATGATAAAACCCTTCCGATTGGAGTTTTTGATTCGGGCACCGGGGGATTGACCGTGTTAAAGGCGATTGTCAATTATGACCAAAACAACAATGGATTATTAACTAATGGAAGTGACGGGCAACTTGATTTTGACAACGAAACCTTTATTTATTTAGGTGATCAGGCAAATATGCCCTACGGCAACTATTCTGAAGTCGCAAAAATTGATTTATTGAAAGAGCACATCATCAAAGATGCCCAGTTTCTATTAGGAAACAAATACTACACCAATGAAGCTGACCAGGAGGTGAATAAGGACAAAAAACCGGTAAAAGCATTAGTTATTGCCTGTAATACTGCTACAGCTTATGGTAAAGAATACATTGAAGAGTTTCTAAAGAAAGCAAATACGGATCTAAAAGTAATCGGAGTCATTGATGCAGGGGTAAGGGGAACGCTGAACGGAATCGATAAATCTGAAGATGCCATTATTGGTGTTTTGGCCACTGCAGGCACCGTATCCTCTAAAGGATACCACAATACCATACTACAACTCAAGGATGAAATGGGATATACCGGTAATATTGAGGTCTATTCACAAGGAGGGGTAGGTATTGCCGAAGCAGTGGATGAAGACCCAGATTATTTCAATAAAAATTTAAAAGCTCCACGAAAAGATTACAAAGGCCCGGGATTAGATGGGAACCTCAAAATAGACAAAACACTTTTTGATATCTACAATTTTGATTTTGATAGCAACAAAATGCTCTGTGATTCCAAAAATGTTGATGACTGTTCGATGTTGCAAATCAATGATGCCGAAAATTATGTGCGTTATCATTTGGTTACCCTCATGGAGAAAATCAGGAAATCGGGCACTAATAACAAGCTTAAATCATTGATTTTGGGGTGTACCCATTACCCGTACATGACCGAAGAAATTGGAAAGATTTTACACGAACTCTACAACTACAAATTAAAAAATGGCGATTATCTATATCGCACTTTCATGGTGGAAGATATTAAATTGATAGACCCGGCAGTCTATACCGCAAAAGAACTTTATGCCCATTTAAAAGAACAATCACTGTTTAATCCAGAAGGGAATATGAAGAAAAGCGAATTCTACATCAGTGTGGCCAATCGAGATAACAAAACAAATGTAATTGACCAAACAGGACGGTTTCCATACGATTATAAATATGGACGGAATGCTGGGGAAATTCAGGAATATGTAAAAATAGTTCCGTTTAGCAGAGATAATATTTCGGATGATATTTTAACTCGATTCCAAAAACAGATTCCCTATGTATACCAGCTGATGCAAAATTTTAACCAAACCAGCTCAAAAGTGAAGGAATTAAAGGAAGAAAGTAAAATTTAAAGCATTCTAATACGATGAAGATTTATCAACCTCTTTTTTTTGCCGTTCTTTTTATCCTATTAGGATGCTCCAGCGATAGTTCTTCCGAAGGACCCTCTTCTTCGGATACCTCGGCTCCAAATGCACCTACAAACCTCTCTGCTTCCAATACAACGATTTCTTCCACAGATTTGAATTGGACGGGATCCTCCGATAATGTTGGAGTAACAAGTTATAGTGTCTTTCAAGATAATGTGGCTTTGGTTTCCACTCCATCCACATCCCACACGGTGAACGGACTTGCAGCCAATACAACATATTCCTTTAAAATTAAGGCAAGGGACGCAGCTGGTAACGAATCTGGGTTCAGCAATGCCATCAATGTTCAGACTGAAGACAATACGGCGACTTTGGTAACCACATCAGGGGATATCGAAACCTATTTAGGAGACTTTATCGATACTGCTCCCGGAGATTCTGGAAACGATTATCAACAACCAACCACAGAACAATTGAACACATGGAATATGGTTGTTGATGCCATTTTGAATGAGGACATCACGACAGCGGTGTCAAAATCAGCTGAGGTGAATTACCAAATAAACGAATTCACCGATACTTCGGTAACTCCAAGTATGGCCTTTTATGTTGTTGAAGAAAAAAGTCCGAAATCCAACTATTGGGGAACATATGTGTTTAGCAAAACACCGACAATTGATAACCTCATTATACAAGCTCCACATATAAAAAATGACATTAATACAGGAAAGGAGGCGGTTTATTGCTTTAAGAACACCATGGCCAAAGCGGTTTTTATAAGTGGTACGCATCGTTGTAACCACAGTGGTGCTTCTTCCTGTTCCGGAACAACAAGCACTTGCAACTCTGGGTCGCAACCTTATAGAATTTCAGATTTGGCGCACAACACCGTTTCAGTTTTTCAGAAAACAACAGAAAATGTATTTAACTCTGTTGCCAATTCGGTCTTTATCCAATTACACGGCTTTGGCAAAAATGATTCGGACCCCTTTGTAATATTGAGCAATGGAACAAGGGAAACCCCAACAGCGGATTACGCTGTTGGGATTAGGGATGCGTTGTTGGTTGAGGATGCATCTTTAACCTTTAAAATAGCCCATATTGATACTGATTGGACACGCTTGATTGGATTTACCAACACCCAAGGGCGATTAATCAATGGTTCAACTAACCCATGTTCCACTTCTGCAACGGCAACATCGGGAAGATTTATTCATATCGAGCAAGAAAAAACCAAATTACGTGATGATGCGACCGGCTGGGCCAAAATGAGCAATGCCCTGGAAAGTGTTTTCAATTAAAAAATAAATCAACCACAAAACTTAAATCAATGAAACTAAAATTGGCACTTCACTGGAGAATTTTGATAGGAATGGCTTTGGGTGTTTTAATGGGGCTAATACTATCCAACTTTGATTGGGGCAAGGGATTTGTGCAAGATTGGATAAAACCCTTTGGTAAAATATTTATCAACGCCCTAAAGCTTATTGCCATCCCCCTCATTTTGGCAGCATTGATCAAAGGTGTTTCCGATTTAAAGGATATTTCAAAACTTTCCAAAATGGGAGGTAGGACTATCGGTATTTATCTAACAACTACCATTATGGCGGTGAGTATCGGGCTCTTTCTTGTAAATTTAATAAAACCTGGGTCCTCAATCAGTGAATCTACCCGCACGGAAATGGTCTCAAATTATTCCCAGAGCACTGAGACCTATAAAGAAACAGCAAAGCAGCAAAAAGAAGCTGGCCCGTTAAAGCCCTTGGAAGATTTGGTCACCGATAACATTTTTGCCTCGGCCACAAGCAACAGAAATATGCTGCAGGTAATTTTCTTCGCCATTTTTTTTGGCATTGGGTTGATCTTGATTCCCGAAGAAACCGGACGCACCGTAAAACACTTTTTTGACGGCTTCAACGAGGTAATTCTAAAAATGGTGGATCTTATTATGCTGGCTGCGCCTTATGGCGTTTTTGCACTTTTGGCCGCTATTGTGGTGGAAGCGCCTAGTGCCGATTTGTTCAAGGCATTGGGGTGGTACTCCACTACCGTTGTTATTGGCTTGTTGGTGATGATCGCCATTTACACATTGCTCGTATTTATTTTCACGAAGCGGACACCACGGTTTTTTATTAACGGAATTTCACCTGCCCAACTTTTGGCATTTTCAACCAGTTCCAGTGCTGCAACATTGCCGGTGACCATGGAAAGGGTTACTGAACATCTTGGGGTAGAAGAGGAAGCAGCAAGTTTTGTATTGCCTATTGGTGCCACTATAAATATGGATGGAACAAGTCTATATCAAGCCGTGGCCGCGGTATTTATTGCCCAAGCATTTGGTATGGATCTCGATTTTTCAACCCAATTGGGTATCATTGCCACTGCAACACTGGCCTCTATTGGTTCTGCTGCGGTCCCTGGAGCTGGAATGGTAATGTTAGTGGGAGTCATGGGCTATGCCGGGATTCCTGAAGCTGGCCTTGCACTTATTTTCGCGGTGGACAGACCTCTGGATATGCTTCGGACATCAGTCAATGTTACCGGAGACGGTGCTGTTTCCATGTTGGTTGCCAAATCCGTTGGTAAATTGGGCGAACCCCATGTTAAAAATTGGGACGACAACTATCCATTGAACAAAGTAGAATAATTGAGAAAAACCAAACTATGAAAAATTTAAACATCAAAAATAATCAAGTAACAAAGTCCTTTTTGCTGTTTGCGACAGTTTTGCTGCTGATTCATTGTACAACGCCGAAAAAGGTGAAATTCAAAGATCCAGTGGATACCAAGGACAAACAAATCACCTATCAGGCTAAAAAAACATACCAATTTGAGAAATTGGGAGTGTGGGTGAGCAATGAATTTGAAGGTGCCCATCTCAATGGGGCATCACAAATTAACGATAGTATCATAGTATTAAAATTTAATCCTGAAAACATACCGATTAACAAAAGCCCATACTACGCATTTAAAACTTGGTCAGATACTCCAAAACAAATCTATTTTGGTTTTGATTACCCTGAAGGATTTGAACATCGATACAAACCCAAACAAAAACTAAATGGAAATTGGTCCATTGTCGACTCTTTAGATTTAATCGAATTGGACGAAAGACTATTATTAAAACTGAAAGTTGACAAAGAACCCCGAATCATTGCTGCCCAAGAAATCAATGCCTCTGAGAATGTAAGACAATGGTATCTTCAAAATATCGTGGCATCCAATGATTTTGTTAGGGTGAAAAGTGTTGGCAACACAAAGTTGGGTAAGGATATGCCAGTATTGGATATTTATAATGGTAATCCCGAAGGGAAGCCCATAATTGTTTTGCTCACGAGGCAACACCCTCCAGAAGTAACGGGCTATTTTGCGTTTCAGAACTTTCTAAAAACTATAGTAGATCAGTCCGAACTTTCAATCAAGTTTCTGAATCATTACAGAGTGCTGGCCTTTCCGATTTTAAACCCCGATGGTGTTGATTTGGGCCATTGGAGGCACAATGCGAATGGTATTGACCTTAATCGAGATTGGTCAAAATATCGCCAACCTGAAGTAAAGAATGTGGTTTCTTTCATTACCAACACCAGCAAAGAGGACAATGGTAAGATTGTTTTGGGCCTAGACTTTCATTCAACATACGAAGATGTTTTCTATACCAATGAAACCAGAGCCGGTACAACCTTGCCAAATTTTATTGATGATTGGTTTCTGTTGTTAGAGAAAAATATTGAAGGGTACAAAGTCAATGAGAAAGATTCCAACAGCAATAAACCTGTCTCTAAAGGATGGTTTTTATATGGACAAAATGCTACAGGAATCACCTATGAAATTGGTGACCATACCCCAAAAGAACGAATTGTTCAGATAGGGTCGACCTCGGCCAAAGCAATGATGGAGGTACTTTTAAAGGAAAATCTTTGATATTGGACCAAAGGATTTACTCTTCTAGATCATACCATTCAACATCACTGAGATTTTGTCGTCTACCACCTTTTTTAGGTGCATAATTGGTTGCTAAATAGGAAAGGATAGCTTCTTCGTTTTGACCGAGATCCCATAAATTTTGGGTTTCCTGCATCCATCGAATTGTGGCGGACCACTGTTCTTTGCTCATTCGGTTTTGGGTTACCAATTTGGCTGAATGACAGCTTGTACAATTGTTCACAACCTGCATAAGGCCTTCTGCCTCAATAAATCCGGTTCGTACATGGATGCCATTTTCAATTTTGTCAAAGTCCGATTCTTCTTGTTTTGAAATAGAGATATAAGTGTTGTCTGAATTATTATTTTTGAATGCTGAAAGCGAAGGGTCAACCATCAGATACACCAATAACCCGGCAATTACCAGAAAAACAAAAAACACTACATACATCAGTTTAAATACTTCCGAAGCACTTTTTCTAAATTTTTCGGGGCTTTCCATTAACTGACTTTTATAGCAATCCTATGACAAGCGTTGTTTAGATAACCCTTCGGGTTCCAACCTGGCAATACCATTGGTTGCGAAACTTCCATGGAATCTGTTGCTCTGGACCAGACTTCGTAATAGCCTTTTTTTGGAAACCTAACAGACGCGGCAAAGTGTTGCCAAGCGAGTCTATTGACAGAGTTTTTCAATGAACAACTTTTCCAAGTGCTGCCAAAATCAATTGAATATTCCACTTTGGTGACGTTTAATTCACCAGCCCAGGCATGACCTCTTATCTCCAAGGATTTTCCTTCAGGGACGACCGCACCGCTTTTAGGATAGGTTATCAGAGATTTGACCGGCATGGATTCAATGATGCACATGTCCTCATCCGCTACTTTATCCCCAGGAGCAACAGGTTCGCAAGGTACGCGATATGCTGTTCCGGTCATTTTTGTACCATCATGAACTTTGTTTCGTACACTAATGCCTTTCAGCCATTTTCCAGAGGCCGAAGCAGGCCACCCTCCCACAATTAACCGAAGCGGAAATCCATGGGCCAAGGGAATGTCTTCACCATTCATTTTGAAAGCCAACAAGGTTTCATCCTGAAATGCTTTGGACATAGGAACACCTCTCGAAATAGGTTCTTTGTTTGGGTCACCACTCAAATGTGTATCGGCCGCATGGTACCCGATATACACCGCATCATCTCCTATGCCAATATCATTCAAAACATCCCTAAGTCGAACCCCGGTCCATTCAGCACATGAAACAGCTCCAACGGTCCATTGGTTTCCTTTGGCCGGAGGGTCAAATTCACTTCTGCCGTTTCCGCCACATTCCAAAGTAAGTTGATATGTATACTGTTTGAACTTCGATTTAAGCTCTTTAAGCGTATATGTTTTCTTTTCAGCTACAGATTCACCATCAAAAGTAAGCGTCCAGTCATCAACCAAAATATTCGTTGGGATTATACCATTGTTACGGATAAACATGTATTTGTTCGGAGTGATTTTATCATCCAACAAATGCGCCTGGGCTTCAATATTCCATGGTTTGTCATTCAACAAAACCATTTGACTGTCTTTGTTGAACAGTTTGAATGGATCAGGATCTTGCAATCCTAAAAGTGTATAGCCCGAGGGCAGGTTTTTTCCGTAGACTATTTCTGTTGCTAGAAGGGTCGATAAGGTGATTAGAGCTCCTTTTTTAACAAATTTGCGTCGTTGCATTATCTCATTGATTATGGATAGGACTTATAAATAGGTTTTGGAGTCAAGGTATATAGAAAAAACACAATTATTGCAAAATCTGAATATAATTATCATTTACCTTTGGTGTCCTTTATTACGAAATTAACGTAACTAAATATATGGCGATAAATTGTTTTTTTAAACCAACTATTCTGTTAATGCTTTTGGCTATGTTGACATCCTGTGGGGATAAAAAAAGTACGCCTACGCAAAATGAGAGTGCTGTCACAGTACCAAAAACAAAGGAAATAGATACCTCTAATTTGATTAAGACGATGCCTTCCGACATTGAGGTTCCAGAAGGTATGGTCTGGATTCCTGGGGGTACTTTTAAACAGGGTGCGGTACCTCAGGACAATGAGGCCATGCACCATGAAAAACCGGCACACGAGGTTGCGGTGGATGGTTTTTTTATGGATACGACTTTAGTGACCAATGCAAAATTTTCCAAATTCGTCAAGGAAACCAGTTATGTTACCGTGGCCGAACGTATTCCGGATTGGGAGGAACTTAAAGCACAGCTTCCCGAAGGAACTCCCAAACCACCAGATTCAATATTACAGCCAGGGTCCTTGGTTTTCAAAAAAACGAAATCATCCGTTCCTAATTTATACGATTTTTCCCAATGGTGGACCTGGGCTATTGGAGCAAGTTGGAAACACCCTGAGGGCCCAGGAAGTTCCATTAAGGGAAAAGATAATCATCCTGCGGTCCATATCTCCCATGAAGATGCCTTGGCTTATTGTAAATGGGCCAATCGAAGACTGCCCACCGAAGCAGAATGGGAATATGCCGCACGTGCAGGGAACTCCAACACCACCTATTTTTGGGGGAACGATGTTGCAGAATTATCCAAATTTGCCAATACCTGGGAAGGAGAATTTCCTGTTGAGAATACCAAAGTCGATGGTTTTGAGGGAAGCTCGCCGGTAGGGACTTTTCCCGCCAATGATTTTGAACTTTATGATATGTCAGGGAATGTTTGGGAGTGGACCAATGATTGGTATAATCCAAAATACTATCAAGAACTTTTGATAAAAGGAATTGTGCGTAACCCTGTAGGAGCAGCACAACCCTACAACCCAACCAACCCTTATGCTAAAGAAAAAGTGATTCGGGGAGGATCGTTTTTGTGTAGCGATTCTTATTGTGCTAGCTATCGCATTTCAGCAAGAATGGCATCTACAATGGATTCTTCCATGGGACATTTGGGGTTCCGAACTGTAGTAAGTACGGATATGCTTTCAAAATAATTGTATTTAAAGTTTGAATAAATACATTTGTCTACATTTTTCAAATCATTGATAACCGTTAAACCTATCCTTATAAATAATGGAATTGACTGGTAAGAATATAATGGGATCCACTAGCTCAGCTAAAGGAGAAACCCTTTTTTATGCGAGTAACCCTTCCACAGGGCAACAATTGAATACCCCATATCACGAAGCAACCCTGCAAGAAGTGGATGAAGCCATAACACTTGCTGAAGTGGCATTTACAGAATACAGAGAGAAAACAGGCTCCGAAAAGGCAGCTTTTTTAGAAACCGTAGCGGATGAATTGGCCGCTTTGGAACAAGAAATTGTTGGAATCGGCTCGCAAGAAACGGGATTGCCTGTAGGTAGGTTAACCGGAGAATTGGGTCGAACCACTGGTCAGTTGAAATTGTTTGCATCCTTGTTAAGGGATGGTTCTTGGGTAGATGCCAGAATTGATACGGCCGATTCGAACAGAAAGCCGGTTCCAAAACCAGATACCCGACAAATGCAGATTGCCTTGGGCCCTGTTGGAGTTTTTGGAGCGAGCAATTTTCCCTTGGCCTTTTCTGCTGCTGGTGGGGATACGGCTTCGGCGTTGGCCGCAGGCTGTACTGTGGTGGTAAAAGCACACCCGGCCCACCCTGGTACTTCCGAACTTGTCGGGAATGCAATTATCAACGCAGCTAAAAAAAGTAATATGCCCAATGGGGTATTTTCCATGGTTCATGGAGCTTCAATAGCAGTAGGGCAAGCAATTGTTCGTCACCCATTAATTAAAGCCATAGGATTCACAGGATCTTTTAGAGGAGGAAAATCCTTATTCGACGAAGCGGCCAGACGAGATGAACCGATTCCGGTTTATGCCGAAATGGGAAGTACCAACCCTGTTTTTGTACTGCCGGGTGCTTTAAAAGAAAATCATGAAGCATTGGCCACAGGCTTGTCCGGTTCCGTGCAATTAGGTGTTGGGCAGTTCTGTACCAATCCTGGTTTGACCATTGTCCCTGAACAAGAGGAAGGCAATCTGTTTGAAAATGTGCTTAAGGAGAGCATTTCTAATGCTGAATCCGCAACAATGCTTACCGATTCCATACAAAGAGCATACAATTCAGGACTTGAAAAATTAAGGTCAAAAGAAGCTGTTGATTCTATTTCCTATGGAAAAAAGGGTGAACAACAAGCGCAAGGTATTCCAGAAGTTCTTTCTGTGTCTGCTAATGACTTCCTATCTGATAAAGATTTGGAAGAAGAAGTTTTTGGTCCATCCACATTATTGGTAAGAACCCAGGATAAAGCTGAAATGGTAAAAATTGCCAAAGGGCTAAATGGACACCTAACGGCTACAGTTCAAGGTACCGAAACCGATTTGGTAGAGCACGCCGATTTGCTTAAAATTTTGGAACGAAAAGTGGGGAGATTGCTCATCAATGGATTCCCGACAGGAGTGGAGGTATGTCATTCTATGGTGCATGGCGGACCTTTTCCAGCAACTTCAGATTCCAGAATGACCTCTGTAGGAACTGCGGCCATTACCAGGTTTACAAGACCCATTTGCTATCAAAATTACCCGGATACATTACTTCCAGATGAATTGAAAACAGATAATCCATTGAATATCTTAAGATTGGAAAATGGAGCATATGTACTTCCCGATAAATGATATAAAAAAGAAATTTACTCAAGTAAATCAACTTTTTAAAGTAAGAAACCCAAAAACAAAACGTTTTTGGGTTTTCTTTTGAGAAAAACTGAGCAATACTTACCACAGACGACACATTGCGTGGGTTTTTAGTTGATAATATGGGTATTAGCCCTAACTTACTATTGTAATGCGAATTGAAATTGTTCGACCTAAAAGCTAATTCAACTAACTCTAAATACTGAACCAACAATGTCACAAAAGCTTATTGAGATTGCCAAAGTTTCTAACCTTGAAGAAAAAAAACCAGCCTACGCACTTGTAAAAAACACCGATTTAGTCATTATAAAACACGAAACAGGAATATCTGTTTTGTATGGACGCTGCCATCATCGCGGAGCCCTTTTGGCTGATGGACATGTTGAAGGCCAAAATCTAATTTGCGGAGTTCATGGATGGGATTATAGATATGACACCGGAATCAGTGAATACAACAATAATGAGCAACTACATAAATTTCAAGAATATGTTGATGGGGATTCACTTCAGGTTGATGAGAACGAAATAGCCGCTTTTGAAGGTGAACATCCACAGCCTTTTGATAGGGATGCATATTTGGGTACCTATGCCGACACCCATCCCGAAGATACCGAACCGTACACTGGGTATATAAAAGAATTGGCAAGAAATGGATTGAAAAATCTTGGACATCATGGTTTTTCAGCCTCTATGGGAGTGGATAGAAATACCCTTCCCAAATGGAGTGACATCCAATTTTTACCAGCCCAATTGGCTACAAGACCATTGTTGGACCACGAAGAAGTTGCCACTAAAGTGACTATTGGACCAAAAGCAAAAAAACCGCTGGTTTTAGATATACCGCTTTTTGTGAGTGATATGAGTTTTGGGGCATTGTCCAGAGAAGCCAAGATTGCATTATCCAAAGGTGCAGAGATGGCTGGTACCGGAATTTGCTCTGGAGAGGGAGGCATGCTTCCCGAAGAACAAAAAAATAATTCCAGATACTTTTACGAATTGGCCTCAGCTCAATTCGGATTTTCATGGGATAAGTTGGATAATGTTCAAGCCTTTCATTTTAAAGGAGGACAAGGAGCCAAAACAGGCACCGGAGGACACTTGCCTGGAAATAAAGTGAGCAAGGAAATTGCTGAGGTTCGAGGATTAAAAGAAGGTCAAACGGCTATCAGCCCGGCGACATTTCCCGATTTTCATGGCGTAAAGGACTTTAAGTCCTTTGCAGAAAAAGTGCGAGAGCGTACAGGCGGAATCCCGGTTGGATTTAAAATTGCAGCAAGCCATATCGAAAAAGATATTCAATTTGCGCTGGATGTTGGTGTGGACTATATCATTTTGGATGGAAGAGGAGGAGGGACCGGTTCCGCACCCACCATTCTGCGAGATAACATAAACGTACCCACAATTCCCGCTCTGGCTAGAGCTCGAAAATATTTGGATAAAGTAGGAGCAACGGATGTTACCTTGGTAATTACTGGTGGACTACGTATTGCCGAAGATTTTTCAAAAGCCATGATGATGGGAGCAGATGCCATTGCGGTTTCCAATTCCGCTATACAAGCGGTAGGTTGCTTGGGCATGCGTGCTTGTGGCACCAATAATTGTCCCGTGGGTATCGCAACACAAAAAGAGAGTCTTCGCAGCAGACTGATCATTGAAGCTTCTGCCAAACAGCTATACAATTTTTTCACTGCTACAAATGATTTGATCAAAGTAGTGGCACGTTCTTGTGGATACGATGATATATCGAAGTTCAACCATGATGACCTCTCTACTTTCAACAAAGAGATGCATGAACTTACTGGAATTGATTATGCTGGAATTCGATAAATCATAGATATGTTTCAAATTTTCACAGGTATAGTCGCACTTTCATCGCTGCTAAGCTTCATCAACAAAAAGCTGTTGAAATTACCTGATACCATTGGTGTAATGCTGTTGGCCATTGTGGCTTCTTTGTCCATTGCGATGCTGGACTTCATTGACCATGAGGTGTTTGTCAGTGTTTGCGCTATTGTTCATGAAATTGATTTTAGAACCATCCTCTTTGACTTTTTATTGAGCTTTTTACTATTTGCAGGTTCAATCCATGTGAATTTGCACAGGCTACTCGAAGAAAAAGGCCCTGTATTGATCTATGCCTCTTTGGGTGTGTTGATTTCAACTTTTTTGATAGGGACCCTATTCTATTATACAGCTGGACTGTTTGGTATGCAAATAGACTATATATACTGCCTTGTTTTTGGAGCTTTGATTTCTCCAACAGACCCTATTGCAGTACTAGCCCTGCTTAAAAAAGCCGGAGCGCCGAAGGATATGGAAATTAAAATTGTTGGAGAATCGCTTTTCAATGATGGTGTAGGTATTGTGGTGTTCATTTCACTATTGTCAATAGCCACAATGACCGGAGGGCATGGTGTAGAGCCATCACATATTTTTCTAGAGTTCGCCCAAGAGGCTTTTGGAGGTATTGCATTGGGATTTGTTCTTGGTTTTATAGGTAAGCTTTTCCTAAAGAGAATTTATGAATCACCAATTGTAGCCGTGCATATTTCAATTGCTATTGTGATGGGGGGATATTGGCTGGCGTCAATGATTCATGTTTCAGGAGCGTTGGCAATGGTCGTTATGGGCCTGATGATAGGAGATTATCTTCATAAATCATGTGAAAGTGAACCGCTAAAGGAAAACATGAACATATTCTGGAAGGTTTTGGATGAAATTTTGAATGCCGTCCTCTTTGTTTTGATTGGACTGGAGATAGTAAGTCTCAATTTTCATCCAGATTATTTGATTGCGGGCTTAGTGGCAATTCCGATCGTGTTGTTTTCCAGATACATTTCGGTTTTCATCTCCAACATATTTTTCAAAAAGGAACATCGCAGTAATAAAAACAAAGTTGCTGTATTGACTTGGGCTGGATTAAGAGGTGGAATCTCCATTGCATTGGCACTTACATTACCTGAAGGAGAATTTAGGGATGCTTTGATATTCGTGACGTATTGTGTGGTGGTATTCTCCATTATCGTTCAGGGACTTACCATAGATAAAGTAGTGGTGAAACTGCTCAAAAACTAATGAATTAACTAGAAAAAACACTAACAATGGCAGCTGAAAAGAACAAAGTTTGGCATAAAGTGCTTGAAAATAAAAAGGAACTACCAGAAGGTAGGGTCAAGACGGTTACTGCAGCACATAAGGGAATATGTTTAACTCATTTTGAGGGGAAGTTTTCCGCATTGGATAATAGATGCCCTCATCAAGGAGGTCCATTGGGAGAAGGCTCTATAGAAAATGGACTGCTCCGTTGTCCATGGCATGGTTGGGATTTTCATCCCTGTACCGGTCTTCCCCCGGGAGGATATGATGATGGTATCGAAACCTTTGAGGTCAAAGAAGAAAATGATGCAATTTATGTGGGACTTGAAGAAGAACAACCTCATGAAACCACGGTGTCAGATATTATGGCCGAAACTATGGTCAACTGGGGTGTAACTAAGGTTTTTGGTATGGTAGGACATTCCAATCTTGGTTTTGCTGATGCCATGAGACGTCAAGAAGAAAAAGGAAAATTGAACTTTTATGGAATTCGACATGAGGGAGCAGCTGCTTTTGCTGCTTCTGCTTATGGAAAGTTAATGGGTAGACCCGCTGCGTGTTTTTCCATTGCCGGACCGGGAGCTACCAATATGTTTACCGGAATGTGGGATGCAAAAGTTGACCGCGCTCCTTTGTTGGCCTTGACAGGGCAAGTAGCAACACAAGTAGTTGGAACTGGGAACTTCCAAGAAGTAGATTTGGTTCAAGCTTTTGGTAGTGTTGCTGAATTCAATCATAGAGTACAAAGTGATAGTAGACATGGAGAATTGATGTCGCTCGCGGTTAAACACGCCATATTAAACCGAGATGTTTCGCATTTGACCTTTCCCGATGAAGTCCAAGAGCGAAAAGCCAAACCGGGAGCAAGAGCAAAAACCTCTGAAAAACGAATCACATCCATGGAGATTGCCCCTCCAAAAGAAGCTTTGGATGATGCGGTAGAACTCATCAAAAAATCCAAACGTCCAGTAATTGTTTTGGGACATGGAGCTAGAGCACACAAAAAAAGCATTGTAAAATTTGCTGAGAGTTTAAACGCCGCCGTTGTGACTACCTTTAAAGGAAAAGGACTGATTCCGGATAATCACCCTTTAGGTGGAGGTGTTTTGGGTAGAAGTGGAACACCAATTGCTTCGTGGTTTATGAACGAATCCGATTTGCTCATTGTCTTTGGAGCTTCGTTCTCTAACCATACTGGAATTACCCCTAAAAAACCCATTATCCAAGTAGATTTTGACCCATTGGCATTAAGTAAGTTCCATAAAGTTGAAGTTGCTGTTTGGGGTGAAATCTCAAGAACCCTTGAGCTTTTTGAAGATGAATTAAAAGGGAACATAACAACTTTTGATCAAACCCAAGAAATCGCCGAACGTTGGAAAATATGGAAGGCGGAAAAGGCAAAACGACTGTTGGAAACTTCGGAAGATGGAATCAGTTCCATAGCAGTGTTCGAAGCTATGAATAAACTGACCCCAGAAGATGCCGTAATGTGTGTGGATGTGGGCAACAATGCGTACTCCTTTGGACGTTATTTTGAATCCAAACAGCACGATTTTTTAATGTCTGGATATTTAGGGTCCATTGGTTTTGCTCTTCCAGCGTCTATTGGTGCTTGGACAGCTGTTGGGGATTCTAGACCTGTAGTGGCCGTAGCCGGAGATGGAGGATTATGTCAGTATTTGGCCGAAATCACCACTTTGGTCAAATATAAAATGCCCGTCAAGCTAATTGTATTAAACAATCATGAGCTAGGGAAGATATCCAAAGAGCAAAGAGCAGGGGAATTCGATGTCTGGAAAACTTCACTTTCCAATCCAAATTTTGCTGAATTTGCGCAATCCTGCGGTGCTTGGGGGAAAAGAATTGAGAATCAAGAAGATCTGGAAACAGGTATGAAAGAGCTTTTCGCCCATGAAGGACCTGCGGTATTGGAGGTAATTGCCGATGTAAATCTAATTTAATATGGAAGCTGTTATTACAGTGTTTTTGACCATTTTAGGAATCTATTTTAGCCTTGGGCTGCTGTTCGGCCTTTATTTCATTTTCTTAGGAGCCACTAAAGTAGACCCGTTTATGACAGACAGTAAAAAGAAGGTTCGATTGTTGCTTTTTCCCGGAGTAGTCGCCACATGGCCTTTTTTAGTAGGAAAACTGATTAAACCTAAAACGTTGAACTAATGGATGCGGGTTTACGAAAAAGGCATAAATACATTTGGTTGCTATTGACCTTAGTACTCTCCACCTTGTTGATTATGGTTATCAAAAGCTTGAATTTCAACCCAAGAGTAGAGTCAAGTTATGCATCTGAAGAGGTTGCAGACCCTATAAAGGAAGCAAAGCACGATGTAATGGATGTAACAGTTGTAAAAACAGTTGATGCCCATGTTTTGGAGTTGAATGTAAAACAACCTATTAAAAGTGCTTCATCCGTAATCTTTACATTGGATGAAAATCAAAAAATTGGACAACTAGAAGGTATAGGCACCTATACATTTCAATTAGAAAATGAAATCAGTGGAATCATCATAAAAGATGTCATTAAGAATCAAGAAATATTAAAACTGGAATTCTAATGGGATTGGATTATACATTGGTGCTCTGGAACAAGCACAAAAAAACCTACGACAAGATCATTGGATTTGGAATGCTATTGTATCTGTTGGTGTTTATAATCTTGACTTTGGTATTGAATCCGGAGACAACGGCAGAGACCATGATTATTCGAGCATTTGGTTCCTTGGCAGTTTTGATGCTTCATATCATATTGATTATTGGCCCTTTGAGTAGATTAAATCCTCAATTTTTACCCATTTTATACAATCGTAGACATTTGGGGGTGAGTATGTTTTTAGCGGCTTTGGTTCATGGTGTTTTTTCAATCATCCAGTTTCACACCTTGGGAAATGTTAATCCCATTTATGCCGTATTTACCTCGAATATGGATTATGGCTCCTTGACCAATTTCCCGTTTCAGGTTTTGGGTTTTTTAGCCTTGTTAATCCTGTTCTTTATGGCCTCCACAAGCCATGATTTTTTCCTTAAAAATCTTTCCCCAAAAATTTGGAAAGGATTGCACATGATGGTTTATCTGGCATACGCGCTCATTATCATGCATGTATTTTTAGGAGCATTTCAACAAGAAACATCACCTTTTACTATAGGTATTATGGTCATTGGATTTATGTTGATAACCAGCTTACATCTGATAAGCGCTTTGAAAGAATCCAAGATTGACGGACTTAAGTCTGAAAAGGCCGATGATGGTTGGTTGAAAGTATGCGGTGCGGATGAAATTCCGAATGACAGAGCTAAAATATTCACAGTTGGCAAAGAACGGGTGGCCATCTTCAAATATGATGGAAAGCTTTCTGCCATCCACAATGTTTGCAAGCATCAGGGGGGACCTTTGGGAGAAGGAAAGATTGTGGACGGATGCATTACTTGCCCTTGGCACGGGTACCAATATTTGCCTCAAAATGGACAATCTCCACCACCATTTACAGAAAAGGTGGTTACATACGGGCTACGTTTAGATGAAGGAATGATATATATCAATCCCGATGGTTTTGAAGAGGGAACCGAAGTTGAACCCGTAAAGTGTTGAAAAATGGAGAAGAAGGATGAATTTTATATCGGTTATGTTGATGCTGTGGGTGAAGAAACCAAGAGAACCACCAAACGGTTTGTGTTCATAGCCATTGGTGTATTGTTGCTCGGGGCATTTTTGTTTGGTTTTTTTCAAAAAGAAGCTATCAATAGCGCTTTCGATTTCAATGCCCCAACCAAGGTTTCAGGCACTTATCAAGAAGCACCATACCCCATGTTGCGAATAAAATTGGGAGATGATACCTTCAAAAATGTGCTTTTGCTCGGATTTGGGAAATTTGGCGCCAATACCTATTTGGAAGATATCAAGCAAAAAGAAGGAAACCTTAATGGCAAACATTTGACCATCGAGGGAAACCTGATTTATTACAACGGCAAAACACTTCTTGAGATTGACGATGGTCAAAAGATAAGCCTGACCGATTCAAAGACCAAGAATTATATGCTTCCTGAGATAATGGGTAGCCATAAGGTTTCGGGAGAGATAGTGGACCCCAAGTGCTATTTTGGGGTTATGAAGCCAGGGTATGGCAAAATACATCGCAGCTGTGCCGCTCTTTGTATTTCTGGTGGCGTACCTCCCGTTTTGGTCTCACAGAGCAAAAATGCAATTTCTGACTATTTTTTATTGACAGATTTGAAAGGAAATCCAATTCACAAAGACATACTACCTTATATAGGACAACCTTCTTTGCTTCAAGGTGAGGTGGAGAAAATGGGAGGTTGGTATACCATGCGTATCGATATTTCCCAAATTAAAAAATTGGATAAGGTGTCGTCAATTTATTAGAATGAAGAAAGTTGTAATTGCACTGTTTTTGATGTTGGGTCATATCTCTTTTGCCCAATCTATCGATTACAATACAAAAAAAGGATATGCTGCCAATGGATATGATGTGGTTGCCTATTTTGATGGAAAGGCCCTAATTGGAAGCAAAGAATTCAGCACCAAACATGATGAGGTCAATTATAAATTTTCATCTCAAGAAAACAAGAATAGGTTCATAGCAAATCCAGCCAAGCACATTCCACAATATGGTGGATACTGCGCTTATGCAGTTGCCAAATCCGGGAAAAAAGTAAGCATCAACCCTGAAACATTTGAAATCAGGGATGGAAAATTATATCTCTTTTACAATTCAGGCCGCACCAATACCTTAAAACTCTGGACCAGCGAAGCACCAAACCAACTTCAAGTTATAGCTGACAAAAACTGGCAAAAAATAAAGAATAAGTAGATTCTTAGTTTTTAAAATGAACAAGTACGCAAAGATTGGTTTTTCGGGATTGCTGGTGAGTTTTTTGGGTGCGCTGCCCCTTGGAACCTTGAACATCACTGCTTTTGATATTGCTGCATCACAAAGTCTGGTTTCAGCCATATGGTTTGCGGTGGCGGTTGTATTGGTAGAGCTAATCGTTGTACGATTAACCCTATTTGGAAATGAAAAACTGCAATTTGGCGAAAAAATGTCCAATTATCTTATACCATTTGGAATCATATTGCTGCTGTATTTGGCCGTAACCAGTTTTATGGCCTCAACTGAAATTTCGGAAATGGGATCGAGAATAAATGTACTTCCCCAAATCAGTTCGGCATTTTGGTTGGGTTTTTTATTGAGTGCTCTAAACCCTTTGCATATCCCTTTTTGGATGACTTGGAACAAAGTTCTCTCTTCCAGGGGAATATTGGAAACATCAAGAAGCTCATATACGCTATACATTTTGGGAATAGGTGTGGGATCGCTTTTAGGTATTGGCCTTTTCATTTTTGCTGGTAAATATATTTTTACAAACTATGAGAGTTATAGTATGTTGACCAATTTATTAATGGGGCTATTATACCTAGGTTTTTCTATCTATCTAATGTTCCTTTTGGTCAAAAAACGCCTTAAACTTAAAACACAATAACCGTTATGTTCAAATCTTCAATAGCTACTATTGAGCAATTCAAAGAAATTCTGTTGCAACTTCCAGAGGATTACTATGCGCATTCTTGCGAGGCGCTTTTTAATGCTTCAATAGGCCAGCATACAAGACATATCATTGAGTTATATTTATGTTTGATCAATGGTTATGATGGAGCCGAAGTTTCTTATGACAAACGTGAACGAAACCAAAAAATAGAGCAAGATGTATATTTTGCCATAAAACAATTACAACGAATTCAATCCGATTTGGAAAAGCCTAATAAAGCAGTAAAAGTTGCTTATGAATTAGGTGGAATGGAAACCTGTTTAGAGTCCAATTATTATCGTGAAGTCATGTACAATTTGGAACACACTATCCATCATCATGCACTTATCAAAGTTGGAATCAAACATTTTACAACTTTGGAGCTGCCAGAATCTTTTGGAGTGGCACCCTCAACAATGCAACACCGAGAAGCATGTGCACAGTAAGTTTTATTTCTAGAAATAACAGCTATTTCATCACCTCTAATCGTGATGAGCATGTTTCACGTCCAAATGCTTTTGAACCAAGAGAGGAAATCATAAATTCAGTCAAGATACTTTTCCCGAGGGACCCAAAAGCTGGAGGCACATGGTTTGCCCTTAATGAGCACGGTGTGGTAGCAGTGCTGCTCAATGGGGCTTTTATAAGGCACAAATCTTTTGGAAACTATTCCAAAAGTAGGGGCGTGGTACTTTTAGAAGTAATAAGTGCAGAAAATCCCATGCTTTTCCTTCAAGAAATGGATTTACGCAATATCGAGCCATTTACCATGGTATTGTTTGATGGGATGAAACTGGTTGAACTTCGTTGGGATGGTAAGAAAAGATATTTTAAACCATTGGATAAGGGCGAAGATTATATTTGGTCGTCGGTAACGCTTTACGATGATGAGGCAATAGAACGAAGAAATTCACTTTTTGCTAATTTTATTGATGAGGAAGAGGAGCTTACTGCTTCTGCTATAGTTGATTTCCATTCCAATAACCATGAAGACTACGAAAATGGATTTATTATTAATAGGGATACCGGATTGAAAACCTTTAGTGTTACCCAAGTTGTTTTAGATAATCAAGATTCTGTTTTGCAGCATTTCGATCTATTGAATGATAAAAAGCACATAATTCCATTTTCATCAAACCAACTTATAACATGAGCTCTTGGAGATTAAAATGGCATAAGATGACACATTGGGAATATTGGCCCCTCTGGGCAATATATTACCCCTTGTTCCCAGTTTGGTTGTATTTTTCCATTAAAGCACGTTCGTTTTTCTTTTTTAATGCTGCCAATCCTACGATGAAAAATGGAGGTATGGCCATGGAATCTAAAATGGAAATCTATAAAATAATCCCAGAACAACATATTCCACAAACGGTATTTATTTCTAGGGATGAACGGCCAGAAATGGCTTTGGAAAATGTTTTGAGAAATGGGATTATATTTCCGTTTATTGCAAAACCAGATATAGGCATGAAGGCCTTTGGCGTGGATAAAATCCATAATAAAGATGAATTCAAGGACTATTTTTCCAAAACACCGGAAAATTTCTTGGTACAAGAACTGATTCCCTACACCAAAGAGGTCGGCATTTTTTATGTTAGAAAACCAGGAGAGAAAAAGGGTAAAATCACGGGGATAGTCTCTAAGGAGTTTTTATCCGTTATTGGGGATGGAAAAAGTTCAATTTTAGAACTGATTAAAAGAGACCCGAGAAGTCATTTACAGCTTAAAGCATTGCAAAAAAAGTTTGGTTTCAAGCTCAACCAAGTTTTGGATGAGAATCAGGAATTTGTTTTGGTCCCTTACGGAAGTCATACCAGGGGAGCCAAATTTATTGATGATACACATAGATTAAATGGACGTCTTTTAAAGGTTATCGATGACATTTGCTCTAAAATTGATGGTTTTCATTACGGTCGATTGGATGTGCTGCACAACTCCTTGGAAGACCTTTCCAATGGAAAAAACTTCAGTATTATTGAAATTAATGGGGCAGGAGGGGAAGCTACCCATATTTATGATCCCAAACATTCCCTGTTTTTTGCATGGAAGGAGATAACACGACATTGGGGCATGTTGAACGAAATTAGCATTAGTAATCATAAAAGGGGCCATTCCTATTTAAGCTTTAAAGATGGACGGGCAATGTTAAGGGCTAATGGAGAATTGGAAGCGCAACTTAAAATTATTTAGATGAAAACTCGATTCGGCCTTTTATTTTTGCTTTGGTTTTCGCTTTGTGGAACAATGTCCGTGGCACAGGATTCAACCTCGGCACATTACCCTGTATACTTGGGTGTTTCTGTACAATTCTATCCGGCAGGTGTTATTCCAACAATCAATTTGGAACATGCTATTTCTGAAAAATCATCCGTGCTTTTAAGACTGGGCGGAAATTTTGTTGACCGTAAAGACTTTAGTGATGTGAATATTACTGAAGAAGGAGAAGGTTTTGGAGGTTCTGTTGGTTTTCGAAGACATTTCCCTTCGGGAAAAGGAAAGTTCATTGCCGGTTTAAACCTGGATATATGGAGCTTGAATATTGATTGGACGGACATTGGTCCAGCCGATGCCCCTATTTCTGGAAGTACCTATACTTTGGTGCTTCAACCTTGGTTGGAAGGAGGATATTTTCTACCCATTAAAAATACACGCTCGCAACTTGGGCTTACACTTGGTTTTGGCAGGGAAATTAATGCGATTACCAGTGGAGCAGAAGTTGAGCAAGGATTTATTGGCAGTGTCTCCCTGCAATATCAGTTTTCGCTTTAAGAAGTATAGGCTTTGAACGCTTCTTGAAAAAATTGAACGATTATATTTTCCACTACATTGGATGCTCCTAAAATTCCTCCTTTAAAGCCATTATTCTTCCATTCCCCATGGGTAAGGTTTTGAAATGTTGAGGTGTCAAGACCATCATGACCTTGGTACCCACTGATATAAAAATAGTGGTCGTTTACCATGCTATCCGGAATGGCCATCCCCATACCAATGGATTTTCCAGAACCGTCATTTAAGGTCACAAAAGCACCAGTATCAAAATGATGTGGCCAAATACGAATGTCCGATTCTAAATTTTCATTTTGAAGAAACGTTTTTAATGTATTTTGGGATATTGTCCGCAAATGAATTAACCCCTGTAACTCCTCAGGATTGGAAAGACCAAATGTAAAGTCGTCGGTAATGGAATAGGGTAAGTCATAATGTAAATCGTATGTGTAGGGCTTTTCCAGTTTTGACTCCGAGGCCATTTTTGAAATCCATTCCACAATTTCACCATGTGATTTGCCTTTCAGGGCAAGCACTTGGCTTTTATCTTTTGAGACCCATTTCAACGAAAAATTGGTGTATTCAAATGCCAAGTAAACACCTGTTTCATCCAATTCCCATGTTCGCAGCGTGTTATCTTCGGTGAAAAACCCAACATTGGTATGACTGTCGTCAGATTTGGGTTCTAAAAAGCTTTTCCCAGCAGTGGCTAGGTATTGAGAGGCTAAATGTACTTGAGTTAGTGTATCCATACGTATAAATGTATGGAATCTTAGTCGTCCAAAAGAAAATTGATTACAAATCGTGGTTAGACCCTTGAGGCACCCTGTTTTTTAACAATGGCATTCATGATTATGGGCGCATGGATACGGGAATTTTCAATAAACCATTTATGGGTTTCCATTCCGCCGCAGATAACACCAGCTAAAAACAAGCCTTCAATATTGGTCTCCATAGTGTCGTGATTATATTGGGGAAGACGTTTGTCGTCCTGGGAAAGTTCGATACCCAGTTTTTCCAAGAATTCAAAGTTGGGCATATAGCCCGTAAGGGCCAGCACAAAATCGTTTTCCAGTGTAACTTCACCTTCTGGAGTGTCAATGATGAGCTCTGTAGATGTAATTTCCTTAACATTGGCGTTGTAATATGCCTTAATGCTTCCTTCTTCAATGCGGTTGATAACATCTGGACGAACCCAATACTTGACTCTTTGACCCACTTCTGGTCCACGAATGATCAGCGTGACTTCGGAACCTTTGCGCCAACACTCCAAAGCGGCATCTATTGCCGAATTACTTGCTCCTACAACCGCTAATTTCTGACTAGCGTAAAAATGCGGGTCTTTGTAGTAATGTGAAACTTTGGGTAAATCTTCGCCCGGCACGTTGATTTTATTTGGCAAATCGTAAAATCCTGTCGCTACAACAATGTTTTTTGCAGTATACTGTCCTTTATCCGTGGTCACAGAAAAAATTTGGGACTTTTTTTGTACGCTCAACACTTTTTCAAATAGATGGATGTTAAGCTGATTGGAGGTTACAATTCGACGGTAATATTCCAACGCCTCATTGCGTTTAGGTTTCGCTTCTTTACTAATAAAAGGGATGTCATCTATCTCCAATCGTTCCGAAGAAGAAAAAAACTGCATGTTTATAGGGTAATTGAACAAGGAGTTCACTATTGGGCCTTTTTCAACGATCAGATAGGTAAGTCCTTTTTTCTTGGCTTCAAGGCCACAAGCAATGCCAATAGGGCCACCTCCAATGATCAGTACATCAAATTCTTGCATCAAGCAATGGTTTCTTTTAGATTTTTGATGATTTCCGTAGGATTATCGCTTTTGAAGACAAAACTACCTGCAACCAAAACATCAGCTCCGGCATCCACCAGTTTTTTGGCATTGGTCGCATTTACCCCTCCATCAATTTCAATAAGGGCCTTAGAATTTCTCTTTTCGATGATATTTTTTAGATCAGATACTTTTTGATAGGTGTTTTCAATAAAAGATTGCCCACCAAAACCTGGGTTTACGCTCATCATACAAACCAAATCGATATCTTGGATGGTATCTTCCAATAAGTTTACAGAGGTATGTGGATTCAAGGCCACGCCTGCTTTCATACCTTCAGCTTTTATAGCCTGCAAGGTTCTGTGCAGGTGATTACAAGCTTCATAATGTACGGTAAGGTTGTTGGACCCTAAATGGGCAAAGGTTTTGATATAACGGTCTGGATCAACAATCATTAAATGAACATCCAATGTTTTTTTGGCATGTTCAGCTATGGCTTTGATCACGGGCATTCCAAATGAAATATTTGGTACAAAAACACCATCCATAATATCTAAATGGAACCAATCGGCGTCACTTTGGTTAACCATTTCTACATCATGTTGAAGGTTGGCAAAATCTGCTGCCAAAAGGGAAGGAGCTACTAATTTTGAATTCATCTGAGCATTATATGCATACAAAAATAGCAAATGCTTTTTGAAGCAAGCGAATTCTAGCTTTCCTCATTTTCATTTGTCCAAAAATGCAGATTCAGGAAGTACAATGGGAGCACATCGAAGTATCTTACGATTGCACATTTTGCACATGTTGTTTTCATTCAATTCTTTTAAAGATAATAGGGTGGGATCGGGAAGATTGTATTCATCGGCAACATTATAGTTCACTCGATACCCCATATCTTCAAAAGCACCGATTGAGAGTTTGCTGATGGGATTGCTACCACTATCAATGAATCCGGTCATTAGCTCGTTGTCAAATATCAATTCGCGCCAATGTCCATCCCGAGTGCCTTCTCCGCCGGTGTTGGCCACAGGAACAAAGTCCAATGTTTCACTTTTTGTTAGTTCCTGGTATTCTCGAATTGCATTTTGACCTGTAAAAATGGGATTTTCAGAACCTTCCGCAGCAATGAGATTCATAAATTGGGAAGACCAAAGGGTGCCGAAACCCAAAACATGACCCATTTCATGGATAATAACATCGTTAAGGCTGTTTTCTGCTTCCAATCTTGCTAAATCAGCACTATCAAATCGCATAATTCCCGTGGCAGGCAAAAAACTTCCAGCCCTAAGCTGTGTTGGACCGGCTTGACCTAAAATTCCGGAAGTACCATCAATATTAGTTCCCTGTGCATCAATTCTGATATTATCGATGACATCACCATTGGCCAATCGCACTCTCGGTAGTTCGTTAATGATGATTTGTTGCCATCTGCAAGCTGCTGTATCAAAAATATCTTGTTGGCTCTGCGTTAATCCTCCCAAAAACCGTATTGCTATTGAAAAACCCATACCTATGTTTTTAAATTAATGTTCAGCCCCAAATATTTACGTTGGAAAACAGTAGATAGGAGGTGATTGGAAAAACTTTAACAGTAAGATGAGAAGTATGTGTCAATTAATTTGACAGTGCATTAGGGTATATAAATGAAAAAACTCCGGTAATCAGCCGGAGTTTATTCATCAATCAAAAAACGAACAGTCATGATAAACTGTTGTAGGATTACAAATTACAACTTTCTTGCCAAAAAACAAATTTAAGGATTGTTTAACTGTAATTTGTGCGGATAATCTTATGATTATCCCAAATAAGTCTTTAAAATTTTGCTTCTAGAGGTATGTTTCAACCTTCTGATCGCTTTTTCTTTTATTTGGCGAACACGTTCTCTGGTAAGATCAAATGTCTCTCCAATTTCCTCCAAAGTCATAGAATGTTGTCCTGCCAAACCAAAGTATAGTCGAATAACATCCGCTTCTCTTGGAGTCAATGTTTCCAATGCGCGTTCTATTTCAGTGCGCAACGATTCGTGCAACAATTCCTTATCTGGATTTGGAGACTCTCCGCTACGTAAAACATCGTAAAGGTTGGAATCTTCACCATCAATTAATGGCGCATCCATAGATACGTGTCTACCTGAATTTTTTAAGGATTGTTTTACATCTTCAACCGTCATGTCCAATTCCTTGGCAATTTCTTCCGCTGATGGAATTCGCTCATGGGCTTGTTCCAAGAAAGCAAAAGTCTTGTTGATCTTATTGATGGAACCAATCTTGTTCAACGGCAAACGAACAATACGGGATTGTTCCGCCAACGCTTGAAGTATAGATTGACGAATCCACCAAACGGCATATGATATAAATTTAAATCCACGGGTTTCATCAAAACGCTGTGCAGCTTTGATTAGTCCTAAATTTCCCTCATTTATCAAATCAGGAAGGGTTAATCCTTGGTTTTGATACTGTTTTGCAACAGAAACCACGAATCTGAGGTTGGCTTTAGTTAATTTCTCTAAGGCTATCTGGTCTCCCGCCTTGATTCGCTGTGCCAATTCTACTTCTTCATCGGCAGTGATCAAGTCCACTTTACCGATTTCCTGTAAATATTTGTCCAACGAAGCGGTTTCCCTATTGGTAACCTGTTTTGTAATTTTTAACTGTCTCATTTATTTTCCCTTCAAATTAAATTTGTGAACCGAAGCTCATTAAGTTATACGTAGGAAAAAGCAAAAAGTTACATTTTAATAAAGTTTTCTTGATTTTTTGTTGTAAAAAAGGCCCCAAGCGATGCTTGGAGCCTTTATTTTCAATGAATTGACTGTTATTTAGTCTCTTCTGGGTTTTCTGTCACGATTGCCACCTCTGCGGTCTCCGCCTCTTCGATCATTGTTTCTAGGTGGACGCTCTACATAACCTTCTGGTTTAGGTAAAAGCGCTTTTCTTGAAACTTTTTCTTTTCTGGTTCTTGGATCAAGACCAAAATATTTCACATCAAAAACATCTCCCATATTTACAACATCGGACACATTTTCGGTTCGTTCCCATGCCAACTCAGACACATGAAGTAAAACTTCATTACCTGGAGCTTCAACATATTCAACCACAGCACCAAAGTCAAGCATTTTGATAACTTTTACTTCGTAAATGCTACCAACTTCCGGTTTGAACATTAATGCCTCAATTTTGGCGATGACTGCATCAATACCATCTTGACCTGTACCTAAAATTTCCACTATACCTTCTTCAGTATCAGGATCTTCGTTGATAACTATAGTCGTATTGGTTTCCTTTTGCAATTCTTGAATCACTTTTCCACCAGAACCAATAACTGCACCAATGTATTCTCCAGGAATAATTTTGGTAACAATTTTTGGAGCATAAGATTTCACTTCAGCATTTGGAGCAGCGATAGTATCGGTCAATTTTTCAAGAATATGAAGTCTACCCTCTTTGGCTTGCATTAATGCTTTTACCAAGATTTCATAAGACAAACCTTTTACCTTGATGTCCATTTGACAAGCAGTGATACCGTCAGCAGTACCGGTTACTTTAAAATCCATGTCTCCCAAGTGATCCTCATCACCTAAAATATCGGATAAAACGGCATAATTACCAGAATCAGCATCGGAAATTAATCCCATTGCAATACCTGAAACTGGTTTTTTTAACTGAACACCGGCATCCATCAATGCCATTGTACCAGAACAAACAGTTGCCATTGAAGATGATCCATTGGATTCCAGTACTTCGGATACTACTCTTACAGTATAAGGACAATCTTCAGGAATCATACCTTTTAATGCACGTTGTGCCAAGTTTCCGTGACCTACTTCTCTACGTGATGTACCACGTATTGGTCTTGCTTCTCCCGTTGAAAATGGAGGGAAGTTATAGTGCAAGTAAAACGTTTCTTCGCCTTCGTACGATGGCATGTCTATCTTATTGGCTTCTCTGGAAGTTCCTAGAGTTACCGTGGCCAATGCTTGCGTCTCACCTCTTGTAAAGATGGATGAACCGTGGACAGAAGGCAAATAGTCAATCTCACACCAAATTGGTCTGATCTCATCAGTTTTTCTACCGTCTAATCGTAAACCATCATTCAGGGTTAAATCCCTCACCGCTGCTTTTTCAGCTTTATAGAAATATTTTGACACCAAATCACCAAAATCTTCTAATTCTTCTTCTGAAAAAGTTGCTTTTACCTCTTCCTTGATAGCATCAAAGGCAGCACTGCGCTCATGTTTTGCGGAACCTGCCTTGGCAACAGCATATACCTTATCATAAGTAAGGTCATGCACTTTTTTGGCTAGGTCTTCATCTTCTCTTTCGGCTTCGTACTCACGTACTTCTTTCTTTCCGAAAGCTTCAGCTAATTTTATTTGGGCAGCACATTGTACTTTGATGGCTTCATGCGCAAATTTGATGGCTTCGGTCATTTCCTCTTCAGAAATCTCCTCCATCTCTCCTTCTACCATCATTACAGAATCAGCAGAGGCACCGATCATCATATCAATGTCGGATTCTTTTAACTGTTCTCTTGTTGGGTTGATGATGAATTCACCATTAACACGTCCAACTCTAGCTTCTGAGATAGCACACTCAAATGGAAAATCTGAAAGTTGAATTGCCGCTGAAGCAGCAAGTCCAGCCATAGCATCTGGCATTACTTCATCATCATGTGACATTAATTGAATCATTACCTGCGTTTCAGCATGATAATCTTTAGGGAATAATGGTCTTAAAACCCTGTCTACCAAACGCATGGTCAATACTTCGCCATCACTTGGTCTTGCTTCACGTTTGAAGAAACCACCAGGATATCTCCCGGCAGCAGCAAATTTTTCGCGATAATCTACCGTAAGCGGTAAAAAATCGACATCACTTTGCTTGTAATTCGAAACAACTGTACATAGTAACATACACTTGCCCGACTGGACAACAACAGAACCATGGGCCTGCTTTGCCAATTTTCCGGTTTCGATAGAAATTTCTCTACCGTCACCGAGGTCAATGACCTCTTTAAAAGTTTTTGGAATCATAAAATAAGTCTTACCCACTAAAATTTGTGTGGGTCGTTAAACATTTGGTCTACCGCCATCCGGACGGTCGGGTTGTGTTGTTGTGTTGACCAATGAAAAACTGTAGGCAGCTTTTTGTGTTTGCCCAATCTTAAGATTGGGGCTTTTTAATTGTAAAACCCTTCGGCAAGCTCAGGGTAAAAATAATGGGAGTCGAATGGACTCCCAATTATTTTTATTTTCTAATACCTAGTTCTTTTATTAACTCACGGTATCTTACAATGTCTTTTTTCTTTAGGTAATCCAAAAGACTACGTCTTTTACCTACCAATTTTACCAAAGAACGCTCGGTGTTATAATCCTTGTGGTTCTTTTTAAGGTGTAGTGTTAAATGGTTGATACGGTGTGTGAACAATGCGATTTGCCCTTCCGTAGAACCTGTGTTGCTCTCAGAGCCGCCGTGTTTCTTAAAGATATCGGCTTTTACTTCTTTTGTTAAATACATTCCAATATTTATTTAAATGATTTTTATGTATTGATTGTCTTTCAATCAGCGTGCAAAGATAACTTCTTTTTTCAAAATGAAAAATTTTGAAGCTTGATTAAACCTTTTGTTTTTGGATGGGTCATAGAACCAAACCCTAAAATTTAATCATTATGAAAAAGGATCTTAAACAATTCAATTTTAAGAAAAGCGTCCCATTTTTTATGGGAATTCTATTTTTAATGGCGGCTTCGTGTTCCAAAGAGGAGGATTCCACAGAAGAACTGTCAAGTTCTGAAGTAATTTCGGCTACAGAACTGCAATATAGTGATGAGACCGAAATGATTTCAGAAGAGGTTACGGCCATTGCGGAAGATGTTTATGCTTCTGATGAGATTTCATTTATCTCAAAAGTACCGCACCGATCTGATTTTCTGCCAGATTGTGTCACCATTACCACTGTAATTACAGATACCACCAAAGAGAAGACCATTGATTTTGGAGAAGGTTGTGAATTACCCAATGGAAATGTGTTGAGTGGTATTATCAACTTGAGCTACGCAAAGGATATGGAAGCAGCGACTAAATCGCTTGCTCTGAGTCTCGAGAATTTTACTTTCAATGGTGTTGCCATTGAAGGAAGCGCCGATATTCTGCGCGAGCGTTCCAATGAGAACGAGAATCCACAATCTACGGCCAATGCGTCTTTTTCTGCAATATGGCCTGATGATGGTACAGCTTCTTTTGAAGGAACCCGAACTAGGGAATGGATAGAAGGATATGGTTCTGGTTTTTGGGGAGACAACGTTTTCTTGATTACCGGCAAACGTACTTATGTTGGCAGGGAAGGCAACATTTTTGTAAAAGAAGTGATTACGTCTTTACGTAGGGAAATGGCCTGTAGGTTTATTGTGAGTGGGGTTTTGGAAATTTCCAGAAACGATAATACCGCTAGCTTGGATTTTGGTGATGGCACTTGTGATGCAAAGGGAATCTTGACCTTACCTGATGGTACTGAAAAGGAAATATTTTTACGCCGCTTCAAAAAATAACGATTTGGAAAGCGTAAAAGAAAAAGCCCCGTAATCGGGGCTTTTTTTTATGATCTTAAGGGTTGATTTGTAATCAAATCGATGTATTGGTTTATTTTCTTTTTTAAATCCCTTCGATGGGAAATAAAATCCAAGAAACCATTCTCCTTTAAAAATTCCGAAGTTTGGAAACCTTCCGGAAGGTCTTTTCCAACAGTATCTTTAACTACGCGGGGTCCTGCAAAACCAATCAATGCTCCTGGTTCTGAAATATTAATATCACCCAGCATGGCGTATGAAGCGGTTGTTCCGCCAGTGGTTGGATCTGTACAAAGGGAAATATAAGGGACTTTTGCCTCGGCCAATTGGGCCAATTTAGCAGAAGTTTTTGCCAACTGCATTAATGATAATGCAGCTTCCATCATTCGTGCCCCGCCTGATTTTGAAATCATTACAAACGGTACTTTCTTCTTCCTGGCATGATCAATGGCCCGTGAAATCTTTTCACCGACCACACTTCCCATGGATCCACCGATAAAGCTGAAATCCATACAGGCAATCACCAATTCTTTGCCCATGGATTTACCGACCGCAGTGCGGACAGCATCTTTTAATCCTGTTTTTTGCTGAGCAGCTTTTAATCTCTCGGAGTATTTTTTGGTATCTACAAACTTAAGAGGGTCTTTAGCTGACAA
This sequence comes from Flagellimonas sp. S3867, assembly GCF_014698935.1. GTDB lineage: Bacteria > Bacteroidota > Bacteroidia > Flavobacteriales > Flavobacteriaceae > Flagellimonas. Next base: position 562,440 of record NZ_JACVMN010000003.1, read on the forward strand.
CTTTTCATCCAATTCCTTGAATTTATTATCATCAAAAAGAATCTCAAAATATTCCTTGCTACCGATTCTTACGTGATAGTCATCTTCAGGACTTACGTAAAAATTCTTTGCCAAATCCTCAGATTCAACAATTTTTCCGGTGGGAGATTTATACCAGAGACCTTTTGGGGTGTCTTTTTTCTCCTCGGTAGCTGTCTGTATTCCTTTTTCTTTTCTTTTAAACCAAGACGACATGGAATCTATATTAGGTTAAACCTTTACAGTGTGTTCACGTTATTGAGGTCTTCAAAGGCTTGTTTCAGTCTTTCTACAAAAGACTTTTCTCCTTCTCGAAGCCAAACACGTGGATCATAGAATTTCTTGTTTGGCTGATCAGCTCCCTCAGGATTTCCAATTTGCGCTTGCAAATAACCAGATTTATCTTGAACATAATCCCTAACACCTGATAAAAATGCGTATTGAAGGTCTGTATCGATATTCATTTTAATGACACCATATCCGATTGCTTCCCTAATTTCCTCTAGAGTGGATCCTGATCCACCATGGAAAACAAAATCGATATGATTGTGCTCAACTCCATATTTCTCAGAAACAAATTCTTGTGAATTCTTCAAGATTTTAGGAGTCAAGGTAACGTTTCCAGGTTTGTATACCCCGTGAACATTTCCAAAAGCGGCCGCAATGGTAAATTTGGGACTCACTTTTGACAATTCTTCATAAGCATACGCCACTTCTTCGGGCTGTGTATAAAGTTTGGAACTGTCAATATCAGTATTGTCTACACCATCTTCTTCACCACCGGTTACACCTAGCTCAATTTCCAAGGTCATGTCCATTTTGCTCATGCGTTCCAAATACCCTTTGCATATTTCTATGTTTTCCTCGATAGGTTCTTCAGATAAATCGATCATATGCGAACTGAACAATGATTTTCCAGTTGCTGCGTAGTGTTCTTCACTGGCATCCAAAAGTCCATCAACCCAAGGCAAAAGCTTTTTGGCACAATGGTCAGTATGCAATATTACGGTCGCACCGTAAGCTTCGGCCAATTGGTGCACATGCTTTGCTCCGGCCACTGCTCCTTGTACAGCTGCTCTTTGATTTTCATTGGACAATCCCTTTCCGGCATTGAATTGTGCTCCACCATTGGAGAATTGGACAATTACAGGAGAATTTAAAGCTGCTGCAGTTTCTAAAACACCATTTATAGTGTTGGATCCAATCACATTCACCGCGGGAAGTGCGTAGCCATTTTCCTTAGCGTGATTAAAAATAGCTTGAACTTCATCGCCCGTTGCAACGCCCGGCTTAATATTGTGGGACATACTTAGTTAATTTTGGTTAAATAAGTGAACAAAAGTAATAAAATATTCGGTCTAGAAAGGATAATTTATACCGATATTGAAACCAGCGTTCTTAAAGTTATACTGCCTAAACCAGCGTTTGGACGCTTCTTCGGCCGGATTATAGGTTTTAAAACCTATATCGAGTCTAAAAACGAAGTAGGTGAAGTCGTACCGTAGCCCAAATCCGGTACCCAAAGCTGTATCCGATAAAGAATTGAATCCACTGAAAACGGCATCGGGATTATCTTCATTGTCAAACACGTTCCAAATATTGCCGGCATCAGCAAACAAAGCGCCTTTAACGTCACCCGCAATAGGAAAGCGATATTCCAGATTCATGGCCAGTTTCAGGTTAGCTTCATTAAAATCATTGATGTTACTGGTTCTTCCTGGGCCCAGTTCATAAGCATTCCATGCCCTATTATCATTTGACCCCCCTGCGAAGTAACTGCGGACAAATGGGATATTTTCTGAGTTGCCATAGGGAATTGCGAGTCCAAAAAAGCTTCGAAAAGCCAGTACTTTGGCATTTCCAACCTCCCAATGGCGGATAAAATCAAACTCAGTTTTAAAATATTGGGAGAAGGGCACCCCAAAGACCAATAGCTGGTCATTATCATTTTTATTATACGGAACGATGCCATCTAAAGCAGAGAGTAGGTTGCCCGCACTTTCCAATTTAATTCGAAATTGATAGAAGTCGTTATCGTTTATATCTATCTTACTATTTTTTGAAAGAGTATAATTACTGGCAAAAATGAGATTGTTTTCCGTTAATCTTTGTCTTCTTTCCTCAATACTATTTACCTCATCTCGCTCATCTTGGGTTACCGGAATGTCATTGTTCAGCACTCCTTGAACAAAATCATTGGCACCTGTAGGGACATTTAATCTTAATGGGTCCTCCACATCGGTTGAGGCTTCAAAAAATGACGCGTATTGGGGATCATCCTGAAATCCATCGGCTATACCATCCAAATTACTGAAAGTGTTCTGGTAAACATTATAGAAGTTATCTGGATTTACATTACGAACAAACTCCACATTGAGCAGTTCTATAGTATTGCGAAGACTATTGGAGGGATTCCAATTGTACGAAAGTATGGTGTTGAAAGATTGTTTGTCGAGTCCTATGTTCTTCTGAAAATTAGTACCGACCAAAAATCGACTTTGTGGCAGCATGTAATGAGGAATGATCTTTTCCGTATTGAAAGGAAGCCATATTCTTGGAAAAGTAATGTTGATATCTCCACCTATTTCAGAAGTAAATGAGCCACCGGTCAACGATGAACCACGATCATTGAGAAGACCTATTGAACCTCTGGCGGAAATATTCAGGGTCTCCGCTCCTCCAAATACATTACGAGTGATAACGGAGCCACCAAAAGTGGTTCCCACCTGTTGTATGTTGGAATGTGTAATATCAAAATCCAGGTTCAGCGAAAATTTGGGTCGCGGAGCCAAATAGACATTAGATGTCAAAAGGGCATCATCTGATTCTGGAATGAATTCAATATTTGGATATTTGAAGGTATTTAGGTTGGTAATCTGTCGGTACGTTCTAATACGGTCCAAATCTCTATAAATGCTATCTTTTTCAAAGAAAACTGCATCCGTGAGGGCTTTGGGTTTATATTTTAATTTGTTGTTATAATATATGGTATAGTTTTCATGGTCTACGGATTTTAAGGAATCTGTGCTTCCGCCAATAAGATAATCAGCATAAATATTGACCTTCTTAAAACGATGAATCTTATAGGTGTTTTCCGCAGAAGTGCTATCATTTGCACTTCTGGGTTTTTGAATGTTCAGTTGCACATCCATCTTTTGATCATTGGCCACTTTGGTGGTATCCCTTAGGATGTCGTAGTTAATGGAGCTTTCTTGAAAGTTGTAAAACCCTGAGTTCCTGAACAGGGTAGTGAGGCGTTCCCTTTCTATTGTGAAATTGCCTAGATCAAACTGATCACCACTTTTAACAAAAGATTTGTCAAAAGCCTTGTTGTAAACAGAATCCAGTTCCGGTGAACTTATATTTCTTTGAAGGGTATCTATATAAAAAGGTTTGTTCAGATTGATTTGATATTCAATTTCAGCCCTTTTTTTGCGTTTTCCCTTGGCCACATTGAAGGTGCCCGAGTTATTAAAGTAACCTTTGCTATTATAATAGGCCTTCAATCTGTCCACTGATTTCTGGGTCAACACAGTATCGATAATAACGGGTGCTTCCCCAATTCTTTTTAGGAAATCACTGGCGCCCTTTACCATAAAAGATTCCCGCAAGCGATTTACTTGCTTTTGTGACAGAAGATTGTTAAGTCGTTTTTCCCGCTTTTCTTTTTTATGCAGCCAATTTTGAAAGGATGAATCTGGATTTTCTTTTGCGAGATTGTAAAGGTTTAATCGAAGGGGATATCCTAGTAGAGTACTATTTGGTTTTTGTGAGATTAAACTCCGAATATCACTATTATTGATCTTTTCATCATCCGCATAAATTGAGTTTTTTGTAAGCAAAAATTCTCCATCATCCACTTTTTTTAAGGTATTGCATGCAGCCATGCCCAATATAAGCAACAATAATCCTATTTTTGCCCAGTTGTGCAATAGACCTGAAGGTGCCCTCATAGAAGCCAAAAATACACGATTTAGATGGTTACTAAAAACCAAATTAAACTAGTTAAGAGCTTACAGCAAAAAAAGTACCGAAGTCAACATAAGTTGTTTGTTGTTGAGGGAAAAAAAGCGGTTTTAGAACTTATTGGGGCAGGACTAGAGCCTTTTAAACTGTTTGTGGACACCAAAATTTGGAATGAAGGTTTTAAGGGTTTTGAACAGGTTGCTTCTTCGGAATTGAAACAGATGAGCAGCTTAAGCTCCCCTAATGGAGTGTTAGGAGTGTTTCATATACCTGTTGTTGAACCAATTGAGGATTCGGATTGGGTAGTCGCTTTGGACGATATACGCGACCCTGGAAATTTGGGAACAATCATTAGATTGTGTGATTGGTTTGGGATAAACCATTTGGTTTGTTCTCTTAACACAGTGGACTGTTACAATCCAAAAGTATTGCAGGCAACAATGGGCTCTATAGCCAGGGTGAACGTTGTATACACTGACTTGGAAAAGTATTTAGAGGAATCAGCGCAGCCTGTTTATGGCGCTTTTATGGATGGGGAAGCAGTTTACGGTAAAGAGCTGCCAAAAAGTGGAGTTTTGGTCATGGGCAATGAAGCCAATGGGATTTCCAGTGGAATTGAATCAATAATTTCAGAACGAATAGCAATTCCTCAATTTGGAGAAAATACCACGGAAAGTTTGAATGTGGCCACGGCTACTGCAATTCTTTTAAATGAAATGAAGAGAAAGGGTTAATCCAGTTCTTCTTGCAAGATACCATCCATTTGTGGATGGCCCACATCAGAATCCCTGTAAAAATCCTTTTCTTTTTTCAATTCGACTTTCATGTCCGAAATGATTTCAGCATATTTTGGGTCGTCTATAGCATTATGCAGTTCTTTAGGATCCTCATTTAGATCATAAAATTCCCAAGCAGGCTGCGTTGAGGTAGTGTCGCTTCCGTACATGCCCAATCCTTGACCATAAAAAAGGGCAAGCTTGTATCTTTTGTTGCGTATGCCAAAGTGTGCAGGTCTATCCGGTGAATGGAGCCAATATCTGTAATACATTTGCTCTCGCCAATCGTCGGCCGTATTCCCTCTTAGGTTTTCCCGAAAACTTTTACCTTGAATATAATCTTGAGGTGGTAAGCCAGCATAGTCGGCCAATAGGGCTGCAAAATCAATATTTAAAATAATATCATCCAATCGTTTTCCCTTCATGGTTTCTTTGGGATATCGAATCACAAATGGCATGCGTAGACTTTCTTCATAAATTAATCTTTTGTCGAAAAAGCCATGTTCTCCCAAAAAGTAACCTTGATCAGCCGTATAGATCACTATAGTATTGTCCGCAACGCCTTCTTCTTCCAAATAATCGAGCAGCTTGCCAATATTATCATCAATAGCTGCTCCACATCGAATAAAATCTTTTGTTAGTTTTTGAAATATTTTACCGCGTTTTTGAATACTGTCCAAACCATCAAGCGGGTAGGGGAGGCCTGGGTAAGATGTCCAGAATTCTTCTGGATTTTCGGTGGCTTTTTGCCAACGGATGCCCAAATTTTCCAACTTTTGACCTTTGAACGTCCTTCCGGTGGCTTCTTTTCCAAAATCGTATAAGGATTCAGGTTCCGGAAGTTTAACATCCTTGAGATAGTCATTATATCTTTTTGGATATTCAAATGGCTCATGAGTGGCCTTAAAACTGCAAACCATCATAAAGGGTTGGTCTTTTTGTCTTTTTTTCAAATGTTCGATGGTCAAATCTGTTATCACGTCGGTTGAAAAACCTTTATGGACAATACCTTCCTCTTCTTTAATATATCCATCTTGCCAATCTTCTTTTACCTTAAAAATAGGATCCCAATACCTGCCTTGGCCAGGTAGAACCTTAAAATAATCAAAACCCTCGGGCTGTTTATCCAAATGCCATTTTCCAATTATGGCGGTCTGATAACCCGATTCCCCAAGCGATCTAGCAATGTTAGGATGCCCTTCGGGTAAAGACTCTCTAAGCGTGTATACCTGGTTTAAGTGACTGTATTGCCCTGTTAAAATAGCCGCTCGACTTGGGCTGCAAATTGAATTTGTACAGAATGCGTTATCCAAAATCACTCCCTCGTCTGCCAATCTTTGGATATTCTGATTTTTTACAAAATCCTTCAATTGCCCTCCATAAATGCCCCAGGATTGTGAAGTATGGTCATCGGAAAGAATGAACAAGATATTCGGACGCTCTTTTTCTTGGGGTTGGCATCCAACCAAAAATAGTAGTAGAGGAATGAGTAAATAGCGCATACACAAGTTTTTATGAAATGAACATAAATTTTTTCGTTGGTATATTTCCCACCTAAATGAATAAAATTTATGCGAATTACTGAATGTCTTGAAATTTTTAAGATATTAAAATTCAATGATTTAAAAATTTCATATAGATGAAAATAGTAAACCTAATTCATTTAAAAAACTCAATCGACAAACGACATTTCCTGAACTCTAAACGATAGTGGAAAGTGAAAATAAGCTGTTACTCAAATGTAAAATTGATAAAAAAGCCCCGTGTACGCATGGCATCGATATTCCCTGTCCATGGACTATTGGGATCGTTGTCGGGAACAATTTCATTCGTAAGGGCGAAAACACCCCTAATCGAAGGTGAAAATTTAAAATACTCGGTATAAATGTCTATTCCGAAGCCAAGTTCGTAGCCATACACATTTTTCTTCATCCGGAATTCACCGCTGCTGTTGTCATCTAGGCTATCTTCTTTACTTCCTAAGTTCATAGCGGTATAAACGCCACCTGTAACATAAGGTTTCCAATTACCGAACCTGCGTGCGCTGGCTTTCAATAATAATGGGAATCGTATATAGGTCGATTTGACTTCTCTGAGAGCATCCGCTTCCGTTGTAAACCCTGGAAAACCTAAAGTTCTGGATGTATACAGCAGACCTGGTTCAAATCGAGCATCCAAAAACTCATTGATACGTACTTCGCCTATAAGTCCCACATTAAACCCAATGCTTTTATTTACTAGAACATCTTCCCCAATATCATTTTCATACTCAAATTGGAAATCATATTGATTAAATCCCAAATAATACCCCCAGTTCAAAAGCTTTTGATCTTCGGTTTGAAGATTGAGTATAGGGTCTTTTTTAAACTGTGCCAAGGAATTCGGACATGCCAGTATCAGCAAGCCAAAAAGAAGAAGGACATTTTTCATCAAATTATTTTGTAGCGACATATATAGATGCCACCCCAAATGTCTGGGGTTTGTTCTCTATACCTATAAACCCGATTTTGTCCAAAATATTGTTGAATGCTTCTCCATGAGGGAAAACGGAAGCTGATTCACTCAAGTAAGCATATGCCGACCTGTCTTTGGAGAAGATTTTACCAATGGTTGGCAATATATATTTGGTATAAATGCGATACCCCTGTTTAAATGGTGTTTTGGTTGGTACGGAGGTTTCAAGAACCACAAAGCTTCCCCCTGGTTTGAGCACTCTCAATATTTCACTTAATCCTTTTTCCAGATTTTCGAAATTACGAACCCCAAAAGCAACGGTTATGGCATCAAAAGAATTATCATCAAAGGGAAGTTTTTCGCTATCGCCAATCATCATTTCAATGGTATTTTGAAGGTTTTTTGCAGAAATCTTGGTTTTTCCAACGTCCAACATACCTGGGGAAATGTCAAGTCCCACAATTTTTTCAGCACCTGTGGATATCATTGCTATGGCTAGATCGCCAGTTCCTGTAGCAATATCTAGAATGTTTTTTGGAGCTTTTTTTGTTAAGATGGAGACCACTTTCCTTCGCCATTTTAGGTCAATACCAAAAGAAATAACTCTGTTCAATCCATCATAATCCTCAGAAATTGTATCGAACATTTGTCTTACCTGCTCCTTTTTGCCTAGGTCGGAATCTTTATATGGTTTGACTTTTTTTGACATCTGATAAATTTGCTGGCAAATATACAACTTAGGTATATGGAAGGGGTACAAAAATAATTACGTAATTTTGCCGTGCAATCATGGAAAGCTTTTCCGTATTATGTTAGGTATTTGTCTTTTGGACCGCGGCCATTATTCTTTTTTGCCGTTTATAACACACAAATTGAACTTTTTGGGAACATCTTATACTAATCAATGAAGATTATAATTGCGGGAGCAGGTGAAGTAGGCTTTCATTTGGCAAAATTATTGTCGTATGAAGCACAGGATATTACATTGATTGATACCGACAGGGAAAGTTTGACTTATGCCGATAATCATTTAGATATTAGGGTGCTTCGGGGTGATGCCACTTCTATAGAAGTGTTGCGTGATGCACGGGTTGAAAGTTCCGAACTTGTCATTGGCGTTACAGCATCGGAAACCACCAATCTTACGCTTTGTATGTTGGCGAAGCAATTGGGCTGTAAAAAAACCATTGCTCGAATTTCCAATACGGAATTCATGGACAACAGGGAACTGATAAAGTTTGATGAGCTCGGAATTGACGAGTTGATTTCTCCAGAAGAACTCGCGGCAACTGAAATTCAACTATTGCTTAACCAGTCGGCCTTTAACGATACGTATGAATTTGAGGATGGCTTACTGACCATGATAGGGGTGTTTTTACCAAAATCAGCTCCTTTTGTGGGCAAAATGGTGAAAGAAGCGGCCAAAATATTCCCAGAACTACATTTTATGCCAATCGCATTGCAGCGAATGGGAACCCAATATACCTTGATTCCAAGAGGAGATACCATTTTTAAAGAAGGTGATCAGGTTTATTTTATTACTTCCGCCGAAGGTGTGGATGAGTTATACAAACTCACCGGCATGCAGAAAAAAGAAATCAAAAACGTGATGATTCTTGGTGGAAGCAAAGTTGGATTCAACACCGCTCGAGATCTGTGCGACAAAAAATTCAATGTAAAATTGATAGAAAAGGACAAGGAGAAAGCTTTTGACATTGCCGATGACCTGCCGCATGCCCTTGTTATTAATGGAGATGGAAGGAATGTGGAGCTTTTGGATGAGGAAAGCTTGGATTCCATGGATGCTTTTATTGCAGTTACAGGGAATTCCGAGACGAATATTATGTCCTGCTTGGTGGCCAAATCAAAAAAGATAAAAAAGACCATTGCCATGGTCGAGAATATGGATTACTTCCAGCTATCCCATTCCATCGGAGTGGATACCTTGATCAATAAAAAACTTTTGGCGGCCAATAATATATTTAGATATATACGAAGGGGAGAAGTACTGGCCTTAACACGCCTGAACAATCTAAATGCCGAAATATTAGAGTTTGAGGTTAAAGCTACTTCACTTGTGAACGGTGAGATAATCCGTGAATTAAACTTCCCAAGAGAAGCCAGTATTGGTGGTGTGATTAGGGATGGTAAAGGAATTATCGCTCTTGGTGATTTTAAAATTCAGGAAGGTGACCGTGTCGTTGTATGCTGCTTGCCGAAAGCAATTCCAAGAATAGAAAAGCTGTTCTTGTAATGGGACTGAACACGCGGATAATCGTACATATTATGGGGCTATTGCTACTGTGCAATGGCTCTTTTATGCTTCTGGCTGCTTTTGTAAGTGGTATTTATGATGATGGTGTTACCTTGGATATTACCCTTGCCGCCATAGTTACCATGCTTTTTGGAATAATGGCTATGTTCGGTACTCGTGGCCATAAAAAGGAAGTAAAAAGAAAAGAAGGCTACATTGTAGTTACTTTCGGATGGATTATCATGTCCATTTCTGGGACGCTCCCTTATCTTTTTTCTGGTGCAATTCCTACGGTGACGGATGCTTTTTTTGAAACAATCTCAGGATATACGACCACGGGTGCTTCAATTTTAGATAATATTGAAATCTTACCCAAGGGTATTCTTTTTTGGAGAAGTCTGACCCATTGGATAGGAGGTATGGGTATCATAGTACTTGCAATTGCCATTCTTCCACTTTTAGGAATTGGAGGAATGCAGTTGTTTGCCGCTGAAGCTCCTGGTCCGGCCGGTGATAAATTACACCCTAGAATTACAGACACGGCTAAAAGGTTATGGCTAATTTATTTTGGGTATACCGTAGCGGAAACTATTCTATTGAAACTTGCTGGAATGTCACTATTTGATGCCATGAACCATTCCTTGGCAACCCTTTCAACAGGTGGATTTTCCACCAAAAATGCAAGTCTGGCCTATTGGAACGATCAACCTTTAATCCAGTATATCACTATCGTCTTTATGTTTTTGGCCGGAAGTAACTTTGTGTTGAGCTATTTCGCTTTCACAGGAAAGGTGCAGCGAATTTTAAAAGATGAGGAATTTAAATATTACGCCAGTTTCATAGTGCTTTTTACCATTACCGCTGCGTTGGTTGTGTATTTCAAAGCCAATGTGCCTGTATCTGATTTTCACCCAATGATATTTGGAGAAGGTGAAAGTGCCTTTAGGCATGGCCTCTTTCAAGTAGTGGCGATTGTAACCACCACCGGATTTGTAACAGCTGATTTTACAAGCTGGACACCATTTCTTACGATTTTGTTTTTCGGATTGATGTTTTTGGGCGGTTCGGCAGGTTCCACTGCAGGTGGAATTAAGGTAATGAGACACTTGCTCATCATAAAAAATGGGATTCTAGAATTTAAGCGAACCCTGCACACTAATGCCATAATTCCTGTCCGCTATAATAATAAAACGGTTACCGAACATATCGTGTATAATATCATTGCCTTCTTTGTACTCTACATGTTGTTTTTTATAATTGGATCCCTTGTTTTGGGCTTTTTAGGTCTTGATTTTGTTTCGGCAATAGGTGGTTCGGCTTCATCATTGGGGAATGTTGGCCCCGCATTTGGCAGTCTCAACCCCATGAGCAATTACAATAGCCTGCCGAATGCAGGTAAATGGTGGTGTGGCTTTTTAATGCTCTTGGGGAGGTTGGAACTATTCACCGTGTTGATCATACTTACCCCATATTTCTGGAAAAAAACGTAGCTTTCATCAGTTTTAAAGTTCAAAAACTGATTTTATGAAAAAAACCATGTTCCTACTAATGGGCATTGGTCTATGCTGTATTAGTTGTGCCGTTTCCGAAGAAGGAGATAAGGCCGAAATCATGCAGATACTTCACAATCAAGAAGAAGCTTGGTCCAATCATGATTTGGAAGGATTTATGCAAGGATATTGGAAAAGCGATTCTTTAAAATTTTATGGTGCAAGAGGACTTACGTTGGGCTGGGATAAGACCCTTTCAGGATACAAAGAAAGATACCCAACAAAAGCAGACACCGGGAGCTTAAATTTCATCATTGACGCTATCACTAAAATAGATTCGAATTCTTATTATGTCATGGGACAATACCACCTCACCAGAAAGGTTGGCGATGCAAATGGAGTTTTCTTGATTGTGCTCCGAAAAATAAATGGTGAGTGGAAAATTGTTGCTGACATGTCTTGCTAAATACTTTTGAAAAATTGGAGCAGCCCTTATATATTAATTCATCTTTCATAGAAGAAAACACCAACTTTCATGAGTTGGTCGAGAAGTTAAGAAGTGCTTTTACATCAAAGACTTTTTTAATACCTCAACGACATCATCATGATTTCCCCAATCCAAAAACTACTAAGGATGCCACCTTATTACTTATGCCCGCATGGAATCCAGGAAAGGAGGCTGGAGTAAAGGTAGTTACGGTCAATCCAGGAAACGACGAGTTTGGATTGCCTTCAATTCAAGGGAGTTATTTGTACTTGGATGCTATAACGGGAACCTTGAAAGCAATAATGGAAGCTAAGAGTTTGACGGCAAAACGTACGGCTGCTGCATCTGCTTTGGCTTCATCCTATTTATCAAGAAAAGATGCTGCTTCGATGTTGATGATGGGTACCGGAGCACTTTCGGTGAATCTGATTAAAGCGCACGCTTCAGTTCGACCCATTGAACAAGTTTTTGTTTGGGGTAGAAATGTAAAAAAGGCAGAAGAAATTTGCGAGGTACTTTCTAAGGAGAACTATAGTGTGAAGGCAATATCCAAAATAGATGACAAAATTTCGAAAGTGGATATCATCTCCTGTGCAACACTTTCGGAAAAACCTTTGGTTTTAGGTGAAAACCTTGTTTCTGGACAACATATAGACTTGGTCGGAGCTTATAAACCCAATATGCGTGAGGCTGATGATGACGCTATTATAAAATCTTCCGTTTTTTTGGACACGTTTGGAGGACAACAAGAAAGTGGTGACATTGCCATCCCTCTACAAGAAGGAATCCTGAAGGAAGCCGATATTAAAGCAGATTTATTCAATCTCTGCGGCGAAACTCATTTAGGGAGAACAAATAACAATGAGATTACGCTGTTCAAGTCCGTAGGACATGCTCTGGAGGATTTGGCTGCGGCAACCTACTATTATTCGAAATTTCAAAAATGAGCAATACATATAAAAAAATACTTGAAAAAGCCACTTTTTCAGCCCCTTCGGATTGGTTGCAAATCAAAACTATTGATATGCACACAGGCGGTGAGCCACTTCGGGTGATTGTGGATGGCTTCCCGGAATTAAAGGGAAATTCAGTTTTAGAATACCGGAGATATTGCAAGGGGAATTATGATTATCTGCGCACTGCCCTAATGTTTGAGCCCAGAGGACACGCTGACATGTATGGGTGTATTTTATTGCCTCCCAATGATGAAGATGGCGATTTCGGAATCCTGTTTTTGCATAATGAGGGCTATAGTACTATGTGCGGTCATGCCATTATTGCAATTTCTACCCTTGCGGTTCAGATGGATTGGATTCAGGTAAGCGAAGGTGAAAACACGCTCAAGATTGATGCTCCTTGCGGACGGATTATATCCTACGTAAATGTGGTTAACAAAGAAGTAAAAGGTGTTCGTTTTCATTGCGTGCCCAGTTTTGTGATCGGACTTGATAGAAAAATCAATGTAAAAGGATTGGGAGAAGTCACTTATGATTTGGCCTATGGAGGTGCATTTTATGCTTATGTGGATTTAAAAAAGAACAGTCTGAATCTTGATTTGACACCAGATTCATATCAAGACTTGATAGCAAAAGGAATGGATATTAAACATGCTGTAATGGAGCAAGATGCTGAAATAAAGCACCCCTTTGAAGACGACCTGAGCTTCTTGTATGGAACAATTTTTATCGATGACTCGTCCAAGGATGGCATTGACAGTAGGAATGTCTGCATTTTTGCAGAAGGGGAGGTGGACAGATGTCCCACGGGTTCAGGTGTTTCAGGTAGAATGGCCATACATTGGGCAAGAAAAGAATTGCAATTGAACCAAACCATGACCATTGAAAGCATTACTGATTCCGTTTTTAAAGGAAGTGTGATCTCCGAAGTGGATTATGGTCCTTTTAAGGCAGTAATTCCGCAGGTTGAAGGTACGGCGTACATTACAGGCGCGCACACTTTTTTAATAGATCCAAAGGATCCAATGAAAAATGGATTCATCCTGAGATAAAAAAAAGGGAGCCTTAAGGCTCCCTTTTTAATTCTATTTTGGTATTCAATTACGATACCGCCGAAGCGATTCTTGAAATGGCCTCCTTAATATCATCTTCGCTGGCCGCATAAGAAATACGAATACTATTTCCATTTCCAAAGGCGTCACCAGTAACGGTTGCAACATTGGCTTCTTCCAATAAGTACATGGCAAAGTCAGAAGCGTTGTTGATTTGCTTTCCATTCAGTGTTTTTCCGAAATATGAACTGACATCAGGATAGACATAAAATGCACCTTGAGGTTCATTGCATTTGAAACCTGGGATATTGTTCAATAATTCTAGGATGAGTTTTCTTCGATTTTTAAATTCATCAACCATATACTGCACACGGCTTGGAGATTCCAAAAGCGCTGTAATCACTGCTCGTTGCGCAATACAATTGGCACCACTTGTAACCTGACCTTGTAATTTATTGCAAGCTCTGGCAATGTAGGTAGGGGCACCTATATATCCTATACGCCATCCAGTCATAGCAAATGCCTTGGCAACCCCATTAACGGTTACTGTTCTATCATACATATCATCAAAGCCGGCCATTGAGGCATGCTCGGTTACCCCATAATTGATATGCTCATAAATTTCATCGCTAACCACTACAATTTGTGGATGTTTTTGCAATACATCGGCCAATGCTCTTAGTTCATCTTTACTATAAATGGAACCACTTGGATTGCATGGAGAGCTATACCAAAGCATTTTGGTCTTTGGCGTTATGGCTGCTTCCAACTGCTCCGGGGTCATTTTAAAATCATTTTCAATAGAAGTGGAGACTTCAACGGGAACCCCATCTGTAAGTTTAACGATATCGCTATAACTAACCCAGTACGGACAAGGTAAAATAACCTCATCTCCTTTGTTCAAGCAAGCTTGGGCCACATTATAAAGCGCTTGTTTAGCACCTGTTGAAACCACAATTTGGGAACGGTCATAAATAATGTCGTTATCCCGTTTAAATTTGGTGATAATCGCATCCTTTAATTCTACATACCCATCCACGGGGGTGTAAGAGTTATATCCATCGTTGACGGCCTGTATTGCTGCTTCCCTAATGTAATCCGGTGTTTTAAAGTCAGGTTCACCCAAACTAAGCCCAATGATATCTTTTCCCTCAGCTCTTAATTCACGGGCTTTTGCAGCCATTTCGAGGGTAGCGGAAGGGACTAAACTATTGATCCTATCCGAAAGTTGGTTGCTCATAAATCCAATTATTTTACTGGTATTGAAGGGCTGGGTTTTTACCTAGCTCTCTCAAGTGTTTGAAGTGCGAAATTATAGCTTTTCTTGTAGTTTTATATTCGTTGTATGGCAAATTAAACTCCTTGGCAGTCTGTTTCACAATTTTGGAAATTTTTGTGTAGTGAACGTGACTGATATTCGGAAAAATATGGTGCTCAACTTGATGATTTAGACCACCGGTAAACCAGTTTACGATACGGTTTTTTGTGCCAAAATTTACAGTCGTGGCCAATTGATGAATAGCCCAAGTATTTTTCATGGTTCCACTTTGATCGGGTAATGGAGTTTCTGCATCATCTACAATATGAGCTAATTGGAATACCACACTCAGGATTACCCCAGCAACATAGTGCATAATAAAGAAACCCAGTAGCACTTGCCACCATGCAATTTCCACAAAAATCAATGGAAGAACAATCCAAATGGTAATGTAAAGTAGTTTTGTAATCACTAAAGTACTCCAGTTGATAACAGGATTAGGTAATTTCCCATAAGACAATTTTCTTTTCATGTATCTATACATCTGTTGAAAATCTGTAGTGATTGCCCAATTAAACGTCAAAAGACCATAAAGAAATATAGAATAATAATGTTGGAACTTATGATGTTTTTGCCATTCGGCGTGTTTTGAAAAACGGAGAATCCTTCCTGCTTCCATGTCCTCATCATGCCCTTGGATATTGGTATAGGTGTGGTGCAGTACATTGTGTTGTACTTGCCAATTGTATACGTTACCAGCCAGAATATAAATACTGCTACCCATTAATTTGTTCACCCATTTTTTGTTGGAATATGCACCATGGTTACCATCATGCATGACATTCATTCCAACCCCTGCCATTCCAACTCCCATGGTTATGGACAATAAAAGGTAGCCCCAGAACGGAAGATTTAACGTTAGCATTAAAAAATAGGGGGCCAAAAACAGGGAGAACATCACCAAAGTTTTAAGGTGAAGTTTCCAATTACCGGTTTTCTTTATTTTATTTTCATTAAAATATTCGTTTACTCTTTTGTTCAGTGTTTTGAAGAATTGTGCTGAATCTTTTCTTGAAAACCGGATAATCTCCTTTTCCATATAATAAATTTTTACAAAGGTAGGTAAATTGACTTCTCAAGTTCACCTCCTTTTTATAAAACGATGTTAAGGTGCCCAAAAGTATTAATTTTGCCGAAATTAACAGATTGCAAATGACTGTAAACCTTATTTTCAAATATTTTACGAAGCTCACCGATGTTCAGAAGCAACATTTTGAAGGCTTGGATGCATTGTACCAAGACTGGAACAAAAAAATCAATGTGGTGTCAAGAAAGGATATTGATGAGCTTTATCTGCGCCACGTACTGCATTCTTTGGGGATAGCCAAAATCCAGCAATTTGCTGAAGGTGCTGAAATTTTGGATGTTGGCACCGGAGGTGGATTTCCAGGCATTCCTTTGGCAATTTTATTTCCTGAAGTTCAATTTACGCTTGTTGATGCAATTGGAAAGAAAGTAAAGGTGGTTCAAGAGGTAATAGATGGACTTGGTCTGGACAATGTTAAAGCCCAACATACAAGGGTTGAAGAGTTGAAAGGACAATATGATTTTATAGTGAGTAGGGCAGTGGCGGCCATGCCGACATTCGTGCACTGGACCAAGGGAAAAATCAAAAAAGATTCTTTACACGAGAGGAAGAATGGTATTCTTTATTTAAAAGGGGGTGACCTGATCGAAGAACTCAAAGATTATAAAACCGTCCAGATTTTTGATTTAAAAACCTATTTTGAAGAAGATTTTTTTGAAACAAAAAAAGTAGTGTACCTCCCTCAGAAGTACAAAATTTAGTCTTATATACTCAACATTCTGTTATATACAGATCTACATTTTTTAGAGTATTCTCTAACATACTGTATCCAATATTCAATTCGTTTTTTCATAGGAAATGGTATTTAAACTGTCTTAAATTTACAATTACTTAACGTTAAATTTACATATAAATTATGTGAAGATGCAAGCAATTGTGTCTCTTTAACAGAAAACTACAAATTTAGAGTTGCAATTATGATCAAGATCATGGACCCAATTGGTCTTGTTCATCCTCACTCAGAATCCCTTTTTCATACTCAAGTTGTTCGGGTAATTTTGACTCTTCGAGGATGGAATCTTTGGTGATATAAAGTAGTTCGACCACTGAAATCAAATCCTTAACTATATTGATCACAGAGTCGCTGTCATTCATCAACGAAGTGGCCATTTCATTGGTGATATGGTTTTTCCTGATGAGCTGGTTTATAGATCCATTCATGATCACGTCGCTTTTATCTGCCTTGTCACGCAACTTATCCAATTTGGCAAGGTATAAAGAAGGATCATCTGCATCTTGGATGTTGGTTACAATTCGCATGACCTTTACGATTATTTTCCGAAGGGCATTGTATTCCTTTTTAATATAATAATTGTCAGAATCCATATAAATGGAAAGGTTACGGTGTATTGGTTTCATCGCCTTTACCACCGAAACAATATGCCTATTTGCAATTAAAATATTTCGGATTGCTGCAATAAGATCTTTATCCAACTCAAATTTGCTTTGTAACGCTGTGGCATATGCTACGATTTTATTATAAATCGATTTAATCTTAAGATAATACAGTTGATCAAGGTCTACTTCAATGGCCTTCTTATTATCTATAATAACCTTGGCTTTTTTAGTGGACTTAATATCTTCCCGATGCACATGAACACCATGGGCTATGGCTTTAAAGGCGGATTTTTCAAATAATCTTGTGGATTCCTTTAATAGTGCTGCTATACCTGTTTGGGGATATTTTAAATAAGCCTTGTTAAGATACATGGGCTGGTCAATTTCCTTTTCCGGATCAATAATTTCAGGAACAAACCTTTTAACAATTTTGGCAATCACCGGAACAAACCAAATCAACAAAAAAGTATTTGTAATGTTGAATGTGGTATGAAATACCGACAGGGCCACGGGTACTGCTGTGGCCTCAACAAAAGGAGACAAGCCCCCATCTTTGGTAATAAACCAATTAATGGCATTTAAAAATGGAACAAATAAGATCAGTAGCCACAACACTCCCAATACATTAAAGATCAAATGTGCTCTGGCTGCCCGTTTGGCTTGAAAATTGGCTACTAGCGCAGCTAGGTTAGCCGTAATGGTGGTGCCTATGTTTTCTCCAAGTACCATAGCGGCGGCCATGTCAAAAGGAATCCAACCTTCGTAACACATAATCAGCGTTAAGGCCATAGTTGCACTTGAAGACTGAATAATCACCGTCAACAAAGTGCCGAGCAATAAAAATATTAGTACAGAACCAAAACCGAGTTGCGTGTATTTGGACAAAAATGCCAGAGCTTCCGGATTGTTTCCAATATCGGGTACGGCATCCTTCAAAAATTGAAGCCCAATAAACAAAATGGCGAACCCAATAATAAAACGTCCCCATTGTTTTACTTTTTTACTTTTTGAAAATGTAAACATAAAGCCGAGGCCCACCAAAGGAAGGGCTATGGCACCCATACTCACCTTGAATCCCAACAATGTAATCAGCCAAGCTGTGACCGTGGTACCTATATTGGCGCCCATAATGACACCTATAGATTCAGTCAAGGTAAGTAATGATGCATTGGCAAAACTCACCACCATCAATGTTGTGGCCGATGAGGATTGAATAACAGAGGTAATTAAAAATCCTGTGAAGACAGCAAATAGACGATTTGACGTCATGGAAGCCAAAATCTTGCGCATTTTATCACCAGCTAACTCCATAAGAGCATCGCTCATCACTTTCATTCCATAGAGAAAAAGCCCAAGTGATCCTAGTAAAGTGACAATGTCACTAAAGCCGTATTGCATAAATGAACAAGATTGTTAAACATTTTTCAAAGATGAAAGTACAAGAAATACTTGAAATTTAAATGCTGGATTTTAGATTTAGTAATCCTTATACCGTTTTATTTAAAAGCGAGAATGGTCCAATCAAAAAAGCCCCATTCTTAAAAAATGGGGCCATATAACTTTTGTTAGTATTGGATTGCTATCCTAAAAAAGGGTAACGATAATCCTCTGGGGTAACAAATGTTTCTTTTATCAACCTTGGAGATACCCAACGTAATAAGTTCTGTGCAGAACCGGCTTTGTCGTTGGTTCCAGAGGCTCTTGCTCCGCCAAATGGCTGTTGACCTACTACTGCACCCGTTGGTTTGTCATTGATATAGAAGTTTCCAGCACAATTTTGCAATGCTTTGGTGGCTTCATCAATGGCGTAACGATCTGTTGCTAAAACTGCACCAGTTAATGCGTATTCGGATGTTCCATCGACCAGTTCTAAGGTCTTGTTCCAATCTTTGTCCTCATAAACATAAATGGTAACCACAGGCCCAAAGAGCTCTGTGCACATTGTGGTATATTTTGGGTCTTTGGTCAAGATAACCGTGGGTTCCACGAAATAACCGACAGATTTATCATATCCTCCACCAGCAATTATCTCCGCATTATCATCGGCCTTTGCTTGGTCAATATATTTGGCCAATTTGTCAAAAGAACCTTCATGGATTACGGCAGTGATAAAGTTGCCCATATCGGCAGGAGAACCTGGTTTGTTGAAAGATTCGATGTCCGTCTTAACCAAATCAAGAATTTTACTTGCTGTTGATTTTGGCAAGTATACTCGCGAAGCGGCACTACATTTTTGTCCTTGGAATTCAAAAGAACCCCTAACAATAGCAGTGGCCACCTGTGCTGGTTTGGCCGTTGGATGCGCAACGATAAAATCTTTTCCTCCTGTTTCACCAACTATACGTGGATAGGTTTTATAGGTGTGGATGTTGGTACCAATTTGTTTCCATAATTCTTTAAAAACAAAGGTAGAACCTGTAAAGTGAAGTCCGGAAAAATCAGCATGTGAAAGAATTGTATTTGTAATCATAACAGGGTCTCCGAAGACCACGTTGATTACGCCATCAGGAAGTCCCGCTTCTTTGAATACATCGATAATCACTTTTGCAGAAAATACTTGACTGTCACTTGGCTTCCATACTACAACATTTCCCATCATAGCAGCACTTGCTGGAAGGTTTCCGGCGATGGCTGTAAAGTTGAAAGGAGTGATCGCATATACAAAACCTTCCAATGGTCTGTATTCCACGCGATTCCAAATACCATCTGCAGATTCTGGTTGCTCTGCATAGATTTGGGACATGTATTCCACATTAAATCTAAGAAAGTCTATAAACTCACAAGCAGCATCGATTTCTGCTTGGTGAATGTTCTTGGATTGCGCCATCATAGTGGCTGCATTTATTTTTGCGCGGTAAGGGCCAGCAATGAGTTCGGCTGCCTTTGAAAAAATGGCCGCACGTTGCTCCCAAGTTAAATTGGCCCATGCTTCCCGTGCTTCCAAGGCATTGGAAATTGCTTGATCCACATGCTTCTTTTCTGCAAGATGATATTCACCCACAATATGTGAGTGCTCATGTGGTGGAGACATTGTTCTGGTGTTTCCAGTCTTGATTTCCTCTGCTCCAATATAAAGCGGTATCTCCACTTTTCCATTGTAGTATGCGTCATATTGTTTAAGCACTTCCTCACGTTCTGGAGTACCTGGAGCATAGCTTTTTATGGGCTCATTATAAGCGGTTGGAACTTGAAAAAAACCTTTTCCCATTATGATGGATTTTAGATGTTAAAAATTCCGTCAAAGGTACTAAAAGAAAAAAGTATTTACAGATTAATAATTACAAGATATTGTAATTGAAGAAATGAAAATTAAGAGCCCGAAATTTTAGTTTATCGCAAAAGGAGCAGCAAATTTGAACGTAGGAATATCTACCTCAAATTCCTCTGTGGAAGTAAAGTTTACCATATGATAATGACCACGCATGGCGCCAATGGGTGATGCCAATAAGCAGCCTGAGCTATAGGTATGGGATTTTCCAGGTTTAATAACTGGTTTTTTGCCAATAACACCTTCACCGTCTATGGTCTCCATTTCTTTCAGAGCATCAAAAATATCCCAATGTCTGGCCGTAAGCTGTACGGTATCCTTACTTTGGTTTTCAATAGTGATGGTATATCCAAAGGCATAGTGCATTTTGTAGTTTTTGAAGAAGGTACCTTCAAAAGTGGTTTGCACCGATACTTTGATCCCTTTTGTAATTTGAGTAAACATATATTAATAGGTAAAGACACTTCCTGTAAACAACACAATGACCACGAACAATGCCAATATAGTGAACATTATATTGAGAAAGAGATATTTTAAAATCGTTTTAACCCTTCCCTGCCCATAAAACCTTCTCATGGCCTTGTACAGATAAAAACCGAAAATCAACAAAAATATACCTGCACTTGCCGTATTGAAAATGGCATCTATTATAAGGCTAAGGATGAGCAAGATAAATAATAATGACTGGTTGTGGAAACTAAAGATAAGATGATCGGTGTAGGTGTATTTTTTTCTGATGTATACCACCCAAAGGAAAACTGTGAAGATGGGAAGAAAGAAGAAAATGACCAAAGGCAACTTAGCAATCGTATTGTTTAAGTATGTTCCAGGTTGTGCAATGGCTTTAAGAGAGCTTTTAGATCCATTGAAGGCCATTTTATTTCTCCATGTTTCATTGGCTCCATATTTTTCTTTTGCTTCCTCGAATGTTTTTATGGAATCCTTTTTCAGAAATGTAAAGAAAAACTCCATTCTATCAACAAGACCTCCAGGATTCTTCTTTTGAAGATTTTCAAAGTATTTTCTGGGATTTGCAAGCATAAAAGAATCTTTTCTTGCCTCTTCTTTTATCCCTTGATCAATTAAAGTTTGCAATGAGTCTAAATTTTGAATTCCTGGAATAGGGATATTTTCTGAATTCTTCAACGAGTCGAGCTGCTTTAGCACTTTATCGGTCTGTTCTTTCGCATTGATGCTGTCAGAAGCAGTTTTTCCATTATTAAAACTGTAGGACAGCGGACCCGTCTGCTCAATTTTATCTTCTAAGCCAAGATTGTCCAAATTGGAAAGACTATTATCATAGGTGGCCATTAGGAAATATAGAAATGCCAAACTCAATAGAAATCGGAATGGATTGGTATAGGCTATTCGTTTTCCTTTGATGTAATCTTTGGTTATGGTACCTGGTTTGACCAAGAGGGAGTACAAAGTCTTTAATAGCTTGGAGTCATAATTGATAAGACTTGAAAAAAACTCGTCCCAAAAATCTTTGAGGCCCAATTTTTTTGTGCTGTTTGCTTGAGAGCAATTGGGGCAATACTTATCACTGATGTCCAGAAGATGTCCACAGTTGCGACATTCTGTACCCCTAAACTTTAGTTCGTAACGTCCTTTGGTAATTAAGCTTGGTTTGTTGGCCATTATCCTTGCAGGATTTGGCACTAAAGATAACTAATTGCTAATATTTCTGGAGTTTACTGAACCAATACCTATTATGCTATCATATAGATCTCCAAAATTTCTATAATAGACCAAAATAAGATAATTGTTTTCCGTAAAGTGGAAGTTTCCTGAAACCAAATTCATATCCGCCTCGGCACCCTCACCTACAACTACATATTTATAATTGTAAAAACCTTGTTTGATATGGTAGCTGAGTTCAAACTTGCCGGATTCTTCATTATAGCTCATTTTATTTTCTTCGCTCAGGTCAAAATTGTTGAACTTGCCTACCACATAAACTTGATCCAAACCTATCTGGTTAGTATATGGCAAACTAAAATGCACATTGGTATATTCCGCTTCTCGAGATACATCATCTCCCTGTAAAGTTCGAACCACAAAATCGCCGTTTATATCTGGGAAGTAGGTGTATGCACTATCGTATCTGAAATCGTTGGTGAACAAATAATGGTTGTATAGTTCTTTGAATTCCACTTTGGAAATGGCAAAGGTGGGGGACCTAAGGTCCTTGGTGTCGAAGTTCAAAAATTCATTGCCTCCATAAAAACTGGTTTCCTTATCGTACTTGTAAACAAGCTCTGTCCCCAGAGTAAATTGAGGTTTTATGTTGTAAAGAGCCGTCGGCCAGAAGTGGTTTTGCAGAATGGCGACTTTGATTTCTTTTTTCGGATTTACCACTGGAAACCCTGCGGTATTGATGTAAAATTGTACAACCTGTTTTTCATTCAGAAAATTGAAATCCCTAGAACGCTTTACATCGCCCCTTACAGAGACCAAATCACGATAAATCAGAAATCTTCTGGAAAACTGAAGCTCACCGTAAGTATTGTAAATCTCGATGAGGTAATTACCACTAACCTTTAAACGAACATTTTGATTAGGGATGGTAAGCTTGTAATTGGAATAGGGCTGTAGTGTATTATAGCTGTTTTCATAATCAATGATACGTTGATTGTCAGTTCCAACTAAATATTGAGATTTTAACAGCTGAGAAGGCGTCCAGTCATAATCGCAATGTATTATTTTATAATAATAATCTTGCTCGCTTGCTGTAAGGTCGTCAAACTCTAAAGATATTGATTCCCCGAGCTGAATTACCGGAAATTGATCCTCAGTTGGTCCGCGAAAAACTATGGTTTTGATATTAGCAGGCGGGTTAATCTCTTCCTGAACTTGGGCAAAGACTCCTGAAACAAAAAAATAAAGTACTATTTGTTTGATCATTGAACGCATTAAAAGCGTATTTTTTGGGTAAAGGTAAACAAAAAGTGTGCCTGACAAACTTAGCTCGATGTAATCCCATTTTTATGGTCAAATAATTATGAAAACAATCCATTTAGTGCTAAATTTGCGGCAATTTTGATAACAAAAGGTCTACAACAATATGTCTAAAGACATCTGGATTAAAAAAGGGTTGAATATCAACCTTGTCGGGGCAGCAGAACAGACTACTTCCAAAGGCGTTTTAAGTAACGTATATGCCCTCAACCTAGAAGATTTTCACGGAATAACGCCAAAAATGTTGGTAAAACAAGGAGCCGAGATAAAAGCCGGAGAACCTTTGTTTTATAACAAGAACCAGGAGGAAATGCTTTTTGTTTCCCCGGTTAGCGGTGAATTGGTGGATATAGTTCGAGGGGCTCGAAGAAAAATATTGACATTAAAGGTTTTGGCCGATAAGAGTCAAGAATACGTTGAACACAAAACATTGAATGTCAAGAACTCTGACGCCAATACGATTAAAGAATTACTGCTTAAATCAGGTGTTTGGCCATTTATTAAGCAACGACCTTATGATATAATTGCAAATCCCGATGTTACGCCAAAGGCGATTTTTGTATCAGGATTTACCACAGCACCCTTAGCCGCAGACGCGGATTATGTGTTGAATGGCAAGGAAGCAGAGCTTCAAGCGGCTATAGATGCCCTTGGCAAATTAACTCCAGGACAAATACATGTTTCTGTAGGAACGTCCAATAGTTCACCTTTGGCTGGTTTAGATGGTATTACACTGCACAAGGTGTCCGGACCACATCCTGCAGGGTTGGTTGGCACCCAGATTAATAGGATTGATCCTATAAATAAAGGAGAAGTTGCATGGACCATCACCCCACAAGATTTGGTGATTATTGGCGAATTGTTGCTTACGGGAAAGTTTAACGCAGAGCGTACAATTGCCCTATCCGGTTCGGTTGTAAAAGCCCCAAAATACTACACCACAAAAATAGGAGCGGAAATTTCCACTTTCTTATATGCAAGTGGAGTTAGCGAAGATAAATTCAGGTTGATCAATGGTGATGTGCTCACAGGTTCAAAAACCCATCCCGAAGGACATTTAGGTTTTTATAACAACACTGTGACCGCTATTCCTGAAGGTGATGATTATGAGCTCTTCGGATGGAACAAACCTATTTTCAATAAAATTTCCACAACCAGGGCACTTACATTTTCATGGATGCAGCCCAAAAAGAAATATGACCTTACAACCAATACAAATGGCGAACATAGAGCTTTTGTGGTAACAGGTCAATACGAACAGGTTTTTCCAATGGATATTTACCCGCTACAGTTGTTAAAAGCATGCATGGTAAAGGATTTGGATGAAATGGAGCAATTGGGATTGTACGAGGTGGCGCCGGAGGATTTTGCCTTGACGGAGTTCATCTGTATCTCCAAACAACCACACCAACAAATTATTCGAGAAGGATTGGATTTATTACATCAAGAAATTGGATAGCACATGGGATTGAAAGAAAAGTTACATCAAACCAAATTGAAATACCAGGGCAAAAAAATGGCCCCGGCCTTCAATGCAATACACACTTTTTTGTATGCTCCCAACGAAACCACCCATAATGGGTCGCATGTTAGGGGAGCAGATGATTTAAAGCGAACCATGAACACGGTGATTATGGCGTTAGTGCCTTGTTTGCTGTTCGGAATGTTCAATACAGGATATCAGCATAGTGCTGCCATTGATGGTTTCCCTGAAAATTTTTCGTTATTCGAACACTTTTTGACATGGGATAACTTTTGGTTGGGATTGATAACCATTTTACCATTAGTTATTGTTTCCTATGGAGTTGGATTGGCGGTAGAGTTCGTATTTGCGGTGATTAAAGGTCACGAAGTAGAAGAAGGATATTTGGTAACGGGAATGTTGGTGCCACTGATTGTTCCTGTAGATATTCCGCTTTGGATGTTGGCCGTCGCCGTTGTTTTTGGTGTTGTAATTGGTAAAGAGGTTTTTGGAGGAACCGGAATGAACATTTTGAATCCTGCATTGACCATTCGTGCATTTCTGTTCTTTGCCTATCCTACTTGGATGAGTGGGGACAAAGTTTGGGTGCATGGTGCAGTAGATGGTGTCACCAAAGCTGGCTCCACGGACGCGATTTCTGGAGAAACTGTTTTGGGTTATCTAGCGCAAGGCAATACAGCCGATATTTCGTATTCACTATCCGATATGTTCTACGGATTTATTCCGGGGTCTGTCGGTGAAACATCAACCTTATTGATTCTTTTGGGAGGACTGTTTCTGATATTTTCAAAAATAGCCTCTTGGCGTATCATGGTGAGTGCCGTAATCGGAGCATTGGCAATGGGATTGATTTTTAATGGAGTTGTCGCTGCCGAGTGGATTCCTGAGTACAGTAAGTTTTACGGATTGATGAACTTTGAATTTTGGCAACACTTACTTGTTGGAGGATTGGCTTTTGGAATTGTATATATGGCCACGGACCCAGTAACGGGTTCACAAACCAATAGAGGTAAATGGATTTATGGGTTTTTGATAGGTTTCCTTTCTGTAATGATCAGGGTATTCAACCCAGGATATCCAGAAGGCGTATTCCTGGCTATTCTATTAATGAATGTATTTGCACCGACCATTGATCATTATGTGGTTAGGGGTAACATTAAAAGAAGAATGAAGCGATTAAAAAACGCAACCATATACCCAAAGACATCAGGTGAAGTTGAAGCATTAACAACAGAAACAGTGTAATTATGGCAATGAATACAGAAAAAAACAGCTATACTGTAATTTTTGCGACCGTTATGGTGGTCATCGTAGGTTCGCTACTTGCATTCTTGGCTTCAGGATTAAGACCGCGAATAGATGAGAACGAGCGCTTTGAAAAGCAACAGAATATACTTTACGCCATGGGCGTTAGCCAAAATGAAGATGCCGGTAGTGTTAACTTCATTCCTACCGATGTAGTTGAAGAAGAGTTTTCCAAATACATCAAACAACAATTGGTGGTTGTCGGTTCTGAAAGTAAAGAACGGGATGAAGCTTACCTCATTGACATGAAAAAGCAACTGAATATCATCAAAAACGGTGATGAAGCTGAGTTGCCACTTTTCATTGGGGAAAAAGAAGGAAAACAATATTATATCATTCCTATGTATGGCAAAGGTCTGTGGGATGCCATTTGGGGATTCATTTCCTTGGATGAGAACATGGTAGTACAAGGTGTTGTTTTTGACCATAAAGGAGAGACTCCGGGATTGGGTTCAAATATCAAGCTTCGCTTTTTTATGGATGATTTTACCGGAGAGTCCGTTTTGGACGGAAACCGATACGCAGGAATTTCAGTGGTTAAGGGAAACAATGACCCCTTGAACAATGACAAAGAAGATAATCAAGTAGATGCGCTTGCGGGAGCAACTATTACCGGTAATGGTGTCACCGCTATGATCAAGGAGACACTTAAACTTTACAAACCTTATTTAGAAACCATTAGAACCAAATAATATGGGGCTACTTTCAAAAAAAGATGCAAATCTAATATTAGATCCATTAGCGGATAACAACCCCATCACCATACAGGTATTGGGTATATGCTCTGCATTGGCGATTACAGCAGAACTCAAGGCGTCAGTGGTTATGTCACTTTCAGTTTTGTTCGTACTTGGAGTGGGGAACGTGGTAATTTCATTGTTGCGTAACATCATCCCATCAAAAATTCGAATTATTGTACAATTGATAGTGGTTGCCACCCTTGTTATTGTAGTGGACCAGGTATTGAAAGCTTTTGCATACGAGTTGAGCAAGACTCTAGCCGTTTTTGTTGGATTGATCATTACCAACTGTATCATCATGGGTCGATTCGAAGCATTTGCATTGGGTAATGGACCTTGGAAATCATTTTTAGATGGAATAGGTAACGCCCTTGGATATGGAGTAATCTTGGTAATTGTTGGGTTTTTTCGTGAACTTTTAGGTTCAGGCACTTTATTTGGAATTCCTGTTTTAGGTGATCCAATAGCAAAAACCGGATTATACTCCACCGGATACGAGAACAATGGTTTTATGATCATACCACCAGCAGCATTGATTGTTGTGGGAATCATTATCTGGGCGCAACGGTCCAGAAATAAAGCATTAATTGAAGAAGCATAAAAGGATTATAGTATGTTAGAGCATGTAGAATTGTTTTTTAAGTCCATCTTCATAGATAATATGGTCTTTGCGGTCTTTTTAGGAATGTGTTCCTATTTGGCCGTATCTAAAAAAGTGTCGACCGCGGTAGGATTGGGAGCGGCGGTAATTTTCGTTTTGGCCGTAACCGTTCCATTAAATTGGCTGTTGGACCAATATTTATTGCGTGATGGTGCTTTGGTTTGGTTGGGCCCAGAATATGCAGATTATAATCTTAGCTTCCTGTCATTCATCCTATTTATTGCCACCATTGCAACCATGGTGCAATTGGTAGAGATTGTAGTGGAGAAGTTTTCTCCATCCCTATATAACTCTTTGGGTATTTTCTTACCATTGATTGCAGTGAACTGTGCCATTTTAGGTGGGTCACTTTTTATGCAGGCAAGGGAAATCCCTTCTTTAGGATTGGCTTTCAATTATGGAGTAAGTTCAGGTATCGGATGGTTCTTGGCTATATTGGCTATCGCTGCTATCCGTGAGAAAATAAGATATTCAAATGTTCCCGCTCCACTACGAGGACTGGGAATTACTTTCATCATTACTGGTTTGATGGGAATTGGGTTCCAGAGTTTTGGAGGTATGTTGACAGGTGACAATGAACCACCTGAGCCAGCAGAAACTACCACTGCCAAAACCATTGAAGAAAAAGAAATTGAAAAAGAGATTGAAGATGATGAAAAAGCAGTCTCCTATAACGAAGTTATAAACGAATAAAGATGATATTAGCCACAAGTACCGGAGGTACCATTCTAATTACCGTAGTAGCATTTTTGGTTTTATTGTTATTGTTGGTGGCCTTGTTGCTGTTCACAAAGGAAAAATTGTCTCCATCTGGGCCAGTTACCATCACCATTAACGGTGAAAAGGAAATTGAAGTAGCTTCTGGAAACTCTTTGCTGACAACATTGGGTAACCAGAAAGTATTTTTGCCATCTGCTTGTGGTGGAGGTGGAACTTGTATTCAGTGTGAGTGTCATGTACTTTCAGGTGGAGGAGAAGCCTTGCCGACAGAAACCCCTCATTTCTCTAAAAAGGAATTGAACCACGGTGCACGTCTGGCCTGTCAGGTTAAAGTGAAACAGGATATGGAGATTACCATACCTGAAGAAGTCTTCGGTATTAAAAAATGGCCTGCAAAAGTTGTTCGCAATTATAATGTTGCTTCATTTATCAAAGAATTCGTTGTTGAGATTCCAGAGGAAATGAACTACAAGGCTGGTGGATATATTCAAATTGAGATTCCTCCCTGTGAAGTTAAGTACTCAGATATTGACATCACTGCACATCCAGAGGAGCATGAAACACCGGATAAGTTCCAAAATGAATGGGATAAATTTAATTTATGGCCATTGGTCATGAAAAATCCAGAAACTGTGGAACGTGCCTATTCTATGGCCTCCTATCCGGCCGAGGGACGTGAGATTATGTTAAATGTACGTATTGCCACTCCGCCATGGGATCGTTCCAAAAACGGATGGATGGAAGTAAACCCAGGGGTTGCATCATCTTATATATTCGGCTTAAAACCGGGTGATCCTGTGACTATTTCAGGACCGTTTGGAGAATTCTTTATCAATGAGTCAGACGCAGAGATGCTGTATGTAGGTGGGGGAGCCGGTATGGCACCCATGCGTTCGCACCTATATCATCTATTCAAAACACTTAAAACGAACAGAAAGGTGACGTATTGGTATGGTGGACGTTCCAAGAGAGAGCTTTTTTATATTGACCATTTTAAGCAGTTGGAAAAAGAATTTTCAAATTTCAAATTCTATATGGCGCTTTCAGAACCTTTGGAAGTAGACAACTGGAAGGTCAAAGAAGATATTGACGCTGAGGGAGATGGATTTGTAGGATTCATCCACAATTGTGTAATTGACAATTACCTGAACCATCATGATGCACCAGAGGATATTGAACTGTATTTCTGTGGTCCACCATTAATGAACAAAGCTGTTCAGAAAATGGGTGAGGACTTCGGGATTCCTGACGAAAATATCAGATTTGATGATTTTGGTGGATAGAACCTGAAATTATGTAACCTCAAGTGCTATCGAGAGGTGATAAAATAAACCTAACCGATGCGAAAGTGTCGGTTTTTTTATGGAACAACGAAGGGAATTAACCGAGCAGGAATTGCATAACCTGGCCATGAATATTGTGGGAAGACAATTGGAAGCTGATGGCTACGAATTTATGGCCGTAAACAGCAAGCCCAAAAAGAATCCACAATATGTCTGTTTAAAGGAAAAAGTACTTCACTTTATTGTGGTTCGGAATGTAGAGTTTCCGAATAGTCCAAAGAATTATGATTTGGAGTTGATGCAAAAGGTGAAAAATCAAGCGGACAAATTTGAGGCAAAAACGTATTTTGCTGGGGTTGGACTATCCAATGCATCCAACAGGAAATTACCCGTATATTTAAACGAAGAGTACATTGTGGATTATCAAGGTTTGATAGAGATTTAAGAATGAGAAATTTAATTTTTGTACTGGTATCAGTGCTTTATTTAGGATGCGCCACTAAGCCTTTGGTTAAAAACCAAAATGTTGGTAATGCCTTGGGAACAACCTATTCTATTATTTACATTGCCGGAGAAGAACTTGACTTTCAAAAAGAGATAGATTCTGTATTTAAAGTACTCAACCAATCCCTGTCCACATATATCCCAACATCTGATATTTCAAAAATTAATTTGGGAGATTCCTCCATTGTTGTGGACCATATGTTCAGAGAGGTTTTTAATACCTCAACACAGGTTCATGAAGCATCCGGAGGATATTTTGATCCCACTGTGGGAGTTTTGGCCAATGCATGGGGTTTTGGCCCAGGTGAGCAATTGGATTTGGATAGTTTAAAGGTGGATAGTTTGTTGCGCTATGTGGGGTGGAACAAAGTAAAATTCAATGCCAATGGAACAATTTCGAAAACGCATCCGGCAATTCGTTTCGATTTTAACGCTGTGGCCAAAGGGTATGCCATCGACCGCCTGGGAGCTATGTTAAATGCCAAAGGAATTGAAAATTATTTGGTTGAAGTAGGAGGTGAAGTATTGACCAGGGGTATAAATTTAATTTCTAATAAGCGATGGTCTGTTGGGATAGATGACCCTCAAATAGAAACTGGCCGACAGCTAAAACGAATTGTATCGTTGGAAGACAGGGCCATGGCCTCTTCAGGCAACTACAGAAAGTTCAGAATTGACCCAGAAACTGGTAAAAAATATGTGCACACCATAGACCCCAAGACAGGCTATACCAAAAACTCCAAGGTTTTGGCAGCAAGTGTAGTGGCCAAGACCTGTACTGTTGCAGATGCCTATGCTACAGCCTTTATGGCAATGGATTTAAAGGAATCCAAGGAATTGCTGGAAAAACAGTCCGCATTGGAGGCATATATTATTTATTTGGATGATAAAGGAGAAACAGCGGAATTTATGACCTCTGGTTTTGAAAAATTGATTCAGAAATAACTATTTGGAAACCAAAGGAATAATCTCCCCTTTTGCCAATCGATACTTTTCGATATCATCCGAAGACAGCTTGGAAGTGTAATCTACTTCTTGTACCGTAAACCCGATTTCACGAAGCTTGTCAAAATAATCCCTGCCGTAAATACGAACATGATCATACTGACCAAAAATTCTAGCACGTTCTTTCTTATCGGTTATGGAATCATCCTCAAAGGTCTTTTCTCGCTTTAAATCCTGCGGAATCTGAAAAATGCCCCACCCGTCTGGCTTTAAAACGCGATACATTTCTTGCATAGCTTTGGTATCATCGGGTATATGTTCCAAAACATGGTTGCATAGAATTACATCGAACGAATTGTCATCAAAAGGAAGGTTACAGATATCTGCTTTTACATCAGCGAGCGGAGAATTTAAATCCGTGGTTGTGTAGTCAATATTTTTTAGCTGTTTGAACCTTTTGTGAAAGGCCTGTTCTGGGGCAAAATGCAAAAGACTTAGCTTTTTGGTAAAGAAATCGGTTTCATTTTTCAAAAACAACCATAGTAGCCGATGTCTTTCTAAAGAAAGGGTAGAGGGGGAGAGCACATTTTCTCGTGGATTCTCATAACCATATGGTAGAAAGGTTCGAAAACTTTTTCCATCAATGGGATCCATATGCTTTTTTCCTGTCAAAAAAACTGCGATTATGGGCCTGACCCAATAACTTAGCTTTATCAGCAACGGTCTCGGTACAAGATTCAAGAAAAATTTAAAAAACCGTTTCATTTTATTTTGATGAAGGTACTGACAAACCTAGTCTTGAAGTTTTTTACCTCGGAACTCCTCTTCCTCATCACTTTGAATTCCCAAAACATCGTAGATATATTGGAAGGTGGATAAAAGTTCTGGTTTGCCATCAACTAGGGCAACATCATGCTCAAAGTGTGCGCTTGGTTTTGCATCCGCGGTTAAAATGGTCCATCCATCTTTAAGTTGTTTTATTCTTCGAGTACCCATATTGATCATGGGTTCTATAGCTACAACCATTCCATTTACGAATTTTTTTCCACGTCCGCGCTTTCCATAATTGGGCATTTGTGGGTCTTCATGAAGTTCAGTGCCTAAACCATGTCCCACCAATTCGCGGACCACTCCGTAACCATGACTTTCACAATAATTCTGGATGGCATAGCCTACATCACCAACGCGGTTTCCTTCTTTGAATTGTCTAATACCCGCATAGAGGGATTCTTTGGTAACTCGAAGTAATTTTTTGGTTTCTTCTGCAACCTCACCTACCTCAAAAGTATAGGCATGGTCTCCATAATATCCATTTTTTAGTGCACCGCAATCCACTGAGATTATATCACCTTCCTTCAAAGGGTCATTATTGGGAATTCCATGGACTACCTGTGCATTGGGACTCCAATTTAAGGTGTTCGGAAAGTCGTACATGCCCAAAAAACCTGGACTTGCACCTTGTTCCCTTATAAATTCTTCAGCTAGCTTATCCAAATGTAAAGGATTGGCTCCAGGTTTGATTTCTGCGGCCAGCATCCCCAAGGTTTTAGAGACGACCAAAGCGCTTTCACGCATTAACTCGATTTCTTCCGCTGTCTTAATTTTTACCATGGCAGCAAAGATAAGCTGAAATCAATTAATGTGCGTGCTCGCAACAGATAGTTGATGTTCTAAATCAAGGATTTTTGGGTCATTAAATCAGGTTGTTCAATACCCAAAAGGTGCAAAATTGTAGGAGCGATATCACCCAATACGCCATCTTTGATGGCTTTAATATCACCATCTATCAAAATTAATGGAACCGGATTCGTGGTATGTGCTGTATTTGGGCTTCCATCGGGATTAATCATCGTGTCACAATTACCATGGTCGGCAATAACGATTGTGGAATAACCGTTTTCTTGTCCGGCTGTAATGACATCTCGGGCGCAAGAGTCCACGGTTTCACACGCTTTTATAGCTGCATCCATGTCTCCCGTATGACCTACCATATCAGGATTGGCAAAATTAAGACATACAAAATCGGTTTCACCGGATTTCAATTCTGGAATTATAGCATCTCTAATGTCATAAGCACTCATTTCGGGCTGCAAATCGTAAGTAGCCACTTTTGGCGAGGGGCAAAGTATGCGCTTTTCACCTTCAAATGGTTCTTCTCTACCACCATTAAAGAAAAATGTAACATGTGGATATTTTTCGGTTTCTGCTATCCGAATTTGTTTTTTGCCATTTTCAGCTATCACTTCACCCAGGGTGTCCTGGATGTTTGCTTTGTCGTAAACCACTTTGATTCCCTGGAACGAATCGTCATAATTTGTCATGGTTACGTAGAATAAGTCCAGTTTGTGCATGTTCTGCTCGTGAAAATCTGCTTGGCTGAGTACTTGGGTCAATTCACGACCTCTATCCGTTCTAAAATTGAAAAAGACAATAACATCACCATCACTTATTTTGGCAATTGGTGCGTTATTTTCATCAGTTAGAACCAATGGTTTTATAAACTCATCCGTAATACCTTCATCATAACTTTTTTGCATGGCTTCGGATATGTCCGAAACTTTTTCACCTACGTTGTTTACCATTACATCATAGGCGAGCTTTACACGCTCCCATCTTTTATCGCGATCCATGGCATAATATCTTCCAACTACAGTGGCCAGTTCAGTACTCTTGTCCGAGCTAAAATTAATTACCTCTTCAAGAAAACCTTTGCCACTTTTAGGGTCTACATCCCTACCGTCGGTAAATGCATGAATAAAAGAATTTTGCACACCATAATCATCCGCTGCTTTGATCAGGGCTTTTAAATGGTCTACATGGCTGTGCACCCCACCATTACTTACCAATCCCAAAAAGTGGACAGCTTTGTTGTGGTTCTTGGCATGTTCGAAAGCATTCCTAAGCACCATTTCATCTTTGAGGGTATCTTCTTTGACTGCTTTATTTATCTTAGCTAAATCTTGATAAACAATTCTACCCGCACCAAGATTCATGTGTCCGACTTCGCTATTTCCCATTTGACCTTCAGGAAGACCTACGTTCATACCATCGGTCAATAAATTGGAATTGGGATATTTCCCATATAATGAATCTATAAAAGGGGTATTGGCCTGCTCTATTGCTGATACTTTCGGATCTGGGGATTTTCCCCAACCATCCAAAATCATTAGGATCACTTTCTTGTTCATGCTGTCAAGGTTAGACCGCAAAAATAACTTGATTTGGCTGGATGCACCAGTATTTGGGTGGATTTCTGCCTGAAGGGTTGTTAATTATTTATGTTAAAAACTGGGGCGTTGTTAAAATTTAGTTATTTAACTGTTAATGCTGTAACATTTGCCTGCATGAGCAGTCTATTTTTATATTAGTTAATCATTAATCAAAAATTATTCATCATGAAAAAAACAATCCTAACCGTAGCCGCGGCATTTATGTTTGTGGTTACTGGCGCTTTTGCCACCGAAACAGAAACTTCTATTAATGAAGACTTAATCGTTACTGCTATTCCAGATGAACTTAGTTCTTTTTGTAAAGCAATCTTGAAAGGCGATGTTACTACAGTTAAAAAATTAATTGAACTTGGCGAAGATGTAAACAAAAAATCGATGGGTATGGCACCTATCCATTTTGCCGCCCGTTATAACAAAACGGAGATTTTAGAATTGCTCATTGCAAATGGAGCCGATGTTAAAAAACGTTGTGATAAAGGGTACACTGCAAAAAAATATGCGGAGTTATCCAATGCCACGGCAGCCTTGGAAATATTAAAATCAGCTATGAAAAAATAAAGAAGGGGTTTATTCATCCAAACTAAAAAGAGCCCATCCTAAAGGATGGGCTCTTTTTCTCATTTACGTATATAGTGTCCGTGTAAAAGAGTATTCTAAAAATCAAATCCGGTAAAGACCCGGTACAAAAATGCGTATAGGGCCATGGTTAATAATATACCACAAAAAATTGTGTATCCTTTCAGTAAGACAACCACAAAACTAGGCTTGCAATTGTCAAATGCCTCCATGTAGAGCTGCTTAAAATGTAATAGTGTTCCCATTGTTCTCTATTTTGATAGCACAAATGGGATAAGAAAGTTATGGAGACTCGGGTCACGCAAAGGTAGTTAAAACTTCCCAAAGGCTATTTTTAATCGACAAAGCGCTGATTCTATCGACCTGAATATTTTTCTATGGCCTCCCTGATCTTTTCAATTCTATTTTCGGGGTCAGGATGAGTGCTTTGAAACTCAGGCACCCTGTTGGGGCCAGCTGCATCTTTTAGAATCTTCATGACTTGAATCATTTCATATGGGTCATATCCAGATTGTATCATAAACAGAACTCCAAGTTCATCGCTTTCCAGCTCATCGCCCCTCCCATTTTTTAAGAGGGTATTTTGGCCAATACCGCTGACCAATCCTCCCATATCACCTCCTACGGAGGCTCCCATTGT
This sequence comes from Flagellimonas sp. S3867, assembly GCF_014698935.1. Lineage (GTDB taxonomy): Bacteria > Bacteroidota > Bacteroidia > Flavobacteriales > Flavobacteriaceae > Flagellimonas. The sequence goes on from NZ_JACVMN010000003.1 coordinate 597,952, forward strand.
CAGGGTCTGCCAAAAACTGCTTTCTGCGATTCTTTCTGCGGAATGCCTCCCTATTACATGTCCGATTTCATGTCCCAAAACCCCAGCAAGTTGAGCTTCGGTTAACTGGGAAAAAAGCGCATAGGTAATAAAACACTGCCCGCCAGGTAGGGCAAATGCATTTATGGTTCTATCATCCGCAAGTAAATGAAAGTCGTAGCGGTATGGCGTTTCGCGAGCAATACTACTATTAACCAATTTTTGTCCAACGGCATCCACCAATGCTTGCATTCTTTCATCAGGATATAGACCACCGTGCTGCTGGGCCATTTCGGGAGCGCTTTGAAGCCCAATGGCTATTTCTTGATCAGCAGACATATTAATGTTCTGCACCCTTCCAGTATATGGGTTTTCTTCCTTGTTATTGCAACGTTGTACAAAAGCAAAGGCCACAATGGCCAATCCGATAAGTATTCGGATTTTCCAACTTCCTCTTCTCATGGTGTTAGTGTTCTAGAGGATTCAAGATACAAAAAATGCCCTATAAAAGTGCTTGGTTGATATCCAAAATATTATCTTGGATATAGGATTTCAAGAATCCAGAAGTAAAATGTTCGCAACCTAAAAAGTCCTCATTCTGAAGCAACTTAAGGATGTTCACTTTTCTAAAGGCGGTTAGCATAGGTATTGAAATAGGCGCATAGCTATAGTGCCAAGGTTCATATTTAAACCCTCGTCGTTTAGGTTCATTGGTATAAACCAAGTAGAAGCCAAATTTTTCGGAATTTTCATCGAGCCATAGTTTAAAGTCTTCAAAAGGTCCTCCAGCTTCAAATTTCTCCGGAACCAAGACGTCACCGGTTACTTTCGGATAACCATTTATAATATCGATATCAGTTCCCCAATGGTGCCTACTTGTGCCAGGAATTGTGGAATACTCAATGATTTTGTCAATGGCATCGAGCGGTTCCATTCCGTCATCTTCTGTAAAACGAAGGTATTTCCGTTCCCAAATGCCTTCCTGTCGATAAAAATCACGAAAACTGGACACCATTTTAATATCAAATCCATCGGTATAGGCGGCTTTTTTCATTTCTTTAAATGCTTCATAAGCTTCTCTCCGCAAATTGATTCCCTCACCAAAGAGATCAATATCTGCTTTTCCCATTAATTCGTCTACCGAGTAATCCTCAATAGGATGCATTGGAAATATTGGGGGTAGGGTGCAGGCCAATCCTGATATTGAAGCCGTTTTTAGAAAACTCCTTCTTTTCATGAAATAAATTTATTGGGCAAGTTAAGAAGTATTTTGAAACGTATTGTATACTATTTTGTAATTACAGCTTACTCAGAAATGTAAAGATAACCCTGGAATTTTTGTCTTAATTCAACAACTGTAAGCGTGTAAAAATAAATTCCAGATGATAAACCCGTATCTCTTGAAATCACTAAGTTGCGATTTGACACTCCGTTAAATTCATTGGCATAGTTCAGTTTGGAATATACCAAAACTCCATAACGGTTGTAAATATTTAAAAGGTTATTGGGAAGATTTTCGATACCATCAATTACTAAAAAGTCATTGATGCCATCATTGTTTGGTGTTAAAAAGTAGTTGTCAAGTTCCAAGACTGAAAATGGTTCCAATAAGTCATCGGTTCCACCCAAGGTCAAAATTTCGTAGTCATTTGGAACAAAAGCTTCGGAAGTGAGGCTCCCTGTCTGCATATTACCACTTACTGAGGAATTGCCTAATTGCTCCCAGCGACTTTCTCTTTTGTTCCATCCGACAACCGTTAGGTTATCCATTGTTTCTGCTAAAAGATTGGTATTGCTGTTGATATCCCAGGTCAGGGTTACTACAGAGGATTGGCTGCTTTCCAATTTCCAGAACTCAAGTTCACTTATTTGAAGGTCATCAAATTCTTTGATGTTTGTGTCAAATTGTTGGCCAAGTGAAACAGAGTTATTAGGGTTCTCAAAATAGTAAGCGCATCTTGCCAAAAAGTTTGGTGCAATTGAGGTCAATGTGAGATATCTCAACCGTTGCCCATCCCCAATTGGGAAAGTAACTATTTCTTTATTGGTTGCACCAACATATCCGTTGACGTGGGCAAGATCCCCAGTTCCTACATCAAATGCAGACCCAATAAAATTGAGATAATTAGCGGATGAATTTTTTGCAGTAAGCACATCTCCCACGATAAAATTGGCATTATTGGTAACACCAATCCAAGTATTTAAGAGGAGGCCATTATCGGTAACAATTTCAATATCATTAAAAATAGGATTGGACAATCCAGAAATGGTTAAGCGATTTGAGCTATAAAAGCCTGTTAGTCCTTGATTATTTTCAAATACGCCATCATCTATCAAATCAATATGGAAACCTACTGCAACAGTTCCATGGAACTGAAGGTTTCCAAAATTATGAAACGCATCTTGCCCCCATGAACATAATGTCAGACTTAAACTAAGCCCAAGTAACAATGCTTTGATATGTCTCTTTTGTTTTAACATGCGCTCATCGGTATTCTTGAAACAGTATTATGATGTTGTAATTGAATTTTTACGTTTTTAATTTTTTAGTCTCTTATGATTTGTTGCCACTCTACACCATCACTTTGCAAGGTGTAACATCTTCCATTTCGAATTTGAGTGCTAGTACCTCCAGTGTCAGTTCTGTATGTTGAACTGAATCGATTACCACCAGAATAATTTTTAATAATGTAGACCCTACCTTGACAACTATTTGCATTTGGTAATGTAATATTCGGTGAACCACCTGTCATTATTACGGTATGGTGATCTTCTGAAAGTGTTATGCTGTTTGTAATCCTTATAATTGCTGTGGACATAGATCCGTTAACTTGGAAAGTAGAATTAGCCATTTGCCCTGTATTTACACCTACCCTGGGTTTTGCATTTAAGGAATTGGCACTACCTTGAATTCTGAAAAGTTCTTTTAGCTGCTGATCTCTATAATCAAAGCGTTTAAAAAGAAAAGGTTCTGCCCCATCATCAGCAATAATAAATTCTAATTCCCCATTGTTGGAAACCCCGTTAGACCCAATTTCAAAATAATCTGTTCCTGCCGCACTTCCTTTAAGTCTGAAATTTCCATCGCTATTGGTAAAGAACATGGGTTTATAAAATGCAGCGGCGTCCGCCTGAAACTGTAGTGCGGAAACTCCATTATTACCTTTAACATAGGTCAGGTATTGATTTGCATCTGTATAATCAAGATAATTCTGAACCAACCCAAGTGTCTGTCGTCTTCCAAACTCAAGAGTACTAACATTGTTAGATCTAATATCCATACTGACATCATTTGTTGTACCCAAGAAGGATCCATTACTGCCCACATTTCCTGTTAATTGCCAGTTAGAATTGGAGGTGGTTACCCAATTGGTTCCATTAAAAACTAGTAGTTCACGGGTATCAGAGTTGAATAACATTTGACCTTGTTGCATGCCAGTAATAGCATTTATTTCTGATGTGGTTCCTGTGTTGAGGCTAAACAATAGGCCCGCCTCAATTTGAGAATAAGAAACGTTGACCGTTAGAACAAAGCTTAATATTGCGAATACTTTTCTCATAATTTTTTATAAATCTAAAATGGTAAACATAAATTCAGAATTAAACCTGAATCGATTGCCACCGCCATTATCATTATCACCGATAATTACTTCAAAACCTGCTGGTGTTTGATTGTTATATGATATTCCTGGGTCATCATTTCCAGCACCGCCTCTTCCTGGTTGAGTTAATTGGATTATATAGTTGGCATCAGATACCAATCCTACCGGTAAATTAACTCTATAGCGACCGTTACCACCCAATTTGGTAACCGTTATACCTGCTGTTGCCCTTAATATGGAACCGTTTGAAGCAATTTTTCCAAATGCTTTGATTGGACTTTCATAATACGCACCACCATTAGCGCCTGCTGAAATACTGTTATCAGTTTCTGCTCCTATTACGTTGGCTGTTTGGTCTGTTGAGTTTTCATCAGTATATGTGATTACTCCTGTACCATTATTTTGTGAAAAGCTAGTTACAGTTTCATCGACTGACCCACCATCATCACTTAAAGTAATAGTGATACCAGCTTTGCTTAAAGTTTGAGGTGGACCTACAGGTCCTTGTGGTCCGACTGCTCCGTCGGCCCCTGCTGGTCCCTGTGGTCCTGTTGCGCCATCAGCGCCATCAAGTCCATCGTTCCCATCTGCCCCGGGTATTCCTTGCAACCCCTGTGGCCCTGTGGGTCCAGCCGGCCCCGCTGGTCCGACTGCACCATCAGCACCCGCTGGTCCCTGAGGTCCGGTTGCACCATCTGCACCTGCGGGCCCTGTCAATCCTATTGGTCCCTGAGGTCCTATTGGTCCGACTGCGCCATCAGCCCCGTCAGCGCCATCTGTTCCGTTTGTTCCATCAGCACCCGCTGGTCCCTGTGGTCCGGTTGCACCGTCGGTCCCGTTTGTCCCGTCGATACCGTCTGTTCCATCGTTACCCGCTGGCCCTTGTGGCCCAGCCGGTCCTGTCAATCCTATCGGTCCCTGTGGTCCGGTTGCCCCGTCAGCGCCATCTGTTCCGTTTGTTCCATCAGCACCCGCTGGTCCCTGTGGTCCGGTTGCCCCGTCAGCACCATCTGCACCTGCGGGCCCTGTCAATCCTATCGGTCCCTGTGGTCCGGTTGCACCGTCGGCCCCGTTTGTCCCGTCGATACCGTCTGTTCCATCGTTACCCGCTGGCCCAGCCGGCCCTGTCAATCCTATTGGTCCCTGTGGTCCCGTTGCCCCGTCAGCGCCATCTGCACCGGCGGGTCCTGTCAATCCTATCGGTCCCTGTGGTCCGGTTGCACCTGCCGGCCCCTGAGGTCCGACTGCTCCATCTGCACCTGGAAGTCCCTGTATTCCTTGTGGCCCCGCCGGTCCTATTGCCCCGTCGGCGCCATCTGTTCCGTTTGTTCCATCAGCACCCGCTGGTCCCTGTGGTCCCTGTGGTCCGGTTGCTCCGTCAGCGCCATCTGCACCTGCGGGCCCTGTCAATCCTATTGGTCCCTGAGGTCCTATTGCCCCGTCGGCGCCATCTGTTCCGTCCGCACCCGCCGGTCCCTGAGGTCCGGTTGCTCCGTCCGAAC
>NZ_JACVMN010000004.1:0-136034 GCF_014698935.1 Flagellimonas sp. S3867
AAATTCCATACAATAGAAAAAATATATCTACAAATGAGTTATTAAGGATTAGATAAACTAATATCGCTGGGAAAGTTACAAAAGCATGAAATCTTTCCATAGGATAATAACTCTTTAGTCTTTTAATCATTTTTTGCTTGCTCATATTAATTTTCCCAATTACATCTAACTTGTTTATATACTGAACTTTTTGTTATTACATCGATTTCTAGAACGATGTATCAATATAATACATCAGTAAAACTAAAAGTACAAGTAGTACCATACCAATCTAAATTGGAATACTATCCTTGTGGTGCTTCCAAATCATCTTTCTTAATTTTTCATAATTGAACCACATGCAATCGTTTATTTGAACTTTAAAGATGTTCAATGAAGTTCATTCGTTTCCCCAAAATCCGAACCACATAGATTTGATTCTTGTCATCTATTTGGTAAAAGACCACATGAGCTCGATATCTATAATGTTTAAGTGCATGGGCAATGAAAGAAGCATCTCTTGCCAGTTCTGGACGGTCAGCTAACTCCTCCAATATTGTTTCCAATTCATACAGATAACCGGAAGCTTGTTCCTGGCCGAACATCTTCTTACCATATTTGTAGATGCCTACCAAATCAAATTGGGCCCTTGTCGATAGGTTATAACTCCCCACTATCCACTTTTCTTATGATGTCGGCGATTTTCAAAGAGCCTGGACCGCTCTCGAGACCTTCGTCAATGGCATTTTTCAAATCAAGTAACTTTTGATTGGCTTCTTGGTCCTTTCTGACCAAGTCCCTAATGTATTCACTGTCGTTGGTAAAGTCGCCTTTTTGGACCCTCAATTTTATCCAATCATCTTGTTGTCCGGTGAAGGTGATTGATTTTCTGACTGTTTCCATAAACATAAATTATGGTGTAATATAGTGATTATTTGCACCAATTTATAATTATGGAATCCTCTATTTGAACCTTGCTTTATTCATAAACAACTGCACCACGCATTATATCTGCAAATACCTTCCATGTCGGGAAATCTGCATTCTGGTCAGGTTCCATATTCTTATAATATCCGTCTAGATCTCTGGTATATGCTGACATTGCTTCTAAAAATAATTCAAGCCTATTGTTTTCCCAGTTGCTTTTATTCTTTTTAAAATCTGTTAGAAGTAAATTAATGAATTCTTCAAAACTCTTTCTATCAGTTACACCTATATCCCAAGCATCTTTATTTTTCATCGTTTATTTGAACTTTGACAACGGTCTCGCGTAAATGGCGTTGCGAGCTTTTGCTCGCAATGAGTATTTTATGCATTGTTCTCTTTTCATTCCCTGTATGAATATCACCTAACTGATTTAAATAGCTCTTCCGCACATATATTTTAGTGCATTTTGAGTTGCCCGCAAAAAGAATCAAATTGAATATCCCCCTCATCGTCATATCATTTAAGTCCTTAGGAATAGATAAATACAGCTCAATTCACACATAAAATCTTACAATTTATACAGTTTCATCCAAGATACTACAGAAAATTTGCTATTTTTTTAGAATTGGCACTTTGATCTGGTTCACTTAAATTTTACCTATCCATCTGAATGTCAAGTTAATCGTCGGAGCAACGTGCGAATATCAAATAATTAATTAAGTCTTAAGGTCATGCTTAGAAAAAGGAATCTTGTTATAATCCTAGCATTGGTTTTTGCAAACTGTCATGCACAGCAAGAACAAAGAAAAGTGGATTTCGTCAGAACAGCACTTTTTAACGGACAGCTAAGATTTAACCAAAATGCGGGAACCCAAGATGTCCCACTGCTTGTAGAAGAATTTATTATAGATGGTGGGCAGCGCTTACCTGAGATTGATTTTCCATTTGAAGGCCTATTGATAATTCAGCTGCGGGGTGGAGAACTTACAACCTTGGAGAATAACAAAACCATAAAAAGAGATGTTAACGAATTTTGGGTTGTTCCAGGGAATGGCCCTTTACAAATTAACACTTCCGATGATTCCGCAATAATCAGAACTTACTTGTTGGGAAAGGAGTTTCTTGAAATGAACCAAGAAAGATCTGCAATAGTAAACGAGCAAAAAGTGCCTTATAGTTATTCAGAAATCGCCAAAAATCTATTTGCAAAAGAAATCCAAATAATCGGTACTGACAATGCGCCTATTATCCGGTTTATCGATTTTAACATTGGCCCCGGAAGAATTACTGAGGGCATCATACTCCCCGGAGCCGTACAAATTCAGGTGGTCTCCGGTGGTAATGACCTGGTTGTTAATAACAACCGTCTTGATAAAGGCCTTGGAGCTACCATAGCAATACCAGAAGGAGAGCAAATAATTGTGGACAATAGCAAAGGAATCAAACCCGTCAAACTAAGGGCTGTGCTATTTCTTAAATAATGTCAAACTAAAAACCTCACTATGCTACGCACACCCGCCATTTTAAAGTTACTTCCTAGAAGTGTGACTGCTGTCAAAATACTTATGTCGTTTGTTTGGGTTTTTACCATTATTGGATGTCGTGGTGATGACCGGATGTCGGAGGTACGAGAACCAGACCCCAATGAAGTTCCGACTCCAGACATAAATCCGAACAGGGAATTTGTCTCACCTCCTACTTTACAAAAACCAATTTATGAGTGTGCTTCCACTGTAGTGGTCAAGGACTTTGTTTATAACGCTATTTTGGAAGTTTTTGTTGATGGAGCTCCCGTTACTTCCCAACAAGGAACAATAGTGGGAGGGCAACCAATCGATGTTGGGTTTGAGTTTAATTTAGGCCAAGAGGTTTATGTAACTCAAAGTTTTGAAGCAGGGACCAGTGACCCATCCAATATGGCGGTTGTCACTAGTTATTTGGACGATTATCCCGATGGGCTTCCCATGCCAAGAATAAGTCGTGTTCCCCTATTGGAATGTGGCAGGGCCATAGGCCTTGCCGATTATGTGCCTGGAGCTACAGTAAGGGTATATGCCGAAAATCCCGATGGAGCAGGAGGGTTTGATCCCCCTACAATAATTGCAACCCAGAAAGATTTTGGATACGTTTATGTTCCAAGTTTAGTTAAGGACGCCAGAATATATCTAGATCAAACCCTTTGTGGTGATGATAGTGACCCTTCAACACCAAAAGAAGAAGTACAACCAGACCCAGGCACTCCGCCAACGCCAACATTGGATCCAACCCCAATTGCAGGTGCAGAAATTGTTGTGTTCTGGGGCCCTGGCGGTAGCCCAAGTGAATTAATGAACGGGACTGTTCTAACTATTGAGGAAAGTGGAACAAAGGTTGGAGGTCAACCAACCCCGGGTGGGGGACAGCAAGTTGGCGTAAATCCGCCAATTGATGATAGTAAAACGTATTCTGTTATTCAGGAACTCTGCGATTCCTCACCACCTGGAACCATCAATCCAGAACCATGTTCATCTCTCACCGCACCTAAAATTTATCCGCCATTACCTGGGCAATCTTTCGTAGAAGTTTACGAGTATCATCCTGGAGCACAGATTTTAGTGTTTTCAGGAGGTCAGGAGATAGGTCATTCAGGACCAACAATAATTAACTTAAATAAAATTTTGGTACAAGGGGAAACTCTTGTTGTGGTTCAGAAATTAGGAAATTGTATTAGTTCTACCGCAATTCAAATTGACGTTGATTGCAATATTGGGAGAAACAGTACGGCCTGTGGAGGAGATTGGCCCACTTTTAGACAGAATGCCGCACGTAATGCCTGGCAGCCCAACGCTCCCAATTTGGCAGACCCGAATGACATCAAAACCTTAACGGTCAAAGCGGAGTGGACCCCAGGTTCAATGCCAGAGGGATTTACAGCTTCTCCCATTGTATATAAAGGCAAAGTTATTATCGGCGGATCCAATGGTAAAGTGTACTGTTTAACAGACGATCTGGGGACAGTGCTCTGGGAATACCCACCAGGCGGTGGAACGTTGACATCAACATACACGTGTAATCCCTCTAGTGAAGGTATCGCATCAACCGCTGCTATAGGTTTGGTAGACAATGAATTGGAAGTTGTTATTTTTGGAGCACCTGACCAAAGTATTGGTGCTGGTCTGGGATCTGGCAGGCTTTTCGCCTTGGATATTACAAATGGTAATTTGGTCTGGGATTCAGATGAAGTTGCGGTTTTAGATGGGTCCAATCCTGGGAGTTTTTCAGAATTACATGAACAAATTGGTTATTCTTCTCCCTTGGTCTATAATGACAGGGTTTATGTAGGTATTTCTAACCATTGCGATAACCCAATACAAAGAGGAAAAGTGCGTGCGGTAAGCTTAAGCACCGGTAATTTAGTAGGAGGGTTTCAATGGGAAGGCGTAGGCGGGGATGAAAAGACCGCCGATGGACGTGGAGGAGGAGTTTGGAATTCACCCACAGGAGGATATTCCGGCGGAGTGTATTTTACCACTGGGAATACCCGTATAGGCAGTCAAAGTGGAGAGCCCTCTCCCAATCATGGACTTAGCCTGGTACGCGTAAATGAAAATACTGGGGATATGATATGGAAATTACAACCAGTACCATATCCGATGGATGGAGATCCAGATTGGGCGGCTGGAGCTATAGTCACGAACACATCTTGCGGAGAAGTTGTTTTGTCTACAATGAAGGATGGCTGGGCCTATGGGGTAGATGCGGGTTCGGGAAGGCCTGGAACCGCTCCGGTAAGGTGGCAATTTCCCCCTACAGGGACTTTTGACCCAGCGACCACCAATTTCTTTTCTCCCGGTGACGGCACAAATCATGGTGATATCAGATATCTTGTTCCCGGAGCAGCGCAACGTAACAATTATGTCACCATGACCGGTGGAGAAGAAGTCACGGATAATGTCAATCTTGGATTTGGCCGACTTCATTCCGTAAATGCTTGTTTCGGAAATGTACGATGGCTCAAAGACATTCCCGGGACTAGCACAAGTAGTTATCAATTGGGGCCGCCATCTATTTCAAATGGAATCACATATGTTGGCACAAGACAGGGTAACTTAATCGCTATTGCCGACCCTTCGGTCTACAGCACAGCAAACTCCCAATGCAGCAATCCGGCATTTTCAGTTGCCGATTGTGTGGCCAACGGATATAGTATTGTAAAAGACCCTATCATTTTGAAGAACTTGGCCATTGAACGAGGGTCAATGGTTAGGAATGAACCTGTAATTGCCAATAATCGTATTTATATCTCCACGACCTCTGGATGGCTTGTGATGATCGAGCCAGAGTAATTTATAATTGTTAGGATGCCAAAGTTATTTCATTTTTTATTCGGATTGGTTGTACTAATTTCTGCGTGCACAGAGAGTAATGTCCCCAAAGGAATTGCTTATGTGAGCAATGAGGATTCCGGAACGGTCAGTATTGTAGATCTAAATTCTCTACAAGTTGTTGATTCCATCAGTGTTGGAAAACGTCCCAGGGGAATAAGATTATCACCAGATGGGAAAAAGCTCTATGTGGCCTTAAGTGGATCTCCAAAATGTCCCCCTTGGATGCCTGATGAAGAGTGCGAAAGCCAAATTGAAGATAAATCTGCGGACGGTATTGCGGAAATTGACCTGGAACAAAAGAAGATAATCAGGATAATTGAAGGAGGGTCGGACCCGGAACAATTTGATATTACCAAAGATGGGGCACTTTTGTTTGTTTCCAACGAAGATATTGGCAAGGCAAGTGTCCTAGATCTTAATAAAGGTGAAATTTTAAAGCAACTAACTGTCGGTGGAGAGCCGGAAGGTGTTAAAATAAGTCCAGACCAAAGGTTGGCACTTGTTACCAACGAGGCTGATGCGAGTGTTTCCGTTATTGATATAGCAACTCTGGAAGTGATCAATAATCTGGCTGTGGGCAATAGACCCCGGGATATTTGTTTTCATCCAGATAACAACCTTGTCTATATTTCAAATGAGTTTAATCATTCAGTATCAATTTTAGATTTATCCAATAACATCCCTACTGAAAAGATTCAACTTGAGAAAGGTCAATTACCAATGGGATTGGCCCTTGATGTCAAAAGCAATAAATTATTTGTTGCTACGGGAAGGGGACAAAAAGTGGTCTCCTACAATATCAAAGACAAAAAACTTCTTCAAGAAGCGATAGTTGGTAAAAGACCCTGGGGAATTGCATTAACTTCAAATAAGAATTTTTTGATCTCCGCCAACGGTCCATCCAATGACATTACCATACTGGACACTAAAAATTTCCAGATAATAAAAAAGATTCAGGTTGGAAGAAATCCTTGGGGCGTGGTCATTGGTTCGTCCCCTTAGCTTAAAGGTTCATCGTTTATTTGAACTTTGATTTAGTTCTCTGTTGTAAGCCGATTTTTACGTTTTTTCTAATTCAAAAACCATAGTCTGGTTAGTCTCGTTCGTGAAAATAAACCCTTCTTCTTTTAAATATTCAACTTCAATCTCCTTTGGCACAAAAGGGATTTCACCTAAGTCAACTGAATCCAGAACAAAACTAGCAACACTTGTCATTCTTTTCCTTGCGTATTCTTTTTCCACCAAGATTCTATTAATATCTGTTGAGTTTAGTATTTGTACACCAATATATTCTCTAAGACCAGTCACCTTTCCGTTTTTTTTCGTTTCGATTTGACATATAATTATATCGGCCCATTCAGCATTATATTTCTCGGCTATATACTTTTCTGCATTTGTCATAGGGTCTTGTTCCGATGCGCAGCTAATTATAATTGATGTGGCTAAAATCAACAATGTAAATTTTATTCTTATCATTTTATATTGATATAGACTCGCTTTTTTCAATTGCAATCAATCGTTTTATTGAACTTTAGTTTTTATCCAGGCTATCCCGATAATTGCCAATTCTGTTATAGTATTCTTCAAATTCATATCCAGTATCACCCAACAGATATTTATATAAATCCCGTTGGGTTAATAGCATCCTATAATGACAGCTTTCAATTTTGTATTCATCTATTGGGTTTTCAAGAACTTGAATCCGTTCAAGTATTCTCTCTATTTTGTCTAATAGATATTCGATTTTCTCTTCTGATTTCATCGCTTATTTGAACTTTTCCAACTATAAATATACCTATAATGGTGTTTTATGGGGCTTTTCAAAAAACTGACGCACCAATTTTCAAAATCTATTCTCAATTGCTAAATCTAATGGGTTTGAAAAGATTTGTCTATTTCATTCGGATACCTTTCGGCTTGTTTTTTCCACCAAGTATCAATATCGGTCTTTAGTTTTTCCTGAACTTCCGTATAGACGGTATCACCAAATACGTTTTGGGTTTCAAGAGGGTCCTTGTCAAAATCGTAAAGTTCATAAATTGCCTTATTGTCCGACATAGCTTTACGGATTATTTTCAAGGAGCCCGATCGTAACATACATAGGTTTTTTTCAGGATCTTCCCCAATAATGGAATACACCTTGTTTTCCCATTCGAAAGCGGTCTTGTCTTCCTGAATTATCGGAAGGAGGCTTCTTGATTCCATTTCTGGAAGGTTTGCCCAATCTTTATCCCCTGCAATATCCAAAAGGGTACCGTAAACATCAATAGAATTCACCAATTCCGCATATGCCCCCTTCTTCCCATACCCAGCCACAGGTTTTATGACCAATGGAATTTTCGCACTTACATCGTACATCTCACCTTTAAAAAAGGTGCCGTAGGCAGTATTAAAATCACCATGATCCGCTAAAAAAACTATCCAAGTGTTTTCCCATATGCCCTTCTCTTTTAACTGATCAAACATTTTTCCTAAATAGTGATCTATCATAGTAATTTGCCCATAATAGGCCGCGAGTACTTCTTTATATTTGCGTTCATCCCACGAGGCGCGTAGCTTCTTTGATAATTTACCAAATGGGCTCATTTTAAATATGGGACTATTTTCCATTTCGCTATAAAATCTTGGTCCAAGCACCATATCATCTGGATCGTACATTTCATCCCAAGGCGAAGGAGCCAGATATGGTTGATGCGGACCAAAAAAAGAGGTAAACAAAAAAAATGGTTCTTCTGGATCACTACTTTCGATAAAGTTCATTGACTCTTGAGCCGTCCACGGAATATCATGTTGTTCTCTTGTTCTCCAACCACTTCCCATGATAAATTTATATATACTGTCCGGATAATAGTTTTCATCCCTGTCAAAAATTTCTATGATATCCTTTTCAGTATGTTTAAAATGAGTTTCTTTTAACCATTTAACATAGTCCGAATTTTTATCATCATTAGCGTAGACGGAGTAAGGTGCATCGTTGAGTGCCTTAAATTCAAATCCAAATTTATTGTCCGTAGGAACAAAGTGAAGCTTTCCGACCAGGCCGGTATTATATCCTTGCAATTTGAGTCGCTCTGTAAGGAGGTACTCATTAATACTGTTTGTGCCGGCCACCTTTTCTTTAAATGGCACCCAATTGGTCACCATGCCGTTTCCGGGTGGGAATATTCCGGTTTTTACAGATGCTCTGGAAGGAGCACATACGGGAGACGGGCAATACGCATTTTTGAAGAGCATACCCTCCTGTAACAAAGCATCAATATTCGGGGTCTTGACAATCGTATCTCCCATGGAACCAAATCTGTCAAAGCGCATTTGATCTACCATTACCATAATGATATTCGGTTTTATCTCGACATTTTCGCGCTGTTGAGCAGCTTCTTTACATGAAAAAAACAGCCCAAACGCAATTACGATCAACCCTAATTTTATTTTGGTTGACAAATACCGTGACCCCAGGCTCGACAAAATATTCCAATTCTCTTTCTTTTGTTTTTGTAAGTTGTAGATCATCCTTTAAATCCTTTATTTGAACTTTATTTGTAATAGTCGATGATTTTATTCGCTTCAATTTCCTCCCAGTTGGCCATATCCTTTTGAATCTTTTCCCTTAATAGTTGAAGGTCTTTAGTGTCGTCTTCTTTTTTATATGGACTATTTAGAGTTAACCTAGCTTTAAGAACATTCAGATGTGCAATTCTTACTTTTTCAACTGCATTCAAAATTTTTTCTTTAGAAAAGTCACCAACAATATATCGTTTCAGTTCTTTGATTTTCCGGTCAAGAATCTCAACTTTCTTTGTGGGTTCGTTGCGAGGAGGATATATTGGCATTTATAGTTTTTTTCAATCGTTTATTTGAACTTTTAATTATTTCAACAATACCAATGTAACAAGAAGAATGGCAAGTCCAAAAACAAATATTATTCCGAGCAGAATTCTTTCTTTTCTTCTATTTGCTTTCGCTTTTTCTTGTATCTGTTGCTTTAACTTTTTTAATTCTTTTTTAGATAAAATTGTGAAGCTTAATTTTTCAGTAATCTTTTCGGATGAGTAGATTCCTTCCCGATTATTTTCTTTGAATTTGGCTCTTTTCGAAGGACGTTGTTCTCGGTTCTGCTTAATCCGATTGTTCATGTCCTGTATGTTGCTCATCGTTTATTTGAACTTTTGTAACGGTTTGTGTACAATTAGTTACGGTGTAAATTCAGCGGGGGTTTCCCGATGAAGTAAAGTTACTTAATTCCACATGGTATTAGAAGTTGGCCATCATTGAGATTGTTATCCAATTGCATAAGTATAAGCTAACCACGGTTGAACTAAAGCTATTACCAATATATGAGATACCACTACGGGCATTAATTTATATTCACTTTGTTGAAAAGCAAAAGCCCAAGCGGCTCCTAGACCAAACGTACCTGCCATAGGAATCAGGGAAGCGGTTATCATGGTAATTAAATCTTGGCCTGGAGCTGCAGCATAGGATATGTGAATTGAGGCAAATAGTAATCCCGAAACAATAATTTGTCCTGTTTGGGAAACTCCAGATCTGGCCAATCTAAGGATTATATATCCACGAAATATGATTTCCTGTGTAATACCATCAAAAGAGGGAATTATAGACATGGATATACCAAAGATGCTAGTATCAAAAAGCTTGTCAAATTCTTTTATCCATCCTAAATAAAGAACAATCACTTCAATAAAGAGAATGATTAACGCAATCCTCCAACCTCTGGTTGTAGCAGGCTGGAACAGTGTAGAGATCGACTTACGAACATCAGTAAAATATGGTATTGAAACCAATACAATGACTAAGATAATTTGGGTGATAGCACCTGTTGTAAAGCCGCCCGCTACATTTGATTCAATTTCAGAGAATCCGTTGAACCATTTTGTTGCTCCGAAAATATCCTTTGCAACTGCGATGTTCGAAAGAGTTATATAAACAGCACCAACCAGAATAGTTTCAAAAAACGCGATCTTTTTTGTTGTTGTTTGGTGTCTCACAATCATTAGTCTTGAGTGTATATTATTGCCATTCGTTAAGGACTATGATTGATTACGTAAGCCATTAAGATCCTTTATTTGAACTTTCAACGTTCCATATAAACGGTCGTTTTAATGCCGTTTATATATTGTTAGCTACTGGTTTCTTTATTAAATCTTGTCAGTGAATTCCAATAAACTCCCATTTGCCCTCTTTGTTCCATTTTCATTCTGTCTATTTCGTTAGGCAGTTCATTTTTTGATTTACTTTTTAATCTGTTTTGAAAGTTTTTGAAATCAGTAAACCTTTCAAATACGTAATCCCAACCCGAGTAGTAATCTAACATCCAATCAAGTTCATAATCAGTAATATCTCTTTTAAGTCTTCTATCTAGAACCTTGATTATTCTTTCTTCAGATTCCTCATGAAGGTCTGTAATTCCGGTTAACCAAGTTGGCTCGGCTATTGAATACCATGTAAGAAACAATCCTCTCTTCAGTGCTTCTAAGTCACTTTTTGCTAATCTTGAGTATTCCTGATGGATTTCTCGATACTCTTTAGATATTCCGAAATAGACAACTTTATCAGACTTTTCTTCAATAGTTCCCTCAAGCTCTATCACACTAGAATAAAGGTGCTGTTCTTTTATGGCAAGTTCATCTATGTTCATTTTTGTTTACTTGTAGCTAACGACCCGCTAAACGTAGTTCCGGGATTTTTGTGGAAATATAGCAAAATCGTTCGACTGTCATGTGCGAAGGTGTCCTTGGTGTGGGGTGTATCGCACTTGACGGGCTGTCAAGGAGGCCGCCTGTCGGCCGTATCTTGTCGATTTTGCGGTATTGGGAACAAAAATATCGGGGCCAAATTACTTTTAGCCCCTGTTGGTGCACCACGAGGTTTGGATTGTTTGCCCCGTGCTTGGTTTTCCCTTGATGGGCAGCTAAGGGCTGTAATTTGGTTTAGCGGGTCGTTGGAGGACATTTCTTTTGGGGCGGGAGTGCATGGCACGTAGCAACAAAAGTCAGCTTTAGCTGAATGTGCTCCAACAGTAGGGCTATGCCCAAGTTTTGTGATTTTTCATTCCGTTTAGCTTCCATTATTTATTGAGCTTTTAAAAATGTAACGAGCAACTTCAAATCAAATTGAATACTGAAATTACAGAAATAATTCATCCGATTATAATTACATGAATGGTAACAATATAAAGTTTGCCATGTTCATTATCTATTGATCCTAAATTGTCATTCCCAAAAATAATTAATGGTAAATTAAGGTCAATTTAACTGAATAAAAGGCCTTATATTTATTGTATTAATTGCCCATACTTCTTTACAAAAAGTTTTTGATCTTAACCACTACTTGTGTTTTTTGATATTAGTTTCCAATTAAAAGAATCGGATTCTTTACTTATTAATAAACCATGCGAGTAGATTTTTTAGCCACAACGACACATTTTATAGATCATTTAGCTCCAATATTTAAGGAGTTTCCGCTTTCAATGCGCGGAATCTTCTTTACAACCAGGGCCTTGCGTGACTATGGTACAAAAAAGGGAATGCATGTGCGTACCTATGGAAAAGAGGGTTTTTTGCTGAAAGTGCTCCGTGAGAGAAATAGTGTAATCGTTGTGGCTGGCTACAACGATTTATGCCTGAGCAGTTTTGCAGGCAGACCCCAAGTTTTTCTGGAACATGGCGTAGGTTTTAGATTTACTGGAGATTTCCCCTATTACCCGGGAAGTACGGTTTCTCGGGAGCATGTCGTTTTGTTTCTGTCTCCGTCTCAACGCAGTGCAAACATTCAGAAAGAAGCCTGTCCGTGGTCAGAGGCTGTTGCAATAGGTTGTCCAAAAATGGATGAATGGCATAAATTAATGGAGCTGGGCTGGAACAAAAAGAAAGCCAATCCGCCTACCGTGGCAGTTAGTTTTCATTTTGATTCAGGTCCCGTACAGGAAATGCGCTCTGCATTGCCTTTTTATCGCAACATATTATCTGAGCTTTCTTCTCATTTTAATGTCATAGGTCATGGACATCCTAGATGGGCAAGTTCCCTTGCCCAAGTCTTTGACCAAATTGGAATTCCTTTTGAGTATTCATTCGAGAGAATTCTGGAACAAGCTGATGTCTATGTTTGCGACGCTTCGTCGACTATATATGAATTTGCTTCGACTAACCGTCCCGTAGTACTACTCAATGCACCCTGGTATCGCAAAACTCCTTTGCATGAAGGTCATGCTCGGTTCTGGGAGCAAGCTAATGTCGGCCTGCAATGCGACTCACCAAATGATCTGATTGAGACGATTTACAGTGCCCTTGAGGACAGTCCCGAAACAAGGTACAAGAGAAATAAAGCCATTCAGGAAGTGTATAAAGCCACAGATGGCGGAGCTTCGCAGCGGGCCATAGATGCCATACAGCAAATAGACTTAAAAAAGTCTTTAATCTCACTTACGGAGAGAAAAAAGAAGTCTATTCCCCGGGTTCGGCCAGTTGATATTGTAACAGAAGCTATGTTATCTAAATCCTGGAATTCGAAATTCGGAATCGTCATTACAAATCGCAATCGTACCGAGAATCTGGAACATTGCCTTCAATCTATTGCGGCCCAATCAATTAATCCGAAATGGGTAGCCATAGCCAATCTCGGGAGTGATACCTGGTCCAGTTGTTCTATGGCCTGGACGGCCCGAAGATTTGGCGTCTCCTACCTAGATATTGATTATCATGGGCCCTGGAATAAGGGGCTTGCATTCAATACAGCCGTCAGGAATATGCCCGAAGCTGAATATATAATTCAATTGGATGTAGATATGATTTTAGCACCAGACCTACTCCTGCACACATGCTCGGTACTTGAGACTCATGAGGCGGTTACCTATTTTCCAAGGTTTGTGTCCAAAAACGCCGTGCACCCCAGGTACGAAGGAAGCTGGCATAATTTTAATGAACTTGTTAGACAATCAAGATCGGCAAGAAACATGTGGGCGGTAGGCGGCTATGTTGCCTTACCCTATTCGTGGTTAGTGGAGAATAAAGGGATAGACGAAAGTTTTGTAGGCTGGGGCTTTGAAGATACCGACCTATGGTGGAGAGCAACAACCACTTTGAGCGGACATGTAGAGGCGAATGGAGCAAGGCTGATACATCGATCACATGAGATCCAGGCAGATAAAAAAACATTCCTAAGTAAAAACAAAAATAGGTCCTATGGAAGATTTCTTGGCGATAAAATTTCAATTAACCCGAATGGATGGGGTAATGCCCCGGTGAAGACATCAATAATTCGGGAAGGGATAATTTCAGATAAAAAAAATACAGCAGCAACAGAAAAATATGCCTAAAGTAACGTAGGTCAGGTTCAAAATTGGGTTACGAATTCCTATACATTGTAATCCTGCAATACCTTTTGAGATGAAACTAAAGTCCAATTCCAAGTTTACACAAATTCCGAAGCCACTGACTCCTGCTTCTCAAATGAAGTATAAAAGTTATGGAATTAAAGGCCTTTTAAATCAAATTGGCAGACAACAGTTGCTAGTTGAAAAAAATCTCACAAAACCATCTAAATGGGAAGGCGATTTACGCTCAAATTCGCACCATGAGCCATTGGAACGCCAAAAAGTGATTACCACCTTTAATGAACTTCCTGATCTGATAAGTGAGAAGAAAAATTTCGAGCTAGACAAGCGCTTTTTTTTAGAGATTCATCAGAAAGGCATTGGGTCAGGTGAATTCAGAAAAGTTGCAATACGAGTGGGCAAGCACCGATGCTTTCCTGAAGCAGAAGAAGTGGAAGCTCTGGTTGAAGATGCCATCCGTGAGTCTCAGAAAAGTAAGGCACATCCGGTTGTCATTGCTTCCCGGTTATTAAGAGAACTATTACTGATTCATCCTTTTACTCAAGGAAATGGGCGTTCGGCTCGGCTCCTTGCAAGTGCATACCTAATGAAATTAGGATTTCGAAGCACTTTATTTACCTGCTTTGAGCAGCACTACAACCATTCTATTGTTCCTTATTTTAAAAGATTCAATTGTACCGCTCTTCCTGAGGACAGACAAAAATGGTTATTACATTCGCTATTGGCGATACTCTACAGAACGCATCACCTCTATTGGTTTCGACAAAGGCTGGAGGTGTTTGCAGAAGCCCTGAGTTCCAAAGGGGTTTCTAAACCTTCCCTGGAGAAGCGCCTTATTGGGTTTGACCTTCAGGACAAGCCAGGCAGTCCGGTTACAAATGGCATTGGAAACCTCCGTCAGCTAGTGAATACCACTGAGCTAAAAGACCTGAAGGCCCTTCACTATCAGTTAAAAAGAATAGGAAAAGAAGAAGAGAAAGAACCAAATCACAAAACTGATTTTTGGAATTATGAGCGAGAGGTTGAAAATTTCCTGGAGCAACATATTGAAGAGCATTCAGAAACCGATGAAGAGCTAGAAGAAGGGTTTGGAATCCCCTTAGACCAAAGACCTCAGGAAAATTGGCCAAGGGAAACGAATGTGGAGACGGATGATTCCCAAGTGGAGACAGATGATTCCCAGGTGGAAACAGAGGGTACCGATATCGATTCGGAAACGGAGAGCGATACAGATACCGAAACCGATACAGATACCGAAACCGATACAGATACGGATACCTGCACAAACTCAGAGACCTGCACGAACTCAGAGACCTGCACAGACTCAGAGACCTGCACAGACTCGGATACTAATACAGACACAGATACGGAAACAGAACATTGTAAGGTGACACTAGATGGGCCTCCAGAGCTCTGTGCATGCCCGGTCAATCCTTCAAGTGAAGTGGACGATGATGATGATAATAATGCCGACGACAATGGCGTGGTGCCTGCAGAAGACTGTACACGTACATATACGGCCAATGGTAACGGCCCGGGCACCTATATCTTCAACGTTATTGGTAGTCAATTAGACATTGTAAGTATTGTCAATAATAAACTTACGGTACGAGGTGTTGAGTTAGGCTGGGGAATCATCAAGGTAAAATTTACACATCAGAACGGAAAGACCTGTGATGATCAAATGCGAGTGTTAGTAAAAGGGGTAGTACTAAGAGCAGAAAATCAGGAGACTGGCTTGTCGTTGCGACCCAAGTTCGAGGAACCGATTGCAGTTTGGCAACACCATCCTATTTTCGCTATTGACACTCCAAGCCTTCAGCATCAAGCTGCTGAAGGAAATGTTGTTCAGCTCACCGCTACTGCGAATGGGACCAATGTAATAGACAAGTTATGCGACTATTCATTGAAAATAACAGGGAGGGTCCTCGACCCCACCAATAAACTTAACGATCAATCGCAACCCGAGGCCCATGTGAGTACTGATAATTCTTCAGCTACCCTGGATGTTACTGAAGACATGAAATTCGAACTGAGCTTGGTTCTTAGAGGAACGGGTAACCACCTTATAGAGTGCTCGGTCGTCAATGGAATTGGTTATCTGGGAAGTATTCGCATCCGAGCACAAATTTTTACGGGTCAAAGATCCAAACAAGCCGCCAATCAATTACGTACTGCAGCGACCTCGTATCACACATCACGTCAACAAAGTCAGCAAAATTTTGCTGCCCTAAGAGACATTGCCATCAGTGGGCAGGACAATAGGGAGAAAGCACTTGTAGAAGCGCAAGAAAATTATTCCAAGACCTTATCGGAAGCCTACGCCAAACCGGAAAACTGGTTGGCTCCTGAAATGGCAGCTGAAGGGCGAATCGAAGTAGATCAGGTCGGAGGTTTGAAAGCTGCGCAGGGTATCCTGTACAAAATTATAGGTGTCGGTTATGGAGCAGATGAGGCAATCGTGGGTGACTCATGCCCTCCGCACAATCCTGGAAATGGAAGAAGCGAAGAAATTCCTATGATTCAGGTTGCCGGTACTAATATCGTCTACCAATCAGATCCAAGACATCGAATCGCCTTTGTCAAACTGGGGCCCTATAGTGCAGGGATGGCCCCACCATATTTTAAGAATGACGAAATAGTACCCATATTGGTTCAGGGTCCGGATAAGAAGGTCGGTGTTACTTTTGACAATTGCACAGGTTGTGGAAGAACCTACGGTTTGGAAATAGACGAGGTTGAAAGTGCTCGAATAGGTGCTATTGCCTACCAATATGGAGAAGGAATAGAGTCTTCAAAATTGGCGCTTCTCGCGAAACCTATCCCGAAAAAAATAAACGGAATCCTTCCTGAAATTCATTGGCAAATCCATACGGCTCCACCAGGAAGTCAGATGGGACTGGAAGGGGGTACGGACGGAGCGGTTACTTTTGAGAGCGGTTACATCGGAAACTATCTGTTGAAACCCTACTGTACCTATGGAGAGGTTCCGGAAACTGAAGACAGCTCAAATAATGCCACCCAAATAGAATTTGACCTCTCTATATACGGAGCACAAAAATCTTTGTTGTTACCCGATGCCTACCAGGGTGAAGATGTTGAGCAGGGCAAGGAAAAGCTGGGCGAAAGGGTAATTACCAATATAGGTGCAGAATCGGATACAGAAATTCAAACAGGCGTGCAAACAAGTGTTGCGCTGCATGTTCATCCTTTGGACCCTAAAGTATTGCACAGTATCGAAACAAGGTTTAGCTGGAGAAGTCTTGGAGCGGGCAGGCTGGATGTTCCAAACACAGATCGGGTGTACTCCAACTTCAGCTTTGCAACGCTTAATTATCCAAAGACTGGAAGCATTCAGGTTTCAAGTAAGCTTGAAGAGCTTATTCTGGATGGAGAAGAAATAGAACTTGGAGCTGAGTTATCCTCTGAACTCAAAAGCCCTGTAGTAACTGTTAAACCCGGTTCACCCGCAAAATTTGTTTTGCATGGTCGCATGCTACATCGACCAGGATCATCCTGGGATGAAATAAAATTAACCTCGATTGATCCTATAAGAAGGCCAGATTTGTCTGCCACTATCGATCCATTTCCTGAATCGCTTCAACCTTCAACCAGTTACATGGAAATCATAGAGCTCAGATTGCAGGTTCTGGATGCTATGAACAGGCCCGTTGAAGATGGTACTGTAGTTGGTTTTAACCTCCTAGGAGGAGGAGAAATAGGTGATGTAAGAGGTAAACCGGTAGATGAGATTACAGGAGGATATGCCTATAAACAAATGCGTGCTTCTTTTGATCCCCGAACACAATTATTATTAATGAGCTGTGGCGAACATCAAGAATGGTTTGGAACGCAATCCCAATTGGTCGATTTACAGATGAGGCTTCACAATGGCGTTGCGCCTAATACAGCGACCACTGTAGACTCAGACAACGAAGGGCGTTCCCATGTTCTAGTAAGTCCAACCATAAATGGTCACCCCCTACCTGACGGGACGAAAGTAAATTGGAGCATTACCGATGGATCAGTCCAGGATCCAGATTTAGGGCATTTTGCCAAAACTGCAATTACCAAGATCCAGGGCGGAACAGCTCGAGTTGGGATTTCCTCTAATTTCTACTCACCTGACGGCAGCAGAAATTATTTCAGAACCGCGGCCACAGGCAAATTCAAAATTAGTGCAACCATTGGAGCGAAGAGTACATTCAAAGAGTTCGAGTTCTCACGTTATCCGGTTCAAAGAGTGCCTAAAGTGGTATTACCGCACAGTGGATTGCTCAAGCAATCTGATCTTTCATGGGTTGCCGTGAATGGATCTTCTGCTCAGGGAAGGGCATTGTATACCCCAATTAAAGTGGAGGGAGCCACAAACTCAACGGTATACGTGGATATCAATCAGGATAGGTATTTAGAAGAAATTATTCAATTCGATTTCCAGGGAAATCATGCTGAGTTTAATTCGAACGCTCAAAGTATTCATTATACGCGTGCCGCTAATATCAAGGTAAGTAGCTCAAGTTCAGGCGTCCAAACTACCGGAATAGCAGCTGGTGGACCTACTAGCGTTTTGCGACTGGAGGAAGCTTTTTTATTTGCTGATGTTCTTGAATCAGGACCCATCTATGGACTTACCAATTTTGAGTTCGACATGCTGTTCGCTCCTGCAGGCCGACTCGATATACCCACGGGAATTTCCGATACATTCATACTGGTAGAGGGAGGTCCAAGAACACAAAGGCAGTTTGGCAATTGGACAGTTAAATTACGTTACGATGCGACCCTGGGCGGTACAACCGGCAATTGGATAGAGTTTAAGTACTATGCAAGAGGTTGTGTGAACCGAGGAACGGTAGATGAAAGCATTATTGTCCCTTGGATATCTACCACAGGTTGGACGAGAATTAAATGTAGAGTAAAAGGTCATTTATATGGATCTCCAAACGGTATTGAC
The DNA here is from genome assembly GCF_014698935.1 of Flagellimonas sp. S3867. Classification (GTDB taxonomy): domain Bacteria; phylum Bacteroidota; class Bacteroidia; order Flavobacteriales; family Flavobacteriaceae; genus Flagellimonas. The sequence goes on from NZ_JACVMN010000004.1 coordinate 18,575, forward strand.
CCCAACGCAGGTGTCTCTCCAGGTGAAGCAGGAAGTACCGCCAGTGTCAATGATAAGAAGGGATATGTTGAGTTGGAATTGACTGCCACTAATATTAGTACAGGGCAATCCAACTCAGGTACTGTGGCTAGTAGTAATTTTAACTGGATCCCGGGCAAGATACAGTATTTTGAGGTTTATGGATCACTGAGAAACGATCTGGATATCGGTCAAATCATTCTGCGCGCAGAATTGAATCAAAACTACAATATCGATCAAATGGGTGATGGTAGTGTGAGCGGATCGGCCGGTACGATGCCCTTGGATTCGGGCCGGACTCCCGAAGGAAACGCATTCAAGACTATTCCCAGTGCCCCTCAAAACAATCAGACCCTTAACAATCGTCCGAATTTTGATAAATCCATACAGTATTACGGTCGGATTTCGGCAAGTTACTGTATTAGTGGTGTATATGTTGAGCGCGTGGATTTGGCGGTGCTCAACGGAACCGGATTAAAGGCGTATGACGGTGTTTTGGAGTTCATAAGTGGCTTTATTGCAGGTGAAGAAGATAGTATTTCCGGTATTGCCGGTGATGTAGTCGCGGGCTTCCTGGTTTGGGGAGATGTGCGCGATATAGGAAAGAACTTAGCATATTTTGCTGCTAAGGGAGGTAAGGACCCTGATTGGCTGAACTTCTCGGTAGCAATACTCGGATTATTGGCAGACATCGGAGAATTTGTCACCGCAGGAGCGGCAACACCTGCAAACATCATAGTGGGTGTTTTGAAACCTGTTATTAGGATGATTAAGAAGATGGCAGATCTTGACAACCCGCACCTAAGAAGGCTGTTGCAAAATATAGGAGCGGTGCTTTCCCGAGAAATGATGGTTATCCTTGTCCAATGGAGAAAGGTCAGAGCAGCCCAAATTTCTTTGGCCGTATCTCCTTTATTCGAGGCAATGTACACTTATTTTTCAGCAGGAATTCAAGATAGGGACATTAAACATTTGAACGCTTTTGGCAAGCGGCTTGAAACTATTCTTGAGGCCAGTCTACAGACAGCGCTCTTAGCATTGGCGCCTATTCCACCATTTGCACCATTAGCCGCGGCGGCCACGGGTAGGAATATGGTCGTTTGGTTTAACAATTGGCAGACAGATATGACCCCAGCCCACCAACCCGGAACTACAATCCAGGAAGAAGTGCTGGCCGTACAAAGGATTGCAGATCACGTAATGCGCAAAATGCAAAACCTAATGATGTTTTTCAACAACCAGGTAGACAATTCAGATGCTTTTATAGCCCTGTTAAAATGGTTAGCCCACGTTGATATGGGTCACTTACATGCTGGAGCCGCCTTGGATGCACTACGTGGCAAGTGGTTAGAAGATGCGCGAAAACTCGACGCTGCAGTTCAGGCAGGGACTCAAGAACCCTTTGGTATTAAGTCTAAGGATTGGATTAAGGCTGTGCCGGAGGCGACATCTCCTAATGCCCTGGCCAGATCCATTGTGGCTATTGCCGAGAAGCTAAAGCGAACACCAGGGAATGGTTTAGAAAAACTACCTTCGATGTATGCTATGAGAGGCCTTTCCGGTCATCTTGCATACCTGGGCCTATTCAGAACGATGGAGCTCGTACATCGTCTGGGGGGAGGTGAGTTCGCCGACGGTAATTTATTGGAGAAGGTCCTTCAGCAAATGAATTCAGCCTTCCTAGCGGCCATTCATCATACGGATCATGCAAGACACCGCGAAGTGGTGCGGAGATTTTTGTTACCGATAACCGGAGGAAATTTGGCAAAAGGAACCACAGATACCGGACCTCATGGAACCCTTTTTGAATTAGAAATATTACACGACCTATTCGGTGAAATGAGAAGGGCTTCCCGGCAGAATCAAATTACATTGTCGCCCGGAGTAAGTGTACCCGGTAGTAGACGGCTTTTAGGTGCAGATATGGATTTCGATTTTGTAGAACCGGTATTGAAAATCCCAAAGGGAAAATGGATCGCAGAAATGAAGGCATATTTTCCAACTTCCCAGAATATATCAAAACGTGCGGATACCATAGAAATTCAGTTTCTCAACCGTGTTCAACAAGCCATTACTCAAGGTAAGCCTCTAAACTTTGCTTACTTCTTTAAGGGAGAATATCACGAAGAATTCATTGAAGCCTTAAAAAGGATTTCTTATATAAAGAAAATACCTATGGTATTCAAGATATTCGAAAGGCCAACTACTGAGTTTCCCATAACTGGTACTGTAGCGAACAGGTTTGATGATCTTGACTCAACCAGAGTGATTCGCCTACATGTAGAGCATATGGATGAACCTCAGCAGCTTTTGTCTGTTACCAATCGAGTTCCGAAATGGTTAAGAGACCTTAATAAGGATGGTTCTTAGAATAAAATATGATTTCCCCGAACTTTAAACACATTGCCTAAAATTTCAGGCTTTAATTGAAAAGGCCTAATCGGAAAATCGACGCTTGGTTTAATAATTTCTTCCAGCTCGGTTATATCAGAATAGGTTCTAATTAGCCAGCCTTGCCCATTTGGTTTGTCATATGGTATTGCCTTTGAATCGATGAATAATGTTATCAGTGCAATGTCCTTTAAGTTCTCCGGAACTTCCGGCAATAGAGTTAAGTTTAGCTGACAAATCGGAATCATGTGTTCTCCATCGGATTTGGGCCAAGTCTCGTCCCCTTTTTAACCGTTACATTACCAATCCAAGAAGCAGTTAACGAATCCTCTGGTCGAAAACCCCCAACTTAAAACTTCAATGTACACTTCTTGATTTTATTTTCAAATTCACTTTTCATCATCGTTTATTTGAACTTAGATTGTTTTAGAACTTTGTTTGCATATAGTCATATTTAATTACCTCTTCTAGATCATCATCAAAACTATCGTCAAATTTGAAAGAATAAACAATCCATTTATCGTTTGCCTTATAAAACTCGAAAGTAAATCTAAAAGGCTGTCTTTCGTATTTGGCCAAATATATATAGGTCAAGAAACTCTGCCCAAGTTTTCCTTTGTATAAGAACTCTTCCCCAAAATATTCTCCAACCAATTCTTCATATTGTTTCAGTTGGCTTTTTAATCGTTTCACAGAATCTCCCTCACTGTCTATCCATTTTGTGTTGCTATAAATGTAATCCACTGCTTTGGAAGTGTCTTTTTGATAAATCTCAAAAAAATTATCGAGTATCTCTTTTTCACTTTCTTGACTAAAAATTTGATTTGATGATAATACTGAGAGCAAGACAATAATTAATATTCCCATAATTTTAATTTGTTTGTATCGTTTAACTATGGTTATGATATACCCGATATAAGGTCTTTTTTAGATGCCAACTTCAATAAACCTACCATGTTGCAAAGAACGATTAAACCTGAGGAAGAGTGTCTTTTCTATGTCATTATGCTCATGCATTTTCCAGAGCAAAGTGGCTCTGTACGAGCCGGACTTTTCTTAAAAGAACAAGACCTTTTTTATAGATTTACTGTAAATCCACTTGATTCTGAAATAATCCCCTGCGGAAAGATTGCTTTTAAAAATGATGCTGGTAATTAACGTGGTTCAATTTTCTCATTTATTGTTGTTCAAATATTTTGCTGATGAATAAATTTAAAAGAAAATTGAGAAATAAGAAGCCAGCTCACTACAATGCATAAACAATCATTGCTCTAATTCGGTCGCTACGCTTTCTATGTTGGACGTTACCTTTATTTTTTTTATGGTTCAGTAAAAAGAACCTTTTTCGGAGCTTTTAATCCTTTAGGTAAGTAGTAATTAATCCCAGATTATCTTGCACTTTCTTTTGACCACATTGAATATATATTGAATAATTAAAAGTTTATATTGGGCATAAAAATCACTGACATAGCTCTAAACGAAGATGGAGAAACTGAGATCTTTTTTAAAAAAATATATCCCACAATCTGATGTAGAGGACCTCATTGGCTCGTTCCACAAAGTCCGAAAACTCAAAAAGAGGACATACTTATTAAAGCCCGGCCAAGATTGTTCATTTCTGGCATTTGTTAAAAAAGGCACCTTTAGGGTGTTTTTTTATGATGGGGAAGGAACCGAGGTTACCGTGTGGTTCTCTTGGGAAGGTATGATGATAGGAGACCTGTTGGCCTTCTACAAGCAATCCAGGGCCATTTTCTATGTGCAGGCCGTGGAAGATGCAGAAATCTCAATTGTTAACGGTAAAGAACTGGAAAGGCAATATGCCAGCAACCCTGAATATTTGGAGTTTGGTCGAAGATATGCGGAGCACGTATCGATCAACGTAATGGAAAGGATGCTTTCCCTTCAAACCAAATCAGCGGAAGAACGGTATTTGGAACTTTTGGCAAACCCCGGTTACATGAAAAATATTCCATTAAAGTACATTGCCTCGTACTTGGGTATTACAGATACCTCATTGAGTAGGATAAGAAAAAATATCTCCTAAGACCGATTTCTTGCCATTTGGCAAGAAAAACCAATCGTACATTGATCATTTTTGTGTCATAAAAATGGCACACAATGAAGAACTCCCTTTCACACTACTTTTTTTGGAGTTTGAACTATTCTTTTTTACCGCCAAGGTTAGGAGTATTCCAAAAGATTGATTCAGAAATATCAGCGCTTCATGGCATCACAAAGGGCAGGCATCTGTTCGGTTCGATAGAATGGAGGTATAAAAACAGGCCTATTGGCCATATCCATGGAAATACTATTGTGGATATTCTGTTCCCCAAGGAAACCAAGAACCTATTGATTCAGCAAGGAAGGGTCCAACGGCATAAATACATAAAGAGTGGTATTTCCCTGCACATTAAATCACAAAGCGACGTTATGCTCGCCATTGATCTGCTGAAAAAGTCTTATCAAATAATAAAGGAAAAATGAATTCATACAACGCAAAACTCTACCCGTTCAAAAGCAAATGGATGGACATAGATGGCAACAAGATCCACTATATTGACGAAGGGCAAGGCACAACGATCCTATTTAGCCATCCTCCTTTGGGGTCCTCTTTTATGTATCGTGAATTCATTAAATATTTGAGGTCAAAATATAGGTGTATAGCGATCGATTACCCAGGTTTTGGACTTTCCAAGGCAAATTGGGATTACAAGGTGGGGGTAGAGCAACAAAGTATTATTTTGGACAGTTTTCTCCAAAGATTAAATCTTACCGATATCTATGTAGTTGGCCATGATACCGGAGGGCCCTCTGCATTCAAAGTTGCCATAGATCGTCCGGATATCTTTAAGGGCCTTATTCTTACCGATACCGTTATCTATCCAATTAGTGAGTACTCCAAACTGGCAATAATGCTTGATATTGTAGGAAGCGGATTCTTTGGTTGGCTAAACGCAAGAACCAATTTTTTAGTAAGGGCTACATTCAGATATGGAATTAGGACAAGAAAATTGTCCAACGCGGAAAGGGGCCAATATTTATCAATGTTCAATACCAATGCCAAACGTACGAGAATTACACAAATGTTATTTGATCTTAAACAAAATGAGGCATTCATGAAAAAGGTAAAATTAGGTTTTGAAACCGTTTTGAACCTTAAGCCCACACTCATGGTGTATGGCTCCAAAGATCCTGTAAGAGAGCTTGGAATTGTCGACAGAATCTGCAAGTTATTACCCAATTCAGAACTACATTTAATCTCAAACGAAGGACACTTCCCGCATGAGGGACAACCAATTAAAATGAGCCAACTCATTGAGGATTGGATTTCAAAACAAGGATGAATGTTATTCACTCAATCCAGTTTTGAGGCAAGAGTGAAAGATCTAATTGATTTTGGTCAATTACGAAACCTACATTTAAACTGTATTACCAGATAGAAATTATACACAGGTTTTTCTAGACTTTAATTGCCCATTTTTAGGTCAAGTCAAGTTTAATGGTAGCCTTAGTGGTTAATTAAATCAGTTGAATAAAAGTCTCAAACTTGCATTGGGGGTGATCCCTAAGGACTGCTGAAGAATTTGTTGGGCATCGTTTTGTGGGTTTACCCTAAAAAAAGTATTTATGGGATTCGCGCGATTCAGTAGGTTCCAAATGGAAATTCCTGTTCGCAGGCTGGTCTTTTTTCCGATTTTGGCCTTATAGATAGCAGAGAAATCCAATCGCAAGTAGTCATCCAGTTCATCCGAATTGGCTTTCCAATAATTGATATCTCCGTTAACGATTTCATCCCCTGCAACCGTAGGGGTAAACGGTTTTCCTGTCCGCCAATTGGCCCCAAGCGCTAGGTTCAATTTTGACGTTGAAAAGGTTATGCCCGAAGTAAGGGAGTGGGTCGTATCAAAATTGCTTCTAAATTCAACTTCAGTCAACTCTTCAAAATTGTAAGTGCTGTTCAAATACCCATAACTCAACCACAAGTTCCATTTTTGCAACTGCTTTCTAAGAAGAAAATCAAGTCCAAAAGCATCATATTTTCCGGATGTTCGAACGAATTCAAAACTATCTAGAAAACCTTGGCTCTGCGTAATGATGCCGTTAACTTCCTTGTAGAATCCTACGGCATTGACCAGCCAACCCGATTCTTGATAGCTCAGCCCCAAGGAACCCTGTTTACTCTGTATTACAGGAATGTCCAGATTGTTGGAAAGTTGCCATCGTCTTTTTTCGACACCTAGAAAATCGTTCTGAAAGTTGATAATTTGTGAGGTGTTTTGATGCTTGAACTCCCCCAAAACCTCCAGATTAAAGTGACTCAAAAACCGCTGGTTGAAACTCAATCGGGGTTCCCAAAGCTTCCTATTGAATTTATCCAGATAGTTAAAACGGACCCCTGCGTTCAGGGATGTGTTTCCATTTGTACTGGACCAGTCAACCTCTGTGAAAATCCCGTGGGTCCTAAGTACCTCGCCCTCCAATCGACGAAAAATCGGGTCGTCAACATCGTCCAGATTGGTGACCTTGGTTTCCACAAAGTGATAGCCACTGCGCAAAACCAGATTCTCGTATAATTCATTCTGTGCTGTGAAGCGTGCACCTGTTTCAGAAATGATATTCTCCTGTAGAAAACGCTGATTTTCTAATACGTTCGCGTTTATGGCCCTCAACTTATAATCAGTTTCGTAGACATCAATATAAGTCTCAAATCTGTCGTTCCATTTTCGTTCGTAGTAAATACCGCCTGCAATACTGGTTTGATCAAGACTGCTTTCCCGGACCTCTTCCCTGTTGGCGATAACGGCACTTTCGTTGAAAACGACTTCGTTGGCGGTATGTATAAAGTTCAGTCTCAAAAAATCCTTATCACTGGGTCTATACAAGAACCGCAAGGAGACATCATAGAAATCAAATTCGATATCCGAGTTGGTGACCAGAGCATCGTTGGATTCAATCTCTGTGTCTTGGGCAATACGGTCAAAATATTCAGAATAGGTTGGGGTCTCAAAAAAATCGCTTATCGCCTTTCTCGCCCCTACCTGAACGGATATATTTTCTCTTATCGGTGCATCTATGAAACCATTCACATCGATTAGATTGATGCCCAGACTTCCCTTGAAACTTAGATTGATGTTCTTATCAGTGCTCATGGCAATAGTTCCTGAAACTCCATCAGTGAATGCCGGAGATGTGCCATTTTTTTGCAAGGCTACCGTTTGGGTGATTTGGGGATTGTACATGGAAATCAATCCGAAGAAATGACCGGATTGGTACATTTTGATATTATCCCAAAGAATCAGGTTCTGATCGTTACTGCCTCCTCTAATATTGATATTCGAAACCGTTTCATCAATACTGGTTATACCTGGTAATGCCTGAACCGACTGAAGTACGTCTTTCTCTACAAGTCCGGGTAAAATTGAAAATTGGTCAAAATCCAATTGAAAGGAGCCGTTGTCCAGTTTATCCATCCCCCGAATCAAATAATGGGACAGTACTATTTCTGGTAATTTTTGCTGTTCCGATACCATATGGATAATCCCACAGTTGGCGGTATTGAAAAAACGTGCTTCCCTTCGAATCGTCCTATGCCCGATATGCCGGATAAGAACTATTTGGGAAGAATCATCGATGGATAATTCAAAAAAACCTTCTTCGTTGGTAACGGTACCCTTGCCATCGAACTGCACCGTAGTATAGGACAGTGGCTCATTAGTGTCCTTATCGCGAATGTAGCCGCAAAGCACTGTTGATTTTGCTTTAATGGAAACTACATTATCAGAAAGAAAGACAAAATCAAGTCCGGTACTTTCCCTTAAAAAGTTAATGACATCCCTCAAATTGGTAAAATCGTCAGTGGTCTTGACCACTATGTCCTCAATCAAATCGGAGGCATAATTGAAGTGAACCTCGAAACGATCTTGAAGCTCTTTTAAAATGGTGGTAAGTGGTTTATTTCCAGGGATTTCCTGTGCCGTCAACGGCAAACAGATTAGTATGGTTAAGAGAAAAAATAAAAAAGATAGTCTACTTTTCACGTGGCTTCACCCTGACTTTTTTGTTTTCCAAAATGACATAGTCCAAATCCAACGGGACCGTAATCGATTTCAGGGCGTTATCCAAATTGTCGTGCACAAATCCACCTGTAAACAAGCGTTTACCGTCTACTTTTTCCAAAGTGACCTTCAACCCGTATTGTCTTTCCAATTCTGAAAATACTTGGGATATGGCAACCCTTTGGAAATCACTGACGTTTTTCGTCCATTGGGGAATCGAATAGGTGTTTTTGCCCTGTTCTATTTCCCCGTTGAACCAGCGTATATTGTCCCCCTGATTAAGTATCGTTTCGCGCTGTTCTGAAGTGACCCTGACGGTACCTTCAAAACATTTTACCTCGAAAAAACTTCCCCTCTGTTTTACATTGAACTCTGTTCCCAAAACCGTGACCTCTCCCTTCGGTGTGCTGACCACAAACTGTTTTCCCTTGGCCACATCAAAAAAGGCTTCTCCTTCCAATGTTATCGTCCTATTGTCGTTCCATTTCTTTTCGTTATAAGCAATTTCAGATAGCGCATTTACCGAAACTATGGAATTATCGGGAAGCTCTATGGTAGTCTTTTGCCCAAATTGGGTCTCAACACGGGTCAAATTTTCATAAATAAGGAAATAGTATGCAACGAGCCCTACAATAAAAACACTAGCGATCCGCATAAGGGGCCAAACCCAATTTAATTTTCTAACAGGGGTCTTATGAGCATCAAGAGCTTTTTTAAAGTCCACGTATGCTCCGGCATTTGAGAATTGTGAGGCACTGAAATTCTTGGCATCATCTGCAATACCCTTCAAAAAAGCTACATCTTCAAGCGACTCAAATGCCTTTTCTTCCTCGGGAGTCAGCTCCCCGGCAAGCCATTTTTGTATCAAGTAATCCCTGTCCATTCGCATCTTACTTTATTATAGAACAACTGAGTTGCCCTTTTTCCTGATTATTTTATGTTAAAACCTTTCAGTTCCGCCTTTAGCACTTTAAAAGCTGAGTAGATTCGATACTCCACGACCTTTCTTGTAACCCCCAATAATTCTGCTATTTCCCCATGTTTTTTGCCTTCCGCTTTATTTAAAAGAAAGGCGGTTCGCTGCTCCTCGGTCAAGCTTGCAAGCACTTCCTGGTATTTTTTAAAGTACTCCTCTTTTTCCAAAAGAAACTCAGGCGACTCATGGGTCACTTCACTGGGCTTTTCGTTTTGGTACTTTAATACCACTTTTTGGTGCTTGACCTCGTTCAGCATCAAATTATTGGCAACTGTATATAAAAAGGACTTCGCCTTTGTGGGAGTCACCTTTTTGCAATTTTCCCAAAGTTTAATGAATGCCTCTTGTGTTTTATCAGTGGGATCATGTCTTTCTCCATACTTATAATAGAGGTAGTCGTGCAAGCCTTCGGCCAATCGTTCATAGATTCCCTTGAATATGGAATCCTCGCAAATATCCGTATGCAAATCTTTCTTCAAACTGTTCGGTTGGGTTCAGGCTAAAAGTAAACAAATAAAATTCTTTGGTTTTTTTCAGGAGTTTTTGGGTTTGGGTTGTTTTAGTATTGAATACAGCAATTACAAAATACAAATGCTATGAAAAACACTCTGAAAACATTGAGCCTTATGATCCTTATTCTGGCCCTGACGATGATCTCTTGCCGTGAGGAAGAATCCGTATTTATTGAAGGCCCCCAAGAGGAGACCCTTGAGGCCAATTCCAACATTGCAGGTTTATTGCAGAACACAGCTACCAAAGATGGTTCTGATGACAACATCATTGACAATGCCAGCTGTATTTCTATTGCACTGCCCGTGACCGTTATCGTTGATGGTCTTGATATCATTGTGGATTCCCCCGAGGATTTTGATACCATTGAGGACATTTTTGACGAATTTGACGATGACGAGGATATTCTTGAGATTATATTCCCCATAACCATAGTATTAAGCGATTTTACCGAATTGGTTATCAACGACCTGGATGAATTGGAAGATTTCGCAGATGATTGCGGGGGCGAGAACGAATTCGATGATGATATCGAATGTGCGGATATCAAATACCCGGTCACCGCATCTGTATTCAACTCAAACAATGAGGTGATCGATACGATAACCTTTAATAACGACCAAGACCTTTATGAATTCATCGATGACCTTGATGAAGATGATGTGGTCAGAGTCGATTTTCCCATTACCGTAATTCTATTTGACGGTACAGAGTTACAAGCCTCCAATCTTAATGAATTAGAAAATATTTTGGACAACGCCAAAGATGACTGCGATGAGGACGATGACAACGATTTTAATGATGATGATTGTGATAATTGCACTACTGACCAACTTTCAGAGATCTTGGTAGGTTGCTCGGATTGGAGCGTGGATAAATTGGAGCGCAACGATCAGGATTTGGAAGATCTGTATACTTCATATCGTTTCAATTTTGCAAGTGACGGAACATTGACCGCTGATTCCAGTTCCGAGTCATTTTCTGGAACCTGGGAGACCAACGGTACCGGGAACAACATTTCCGTGGTCATCAACATCCCTAATCTGACAGATTTTAATGCCACATGGAACCTACATGAAATTGAGCAGGACGCGAGCGAAAGCGATGTTGACCTGCGCATGGGTGATGACCGCCTTCGCTTTGAGAGCAACTGCACAGGTGGTGGTGACAATGGAGGAGTTGACGATAGCAGTTTGGTGCAAGTATTGACCACAGGTGATTGGTACGTGACCAATTACTTTGACGATGTGGATGAAACGGCCCTATTTGATGGCTTGGTCTTCAATTTTGCTTCGGATGGTACCGCAATGGCAGATGATGGTTCCATGACCACAAATGGTACATGGTCAACATCCTCTGGAGATGAGACTACATTGGAATTGAACCTGAACTTTGGAACCGCCAATCCTTTTGATGAGTTGGAGGAAGATTGGGACGTACTGGAAGCGACCAATGACATTATCCGGTTGAAGGACATTAGTGGCGGTGATGGCACCACGGACTTTTTGACCTTTGAAAGAAACCCAAGTAGTAATGGGAACGGTGGCTCCGATTTGAGTACGGTTTTGGTCGATGGCCTTTGGACGGTCTCAAGTTACCTTGATGATGGAAATGATGAAACCAACGATTATAACGGTTTCACCTTCGACTTTGTAGCCGATGGGTCTGTCATTGCAGACAATGGCAGTGCCACCAATGGCACATGGGCCGGACAAAATGGGGATAATAAACTGGTCTTGGATTTTGGGACGGTGATGCCCTTGGATGAATTCAACGATGACTGGGATGTCATTTCAGTTTCGGACACCCAAATAGAGCTACGCGATGTGAGTGGCGGTGATGGCGGTGTGGACACCTTGATTTTTGTAAAACAATAACCCAAATAAGAATACTATGAAAAAGAACATTTTTAAGTTAGCTTTTGTTTCACTGACACTATTGGCAACAGCCTGTACTGAAGACAGTGAAAGTGATGAAATGGCCAATTTGGCCCAATTACAGGCCGATGTCGAGGAAATCACCATTGCGGCAATGGCCGGCCCATGGACGATAACTAATTTTGTGGACTCAGGCACCAACGAAACCTCTGACTTTGAGGGTTATGGCTTTAGTTTTAATGAAGATGGAAGTTTGGTGGCTGATAATGGAAGTGTCTCCGTTACAGGTACATGGTCAGTAACCATCGATGACGATTCGGACGATGATTCCGACGATGATAGCTCAAGTCAAGATGATGGGGATGATGATTGTGACAGCTGTACTGTCGACCAACTTACTGAAGTACTCACGTCATGTGAGGATTGGTTTGTGGACAAGTTGGAACGTAATGACAACGATTTGGAAGATGGTTTTTCTTCCTATCGATTTAACTTTTCTGCCGATGGAACGGTTACGGCCACTGCGGGATCGGAGAGCTACCCAGGTACTTGGGAAGCATCGGGAAGCAGCAACAACATACAAGTGGTATTGACAATTTCAGGTTTGTCCGATTTTGAAGACACTTGGACACTTCATGAGATTGAGTTGCAGAACGGCGAGTCAAAAGTGGACCTACGAATCAACGGAGAAGATCGACTGCGCTTTAAGAACGGTTGTACCATTGGTAATTTTGATGGTGGGCAGACCACTGGAGAAATCGATTTCAACATCTTTTTTGCCTCCCCTGAAAATTTCAACGAACTATCTGACGATTGGAACATTGTATCCTATTCAGCCACAAAGATTGAATTAATGGATGTCAGCGGCGGTGATGGGGAAACCGACCTGTTGACCTTTGAAAAACAATAAGCCCCTTCTATATATGACCCGTAAGCCTTTCTAAATGCATTGATTTGACCCCCGCTATGAAAAAGAAAGGTTCATAAACCGTCCCAATGTAATCTCTGGGACGGTTTTTTTTATATTTACTATGGACGAACTCTTCTTCCAAATCTGAACAATGAAGCCCGAACACAAAAGCGTATCGACCCACAAAATACTGTTCCAGAAATTGGCAGAAGTGGGCACTGTCAAGAAAATTGCAAAAGGCACCGAAATTCTAAGGGAGGGGCAATTTGTAAAACTCATCCCATTTGTTCAAGAAGGACTTATCAAGGTATTTACCCGATACGAGGACAGGGAGCTTTTGCTCTATTACATTCAACCCAACCAAAGCTGCATTATGTCATTCTCTGCAAGTATCAATAATGAGCCTAGCCAGGTTTTTGCAGTTACCGAAGAAGATACTAAGGTGCTTCTTCTTCCGGTTAGGGAATTACATACGTTGACCAGTGCCCATCCTGATATCAACAGATTTTTCTTTCAGCAATACCAAGGCCGCTATGCCGAGCTTTTGGATACGATACACCACGTACTGTTCGATAAGGTTCATATACGCCTTTATCAGCATTTAAAGGAAAAGACAGTGTTGAAAAAAGAAAATCCACTTCAAATGTCCCATCAACAGATTGCGGATGAGCTCGGAACGGTTCGTGAAGTTATCAGCCGTGTTCTCAAAAAATTGGAGGGCGAAGGCTTGGTAAAGCAATTGGGCAATAAAATTAAGGTATACAAGTAGTGACTACAGTCACTGCCCATATCGGTTCTCTAATCTAATTTTGAAATAACCAAGTGAAGATTATGGCAAAAATGGTGATCAAGCTTCTTTTCGTTTGCCTCATCTGTATTGCCTTGATCACTGGTATTGTTTGGTTATTAAAACTTTTGTTCAATTAAATTTAAATATGATGAAAAAAAATATGGGGTCGGCTGACCGAATTATCCGATTTATAATTGCAGCAATTATTGGAGTGCTATATTACACCGGTACCATTGGTGGTACTTTGGGGATAGTGCTACTTGTATTAGCTGGGGTGTTTGTACTTACTAGCTTTATCAGTTTTTGCCCGTTATATGCCCCTTTTGGGATAAGCACTTGTGCCGTAAAACAGAAATGACCATTAACTATTTATTTAATTTAAAGAGAGCGGTGAATTGCTCTCTTTTTTTTGGAACAGTAGTTATAGAAAAAGTCAGGTTTTTTCAGTAGTTTTTGGATTTCAATATAACTTGAACGACAATGTTAAGGAAACTGCTGATTTGGTAGATAAATAATGGTTCCATATAGCTATGAGTACGAAAACATCCCCAATATCTGGGGATGTTTTTTTTTAAATTTCCGATGTTATTACGGTATATTTCTTGCATAAAGACATATGAAGAAGGAGATACCTCATACTTGTTCTAAAAAACAAAGCTTTCTCAGAACAATCAATTTATTATTGTGAAGAAATTAATCCCAGGTTTACCTAAACTTAATCCATTTCATATTTTCTTTCTACGAATGGATTCACTGTGACAATCATTTGCACCGAAAATTTAATTACATTTATCTTTAAATAAGCTCATTTGATATATCGTTTTTGATAGGTGCGCAAATCGGTGCACATATTAAAAATATAGATTTTAACTTTTTGAAAATCAAATGATTGGAGTTTAAGTTCAAACCCCAGTCAGGTCACTTCCAAAATTAAATAATTAAAAAAAGCCGGTAAATCTAATTTACTGGCTTTTGTTTTTGAAAGGTATGAGGTTTTGAAAAGTAGAGCCATAACTAGACTCTGCTTGCCACTACTAGGCCGATATTATACAAACAGTTCCTTGTATTCCTCCAAGTATGTTTTAAAGGTGCGTGCTTCATGCCCGGTTATTGTATGAACCGCATCCGAAGTTCTATCGAACCTTCCATCCCCTACTTCTGAGCTGAACTCTTTTAAGTGTTTTGCCAAAAATTCATTAACGGTTGGGTGGGATTTTATGTTCTCAATCCAAGTTTCTACCGGAATCGGTACATAATCCACCTGCTTTCCGATTGTTTCTGAAATGTCTTTAGCAACTTGCTGTGCCGAATGCACGGTGGGACCTGTAAGGTCGTACCGCTTACCAATATGATGTGAATAATCCGAATCTGTTAAAATCTCGGCCACTACTTCACCTACATCCTTCGGATGCACAATAGAGTACCGCGCATCGGCCAATGGGTAATAGAATTTCTGATGGTCGGATACGGTGGGTGCCGCAAAACCCAAATAATTCCAGGCAAATAATGCCGGTCTGATATGCACAGCTCCTACATCGGCCCAATCCAAAATGCGCTCGGCAATACTATGGTTTTGAGTGGCTGGACTTGGTGAATTTTCTGTAACTCCCATTTGAGACATTGCAACTATCATTTCCAATCTATTATTTTTTGCAGCATGGGCAAAATAGGCTGCTGCTTTGGGCAAATGGTCAATAAAAGGATACAAAAAATAGGCCCTTTTTATTCCTTTCATGGCTTTATTCAAGCTTTGGATATCCATAAAGTCTCCTTGGACGACCTCTACACCAAGAGATTCCAATGCTTTGCTTCTTTCATCAATAGTTCGTACCATGGCACGTAACTTAATTCCTTTTTCCAATAAATGCCTTATAGCATATTGCCCTGTTGTTCCAGTTGCGCCAGTAATTAAAATTTCAGTTTTCATTTTGTAGTTTTAAATATTAACAGTTCTATGTTCTTGTTCAATTTCTTTTAAAAATTTCGTGGTATGTTCCAATAATCTATCTGGTCTATCCATTTGGACAAAATGCCCTGAATCTTCAATAATTTTCAATCGAGCATTGGATAAGTTATTGGCCAATAGTTCGCCCAATTTCACATTAATAAACCGGTCATGTCTTCCCCAGACTACCAAAACGGGTTGTTGAATTTCATGTATTCGGCTTTCCAAATATGCCTGTCCCGACGCATTGTTTTGAAAGTATGACAGGAAAGCATTCTGCGTAGTTTTATTATAACCATCGGCAAGGAATTCATTCTGTACTTCCTTCGGAATATTGTTGCTCTTGTAAAATCCTTTTTTATAGGCAATCTGAGCCGAGATTTTGGGAAACCACTTTATGAGTGCCTTTGCCCTAAGGGAATTTTTCCGTCCAAAACTTTTGACCTCCCATGATGAATACGCAGTGGTAGGAAATGGAATTCCGTCCATTACAATGATTCTCCCAATGCTATTTGGATTCTCTACGCCCATAATCAATGCTGGTGATAGCCCAATGTCTGTTGCCATTATATGTGCAAAGTCAATTTGGAGGGTCTCCAAAAAATCCATCCCCATAGCCGCAAAACTTCTTGGGTTATGATCTTTTAGGTTTGAGAAGGCCTCACTGCCGCCAAAACCGGGCCAATCTATGGCCAGAACGTGATAATCCTTAGATAATGCTGGAGCAACATCGTACCATGTATGAAGATTTTCTGGAACTCCATGTAATAAGAGAATGGTAGGATTTTGGCTGTTTCCCATTTCCGCATAGCGGATGTTCAATCCAAATTTTTTAATCCGAACCTTTTTTGTGTTCAATAATTTTGATTGTTGTTGATTTGTTTTCATTAGCATCATTTTAATTGTTTTTGTTTTTAAATAGCCAGGGCCTTAGCAATTTCACCAATACCGGCATCACTACGAATACCATCGAAGTAGCGATCATTATCACTACAATAAAAAGGGTGACTTTACGGTCTATATATTGCACCGGAAGAATTTGTTTCACAAGCCATTCGAAGAACAGTAGTAAGGGATAAACCGCCAAAGATGTTACGAGTGCTTGTTTCCAAGGAATTATTTGTTCCATTTTGATTATTTTTATGTTGTATATACAACTTATGATGTAAAATTTATCGCATTTTATTTTCTAATTCTTGAAGGCTATTCAATCCATCAGGATTTAATTGATCAACAAGAATGTCCATGGCTTTTTCCCATTGGGGAACGAGAATTTTTACCAGATCCATACCTTCCTTAGTTAACTCAATTTCTGGTCGGTACTGGGTAGATTTCTCAATAAGGTTTCTTTTTTCAAGAAGCTTGACATTTCTGCTCACGGTTGACCTTTCAAGACAGAGTACCTCTCCCACTTTTCCTTGCTCAACCTTTCCCAATTCGTGCAACGTGAATAAAATGGTCATCTGGTTTTCGGTAATCTTATAATCTCCTAAAAACTTTCTAATATGCCCATCAGCAATTCGAGACAAACGTCTTAACCTAGACCCGATACAATGCTTTAATTGATGTTTCATATTGCAAAGATAATTTCAAATGTTGTATATACAACTTATTTAACAGGTTTTTATCATTTCTAAGGAATAGATATTACATATACCTGACACCGATTACATTTTTAAATGGCCTGGAAAATCTGAGGTCCGCTCACATCCAATTTGATGCATCACCTGTTGCAACTGGGTCTTTAACAAAGAAATAGTATGGTTGCCCCCTTCTTTTCCCAAGGCAGCAGCTCCATACATAAACGAGCGTCCCATAAAGGTGAAATCGGCACCACATGCCAAAGTTCGGGCAATATCAGGTCCTGAACGTATGCCACTATCCATCATCACCTTAATCTGATCTCCATATTTATCCGCAATTCGCGTAAGTGGTTTTATGGTCGATTCACCTGCATCTAGTTGTCTTCCGCCATGGTTGGAGACAATGATTCCATCTAATCCCAATTTTATGGCTCTCTCAGCATCTTCTTCGGTTGCTACACCTTTTAACACAAGTTTGCCTTTCCAAAGATCGCGGATGGGCGCTATTTTTTCCTCTGGCATTCGCTTAGAAAATAGCCTGTCCATAAAAAGCCCCAAATGTTTAAGATTGAGGTTATTGGGCATGTAGGGTCTTAATGTTTCAAAGTTAGGTTGTCCATGTTTTAGGGTCTCCAAAGCCCATCTGGGTTTTCCCAATATCTGAAGCATATTATTCACCGTCATTTTTGGCGGCATCGAGAGTCCATTCTTTATTTCCTTTGGGCGAAAACCAAATGTGGGCACATCGCACAACAAAACCAATACAGGGCATTCCGCGGCTTGAGCCCTTGCTATTATATCATCTCGGACACTATTCTCCGTTGGGTGATATAACTGAAACCAAGCCCTTCCTTCTGTGAGTTCACTTGCTCTTTCTATACTAGTAGTTGTGACCGTACTTAATATAAACGGAATATTATGTTCGAAAGCCGCTTTTGCCAATATTTCGGAGGCGTTGGGCCACATCAACCCCTGCAATCCAACTGGGGCTATTCCGAAGGGAGCGTCATACTCGTGACCAAAAAGTTCGGTTTTCATTGAAGAATTCGGGTTGGCATTGAGGTATTTTGGTTGTAGCTCCACCTCACGTATTTCTGAAGTGTTCTTGCGTAGATTTATCTCTTCATTACAGCCTCCATCCAAATATTCAAACGCGAATCTGGGAATCCGTTGTTTTGCCCTATTTCTTAGATCTTCTATGGACGGATACTTCGTATTGTACTCCAAATTCTTCATTTTATGCACTCTCATGTTTAAAATCCTTCAACTAATATTGGGTTAAAACCTCAGCTTGTAATCCGAGATTTCTGCTGAATATGCATTCCCGTAGATTGGTTTTGGCATTCCGGCTTCATAAGGAGATGGTGACATCCATTCACTTTTCACACCCTTAAGGGACAAGGTACCTTCTGCTCTTAATTCGGCAAAGGCATATAAAGGATCTTTATATGTAGCCATATTGGGCAGCCATTTATACTGCTCGTACATTTCTTTGGGGTAACGTTGGGTATTCTTATACTTATCTTCCATCCATTGATAGGACATGCTGTTGATTTCGATATAATCGATTCCATTTTGATGATGGTGAAAATCGATATGGTTATGACCGTTCATACAGCATATTATCTTTTCTTCTTGGGCTTCCATGATTTTTTGAATGGTTAAACGATTTTTTACTCCCCACTGGTAATGCCACAAACTTTGATGGGAAAATACAATGGTAGGCAATTGTGTGGCCTCCAAGTCTGCCCTGAACCATTCTATTTGGGCGTCATCAATGAAAGTCCTTAGGTTGCTGTTCACGTAGAAATTTGATTTTTCATAATCCGTGAACTTTCCATCTTGATACAAAAAGTTGGCATCCAAAACAATGAAATGATACCCATGAAAATCGAAAGAATAATAGGTTTTGGGCATGCCCCAGAAATCCAACATTTCCTGTTTGGAATTTCTATCCATATCATGATTGCCCAATACATGGTATTTTGGACCTTTATAGGTTTCCCAAATCTTTAAAAAATCCTGATTTTTCGCATCCGCCATGCAAAAATCCCCTAACTGGATTACAAAATCCACGTTTTGGTCAATAGCTTCGGAAATAAATCTTTCCAATCGTTTGTTAGCATCGGGCATCAAATCTTTATGCACATCTGCCACAATCCCAAAACGGAGCGGTCCATCGGCATTCGTTGTAATTGAGGGTTTGAATGACAACAGTAAGGGCGCCAATATTGATGCTGCCGACCCTGTTCCAATTTGATTGATAAACTTTCTACGTTCCATAACACATTAAATTGTATGGGACCAGCTAATGAACCGAACCCTTTATCAAGTCTATTCTTCTTGTTCCAATCGGAAAATCTCCTTCATCAACAACCATTTTTCTCCCGGATTGGCCATGGGCAATGCTTGCTGGTATTTCCACATGAGTTCTTCCCATTCCTGAACCTTTGGATTGTTCAAATCTGCCTTTGCCTTATTTTGAAATGAAAAATGCTCGTCCGCTTCTATAATCATAAAAAGCCTTGTCTCCAATCGATATATTTCCATTCTCTCTATTCCAGAATCCAAGATGCTCTTTTTAATCTCTGGCCAAACAGTCATGTGATGTGCTTCATATTCCGCAATCAAGTTTGGGTCATCCTTTAAATCTAAAGCAAGGGCATAGCGTTTCATTTTCAATCTATTTGGTTCGTCCAGATTACCTCCTGGCACTCATCAATTTCAAAGTGCTCTGTCCAAATGGGTATATCCGCCATCCACATAAATCAACTGACCGGTAGTGTGACTTGACCTGGGGGATAGCAAAAATGCAACCATATTGGCAATTTCCTCAGCAGTGGTCATTCGATTTTCCAGAGGGATTTTGTCCGTGATCTTTTTCAGTTTTTCTTCCGGATCAGGAAAAGTTTTGATCCATCGATCATACAACGGGGTATAACATTCAGCCACCATCACGGCATTAACCCGAATGGCATAGGGTAACAATTCTACCGCCCATTCCCGGGTCAGTGCGTTTCGACCTCCATTGGCGGCCGCATAGCCCGATGTACCTCCTTGTCCGGTAATGGATGTCTTAGATCCAATATTGACAATTGGACCCTTACTTTTTTTGAGTTCGGGCAATACATAATGGGCCATTAAGTAGTAATGGGTCAGATTTTTGTTGATGGATGCCAAGAAATCGTTATGATTTCCATTTTCCAGACCAACACCATCATTGATTCCCGCATTGTTCACCAAGCCATCAATCTTTCCAAACTCATCAACCACCCTAGCAACAGCCTCTATGCATTGCTCGGGGTCTGTTAATTCTGCAAAGGCATAAAAGGCTTTTTGCCCTTTTTCTTCAATATATTTTACGGCTTTGAGGACATGTTCTTTGGTTCGACCTACAATTACCGGAATTGCCCCTTCAGCAGCCAAAACATTTACTATTCCGTTTCCAATTCCCTTGGAACCGCCGGTAACTATTATGACCTTATCCTTTAATTGTAAATCCATATCTATTTGTTCGATGTAATTACCCCAATCTCCGCAAAAGATGCCCTGGGGTCATCGCCTGCCACCTTTGTAGCCCTTAATTTAATAAATCTACCTTTGGTAGCATCAAATTTTATGGTCTGTTCTATGGGATTATTGACCACGTTGCTGAATTCACCTTTCGAAACTCTTTTCCAATTTCTGTTGTCCGTGCTCACGAAAAACTCATATTCCATTACCATTCCAAATGACCATCTTTCTTGAATTGGCCAATAAGTGAATCCGTTTAAATCATGAGTTTTTCCAAGGTCAATAACTACTTCACCAGGTTGTTTTCCTTCTTTGTCGGTGGCCCAAAAGGTTTTGGAATTATCATCTATAAGTTTAGTTGCTTCCTCCATGATTCCTGATGACACTTCCACCACTTTCCAATCTTTCTTATATACATCGAAATGTTGTGTTGTCACGCTGGTTGTCCTTTGATCGGCAGGGTCAACAGCAATGGCCTTGATCGTTGTTGGTGCATCAACCAAAAATGGTCCTTTATATTTTTGGGAGGATTTTGTAGGGTCCGTTCCATTTAGGGTATAGAACGTCTCAATATTCTTATCCGCCAAATTGAAACTTACCATGCCGTCCTTATTTCTTTTGATAACAGGCTCGGTCAATAAATTGGGAGCGTGGTAACAAGAAATATTGGAAATGGTCGGTGGTCCTTTGGACTCCAAAATGTTCACCTTTAGTTTGGATGCTTTTACAGCATCAAATCGCAGGATTCGTTTGTATCCGATAGTAGTCTGATTTGCCACTTCCACCCAATTGCCATCAACTTCTGCTTCCACATTAAATTTTTGAACCCGTTGTCCCAAAGGAATATATTCTTGAATTAGAATACGGTTTACCGCTGTGGGTTCTTCAAACTGAATAGTAACAGATGCTTGAGTGGTTCCATCATTGGTAGCCCAATAGGTTTCTTCATCACCATCTGTAACCTTGTTCGAATCAAAATTGGAACTATTACCTCTAACTTCTGATGCGATTACATCTTGATTTTTTGCTAAATCCAAAGTGAAATCCTTGTCCAATTGTTCACGCAGGCGCATCAATTGTTCTACATCTTTTTCATGAACCAAACCTCTATTGTCCACAGGCAGGTTCAGCAACAAGTTGCTGTTTCGTCCGACGGATTCATAATAGATTTTAATCAAATGTTCCAATGATTTCACTTGATGATCCTCGGAAGGATGGTAATACCAGCCGGGTCGAATGGAAACGTCGACTTCCGAAGGAAGCCAATGGGTACCATCTTCATGACCAGTTCTGAGTTCTACATATCTGGGCCATCCCGGATGAATCTCATCCCTGCGCATGATGCTCCAATGCGTCTCATTGGCCCATCCTTCCTCGTTGCCCACCCAACGGATATCGGGGCCTCCATCACTAAATATAGCCGCTTCAGGCTGTAATTCACGAACTATGTTGGTTACTTCATCCCATTCGTAATAGGTTTTGTTATCTATTTTTCGAGTTTCATTGGAGCCTCCATAATAACCTGAGCCTCCGTTGGCACCATCAAACCAAACTTCGAAAATATCACCGTAGTTGGTCAAAAGTTCACGAAGCTGTTCATGAAAATCTGCCACATACTCTGGTCGGCCATAATCCTCATGGTTTCTATCCCATGGGGAGAGATAAACCCCAAATTTGAGTCCATATTCCTTACAGGCTTCCGAGAGTTCTTTAACTAAATCTCCTTTGCCGTCCCTCCATGGTGAGTTCTTAACTGAATGTTCTGTGGTTTTGGTTGGCCACAAGCAAAAACCATCATGGTGCTTGGCGGTAATAATTATACCTTTCATACCGGCTTCTTTAGCCACACGCGCCCATTGACGGGTATCCAATTGACTAGGGTTGAACTGTTCCGGTGATTCTCCCCCTAAACCCCATTCCATATTGGTAAAGGTGTTCATATTGAAATGTATGAAGGCATAATATTGCATCTTATGCCAGGCTAACTGTCTTTCTGAAGGAATTGGCCCAACCGGAACTGGGGGGTCGATTTGAGAACAAGAACTAATCCCGGTAAATATTATAAGTGCAACAAATATTATTCTGATGTTCTTCATTTATAGTGTTATTTCATCTGGAAATGGAACGGGTTCTCCTGTATTTTTAAATGATGGCATCTGGGCATCCACATGTCGCAAATGGTTTGAGAGTATTTTAGCCAATTCATCCACTTTTTCTGGATGCTCCGATGCCAAATTTTTGGTTTCTCCTATATCGGTTTTTAGATCGAACAATTCGAAATGTTGATCTTCATGAAAATAGATGAGTTTCAGGTCTCCTTTTCTAACCGTGCTTGATGCTCCAATACCCGGTCCATCAGGGCCCCATTCATTGGGATAATGCCAAAATAGTGCACGCTCTGCGGTGTTTGACTCTTTTTCAGAAAGCAAGGATAAAAAGCTCTGTCCGTCTATGGTCTGCACAACATTTGGATTCTCAACACCTGCCATTTCAAGAATGGTAGGATAAAAATCCTCGATAATTAAATATTCTTCGGTTACGGAGTTGGGTCTTACTTTTCCAGGCCATTTTACCAACATGGGCTCGCGAATTCCGCCTTCATAGGCAGAGCCTTTTCCACTTGCCAAGGGTTTATTATGTGTATGTTTTTCACCACCTCGGGCCACAGCGCTCAGACCGCCATTGTCCGACATGAACAGAATTATGGTATTCTCATCCATTTTTTCACGTTCCAAGTAATCCATGATATCTCCCAAACTTTTGTCCATTCCTTCAACCATGGAAGCATATTTGGCTTCGGTGGAATCCATACCCTTTTCCAAATACTCCTGTAGGTATCTGTCATCACCCATTATTGGGGTGTGCACAGCATAATGAGCCATATACAAGAAAAATGGCTGCTCTTTTTCAACCGCCGTATCTAGCGATTTTAAGGCTTCTTGGGTAATGGCCTCTGTCAAATAAATGTCTTTTCCGTGATATTGTTCCAAACCTGGTACCGCCCAGACCTCCTTTCCTTCTTTTCCATTCCCAAAATTCTCAGTGCCAAAATAACTTTCAGGTGCACCCGCGGCATGTCCTGCGATATTTACGTCAAATCCGAGATTTATAGGGTTTTCTCCGGGTGTACCTATAGCTCCAAAGTGGGCTTTACCTGAATGAATGGTGAAATATCCTGCATCCTTCAACATCTGTGGCAACGGTGTGGCATAAACCGCTTTATCGTCACCTTCAACCGGACTCATTCCGTTAACATTCCATTCAGGAAATTGAAGGGTCTTATGATTGACCTCCATGGGCTGTAACATATCCTTTTTTAAGGTCCAATTGGTTACACGATGCCTGGCTGCATTCATACCTGTCATTAAACTAACCCTTGTTGGTGAGCAAACCGCCGTGGAATACGCCTGGGTAAATTTCATCCCCTCTTTTGCCAACCGTTCCATGTTCGGGGTTATATATCGCTCATTGAAAGGTGTCTTTTTGTTCCAAAAAGGAACAGAAGTGTCTTGCCATCCCATATCGTCCACAAAGAACAAAACAATATTGGGTGATGGCGCAATTTCTTTCTTTTTTTCTGGTTGGCAACTTGCAAACATTACCAATCCAAGAAGTAATAAAAGGTTATTTTTCATTTTCGAAGATTTCATTTATAGGTACTCCCCTCCAAAAATCGGGTGTTTCCAATCCCAGAATTTTGGCTATTGTGGCCGCTGTATCGTACGTAACCACGCTTGATTTCAATTCTCCTTTGGGTAAGACGTTTTTTCCATATACAATCCAGGGAATTTCAACTTCCGCCAAGGTTTTTCCTCCATGCCCCTTACCTACTCCACCATGATCAGAACTAAACAAAATAACCGTATCATCCATCAGTTTGTTTTTTTCCAAAGTGTTTAACACATGACCCACTAAAGCATCAATTTCCTCTACTGCTTCATAGTATTCCGGTGTTCCGTGTCCAATATTATGTCCAGCACCATCAGGTTGATCAAAATGAATGAAAGTCAAAGATGGCTTTTCAGCAACTAAAAAATCCATCGCCTTAATTACTGTCAAGGAATCTGTTTTTCCATTGTAATCCAAATCGACCATATTCTTTTCAAATAGATATCCTATTCCGCCCCAACTATAGGATACTCCTTTTTTGGACTCGGGTAATTGCTCGTCAATCAAACTGAAAACTGTAGGATATATATTTCCTTTTCCAATAATTCGTGAGGGTAACTCTGGTGTTTTGCTGCCCCATTCTGTATATCCGTGCAATTCAGGTCCGGACCCCATGATCATGGAGGCCCAGTTTACTGCACTGGAGGATGGAAGTACGGAGCGTGCTTTTAGTGAATATGCGCCTCCCTTCATCATTTTTTTCAAATTCGGCACCTTGGCCTTATCAAAGGCATATGCACCAAAACCATCAGAACCAATTAAAATAACATGTTTGGCCAGAGGTTCGGGCTTAACATCTTCCTCTACGGTCTTGCAAGAGCCCAAAACCATTAAAATACTAATGAAACCCAACATACCTTTCTGGGACAGAAACTCCACTATTTTTTTGGTCATCATTGATTTTTTAAGTTAAAGATTATAAAAACGGACCGCGTTCAATCCCATAATATTTCGCTGCTCTGTAGGTGACAATTGTTGGACAAAATTTGTAACAATGGAAAGCACATTTTTATAAGTTCCTGCGACCAGGCATACGGGCCAATCTGATCCATATAAAACTCTGTCGGTTCCGAAAGCTTCCAAAACAGTCTCCATAAAAGGATAAAATTCGGCTTCATCCCATTTAAAACTGCTGGTTTCGGTTATCATACCAGACAATTTACAGTATACATTGGGTACTTCTGACAATGTATTTATGTTTTGCTTCCATTGTAAATCCATCCCTTTTGAAATTTGGGGTTTGGCAATGTGATCCAGCACAAACTTCTGGTTCGGAAACTTTCTTGACAATTCGATTGCTGCTGGCAACTGATGTGGATATATCAAAATGTCGTACATAAGCCCGTATTTACCCAAACAACTAATCCCGGATTGGAAATCTTCCCTTAACATAAAGTTTAGGTCAGGTTCTGCTTGAACTATGTGTCTAACTCCTTTGAGTAATTTGTTGGATGCAAAACATTCTAATCGTTCTTCAACATTATCTTGTAAGAGGTTTACCCAGCCGACAACTCCTTTTACAAAATTGTTTTTTTCGGCACAATCCAACAGAAATTGCGTTTCTTCTTCGGATTGATCTGCCTGGACTGCAATGCATCCGTCAACACCATTCATTTCTAGAATGGATTTTAAATCGGATGGAAGAAAATCTCTTCGGATAGCCATCATGGAATCATCTATCCAAGCATCTCTGACTGGATCGTATTTCCAAAAGTGTTGATGGCTATCAATAATCATGGTTTATGGTATGCCTTGGCTTGCTGTTTTGAACTTCCTAATCCATCAATCCCCAATTCTACAACATCGCCAGGTTTTAGATATTTTGGTGGATTTAACCCCAATCCCACTCCAAAAGGTGTGCCTGTAGAAATAATATCACCCGGAAGAAGCGTCATGAACCGACTAATGTAACTCACAAGTTCTGGTATATTGAACACAAAATCTGATGTGTTGCTGTTCTGCATGAGCTGTCCATTGAGCTTTAACCAAAGGTTAAGGTTGTGTGGATCATTTATCTCATCCTTTGTGGCGATAAAAGGGCCTAAAGGAGCAAAGGTGTCGCAACTCTTGCCTTTTACCCATTGTCCTTCACGTTCCAATTGATATTCTCTTTCACTGTAATCGTTATGCAGTACGTATCCGGAAACATAATCCATTGCTTGATTTTGATCTACATAGGATGCCTTTTTACCGATAACAACTCCAAGTTCCACTTCCCAATCGGTTTTTTTGCTTCCTTTTGGGATGATTAAATCATCATTAGGACCTACAATTGCCGATGTCGCCTTAAAGAACAGAACGGGTTCCGAGGGTATGTCCATGCCGCTTTCGGCAGCGTGTTTTGCATAGTTCAGTCCAACACAAACAATTTTTGAAGGACGGCATAAAGGTGAACCCAACCGTGTTTCTTTATTGATTTCGGGGCAAGTTGAGCTATTCTCGACCAACCAAGTTTTAAGTTGTTCTATGCCATTGCTGGCAAAAAAGTTTTCATCATAATCCTGACCAAAGGCTGAAACATCTATTCTTGTTCCATTCTCAAGTTCCAGGCCTGGTTTTTCGTTTTCGTATTCTCCGAATCTTATTAATTTCATTATCCGTTCAATTTTATATATCCGCCATCTATGGGAAAATCAGTTCCAGTGATAAAGGAAGCTTCATCGGAACATAGATACAATGCCAAATGTGCTACTTCCTCAGGCTTTCCCATGCGTCCAATTGGTTGTGTTTTGGAAAGCTTTTCAAACATTTCATTTTCTGTTCCGGGATAATTCTTCTTTATGAAGTTATCCACAAAAGGGGTATGTACCCGTGCCGGGGAGATGCTATTACAACGAATTCCGTAATCCAAATAATCTTTGGCTATGGAATACGTCATTGTAAGTACGGCTCCCTTGGTCATGGAATAGGCAAACCTATCAGAAATGCCAATAGTGGAAGCAATTGAAGCCATATTCAAGATTGTGCCTCCATGCACTTTCATAGTTTCAATACAGGAAAGGATACAATTATAGACTCCCTTGATATTGACTTGATATAGTTTATCCATATCTGCTTCAGTGGTACCTTCAATGTTTCCCACATGGGCTATTCCTGCATTGTTAATGAGGATGTCAATCTTAGACTTGTCCGAAATTGATTTTATAACTCTTTTAGTTTCTTCCTGATTTGATACATCGCATTGATGGCCAACCGCTTTACCTCCTAAACTTTGGATCTCCTCTTCAATGGATTTGGCCTTGTCTGAATGTAACTCCAATACATGTACCTTGGCACCTTGTTTTGCAAAGGCTTTTGAAATGGCTTCGCCTATCCCGCTTCCTCCACCGGTGATTATTGCAGTTTTTCCTGTCAGGCTAAACAATGACATTAGTTATGGTTTTAAACATGATATTTTTCTAGTCCTTTAAATTCAGTCCACATTAGCCATTTCCTCTTGCCAAATCACTCCATCGGGAAACTTATATTGTTCTAAAGAGTTGTCTTTAATGGCAATGCTATATCCAGGCATGGTTGGTGGCATATACGCACCGTTTTTTATGACAACGGGGTCATAGAAATGCTCATGTAAATGATCAACATATTCGATGATTCGATTTTCCATAGAACCGGTCACGGCAATATAGTCAAACATGGAAAGGTGTTGTACATATTCGCACAACCCTACCCCTCCGGCATGTGGACAAACCGGAATATTAAACTTGGCGGCCATTAGGAGAATGGACAATATTTCGTTAACACCCCCTACCCTACAGCTATCAATTTGACAAATACCTATGGCATTGGCCTGCATCAGCTGTTTGAACATCACCCTATTTTGACAATGTTCTCCCGTAGCAACTTTAATAGGGTGTACAGCTCTAGCCACACGGGCATGCCCCAGAATATCATCTGGACTTGTAGGTTCTTCAATCCACCAGGGGTCGAACCTCTTAAGCTCCTCCATGTTGGAAATCGCTTCTTCTACATCCCATTTTTGGTTGGCATCCATCATCAACTGTAGATCAGGTCCCATTTCTTCTCGAATCAAAGCTGCTCTTCTTATATCATCATTTAAATCGGCTCCAACTTTTATTTTCATATGCCTAAATCCTGAAGCTTTTGCTTCACGGCAGAGACGTCGCATTTTTTCATCTGAATAGCCCAACCATCCTGCAGAGGTTGTATAAGCAGGATATCCGGATTGAAATAGTTCGTCTATACGTTCTTGTTTTGTGTTTTCTTGTTTTTTTAGAATCTCAAGTGCTTCTGCTGGGGTTATGGCATCTGTTATATAGGTAAAATCTATACATGAAACCAATTCTTCCGGTGACATATCGGCCAGCAAACGCCAAAGCGGTTTCCTTTCTACTTTGGCATACAAATCCCAAACTGCATTGACCAGTGCACCAGTGGCCAGATGAATCACACCTTTTTCGGGACCTAACCAACGTAATTGACTGTCACCCGTTATCATTCTCCAAAAATCCCCCATGTTTTGGGTAAAGCTTTCCAAGGATTTACCCATCAGCAGCGGAGACAATGATTTTATCGCAGCAACACAAAGTTCGTTTCCCCTGCCTATGGTAAAAGTTAAACCATGCCCTTCCAATCCTTCATGGTGGTTCGTTTTTAAAATCACGTAGGCCGCGGAATAGTCCGGGTCGGGATTCATAGCATCAGAGCCGTCCATTGTTTTGCTCGTGGGAAAACGTATATCCTTTACCTCGATGTCTGTAATCAATGTTGAATCGGACATTTGTATTATTGTTTAAAACAAAACTAACCGCTGGGACAGGTTTAAGCTACCTAATAAACCACTAAGGGCAATACTATTTTTGCCACATATTAGGCATATTCCATTTTATCGGTATGATATTGAATATAGGAGCTTGGCGATTTACCAATAATCATTTTGAATTGTCTGTTAAAGTTTGAGATATTATTGAATCCTGATTCGTATGCTATTGCTGTGATGTTCAATTTATCTTCAAGCAACAACTTACAGGCATATCCTATTCTTATCTCATTTAGATATCGGGTGAAAGTTTTTCGGTGAACCTGTTTGAAAAACCTACTAAAGGCAGAAGAATTCATACCTATTACCGCTGCAACATCGCTGGCGCCAATAGAATTTTTAAAATTCTTGAAGACATATTCATAAATCTTATGCAGTCTTTTATTCTCAGTTTTTAAGAACGAATTTATATACCCCATACTCGAAAGCAGTCGATAGGGTCGTTCTTTTGCCAAGGTGTTTAAAATCTCTATGAACTTCAACAATTTTTCAAAAGGCTCCAAATTCCGTAAACTTCTGATATCCTCAATTGTTCTTTTACCCACTTTTGGGAACTTCACACCGCGATTGGCCCTCTCCAATAAATCGGTAATGGGCTTGGTTTCCGCTACCGATAAAAATCCCATTCCCAAAAACTCTTTTTTAAAATGGACCACTACGGATTCGGCCATTTTTTCGGAAGAGGGATTAAAATAAACGTCATCATTGAGTAACATATGGGGAAGATTCTTTCCTATAAGAATTACCTCGCCTACATCAAATTTTTCAATACTATCCCCTATAAATTGTGTTCCAGAACTTTTCTCAACCAAAATTAACTCCAATTCCGGATGGTAGTGCCATATTTTTAAAAAGTGTGGATACAGATTATGACTGACCATAAACGAACTATTATTAGGACTAGTTCTATTTAATAAATGGAGCTTCATAATTGCTGATTATGGCCTCAAAATAAACAATTTCATGCATTCAACATGCCATTTACACTATTTTATCACATAAATAGCAAAAAAAGTATTGAATTCCAATTAAGTAATGGTTTCAAGCAATGTTAGAATCAAACGGTGTTTGGTAATTATAACGGAAGTATTGCCTTACCATCCCTGATATCTTCAATAAGTTTTTCAATGGTGGTTTCCTCAAGATTTTTCAAGAAATAACTGTTGGCGTTTCCAACCAGATCATGCAGGGCACATGGATTTTGACTATCACACTCCTTTATACTCAACATGCAGGACTGTAGTCGATGTCTACCTTCAATAACATCCACAATATTGATCAATGGAAGCGTTTTGTTTGTATCGCTCAAGTAAAAACCGCCTTTAGGTCCCCTTGCGGATGAGATAATATCCTTCTTGGAAAGCTCTTGTAAAATCTTGGCCAAATACTGTTGCGGAACATTAATTCTTTGGAATATATCCTTGACCATCATTTTATGGTTCTCATTTGAATGCAATGCCAAAAACAACACTGCTTTAATGGCGTATTTTGATGAGGTTGAAAGCATAAACATCTAAATATAAGTCACAAAGGTAAAAAAGATGTTTTTATCCGAAATGTGACATTTATCATATTATCCCACAATTTGGGACTATATTTTTGATCCTAAAATCTAACAATTGTAATCCCATGAAAATTATTGTAAAAAGCAGTGCATACCTTTTCCTAGCCCTCCTATTAAGCTGCGGAGGTAAAGAAGAAAAGAAAAAAGATGGCTTTCAAGTACAGCGACAAAAATCCACAACCGAAAAGGTTGAATCACAACCAGAAACAAATGCTGTTAAGCCCTCTGAAAGGGTCGAGCTTACCAATAAAGGGGTTGGACCTGTAAAATCATTGACACTAAACGATGATATCGATACCGCTATGTCGGAAGAGGGCAAAGCCGTATTTGAACAGATGTGCTTGGCGTGCCACAGGATCGGAAAAAAGTTTATTGGTCCAGCACCCAACGGCATATTGGAACGACGCTCACCTGAGTGGGTTATGAACATGATCTTGAATCCTGAGGTCATGGTAAAAGAAGACCCCTTGGCAAAAGAACTTCTTATGGAATTCAATGGATCTCCCATGGCCAATCAAGGTCTTACCGAGGAACAGGCCAGGGCCGTACTCGAATATTTTAGAACCTTATAATATTTAACTATGAAAGTAATCACCAAAATTAAAGTATTCCTAGGTTCGTTCCTAGTGCTATGTATTTTGACCAGCTGCAAGAACGAAGCCAAAACGGAAACCACTGCCACAACAAATGTGGAAACCCAAAAAAGTGACAAAAAACAAGGACAGGCATTCCTTAAAGATGATGAAGCCCAACCTAATGTACTGGACATTGCCATAGGCTCTAAGGACCATACCACACTTGTGGCCGCTGTGCAAGCCGCTGAACTGGAAAATGCCTTGGTAAACGCAGGCCCGTTAATGGTATTTGCACCAACCAATGCCGCTTTTGATGCTTTACCTGAAGGTACCGTAGAGAATCTGTTAAAACCAGAGAACAAAGCTTCCTTGGCCAATATTCTACAATATCATGTTACTCCGGGGAAATACTCCAAAGATTTTCTCAAAAAATTTAAAAAACTAGGACAAGCAAACAATCAAAATGTTCAAGTGGAAGTGCAAGGAGATGATGTCTTTGTCGGAGGTGCAAAAATAATAGCCAGTGTCCCCTGTGGAAATGGTATTGTACATGTGGTGGATAAAGTAATGCTACCACCAAGCGAATAACTATAGAACAACCTTTTAAAAACAATAACAATGAAAAAAGTCCATTATTTATTTTTTGCACTTGCAGGCGTTTCGCTGCTCTTTACAAGTTGCAATCAAAGCAAAAGCTCCAGCGGTGCATTGGCTTCAAGTGCAGCAGAAAAGGTATATGTGGCACCTGGAGAGCACGATGATTACTACGCCTTCATTTCTGGAGGGTTCAGTGGCCAAATGTCCGTATATGGTCTTCCATCGGGTCGTTTGTTCAAGGTAATTCCGGTTTTCTCGCAAGATGCTGAAAAAGCTTGGGGATACAATGAAGAGACCAAGCCCATGTTAAATACTTCCCATGGGTTTGTACCTTGGGATGATTCGCACCACCCTGATATTTCCCAAACCAATGGTGAAATTGACGGCCGTTATGTTTTCATCAATGGAAATAATACACCAAGGATAGCTAAAATAGATTTGAGTGTATTTGAAACTACCGAGATTATTGAGATTCCTAACAGTGCAGGTAACCATAGCTCCGCTTTTGTAACTGAAAATACTGAGTATGTTGTTGCAGGAACACGTTTTTCCGTTCCAATTCCGCAACAGGATATTTCCATAAAAGAGTACAAAGGCAACTTTAAAGGATCTCTTTCCTTTATTAGCGTTGACCCTGAGGATGGTGGAATGGATCTATCCTTCCAAATATTGATGCCTGGATTCGATTATGATTTGGCACACCCAGGTAGAGGTGCTTCACACGGTTGGATGTTCTTCTCGACCTACAACTCAGAAGAATCTCATACGTTGATGGAAGTTAACGCTTCACAAAACGATAAGGATTTTATCGCCGCCGTGAACTGGAAAAAAGCCGAAGAGTACATCAAAGAAGGAAAGTTCACTACCATGCCGGCCAATTATGCGCACAATGTTTACGATGAGCATACCCATACAGCTACCTCTACCATGAAAAAAGAGGTTCGTATACTCGATGCTTCAACCCTACCCGGTTTGGTATATCTTTTACCTACGCCTAAATCTCCACACGGATGCGATGTTAATCCAACAGGAGAATACATTGTAGGTAATGGAAAACTTTCATCCGATTTAACAGTGCATTCCTTTAAGAAAATGATAGATGCTATTGAGAATGAAAAATTTGAAGGAGAAGCATATGGAATCCCCATTCTAAGTTTTGAAGATGTTTTGGCCGGAACGGTTAAACAAGCAGGTCTTGGTCCATTGCATACCGAGTTTGATGGAAAAGGAAACGGATATACCACCTTCTTTATCTCTTCCGAAGTTGTAAAATGGAAAGTAGGGACATGGGAAGTGGTCGACAGACAGCCTTGCTACTATTCCGTGGGTCACTTGATGATTCCTGGTGGTAACTCTAGAAAGCCATACGGCAAATACGCTGTGGCCATGAACAAGATCACAAAAGACCGATATCTGCCAACCGGGCCAGAAGTAACACAATCTGCCCAGTTATATGACATTTCGGGTGAGAAAATGGAATTGCTGCTGGATTTTCCAACAGTAGGTGAACCACACTACGCTGCTGGTATTCCAGCCGAGTTGATCAAACCAAATTCCAAGAAAATATACAACCTAACGGAGAACAAGCACAAATATGCTACAACATCTGATGCCAATGTAAAGGTGGAACGAGATGGAAACGAAGTTCATATATATATGACCATGATCAGGAGTCACTTTAATCCGGATAATATTGAAGGAATCAAGGTGGGTGACAAGGTGTATTTCCATGTAACCAATTTGGAGCAAGATTATGACGTACCCCATGGGGTAAGCATGATCGGTGCGAACACCTCAGAGTTGTTGATCATGCCCGGACAGACCGAAACCTTTGTTTGGGAACCTAAACAGGTGGGTGTTTGGCCCTTCTATTGTACCGATTTCTGTTCAGCTTTGCATCAAGAAATGCAAGGTTATGTCAGGGTTTCTCCCGCCAGTTCAGATATTGATTTGACTTGGTCGTTGGGTGAAGACTGACGCAATAATTCCAAAATTGTTGGATTCTAATTTGGATAAGCGGGAGGATTGCTCCTCCCGCTGATTAAAACCTTAGCGTGTAATAAAATGAAAAAGAACTCAAAAGTTATAATGTTTATCGCCGTGTTATTGCCCTTGCTCCTCTTTGTTTTCCCGCTGTGGAAAATAACCCTGGAGGCTCCGCAATATCCTACCCCATTGGGAATGTATATTCATATCAATGATTTTTCTGATGCCAACCCTCATGACATCAAAAACATAAACTTGATGAATCATTATGTGGGCATGAAATACATTCCAGACGCCATACCCGAGTTTAAGATTTTTCCGATTGGGATTATATCCACAACTATTATTGGATTGTTAATTGCCTTTAAGGCAAATTACCGCTGGTACCTTTATTGGTTTATTCTGATGGTGTTATTAAGTACTGCCGGATTATACGATTTCTATCTGTGGGAACATGATTACGGACATGACCTTGATCCAAAAGCCATTATGAAGTTTACAAATCCAGATGGTTCTGTAATGGGCTTTCAACCTCCCTTATTTGGATCCAAGGACATTTTGAACTTTAAAGCACATTCCTACCCCCAATTAGGAGCCTTTAGTCTTGGCATTGGTATGGGACTATCCCTTTTCGCCTTTATCCTTGGAAAAAAAGAACATAAAAAATCCCAAGCATGAAAACTCTAGGCGGAATTCATTTACTTCCCATTGTTTTAATCGCAGTCTTGAGCAGTTGCACGGCAAAACCTCAGCAAATAGTTTATGGAACCGATGGATGTCATTTTTGTAGAATGACGATTGTTGACCAGCAACACGCTGCACAAATTGTGACCACAAAAGGAAAAGCATTCAAGTTTGATGCTATCGAGTGTATGGTAAACCACTTAAAGGAGGTGGATGCTAACAGTATCGCAATGTATCTCTGTAATTACTATACGGAGCCTGGGAAATTAATGGATGCCACTGAGGCAACTTTCCTGATTAGTGACGGAATTCCAAGTCCTATGGGTGAATTTTTAACTGCATTCGATACAAAAACCGATGCAGAGCTGGAAAAAAGCAAACATGGAGGCAACCTTTTTACATGGGACGAACTTTTGATTGAATTGAACCAATAAATCCTTTTATGCCAATGTACACCATAAACAACCAAATAAAAGAGCAAGAACCCGATGGATTACAGGTTGCTTCGTTTGTTAAAACAGATGCTCTTGAAATTTTGACCATCAGTTTGGAAAAGGACGCCACATTTCCCAATCACACTTCTCCAAAAGATGCTCAATTGATTGTTTTGGAAGGAGATATTGATTTTCATATCAATCAAAAAAAATACAATCTCGCAACTTATCAACATTTCAACTTTCCTGCGGATGAAGAACATTGGGTAAAAGCAAACGAAAATTCCAAGTTTTTAA
Organism: Flagellimonas sp. S3867; assembly: GCF_014698935.1. Lineage (GTDB taxonomy): Bacteria > Bacteroidota > Bacteroidia > Flavobacteriales > Flavobacteriaceae > Flagellimonas. The sequence continues at coordinate 53,730 of NZ_JACVMN010000004.1, forward strand.
TCATACGATAACAGCAGAATGAAACCTCCAATAACAGTTTTTACACTCTTCCTATGCCTAATTTTCACTGGACTCACAGCGCAGACCTATAAACAATGTGCCCACTGCAAAATGGATGTAAAGAACATTAAATTTCAGGCGAAAGCGGCAAAAAACGGTGGTAAAACCTATCATTTCGATGCTATCGAATGTTTGGTCAATTACCTTAAAACCAAAGAAGAAGGGGATTTTAACCAACTATGGGTAACCGATTACAATACCGAAAAATATATTGAAGCGGCTTCTGCCTATTTTCTAAAAAGTAAGTCCCTTCCAAGTCCAATGGGGGCAAATTTATCAGCATATTCCAGTGAGAAAGATGCAAAAGCTGGCCAAAAGACCGATGAAGATGAGGTAATGGATTGGGGCACTCTCAAAAAACAATTCGTTTCGTCAAATTTTGGAGCTGTTGACCATTCGCATCATCATCATGGACCTGGTTCCTATGCGCCAAGCGGAATAATGGGCGATCATTTACACGCGAAAGGTGGTTTTATGGTTTCACTCCGCTACATGAAAATGGCCATGAGCGGAAATCGTGAAGGTTCCAATGAAATTTCAGACGAAGAAATCTACCAAAGGTTCATGGTAGCCCCTCAAGAAATGACCATGCAAATGTATATGTTGGGAGTTATGTACGGGGTTTCTGATAAGCTAACCCTTATGCTTATGCAGAATTTTGTCAAAAAAGATATGGACCTTACCGCCCGAATGATGATGAACAATATGCCAATGCTCAGGGATTTTTCAACTTCATCCGATGGTCTTGGAGATTTAAAACTGGGGCTACTATATAGCATTATGTCGACTGAAAAGCTATCTTTTCACTTGAATACAAAATTCAATATTCCCATTGGTGATATAGAAAATAGGGATGCAACACCAATGATGGCCAACGCCAAACTACCTTACACCATGCAACTAGGTTCCGGAACGTTTGATATAACCTTCGGAGGCACATTGAAGGGAAATCATGGTGATTTTTCATGGGGAATACAACAATTGAATACCTTTAGAACAGGAACAAATAATGAAGGGTACCGTTTTGGTAATCTATATGAGCTGAACTCCTGGGCAGGGTATGCACTTTCCAACAATGTTGGTGCTACCATTCGATTGACCGGTAGTAAAGAAAACGAGATAAAAGGCATGGATTCGGAATTGAATCCGATGATGGTGACAACCGCCGACACTAATAATTATGGAGGCGAACGCATTTGGGGAGGAGCTGGATTCAATATTGGTCTTGCAAAAAATAAGCTTGTACTTGGTGCTGAAATAAGTTTTCCATTATATCAAAATTTTAATGGAATCTTCATGGATTCAGATCATACGCTGAATACTTGTGCCAAATACACCATTTTTTAAAAGCATGATGCAGAGCAAACACAAACTCACTTTTATATTGCTATTTGTCATACTATCCTTTGCAAACGCAAAGACCATCCAGGTTTGTGCTGATTGTGAAGTAAACACCATTAAAAAAGGTATTGCACTTGCCGCAGATTTTGACACCCTGCTAATTAAAAAAGGCACCTACAACGAATTCAATATTAGGGTGAACAAGCCCTTGACCATTATAGGTGAAAATTATCCCATTATAGACGGTAAGGATCAAGGTGAAATTATTACCGTTGTCTCGGACAATGTTACCATAGATGGGTTGTTCATCATAAATGTGGGTACAAGCTATACCGAAGATTATGCCGCTATTCGGGTGGTAAAAAGCAAAAACTTCCTTATTCAAAATGTGGTTTTGGAAAAGCTTTTTTTTGGCATTTATCTTGAAAAATCCAGTTACGGAAGGGTATATCATAACAAAATCATTGGGGATGCCGTAGAGGAGTTCAACTCTGGAAACGGGATTCAGTTATGGTACAGCAAGCATATTGAAGTAGAACAAAACATTGTTCAACACGTTCGCGATGGTATTTATCTGGAATTTTCTGATGATATTTTGATCAAGAACAATAGCAGTACCAATAATGTGCGCTACGGACTGCACTTTATGTTTTCCAATAACGATATATACGAAAACAATGTTTTTGAAAATAATGGCTCCGGAGTTGCCGTAATGTTCTCCAAAGAAATCGTGATGCGCAACAATACATTTCGAAAAAATTGGGGGTCTGCTTCCTTCGGAATGTTGCTGAAAGAAATAAACGATGCCGAAATAACGGGAAACACTTTTGAAGAAAACACCGTAGGCATCAGCATAGAAGGATCAAACCGAATTAAATATTTGAACAATAATTTTTTAAACAATGGCTGGGCCCTAAAAGTTAGGGGCGCATGCTATGGAAACACCTTTTCCGCCAATAATTTTTTGCACAATTCCTTTGATGTTTCCTATAACAGTAAACTCAACGATAACATTTTTAAGGGAAATTATTGGAGTAAGTACACCGGTTATGATCTAGATAAAGATGGAACCGGAGATGTGCCATACAGACCAGTTAAACTTTTTTCCTATATCGTAAACCGAACCCCGGAGACCATTGTGCTGCTACGAAGTCTTTTTATGGACATCATAGACTTTTCAGAGAAAGTTTCTCCAGTTTTCACACCCGATAAACTTTTGGATGCCACCCCTTTAATGAAACAAATACAATGATACAAATAGATAACCTTTGCAAACGATTTGGAAAAAACGAAGTGCTTCGTAACCTAGACCTTACCATAGAACCCAAGGGAATTGTGGCCATTTTAGGCCCAAATGGTTCGGGCAAGACAACCTTGATAAAATCAATTTTGGGTATGGTGATTCCAAATCAGGGAACCATTACAATCTCAGGGGAAAATATCCGAAACAAATGGAAATATCTCAGAGATATCGAATATCTCCCTCAAATCGCAAATTTTCCAAACAATCTTAAAGTTCGGGAACTCATTCGAATGATCAAAGATTTGCACCAACAACCCTCCAAAGAAGAAAAATTGATTGCCCTCTTTGGTCTAGAGCCATTCTTGGACAAGAAACTTTCAACCCTTTCCGGTGGAACCAAACAAAAAGTGAACATCGTTATGACCTTTATGTTCGATGGTCCACTAATAATTCTTGACGAACCCACAACCGGACTAGATCCTGCGGCCTTAATTCAGCTTAAACAATTGATTCAGGAAGAAAAATCAAACGGAAAAACCATTTTGGTCACCTCCCACATTATGCAATTTGTAGAAGAAGTTGCGGACGAGGTGGTTTACTTATTGGAAGGAAAGATTTACTTTAAGGGCAGTATTGACCAACTCAAGAAAATGACCAATCAAACCAATGTTGAACATGCCATTGCGGCAATAGCCTCTGAAAACGTCCATGCTTAAAATACTAAAATACAGTTTTTACGACCTCATTCGAAGTAGATGGAGCTACGTTTATTTTTTGTTCTACTTAGCGCTCGGATTTGTACTACTTTTTTTGAACAACGATGTTTCAAAAGCAGTAATCACCTTGATGAATGTTATCATTGTTTTGGTACCCTTAATTGGTACAATATTCGGGGTCATGTACTATTACAATTCCAGGGAATTCACCGAACTGCTTTTAGCGCAACCTATTAGGCGAACCTCTATTTTTTTAGGACAATATTTCGGGGTGGCAGGTTCACTTGCCCTTAGTTTGGTTCTAGGACTGGGCATTCCCTTTGTTATTTATGGATTGTTCCGCAGTGATGCCATTTTTGACTTTACCCTATTATTGGTGACAGGTGCCTTTCTAACATTGATTTTTACCGCTTTGTCCTTCAACATAGCCCTATCCAACGAGAACAAAATCAAAGGCTTTGGGTATGCCGTTCTCCTTTGGCTCTTCATGGCGGTGATTTATGACGGATTGTTTTTGATGTCATTAATAGTGTTCGAAGAATACCCACTTGACACTTTTTCCTTGATTGCAACAATGTTGAATCCTATCGATTTATCCCGAACCCTTATTCTTCTTAAACTTGATATTTCAGCTCTACTAGGATACACTGGTGCAGTTTTCAAGGATTTTTTCGGGACCAACAAAGGACTTTTCATATCCTTAATCATGTTGGTACTTTGGACAGTGATTCCAGTTTGGCGATTGGTTAGCAAAGCAAAGGCCAAAGATTTTTAAAACAACCTCCATTCAACATAAAAATTGGGGTTGACTGTCCTTGTTCTAAAGTTATTAGTCTAGAAGTTCGATTAATTTCCTATTAAATTTTATATTTTGCTGAAGTAATTCAGAGCAAATGCAAATAATTGAATCCTCCCAAGAGTATGATGTCATCATTGTGGGATCAGGTGCAGGTGGTGGAATGGCCACCAAAATTCTTTCAGAAGCAGGACTTAAGGTTGCCGTTGTAGAAGCGGGACCGTTCTTTGATCCCGCAGATCCAGACCAAATGACCCAACTTAAATGGCCCTACGAATCACCGAGACGAGGTGCCAGTACAACAAGACCTTTTGGGGATTTTGATTCCGCCTACGGTGGATGGGATATTGAAGGAGAACCTTATTCCCATTCCGAAGGAACCGATTTCAAATGGTTCCGTTCACGTATGCTGGGTGGGCGAACCAATCACTGGGGAAGAATCTCCCTGAGATTTGGACCAAAAGATTTCAAAAGAAAAGATCAAGATGGTTTGGGCGACAATTGGCCCATTGGCTATGAAGATGTCAAACCCTATTACGACAAGGTCGATAAGCTGATAGGTGTTTTCGGCACCAATGAAGGTCTTCCCAATGATCCTGATGGCTTTTTCTTGCCCCCTCCAAAACCCAGACTGCATGAGCTTTATTATATAAAAGGTGCCAGAAAATCGAATGTTCCGGTATATCCTTCCCGAATGTCCATGCTTACCAAAAAAATAAATAATGAAAGGGGAGTTTGTTTTTATTGCGGTCAATGTTCAAGGGCTTGCCAGGTGTACGCAGATTTCTCGGCCGGTACCTGTCTTATCTTCCCAGCCCAGAAAAGTGGAGGGCAGATAGATCTTTTTGTGAACAGTATGGTTCGCGAAGTGACCACAAATGATGAAGGCAAAGCTACCGGGGTATCGTATATCAACAAAGAAGATAGAAAAGAATATAAACTAAAGGGAAAAGTGGTTGTTTTAGCTGCTTCTGCCTGTAGTTCTGCCCGAATATTGCTGAATTCCAAAAGCAAGCAACATCCCAACGGATTGGGCAATAGTAGCGATGTAATCGGAAAATACCTGCACGATTCCACAGGAAGCAATCTTATGGGGTTCATCCCTGATTTAATGAATCGGGAAACCTATAATGAAGATGGTGTTGGTGGCATGCATGTGTATACCCCATGGTGGTTGGAAAATAAAAATCTCGATTTTCCAAGAGGTTATCATATTGAAATGTGGGGCGGTTTGGGCATGCCCAGCTATGGCTTCGGTTTTAATCCAAATGCGATGAACCAATTTTTTGGTTTACCCGTTGGAGGTTATGGCGATAATCTTAGAAAAGATGTCAAAAAATATTACGGTTCCACAATCGGTATGGCGGGCAGAGGAGAATCAGTTCCTCAAGAGAGCAACTATTGCGAAATCGATCAAACCAGAGTGGATGAATATGGCATTCCCGTTTTAAAATTCAATTATGAGTGGACCGAGCATGAGGTAAAACAGGTTAAGCACATGCAGGACACCTTTGAAGAGATTATCCATAATATGGGTGGTCAAGTAATTGGTGAAAAAGCTGGGAAAGATAAAAATTATGGCATTTTGGCTCCAGGTGAAATTATCCACGAAGTGGGAACAACGCGCATGGGGGACAATAAGAAAACCTCCGTTGTTAACCAATATCAACAATTGCATGATGTGGACAATGTATTTATTGTCGATGCTGGACCTTTTGTGTCTCAAGCCGATAAAAACCCGACATGGACCATTTTGGCGTTGGCCTGGAGAGCCTCGGATTACATTGTTGAAGAACTTAAAAAGCAAAACATTTAGCCATGGATAGAAGGAAAAGTCTAAAATCGATTTTACTAGGTGGCGTTGCCAGCGGATTAGCTGTTCATGGATGCAAGCCAAAATCCGAATCCATAAATGAAGAAGTCGTTCCATTTAAAAGTTATGCCTACGGTAGAACCCCAAAAGAAATGGAACGCGACCAAGAACTATTTGAGGAGGTCTTTTTTAATGAACATGAAACAGAAACTATAGCCATCCTCTGTGATTTGATTCTACCGGCCACCGCAGAGCATGGTAGTGCTACAGATGCAGAAGTGCCTGATTTTATTGAATTTATGGTCAAAGACATCCCAGAATTTCAAACCCCATTGCGAGGTGGTTTAATGTGGCTGGACCATAAATGCAATACCGATTTTAATACGATATTCAAATCTGCAACTATGGAACAACAAAAGGCCATTTTGAACACCATTGCATTTCCTGACCCAGAAATTGCTGAGCAGGAACAACCTCTAGAGATACAGTTTTTTTCCACCCTGCGCAATTTAACGGTATCGGGATATTATACCACCAAAGCAGGCATTGAGGAATTAGGCTATAAAGGCAATATGCCCAATGTATGGAATGGTGTGCCAGATGATGTTCTTGCCAAACACGACGTATCCTATGATGAGGAATGGATTGCCAAATGCGTGGATCAGAGCAAAAGGGCCGTAATTGCGGAATGGGATGAAAATGGAAATCTGCTGACTTAACCCTTCCGTCATTTCAAATAGTTTGCAAAACCCTATTGGAACAAATTAAATTTTAACGATATTTGCCCGCAAATTCCGAAACGCCCACGTGGTGGAATTGGTAGACACGCTACCTTGAGGGGGTAGTGTTCGAAAGGACGTGCTGGTTCGACTCCAGTCGTGGGCACAAAACCGCAATCATTGCGGTTTTTTTTTGCTCTTTTTTATGGTGAGGGATCTCGTTCACACCAAAACTTCATCCCAATTTGCAACGCTTCTTCTTAAATTTTATGATAATAAATTAGGTCAGCTCCGATTAAATTGTAAATTTGTTTAACGTTTACACTAAAAAGATGAACAATGTAAAAGCTTCCTTTAGTATCCGTGACATGGAAAACTTGTCTGGAATAAAGGCACACACCATTCGAATCTGGGAAAAAAGATACAATCTGTTTACCCCTGAAAGAACAGATACGAACATCAGAACATATAGCATTGGGAGTCTTCAAAAGTTATTAAACGTTACCCTGCTTTACAATAATGGATATAAAATTTCCAAAATAGCCAAGATAGAGGAAGGTCAGATACCAATAATGGTGCGGGAAATTGTCTCCAATACCAGTGAAAAAAGCCATGCCATCAATGCTTTTAAACTAGCTATGGTCAATTTTGACCAGACGTTATTTTTAAATACCTATAGCAGCTTACTCTCTGAAAAATCCTTTAGAGAAATCTTTTCAGATGTTTTTATTCCATTATTAAACGAGCTAGGGCTGCTCTGGCAAACTGATACCATAAGTCCTTCGCATGAGCACTTTATCACCCATCTGATTAAACAAAAACTGTATATCAATACAGAAAAGCTTCAAATAGCGGAGCCTACTAAAAAAGATAAAGTTTTTGCTCTCTTTTTACCCGAAAATGAAATCCACGAATTGGGATTGCTTTACATAAATTATGAAATAACCCTTAGGGGTTACAAGTCCATTTACCTCGGACAGACCATGCCCATTGAAAGTTTGGAAGACTTGTTGAAATATTATGACAATCTGACCTTTCTTTCCTATTTCACGGTTTCACCCACCAAAGATAATTTGGCTTCCTATTTCGAAAAATTCTCTAAGACATTGAACGCTGCAGGAAATTCAAGTTTATACGTTTTGGGCCACCAAATACAATACATCGATGAAAGTAGTTTACCCAGCAACATTAAAGTATTCGATTCCATAGAAAAAGTTATACGTACCTTGTAAAAGCCTCCCAAATCAAAAAAATGAAAAAAGTAATTGTCATAGGTTCCGGCTTTTCTTCACTCTCGGCAGCCTGTTATTTGGCCCAGGCAGGTTTTCAAGTAGCTTTATTTGAAAAAAATACTACAATTGGCGGAAGAGCAAGGCAATTCAAAAAAGATGGATTTACCTTCGATATGGGGCCTAGCTGGTATTGGATGCCCGATATATTTGATAAGTTTTTTGCAGACTTTGGCAAAAAAACCTCTGACTACTATCAACTTGACAAGTTAGATCCGGCGTACAAAGTTTTTTTTAAGGACGATGTAATGACGATTGGTGACTGTATGGACAAAATTTGCCAAGAGTTTGAACGTATTGAAACAGGTAGTGCTGTTCAACTCAGAAAATTTATCAGCAAGGCGCAGAACAATTATGATATTGCCATAAATAAAGTGGTACTTCGTCCCGGATTGTCCCCATTAGAATTGGTAACCAAAGAAACTGTACTTCAGGTGGACCAATTTTTTAAAACCATTAGTCAAGAAGTGCGAAAGCGGTTTAAAAATCCTAAGTTGATTGCCGTATTGGAATTTCCGGTACTTTTTTTAGGGGCAAAACCTAGTAAAACGCCTTCCTTTTATAGCTTTATGAACTTTGCGGATTTTGGTCTTGGCACTTGGCACCCTAAAGGTGGAATGTACCAAATTATTAAGGCAATGACAGATTTGGCCGTAGAACTCGGGGTGCAAATGCAAACGGATAGCCCGGTTGACAAAATATTGGTAGAAAATAGCAAAGTCAAAGGAATTAAGTCCAAAGGACAGGATCACACCTCCGATATGGTTGTCAGTGGGGCAGATTATCATCATTCCGAGAATTTATTGTCCGAAAAGCATCGACAATACTCCGAAAGGTATTGGGACAATCGCACTTATGCGCCATCATCCTTACTTTTCTATATCGGTTTCAGTGAAAAACTAAAAAATGTAAAGCATCATAACTTATTTTTCGATACAGATTTTAACCAACACGCCAAAGAAATTTACGATAACCCCCAATGGCCAAGCAAACCATTGTTCTATGCTAATTTTCCATCAGTAACCGATGCTACGATGGCTCCTAAGGGCTGTGAAACAGGATTTATATTGGTTCCCATCGCTCCAGATTTACATGACACACCTCAACTCAGAGATCAATATTTTGATATTGTGATGGATAGGTTTAACCAGCATACACGTCAAGATGCCAAAAAATCCATTATCTTTAAAAAGAGCTTCTGTGTTAAAGACTTTATTGAACAATACAATTCTTATAAAGGCAATGCCTACGGTTTGGCAAATACATTAAGTCAAACAGCCTTTTTAAGACCCAACCTCAAAAGTAGCAAAGTAGAAAATTTGTTTTTTACAGGCCAGCTTACCGTTCCGGGTCCTGGAGTTCCGCCAGCATTGATTTCAGGAAAATTGGTATCTGATCTGATAACTAAAAAAACGTAAGCCATGAAATCTATTTTTGACCGTGTTTCCTATAATTGCAGTAAAATTGTAACCGAAACCTACAGTACTTCTTTTGCCCTTGCCACCAAAATGTTATCCGTATCAATTCGAAAGGACATTTACAACATTTATGGTTTTGTACGCTTTGCAGATGAAATTGTGGATACTTTTCACGATTACAACAAAAAAGAGCTGTTTGAAAATTTTGAAGCTTCTTTCGAAGCGTCCATTGAGAACAAAATCAGTTTAAATCCCATTTTGAATTCTTTTCAGCATACCTATCATAAATACGACATTCCGCATCACCTTGTGGAAGCTTTTATGAAAAGTATGCGAATGGATTTGACCAAAAAGAAGTATAACACCTATGAAGAATACAAAGAATACATTTATGGATCAGCGGATGTTGTTGGTTTGATGTGTCTTTGCGTTTTTGTCAATGGTGATAAAGAAAAGTATGAAGAATTAAAAGAGTCGGCCATGGCGTTGGGCTCTGCATTTCAGAAAGTAAATTTCTTACGGGACCTAAAGGCCGATTATGAGGGTTTGGAGCGTTCCTATTTTCCCAATACCAATTTAATGGAGCTGGATGAAGTCTCCAAAAAGAGGATTGTTGATGAAATCACTGCGGATTTTGAGCTTGGTTATTCAGGAATAGTGAAACTTCCGGAGCAAGCCAAATTTGGGGTATATACCGCATATCGATATTATAAAAAACTATTGCAAAAGTTACAGAGTACTCCACCTCTAGAAATAAAAAATACTAGAATCCGTGTTCCAAACTATCAAAAGTTTGGGCTTTTGGCAGAATCTTATGTAAACTATAAACTACAACTTCTTTAGATGAAAATTCTTGTTTGGATATTGATTTTTCTTGGCACTTTTTCCATCATGGAATTTATGGCTTGGTTTACCCATAAGTATGTAATGCATGGCTTTTTATGGAGTCTTCATAAAGACCATCACAACAAGGACCATGACTCATGGTTTGAGCGCAATGATGCTTTTTTCATTTTTTACGCGATAGTAAGTATGATTTGCTTCTATTCGGGAGCTGAAACTGATTTCTGGTACGGTTGGCCACTTGGGTTTGGCATTTTAGCTTACGGAATTGCATACTTTTTGGTGCATGATATTTTTATTCATCAGCGTTTTAAATTATTCCGAAATGCCAATAACTGGTACGCCCGGGGAGTTCGTAGAGCCCATAAAATTCATCACAAGCATTTGGGAAAACAGGAAGGGGAATGTTTTGGCATGTTGGTAGTGCCCTTTAAATATTTCAGAAAATAAATCTTAAACCTTTCCATAAAAAATATAATGTCAGGTAGAGCGGAGTCGAGACCAAATATCAACCTCTAGACTGTGCTCGAGGGGACATAAAGCTTTATTGTTCCAATAAGAGTTGATCTAGAAGTGCTCTTGTGCTTTCCGAATTCCAATTGGCTGCACCTTTTTCATCCACCACTATTTTTCCAGATTTACTGATGATATAGGTGGCAGGGATGCTCCTGGAAACCAGTTCTCCAGGAGTTTGTGACTTTTCAAAATAAACGGGTAAGTCGTATTTTTTTTTCTGAAGGAATTCTGAGACTTTCTCAGGAGATTCATTTGTGACCAACATAAACCTCACCTTGTTTCCATAATCTTTGTACAACTTTTCAATACTTGGAAGTTCAGCCACACATGGCGGACACCAGGTAGCCCAAAGGTTTACCAAAACCACCTCTCCTTGGTTCGATTCAAAATTTAAGTGGTTTCCATCCAGATTATCCAATTTCCATGCATAACTGGCCAAGGTTTTCTGTTTGCCTGTTTCAACGATATCTGCACTGGTTGCAAAAAGTTTTCCCACCAAAACGCGGGCATGAAAGCCCACTGGGGTAAACACAATTAAAATAATGGCCAATATCCAAAAGGCATTGACAAGTTGGTCCTTAGAAAATTTCATTCAATTTATTCAGCAATCAATTCATCCAAAAGATTATACACCTTGGTCGTGCTCCAGTCCGCAATCTTTCTTTTGTAAATCACAATATTTCCAGATTTATCAATGAGATAAGAAGAAGGCACCTCATTAGGATTGATCGGTGTTTTTTCACCTATGATCAAATAGGTGACCGGGAGTGTGAATCCGTTTTTAGCCATAAACTCTTCTACTGGTGGTCGATTTTCATTAGTAATGATATAGAAATCCATTTTACCCTTGTACTTGTCGTACATTTCCTGAATACTCGCCAATTCAGCTTCACTTGGCAATCGCCACGAGGCCCATAAGTTGATGAAAATGACCTTGCCCTTTGATTTTTCAAAATTGAAAAAGTCCCACTCCGCATCTTTTAGTTTCCAATCGTAATCCGTGATTTTTTCTCGTTTAGACTCTTCGATTATTGGTGGTGAGGAAGCAAAGACCCTATTTAGTAAAATTTTGCCATAATGCCCCATAGGAGTCACGAAAAAGGAGAGCACGAAAAGAATAATGACAATATTAAAAACGGTCTTCTTGCTGATTTTCATTAAGTTAGGATTTGGTTAAAACTAAAAAACTCCTGATACAATATCAGGAGTTTCTTTGAATTATCCGAAAGGTATTTTATGCATTCTCTTTTTTGATCACATTTAAGGCCGAACCTTCATTAAACCATTGAATCTGAGATTCGTTGTATGTATGATTTGCAATAATGGTATCCTTGCTTCCATCTGCATGTACTACTTCCAACGTCAACGGTTTACCAGGAGTAAACTCTGTGATGTCAACAAAATTGAAGGTATCATCTTCCTGAATTAGGTCATAATCGCTCTCATTGGCAAAAGTCAAAGCCAACATTCCCTGTTTTTTCAAGTTGGTTTCATGAATTCTGGCAAAAGATTTGACCAATACTGCTGCAACACCCAAGTGACGAGGTTGCATCGCAGCATGTTCTCTTGAAGAACCTTCTCCATAATTGTGATCTCCTACTACGATGGTTCTTATTCCTTCTTTCTTATAAGCACGCTGTGCATCTGGAACAGCTCCATATTCTCCGGTCAATTGATTTTTGACAAAATTAGTCTGTTTGTTAAAAGCATTGACGGCACCTATCAGGGTGTTGTTGGCAATATTATCTAAATGTCCACGATATCTCAACCATGGCCCAGCCATAGAAATATGGTCTGTAGTGCACTTACCAAAAGGCTTTATCAAAAGTTTTACACCTTGAAGACTTTCTGGAGAGATTGGAACAAAGGGCTCCAATAATTGAAGTCGTTCGGAAGTTGGTGAAACCACAACCTGTACTCCACTGCCATCTTCCATAGGCGCTATAAAACCAGCATCTTCTACTGCAAAACCTTCTGGAGGCAATTCGTACCCTCTAGGTTCGTCCAGCATTACTTCCTCTCCATCCTCATTTATTAGTTTATCTGTTACGGGGTTAAAGTCCAAGCGTCCCGCAATCGCGATGGCTGTAACCAACTCAGGTGAACCTACGAAAGCCAAAGTATTTGGGTTTCCATCAGCACGTTTGGCGAAATTTCTGTTGAAAGAATGCACAATGGTATTTCTTGGCCCATCTGCTGCCTTATCTCCATAACGGTCCCACATTCCAATACATGGCCCGCAAGCGTTGGCGAATACGGTAGCTCCAATAGCATCAAATGTATCAATAAATCCATCTCTATCAATGGTGTAACGAACTTGTTCTGATCCTGGAGTTATGGTAAATTTTGATTTTGTTTTTAAGTTTTTATCCGTAACCTGCTTTGCCAAAGAAGCAGCTCTGGAAATATCTTCATATGAGGAATTTGTACAAGAGCCTATTAATCCTACCTCAACGTTCAACGGCCAATCGTTTGCTTTGGCAGCTTCGCTCATTTTTGAGATTGGAGTTGACAAATCTGGTGTAAAAGGTCCATTTAGGTGTGGTTCCAAATCATTTAAGTTGATTTCTATCACTTGATCAAAGTATTGCTCAGGATTGGCATACACCTCGGCATCGGCAGTTAAATGTTCCTTTACTTCAAGTGCAGCATCGGCAACATCTGCTCTATCTGTTGCTCTAAGGTAACGATCCATGGATTCGTCATAACCAAATGTCGATGTGGTTGCGCCAACTTCGGCCCCCATATTACAAATGGTACCTTTTCCTGTGCAGGACATTGAGGTTGCTCCTTCACCAAAATATTCGATGATCGCACCTGTACCGCCTTTAGCTGTAAGGATGTCGGCCACCTTCAAAATCACATCTTTGGGTGCTGTCCAACCAGATAGTTTTCCAGTTAATTTTACCCCGATCAATTTTGGGAATTTTAATTCCCATGCCATTCCGGCCATTACATCAACGGCATCGGCACCTCCAACTCCAATGGCCACCATTCCCAATCCACCGGCATTTACGGTATGTGAATCGGTACCTATCATCATTCCCCCAGGAAAAGCGTAATTTTCAAGTACCACCTGATGGATAATTCCAGCTCCGGGTTTCCAAAAACCAATGCCATATTTGTTGGATACAGATTCTAAGAAATCGAAAACCTCATTGCTGGTTTCGTTGGCTCTTTTTAAATCAGCACTCGCACCAACTTTCGCCTGAATAAGGTGATCACAATGTACCGTTGTTGGAACTGCCACCTTGGGTTTTCCGGCGTGCATAAATTGCAAGAGTGCCATCTGGGCGGTAGCATCTTGACATGCCACTCTATCGGGTGCAAAATCAACATAGTCCTTTCCCCGAGTAAATTGATTGCTAGGAGTTCCCTCCCAAAGGTGTGAATACAATATTTTTTCTGCAAGGGTCAAGGGTTTCCCTGATAGTTCACGGGCTTTTTCGATACGCTCTCCCATTGAAGCGTAGACACCCTTGATCATGTCAATGTCAAATGCCATTCTAGATTGGATTTAAGATTTTTACAATTCCGCTAATTTACTAAAATACCTACGATTTAGTAATTAGAATTTGGCAAATAAGTCGTTAGGATTTTGTATTTATAACAATTCTGAAATAATTTTTTCTTCAGAAATGCCTTCGGCCTCGGCTTTGTAGTTTTTTAATATCCTATGTCTTAATATTCCCATGGCAATTGCTTTGACATCTTCAATGTCCGGAGAGAACTTTCCATGGATTGCTGCATGGGCCTTTGCGCCCAACACCAAATTTTGGGACGCTCTGGGTCCAGCTCCCCAATCTACATAGTTATTTACAAAATCTAGGGATCCTTCCATACCAGGTCTGGTTTTGTTTACCAGTCTTACCGCATAATCAATTACGTTGTCAGGAACGGGTATTCTGCGCACCAGGTGTTGCACCTCAATAATTTCTTCAGCGCTAAACAAGGTATTTAGTTCAACCTCCTCATCGGTCGTGGTTGATTTAACAACTTGTATTTCTTCTGCAATGGATGGGTATTTCAATTCGATGGCAAACATAAAACGGTCCAATTGTGCTTCTGGTAGAGGGTACGTTCCTTCTTGTTCAATTGGATTTTGGGTAGCCAAAACAAAATAGGGCATGCTCAACTTATATTGCTGTCCCGCAATCGTTACTGCCTTTTCTTGCATGGCTTCCAAAAGAGCAGCTTGTGTCTTTGGAGGGGTTCTGTTAATCTCATCTGCCAAAATAATATTCCCGAAAACCGGACCCTTTATGAACTTGAAGTTCCTGTTTTGATCTAGAACTTCGCTACCCAGAATATCACTGGGCATTAAATCGGGGGTAAACTGAATTCTTTTAAAGTCAAGTCCCAAGGTCTGGGCAATGGTATTTACCATCAAAGTTTTAGCCAAACCGGGCACACCTATCAACAAGGAATGTCCGCCGGTATAAATGGAAAGCAAAATCTGTTCGATTACCAAATCCTGTCCAACTATGACCTTGGCAATCTCATTTTTTAGGGTTTGATGTTTTTTTACCAGGTTTTCAACTGCACTAACGTCTGACATGCATTTAGTCCTTTACCCATTTATTTGCAAAATTGCAGCCCCTGTTTTCAGTATTAACGTGGATATATGTGTCTTCTATATGATCGTTCATCCACTCTTTAATGGCATTAAATTGCTTTTCTCTCAAGGCCAATTCTTGAATTTTGATATAGTCTTTTGCAAAATCTGCTTTATGCTCATCATAACGGTTGGAGATCTTCATGATCTTGAACTTGGGTGCCCCTCCTCTTTGATCATCCTCACGGATAGGTTTTGAAATCTCCTCATCTTTTAGGTTTCTAACCTGATTGTATAGACTTGGGTCCATTTTTGTCAACTCAAATCGTGAATCAAAGTTGATTGGATTACGAAGCAATCCTCCATCAAATTTGGTTTCTTTTTCTTCGGAAAAGTTCAACGCCGCATCCGCAAACGTGTACTTGCCATCTAAAATATGTTGACGAATACTATCAAGTTCTTTAACAGCATTTTCCATAGCAATTTGTGGTATTTCAGGGATTAAGAGGATATGTCTTAAATCTAACTCTTGTCCTCTAATCTTTTCCACATAAATGATATGGTATCCAAAATCGGTTTCAAAAGGATCAGAAATTTCTCCTTCTTGTAAACTAAAGGCCACATCTTTAAACTCTTTTACAAAGGGAGTTTCCCTGGTCATGCTATAAAATCCGCCCTTAGATTTAGAACCTGGGTCCTGAGAGTAGAGAATAGCCTTTACATTAAAACTGGCATCGTTATCTTCAACGTCCTGTTTAATTTGATTTAACCTATCAATTACTTTTCGCTTTTCTTCTTCAGGAGCTGTTGGTTGTTTCACAATTTGTGCAATTTCAAGTTCTGCACCGAATACCGGTCTTTCATTTTCCGGAATCTTATTGAAAAATTGACGTACTTCCTCAGGTGTCACTTCAATTTCCTCAACAATTTTGCCCTGCATTTTCTCGGAGAGCATACGGAGCTTATTGATTTCAAAAAGTTCGGTCCTAAAACTTTCAATATCCTGTTTTTTGTAAAACTTCAGCACCTTTTCAATAGATCCGACTTGAGCCGTAAGTTGCTGAATTTGTCTGTCACTTTGTGCATTTACCTGATCATCGGAAACCAAAAGACTGTCCTGCACTGCTTGATGGGCATACAAACGGTCTTCCATCAACTTTCCTAGAACACCACATCGGGTAAAATCTGCCGTGGAAGCTCCCTGACTTTTTAAATCAATGAATGTTTTTTCGATATCGGATTCGAGAATTACATAATCCCCTATTACTGCCGCAATACCATCCAACTTCACCTTTTTGGTAACTTTGGTGGTATCCTTTTTTTCCAACGCCACCTGATCGCTTTCTTGGGCGCTAACCACCCCAACTGTGGCAATCAATGCCATCGCAAACAGTTTCTTACTCATTTTTTTCATATACCTCAAATTCGTTCTTCTTTGTTGCTTCGTCAATAATTTCGGTTTCCAACTTTCTCACATAATCCAACCTTCGTCGATTTAAGATAAGTTGTTTGATGTCTGGTGAAATATATTCAAAAGGTGCTGTGTCATTGATTTCCAATACCTCTCTCACCCTACCCAAATATACCCCTAAGGAGTCTTCCAATTCAAAAAATTGTGATTTTTTTAAGTAGTTGGCCTCGTTCAAAGACGTTAGGGCCGATATTTCTTCCATGACCCTGGATGCACTTACCCAGATAGAGTCGTTGAAATGTATTTTATTAAACTGCACGGCAATCGAGTCAAGATATTGTTTGTCCTCGTCCTTCCAATCTTTCATTTTTGCGATTACCTGGTCCTTGTCCAAAAATTGCGGAGGTAAGGCCACAAACCTTAACTGCACCAATTTCTCGTTTAATTTAAAGTTTTCCTTCTCCTGCTCGTAATAAGACCTAAGTTGTGAAGTGGTCACCGCTGTATCTCGTGCCTGAAGTACCAAGGCCTCAACATAGGCACGGGTGTACAGGTCTGCCCGGTAATCTTCTACCAAACGGTCGAACGCGGTCAATTCTTCCTCTGGAAGGTTTATTTTGGACTTGGACAATAGTAATTGTTTTGATGCCCAATTGTTGATATAGTTATTTACAAACAATGCACTATCCTGTGCCGACATGTCATCTCTTATAAGTGCAGCAACATCATCTTTATAGAGATAAGTATCCCCAACCCTGGCCAAAGGTTCCTTTTCAGCCTTTTCCCGAAAAATGGAACCGCAAGAGCCCAGAAATGCGAGAATAATCAAGCCTAAAATGGGCTTTGTATTTTTTTGTAGCATAAGCATTCCGCAAAAATAACAATTACATCATGCCTCGCAAGTAGGTTGCATTCTCATTAACAGATTTTTAGTATGATTCTTAAATGGTGAAATTTATTACATTAGTGCAACCACAAACCAAACTAACATGGAAAAAATCTTGGACAGAAAAATAAAACTGATTTGGGATTTTCGAGGGCCAGGGGCGCGTAAAACCGCTGAGCACTATAAAAAGCACCTGGAAGAGTTCATAATTATAGAAGAATTGAAATTCGACATTACCGGAGTAAATCACTTCAGCAGTACCCACAGCATCGCTTATATGGTGGTTGCCGAATTTGAAATGGAAGAAGCCAAAGAAATTTTAAAACCGCATAGAGGTGAAGTGTATTTAGATGATCTTTTTAACGACCTGCAGTCAGATGCCTAAGTACCTTTTCATTTTTAGCATAGTTGCCGGATGTGTCTTGCTTGGGTGCCAAAAAGAGGAACATTTAAACCCCTTGGAGAAAGCTCTAGCATCGGAAAGCCCTCTGATTAGGCAGGTCATGGATAGTGTTGACCTATTCGAAGTGCAAATTCGGTATACTCAGATCAACAGAAACAATGATAGTGTTCGTTTCACGGATTTTGATTTTCAGGTTGACAAGGATAACTACTTCTACCCTGCCAGCACCGTAAAATTTCCCGCTGTGGTTGCCACCTTGGAAAAACTCAATGAAATTGATTCGCTTTCCATGAACACCCGATTTTATATTGAAGGGGATTCTGTTGAGACTACTTTTGCAAGGGTTATTTCAGAAATATTTGCTGTATCGGATAATGCAGCCAATAATCGTCTGGTGGAGTTTTTAGGTCAAGATGCACTGAATAACAGAATGTTGGATAAAGGAGTGGAACCTATTCGAATAGCACATCGCCTTTCTACACCTGATGCGGACAATGTTACCACAAAACCCTTGATCATTTATTTGAACGATTCAACTACGGCAACCAGCAGTCCAACAATTAACACCTACCCATTTGAACTTGATTTAAAAAGAACTAAAAAAGGGAAAGGGTTTTATGAAGATGAATCAATACAAAATGGGCCATTTGATTTTTCATTAAAAAATTATTACCCGGTCCAAGCACAACACGCCTTGTTAAAGCGTATTATTTTTCCTGAAGCGTTTCCTCCAAGCCAACAATTTAATTTGAGTATCGCTCAGCGTAAATTCCTTCTTGATGCCATGTATACGCTACCCAAAGATTCGGGGTATGCTAGAGAGGTGTATTATGATAGCTATGTAAAATTTTTAATGTTCGGCGATTCATCGGAGCCCATGCCGGAGCATATAAAAATTTACAACAAAGTGGGTTATGCCTATGGCACCTTAACAGATTGCGCCTACGTTCAAGATGAAAAGAACGATGTGGATTTTTTGGTCACAGCGACTCTTCTGGTCAATAAAGATGGTATCTTTAATGATAATGTGTATGAGTATGATGAAGTTGGAATACCCTTTTTAGCGGAATTGGGGAGGCAATTGTATAATCACGAATTAAATCGAAAGCGATGAGCAAACTAACTTTTGATTGTTTTACGAAGAAAATCTACATAAAAGCCACAAGAGAAAAATTGTATTGGTGTTGGGGTACCTCAGCAGGAATAACCTCTTGGTTTTTAAGTGAAGCTGATTACGTATCAACCACCGGAGAAAAAAGAGCCGTAGATGAAAACATTCAATCCGGTGACAACTATACTTGGAAGTGGCACAATTGGGATGGAATGGAGGCCGGAAAAGTCCTAAAAGCCAATGGCAAGGATTTTTTAGAGATTTCGTTCGCCGACAGCAAGGTTTCCGTTTCAATTGAAGAACACGATAATGCTGTATTGCTGATTTTAAAACAATACGAAATCGCCACAGATGAAGAAAGTAAGCTTAATATTCATCATGGTTGCAGCAACGGTTGGACATTTTGGTTGACCAACCTTAAAGCGTATTTGGAACATGGTATATTACTCAACGAAATGGACTTCGACTTACGGAATATACCACTTTCGGGCTACGAGTTCGTAAATATGTAAGGGAACGTTATCCTTCCAAAACTTCTGTAGGCACCTTCCATTTTCCATTAAAAAGCAAAACTTCATCAAAGTTTACGCCCTCAACTGGTTTCAGTACCTGATTTTCAGAATCCCATTCAATTCTTTTACCCAATTTCCATGATAATCCGGCCATATGTGCCGATATAGCTTCTTCAAAACCCTCTTTAATTCCACAGCTCACCTCACCACCATTTTTAATCACACTCAACCATTCTCTCATGTGCAAAAAGGTTGAGTCTACTCGAACCCCATCAATATAAGTCCACATTAGTCCTTTGTCCGCAAAATATTGCGAAGTGGCAGAGGATATGGCATCAGGAACATTCGCTGCCGGGTTGTATTGGTAAATGGGGATATGTGGTCTCATTTTTTCAGTTTCCAACATATCGGCATACCTTGTGGATGCAACATCTGGCCAAATGGTAAGCTTGTTCCCCAATTCCATAGTGGCATCGTGTCCCATTAAAATGGTGGGTCTATTAAACGAATTTCCAAGGGAAGCGCTATAGCAAAAGGTCATTCCCTTTTCTTTTCCCTTAGACTGGCTACTTCCTGTGGAAAATCCAGGAAATTCCATATTTACTTGAAGTACATCAGGAACATTCCTTCCATCGTTATGCGTATAAATACCTCCTGAGGCGGATACGGCATCTGGAATACCCATATTGAGTACGCAATTCAGACGGTCGTAATCGTGGGTCAACAAATCCCCTGAAAGCCCTGAACCATAGGCCCACCATTTACGCCATCTAAAAAAATGGTTTTTGTTGAATGGAACCTTGGGAGCGGACCCCAAAAATTGGTCCCAATCAATGGTTTGGGTATTTGCTTGTTCATGAATGTCATAATTCCAAGCTCCATTGTCATCATTTCTGTTGGTGTTGGTCTGAATCAGGGAAACATGACCTAAAGTCCCTTTTTCAACAATATCCCTTGCCGTTCTAAAACTTAAGGTTTGTCTATGTTGATGTCCAACTTGTAACGTAGCTTTAGAATTTTTGGCGGCCTCTCGTAATAGATAGGTTTCTTCCACTGTATGAGTCATGGGTTTTTCCACATAAACATGCACATTGTTGTTCAATGCCTCGATGGCCATGGGTGCATGCCAGTGGTCTGGAGTTGCAATAACTACAGCATCTATTTCTCCACTCATGATCATATCTTTATAAGTGGAATACCTTTTAATTTTGTTCTCTGGGGTTGAAAATGACTGAAGTGCTTTCTCAGCTCTAACATCGAAAACATCGCAGATTCCCGCCAAATTCACGTTGAGTTTGTCTTGTGCCAAAAAATCTTCCAATGCTTTGTTATTGGGGTCTTCTTCTGCTGCTAATTTCATTTCCTCTTTCCACTCCGATGTGGCAAAGCCCAATGACCTGCAAAGTTGTTCTCCTCTAATCCCAAAACCAATGATTCCAACTTTAACGGGGTCACCACCAATTCCTGGAACCGCATGAGGTAATGATGGACTAATGTTCAATTGGTTTAAAATTTCTGATCTTTTCTTTTTACGGTTGACCACTGAAGCAGCTCCTGCCCACCAAACGGCCCCTAATATGGGAAGCCCTCCTAAACCTTTCAATAAATCTCTTCTAGTCCAGTTCATAACTATTGTTTTTTGGTTAATTGTCCTTTTCTAAAATGACCAAGCCCAAAAAAGCGGGCAGTCGGATAATTGTAAATTACAATACAAGCTACTAGTTCAATCAGGTTTTTATTTACCAACCAGTAATTACCCTCTACGTTAATTTGTTGAATCCCAGGTAAGGAAGGATGGGCCAGATAGTACAGACTTAAAAGACCAATGCCGACCAGGGCTCCTTTTTTCTCAAAGATTCCAAGAATCAAGGTTATACCCACAACCAAGAGTGCCGTTACATTTAAATTATCTACCCAATCTATAAGGGATGGGCTGGTTAATGAGTGAAAAATAGATTTGAACGGCCCTTGGGCGGAGGCTAAATATCCAAATGAAGTCCATTCTGGATTGTACAATTTTACGATGCCCTCGTACAAAAAGTGCCATCCAATTAAAATTCGTAAGAGTGTAATGCTGATTTTGACCCTACGGTCGTGAACTGCAGTGACCATAATTTGGTGTTTTTGATTAGTATTGAACCCACCAAATCTACAACAAACTCAAAAATTCAAATATGACATTTGTCAAATGTATCTACCTACAGGCTAGAACCTGATGGAATACCGTATAAATCAAAATCGGAGGCATCGGTAATTTCAACGGTTGTGAACCCACCAACTTTTACGTAATGTTTGGTTGCATCGATAAGCACCTCATTATCTACATCGGGTGAATCGTATTCTGTTCGTGCCACAAAATGATTGCCTTCCTTGCGATCGACGATACATTTAAAGGTCTTGCCAATTTTTTCTTGATTGAGTTCCCATGAAATTTGGGATTGCAATTCCATAATTTCGTTGGCTCGTTCTTGCTTTATTTCCTCTGGAACATCGTCGGTAAGCGAATAGGCATGGGTATTTTCTTCATGGCTGTAGGTAAAGCATCCCAATCGCTCAAAACGCATTGCTGCAACCCAGTTTTTTAAAGTTTGAAAGTCTTCTTCGGTTTCACCAGGATATCCAACAATCAAAGTGGTGCGTATGGTCATTTCAGGTACTGCAGTTCTGAAATCTTGTAACAACTTGGTTGTTTTTGCTTTAGTGGTCCCTCTTCTCATGCTTTTTAAAATAGGGTCAGCAATATGTTGCAAAGGGATATCGATGTAATTACAAATCTTTGGTTCATTTTTCATCACATCGAGTACATCCATGGGAAAACCCGTCGGGAACGCATAGTGCAATCGAAGCCATTCTATACCTTCAACCTTTACAAGTGCTTGGAGCAATTCGGCAAGGTTTCTTTTTTTATATAAATCTAATCCGTAGTACGTTAAATCTTGCGCAATCAGAATCAATTCCTTTACACCTTTAGCAGCCAGCTTTTCAGATTCTGCCACCAATTCTTCAATAGACTTGCTTTTATGTTTGCCGCGCATTAACGGAATGGCGCAAAATGAACATGGTCTATCACAGCCCTCTGCTATTTTTAAATAGGCATAATTTTTTGGCGTAGTGGTCAAACGTTCACCTATCAATTCATGCTTATAATCCGCACCAAGTGCTTTTAGGAGATTAGGCAGGTCGCTAGTTCCAAAATACGCATCAACATTTGGAATTTCCTTTTCTAAATCTGGTTTGTAGCGCTCACTTAGGCAACCTGTCACAAAAACCTTGTCCACATCCCCAGTTTCCTTTTTCTGAACATACTCCAAAATGGTGTTGACGCTCTCTTCCTTGGCATTGGCAATAAATCCGCAGGTATTGATGACCACTACATTACCCTCTTCTTCGTGGGCCACCTCCTTGTTATTGGCCTTTAATTGACCCATAAGCACCTCCGAATCGTAAACATTTTTGCTACAACCAAGGGTAACCACGTTAATTTTGTTCTTTTTGAGGGATTTAGTCCGCATAATTCCTATAAATGGGGTGTAAAAATACAAAAGTTAATCCCATTGTGACCATAAGGTCAATCCTTATATTCTTTTGGAATTTTACGTGCTTTGGTCAATGTTTCAAATGCCTTGCCCAGCGCATATAATTTTCCTTCTTGGTATTGTTTTGCTATAAAGGTCAGATTCATCGGCTCACCAGAATCCTTATAGCCCAATGGCACCGTTAAAGCAGGGAATTCAGCCACGGCGGCAGCTCCAGCATCATAGTTGTTTATGGATAAAATGGCATCCAATCGATGCTCATTCATAGGAGTATTAAAATAAGTACGGCCGTTGTTCTTCAATCGTTGTTTAATAAGTTTTAGACCATCGGCAGATGTTGTATCTGCCAAAATACCATCAAAACGTGCTTGCCCGTATGGAATTCTAATCAAACTATCCTGCAAATTAAATTCAACTACATCTTGCACATCTTTTATACGAAGAGTGTCCCCATTTCCTATTTGGGTATTGATATAATGGGGCAAATCGTTTTTCATATCAATGTTTAGGATAGAAAGGAAACCATTAAACTCAACTTCGGGCGGTTCAAATTCAATTATTGTTGCTCCCGCTACCTTCAATTTCTCCATAGTTATCCGGTAAATGGAATCGCTTTCCATATAGTTTTTGAAAGCTCCAAACCGTTTTCCTTTCAGGTTTGTCTCCTCTGCATACCAATTTTCTGGCCAGTTAGCCTGAACTGATTTTGCATCATTTTCATCAAAACCGCGCATGGCATCCAACAAAATACCGTTGTCTGTCACATTTTTGGTCATTGGTCCCGGGGTATCCAAAGTGCTTGAAATGGGAACAATTCCTGTACGACTTAAAAGCCCGATGGTAGGTTTCAACCCCACAACCGAATTTTGTCCTGATGGGGACAATATTGAGCCAGATGTTTCTGTTCCCACAGCCGCTACGGCATAATTTGCCGCTACTGAGGTTCCACTACCCGCACTAGAGCCTCCCGTATCAAAAACACGTCGGCCATAAGGGTTCAAGGTTTGTCCGCCAACTGCACTTTGTCCATTAGGACATTCACAAATAAAATTGGCCCATTCACTCAAGTTTACCTTACCCAGAATTAACGCCCCATTTTCTTTTAGCCGTTTTACCACAAAAGCATCGTCGGTTTTATTTTCTTGCAATGCAATGGCTCCCGCAGTGGTATTCATGCCAGCGGCTCCTATATTGTCTTTCAACAATATGGGCATCCCATAAATGGGATGGTGTCCCTTGGAATTCTTGTCAAGGTTTCTTGCTTGCTGCAAAACATCCGGATTCAATGCTATAATAGTGTTAAGTGTGGTTTCATTGGGTAATTCGTAAGTATAAATGCGATGCAGATAAAAAAGGGTCAAATCCAAGTAACTGAATTTTCCTTCGGAAATATGCTTTTGAATGCTTGGAATATTCTGCTCCAAAACCAAAGGTTTCATCATTCTATAGGTTTCATCTGTAAACTTGACAACTTCGGCATGCAGCGGTCTAAAAACCTTATTCTTGTCCAAGACCTTGGATTGAATGAATTTGTAGCGCATCCGTTCCTTTTCGTGGTTAGCATTCTCAGCAATTTCTGCTGAATCATTATAAGAAATCCAAAGCGGTTCTTTCTTTTCAACTTCTTCAACATCCTTCTCTACGGCTGCCACAGATGGGCCTTTCTTTTGTTCAGGTGTACGCTCCTTTTCCAGAAAATGGCAAGATTGTAGGGTAAAAAGTAGTAAGACAGTCCCCCCAACAAATTGATTTATTTCCCTTTTCAAACCATTTCTATTTTAGTTGTTTCTCCCACTTATCAACGTTTTTTTGGTTCATCCGAACAAATTCATCTTTTCCAAGTTCATTGGCTATCTTTAATGATCTTTTGGCGGATGCGATAGCAGCTGTATATTCACCAAGTGCTGCTTCTACCAAGGACTTAACTCTATAAAAGTAATAGGTGTCACCACCCATTTCCAGGGCCTTGTTTAAATAGGTCAGCGCTATTCTATAATCGACTCCCTGTTCTTGTAGATAACGAGCCGCCTCATAATAGGTTTGTGGGGAAGGGTTTTCCGATATCTGTTTGGCTATTTCCATTTTCATGAGGAAATGGGTATCGGTTTCAAATGGGATTGTTACCATAGTGTCAGCCCAAATCAGCCTCATTTCGGCCTTGTTATGGGTGATAGAATCAAAAGTGATTAAAAAATTCTCCTGGTGACATGGTGTTTTTTGGGGTTTGACCGAAATACGAAATAAATCTTCATTCGGATTATAGTTTTTTCTGCCATCCCCCCAATGGGTTGTATTGGTATGAAATGCTATTTCCCACCTGCCAGGTTCCGGAAAGGCATATAACGCATAAGTCCCTTTCGGCAAGGTATTGCCCATAATTTTCATATCGGCATTGACCGTAATTTTTGTGCTCTCATTGGCTCCAACGCGCCAAATGCGACCATAAGGCACCAATCCGGGTTGACCATCGCTTCTATTGCCAAAAATATGTCTATCTCTGACTGCCGGTCGTGAATACTCCGCTGTGATCTTGGAAAGTCCCACTTCTTGTTCCACAACTGAAAAAGGACTTGCCTTGGGATGATTAATCTGAGCATTGCTTTGCACATAGCAGCAAACGAAAGTCAGTACCAAAAACCGTAATACCATAATTATTTTTTAAAGTCAGTCTATATTTATTTCCCAATCATCAGTTCGGAAGGCAGAAGCTGGCAAACCTTCACCGTTAAACAAATTTGGAAGTGCTTTGTCATAAAATGCAAACCTAACCGCCACAGGCTTTTTTACATTGGTTGAAAACACTTGTACCGTGTTACCTTTTATTCTGGCTTTGGCTTCATAAAACTGCTTGTCCGTTCCGGCAATATAGAACTCTTTTAATTCTTTACCCTCCATTTTTAAGCCATCGGCATGATCAAAGGTCAATATGATTTTGTTTTTTTTGATTTCCATGTCCTTATAAACCGGTCCACTATAGGGAATATCTTTTACACCATAGGTTTTAGCCAAGGCCCAAAGGGCCAATCGTTTGCCCACTTCTTGTTTGTTGGTGGGATGAATATTCTTTAAATTTCCAATATCGTTGGTAACGGCCATTCCTGTATTTGGTACGTTCAACATGGTGTACAATTGAGCATCCCGAACCACTGCAGCTTTAATGTCTTTAGTATCCTTTTCGTAATCAAAGGGGGCAATTTGGGCAAAGTAAAATGGAATGTCCTTCTTCCATAGATTTCTCCAAGATTCAATTAATAATGGAAACGATTTGTAATAGGATTTTGAATTTGCGCGATTGGATTCACCTTGATACCAAATAGCACCTGCAATATTGAATTTTAACAATGGATGGATCATGCTATTATATGTCGTTCCAGGTAGATGAGGCCACCATTCGTATTCGGAAATTTGTTTTGCTGCTTCTTTTAATTCGTTATCCTCAGTTATCGCCTCTTCTGGTATCCAAACCTCCACGGGAGTTCCTCCCCAATTGGAACTGATCAAACCAATGGGTACTGAAAGATCTTTATGTAGTTTTCTTCCGAAGAAATAGGCTACAGAACTAAAATTCTGCATGGTTTCTGGCGAACAAGAAAACCATTCTCCAGGTGTGTCATCTTGAGGTGTAAAAGATTTACGCTGCGGCACCTGAAAGAAACGGATATCTGAATAGCTGGCATTTATTATTTCTTCCTGTGCATTATCCAATCCCATATTTGGTGTCCATTGCATATTGGATTGACCGGATGCGATCCATACCTCACCTATCATGACATTGGAAAAGGTGATTTCTTCATGTCCTTTTATGGTCAGTGTATATGGGCCACCTGCCACCGGAGTCGGTAAATATGCAGACCAAACTCCTTGATGGGCCATGGCCGTAACTTCAATATTGTTCCAAGATCCAATAATTGTAATGGTCTCGCTAGTAGCAGTGGTCCAACCCCAAATCATAGCTTCAGATTGTTGTTGCAATACCATATTATCCGAAAGGATTGTAGGTGTCCATATTTTGGCAAAACTGGTATTGGCCAGTACGAAGAAAATTAAAAAGAATAGTTTTTTCATGACTTCAGGTTTTTACGGTTTGGTGATTTTTTCAAATTGTTCTCTAATATATTTTGCCCATGTTTCATATCCCATAGGTTGAAGATGGATTCCATCTCTACTGAGTTCGTCTTTTTTAAGGATTCCATCTTCGTTGCTAAAATTTTGTTCCAAATTGTGATATTGAGTATTCTTGGAATAGTCAAATGTTGCTAGTATTTTGTGTATTTCTCTGTATTTCTTTCTTCTGTCCGATGTTGGATCCAAACCTGTTGGAAGGGGGCCAAAGAAAAGTATGGTTGATCTTGGAAATTTTTTCTCCGCTATACTCAATGTTTTTTTTAGTCCTGCAACAATCTCATCAACTGAGTTATCTGTAAAATTATTTACTCCTATGGCCAAACTGACCACTTTTGGATTACAGAATTCATATTTACCTTGTTCCAACCGCCAAGCGATATGCTGTGTGCGATCTCCCGAAATTCCGGCTCCAATCCATTTTAGGCCTTTAAAATATACTTCGGTTGCTGGCTGCCCAGGTTTATGGGTAACCCAGTTTCGAGGACCACCCCAACCTTGGGTAATGGAGTTGCCAATCAACAACAAATCTATATTATCGGTAGCTTGGCACAACGAATCAATTTGTTTGGCCTGTGACCACCAGCCCTTACCTTCCGCCCATCCCGCAGCGGAACGATATTCAGAAGCGGGGGCAGAAATTGCAGCAAAATTAGTTTTATGCCCTGTTGACCGTAAAATGAAATCAACAATTACCTTCGGGTTTTCCAAACTATGCGGATGGTGACCTACTCCTTCTTTATAAATGGTTTTGATATTTCCACCTTGCTCTTTAACCTCCTTTTCAAACATCCGAGTATTTTCAGCAACCGGAACTACCTCATCTGCATCTCCGCAAACATGTAGCAGGGGTATCCCAGATGTTGCAAAAAGTTCAGATTTATGTATCGGCCATCCTTTAAAATCAGCTGGAAGTGTGTCAGAAGTCAGCCCATATTTTATTTTAACCTGTTCCCAATCATTAGGACTTCCCTTGCCTTTGCCAAATCCACCAGGCCAGCTTTGTGCATCCAACACAGGTGCATCGGCATAAATGCATGCTACTTTATCCAAATTTTCCGCAGTCCAATTGTAAACAATCAAACCTCCCCTACTCATTCCTTCGAGGGCTGGCTTGGGGTTTAGGCCTGCTGTTGTCATAAGCTCGTAGCATTTGTTCCAACGATCAACTGCTTCAGAATTGCCGAAGTAGGCTCCAACTTCACAGTACACAACATGATACCCTCTTTCCAATAAGGCAATGTCGGTCTGCGGTTCATGTCCAAAAAAACGCGCCCTCCACACCCAAGGTTTATCTTTCAACGACTTTTTGGGTTGTACAATTTTTAGTTGGAGTCCTTCAATATCAAAATCATATTGGTCAAAGCCATTAAAATTTGATTTTTCGGCATTTTCAATTTGTAGTGCATGAATCAAATCAAAAGAGTAGGCTTCTTGTTTTACCGCTTCATAAGCCCTTTTAGCTATCATTGTAGCTCCTAATGAAGAAGGGTGTATTTTATCAGGCAGCAAATCCGGATTATCAGCAAACAATTGATATAAATCAATAGTTTCCAAATTCAGGTCATAGGCTACCTGTTGGGTCTTGGGAATGATTTCACCCTTGATTATCGAATTCCAAATACTGGTACTATCATTATAGAAAGAGGGGACCGGAAGCATCAGTACAATTCTTGCGTTCGCATTTTTCTCTTTAAACGCGGCGGCTAGTGATCTATAGTCTGATTCAAATTCATCCAAGTGTTCCCGATTCTGTTGTTTGGTATCGTTGGTGCCCAACTTTATCAGAACTACATCCGCATTGTAATCTAATGCTTTTTGATATTCTTCGGTTTCCCAATAGGGAAAATCTCCTTTTTTGAGCAGGGTTCGACCGCTGACCCCAAAATTCTTCACCTCATACGCATCATCTAACATGTTTTGAAGTTGCCTTGGATAGGCATTGTTCTCCCGGTCTGCCATCCCAGCACCATAAGTAATACTGTTACCTACACAGGCTATCTTTACAATCTCCTTTTCAAGGACTTGGCTTTTTTTATCCCCTTTGCAACCAAAAATGGTCATTGCAAGGATAAAAAGGATGGTAAATCTTCTCATTGTTGCCTGTTTATTTTGGAGTTCCCAAAAGGTATAACACCACACCAGGACCAGATTTCACCCTTTCAATTTCCCAATTATAAGTGTCTTTGTTTTCCAGTTTGTTCACCAATGCATTCATTTCTGTTACAGAGTAGGTGCGCAAGGATGAAACCACACCATCCCAAAGTACAAATAGTGGGACAATGGGAATCAAATATGTAAAAATCAACCTTCCAATTTTAAAAGGTTTTATGAAAGGAGTGGTAAATACAACAGAAATGGGCGAAAAAAGCATTGCCAAAATACTGAGTACACTTCGCTCCTGGGCTTCAAAAATGCCTATAGCGCTTTTGGCATCGACCGCATTTTGCAATATCTGCCGGGCATCCTTGGGTTTAAAATGATGTAAGGATAAGAATTGGGTACGAAAGCCTTTAAGGCTTTCCGGTACTTTCCTTGCATCAATGGATGTTGCTATAAATTCAAAATTATCTGCCTGTTTCTGAGTATATACAAAAGCTTTTAGGTTAGGATAATAATCGGTCAGCACAATTTTTAAATCGGGATTGGTCTTTCTCAGTTCGGAGTTCAACCAAAGTAATCCTCCACCCCCACCTGAACCCAAATCCACAATCTGATTTGTTCCACTTTTTTTCAGACCCTTAGCGATTATGGGGACAACGGGTTTGTAGAGTTTGGTTTTGTTGGATAAAAATTGAAGGAAATCTGTACCATAGTCCCGTAGAAATCCAGGAA
Source organism: Flagellimonas sp. S3867 (assembly GCF_014698935.1). GTDB lineage: Bacteria > Bacteroidota > Bacteroidia > Flavobacteriales > Flavobacteriaceae > Flagellimonas. The sequence goes on from NZ_JACVMN010000004.1 coordinate 83,855, forward strand.
ACCATTTTTGGTCCTCAAATTCGAACAGATGTAGTCTTCCCATGGTGTAGTGCTAGGCCGACTAAATTTAGGGAATATTTGGCTAATAGGGACAGGGTGACCCTGATGTTAAATCTTGAAGAACGAATCGACAAATTCATATTTATTGAAGACCTGAAGATCTTCAATCCCTTCACCTACCCCTATATATTTGACCGGTATTTGAAATTGGTCTGAAATACCTATGACCACTCCACCTTTTGCTGTACCGTCCAATTTGGTGACGGCCAAACTGGTTACTTCGGTGGCCTTGGTAAATTGTTTGGCCTGTTCAAAGGCGTTTTGGCCGGTAGAACCATCCAAAACCAACAAAACATCGTGCGGGGCATCGGGAATCACCTTTTGCATTACACGTTTTACCTTGGTAAGCTCGTTCATCAGGTTCACTTTGTTGTGCAATCTGCCTGCGGTATCAATCAAAACAACATCGGCATTGTCTGCCACCGCCGAATTTAATGTGTCGAAAGCCACAGAAGCCGGGTCGCTTCCCATTTTTTGCTTCACAATAGGAATATCTACCCTTTCGGCCCATACTTGCAACTGATCTATAGCGGCTGCCCTAAAGGTATCACCAGCTCCCAAAACAACTTTTAAACCTTGGTTTTTAAATTGATGGGCCAGTTTACCAATGGTGGTGGTTTTGCCCACTCCATTGACACCGACTACCATTATCACATAAGGTTTTTTATCGGATGGAATAGTAAAATCTGAATCTTCACCTACATGGGTCTCGGAAAGTAATCCTGCGATTTCCTCGCGTAGAATTGTATTGAGTTCTTCGGTGCCAAGGTATTTATCTTTGGAAACACGTTCTTCAATACGCTCAATGATTTTTAGCGTCGTATCCACGCCAACATCAGAGGTTACCAAAACTTCTTCCAAATTATCCAAAACTTCATCATCTACTTTGGATTTTCCGGCGACAGCCTTGCTTAGCTTACCAAAAAAGCTGCTTTTTGATTTTTCGAGACCTTTATCCAAGGTCTCTTTCTTGTCTGAAGAAAATATTTTTTTAAAAAGGCTCATATGCATTCGTCATCAATCGCCAAAGATAGAAAAGTAAGGGGAGTTATGTTAAACCCAGTTTAAGTTTGTTCGTATTAAGATAGGTGGTAAAACAAAAAAGCCGCTATAAAAGCGGCTTCTAATTTTGTGTAAGAAAATCTTATTTCTTGTTCAACCAGTCATTTACCCTTTCAGGGGCCATAACGGATTCTACAAATGTATAAGCTCCAGTTTTGGGAGATTTTACCATTTTGATGGCCTTGGTCAATCTTTTTGATGATGACTGAAGTGTTGCTACTGTTTTCTTTGCCATGGCTTACTATTTTGAATATTTGACATTTTCACTCAATGTGAAAATCTCTAATTACTTAATTTCTTTATGAATGGTCATACGCTTAAGGATAGGATTGAATTTTTTGATTTCCATTCTATCTGGCGTGTTCTTTTTGTTCTTAGTTGTGATGTACCTTGAAGTACCGGGCATGCCAGAGTCTTTGTGCTCTGTGCACTCTAAAATAACCTGAATTCTATTTCCTTTCTTTGCCATTGTATCGTACTTAAAATCTTATCTAACTATTTTTTGGAATTGATTTCCTTTAAAACAGCAGAGATTCCTTTTTTGTTGATGATCTTTAAACCTCTTGATGAAACGTTAAGGGTAACCCAACGGTCTTCCTCCGGAATGTAAAATCTCTTTTTGGAAATATTTACATCGAATCTTCTTTTGGTTTTATTGATAGAGAAGGAAACATTGTTTCCAAACATCACTTTTTTACCTGTTACTTCACAAATCTTAGACATCTCCCTAACTTTTGAGTGATTTTATTGAGGCTGCAAATTTATGGCAATTTAATTGGATGCACAAAATTCTTTTTTAGAAATTTAAAATTTCTTTAGCCAATAGTTCAAACGCTTTGTTTACAGACTTTTGAACAATACGTTCTCGTTGATTTCCCATAGTAAATTGCTGCGCAAAAGTATGTTCGGGTGAGCTAATGGCGATAAAGACTGTTCCTACCTCTGCATCCGAATCTCCTTTTGTGGGCCCTGCATTGCCCGTTGTGGCTATTGAAAAATCTGCTTTAAGGATTTTACGTGCGTTTTCTGCCATAGAAATGGCCACTTCCTCACTGACCACTGAATGCTTATCAATTACTTCTTTTGGAACATTCAAAAGATGTATTTTGGCTTCGGTCGCATAGCTGACCACACTTCCCTTGAAATAAGCAGAGGCTCCAGGAATAGATGCAATGCGTTGCGCTATTTTACCCCCCGTAAAACTTTCGGCCGTTCCCAGGGTCATTCCTTTCTTGGTCAATAGTTTCCCAATCTGGCCTTCAATGGAATCTTCCTCATCTTCACCATAAATGATATCTCCAATCAATGGGTACAACTTTTTTACTTCAGCATTAACGGCTTGGGTTAAAACCTCCATATCGTTCCCTTTTGCGGTCAAACGAAGTCGTACCCGACCCAAATTTGGTAAATAGGCCAATCGTACAAAATCGGGCAGTTTATCTTCCCACGTTTCAATTTTTTCTGCAATTGCACTCTCACCGAGTCCGTGGGTAAGTATTGTTTTATGCAGAATATGGGGACGTTCATATTCTGTAACAATTTTCGGAATCACCTGATCGCGAATCAAATATTTCATCTCCAATGGAACTCCGGGCAAGGAAACATAGACCGTATTCCCATTTTTAATCCATAGGCCTGGCGCCGTTCCATAGGAATTTTGTAAAACCGTTGCCTTTGAGGGTACTAATGCCTGCTTTCGGTTTAAATCTGAAATTGGGGTCGAAATATACTTTTTGAACAATTCCTCTATATGCCCAAGTACATTATTGTCCATGACCAATTCATCTTGAAAAAACTCACATAGGGAATGTTTGGTCACGTCGTCCTTGGTAGGGCCCAATCCCCCAGTGATAATAACAAGTGGTGACCGTGCACCGGAAATGGTCATTGCTTCCAAAATATGTTCACGTGTATCTTGTACCGACGTAATTTGATACACCGAAACTCCTATCTTGTTCAGTTCCTTGGAAATGAATGCAGAATTGGAATCCACTATCTGACCAATGAGAATCTCATCCCCAATGGTTATGATCTCGGCCTGCATTTACAGATTAAAGTCGTTTTTTAACTCGGACACCACTTGAAGCACATCTTTTTTGAGTAAAGGAAATTTTTTCTCAATTTCATCGATGCTAGTAGTTTTTTTTCCAAGGGTCTCAATTTCGAGTGCAGTGGCCCTTGTTTGTTCCATACCCAATAAATCCACATTGGGCTTTATCTTATGGGCTAGCTTGTAAACATTTTCATAGTCCCTAGCTTCAATCGCTTTTTCCAAGCTTTCCAAATCCGTTGGGACTTCTTCTAAAAATACCGAAACTACAGAGGTTATAAAGTCCTGGTCACCTTCTGCCATTTCATTTACTTTGTCGAGGTTGTAAATCATTATCTCACAGTAATTTCAAACATATTCTCTCCTTCCAGTGTACCTGAAAGGTAATCATTTGGTCTAACTTTACCAACCCCGGCAGGTGTACCTGTGAACAAAATATCGCCCTTTTTGAGCATAAAATAGGTAGATACATAGGCAATAAGCTCGTCTATCTTCCACAACATCAAGGAGGTATTGCCGTTTTGTACATTTTCCCCATTTTTTAACAAGGAAAATCCCAGTTTGTCTATATTTTCGTACTTATTTTTTTGCAACCACCTACCCACCACGGCCGAGCCGTCAAATCCTTTGGCTTTTTCCCATGGCAAACCTTTGGCTTTTAATTGGGCCTGAACATCTCTTGCCGTGAAATCTATTCCAAGTCCAATTTCGTCATAATAGGTATGGGCGAATTGCTTTGCAATATGTTTTCCAACTTTTTTGATTTTCACCAAGACCTCTACTTCATAATGTATGTCATTCGAAAACTCTGGAATGTAAAAATCCTGCTCTTTAGGTAAGATGGCAGAGTCTGGTTTTATAAAAACCACCGGCTCATCGGGTCGTTCATTTTCCAATTCTTCAATATGGGCAGCATAGTTTCTACCGATACATATCAGCTTCATCATCAATTATTTTAATTGTTATTAAGAAAGTTTGTTATTAAGCTTACTCAGCTTGATCTGGGTTAGCACCTTTTTTGTGTATAACGGAAAGTCGGCGTTTAATATCCATCCAAAATACCCCGGTTCCGATTTCATAACCTCATCAACGGTCTTTCCTTTGTGTTTTCCGAAAGAAAAAATGGGCTGTTGATTTTCATCCACACCTATAAATCCGGCAAAATCCAATGATTGCTTTCTTGTGGTGAACTGTGATAGCTTTTTTACATTATTTTCCAATTCAGGATAGCGGTCCAATTGAGCTTTGAGTACTTCATAGGTCGCATTTGTATCGGCTTCGGCACCGTGGGCACCTTCAAGGTCTTTATCGCAATAGAACTTATAGGCCGCTCCCAAAGTTCTTTTCTCCATTTTATGAAAAATGGTTTGCACATCTACTGCCATCATATGTTTCATGTCAAAATCAACATCTGCGCGTAACATTTCCTCTGCCAATAATGGAATATCGAACCTATCGGAATTAAACCCGGCCAAATCACTATCCTTGATCATTTTATAGATTTCCTTGGACAATTGTTTGAAGGTAGGTTCATTGGCCACTTTTTCATCGGAAATTCCATGCACTGCTATCACTTCTGGGGGAATCGGCATCTCAGGATTCACCAACCATGTCTTGCTTTCTTTGTTTCCGTTGGGGAGAATCTTTAAAATTGAAATTTCAACAATCCTATCCTTGGCAACATTGGTACCTGTTGTTTCCAAATCAAAAAAACAAATTGGTTTTGTAAGCTGTAATTCCATGTATTTTATTTCGATTTAGAGAATAACCATGCTAATAATTCTGGCTCTGCAAAGGCATTGTCCCAACTATTATGTCCAACTCCTTCATACACAGAATACTCAATATTGATTCCTTTGGCTTTCATGGCTTCCACCATTTGGGATGAATACTTTTCGGGCACCACTTGATCAGCGCTACCGTGAAAAACCCACCAATGTGGTTTTTTAAGTTTATTTGAGATTTCGGGGTTTGCTCCTCCACAAATTGGGAATGCGGCCGCAAAAACCTTAGGGTTTCTTTTGACTAGTTCAAAGGTTCCCATTCCACCCATGGAAAGTCCTCCCACGTACATTCGCTTTTTGTCCAATTTGTATGCCTTTTTCAGATGCTTCAACAGGCCTTCCAATAGAATCATATCATTAGTGGCCTCGGCATCTTTATAAAATATAAATTCCCGATTGGGGTGGTCTCCTTCAGTATCCAATTTGGCCCATGAACTTTGAGCTTTGCATTGCGGAAAAACAACAATGGCTTTGTAGTTATTCCTTACTTCATCCTTCAAGAACAAGCCAGACCCATGTACCAGTTGTGCCTCGTTATCATTTCCTCGCTCTCCCGAACCATGCAAAAACAGAATTAGGGGATACTTTTCAGCGGGGTTATAATCTTTGGGCAAAAGAATACGATAGGGCATACTTTCGCCATCTTTTTCAAAGGTTTTCTTTTGATAGTCGGAAAGGTCCTGAGCCAGCATTGAACCACTAAATAATAATAGAAAAGCCAGTTTTATAGAGGCAAAATATTTCATTTAACAATGAATTGAATTAAACCTCTAAGGTAACAATAGTGAAAAGAAAAAATCACATTTCCCTATCAGATTTCCCGATTTATATCCCAAGCTTCGAGATAATCGGCCACTGTCTTTACAAACATTCCACCCAAAGCGCCATTTACGACTCTGTGGTCATAACTGTGTGATAGGAACATTTTACTACGGATACCAATATACTCGCCTTGGTCGGTCTCAATGACCGAAGGTATTTTTCGAATAGCACCCAATGCCAGTATGCCCACTTGTGGCTGATTGATGATCGGGGTTCCGAAAACACTTCCGAAGGAACCTACGTTTGTAACCGTATATGTTCCGTCTTTGATCTCATCAGGTTTCAGTTGATTATTTCGTGATCTATTGGCCAAATCGTTCACGGTTTTGGCCATACCCACCAAATTAAGTTGATCTGCGTTTTTGATCACCGGGACAATCAGGTTGCCGTCAGGTAGAGCGGCGGCCATTCCAATATTGATATTTTTCTTTTTAATCACCTTATCACCATCCAAAGAAATATTAATCATGGGATATTTCTTCAAAGCCACTGAAACGGCTTCCATAAATATGGGTGTGAAGGTCAGTTTTTCACCTTCTCTTTGCTCAAATTCTTTTTTTACCTTATTTCTCCAGTTGACCACATTGGTCACATCAACTTCTACAAAACTCTGAACATGGGCTGAGGTAGACACACTATCAACCATATGCTGGGCGATAAGTTTACCCATTCTGGTCAACGGAATAATCTCATCTCCTTGGGTAACCGGAACCGGTGTTGACTTTGGGGCTTCTGGTGTTATTTTAACGGCTTCCGTTTTAGCGGGCGCTTGGACCGTTTTGTCCTCAGCTGGAGCAACAGTTGATGACGCACTTCCATTAGAAGAGCGGTTTTTTAGGAATGCTTTGATGTCATTTTTTGTAACCCTACCTTCTTTTCCTGTGCCGATTATAGATTCCAACTCATCCATTGAAACGCCTTCTTCTTTGGCAATATTCTTAACCAAAGGGGAATAAAAACGCTCTGAATTTGAAAAATCCTGAACTGGACTGGAAACAGATTCTGTTACCTGAGTCATTTGCTCTTCTAACACGGCAACAGGTTCCTCAACGTCTTCAATTTCCTCAACAGAGTCTGTACCATTGCTTGTAGCTTCTGGTGCATCGCCCTCCATTTGGATTACAGCTACGACCTCGCCCACTTTGATGACATCGTCGATATTAAATCGCTTTTCCAACAGCACTCCTTCTACCTCGCTGGGTACTTCGGAATCCACCTTGTCGGTTGCAATTTCAAAAACGGCTTCGTCCAACTCAATGGTATCTCCAACTTCCTTCAACCAAGTGGTCAATGTTGCTTCGGCAACACTTTCTCCCATTTGTGGTAATTTCAACTCAAACTTTGACATATTCTTATTTAACGAGGTAATATCGACTTGTATTTTGCAAAAATACTAAAGAAATCCTCTTATTTTTAATTTATATGTATTATTTCGTTCAAATTCAACTGGCCTTAATTGAATTTTCGAACGGAACCCTATTCAATATACTCCTTCCTAAAGTTACCTCATCTGCATACTCCAATTCGTCACCCACGGAAATTCCTCTGGCTATTGTGGACGTTTCCACATCCAATCCTTCCAATTGCTTATAAATGTAAAAATTGGTTGTGTCACCTTCCATGGTGGAACTCAGCGCAAAAATAAGCTCTTTAACATCTTCTTCCTTTACGCGCCTAACTAGTGAACCTATATTTAAATCTTGCGGGCCTACACCTTCCATTGGCGATATTTTACCGCCCAACACATGGTAAAGTCCATTATACTGCGAAGTATTCTCAATGGCCATAACATCCCTGATATCCTCCACAACGCACACCAAGTTCCGGTCTCTTTTGGTATTGGCGCAAATCTCACAAATCTCCGTATCGGAAATATTGGAACAGGTTTTACAAAAATTGATTTCGCTTCTCAGTTTCAAGAGGGCCTCAGCAAGTAAATTGGTACGTTCTTCCGGCTGTTTAAGTAGGTGCAACACCAATCTTAATGCTGTGCGTTTGCCTATACCCGGCAATTGCGACATTTCATAAACAGCATTTTCCAAAATTTTCGATGAAAACTCCATACCTCCGATTGTTTGGCAAAATTACGATTTTAGAGTTACCGATTAACTTTTGTATTTTGCAAATCAAATACAATCTATGTCTGCCACTCAGATTCTTTTGCTCATCGGCGCTTATTTTTTGGTGTTGATGATCATTTCCTATTTCACGGGAAAGAATGATTCCAATTCAGATTTTTTTAAAGCAGGTAAACAGTCACCCTGGTATTTGGTGGCCTTTGGAATGGTGGGTGCTTCCCTTTCGGGAGTTACTTTTATTTCGGTTCCGGGATGGGTCGAAGCTTCACAATTTGGGTATATGCAAGTGGTTTTGGGTTACTTGGTAGGCTATTTTGTGGTAGCTTATGTACTCTTACCCTTATACTATAAGTATAACCTTACCTCAATTTACGAGTATTTATTGGACCGGTTCGGTACCGTAAGTCATAAAACAGGGGCTTTTTTCTTTTTTGTTTCAAGGGTATTGGGAGCAGCATTTCGGTTATATCTCGTCGCCATAGTGTTGCAACAGTTTGTTTTTGATGATTTGGGTATTCGATTTGAATTTACCGTAATCATTTCCATAGCCCTTATATGGGTTTATACCAACCGTGGAGGGATAAAAACGATTGTTTGGACAGATACTTTGCAAACCTTGTTCATGATTCTTGCTGTTGTTTTGTCGATAATTTTAATCAATAGAGAGCTTGACTGGAGTTTTGGTGAGTTTTTGGCTTCGGAAGAATTAAAGACCTACAACAAATTTCTTTTTACAGATAGTTTTCTTGACAGAAACCATTTTATAAAATCTTTTGTTGGAGGGATGTTCGTAACCATATGCATGACAGGATTGGATCAGGATATGATGCAAAAGAACCTTACCTGCAAAACCTTGAAAGATGCACAGAAAAACATGGTGTCCTTTAGTTTGGTGTTGGTGGGCGTGACCTTCCTTTTTATGTTGTTGGGGGCCTTATTGTTTATTTATGCCGGTCAAAATGGCATTTCCATTCCTTTGATGGATGGCTCGCCAAAATCTGACCTTCTGTTTCCTGAAATTGCATTGAACAGTGGTCTTGGACTTACTTTGGCCGTTACATTTATGTTGGGACTTATTGCAGCCGCATATAGTAGCGCTGATAGCGCTTTGACTTCTTTGACAACATCTTTTTGTGTGGATTTTTTAAATGTGGAAAAACAAGCAGAAGAAAAACAAAAGAAAACCAGAAAGCGAACCCATATTATAATGAGTTTAATGCTCATCTTGGTTATTATTTCTTTTAAATATATTTTGAACAGCAATGTGATAGACAGTCTTTTGACCGTAGCCGGATATACTTACGGTCCACTTTTAGGCTTGTTTGCATTTGGAATTTTCACTAAGCATCAAATAAAAGATAAATATGTTTGGATAGTGGGACTACTTTCGGTGCTTATTATCTGGACGATAGCCAATATTCCGTCAGAATACATAGGAGGTTATGTGATGGGATACGAACTACTCCCTTTGAATGGGGTATTGACATTTTTCGGGGTATGGTTAATTCGGACCAAAAACAATAGTCTTAATACTGCCCAGTAGCCAACAAAACTAAAGTGCAAGCATTCTCGACCTTAATGCCTGCATTTGAAAGTATTTCTGCGAATTCTGGATTCTCGGTTCCAGGATTGAAAATGACCCTTTCTGGTTTAAGCTCAAGAATTTTATCGTAGTATTCTTTTTGTCGTTGCGGATTCAAATACAAAGTAATGGTGTGTATATTTTGAATATCAGCAAGGTTGTTCGTAATTTGTATACCAGAAACAGTTCCCTCGCGTACCCCAAACGCAACGGTTTCCTTTTGGTTTTCAACCAATCTGTGTATTGCCAGATTACTGTATCTACCTGGATTTAATGATGCTCCAAAAACAAGTGTGTATAACATTTGTTAATTTATGTGTTAAACTAAATCAAAGATTGTAACTATTCAAAAAAAAAACCGTCTATTGTACATAGAAAATTAATCATTGGTAAGTCTGTATTTTTTATAGTTAATGGTTAGTGTTTAGTATAGCTTATCAATGTAAAAACCCTGGCGTTTCGATTATTATCGGGAGTCAGGGTTTATCTTTTGTACGTCTTTTCCCCGTTATCTTACACAGCAAGGTTTAGAAGACCTTTGTTAAAAAATGTTAAAGGGCATTTCAGATGTAACATTTTAGAAATACCATCGTCTTGTAGACAACATCAATCAATCAAAAAACGATCTCATGAAAAGAGTAATTCTACTTTTCGCGCTGTTCTTATGTGGCGCACATTCTACAATTTTAGCAACAACAAATGATAATGAGCCTCCAATAGGATCCATTTCTGGAGTTGTTTTGGACAATGCTTTAAAACAACCTGTTGCCTACGCAGCAATTGTAATAAAATCTGAAGATGGTACCCAAACCATTACAGGGGGCATAACTAATGATGACGGTACTTTTGAAATCAAAAAATTGCCGGAAGGTTCTTTTGTGCTGGAAGTTCAATTTATTGGTTATAAGACACATTCACAAAAACTGGTCATAACAAAAAGGAACCGCAAAGTAAATGTGGGCACTATCACACTAATGGAAGAAACTTCGGAACTTGAGGGGGTTGAAGTGGTTGCTGAACGTACCACAATAGAGCAACGCGTAGACCGTAAAGTTATCAATGTGGGCAAAGATTTGACCACAGCTGGCGCTACGGCATCTGATATCATGAACAACATTCCTTCAGTTAATGTCGATTCTCAAACTGGAGATATTTCAATGCGTGGTAACTCCAATGTGCGGGTCATGGTCGACGGAAAGCTATCCAACGTGCCAGTAGCACAATTGTTAAGACAAATACCTTCAACATCCATTAAATCCATTGAGTTGATCACCAATCCTTCCGCCAAATACAATCCGGAAGGAATGAGCGGAATCATCAATATAGTCTTGTACAAAAATGCCAATATCGGTTTCAATGGAAGCATTACAACAGGGCTTACCAAAGGTATTGAAGCTAAGTTCAACTCTTCTATCGACATGAACTACCGTAACGGAAAATTCAATTTTTATGGAAATTATGGCAACAACATTGGTAAATATGTAAACGATGGTACCATTTTGAGGTTGGATGAAAACTCGCTTCAAAAATTTGACTTTTTCAATAACAATAAATCGCACTTGTATAAAGCCGGTGTTGATTTTTATTTGAATGATAAAAACACCATTTCAGTATTCACCAATCAGAACATATTTGATGGAGATGGAGACGGTATAACAGCAGTTACATATAATAATGATCCAGCAAGAAATGTGACCCAGTTCTTTAACGATGTTAGTGACAACCGCAGCGAGCAGTATAACTTTGATTATAAGTTAGATTTTGAAAAAGAGGGCCACAACATTGAGCTTGAAGTGGACCACAACCAGTTTAAAAGTGGTCAGGATGCCAATTTTAGAACCTCAGGAGCGTCATTATTCCCAGATTATATGGATTTTGTGGATACCGAGCGCACACAGACCATTGCCAACCTGGATTACGTAAACCCTCTTGACAGTATTTCCAAAATTGAAGTTGGCTTGGAAACCAGAAACTTTGAGACCGATGTGGATTATTCGTCCACAGGTCTCTCATTTAACTCCGTAGGAGATTTAATTCCAACACCGAGTACTGATTTTATCTACAACATGGATATTTATTCCGCTTATGCCACTTTCAGCCAAAAAAGAAATAAGTGGTCATATCAAATCGGTGTACGTGTCGAAGATGTCGAGGTCAAAGCTGATACCAATACCGTAAGGTCGTTTACCGACAAATATACTCAGGTATACCCATCTGCCTTTCTTACGTATGACCCAAATGAAAAGGATCAATGGCAGGTTAGTTATAGCAAGCGGGTAGATAGACCTGGTTTAGGTCAGGTTAATCCCATTAGGGAATGGGCCACACCACTGATTTCCTCTTTCGGAAATCCAAGCTTGGTGCCTCAGTTCACAAATTCATATGAGGTTAACTATACCAGAAGAATCAAAAATGGAAGTATTACGACCGGAGTTTTCTATAGATCCATATCTGATGAGATCAACAGGGCTGTTTATGTAGATAGATTGGATTTCAACAAGCTGATTTTAACTTTTGATAATTTCGATAACACCTCCGCCTATGGTTTTGAACTTTCCACAAATTATAAGGCCACAAAGTGGTGGAGCATCAATGGAAGTTTTGATTTTTATTCACAGACACAGCGCGGAATCACTGAAAGCTTAGATCCGGATGCTATAAATCCCACCGAGGATGATATCACCGTCGAAAATGTAGAAGTAGATAACACTGCATGGAATTTACGGATGAACAATAGCTTCAAAGTAAATAAGAAGCTCACACTTCAAGCATTCGGTTTTTATCGAGGCCAAAACAGAACCCTTCAGTTTGAAATAAGACCTATGTATTTTGTAAATCTTGGTGCACGATACAGTTTTGCCCAAGGTAAGGGAACATTGAGTTTTAACTACAATGATATTTTCAACACCATGCGATTTGGATTTGATGGTCAGCGCCCATATCTACAAGAAGGTGGATTCAACTGGGAGAGCAACAATGTATATGTTGGGATGAACTATCGCTTTGGAGGCGGTAAATACAGAGCAAAACAACGTAAGAGAAGAGATAGCAACACCAAGCAATCTAGTGGAGGAATCCTATAAATTGTATTTGATATTCCTTGAATAGAGTGTTGGTTGGTTAGTCTTTCAAGGTTTGTCATTTAAAAACCCCGATCCTTAAAGGATCGGGGTTTTAGTTTATTCTCAATTTTCAATGGGAAGGCCATCCAAGCTAGTGCTGTTTCTGGTCTTCCAATATTTTTCTAGTCCATCGCCGCCTTGTTTTTCGGCCCAATCTAGCAGCTCTTGCCGTTGATGTTTGTATTCCATGATTGGTACGCCCATTCCACAAGAAATTTGTACCATCTCAATTTTAATATCAATTAACTGTCTTCCTCCTTTTATATTCGGGAACAAATCGATGTGCTCCTTCCAAAATGTAGATGCAAAGGAGTACGTTTTTGCGGTACCATACAGCCTAAGAATTATAGGGTCACCTTCAAACGCACAAAACATAAGGGTAATTCGGTCTTTATGGTTTAAATGAGCCGCTGTCTCGTTGCCACTTCCAGTCAAATTCAACCAGACCACCCTATTTTCATCCAAAATACGTAACGAATCCAATCCTTTTGGTGATAGGTTGATAGAACCTTCTTCCATAGCGGTGGCAACAAAAAACACTTTTTGTTTCTGAATAAAATCGATCAGAAGTTCATTCAGTTTATCCAGTTTTCTGGCCATACATTACCATTTTATGATTACACTACCCCAGGTAAACCCACTTCCAAAAGCAGCCAGCACCACAACATCTCCTTCCTTGATTTTTCCTGATTCCCAAGCTTCCGTTAAAGCTATTGGGATTGAAGCAGCCGTAGTGTTTCCATATTTCATTATGTTGTTGAATACCTGATCATCGGAAAGTCCAAACTTTTTTTGCACAAACTGGGAGATACGCAAATTGGCCTGATGAGGAATAAGCATATCAATATCTTGTGGACCTAAATTATTGGTTTGTAAGCCTTCCATAATTACTTCACTGAATCGAACAACCGCATTTTTAAATACAAATTGACCATTCATATATGGAAAATACGAAGTATCCTCAGGGTCTTCGTCATTGATAATATCGGTCACCCATCTTTTTCCCATTCCTGGCGCAATCAACGAAAGCTCCTCGGCATGTTGCCCTTCTGAATGTAAGTGGGATGATAAAATTCCTTTTGAGGTATCTTCTTCTCGCGTAAGCACGGCTGCGCCAGCACCATCACCAAAAATAACTGAGACTCCCCTACCCCTAGTGGTCATATCCAACCCATGCGAATGCAGTTCGGAGCCAATCACCAAAACGTTTTTATACATTCCACTTTTTATGTATTGGTCGGCCACGGAAACTCCATAAACAAAACCGGAACATTGGTTTCTAACATCCAATGCTCCTACCGTTTTAAGACCCAAATCGCGCTGAACCAAAACGCCTGGCCCTGGAAAGTAATAATCGGGACTCAGGGTAGCGAAAACTATAAAATCAATATCATCTTTGTCAATGCCTGCTCGTTCAATGGCAATCTTTGCTGCCTTGACCCCCATAGAGGTAGTGGTGTCGGTTCCTTTGACAACATGTCTTCTTTCCTTAATTCCCGTTCGTTCCTGAATCCATTCATCACTCGTTTCCATTTTCTTGGACAAGTCATCATTGGTAACCACATTTTCAGGTACGTAAAACCCTAGACCTGTTATTTTTGAATTGTACATATTAATTGCTTTAGGTAATTACTTACAAGCCTTCGGCTATACATTGGAAAAGTAAAAAATAAATTCAACTAAGTATGAAGATAGCATAAAAATAGTTCAATTGACTTTCTGTCTGGTGGTCTCATTTGATGAATACATTTGCCCCAACATATTGGTTTATTAGTTCCCACAACTCGGTTAAATTCAAATTTTTGTTTAAAAATAATGAAATCTGTCTAAACAATGATACAACCAAAAAATAGAAAACGCATTTTCGAGTGAAAATGCGTTTTCAACAACCTAACCAATAAATAAACAAACTTGTTGTAGCATGATTCAATTTCATAGCAATTTCTACAACACTTCAAATATATTCATTTTGTTTAATTTATTCTATTTTTTAATAAACAAAATATTGTTAAAATTTGGATTCAGCCATTTTAAGCATGTAAAATGCCAGTTTGTCATATAATTGACTCTGGTATTTTTTTTGTCATTACATAGAAAAACAAAAGAAAACTAGTAAACCATGGCAACAGGTAAAATCAATGTTTCTGTAGAGAACATATTTCCTTTGATCAAAAAATTTCTATATAGTGATCACGAAATCTTTTTGCGTGAGCTTATTTCCAATGCAACAGATGCAACCCTAAAACTCAAGCACCTAACCTCTATTGGTGAGGCCAAGGTTGAATATGGTAATCCATTGATAGAGGTCAAAGTGGATAAAGACAAAAAGCGAATCCATATAATTGACCACGGTATTGGAATGACGGAGGAAGAGGTAAAAAAATATATTAACGAAGTTGCCTTTTCTGGAGCTGAAGAATTCTTGGATAAATACAAGGATAGTGGCAAAGATGCAGGAATCATAGGTCATTTTGGACTTGGGTTCTATTCCGCATTTATGGTTGCAGACAAAGTAGAGATCATTACCAAGAGTTTTAAAGATGAACCTGCGGTGCATTGGTCTTGTGATGGTTCACCTGAGTTCAGTTTAAAAGAAGCCAAGAAAAAGGACAGAGGTACTGAAATCATACTTCATGTAGCGGATGACTCCACCGAATTTTTGGAAGATGCTAAAATCAAGGAGCTTTTGACCAAATACAACAAGTTCATGCCAATCCCTATAAAGTTTGGCACTAAAACTGAAACACTTGAGAAGCCTGAAGGAGCAAAAGAAGATGACCCAGCCCCAACTCAAGAAGTGGATGACATCATCAACAATCCTACCCCAGCATGGACAAAGCAACCAGCAGACTTAAAAGATGACGACTATAAAGCATTTTACAAGGAATTATATCCCATGCAGTTTGAGGAGCCCTTGTTCAATATTCATTTGAATGTGGATTATCCGTTCAATCTTACGGGAATTCTATATTTCCCAAAGTTGACCCATGACCTCAACATTCAAAAAGATAGGATTCAACTTTATCAAAACCAGGTTTTTGTCACTGATAATGTAGAAGGTATTGTACCAGAATTTTTGACCATGCTTCGTGGAGTAATCGACTCACCGGACATTCCATTGAATGTGTCAAGGTCTTATTTGCAGGCAGATGGTGCGGTAAAAAAGATTTCTTCCTATATCTCCAGAAAGGTAGCTGACAAATTGAATTCCTTGTTCAAGAACAATCGCGAAGATTTCGAACAAAAATGGAATGATATCAAAGTAGTTATCGAATATGGTATGCTCTCTGAGGATAAATTCTTTGAGAAGGCTGACAAATTTGCACTTTACCCTACGGTTGATGGTAACTATTACACCTACGAAGAACTGGAAAACAAAATAAAGGACAACCAAACCGACAAGGACGACAAATTGGTAGTGCTTTATGCATCGGACAAAGAAGCACAGCACAGTTATATTGAAGCGGCCAAGGCCAAAGGTTACGAAGTACTCTTGCTCGATTCGCCCATTGTACCACATTTGATGCAAAAACTGGAGACATCAAAAGAAAAATTGTCGTTTGCCCGGGTAGATGCAGAC
Organism: Flagellimonas sp. S3867; assembly: GCF_014698935.1. GTDB lineage: Bacteria > Bacteroidota > Bacteroidia > Flavobacteriales > Flavobacteriaceae > Flagellimonas. Next base: position 99,995 of record NZ_JACVMN010000004.1, read on the forward strand.
CATGTTGACAATCTTATCAAAAAAGAAGATGAGGCCATTTCGAAGCTTTCAGATGAAGAAAAAGAAAAGCTCAAAGTCAATATTGAAGAGGTAATCCAAGAGAAAGGTTTTACCATTCAACTGGAGGCCATGGATAGTTCCGCATCACCATTTATTATTACCGAACCGGAATTTATGCGCAGAATGAAAGAAATGCAGCAGACCGGGGGTGGCGGTATGTTTGGAATGGGCAATATGCCAGAAATGTACAATCTGATCGTGAACACCAATCACGAGTTGGTAAGTGAAATATTGAACACAAAAACTGCTAAAAAGCGTGAGCGATTAATCAATCAATCATTGGATTTGGCGCGATTATCAAAAGGGCTTCTCAAAGGAGAGGAATTGACCAGCTTTATAGCACGTAGCTATGAAATGATCAAATAAAAACACCTGATTTAATAAAAAAGGCCGGTTATTTACCGGCCTTTTTTATTTGCTGAATTTAAAGACTTAAATAACCTGTCGATTGAAGAAACGTTTTAGCAACATGGCTTGGAAATATATCATAATTACAAAAGCACCGGTCATATAAATTATTTTTCTGGATAATTGAAATTGGGGTAATTTATCAGAAAACCAGCTGTTTGCTTCGGAAATCGCAGATAAATAATTTCCAATATTAGCATTGAACGAACTATCCAACGAGGCCAGATAAAAAGTTAAACCTCCTAAAATAACGGCCCATAACAAAAACGTTTTTTTGGTAATCAACGGTCTGAACATCAGTTTGGAACTTTTCAATTCTTCGACCCTTGCAACAACCATATCTGTAAAGTTGTCGGAAGGAGTTTCTAATGGAGCCTCTTCCATTAAACTATTGATCAGTTTTTCTAAATCTTTATCCTCATTCATAACTTCTTATGGTTTCGGGTTTCAATTGTTCTTTCAAAATTACGGCCAACTTCTTCCTGGCCCTAAATAATTTAACTTTTGCTGTGCTGACACTCAATTTTAAAGCGCTGGCCAACTCAATCAAACTTTGTTCTTCAAAATAAAAGAGCGTAAGAATTGCTGCATCAATCGCAGGCAATTTTTGAATACACTCTTGTATCATTGCTGATTTTTCTTTTTGCATCATTAGGTCCAAGGCGTTGTCCATTTCTGCTATATGATAACTCCCGACCTCTTCTATCTGTTTCGTTTGTTGGTCCTTCTTATACTTTTTTATTCTGTCCAAACACGTATTATACGCTATTCTGTATATCCATGTGGACAATTTGGAACCACCTTGAAAGCTTTTAAGCGACCTAAATATTTTAATAAAAGAATCTTGGGCGACCTCTTCGGCCTCCTCCTTGTTTTTAAGCATTCGCAAAGCAATGGTAAACACCAAATCCTTATAGTCATCCACAAGTTTTGAAAATTCTTGTGAATCACCACTGACGATTGCAGCTATATCAGGTTGGTTTGCTCTGTGCTCCATTTTATGGTTAGACGATTACATCCTTTTCAAGGTTACATTAAAAATAAAAAATATGATACAAGTGTAACCTAAATGAAAAAACCGTCGTCTTAGTTAGCAAAGAGTTTATTAATCAATTAAAAAACAATCGAAAATGGCAGAAGCAATATTAATTCCAATCAGTTTTTTCTTGGTAATCTTTGCAATTACCTATTTATATTTTTCAACCCGAAACAAGGAACGTCTTGCTCTAATAGAAAAAGGCGTGGATGCAAGTATCTTTTTCAAGGGTAAAGGGGAGCACAACATCCCTACATGGAAGATTATTTTAATAAACTTTGCTGTATTATTGATGAGCGTAGGTACAGCAATATTTGTAGCATCCGTGTTGGTAAATGCCTTTAATTTAGACGAAGAAGTTGCTTATCCTGGCACTATTTTCCTAATGGCGGGAGCAGGTCTTCTTGTGGGTTTCAACATGACAAAGCGATTGGAGAAGCAAGATTAGAAAAACTTTAAAATCTTCAAGGAAACCACCTTTTTCAAGGTGGTTTTTTTTAGTTTTATACCATGAAGATTATCTCCACCAACATAGGCAAACCCACCGCTATAACCTGGAACGGGCAAGAAACCACAACAGGAATTTATAAATATCCGGTCAGCGAACCCCTAACCTTGGAAACGGAAAGCGTTTCAAACGATAACATAAGCGATAGAAAAGTACATGGTGGTATCTATAAGGCCTGTTACCTTTTTTCTTCGGCCCAATATCCATACTGGAAGGAAAAATATTCAAATTTGGAATGGGATTGGGGCATGTTCGGTGAAAACCTCACTGTAGAGGGATTAGATGAAACCAAATTGAAAATTGGTAGTATTTATAAATTGGGTACAGCCTTGGTTCAAATTACCCAACCCAGGGAACCGTGTTTTAAGCTTGGAATCAGATTTAACAATCAAGACATATTAAAAGAATTCATAGACCATGGCTTTCCCGGCACTTATGTTAAAGTATTGGAGGTTGGTCAAGTTGAGAAAGGTAATGTTCTTGAATTGGTAGAAGAGTCGTCAAATACTCTAACAACCCAACAGTTTTATCAGCTATTATTCTCAAGGACAAAAGCTAAGGACATACTGGAAATGGCTATTAAAAATGAGGCTTTGCCTCCGCATAAAAGAGAACGGTTGAAAAAATTCCTTTAAAAACTTCCATGCAACTCTTTTCCGAAAAAATAAATATGGATTTACCGGATTGTGATATCTCCTACTTTCCGAATTTATACTCCATAGAAACGGCAGAGGGGTATTTTCAATCCCTAAAAAATTCTATTCCTTGGCAACAGGATAAAATCAAGGTTTTTGGGAAAATCTATAATCAACCTAGACTTACCGCCCTGTTTGCCGATAATTTAAATTCTTATTCTTATTCAGGTTTAACTATGCATCCCCACCCATTTACTGGGGATTTAATTCATATAAAAAAGTTGGTTGAAAAGACGGTAGATATAAAATTCACCACATGTCTGCTAAACTATTATCGCGATGGAAAGGACAGCAATGGTTGGCATTCTGATGATGAAAAAGAACTTGGAATGAACCCAATGATTGCATCAGTTTCTTTTGGTGCCGAACGTTTTTTCCACTTAAGAAACAAAGCGGATAAAACACAAAAACATAAAATTTTGCTTGAAAATGGCAGTTTGTTGCTTATGAAAGGAGAAACCCAACACTTTTGGCAGCATCAAGTACCCAAGACCTCAAAACCCATTGGAGGTCGTATAAATCTCACTTTTCGAATTCTTCAATAATCAATCAAAAAGGTCGTTCAACACTTTGGCCAAACGTAAGCCACCCTTTTGCAACTGACTAAAAAGCACCTTGTTGTATTTGTAGCTGTACTGATAGCCCAACTTTTCACCAATTTCTGCCGACCCATAGATTTCCCCACATATTTCATGCGATTCTTGAACCCAGTCGTAAATGGTACCTTCTTGAATTTTTTTGCGTTCTTTTCTTGAGACCTGGTCCAATTCATCAGCTAGTTCTGTATAGGTCATTCCATAAGATAGTATCAAGTTTTTGTCCCATATCCTATGCAGATTTGTGCCTTCTCCAAACCATTGCACTTGGATATCATTACCCCCTTTGTCCTCCACCCTGCTGGCGTGCATGGGCTGGTGTAAATCTCCTATCAAATGAATGAGCATTTTAAGATAAAAAACCCTGTCTTCTCGTGAACTCTTTTTGTCTTTTATGATTCGGATACATTCCTCAATACCCATAACAACATCACCAAATTTGCTTTTCTTCGAATCCTCGTAGCGAACATCCAATGGATAATTCACAAAATGCCATGAAAAAAATTTAGAGAACGATCTATCTGCTTTGATTTCATCCGCAAAAGTGGACGCAAATGCAAGACTGTGCCCGTCCAATAGGTCTTTCAGCGCTCGCTTTGCCTTTCCGGTCAAATGGTTTTCCGCTATATGCCCAGTAACTCTATGGCCGGTTTTTCCCCAGTAATTTGCCGAGACAAAAAAGGGTACAAGCAAAAATAACAATAGGGTTTTTCTCATAATTTAGGATTTGTTCAAAAGTAGAAAACTGACCTCATATACGGTATATATTTCATCTCAAATTATCAATAAGATGTTTGGAGAAAAATGATGAATTTATTAGCATCTTTTGGGATTTTTTTAACGAATCTTAACCTTAAATTTGGACAGCTAACTCAAATTTACCCATGACGAAACTTCGTTTTGTACTCGCTGCATCACTATTTCCATTCTTGTTTTTTGCGCAATCACCCAAGAAGTCCTTCGTAGTCAAGTATATAGACCAACCTATCACCGTAGATGGGGTACTTGATGAATCCGTTTGGGAAACTGCAGGAAGTGCGCATGATTTTCAACAAAACTTTCCATCCGATTCAATTTTGGCTACTCAAAAAACAGAAATCAAAATGCTTTTTGACGATACCACACTCTATATCGGTATTCGACAAGATGCCGAAGGAAAAGATTACCTCACCCCCTCTTTACGACGTGATTATAGAGCGGGTAACAGTGATAACATAAGCTTGCTTTTTGACACCTTTAACGATGGCACAAATGCATTTTTATTTGGAATAAACCCGCTTGGAGTTCGAAGAGAAGCGCTTATTTCGGGAGGTGGTAACGACATCAGTGGTTTTGTAACCTCTTGGGACGTTAAATGGCGGGGTGAATCAAAGATTCATGACAACTACTACATATCGGAATTGGCTATTCCACTAACCTCTTTTAAATTCCGGGAAGGTGAGACCAAATGGAGATTCAACAGCTATCGATTTGATATGCAGACCAATGAGCGTAGCACCTGGATCAGGATACCACAGAATCAGTTTATTGTAAGCTTGGCCTTTATGGGTGATATGGTTTTTGAGAAGCCATTGGGCAAATCGCGAACCCCATTGGCCATTATACCATACGTAAACGGGATTTCTGGAAGGGATTTTGAAAATGATATTACCACCAATAATGTAAAGGTAGGGGGTGATGCTAAAATAGCCGTGGGCAATGGAATGAACCTTGATATTACCCTTAATCCCGATTTTTCACAGGTCGAAGTAGACAATTTCATTACAAACCTTACCCGTTTTGAAGTTTCCCTACCCGAGCGACGTCAGTTTTTTATTGACAATAATGACCTTTTTGGAAATTTCGGTGGACGCAGGGATGCCAATCCTTTCTTTTCCAGAAGAATTGGGATTGCAAAGGATACAGCCGATAACACTATTGAAAATAGAATTATTGGAGGTGTTCGTTTGAGTGGGAAGCTAAATAATAACCTTCGACTTGGGTTTTTAAATATTCAAACCGAGGAAGATTCAGCCAATGAAATAGCGTCCAATAATAATATGATGTTCTCATTGCAGCAGAAAGTATTCTCAAGGTCAAACATCGGGATGTTCTTTATTAATAGGCAGTCTTTTAACTCTCCCGATTTTCTCGATGAAAGTGAGGAGTACAATCGTGTGGTCGGGATAGATTACAATTTGTCCTCTGCAAATAACGTCTGGCAAGGCAAGGCATATGGGCATAAATCATTTCAACCTGGAGATAAGCAAGGAAATTTTTCAGGTGGTGCCACACTGGGGTTTAATACCAGAAATTATGGCTCGTTTATAGATGCTGTTTTCATCGATGAAGAATTTCAATCGGATCTTGGTTTTATTCCGAGAACAGATATTTTTAAAATTGCAGGAAATATTAGACGTAGCTTTTGGCCAAAGAAAGGCGCCGTTAACAATCATGGTTTAGAAGTATTTTCCATTTTCACATGGCGACCAAATCTAGATTATCAAAACACGGATCATATGATCAACGTTGAATGGGGTGCTGAGCTCAATAATCTTTCAGAACTCCAAGCCTCCTATACCAATCAATTCATCTTTTTAACCGATGAATTTGAACCCACTGGTAAGGATGATGCGCTTGCTTTACCGGGCAACACCGGATATTACTTCAATTCTTTTGAATTGGAATACAGATCTGATCGCAGAAAAGTATTTTCATATGGTCTTGAGCCCTCTTTTGGAGGTTTCTTTAACGGAACCAGATATTCTATGGAAGCATTTTTCAATCTAAGGTTACAGCCCAAGGTCAACATGTCCATGAATATGAATTATGACCGAATAGAACTTCCCGCGCCATATGCACAGGCCGATATTTTACTGATAGCACCACGGGTAGACATCACATTTAGTAAATCCATATTTTGGTCAACCTTGGTGCAATACAGTAACCAACGTGATAATTTGGGCTTTAATTCGCGCTTACAATGGCGTTTTGCCCCACTTTCAGATTTGTTTTTGGTCTACAACGATAATTATTTTGTGAATACCTTTATGCCAAGAAATAGGTCCATCAATTTAAAGCTGACCTATTGGCTAAACATCTAGGATGAATTTTAAAATTCTTTGTTCAGATTTGGACGGAACCCTACTGTCCACAAAAAACGATGTTTCCGAATTTACCATTTCCCAAATCAATCGAATAAAGCATCGAACCCGTGTTATTCTGGTTTCCGCAAGAATGCCAAAGTCCATTACTTACCTTCAAAAACGAATGGGTATTGAAGAACATCCCATAATCTCGTATAATGGAGCGTTAATATTAGAAAAAGGCAAAGTACTTCACAATACCACTATTCCCATAGCAAAAACCTTAGCACTACATACGATTTGCATGGACCAAAATATTCGGTTGGGACTTTACAGGCATGACGATTGGTTTGTTTCAGAAACATCTGAAAGGGTGGAAAAAGAAATCTTTAACACCAAAGTCAAACCCACTTTTGAACCGACTCAGATCACATTAAAAAAGTGGCAAAACGAAAATTTAGGAGTACATAAAATTATGCTCATGGGCAGTAAGGAGAATATTGATGGACTAAGTTTAATTTTGGATACCGATTTTTCATCTGAGATGAATTCTTACCGGTCCAATGACACCTTGATTGAAATTGCTCCAAAGTCTTCCTCAAAATTATCTGGTATAAAGTCAATTTTAAAACCAGAGGAAACCTTAAAAGAGGTAATCGCCTTTGGCGATAATTATAACGATGTTGAAATGCTGCGGAGTGTAGGTTTTGGTGTAGCAGTGTCCAATGCCCGCAAAGAGGCCAAAGAAGCTGCAAACAAAGTAACCTTAAGCAACAAAGAACACGGCGTGGCCCAATTTATCAAAGACCATCTGTGATTTTCCTATATTTGAAGCTACCGCTATTTAAAATTTTATGAACCAACTACCATTTACCGAAGACACCGTAATCTTCGGTCTCCTTTGTCTTTGTTTAGGTTTTGTTTTTTATACTTCTTCCATAAAAAGAGGTTTTTGGAAAAAGTTTTACGCCATTGTTCCCACGGTGCTCATGTGTTACTTATTGCCGGCAATCCTTGCAAGCACAGGGATTGTAGATGAAACCAAATCCCAAACCTATTATATTGCGAGTCGATATTTACTGCCTGCGGCTCTTATTCTAATGACGCTGAGTATCGATTTAAAAGCCATTGCGAACCTTGGTTCCAAAGCTTTGATCATGTTTTTGACCGGTACGGCTGGAATTATTATTGGAGGTCCAGTTGCTATTCTCATTGTTTCCATTTTTTCTCCGGAAACAGTCGGGGGAAATGGTTTCGATGCTGTTTGGCGCGGACTTTCCACAATCGCTGGTAGCTGGATAGGTGGCGGGGCAAATCAAGCGGCCATGTTAGAAGTCTTCCAATACAACCCAAAAGAATTCTCAAAAATGGTGCTGGTCGATATTGTAATGGCCAATCTATGGATGGCCATTCTTTTGTTGGGAATAGGTAAGACCAAAAAGATTGATCGTTGGCTCAAGGCCGACACCTCTTCTATTGAAGAATTAAAGGAAAAAGTGTCTACCCATACAGCAAAAATTGCCAGGGTAACTTCGCTCCATGATTTTATGATGATGCTTCTATATGCTTTTGCAGGAGTAGGAATTGCGCATTTTTTAGGGCATCACTTTGCTGGATTTCTGGAAAACAATTTTGAGGTTATCCGAAACAAAGAAAAAATATTGTCATCCTTAGGCTCTAAATTTCTATGGATGGTTGTGTTTGCTACTGCCATTGGTATTGGACTTTCCTTTACAAAGGCTAAAAACTACGAAGGAGCTGGAGCCAGTAAAGTTGGCGGCATGTTCATTTATATTCTTGTGGCGACCATCGGAATGAAAATGGATTTAGGCCGGGTGATGGAAAACCCAGGTTTAATAGTGGTCGGACTTATTTGGATTACTATACATGCAGGTCTTTTGATTTTGGTTGCCAAACTCATAAAAGCACCTTACTTCTTTCTTGCCGTCGGAAGTCAGGCCAATGTTGGAGGTGCAGCTTCAGCGCCTGTTGTAGCAGCCGAGTTTCACCCGTCTTTGACATCCGTGGGCATATTGCTTGCAGTATTTGGTTACGTGGTTGGTACGGCCGGGGCCTATTTATGTGCTTTACTGATGGAAGTGGCTTCAACAATGTAGATGTAACGGCAAATACTTATCATTTTCGTCGATTCATCAACCCAAAACCGGCTTACATAAAACGGCCGCCTATATGAATTGAGTCTTGCCATACCTTGGTCAATAATGACAAATTGCAGCTAAACGTTTTAGCAACGGCAATTTCCAATATTGGTCCATGGAAAGCGGCAAATTCATATCAAATAATAACAAAGGAATAAGTTTGCTTTTATTTTTGTTCTATGTTCTGTCTTGTGTGATTTATTATCTATTTTCAACAAACACCTCTCCAACGGATAATACTTGGATAGATTTTTATAACATGTCCTCCAAAAATTCCCTCACCTATACCCATGCAGAAGATTTGTTGAAATTGGCACTTGATCATAATCCAAATAATGAGCAATTACATTCCAATTTAGAAGCGCTGCAAAACCTACAGCGGGCCTCACAAGTTTTGGAGCACCATCTTAGAACTGCTTGCCAACAAGAACCGAACAATCTGCAATATCTAAACAATCATGCAAGGTTTTTGCTTACAGAAGGCAAGTATTCAGAAGCTGAAGAACATTTGATAAAAGCAATTGCTATTTCTCCCGCTTTTGGTGAATCCGAAAGTTTATTGATGGAGGTCTATCATCAAACACAGCATTGGGAGCAACTTGAAAAACTGGCGAAAGAGGTAATACGAAGTAAAACCAATATCGACCATTCCCTAAAGTATTTAGAGATTGCGCAGAGAAAGAAAACCGTTCTCACAATCTTAGAGGAAGAAACCAGAAACAATCCTTCAGCCACAAATCATCTTAAGTTAAGTAAGGAGCTCTACGTTCAAAAAAGATATGCCCAAGCTTTTCATCATACGAGCACGGCAATTCAAAAGCAAGAAAACCTTCCGGATGCCCAGCTACAATTAGGATTGACCTATTATAAACTTGGTGAATCGCAAAAAGCCATTAAAACCATAAAAACTGGATTGCATTTGGATTCAGATTTCCAATCAATTCGAAAAAGTTTGGCTCTTTTGGAAGATTATCAATTGGAATCTGAAATAGCATACCATCCTTTATAGGCGAAAAAACAATTATGAAATATCTTTTTATCTTTTTAATGGTCACTACCCAAATTTGGTTTGTAACCGATAACACTTATAACCAATTTGCAGGAAAGTGGGTTGCAGAAGATCATGTAAAAATTGAATATTTCCTTTTTGACGATAATGGATATGCCGAATTTGCAGCAAATGGGCAGATTTTTGGGGGAAAAGAGTTTCTTTTTCGTGGAGAAAAAGGAAAAATGACTTATGAAATTTCCCATAACATTGATGACACTTATTATCTTGATTTTATAATTACAAATATTGAAACTGAGGAGAACGCCAAATTGCTATGTATATTAAAGCTAATAGATAGGGACACAATACTGATAGGCACCAACTTTGAAAATATCAGACCAGAGGAGTTCAACTCAAAAAATTCGATAACACTAAAAAGAGAAAAATGAGACACATAGCATAAAAGAGATTCCTAAAACATAAGAGTCTCTTAAAAGTATAAGCTAATAAAAACACTAGATTTTCCTTATTGGAATTATTTTCGGTTATATAATCCATAAATATTTTTGATATTTGCCTCGCTAAAATTATAAAATGAAGAGGATTTTATTTCTATTGGGTATCACAATATTTGTTGCTTCATGTGATTCAAACACTGGCAATACCATGACCGTGTCAGGTAATATCAAAGGGCTTAAAAAAGGTACTTTGTTTTTACAGCATTTTCAAGATTCTGCATTGGTTGCCTTGGATTCGTTGGAGATTGAAGGTGATGGCAACTTTGCTTTTTCCGAAGAAGTGGAAAGTCCTGAAGTATTTTACCTCTACCTAAAAAAACAGGACAATAACGACATCAATGATCGTATTATCTTTTTCGGGGAATCAGGGGAAATTACCATCAACACATCCTGGAATACCTTTGATATTGATCCTGAAATATATGGTTCTGAAAGTCATGAAAAGTTTGAGGAATTCAATGCTATGATTTCCAACTTCAATATCAAGGAATTGGAGCTTATCCAACAAGCTCAGTCTACAGAGAATCCGGAAGAATCAATTTCACTGGATTCATTGCAAAAAACAATAGATCGCAACATTATCTCACGATATCGATACATCCTCAATTTTGGTTTAAACAATGGAGATTCTCATGTGACGCCTTATGTGTTATTGACACAGGCTAATGATGCCAATCCGAAATACTTGGATTCGATTTATGGAACCCTGTCCACAGAAGTAGCTGCTTCCAAATATGGAAAAGCCCTTAAAAATTACTTAGGTAAATAAATTGAACTTAGTTGGAAAGCTTGTTCAGCTGTTCAATTAGCTTCGTGGCTTTGTCTTCCAGTTGAACCCGTATATCCTTAAAATGCGCTTTACTGTTGTCCACATCCTTCTGGTGTATTTTACCCATAAGATCATCAAAAACGGAAATGGCTTTGTCTATAAGAGCATTCCCTTCTTTTGAGTTAACATTATTGGAGCCTGCTTCCCAAAGGTAAACCGCTTCAATGATATCTCCCAAAACAAAATTGACGTCTTTTTTTAGATCACGAATACTTGCCATACTGAAATTTTTTTCAAAGGTAATATTAAATGGTAACTTCTAAAAGTTTTGCACCATTGGTGCTTATTTCAATGAAGGTGCTTGAAGCAGCCACCAAAACGGTTTGACCTTTTTTAATCAACGTTTTGCCCCAATCGTTTTTAATTTCGGCTTCTCCTCCCACACACATGAAAATTGTAAATGAATCACGCTCAGATATATCTTGGTATATGGATCTTGTAAGGTCTAAAATATTGGTTTTAAAATACGGGCAGTCTACCATGGTATTGACCTGGTCACTTTCGGTGGAGTATTTTACCTTGAAGTCGTCCTTTTTAGAATAATCTATAGCATCTATCGCAAGCTGCGTATGCAATTCGCGCAAATTACCCTCCTTGTCACGACGATTAAAATCGAATACTCTATACGTAATATCGGAAGTCTGTTGAATCTCCGCCAACAAAACCCCAGCACCAATAGCATGAATTTTACCTGTGTTGATGAAAAAAGTATCCCCTTCGATAACTTCTTCATAGTTTAAAAGGTTGAGCAGGCTGTCATTTTCCAAACTCTCCACATATTCTTTTTTGTCAACATCCTTATTGAAGCCAACAATCAGTTGTGCCCCAGGGTCTGCATCCATTACATACCACATTTCAGTTTTTCCAAAGGAATCGTGCCTGGTCTTGGCCAATTTATCATTTGGATGAAGTTGTATGGAAAGGTCTTGTTTGGCATCTATAAACTTGATAAGAATTGGAAAATTGCTTCCAAAACGTTCCACTACGCTTTTTCCCAATAAATTTTCTGCTTCAGTTGCTATCAAAGTTTTTAATGAAGTTCCTTTGAGCTCACCTTCCGAGACCTCAGAAATATCACCACTCACTCCTGAAAGCTCCCAACTTTCGCCGGTAATATCACTTTCTATTGGTTTTCCAAGAACATCTTTAAGTTTGGTTCCTCCCCAAAGGCGTTCCTTTAGGATAGGTTGAAATTTTAATGGATATAGGGTCATTTTTTAGCCGGAATAGGTTACAAAGTTACGAGGTGTTTCATAAAGCACCACCTCCAATTTATTGGTTTGTTCAATATGGGGTCTAAGTTTATCCCAGATGACCACAGCAATATTTTCTGCAGTCGGATTTAAATTCTTAAACTCGGGAACATCCGTATTAAGATTTTTATGATCTAATGCTTCCTCCACATGTTCCTTGATCAAGTCCTTGAGTACTTTCAAATCCATCACAAATCCGGTTTCCTTATCTATCTCTCCCTCTACGCTTACAATAAGATCGTAATTATGACCATGGTAGTTGGGATAACTGCATTTTCCAAACACCTGTTGGTTTTTTTCTTCATCCCAATCTCTTCGGAATAACCTGTGCGCGGCGTTAAAACTCGCCTTTCTGCTAACCTTTATGCTCATATTTTCGAATTGGCGTTGGTTATGTGATCATAAAAGCGGTCAAAAATAATTTTGAACCAAGCGGTATACTGATTTGGATTTACGGTAATGTCGTTTTTAATATCCGATGGATACATCCACTTCCATGCCTCAACCTCTTCTATGTTTATCTTTGGAGAATCTTCATAACTCCCTAGCATTACATGATCCAGTTCATGTTCGGTAAGACCATTATCAAAAGGTGCTTTGTAGATAAAAGAAAATAATTCTTTAAGTTCGGTTTGAAAGCCCATTTCTTCTTGTAACCGTCTTTTTCCTGCTTCAATATTGTTTTCTCCTTCTCTTTGGTGACTACAACAGGTATTGGTCCATAACAAAGGGGAGTGATATTTATCTTTCGCTCTCTGTTGTAACATGGTCTGCCCTTTGTGGTTCATAATAAACACGGAAAAAGCTCTATGCAAAACCGCTTTTTCATGGGCTTCCAGTTTTGGCATTACACCAATGGGCTCATCGGCTTCGTTGACCAAAATCACATTTTCCTCTTCCATGGAGCAAAAATATGACGTTTGTCAGGAATTATTTGGATGTGTAGGCTAAAATGTTCTTAAACTTGGGAATTCTAAAAGAATCGAGGAGATTTTAAATTACCCACATTCTTAAGAAAATCGTATCTCAATATAATTTCAAAAGACCCATCGTTGAAGGTTGCTGCTCCTAAATCCGTGATTTCACGATCATAGGCAATACCAATGAACATTTCGTCGGATAATCGGAACCCAACTAGACCACTAAATGCAGCATCCCAACGGTAAGCAACTCCCCCGACGAACTTTTCGTTGAGCATAAAATTGGCAGATATATCTGCCTGCAAAGGAGCTCCTTTCACCATTTTTGTCAATATCGTGGGCTTAAATTTCAAGAACGGATTCAAATCCCACACATATCCCGTAATAAAATATAAATTTATCTGCTCTGTCGCTGTAGATATGGAAGCTTCATCAAAATGCGTGGTTTCCAGTAATCGTGGCACCGAAATTCCGGTATAAAATCGTTCAGCGTGATAATAGACTCCTGCTCCAATATTTGGAGAAAACTTGTTTTGAATATCCTGTTGTGACTGCAATTGTGGATCTATATCAAATTCATCGAGTTCAGAGTATCGGATATCCAGCATATGAGCGCTTCCTTTTAATCCGAAACTAAGTTTCCCATCTACTGAAGTGCGGATGGTATATGAAAAATCAACATCAAAGTAAGTCTCAGAAGTTGGTCCTATCTTATCATTTACCACAGAAATCCCCAAACCAACACCTCTATAACCCAAAGGAGTATGTATGTTCAAGGTCTGCGTTTCAGGAGCTCCATCCAATCCCAACCATTGGTTGCGATATAACCCTGCAATGCTTAAATGCCCTCTTGAACCGGCATAGGCCGGATTCACACTTACGGTATTGTACATATACTGGGTATATTGGGCATCTTGCTGTGCTTGGACCATAATTCCAAAACCAAATACCACTATTGATATCAGTAATCTAATTTTCTTTGCCATATCCCTTCTTTCCACAGTGCAGTAATCTTTATCTGTTAATGTATAGGTAACCAGAAAGTTGTTTCATGTTTCCGTTGGGGTCTTCATAATCTATAATATAGAAATATGTACCCACCGGAAGCTTGTTGTCTTTGTTAACCGTTACCCTTCCTTCGGAAGTGCCGTCAAAGACATTTCCGCTGGTGTTGTAGGCCTTGGTCATATAGACCTGCACACCCCACCTGTTATAAATTTTTACTGTGTTGTTTGGATAATCTTCTAAATTTCTGATGGTGAGCACATCGTGTATGCCATCACCATTTGGCGTTATTACATTTATAACATCGATTGGATCTACTTGCGTTGGCCCTAGGTCTGGATCTAGATAGTTTGGTATTCCATCTTCGTCAGAATCATCATTGGCGTAGTTTCCATCGAGATCTATGTCTTCGTCTATAGTTTCAATACCGTCATCATCGTCATCTGAGTCTCTATAATCCAATTCACCATCGGAGTCAGTATCCATTAAGTTGGTGCTTGGGTCATCAATCTCATCATTGACATCTATGTCGATTACAGTACTGCCTTCATAGGCGTCATCAAGACCGTCATTATCTTTATCCGAGCCAATAATAGTTACATCTGCTATTCCATCTTGATTTTGGTCATGTCCTTCTATATTATCAGGAATATTGTCATCATCACTGTCTAGATCAACATAATCTGGAATCCCATCACCTTCGGTATCAACTGGAATCAAACCAATATTTCCACCATTTTCATAAGCATCGTCAAGTCCATTATCATTGGTATCCACCAAACTTGGTGCAATATATCCGATTGTGGGTTGAGCTTCCACATTATCGGGGATACCGTCATTATCGCTATCAATATCCAGGTAATCAGGAATTCCATCTACATCGGTATCGGTAGGGTTGGTCGACGGATCATTGTCGTTATCAGTATTTAAATCTTCAAAACTGTCAACAATACCATCGTTATCGGCATCCAAGTTGACTGACGGAACGTTCACCAATATGGTTACCGTAGCTGTACTGCAATTTCCACTAGTATCACAAATCGTATAGTCAAAGGAATCCGGTCCTAAATACCCAGGATCCGGAGTATATGTTATAAAATCGTCAGATGGATTGCCCGGCGTGCCATTATCATTGATTACCAAAACACCATTTGTTGGTGTAGTTGATGTCAATGTTCCAGCAGTAGGAAGGTCATTATCGTTGGCCAAAATATCGATATCTATTGGAACATCTTGATCTGTGGCCACTGAGTCATCCAATGCATCCACTATAGGAAGTACATCAACTGTTACCGTTGCTGTGCTACATGCTCCGGTAGATGTACAAACCGTATAGTCAAAAGTATCTGTTCCATTATAATCTGCATTCGGAGTGTAGGTAACTATATCATCCGATGGGTCATTAGGAGTTCCATTATCGTTAATGGATACTGTTCCATTTGCAGGATTTGTTGTCGTAAGGGTGCCTGTGGAAGGTAAGTCGGTGTCATTGGCATAAATTGGAACCACTACCGAACTGTCTTCATCCACAGCAATCAAATCATCAACAAGTGTCGCAGCCTCAATCATACAAACTACCGTGAATCTTGGAAGTTCGCTTGTATTTCCAGCTTTTGTAATTGTTGCTGTATATCTGGCCACCGCAGCGGTGCTTGTCACAGTAGGTTGTGTCTGATCTCCAGCCAAGGGAGGACTCCAACTAACCGCAGCTCCTGAAGGAATACTTGCAGAAATATCCATCGTCACCTGGTTATCCGGCGCTCTACAATCCGTTAAAATAAAGTACCCTGTTGCATTGGAGCCGCAAAGGGTTCCATCATAGGTTGCAAAATAAACCCCTGGCTGAGTGGCTTCATAAAAGGAATTGGTGCTTAATACCGTTCCCAAATCCGAAGCTTCAAACCACTGGTAATTACTCTCGCCTCCTCCACTTGGGGCTTGCAGTAAAAACTGAGCACTTGCAGCGTTCATACCAAAGAGAAGTACGAACAACCCTATAAATAAAGACTTATGTAGAATATTTGATTTCAACTTTTTATATAGTCTTTATTATTATTACTTAACTACAAATACCACATTGATCAATGAATTGTAATCCGTTGGCAAATTCTCGACTTCAATAGTTAGATTACCGCTTGCATCAATTGTCATAAAGTTTGGGTCGCCAGAATCTGTTTCAAAAACCGTCGGGTCCGCATAAGTGACATAATAATACAAATCAGATGCAGCATATGTTGGTATGGCTGCCGGAGCACCTGCACTTGATGCTGTAGGTGTTCCAAATTGATCAAGGTATTCTTGATATAAGTCGATATTCTTTATTCCCGTGGTTGATGCATCTACCGCTATCGATGGAGGATAGAAAATTCTTCCAGCTGTTGCAGTTACCTTGGCAATATCAGCCATAGCAGCATCCACAGTGGCTTCCGATGCACCATCACCATCTACATCCAAATCTGTCATTTCAAAGGATGCTCCACCATCTGCTCCAACCGTAAGTTCATTGTTAACATCAGTGCTTACAACATTGGCTGTTTCAGCGGCTCCCCCATCTTCATCAGTATAGCTGATTACTCCTGTTGAAGTATTTTGGGATAAAGATGTTACTGTTTCATTTATATCTACAGCTGTAATTCCTGTCTCAGATATTGTAGCTATTCGATTACCAGCCACAGTATTTGTTATGCTTACATCATCATCTGTCTGGGCTGCAAGTTCTGCAAGTGCGCCCTCGACCTCCGTGGCGGTAAAGTTGCCTCCGGCATCGGTGATGTTCACTTCGGATGCCGTCTGATCGTCCGTTCCGGCATCGTCCAGATGTGATAGGTCCACCGTCTGGGCCGTACCGTCCTCGATACCGACGGTCAATATGTTCGTGCCAAGGTCAACGCCAAGGCTCTCTATGTTCTGGTCGTCCGTGCTGCCAGCTGCAAGTTCCGCAAGTGCACCCTCGACCTCCGTGGCGGTAAAGTTGCCTCCGGCATCGGTGATGTTCACCTCGCTAGCCGTCTGGTCGTCCGTTCCGTTGTCGTCCAGATGTGACAGGTCGACCGTCTGGGCCGTACCGTCCTCGATACCAACTGTAAGTATATTTGTGCCAAGGTCAACGCCCAAACTCTCTATGTTCTGGTCGTCCGTTCCGGCATCGTCCAAATGTGATAGGTCGACCGTCTGGCTGGTACCGTCCTCGATGCCCACCGTCAATATGTTCGTGCCAAGGTCAACGCCAAGGCTCTCTATGTTCTGGTCATCCGTGCTGCCCGCTGCAAGCTCCGCAAGTGCGCCCTCGACCTCCGTGGCGGTAAAGTTGCCTCCGGCATCGGTGATGTTCACCTCACTGGCCGTCTGGTCGTCCGTTCCGTTGTCGTCCAGATGTGACAGGTCGACCGTCTGGGCCGTACCGTCCTCGATACCGACCGTAAGTATGTTCGTGCCAAGGTCAACGCCCAAACTCTCTATGTTCTGGTCATCCGTGCTGCCAGCTGCAAGCTCTGCAAGTGCGCCCTCGACCTCCGTGGCGGTAAAGTTGCCTCCGGCATCGGTGATGTTCACCTCACTGGCGGTCTGGTCGTCAGTTCCCGCATCGTCCAGATGCGACAGGTCCACCGTCTGGCCCGTACCGTCCTCGATACCGACCGTAAGTATATTTGTGCCAAGGTCCACACCAAGGCTCTCTATGTTCTGGTCATCGGTGCTGCCCGCTGCAAGCTCTGCAAGTGCGCCCTCCACCTCCGTGGCGGTAAAGTTGCCACCGGCATCGGTGATGTTCACCTCAGCGGCCGTCTGGTCGTCCGTTCCGGCATCGTCCAAGTGCGATAGGTCCACCGTCTGGCCAGTGCCGTCCTCGATACCAACTGTAAGTATATTTGTGCCAAGGTCAACGCCCAAACTCTCTATGTTCTGGTCGTCCGTGCTTCCGGCTGCAAGCTCCGTAAGTGCTCCCTCGACCTCCGTGGCGGTAAAGTTGCCTCCGGCATCGGTGATGTTCACTTCGCTGGCAGTCTGGTCGTCCGTTCCGGCATCGTCCAGATGTGACAGGTCGACCGTCTGGGCCGTACCGTCCTCGATACCAACTGTAAGTATATTTGTGCCAAGGTCAACGCCCAAACTCTCTATGTTCTGGTCATCGGTACCTGCATCGTCCAAATGTGATAGGTCGACCGTCTGGCTGGTACCGTCCTCGATGCCGACGGTCAATATGTTCGTGCCAAGGTCAACGCCAAGGCTCTCGATGTTCTGGTCGTCCGTGCTGCCCGCTGCAAGTTCCGCAAGTGCGCCCTCGACCTCCGTGGCGGTAAAGTTGCCTCCGGCGTCCGTGATGTTCACTTCGGATGCAGTCTGATTGTCCGTTCCATTGTCGTCCAGATGGGACAGGTCCACCGTCTGGGCCGTACCGTCCTCGATACCGACGGTCAATATGTTCGTTCCAAGGTCCACACCAAGGCTCTCTATGTTCTGGTCATCGGTGCTGCCAGCTGCAAGCTCCGCAAGTGCACCCTCCACCTCGGTGGCGGTAAAGTTGCCTCCGGCATCGGTGATGTTCACTTCGGATGCAATCTGGTCGTCGGTTCCGGCATCGTCCAGATGTGACAGGTCCACCGTCTGGGCCGTACCGTCCTCGATACCAACAGTAAGTATATTTGTGCCAAGGTCCACACCAAGGCTCTCTATGTTCTGGTCGTCAGTACCTGCATCGTCCAGATGCGATAGGTCCACCGTCTGGGCCGTACCGTCCTCGATACCAACTGTCAATATGTTCGTTCCAAGGTCCACACCAAGGCTCTCTATGTTCTGGTCATCGGTGCTGCCAGCTGCAAGTTCTGCAAGTGCACCCTCGACCTCCGTGGCGGTAAAGTTGCCGCCCGCATCGGTGATGTTGACTTCGGATGCCGTCTGATCGTCCGTTCCGGCATCGTCCAGATGCGATAGGTCCACCGTCTGGGCCGTACCGTCCTCGATACCGACCGTAAGTATGTTCGTGCCTAGGTCAACGCCAAGGCTCTCTATGTTCTGGTCATCGGTGCTGCCCGCTGCAAGCTCCGCAAGTGCGCCCTCGACCTCCGTGGCGGTAAAGTTGCCTCCGGCATCGGTGATGTTCACTTCCGCTGCCGTCTGGTCGTCGGTGCCCGTAAATGTTGTTGGTGTCCCATTCTCACTTGTATAGGTATATGTCCCATCAAGGTTATCGGCCAAGGTTGTTATGGTCTCCGAAATGGTCACCGATGAAACATTAAGGTAAAGTCCCCCGTCCGTACCTGCAGCAATATCATTGTTAGCGTTACCGCTTATCAAATCAACTGTAGATGGCGCAACACCGTCATCTTCCAATGAGATGTTCAACTCACCCCCTACAATGGAAAGGTTGTCGATGTTCTGATCATCCGTTCCGGCGTCGTCCAAATGGGACAGGTCCACCGTCTGGGCCGTACCGTCCTCGATACCGACCGTAAGTATGTTCGTGCCAAGGTCCACACCAAGGCTCTCTATGTTCTGGTCGTCCGTGCTGCCCGCTGCAAGCTCTGCAAGCGCGCCCTCCACCTCCGTGGCGGTAAAGTTGCCACCGGCATCGGTGATGTTCACCTCAGCGGCCGTCTGGTCGTCCGTTCCGGCATCGTCCAAGTGCGATAGGTCCACCGTTTGGGCAGTACCGTCCTCGATACCAACTGTAAGTATATTTGTGCCAAGGTCAACGCCAAGGCTCTCTATGTTCTGGTCGTCCGTGCTGCCAGCTGCAAGCTCCGCAAGTGCGCCCTCGACCTCCGTGGCGGTAAAGTTGCCTCCGGCATCGGTGATGTTAACCTCGCTGGCGGTCTGGTCGTCCGTTCCATTGTCGTCCAAATGCGATAGGTCCACCGTCTGGGCCGTACCGTCCTCGATACCGACCGTAAGTATATTTGTGCCAAGGTCAACGCCAAGGCTCTCGATGTTCTGGTCGTCGGTGCTGCCCGCTGCAAGTTCCGCAAGTGCGCCCTCCACCTCCGTGGCGGTAAAGTTGCCTCCGGCATCGGTGATGTTCACCTCACTGGCCGTCTGGTCGTCCGTTCCGTTGTCGTCCAGATGTGACAGGTCGACCGTCTGGGCCGTACCGTCCTCGATACCAACTGTAAGTATATTTGTGCCAAGGTCAACGCCCAAACTCTCTATGTTCTGGTCGTCCGTGCTGCCCGCTGCAAGCTCTGCAAGCGCGCCCTCGACCTCCGTGGCGGCAAAGTTGCCTCCAGCGTCTGTGATGTTCACTTCGGATGCCGTCTGATCGTCCGTTCCATTGTCGTCCAGATGCGATAGGTCCACCGTCTGGGCCGTACCGTCCTCGATGCCCACCGTAAGTATATTTGTTCCAACATCAACACCAAGGCTCTCTATGTTCTGGTCGTCGGTCCCTGCATCGTCCAGATGTGACAGGTCCACCGTCTGACTGGTACCGTCCTCGATACCAACGGTCAATATGTTCGTGCCTAGGTCAACGCCCAAACTCTCTATGTTCTGGTCGTCCGTTCCGGCATCGTCCAAGTGCGACAGGTCCACCGTCTGGGCCGTACCGTCCTCGATGCCCACCGTAAGTATGTTCGTGCCAAGGTCAACGCCAAGGCTCTCTATGTTCTGGTCGTCGGTGCTGCCCGCTGCAAGCTCCGCAAGTGCGCCCTCCACCTCGGTGGCGGTAAAGTTGCCTCCGGCATCGGTGATGTTCACTTCGGATGCAATCTGGTCGTCGGTTCCGGCATCGTCCAGATGTGATAGGTCCACCGTCTGGGCCGTACCGTCCTCGATACCGACGGTCAATATGTTCGTTCCAAGGTCCACACCAAGGCTCTCTATGTTCTGGTCGTCGGTGCTGCCCGCTGCAAGTTCCGCAAGTGCGCCCTCCACCTCCGTGGCGGTAAAGTTGCCGCCCGCATCGGTGATGTTGACCTCACTGGCCGTCTGGTCGTCCGTTCCGGCATCGTCCAGATGCGATAGGTCCACCGTCTGGGCCGTACCGTCCTCGATACCGACAGTAAGTATATTTGTGCCAAGGTCGACACCAAGGCTCTCTATGTTCTGGTCGTCCGTGCTGCCCGCTGCAAGCTCTGCAAGTGCTCCCTCTACCTCCGTGGCGGTAAAGTTGCCTCCGGCGTCGGTGATGTTCACCTCGCTGGCGGTCTGGTCGTCCGTTCCATTGTCGTCCAAATGCGACAGGTCCACCGTCTGGGCCGTACCGTCCTCGATACCGACCGTAAGTATGTTCGTTCCAACATCAACGCCAAGACTCTCGATGTTCTGGTCGTCCGTTCCATTATCGTCCAAATGGGACAGGTCCACCGTCTGGCTGGTACCGTCCTCGATACCGACCGTAAGTATGTTCGTTCCAAGGTCAACGCCAAGGCTCTCTATGTTCTGGTCGTCCGTGCTGCCCGCTGCAAGTTCCGCAAGTGCTCCCTCCACCTCCGTGGCGGTAAAGTTGCCTCCGGCATCGGTGATGTTCACCTCGCTGGCAGTCTGGTCGTCCGTTCCGGCATCATCCAGATGCGATAGGTCAACCGTTTGGCTGGTACCGTCCTCGATACCCACTGTCAATATGTTCGTGCCAAGGTCAACGCCAAGGCTCTCTATGTTCTGGTCGTCAGTTCCCGCATCGTCCAAATGGGACAGGTCCACCGTCTGGGCCGTACCGTCCTCGATACCGACCGTAAGTATGTTCGTTCCAAGGTCAACGCCAAGGCTCTCTATGTTCTGGTCGTCCGTGCTGCCCGCTGCAAGTTCCGCAAGTGCTCCCTCCACCTCCGTGGCGGTAAAGTTGCCTCCGGCATCGGTGATGTTCACCTCGCTGGCAGTCTGGTCGTCCGTTCCGGCATCATCCAGATGTGACAGGTCGACCGTCTGGGCCGTACCGTCCTCGATACCCACTGTAAGTATATTTGTGCCAAGGTCAACGCCAAGGCTCTCTATGTTCTGGTCATCCGTGCTGCCCGCTGCAAGTTCCGCAAGTGCTCCCTCGACCTCCGTGGCGGTAAAGTTGCCGCCTGCATCGGTGATGTTCACTTCCGCTGCCGTCTGGTCGTCGGTGCCCATAAATGTTGTTGGTGTCCCATTCTCACTTGTATAGGTATATGTCCCATCAAGGTTATCGGCCAAGGTTGTTATGGTCTCCGAAATGGTCACCGATGAAACATTAAGGTAAAGTCCCCCGTCCGTACCTGCAGCAATATCATTGTTAGCGTTACCGCTTATCAAATCAACTGTAGATGGCGCAACACCGTCATCTTCCAATGAGATGTTCAACTCACCCCCTACAATGGAAAGGTTGTCGATGTTCTGATCATCCGTTCCGGCATCGTCCAGATGGGAAAGGTCCACCGTCTGGCTGGTACCGTCCTCGATACCCACTGTCAATATGTTCGTGCCAAGGTCAACGCCAAGGCTCTCTATGTTCTGGTCATCGGTGCTGCCCGCTGCAAGTTCCGCAAGTGCGCCCTCGACCTCCGTGGCGGTAAAGTTGCCTCCGGCATCGGTGATGTTGACCTCGCTGGCGGTCTGGTCGTCCGTTCCATTGTCGTCCAAATGCGATAGGTCCACCGTCTGGGCCGTACCGTCCTCGATACCGACGGTCAATATGTTCGTTCCAACATCAACGCCAAGGCTCTCTATGTTCTGGTCGTCGGTTCCCGCATCGTCCAGATGCGACAGGTCAACCGTCTGGCTGGTACCGTCCTCGATACCAACTGTAAGTATATTTGTTCCAAGGTCAACGCCAAGGCTCTCTATGTTCTGGTCGTCCGTGCTGCCCGCTGCAAGTTCCGCAAGTGCTCCCTCCACCTCCGTGGCGGTAAAGTTGCCTCCGGCATCGGTGATGTTCACCTCGCTGGCAGTCTGGTCGTCCGTTCCGGCATCGTCCAAGTGCGATAGGTCAACCGTTTGGCTGGTACCGTCCTCGATACCCACTGTCAATATGTTCGTGCCAAGGTCAACGCCAAGGCTCTCTATGTTCTGGTCGTCCGTTCCGGCATCGTCCAAGTGCGACAGGTCGACCGTCTGGGCCGTACCGTCCTCGATACCGACCGTAAGTATGTTCGTTCCAAGGTCTACCCCAAGGCTCTCTATGTTCTGGTCATCGGTGCTGCCCGCTGCAAGCTCCGCAAGTGCGCCCTCGACCTCCGTGGCGGTAAAGTTGCCACCGGCATCGGTGATGTTCACCTCACTGGCAGTCTGGTCGTCCGTTCCCGCATCGTCCAGATGCGACAGGTCCACCGTCTGGGCCGTACCGTCCTCGATACCGACCGTAAGTATGTTCGTGCCAAGGTCCACACCAAGGCTCTCTATGTTCTGGTCGTCAGTTCCCGCATCGTCCAAATGGGACAGGTCCACCGTTTGGGCAGTACCGTCCTCGATACCGACCGTAAGTATGTTCGTTCCAAGGTCAACGCCAAGGCTCTCTATGTTCTGGTCATCCGTGCTGCCCGCTGCAAGCTCTGCAAGTGCGCCCTCTACCTCCGTGGCGGTAAAGTTGCCTCCGGCGTCGGTGATGTTCACCTCGCTGGCGGTCTGGTCGTCCGTTCCATTGTCGTCCAAATGCGACAGGTCCACCGTCTGGGCCGTACCGTCCTCGATACCGACCGTAAGTATGTTCGTTCCAACATCAACGCCAAGACTCTCGATGTTCTGGTCGTCCGTTCCATTATCGTCCAAATGGGACAGGTCCACCGTCTGGCTGGTACCGTCCTCGATACCAACTGTAAGTATATTTGTTCCAAGGTCAACGCCAAGGCTCTCTATGTTCTGGTCGTCCGTGCTGCCCGCTGCAAGCTCCGCAAGTGCTCCCTCGACCTCCGTGGCGGTAAAGTTGCCTCCGGCATCGGTGATGTTGACCTCGCTGGCGGTCTGGTCGTCGGTTCCGGCATCGTCCAGATGTGACAGGTCCACCGTCTGGGCCGTACCGTCCTCGATACCGACCGTAAGTATATTTGTGCCAAGGTCAACGCCAAGGCTCTCGATGTTCTGGTCGTCGGTGCTGCCCGCTGCAAGCTCCGCAAGTGCGCCCTCCACCTCCGTGGCGGTAAAGTTGCCTCCGGCGTCCGTGATGTTCACTTCGGATGCAGTCTGATCGTCCGTTCCATTGTCGTCCAGATGGGACAGGTCCACCGTCTGGGCCGTACCGTCCTCGATACCGACCGTAAGTATGTTCGTTCCAAGGTCCACACCAAGGCTCTCTATGTTCTGGTCATCGGTGCTGCCAGCTGCAAGCTCCGCAAGTGCACCCTCCACCTCGGTGGCGGTAAAGTTGCCTCCGGCATCGGTGATGTTCACTTCGGATGCAATCTGGTCGTCGGTTCCGGCATCGTCCAGATGTGATAGGTCCACCGTCTGGGCCGTACCGTCCTCGATACCGACGGTCAATATGTTCGTTCCAAGGTCCACACCAAGGCTCTCTATGTTCTGGTCGTCCGTGCTGCCCGCTGCAAGCTCCGCAAGTGCGCCCTCCACCTCCGTGGCGGTAAAGTTGCCACCGGCATCGGTGATGTTCACCTCACTGGCGGTCTGGTCGTCCGTTCCGGCATCGTCCAGATGCGACAGGTCCACCGTCTGGCTGGTACCGTCCTCGATACCGACCGTAAGTATGTTCGTGCCTAGGTCAACGCCAAGGCTCTCTATGTTCTGGTCATCGGTACCTGCATCGTCCAAATGTGATAGGTCGACCGTCTGGCTGGTACCGTCCTCGATGCCCACCGTAAGTATATTTGTTCCAACATCAACGCCCAAACTCTCTATGTTCTGGTCATCGGTGCTGCCCGCTGCAAGCTCTGCAAGTGCTCCCTCTACCTCGGTGGCGGTAAAGTTGCCGCCCGCGTCTGTGATGTTCACCTCGCTGGCCGTCTGGTCGTCAGTATCAATCAGAGCTGCTATATCCGCCAAGGCAACCGCAAAAGTATTAGTTTCGGAATCTGTAATTACCAAGTTTGTGTTTGTTCCATCTATTGCAAAAGAAGTAATTGTAGTATTTGTATCGGTCAGTGTGTCGCTTAGACTGCTTAAATCGACATTTACACTTCCCCCATTTTCCAAGGTCAATGTCAATTCGTTTGTAGCTCCATTGAAAGTGAATCCGGTAAGCTGCTGGTCATCTGTGGAGGTTAATTCCCAAGAATCACCATCCCAAAAATAGATGGTACCAGTATTGGTGTTCACATAAATATCTCCTGTATCTGCACCGCCTGGGGCAACGGCTCCTGGACTGGATACTGCGGTACCACTTAGCACTTCACAATTGCATTGATCTTGCAAAGTTACCGTGGTCTGCGAATAGACAAATCCAGAGAAAAATAGTAGCGCAATGACTATAATGCTCTTTTTCATGGGGTTAACGTTAAATGACATTGTCTGTATGTGTTTTATGTAATCTTTTATGCTTATTCTCCGTGTAGCATCTCCTTGTTCAGCGTTTTGAACACTACTACACTTTACAAAATTACCTTTACCTATAGGGGGGAAAAATATTTGTTGTGTATGTATTAATTCCGAAGGTATAGCCATCAAAACCTGAGGTCATCATGTTAAAAAAATCGTATTTTCTGAAGGTAATTGGTCGATAAAACCAGTATTATCAAAGGGTGGGATAAGTGTTAAAAAAGTAAATAATGAATTTTACCAATGAGAAAAATGCTTGAATCCAATTCAAATATTCTAAGAAAAAGGTTGCTAATTCCTGTTAACTCGATACGTAATTCTTCGATTGGTAATCACACTATTTACCCTAAGTGTTAAGGTAGCATTAGAAGAAGTAATTGAAGGGCAAGAACCCGTAGAATTTGATACAATTACTCTATAAATGTATCCTTGTTTATCAGATCCTGCTGCCAAAATGGTCAATGTTGCTGTATCTACACCTGAATACTCTGAACCATTAGCTATGTTTGAAAAACTACCGCCTCCGTTGGTACTTACCTGCCATTGGTAGGTATCAGCATTGGAAGTTATGGTTGAAAAAGTTCCATCGGTACCCAAGATAACAATTTGATCGGTGGGTTGGGTATCAATTGTAATGGGACTCACCGTAATTGTTTGGGTAACGTCTACACTATTTCCTGAGTCGTCTGTAATTCTATACGTTCTTGTGATGATTTCTGGGTTGCTTCCTCCATCACTAGAGTCACCAATGAAAGTTACCACAGGGTTGGTTGTACAATTATCAGCTTCATCTGTTACAACTGTAATATCGGAAGCTGGTATATCTGCAGAGCAAAATACAGTAACCGGCGATGGATTGCTTGCTGTGGGTGCAACATTGTCAACTGTTAGCGTTGTAACTCCTGTAATGGTCAAAACTGGATCCCCAGTAGTTCCTCCATATTCCACGATGTATCCTTGTGGAGCATATGGCCCTCCACCTCCTGCATTGGGCAAATCATTCCAAGAACCGGGAGTTGTGGTTACAGAGGGGTCTGTAATATGGGCGTAATCTTCATTCCCAGCATTGTTTGGTTCTCCCGAATTCCAAAAGGCAAAATTAGGTGTGCTTCCACCAACACCGCCATTCCAAAAGTTAGTTCCTGCTTCAGGACCTGTTACCCAATTCCAAACACCTTCTGTAGTGGCATCACTTCCTCCGATCCACCCCACTCCTTGAGCTTGGGAACCGGAAAAATCTGCTTCGGCCTGGGATGTTAAGGTTGCCAGATAGCCTTGTAAACCAAAATACGTTCTTAGTGCTGCTGCATCCCTAGCAGCTGTCCATGTGATCCCAGGGTTGGCGATAAATTCGTAATAATGGCCAGTTGGAGGTAAAAAATTAGCGGTTCCTGGGGTGATTGAAAACTGTCTGGTACCAGTTGGGCTTCCTGCACTGCTTGAGTATTCTACTGCCAAGATTGCTGTTTCAAATTCCGCAAAAGTGGTTGGTCCTTGGAGTGTAAGCTCTCCTTCCACTACATCCCATGATGCTGTTATGTTTGGATGTGAACCTGTGAGACTTAATAGATCTTCACCGTTAATATATCCTGAGGATATCTGAATATAAACTGCATCCGTTGTAGTATCATCTGGATCGGTAAGACTTATAGTTTCTACAATTGTTTGTGATGTTCCGGGGCAATAGACCTGATCTCCTGTGACCGTAAGTACGGGAGGCTGGTCTGCGGTTGGCACTATGGATTCACTTAAATCATCAGCAGTTGTATTGCTATCCGTTTGATCAGCGCTAAATACAGTAATTGTATTTGTAATGGTTGTTCCACTTGTTCCCCCATTTACATTGGCGGTAATATTTAAGGTTGCTGTTGATCCGTTATTTAAATTGCCAATAGTCCAAACACCTGTACCAGAGTTATATGCGCCATCGTCACTTACATATGTTACTCCCGCTGGTAAAATGTCTGTAAGACTGACGTTTGTCGCATTTATAGGGCCATTATTGGCTACAGATAGTGTATATACCACGTCGTTACCTTCTTTAGGTGTAGCATTGTCAACGATTTTGGTCACTGCCAAATCTGTAGGTGTGGCGGCGGTACTGCAAATATGAATGGAAAAACCGTGTAAAGTTCCTGTATCTCCTCCAGCATCGTCAAATATGGACAGCGTCCATGTTCCGCTTGGGTCTTCGCCATTGAAATCTGAAAGATTACCTTCTGGACTAAAGGTTCCTGCAAAAGGAGCCGTTCCGGCAGTTATTGCTGTACCTGCAGCATCATCCAAGATTGTACCAGAGTAATTATCTCCACTACCTCCATTGTCATCTGATAAAAGTACAGTGGTCCCTCCTGGGCTGGTTAAACTAATATTTAAATCGGCATCCCATGTGTGGGTGATGTTCAAAGTAACGTTTACATCAGTTATCACTCCTGAGGAAAAACCACTTAAATTAGAATTCAGTGTAGCAAAATCAGTTATTGCAGAGCCCGGAGATGAACTTGATATTTCGCATCCTGAGGAAGCCGCTGCAAACAAAACGTTATCCACTGTTATTGTCTCGCTTGTATTCCAGGCTGAATCCCCTCCTACAAATCGGATAGAGGATGAGGCAGAAATCTGATCTGCGGTTAAATCGTGGGTGATTGCACTTGTAATTGGGCTATTTATGGTAAAAACTGTTTCATACGAAGATGTATTATCGTTCCACAGTTGAACCAAAAGGGACTCATTTCCTCTTGAGGTTGCGTCATAATTCAACGATAGGACCGCATTTGAAACACCTGATAGATCAAGTGGTCTGCTTATCGTTCTTCCATCAAGATTATTAAATTCCAATTCATTGCCAACAATTTCAATTCTTCCTCCACTTGCACTTCCATCATCACTAACCTCAACCCAATTGCCTGAGAAGTTCTGAGTTCCGTTATTATTAGTGTAAGAGGTTGAGCTAAAATCATCGCGATAGGTATCTTGTCCGGAAACGATAGTCCAGGAAAATATAAGTACAATTGTAATTGGAACTATGCCCTTTTTCATACCAAATACTTTAGCAAGCCTTAATTTGGGGGAAGATGTTTTTACCTAAAGTAGTTGGACCGAAGAGGCTCTCTAAATAATTGTTGTGTATGGCCCAGTTCGGAATGTATAGCACCAATATTATGAGGTTATTGGTAGATTATCCCAGTATTGTGAATGGCCATGATAATCAAATTCCAGATCTTCTTTATAGAAAATAAAAGTTTAGTTCTACTTAAAAAAAGATTCAATCCTTGTTTACACGATACGTAATTTGGCGATTAGTAATCACTGTGGCGGGTCTTGCCAACACGGTTAAATCTGAAGTTGTTGTTCCTGACAATGGTATGTTTTGATCGTTTGTAATATCGGAAGGTGTAATTGTATTTGTAAAAACTCCCGAAGTTGCTGTTGTGACATCAAATGTAAAGGAACAAGTGGTTCCTGCGGGTAAACTCACACCCGTAATAGAGAAACTTGAGGCACCAGAAATTGCTGAGATAGTTCCTCCACAAGAGGAGGAGGAATCAGGTGTAGGTGCTATTGTCATTCCCGCAGGCAAATTGTTGGTCAATGCCAAATTGGTCAGTGACACCCCGTTTGATGGATTTTCAATGGTAATAGTTACTATGGATTCTTCTCCCGAGTAAATAGTTGTAGGACTGAATGCAGAGGTCGCAACTGTTGGAAAGGCAATTTCGTTTGAGGTAACAAATACACCACCCCATATTCCTTCACTACTACTACCCAATATTACATCCATATCTGTGGCGTTATTTGGAACAAGTCCAGAGGCATCAAATACATCAATGTCCACTCCCCAACTATAACCGAAATTTGGGTTCCTTGTACCTAAATCCACTCCAAACTCTGAAATTGTACCATTTAATGTATTATTTGCAGGGTTCAATGCGTTGGATAAGGATGTTCCTTCTACACTAACAAAATCGCCAGTGCTACTTGCTTCTCCGTCCATTCCATAATATCCCACATGTGTTTCAAAAACTCCAATTGAAGGGGTTAAAAGTCCGGTAACTGTAAAAGAATCGTTAGCTCCAAATCCAAAGAAATCGAATCCATCCCAAACACTAACATTCCTAGAGGTGTCTGCTGGGTCATTATAGATCACCACCATGGTCCATCCTCCATGAGGTCCGGTAAATGAGCTACCCGTGACCAATGCAATATCAGCCACAAAATAATTACCGTTTCCACCGGATTGAACCTGACCAGTAACATCTGCATATGACATAAAGGTGTTCCAACCCCCGAAAGTGGTTGTTTCAATATTCCGAACATCCGAGTTTATGGTACTATAAGTTCCTGATGTGGGATCCATAAGTTTAACTTGGTCTATGCTCAAGGATCCAGCTGGATTGGTGATACCTCCATTTGAACTGTTATAGACCCCACCCCAGTAAAGACCTGCCCATTGTACGGTAGATCCCACTGGCAAATTTAGGTTATGACTACTTGAATTTACGGTTGAACCATCAGCGTCCACATCTGCATATCCCATAACAACGGATGGGTTATTTGTAACTGGTGTGCCCGGACAGCCAGAGGTACATAGCAAGTTAGTATTTCCAAACATTTTAAAATTCCCCATTAAGTTTATGGCAACTCTTTCTTCGTAGGGACGAGTAGTATTGGGGTCATTATCATCATCATTAATCGTGATCGTTGCTGTATCGGATATATCAACGGATCCATCGGAAGTGCCCGTAAATGATATTGTAAAACCTTCACTTGATTCAAAAATTAAATCATCCAAAATGGTGATGATAATTTGTTCTGTATCTCCAGATGTTCCATTAAAACTTAATGTTCCTGTACTTGTAGTATAATCTGATCCTGAAACAGCTCCTCCATCATTTGTTTGATAATCAACAGTAAATGCTCCTGAAGCATCTGGACCTGAATGTGTTGCAGTTAAGGTAGCTGTACCTGCATCTTCATCTACTGAAATGTCATCTATTAATATTTCTGGAGCGGTGGTTGTTATGGTTAAATCATCTATTCCACCTTCAATGATATCACCTGTGGATGACCCATCTGAAACCGTTATCCTAATCACTACGTTGGAACCTGCTGGAATAGCTGTGGTTGCTTCGGTCCAAGCTGCAGTTGTGGTTACATCTCCAATTGAAACTAAATTTGTGTAGCTACCTCCACCATTTAATGAATATTCCAATAGGAAAAAATCGTTTGCATCGTCTCCGTTGTCCCTTTGACCAAAAAAGTACCAAATTGAAAGCTGTGAGTTTAAACTTATGTTATATACTGGTGAGGTTGTTGTTGAGGTACCACCATCTACATCTGCATTACCTGCAGAGCTATTGGTGGCGGTAAAATATGCATTTACTCCGGGAGCGGCAGTATGGTCGTCTTCTAATTGGGTTGTAACTCCCCCGCTACTTTGCGCGGTCGGATTAGCAACAACAAAAGTTCCTGTAGAAGATGTTCCAGAAGTTGTCCAACCTGTTGCAACACCACTTTCAAAATCTTCGGTGACCTGAGCTGTCGATTCAAAGAAAAAAAATACTGCAATAGTTATGAAAAGAAAACTTAAACGATTTAATCTGCCCATCAATTCTTAGTTTAAACCTATCTTAATTGATCAAAACTAGAATTCATTCTATCACTGGCACAAAAAATGTTGTGTAATCAAAGATTTCCTGTACATAGGTATTGTTAATGGATGCCAAACCTTATACATGTACTCTTAATTATTGAATATCACAGGTATACTGATTTAGCGAGAATCATTCAAAAATGATAAATTCAGACCTCCTGTTCAGCTGGTGCTTATCTCTTGAGCATGGCACCCCATTAAGACAATCGTTCACAAGTCGGGTTTCACCGAAACCTTCTCCTTGTAACCTATCTGCCGAAATACCTTTTGAAATCATATAGTCTACTGTGGATTGGGCTCTTTTTTGTGATAACCAAAGGTTGTAAGCATCATTGCCACGGCTGTCGGTATGTGAGTTAACCTTGATTTTAAGGCTTGGATATTTCTCCATGGCCACAATCACTTTTTGTATCTCAATCTCTGCATCTCGTCGAATATCAAATTTATTCAAGTCAAAATAAATTGTACTCAACTGTAGTAATTTGGCCAAATCGTCACCAAAACCTCCAGTAACAACATCACGTTCTAGGTAAAAATCTACAATCCGAGGTTTCCCATAAGATCTATTCAAATATTCCTCTGCGGGTACATAACCATCCCTGGATGCCCTTACGAAGTTTCCTTTGGAACAATCCAAGTCCAACACATAATTCCCTTTGGAGTCGGTAAGTGTGGATGAAACCTCATTGTTTTCTTCATCAATGATTTTAACCGTTGCACCAACCAATACTTCATTGGAAATACGGTCTCTAACAGTTCCGGTAACATCTTGAATACAATCCAGAACCAAGGGTTCATTTTCCACAAACTCATAAATATCATCTTCTCCTAATCCACCCGTTCTATTGGATGAAAAATAACCTGTTTTGGCTTCATTATCCATGATAAATGCAAAATCATCGTAGTTACCATTTATTGGTTTTCCAACGTTTACAACAGGTTCATTGAAATTGCCAAAGGCAATTTTGGTCGCGAATACATCCAACCCTCCTAATCCTTGATGCCCATCAGAAGAAAAATACAGCACTCCTTCTTTGGTGAGATAAGGAAAGGTTTCACGGGCACGCGTGTTTATGTTTTTACCTAGATTCTGAATGGGTCCATATGTGCCATCCCCAATGATCTCCGTAACAAAAATATCCGATTCACCATGAGACCCTGGCATATCAGAAACGAAGTACAGTTTCTTGCCATCTGGACTTAACACAGGGTGCGCAACGGAGTATGAATCGTTATTAAAAGGAAGTTCAATCACATTGGTCCACTCACCATCGATTAATTCAGCGCTATAAATCTTTAATCGGATTACCCCACTTTCATCTTTCTGTTTTTTTCCATCCAAGAAGTTGTTTCTGGTGAAATACATGGTAGTGCCATCTTTGGTGATGGTTGACGTGGATTCATGTAGTCGTGTATTCACATCGCCTTCCAATTTAACCACATTGTCATTGGAAACACTGTCTACATTAACCTTATATAAATCTAAAAAATCCTTTGAATTCCATGTATGTCTATACCGAGCCAGGTTACCTGTGTCTCTGTCAGAAGAAAAAATTAGGCCTTTTTCATAATAGGAAGCGGCGAAATCGGCGTATTTGGTATTGTAAGGAAATGGTTTGATGTTGTATCTCCCTGAATTTTTCTCAATTTTTTCAAGATAATCCTCGTCATAGTCACCTTCGGCAGTTGCAGCGGTAATCTCCTTGAATTTTGCCATAATCTTGTCAGATTCATCATAATCACCCAATGTCTTTAAACTTTGGGCATATCTGAAATAATAGTCAGGCTCTATTTCTTCTGGATATGTTTCGGCAAGTCGTTGATATACTTTAGCAGCTTCCTCATACTTGGCATTGAAATAGTACGAATTTGCGAGCCTCTTTAAAAGATCGGAAGACACATAGCCCTTGTCAAGTACTTTTTTATATATATCAATGGCGGGACTAAAAGAATATTCATTGTATCGTTCGTCGGCCTTGGCTTTGACTTTGGCCTGCTGTTTCTCATTCACCTTATCTTTTTCCTGGGCAAGGCCATGAAATGTGCATCCTAAGAAAACAATAAGAAGTATAAGTATTCTTTTTAGCATATCCCTGTATTAAAAGAATCTAGGTGAAACCGTTTTTTGAAAGGCTTTTAAAAGCTCCCATCTTAAAAATACCTCGAAAGAACCATCATTGAATTGGGTTCCCCCAAGCTCTGTTGTCTCACGATCATAGGCAAGACCCAACATAACCTGATCGGTAATCTGGAATCCAGCCAATGCACTGACCGCCGCGTCCAATCTGTATGCTGCACCAAAGCTGACTTTTTCGGCAAATAGAAAAGTTGCCGAAAGATCCACCTGTAATGGGGCACCTCCTACTGCTTTGGTCAAAAGTGCCGGTTTGAATTTCCAATCTGCATTCAAATCGAAAACATATCCTGTTATAAAATACATATTGATACGCTCAGCAGCCAAAAAATTAACCGCATCAGCATCTCCATTATCAAAATATTCTGTTTCCAACACATTTGGAGCAGAAAGACCCGCATAAAATCTATCATTATGAAAATACAAGCCTAATCCGAAGTTTGGGTTAAATTGATTGTCGATATTATCTTGTTGAACAACTTCTTGATCAAAATTTCTTAAACCATTAAAATCAAGGTTCAACATATTCCCGCCTGCTTTCAGTCCAAAAGATAGTTTGTTATCACGGGCAAACTCAATAGTATAGGAAAGAACCACATCAAGATAGGTTTCTTGTACCACGCCATCACCAATGTTATCGTTTACTATGGAAATTCCATAACCCAATCTACTATTTCTAATAGGTGAATGTAGGTTGATGGTAAAGGTTTCGGGAGCTCCGTCCAGACCTATCCATTGCGAGCGATAAAGTCCAGCAAATGTCAATTGACCTCTAGATCCTGCATAGGCTGGATTAACACTTAGCGTATTATACATGTACTGGGTATACTGTGCATCTTGCTGTGCAACAAGGCCTTGAACTGTCAAGACAAGAAATAAAAACGGAACTAAAAAGTTTCTTTTAACCATTTTTTTAATATGTTACCTACTTATGTAAATATATTCGGAGTCGGTAAAACTTCCTTCATCCGTTTCGTAGTCAAATATATAAAAATATACTCCTGCCGGAAGATAATCGTTGACACTCAAAGTTGATCTACCCCGTGAACGTCCATCGAAAACATCGTTCACATTATTGTAGTCTTTTCCTTCATATACAGCTACACCCCAGCGATTAAAAATTCTAAGTGTACTTGTTCGTATCTGACTAACTCCTCTAATAAATAAGAAATCATTTTTTAGATCTCCGTTGGGTGTTAGCATTTGATTAACCGAAATATTTTCAATAGAAATGGAAACTGTAACGATTGCCGAATCGCAGTTTTCTGGATTAGCCGCCTCACAAATAGTATATTCAATGGTATAGGTGCCTTCCCTAGTTCCAGGAGCCACGCTAACCGTTCCGTTCTCATTTATAATTAGTTCGTTTGTGGGAGTCGAGGTCAATATTACATCGATCAGCCCAACCGACTCACCGTTCAAAGTATCGTTGGAAAGTACATCACTGCCAAGGATTACTCCGCTACCATCGGCCGTATAACCATCATTCACGGCATCAATTACGTTCATCATACCAGGAATTACTTCCACTGTGACGGTACCTGTGTCACAATTGTCAACATCGGCAATCTCACAGATGGTATATTCAATGGTATAGGTACCTTCGGGTGTATCTGGAGCAATGCTCACGCTTCCATCTTCATTTATGGTCAGCTCATCCGTTGGTGTCGAAGTCAAAATCACATCAGACAAGGTCACCGGCTCACCATTTAGGGTATCGTTGGCAAGCACATCGCTATTAGGAATTTCTCCTCCAGAACCATCAGTGCTATACGAATCATCCACCGCATCGATAACATTCGCCATGCTTGAATCCACCACTATAGTAACGGTACCGGTATCACAGTTATCAACATCCGCAATCTCACAAATGGTGTATTCAATAGTATAGGTGCCATCCGGGGTTCCCTGGGTAACGCTCACACTTCCATCTTCATTTATGGTCACCTCATCTGTGGGT
Organism: Flagellimonas sp. S3867; assembly: GCF_014698935.1. Taxonomy (GTDB): domain Bacteria; phylum Bacteroidota; class Bacteroidia; order Flavobacteriales; family Flavobacteriaceae; genus Flagellimonas. The sequence continues at coordinate 135,164 of NZ_JACVMN010000004.1, forward strand.
GTCGAAGTCAAAATCACATCAGACAAGGTCACTGGCTCACCATTTAGGGTATCGTTGGCAAGTACATCGCTATCAGGAATTTCTCCTCCAGAACCATCAGTGCTATACGAATCATCCACCGCATCGATAACATTCGCCATGCTTGAATCCACCACTATAGTAACGGTACCGGTATCACAGTTATCAACATCCGCAATCTCACAAATGGTATATTCAATAGTATAGGTGCCATCTGGGGTTCCCTGGGTAACGCTCACACTTCCATCTTCATTTATGGTCACCTCATCTGTGGGTGTCGAAGTTAAAATCACATCAGACAAGGTTACTGCCTCACCATTTAGGGTATCGTTGGCAAGTACATCGCTATCAGGAATTTCTCCTCCAGAACCATCAGAGCTGTACGCATCATCCACCGCATCGATAACATTCGCCATGACAGGGCCTACTTCCACCGTGACCGTGCCTGTATCACAATTGTCGGTATCGGCAATCTCACAGATGGTATATTCAATGGTATAGGTGCCTTCAGGTGTTCCCGGGGCCACACTGACACTTCCATCCTCATTGATGGTAAGCACTTCCGTTGGTGTCGAAGTCAAAATCACATCCGACAGGGTAACTGGATTTCCGTTTAGCGTGTCATTAGCAAGCACGTCGACATCTGGCATTACGCCGCCTTCACCATCAGATGTATACGTATCATCCACAGCATCAATATTATTCGGAATGAATGGGTCCAAATAATCTGGTGTACCGTCATCGTCCGTATCATCGTTGGTCGGGTCTCCGTCATCATCGATATCCTCATCAGGGGTGTCGATGCCGTCTCCGTCATCATCGAAGTCACGGTAGTTCACATCCTCAGTGCCAT
>NZ_JACVMN010000004.1:136134-247223 GCF_014698935.1 Flagellimonas sp. S3867
CGGTATCGGGAAGGTCCGTCGCCGGGTCGTCGATCTCGTCGTTAACGTCATAGCCGTCGTTGACATCACTGCCCTCGTAGCCATCGTCAAGACCGTCGTTGTCCGTATCGTTGCCCGTAAAGGCCTGATCAGGGATGCCATCAAAGTTGAAGTCATTACCCTCGTTGTTGTCGGCGACCATGTCGTTGTCACTGTCATCGTCAAGGTAGTCCGGCATGTCCGTACCATCGGTATTCTCCGGTGTCAGTCCGCCGATATAGGCAGAGTTCACACCTTGGTTGGCCTCATAGGTGGCCTCGTCGTCATCGTTCGGGGCGATATAGGTCGCAGTGGGCTGTGCCTCAATATTATCTGGAATTCCATCGTCGTCACTGTCTATGTCCAAATGGTTCGGCCGGCCGTCTCCATCACTGTCCAACGGGTCGGTCAAGGGGTCATCATCCCCATCTATATTGTGGTCCTCGACAGTGTCAAGGATCCCATCGTTGTCGTCATCAAGGTCGACGCTGTCCGGTACCCCGTCATCGTCGGTATCGTCTCCGGGGCCATCGGGGTCCAGGTAGTCGGGGGTGCCGTCATCGTCCGTGTCATCGTTGGTCGGGTCTCCGTCATCATCGATATCCTCATCAGGGGTGTCGATGCCGTCTCCGTCATCATCGAAGTCACGGTAGTTCACATCCTCAGTGCCATCGGTATCGGGAAGGTCCGTCGCCGGGTCGTCGATCTCGTCGTTAACGTCATAGCCGTCGTTGACATCACTGCCCTCGTAGCCATCGTCAAGACCGTCGTTGTCCGTATCGTTGCCCGTAAAGGCCTGGTCGGGTACGCCATCAAAGTTGAAGTCGTTGCCCTCGTTGTTGTCGGCGACCATGTCGTTGTCACTGTCATCGTCAAGGTAGTCCGGCATGTCCGTACCATCGGTATTTTCTGGGTCAATTCCTTCGTCTCCGGTGCCTTCATATGCGTTGTCCAATCCATCATAATCGTCATCAGCTCCAGTTGGAGGTACGTATCCGGCTGTTGTTTGTCCTTCTACATTATCTGGAATTCCATCATTATCGGAATCAATATCTCTAAAATTGGGTAACGGGTCAGTATCACTATTTATAGGAGTGATGCCTTCACCTGCGCCTGGGTAAGACTCATAATGGTCATCCAATCCATTCTTGTCCTTATCTATTCCACAAGGAGTCTGAATATAACCCGGGTCTTGGGCTTCAATGTTATCTAAAATACCATCGTTGTCCGAATCAATATCCTTAAAGTCTTTGATATAATCACCATCCGTATCGATAGGAGTCAAGCCCCCACAGCTACCGGGAGTTTCTTCGTATGCATCATCCAATCCGTTACCATCCATGTCTTTTCCCGAAGGGGGAATATATCCGGATGTGGTTTGTGCTTCAACATTGTCTAGAATTCCGTCATTATCTGAGTCTATGTCCTTATAATCTGGAACGTGGTCATAATCGGTATCCACGGGAATCAATCCTCCACAACTTCCAGGAGTTTCTTCATATGCATCATCCAACCCATTACCATCAACATCCTTACCTGAGGGCGGGATGTATCCATTTGTAGGTTGTGCTTCTATGTTATCGATTATTCCATCATCATCGGAATCTACATCCAAATAATCGGGAATGGTATCTCCATCTGTATCGGTAGGGTTGGTCCAATAGCAATCATCACCGTCCAAATTTTCATCCTCAACGGTGTCGATAATTCCGTCGTTGTCTGAATCTATATCCTTGTTATCGGGAACACCATCACCATCGGTGTCGGTATAATACAATTCATCTGCTTCCGAATTGATTGCACTAACCGGAGTTGCAATACATAGACAAAAGGCAATGAATACCGATGAAAAAAGACTATATGAAAGCTTTTTCTTAAGATTTAAGAAAGTAATTTTTTCCATAATGATAGTTTTGGTCAACTAATCACCATGGCATGAGCGTTCTCGAACATGTAAGAAAATGGGGCTCTTCTTAACTTTTAGTGGTTTTCTTTGGTACTACCGACCACCTTTTGTACGCATAATTAGTGCATTTAGGGTGCATCACCTATTTTAATCGACAAAAAGCGTATTCTTCGTTATTACTTGCCACTATTATTTATACGCACTGTATTACAAAAAGGATTATGGCCTAGTAAAAAACCAAAAATTCCACTGTGCGAAAATTACTCTACTTTTTTGTTTTTAGGGCAAGTTTTTTCCTGTTTTTTGTCATCATAATATCAACAATAGCATAGAATATTCATTATTCATTTAATAAGAGATAATTACGCTATTTTTGCCGAAATTTTGTAGATGGATTTTGACAAGGAAATAGCAAGGCGAAGAACTTTTGGTATTATATCCCACCCTGATGCGGGGAAAACCACGTTAACCGAAAAACTCCTTTTGTTCGGTGGTGCCATTCAGGAAGCTGGTGCTGTTAAAAACAACAAAATCAAGAAATCTGCCACCAGTGATTTCATGGAAATTGAACGACAACGGGGTATTTCTGTCGCGACCTCCGTTCTTGCATTTATCTACAATGACAAAAAAATCAACATTCTTGATACTCCAGGTCACAAAGATTTTGCCGAGGATACATTTAGGACACTTACGGCTGTTGATAGTGTAATTGTGGTCATAGATGTTGCCAAGGGTGTAGAGGAGCAGACTGAAAAATTGGTCGAGGTATGTCGAATGCGTAATATTCCGATGATTGTTTTTATCAACAAATTAGACCGTGAAGGAAAGGATGCTTTTGACTTATTGGATGAGGTTGAACAAAAATTAGGCCTCTCGGTTACCCCACTTAGTTTTCCCATTGGAATGGGTTATGATTTCAAGGGAATCTATAACATTTACGAAAAGAACATAAATCTGTTTAGTGGTAATAGCAAGCAGAATATTGAAGATACTATCGCTTTTGATGACATAGAGAATCCAGAATTGGAGAAAATTATTGGTGAGGCTTCTGCTGAGGAACTTCGTGATAATTTGGAGCTTGCCACCGGGGTCTATCCTGAATTTGATAAAGCGTCTTACTTAAATGGAACTCAACAACCTGTATTTTTTGGCTCGGCCCTGAATAATTTTGGTGTACGTGAGTTGTTGGATTGCTTTGTGGATATTGCTCCACCACCCCGAGCTAAAATGGCTGAAGAACGTATGGTTGAGGCGGATGAGAAGGATTTTTCGGGATTTGTTTTCAAAATCCATGCAAATATGGACCCCAAACATCGTGATCGCTTAGCCTTTATCAAAATAGTGTCAGGAACGTTTGAGCGTAACAAACCGTATCTGCATGTTAGACAAGATAAAAAACTTAAGTTTTCAAGCCCCAATGCGTTTTTTGCTGAGAAAAAAGAAATTGTTGATATTTCGTATCCAGGTGATATTGTTGGGTTGCATGATACTGGGAACTTCAAAATTGGAGATACTTTGACCAGTGGTGAAAAATTGCATTACAGAGGCATTCCAAGTTTTTCCCCAGAACATTTTAGGTATATCAACAATGCCGACCCCATGAAAGCCAAACAGCTTTATAAGGGTATTGACCAACTTATGGATGAAGGTGTTGCTCAGCTGTTCACATTGGAACTTAACGGCAGAAAAGTTATTGGAACTGTAGGAGCTCTGCAGTACGAGGTTATTCAATATCGATTGGAACACGAATATGGTGCCAAGTGTACTTATGAAAATTTTCCGGTCCACAAAGCTTGTTGGGTAGATGCAGAGGACCCAAATGGGGAAGAATTCAAGGAGTTTAAAAGGGTGAAACAAAAGTTTTTGGCCATAGATAAGCGAGGTCAAATGGTGTTTTTGGCAGATTCGGCATTCTCGCTTCAAATGACGCAGCAGAAATATCCATCTGTAAAGCTGCGCTTTACTTCGGAGGTCACGGCGTAACACTAATCTTGATTATTTAGCCGGTATCTAAATCATTGAAAACAAGGTACATTTCTACTTTTTTTGTACTTTATCCCTTATAATCACTAAATAACCATTATTATGACTGCAGATTCTACCAATAAACCACCTGTATGGTTCTGGGTGGTAAGTGTTATTGCTCTTTTATGGAATATTATGGGTGTAATGGCCTATTTGGGCCAAGCATACATTAGTATTGAAGATTTAGAGCAAATGACCCAAGCTCAACGAGAACTTTTTGAAGCTCAACCCGCATGGGTTACCGCGGCATTTGCTATTGCTGTTTTTGGCGGAACGTTGGGTTGTATTGCTCTTTTACTACGAAAAAAATGGGCTAAACCTGTATTTTTAATATCCTTAATAGGGGTTCTTGCGCAATTTGTCTATGGCCTTTTTCTAAGTAATACTATAGAGGTATACGGTAATCAGGCCATTTTTATGCCGATTTTGGTTATCGTGGTTGCAGTATTGTTGCTTCTTATTGCGAAAAAGGGTATCGAAAAAGGATGGTTGTCCTAACTACACAATCTCATTAACAAAAAAAGCCTGACTAAATAGTCAGGCTTTTTTTGTTTTATGCTTCTCCCGTAGGTCCAAAATTCATAGGAATGGGAGGTTGCTCATAGTCCTTAATAGTCCCGTGTGCTTTTTCAAACCTTGAGACATTATCGCTCAAAGCCTTTAAAAATTTCTTGGCATGCTGCGGGGTTAAAACAATCCTGCTCTTCACTTTTGCCTTTGGAGCACCGGGCATCATGCTAATAAAATCCACAACAAATTCGGATACTGAGTGATTTATGATCGCCAAATTGGAATAAATCCCCTCAGCTGTTTTTTCGTCCAGTTCTATATTAATCTGCTTCTGATTTTTATCGTTCTCGGCCATTATCAATTTCGATTTAAATAAAAAAAGAAAACCCTGACAGTTGCCAGGGTTTGTATATTAAAATTTGAATTCCTCTTTTCGGGCCATAATCTCATCGTATTCTTCTTTTGATCCTACAATGATACTATCGTAATCCCTCATACCGGTACCAGCAGGAATCTTATGTCCTACAATAACGTTCTCCTTCAATCCTTCCAAAGTATCTACTTTACCACTTACAGCAGCTTCGTTCAATACTTTAGTGGTTTCCTGGAACGATGCTGCAGAGATGAACGATTTTGTCTGAAGCGAAGCTCGGGTAATACCTTGCAAGATTGGAGTTGCCGTTGCAGCAACTGCATCTCTTGCCGTAACCAAAGTTTTGTCTTCTCTACGCAAAATTGAATTTTCATCCCTAAGCGCTCTAGCAGAAATAATCTGACCAGCTTTAAGGTTTTCGGAATCTCCAGCTTCTTCAACCACTTTTTGTCCGAAAATCTCATCATTCTCACGGATGAAGTCATCTTTGTGCACCAATTGATTCTCCAAGAAAGTAGTGTCACCAGAATCTTCAATACGTACTTTGCGCATCATCTGACGTACAACAACCTCAAAGTGCTTATCGTTAATCTTCACACCTTGCAGTCGATATACTTCTTGAACTTCGTTTACCAAATATTGCTGTACTGCAGATGGTCCTTTAATGGCCAAGATATCTTCTGGCGTAATTGATCCATCAGACAATGGCATACCGGCACGAACGTAATCGTTCTCCTGTACCAAAATCTGGTTGGACAATTTCACCAAGTATTTCTTGATCTCTTCTGTTTTGGACTCGATGATTATCTCACGGTTACCACGCTTGATTTTTCCGAAGGAAACTACACCGTCAATTTCAGAAACAACAGCTGGATTGGATGGGTTACGTGCTTCAAAAAGCTCGGTTACCCTTGGAAGACCTCCTGTAATATCCCCTGCTTTAGCAGATTTACGTGGAATCTTCACCAAAATCTTACCTTCTTTAATCTTATCACCATCGTCCACCATAATGTGTGAACCAACAGGTAAGTTGTAAGAACGCAAGGTTTCTCCTTTACCATCCTTGATCAATAGGGTTGGGATAAGTTTCTTGTTTCTAGATTCAGAAATTACCTTTTCTTGGAAACCAGTCTGTTCGTCAATCTCCACTTGATAAGTAACCCCTTGCTCAATATTCTCATAGGCAATTTGCCCAGTGAACTCAGAAACGATAACTCCGTTATATGGATCCCACTGACAAATTACAGTGCCGGGTTTGATCTTGGCTCCATTTTTCACAAACAACTGTGAACCGTAAGGGATGTTATTTGTACTTAGCGTTATACCAGTATTGGCGTCTACGACCTTGATTTCGGAGGTTCTGGAGATTACAATATTGGCCTTTTCGCCTTCACTGTTTTCGCCAACCACTGTTCTAAGGTCTTCGATTTCCGCAACACCTTCAAATTTGGCTTCAAGTTTGTTATCCTCAGAAATGTTACCTGCAATACCACCCACGTGGAAGGTACGCAAGGTCAACTGGGTTCCTGGTTCACCAATGGATTGTGCCGCAACAACACCAACAGCTTCACCTCGTTGAACCATTTTATTGGTCGCCAAGTTTCTACCGTAACATTTTGCACAAATTCCTTTTGGTGCTTCACACGTTAATGCTGAACGCACTTCAATGCTTTCGATTGGAGCCGCCTCAATTCTTTTCACATCCGCTTCAGAGATTTGCTGACCTGCAGTCAACAACAACTCCTCATTTAATGGATTGTATACATCGTGTAATGAAACTCTACCAAGAATTCTTTCTCCAAGAGTTTCAACTACCTCTTCATTCTTCTTCAATGGCTTCACTTCAATACCTCTCAAGGTACCACAGTCATCAATATTGATGATCACATCTTGCGAAACATCTACCAAACGTCTTGTTAAGTATCCAGCATCCGCAGTTTTCAAAGCGGTATCCGCTAGACCTTTACGAGCACCGTGAGTCGAAATAAAGTATTCCAAAATCGATAATCCTTCCTTAAAGTTGGAAAGAATCGGGTTTTCAATAATTTCACCACCACCTGCAGTCGATTTTTTAGGCTTGGCCATCAAACCACGCATACCGGTCAACTGACGAATCTGCTCTTTGGAACCCCTTGCACCAGAATCCAACATCATATATACCGAGTTGAACCCTTGTTTGTCTTCACGAATTCGCTTCATAGCCAACTCTGTCAACATTGCATTAGTGGAGGTCCAAACATCAATAACCTGATTGTATCTTTCGTTATTGGTGATAAGTCCCATGTTATAGTTCATCATAATACCATCAACCTGCTCATTGGCGTCATTGATCATATCATGCTTCTCTGGTGGAATAATAATATCACCTAGACTGAAGGACAGACCTCCTTTAAAGGCGTTATCATAACCCATGGTTTTGATTTTATCCAAGAACTCTGCGGTTGCAGGAACATCGGTAACAGCAAGTATATCCCCAATAATGTTTCTTAAGGATTTTTTATTCAAAACGGTATTGATGTATCCAGCTTGTTCTGGTACAACACTGTTGAACAATACACGACCAACTGTAGTCTTGATAATTTGGTTTACAAGCTCTCCTTCTTCATTAAAATCCTTAGCTCTAACCTTGATACCAGCATTCAATTCAACTTTTCCTTCGTTGAATGCAATCTCTACCTCTTCTGCAGAATAGAAAGTCAATCCTTCACCTAATACAGGCTCTTCTTTGGTAGATTTTTTCTCCTTGGTCATATAGTATAGACCCAAAACCATATCCTGCGAAGGAACGGTAATTGGAGAACCATTTGCAGGGTTCAAGATATTTTGTGAAGCCAACATTAACAATTGTGCTTCCAAAATAGCTTCAGGTCCCAATGGTAAGTGAACAGCCATCTGGTCGCCATCAAAATCCGCATTAAATGCCGTACATGCCAATGGGTGCAAACGGATTGCTTTACCTTCAATCAGTTTTGGCTGGAAAGCCTGAATACCCAATCTGTGCAATGTTGGGGCCCGGTTCAATAATACCGGATGTCCTTTAAGGACATTCTCCAGGATATCCCAAACTACAGGTTCCTTTTTATCTATAATCTTCTTGGCCGACTTTACTGTTTTTACAATACCTCTTTCAATCAATTTTCTGATTACGAAAGGTTTGTACAGCTCAGCAGCCATATCTTTTGGTAGACCACATTCGTACAACTTCATTTCAGGTCCAACCACAATTACCGAACGAGCAGAGTAATCCACACGTTTACCTAATAGGTTTTGACGGAAACGACCTTGTTTACCTTTCAAGGAATCTGAAAGGGATTTAAGTGGTCTGTTTGATTCAGTTTTTACGGCAGAAGCTTTTCGCGTATTATCGAAAAGTGAATCTACTGCTTCTTGAAGCATACGTTTCTCGTTTCTCAAGATTACCTCAGGAGCTTTGATTTCCATCAATCGCTTTAAACGATTGTTTCGGATAATTACCCTACGGTATAGATCATTCAAATCTGAAGTTGCAAAACGACCACCATCTAATGGAACCAATGGACGCAATTCTGGTGGAATAACGGGAACAACCTTCATGATCATCCACTCTGGGTTGTTTTCCCGGTTATTCTGAGATTCACGCAAGGCTTCAACAACTTGAAGTCTTTTTAAGGCTTCGGTCTTACGTTGCTTAGAAGTTTCAGTGTTTGCTTTGTGTCTTAGACTATAGGAAAGTTCTTCCAAGTCGATTCTTGACAACAAGTCAATCAAACACTCAGCACCCATCTTAGCGATGAACTTGTTAGGATCGGAATCTTCCAAATATTGGTTTTCTTGTGGAAGTGTTTCAAGGATGTTCAAATACTCCTCTTCCGTCAAGAAGTCCATTTTGTTGATTTCTTCTCCTTCAGGGCCTTTGGCTTCACCCGCTTGTATGACCACATATCTTTCATAATAGATGATCATATCCAATTTCTTGGAAGGTAATCCCAATAGGTATCCTATTTTATTTGGAAGTGAACGGAAATACCAGATGTGCGCAACTGGAACCACAAGATTAATGTGTCCAACACGGTCTCTACGTACTTTTTTCTCAGTTACTTCCACACCACAACGATCACAAACAATTCCGCGGTAACGGATACGCTTGTATTTTCCACAGGCACATTCGTAATCCTTTACAGGGCCGAATATACGCTCACAGAACAACCCATCGCGCTCAGGCTTATGGGTTCTGTAGTTAATGGTCTCAGGTTTTAAAACCTCTCCTCTTGACTCTGCCAAAATAGACTCTGGCGAAGCCAATCCAATAGAAATTTTGTCAAACCTTTTTGGTGCGTTATTATCTTTTATTCTAGCCATAATACTATGGAGATGATATGATTAAAAATGCTTAAATTTTGTTCTATTCTTCCAATCTGATATCCAAACCTAATCCCTTAAGTTCGTGCATCAATACGTTGAAAGATTCTGGCAATCCAGGTTCTGGCATAGTCTCACCTTTTACAATGGACTCATAGGTCTTGGCCCTTCCGATAACGTCATCGGATTTAACAGTCAAGATTTCACGTAGGGTAGCTGAAGCTCCATAAGCTTCCAATGCCCAAACTTCCATCTCACCAAAACGCTGACCACCAAACTGGGCTTTACCACCCAATGGTTGTTGCGTGATCAACGAATAAGGTCCAATAGATCTGGCGTGCATCTTGTCATCTACCATGTGTCCTAATTTCAACATGTAGATCACACCAACTGTTGCTGCTTGATCAAAACGTTTACCAGTACCACCGTCATACAGATGCGTGTGTCCAAATCTTGGCACTCCAGCTTCATCTGTATATTCGTTGATTTGATCCAATGTGGCCCCATCGAAAATTGGAGTTCCGTATTTTTTGCCCAGCTTTAAACCTGCCCAACCAAGAACAGTTTCGTAAATCTGACCAATGTTCATACGTGATGGTACCCCCAGCGGATTCAATACGATATCCACAGGTGTTCCATCTTCCAAGAATGGCATATCTTCTTGACGAACAATTCGTGCAACGATACCTTTGTTACCGTGACGACCTGCCATTTTATCGCCAACTTTCAACTTACGTTTTTTAGCGATGTAAACCTTGGCCAATTTCATGATACCTGCAGGAAGTTCATCTCCAACAGAGATGGTAAACTTGTCTCTTCTTAGGTTTCCTTGAATGTCGTTCAACTTGATTTTGTAGTTGTGCAACAAATCGGCAACCAAAGCATTGGTAGTATCGTCAGTTGTCCAGCTTCCACCAATCAAGTGAGCGAAATCATCAACGGAGTTCAACATTTTGATGGTGTATTTCTTTCCTTTTGGAAGTACTTCTTCACCCAAATCGTTCATTACACCTTGTGATGTTTTCCCGTTGATCAATCCAAAGAGTTTCTCAATGAGAACATCCTTCAATTGCTGGAACTTCACTTCATAATCCATCTCCAATCTGGTGATGGCTTCTTTGTCCTCAGAGCGCTTACGCTTGTCCTTTATAGAACGAGAGAACAATTTTTTATCGATAACGACACCTCTTAAGGAAGGTGAAGCTTTAAGTGAAGCATCTTTTACATCCCCAGCTTTATCACCAAAGATGGCACGAAGTAATTTTTCTTCTGGTGTTGGGTCAGATTCCCCTTTTGGAGTAATCTTACCAATTAAAATATCACCAGGCTTTACTTCGGCTCCGATACGAATCATACCGTATTCGTCCAAATCCTTAGTAGCTTCTTCAGAAACGTTAGGGATGTCATTCGTCAACTCCTCAGCACCTAATTTTGTATCCCTTACTTCCAAGGCATACTCATCAATGTGTATGGATGTGAAGATATCTTCGCGAACTACTTTTTCAGAAATCACGATCGCATCTTCAAAGTTGTACCCTTTCCATGGCATAAATGCCACTTTCATGTTTCTACCTAATGCCAATTCACCTTTCTGGGTTGCATAACCTTCACAAAGTACTTGACCTCTTTTTACCTTATCGCCTTTTTGGACAATAGGTTTTAGGTTGATACTGGTACCTTGGTTGGTCTTTCTAAACTTGACCAACTCGTAGGTTTTAGAATCTTCTTCGAAGCTCACCAAACGTTCTTCTTCTGATCTAGAATACTTGATAGTGATTTTTTGAGCATCAACATATTCAACAACACCATCTCCTTCAGCATTGATCAATACCCTAGAATCTGTAGCTACTTGTCTTTCCAAACCAGTACCCACAATTGGAGATTCTGGTCTAAGTAATGGAACGGCCTGACGCATCATGTTTGATCCCATCAAAGCACGGTTCGCATCATCATGCTCCAAGAAAGGAATCAATGAAGCGGAAATGGAAGCAATCTGGTTAGGGGCAACATCGGTGTAGTTTACCTCAGATGGGTCAACAACCGGGAAATCGCCTTCTTCACGAGCAATTACTTTGTCTTCCTCGATTTTCCCTTTGGCATCCATTGGAATGTTGGCCTGGGAAATCTTCATTCCTTCTTCTTCCTCAGCACTTAAATATGTGTATTCTTTAGTATTAACAACACCATTTTCCACTTTGCGGTAAGGTGTTTCCAAGAAGCCCATTGGGTTAACCTTGGCAAATACTGAAAGTGAAGAAATCAAACCAATGTTTGGTCCTTCAGGCGTTTCAATAGGACAAAGTCTTCCGTAGTGCGTATAGTGAACGTCACGAACCTCGAAACCTGCTCTTTCACGTGAAAGACCTCCAGGTCCAAGTGCGGACAATCTTCTCTTGTGTGTAATCTCTGCCAATGGATTGGTTTGATCCATAAATTGAGATAGCTGGTTTGTTCCAAAGAACGAGTTGATCACAGAAGACAAGGTCTTTGCGTTGATCAAATCAATTGGCGTAAACACCTCATTATCACGAACGTTCATACGCTCACGAATGGTACGTGCCATACGGGCCAAACCAACACCAAACTGAGAGGACAACTGCTCACCTACGGTTCTTACACGACGGTTAGACAAGTGATCGATATCATCAATCTCCGCTTTGGAGTTGATCAACTCAATTAGGTACTTGATAATGGTAATGATATCTTCCTTGGTCAAGACCTGCTTGTCCATTCCAATATCCAACTGCAACTTCTTGTTCATTCTGTAACGACCAACTTCACCTAGGTTGTAACGTTGATCGGAGAAGAACAATTTGTCGATAATACCACGCGCCGTTTCTTCATCTGGCGGCTCGGCATTACGCAATTGTCTATAAATATGTTCTACCGCTTCTTTTTCAGAGTTGGTAGGGTCTTTTTGCAATGTATTGTGAATAATTGCGTAATCAGACTGTGCGTTGTTCTCTTTGTGAAGTAGAATCGTCTTCACATCGGCATCGATGATTTCATCCACGTGCTCTTTTTCAAGAACGGTATCACGATCGAGGATGATCTCATTACGCTCGATGGAAACCACTTCACCAGTATCTTCATCCACAAAATCTTCATGCCAAGTGTTCAACACCCTGGCAGCCAATTTGCGACCCAATACTTTTTTAAGACCGGCTTTTGAAACCTTTACTTCTTCTGAAAGGTCAAAGATTTCCAAAATATCTTTATCCCTTTCAAATCCGATGGCACGGAAAAGTGTGGTTACCGGTAATTTTTTCTTTCTATCAATATAAGCGTACATAACGCCATTGATATCGGTTGCAAATTCAATCCAAGATCCTTTGAAAGGAATTACCCTGGCTGAATACAGTTTGGTTCCGTTTGCATGGAAAGACTGCCCGAAGAAAACCCCTGGCGATCTGTGCAATTGGGAAACTACAACTCTTTCTGCACCGTTGATCACGAAAGTTCCACTTGGAGTCATGTACGGAATGGTACCTAAGTACACATCTTGTACAATGGTCTCAAAATCTTCGTGTTCTGGATCAGTACAATATAATTTTAAGCGTGCCTTTAACGGGACGCTATATGTAAGCCCACGCTCTATACATTCTTGAATGGAATATCTTGGTGGATCTATAAAATAGTCTAGAAACTCAAGTACAAACTGATTTCTTGTGTCTGTAATGGGAAAATTTTCCATGAAGGTATTGTAGAGACCTTCATTTCCTCTTTCGTCAGATTTGGTTTCAAGTTGAAAAAAGTCTTGAAACGATTTAATCTGAATGTCCAAGAAATCCGGGTATTCCGGTATGTTCTTAGCGGATGCGAAATTTACTCTTTCAGTAGTGTTTGTGAACATCAATGGACAAGTTTTGATCGTGAAATATTACATTGGGCTGTGTATGACTTTATACACTCCTCTTAAATAGGCTAAGGCCTAACCATTATTATGGAAAGACCTTAACCAAATTTGTATGGTAAAAGCTATTATTTAAGCTCAACTTCCGCTCCTGCTTCTTCCAATGATTTTTTGATACCTTCTGCCTCATCTTTGGCAACACCTTCTTTAACAGCTTTTGGAGCGCTGTCAACGATGTCTTTAGCATCTTTCAATCCAAGACCAGTCAATTCTTTAACTAGTTTTACTACTGCCAATTTAGAACCACCGGCAGCTGTAAGGATTACATCAAATTCTGATTTTTCCTCAGCGGCTTCAGCTTCACCACCACCAGCAGCACCGCCAGCAACAGCTACTGCAGCAGCAGCAGGTTCAATACCGTATTCTTCTTTTAATATGTCGGCCAACTCATTTACCTCTTTTACTGTAAGGTTTACCAACTGTTCTGCAAAATCTTTTAAATCTGCCATTTTTCTATCGTTTAATCAAATTTTTAAAATATACTTAGTTTATTGTGCGCGAATTATTTTTCAGATAATGTTTTTAGGATACCGGCCAATTTACCGCCACCAGATTTAAGTCCAGAAATAACATTCTTGGCTGGTGATTGTAACAATCCGATAATATCTCCAATAACCTCTTCTTTAGACTTGATGTTAACAAGTGAGTCAAGGTTTTCATCACCTAAATAAACAGCTTCTTCTATAAAAGCTCCTTTAAGTAACGGTTTATCTGATTTTTTTCTAAAGTTTTTGATAAGTTTCGCAGGTGCATTTCCCGTTTCAGAAAACATCAAAGATGTATTTCCTTTTAAAACATCAGGAAGTTCACCAAACTCCTTATCAGAAGCTTCCATTGCTTTTGCAAGCAAGGTGTTCTTAACAACTGCAAGTTTTATATTGGCCTTGAAACAAGCTCTTCTAAGATTAGAAGTTGTTGTAGCATCCAATCCTGATATATCCGCCAAATAAATATTGGCGTTATCAGCCAACTGTGCAGTCAAATCTTCTATTACGATTGCTTTTTCTTCTCTTGTCATAATTAAAATATTGAACTACCAGTTACGAAACTGCTTTTGGATCTAGTTGAACACTAGGACTCATGGTACTTGACAAATAGATGCTCTTCATATAAACACCTTTTGCCGCAGCTGGCTTCATTCTAACCAAAGTATCTAACAACTCTTTGGCGTTTCCTGCAATTTTATCTGCAGAGAAAGAAGCTTTTCCTATTGCTGCGTGTACAATTCCAGTTTTGTCCACTTTAAAATCGATCTTACCGGCCTTAACTTCAGATACTGCTTTTGCAACATCCATGGTTACTGTACCGGTTTTTGGATTGGGCATTAAACCTCTAGGACCCAAAACTCTACCGAGTGGTCCAAGTTTTCCCATAACGCTTGGCATGGTGATAATCACATCAACATCTGTCCAACCGCCTTTTATTTTTTCCAAATATTCATCCAACCCAACAAAGTCAGCGCCTGCTTCTTTAGCTTCTGCCTCTTTGTCCGGTGTCACCAATGCTAAAACTTTTACGTCTTTACCTGTTCCATGCGGAAGGGTAACAACGCCACGCACCATTTGATTTGCTTTTCTTGGATCTACACCCAAACGAATTGCAAGGTCAATGGAAGCGTCAAATTTTACATTAGTTATTTCTTTTACCAAAGCTGATGCTTCTTCCAAAGAATACAATTTATTCTTGTCTATTTTGGAGTAAGCGTCTTTTTGCTTTTTAGTCAATCTTGCCATTATAATTGCTTTAAGATTTTAAAAAGGTCTTTTACCAGATACTTTAAGTCCCATAGATCTAGCAGTACCAGCAACCATACTCATTGCAGATTCTACCGTAAAAGCATTCAAATCGACCATTTTGTCTTCAGCGATTTGCTTTACTTGATCCCAGGACACATTTCCTGATTTAACCCTGTTAGGTTCGCCAGATCCTTTTTTAATCTTAGCCGCTTCCAACAATTGAACTGCCGCCGGTGGTGTCTTTACAACAAACTCGAAAGATTTGTCTTTGTAAACGGTGATAACAACAGGTAATACTTTACCTGGTTTGTCCTGCGTACGTGCATTAAACTGCTTACAGAACTCCATGATGTTAACACCAGCAGCACCTAAGGCGGGTCCAACCGGTGGCGACGGATTCGCAGCACCTCCCCTAACTTGTAATTTAACTACCTTATCTACTTCTTTTGCCATTGTTTTTAATTAAATTGAAAGTGTGTTAATTGGAAGCAACACAACTTTATATGTAACAGCTCTTATTATACTTTTTCTACTTGCATATAACTGAGTTCCAATGGTGTTTTTCTTCCGAAAATCTTAACCATCACCTCTAGCTTACGCTTTTCTTCATTGATTTTCTCAACGGTTCCATTGAATCCGTTGAAAGGACCATCAATAACTTTTATGGTCTCACCCAATACAAATGGAATGGCAATGTTATCCGTATTTACGGCCAGCTCATCCACTTTTCCTAACATTCGGTTCACCTCAGATTTCCTTAATGGAACTGGATCACCACCTTTGACCTCTCCTAAGAAACCAATCACATTGGTAATGGAACGGATAATATGCACCATTTCTCCACCCAAATTGGCTTTGATCATTATATATCCAGGAAAGTAAACTCTTTCTTTGTTGATTTTCTTTCCGTTACGGATCTGCACTACTTTTTCGGTAGGAACAAGAACTTCTTCTAGGTAATCGCCAAAGCCATTACGCTCTACTTCACTTTCAATGTAGCCTTTGATTTTATTCTCCTGGCCACTGACCGCTCTTACTACATACCATTTTTTCTCCAGAACCTCAGACATATCCAACTACCCTATTATGTTATCAAAATACAATCGAATCAACTTACTGAAAAGAGAATCCACTCCCCATGTTGCCAAGGCAAACAAAATTGAAAAAACAGCAACAACAACCATAAGGTTTGATGCTCTTTCCCTGTTTAACCAGGTAACATTGCTCTTTAATTCTTCAAATGATTCTTTTATGTATGTGAACATAGTATTATCATATTTTCTTGCACGGGAGGAGAAACTTCTCTTCTCACAATGCTTACTGTTCTTTTTTCCTGCACGGGAGGAGAGACTCGAACTCCCGACACCTGGTTTTGGAGACCAGTGCTCTACCAACTGAGCTACACCCGTTTATATTTACACTGAAAGGTATTCCGCAAAAACGGAACACCCTTTAGTGCAATACTTTATTGTAAATGATTAATCTAAAATCTCGGTAACCTGACCAGCACCTACTGTTCTACCACCTTCACGGATAGCGAAACGTAGACCTAAACTCAATGCGATTGGTTGAATCAAATCTACATTGATAGTCAAGTTATCACCAGGCATAACCATTTCAACTCCATCAGGAAGACCAATGTTTCCTGTTACGTCAGTTGTTCTTACGTAGAACTGTGGACGGTAGTTGTTGTGGAATGGCGTGTGACGACCACCTTCTTCTTTTTTAAGGATATATACCTCAGCTTTGAATTTAGCGTGTGGCTTAACGGAACCTGGCTTACAGATTACCATACCTCTTTTGATATCGGTTTTTTCTATACCTCTCAAAAGGATACCAACGTTATCACCAGCTTCACCTCTATCCAAAATCTTACGGAACATCTCAACACCAGTAACTGTAGAAGTCAATTTCTCAGCACCCATACCAATGATATCAACAGCATCACCTGTATTGGCAACGCCAGTTTCGATACGTCCTGTAGCAACTGTACCACGACCAGTAATTGTGAATACGTCTTCAACAGGCATCAAGAAATCTTTATCAACATCTCTTTTTGGAAGTTCGATCCACTCATCAACAGCGGCCATCAATTCCATTACGGTATCAACCCACTTTTGTTCACCGTTAAGTGCACCAAGGGCAGAACCAGAGATAACAGGTCCGTTGTCACCATCGTACTCATAGAAAGAAAGCAATTCTCTTACTTCCATTTCAACAAGTTCCAAAAGTTCCTCGTCATCAACCATGTCAACTTTGTTCAAGAAAACAACGATTCTTGGAATACCAACCTGACGTCCAAGTAGGATGTGCTCACGAGTTTGTGGCATAGGCCCATCAGTTGCAGCAACAACCAATATAGCACCGTCCATTTGAGCAGCACCTGTAACCATGTTCTTTACGTAATCCGCGTGACCTGGACAGTCAACGTGAGCGTAGTGACGGTTTTCTGTTTGATACTCTACGTGAGAAGTGTTGATGGTAATACCTCTTTCTTTTTCTTCAGGGGCATTATCAATAGAATCAAAGCTTCTAAGCTCTGACAATCCCGCATTAGCCAATACGGTAGTAATAGCAGCGGTCAACGTAGTTTTTCCGTGATCCACGTGGCCAATAGTACCAATATTTAAGTGCGGTTTGGAACGATCAAAAGTTTCCTTTGCCATTTTTAAATAATTTTAATCTTAGTTTATATTAGTGTACAAATCGTTTTGAGCCAATGACGAGATTTGAACTCGTGACCTCTTCCTTACCAAGGAAACGCTCTACCCCTGAGCTACACCGGCGTAAAGTGCTGAATCAACTACTTTAAAATAGTCTTCCATAATATTGGAAGAGATTCTTGCTTTCGCAAGGATGACTTAAGAGCGGGAGACCGGGTTCGAACCGGCGACATTCAGCTTGGAAGGCTGACGCTCTACCAACTGAGCTACTCCCGCATTTTTTTTATTTGGGCAAAAACCCAAAAACACTTCAATATTTCAAAAAAACTTCTCAAAACAAACTTTCTCTCAAAAGCTTGTTTGTGGGGAGAGCAGGATTCGAACCTGCGAAGACGTAGTCAGCAGATTTACAGTCTGCCCTCGTTGGCCGCTTGAGTATCTCCCCGCCTTATTTTCAATATGTTACGAGCCGATGGAGGGACTCGAACCCACGACCTGCTGATTACAAATCAGCTGCTCTAGCCAGCTGAGCTACATCGGCATTTTATGGCCTTTTTTCCATAAAAAAAGCCCGCTATTTCTAACGGACTGCAAATGTATATATTTATTTTTTTAATCAAAATAAATTTACAAAAATTTTACTCAGGCATTTGCCCTCGATTTTTCTTTCTTTTTTACCAATTGTCTTTCCAAAGAACTACAAGCTGAGTCAATCGCTTCTTCAAAAGTTTTACATTGTTTTTTTACAATAAACTTATCACGGGGAACAAGCACTTTGATTTCAACCATCTTATTTTCTTTTGCACTTGTATTATCGACCTTCAAATATACATCCGAACTTATGACCTTGTCATAGAACACCTCCAATTTATCCATTCGCTTTTGGATAAAATCCATTAGCTTACCATCAGCTACAAAATTTACCGATTGTGCATTTACCTTCATAAGATTTAGTTTTTTGGGCTACCTTTTGGCAGACGAGTTATACAATTTAAGGAACTGGCTATTCCTTACTTCTTGGATGGGTCTTTGCATGAACCTTTTTCAGTTCAGCGATGCTATTGTGTGTATACACTTGGGTAGATGCCAAACTAGAATGACCCAATAGCTCTTTCACAGCGTTCAAATCAGCTCCCCTATTAAGCAGATGTGTTGCAAAGGTATGTCTCAGTATATGGGGGCTCTTTTTAACCTTAGGGGACACCAAACTAAAATACTTATTTATAGTTCGATATACAAGTGTTTCATAAATTTTAAGTCCTCCTTTTGTTAAAAACAGATAAGACGAACCCATGGTCTTTTCCAGCTCGCTTCGCTTGTTCAAGTATTGCCCAAGCACTTCAATTGTAGATGGTAGAAGGGGTAGTATTCGCTCTTTATTTCGTTTGCCCAGTACTTTTAAGGTTCTATTGGCTTCATTATAATCCGTTAGTTCGAGGTTGATCAATTCGGCCCTTCGCATTCCTGTGGCATATAATAATTCAATAATAAGTCTGTCCCGAACACCTTCAAAATCATTTTCAAACGGGATTTCTGAAAGTATTGTTTCCATTTCTTGTTCGGAAAATGGCACTTCAACCTTATGATCGGTCTTAAGAGCTTTATGCTTTGCCAAAGGAGAAATAGTAATTTGCTCAATTTTTTGCAAAAACCTAAAATAGGCCCTGAGGGAAGAAATTTTTCTGTTGATGGTCCTATTGGATATGTCTTGCTCAACCAATGAAACGATCCAACTTCTTATAAGGGAATACTCCACATGATCAATGGAGTTAAGTTCAAAAACCTCTATAACATAAGTTGAAAACGCCTTTAAATCCTTTTTATAGGCCTTTATGGTATGCTCCGAGTAGTTTTTTTCGAGTTTTAAATAGGATATGAAAGCTTCTAGGGACATATACCCAAAGTTACCCAAATAAGCCTAGGTAATCCAATAAAAAAATCCCGCTCCAAATGGAACGGGATTTTTATATTTTTTGCTACAAAAACTTAAATCTCTTCTTGATCTCTAAGTCCTTGGATATATTCAGCTTTTTGAACTTCTGCTCTACGTTTTACTGAAGGCTTCGTAAACTGCTGCCTTTTTCTCAACTGACGCATAGTTCCCGTCTTGTCAAACTTTCGCTTGAAACGCTTTAAAGCTCTATCGATGTTTTCTCCTTCTTTTACTGGTATAATTAACATGGGCTACAACCTCCTCTCTTTTAAATTTTGGTGTGCAAATATACAAGTATTAATTAGTAATGGACAAAATTACTTTAGAATATTTCTTGAAATGACCACTTTTTGAATTTCGGTAGTTCCTTCGCCTATAGTACACAGTTTGGCATCTCTATAAAATTTTTCGACCGGAAAGTCTTTGGTGTATCCATATCCACCGTGAATCTGTACAGCTTCGTTGGCAACTTTTACACAAACTTCGGAAGCATACATTTTGGCCATTGCACCATGCTTGGTCATTTTTCGCCCAGCATCTTTCAAAAAAGCAGCTTTATGCAAGAGCAATTCCGATGCCTCTATTTCTGTGGCCATATCAGCAAGCTTAAAAGATATTCCTTGAAACTCGCTTATCGGTTTGCCAAATTGTACGCGCTCTTTGGAATATTTTAGGGCAGCTTCATAAGCTCCCTTCGCAACACCTAAAGACAGCGCTCCAATTGAAATACGACCGCCATCCAACACCTTCATGGATTGGATGAACCCATCTCCTACTTCACCTAATCGGTTTTCATCTGGAATTCGGCAGTCAGAAAATATCAATTCTGCTGTTTCACTGGCCCGCATGCCTAATTTATCTTCTTTTTTACCACTTGAAAATCCAGGGGTTCCTTTTTCAATAGCAAATGCGGTCATCCCATGGCTATCTCCTTTTTCTCCCGTTCTGACAATCACAACGGCAATATCCCCACTCTTTCCGTGGGTGATAAAATTTTTGGCTCCATTTAATATCCAAGAATTTCCATCTTTAACCGCTGTGGTGTTCATTCCGCCCGCATCAGAGCCTGTATTATGTTCGGTAAGTCCCCAAGCACCTAACCATTCAGCCGTGGCCAATTTTGGTATCCATCTTTGTCTCTGCTCCTCATTTCCAAAGGATAAGATATGATTGGTGCACAACGAATTATGCGCAGCTACTGAAAGGCCAATGGCCGGGTCAACTTTTGAAATCTCTTCCAAAATGGCCACATACTCGTGATATCCAAGCCCTGAACCGCCGAGTTCTTCAGGAACCAAAACACCCATAAATCCCATTTCACCAGCTTTCTTAAACACTTGTATGGGAAAGGTTTGCGATTCGTCCCACTCCAAAACGTGTGGTGCAATGTATTGTTGCGCAAACTCTTTTGCCGACTCAGCGACCATCTTTTGGGTCTCTGAGTAATCAAAGTTCATTGTGGACAAAGTATCCGTAACCATTAGTTCAATTTTATAGGGTCAAATATAGCTTAATTCTGTCAATCCTTTCCTTTGGAAATGAGTCGACATTCAACAGTTTATCCAAAGAATCGAACGCCCCATTCTGCTCTCGATAAGAGACTATCCTTTCTGCTAGATTTCGGTTTATATATACCAAACGCGACATTTCTTTAACTGTTGCTTTGTTGATATTGATTTTTTGGATTGAAGGCGAGTCAATAACCTTAAATTGAAGTAACGCACGTTGAACAACTTCTGGCTCTAGGCCATAGACATCGAACAATTGCTCATCGACTAAAAATCCGCCTAGCCTATCCCTAAACTTTATGATTCGTTCGGACAGCTTTTCCCCTATGCCATTGATGACTCTTAAATCTTTGGCTGTGGCCACATTAAGGTCTGTTAACCTTATAGCTTTCTTCAATCCAATTTTGGAATACGTTTTGGTTGCTTTTTTCTTTTGAACCCATTCCGGAAATTTAAATGATGGTGATATAACCTTCAATAGAGAGTCGGATATTTGCGTCACTTGTTGAAATTCTTCTACGGAGTTAACAAACTTTCCTGTTTTACGAAAAGTAAATAGTCTGTCAAGTTCTTCCATGGTCATTCCCAGATTGTAGCCCTTATAATCTGAAATGTAATTTGGGTTGAAAGAAAAAGTCTTGGTGGCATCTTTTTTTAATGCCAAAAGTCGAAGACTGTCCAGTTGTGATTGCACCAAGGCATCAACAACAACTTTTGACTCCTCATTAAATGGTTTTGCTTTGATGTAAAAATATACACCCTGGAGTATTGCTATAAGGAGCAACAAAAAGAAAATCCCACTTCGTTCGTGCTTGTTGAACTTGAAGTGGGATTTGAAATTATTCAATGTTTAGAGTTATTTGCTCTTTACAAAATTCTTTATATCTGTAAGATACTTATCCATCTCTTCCCTTACTCTTGGGAACAAGAATAACAATCCTATCATATTCGGGAATACCAATGCCAAAATCATGGCATCTGAGAATTTAATCACCGCATCCAAAGTGGCACCAGCTCCAATGATTACAAATAATAAGAACATCACTTTGTAAACAATATCAGCTGTTCTTCCTCTTCCAAAAAGGTACTTCCATGACTGTAACCCGTAATAAGACCAAGAAATCATGGTTGAAAAGGCAAAAAGAATTATCGCAATGGTCAAAACATATCTAAATCCAGGTATCACGGAATCATAAGCCATCGACGTTAAATCAACACCGCCAACATATGTTCCTGATTCGTTAAGCAATACCGTGCTGCCAACCGCATTTCCATAATCAAAAGCACCAACATCCATATTGAAGAAAATAATAACCAACGCTGTCATGGTGCAGATGACCACCGTATCAATAAAAGGTTCCAAAAGTGCAACAACACCTTCACTAGCCGGATATTTTGTTTTAACCGCGGAGTGAGCAATGGCTGCAGAACCCGCACCTGCTTCATTGGAAAAAGCTGCTCGTTGGAACCCAACAATAATCACTCCAACAATTCCTCCAAGACCTGCTGCTGGTGTAAAAGCTCCACCTATAATCATTCCAAAAGCATCGCCTAATATATTCAATATTGGCAAATATGATGACCAAAGAGGCTAAAACATAAACTCCTGCCATGAACGGAACTATTTTCTCCGTTACACTGGCAATCTTCTTGATACCACCAATAATTACAATTCCGACCAAAATTGCCAAAACCACTCCAATGATAACACCCGTGGCTCCACCTTCAAGATTAAACATTGTTGTAAGTTGCACGGCTGCTTGATTGGATTGGAAAGCATTACCACCTCCAAAAGAAGCGCCAACACATAAAATAGCAAAAATGACGGCCAGTACCTTTCCAAGACCTTTCAATCCTCTTTCCTTCAATCCTTTTGAAAGGTAATACATGGGTCCTCCATAGACCGTTCCGTCTTCCCCTACATCTCTATACTTAACTCCTAATGTACATTCCACAAATTTGGTGGACATGCCTATTAATCCACAGATAATCATCCAAAATGTTGCACCTGGACCGCCTAAGGCAATCGCCACCGCAACACCAGCAATGTTACCAAGTCCGACCGTACCAGAAACAGCGGTTGCCAGCGCTTGAAAATGGCTTACTTCACCTTCCTTGCTTTCATCTTTAATTGTGCGGGGTAAATCTCCATCAACAACATTCAATTCCGTTTTTTCCACACTATGATGATCTAATTCATCATACTTACCTCTAACCGTGTTAATGGCCAAACCAAATTTCGTGATATTGGGAAATTTGAATCTTATCGTAAAAAATGTTGCTCCAATTATTAAAAGAATTAAAACTACAGGTAGATTATATCCACCCACTGAAATTGGAGTCAAGACAAATCCTTCCCACCACGATGCAAAGGGCATAAAGGCATCATTGACTCTTTCGTCCAAGCCTTTTTCTTGGGCACTAGATACTAATGGAAATAAAAGTGTAATTAACGCAAGAAGTCGATACTTCATAATGTATTATTTGGTTATGTTAATTTGATGTATAGCGGGCAATATCCTAAAAAAATTCAACGGAATCAAATTTAAAAGTTATAAAACTAACCTATTTGAAACATTTGATTCAGTTTTCTTATCTGCTCTGGTCTACCTAAAACAATTACTTTTCCTTTGGGTTCCAATACCAAATCGGCCTCTGGATTTATGATGTAATTTCCATTAGGTTCTATGTAACCAATTATTGTGCATCCAGTTTTTCTTCGTAGGTCCAAATCGCGTAGTGAGTTGCATTCAATCTGATCTGTAAAATCCTCTATTTCCACCTCTTCAAGGTTAGTGGTATGTTCGCCTTCTACGGATAACTTATTAATAAAGGTTACCAAATCGGGCATTACAACCAGCGACGCCATATAATCACCTCCAATTTTATCTGGCATTATGACTTTGTCAGCTCCAGCCAATTGAAGTTTGGACTGCGAAGTAACTTGGGAGGCCCTGGTAATTATAAACAGTTTTTTGTTCAGTTGACGTGCAGATAGTACAATGAACAAATTTGCTGCATCATCAGGAACGGCTGTAATTAGGTATTGCGCTCGTCCAATGCCAGCGGCTAACAAGGTTTCGTCTTCATTAGCATCTCCTTCTACAAACAATACGTCATTTTCATAACGTTCTATGATCTCTTTATCTCTTTCAACAACGACAAAAGGCCTTTTGTACGCCTTCAATTTTTCCGCAGCCTGCATTCCATTTCGTCCATATCCGCAGACCACCACATGGTTGGATAAACTGTCAATTTTTTTCTTCACTTTCTTCTTTTTTAAAATCTGGAGTGAATTGCGTCCCAACAAATATTCGGTTATGACCGATATGGCAAAACCAAAAATAAAAACGCTGGTAACAATTAAAAATACGGTAAAAATCTTTGCATTGGCATCTAACGGTCTAACCTCGGAGAAACCGACAGTGGTTACCGTGATGATGGTCATATAAATGGCCTCTACCCATGTGAAATCTGAAAGCAATTTGTAACCAACCACCCCAAAGAGCAATACCAGCAGCATTAAACAAAAGGCCCATACTATTTTTGAACGCAATAATCTTATCATAATCAGAGGTCAAAAACTGAGGTTCTTTTGGTGTACACCAGATCTTTGATTCGTAGCCAAAATGCGATAAAAAGATAAAGGGCGAAGCCAAAACCCAGGGTGGCAAAGGTTAAATAAATAAATGTGGTTCTCACCACACGTGCCCTTATGCCCAATCGTTCGGCGATACGCCTACAGACCTCAAAACCTCTTTTCTGAAAATAGTAGAGGGTATTGTAAAACAAACTCATGATTTAAAATTATGTATTTCTGTTCAATAAATGGGCTCCCAAAGTGCATTGAAGGCATTTATTTTTTAAACAATAGTTGTTGTATAATTGTAACTTGGCCTGACTCTGCAAAGCATTTTCCGCACTTGAGCCCAAGTTTTTGAACCCTTTCAAAATTGCATTTTTTTCTGGTTTAAGCTGTGAAATCAAGGATAATAAATCAGTTGTCGAATTAATATCCACTTGTTTGGAGTAACAAAACCGTATTGGAATTATCGTATTTATTATCAAAAGATCTATGAAGCTTTTGGAAAGTTTCTTTTTACTGGTTTTGGAAATCTTACCAAAGGTAAAGTGACTTTCCCAGTATGGGCTGGTCTCGGTTTTGAAGATTGCATAAATTTCCTCGAGCTGGTTTGCTCTAAGCAATTTTGCAAACAGATTCTGATGAAAGTGATATAAATGAGCCAGTTGGGACAAACGAATCGTTGGAAAATTTGTAGGACGCAATCCGAAGAATCCTGGTTTCTTCAACGGTGGATGTAAAGAAAACTTTTTGGACAAAAATGCATACTCTTTTTGAAGTCTTAGATAATAGGTGTCTTTACAATCTTCTATGTTGAGTAATCCGAAAAAGCCAAAAAAGAAACTTTCTATTTGCTTTAGATCTAAACTCATTTTCCGAACCTGGGAAAAATTCAACTGCATGGCTCTTTGCGAAAAGAACTCACCATTTATTTTGGATCCAAAATTTTTCATCAGCATTACGAAGAGTGTCCACTCCCAATCGTTGTTGGATTTTTGGAGGAGGTCAAGAATAAGATTGGCCTTTTGTTCCAATCTTTCCACATAAAGCCGCTCAAGAAAATTGTTTACCAAAAAAGAATCTATTTGTGCAAAATCCTTTTCGCAGTTTATGAAAGTGGGATTAAAATGTTGAAACAATTCTTGATACTTTTCTAAAACGGTGGGCGCAATATGGTGTTTTAACTCAAGAGTTGGAATCTGGGTACCATCCTTTCTAAACACCTTAATGTCATCTTCCCAGACTACATGAAGAATGACATTGTCGTAGTTGGAATCAACTTCATGATGGTGTACATACCAATCTGAGGATTTGAGGTGCATTTCTACATTGCCAGCCCATAGCTGACCACCAACCTCTATCTGTGCATTAAAAAAATCCGGCCCTGCATATCGATTTAGGGTTCCTGGGTTCTTAATAACAACATTTTCGGAGGTTGATGTGGTAAGTGGTCGTCCTTGAAGCTTGTCGCACCTCCATATAAAATGGAGTAGGTCTTCCTTCATTTCACTAAAATAAGAAAATGGTCACCATTTTCCAGCATAAGTCAATGGATCTCCTGAATTTTCTTTGTGATAACTATATCTTAAATTATTGATCTGACGAATATGGTGATAATCGTGCGCCAACCAATTGTACAAAAACGAACGAGCTGTTAAATATCCCAAATCTGGATGTTCAACAGCACTTTCCCAATTTGGATTGGATAATTCTTTTAACCATTCAATTGATTTTTGCCGTTCGTGATGCCATTTCTTAACTGAAGCTTCAAAATCCTGCTCCAAGTATTTATTGGTGATGGCCCAACCTGGAGGGTCTATCGGAACCAAAGGTTTTTCAGGATATTCTAATGCGTGTATCACCCGTGCCCTAAAATCCTTTACTTCTTCATCAATTAAATGGCAGACAATCTCTAAAGTGCACCAACCCTTAGGGTTGGATTTCCAACTAACAAAATCGGGAGGTAATCCATATAACATTTCATGGAAAACCTTCCGATTCCGATCAAGCTCATTTATGACTTCAGTAATACTCATTGAATTTATTCGGCTACTTCACCCTCCCAGTTCATAAAACCACCTTCAAGGTTGTTGGTATTTTCAATACCGATACTGTTCATAATGGCACAGGCCTGGGCACTTCTATTACCTGATCTGCAATAGACGTAATAGTTCTTGGTTTTATCAAGTTTTTCAAGTTCATCCAAAAAACCCTGTCCCAAATAAATATCTATATTGGTGGCGTTAGGAATATAACCTTCCTCTACTTCCTCGGGTGTGCGCACATCTAATATAAAGGAGTTGTTATCGTTTTCCAGTTGTTCTTCCCACTCTTGTTGTGATAAATCTGACATCTTTAACATTTTAAGTTTAGCAAAAATAAAAATCCGGAGCATAACCCCGGATCTAAACATATTTAATTTTCTTTTTAAGCCTTTATACTGCATCCAATAGCCCTGGTATTGGTAACCTTTATTTCTTTTCCGGCCAACATAGCATCTACCGCATTTTCAACATATTTTTCATCAACATTCGAAGCATTATGGGAATTATCATCTATAGCTCCAATGTACTTTACCACGTTTCCTTGGCTAGTACTTTCAAGTAAAAATACATGTGGAGTCCTCGTTGCTCCATATTGTGGGTAGATCTTTTGCCCTTCATCCAATACATATGGAAAAGTAAAGTCTTTGTTTGCCGCACGAATCTTCATCTTAGCAAAACTATCCCCTGGTTTCTTAGCAGGATTATTGGGATTGATAGCAATAACAGGTACCCCTTTAGATTTATATTTGGCATCCAACGCGTTAATCCTATCCTCATAAGCTACCGAATACGGACAGGTATTGCATGTAAAAATCACCAAAAAACCTTTGGCCTCACCGTAATCTGAGAGGGAGACCATGGAACCATCTACATTTTTTAAGGAGAAATCGGTGGCGATGTCTCCGATGCTATAACCGTCTTCCCCCGAGGTAAATTTCCCAGAAAAGGCTCCCAGCGAAACCATCAGAGCCAATAGACCTAAGATTTTAAGTATTTTCATACCCTTAGTTTATGTATTTGACCAATTCTTCGTTCAATTCTTCATAGGTAAAACCCCGTTCGTAAAAACCGCGTTTATCCTTATTATAGATCAATGTGGCAGGTATGCCCCCACCCCAGTCTTTGTCAATTTTTGGAATCCAATCATTTTGTTTTGGGTCATCCAGAATGACCACTTTGGATTTTATATCCTTTTTAGCCACAAAAGGTTCTAATCTCGATTTCCACATGGATGGCATATCCAAGCTTACCAGAACCACTTCAACATTGTTATCCTTTTGTTCAGCATTGACCTTCTCAAAATAAGGTAGTTCCTCAATGCAGGGTTTGCACCAAGTAGCCCAAAAATTTATGATGTATGTCTTTCCGTCATCTTTATATAATAAAGGTTCAAGTCCTTCATAGTCATATACCGGAAATTTTACCTGATCATCAGCTTCTTTTTCAAACTTGGCAAAAACTTGCTCCGAAGCGGCCTCCTTATCTTTCTCTTTTGGTTTTTGATTGCAACCTGAAATCAACAATACTATAAAAACCAGAGCAAACAACAAGTGTTTCATTAGCTGCATTTTAGAAGATTAAAAGTAAATAAAGCTGTTACCATAGATTCCTTTTTAACAAAATTTTATCTGTTAAAAATAGATGGGAAATAAATTATCCATTTATATTTGTATATACAATTGTTGTATTGACATGAATGTAGAGCAAATTATAAAAACCGAAAGAAAGCTTCCTCTTAAAATGAGGACCATGATTCATTTTGCATTGGTCAGCAACAAAATCAACGAACAATACGCCGTAGCACTAAAACCTTACGGAATTTCGAAGCAACAATTTAATGTGTTACGGATTTTACGTGGACAAAAAGGTAAACCTGCAAATTTATCCACCATCAATGAACGTATGGTGACCAAAATGAGCAATACCACCCGATTGGTGGATAAACTTATAACCAAAGGTTATGTTGATAGATCGGTTTGCCCTTCCAATCGACGTAAGGTTGAAATTTTGATTACCACAACGGGCAAAAAGGTCTTGGAGAAACTTGATGCCGCAATGCAAGAAACGGAAAATGAAATTCTCAAAGATTTCTCCAAAAAAGAACTCGAAATATTAAACACACTATTAGATAAATTTTAGAATGAGCAATATCCTAGAAAATAGAACATGGCGCTACGCCACCAAAAAATTTGACAGCACTAAAAAAGTTTCCGAAGCAGATTTGGAACTTTTATTGGAGGCGACACGATTGAGTGCTTCTTCCTATGGGCTTCAACCCTATCATGTTTATGTTATTACGGATCCTGAAATAAAAGAAAAACTTAAACCGGTTTCTTGGGGGCAATCCCAGATAACGGATGCATCACACCTCATTGTTTTTGCAAATGTGACCGATTTTGGTGAAGAATTGATGGATGGTTATTTACAGAACGTAAGTGCGACTAGAAATATCCCTACTGAAGGTTTAAAGGGTTATGGAGATTTTATGAAATCCAAATTGCTAGATCTTCCTTCGGAAACCAAAAGTGTTTGGACCACAAGACAAGTATATATCGCATTTAGCAATATGATGCAGGCCGCGGCAGAACTTAAAATAGACACTTGTCCTATGGAAGGTTTTGAATCGGAAGCCTATAACGAAATCCTTGGTTTAGAAGATAAATATCTGAACGCGTCCGTCGTGCTTGCTATAGGATACCGCTCCGATAGCGATGAAACCCAGCATTATGCGAAAGTGAGAAAATCAAAAGAAGAATTATTTACACATATATAAATCCTAATTATTTAAAACGAAGATTAAGCACACAAATCATGAAAAAGACAATTTTAAGCCTTGCATTAACAATGGTATTTGGACTTTCTGCCATTGCAAACCCAATTGATGGAGTAAAGAAATCAGTTAAAACAGACAAAAGCACAGTTACTTGGAAAGCCTATAAAGTAGCCGGATCTCATACCGGGACCATAAAGCTAAAATCAGGGGCTCTGGAGTTTGATGGAGAAAAGTTGGTTGGTGGAGAATTTATTGTTGATATGACCACCATTAACACCACCGATTTAGAGGGTGATTATAAAAACAAATTGGACGGACATCTTAGTTCAGATGATTTCTTCTCCACGGCTTCCAATCCAACCGCTTCTTTGGTGTTTACTGAAGTGAAATCTAGTGGTAATAATTCGCACAAAGTAACCGGTGACCTTACTATTAAGGGAATTACAGAGCCGATAGTCTTTGAAGTTTCCATTTATGGTAGCAAAGCAACAGCTACTTTGAAAGTTGACCGAACTAAATACGACGTAAAATATGGTTCCGGAATCATAGGAACCGCAAAGGACAAGTTGATCTATGATGAATTTGACCTTGTAGTTGATTTGCAGATGTAATCAGCTTTAGTTTAGTGTTTGAAAATCCCGTTCGAGACTTTCTTGAATGGGATTTTTAATTTCACAAAACAATATTTGGAAGTTAGAATTTCCTTTCTATCTTTGAAGCAATGAAATTAAAAACAGTAAATACTTGGTGGTGGATTAACTTACGTCGAATATCGTGAGCTAGTCCCCCATTGTAATCATATAGAGGCTTGTCATCACGACAAGCCTTTTTTAATTATATACGTTTAGATCTCATTTCCGCGCAGGCGGAAATCTTCTAAAGGAATTTGAATAAAAGTGAACATGAATTTTTATGTCTATATCATTTCAAATAAGAAAAACGGTACAATCTATATAGGCTACTCCAACAATCTGGAAAAACGAATGAAAAAACATAAAACTGGAACCGGAAGCAAGTTTGCAAAACGATATAACCTAGATAAACTGGTTTATTATGAAAAATTCAAGTTTCCGATGACTGCATCAGAAGAGAAAAACAATTGAAAAAATGGAACCGACAATGGAAACTAAATTTGATAAATGATTTTAACCCCAATTGGGATGATTTAACATGGTTCTTTGTTTAAAACACAATAAAAAGATTTCCGCCTTCGCGGAAATGAAAACAACAATTTTCGCTCATGAAATATTCGCTCAAAACTACATACAAACAAATCCTGGCCGATACCATCACCCCGGTCAGCGTTTATCTTAAAATAAGGGACAAATTTCCCAACAGCATTCTTTTGGAAAGTAGTGACTATCATGCGAATGATAATAGCTTCTCATACATCTGCTGTAACCCGATTGCCTCAATCAAAGTCGAGAATGAAATAATCACACAAAGATTTCCCGATGGCAGCAAAGATGAATTCCCAATAACACCAGATGTTGATGTGACCGACGTTATTCATCAATTCGGAAAAAAGTTCTCCGTTCCAAGCAATGGCTTTAAATTCATCAACAACGGACTTTTTGGGTATATGGCTTACGATGCGGTTCGCTATTTTGAGGATGTAGAGGTTTCCAAAAAAGAAGATTCGGTCCAAATACCGGATATCTATTATGCAGTGTATCAAAATATAATTGCTATCAACCATTTTAAAAATGAAGCTTACCTATTTGCCCACTGCTATGAAAGCGAAAGTAATGTGGATGAAATTGCACAGCTGTTTCAGGTAAGAAATTTTGCTTCTTACAATTTTTCAAAAGATGGAAAACCTACTTCCAACTTAAAGGATGAGGAGTATAAAGAACATGTGGTCTTGGCCAAAAAACACTGCCAACGGGGCGATGTTTTCCAATTGGTACTGTCACGAAGATTCTCGCAAGGTTTTAAGGGAGATGAATTCAATGTATATCGGGCACTTCGCTCTGTGAACCCCTCTCCGTACTTGTTCTATTTTGATTATGGTGATTTTAAAATCTTCGGAAGCTCACCAGAAGCGCAACTAATTGTAAAAGACGGGAAAGCCGAAATACATCCCATTGCGGGTACCTACAAAAGAACTGGAAATGACGAACAGGATGCCGAGTTGGCCAAAAAACTGGCGCAAGATGACAAGGAAAATGCCGAGCACGTCATGCTTGTCGATTTAGCTCGAAACGACCTTAGCAGAAACGGAAATACGGTAAATGTGGAAACCTATCGCGAGGTGCAATATTTTTCACATGTCATCCATTTGGTATCCAAAGTAACCGGATTAAAGAAAAAAGACAGCCCAACCATGAAAGTGGTTGCGGATACTTTTCCGGCAGGAACATTGAGTGGCGCTCCAAAGCATATGGCCATGCAGTTAATTGAAAAATATGAAAAAACCGGTCGCGCCTACTATGGTGGTGCCATCGGGTTCATGGATTTTAAGGGCAATTTTAACCATGCCATTATGATCCGAACATTTTTAAGTAAAAACCATCAATTACATTATCAGGCCGGAGCAGGTTTAGTTGCCGCCTCGGATCCAGATGCAGAATTACAAGAAACATATAATAAACTAGGAGCTTTGACCAAGGCACTTGAAATTGCAGAAACCATCTAAAATGGGAAGAAAGATTTTAATGATAGACAACTACGATAGCTTCACCTACAATTTGGTGCACTATTTGGAAGATTTGGATTGTGACGTCACCGTAAAAAGAAACGATCAACTGACCCTGGAAGATGTTGAACCGTTTGAGGAAATTGTTTTATCTCCAGGACCCGGAATCCCAGATGAAGCCGGTTTGCTGAAGGAAATCATCAAAACCTACGCACCTACCAAACGTATACTTGGAGTGTGTTTAGGTCAACAAGCCATTGGGGAAGTATTTGGAGGGAATTTGGTTAACCTGGATCAGGTTTATCATGGTGTAGCAACAACAATTACGGTAACCAAAGAAGATGTGATTTTTAACGGTCTGCCAGAAAAAATCGAAGTAGGTCGCTATCACTCATGGGTGGTTCACCCTGATTTACCAGACAGTCTAGAGGCTACCTCTGTGGATGAAAACGGTCAAATCATGTCCCTAAAACACAAAACATACGATGTAACTGCTGTACAATTTCATCCAGA
Organism: Flagellimonas sp. S3867; assembly: GCF_014698935.1. Taxonomy (GTDB): domain Bacteria; phylum Bacteroidota; class Bacteroidia; order Flavobacteriales; family Flavobacteriaceae; genus Flagellimonas. The sequence continues at coordinate 168,610 of NZ_JACVMN010000004.1, forward strand.
ATCTGTACTGACACCGGAAGGAAAACAAATACTAAAAAATTGGCTTGAAAATGGGAAGTGAGAATGCAGTAGTGAGTAATGAGACTAACCACTCATTACTCCATACTCACATCTAAACACTATAAAAACATGAAAGAGACACTCAACAGACTCATAAACCACGAAATCCTATCAAAGAGCGACGCCAAACAAATCTTGGTCAACATCGCCAAAGGAGATTATAATACCTCTCAGATTGCCGCTTTTTTAACGGTATATATGATGCGAAGTATTACCATTGAGGAGCTGGAAGGTTTCCGCGATGCCCTTTTGGAGCTATGCTTGGCTGTGGACTTGGCCGAGTTCAATCCCATTGACCTATGCGGTACAGGTGGTGATGGAAAAGATACCTTCAACATCTCCACCTTGGCGTCTTTTGTTACCGCAGGTGCTGGAGTTAAAGTCACCAAGCATGGGAATTACGGAGTCTCTTCAAAATGTGGAAGTAGTAATGTAATGGAATTTCTGGGAATCAAATTCAGTAACGAGGCCGATTTTTTAAAGAAATCCATTGATGAAGCAGGAATCTGCGTATTGCACGCTCCTCTATTTCATCCAGCCATGAAAAATGTGGCACCTATCCGAAGGGAGTTGGCCGTAAAAACCTTCTTCAATATGTTGGGACCCATGGTAAACCCAGCGTTTCCTAAAAACCAGATGGTTGGGGTCTTTAATTTGGAATTGGCTAGAATGTATGGATATCTCTATCAAAACACGGATAAAAACTTTACCGTACTCCATGCCTTGGATGGCTATGATGAAATTTCCTTGACCGGCGATACCAAAACCATTTCCAATAATTCTGAAGGTATTTTGTCGCCCATTGATTTTGGAGTACAACGGATTACTCAAACCGAAATTACAGGTGGAGATGATATCGCCCAATCAGCTCAAATTTTTATGGACATTTTACAAGGAAAAGGGACTGAAGCCCAAAACAACGTGGTCTGTGCCAACGCGGGAGTTGCAATTGCAACTGTAAATGAGGTTACCCCAAAAGAAGGGTTTGAAAAAGCCAAAGAATCACTTATGGGTGGAAAAGGATTGGAAGCATTGAAAAAACTTCAAAAGCTTAGTGCTTAATGAACATACTAGACAAAATAGTAGCCGATAAACGCAAAGAAGTCGATTTAAGAAAATCGCTGATTCCAATTTCCCAATTGGAAGCCTCCGTGCTTTTTGAAAGAAAAAGCCCTTCTTTAGCAACTGCTTTGAAACAAAGCCAAACAGGAATCATTGCCGAACATAAAAGGCGTTCTCCTTCTAAATCGGTCATCAATCAAAGTTTAAATGTTCAAGATGTAGCCAAAGGCTATGAAAATGCAGGAGTCTGTGGAATGTCTGTACTTACAGACGGCAAATACTTTGGTGGGTCTTTAGACGATCTGTTGTTGGCTAGAGCGATTGCAAGCATCCCTTTACTTCGTAAAGAATTTGTTATCGATGAATATCAACTTCTGGAAGCAAAAGCACATGGCGCAGATGTTATTTTGCTCATTGCAGCAATCTTGACCACAGACGAAATCAAAACACTTTCAGAAACAGCTAAAGGTTTAGGTTTAGATGTTCTTCTAGAAGTTCATAATGAAGCTGAATTACTTAAATCCATCATGCCCTCTTTGGATATGTTAGGAGTGAACAATCGAAACCTGAAAACCTTTGAGGTAAATCTGGAAACCAGTAAATCTCTTTCGACCCAAATTCCAGATGAATTTGTAAAAGTTTCCGAAAGTGGTATCAGTTCTATTGAGGCTATAAAGGATTTAAAACAATACGGATACCAAGGCTTTTTGATTGGAGAAAATTTTATGAAAACCGACAACCCCGGTGAACATGCCTCCACCTTTATAAAAAACCTGGAATTATGAAGTTGAAAGTCTGTGGCATGAATCAAAATCCATCTGAGGTAGCCCAATTGCAACCGGATTACTTGGGTTTTATTTTTTGGGAACCCTCTACACGATATTTTGAAGGAGAAATGCCAACTTTACCAGCATCCATCAAAAAAGTGGGCGTGTTTGTCGATGCTTCGATTGAAGAGGTTTTGTCATCAATTGAAAAGTATGGTTTAGCAGCTGTTCAACTCCATGGAAATGAAAGTCCCAAGTTTTGCAAAACCTTAAAGAAAAATAATCAGTCGATTGACATTATCAAGGTCTTTTCCATCAAAGACGATTTTGATTTTTCCATTTTAGAGGAATACGAAGAAGTATGCGATTATTATTTGTTCGACACCAAAGGAAAACTTCCGGGAGGAAATGGTTATGCTTTTGATTGGTCCGTTCTGAACAATTACCTATCCACAAAACCATATTTCCTAAGTGGCGGTATTGGATTGGATTCTGCTTCCAAGCTTCAAGCTTTTTTGGATAGTACAGCCTCAAGATATTGCCATGTAATCGATGTCAATAGCAAATTCGAAATGGAACCTGGATTAAAGAACATTGACCAACTGAGAGAATTTAAAAAAATACTAACCCAAGATACATTATGAGTTATCACGCTAATGAAAAAGGGTATTATGGAGAGTTTGGAGGGGCATTCATCCCCGAAATGCTCTATCCAAACTGTGAGGAATTACGACAAAAATATATCCAGATTATGGAAGAGCCTTCCTTTAAGGAAGAGTTTGACCAACTGCTAAAAGATTATGTGGGACGTCCTTCCCCGCTCTATTTTGCGGAAAGGTTATCCAGCAAATACAACACCAAAATTTACTTGAAACGGGAAGACCTCAACCATACCGGTGCTCATAAAGTAAACAATACCATAGGTCAAATTCTTATGGCAAAACGATTGGGCAAAAATCGCATCATTGCCGAGACCGGAGCAGGTCAACATGGGGTTGCCACTGCTACCGTTTGTGCTCTTATGGGAATTGAATGTGTGGTTTATATGGGTGAGATTGATATAGCCCGACAGGCTCCAAATGTTGCCCGAATGAAAATGTTAGGTGCAGAGGTTCGTCCAGCCTCATCTGGTAGTAAAACCTTAAAGGATGCCACCAATGAAGCTATTCGCGATTGGATAAACAATCCTGTGGACACTCATTACATTATTGGTTCTGTGGTTGGGCCACATCCCTACCCTGATATGGTAGCACGCTTCCAATCTGTGATTTCTAAAGAAATCAAAGCACAATTGTTAGAAAAAGAAGGACGCGAAAATCCTGACTATGTTGTGGCCTGTGTTGGTGGAGGCAGTAATGCCGCCGGAGCCTATTATCACTTTTTGGATACTCCACAAGTTGGAATTATTGCAGTGGAAGCAGCCGGAAAAGGTATCCATTCAGGTGAAAGTGCCGCCACTTCGGCTTTAGGCAAAGTGGGAATAATCCATGGAAGTAAAACCTTGTTGATGCAAACTGATGATGGTCAAATTACCGAACCTTATTCCATTTCGGCAGGGCTGGATTACCCCGGGGTTGGGCCTTTGCATGCCCATTTATTCAAATCCGGACGAGGAGAATTCATCTCCATTACCGATGATGACGCCATGAAAGCGGGTATGGAGCTTTCAAAGCTGGAAGGTATTATTCCGGCCATAGAATCGTCTCATGCCTTTGCCATTTTGAAACAGAAAAAATTCAATCCTTCGGATATTGTTGTCATCAACTTATCAGGAAGGGGTGATAAAGATTTACAGAATTATATTGACTATTTTGATTTATAGAGGTGAGATGCTAGTATTGAGTAATTGGAAATACCAAGTCCCTCAATACTAAATACTCAAATCCAATACCAAAAGTATGAACAGAATCAATAAAAAATTACAAGAAGATAAAAAGCTGCTTTCCATATACTTTACGGCTGGATATCCCAACCTGAACGACACGGTTAAGATTATCCAAAACTTAGAAGAAAGCGGTGTGGATTTGATAGAAGTTGGACTCCCATTTAGTGATCCTTTGGCTGATGGACCCACCATACAAGAAAGTTCTACAACGGCTCTAAAAAATGGAATGCAAACGGAACTGCTCTTCAAGCAGCTCAAAGACATTCGAAATACCGTTTCCATTCCCTTGATCATTATGGGCTACTTCAACCCGGTATTGCAATATGGAGTGGAGGCTTTCTGTAAAAAATGTCAAGAGGTGGGAATAGATGGTTTGATTTTACCAGATTTGCCCTTGGATGTGTATCAGGAAGAATATGAATCTATCTTTAAAAGATATGGGTTGATCAATGTGTTTTTGATTACTCCACAAACTAGTGATGAACGTATTCAAGCCATTGACAAAGCTTCTGATGGTTTTATATACATGGTAAGTTCAGCAAGTACCACTGGTGCAAAAGAAGGTTTTGGAACTGAACAAAAGGCCTATTTTGACCGACTTGCAGCAATGCAATTGAAAAATCCACAAATTGTCGGTTTTGGGATAAGCAATTCACAAACTTTTGAGCAAGCCACCGCAACAACAAAAGGCGCTATTATTGGCTCAGCCTTCATTAAGCACCTTACTCAAAACGGAACCGATAAAATAGCCGATTTTGTAAAGGGAATTCGTTAAATTCGATACCGCAACTAACGAAATCATATCATGAAAAGACTCATTTGTTTTTTTGCCTTAATATCAACCATTTCAATCTTTGGTCAAGATTCTATCGCTGTTAAATCGCAAGTGGCCAAGGCCATAGATGAACTTAGGGAGTTCATATCCATTCCCAATGATGCATTAAATGCGGATGATATTGATGACAACGTTCTTTGGTTAAAACGAAAGTTTAGCGAACGGGGTTTCAATACTGCTGTACTCGAAACGGAAAATCTACCGCTTTTTTTTGCTGCTTTGCCCATGGAAGATTCCAAACCGACCATGCTCATTTATATGCATTTTGATGGGCAGTCAGTAGATCCATCTAAATGGAATCAGCCTAATCCATATCAAACAGTATTAAAAGCCCGGGAAGGGGATGATTTTAAAACCATTTCTTTTGAAGAGCTGAATGACGACATCAACTATGATTGGAGATTGTTTGGACGCTCAACTTCGGACGATAAAGGTCCTATTGTAATGTTTCTCAATACCATTGATCTTTTGAAAAAAGACGGAAAGGAAATCCCATTCAACATCAAAGTAATATTGGATGGTGAGGAGGAAAAAAGTAGCAAACCGCTTCCAAAGGCAGTAAAACAATATCGTGATTTGCTACAAGCAGATTTTTTGGTGATTGCAGACGGACCTGTACATCCATCGGAAAATCCAACCGTGGTCTATGGATGCAGAGGCATCACAACATTGACATTGACCACCTACGGCCCCATTAAACCGCAACATAGTGGCCATTATGGCAACTACGCTCCAAATCCGGGATTCCAGTTGGCTCAATTATTGGCAACCATGAAAGATGCTGAGGGGAGGGTTACCATTCCTGGATATTATGATGGAATTTCATTTGATGAATCTATAACGGAAGTGCTTAAAAGTGTTCCAGATAGCGATAAAGCCATTGCTGAAAAGCTACAATTTAAATCCGCAGAAAAAGTGGGCGGTTTTTATCAAGAGGCATTACAATACCCCTCGTTAAATATAAGAGGGATTGGTTCTGGCTGGGTAGGTCCAAAAAGAAGAACAATTGTTCCTGAAAGTGCAACAGCTGAACTGGATTTGCGTTTGGTTCCGGAAAGTAATGGTCATCGCTTAAAAAAATTGGTCAAAGCACATATCACCAAACAAGGATACCATGTGCTGAATCATATTCCTTCTAAAGAAGAACGAATGTCTTTCGACAAAATCGTGACCGTTGAGGAAGGAAGTGTGACAGATGCATTTCGTACTAATTTGGACAACCCTTATGGAAAGTTCTTAATTGAAACTTTGCAATCTGCCTTTGAAAAAGATGTTGTTCAAATCCGAATTATGGGAGGTACCGTGCCCATCTCACCTTTTATCAACGAATTACAAATTCCTGCCTTTATTGTTCCCATGGTAAATCCGGACAACAATCAGCATAGTCCGAACGAGAATCTGAAAATTGGACAGTTGGCTTATGGAATAAAGGCTTTGTATGCCATTTTATCTTCAAAAATGGGTGAATAGATTGTCTTTTCATCCTCAAAAGTTCAATTTAATCGAACATTCAAAAGATTGATTATCAAAGAAATTGACAGAATCATAGTTTCATCCCAATGAAACAGTAGTACATCCCTATTTTTTTTGGCTAACTATTAGTGAAGCTAAATTTATTGTACCCAAACCGCTCACTATGAAATATTCTACACTTATTATTGATGATTCTTCCATTCAGCGATTAGCTACCTCAATCTTGATTAAGAATCATCCCGATTTAGAGTTAATCGGTTCCTATGAAAATCCATACGAAGGGATCAAAGCCATTTATGACCACAAGGTAGATATGGTTTTTTTGGATGTTTTGATGGACAAGGTCAACGCTTTTGAGCTGCTGGACAGTATAGAAATCAATACTGCGGTAATCATGAATTCAACCTGGGCCAGTTTTGCCAAAAAAGCCTTCGATTATGGTATCAATGACTTTTTAATGAAACCCATACGCAGAACCAGATTCGAGCGAGCCGTATCCAAAATCATTAAAGAAATCGAAGTAAAGCGAATAAAACCGGTTCAGACATACACCGTTTTACAACGATTTTCGACCTTCAAAAATTAGTTATTCAAAAAACTTACGGTACTGCATCACCCTAAAATCAAAAGTATTGAATTCAGGATTGGCAGTTTTTAAATCTTTGTACAATTGAAGACTGCCCACAGCCCGATTGGCCGCACCTGAAGGCGCTGTTAGTGAAACTGTTTTTACTATTCTTGGTTTTTCGGTGGTATAGCTCTCGATTGCGCTCGAGGTGGTAGGCAGTACAAGTTGATGGATTCTTGGCACTTTGTCATTAAGCACATCCAATTTTAATCCATATTCCTTTAATTGTCTGCGGAAGAAGTATTCAGGACCGTTTTTGCTGTTACCGCCCATAAACAAGATTGTTTCAATCTTTGGAAATTCTTTTAAATAGTTTACTAAATCGCGAAGTTGTACATTTTGCATTCCCAAATCGGAAGCATCTATTTTTTGACGCTCAGCACTAGCCACAATATCACAGACCCCTATTTTTTGCGCGAACAGAAAGTTTTTGCGCTGTTCGGTCGCCTCTTTGGTGGTTTCATATTTTAATTGAAGTCCGAAAATTTCGTTCAAAATGGGCCATAACATCCCGTTTCGGCTACCATAGCAGAAATCTACATCGTCATCCTTAAGCTCTCTTGAAGTAAATCGAGGTGGTGGTAATGTCCCGACAATCAATTTTGTAGCCTCTGGAAATATAAAAGGCTGATATGGATGGGTATGCAAAAATGGTTTTACGTTCAAGATTTTAAGTTAGGCCGAATTCCTACTTGCATTAATGTTACCATACAAGGAACGGGTCACAATTTTTTCATAGACTTCCTTGAACTTGGAATTCTTGGTGATATTGTACAATGCATTCTGCTGAATAACAAGCAGTGGTAATACAATTTCTTCCCTAATCTTCACTGATTCACGGGAGACTTCCTCGTCCTCCATCAAAATTTTAAGTCCCGAAATCTGTAAGAGCATTTTCTTTGATAGCTGATACTCTTCATGCAGTATGGTCCAAAACGCTCCAAACTCGGCATCCTCCTTCATATAACTGGTCAGGTCAAAATTGGTTTTGGCCAAGGACATCATACTGTTGTGCATTAAAGTTTTAAAGAAGGGTACTTCGTTATACAACTTCTTCACTTGGGTCAGCTTACCATCATCTTTTAGTTTTTGAATGGCCGTTCCGATCCCAAAATATCCTGGTACGTTTTGTTTTAATTGACTCCATGAGCCCACAAATGAAATGGCTCTTAAATCGGAAAGTTCCAATTGTTTTTTATTGCCACGTTTACCGGGGCGGCTCCCAATATTGGCTTTGGTATAGTATTTTAATGTACTCCTATGTTCTAGATATGGAATAAACTTTTCATGCTGTTTGAGTGCGTCATATTTTTCGAAACTCAATTCGGATAGTTCCTCAATCAATTTTCGCTGTGCGTCAGAAATCTCATGTTCTTCTCCATATAGATTATTGCTCAATCCAGCTGTAAGCAACTGTTCTGAGTTGTGAATAAACTGCTCTTTGGTACCATAGGTACTGGTAATGGTCTGTCCCTGAATGGTGAGCTGTATTTCATGGTTGGCCACATCTTTGGTCTGGGCTGCATAAAAACGGTGGGTTTTTCCTCCGCCTCGCGCAGGTGGACCTCCCCTACCATCAAAGAAAATAGCCTTAATCCCATTTTTCTTACACACTTTACTAAGGGTCTCTTTGGTTTTTAGAATGGACCAATTAGCTTTGAGGTAACCTCCATCTTTTGTTCCATCAGAAAAGCCCAACATTATGGTATGCGTATTTTTTCTACGTTCTAAATGTTGACGGTATTGAGGTGTATCGAACAAAGTTTGCATAACTCCTTCAGCTTCCTCCATACCCTTCATGGTCTCAAACAATGGAATTATGTCAAAAGTGATTTCATCTTCCTTCCATCCACACCATCTAAACAATCCAAATACAAAGAGTACGGAATAAATATCTTCTGAATTGCTGATGATATATCTATTACATCCATCCTCACCATTATTCTTTTGAATCTCCTTTAATTGACCAATATTTGTAATGGTGTCCTTTACAATATCCTCATCAAAGTCACTTGGATTCAATTTCAAATCTTTTTTCAACAGCCATTGTTGCAGTTCTGCATCAGACAGTTCTTCCAAATTATCTTTTATAGCTCCTTGTTGTTTAAGAATAGTGGTAACGGCCAACTTATGCTTACTATGGTCCTGTCTAACATCCAAGGTGGCAAAATGTGTTTTGAAAATATGGACCTTATTGATAAACCGATCAAGGCGTTTTAAATACAACCTGTGGTATTTACCTTCCAACTTTTCGCGGGTTTGCAACAACTGTTCTATTATTTCCTCGTATGAAATAACGGCCTTGGCATCAAACATAGACTTGTAGAGCTTATTGCTAAGTTCATTCAAATCATCCTGCATATCCTTAAAGGTCAGTTTTTTACGAAGCATTTTAAGCTCGTTGTAGTAACATTTCATCAACGTAAGTCGAAGTTCATCAGCCACTTGCTGTGTAATTTTGGCGGTGACAAAAGGATTTCCATCTCTATCCCCTCCGGGCCAAAAGCCAAGTTTGATAATATTATAATTATCAAACTCCTCGTTGTGAATTTTGCCTTTCACATACTGAAACAGCTCACCCACGGCATCATAATAGGTGTTTCGAAGGATATAGATGATATTTTTAGCTTCATCCAAGGGCGTTGGTTTTTTTACATTTACCAAAGATGTAAGTCCTAACTGCTGTAAAGTCAAATCGATATCATCCACCTTGTTTTCATCAATTAGCGAACGTAATTCGGCAATGATGTCCAACACCGCTGGGGTATAAAACTGTGTAGGGTGGGCCGTAAGCACAATCCGAGCACTAAAGGTTGAAAGTGAATTGGATATTTCATCCCAATTTTTGGTGCGATTTACCAACGCAAAGTAATCCTTTATAGAAAGGGATTTGGTATATTCTTGCAGTTTTGGAAAGGCAGAATCCTCCACACTATCGTACAATACCACCTGACGTTCTACATACTGGATGACCTTGAACATAAAATCCAATCGCTCGCGTTCGTCTTTTATATCAACAAAGTTGGTAAAGAACGTTTCCAATATTTCCTGTGGATTTTTACCCGCTTTCAATCCTTTTTCGCATTGATCAAACAAAAGTGGAATCAATACCCCCACATTTTCTATGTTTTGATAGGGCAAGCTTAAAAACAGACTATTATATATATTGAATTTGTTGGTGACCGATTTTCTAAACTCTTCTAAACGTCTTGACTGCTGCATGGTTTCCTCGGTATGGTTAGTTTACGAATATAATTAATGGACAAAGATCGTGATAAATGCCGAACATCACCTACTTATTTAGGCACATCACAATTTTAAGAATTCGAATCCACAAACCTAACAATGCCGGATTAAACTGGGAATTTTATCTAACGAAAACGGGTTGATTTTCTTTTAGTGTATGTTCTGCACTAAACACATATCCATCGTAGTTAAAGCCTTTAAGGTTCTCCATTGTATCCACATCATTATCCAAAATATAACGTACCATTGAACCTCTGGCCTTTTTGGCAAAAAAACTGATTACTTTCAATTTATCATTTTTCCAATCTTTAAAGATTGGTGTAATCACAGGAACCTTTAGACTTTTTTCATCAATAGCGCCAAAATACTCGTTACTTGCCAGATTTATAAACAACTCGTCGTCTTCCAATTCCCCATTCAAATGATCTGTCAGTTGTTTTTTCCAAAATTCATAAAGGTTCTTTTTTCGGGCTACTTTTAATTGTGTTCCCATTTCCAACCGATAGGGTTGAATCAAATCCAAGGGTTTTAGAATACCGTATAATCCGGAGAGGATTCTCAAGGTGTCTTGCAATCTATCCAATTTTTCTTCTGGAATGGTGTAAGCGTCAAGGCCTTGGTACACATCGCCATTAAAGGAATATACTGCCGGCCGTGCATTCTCCGTGGTGAAAGGGGTGGAAAATTGTTGGTTTCGTTGCCAGTTAAGCTCAGCTAAATTATCGGATATGGACATCAATTTAGACAACGCTTTTGGTTTTTTCTTTGCCAAAACAGCATTCAATTTTTCCGATGCTTGCAAAAACTGTGGTTGACTATATTGTGATGTTGGCAATTCCGATTCAAAATTGAGCGATTTGGCAGGTGAGATAACAATCTTCATAAATCAAATTTTAAGTAAAAATAAGGATGTAATTGGATTTATGACAATTGTGTCAAAAGGTGTTTTCAATCTAAAGATTGAAGAAATCTATTGATCGTGGTGTTTGGCATACGCTCGCCATTTTTCAATACAATTTACCATATCGTCCGGAAGCTCGGAATCGAAACGCATAAACTTTCCGCTGACCGGATGTTCAAAGCCCAAGGTTTTTGCATGCAACGCCTGTCTGGGTAAAATCTTAAAAGCGTTTTCAACAAACTGCTTGTACTTGGTAAAGGTTGTTCCCTTCAATATTTTTTCTCCACCGTAGCGTTCGTCATTGAAAAGTGTATGGCCAACATACTTCATATGAACCCTAATTTGATGGGTTCTTCCGGTTTCAAGTTTGCATGATACCAGGGTAACATATCCTAAACGCTCAACCACTTTATAATGGGTTACAGCTTCTTTTCCTTGATCACCTTCAGGAAAAACCATCATCTGCAAACGATTCTTCGGATTTCGGGCAATATGTCCTTCAATGGTTCCTTCATCTTCATCAACATTACCCCAAACCAATGCCAAATATTCGCGTTCGCTGCTTTTATCAAAAAATTGTTTTGCCAAATGGGTCATTGCCAACTCCGTTTTGGCAATCACTAAAAGTCCTGAGGTGTCTTTATCTATCCGATGTACCAAACCCGGTCTTTCGGAACTGTTTGTTGGTAGATTATCAAAATGGTACACCAAAGCATTTATCAGGGTTCCTGAATAATTGCCATGTCCAGGATGCACTACCATTCCGGCAGGTTTGTTGACTACCAACAGCGTTTCATCTTCATAAACAATGTCCAGTGGAATATTTTCAGGGGTAAGTAAAAACTCGTACGGGGGATGTTCAAACATCACTTTGACCTCATCACCAGCCTTTACCTTGTAATTTTGCTTTACAATTGCTTCATTCACCCAAATATGACCTTGTTTGGCAGCTTGCTGAATCTTATTTCGGGTGGCGTTTTCAATGAAATTCATCAAAAATTTATCCACTCGTAATGGCTCCTGCCCTGCTGAAGCAACAAATTTGTGATGTTCAAAAAGTTCGTCTTGGGAAAGTTCGGGGTTTTCTGATGGACCCATAATTATTCGGAATCTGCTTGCACACGGGCCCTACCAGGAATGGTGCCATTTCCACAAATCAGCTCAACTTTCGAGGTTTTGGGCAATTTATCCCCAGGCTTAATATGTTTGCCTTTATATTTCATGCGATACACCATGTCCTTACCCAACTCATCAATATAGGTAACCCGCTGAACTTCGAGCCCAACAGCCCGCAACATTGAAGTTGCATTTCTTTGGGTAACTTGAATGATATCGGGGACGGTGACTTTTTTATAGCCTGATGGGTTCACGGTAAAATAAATCTTCCTATTTGATTTGACCTTGTTACCAGCTTGTGGGTTTTGCTCAAGAATGGAGAACCTGGGGTATTCAGGGTTGTAGTTGGATGAATCCAAGACCTGATATCGTAGTCCTGCATCTTCAACGGCCTCTCGCATTTCCATCACCGACATTTTGGAAAAATCGGGAACTTCTACAAACTCACCATGATTTGTAGAGCTTTTTAACCACCTTAAAATCAAGAAAACAATAAGTATGGAAGCTAGCAATGCCAGACCCAATTGAATTAGGAACACCTTGCTTCTAATGAAATTAAAAAAATGTTTCATGTACAATGCCTTATCGGAACAAATATAGGAAAGCCAGTCCTTTTTTCTTTACTTTGACAAAGCGATTCGACAAGCCGATGAAAAAAAACATCGCCATCATCATGGGTGGTTACTCCAGTGAGTACGAAATCTCCATTAAAAGTGGGAACGTGGTCTATAAATACCTTGACCGTAAAAAATACAATCCGTACCGAATTATTGTCCAAAAAGAAAAATGGTTTTATCCAAATAATGAAGGCCAGGAATTTCCTGTGGACAAATCGGATTTCAGTGTTGCATTAAATGGAGAAAAAATTCAATTTGATTGTGTTTTTAATGCTGTACACGGTACTCCTGGAGAGGATGGATTGCTTCAGGCGTATTTTGAACTCTTGAACATACCACAAACATCCTGTAGTCAATATCAAGCCGCTCTTACATTCAACAAGCGGGATTTGTTGAGCGTGTTAAAACCATACAATATACTATGTGCTACCTCCTATTATATAAACAAAGGGGATGCTATAGATGAAGATGCGATTGTAGAAAAGGTAGGACTTCCCTGTTTTGTAAAAGCCAATAGGGCCGGAAGCAGTTATGGCATCAGTAAGGTTTATAAAAAAGAAGAATTAAATGCGGCCATCGACAATGCTTTTACAGAAGATGATGAAATTATCATAGAAACCTTTTTGGACGGCACTGAAGTATCTGTTGGCGTCATCACCTACAATAATGAAGTTACTGTGCTGCCCATAACCGAGATTGTTTCTGAAAATGATTTTTTTGACTTTGAGGCAAAATATTTGGGTAAATCGCAAGAAATAACCCCAGCAAGAATCTCAAAGGAGCAGCATGAGAGCGTTGCCAAATTGGCCAAATTCATTTATGAAGTTTTGGGACTCACGGGGTATAGCCGAAGTGAATTCATTTTTGTAGATAGTGAACCCTATTTGTTAGAAGTCAACACCACCCCTGGCTTGACTGAAGAAAGTATTTTGCCAAAACAAGCCAAAGCCGCCGGTATTTCACTTGAAGCTTTGTTTGGCAGTGCCATCGAAGAAGCAATGCGATAGAAAATCAGTATTTTTAAAAAAACACCAACAATGAGACGTGCTATTTTTCCAGGTTCATTTGATCCCTTGACATTAGGTCATTACGACATTATTAAAAGGGGTATCACCTTATTTGATGAACTTTTGATTGCCATTGGTATCAACGCTGATAAAAAATACATGTTTTCACTAGAAGAGCGCACCAAATTTATTGAAGATGCATTTAAGGATGAGCCCAAAATTAAGGTGGTAACTTACGAAGGTCTCACCGTTGACTTCTGCAAAAAAGTAGATGCTGATTTCATTTTGCGGGGGCTTCGAAATCCTGCAGATTTTGAATTTGAGAAAGCTATAGCGCATACCAATAGAAAACTGTCTGAGATTGAAACTGTGTTCTTATTGACCTCTTCCGGTAAATCTTATATCAGTTCATCTATTGTGAGGGACGTGATTAGAAATGGAGGTGATTTTACCGGTCTGGTACCCGATACCGTTGTGATAAAATCATAGCCATTCTTATCAAAGTGCGGGTAGTGACATCTTCATTTTGGGGAGATCGGTCTTCAAAAAACTGCCGTTCATCGATAAAACAACATATTTTGGTCGATTCACAACAATAAATTATGTATGTAGGTTAACACTTTTATTTTAGTAGGAAATTTCTTAATCCCAAATCTAGACCTACATTTTGAAAGCAATTGAAACCTCACCCCATACCTACCTGATAAAGCAATTACCCAAACCAACAGTTTTCATAGATCGTCATCATAATTTAATTACGGCTTCAGATTCATGGTTCTCCGTTTTTAACTTGCAACCTGATACCAGTGAAAACCAGCCAATAACCAAACTCTTTGCTTCCCATGAAGGATTTCAGGCAAATGAGCTAAAACAATGCCTAAACGAAAATAAAACAAACCGACTTCACCACACAAGTATTTCGGATTCGCAACTAAATTGGTTTGAAAGCACCTTCACGCCTTGGTTTGATGAAAAAGAGAATTTGCTGGGCACCATAATACAAACTGACAACATTAATCAAGAAGTGGCCAATGAAGCCGAACTTAAACGCATCAATACACTCTTAAAGGCAAAATCAGAGGTTGCCAAGGTTGGGAGTTGGGAATACGATATTGCCAACGATAAGATCACTTGGTGTTCCATGACCAAAAAGATTCATGAAGTATCCTCTTCATATGAGCCCAATGTTACTGAAGGTCTTTCCTTTTACAAGCAGGGCTATAGCCGTAATCGAATATCCATGTTGTTTCACAAGCTATTGGAAAAAGGTGTGCCGTTTAGCGAGCGATTAGTTATTGTTACCCATAAGGGGGACGAACGTTGGGTCGCTGCTGGTGGAAAAGCCATAAAAAAGGATGGAAAAGTAATAAAACTGTTTGGCACTTTTCAAGATGTACATGAGCAAGTATTGGCCGATATTAAAACTAAAGAAAGCGAACAATTATTGACTACCCTGATAGATAATCTTCCTTTGAATGTTTTCATCAAGGACAAAGATTCAAGAAAGCTCTTGGTCAACAAATCAGAATGTGAGTACCTGGGAGCAAAACCTGAAGATCTAATCGGAAAAACCGATTTTGATCTATATAATAAAGATGTTGCACAAATTTCAAGAGATGAAGATCTTGAAGTCATGCGAACTCAAAAATCCATGGTAGGGGTAGAAACCATTAATGTTAGAAAAGATGGAAGCGCTACTAATTTTCTTACTTCCAAAATACCCCTCTTAGATTTGAACGGCAAAGCCTATGGTCTTATCGGCATGAGCATGGATATTACCCATATGAAACAAAAGGAGGATCAGCTGAGAAACCTGATCAATGTGACCGCAATTCAGAACAAGAAATTAATCAACTTTGCCCATATCGTTTCCCACAACCTAAGATCTCATACCGCCAATTTTTCCATGCTGCTCGATTTCCTAATCAAAGAGAAAGATGAGTCTGAAAAAGAACGCATCATGGGTATGTTGTCCCATGCCTCTGATAATCTTTTGGACACCTTGGAAAATTTAAATGAAGTGGTAGATATTAGCACTAACATCAACATGGACAAAAAATCCTTGAATTTAAATGAGAATATCATCAAAGTGCAGCAAAACCTTTCCGCCTTTTTGGAAAGAAACAAAGTGGAGTTTATTAATTCGGTACCAGACAATCTAACAGTAATGAGCGTTCCTGCCTATTTGGAGAGTATTATTCTAAACTTGGTCACCAATGCTGTAAAATATCGTCAGCCCAATACAAGTCCCATTATTTCACTAAATGCAAAAAAGCAGGAGGACAGTGTCATTTTCAGCATATCGGACAATGGGCTTGGAATTGACCTAAACAGGTACGGAAACAAAATTTTTGGCATGTACAAAACGTTTCACAACAATAAAGATGCGAGAGGCCTAGGACTTTATATTATCAAAAATCAAATCGAAGCCATGGGAGGTGGCATCACGGTAAACAGCGAAGTGGACAAAGGGACCACGTTTAACGTTTATTTCAACGAGGAAAGTCAATAAACCACAAACGATCAATGAAGGAAATCAATAGCATATACATTATTGATGATGATCATATTACGGTTTTTGGCATAAAAAAGATGCTTAAAACCATTGTAAGCTGTAATGACATCGAAGCTTTTGAAAATGGAAGATTGGCCTTGGACAGTCTGCGCGAAAGAATACAAACAGGTGTTCCCGCTCCCGAGGTCATATTCTTGGACATCAATATGCCCATTATGGATGGATGGGAGTTTTTGGAAGAATTTGTGACCTTAGATCTAAAGGATAAAATCATTATCAATGTTATCACTTCGTCCATAGACCCTTCCGATTACCAAAAGTGGAACGACTTCAGGCTTAAATGCTGGCACTATCTAAATTTCAAAAACAAACCAATTTATAGGATAGAGGTAACAGATCTTAACAGAATCAATATCACTTCATTACCATAATATTCCCTATTTTTATCCTTGGGAGATTTAGGTTTCCCATTTTTTTAACAAGTTACGCCAACTATTGAAGAACATTATTTTCCCCACGGTACTGTTGCTTTTGCTATCATGTGAATCAAAAACACAAGATGAAGTTGTCTCTTACCAAACGTTTTATGAAGCCTCCCAGGGCACCGAGACAGCCACATACCAAGAAACCATTGATTTTTATATTACCCTTGCCAAGGATTTTCCTGAAATCAATATTCAGACTATAGGCGAAACCGATAGCGGGCATCCTTTGCATATGGTGACTTTTAATCCTGATGGGGATTTCAATTTTGAAAATGTTAGACAGGAAAAGGCAATTGTGTTGATAAATAATGGCATTCATCCAGGTGAAAGTGATGGAATCGATGCCACCATGTTACTCTATCGTGATTTGGCCACAAAAATACTGTCACATCCAAAAAATACAGTGCTGGTCACCATTCCAATATATAATATTGGCGGAGCGCTTTATCGAAATTCCAATACCAGGGCCAATCAAAATGGACCAAAGGAATATGGTTTCAGAGGCAATGCACTGAATTACGATTTAAATCGTGATTTTGTAAAAATGGATACCAAAAATGCAAAGACGTTTTCGCAGATTTTCCATTTGGTAAAACCCGATGTTTTTATTGACAATCATGTAAGCAATGGAGCAGATTATCAATATACACTGACGCATTTGTTTACCCAGCACAACAAATTAGGAGGAAAACTTGGAACATATCTGAACAAAGAATTTAGACCACAGGTTGAAAAATCACTTATTGAAAAAGATTGGGACATAACCCCATATGTCAATGTTTTTAATAGACCGCCCGAATTTGGTTTCAGTCAGTTTATGGATTATCCCCGATATTCCACCGGCTACACAACACTCTGGAACACATTAGGGTTAATGGTGGAAACCCATATGCTGAAACCATACAAAAAAAGGGTTGAAGGCACCTATCAGCTCATGGAAAGTGTACTGGGAGTGGTTGAAAAGGAGTACGACACTATTCGCACATTACGAACACAAAGCGCAGAGGAAAATCTAGAGCTGTCCAAATACTATTTTAACTGGAAGTTGGACACCTCGCAACATTCAACCCTAAATTTCAAAGGGTATGAGGCAACACAGGTTACAAGCGAAGTAACTGGTTTAGATCGATTAAAATATGATCAGAACAAACCTTTTACCCAAGAGACCACATATTATAATTATTATGTGCCGATGGATACTATAATTGTTCCCGCTGCTTATGTAGTTAAAAGCAGTTGGGTTGATATTATTGAACGTCTGCAAGCAAACGATATTGAATACTTTAGTTTGGACCAGGACACCACCCTTACGGTAGAATCCTATCAAATTTCGGATTACGATACCAGGAAAACCCCATACGAAGGTCATTACCCCCATTCAGACGTGAAGGTCAAAAAAAGTAATATAAAAGTTGCATTCCAAAGTGGGGATTATGTTATTCCGACCGGTCAAACCGGCGTGCGATATCTTTTGGAAACGTTGGAGCCCCAGGCTACGGATTCTTTTTTTAATTGGAATTTCTTTGATATGATTCTTCAACAAAAAGAAGGTTTCTCTCCTTATGTTTTTGAGGATGTTGCTCTGGATCTTTTAAAAAAGGATTCTACACTTCGAGGCAATTTTCTGCTTAAAAAAGAATTGGATGAGGACTTTTCCCAAGATTGGTACGCCCAGTTAGATTGGATCTATCAACGATCAAGATATCGCGAGGCCCCCTATTTAAGATATCCCGTATATCGTATTGCAAAAGGGAGTAGTGCGGCTACTTTGCTTCAGGAATAAGCCAGCCTTCGAACAGCACTCTAATATTGTGATAAGAGTTTTTTAGTGCTTTCTTTATTTTCTTGGGACCTTTCCATTTCACTTTTTCAATACCTTCCTCCTGCTGTCCGACCAACTTGCCAGAATAAGTGGTGTACATAGAAAACCAATGTACCAACTTTAACCTGTATTCACCGTTCCTTCTAAAAACATGATAGGTAGTACGCAGAAATTTATCTATAACAAGATTTTTTACCCCAGTTTCCTCTTCCACCTCGCGTATGGCCGCTTTTTCAATAGATTCACCCTTGTCTACTTTGCCCTTGGGTAAATCCCATTTATTATTTCTATAAATGAAGAGCACCTTTCCCTTAGGATTGGTCACAAATCCACCACCAGCAACTACAACCGGGATTTTATGCATAAAAACATCAAGCATTTTCTCTTCATCAGGATGGTAGATATAGGCTTCCTTTAACCTTCCTTTTGCCAGTGAATCTATGGCCATCAAAATAGAATCCCCATCTAAAGAGAAGAGGTTTCCATTTGAGTTATCTTGAGGCTTATTTGTTAAGATGAGTGGAGACTCATTAACAAAAACTTTATACATTTGCGCAATGGTTTTAAACAAAGATACCGCACGAAAAACTGCCGAACTTCTGCTACAAATTAATGCAATTAAGTTGGAACCAGAAAATCCATTTACATGGGCCTCTGGGTGGAAATCCCCAATTTATTGTGATAACAGAATTATGCTCTCCTATCCTGAAATACGAAATTTTGTTCGGGAAGAAATGGCAAAACAAGTCGAAACCCTATATGGGAAACCGGATGTTATTGCAGGAGTGGCAACTGGCGCTATTGGTATTGGAGTCTTGGTGGCTGAAGCTATGGGGCTTCCGTTTATATATGTTAGACCAGAACCAAAATCCCATGGCAGGCAAAACCAAATTGAAGGTCAATTGGAATCGGACCAAACTGTCGTGGTCATCGAAGATTTGATAAGTACTGGAAAAAGCAGTTTAAACGCGGTAAAAGCACTACGAGCCCAAGGTGCCAATGTTAAAGGCATGGTGGCTATCTTTACGTATGGTTTTGCAATTGCGAACACCAATTTTGAGACAGAAAATGTCGCCTTAAATACCTTATCTGACTACGACCATTTGATTGAACTGGCTTCAGATACCAATTATATTAAAAAATCACATCAACAAACCCTATTGGAGTGGAAAACAAATCCACAACAATGGAAACAATAGAACAAAATGCACATTGAAACTCCCAAAAAGAAAGTAGCTAAAAGTGATAAAGAAGTTTTCGACTTCTTGACTGACATTAAGAATTTTGAAACGCTTATGCCTGACAATATTGACAAATTTGAGGTTTTGGATGATACCACCTTCCGATTTGCGCTAAAAGGTATGCCTGAAATTGTACTTCGCTTAAAAGAACAAACACCCAACAGTAAAGTGGTTCTTGGTGCCGCAAGTGACAAATTACCGTTTACGCTAACTGGAGATATAACTTCCTTGGGAGATAACGAGAGTGAGGTTGCTTTAAATTTTGAAGGAGAATTCAATGCCATGATGGCCATGATGATCAAATCGCCAATCACCAACTTTATGGAAACCCTTTCCGCTAACATGGACAAGATTTCTTAATATAAAAGCGAGACTTCTTTTAGATCAAACTCCTTGAGGATTTCATCTTCAAGTTCTACCACAAGCTTGCCCTCTGCTGAAATACGCCGTATAAAGCCCATAAACAATTGGTCTTTTGTATCTCTAAACGTGGATGGCTTATCCTTTCTGAATAACAATCTTTCGTAGGAAGGCAACAGTTGATGTATCGTTTTGGTTTCAATATCATCCAGATAAAACCTGAGCCTTGCCAATAATTTCGACAAGAGTTCGTCCAAATCAAAAAATCTACCCGTTTGTGATTTTAACGAAGCTACTTTGTCTAGATTTTCAAAGGAAATTTGGTTCACATTCAGCCCAATTCCAATAATAGAGCTTTGAATTTGTTTTCCTTTCAAAATATTTTCGATTAAAATGCCACAAATCTTGCAAGAACCTGACATAATGTCGTTGGGCCATTTCACTTTTAAATCAGGTATATCCAAAGCCTTTAAAACATCATAAACTGCTAGGGAAACACCAATGTTCAAATTGAACTGATGCGTAATCTGCATAGCCTCAAATCTCTTCAAGACACTAAACGTCAGGTTTTTACCCGGCTCAGCTTGCCAAGCAGCCCCCATTTGTCCCCTTCCTTTGCGTTGCGATTTTGTTATCACGGTGGTATAATCCCTTACAGAATTAGACTGCATCAAACCCTTTAAATAAAGATTCGTAGAGTCCGTGGCATCAAGTTTGATTATTTGTGATAGTTCTCCCAAAGTGGTGCGTCCAATGATATGTTAAAATCTAGGGCTAAGAAAACAAAAAAAATATAACTTTGTAGAAACTAAAATTTTTGAATGCAGAAAACGAAAGCTAGCGCGGATGAACTGATTGCCTTAATTTTACACGGAATAGAAGAAGTTAAAGGAGTAGATGTAAATCTACTGGATCTTAGGGAAATAGAAAATACAGTTTGTGACTACTTTATAATCTGCAACGGTACTTCAAATACACATGTAAACGCAATTGTCTCATCCATTCAAAAAACGGTCAGCAAAGCCATACAAGATAAACCTTGGCATGTTGAGGGTTCGGAAAACGCAGAATGGGTTTTAATGGATTATGTTAATGTTGTTGTGCATGTATTTCAAAAACATATTAGGGAATTCTACGACATTGAAGGACTTTGGGGTGATGCCAAAGTGACCATGGTGGAGAGCAGCTACAATTCTTAAACAAAATGGCAAAAGAGAACAATTCAAATACCCCTAAAAAACCTCGTTTCAGTTCCTGGTGGATCTACGGCGTGGTCATTGCTTTGATCATAGGATTCCAATTCTTTGGTGGAAACAGTTTGGCTAGTACCGAAAAAACCACAACCTCTGAACTACAGGAGTTTTTAAGAAATGGGGATATCAAAGAAATATTGATTATCACCAATGCCCGTCAAGCCAAGGTTTTCTTGACAGAAGAAGCGCTTCAAAAAGATGTGCACCGTAATGTTTCTGACAAACCTTTCAACTTCTCGGCAGGTAAAATTCCGCAATACATTTTGGATTATGGTGATCTTCAAAATTTTGAAGACGAAATAAAAAGCATCAAAAAAGAGAACAATCTTGACACAGTGGTCGATTTCGATACCGAATCCAACGTTTTGGGTGAGTTATTGCTTTCATTGCTACCATTTGCGTTGATTATTGGAATCTGGATTTACCTAATGCGCAGAATGTCTGGTGGTGCCGGTGGTGGTGCTGGCGGGCAGATTTTCAACATTGGAAAGTCCAAAGCAAAACTTTTTGACGAGAAAACGGATACCCGCACATCTTTTAAGGATGTAGCTGGACTAGAAGGTGCCAAGGAAGAGGTGCAAGAAATTGTAGAATTCCTTAAAAATCCTGATAAATACACTTCTTTAGGTGGGAAGATCCCAAAAGGAGCATTGTTGGTAGGCCCTCCAGGGACCGGAAAGACCCTTTTGGCAAAAGCTGTTGCAGGAGAAGCGCAAGTCCCATTCTTCTCATTATCGGGTTCCGATTTTGTTGAAATGTTTGTAGGTGTTGGAGCTTCAAGAGTACGTGATCTTTTTAAACAAGCAAAAGATAAATCTCCTGCCATTATTTTCATTGACGAAATTGATGCTATTGGCCGGGCAAGAGGTAAAAACAATTTTACCGGTTCCAATGATGAAAGAGAGAATACGTTAAATCAGCTTTTGACTGAAATGGATGGGTTTGGAACCAATACTAATGTGATCGTAGTGGCTGCCACTAACCGAGCTGATGTTTTGGACAAAGCATTGATGCGGGCTGGGCGTTTTGATCGTCAGATCTATGTGGATCTACCCGATATAAGAGAACGTAAGGAAATTTTTGAAGTCCATCTTCGCCCAATAAAAACAGCAGAAACATTAGATCTTGATTTCTTGGCAAAGCAAACTCCTGGTTTTTCTGGAGCTGATATCGCCAATGTTTGTAATGAAGCAGCGCTTATCGCGGCCCGTAAAGAAAAGAAAGCAGTAAACAAACAAGATTTCTTGGATGCAGTGGATAGAATCGTTGGCGGTCTTGAAAAGAAAAATAAAATCATTACACCCGGAGAGAAAGAGACTATCGCATATCACGAAGCGGGTCACGCCACAGTGAGTTGGATGTTGGAACATGCGGCTCCTCTGGTTAAAGTTACAATAGTTCCCAGGGGACAATCGTTGGGTGCAGCATGGTACTTACCTGAAGAACGCTTGATTGTTCGCCCAGAGCAAATGCTGGACGAAATGTGTGCCACTATGGGTGGACGGGCGGCCGAAAAGGTGATTTTCAATAAAATATCAACAGGTGCCTTGAGTGATTTGGAAAAAGTAACCAAACAGGCGCGGGCCATGGTAACCATTTACGGTTTAAACGATCAACTCGGAAATATCACCTATTATGATTCTTCCGGGAACAACGAATATGGTTTTACCAAGCCCTATAGCGAAGAAACGGCCCAGAAAATCGATAAGGAAATCTCGAAGATGATAGAGGAGCAGTATAAACGCGCTATCAAACTTTTAGATGACCATAAGGATAAATTGAAGGAGCTAGCGGATCGCTTGTTGGAAAAAGAAGTTATCTTTAAGGATGATTTGGAGAAGATTTTCGGAAAAAGACCTTTCGAAAAAGAGGAATTGGAGACTGAGACAGCAGAATAATTTGAAGTTTTCATTATACAGTATCATATCGGACAACTATTCTTGATACCATAAATGGGAGTTTTTGACAAACTTTTTGGAGGTGGTAAAAAGGTTTCCAAGGAAACCCTGGAAACACGTGGGGAGCACATGCCCGACTTAAAAATTCCGGTTGATGAAAAATTCACCATCTACTTCAAAAAAAATGGTGGAAAGTTCATTTACTGCGAGGACGACGCCGAAGTTTCCGAAGCTTTACAGAACATTATTTCCGAAAACGATTGGCAAAGCCATCTTTTCTATGTGATGGACCCAAGGCTAAAGAGCCGATTTTCATCAGAAAAACTTGAATTCACCGAAAATAGAAAAGAGAGCGATATTTTCTTTACCACTTGCGAACATCTTATTGCCCATAACGGTTCCATATTGGTCTGTTCCAACCAAATCAAGGAAAAGAAACTCGATGAACTTCCTACCAATCTCATTGTTTTTGCCACCACAAGTCAATTGGTAGATTCTATTAGTGAAGGACTCAAAGTCATCAAAGAAAAATATGGGAAGAATATACCCAACAATATCACTACACTAAAGCATTTTCAACCCACACCTGAAAATAAAAATGATTTTCTTTCATACGGTAGTGCCTCAAAAAATGTATATCTTTTACTGCTAGAAGACTACTAACTAAATGAAAGAAATCCTAAGGCGCTCTATTACAGGGGTAATCTATGCAGTACTCCTTTTGGGCACAGTATTTTTGAGCTCCGATGCCTTTGATTTTCTTTTTATGGTATTCGGCTTGGCCTGTTTGTATGAATTCAAAAAAATAGTCCGCTTAAAACATTACTATATTTTTGTAGCCTATTTAGCTCTATGGTGGGTGTTTATCTACCTGATACAAGATGGCATCCTGATCACCATCCTAATGCTTCTTACCATTACCGTTGACTTGGCATTGTTAGTCTTTTTATTCTCTAAAAAAGAAAAGTATTTCACTAGTTTTCAAAAGTTTATCATAGCGGTTTTTTACATCGGAGGCGGGTGCATCTTCTTGACCATGATACCGTACAAACAAAATTCCTTTGCCCAATTTTTAATTATGGGCATCTTTATTTTGATATGGGTGAACGACACTTTTGCCTATTTGGTGGGTCGAACATTGGGTCGTACAAAATTATTTCCTTCAGTTTCTCCAAAAAAAACAGTGGAAGGTTCTTTAGGAGGTCTTATTTTTGCAATTATTGCAGCTTATATTCTAGCAAAATATGAGACCAGCTTAACACTTTTTCAGTGGATGGCGTTGGCCACAACCATTGTGGTCGCCGGGAGCTTAGGTGATTTGCTGGAATCTAAATTCAAACGAGTCGCCGGTGTTAAGGATAGTGGCGCTATTTTGCCGGGTCATGGCGGAATTTGGGACCGTTTGGACAGTCTAGTATTTGCTGCTCCTTTTGCTTATTTGATACTTAATATATTTTCATATGTTTCATAGAGAAGGCCAAAAAATCATAATTATCACATTTTTTGCTGTGGTAGCTATTGTCCTTTCTGCACATTTTTACATCGGTATTCAATGGATACGGATTGCCGTGCAAGTTGCCGCACTTATTCTTTTGATATTGATTTTGCAATTTTTTAGAAATCCGAGGCGGTTGGTCACCCCGAACTTTGATGAAATTTTGGCGCCGGTCGATGGCAAGGTCGTAGTGATCGAAGAAGTAGAGGAAAACGAATATTTTAAAGGCAAACGTAAGCAGGTGTCCATTTTTATGTCACCGTTGAACGTTCATGTTACGAGATACGCCGCCAGCGGAACGGTGACTTATTCAAAATATCATCCAGGTAAATATTTAGTGGCTTGGCATCCCAAATCAAGTACTGAAAATGAGCGTACCACGGTGGTATTGCATACACCGAAATTTGGAGAAATAGGGTATCGCCAAATTGCAGGGGCTTTAGCACGTCGGATAGTAAACTATGCCGAAGAAGGTGAGCAAGTAACCCAAGGGCAGGATGCTGGCTTCATAAAATTTGGATCAAGGGTAGATCTACTATTACCTTTAGATTGTGACATTGCTGTTAAATTGGGCCAAAAAGTAGTTGGTGCCAAAACCTGCATTGCATCAATTCGGAAAAAAGATGACTGATGAGGATTTAAATATTCAATTTAGGGAAGCTGTTGACTTTGTAAACAGCTACACAGAACCTATGCCTGCTGATTTATTACTCAAACTGTACGCCTATTTTAAAATTGCCAATAAGAATTACAATAATCCTGGCAGTAAAACCCCGCTGATCAACGCTTTTAAGGCAAATGCACTTATTCAGGCAAAAAATATCAGTGCTGAAGACGCCATGCGTAAGTATATCCAAATTGTTGATGCTGAAATTAGAGGCAGCAAATAACAAGAAAAGCCGGAAAATAACTTTCCGGCTCTCCACAATTTAAAAAAACAAAAACGGTCCTGATCTATTGAGGTTGAATATCAATTCTTACCAAATTGTATCCTCCGCGGGGGTCTTGAAGGTATACAACACCAGGGCCATTATTATAAACACCTTTACCAAATTGAACATCTTCCAACTCGCTAACTCTTCTTATTGTGGTATTAGCATCTGCAGGACCTTCATTTGGACCTGATTGTCTAGGCGCTTGGTAGATTCCAAAACCTACAGGCTCGTCTACCTCCGTACCAGCATCAAAAAGATAGGACTCATCACTTTCAGAAGTTCCTGAGAAAGGGGTTCCGTTTTCATCAAATAAGGCCACACCATTGTTATTATAACTGATGAACCAATCATTGGTCTGAACCAACATAGTGCTTATACCCAATTTGTAATCTTGGCCTTGGGGTACATCAATGGAGAAGGACAGATATCCTCCTGGGCCAACGGGTGCTGTTTCATTACTTGCTGCAACGGGTAGTCCCAGGTTGTTAAAATAGGATACTGCAACTGCGTTGTTACCATCTTCTGATAATTCTTCCAAACCACTTCCGTCTCTAGCTTCACCACCTTGTACGAAAAAAGGATCGCTATCGGTGTTAAAAGCATAGACTAATCCTGGTGAGAAAACACTCAAAGATGAAGCCAATCGTAATGGCGAACCATTGCTTCCGGTCTCTGTGAACCATCCGTAAAGTTCTCCGGGCATACCATCTTCGGCAATTCTTTCCAGGCCTACTGCTCTATCTTCTTCTCCTAACGTGAACAATGGCTCAGGAAGTGCATGAAGTACGGCAATACCAGGAGTAACAACAAATCCATTACTTGAACTAGCTGGTTGTCCTGGGTCCGGAGCGTTTATGGCTGTAATTGTCAATGTGAAGGTTCCTGCAGAACTTCCATCTCCGTTGGTATAATCCAACACAGCCGTTACGTAAATATCTCCCGTATCTCTTCCTTCAACCAATCTAACCTCTGTATTTGCATCAGCAGGACCAACATCTGCTCCAGCAGGTGGAAAAGAAGCTGGGTCATTGTCTGCTTCTGTACCTAAATCGTATAAGGAAAGTTGATCGGCAATGTCTACGCCGTTCAAAGCTTGACCGTTAGGGAATAAATCAATTCCATTTAAATCAGTTGGGGCCAAAAACCAGTCGTTGCTATTCCCCATCATGGTCACAGGTGTAAACTTGGTACCAGAAACTGCCTTAAATGATATTTGATATTGAGCACCATTGGTGGTCAATGGTCCGGGATCAGATGCTCCAACCGGAGTTGTAAAGGTATGGACGTTCAAGTAGTTGATAACGTTACTAATGGTTACATTGAAGGTGGTCTTTGCCACTTCAGTGTCATTGGCCAATCCTAAAGATGGGTTTACTTCCTCAGTCCAGTCAGCAGCTGAATCTCCTTCTCCATCATATTCAATACTATAGCTATCCAATCTTACGGTTGGAACAAATTCGCCTGCTGTCCAGATACCCGCCTCAACGGCTACATTCTCACGTGCACTTCCGGCGGCGCCCCATTGTACAAAATCCATTATAGCATCGGCGCTAGTAAAAGAATTATTTGAATAAAGTCCCAATCCACCTTCGGTATCAGGTAAAGCATAGGGTACAACAACAAATTCCCCTGCGGCTAGTTCAATGCTACCACTTTCAGGTGTAACATTTTCCAATTGTACATAAGTACCAGGGCCAAGACACAACCAATATGAGCTTAAGTCAACTGTTACATTTCCATTGTTATATAGCTCAATCAGGTCTTTGCTTCCATATTGCACTTCATTGATGACAATAGATCTAATCTCTTCAGGAACAGTCAATAGGTTGTCCTCTCCAATGGTCACAGTGGTGGTTTCGGCCCAATTTGAAGCTCCAACACCTTCTCCATCAAAAATTATGGTATTATCCGCATTCCCAAGAACTGGAACGAATTCACCTGCAGTCCAAACACCGGCTTCAACTGCTACATTCTCTCTAGCGGTAGATCCAGCGCCCCATTGCACAAAATCGACCAAGGTTGAGGCATCGGTAAAGTCAGAGTTGTTACTGTACAACCCCAATCCGCCTTCTGCGTTTGGCATCTCATAAGAAATAGATAAATAGCTTCCTGCAGTCAATTGCAAATTGCCATTAACGGTCAAATCACTTACTCTTCTATATGTACCTGGGCCCAGGCATAGAAAATAATCACCCAAGTCTACGGTACTGTCACCGTTATTCACAATTTCTACCCAATTGCCAAGGTATTGAACTTCGTTCAACCTCACATCAACCTCAGCGGTCGGTTCGGGCTCGGTTGGAATTTCTCCAACAATGTCATTGTCATCATCGCTACATGATGCCAAAATAGCTGCAAACAGCACTACTTTAAATAGATTTCTTCTCATAATTCTTTTTTTAGATTAATTATGGGCCAAAACTACTTTCCGGAGCAACTGAAAAACGGTGATCAAAATCACCGTTTTCTGTTAAATCTGTATTAAATGCCGTTATACTTTTGTGATATTCTAGCAACCCATCAGCTCGATACATCTTTTATGTTGCACCAAAACACCGGTCTTTTCAAGCTTTTTGGTGATTCTAGAAATAACTTCTCGAGAGGTGCCTAAATCCAGGGCAATCTTTTTATGTGAAAGATGTATTAGATTACTTTTATCCCGTTTAGCCTTGTTCTCCAAATATTTGACAAGACGGTCCTCTATACCAAAACAAACAATCTCTTTTGTGGTTTGCAACAAATCGGCGAAGTTTCGCTGAAAATCATTTATAATGATTCTGGCAAAAGTGGGGTATTTTACAAACCACTCCTTCACCTTGTTGACAGGAAGGGTCATTACAACCGTATCTTCCTCAGTTATGGCTGAAAATTGTACTGGTTTTGGGTCAAATAAATGGTTGAAACTCAATATACAGGATTCCCCAGAATTGATATAGTATAATAAAAACTGTACATCTTCTTCTTCGGCGTACATCTTAATCTGACCTTTTAACACAACCGGTAAAAAGTTCAAATATGCACCTTGTTTTACCACATAACTACTGCTTGGAAATTCATGGTAACTACACGATTCTATAATTTCTTGATAAAGTCTTTCTTCTATTACAGGAAAGCACTGCTTGATGTATGATTGGTTAGTGTCCACCATAGCCTTATTGTTATTTGGTAAAGGATTTCTACGTTAAACCTTAAGTCTCAGAAACCACGCTAACCTTTCGCAATGGTTGATCGTAATAACTGAAATAAATCCCAGCAATAATTGAAATTATGAAGTAGAGCACCATTATATTGCTACCCATAGGTAAATAAAGGTTCAAACCAAACCAATCTTCAGTTAAAAAAATCAACGATACGCCAGCGACACTTCTAACTATTTCAATCCAGGCGGCATACGATATCCTATCCATTAAACTGGTATATCCATAGATTCCCAGAAAAACAAACCCACCAAATAGTAAGAGGTTATTGAACCCTATTTCTGTATAGTTGTAAAACATGAATAGCAACAGTGCAGTATTAAACAGCAGTTGAAAGATCGCATATCCTTTTAGTCTAACAGAAGTTTTTGGTTTGTACTTAGCAAAGTTATAGACATCTTCGATTTTGGAAATGGGATACTTCTGTGTCACATCTTCGGGGCGCCAACCGGTTGGCATAAACCAAATCCGAAATTTGTCCCAAATATTTCTCGTTCTCCATGCATCTCGGCATAATCTCCAAAAATGTTGAAAATTGATTAAGATGGGGTTCCAAGTTGCCGCCGGTTTTAGTACCCCATATTGTGGTGGTACTTCGTCCAACTCTTTTTGAAATGTTCCAAACCATCTATCCCAAATACAAAGTATCTGTCCTAAATTCTTATCAATATACTCTGGATTTATGGCATGATGCACCCTATGTTGCGAAGGTGTTACAATGATGTATTCCAACCATCCCATTTTGCCGATATGTTGGGTATGATACCAGAATTGCGCGAACAAATGTGCAGGAGCCAAAATAGCAATTACCTCTCCCGGAATTCCCAAAAATGCTGCCGGGAGTAGCAATAAAGGAAAATAACCGACCACATTGGAGATAGACTGTCTTAGGGCACAAGCCAAGTTGAATTCCTCACTACTGTGATGGATTACATGTTGGTTCCAAAAAATATTGATATGGTGACTCAATCTATGGTTCCAATATCCGGCAAAATCGATGGCGATAAAAGCGATTAACCACACCGCCCAAGTAGCTTCAACCTGCATAAGGGCAAGATGCTCTGCCAAATAGGGATAGGTAACCAACACGATTGCCAATCCCAAGGAATCCTTAATAATATTGGTAAGTCCGGAGCTAAGACTACTCACGGTATCCATAACATTGTGTTTTTGGTTTTTAATAAAATGCCCATAAAGCACTTCAAAAAGCACCAACGCTATGAAAAAAGGTATTGCGTATAATAAAGCAGTGGCGTAGGTTTCCATATCTCACAGATTTTTAGTGTGATTGAGCGAGATTGGGAGTTAATTTAGTTTAATTTTCTAAACTATGCCACTTTTTATTGCACAATAGCCAACGGAGCTGTTTCTTTCCAGTTACCGCGAGTAAAGTCTGGGAAAGGTTGTGGTGCCCCCCCACTAGCCACAGAACGTTCGCTAAGTGGCGATACGGCGCTCCAAAAACAACCTTCATAGACATTCTGGTCTAATGGAAGACCTTTTTGCAGGCATTCTACAACACGATACATCATAATTCCGTCCATTCCTCCATGACCGCTACCTTTTGCGGCTTGGTTCAATCTTTTGTACAATGGGTGGTCATATTTTTCATAAAGTGCCTGAAGTTGTTCCCCTTGCACCCATGAATGGTGGTCTTCGGTCAACCCTTCAACTCCACCTTCCAAGGCAACTCTTGTGGGAAATCCGGCAAGTGTTCCCTTTGTACCCTGAATAAGATTCAACCTAGAGTAGGGTCTTGGGCTTGTTTCGTCCCATTGCACCATAATTGTTCTTCCCAAGGCTGTTTTGATAATACTTGTATTTAAATCACCTCCCTTATAATCCAATTGGTTCCATTTATGATCACCTGGATAATTCTTTTTGGCATAATCGGCTCTTCCCCTGGCAGGTGTTGAAAAGGAAACCATGCTTCCGAAATTGTCCTCTCCCCTACCAAGATTCATGTATTGGGCAACCGGCCCTAAGCCATGTGTAGGGTATAAATTTCCATTTCGGTGTGCATAATGGGGTGTTCTCCAGGATCCTGTTCCCCTTTTTTGCTCATTCATTTGTCCTCTCAACTCATGAATATACGCGGCTTCACCATGCAAAACTTCGCCGATAACACCCTGTCGGCACATGTTCAAGAACATCAACTCATCACGACTGTAGTTTACATTCTCCAACATCATACAGTGCTTTTGGGTACGCTCACTGGTATCTACGATATCCCACATCTCCTGCATTGTAACCGCAATCGGGACCTCAACAAATGCGTGCGCGCCCTGGTTCATGGATTCAATGGCCATGGGAGCGTGGTTGACCCAATTTGTGGCAATGAACACGACATCGGGTTTTACCTCTTGTAACATCTGCTTCCATTTATTCTCTTCGCCCCAATATTGTGCAATATTTTTATGCCTATTGGGTTTGGACACTTCCTTTACCCAGCCTACCTTTTGTTTTACCATATCTTCATACAAATCGCAAATGGCAACCACCTCTGTATTGGGTAGTGATGCAAAAAAATTGACATGCCCTCCACCACGGGCCCCAACACCTATGAACGCAGCTCTAACATTTTTCAACTTTGGGGCAGCAAAGTCTCCCATATAGCTTGATTGGGAAGGCCTTTCAACAGCAGCTTGCAAGTAACTGGGGATTACAGAAACTGCTGCAGCGGACAATGATGTCTTCTTGATAAAATTTCGCCGGTCGATGTTTTTCATGTTGATTTTTATTGCATGTTAACGATAACATTGAGTATATCCGAAAGTATGAAAAAATTAATACTTGTCATATTTTATTTTTTAATAAGCTTAGTAACTGAAGGGGGCTAAGTCAAAATACAGAAGTAGCAACAATAGCCCAAACAAAAAAAGGCCTTCCAGGTGAAGGCCTTTTTTTTTAGTGGTAAACTTCTACTACATGACTGGAACGTCGGAAACCAGTTTCCAACTTCCATTACTGTCTTTTACCAATACCAAAAGTGATTTGAATGTTGATTTCTGCCCTTTCATTACAACCTTTGCACAGGCTGTATTGCCATTTATCTCAATATTACCAAAAGTGAGTTTTCGGATATCTCCTCCCCACTCCTTGCTCTCAATTTTTTCCAGATATACTGAACGAGGTACCACACTGACCTCCGAAGAGCCAAAAAACTGGTTCATCACAATTCGATAGTTACCATCCAAAAGTGTTTCCAATTGATTCACGTTATGGGTGTCCCCTGCTTTGGAAAAATTTGTAATAGTCTCTTTGATGGCCTTAACCTCTTCGTTTTGGGACTGACAGCCTACTGAAAACATGAGTGCTGAAAGCCAAATAATGATAGAATGTTTCATGGTAATTGTTTTAAATATTAATATTTGATTTAGGGATTAAAGAATTATGGGCACCGCGGTCCGTTTGAGGGAATGGTGTTGAAAATCGTCTTCTTGACTGAAGGCAATCAACAAGCTGTATTCGCTGCCTTGTTTTAAAGGCTTTTTGAATTTGCTCGTTGGGGCAATGGGAAGCGAAAATGAAATGGTGGAGCCAAATTCATTTTCCACACCTTGGACATCCTTAACCTCGGCGTATCCCCCCAATTCGGAAATGGGTGAATAATTTCCGGGCTTAACCGTGTAATGTTCCACCACATTGGTTTTTTCTCCAATTACATTCGCCATCAACAGGTATGTACCCGAAAGCTGTTCGGTATCATTGAACCCAATGGCCAACCATCCAGCTGTGGGTGCATTTAATGTGAAGTGAATTCTTTGGTTTCCGTAGTGCCATTTAATATGCATTCCCAACTTTGATATCTCATTCTTGGAATAATGTTTTGTACTCCAACATGTTGCAGGGGCCAAAGCAACCAAAGCTGCCATTGTCTTGAGGGTGATTTCGCTTTTCATTTTACTTCAATTTAATAGATAGTTGATATATCAAGTTATTTTCTAAATTTTTTTAACTGAAATTTTCTTTAATTCTCTTTAGTAGCTTAACTAGCATTTGGACTTCCTCAGTACTAAAACCTTTAACAGTTAATCTTCTCATATCATTTACCAATGCCATATGTTCATCTACAAAGTCCTTACCTTGTTTTGTCAATACAATTCCATACTGCCTTCGGTCATTTTCATCCCTTACTCGAATTACGAACCCCTTTCTTTCCAAAATATCAAGGGTTCTGGTAATTGATGCGGGATCCCTATAGGACTTGGAAGCTATTTCCTTTTGTGATAAACCTTTAGATTCTTGTACAATTTTCAGTAAAACCCATTGCTCCACGGTTATGCCCATACCCGCGTCATCCATAATGCGTTGCGAGTAAATCTTACTCTGCTTGCTGGTAATATCCAACTGAAACAGGATAACATCTTTGATATCCTTAATATTCATTTGCTGGTTTGCACCTTCTTTCATGACAATACAAATATGATTAAATTAATTGATATATCAACTAAGTTAAATGTTTTTGCTTTTGCTATTGGTTATTCATGCTATTTAGTCTCAATTCTGACGATAACAGATTTACTAGCTGGAGTATTGCTTTTATCCGCATATAGGTCTATTGGCACCAACACATTGGTTTCTGGAAAATAAGCGCATAGATTTTTTGATGGAATGTCATAGGGAATCACTTTAAAGTTTTCAGCTCGTCTTATTTTTCCAGAATAATCACTGACCAAATCAACTATTTGTTGGGGGTACAGCCCTTTGGTTTTTATATCATCCGGATTCATAAAAACTACTCTTCGCTCTCCATAAATTCCACGATACCGGTCATTCATACCATAGATCGTTGTATTAAACTGATCATGGCTTCGAACCGTCATCAACAAGAATTCTTCCTTGGAAAGCTGGTGTTCCGGAAGTTTGCAAACGGAGAATTGAGCTTTTCCTCCCGGTAATCTTGAAAAATTTGCTTCCCTTGCATTGTTTGGCAAATAAAATCCGGAACCTTTGGAACGACCTGAATAATCTTCATAACCCTTCAAAACTTCAGAAATCTTCTTTCGAACCAAGTCATAATCCGTTCCCAAAGTCAGCCATTCAATTTTTGAAGTAGACCCAAAATAGGTGTTTGCCATTTCAGCAACAATTTCCGGTTCACTTTTTAGCTGATTGCTTACCGGCTTAAGTCTTCCTTTGCTTTGGTGCACTTTGCCCATACTGTTCTCCACGGTCACAAAGCGTTCTTTATCTTGCTCAGTCCTTCCTAAAGTTGGTAATATCAGGGCCGTTTTACCAACGGTGAGATGCGTTCGATTCAATTTTGTACTCACAGAAACCGTTAAATCACAGTTCTCCAATGCTTCTGCAGTATATATTGTGTCTGACGCGGCAGAAACAAAGTTTCCTCCCAACGCAATGAACACTTTGGCCTTGCCTTGATGCATGGCTTGTATTGCATTTACGGTATCCAATCCTTCATGGTTTGGAGGATCAAAACCGAAGGTGTCCTTAAGAGCTCTGTTCAATGGCTCGGAAACATAGTGCATGATTCCCATACTCCTGTCGCCTTGCACATTGCTATGACCACGAACCGGGCAGGTACCCGCTCCTTTTTTTCCAATACTGCCTTTGGCCAACAATAAATTCACACATTCCTTAATGTTTTCCACACCATTTTTATGCTGGGTAAGCCCCATGGCCCAACAAATAATAATTTTTGATTTTTTTGCCAGTAAATCAACGGCATGATCAATTTGAGCGGAATCTACCCCGCATAATTCCAGCAGATGGTCTTCATCATACTGTTCCAAATCGTTCAGCAGTTGCTGAAAGCCATTGGTTTTATCTTTGATAAAATCGTGGTCAAAAACAGATTCCCCGTTTTTTTCCTTTTTCGCCAATCGTTTCATCACCAGCTTGAGTAGTGAAACATCTTGGTTAATTTTTACTTGAAGAAATATATCGGTCAGTTGTATTCCCTTACCTAATATGCCACTTAGCTGCTGCGGATTTTTGAACCGATTTAGTCCGCTTTCTGAAAGTGGATTTACCGTAATAATTTTTCCGTCATTTTCCTTGCATTTTTGCAACGCGGTGAGCATTCTAGGATGATTTGTTCCCGGGTTTTGACCAATCACCATAACCACCTCTGCCTCATGCAAATCTTCTAAAACCACAGAGCCTTTTCCGATACCCAAGGTTTCAGAAAGGGCCACTCCACTGGATTCATGGCACATATTGGAACAATCGGGCATATTGTTTGTGCCAAAAGCGCGAACAAATAGTCCGTATAAAAAAGCCGCTTCGTTGCTGGAACGGCCCGAAGTATAAAAAATGGCCTCATCAGGAGAATCCAATGCATGTAATTGTTCAGCTATCATCTTGAAAGCATCTGGCCATGAAATGGGCTCATAATGCACCGAATTTGGCCTTAGCACAAAAGGTTCGGTAATTCTTCCGCTCTTCCCTATTTGGTAATCCGTCCATGTAGAAATTTCTTCAACCGAATATTTTTTAAAAAAGGACTTGTCCACACGCTCAAAAGTGGCTTCTTCAGCGATGGCTTTTGCCCCATTTTCGCAATATTCACCTAATTTGGAAGGTGTATCGGGGTCGGGCCATGCACAACCCGGGCAATCAAAACCCTCTTTTTGGTTCATTCGAGAAAGGGTTTTCAACGAACGAAACAGACCCGACTCCTTGCTTACGTATTCCAACGCCGCTTTTACCCCAGGGATACCTGCGGCATATTCTGAAGGTTCGGTAACTTTTAATTCTGAAAATTCAATATTTCCAGTAACAGAAATGTTGCGTTTTACGGAATCTGACATGTCACTAAAATACAATTGTCTTTCAATTCATCCCCTCTCATTTTGGAATTTCTTTTGAATTGTGCTCAACAGCCTTTTACAACCTATGCAACTATTGAATGTACTATCTTTGAGCAAATTGCAGATAGGTGGGCCTTTTACTGAAAAACGGGCATTGTTGTTTCGTACATTTCATAATCTTTTTACTATCAGTTTTGACCATGCAAGCACAGGAAAAAACTGTTGAATTTACAGGAAAAGTGGTGGACACATCTACTGGGCAGGAAGTGGCCTATGCCACGGTAATGATCGCCGATAACAATACAAAAAAAGCAATTGTTGGCACAACCACGTCAGAAGATGGCTCTTTTACACTAAAAACCGACGCAACAAACTATTTCATAGAAATCAGTTTTATTGGTTTTAAAAAGAAAATTATACAACAACCGAATCCATCGGGTGCTAAAATAAATCTGGGTATTATCCAAATTATGGAGAACACGCAACAATTGGAAGAGGTTGTAGTGGAAGGAGAAGTCTCCAAAACCGTTTTTAAACTGGACAAACGGGTCTTTAATGTTGGAAAGGATTTAAGCAGTACAGGAGCAAGTGCCTTAGAAGTTTTAAACAATGTCCCTTCGGTAAATGTAAACATCGAAGGTCAAATCAGTTTAAGGGGAAGTCAAGGTGTTCAAGTGCTCATCAACGGCAAACCATCGATAATTGCAAGTGATGAAAGTAATGCATTGGGAACCATTACCGCGGAAATGATCGACCGTGTGGAAGTAATCACGAATCCATCAGCCAAATATGACGCCGAAGGCACATCTGGAATCATCAATATTGTAATCAAAAAAGAAGAACGACGTGGTTTAAACGGTTCCGTTTCTGTTAATACCGGTGCTCCCGATAGTCACAGTGTGGGTGTCAGTTTAAATCGAAGAACAGAAAAATTCAATCTATTCACCCAATTGGGTGCAGGTTATCGCGAGTTACCCAATGATTTGGAAAGTAGAAATACCGACTTGACAACCAACACTACAATATCATCCGTTGGTGAAGAATTCCGTAATGAAGCCTATTACAATTTTGTTTTGGGAACGGACTATTACTTTAACCCAACAAGTGTGCTTACCCTTTCTGGAAATTTTGCACTGGAAATTGAAGATCAACCTTCCACAACCAATTTTGCATCCATATCAGGTGGTGATATTGTTACCTCTCAATGGGAGCGCACAGAAATTACCGAGGCAACAAATCCCAAATTCCAATATGAGTTACAGTACAAGAAGGATTTCAAGGGAAATGAAGATCACACCCTTTTGTTTAGTGCTTTAGGCAACTTTTTTGGTAAGGATCAATCTTCTGAGTTTAGTGATATTACCATTTCTGGAACAAATAATGATGATACCCAACTTACGCGCACTGATTTCAAAGAAGCTGTATTCACGTTTAAATTGGATTACACCAAACCCTTTTCAGAGCAAGTAACCCTGGAAACCGGAGCTCAATATGTACTGAATGATGTGAGTAACGATTATGAGGTTCAAAATTTGGTAAATGGAGCATTTGTAATAGATCCAGGTTTGACCAACATTTTTGAATACGACCAAAAAGTTTTGGGTCTATACACCACAGGAGCCTATGAGGGCAAAAAATGGGGTGTAAAAGCCGGGTTACGTTTGGAACAGACCAACCTCAACACCTTTTTGACCAACACAGGCGAAGATAATTCGCAAGACTATAACAATCTTTTCCCAAGTCTACATACCTCTTATAAATTCTCGGAAAAAGTTTCATTACAGGCCGGATATTCAAAGCGTATTTATAGACCGCGTCTTTGGGATTTGAATCCATTTTTTAATATTCGAAACAACTTTAGTATCCGACAAGGGAATCCTGACCTTCTACCTCAATTTACGGATTCATATGAGATTACCACTATCTTCTTTATAGGGAAAACAGCTCTCAACTTTGGTGTTTACCATCGCTACACCACTGACGTCATCGAACGTGTCTCCACATTTGAAAACAATGTAAACACCACAAGACCGGAAAATATCGGCACCAACAAAATCACCGGTATTGAATTCAACACAAAATATAGCCCCGCAAAATGGTTGACCTTTAACGCCGATTTCAATTTTAACCGGTTTAACCGTGAAGGCATTTTCGAAGCTGTGGTTTTTGATTTTGATGCAGATAGGTGGTCGTCAAAACTGATGACCAAAGTGAAATTTCCGGCAGATATTGACCTTGAGGCCACCGGCAACTATAGATCAAACTACCAAACGGTACAAGGCGAGGTAAATGACTATGCATTTATGAATCTAGGCCTTCGTAAAAAACTATTGAAGGGAAAAGCCATCCTAAACTTGAGTGTACGGGACGTTTTTGCATCGCGAATCAGTGAGAGTCAGATTGCACAAGCAGATTTTGAGGTGTATAACCGTCGCCAACGAGGTCGGTTTGTGGCCTTTGGATTTAGCTATGGTTTTGGAAAAGGTGAAGCCATGCAGTATTCAGGTGGAAGAAGAAGATAAATTACTTCCAATCCAGAATTTCCTGCAAAGGCACGTGATCTCCAAAATCCTTTCCGTAGTATACTTTGTGGATTTTCATATCCGAAGCAATCAAAAAATCTGCTGGAATTATGGGTCTATCCTTAATGGATTTCATATTGAAGAATCCACTGAACATCATCCGCACCATTTTTGCAGGATTCATCATCGCTTTTAGCATTCCAACCGAAGATTCTTCAATACCGTAAAGTTTGTATAATTCCAAAGACGGGTCGGCTATAATGGGAAACGGGGCATTTTGTTTTCCGGCATATTTTACTATTTCTTCACTGGTAGCTGCAAAAACGGTAATCGGTTGAATACCCTTTTCCTTGATTTGGGGATATGCCTTGATCAACTGATGGATCCTCATATTGCAAAAAGGACAGGAAGCTCCTCTAAAAAAACTCAATAAAACCCTTTTATTTGGGTAATCTGTAAGTTTTACCATATTCCCCAAATAGTCCGTGGCCACGAACTTCTTGGCTTGCTCCTCTACCTGTACTTTTCCCATTTCCTGTTATCAGTCGACAACAGAGGTTGTTCTTAACTTTAACCATCATATTTTTTTTGATTACACCTCTGTTGAACTATCCAATCATTGAGTATTTGTCCACAATCTATGGAGCAATGGGTTTGTGGGTGCTAATCGCTATCCTGTTCCAAGCATTTATATTTACAACTGCCATTATGATCAAGGCCAAATATTTTTCATCAAATCTTTCAATGGCTTTTTGATATGTTTCGGTCTTTAATCCTTTTTCTTGGATCATGGTAATTTCTTCGGTAATCTGAAGGACAATCTTCTCCTCTTCCGTGAAAATATCCGTTTCCCACCAAGCGTCCAATAAAAAAATGCGCTGTTGGGTTTCACCTTTATCAAGGGCCACTTTGGTGTGCATATCAATACAAAAAGCGCAGCCATTAATTTGTGATGCCCTAATGTTTATCAATTCCTGGTGAACATTGCTTAGTTCACTCTGCATAACACAGTTGCCAAAGGCATAAATGGCCTTATAGGAAACTGGTTCTGTTACATCAATTTGAATTCTTTTGTCCATTTTTAATCGTTTAGAATTTTGATGTAAAAGTATTTGCTGGTGGAATGAAAAAACTTAAACTGGTTTAAGAACGCTTCTTGGCTCGTATTTCACTCACATATTCTGGGGTAAGACCCAAAAAAGAAGCTATTAGATACTGGGGAACACGTTGAGCGAATTCAGGGAAATGTTCGGTAAAATGGAAATAGATATCCTCTTTGGAGAACTTGGTCAAATATTTCATTTTCTGAAGCGAAGAGCCATAAGCAATTTGATAAATGCTCCTGAAATACTTTTCTAGCTCCGGAAATTGGTGTAGCAATTGCTCTTGTTTATCAAAGGAAATGGACAGTATTTCGGAATTTTCCACCGCTTGTATGTAAAAATCCGAAGGAATTCTTTTGTAGTAGGCCAGATTGTCGGTCATCCACCAATTCTCTATGGCAAATTGAATGGTCTGTTCTATTCCCTTATCATTGATAAAAAACATACGTAGACAACCATTTAGCACAAAGTAATTGGAATTACATTTAGAACCGGCATTGGCGATAATTTCCTTTTTCTCAACTTTTTTAAAGTCAAAAAAACTTATGATTTCCTGAAAGTCTACCTCTTCAACACTAATAAACTTATTAAGGTGGTCAAAAAGTGGTTTTGACATTTTTTATACTATTGACTGTTACCTATAGGTGAAATCTTCTATTCCAAACTAGCCAAGCTTTTTTGCAGGGTCTCAATCTTTGCTTCGGCATCGGCTGCTTTCTTTTTTTCTATGTCCACAACTTTTTCTGGTGCGTTGTTCACAAAACGGTCATTGCTCAGTTTCTTTTGAACGGATTGCAAAAACCCTTTGGTGTAATTTAATTCCTCTGTAATCTTTTTAATTTCTGCCTCAATATCTATGGCACCGCTAATAGGAATAAAATACTCGTTGCTCTTTACCCTAAAGCTCAATGCACCATCCAACGTGGCATCGATGGTTTCAATTTTGGAAAGGTTGGTCAATTTAGTGATGATCACATCCATTTGACCGCTTCCATTTTCGCTATTTAAAACGGACAGTTCCAAAGCTTCTTTTTGCGGAATGTTTTTTTCTTTTCTGATGGTTCTAACACCAGAAATAACTTCTGCTGCAAAATCGAAATCCGTTATTAATGAAGAATTCACCTCATCTTGTTTAGGCCATTTGGACACAATTAATGCCTGTTCTGGAGTTCGGTCAGTGATATGTTGCCATACTTCTTCGGATAAAAAAGGCATAAAAGGATGCAAAATCTTTAGATTTTGCTCAAACAAATGAATCACAGCATCGTATGTGAACCTGTCAATTGGTTGTTGATAGGCTGGTTTGACAATTTCCAACAACCACGAACAGAAATCATCCCATACCAACTTGTAAATAGCCATTAAGGCATCGGAAATTCGATATTTAGAGAAATGATCCTCAATTTCAGCTAGGGTTTGATTGAACTTTGCTGTATACCACTCAATACCAATTTTAGCTGATTCGGGTTGAGGCAAATCCGCTATTTCCCAACCTTTTATCAATCTAAAGGCATTCCAAATTTTGTTAGCAAAATTTTTACCCTGTTGGCAAAGCGCTTCATCAAACATTAGGTCATTCCCTGCAGCCGAACTTAACAAAAGTCCCACACGTACCCCATCCGCACCAAAATTCTCGATCAATTTGAGCGCATCCGGAGAATTACCTAGTTGTTTGGACATTTTTCTTCGCTGTTTGTCTCGAACCAAGCCGGTGAGATAAACATTTTCAAAAGGTCGTTTCCCGCGGTATTCATACCCTGCGATAATCATTCGAGCTACCCAGAAAAACAAAATATCTGGTCCAGTGACCAAATCGCTAGTTGGGTAGTAATAATTAACCTCATCATTCTCTGGTTCCAAAATACCACCAAATACACTTATAGGCCATAACCATGAGGAAAACCATGTATCTAAAACATCAGCGTCTTGACGTAGATCGGAATCTTGGATTTCTGGATTTTTGGAGCTGGCTTTTTTTATCGCTTCTTCTCTAGATTCGGCTACGACAACGTCGTCCTTCGCATCTCCATAGTAATAGGCCGGAATCTGCTGCCCCCACCACAACTGACGGGAGATGTTCCAATCGCGGATATTTTCCATCCAATGGCGATAGGTATTTTCAAACTTTTTAGGGTAAAGCTTTACATCACCTGTCTTTAATACTCCTTCAATGGCCGGTTTGGACAAATTTTCCATCTTTAAAAACCATTGATCGGACAAACGAGGCTCGATAACCGCCTTTGTACGTTCTGAAGTACCAACTTTGTTGGTATGCTGCTCTGTTTTGACCAAAAACCCTTTTTCGTCCAATTCTTTGGAGATTTCTTTTCTGACGACAAAGCGATCCTTACCCTGGTAATGCAGTCCATAAGAATTGAGAGTTGCATCCTCATTAAAAATATCAACAACTTCTAAATTGTGTTTATCACCAAGGTTTTTGTCGTTTTCATCATGGGCGGGAGTCACTTTTAAGCAACCTGTACCGAATTCAATATCTACATACTCGTCTTCGATAATAGGAATCACTCGGTTACAAATAGGAACGATTACCTTTTTGCCCCTTAAATGGTGGTATCGCTCATCATTTGGGTTGATACAGACCGCGGTATCTCCTAAAATAGTCTCCGGACGGGTGGTAGCAATGGTAACTTTTTCATCGGAACCTTCTATCTGATAAGCCAAATAGTACAAAGTGCCCTGTCTTTCTTCATAAATAACCTCTTCATCGGAGAGGGTGGTTTTTGCCTCAGGGTCCCAATTTACCATTCGATAACCCCGATAAACAAGTCCTTTTTCGTACAAATCCACAAAAACCTTGATCACGGAGGCTGACATATCGTCATCCATTGTGAATTTAGTGCGGTCCCAATCGCATGAACATCCCAATTTTTTAAGTTGTTGAAGGATAACCCCGCCATATTCATCAGTCCAGTCCCAAGCGTGTTTTAGGAACTCTTCCCGCGATAAATCGGCCTTTGCAATGCCTTCATCTTTCAATTTAGCCACAACTTTGGCCTCCGTGGCAATGGAAGCATGGTCCATACCAGGTACCCAACAGGCATTTTTCCCTAAAAGTCTGGCCCTTCTGATCAGTACATCTTGTATCGTATTGTTTAACATATGGCCCATATGCAACACCCCAGTAACGTTTGGTGGAGGAATTACAATGGTATAGGGCTCCCTTTCATCTGGTTTTGAACTAAAAAAATCGTGCTTTGTCCAGTACTTGTACCAGTGCTCTTCTACCCTATTGGGCTCATATTTTGATGGAATTTCCATTTTTCGGTATAGTTTTTGTCATTTGTGACCCGGATTGGTGTCTGGAAGGGGTTTTGCAATAGTTAATTATTGTAATACCACGGCTAAAGGCCAATCCTGAAATACGAAACAAAAATAAGTAACGTTATTACATAACAAAAGAATTTTGGATGCAGGTGTGAAAACATTTACATTTGAAGTTCACCCAAAACTAGAAATGATGAAAAAATCTGTACTCATGTTATTTGTTGGGCTTCTTTCTTTAGGTACCTACGCCCAAGAAGCAACAGCAAAAATTGAATTTAAAAGCGAGACCATTGATTATGGCGAAATTGCTAAAGGAAGTGATGGTGTCCGCGTATTTGAATTTACCAATACAGGTAGTGTTCCTTTGGTAATTAGCAATGTTAAGTCTAGCTGTGGATGTACTATTCCAAAGAAACCTGAAGATCCTATTTTACCCGGTAAGACTGGTCAAATTCAGGTTAAATATGATACCAACAGAGTTGGGCCAATTAGAAAGGCCATTACTGTAACCTCTAACGCGGCCACGGCTACTAAAGTTCTTAAGATTAAAGGGACTGTAAAAGCTGAGGGAGCTAAATAAGAGTAGAAAAATATTTATTTTGATGAAAGCCTTTTCGATTGTTCGGGAAGGCTTTTTTAATCGAATACATTCTTAAGAACAAAGGAAAACAGTAAATCCGTGTTATACCGTTCTATTAGAACACGAACGCGTTTTCCTTCTTTTTCATTCAGCATTTTTAAAACCTCCTGAAGTTTATAATTGTGGATTTTTTTGCCATTGACCGCTAAAATCACATCGCCTTCCAGCAATCCGGCCTCTGCAGCGGGGCTTCCCGCTCGGATACCAGAAACAATAATCTCAGGAACCAAGCTTAACCTAGTCTTATTCTCCAATAGTATTTGAACATTACCAAAGGTATCTTCATCACTTCGTACAATTCCACTAAAATCGGCTATACTTTCCGCAATGTATCTCAGTCCGTTATGTTGTAACGCTATCCCAGCAAGGTTATATTGAAAAGGCGCTCTATAATTGCCATTCTTTTTAAACGTAACATGGCCATTTCCATAATCAAAAATAAGGTTGAACCGCTTGAGAATCTCCCCTCCCACGCTTCCATTTCGATCTCCTAAATTTTTTAGAAAACTGTATGATTCTTTGTACGGAAAAGCCGCTTTGGCATCCTTCAGTTCAAAATCACCAATCTTAATTCCGCTGACCTTGGTTCGTTTTCCAAAAATATTTCCACTTAACCCTCTGCCTAGGAAGTCTTCATAATGCTTTTCAGGAATCTCCAATCCCTGCTCAGGTTGATGAAAAAGCCAAAGGGCATCGCTACTTCCGGTATCCACCAATAGTTTCACTGGAACGTCTTCGGCATCTTTCATAAGCACAGTGCCTTCTACATAAGCCTTTCTTCGTTCCACTTGTAAGGGTAAGGTCTGCGATTTGCTATGTGGATTGTGTTTGTATAAGTCAGGGTTATGCAACTTAATATTTTGTGTACCGTAATTGATTTCTACAACAAAATCCCTAAACAGGTCATATCCCAAAATTCCATGTACAGGTATACCAAGTGATGTGGAAAAGTTAATCTCCTTGTCCAAAACCACGTATAAATCTTGGTTGTAGTTCCTCACCTTTCCAAGTTTGAAAGTATTTCCAATAGAACTTAGGGCTTTCATGGGCTCTCCATCGCCCAAGCCTTTGATGGTAACTTCAGAAACATTATTTATTTGAATAGAATCTTTATCGGAAAGATTGAATAGTATGGGCTTGCTCACTCCAGAATCTAAGACAAAGGTGAGGTCCGCCCCATTGATTTCTACAGGAATAATAATAAGATTATTAACGAGTTCAAAATGAAGCTTCTGGTACTTCTGATTTTTTGGCAATTTAAATCCCTGTGCAGAAACCAAAATGGGAAGCACGACAAAAAGAATCGCAAAAAAATGTAGGTTTTTCTTCAATTTGCTTA
The DNA here is from genome assembly GCF_014698935.1 of Flagellimonas sp. S3867. GTDB lineage: Bacteria > Bacteroidota > Bacteroidia > Flavobacteriales > Flavobacteriaceae > Flagellimonas. Next base: position 213,073 of record NZ_JACVMN010000004.1, read on the forward strand.
CTTCTAAAAGGTTATCTCTTTTAAAGATACAAATTAATGGCAGATATATCCTCTAATTTAACATTCCATTACTATTCAAATAATGCCTCAATGTGTTGTTTTCGAGTGCTGGTTTTCTCATTTTTGCTAAAATTTATTGCATGCCTGGTATATCCAAAAAAGGGAGGCAAATGCCAGCTTCTCCTATCCGAAAATTGGTACCCTATGCGGAAGCAGCAAAGAAAAGGGGCACCCATGTTATCCATCTGAACATTGGACAACCCGATATAAAAACACCCAAGGTGGCACTGGATGCCGTTAGAAATCATAATATTGAGGTACTTGCCTATAGTATGACAGAGGGTTCTGAGATGTACAGAACCAAAATTGCAGCCTATTATGCCAAAAATGATATTCACGTATCTTCAGAGGACATCATAGTCACTACAGGCGGTTCCGAGGCTTTATCTTTTGTAATGGGAACAATTATGGATGCTGATGATGAAATCATCATTCCTGAGCCCTTTTATGCCAATTATAACGGTTTTGCTACAGCCCTGGGAGTAAAAGTGGTTCCGATAGTATCCCGTATCGAAGATAATTTTGCCTTACCTCCCATTTCCCATTTTGAAAAATTGATTGGTCCAAAAACCAAGGCCATTTTAATATGCAATCCAGGAAATCCTACTGGATACCTGTACCGTAAAGAGGAAATTCAGCAATTGGCACAATTGGTTAAAAAGCACAACCTCTTTTTGGTTGCTGATGAAGTATACCGGGAATTTGCATACGAAGGCAGGGTCCATTATTCCATTTTGCAAGAAAAAGGACTTGAAGAGCATGCCATTATAGTAGATTCTGTCTCTAAAAGATATAGTATGTGCGGAGCACGTATTGGCTGTTTGGTTTCCAAAAACAAAACGGTGATACAAACCGCCCTGAAGTTTGCCCAGGCCAGATTGTCTCCACCCACTTTTGCACAAATTGCCAGTGAAGCGGCGTTGGAAACCCCACAATCGTATTTTGATGATGTTATCAAAGAGTACGCTGAAAGAAGAAACATTCTTATTGCTGAGCTGCAAAAGTTGGAAGGTGTGCGTGTTGCCGTTCCCCAAGGAGCGTTTTATTGCGTTGTAAAGCTTCCAGTCTCCAATTCCGATGATTTTGCTCAATGGTTGCTGGAAAAGTTTGAAATGGACGGAGCAACCGTGATGGTCGCACCTGCTGCCGGTTTTTATGCCACCAAAGGGCTGGGAACCAATCAAATACGAATTGCATACGTGTTAGAAAAAGAATTACTTGTAAAAGCGGTACAGATTTTGGGAGAAGCTTTAAAAAAGTATAACACTTAGTGAATATTCAAGAAAACATATCACTTAAAAACCACAATACCTTTGGTATAGAAGCCAAGGCCAAGGCTTTTGTTGAAATAAACGGATTAGCACAGCTTCAAAAAGTGTTGGAACTAAAAGCCTATCCAAATAAATTCATTTTAAGTGGTGGCAGCAACATTTTGCTCGCCAAAGATGTTGATGCGCTCGTAATGCATATCAACCTGAAGGGTATTTCTGTGGTCGAAGAAAATGAAGATGAGGTTGTTTTAAAAGTGATGGCTGGTGAAAACTGGCATGATTTGGTGCTATGGACCTTGGAAAAGGGATACGGTGGTTTGGAAAACCTGTCATTAATACCCGGAAACGTAGGTACTGCACCCATTCAGAATATAGGGGCTTACGGCGTAGAATTAAAAGATGTTTTTGAGAGTTGTGCCGCCATGGAAATTGCGGCTGGCGAACTGATCGCTTTTGACAACGATGCCTGTAAATTTGGTTATCGGGATTCCATATTTAAGAATGAAGCGAAAGGCAAGTACATTATTACATCTGTCTCGCTAAAACTCACCAAAAAGAATCATACTCTGAATACAGGCTATGGCGCCATTGAGGATGAACTCAAAAAAAATGAGATCGTATACCCTACAATACGAGACATTTCCAATGCAGTTATCGCTATTCGCCAAAGCAAACTGCCCGACCCCAAAGAAATTGGCAATAGCGGCAGTTTTTTCAAAAACCCTATAATTTCAAAAAAGACATACCAGAAACTAAAAAAGGAAAAACCAGATTTGCCCTCTTATAAGGTAGATGAAGACCATTACAAGATTCCTGCAGGTTGGCTTATTGAACAATGTGGCTTTAAAGGAAAACGATTTGGGGATGCAGGGGTTCATGAAAAACAGGCTTTGGTGCTGGTAAATCACGGCAATGCCTCTGGAGAAGAGCTGTTAAAATTGGCTGAGCAAATTCAAAATACTGTGAGTCAACGATTCAAAATTCAAATCAGTCCAGAGGTGAATGTAATAAAATAACCCCTGCATTGTATCAATAACAGGGGTTATACCAAACCAAACTAACCAAAATTGTATATACTTGAAGTATAATTGTTGGCTTTATAAAAGATTACAACCCCAACAAATAATCCTTTTTCTAACTTAACGTTGTAGTATATACGAGATAAACATTATTTTAGATTTTAGCCCCCTAAAATTTTACCTTAACCACCCTTTGATGAGTACACTGATTGAAAGACATATTGTTTCACTTCTTGCCGAAAAGGACGACAAAGCCATATCGCTATTGTATGAAAATTACGGTGATACCCTTTTTGGCGTAGCTTACAAAGTGGTAAGAGATGAAGATTTAGCACAGGATATTCTGCAAGAAAGCTTTATCAAAATCTGGAAAAAAGCGGATTCATATGATCCATCAAAAGCCAAACTCTTTACTTGGCTCTTCCGGATTACAAGAAACACGGCTATCGATAAACTTAGAAGTGTCAGCAATAAATCGGATAAAGAAGTCCAAATAGACGTTTCGGACGTATATAACTTAGGAGTAAGTGGCATTCGGCCTGAATTTATGGATGTCCAAGAGAATCTTGATAAAATAGAGCCCAAATATAAAATTGTATTGGAAGCCCTATTTTTTGAGGGAATGACCCAACAAGAAGCCAGTGAAGAACTGGATATTCCTTTAGGAACAGTTAAGTCAAGACTTAAGATTGGACTTAGAGAAATGGGTAAAATTTACGGAACGAGCATCACGCAACTCCTGTTGATAATTTTATTGTCATGAAAGAAAAAGTAAAATATTTTTTGGATTCCGACATACTGGAAAAATACCTTTTGGGAGATACTACAAAAGAAGAAACCCTTAAGGCAGAACGTTACATTACCATGTATCCTGAAGTTAGGGAAACTTATGATCAGCTCCAGGACAATTTGGAGGCTTTTGCCAAAATGTATGCCAGAAAAACGCCTGAAGGCCTAAAAGAGATAATCCTTCATAGTGCTAAAAAGGAAAAAGCTGTTAAAAATAAATTTTATCGCTATGCCGCTGCGGCCAGTATTGTAATTATGTTTTTTGCTGGATCCTCGTACTTCTTATGGAACCAAAACAAGAACTTACAGGAAGAAAACACCCTGGTTACCAATCAAATTAAGGGCATTGAAGAAAATATGAAAAACCAATTGGAAGACGTAAGAAACCAATTTATCGTGTTAAACAACCCTGCTACGAGAAGGTATGCCGTTAATGGAAAACGTGAGGGCAAAGAACTTAAAGCCGTTGCATATGTCAATCCAGTGAAAAAACTGTCCTATATCAACGTTAGCAATGTGCCTAACCTTCCTGAAAATAAAGTTTTTCAAATGTGGGCAGAAGTTAATGGCGAACTCGTCAATTTAGGTGTGATCAAAGATTTTAATGACAAGGACAAGCTTTTGGCGTTGCCCTATGCCGAAAATGCAATTGGTTATATTACCATAGAACCAAAAGGCGGAAACACTTCACCAACGGTCAAAAATATTGTGGCCAACATATCATATTAAGGTTCAACTAAAGTATGGCCAAACTTAAATCGCTTTAAACAGGTATTTTGTACCTTTGCGTAAAATTTGGAATATGAAGTTAGCGTTGTTGACCATTGGTCTTTTAGGACTTGCTTTCGCAGGAATTGCCATAAAAATTTGGTCCAAAAAAGATGGAAAATTTGCAGGAACATGTGCCAGTCAAAACCCTTACCTAAACCAAGGGGGTGAAGCTTGCGGTTATTGCGGAAAACTTCCCGATGAACAAGAATGCAAGAAAGATTCAGTTCTTGAGGCTCACTAAACCTTCTTGAACGTTCCACAAAATCAGATTTTTTGCTTAAAGCCGAACAAGCTATCCAAGAAAATATCAAAAAGGCAAAAGAAGGAAATCAAATTGCCTTCAGTATACTCCTAGACACATTTTGGAATGATGTCTATGCCTTTCAAATGGCTCGGACCAAAAATGAAAACGACGCAGAGGACATCACTATACGAACATTCTCAAAAGCATTTGACAAGATAAATTCCTATGATGAGACCTACGAGTTCAAAACTTGGCTCATCACCATATCCAAAAACCTTCACGTAGATCTTATCCGCAAAAGAAAAAGAAGTCTTTTGGACGAGATGGACACTGATGGCGACGAGGTAAAAAAAGTGCTGGACGAATCCCCCTCGGTCGAAGACCGACTCATCACAGAGCAAAATCTGGCTAAATTGTTACAGCACATCAAAAAATTGAAGCCCCACTACCAAAAGGTCATCAATCTCCGTTATTTTAACGAGTTGAGCTATGCCGAAATTGCTAAAGAGCTTAATGAACCCGTCAATAACATTAAGGTAAAATTGCTTCGTGCCAAGAAGCTTTTGGCAGAAATCATTACAAAAAAGTGAATGGGGGTTTCCTTCCCAGTTTCGTATCTTTGTACCTCAATTATTTGATATGGGCACAGCCACTATTGATAACGTTCTACCACCAAAAGGAAAGCCAAAATGGCTAAGGGTAAAACTTCCCACAGGAAAAAAATACACCCAGTTGCGAGGATTGGTCGACAAGTACGATCTACATACCATATGCACATCGGGTAGTTGCCCTAATATGGGTGAATGCTGGGGAGAGGGAACGGCTACTTTTATGATTTTGGGTAATATCTGTACCCGCTCATGTGGTTTTTGTGGTGTTAAGACCGGTAGACCCGAAAGTGTTGACTGGGCAGAACCCGAAAAAGTGGCACGATCCATTAAGATCATGAGTATAAAACATGCTGTAGTCACTTCTGTTGATAGAGATGACTTAAAAGACATGGGGTCCATAATTTGGGCCGAAACCGTGAAGTCCATTCGAAGAATGAACCCAGAAACCACTTTGGAGACTTTAATCCCCGATTTTCAAGGGGTCGAAACTCATTTAGACAGAATTATTGCAGTTGCACCCGAGGTCATATCCCACAATATGGAGACCGTAAAAAGGCTTACACGAGAAGTTCGCATACAGGCCAAATATGAAAGAAGTTTGGGCGTATTGGACTATTTAAAGAAAAATGGGGCCAACCGAACCAAATCAGGAATTATGCTCGGTTTGGGTGAAATGGAAGAAGAAGTGATCCAAACCATGGAAGATCTAAGAAAAGTAGATGTTGATGTGGTCACTATCGGACAATACCTTCAACCTTCAAAAAAACACCTGCCCGTAAAAGAGTTTATTTTACCCGAGCAATTTAAAAAGTACGAAGAAATCGGCTTAAAAATGGGCTTCAGGCATGTGGAAAGCGGTGCTTTGGTGCGTTCGTCGTACAAGGCGCATAAGCATATCCATTAATTCTTCCTTACAATTTTCATGAAACAGCTCAACATAGGCATAAATGGCTTTGGACGTATTGGCAGAACTCTATTTAGATTGCTGCAGGACCATCCGCACATCAAAGTTTCGGCAATTAACGATCTGGCCGATGCCAGAACCCTTGCCCATCTGCTAAAATACGACAGCATACACGGCACCATCAATACCCAAGTCGATTCTAATGATCATGGTATTATTGTCAATGGTGAAAATGTCGCTGTTCTTAATCATGAACATCCAAAACAAATTAATTGGTCAGATCATGATGTTGATATCGTGGTAGAAGCTTCGGGAAAGTTTAAAAAGAAGGATCAATTACAGCATCATCTTAAAAATGGAGCAAAAAAGGTTATCCTATCCGTTCCTCCGGAGGAAGATGACGTAAAAATGGTGGTAATGGGGGTAAATGAAACCATATTGGCACCCGAAGATCAAATTGTATCCGCAGCATCATGCACCACAAACAATGCCGCCCCAATGATCAAGGTGGTAAACGAGCTTTGCGGAATAGAGCAAGCCTACATTACCACTATACATTCGTACACTTCAGACCAAAGCCTTCACGATAGACCTCATCGCGATTTAAGACGATCTCGGGCCGCTGGTCAGTCCATTATCCCAACTACCACCGGAGCAGCTAAGGCACTAACCAAAATCTTTCCTGAATTGTCGGATGTGATAGGAGGATGTGGTATTCGCGTCCCTGTCCCCAACGGTTCGCTTACCGATATTACTTTCAATGTTAAAAAGGAGACGTCCATTGCCGAAATAAACCATACTTTTGAACATTACGCCAATAACCAATTAAAAAACGTGCTGTTTTATACGGAAGACCCCATTGTTTCCATTGATATAAACAATAGTTGTTATTCTTGTACGTTTGATTCTTTGATGACCTCTGTTATTGGAAAAATGGTGAAAATAATAGGATGGTACGACAATGAAACTGGGTATTGCTCCAGAATAATTGATTTAATAGCTTTGTTTATAAAGAAAAACTACGTTTGACGTCAAACCCAATATATAACCATTTTTGCCATGCAAAATGGGTTGTTCTGTGCATTTTCCTATGTGCCCAGATATCCTTTGGTCAGAACGATGTCAATTCTACAGCCGATGTACAGTCCATTTTCGACCAATTTACCGTGTATCGTCATCAAAATAAGATTGACAAGGCCCTAGAAACTTTGGACAAGGCTGCTGAGATTGCCGAAAACAACGAAGATGCCAAGCTCCTATTAGATACCTATCACCAATATGCTCGCATATTTTTGGAAGAAGGAGATCGTGAGACCACCATTTTTTATTTAGATCGCGCTAGTATTCTGTTAAAGGACCTCTCCTATTCATTCGGTCAAGCCACACATAATTATCTTGAAGCAGCACTTCGCTTTGATGAAGGTAATAATTTTCAATCGTTGAAATTGCTGGAAGAATCCAGAAAGGTTAGCAACAACAGAAATCTGGGCAACAACATTCTGTTATTGGAGGCCTACATCTTTACCAATATTGAGCGTTACGACGATGCCATTAAAAATTTGCATGCGCTTATCGTTAATTCCGATGACAAAGAAAGGGCATACCTTGCCACTAAAGCAAATCTGCAATTGGCAAGCATAAGTCTTGAGCTTAATGATTTGGAGGAAGGAATCATCCATTCCAAAGCCGCTCTTGAACTTGCTCAAAAACATGGATATTTCAAAGACATTAAAACCGCCAATGAAAAACTATCGCTGATTTATGAAAAAAGCAGTGATTTTGGTGAGTCGCTTTACTACAAGAAAGCATTGGTGCAAATCAAGGATTCAATTTTCAATATTGAAAAGACGAGATTAGAAACAAAAACGGCGGACAAAATACGTTTCGAGCATCAAATGAATGAGATCAACAAGCTCACAGCCAAAAACGAAGAGTTGAGCGAATCCAAAAGTCGTTCGGAAATTACGTTGATCTTGACCTCAGCATTTTTGACCATAATATCGCTTTTGGCAGTTTCCTTATTTAGAAACAACCAAATAAAGCTTAAGACCAACGATCTTTTATACACAAAAAACAAAGAGCTGGAGTTGGCTCGGGATTCTGCGGTTTCCGCAATGGAAGCTAAAACCAACTTTCTTTCAACAGTTACCCATGAGCTGCGTACGCCACTTTATGCGGTTACCGGTTTAACACATTTATTATTGGAGGAAAACCCTTCAGAACATCAAACAGAGCACTTAAGGTCTTTGAAATTCTCGGGGGATTATCTACTAAACTTTATCAACGATATCCTTCAAATCAACAAAATTGATGCCGACAAGCTGGAACCCTTGAATATTGAATTCAAGTTACATAAGGTTTTAAAGGATGTTGTTGATTCCTTACAGCAAAATGCAAATGAAAACAGTACAAGTTTGGTTCTTGACTATGATCCAAATATTCCACAGCACTTGCTGGGTGACCCCATAAAGATTTCGCAGGTATTCATGAATTTGGTAGGCAACGCGCTTAAATTCACAAAAGACGGCAAAGTAGAGGTCATTGCAAAATTGCTTAAAAAAGAAGAAGACAAGGTAAAACTGTACTTTGAGGTAAAAGACGATGGTATTGGCATCTCGGAAGACCAGCAGCAAAACATTTTTGACAGTTTTGAGCAAGGCTCCATTCAAATAAACCGCGAGTATGGTGGCACCGGACTTGGCCTGACCATTGTAAAGAGTTTACTGGGTATTTTTGACAGTAAAATCAATTTGGAAAGTGAGCTGGGAGAAGGAAGTTCTTTCTTCTTTGAATTGGATTTAAAATGTGATACCAATGCCTTGGAAGAAGTATCCTTTGAATTGGCCCCTGAAGAATTCGATTTTAAAGGATTGCATTTGTTGGTGGTTGAGGACAATAAAATCAACCAGGTCATCACCAAAAAAATGCTTACCAAAAAGGAGATTACATGCGATATTGCCAACAACGGTAACGAAGCTATTGACCTTGCCAAGTCCAACACGTACAATGCCATTTTAATGGATATTCATATGCCCGGCATAAGCGGGGAAGAAGCCACTCGGCAAATCCGAAAATTTGATTCGGAAATCCCTATCATTGCCCTTACGGCCATTTCTTTGGATGATAGTTTGGATAGCTTTTACGAAGCGGGGTGCAATGATGTGGTGACCAAGCCATTCAAACCTGAAGTTTTCTACCAAAAAATTGGAGAAAACATTTTTCAGAAAAAAGAGCAGGGATTGGTCTAAATCTGGGCTAAAATTGCCTGCTTTAAAACCTCTCGGTCTTCGTCTCCAAAATTGTGGGCCACTTCCAAGTAATATAGGTTTTCTACCCTACCCTCCAACCTTACATAATCTTTCTCAGTGGTGAGTACCGTTTCAAAATTTGCAAACTTTTCTATCTCATCAGCTGAAAAATAATGATGATCGCCAAACTCAAAATGATCAAACTGTAACCCTTGACTTTCTAAATGGGTAACAAGCGGTTCAGGAGAAGCTATGCCCGTCACCAAGGCAAATTTCCTTTCCCTTAATGCATTCAATCCAATTTGTTCAGCCCCATTGTTTATCTTTTCGGCATAGGTTAAGCTTGCAAAAAGCACTTTTTGATGCGTTTTGGGGTCGATGCTCCGGGTAATGCTATTCTTCTCTTCGTTCGAGATATCTGCAGGGCATTTGGTCACAACAATTAAATCGGCCCGTTTTGCCTCCATTTTACTATCTCTTAAATCACCAGTGGGCAAATACCAATCATCTACAAACAAATTGCCATGAGCCGTCAATAAAATGGAAAATTTGGATTTTACCCGCCGATGCTGAAAGGCATCATCCAAAAGTATCATATCGGGTTTTGTAGTAGATTCGAGTTGCTGAATTCCATTTTGTCTATCCCCATCTACAGCAACCGTGATATTGGGGAACTTTTTATGGAGTTGAAAAGGTTCATCTCCCAAATCTTCAACTGAGCTGTTCGGTCCTGCAAACAAAAATCCTTTGGACTTTCTTTTATAGCCCCTACTCAAAACCGCTATGCTCCTTTTTTCCAATAACCTTACCAAATATTCAATCATTGGGGTCTTTCCGGTGCCTCCAACACTCAGATTCCCTATGCAAATGGTGGGTGTTCTATAGGTCTTGGATTTGAAAATCCCCATATCGAACAAGCGGTTTCTTATAAAAACCACCAGGGCATAGATCAATGAAAACGGAAATGCGATTTTGCGAAGCAATTGCAGCATAAAGCGAAAATATAATATTTTATCTTTAGCCAACTTAAGAAACAGCAAATGACAGTAAAGGATATCACAAAAATACTGGAAGAACTTGCTCCATTGCAACATGCAGAGGATTTTGATAATGTGGGCCTTCTGGTGGGCAATGTCAATATGGATGTTAGGGGAGTTCTGGTGACTCTCGACACTTTGGAGGAGGTTGTTGATGAAGCCATCAAAAAAGAGTGCAATCTCATTGTCAGCTTTCATCCTATAATCTTTAAAGGGTTGAAGAAACTTACTGGGTCCAATTATGTGGAACGTGTGGTCTTGAAGGCAATTACCAACAATATTGCCATCTATAGTATGCATACGGCCCTGGACAATAGCAATGCCGGGGTGAATGCCAAAATCTGTGAGGTATTAGATATTCAGAACCCAAAAATTCTTATTCCTAAATCAAAAACCATAAAAAAACTGGTAACATATGCTCCTATTGAGTCAGCTGAGGAGGTCAAATCGGCTTTGTTCCGTGCAGGTGCCGGTGAAATGGGAAATTACAGCAATTGTAGTTTTAGCAGCGAGGGAGTTGGCAGTTTCAAACCCGAAGAGGGTACAAATCCAACATTGGGAGAGATTGGAAAAGTACAATTGGAAAAAGAAATGCAAATCAATATGATTTTTTCTTTTGAAAAACAGGCCACTATTCTGTCTGCACTTTTTAAAAACCATCCATATGAAGAGGTCGCCTATGAAATTTTAACCCTGGAGAATACAAATTTGGATATAGGTATGGGGATGATAGGTGAGCTAGAAACTGAAATGGAAGAAGGGGCTTTTCTTAAAATGGTAAAGAATCGAATGAATGCCTCTGTAGTCCGTCACTCAAAATTACGAGATAAAAAAGTAAAAAGAGTAGCTGTTTTAGGGGGTAGTGGCGCCTTTGCAATCCCTTACGCCAAAAAAGCAAAAGCAGATGTTTTTATCACTTCCGACATAAAATACCATGAGTTTTACCAAGCCGAAGGGCAATTGGTGATCGCTGATATCGGGCACTTTGAAACTGAGCAGTTTACAAAAGAGTTATTGGTTGATTATCTTATCAAAAAAATTCCTAATTTTGCAGTCGCGTTATCGGAAAGTATAACAAATCCCATCAAGTATTTATAAAAATTTATGGCGAACAAGAAAGAAAACACCGTGGAAGAAAAACTAAGAGCACTTTATGATCTACAGTTGATCGATTCCCGGGTTGATGAAATACGAAATGTTAGAGGTGAATTACCATTGGAAGTACAAGATTTGGAAGATGAAGTACTAGGCCTTAAAACCCGTATGGATAAATTAAAAACCGATGTTGAAACGGTTAATTTTGAAATTGCTGCCAAAAAGAACCTTATTGAGGAGTCGAAGGTATTGATGAAAAAGTATGCCGAGCAACAAAAAAATGTACGCAACAGCCGTGAATTTAACTCTTTGAGCAAAGAAATAGAGTTTCAAGAGCTTGAAATTCAGTTGGCCGAGAAAAATATAAAGGAATTCAAGGCCCAGATAGAGCAGAAAAAAGAGGTGATATCCGAAACCAAGGAAAAATTATCTGAACGTGACGGACATTTAAAGCACAAAAAAGGAGAGTTGGATGCCATTCTTGCTGAAACTGAAAAAGAAGAAAAGGCGCTTTTGAAGAAATCGGAAGAATTCGAAGATAAAATCGAAGAGCGATTGATTCAAGCGTACAAACGTATCCGACACAATGTAAAGAATGGTTTAGCGGTTGTTCCTGTTGAACGTGGCGCCTCTGGCGGTTCTTTCTTTACCATTCCACCACAGGTTCAGGTTGAGATTGCTTCTCGCAAGAAAATCATTACCGATGAACACAGTGGAAGGATTTTGGTCGATCCTTTACTTGCTGAAGAAGAACAAGGTAAAATGCAAAAATTATTTTCTAAGATTTAGATAACAACGCATTTAAAAAACATAAGCCACCTAAAGGTGGCTTTTTTGTTTCATTCAGTTTCCAATTCCAATAAAGCGAGTATTTTCTTTTCCACCGCTATGGTTTCCCATTTATTCTCAATATCTGGAAGTTGCATTACCTGCTGCATTATCCTTTCTTGCATATCGCCAATGGCCAAGGCTTCGGCATAAGGTCTATCTGAAAAAGTGACCCTACTATATACAGGAATCCATTTATCTGGATATTTTTTTGCGAATTTTTTCTCTATTTTCTTCTGCAACAGAAATTCCTGGTCTGCAGTTTTGCTGCTCATTTCAACAAAATTTCTGTAACTGAGTTCTGCAATGGCATCCGCGTTGGGCTTGCGCTGCTTTTGGTATTCAGAAAATATGGTTTCCCAGTTATCACCGTGGGTTCCCATAAGTTCATTTAGTGCAAAAATATCCTCAAAACCAGCATTCATTCCCTGTCCATAAAAAGGAACGATTGCGTGTGCCGAATCTCCTACCAAGGCAACCTTGTCCCAATACGTCCATGGGTAACACTTCATGGTCACCATGGCACTTGTTGGATTGTTGAAAAAATCTTTGGTGAGATTTTCAATTTCCTTTCTAACATTTGGAAAATATGTCTTAAAAAAGGTTTCTGCCTCTTTTTTAGTGGTGATACTTTCAAATGATACGGTTCCTTCAAAAGGCAAAAATAGCGTACAGGTAAAGCTCCCATCTATATTAGGCATGGCGATAAGCATAAACCTTCCCCTAGGCCAAATGTGAAATGAATTTTTCTCTAATTTATGGGAACCATCTACATTAGGTGGAATAGTAAGCTCTTTATACCCTACATCAATAAAACTTTGGGAATAATCGAACCTGCTTCGGCGCTGCATTTTATGGCGCACTCTAGAAAAAGCACCATCACATCCAAAAATTAAGTCATATTGGTATTCTTTCCATTCGCTTTTCTCCGATTCGCCGGTATATAATCTTGCTCCTGGCAAATTGATATCCCAAACTTTTTCATTGAATTGAAATTTTGCCCCTGCTTTTTCGGCCAAATCAATCATTCGTCGATTCAAAACACCTCTGGAAATCGACCAAATCGCCTCTCCATCTTTGCCATATTTTTGAAAATAAACGGGCTTCTCGTTCACATGCATTGCCCTTTTTTCCAAAGGAATGGCAATTTCTTTGATGCTATCTTCCAATCCTACTTCGCGTAAAGCCCGCCAACCCCGATTGCTCATGGCCAAATTGATAGATCGACCCGAAAATTCAATAGTTCGAATATCTGGTCTCCGGTCAAAAACTGTTACTAAATGACCTCTTTTTCTTAAATAAATTGCCAACAGGGAACCCACCAATCCAGAACCGATGATGGCAATATTTTTGGGGATTTGTGTCATAAGTACCGATGGGTCAGTTCGTGTTAAACGATAAAAATAAGGAATAAAGTGGGATTGGATTTGCTCTGAATGGAGCAAATTCGGCTAAAATCAATCACTTTTTGTTTCAAATCCAACAGCAACATTGTTCAAAAAATAATTTCACATTTTTTAACATTTCAAAAAGGACTTTTGGTATCAAAATTGCCGTATATATTATAAATATCCCGCTTCGGCGTCCATATATATGCAAAAAGTCCTTCATAAATTTTATGAAGGACTTTTTCCCTTTTTGCACACTTCGACAAGCTCAGTGTGACAATATATCTTATTCCAAAATGCCGTCTACAATACCGTAGGCAACAGATTCTTCGGCGCCCATCCAATAGTCACGGTCAAAATCTTTCATGACCTTGTCGTAGTCCTGTCCACAATTTTCTGCCAAAATCTTTGCGCCAAGTTCTTTGGTCTTGATAATTTCTTTGGCTTGAATCTCGATATTGGAGGCCTGCCCTTGCGCTCCGCCACTTGGTTGATGAATCATCACTCGAGCGTGCGGCTGAATAAAGCGTCTCCCTTTTTCTCCAACAGACAATAGAATGGATCCCATTGAAGCCGCCAAACCTGAACAAACCGTAGAAACTGGGCTTTTTATCTGTTTGATGGTATCGTAAATCGCAAAACCAGAAGTCACATATCCACCTGGACTATTGATAATCAACTGAATTTCCTTGTTATTTTGAAGATCCAAATAGAGTAAGCGGTCTATTACGTGCTTTGCCGAATCATCATCCACCATTCCCCATAAAAAAACTTTGCGCTCTTCAAGCAATTTCTCTTGGACCAACTCTTGTACCTTTCCTTTTTTTGAACTCATTCTTTAGCTTTTGAAAGTTTCAAAATTAATCAAATTCCAAAGAAGTTTTTGGCACAATCCATTCTCTTTATAGAAATATCCGAATTACGACTTTATCTCGACCTTTTCAGAAACCACATCTTTAATTGGAATTACAAATTTTCCATTTTTGGTGACCAAGGTCAAGGAGTTATTTTCTATCGCCTCAATGGTCCCAGAATGTCCTGAAATAACCACTTTGTCACCGACCGCGTAAGTCCTTCGGGTATAAAAAGACCTTAAAAGGTCGGTAATGACATCCCTTGACCCTAAACCAAGACCTAAAGCAAAGGCAAGTAAGAATGCACCCAAAATCATGGTGATGTTATTGGTAATAATGGAAGTGTCTATTCCCGCCTGGTTCAGAGCAGTAATCGAAATAAATATCACAATGATGTAAAAGAGCATATTGCTCACCACATTAGACCCTCCAAATTCAAGGGAGTCGAATAGCTTTTTCACTGTTTTCTTCACAAAATTTCCGATATAAAGTCCAATCATCATCAACGCCAATGCGCTAAACAATCGTGGTAGGTAGCGTAAAAGATTTCCTATTTCGGTAGAGATGATTTCCCAACTCAAAATATCGGCTGCGACAATCAAGAAGACCAAGAGTAAAAACCACTTGACAAACCCTAGGATCACCTTGATAATATCAATTTTTAGGTCTCCTTTACCAAACAAATCCATCTCATTGATTTTTTCACTCAATGCGTCGGCTTTGGCCAGCTTTAAAATCTTTCCAAAAATAAACAGTATGATTTTTGTGACAATCCACCCGATCAAAAGAACGATCAGTGCACCAATTATCTTGGGCAGGGCCATTGCAATGTCCCTTCCCATGGTTGTGAGAGAGTCGAAGGTCAGGTCTTTCCATTCATTTATAGTTTCCATATTCGTAGTTTTTTAAGTATTCTTAATTAATTATTTCCCAAAGTCTTAAAGAGTTTCCGTAATGCTGAGCCCACATTGAAAGAAAACAATGATGCTAGATCAAGAATCAACTTTGCAGCTGCTATGTCGTTCATTACCTTTTTCTTCATTCCAGGTGGGACCTCTCTTAATGAGGCCTCTAATTCCCTAAATGGATTTCTTTTCTTCTTTGCCATCTATGGTAAGGTGTTATAGATTTCCAATAGTTTTTCTTTTGCTCTCTTCAAACGCATCTTAACTGCGCTCTCCCCTATTTCCATAAGGGTAACAAGGTCTTTTATCGATGCACCATCTTGATATTTCAATAACAAAATGGACTTGTCCTCAGCAGAAATCTGCTCCAAGGCCTCTTTTAGTTTGTTGGTCTTCATCTCAAAAAGGCTATCATCAGGTACTTCGGCGGTAAGCTTGTACTCTGAATCTTCAACCGGTATCGATTTATCGCTCATTTTCCGTTGCTTGTTCCTATTTACATAGTTTACACAGAAGTTATAGGTAAAAGAGTACAGCCAAGTCGAAAACTTGGATTTCCCTTTGAACATCTTCAGTTTTATGAACAATTGCAAGAAAACATCCTGTGTTAGGTCTTCAGCTTCGTCTTCGGATCTTGCAAATCCATAGCACTTGTTATAGACCATTTTTGCATAACGGTCATACAGCTTACCAAACAGTAAAGGATTGTTGTTGGCCACAATCTTTTTCACCAGCTCCTCATCCGATAAATGGGCATACGGGTCATCTGTTTCCAATGATTTCTTATCAAGGTTATTTATAAGAATTAGAAACAGCCTTTTGAGAAAAGTCACTCGAATCGAATTGTGGTTATAGAATCAGTTAAAAATGAAACAGAATTGTTCCTGAATATAAATTAAATTCAAATTACATTTGAAAAAAAATTGAAAATGAAGAAAATTCCCATTTCGTTGCTGTGCCTCTTCCTTGTTTTGACCGGTTGTAAAAACAAACCAAAACAGATTGAAAAAGAGGAAACTCCTGCCCAAAGCGTTGCTGAAAAGATTGCCTATGCCCATGGGTATGACAATTGGAAATCGGTAAATGAATTCACTTTTACCTTTAATGTGGATAGAGACAGTTTACACATGGAACGCAGCTGGTCCTGGAAACCAAAGACCAATGAAGTGACCTCTATTATCGGTTCGGATACCATAAACTATAACAGAGGTTCAATGGATAGCATAGCCAAAAAGGCCAATGGTTACTTTATTAATGATCGCTATTGGGTTCTGGCACCATTCAACCTGATTTGGGATGCCAACAACTATACCTTTGAACATCAACTTGAGGAAAAAGCTCCGATTAGTCAAAAACCAATGCAAAAGTTAACCATTGTGTATGGTAATGAAGGTGGATATACCCCTGGTGATGCTTATGATTTCTATTTTGGAGATGATTTTATTGTTCGTGAATGGGTATTTAGAAAGGCCAACCAATCCGAGCCATCTATGACGACCACATGGGAAAATTATACTAAACTGGGTGGGTTACAGCTCGGAAGAGATCATAGAATGGTTGAAGGTTCTTTTAGTTTGAATTTTACCAACCTGAAAGTTAACTAAAGGTATTGTTCACGATTTTCTTCTTTTTAGGGAGACTGTTACCAACAATACTAAAAGTACACAACCTAAAAGAACGTAAAAACTATGTTTTAGTGAAGCTTCCTCGGCTACAAATCCTAAAATAACCGGTCCCATCAAAAATCCTAAATAACCCGTACCGGCTATAAAGGAGACCCCTTTAGCCGATTCAACTCCCTTTACATTTCCGCCAATACGAAAAAGCTCGGGAATAATCACTGAAAACCCAAGTCCATTAAGTGCAAACCCGGCAACAGCCAATAGGGTGTTTCCAGATAACACCAATCCATATCCCAATGCAGCAACCACGGTTCCGAGGACAACAATTTTTACAGATCCTATTTTTTCGCTGATACCATCACCCAAAAAGCGGCCCAAGGTCATTGTTATTGAAAATGCCAAAAATCCTGAACCGATCATAGTCTCGGGTGCTAAAGTTATCTCTTTGAGATAAAGACCGCTCCAATCAATAATCGCGCCCTCACTCCCCATTGTCACAAATGCAATGATTCCGAGTAGCAATAGTGGTTTCAAAAGTTTAAGGCTAAACTGCTCCTTATCAACCGGTGCAGCAACGATATTTAGGTATTTTTTATAGAAAAAAAGGTTTATCAGAAAAACCACAACTACGGTCATTCCCATATGTAATGCAGGGTTACCAATAAACGGAATCAAAAAACTTCCCAAACCAACTATAACACCTCCCAGACTGAAAAATCCATGTGCGGCTGACATAAAATTCTTTTTGTCCTCTTTTTCAATTTCAGTGACCAAAGTGTTCATTGCAATGTCCGTAAGTCCATTAGAGAGACCAAAAACAAACAATGAAATCATCAAGAGATAATAGTTTGGCGCCAACAAAGGGAAAAGTGCTGTGATACTGCACAGCAAAACACTGTACCAAGTAGCTCTTCCCACTCCAAGTTTATTGATGATTTTGGAAGCCATCGGAAAAATAGCAAACACACCCAGGGAAAGGCAAAAAATGGCAATCCCCAGATCGGCTTTATCAATATTGAGTTTTTCCTTAACGGATGGGATATATATGGCCCAGGTACCAAACCAAATATTTAGGCTTGTAAAAACCCATGCAGGAGCAAAATATCGAGGATTGGAAAAAATCAGCTGTAATGATTTCATTGCTAAAATTTACGATACCCACAAAATAACTAAGGATCGGACAAAGGTTCATATGATAGAATATTCCAGAAATAAATCATTTTATTCATTTATTTGGTATTTTATCCATTATTAGGGTAATTTTACCGTATGAAGCCTATTCTAGAAGCCATAAACCTGCAAACCGACTCTTCTCTAAAAGTGGAGTGCTACGATAACTCTAGCTACTGCAAGTCTACTGGATGGCATATCCATCCCGAATTTGAATTGGTTTTTGTAAAAAATGGCGATGGATGCCTGAACATAGGTTCTAGAAAAATGAACTATTCCAACGGCACGTTGGTTTTTTTGGGAGGGAATATTCCACATGCAGATTTTGGCAATAAGGATCATGAAGATAACCTAGAGGTGGTCATCCAATTCAGAAAAGAATTTTTAGTGGAAAAGCTAAAGGTATTCCCCGAACTATCTGGCATTAAAGACCTGATTCAAAAATCCAAGCAGGTAATGGTCTTCGACTCAACCATAAAGGATTCGTTATGGAATTATTTTAAGCAGTTTGATTCACTGGACAATCAAGGAAAGCTGATTAACCTACTTACGATTTTAGATCATTTGAGCAGATATGGTAAATATGTATGTCTTTTTGATTCCTATCCTGTAAACAAGTACAAAAAAAATGAGATTGATCGCCTTGAGGAAATTTTTGAATATGTGAACTACAACTATTCAAAAAACATTTCGGTGGCTCAAATTTCTTCGCAATTGGGCTATACCTCCAATTCTTTTTGTCGTTTCTTTAAAAAAATGACCAACCGTAGATTTATTGACTTTGTAAACGAATATCGCATAGAAAAAGCTGTTGAAGCTTTCAACGAAAGTAATAGCTTGATTGCAGAGGTCATGTATAATTCTGGCTTTAACGACCCTTCTTATTTTACCAAGCAGTTTAAAAAATATCAAAGTGTAACACCAAGTACTTATTTGAAGTCCAAATATGGGCTTTCATCTGTTTAGGATGCCTTGCTTAAGAATCTGACCAAAGTTGTACATGTCAGTATAAGAGCAATAAAAGGGCGCTGGGGCCAACCGAATTACATTTGGTTCGCGCCAATCTGTAATTACCCCATTTTTCATTAAATAATCGAATAAGGCCTTGCCCTCTCCATGTAGAAATACCGATAGTTGACATCCACGCTCCTCAGGAGTTATTATTTCAAAAGAACTGGTCACTTCTTGATCTATCTCGTGAAGTACAAATTCAAGATAGGCTACAATTTTTTTTTGTTTTGTGATCAAAGCTTCCATTCCCACCTCATCAAACAATTCCAGCGAAGCCAAATAGGGTGCTATTGAAAGTATGGGAGGATTGCTCAACTGCCATGCATCTGCCGTTTCAATGGGGTCAAACTCCGGCTGCATTAAAAATCGGGTTTCTTTTTTGGTTCCCCACCAACCCTCGAACCGAGGAAGGTCTTTTTTACCGAGATGTTTTTCATGAACAAAAATACCCGAAGCATTACCGGGTCCACTGTTCATATATTTATAGCTGCACCATGCCGCGAAGTCGACATCCCATTCATGAAGTTTGAGTGCCACATTGCCAGCTGCATGGGCCAAATCCCAACCCACAAAAGCACCAGCAGATTTTCCCGCCCTGGTTATGGTCTGCATATCAAACACCTGTCCATTGTAATAGTTCACCCCTCCTATTAACACTAAGGCCAGTTCGTCCCCTACTTCATCAATTTTTAATAAGATATCTTCCTTTCTCCAAAAATGTTCTCCATCGCGTTTTTTTACCTCAACAATGGCTTCTTTTGGATCAAACCCATGAAATCTAACTTGGCTTTGCAGCATATACTGATCAGAAGGAAAGGCTTTTTCCTCACATAAAATTTTGAACCTTTTTTTGGTGGGCCTATAAAACGATACCATCAATAAATGAAGATTCACCGTCAGGGTATTCATCACCGAAATCTCCTCTGGTTTTGCCCCGACAACTTTGGACAGTCCTTTTGCAAGCTGCTCGTGATAGTCCCACCAAGGTTTCTCGGCATAAAAATGCCCTTCCACGGCTAGTTCGCGCCAATCTTTCATTACGTCATCGACAAACTTTTGGGTACGCTTTGGTTGTAACCCCAATGAGTTACCGGTAAAATAGATAACCTCTTTCCCATTTACTTTTGGAAAGTGAAATTCATTTCGGTATTTAGCCAGCGAATCTTGGGTGTCTAACCGTTGTGCAAATTCCAATGAATTTTGAAATGTCATATGTAGCAATGGTTTCTAATGATTGTTGTTAAAACTACTCTTTACGGTTTAATTATTCCAGTCGCATTTCAATAATATGCTTTTTAAAGCCCACTTTTTCATACGCTTTTATCGCTGGATCGTTCCCGTCGTATACGGTGAGGCGCATTTCTTTAAGTCCTTTTGTAAATGACCATTCTTTTAATGCATCCATGATTCTAGCATTTAATCCCTTACCCCTAAATTCAGGTAGGGTGAACATAAAGCCCAAATACGAATAGTGTTCGTGATCCAGATAATGCCTCGCTCTTCGTGATTGTGCATAACCTGACGCCACAATATTTCCATCATGCTCTACAACAACTACACAGGAATTATCATCTGGAATCATTTTCTCGATATCATAATAACTAACAGGGTCTTCCCTAATAGTGATATCGAAAGGTCTTTCCGCCCTAATCAGTTCTTGTTCAAAGTGAAGTAGAACGGGTAAGTCATCATGTATTGCTTCTCTTAAAGTAAAATCGCTTAACGACATATTGAATCATTAATCAAATTGAATTCCAATGTAGTTCTTTTCTATATTTTTACGAAAATTTATACATGCATTTCCTATCTCCTTTATTGGAAAATTATATTGTTGAAAATTCGGAGGCAGAACCACCCTTGTTGACAGCACTTACCCGAGAGACACATTTAAGGGTTGTTCAGCCCAGAATGATCACCGGGCATTTTCAAGGAAGGGTGTTGAGCTTGTTAGCCAAGCTGTTAAATCCCAAAAACATTTTGGAAATAGGCACTTATACCGGGTATTCTGCCATCTGCTTGGCAGAAGGTCTGCAAAAGGAAGGTGAACTCCATACCATTGAAATTAACGAGGAACTGCACCAAATGCAACGAAAGTATTTTGATAAAAGTGGTTATGGAAATCAAATTATTCAACACACCGGTGACGCTGTGGAAATAATACCTTCATTGGATATTTGTTTTGACCTTGTTTTTATTGATGCGCAAAAGGTAAATTATGATGCCTATTTTGAGGCAGCAATGGAAAAAACAAAAACCGGGAGTATAATTCTTTCGGATAATGTGCTTTGGTCCGGCAAGGTTGTTGAACCTGTTGCCCAATCGGATAAGGCTACTGCTTCACTTGTGGAATACAACAAAAAATTAAAAAACGACTCTCGGGTGGAAACTGTTATTTTACCTATTAGGGATGGTTTGACCTTGAGTCGGGTGCGTTAAATTTCATATAAATCGCATAGAAGAGGAATGCGGAGAGGGTCCCAATTATAGCGCCAGTTAAAATATCCAGAGGAAAATGGACTCCTACATATATTCGGCTATAAGAAAACAACAAAGGCCAAACAAAGAAAATCCAAGTCCATCTCGCCTTTTCCCGAAGTAACAAATAGACCAATAGTGTAATTGCGAACGAGCTTGACGCATGACCTGAAAAGAAACTAAAGTCAACAGGAGTCTTAAGTATCCGAATAAACGAATTTATGGTTTCATCATTACAGGGTCTTGGTCTTTCTACCCAAATTTTTACGGTATGGGTCAAAAAGGTTATAAACCATGCTAGCAAAGAAACCAAGGCTACCTGAAAAAAAGCTTTTTTCAAAGGAAATTTAATCACAAATAATAGCAGAAACAGTAGAAAAAGGGGAATCCAACTATTAATTTCTGTAACAGTGACCCAGAAGTTGTCGTATTTGTCAGTCCCAAGGGAGTTGAGATAAACAAAAACATCTTTATCCCATTGAAGGAGTTTTTTGTACATGGTTACTTGGTACTCCTTTTAACAGCACCGGTAACTTCATCCACATTCTTTTTTACTTCGTTGAGTTCTTTGCGGATATCTTTGGTGAAGTCGGTGTCGATACCCTGTTTTTCTGCACTTTTTTGGATTTCACGCTTAATGTCATCCGTGGCATCCCTTAGTTGGCGCATACCCTTACCAAGTCCTTTTGCTATGCCGGGAATTTTATCGGCACCAAACACCATAACCACTATAAAGAGGATAAAGAAAATCTCGGCGCCGCTTATAAATAGAAAATGCATAGAACAAATATAATGAGAAGTTGGTTGGAAAATAAAAAAAGCCCTGTGAAATCACAGGGCTTTTAACTCTTATTTTAAACAATTATCCTTTGATATTTTCTTTAAACTTATCAAAATCTGATTTCTCTTCCTTCATTGGCCAAGCATTATTGGTGGTATCGATATCGGCAGTTTCCAACTTAGGATCCACTACGATGCCCACAAGTTCTTTCTGTGATGAAAGCACTCTTTTTACCTCGGTATCGTTCTTTCTCCATATTTCGGCGGGATAAGTAACGTTTTCCTTGCTACCATCTGCATAGGTATATTCAACGATCAAAGGCATTGGTATACCTCCTGGCTTGTCAAAAGTTACTTCATAGAAATACTTTGGCTCTTTGACCTGTGCCCTCTCCGCTTCGGTCATGTTATCCATCATAAACTCTTTCAAGTTTGTAGAAGTTTCAATTGGAGACTTTCCTTTTAGAGCGGGGTCATAATCTTCGCTATCCTCTTCAGCCAAATACACTAATGGTGGTAAATCGGCCTCTGTAAGATTCCTATCGGCCATATACTTTTCCATTTCTTTTGTGGGCTTATTGGACACGTAGTATTTTTTAACTCCTTTTACTCCTATATCAACATAGTCAGTAGTATAGAACCAACCTCTCCAATACCAATCCAAATCAACCGCAGATGCATCTTCCATGGTACGGAAGAAATCTTCAGGGGTTGGATGCTTAAATTTCCAACGTTGTGCGTACGTTTTAAAAGCGTGGTCAAATAACTCCTCACCCATCACAGTTTCTCTAAGAATATTCAGGGCGGTGGCGGGCTTGCCATAGGCATTTGGGCCAAGTTGGTATACATTCTCTGGATTAGACATGATTGGAGAAATAAAGCTTTGGTCTCCTGCCATGTACGGTACTATTTTAGCAGCTTCTCCTCTTCGTGACGGATATTTGTCGTTCGGTGCAATTACAGTTGGATAGTTTTTTCCAAACTCTTGCTCCGTTAAATATTGCATAAAAGTATCAAGACCTTCATCCATCCAACCCCATTGACGCTCATCTGAATTGACGATCATTGGGAAGAAGTTGTGTCCCACTTCGTGAATGATCACACTGATCATACCATATTTGGTTCTATCAGAATAGGTGCCGTCTTCATTTGGTCGACCGTAATTCCAGCAAATCATAGGATACTCCATGCCTTGATTTTTGGCATGAACTGAAATTGCTTTGTGATAAGGATAATCAAATGTGTGTTTTGAATAGGTCCTCAAGGTCTGAACAACTGCTTTTGTAGATTGTTCTTCCCAAAGCGGGTTACCTTCTTTAGGATACATGGAAACAGCCATTACATCCTTACCACCAATTTTAACAGCCTGCATATCCCAAATAAATTTTCTGGATGTAGCGAAACCATAATCACGAACATTGGTTGCCTTAAATTTCCAAGTTTTCTTCTTCTCGGAAAAACCTTTCTCGGCAGCAGCAGCTTCCTCCTGTGTTACAATAATCACAGGCTTATCATAAGATTTTTTAGCCTGCTTGTAACGCTTCATCATTTCTTTTGAAAAAACGTCGTCTCTATTTTGAAGTTCTCCGGTCGCATCCAAAATATGATCAGCAGGAACTGTTATGCTTACGTCATAATTACCGAATGGAAGTGCAAATTCTCCACTTCCCCAGAATTGATGGTTTTGCCATCCTTCCACATCACTATAAACCGCCATTCTTGGAAAGAACTGGGCAATTACATAGGCACGGTTGCCATCTTTAGGGAAATATTCATAGCCTGAACGACCTCTACCATTAACATGATCATTTATGTTGTACCACCATTTGATAGAAAATGAAATCTGCTCTCCACTTTTCAAAGGTTTTGCAATATTTATCCTCATCATGGTTTGATTGATGGTATAGGACAAAGGTCTTCCGTTTGCGTCCTTCACAAATTCAATATTGAAACCTCCGTCAAAAGGCTCATTGATATAGGTGTTGGCAAAATTACCCGCCGTATATGCAAAGTTTACACCATTGCCATTTCGCAAGGGTGATTTTGAGTCTTTTGTACGTACATTCTGATCTAGTTGTACCCAAAGAAATTCCAAATCGTCTGGTGAATTATTGAAATAGGTGATGGTCTCCTCACCATTGATCTTGGCATTCTTGTCATCCAGCTCAATATTCATTTTATAATCCGCTCGCTGCTGATAGTAATCCGGACCAGGCGCCCCTGAAGCGGAACGATAAGTATTTGGGGTAGCGAACTCCTCATACAATTGTTTGAACTTGCTTTGATTATAATGGCCAGGCTCCTTTTTTTCTTCGCCTTCTTCCTGAGCTACGGCCAGAGCACCAAAAAGGAACAGCATAGAAGCAAAACAATACTTGATTTTGAACATTTTATTTTTGATTTTAAACGGTGAAAAATAAGTTTTTTTTAACCAATTGTTAAGGATACGTTATAAGTTTAACATTCCTTTATTATTCTCTCGGATAAGAACAAAACTCTTCTTGTTCCCTTTCCATTTGACATGCACTAGATTCTGTTGTTCTTCGAACAGGTCGGTCAATATTTCATTTTTAACGGTTATGGTCTTTACATCTGCCAGGTTCACATTGGTCAGCTCCAAATAGCAAATGACAACATCATTATCGTAGCGTTTACCTAAAAAAGTGTAGTCGACATTTTCATTGTCTAGTTCAATAGCAAATTTGGTCTTAAAATATTTTTTGATATACTCATCGGCAACTTTGGACTCCTCTTCCGCGGTAAGCTTGGCAATGACGCCATAACGTTCTTCCAGCACTTGCTCAAGATCATCAATAAAAATGCGGCTTGTAATTTGAAATGCTGAATCTTTCTCGGAATATACCATATTGGTGACACTCACATAGAATTTATGTGATGCTGTAAAGGAAAGTGAAAGTACTGCCAAAAGTAAAATAGCTACTTTCTTGCCCATTTTCAAGTTCATTATATGGTAATAGACCCTGTTATTCAATTTATGTTACGTTTTAAATGTTAAAATTGATATCTCGACTGCTCTTTCAGCCACACTTTGACATGCTCGGTGTGACAAATTTCCCACCCATCTAAAATTAGCAAGGGGTATGCCAAATTATTTCAATCGATGTTGTTATTTTTTCTGTATGCCCTGCTCTTAACCACCATAAAATCCCAAACCTTAAGTTTGTCCTTTGAGTCGACTATATTTTGAAATCCCTCATCCACCTCGCAGAAATACATGAAGTCATCTATTTTCTCAACAGGGATTTTCAATGTGGTCACGAAAAGTGAATCGATGTAAAAGTGTTGAACACGTTGAGTTCTCGAATACGTTTTATCCACTTTTACCCTGTTTTTCAGCATTTTGGTTCTGCCAGTAATGGCATTTACAATTGGGGTCAACCCAACAGCAAGTGGCCTTTTTAATGAATACATTCCTTTAGATGCTTCTTGTAACTTACGTTCACTTTGTGTTGGGATTTTAGCATCTGCATTAGGTAAACCTAGAGCTTCTGCACTTACATCTTTTTCTAGCTGTAAACCATCTAGATCTTGGTCGAGGTCTCCCGATAAATTATAGGGTTTTACTACAACTTCATCCAATTCGTTCACAAATTCTTCCAGGGGAACTGAAATAAAACTGGTATTCAAAAGCACCTCGTTAACCGTCAATATTTTTCTTTTGAACTGCACAGCTGAAAAAACCAAGGTATCATTGAGTTTAACAGGAATTGAAAAGTTTCCATCTATATCAGTAATAACAGCTCTGGTCGAAGTGATATTTTGAACCACCACCCCAACTACATCTTTTTGTGGGCTATAGACCCTTCCCTTGAGCTCTTTAGTGGCTCTTTGCTGTGCAAATACAGAAAAGCTTAGCAAACATAATACTAGGAAAAGTAATTTATTCCTCATTTAACTCAGTCAAATACGTTTTGCTATGGGTAACCAAAAAATCGATTAGCTGAAACTCATTTTCCTTTTTCAGCAGGGTTTTTGATGGCACCTTATCATCGCAATACAGTAAAAAAGCATCGATATTATCCTGAGGAAGTTTAAGGTCAACTACAAAAAACTCATCATCATAAACTTGCCTGAGCACTTCACTAACCTTCAGAGGATTTGCCTCTCCTTCATCGCTTTTTTTCTTGGCCAAGGACTTGTAAAGAAGTTTAAAAACGTTGGCTATATTGAGTCCATCACGCATTCCACGTTCGGCCCTGGACATTGCAATATTTTCTACCTCAGTACCTCGGTCAATCTCATATTCAAACCCCTTAAAATCCTCATTTTGCATCTCCAAAAACTTGTCTTGGTTTTCTGGGGTCACGACAACTTCATCAAGTTCTGTAACTTTCTCGGTCACCTCTACAACCAACCTGTTATTGCGTAATATTTCCTGCGTGACTGTTACCACTTCAAGTTGATAATTCACCGCTGTAAAAACCAATTGATCCCCTTCTGCTACCATAATCAAAAACTCGCCGTCTTCATTGGTGATCGTGGCCGTTTCCGCTGTTGCATTGATAACGTTCTCATTGGGCACATTTGAACCTCTATAAAGTACCTTTCCCCGAAGTGCCTGTCTGCTTTCTTGGGCAAAGGCCACCGTTGCGAACCCTATAAAAACTAATAGCAACATGAGGTTTTTCATAACTGAATGTATTTAGCTGAAGTTAAAGAAAACCCTTGAAGCCCACATAAAAAAATATTGCGGTTCTAAACTTTTGTTAATTCTATCCGAATTACTCAAGTAACCTCTATCCCGTTCACCTTTGAACTAGGGTATTTTGACGGTAATAATTAGAATAATCCAAACATATCGATAGTTTTGCGGTTTACGTTTGGAAATCCTCAAATAACAAACACTGTGAAAACGCGAATTGTACATTTGATCATTGGCCTACTTATGATCAGCTCCCTTAAGGGACAGATAAAAATTGGTGATAATCCACAAACATTAGATCCCTCTTCGGTTCTTGAGTTGGAAAGCACTTCCAGGGTACTCGTTATTACCAGAGTAACCGATACTCAAATGAATACCATTACCCCTCTACGTGGTGCCTTGGTGTATAATACAGATCAACAATGCGTCCACTACTACAATGGTACGGATTGGATAAACATTTGTGAAGCTTTGGACAACTCATTCACCGTGAGCACTGATGCTGTTTTTAATCAATTTTCCAGAGACAGTACAGTTGTTGTAACTCAGGTAGACGATAATTACAATTTTGAGGTAAATCTTATTACCGGCGACAACATTGTACCCACCTCTATAAATGGAGATGTTCATATTCAACCTAGCTCTATAACTGGAGGATTATTACAAGACGCAACCATCACATTTGACAAACTTGCTGATGGAGAAAATACTGGTGAAGTGCTTCAATGGAACGGCAACGAATGGATTTTGGTAGATGAAACCGGTCTGGTGGTCACCGAAGTAGATGGAGAAATTGGTAATGAGGTTTTGGATGCCACTATTGGAGGATCTTTGGAGCGTTCCGGAGCAGGAACAGATGTAGACCCTTTTACACTTGATGTAAGCGATGGTGGCATAAGCAATACTGAATTGGCACCAGATGCAGTAACTACGGACAAAATTCAGGATGGCAGTGTTAATACAGATGATATAGCGAACTTGGCCGTTACCAACGTCAAGTTGGACAAAGCCAATATTCCACTTAGTGGGTTTGGACCTGCTGCCACCAATTTAGATCTAGGAAATAATGTAATCAGTAATGTTCTAGACCCGGTTCTTCCTCAAGATGCTGCAACTAAGAATTATGTGGATACCGAGATCACAGCTTCTACACAGACCATTGTAAGTACCGATGCTGGCAATTCTATTACTGCAAGTGGAACAGATGGTGGTGCTTTTTATGATGATTCCGCACTACAAACCGCTATTACCACAAATACCACAAATATTGGAACAAATCAGACCAATATCGCAACCAATGTAACAAACATAGGGACCAATACAACGGATTTGGCCAATCATATTACGGCAGATTTGGATATAGATAACACAAATGAAATTCAAGATATTAGTACAGACGGTTCTGCTGGAGACATCTCAATAAATAGTGGAAGTAATATTACTTTAAATGTAAATGATGCGGATTTCGACCCTACAAATGAGATACAGGATGCCGCAGGAGTTTCTTTCGATGATACTACTGCTAATCTTGGGGAAACCGATGTGCAAGGAGCATTGGAAGTGCTTGCAGCGGGTAGTGCAGCGGATGCAGATCCTGATCCAAATAACGAGATCCAAGACCTTGACTTTACCGCTGGACAGATAACCCTTTCCGGTGATCCAACACCCACCACAATAGATCTAAGTGCGTACGACACCAATGCAGCAGATGATTTTGATGGAACTTGGGGAAGCCTTACCGGAATACCTGCAGGGTTTGCGGATGACATAGATGATGTGGACGATGCGGACAATAATGCAACCAATGAGATTCAGGACCTTGACTTTACAGCTGGACAGATAACCCTATCAGGTGATCCAACTCCGACAACAATTGACCTAAGCGCATACGACACCAATGCAGCAGATGATTTTGATGGAACTTGGGGAAGCCTTACCGGAATACCTGCAGGGTTTGCGGATGACATAGATGATGTGGACGATGCGGACAATAATGCAACCAATGAGATTCAGGACCTTGACTTTACAGCTGGACAGATAACCCTATCAGGTGATCCAACTCCGACAACAATCGATCTAAGTGCATACGACACCAATGCTGCGGACGACTTCGATGGGGCATGGTCGAGCCTTACAGGGGTGCCTGCAGGATTTGCGGATGACACGGATGATGTGGACGATGCAGACAACAATGCAACCAATGAGATTCAGGACCTTGACTTTACAGCCGGACAGATAACCCTATCAGGTGACCCAACACCCACAACAATCGACCTCAGTGCGTACGACACCAATGCAGCAGATGATTTTGATGGTGCTTGGGGAAGCCTTACTGCAGTGCCGGCAGGGTTTGCAGACAATACTGATGACAACACTACATATACAAACGGTGCTGGACTTAGTCTTGTCGGAACAACATTCTCCGTGAATAATCTTGCTGGAGAAGTAACAGGACCTACCAACGCTACTGTTATTGCAAACGATGCGGTCACAACAGCAAAAGTTGCAGACAATAATGTTACCCCGGCAAAAATTGAACCATCGCCAACTAACGGACAAGTATTGACGACTATTGGGGGCTCAACTGTTTGGCAAAGTCCATATCATGCTATAGGTAAAGCAAATAGCTCAACACTCACAAATTCTAATGGTGTAACTTCTATAACACCATTAGGAACAGGCAATTATCAAGTGAATTTTGCATCTAACGCATCTTCCGTTAATTACGTAATTCAGCTTACATTGCTAAATGCGGGTGCAAATGCAACTATTGAAGTAGTAACCCAAGCAAACAACAATTTCACTGTTCAAATAAGCGATACAATTGGCACGGCTATAGATGCTGAATGGTATTTCACAGTTACTGATTTTTAAGCTTTGAAAAAACTTCTTTACATACCAATTTTATTCTTGGGTATTGTTGTAAACGCCCAAACCGCCCTATACAATAGCGGCAACATCCGTATCCACACCAATGGTAATATTGGTTTTCATACCGATCTGATCAACGATTCTGCTTTTGACCAAAACCAAGGCTTGGCTGGATTTTATGGCAACAATGTGATTCAGGTTTTGGGAAACATTGCTCCATCGTTTAATGATGTGGAGTTTATGGTCCCTAGCAACATATTTTTACAGACTTCTGTAAATGTGCTTAACAATACCAACTTTATAGATGGCAATGTGCTTACACCGCAAAACAACCAAGCCATCAACCTGAACTTTATGGATACCGGTTTCTTTACTGGCGAAAATGACGACTCCAAAGTATCGGGCTTTGCCGCAATGACCAATCGGGACTTTTTCTCTTTTCCTGTGGGCGACCAAAGCCAATTACGACCTTTGATGTTGGATTCAGAAGCAGTGACTCCGATGGCTGTTTGTGCCTATTTTTTTGAAAACCCTTCCAATCCTTCCTCAATTTTGGAGAGTTTTAACGTAGACCAAAAAGTTCGAGACATAGGCACGGTGACCGACAGGGAATTTTGGATAATCCAAAGTGATGTTCCGGCAAAAGTGACTATTAGTTGGAACCAACGTAGCGATTTGGCAGCCATTCCGAACACTACTATAGACGCCATAATTGTTGTAGGTTGGAGCAAATCATCCAATCAATGGATTGTTATAGGAAACAGTGCTGTTAGCGGGGATGTTTCTCAAGGTTTCGTCACCTCTGAAACTTTTGTGCCGAGTGAATTTGCCGCGATTACGTTTGGCACCATTCCTTTGCCTACAGATACCTTCGCAGTCAATAATCCCACTTTGGGAAACTATTTTTTGAGTCCGAACGGAGACGGCGTCAATGATTTCCTGGTTATCGATGGCATGTCAGAATCCCCGAACAACAGTTTAAGATTATTCAATCGATTTGGGCAAAAAGTGTACGAAAAAATCAATTATATAGATGAATTTGGTGGAGAATCCAATACCGGAAATTTCATTTTAAGTCAAGATATTGGACTCCCAAAAGGTGTTTATTTCTACTTGGTTACCCTTGATGACCTGGAACTTGAATACCAAGGCTTTTTGTTTCTCGATAGATAATTTTGTAGGAATATACTTTCTTTATTTTATTCTAATTAACTAAAATATAATATCTTAGCGTACCAATTGTTGTTTTTTGCAACACTAACAAGCAACTACACAACATAATCTGGTACTTCATCGACCTCTCTGGTACTTTTAACAAGCTATCAAAACTAGGTCGTAATGAAATTGAAGTCACTTTTTTACCTTTTTATACTTCTTAGCCCCATTTTTCTATTCTCCCAGGTCAAGATTGGAGCTAACCCTAATTCTATTGACCCAACTTCAATAGTCGAATTAGAAAGTTCAAATAAAGCACTTGTTTTAACGCGATTGACATCCGCACAAATGCAAAGCATTGATCCTTTAAATGGTGCTTTGGTATACAATATTGAAACATCCTGTGTGCATTACTACAACGGAGCACAATGGATAAACCTCTGTAATTCATCCAATCAAGCTGGCTTCAGTTTTGTGGATAACGGAGATGGTACATTCACTATCAATTACGACAACGGAACAGTTTTTACCTCATCAAATCTAACTGGACCCGCAGGGCAACAAGGACCACAGGGACCGGCAGGTGCTGATGGAACAAACGGAACAGATGGCGCGGACGGAGCAACCGGACCTCAGGGACCGGCAGGTGCTGATGGAACAAACGGAACAGATGGCGCGGACGGAGCAACCGGACCTCAGGGACCGACAGGTGCTGATGGCGCTGACGGGGCAATAGGACCGGCGGGGCCACAAGGAATACAGGGACCTGCCGGAGCGGATGGCGCTGACGGAGCAGTCGGACCACAGGGACCGATAGGATTGACAGGGCCCGCAGGTGCAGATGGTGCTGACGGAGCAATAGGACCACAGGGACCAGCGGGTGCTGATGGAACAAACGGAACAGATGGCGCTGACGGGGCAACCGGACCACAGGGACCGATAGGATTGACAGGGCCCGCAGGTGCCGATGGAACAGACGGTATCGACGGGACAAACGGGGCCGACGGGGCAACCGGACCACAGGGACCAATAGGATTGACAGGACCCGCCGGTGCAACCGGACCGCAAGGGCCGGCAGGAACGGATGGTGCCGATGGAGCAGTTGGACCACAGGGGCCACAGGGCGACCCGGGACCACAAGGAATACAGGGACCGATAGGACCCGCAGGAACGGATGGTGCCGATGGTGCTGACGGAGCAGTTGGACCACAGGGGCCAATAGGGTTAACGGGACCCGCTGGGGCCGACGGAGCAGTTGGACCGCAAGGACCGGCAGGAACGGATGGTGCCGATGGAGTTGACGGAGCAGTTGGACCACAGGGGCCAATAGGGTTAACGGGACCCGCTGGGACCGACGGTGCCGACGGGGCAACCGGACCGCAAGGACCGGCAGGAACGGATGGTGCCGATGGAGTTGACGGAGCAGTTGGGCCACAGGGGCCACAGGGCGACCCGGGACCACAAGGAATACAGGGACCGATAGGACCCGCAGGGGCCGACGGAACAAACGGAACGGATGGTGCCGATGGTGCCGACGGAGCAGCTGGACCGCAAGGGCCGGCAGGAACGGATGGTGCCGATGGAGTTGACGGAGCAGTTGGACCACAAGGACCGGCAGGAACGGATGGTGCCGATGGAGTTGACGGAGCAGCTGGACCACAGGGGCCACAGGGCGACCCGGGACCACAAGGAATACAGGGACCGATAGGACCCGCAGGAACGGATGGTGCCGATGGTGCTGACGGAGCAGTTGGACCGCAAGGACCGGCAGGAACGGATGGTGCCGATGGAGTTGACGGAGCAGTTGGACCACAGGGGCCTCAAGGAATACAGGGACCACAAGGAATACAGGGACCGATAGGACCCGCAGGAACGGATGGTGCCGATGGTGCTGACGGAGCAGTTGGACCGCAAGGACCGGCAGGAACGGATGGTGCCGATGGTGCCGACGGAGCAGTTGGACCACAGGGACCACAGGGCGACCCGGGACCACAAGGAATACAGGGGCCGATAGGACCCGCAGGGGCCGACGGAACAAACGGAACAAACGGAACGGATGGTGCCGACGGAGCAGTCGGACCACAGGGACCAGCGGGTAACGATGGAACAGACGGTATCGACGGGACAAACGGGGCCGACGGTGCAACCGGACCACAGGGACCAATAGGATTGACAGGGCCCGCAGGCGCAGATGGCGCTGACGGAGCAGTCGGACCACAGGGACCAGCGGGTGCTGACGGAGCTGACGGGGCAACGGGACCACAGGGACCAGCAGGTGCGGACGGAACAAACGGAACAGATGGCGCTGACGGGGCAATAGGACCACAGGGACCAATAGGATTGACAGGGCCCGCAGGTGCAGATGGAGCAGTCGGACCTCAGGGGCCGGCAGGTGCGGACGGAACAAACGGAACAGATGGCGCTGACGGGGCAATAGGACCGGCGGGGCCACAAGGAATACAGGGACCTGCCGGAGCGGATGGCGCTGACGGAGCAACCGGACCACAGGGACCGATAGGATTGACAGGACCGGCTGGGCCACAAGGGCCAGCGGGTAACGATGGAACAGACGGTATCGACGGGACAAACGGGGCCGACGGTACAACCGGACCACAGGGACCAATAGGATTGACAGGGCCCGCAGGCGTAGATGGCGCTGACGGGGCAACCGGGCCTCAAGGGCCAATAGGATTGACAGGGCCCGCAGGTGCAGATGGCGCTGACGGGGCAACGGGACCACAGGGACCAGCGGGTGCTGATGGCGCTGACGGAGCAATAGGACCGGCGGGGCCACAAGGAATACAGGGACCTGCCGGTGCAGATGGCGCTGACGGTGCAACCGGACCACAGGGACCGATAGGATTGACAGGGCCCGCAGGTGCAGATGGCGCTGACGGAGCAGTCGGACCACAGGGACCAGCGGGTGCTGATGGCGCTGACGGAGCAATAGGACCGGCGGGGCCACAAGGAATACAGGGACCTGCCGGTGCAGATGGCGCTGACGGGGCAACCGGACCTCAGGGGCCGATAGGATTGACTGGACCTCAGGGACCAGCGGGTGCTGATGGAGCAACAGGACCTCAGGGACCGGCGGGTGCGGACGGAACAAACGGAACAGATGGCGCTGACGGAGCAATAGGACCGGCGGGGCCACAAGGAATACAGGGACCTGCCGGTGCAGATGGCGCTGACGGGGCAGTCGGGCCTCAAGGGCCAATAGGATTGACAGGGCCGGCTGGGCCACAAGGGCCAACGGGTAACGATGGAACAGACGGTATCGACGGGACAAACGGGACCGACGGTGCAACCGGACCACAGGGACCAGCGGGTGCTGATGGAACAAACGGAACAGATGGCGCTGACGGGGCTGATGGCGCAGT
>NZ_JACVMN010000005.1 GCF_014698935.1 Flagellimonas sp. S3867
ACGCTGTCTATACAATATGTCAATGAACTTCTTAAATCCATAAACGAGAAAAAAATCGGGCCTAACAGAGCCCTCCCATTTTGTCGTTTACCACCCAGCCTTATCAGCTAAGCGGGTGCAAATATAGAACCCTTTTTTTCTTCTGACCAAACTATTGACATTTTTTTTTAAAAGATTTTTTACTCCACCTATCAACTACTCTTAAAACACCTTGTTTTATAAGGGTTTAAGGAGCTGAAAAAAACTTCAATTCATTAAAAAAATGTTACTTGAAAGGATAAAACAAAATCCTCTTTCCTAGCAAAATTGACTATTCCATATCAAACCTACTTAGGTTAATCGAGTATAGTTACAAGCTTATTAATATATGCTTGGGCATAATGCTTCATTCCGAGGTCAGTCGGATGTACAGCGTCCACCGTATCATCTATCTGCAAACCAATCTCCTCCTTAGTCATATAATAAAGGTTTTTGATCTCGGCATCCAACAATTGCAAATACACTTCATATTGAAGTTTATTCACTTTTTGAAACCTCTTTTTACTTTCAGGACTGACGTATTCATCCGAATACCCGGCATGCTCCACCAAAAGTATAGGGGTATTTATTCGTTTTGACCTTAAATGGGCTACTGCCTTATGTATTCGTTCTTTGAAGGTTGCATCATTTTTAATTCCGAGATTTTTCCAAGTTACAGGGGTTAGATTTGGCATGCAGTCCAAAATATATACTCGAGCATCTATCTCTGTCATTAAATCAATCATTGGTATTTCCAATCGGCCGGAACCACTAAAACCTAAATTTACCAAAGGTAGTTCCAGTGCTCTACTCAATTGGGCCGTCCATGCCATTCCTGGTCTTGAAGCGCAGGCACCTTGGGCAATGGATGTACCGTATACCACTATTGGCTTCTCTTCTCTTGTAGGCAAAGGTGAAAACTTGGAATTTGAGTCAACTCCTATTTCCAATTTGGTTACTTGATTATATAATGGAAGATACAACCTGTACTCCCTCATGGTATTTGACACCCCCAATTTCTTGTACACATATGAGATCGTATCTGA
The DNA here is from genome assembly GCF_014698935.1 of Flagellimonas sp. S3867. Lineage (GTDB taxonomy): Bacteria > Bacteroidota > Bacteroidia > Flavobacteriales > Flavobacteriaceae > Flagellimonas. The sequence goes on from NZ_JACVMN010000005.1 coordinate 1,065, forward strand.
AAACTTGCGGCTAGCTGCACACCATATTTCTTTTCCGTTACTATCAAAAGTATACAGGTCCACCCCACTTACTCCCGTTGCCGGCATATGCTCGAAGCCGTAATTTCCTTTACCACCTATCTGGTATCTTACATGGATACTTGATCCATTTGTCTGGAATCTTATCATTAAACCAGCAGCTTGTTTCCCTAAATTATAAACCCCGTGACTCAGTTTATCAGCAACACGTTCAGGAAGGCGAAAATATGGGCCTTCAACCTCTTTGGGCCAAACTTGGCCTTCTAAATAATTTTGGCCAGTATCATTTATAGGGTTCCACCATTTTAATTTTTCACCATCCTGAGAAAAGCAGCAACAGTAGCCTATATATATAAGTACTGGAACTATTCTTTTTATGAGATTCTTTAAAAACATCCAATTTATTTTACGCAACCTAAAATACATTATTTCATTTTATGCTATGGACATCCTGATTAAGATTACCAACCTACAGTGTTTACATTTCTTCTTATCCAGATAAATCAGCTTAAACTATATTGTGTGCCTTACCGCAAGGTGTTATCTTTGTGCCCTTATTATCATATATAAAGGGAATGATCAAGATTACATTACCGGACGGAAGCATCAAAGAGCATCAAAATGGTGTTACTCCGATGGAGGTTGCAAAGGGAATTAGTGAAGGATTGGCGCGGAATGTTATTTCTGCCTCATTTAATGGTGTAACTGTTGAAAGTACCACCTCTTTAACCGAAGATGGCAGTCTGGTTTTGTATACCTGGAAGAACGATGAAGGTAAAAAGGCGTTTTGGCATTCTACTTCCCACGTTGTTGCCCAGGCATTGGAAGAATTATATCCCGGAATCAAATTGACCATAGGTCCCGCAATTGAAAATGGATTTTATTATGATGTTGATTTTGGTGATCAATCAATTTCCGAAAAAGATTTTCCCACCATTGAAAAGAAGGCGCTTGAAATTGCACGAGGAAAACACGATTACAAAATGCGAAGTGTTTCAAAAGCCGAAGCACTATCCTATTATAATGAACAAGGCAACGAGTATAAGGTTGAACTCATAGAAAACCTTGAAGATGGTACCATCACATTTTGTGATCATAGCACTTTCACTGATTTATGTCGTGGTGGTCATATTCCTAATACAGGAATCATTAAAGCCATCAAAGTTTTAAGTGTTGCAGGTGCTTACTGGAGAGGTGATGAGAATAATAAGCAGTTGACACGTGTTTATGGTATTTCCTTCCCAAAACAAAAAGAACTTACCGAATATCTCGAGCTTTTAGAGGAGGCAAAGAAGCGGGATCATAGAAAATTGGGAAAAGAATTGGAATTGTTCACTTTTTCAAAGAAAGTAGGGCAAGGACTTCCTTTATGGCTTCCAAAGGGTGCGGCATTGCGTGAACGTTTGGAGCAGTTTCTAAAGAAAGCTCAGAAAAAAGCGGGTTATGAAATGGTGGTTACTCCCCACATTGGACAGAAGGAACTTTATGTGACTTCCGGGCATTATGCAAAATATGGCGAAGACAGTTTTCAACCCATCCATACTCCCAAAGATGAAGAAGAGTTCTTGTTGAAACCGATGAATTGTCCGCACCATTGCGAAATATATAATAGCAGCCCGTTTAGTTATAAAGATTTACCGATACGCTATGCTGAATTTGGTACCGTTTATCGTTATGAGCAAAGCGGGGAATTGCACGGACTTACAAGAGTAAGAGGTTTTACCCAGGATGATGCCCATATTTTCTGTACTCCGGATCAGTTGAACGATGAGTTCAAAAAAGTTATTGATTTGTCATTATATGTACTGGGCTCTTTAGGTTTCGAGAATTTTACGGCACAGGTATCTGTTCGTGATTTAGAAAAACCGGAAAAATACATTGGCGATGCTGATAATTGGGAGAAAGCAGAGCAGGCTATTATCAACGCAGCGGAAGAAAAAGGGCTCAATTTCGTAATTGAAAGTGGTGAAGCTGCCTTCTACGGTCCGAAGCTTGACTTTATGGTGAAAGATGCTTTAGGAAGACAATGGCAGCTGGGCACTATTCAGGTTGATTACAATCTTCCGGAACGTTTTGACCTTACCTATAAGGGAAGTGACAATGAACTGCACAGGCCAATTATGATACACCGTGCCCCATTTGGGAGCATAGAGCGCTTTGTAGCATTGCTTTTGGAGCATACAGGTGGGAATTTCCCATTGTGGCTGATTCCAACACAAGCTATAGTGTTGCCGGTCAGCGAGAAACATGAAAAATATGCGGAAAAAGTTTTGAATTCTTTAGAAAATCACGAAATTCGCGCGCTCATTGATAATAGGAATGAGACGGTAGGGAAGAAAATTCGTGAGGCTGAGCTCAAAAAAATTCCGTTTATGCTCATAGTTGGTGAGCAAGAAGAAGGGGCCGAAACCATTGCTGTAAGAAGGCATGGAGGCGAGGATTTTGGAAGCATAAGTCTAAGTAAGTTTTCCGACTTGGTATCTACTGAAATAAATAGTACCTTAAAGTCGTTCTAAAAAATTGAGTTTAATTAAAAAGTGTAAGTCATAGCAATACGAAGAAGATTTAGACCCCAACCAAGGAGGGAAAATAAAAACCCTCATAATATCAATGAAAAGATTACAGCCCCTGAGGTCAGGCTTGTTGGGGATAATGTAGAAGTAGGAGTGTATCCTATTTCAAAAGCCCTGGCCAAGTCCAACGAACTGGAACTTGATTTGGTAGAGATTTCACCAAAGGCAAATCCTCCAGTTTGTAAAATTATTGATTATAAAAAGTTTCTTTACGAGCAAAAGAAACGGGATAAGGCCATGAAAGCCAAAGCCACTAAGGTGGTTGTAAAAGAAATACGTTTTGGTCCGCAAACGGATGACCACGATTACGAATTTAAAAAGCGTCATGCTGAAAAATTCTTAAAAGATGGTGCCAAACTTAAAGCTTATGTCTTCTTTAAAGGAAGATCAATAGTTTATAAAGACCAAGGTGAAATATTGTTATTGCGTTTGGCCCAAGAGCTCGAAGAGCTAGGAAAAGTAGAGCAAATGCCAAAGTTAGAGGGAAAACGAATGACCATGTTCATTGCCCCAAAGACCAAAAAATAAGTATTGAGCGGGATGCTGAGTTTTATTCAGCGTAATATATAAATAGGAGAAAATGCCTAAAATGAAAACAAAATCCAGTGCCAAAAAGCGTTTTAAGCTTACCGGTTCTGGTAAAATCAAAAGAAAGCACGCTTTTAAGAGTCATATTTTGACCAAAAAATCGAAAAAGCGTAAGCTTAAGTTGACACATTCAACATTAGTACATGATGCCGATGTCAACAGTATTAAAGAACAATTACGTTTAAAATAATTGTTCAATCAGGTACATTAATTATTAACCATGGAGTCGGGCTTATACAAGTGTCAAAAAATTGACCGCCTGCTACAAAAAAATGAAACATTATGCCAAGATCAGTAAATTCAGTTGCTTCTAGAGCCAGAAGAAAAAAGGTGATGAAGCAAGCCAAAGGTTACTTTGGAAGACGTAAAAACGTTTGGACAGTAGCCAAAAATGCGGTAGAAAAAGCAATGCTTTATGCTTATCGCGATAGAAGAAACAAAAAAAGAACCTTCCGTGCACTTTGGATTACCCGTATTAACGCAGGTGCAAGAATGCATGGAATGTCTTACTCCCAATTCATGGGTAAAGTAAAATCCAACGGTATCGAGCTTAACAGAAAAGTTTTGGCCGATTTGGCAATGAATCATCCAGATGCTTTTAAAGCCATCGTTGAAAGAGTAAAATAAACATAAACCTACCCCGCTTATTAAAAATCCCACTCAATAGAGTGGGATTTTTTATTATATGTCAACTCCCAAAAGCGGTAAGAACCAAATTCCTTCCCGAGGCATGATCTCGATGTTCGCAAAGATAAATACCTTGCCAAATCCCTAAGTTTAATTCTCCATCTGTAATCGGAATTTGAATGGAATTCCCCAACAAGGAAGCCTTTACATGCGCAGGCATGTCATCTGGTCCTTCGTAGGTATGAATATAATACGGGGTATTTTCAGGCACCATTTGGTTAAAGTGACTTTCAAAATCAATACGGACCGTTGGGTCTGCATTTTCATTTATGGTCAATCCGGCGGAAGTATGTTTTATAAAAACCTGCAAAAATCCAACTTTAAGACTTTCCAATTCTGGAATTGCATCAACAATGGCCTCTGTAATTAAGTGAAATCCCCTATTAAAGGGTTTCAGCTGTAGCTCTTTCTGATAAAATTTCATATTTCGTGAAATTAATACAAACTTTACTTCATTTGGGCATCAAGCCATACCTTTGCCGTTTTAAAATACGCTATGGACTTTTCCAAAATAAAAATGGTGGTTTCCGATATGGACGGGACACTCTTAAACTCCAACCATCAGGTAAGCAATCGGTTCTTTGAACTTTTTGAGGCGCTTCAGGAAAAACAAATACAATTCGTAGCCGCTAGCGGTAGACAATATCATAGTATGGTCGACAAATTGAAGACCATAAAAGATGACGTGATTTTTATTGCGGAAAATGGGGCTTTCACAAAACAAAAAGAGCACGTTTTACTAACCACTCCAATTGATAACACCAATGTCAACAAAGTGCTTTCGGCCCTTTCCAATGTCCGTGATGCACACCCTGTATTATGTTGCAACAACAAAGCTTATGCCAATGGGAATTCGCAAAATTTTCTGGATTTACTTGCAGAATATTATATCGAGTATGAGGCTGTTGAGGATCAAACCAAAATAAATGACGAGGTCCTAAAAGTTGCCATTTACCATTTTGAGAATTCAGAAAAACATATTTATCCGGCTGTAAAACATTTTGAAGGCCCTTTAAAAGTAAAAATCTCTGGCACAAATTGGGTCGATGTTTCCCATAAAGATGCCCATAAAGGATATGCTCTGGACAGGTTAATGCAAACGTATGGTCTGTCCGCTGATGAAGTCATGGTTTTTGGAGATTATAACAACGATTTAGAGATGTTACAGTTATCCAACTATAGTTTTGCCATGGCCAATTCCCATCCTGATGTGAAGAAAGTGGCTAAGTTTGAAACGTCTAGCAACAATGATTTCGGAGTAGAACAGATTCTAGAGCAGCTAATATGAGTGAAGTAGATTTTCTTATTGAAAAGTTTGACCTAAGTCCACATCCTGAAGGAGGTTATTTTAAGGAAACGTACCGAAGTGCTGAGGAAATTGAAGAGACAGCCCTACCCAATGATTATAAGGGTAGTAGAAACCATTCCACTTGTATTTATTTTTTATTGACATCAGACACCTTTTCGGCTTTCCACAAGATAAGTCAAGATGAAATTTGGCACTTTTATTCGGGCTCACCATTGAAATTGTATCTGATTTCAGATAATGGTGCATACTCAGAATATATCATAGGCAATGACTTTTCTAATGGTCAGGTTGCCCAATTTGTTGTGCCCGGAGGTTATTGGTTTGCCGCCAAAACCATTAAACCGAATAGTTATTCTTTTGTAGGTTGTACAGTAGCTCCTGGTTTTGATTTTGCAGATTTTGTTTTACCGGAACGACAAGAATTGATTGACAAGTTTCCTCAACATGAAGACATCATCACTCGGCTTACTCGAATTTAAGTCTTCTGCTTCTTTTTCCGTGCAGCAGGAAACAGCACGTTATTTAAAATAAGTCGGTAACCAGGAGAGGTTGGGTGCAGTTCCAGTTCTGTTTTTGGGTCTCCCACCCTATGTTGATAATCTTCCGGGTCGTGACCACCATAAAAAGTAAAAAAGCCTTTTCCTTTTATTCCGTGAATATATCGTGCTTCCCCGTTGAGTTTATTTTCACCAAGCACCATAACTGTTGGTTTAACCTCATCACGGGTAAAAGCCGTAGTTTGTCCCATAAACCCTTTGACCAAAGCAGTGTGGTTCTGAGTGAGCATAGTGGGAACGGGATCCCATTTTGCCGAGAACTCCATCAATGAAAAATAATCAGATTCTTTAGGGACATTTCGACGTTTATTGGTCATGTCGATAGAGGAAAACTCATATCGCAAAGGATTACGCTCCAGTATAAAATCAGAAAAAGCAAAAGTTCTACTAAAATCCAATTTACCTTGATAGTTTGCATCAGAAGGGTCTCCATCGAACATGGGTTCGCAAATATCCACCCCTTCGGCAGCTAGGGCAATATCAAAACTATCAGTGGCCGAACACATAGCAAACATAAATCCGCCACCAATCACATAGTTTCTAATTTTTATGGCCACCGCCCCCTTTTCTTCTGATACCTTGTTGTAACCCAATTTTTGTGCAAGGGCTTCTGCTTCTGCTTTACCTTCAATGTACCAAGGGGCAGCCCGGTATGCACCGTAGAACTTACCAAATTGGCCGGTAAAATCTTCATGGTGTAGATGCAACCAATCGTAAAGTGCCAATTTGTTATCCAACACTTCTTCATCGTAAACGGTGATATATGGAATTTCAGCATAGGTCAGCACCATGGTTACAGCATCATCCCAAGGTTGGTTCCCCTTTGGGGAATAGACAGCAATTTTAGGTGCTTTTTCCAATATGACGGCCTCTTGGTTTTGTGAAGGGCTACTGATCTCATCCAAAATAGACTCCGCTTTTGCATCGGACAATACTTCAAAAGAAACTCCACGAATTTGACATTCCTTACGTATGGATTCTCCATCCGGTAGCAGAAAAGAACCTCCTCTATAGTTCAGCAGCCATTGCACTTTTTGCTGTTTGGCCAACACCCAATAGGTTATACCGTAAGCTTTTAAATGATTTTCCTGACTTTCTGCATCCATGGGAATCAGAATGACCGATGCCGTGGATTTAAGAAAAATGAGAAGAAAAAAGATAAGGGTAAGACCTCTCGACTGAGCTCGAGGCGACAAATAAAGAATAATCTTAGAATGGTACGTCATTATCTGGATCATCGCTGTTCATTGCGCTACCAAATGCCTCATCCGTACTGGGAAGATTTGGTGTTGCAAAAGGATTTTCCTCATTCGCATTCATCTTCGATTGGAATTCGAACGGGGAGTCAAAGTCATCCAAGTTATCAAATTTACCAAGAGCACCAACGAACTTTAACCTAATATTATCCAAACCACCGTTACGATGTTTTGCTACAATAAACTCGGCTTGACCTTGAGTTGGGGTTCGTTCCTCATCATCCCATTCATCAATTTTGTAATATTCAGGTCTATAGATAAAGGAAACAATATCGGCATCCTGCTCGATGGCTCCAGATTCCCTTAAATCGGAAAGGATTGGACGCTTGCTCCCTCCCCGTGTCTCCACAGCTCTAGAAAGCTGTGATAAGGCAATTACAGGAACGTTGAGTTCTTTCGCCAATGCTTTAAGGTTCCTTGATATGGTAGAAATTTCCTGTTCACGGTTTCCGCCTTTTTGACTTCCACCAGCTGTCATTAACTGTAAGTAGTCAATTACAATAAGCTTTATACCGTGTTGAGAAGCCAATCTTCGAGCCTTCGCACGTAAGTCAAAAATCGAAAGTGATGGGGTATCATCTATAAACAAGGGTGCTTTTTCCAATGTCTTTACTTTGACATTTAGTTGCTCCCATTCGTGTTTTTCCAATCGGCCGGTTCGCAATTTTTCAGATGAAAGCCCTGTTTCTGATGAAATTAATCTCGTAATCAATTGGACAGAAGACATTTCCAAAGAAAAGAAGGCCACGGGAATATCTGAATTCACTGCTATGTTTCTTGCCATGGAAAGCGTCAAAGCCGTTTTACCCATACCAGGTCGCGCAGCAACAATGACCAAATCACTGGGCTGCCACCCAGAGGTAAGCTTGTCCAACTTGTCAAATCCCGAAGGGATTCCACTCATTCCTTCTTTATTGGAAATCTCTTCAATTTTCTTTTTGGCCTGAATTACCAAATCTTGTGCAGTTTCTGCAGAACGTTTTAGGTTACCCTGGGTGACCTCATAAAGTTTTGCTTCAGCATTGTCCAACAAATCAAAAACATCGGTAGAATCGCTATAGGCATCTTCAATGATTTCGTTAGAAATTTTGATAAGGCTTCGTTGAATGTATTTTTGAAGGATAATACGGGCGTGGAACTCAATATGGGCCGAAGAAGCCACTTTTTGGGTCAATTTAATGAGGTAAAAGTCACCTCCTACAACTTCTAGCCTTCCTTCCTTCTTTAGTTGAGATGAAACGGTTAATAAATCGACCGGCTCGGAAGATTCGAACAATTTGAAGATAGATTCATAAATAAACCTATGGGCATCTTTATAAAAAACATCTGGATGTAAGATATCTATTACTTCATCCACACCTTTTTTGTCAATCATCATTGCACCCAACACAACTTCCTCTAAATCAACAGCTTGAGGTGGTATTTTACCTCGCTCCAAATTAATGAGGGTAGATTTGTCCACTTTACGACCAATAATTGGGCTAGGCTTATCCATAAGTGCGAATGTAGGTAATTAACCTTTAGTTAACTTTAAATTTTCATGCTCCGATGTTCACAGGTCATTAACAAAGTTAATGTTGAAAACTTAGAATTTTTGTTAATAACACGAAAATGTTTGAAGAAAAAATCTAATAAAAAAGAATGATGGCCGACAAACCCTAATTAACCGTTGAAGACACCCATTGAGGCATATTTTTCCATCCTAGCTTTCACCAATTCTTTTGGTGATAACTTTTTGAGCTCTTCATAATGGGTGGAAATTTTATTCTTAACGGTATCAAAAGTTTTCGCTCTATTGGTATGGGCTCCTCCTAAAGGTTCACGGACAATTTCATCTACCAATTTTTGTTTTTTCATATCAGTTGCCGTAAGCTTGAGGGCATCTGCAGCTTGTTCTTTATACTCCCAACTCCTCCATAAAATAGAGGAACAAGATTCTGGTGAAATAACCGAGTACCATGTATTTTCCAACATCAAAACGGTATCACCCACTCCAATGCCCAATGCTCCTCCTGAAGCTCCCTCACCGATAATGACCACTATAATGGGAACTTTTAGACGGGTCATTTCCAAGATATTTCGAGCAATTGCCTCTCCTTGACCGCGTTCTTCTGCTTCAATCCCCGGATAAGCTCCTGGTGTATCTATAAAGCAAACTACTGGAATTCCGAATTTTTCGGCAGATTTCATCAAGCGAAGGGCTTTTCGATATCCCTCCGGATTGGCCATACCAAAATTTCGATATTGTCTTGTTTTGGTATTGTATCCCTTTTGTTGTCCCACGAACATATAGCTCTGGTCACCTATTTTACCAAGACCGCCTATCATGGCCTTGTCATCCTTAACATTTCTATCGCCATGAAGCTCTAAAAAGCTGTCTCCACAGATAGCGTTAATATAGTCCATGGTATATGGTCTATTGGGATGTCTTGACAATTGCACTTTTTGCCAAGCTGTAAGGTTCTTGTAGATATCCTTTCGGGTCTCTTCGAGCTTCTTTTCAATTTGTTGGCAGGTCTCACTAACGTCAACGTCACTTTCCTCTCCAATAACCATGCATTTTTGCAATTGGTCTTCTAGCTCTTGTATAGGAAGTTCAAAATCGAGATACTCCATGTAAAGTTGATTTCAGAATATGGTGGGCACAAATATAAAACTTTACGGCACACTCCTAAAAATTGAATGAATTAAAATGGGTTTGTACTTAACGCTTGGCCTTTATAAGCATATAAACTGCAAATACGCCAAAAATAAGATTGGGCATTACCACCGCGAGCAAGGGAGAGAATCCAGATTGTTCGGCCAAAGTACCAAAGACTTTATCGAAAAAGATATAAATGAAAGCCACGCCTATTCCGAAAGCAAGGTTTAAACCCATACCTCCCCTCCGTTTTACAGAAGAAACGGCAACGGCAATAATGGTTAAGATAAATGCAGCTATTGGCAAAGCCCATCTTTTGTATTTCACTAAAATGTAAGCATTGATGTTAGAGGCTCCTTTTTTCTTTTGGTCATCAATAAACTCATTGAGTTCAAACAAGTTTTTGGTTTCTGCCACATATGAAACCGGAGTTAGGTCCTCTATTTTAAACGTAAAAATGGTGTCCAACCTTCTTTTTGTCTGTATAACCTCAACATCATTTTGAAGTTTACGTTTTACGTAATTCGTTAAACGATACAGACTGTCTTTTTCTACCCATCTAATGTTTGTTGCGGATATCTTGTATTCCAACTTTTTATCTTGGTCGAAGTGCTCGTAAGTGAAATTGTACCCTATTTTTCGGTTAGGGTCAAAGCTGCTAACATATAAATAATCATTCTCATTCAATTGGTTGAATATGTTATCGGTTACTTGAACCTGACGCCCTTTTTTAAAGTATTTATACTCGAATTCGTTATAACCGATACTAGCATGCGGTACAATGAACATTCCCATCAAAAAGATAAGAATGGCCACCAAGGTGGCTCCTATTAAATAAGGTCGTAAAAATCGACCATAGGAAACCCCTGAGCTAAGAATGGCGACAATTTCAGTGTTGCTCGCAAGTTTAGAGGTGAAAAATATTATGGAAAGAAATAAAAATATAGGAAGCAATAGGTTTCCAATTACCAAGGTAAAGTTTGAATAAAACACAATTACCTCCGCAAGTGGAGCTTCGTTATCGATAATCTTACCCACCTTCTCGGCCAAATTGGCCATGATGCCAATAGGAACAAAAAGCAAGAGCATCCCCAAAAAGGTGACCAAATATCGCTTTAAGATATATCTGTCGAGTATGGTAAGCATTACAATCGTTTATCCATTTGTTGAACCATCATGGTCTTCCACTCCCTAAAATCCCCTGCTAAAATACGTTCTCTTGCCGTACGTACCAACCAAAGATAAAATCCAAGGTTATGTATCGTCGCAATTTGTTTGCCCAAATATTCGTTGGCCGCAAAAAGATGACGCAAATAGGCTTTGGAATACTCAGTGTCCACAAAAGTGATTCCCATTTCATCAATAGGAGAAAAATCTGCCTCCCATTTTTTGTTTTTGATGTTGATGGTGCCATGGGCAGTGAACAGCATACCATTTCTTGCGTTTCTGGTGGGCATAACACAGTCGAACATGTCAACACCCAAAGCAATATTTTCCAATATATTAATAGGAGTTCCCACACCCATTAAATATCTGGGTTTATCCTCTGGAAGAATGTCACAGACAATTTCAGCCATTTCATACATCTCTTCAGCAGGTTCACCCACGGAGAGTCCACCAATGGCATTGCCTTCCGCTTCTACTGAAGCTATGTATTCCGCTGATTGTTTTCGTAAATCTTTGTAGGTAGACCCTTGGACTATAGGGAAAAAACTCTGTGAATATCCATATTTAAAGGGCAGTTTTTCCAAATGTGAAACGCATCGGTCCAACCATCTGTGGGTCATATGCATAGAGCGCTTGGCATAGTTGTAGTCGCAAGGATATGGCGTGCATTCATCAAAAGCCATAATTATATCCGCACCAATGGTGCGTTGAATCTCCATCACATTTTCTGGAGTGAAAAAGTGTCGAGATCCATCAATATGGGATTTAAAATTTACCCCCTCTTCTTTTATTTTTCGATTGTCTGAAAGTGAGTACACTTGATATCCCCCGCTATCAGTTAAAATATTCCTATCCCAACCCATAAACTTGTGCAATCCACCAGCCTTTTCCAAAATCTCTACCCCTGGTCTCAAATATAGGTGGTAGGTGTTGCCCAGTATGACATCCGGATTTATCTCATCCTTCAATTCGCGCTGGTGCACCCCTTTTACCGAGGCTACCGTACCCACCGGCATAAAAATTGGTGTCTGAATAGTACCATGATCTGTGGTCAGTTCCCCAGCCCGGGCTTTGCTCTCTTTATCTTTTTGAAGTAAGGTAAATTTCAATACTTGAATTTAAGACCGCAAATATAGCCATCTCATTTTCCACAAAGCCTTAACAAAAAAATAAAGTTTAACTGTTCAAAACCAGTTTGTAAAATAATGTGTTAGTGCTTGTGTAGCAGAACGATTGCCGTTACTTTTGCCACCATAAATTAAAAACAATGCCAAACACTCAAGAATTACAGGATTTAGTAATCCAGGTTAGACGGGACATTTTACGGATGGTCCATAAAGTAAATTCGGGACATCCAGGAGGTTCATTGGGGTGCACAGAATTCCTAGTTGCACTCTATAATGAAATCATGGAGCTTAAGGATGGATTTGATATGGATGGACGTGGGGAAGATCTATTTTTCCTATCCAACGGACACATATCACCAGTTTTTTATAGTGTTTTGGCAAGAAGAGGATATTTTTCTGTTGACGAGCTGAATACTTTTAGATTAATTGATTCTCGTTTACAAGGGCACCCCACCACACATGAAGGGCTTCCTGGTGTGCGAATCGCCTCGGGCTCATTGGGTCAAGGTATGTCAGTGGCTATTGGAGCCTCATTGGCGAAGAAGCTTAATGGAGATGACCATTTGGTGTACAGCTTGCACGGGGATGGAGAATTACAGGAAGGACAAAATTGGGAGGCCATCATGTATGCCGCTGGAAACAAAGTGGATAACCTGATTGCTACCATAGATAGAAATGGACAACAAATTGACGGTGGCACCGAAGATGTACTTCCACTTGGGGATGTTTCCGAAAAATTCAGAGTATTCGGCTGGGATGTTCTGGAAATTGAAAATGGAAATGATCTAAACCAAGTTATCACAGGACTAAAAGAAGCCAAAAGCAGAACAGGCAAAGGCAAGCCGGTTTGTGTGGTTATGACCACTGAAATGGGTAACGGAGTCGATTTTATGATGCATACACATGCGTGGCACGGCAAAGCTCCAAGTGATGAACAATTGGAAACCGCACTGGCTCAAAATCCAGAAACTTTAGGTGATTATTAATTCTTAAGAAAAAGACATGACCAAATATACAGATCAAGGAAAACAAGACACCAGAAGTGGATTCGGAGCAGGTATGACTGAATTGGGAAGAACCAACCCAAATGTAGTTGCCCTTTGTGCCGATTTAGTGGGTTCTTTAAAAATACAGACCTTCATTGATGAGAATCCGGAGCGGTTCTTTCAAGTGGGTATTGCTGAAGCCAATATGATGGGTATAGCTGCAGGCTTGACCATTGGCGGAAAAATTCCATTTACTGGAACCTTTGCCAACTTCTCCACCGGTAGGGTTTATGATCAAATACGGCAGAGTATTGCATATTCAGATAAAAATGTAAAAATATGTGCATCGCATGCCGGGTTAACCCTTGGTGAGGATGGTGCCACACACCAGATACTGGAAGATATTGGAATGATGAAAATGCTTCCTGGTATGACGGTTATAAATCCTTGTGATTTTAACCAGACCAAAGCGGCCACAATGGCCATTGCGGAACACGAAGGTCCCGTTTATCTAAGATTTGGAAGACCAAAAGTTGCCAACTTCACCCCTGTTGACCAAAAATTCGAAATTGGTAAAGCATTAATGCTCAGTGAAGGAACCGATGTCACCATTATTGCCACCGGTCACCTAGTATGGGAATCCCTAATCGCTGCCGAAAATTTAGAAAAACAAGGTATTTCTGCCGAGGTGATAAACATTCACACCATTAAACCTTTGGATGATGAGGCCATTTTAGCTTCAGTTAAAAAAACAGGCTGTGTGGTAACTGCAGAGGAACACAATTATCTTGGCGGACTTGGAGAAAGTGTTTCCAGGGTACTTGCAAGCCATCATCCTGCACCTCAAGAATTTGTGGCCACCCAAGATACTTTTGGTGAAAGTGGAACGCCTGATCAGTTGATGGAGAAATACGGATTGAACAATAAAGCCATCGCAGAAGCCGTTTTAAAAGTGTTGAAACGAAAATAGATTTTTCGGTATCATATTTGATATTGCTTCAATCAATTAAACGAAACACTTATGAAAAAAACGCTTCTAATGGCGGCTCTTACCCTTATGGGAACAGCTGCATTCGCCCAAAGTGGTACAGGATGGGGAATCAAGGCAGGACTTAGTTACAACAAGAACGGTGACTTGATTCAAACAGTTAGCAATTCCGCACAAAACGTTGTAGAAGGTGCTGAAGGAAAAACCGGTTATCATTTCGGTCTTTGGGGTAAATTGGATTTTCCCAAAATGTATATACGCCCAGAATTGGTTTATACCAAAACAAAAAGCACTTACGACCTAGATAGTAACTCCAACGACTATGACTTGTCCAAATTGGATCTTCCTGTTCTTATTGGTGTTAAAATTGTAGGACCACTCCATGTTTTCGCGGGACCAGCTTTTCAATATGTATTGAACAATGATCTAGGAGATCTGCAGGTTCAGGATGTTGAAAATGATTTTTCAGTAGGATTGAACGCCGGTGTTGGTGTCAACCTTGGAAAAATAGGATTGGATGTAAGATATGAACGTGGATTTTCTGAGAATGAAGCTCGATTTATCGGTAACAATATTACCAATATTGAAGGTCGGGTAGATTCTAGACCATCACAGGTAATATTTGCACTTTCCTTAAAACTTAATTAGGAAATTAATAGAATTAAAAAAGCCACCTTAAAGGTGGCTTTTTTAATTCTATTAATTTGTATCGGGATCTAAATAATCCGGGGTGCCATCATTATTGGAATCCGGAAATGGAATAATAATATTGTCATTATCATCCGATATTTCATTTCTTGTGGACACTCCATCACCATCATCATCCGCATCTTGGAAGTTAGCAAACCTAACTGTTAAGCCGGCATCTTCTTCACTTTGTGCGTCGGTATTGTCATCGTATAAATAGCCGTTCCCATTTAAATCTTCTAGGATGGATGGAATTCCATCATTATCATGATCAGAAGGGTTTATGGTATATAGATCAATATTAAAAATAAGTGGACTATATTGTGGAATTGGTCCGCTTACAGCTTCGAAAGCACCTAGCCCTGATGGGAAAATAATCATCCCAACACCATAACCATCTACCGTTACCGTTCCATCTCCGTTTTCTGTAATGGTTCCTCCGGCATTAAAATTTGGTACTCCTTCAGCAAATCCCCTGAAACCTTGAGTAAGGTCTTGGAGCCTTGCCAAATCGAACCAAACTGCATTGTTCAAAGAGGCATCAAAAGAGAGGCCATCCAATAAAAGTCCCTCATATCGAACAAAAACAGAATCAGCTACTGTAGGGCTTGATCCTATACCTTCTCTTGCCGATAAGTAATATAATGTATGCGGAATATCGGTTTCTTCTTCAGATAGTAAATGTTCAAAAGACGATACCTTAACATCAATTGCCTCTACCTGGTCCATCATCGGGGTTTTGTCGGCGTTTGCTCCTGCTATGGTATCTATCTTAATTTTAAAATCAAATCCGGCCGGGGGTGCTGCGAACTCTTCATAATTATAAAAGTGGGTTTCTAAAAATTCCCTGATCTCTTCATCATTTTCAGTGGCCACCTCTGCCAATAATCTAGGAGGAACGGTAATTACGTTTGGTCCGCTATCATCATCGTTATTGCATGATGTAAATAATACCGTAACAAACAACAAAACAAAAATCCCGTGCTTCATCAAGTTTATAATTTAGCTGCGCAAGATACGATTTTCCGCTATTTTTGTGTATTGCATTAACAAAGATTTGCAGAGTTTATGCGCATAGATAAATTCCTTTGGTGTATTAGATACTATAAAACACGAAACGTTGCCACAAATGCTGTTAAAAAAGGGCATGTTCGGGTAAATGATAGCGTTGTCAAGCCCTCACGTGAGGTCTATCCTATGGATAATCTGGTTGTAAGAAAGAATCAAATCGATTATCAGCTTACAGTGTTGGATATTCCTGAGAGCCGGGTCGGGGCGAAATTGGTAGATATCTACAGAAAGGACACCACCCCAAAAGAAGCATTCGGACATACGGAATTGTTGAAACATGCCAAAGATCATTACAGAAAAAAGGGATTGGGTCGCCCTACAAAAAAAGATAGAAGGGATATTGATGGTTATTTGGATGAATCTGAATGATTGGTTTCTTTATCTTTGACCAAAACCCTGTTTATGGTAAACCGGATTCTCACTCACGAACAAATACAGCATACCGTAAAGCGAATTGCCTATCAAATTTATGAGGCCAACGTGAACGAAAAAGAAATTGTTGTTGCCGGCATTGTTGGGGGTGGATTGAATTTTGCCAAAAAAATTGCAACTGTACTTAAGAAAATCACTGATGCACAAATTGTGTTGTGCAAGCTTCAAATGGATAAAAAAAATCCGTTGAGGAGCGGGGTAAACACTTCGATTGCTGAGGCCGACTATAAAAACAAATCCATAGTTCTTGTGGACGATGTTCTAAATTCGGGCACTACCTTAATATATGGAGTCCACCATTTTCTTAAAACTCCCATTAAACAATTAAAAACAGCTGTACTGGTCAACAGAAACCATAAAAAATATCCAATAAAGGCAGATTATAAAGGTATTTCGTTGTCCACTTCGTTAAGCGAGCATATTCGAGTGGAGTTCGAATCTAAAAATGACGCTGTTTATTTAGAGTAATTCCTTTACCTCAGCAACTACTTCTTCCAATGACTTTTTATCTCCATTAACAATATGTTTCGCCAGGGCATAAAACTGTCTTCTTTCAAAAAGATGCTTACCAATAAACTCAGGAAGTTCGTCATTTGATATGTCCTTGACCAAGGGCCTTGTTTCCTTTTCCCCACTTATTCTGGCCGCCAAAGTTGAGATGGATAGTTGTAAATAGATGGAGTGGTCCGATTTTTCAAGTATTGTATTCATATTATTACTATAACAAGGGGTTCCACCACCTGTAGAAAGTAATAGGGACTCATTCGCGTTCAAAACTTGTCCTAACAATTCATGCTCCTTTTTTCTAAAGAAAATCTCACCTTTGTCCGCAAAAATGGTTTTAATGGACATTTTTGTTTGTTCCTCAATATATTCGTCAAAATCGATGAATTTTATCCCCAATTGTTCAGACAGTAACTTACCGACCGAAGACTTACCGCTTGCCATATACCCAACTAAAACTACTTTCATTTAATGGATTTAAAGGTGTTTTTAAAAAAACACAAATTTATCATTAATTGGGTTTGTCTAATAAATTATTGGAGTTATATTTGCACCCGCTTACGCAAATTAGTGGAGCAGTTTTTGACCTGATAGCTCAGTTGGTAGAGCATCTCCCTTTTAAGGAGAGGGTCCTGGGTTCGAGCCCCAGTCAGGTCACTTTTAAGAGTCCATAATTATTCAAAAAGTCTGTAAATCGTTGATTTACAGACTTTTTTGTTTTCCCTGATTTCATTTGATATCAAATAATACCGCTTTTCGCGGTGCGCAATTCGGTGCGCACTTTTTTGAATTCACAAAGTGCGCACCGCGAAGCTGTTAAAATTTCTGATTATCAAGTTCTTACAAAGAAAATTTAACATTTTAAAAATCAGTAAAATCACAGTTATGGAAACAAATTCTTTCTCCGTTCTATGCTACATCCGCAAGAGTAGATTAAATCAACAAGGCGAAGCGGACCTATTTTTAAGGATTACAGTCAATGGTAAACGAGCAGAATTCAGTATTCAGCGCAAAGCAAAGCCCGATAAATGGTGCTCGATTAAAGGTAGGGTCAGAGGTTCAGGTATCAAAAGCAAAAGCCTTAATCACTATATAGATGAACTAGAGTCCAAAGCCTATAATATTCATTCAAAATTAGTTGTGAAAAAGAGACCGTTCACCGCCGATACCATTAAAAACAAACTCCTTAATAAAGAGACAATCAATAAAACATTGCTGGAGGTTTACGACGAACACAATGACCAAATTGAACAGTTGCTAGGTCTGGAATATTCCTATGGAGCATACCGAAGACATGTAAGAACCAGAGAGCACTTAGCTGATTTTGTGCAACGGGAATACAAAATCAAGGATATTTTCATCAAAGAAGTGGATTTAAAGTTCATCAATCGCTTCCACCACTTTTTAAAAACCCAAAACATTGGCAATCAAAACACCATCACCAAGTATGTTGTAAACTTTAAAAAAATAATGCGGATTGCTGTTGCCAATAATTGGGTGAACCAAGATCCGTTCTATCATTGGAAAGCGAAATGGAAAAAGG
The DNA here is from genome assembly GCF_014698935.1 of Flagellimonas sp. S3867. Lineage (GTDB taxonomy): Bacteria > Bacteroidota > Bacteroidia > Flavobacteriales > Flavobacteriaceae > Flagellimonas. The sequence continues at coordinate 19,199 of NZ_JACVMN010000005.1, forward strand.
TAGAACGAGATATTTTAACGGAACTTGAGCTTCGCTCTCTTATCAAACAGGAATTTGATATCCCAAGACTGGAGCAGATTCGAGACATCTTTGTTTTTTCATGTTTTACGGGACTGGCTTATGTTGATGTCAAGAAACTATCTTCAAACCATATTGTTCTTGGGCTAGACGGAAAACGATGGATTAAAATAAGACGCTCGAAAACAGATTCAAGAAGCGTTGTACCCCTACTACCTACATCAGAATCAATTTTAAGTAAATACAAGGACCATCCTTTGACCAAAGAGCATGATTTGTTACTACCTGTAATCAGTAATCAAAAGACCAATGCTTTTTTGAAAGAGATAGCCACTATATGTAAAATTCAAAAAAACCTGACCTTCCATTTGGCCAGACATACCTTTGCAACAACAGTGACTTTGGCAAATGGTGTACCGATTGAGTCCGTTAGTAAAATGTTGGGGCACCAATCATTGAAAACAACACAAATCTATGCTAAGGTCATCGATAAAAAATTGATGGACGATATGGAAGTTGTAAAAGCTAAATTCAAGTTCGGGGGATGATATGGATACAAGATCAGCGAGCAAAACCGGGTTTTGCGCTGCAAGCCCAATCTTACCAAAACAAACCTGCTGAGCGTGGTGGAAAGCTAAATAAGAGTTCGTGGACTATCTATAGGTTTTTAAGTGTCCGTTTATAGTTTTCCAATTCCCCTTCTGTGATTTCCAACCTCAGATAAGGTTTCCCAAAAGAGGGCTTTACCAAAGTGATATGCTCAACTACATATTGGCTCTCTCTTTTGAGCATTTCCATTTTATCTGTTAGGCGCTCATATCTAATCCTAGGAACGGTTATTTCAATCTCAGGCCGTTTCTTGACCACTTTTTGTTCAACCCTCATCGGTTTTTCCTGTTTGACCTTTTGTTCCAAAAGGGCATGAAGGATGGCATTTGTTGGTTTGGTCTGTGTGATCTCAATGTCACGAATGATCGCTATGGAGGCCTCTGTACGATTCCGGTTCTTAAGGATTTCTTGAAGAATGTTTTTTTCGAATTTTTCATTGGGAGTGAACCCGTGCCACTCAAAAAAGTCCATAATGCACGTCAATGTTTCGGTATGTGATCTGGCAATCCTTTTGGAGAAACGACGAAACCTGTTAGCGACACTTACCTTGATGCTTATGGCTGAAAACCCATGTTCTTTTACTCTCTGGACCATTTTACAGTAATTTTTTTCAGTGTTTCAGGGTTCTTCAGGAAGGTTTACAGTAAATGTCCAATTCAATATGAACCTTCATTTTTCCGTTACCGCCTTTGTTCATGGGGCTTTGCGGAGCAAAATGTTATCGTAGCACCGCCTTGGCGTGCTACCCTCTCGCTTCTCCCAACAATCACCAAAGGTGATTTCGAAGAACCTTTCCCTTAAGGTAAAAGGCACTTTAAACAAAAAGATTGGGTTGGACGGATTTTAAGGAATTGAATAGGATTGTTTTACAAATAATGCATCAATGGCTTAAGATTCATGGAAATTCAGCAATCACTCTTCGGTATGGTTTATTTGAACTTTAGTTTAACTTAACTCTTTCTGACAGCCAGTTTTGTTTTTCCCCAAGCCAATACTTTTACTCCTCTCGAATAATGACTTTTACTTGGTTGCTCGGTTATTAATTTTTTAA
>NZ_JACVMN010000006.1 GCF_014698935.1 Flagellimonas sp. S3867
GGCCTTCTTGGCAGACCGTCGAATGCGAGACCCGGCAACCCAGTCAGGACAGCTTCGCACACGACAGTCGAACGATTTTACTATATTTCCACAAAAATCCCGGAACTACGTTTAGCGGGTCGTTGTAACACATTTGAACAAAACGAAATCTGATAAATAAAATTGAAGAAAGAGAAAACAATATTTGAGAAAATCGCAGCTGGAATTGGAATTCTATTGAGCGGATTTTTTGCGTTTATGGGACTTTCTGAGTATTATAAAATTGGAATTTTGAAACAAACCGAATTTTATCCTTTTGGCGGAGAAGGACCTGTTCCATATTACTATCGAACTGCTGAACTTTACTCATACGTGAATCTGACTTATGGAATAGCTTTCGGAACTTTATTCGGACTCGCAATTTGGAATTGGAAAAGGAATAAAATAAGCGGAATTGTAACTCTCGGACTGACTATTATTTTGATTTTAATACAAATTTTTCACGGTTTAGCGGAATGAAAAAACGTGTTACAACAATGTATAACCGCAATTACGGCGGATTCGACTACGTCCGAATCCACTCGGAATTGCAAGCTCAGTGCTTAACCGAAAATTAATAAATTTAAACACGTAACTGACGGTTATACGAGACCGTTATGTAGCATTTGAAGAAACCAACAATGAAATATTTAGCAATACTTTTTTTACTGATATTAACTTCCAATTGTTCAAATACTAAACAAAAGGAATTGACACCTAAAACATACTTGAATGAAGTTTTGGAAATAGTTAAAAATAATTCAATAAACAAAGATTCAATTGACTTTGAAAAGGTAAAAAAAAATGCACTTTCTAAATTATCGAATGTAAATTCCATTGAGGAATGTTATCCGATAGTTCAATCAATTTTAAGAGAATTAGGAGATAATCATAGTTTTTTTATGTCAAAAGAGCAAGTGAAAAAATGGGAATCTACAAGTAAATCATCTGAAGACGTTAACCTAATGCCTTTTTCGGGGGAATTACTAAACGACAATTTAGGATATATTAAAATGGATGGATTTATTAGTGGAGATTCTATCTCAATCCAAAAATATGCAGACAGTTTACAGAATAAGATTAAATCTATTGATAATAAAAACATTAAAGGTTGGATTTTGGACTTAAGAGAAAACACTGGTGGAAATTGTTGGCCAATGTTGACTGGAATTGGACCGATTTTAGGAAATGGAATCTGTGGTTATTTCGTTGATAAAAAAGGAAATAAAGATTCTTGGTTTTATAAAAATGGAGAATCTGGAATTAATGAATTTACTATGGTTAAACTGAGTAAAGAACCGTATAATCTTTACGATGACACTAAACCAATTGCTGTTTTAACTGGTTATCAAACAGGAAGTTCTGGCGAAATAGTTGTAACTGCTTTTCATAACAGAGAAAAAACTAAAAGTTTTGGAACCAAAACTGCTGGATTATCAACTGGAAATCAAAATTTTGAATTAAGTGATGGTTCAATGATTTTACTAACTACTTCAATTTATGCAGACAGAAAAGGAATAATATTTGGAACTGAAATTGAGCCCGATGAAATCGTAGAGTTTAATTATAATTCAATTGGAGAACAAAATGATTTAGTAATTCAAAGTGCAATAAAATGGATAAACGGAAGAGAATAAAAAACGCCACATAACATTGTATATAAAAAATTGCTAGTTCGTGCTTAACCAATGTGAGTTGCTTTGTTTGCTAGCTTCTGATTTTCCTTCGGAAAATCCTCGCACTCAAACACGCAACATTTCATATACGTAACCGTTGAAAGTTCAAATAAAGGATTGGTTATTTGGATACTGTCAAGGATTGACGGTACAAATAATCCGCAATTTGAAAAATAGCAAAATTTTTATCTCCTGTCGAACCATTAAACAAACCTCCTAGAGTTAGCTTATTCAATTGCTTGGCAAGTTTTATGGAATTACTAGTAAGTAACAGACCATCATGATTAATCGTCCAGGGAGTATTTAAATAATTGGGTTTAAAGCTAGAATTATCTATAGTAAGAGTTCGGCCATTCCTAAATTCAAAAGTTACTTTCCTCCAATTAGTAGTTGTACTCCACATCGAAGAACGTTGAGCAAAAACATTTTCAAGCACAACCTCCGGAATGCTATCAAAATTATCCGCCACATTTTTGTAAAATTCAAAATCTGTGTTTTCTCCAGGAAAAGAGTACGCACCCAAATTATCAAAAACATCAATCCCTTTTTTAGCAATTCTTTTTTCACTTTTGGAAATGAATTTTTTGAAACTTTCTAAATCACTGGCAGTAATCTCCAAATCTTCAACTTTATTGTTTTCATATCGAGAAGCATCTACCTCTGTTATAAAATCATTTATTTCGGCAACGCTAATTTCCCTGGGCATACTTGAAAATATAGCTCCTTCGTTTCTTTTAAGAACAAAAAACTCATCCTTTAACCTATATTCACGTATCTGAGAGTTTCTATGAAAACATCCATAGCTTCCAATAGCAAATGATATATTTTTTACGGGGTTATTCGATAAATCAAATAGGGATTCTGGTAGAGTATATTTCTCTAACTTTTTATCAATGGTATCTAGAAGGTATCTATTTTTAAGAGTTTGGTCGGCAATTATTATTTTATCATCCTTAAGAATAGCATTGGAGATAAAAAAATCAAGTTCCATAAATCGGTACCAACTATTTTTTTTCTTATCGAATTTAAATATGTTGTTTCCATCGAAACCATATGGTTCATTTCTGTACATTACTCTTATTTGAGGTTTTGGTATTGGAATCTCCTGAGTAAGTAATTTTGATACGCCAAACTCAGATTGATTAATTTTGTATACTTTGTTGGCGGTAAGGGCAAAAAAATTGTTATTCCTCACACCAATTGCTCTAGGATAATTTCCGAGACTCTTTTCCGATTTAAAAACAACCTGAAATTTAGCATCCCTCAGTTCAACTTTCAAATTCTTATCTAGTAGATAGACAGACTCATTTTCAGAAACCTCAAAATCCCTTATTTGTGGAAGTTCTTTCCAATTAACCGAATCTATTTCAGACCAGTATACATTGCCTTGCTGATTGATAAGATAATAATTCCCGAAGGTTCTTATTTTACGAATATCTGGCCTATGCTTCTTTGAAAGCCTTTGGTATTTTTTCTGGTCTAGTGGCGTGGGTACTCTTTCCCAAGTTTTACAATTATCCTTCGTTTTATATATTTTGTTCCAGAATGAACCAAATAAACCTATACTTTCATCTTTGGAAAAGTGAATGGTAGAAAATCTGAGAACACTCTTTTTCTTTTCTATTTTATCGAACTCTTGCCATGTTCTACCGCTGTCTTCTGTATAATATATCAACTGCGAAGAACCGCTCATCCAGGCTTTACCGTTCTCATTGATATAAGCTGCGTCAATCCAACTTTCCTTTCCAAATTTTGCTTCTTCCCATGTTCTTCCCCGGTCTCCTGACCATAAGACAAAATCTGTATCAGAGTCATCTCCATGAATATAGCCAGATATCATTAAGGTGTCTTCTGAAAAGAAGTTAACTCTCTCGAAAATACCCTCTCCTGAGATTCCCTTAGGCTGCAAAGGACCAAAACGCCAAAGTCCTTGAATACTATCTGTATAATAAGTATTGCCCGGTTTCGTAGCTAACCATAATTTTTCCGAAGGTGAAATACCAATTTCAGAAACCGCTCCTCTAATAGGGAGGTCAGCTAAATATTCTTTTTGCCCAAAGACAATTGTCGATACAGAAAGTAAAAGGAATAAAAATTTCTTCATGGTTGCTTGTTTTTGGCTAAACTAAACGAACAAGAATCATTCCGAAATACGTATTGAGTTAACCACCTATTTTGGTTAGTAAACTGACCGTTTGAATTATTACTACAAATTTTTTGGATTAGTTTTATATCTGGCTAGTCCCTTAGTGAGATTGATTTATTAAGAAGCCCTTTCTAAATTGATTGTTGATTAGCCTAGTATCATAAAAGCAAGCGTAGGCGTTCTCTGAGGAAAAAAAGTTTAAATTTAGATAGATTAATATGCACAGTTCAACTAAACGCATCTGGATTCTATTTGAATTTTGCATGTTATGAAAGTTCAAACAAACGATTTGAAAAATTGGGGTAACTTGTGTTGATGCAAAAATTTGACAAAAATATTGAACTACCAGAACCTTGGTATTGGACAAATCAAAATCTAAGCGGTCAACTTGAAAAGGAAATCGGCAAGAGTCATATTTTGTTTGATAAAAAAGTTAAAACTCTTGCCAGAAGGCAAGACAATGACGATGTGCTTTTTCTGGTGGAAGATAACTCATTTGCGGTCGTTCATTTGACTTGGAGCAACAACTCTCATTATGACGGTCAGTATCCTATTACTTTAGAGTATGATTCTTGGGAAGAATTATATGAAAATAGAATATTAAAGGATAAAGAAGAATTTGAATAAAATATCAGTGCAATTCAACTCAGAGTTCAAATAAGCGATGAAGAGATTAGATAGCTTTTCGGTTCGAGAACTGAGCAAAATTATTTATCAGTCCAACGTAATGCCTTCCTGTCATAGTGGCTCATTTCTAAAACTGAGCGAGCATTTAATCAAACAATTTCATAGCGGAGCTGATTTGGAAAAGATTGGTAGAATAGTTTCAAGTGAGTTGGTCAGTTCTTATGGTTTGGATATTTCAAAGAATGAAAGCGAAGAACTTTCTGAGGACATTTATGACTGGTATCACAATTAAAAAAGTTCAATAAAACGATTGTAAACAATGGAGATGAAGTATTGCTGGAGATGCAAAATGGAAGTGCCCATGTTGGACGAAAAGGAGTTTGTGATTGCTTCCAATTTATACTCAAAAGGAATTAGAACATTAAATAAAGACAGGCAATTAGGGTTTAAGGACTTACTGGATTATTATAACAACCTAACAGGTTTCGGAGAGACAGAACCAAATGCTATAATGCACCATTCGCTACAACAAATCGGTCCGGATTGTGAAAATTGTGGAAAACCGTATAGAACACCGAAAGCGAAAATGTGCGTAGCCTGTGGAAATAAAAGACCAGAATAAAAAGTTCAAATAAAGGATGAATCTAATAAGAAAATGGTGGGTAAGATTAATAGTAAGTTTGGTGCTTGGCGCTTTGATAACCGAGATCCTAATTATATCTACGGATGAGAAAATACACCTTAATGCTTTCATTTTAGGAATTGGACTCTATCTGGTTCTTAGTTTGGTCTATGGCCTGTATATTCGGAAACATAAAAGCTAAAGTTCAAATAAGGGATGAAGAATCTTGAAAATGTAATTCTTGGGTTTAAGGGTGGTAGAGATTCAGACTTTATCAAATATATTAAGGAGAATGATTTACTTTGTTATCAAGAAAAAGAACTAGTAAATGAAATTTGGAAAGAGTCAGGCAGGTTTGAACTTTGGAACAATAAAAGCATAAACGTTGGCAAGAATAATGCAGTTAAATTTATGACAGAGAATTTTCCTCTATCTAAAAAAGCAAACGAAATTATTGCAATAGCTATCTCTTATGAATGGCTATAAGTTCAAATAAAGGATTTCAATATGCATACTGAAGATTTTGTTCGTGGAGTACATCAGACAAAAGAGGAATTATTAAAGACCTATTTTAATGATAGCATAGAAACGTATGTTGGGGAGCAAATCAAATCTTTGGGATTTAACCCCAAACAATTGAAGAACTTGCGTGCTATCATTGATGGAGCTCTAACGGACGGTTTTTATTCTCTTTTAATCGGGTTGGAAGGTGGAGCTTCAATTGGCGGCAATCTTCAACAGGCATTCAAGCTTTTTGATGAGGAAAACAATTCACTTACCGAAGATATTGGTAGTCTCGCTTATGAGTATTTTCAAGAAGACTAGAAAACTAAAGTTCAAACAAAGGATTCTCATAACCATTGACCAAAAGGTTTCGTGAGTTTATTTTAACTTAGTCACCTACATAACGAGCATAAATTCCTATACTAAATAATCCTCACAAAGAATGAAACAAACCACCTCATTGCTTTTCTTTCTATTTACAATCTATGTTAACGCACAAATTGAAACTGAAATCACATATTATTCGGATAAGTATGGATATAAAGAAGTAAATAACAAAGGCTCTTATAAAAAGGTGCTGAAAAGGGAAAATGACAGCGTAACTTCCGAAGTGTTCACCAAGACCAAAAACGGACAAGTAATCTGGGAAAAATTCTATTTGGGAGAGCAGCCATATAGAATCTGGAAATGGTTCGATAAAAAGGGCAATATTGAATCTCAAAGGAATTATGATTTTGTATTAAAATATGGAGAATTTATCCCAGAAAATGCAATCCAGTATAAAGAATTGGGAATTGATGTCAGGTCAGATGAGAATACACAAAAGATTCAACGGCATATTCGAGATAATTTTCGCTACCCAGAAACAGCACAAGCAAATGGAATTCAAGGAAGAGTGGCAGTTCAATTTACAATTGACAAAAATGGAGATGTAGGAAACTTAAGAATTCTTGAAAAAGACCATTTGTCCTTGGATAGTGAATGCTATAGAATCATGAATTCACTGAAAAAATTAAACCCCTATGAAAAAGAAGGTCAGAAAGTAATGGTTCATTATACTATTCCCATTACATTTCGACTTCAATAGAAACCACTATTGGCAAAGAACAGATTATACTTAAGTTCAAATAAAGGATGAATTCGTCTACAGAATTAAAAAAGTTAGGAACACTATTAGCCAGAATAGGGTTTGTATATATGGCATTGGTATGGATTGAAGCTGGACTAATGGTTTTTGCAAAATATAAAAGTTTGGGACAGATTATTTATCAAGAATATGGAGTTGAATTTCTTTCAATTTATTTGGCACATTTTTTCATTGTAGGGCTCTTCCTTTTATGGTGTAACAATAAAACGAAGAAAATAGTCGGTTTATTAGAAGATGAAATTGACCGAATTTAAGTCAATGATTAAAATTTAAAGAATATTTTAAAAGTTCAAATAAAGGATTTTATAAGATTAATGGATTTGCTATTAGAAAATCTCAATGAATCTAAAGGTTCATTTTATGAAAAACTACATCAAGAAGGTTATTTTGACAATTCATTGTTTGCAGAATTGATACTCTACATTGATGGATTAAACTCTAGACAATTGTCTGAAATCCAGCGATTACGCTATTGTTCTCAAATTTGGGAATTGGCCTACCGTATTCAATCGAGTATTGGATATAGTCATAATCAAAATGACGTATTTCAAATTTCAAATATAGAAGATGAAAAGTTGATTGAAATCGGGCAAGTTCTAGAGTATATATGCAAATCATTTACCGAATGTAGACAGTTGGATATGGATTTCATTAATGAAATGACCTAACTTAAAATCCATAATCCATTTTAAAGTTCTATAAAAAGATGAAGAAATCTATAATATTTATTGCCATTGGCTTTCTGTTGAACTCCTGTTATTCCCAATCAGATATAACAGAACAGGCACAAACTGATATTAACGATTGGTTAGTAGATGGAGAAGCAACGGTGGGTGTTATGGACAAAATTGTTCAAAGTCCAAGACAGCAAGAATTGGCTTCAAAGTTTCAACAAGGAGTTCGTGACAATTATGAATGGTTCGTTGAATACATGGCAAATGCAACGCCAGGAGAGCCTATTCAATATCATTCAAATCTTGGTATAACTGAAGATGAGTTTAACGAACTTCAAAACCTGATTAAAAATATTGAGATTGCTTCATCTGGAAGGGAAAATGTAGAAATATTCAAAACGGATTCAACTATTTCATTCAATAGTACAGGAAAGTTGCAAATTCTGAACATTATTAAAATTCGTTCCGTTAAAAACGAGATTGAAATTGGTGAAGTCAAATTATCATATTCAGGAGCAGTCAATGTTGACAATGATCAAAACGGATTTAAAAGTAAATGGGATGGCCATAATTGGGCATATGAGTTTCCAGAAGGACTAAATAGTGAAATGTTGAAAGATGTCCAGTATTTGGTTGCAAAGAACTATAAGTTCACAATTGGGAAACTTGAGAAAAGTGGAAGGACATTTATTCAGATCAAAGGTCTTGAAATTAACAATGGTGTAAAGGAAGAAGAGTTTGATATTCCCTTATTGTTTTTGAATTAATAAATGTAATTTGAAAAGTTTTTATAATCTAAAAAGTTCAAATAAACGATGAAGAAACTTATTATATTGATTAGTTGTTTTGCGATATCCAACCTTTGTTTTGCGCAAAGCGGTGATAGCATTTTCAATCAAGATAGAGAAACAGTCATCAGTTACTTTAAAACGGAAACGGTTGGAGGTAAACTTGATTTTGAAATGAAAATGAAAGATGACCAAAAAGGGTTCTATGCCTATGACAATATAATATACAACAGGAAAGATTTTGGGATTTTTCTCTGGGGGCAGGCAATAAAGAGAACAAATCAATTTTCTAAAAAGAATGCTGCAAGATTTTGGGAAGAAATTCAAGGACGAAAACTTTCCAAACCTGAAAAAAAAGCACTTTATAGAGGGTTTGAAACTAACATTGAATAAACAAAAAATTCAAATAAACTATTCGTAAATATTAATAATTAAACCAGCCAATGACCAAGAGAGATTTTTTCAGGATTATCATTAGAATATTTGCCCTCTATCTATTATTACTCACAATATTCAATTTCATCCCAACCAATGTAAGTTATTTAAGTTATGAATTGGCCATTTGGCCGGTTCTTATCATATTGGGATCCGCTGTTTTGATGATATTGCTGTTCGTGTTTCTACTTCGAAAATCCGATAATGTGATCGACGTACTAAAACTGGATAAAGGTTTTGATGATGAGAGAATAGAGTTCGGTAACTTAGGTAGTCTTGAAATTGTAAAAATTGCATTGATTTTCATAGGTGGGTTTATGATTTTAGATCATTTACCAGAGTTCCTGCATTACTGTTATCTAGGGTTTAAAAAAGAGATTTCCGTGACCGGCTTAAGCCCATTTGAAGCACCTGGCCTTGCAGAATTTTGGGATTATTTCAGATGGTTTATTTCCGGAGTCAACTTGTTGGTTGGCTATCTTATTCTTTCCAATCTAGGGATACTGGCTAGATTTCTAGTAAATCTGAAGACAAAACAAAATTAGAGTTTAAATAAATGATAATTGATATTTTACCAATGGAGTACGTTTTTAAACATGCCTGGATTTTATTTCTGTTCGTAACAGTTATAAATGCTTTCTTGGGTAAAAAGAGCACGAAAAAACTTAGTGACCAAAATCCAGAACTTAAAGAAGGTTATAATAACTACTTTAAAGGATATATAACTCTAGGAAGTATGCCATGGATATTGATGGGATTGGGTGTTCTTACTGGTCAGGCGGAAAGTATCTTTGATTTTTTTAATCCAAGATCGGAAAAGTGGATTATACAGTTGTTTTTCGGGTATTTAATAATTATTTGGATGCTTGGTATTTGGTGGATCTATTTTAAAAAAGGAGCGGAGTTCATAGAAGAACACCCTGGACTTGTTCAACGAAGAACACTTTCTGGTAAGTCTAACGTGACAGCACGACAAGTAAAAATATTTTTTCCATTAATGCTTTTTGGAGGAATTATGGCAATTGTTTTAATGTGGAATATGAATCTTCCATTTTAGAAATATTTAATTAACGCTTTACAAGGAAAAGTTCAAAAAAAGGATAAACATTGCACCAATTGAGGATACACAAACGCCCTAGCTCTTGTGAATTAAAAATAATGACCATAACCATATTAATGGTATTATATTCTAATTCCTATGGACAACAATTAGATGGTGTTTGGATGTCTTACAATAACAGAATCGTTGATAAAAATGAACAATATACCTCTGGACAAGAAGGTTTGATTTTGGACTTTACAAATAATACATTTGGTCATTTAAGTTCTGATTCCGTGCTTAGGTTCAAAAGAAGAAATAATAAGTTAAGGATAAGAGGCTTAGGCAAGAGAATCTCTATAAAGGCATTCCAAAATGATTCTATAGAATTTCCACCCAGTGGAAATGTGATTAGTGTATTTCACAAATTAGAATTGAAAGTCTCATTTGATATTAAAGAAAAAGAAATCATCAAATTTCTTACCAATAATAAATTTGATTCGCTATATGGATTGCTAGATGTTGAATTTTCAAGTGACCAATTTTGGCTGGACAAAATGTTTGGTAAAAAGGAAGGACGATTTAACCTTATCAATAATACATGGAAAGATAATGATGGCTACTGGTACCTAAAAAATGTACATGATGTTTATTTCCTAATTTTCGCTCCAGGTCAAATTGAGGAAAAACATATTTTTCAAATTTTAGACATGGACGAAAAAAGAATGAAATTGAAACCGCTTCAGGATAGTATGTTTGGACCAGACCAACTAACAGAATTAAGACCCCAATATTAAATTAACTCTAAAAAACAATTGATAGGGGATTAGAAAGTTCAATAAAACGATAATGCAATTTCTAAAAAATGCTAAAAAAGTTGATAAAATCGCTTTTGTGGTTTTGGTCGCTGTCTTAATTTGTGTAACAATATTTCATCTAATAAAAAACAAGAGTGTG
>NZ_JACVMN010000007.1 GCF_014698935.1 Flagellimonas sp. S3867
GTACAATCATATACTTAAAGTTGTCAGAGAAGAATGTTTTTGTGAACTTTATTTAACAGAAGAAACAAAATGGATTAATATCCCTGAGAATATTAAAAGCAACATTATCAAAGTTCAAACAAACGATTTCTTAATTTGGCCATATGATGTATATTATTAACCCTCCTCGCTTTCAGTAATTTCAAATAATTCCATGAAAAACTACTTTTTTACATTAATTATCCTTTTGACGTTTAACATTGGAAATGGTCAAATACAGGAAGTTGTAAATGATCAGGTTGAACATGGAAATGGCTTGACAAAAAAACAATCTGATTTGATATTTGAAAAAGTCAAAGCATTTCCAAATAAAGCACAAATTTCAATAGCAATTATTAGTAATGGGAAAGCCAATTATTTTGGCATAATAAAGGAGAACGATTCTGTTTTAACCATAGAAAATTACAATAAGGTATTCGAAATTGGATCTATCACTAAAGTATTTACGACAACGATTCTTGCTGATTTTGTTGTCGAGGGTAAAGTCGGCCTTGACGATGATATCAATGATTTTTTAGATTTCACAATTAAGGACAACGTCAAAATCTCCTTCAAACAACTCGCCACCCATACGTCTGGACTCCCAAGGTTGCCAGAAGGTTTAAGCTCCCCTTCCCTCGATTTGACAAATCCATATAAGGAATATGATGAGGAAGAGTTAAAACTTGATCTCTCAAAAAAGCTTGTTATGATAGCAAATCCAGGTACTAAATCCGAATATTCAAATTTAGGAGTTGGGTTACTTGGTTTCGTTTTAAGCAAAATTGATAATTCAACCTATGGAGACTTGGTTCAAACCAAAATATTTGACAGGTACCGTATGGGCAATTCAACAACAGTTAGACCCAATATAAAGGATCGGCTGATTATAGGCATTAATGATACCGGTCAAGAAGTTTCCAATTGGGACATGTCAATATTAATGGGAGCAGGTGGAATTCTTTCTACCACAGAGGATTTAACCAAGTTTGCCATCGCCCATTTCGACGATAGCAATAAAGTACTTGGCTTGACCAGAACCTCTTTTCACAAAGCAACGGATGACTTTTCTACTGGCTTGGCGTGGGGCATTGTGAAAGTAGAATCGGGAGCCACATGGTATTGGCATAATGGAGGTACCGGAGGATATACATCTTCTATGATAATCGATACTGAAACCGATAACGGGGTTATCATTTTATCCAATATATCTGCCCTGGGCAAATTGGCTAACAAGGTGATGAATTTATGTCCAGAGCTTATGAAGACACTTGAGTAATAGGTGCTGAAGAATAATAAAAGTTCAAAAAAAGGATAACCATTTACAAATGAATAATATTCGAATAGTAACATTAATACAACTCTACGTATAATTGATATATGATCAATGATCATATACAATTGTTAGCTAACATATGAAAAAAGGTTTTTGGACTTTATTATTCGCCTCTGTGCTTTTCAGTTGCAGTTCGAGCAAGAAGAGCATTTCGGACTTTGAGCAAGTGCTCGGAGCACAAAACTCTGTGGATTTGACCAATATCGTTGACTATTTCGAAAATCAGGTTCTGGACAAAAATTTTGACTCCAAAAGTCTTTCAAATAACTATCGTAGTCTCACTCGAGATTGCTTTGAAAAAGGGGCCATAGAATTAATTAAAAATCAAGAATTGGATTTTCAGCAATTCAAAAAAACTCAAGTCTGGAACGAAGTTTTCTCTCAAGTGGACTCCACTTGGATTAATGAAGATGGCGGATTATCAGTGAGATTAGTTTACAATTCGAAAGATGGGGTCCAAAAGAATGGAATGAGAGGACTTCCAAAAAAGTATGTGGATAACCCCGATTCACTAAAAATCGAAGCATTGCAGTGGGAATATTTAAATCACAGAGGGACATATATGAAAGCGCTTGAAAAAGTAAAAGACCACAGTCCATTAATAAATGAGTACTACAACAAAAAATTTATGCTGGGAGATCTGGACAGTAGGCTCTTTTGTGAAATGATTCTAAACCATAACCCTGATTTTAGTCATTATTTGGTCAAACGGATTCTAATAATTGAATTAATCAATAAATACGTTAGCTAACACGGTGTATAATTAATTGCGGGCGGAATTTCCACTTGGAAATTCCTGCAATCAATTATCTTTAGAGTCAGGCGGACATTTTCCGTTGGAAAAGTCCGCAACTAATCATACACATGACCGTTGCCAGTAATTTGAACAAAAAATCGAAAACAACCCTAATGAAAAAAAGCATTTTAACTATCGTTTTTGTGACAATATACACTTCCATGTTTGGTCAATCTAATGACAAGCGTCTAAAGGGACTGGAACAAGAGATTACAAATTGGATAGAAGAATACAATGCTGTTGGTTTATCTATCGCCATAGTGGAAAATGACGAAATTCTTTATAACAAAAGTTTTGGTTATAGAGTTTTAGAAAGTAAAAAGCCAATTACTGAAAATACTGTCTTTCCAATTGCCTCATGCTCTAAGGCGTTTACCGCCACTCTATTAGGTATGTTAGAATCAGAAAATAGAATTTCACTGACTGACAGGCCTTCTGCATATATACCAACTTTGCAGTTTAGTACCACTGAGATGAATGCATCAATTTCAATTTCAGATTTGCTTTCTCACAAAAGCGGTTTGGGAAATGTTAACGGGACTTTGGTTCTTTTTCCTGAAAACAACCGACTTAAAATCATGGAAAAACTAAAATACATAAAACCCGAAGGAAAAGTGAAGGAAAGTAATCTTTACAGCAATCTTGCCTATACTGTTGCAGGTACAATTGTTGAAGAAGTTACAAAAGAGAGTTGGGAAAACAACGTACAAAACAAAATTTTCAAGCCATTGGAAATGACGAGTTCTTTTACCAATTTAGAGAATGCCAAGAAAACGGATAATTATGCTCTAGGTTACGGACTTTATCAAAACGAAATTAAGCAAGTAAATTTTGAAGAGTATCATGACTACAAACCGGCTGGTGGAATTAGAAGTACTTCAAAAGACCTTTCAAATTGGATGTTGGTTTGGTTAAATAATGGCAAGTATAAAAATGCTCAAGTCCTTCCTGAAAACTTCATAAAGAAAGCTAGAAAGTTTCATAATTCTAGAGATGGTGATGATGAACCAACCCTTTTTTTTCAAGGCTATGGATTGGGTTGGAGAGTTGAAACAAGAGATGGTGAATACAGATTGCAACATGGTGGCAATACATCTGGATTTTCTACGCTGGTAGTAACATATCCATTTAGAAAATTTGGAGTCACGGTATTGGTTAATCAAGATGACTCTATATTACCTTACATCATTGCTGATATCGTTCAAAATAGAATGTTAAACAAAAAACAGGTAAACGATTATCCTGTTGTGGTCACGGATATTTATCAACCAAGTGATATGATTGAATCAATTAGTAACGAAAAACCACCTTCAAAATCATTAGCATCATATGTTGGTGAATATGAAAATAGAGGGTATGGAAATATTAAAGTAGTATTAGAGAATGGTAAACTTTATGCTATCTACCCTACATATAAATTTTTCTTGGAACACTTACACTACGATATATTCGTGATGAAACCATCGAAAGACGTTTCAGATATTTTTAATCCAGAATTTGCAATAAATTTTAAAATGAATGAAAGTGGAGAAATATCATATTTTACAATGAATCTTCAAACCGAACCAGTAGAATTTGTAAAAAAACAATGAATAAACCACTGGCAACAACATGTATAAGTAATAGCGGTTAAAGTGATAAGACGAAAGTATAAACATAAAACAAAGGTCAGTCCAATACCAAAAGGGTTGGTGAGTAGTAATTCGCTACTACTCATACACGAGACCGTTGGAGCACATTCAGCTAAAGCCGACTTTTGTTGCTACGTGCCATGCACTCCCGCCCCAAAAGAAATGTCCTCCAACGACCCGCTAAACCAAATTACAGCCCTTAGCTGCCCATCGAGGGAAAACCAAGCACGGGGCAAACAATCCAAACCCCGTGGTGCACCAACAGTGGCTAAAAGTAATTTGGCCCCGAAATTTTTGTTCCCAATACCGCAAAATCGACAAGATACGGCCGACAGGCGGCCTTCTTGGCAGACTGTCGAATGCGAGACCCGGCAACCCAGTCAGGACAGCTTCGCACACGACAGTCGAACGATTTTACTATATTTCCACAAAAATCCCGGAACTACGTTTAGCGGGTCGTTGAAAGTTCAAATAAAGGATTATCAAATACATCGATTATATTCCCATATGCAGGTATATAGATGTATTTTACATCCATATAAACAAGTTGGTAATAATTTCAATTTAGTCTAACACTACTATAAATATAATTGAAATAGAAAAAATATGATATTGAATTCAATAGTTTATATGCATATATTGAACTAGAATATTTTTGAAAGATTATGACAATAGATGTATATGATTTTTTCAAAAAACATCCCAAATTCAATAAGCATATTGGAAATGACTTTCTTTTGGTGGAATATAAATGTCCATTAAATGTTGAAAAATTTCAACTATGGACTAAATCTCACTTAATCACATACGTTATTAGCGGTCGTAAAGATTGGATAACTCCTAAACAAACCTATGGTCTTACTGCAGGGGATACACTATTTGTTAAAAAAGGGGTGTATGCTACAAAGCAATATCTTGAAGAAGACTATTGCGTTATGCTCTTTTTTATGAATGATGAGTTCATCAGAAAATTTACTTTGCAAAATCATTTATCATCAAGAGCTTCTCAAAACAAAGTTACAGAAGATGGCATATTAAAAATTAAGACCAACAGTTCGTTCCAGATTTTAATACAGAGTATTTTACAATATCTGACAATGAATGAAGCTATTCCGGCTGAACTTGTGGAGCTAAAATTCAAAGAATTGATTTACAATATAACCCTTAATAAAAACAATAGCGCATTTAAAAATTTATTGCTCGAGATCTCAAATCAAAAGAAGGCTAGTATTGAAAATATTATGAATGCTAACTTTCAATATGATCTTCCAATCGAAGCTTTTGCAAAACTATCGGGGCGAAGTCTTTCAAGTTTTAAGAGAGATTTCAAAAAGTGTTTTGAAACCTCACCATCAAAGTGGCTCATTAATAGAAGACTTACTTACAGTAAAATGCTACTCATTAACACCCAATTGAACATCAATGAAATTTGTTATGATAGTGGATTTAAGAATACATCTCATTTTATTCGAGCCTTTAAAGAAAAATACAAGTTGCCCCCAAATCAGTTTAAGAAACTAAATGTTAGTTCGTAGGTTACTTTTGAGCTTTAGAGAATATTTTTAGGACAGCTCAGCAAATTTGTAGTCGCTTATTTAATTGAATTTTGAGTCATTATTAATTCAACTAAATATTATGAAACAACTATTCATGTTAGTCTACTCAATTATCTGTTATTGTATTGGCTTTGCTTCTCTATTATTTTGGATTTTATCGATAAGTCATTTGATTCCGGAAATATCAATCGACAGAAATCCTGAAGTCCCATTTTATTACGCGCTTTTAAAAAATCTTGCACTGGTATTACTTTTTGCAGTACCGCATAGCGTAATGGCTAGAAAATCATTTAAAAATTGGATTACTAAAGTTCTTCCAAGACCCGTAGAAAGAAGTACCTATGTACTTCAAGCAGGTATTTTGCTCTTTGTTCTCATATGGAACTGGGAACCAATTGGTGGTAACATATGGACAATTGAAGAAGGAAGTATTCTATTTTATACTATGTACGTTTTATTTTTTTTAGGTTGGGTAATTTTATTTGCAAGTACTTTTCTAATCAATCATTTTGATTTATTTGGTCTACGACAAACCTATTTAGAACTATTAAATAAACCATATACTGAATTAGAATTTAAAGTGGTTTCATTTTATAAATATACAAGGCATCCGTTGTACTTAGGTGGCATTATGGGACTATGGTTTACACCAGTGATGTCAGCAACACATTTAGTATTCGCTGTTCTTTTGACTTTGTATTTCTTCATTGGAGCTCTTTATGAAGAAAAAGATTTAAAGGAAAGTTTTAAATCTAAATATTTAGCATATATGAAGAAAACACCTATGATGATACCTTTTACAAAAAGAAAAACTGATTGATTAAAAAACTATTGCCAACAATGCCTATAGCAAATAGGGCATAAAGTGTTAAATTTAAATGCTTGGGTGTTTGCCAAGTCCGCCAAATCTTTAGGATTTGGCATTTGATATAAAAAAGAAAAATACAAAACAAAAAGCTCCGACTACCAGCGCAGACGGAAACGATGCCAGCACATCAACTCGCCCGCTGCTATCGCAGACGGCGTACCCGCCCTACTTGCCATAGCCGAAGCGTTGAAAGTTCAAATAAACAATAGACCTTAACACATAGCATGAATGATATAAAAAATTACTTTTCAATTAAGGAGAAAGGTAAAGTACATATCATTAGTGATAGGATTCCAATTAATTGGAAAGAGATTGTAATATTACCTACTTCTAGCTTTGTGATTCTTTTTTTCATTATCGGATGGATAGGTGCATTGGTGGTTGGAATATTAAGTGCAGTGTTTTACACGCCATTCAGATTTGCTGCATGGTTTTATTATTCTGAGATTCAAATCGATATTGAGAAGGGAAAAATTTCCTTGTTGAAAAAGATATTGGATAATGCTAGAAGTGAAGAGCTGATTAGTAACAGCATCAACCCGGATAATTTTAGTTTTGTTGAATTGAACAGGAGTGGAAAAACCAAGTATCTCTTGAGATATAGTTCACATAAAGACAATGATTTATTGATATTAAAGAATCTAGAAGACAAAATTTTGGTTGAAGAATATATCTCAAATGAAATACCGAAAGAATTAAAGTTTGAATAAAGGATTATCAAATACATCGATTATATTCCCATATGCAGGTATATAGATGTATTTTACATCCATATAAACAAGTTGGCATTCATATAAGCAAATTAAATAATGACTAATAAAAATAGTGTATTCATAGCTTCAAGTATAGATGGCTATATCGCAGATAAAAATGGCGGAATAGATTGGCTATATTCTATTCCAAATCCGGATAATGACGATATGGGATACGTTAAATTCAACAACGCTATTGATGCACTAGTTATGGGAAGAACGACATTCGAAACCGTACTCGGATTTGATGTTGATTGGCCATATGATAAACCAGTCTTTGTTTTGAGCAATAAGCTAAAAGAAATACCTGAAAGCCATAAAGGAAAAGCATTTTTAATTAAGGGAACTTTAACTGAAATTTTAGACCATATCCATGATAAGGGATTTAACAGATTATACATTGACGGAGGAACCACGATAAGAAATTTTCTAAAAGAAGACTTAATAGATGAAATGATACTTACAACCATTCCAATTTTATTAGGTGGAGGCTCTTCTTTATTCTCTGAACTTCCGAATCAACTAAATTTCGAGCTGATTGGAACAAAAACGTTTCTGAACCAAGTGACACAGAATCATTACAAACGAAAGAAATAAAATACGAAATGCCAACAAGAGCTATAAAATATAGCCAAGGGTGGCTATGATGGAATGTTTTGGCTACATTTCATAGCGAAGACGTTACAAAGTTCAAATAAAGGATTGACCGTTACCAACATCCAAAAATTTATGAGAGAGAGTTTCAAAATATTAAGTCTTGCTATAATCATAGTCTTCATGAATTGTAAGCAGAAGGCAGAAGAAGAGTTTCAGATGACCTACCCAGAAGAAGAATTAGGTGTAATTAAAGCTAGGTATTCAGATGGTAGTATTGCAATTGGCGGTTTTAATAGGGGCTATAGGGTTTATACAGATAAATCCAAGTTTCCATGGAGTTTGACTGTGATAATTAGTCTTAACCCTGAAAATTGCAACCCCAATGGATTACCAAATGAAGAAGAAACTGGGCTCGCCAATCAAATTGAAGATGAACTAGTAGAAGAAATATCCAAAGTTAGTCCTACGCACAATGTGGGACACATTTTTAATGATCAAGAATTGAGCATTTACCTGTACACCAAGGATAAAAGCAAAATTGAAAAATGGTTAAATACTAAGGCTAGAAAAGAAAACTCACTAAGATCTTTTAGGCACGAACTGTTAAAAGATAAAAATTGGAATGTAGTGGAACCGTTTATGGGGAATGAATAAATCTTGGATTGTCTTGTAAAAAAGAATCTTTTAAAGTTCAATAAAACGATTCAATAGTTGGATAGAGATAGAATAATAAAAGTCGAAATCGATAGCCTAGGATGCCTACATATTAGCCCGAATATGAAAAAGTTCACACTCGTATATCGTACTGCAAAACAAGTGCATTGGAATCAAGAAAAACAAACTCTCTATTCACCAAAGCCCACAGATTGGACTTATGTGCATTGGTACAATCATATACTTAAAGTTGTCGAAGAAGAATGTTTTTGTGAACTTTATTTAACAGACGATACAAACTGGATTAATGTGCCAGATAACGTGAAGAGTGAAATCACCAAAGTTCAATAAAACGATAATGCAATTTCTAAAAAATGCTAAAAAAGTTGATAAAATCGCTTTTGTGGTTTTGGTCGCTGTCTTAATTTGTGTAACAATATTTCATCTAATAAAAAACAAGAGTGTG
>NZ_JACVMN010000008.1:0-2500 GCF_014698935.1 Flagellimonas sp. S3867
CTATATTTGCACCCGCTTAGCTGATAAGGCTGGGTGGTAAACGACAAAATGGGAGGGCTCTGTTAGGCCCGATTTTTTTCTCGTTTATGGATTTAAGAAGTTCATTGACATATTGTATAGACAGCGTAAAAGAGAATAACAAAGAACCATTTTGATGTCAAGGACTTGGGTATTGTTTTAGGTAGTTGAATAGATATTTAACGATAGACAATGAAGAGTTTGATCCTGGCTCAGGATGAACGCTAGCGGCAGGCCTAACACATGCAAGTCGAGGGGTAACGGGAAGTGCTTGCACTTTGCCGACGACCGGCGCACGGGTGCGGAACGCGTATGGAACCTGCCCCTGTCAGGGGAATAGCCCAGAGAAATTTGGATTAATGCCCCATGGTACCGGGACGGCACATGTCGACCCGGTTAAAGATTTATCGGACAGGGATGGCCATGCGTACCATTAGCTTGTTGGTGAGGTAACGGCTTACCAAGGCAACGATGGTTAGGGGCCCTGAGAGGGGGATCCCCCACACTGGTACTGAGACACGGACCAGACTCCTACGGGAGGCAGCAGTGAGGAATATTGGACAATGGGCGGGAGCCTGATCCAGCCATGCCGCGTGCAGGATGACTGCCCTATGGGTTGTAAACTGCTTTTATACGGGAAGAAACGCACCTACGTGTAGGTGTCTGACGGTACCGTAAGAATAAGGACCGGCTAACTCCGTGCCAGCAGCCGCGGTAATACGGAGGGTCCGAGCGTTATCCGGAATCATTGGGTTTAAAGGGTCCGTAGGTGGGCCATTAAGTCAGGGGTGAAAGTCTGCAGCTCAACTGTAGAATTGCCTTTGATACTGGTGGTCTTGAGTCGTTGTGGGGTTGCCGGAACATGTGGTGTAGCGGTGAAATGCATAGATATCACATAGAACACCGATCGCGAAGGCAGGTGACCAACAACGTACTGACACTGATGGACGAAAGCGTGGGTAGCGAACGGGATTAGATACCCCGGTAGTCCACGCCGTAAACGATGGATACTAGCTGTCGGGACCTCGGTCTCGGCGGCCAAGCGAAAGTGATAAGTATCCCACCTGGGGAGTACGTTCGCAAGAATGAAACTCAAAGGAATTGACGGGGGCCCGCACAAGCGGTGGAGCATGTGGTTTAATTCGATGATACGCGAGGAACCTTACCAGGGCTTAAATGCATTATGACAGGGCTGGAGACAGCTTTTTCTTCGGACATTTTGCAAGGTGCTGCATGGTTGTCGTCAGCTCGTGCCGTGAGGTGTCAGGTTAAGTCCTATAACGAGCGCAACCCCTACCGTTAGTTGCCAGCGAGTCAAGTCGGGGACTCTAACGGGACTGCCGGTGCAAACCGAGAGGAAGGTGGGGACGACGTCAAATCATCACGGCCCTTACGTCCTGGGCCACACACGTGCTACAATGGCCGGTACAGAGGGAAGCCACCCCGCAAGGGGGCGCGGATCTACAAAACCGGTCACAGTTCGGATCGGGGTCTGCAACTCGACCCCGTGAAGCTGGAATCGCTAGTAATCGGATATCAGCCATGATCCGGTGAATACGTTCCCGGGCCTTGTACACACCGCCCGTCAAGCCATGGAAGCCGGGAGTGCCTGAAGTCCGTCACCGTAAGGAGCGGCCTAGGGCAAAATCGGTAACTAGGGCTAAGTCGTAACAAGGTAGCCGTACCGGAAGGTGCGGCTGGAACACCTCCTTTCTAGAGAAAGACGACCGGACAATGTCCTGTCCTTTCATCGGGGTGGTCCTTGTTTTTCTTTTATGCTGTCTTATAATATGTTTTTAAATACTGGCAATTGGGCCAAAGAGTCTCATAGCTCAGCTGGTTAGAGCGCTACACTGATAATGTAGAGGTCGGCAGTTCGAGTCTGCCTGAGACTACGAGAGCAGCCTTATGGCTGTACGTTCATTAAAATAGGAAATTCTAGAGGTTGGGTAGCCGTTATAAGTACTGTTAACTGATAACTGTTGACTGATCACTGAGACACGGGGAATTAGCTCAGCTGGCTAGAGCGCCTGCCTTGCACGCAGGAGGTCACCGGTTCGACTCCGGTATTCTCCACTTGTGCCCAGCTTGACTGGGCACCCCTTTGGAAAGGCACCGATCAAGGTCGGTCCTTTATCGGGGAGACCCTGGAACAAGTCCGGGGGCAAACGTTCATTGACATATTGGGACGGAGCGTGACGATTTTATCGTCATTGCGAAGTCAAAGAAGAAACACGAAGTAGAATAGAATATAATAAAGGATTACGAGGGCATTTGTACTTAGGTACAGGTGCGACAAGCAAAAGAAGGGCGTATGGGGAATGCCTGGGCTCTCAGAGGCGAAGAAGGACGTGATAAGCTGCGAAAAGCCGCGGGGATCGGCACACACGAATTGATCCGCGGATGTCCGAATGGGGCAACCCACCATGTTGAAGGCATGGTATCCGAAAGGAGGCGAACCCGCTGAACTGAAACATCTAAG
>NZ_JACVMN010000009.1 GCF_014698935.1 Flagellimonas sp. S3867
GTACAATCATATACTTAAAGTTGTCAGAGAAGAATGTTTTTGTGAACTTTATTTAACAGAAGAAACAAAATGGATTAATATCCCTGAGAATATTAAAAGCAACATTATCAAAGTTCAAACAAACGATAACCATTTACAAATGAATAATATTCGAATAGTAACATTAATACAGCTCTGCGTGTAATGGATATATGATCAATGATCATATACAATTGTTATGTGCAAGGCGAAAAATAATCCGAACTAATAAGAATATGAGTTTTTTAAAATCAATATTTAGTACAAAAGAGGAACCTATAAACTCATACTCTGACTTTTGGAATTGGTTTGAACAGAATGAAAAAAAATTCCATAAAGTTCTAAAAGACCAAGGAAATATCAACAAAATATTTTTCGATAGACTTGCACCAAAACTGAACGAATTAAAAGATGGATTTTGGTTTCTTGCTGGAATGTATGATGATAATACGGCAGAATTGATTTTAACAGCCGATGGAGTAATCAAAAATATCGTGTTTGTTGAGGAATTGGTACAGTCAGCACCGAAAATGAGTAATTGGAAAATTACAGCACTAAAACAACCGTCTGACTTAAATCAATACGGAATTGAAATGGACGGCTATAAATTTGACGACAGTAAAATGGAGTTTTATTCAACTGACCATAAACAAATGCCAGATGAGATTGACATTACAATTACTCATAAAGATTTTAATGAAGAAAACAGAGCTGTAGTGACAAATGGAATTTACCTCGCTCTAGACAATTCTCTTGGCGAATTAAATTCAGTTACCACGATTGACAATGTAAATATTATTAACCCAAAAGATACGACAACCGAATTAATTCCATTAGAAAAACTAAAGGACTTTTTGACTTGGCGAGAAAAAGAGTTTGTAGAAAAATATAAAGGTTTCAGACATAACACCGAAAACGACAATTATTCTGGACTCGAAGCGACTTTAAAAAACGGACTTCCATTGGTTGCAGTTATTAACACAAATTTATTGAACTGGGATAGTAAAGCGTCTCATCCTTGGATTGCAGTAATGGAAATCAAATATGACGGAAAAAACAATAATGGAATGCCTGACGATTCCACTTATCAACTTCTCAACGAAATTGAAGATAAAATAATGGCAGAATTAAAAGATTCTGATGGCTATTTAAACATTGGGAGACAAACAGCTGATTCTGTTCGAGAAGTATATTTTGCCTGTGTTGAATTTAGAAAACCATCAAAAGTATTACACGAAATAAAAAAAGAATATATAAATAAAATCGAACTGGACTTTGACATTTATAAGGACAAATATTGGCAATCATTTAACCGATTTAATCCGAATTGAAAAAAGCCCAGCACATAACAATGGCTATAAGTAATTGCTTGTTCTCGCCTACTTCTGAAAATCCTCGCGGATTTTCAGTTAGTTACGTACTTGCAAAGTTAACCGCTACCCCACGCAACTACTCATAGCCGTGACCGTTGGAGCACATTCAGCTAAAGCCGACTTTTGTTGCTACGTGCCATGCACTCCCGCCCCAAAAGAAATGTCCTCCAACGACCCGCTAAACCAAATTACAGCCCTTAGCTGCCCATCGAGGGAAAACCAAGCACGGGGCAAACAATCCAAACCCCGTGGTGCACCAACAGGGGCTAAAAGTAATTTGGCCCCGATATTTTTGTTCCCAATACCGCAAAATCGACAAGATACGGCCGACAGGCGGCCTTCTTGGCAGACCGTCGAATGCGAGACCCGGCAACCCAGTCAGGACAGCTTCGCACACGACAGTCGAACGATTTTACTATATTTCCACAAAAATCCCGGAACTACGTTTAGCGGGTCGTTGTGTGCAATATCCAAAAAAGTATCAGAATTAAATAAATGGACATTTTCCTATTCTACTTTTTAATCTTATTTGTGATAATTCTTATATTAATTGGAATTATATACCTAGGATATTGGATTCCAAAAAAAATGGGGAAAAGAAAACTTGGTATAAGAATATCAAGAGCATTGACCGTTGGAGTTATCCTCTTAGCATTGACTTTTATATTTGATGACTTTCTATTTTTTAAATGGAACGCAAAGAAACATCTCAGGGAACAAGGGATTGAATTAAATGATAGTTTCAAAATATTAAACAATGAAAGTGGCGGAATTAGGGATTACTATCACAAATTTGAATTACAAATTTCGGATTCAGATAAAAAGAAATTGATAGAACAAATTAAATCGGCGGAAAATTTTACCGATACAGTTTCGACTTACTTTTATCTACCAGAAAATAAAAATAGATATAGTGGAGAAGCGATAACCGTGAATTACGAAAACCTAGGGGAGTTCAAAACTGAGTATTATAAACCGAACGGACAAGGCATCGCACCAACTTATCGAATAATAAGCATATCCAAAACGGAAAATAAACTGACTTTTGAAGATATTATCGACTAATATAATACTGCACACAACACGGTGTATAAAACATAGCTAATAAGTGCTTAACCGAAAGGTTTGTGTATACTTAGAAAGTCCACCAAATTTTTAATTTGGCTTTTAAAAAGAGAAAAATTAAAAACAAAATATAAAAATTCGGCTCTGTGTTAATCCGAAAAGTTAGTGTCTTTTTGCACGCTACGTTTCATACACGAGGCCGTTGGAGCACATTCAGCTAAAGCCGACTTTTGTTGCTACGTGCCATGCACTCCCGCCCCAAAAGAAATGTCCTCCAACGACCCGCTAAACCAAATTACAGCCCTTAGCTGCCCATCGAGGGAAAA